>OZ252049.1:0-950464 GCA_965248005.1 Dehalococcoidia bacterium
CGCGAATATCCCTGGGACGCTGGTCTCGAATTTTCCGTCCGTCTTGATAAAACCCCACTCGTCGAGCTCCACCGAGTCTTTGAGGAAATCGGTATTCGGGTCCATTCCGATGAAGATAAACGCCGCGGCTGGATGCAGCTCTTCGACCTTGCCCGTCTTGATGTCCTTCACAACCACCGATTCCAGGCGGTGCTGGCCCTTGAACTCCTCCACGATGGCGCCGGTCCTCACCTGTATCTTTGGATTGGCAGCCGCCTGCTCCTGGAGCACCTGGCTCGCGCCAAGGCTGTCCCGGACCTCAAGTATGGTTACCTTGCTCGCGAACTTGGTCAGGAACAGGCCCTCTTCGACGCCGCTGTTCCCGCCACCGACAACCAGCATCTCCTGGCCCTTATAGAATGGACCGTCACAGGTCGCACAGAAGTGTATCCCTGCGCCGATGAGGTCTTCCTCCCCGACTGCGTTAAGCCGCCGGTAACGGGTCCCGGTCGCAATCACCACGGCATCGGCGCAGTACTCGTCGCCGGTCTCGGTCACCACCACCCTGTAGTCGCCCATGACGCCGATGCCGGTCACCGACTGGGCCGGCAAGATCTCCACGCCAAAGCGCTCGGCGTGGGCACGCATCTCGTCGGCAAGCTGGGCACCCGAGATTCCCTGGGGGAAACCCGGATAGTTATCGATCCTTTCGGTTACCCCGGCCTGTCCGCCAACGCCGCTTCGCTCCATGACCAAGGTGTCGATACCTTCTCGGCCAGCGTAGAGCGCCGCCGTCAGTCCGGCGGGCCCGCTGCCCACGACGATCAGGTTGTAGAAGGTTCGCGTGGCCCTGGGGCTGATGTCCAGTTTGGCTGCCAGCTCCGCGTTAGTCGGCTCCACCAGTGTCGAGCCGTCTTCGAACTCTATCGTTGGGATGATTTGCTTGCCGTTGTTAACCTGCTGGACGTGCATGCGGGCGGCCTCATCCTGGTCGATGTCGATCCAGTTGAACCGGACCCGCTGGTCTCCCAGGAACTGTTTCGCCCTTTTGCAGTCAGGGTACCATGGCGCCCCGTACACGGTGATATTCGGTTCCGTCATCGTCATGGCGTCTCCTTGCGAGAATACAGAGGCGGTTATTGCATCGAGTCCATAGCTTAGATGCGTGGGCCCGAAAGGAGGATTGGGGCGCTCGGGCCGCCCGCTGTGTCCCCGGCGAACCGTGCCGGTCCGCGCGGGCCCGACGCCGAGTCAGTTTAAGGAGTGACTGGTAGCCGCCCTGAAATAGGCGATGGCCAGAGCGTCCTCAAGACGGGAGTCTGCGACGGGCACCGACAGCGTTATGGCCTCGCCCTCCGCCGCTACGACCCACGCGTCGAAGCTTCTGGACCGCGGCTCGATTGCGAGGACCACCGCGATGCGGCGATGGCTGTCCCACTCGAGTGTCCAGGTGCACTGGTAGACGAGCATCCCCTCGGGGCCGAATCGCTCGGTCATGTCGGCGCCCCGCGTCACGTCGAACTGCCCGCGGCCGTCCAAGAGGCCGTCGTTCATCGCCGCGAAGTGGTCTGACACGGTCCGGTCCAGTCTGTCGGCCTCGTCCCACAGCAGGCAGACAGCTTCCACGTCCTGGGCATCGGCCGGAAGATTGGCGCTGGCCCTGGCAATGAATTCGAGCGCTTCGTCGCCGTGCCGGACCAGGTTGGCAGCCCTGTCGACCCACCGAGGCGTCCCATCGCCTTCTGCGGTCACGGGTGCTCCGTGACGCCTAGAGCTGCGCTATTCGGGGCTGTGAGTGAAGGTGCCACGTCCGATAGAACCTCGACCAATGTCTGTCTGGAGGAAATGTCCGTGGATGGAGGTATCCCACGCAAGAATCCTGTCATCGTAAGCCCGGCGATGCGCCTGGGCCGGTGGGCAATCGACGCTCATGTTACCATACCGGTGGTGCCTTAAACGGCGCCGATGGACGCCGAATTTACGGTGATTTACCTTGAGCAACCATACTCCCAACTTGAAACAGGTGGCCATCGAGACCCACGGCTGCAAGCTCAATCAGGCCGACTCTATGGACCTCGCGGCGCGGTTCGCCGCAAGCGGATTCGAGGTTGTCGACGGTTCCCAGGAGGTGGACGTCTACGTCCTGAACACATGCACGGTGACGCATGTGGCCGACCGGAAGGCGCGGCAGGCGCTACGATCGGCGAGACGGCGCAGCCCCGATGCGACCATTGTGGTCACCGGCTGCTACGCCGAGCGCTCGCCCGAGACGCTACGTGGACTCGATGATGTCGACGTGGTCGCCGGAAATCAGGCCAAGTCGACCCTCGTGGCGCACCTGGCCCGGTCCTTCGACAGGATGGACGTGCCGTGCGCCACCGGCAGCGACAACGAGCCGGTCATATTGAAGCTTGGGCGCACCCGCGGCATGGTGAAGATCCAGGAGGGCTGCGACCAGGTCTGCTCTTACTGCATAGTACCCAAAGTGCGGGGGAGGGAGAGGAGCCTTCCCGTCGACTCGATTGTGTCCCGCGTCGCCGATTACGAAGCCCAGGGACTCAAGGAGATTGTGCTAACTGGGACGCAGCTTGGGTCCTACGGTTTCGACATGGACCGGCAGGACCTGGTTTCGCTATTGCGGGGGGTCCTGGAGCGCACTGGGATTCCGCGAATCAGGGTGTCGTCCCTCCAGCCCCAGGACATTGACGACGAGCTGCTCGATCTATGGAGCGACGCTCGACTGTGCCCTCACTTCCACATGCCGTTACAGAGCGGCAGCGACGCCGTCCTGAAGCGCATGCGGCGCCGATACACGGCCGCCACGTACGAGGCCACGGCTGACAAGATTCGACGGAAGGTTGGAGATGTCGCCATCACCGCCGACGCCATCGTGGGCTTTCCGGGGGAGACAAGGATTGACTTTGAACAGACGCTCCGCGTGTGCGAACGGGTCCGTTTCGCGGACCTGCATGTCTTCCCGTACTCTGCGAGGCCCGGCACGAGCGCGGCCCACTTTCCGGAATCAGTGACGGCCGAAGACAAGGCCGCCAGGTCCAGGACGCTCATCGACCTGGGGCGTTCCCACGCCGAGGCCTTCAGGGAGGGACTCTTTGGGACGACCCGGAACGTGCTGTGGGAAACGCGGCGGACCGGTCCCGACATCTCGGGGTGGTCAGGGCTAACAGACAACTACGTCCGCGTTGTCACAACGTCAGACGGGGAGCTTCGCAACACCGTGACCCCAGCGCAACTAATGAACAACACCGAGGATGGCCTGCTCCGCGCGCGGGTTGCCAGCATGGCGGTCGAAGGGGAGGGGACCTAAACAAGTGGGGCCCCTGAGTTAGAGGTCCCAACGTTCGGTGTCTGCAAATGGCGGATTCGCGCCGATGCTCCGGGGGCTACACCTCGATCGGAATGAACTGTGGCTTGCCGTTCCGGTCGCTGACGTACCCGGACCTGCAATCGTTGCCGTGGCCGAATATGATCAGCCATCCGCCTTCCATCGCCATCTCGATTAGCTGACGCTTCTGGACGAGGGTTTCGTTGGGGAACTCGTCGCTGGCCGAGATCCAGGACGGATACAGGTGGAAGGAGGTCGGTATCAGGTCGCCGGCGTAGGCGATGCGCTCGCTCCCCCGCTCGATCAGGACCACCTGATGCCCCTTGGACGGACCATCGAATACCTTTACTGTGACCCCGGGCATGATCTCTTCCTCTCCGTCGATGAAGGAGATCATCTCGCGGTCGGCCAGTGGCAGGTAATCGTCCTCGTAGAACGCCCCCTGGAAACGTTCGTTGAAGCTGTTGGCGCCCTCCCATGCCTGCTGCTGGACGACGTAGCTGGCCTTGGGGAAAGTGGGCACAGCATCGCCCGTGCGGTCCAACTTGGTGCAGCCGCCGCTGTGGGTCGAGTGCAGCTGAGTTAGTACCACCACATCGATGTCCCTGGCAGTAAGGCCGAACGTGCGCAGGCTCCGCATCAGCTTGTTGCCATTGAAGCCGAGCTGTTCTTTGAGCTCGGCCGTTCGTTTCGACCCGGCCCCGGCATCAACCAGGATATTTTTTTCGGGAGTCGTAATCAGAACGCAGTTTAGCCCCAACCTGACGCGGTTCCGGCGGTCGGGCTTGACTTGTAACTCCCATTCCGTCTTGGGGACGTTTCCGAATACGCTTCCGCCGTCCATGAGAAAGGTGCCGTCGCGAAGGACATTTATGGACGTACTGCCAATATTCACAGGTGGGAGGCTCCTGTACAGATTCCAAGTGATGATAACGATTGGGGCTCGACGACCCCATTACATATAATTGGCCGCTCCGGTCTTATAGACCCTTTGGCGAAGAGCAGGGACGCCGCCAAGGATCGTGCCACAAGCAGCCTGGCTGGGGGGCGTGGTCGTGATTGCGCTTGTCGCACTGATAGACGACGACGCCGCCCAGAAATCGAGCCGGACTCGCGCTAACGTCTGAACCTGCTACGCGTGGATACTCGCCTTACCGGCTCATGCGAGTTAGGGCCCACGTTGGACCCTGCCGTCGGACCGTGGTCACTTTTATGTGGGGCGGGCTGTCGGGTGAATTGACACCCTGAGCGGAGACCGTTTCCTGGCCGGGGACGACCCCTGATGGGGCCGAAGGGCCAGTGCGGTCGGCAACTAAATTGGGCCCGTCCGCAGAGGAGTCGAGGGTCCCTAGACCCTGTAGACCACTCCGCCTAATCTATCGGTCAGGAATTTGCGTGTCAAGGCGCAAATGGTCTAATTTTCGACGAAATCGCATCGAGATTTTCTATATCACTTTGTGATTTATGAATTAATGTTAGTAGAACTGGCGTGCTGATAATCTGATTTCGTTTTGAGGTCTTATCTTGCCATGCTGTCGATCACCTGGATCCACGAGAGAGCCATGGCGAATTACGCTCGTCCGAGCCCCGATTACGCTATCGAAAAGCGTTAAGTGTTTCATCTCGGAAGCTGATCGATTGCGGTCTCGAAGGCGGATATCGTTTGCGCGACGTCCTCATCCGGGTGGGCCGTCGACACATATACTTCTGACCCGTCAAGTGAGGCGGCCGCGGGTCCTCGTGTCGATGCAATGCAACGCACCGTCCGGCGCCTATCAGCGGCTGCCCCTAGTTGAAGGCCGCGACGATCTCCTCCTCGACGCGCTGGAAGGCTTCGACGTCACCGGTCGGGATGGCGCCGAACATGATCTCGTCGACACCAGCGTCGACGAACTGGCCGATTCGATCGATGACGTGGTTTAGCGGTCCGGCCATCGACCCGGAGAGCCTCGGCTCCATCAGCGGTCCCTCATAGCCGCCCCAGCGTTTCATCGTTCCGCGACCGAGCCCCACGATGAAGCGTTCGGCCTCTGCCTTGTCGTCGGTGACTTTCAACGGCATCAGCAGCGTGTGCTTGATCTCGGCCGGATCGCGACCGACCTTCTCGCAGTGCCGCTCGAGCACGCTAACCTTGTGCTGGTAAAGCTCGAACGACATACCGCGGCCAGACCAGCCGTCTACATTCATGATGTCGCCGTGCATCGCCAGGGTGCGCAGCGTCCGCTGCTCTCCAGTGCCGCCGACCATGATCGGGATATGCGGCTCTTGATAACAGCCGGGCGAGAGCTGCGCCTGGTCGAGCCGATAATATTGGCCGTTGTAGTCGACGGGCCCATCCGCGGTAAAGAGCTTGCGGATCAACTCGCACGCCTCCTGAAACCTGTCCGACCGCTCCTTCATCGAGGGGAAGTCCCAGCCGAAGGCCTCGTGCTCGCGCTCGTACCAGCCGGCGCCGAGCGCAAGAGTAAAACGCCCCTTCGAGGCTTGGTCTAGGGTCGTCGCCATCTTCGCCAGCAGCGCCGGATTGCGGTAGGTGTTGCCGAGCACCAGATGCCCCAGGCGGAGCTTCTCCGTCATGCCGGCGGCCACCGCGATCAGGGTATAACCTTCGAACGCCGTTCGATGTTGCGTCTTACGGTCTCCTTTGGGCCCGCCCCCGGGGGGGAAGAAGTGATCGGCAAACCATAGGCTATCCCAGCGCCCTGCCTCCATCGTCTCGATAGACGCGCGGATGTCGTCCCACGTCGTTCCATAGCAATTGACCTGAACGCCGAATTTCATCTGTGTCCTCCATATCTTTTACCGAGGGATGAGGGTACTACCAAATCGGGCGCCCTGACAAGTCCCCGTATTCACTCATCTAAAATGTTACCGAGGCGGGTACAGTTCACTCAAGTAAGAATGTTACTGAGGGAACGATGCCAGTCGAAGATGAGATGACCATAGATGAGCGACGGAAGTATCTGAAGCGGATGAGGGATCGGTATTGGGGGGCTGACCGGATGGGTCGTGGAGAGTTGCTGACGGAGATGGAAGTGGTGACTGGGCTGCACCGCAAGAGCCTGATCCGGCTAGTGCGAGGAGCAACGTTGGAGCGCAAGCCTCGGCATAAGGTGCGGGGGAGATCATATGGTCCTGAGGTGGAGGATGCCATTCGAGTGTTATGGGAGAGCTTGGACTACGTGTGCGCGGAGCGGCTGACTCCAGCGCTGCTTCCGACGGCGCGGCACCTGGCTGAGTTTGGAGAGCTCTGGCTGACGGCAGAGTTGGAGGGTCAATTGTCCCGGATCAGTCGAGCGACGGTGCAACGGCTGATGGGCAAGCTGCGTCAGGACACACCACGTCTGCCCAGGCGAGGACCAGAGCGAGCCAACCGGTTGACTCGGGCGGTTCCCATGGGCAGGCTACCGTGGGAGACGACTGAGCCAGGACACTTCGAGGTGGACCTGGTACACCACTGCGGCGCCACCTCATCAGGAGAGTATATACACACCCTGCAGCTGGTGGACGTGGCTACAGGATGGAGCGAGCGAGTGGCCGTGCTGGGGCGCAGCCAGGTAGTCATGGAAGCTGGCTTTCGGCGCGTCCTGGACCGGTTACCCTTCCCCATCGTGGAGTTGCATCCAGACAATGGCAGCGAGTTCTTCAATAACCATCTGATCCGGTTCTGGGGAGAGGAGATCGTTGGCCTGAAGTTGAGCAGGAGCAGACCCTACCGCAAGAATGATAACCGCATCGTCGAGCAGAAGAACGACACACTGGTACGGGCCTACCTGGGCTACGAACGGTTGGACACTGCGGCCCAGTGTGCGGCCCTCAACGCCCTCTACGACCAGATGTGGGTCTACTACAACCAATTTCAGCCGGTATTGCATCTGGTCGGCAAACCAATGGTGGACGGCCGACTCAAGCGCAAATGGGATAAGGCCCGCACGCCCTATGATCGGGTCTTGGCCAGCGGGGTCTTGAAGCCGCACCAACAGACCCAATTGGCGGCCATGTACTCCCAGACCAACCCCCGTCGGCTCCGCCGAGAGATCTATCAACAGCTACAACAGATGTGGGAGCGCCCAAAGCCGCAGCGAAACAGGCGGGAGCTCGTGGGCGCTCTTGCCTCCTAGCCCGTGGGCAGTGGACAGGGCCTGTGGATCAGTGGAGGACCACTTACCCACAGGCTTACTATGAGCCCGATCCTAGGCACCAATAATCG
Organism: Dehalococcoidia bacterium; assembly: GCA_965248005.1. Classification (GTDB taxonomy): domain Bacteria; phylum Chloroflexota; class Dehalococcoidia; order Lucifugimonadales; family UBA1123; genus CBDFIE01. The sequence goes on from OZ252049.1 coordinate 7,533, forward strand.
CACACAGAACAAGAGAGGAGGCAGGCTGGTCTCCTGGTAACATTTTCATTTGAGTGAACCGTAAGAAAACATGCCCCCTTCGGTAACATTCTTATTTGAGTTGACACGGTCCCGCTTGCCAAAGGGGGACTGAGGGCAAAACCGTTCAAATAAGAGATGAGTTGGCCCCCTTCCTAACCCTTACCCGTCGGCTGCGCTCAGGGCAGGCACCTCCCTGACGGGGGGACTGTCTCTCCCACTATGGGGGAGAGCTGGAGAGGGGGCAAGCGATCCGCCTGAGGCGGAAGAGAGGGGGCAAGCCGTACTCCATCAGCAGGCCGTCTTCAGCCTCTCCCTGTGCTAACGTTCAACACGAGATTTCGATTCATCGAACGCTGAGCACTGCTTGTGGACAATCTAAGTGTCGCCCCAACGATCCGTATTAGGCCAGGAGAACCCTGAGATTGGCGGCTAATCTCACCTGGCTTTGGCGAGAAATCGTGCCCAGCTCTCTGAGAAAACGTCGGTTATCGATAGCTCGGATCTGGTCAACCATGACGTCAGATAGTTCCGCCAGGCCACCCTCGCCAACGGTAAGCTGCACCCGCAGGAAACGCGCCAGTGGCTGGGGCTCGTAAAGTTATTCTTGTGCGCCGCACCTCGCCGTGACTCTGTCTTGTGCAATCTGATTCCCGCGCTAGCCGGCCAGTTTCACCACCAGTCTGGACAGAGCTGTGGCAAAGCCGGCCACACTTTTCACGTCCACGGCTGTGGGCCAACGATCCGCCTCCTGATGGAAGGTGGCGTGTCCTCCGGCCAAAGAGATATACCGGCCTCCGCGTAGATTGATGTCCCGGGTCTCGCCTCCTGGAACACCGTGGGGAGCTGTCTCCGGCATGCTCCGAAGTTCGGGTCCCCACTCCCGCACTGCAAGCTGCTCCATCTCATCGTCGGAAGTGAACAGTCGGAGGCTCGCCCCTCTGGCCGCACCGATTGAGGCTCCCAGGTGTATCCACGTAAGCGCGCCGGTCGCCAACTCCGGGTTGCGCTGGAGATATGACTTCAGCCCCAGGTGGCCCAGCTCATGGCCGCTAGTTGCGACAAACCGAACATCCCGGGCAGGCGGCTGGGCACGCAGGGCCAGCATCATCTCCATCCAGCAGACGATGCCGCCCCCACGCTCGGCAGCGCAGTTCCACCAGCCACTTCGCGGAGTCATAACCACCACTGGCGACAGGGCTCGGTCCTGTCCCTGAATTTCGGCCACCACGTTAGCGGCCTCGGCAGGTTCTCTCTGGGCTCGGGCCACAAGGATCGCCGTCGGACCAGCACCGGCCTGGTCCGTCAACCAACTCCGCTCCGCGCCGTCGACCTGTAATACGGGCGGGCCGAAAGGCTCGGTGAAGCTGGGTGCGTTGCGCGGCGCCAGGCCAGGCTCGCCTCCGATACTGCCCGTCACGAAGACCAGTGCTAGGTGCTTCCCTGAGCGCCGGGCCTCCTCCAGGGTTTCTGCCGCCAGGGTCTCCGGTCGCATGACCAGCATGATCTCCGGGTCTGCGTCCCGATGGCCGAGACGACCTTGTACGCCATCCGCACTCGTGAACGGTCCATCGAACAGCGCAAGACCCTCGACTCGCCGACCGCCGACTTCCAGGTAGCTGGGCATCGGATCGACTCGATCCAAGGCGAACGTTTCCAGGCGCGGCTCCGCCCCACACTCCCGAACGAGCCCGGCCAGCCATCGAGCCGACTCAAGGTCGACCTTCGTACCGGTGCGGTGCCAACCCTGGGCGTCGTATTCCCGGATGATCCGGGCTATGCGATCTTGGATCGTGTTCACGTTGCTTTCTCCTGCTGGTCCGCGGTCTGCGCCTAGTTAAACCGGAATTACCCATATCAACCGCCTGGGTCCAAGCAAGGTACCATCCTCGACGAGAGCGACGCTAGCATCGTTCCTGAACGCCGTCAACCATCCCATCAAGCTCACAAACCATCTCTCGGCGTCGTGAGTTAGCGGCCGCCAGGCAACGGAGGCAGCTTTCACCACGTTTGCACTCCTTTCCAACTACTCCAGGCACGCACTGCTCCCTTGGTTACCTCTCTTCACCTCCGATGAACCTCAAGGATATTCGCTAGCCTGGTGCTGGATGGAGCCTGGCGATACGCTCCAGTACTTGCCGGAACACTTCCCGAGGCACAGCCGCCTCAGCGAACTGGAACACCAGCCGCCGGGCGTGGCGCACCAGCCGTGCCCCAATCTTGATGAGCTTGATCTGGACACTGCGCAACGACCAGTGCTTCACCGCCTTGGGAAAACATAGCCTGAGCAGGGCCACCAACTGGTGTTGGACGTTGCGACCGCCCCGGCTCTCCTGCAAACAGGCAGTCGCCGTCTCCGTCAGTCCCAGGGCATCATCCAATTCGCGGCATACCAGGAGTCCGGCGTCCGAGGTGTTGGAAGCGCCACGAAATTCCAGGCAGACTCTGGCGTCGAAGTTGAGCTTGAGAGGGGTCTTTTCGCCGTCACCCATAAGGTGCCTCCGAAACGACTACGCAATCAGGAGACGAAACCTATATTCAGGGGTGTATTATAATGCCCCTACGCCGACGATACCTTTATTACAGGCGGAATATTGAGGCTTCTTACGGGAATGCCAATCCCAATTAAGGCGTATCTGGGAAATCCGGGCAAACATGACTCGGCATGATCACGAACGCATCCGACGGATTCGGTATGCCGAACCAACATTCCTGGGCGACCCGCCCCGCCTCGTTCAACCGCATTTCGTCATCCACAACGTCGCCAAACAAGCACATCCGGTCCTGGGTGCAAATCGTGACAAATACGCTGCGGCCTGCGAATAATCCTAACCCTTCAGGCGGATGGACCGGCGGTGGTGTTTGTTGGGGTCATATTTCATCAGTAAGGTTCTGGGACACGTCCCCCCTCACCGTTCGCCGCCCCTGAGCCTGGGGTCGAGGAGGTCCCGCAGGGCGTCGCCGAACATGTTGAAACAGTAAACGACAATAGTCAGGCAAAGACCAGGCCAGAGAGCCAGCCGTGGCGCCAACTCCATGTATTCACGCCCTTCCCGGCTGAGCAGACCTCCCCAGCTAGGAATCTTGGGTGGCAGACCGAATCCGAGGAAGCTCAGAGAAGCCTCTGCCAGGATTATGCCGCCTATAGTTATCGAGAATATGATGATGACGACAGGCATAATATTGGGCAGGACATGGCGGATCAGTGTTGCGGTGGTGGGGCTGCCAACTGCCCGCGCCGCCAGAAAGTAATCATTCTCTTTAATCCCGATCACGGCGCCTCTGACTACTCTTGAGCCGACGATGCCTCCTGTTATCCCCAGGACCAGTATCATCTGTGGCAAACCCCGCCCCGCTATGGACATTATCGTTAACAACAGGAGCAGTCCCGGGAAAGCCATCCAGGCATCGACAAATCTCTGCACACCCAGGTCCAATTTACCGCCAAGGAATCCTGAAGTGCCGCCTATCAGGACAGCGACGACAACATTAACAGCGGTCGCTGCCAGACCGACACCTAACGAAAGACGAGCCCCGTAGATAAGGCGGCTCAAGACGTCTCGCCCCACCTGGTCGGTACCCAGCAGATACTGGGCTGATGAGCCCTGCAGCCTGTCTCTCAAGTGTGTTTCAGTCGGTGCATAAGGAGCCAAGACACCGGCAAAGATACTGACAAGAATCAATATCAATATGATAATCCCGCTGACAGTACCGAGTGGCTTCTCCCTGACCAGCCTGATAAAGAAATCAGCCAGCCGGCTACGTCTCTTTGGCCCACTTACTGCTGATGGGATCCCTATGGCGTCGCTCATGTTCCCGGTTCTCCCCCTTTATGTATAGCGGACCCTGGGGTCTAAGTACGGATAAATCAGGTCTATCATTAGATTTATTCCTAAAACCGCGGTGCCGAAAAACAGGTTTACTCCGGAGACCACCGGGTAGTCTCTGTCTTCGAGTGCAACCACCAGGAGACGACCTAGCCCCGGCAGGTTGAAAATGTTCTCCATGATAACGGCGCCACCGACCAGGATAGGCAACTGCAGGCCGATCAGGGTAACTACCGGGATGAGTGCATTCTTCAGGGCGTGTCTCAGAACGACTACCCTCTCCCTGAGACCCTTGGCCCAGGCGGTCCTGATATAGTCCTGCCTCAGCACCTCCAGCATCATGGTGCGCGTCATCCGCATTGTGGCTGCAGCCGAGGCCGTCCCCAGAATCAGGCTGGGGATCAGGAACTCCCCGAGATTCCCCAGCGGGTCTTCTGTGAAATGAACCAATTCCAGCGGGGGCGTCCAGCCCCACCAGATGGCGGGGTAGATCATGACCATCATTCCCAGCCAGAAGTTCGGCGTGGCCAGGCCGATGATGGCCGCGGAGCGCCCCGCGTAGTCGGCGACCGTATCCTGGCGAATCGCCGAGTAGATGCCGACGGGCAGGGCTATCACGAGCCCGATTACGATTGCCATGACACCAAGCTGAATGGTTACCGGCAATCTACCTATTATCTTCTCCTCTACCGACAAATAACCGAGCAGTGAGTCGCCAAGGGTGCCCTGGAGGAGACCGTTGAAGTCGGACTCACCGGTAATCCAGTCAGGGGTTGGCAACACTCCTATCCAGCGTCCATACTGCACCCAGACAGGCACGTCTAATCCCAGCATACGCTCAAGAGCTTCACGATCTACCGTCCCACCATAAAAATAATCCAAGTCACCCACCATTTCGTCTATTGTATCGCCGGGGATGAAGCGCACGGACAGAAAGACCAGGGTGGTCAATATCCACAAGGTGGGGATTACGAGCAATAACCTCCTGATTATATAGGCTCTCATGTAACACTCCTCCTTGTCATTGCGAGCCCCGATTTATCGGGGCGTGGCAACCAGGTTGCCCCACCAGATTGCTTCGTCGTCCCGATTCATCGGGATTCATCGGGACTCCTCGCAATGACAGAGTGGTGGGGTCATTGCCACCCCTCTTTTGTCATTGCGAGCCCCGATTCTATCGGGGCGTGGGAATCTCGTCGCCCTCTCTCCCCCCGTCATTCCGGTGAAAACCGGAATCCACTTAAGCAATATCGTCATACAAGTCCCGCCAGGTTGGATTACCCTTCTCAATCAACTCAACCTTCCATCCCGACTCGTCGGGACTTCCATTCCTTGATCGCCTTCTCGCGTGTGATAGCGCTCTCCATCGATTCATGAGCCTCAAACCAGACGAGCGTGTGTACGCCGTAACGCTTCGTGAATCCCTCCACGAGGTCGTTCTTATGCTGCCAGGTCCGCTGCACAAGATTTGATGTCACTCCAAGGTACAGCGTGCCATGGGGCTTGCTCGCAAGAATGTAGACGCAGGGCAGCTTCATCTTTGGTTCTAATCTGCACAGTACGATTTTCTGGTCTGGCTAACCTTAACCGCAGCGTCGTCCCGGTCCCGACAGGTCGGGAGGACCGCCGAGGGCCTGGGGAGGAAATCCATCGTATGAGTGACTTCGCAGACTTTGTGGATTCCGGCCCCGATTCCAATGCGGGGCAGGCTTTTCGCCGGAATGACGGTAACGTTTGCGAAGGGTGGTGATCAGTTTGATTTGTCATTCCGGGCATTACCCGGAATCTAGGCGAAGAACTCGTGGATCCCGGGTCCCGGACTAAGTCCGGGATGACAGTAAGAAAGGCCCCCTCTCATTATTCAATGAGTAAGGGAGCTGGGAAGCCTGAGCCTCCCAACTCCCTTTTTCCCCTGAGCTAAGCCAGCAAGCGTGAAACCACTAAAAACCCATTGCTGCCTTCATCTCACTATCAATCCAGAGGCGGGAGAAGATCAAGCCGCAACTGATGTGCCCCAGATCGAATTCACCGTTATAACCTTTGACCCACGGCTGGTGCGCGTGATTCCATGGGGCCATAGGACCCCATAGAAACCAGTGCTTCTCTATCATGTACATATCCGCCTCTCGCACCAGCTTCATCTGCTCCTCGATGGAGGTGCCAGCGACGACGGCGTCAACCATGGCGTCATAATCCGGGTCATTGATGTTGTTTCCGGTCCATCCTCCTTCCGAGCGCCCCTGTTTTATCGCGTCGGGCGGGTTCCAGTCAACAGACAAAAGCGCAGTGGCCATACCCTCAAAAGTACCATTCTTTCTACGATCGGTAAGCGTAGGATTGTCCACTACGTCAATCTCTACATCAACGCCGATCTCACGCCAGTAGTCAGCGGCTGTTTGTACCCAGTCTAGGCCGAACCGGTCCAAGTGAGTGAGGGCTGTCTTAAACCTAATGCCGTCGGCGCCGCGTGTATGTCCGGCCGCATCAAGCAACGCTTCTGCCCCTGCCGGGTCATAGGTATAGTTTTCCTTGACCTCTGCGGGCCACTCTGCAAATGGGATGTGATACCCAGGGACCGCTACCCACCCGTGGGGTGTCGAGACTCCTGAACCCCCAAAGGTGGTAAGGTTGTAGGTCTCGGGGTCCAGTGCCATCTGCATCGCCTTGCGCACCCTCAGGTCGTCAAAAGGCGGCTTGGTCACGTCCATAGCAAAAGAATTGTCCGACCGCCCGAACAAGGACCACTGCACGATTTCAGGGTTAGTGCGCCGGAGGCTGCCTATCTGGTCGGGCGACGTAATTAAATGGCCGCAGGTACCCACATAATCAATCTGACCCGAGCGTAGTGCTGCCAAAGCTGTTGTTTTCTCAGGGATGATCAGGGTCCTTATTTTGTCAGTATAAGGCAAGCGGTTCTCCGGGTATTTTTCGTCGTAGCCCCAGTAGTCAGGATTCTTTTCGTAGGTCACAGAGCTGCCCTCGACCCATTCAGTCAGCATATAGGGCCCAGTGCCAACCAGGTTCCTCCAATCTTTGACGTCGCCGTATTGTTTAATTACCTCGGGGGGTAATATGCTGCCCGTTTGGCCGAGGGTGAGGTTCATCAGCGCTTGGAGGGGTGGGTCCTTCAGCTTCACAACAACCGTCCACTTGTCGGTGGCCTCTATCGATTCCAATGGCAAATTTTTGATCCAGCCAGTGGGGCTAGGTTCGGTGAAGCCGCTGCCCAGAGCCGACACACGGTGAAGGTTGTATTCGATATCCTGGGCAGTTAGCTCCCGACCGTTCATCGGCGCCTTATCATGCCAGTTAACGCCCTTTCGGATGTTGAAGACGATCGTTGAGTCGTCGGGCGTTTCCCAGCTTTCAGCCAGGAGCCCTCTTATGGGATGTGGCAGCACGATGCCTGTTGATCTGAGGCTATGTTTGTCCCTTGATATTGCCCAGTCTACTATGCCCAGCTTCTCTGTAACATTAGCCTGCATAACTCCCGGCCCGTGCTTGAACCAGGGGTCAACATGCTCCTGATCGATGGTTGTGGCATGGGTAAATGTCCCGCCGTACTGTGGCGCGGTCACCACCTTGCCGGTCGTGGGGTCGGTCACATACCCCATCGGCACCTCTACAACTTTAACGACCTCCTTCTCCACCTCAACGGTCTTCACGACCTCTTTCTCCACCACCACGGTCTCACCGGGGACCATTACCTCTTTAACCACCTCCTTCTCCACCACCACGGTCTCGCCGGGGACCTCTACTGTGTCCGTGCCGCAGGCCGCTGCGAGAACCAACAGCATGGCCGCTGCCGCTACGACGACTAGCCACCGTATTCCAAGAGACTTAGACATTATTCTTCCTCCTTCGTCAGAGTTAAATTGTTGCCTACCGACTTCAAGTGTGTTTCTCGTTTCGTTCACTCCTTGTCCCTGCTGGGACATAAGATCTTCACCACGCACTCCGAGTGTCTTAGACATTTCCATGTCTCCTTTCGGTCATCGCAAAAACGGGCGCCGAAGTAGGCGGGCGTTCGCCCACGGGCGGACGGTACCCGCAGATGGCGGAGTTGTACCACGCCCCCCCCCAGCTGTCAAGCCACGGATTGCGAGGGATATTGGGGCTATGAGCAGTGTGTAGCTGCCTATATTGGGAAATAACTTGTGAAATAGTTTAGAATCAGCCGATATACCATATGAAACCCCCAACTCGCTAGCCCGATAAGCCCCGAAATCAGCTATCAGCGGTCAGCGGTCAGCGGTCCGCCGTCAGCTATCAGCTATCAGCGGTCAGCGACCGGCCAGGCTTCGCTCCTTGCATCCCGAGCGGCTCTGCGTAGCGCGTGGGTCGCATATAATGGGGGCCGGCTTCGCAGACTTGGAGGGCAACCATGGAGATCACAGCGATTAGGGGTGACATAACTGAAGCGAGTATGTCCACCGCCTGGCCCACCTCGGTGCCAAGGCGACGCACCTGGCCCTGATCAAGGACTGGTGGAGGTCGGAAGAATGATAACCAACGGATCCAACGCTGCGCCGGGCAAGGGGCATCGGTACATCCGTGTCCACCAGCCGCGCCCGGCCCTGAGCGTCACCGTCGAGGAGGTAGGCCCGTGATTAAGGATGGATACCACGTGATTGGCCACAGCATGCTCAAGTATTGGGAGAAACAGGCTGCCTCCCCAGAAATCGGCCCTGGACAGGCGATCAGGGCCGCGCGCGATATCAAGCTGCTGGTCGGCTTGCTGGACGCGCAGGTTGCAATCGAAGCGCAGTTGACAGAAGCAATAATAGAGTACATCGCCCTGAAAGTAGCGTCGCGCGCCAGCCACCGGTCGCGCTGCTGCCGCAGCCAGGGCGGGAAGATATGCGTGTGGAAGTCCAGGGTCAATGTCGCTGGGCCCTGCTGATGGCTGGTGGCTGACGGCTGATCGCTGATCGCTCGCCAGCCCCTACTGGGCCGTCATACCGCCGTCGATGACCAGCTCCGAGCCCGTGACATAGGAAGACTCGTCCGAGGCCAGGTACACGATGCCGTGGGCTATCTCCTCGGGCGACCCAAACCGGCCCATGGGAACCCGCTCCGTGACCGCGGCGCGCCAATCGCTTTGGGACCCCCCGGCCGTCATGGGTGTTGTCGCGAAGCCCGGGTGCACGGAGTTCACGCGGATGTTCTCACTCGCGCACTGGATGGCCGCGGACTTGGTGAAGATGCGGATGGCTCCCTTGGCCGCGTGGTAGGCGGTGGAGCCCGCGCTGCCCACAATGCCGTATATGGATGATATGTTGATGATCGACCCGCCGCCCACCTTCCTCATCGCGGGGATGGCGTGCTTGGTGCCCAGAAACACCCCCTTGGCGTGGACGTTCATCTGGCGGTCCCAGATCTCCTCGGTCGTGTCCTCCACCGTGTACCCTTCGCCGGTGCCCGCGTTGTTGACCAGCACGTCCAGACGGCCGAAGTTGGAGACCGTGGCCTGGACCGCGGCCTGCCAGTCCTCCTCGCTGGTGACGTCTAGCTTCACGAACAGGGCTTCGCCGCCCTCATCGCGTATCTGGGCCGCCGTCCTCTCGCCGTCCTCCACGGCGATGTCTCCCAGCACCACCCTGGCCCCCTCCTGGACGAAGAGCCACGCCGACGCGCCGCCGAAGCCCATCGTCTCGCCCTTCACACCGTGGGCACCTCCGGATATCAGTGCCACCTTGCCGTCGAGTCTCACGGGGAGCACCTCTCGCATCGGAAATCTGGATGTGCGGCGAATTATAGCAGTTGTTGGGGCCGGAGGTTCGTGTTACCCGATATTTCCCAGATGGAATCCAGTCCTTGCATGACCATGCTCTCGTGAGATAGCACAGACCTTATGGCGGCATTCTGAAGTTGTCAAATGCCACGAACCGTTCACCTCATCTAGAGAAATTGAGTTCCGATCGACTTGGAAAGGCCCTAAACGGCCGTTTCAGACCGAACCTCATGGAGCCGGCGCGGTCTATCAATAGGTCATCGATTTGCGCTACAACCCCAGCAGTGTGTATAAGGCCCATCGGCGGCTACGTGCGGGGGTGAGCGGCGCCCGGTCCGGCGCCATTGCCAACCCCCAATTAGCTATCAGCGATCGGCCCAGGGCTGTCGGCTGAAGGCTGACGGCTGACGGGGAGCCTCAGCATCCCAATGCATCGGGATGCCCGTGCGAAAGCGGCTCTGCGTAGCGCATGGGTCGCATATAATGGGAGCCGGCTTCGCAGATTTGGAGGGCAACCATGGAGATCACAGCGATTAAAGGTGACATACCCGAGGTCGAATCGCCGGCCATCGTCGTCAACCTGTTCGAGGGCGTCTCCAAGCCCTCCGGCGCGACCGGCGCGGTCGACGAGGCACTGGGAGGAGCTATTGCGACCCTGATCGCCGATGGCGAGATCAAAGGCAAGAAGGGTGAGATCACGCTGGTCCACACTCTCGGCAAGTTGCCTGCGAAGCGGGTCCTCGTCGCCGGGCTGGGAAAAGCCGACGAGCTGACAGCGCACACTCTTCGCGCTGCCGCGGGCAACGTTGCTCGATATCTCCGGGGTAAGAGCGTTGTCAGCTTCGCGACCGTGCTTCATGGAGCAGGGGCGGGCGGCGTTGGGGCTGAGGAATGCGCCCAGGCCATCGCCGAAGGCACGATTATGGGCCTTTACCGGTTCGACCGGCACAAGTCTGATGAAACTCGGCCCGCGATGGAACGGATGACGGTCGTGGAACGCGACGGCGATCTGATCGGGGGTATCGAGGCCGGGCTAGACCGGGGCCAAATCATCGGCCGGGCCGTCAACATCTCCCGAGATATGGCCAACGAGCCCGCCAACTTCATGACCCCCACCCACATGGCCGAACGCGCCCTCGGCGTAGCGAACGATGCCGGCATCGAGCTACTGGTGCTTGACCGCCCTCGGATGACCGAACTGGGCATGGGCGCGCTCCTGGGGGTCGCACAGGGGAGCGACGAGCCTCCAAAGCTAATCGTACTGAAACACGCCGGTGATCCAGAAAACGAATCCAACACACTGGGCCTACTGGGCAAAGGCATAACCTTTGACAGCGGTGGGCTCGACATAAAGTCCGCCTCCGGGATGGCGACGATGAAAGGCGATATGGCCGGCGGAGCTTCGGTCATCGGCGCCATGAAGGCGATAGCGCAGCTCAAGTTGAAGCTGAACGTGACGGCCATCGTGCCCGCCACGGAGAATATGCCCGGCGGCAAAGCGCAGCGGCCCGGAGATGTGGTGCGGGCCATGGGAGGCAAGACGATCGAGATCGGCAACACCGATGCCGAGGGGAGACTGGTGCTGGCGGACGCGGTCAGCTTCGCCCGGTCGCTGGGCCTCGACAGGCTGGTTGACGTGGCGACGCTGACCGGCGCGGTGGTCGTGGCCCTCGGCGACGATTGCACCGGCGTATTCGGCAACGATCAGGCCTGGATCGACCGGATTACGCGGGCAGGGGCCCAGGTCGGCGAGCGAATGTGGCAGCTTCCTATGTATCCTGAGTCCAGCGAACGCTACAAGAGCGATATCGCTGACATCAACAACACCGGCGCGCGCGGCGGAGGCGCAATCACCGGCGCCATGATTATCGGAGAGTTCGCTGACGGCGCGCTGTGGGCGCATTTGGACATCGCCGGCACGAGCAGGTCAAGGCAAGATAGGGGATACACCCCCAAGGGCGCGACCGGCGGGCCGGTGCGCACCCTGATAGCACTGGCGGAGGGCCTCGCTTCCCAATAGCAACCGCTCGCGGACCGCTGTCGAGGAACGCGCGGACGAAGTCCGGTCGGCGCCTTACCGTGCCACGCGGGCGACTCTGGTCGCTTGCTCGTCGACGGCGCGTGTCCATTTGAACGGTACTGCCCGATATGGTACGATTCGCCCAACATGGCGTGGAGGCCCAACGCTTTGACGACATCGCCACGATGGACCTTCATCACCAACCACGGGTTGGTTCTCAGCTACATCTCCCACAAGGCTTCCAGCACGGCGCGTGAGATCGCGATCTACGTGGGCGTAACCGAGCGCACTACCCACAAGATTATCTCCGACCTGGAGGCTGCCGGATACATCGACCGGCGGAAGGTCGGCAGACGCAACGTCTACAGCGTCGACCCGCAGCTGCCCCTGCGCCACCACACCAAACAGGACATCATGGTGTCAGAGCTGCTCGAGGCGTTAACCGACGAGTCTCTCAAGAATCTGATGGAGTAGCAGGCGGCAGAATCAGCCCCAACGTTCCCACGTCCCGGCTCGGCCTCGGTGCAAATCTTTGACCCCTCTCGGCCCTCGATGCTAGAATTCCCTGCGTATGATGGTGAGCGTGGCCAAGTTGGTTAAGGCGCCAGGTTGTGGCCCTGGAGATCGAGGGTTCAAATCCCTTCGCTCACCCCAGTTTCTCCCAGTCCACTGAAGGCCCCTACCTTTTCGCGGAGGAGGGTACCACGTGTCCCAGCCCCCATTTGACGTGGGCGTGCTGCGCCATGGCGATTCTCAAGGGAACCGCATGGTGCTGCGCCTCGAAACCCCTGGCGGCGCCACGATTCACGCTATCGGCGTGCCCCAGGACAGGCCCTCTCGGACCGGCCCGACCTGGGCCTACGTGTTCGACGCCGATGGACTCACGTTGCTCGACCCCGGCGCCCACGGCTCCTTCGACGAGCTGGCCTCTGGCATTGCGGCGGCCGGGTTTGCGGTCACGGACATCGATCGTGTCGTGCTCAGCCATGGACACTTCGACCACGACGGCTCGACCGCACAGGTGGTGTCCGAGTCTGGAGCGAGTCTGTGGGCGCACGAGGTGTATGCCTCGCTGCTCCCGTACGACCCGTGGAACGTGCAGCAGAGGGATCAGTCACGACTGCACGCCGAGGTTGCCGGACTCATGCGACCCTCGACCCCCGAAGGTCGCGGTCGCGATTTTCCGTGGCAAAACGGCGGTTACCTCGAGAGCAGAAGGGGGCTGGACGTCGACCACCCCACGCGCCACGGGGAGACCTTCGGCGGCGCGACCGTGGTCCACGCCCCGGGCCACTCGCCGGACGAGCTGTGCATCGCGCTGGATGGAGTTGTCTTCACCGGCGACCACATCCTGCCGGAGATCACTCCCCATCCGACGACCAAAGTAGCCTTCCGCGACGAGGTGAGTAGGAGCGTCCCCGACGAGTATCGGGAGACCGGCGACTCCTTTGGTCTCGAGAGGTACATGCGCTCCCTGAAGAGCGTCATGGAACTGGGGACCTCTCTCTCGATACTGCCCGCCCACAGACTGTATAATCGTGATAGGTTCAACTTTCTGACATTGAGCAGGGCCGAAGAGATCATACGGCACCACGCCCGGCGCCTTGCACGCGTGCTTCAGCGGGCGGCCGACGAGCCGGCGGGCGTCGAGCAGTTTACTGGGGCGCTGTTTCGGCGAGGCACGCTCGTCGGAAGGGAGCTGTACATGGCGATGTCCGAGGTTGTTGCTCACATCGAGGTCCTGCAGGACGTCGGTGACCTGGAGCAGATGCCGGACGGACCGTTCAGGAAAACAGGCAGCGCCAACCATAAGGAATTCATCCACGAATTGATAGGCTGACTTCCGATCGGGTCCTGAAATCCCTCTCGTGTCATGAAATACGCTCATTTACCGTCATTGCGAGGAGTCCTTCCTAAGAATGACGACGAAGCCCCGATCGAATCGGGGGAGGAGAGGGGTTGGCCACCCTGCCGCCAGATCCACATTTACAAGTCACCACACCTTAATCGCGCGCCCGTAGCTCAGTGGATAGAGCATCGGTCTTCGGAACCGAGGGTCGCAGGTTCGAATCCTGTCGGGCGCGCCATTATCTAGGCACGAAAACGGCCCCAGAAGCAATCTCCGAGGTCGCTCGTTTCTCCAAATGATCACAGATTGATCACGCTTTTTCGAGAGGTCCGAGTCTCAAAGAATGGACTTGTCAATAGGCATCGCCGTATATGCCTCTGTAGTCGCCACCGCTACTGGCGTGTGGGCAGTGTACGGTGTGTGGCGAGATCGGCCATCGGTCAAAGTCGAAGTACGCATAGACTACATTACCCAGATCAACGGAGGCACCTTGGCTCGGAGCTCCCTCCAACTGGACACCGAGCGTATCCGAGAAGACACGCGCATGATCGTTATGGCGATGAACGCCGGACGCAGACCCATCGTCCTCAGGCAGAGAGGCATTCAAGTCGACCATATACGACTGACTTTCGTGGGTGGGGGACTCGACTCGGGAGCGCTCTCAAAGACGCTCCCCGAAGGTTCCAGCTTCGACACATGGACGATTCTATCAAGACTCCCAGCTGCGCTGAAGGACCATCAACCGATATCGAACCTAAGAGCCTTCTGGGTAACCGAGACAGGCAAGACGTACTACGGAAAGGTAGACAATCAGCTAACTCGTTACTTGCTCGGCCAGCAGGACTATCCATAAGCTCGAGCCCAGAGTTACATCTGGCGGGGGTATCTATAGCTAGGAATCGGTGAGCTGGCCGGGCTTCGAACCCAGGACACTCGGATTAAAAGTCCGTCCACTGGGGTGGTTAGATTTACCGAATCGACACGACCTAGCTTTAGCTGCGCCTAGCGGGTCATCGCCGTTGATTGGGGTTTTTTGGCCCTTGCCGCCAAATTGGGCGGCAAAAATGGCGGCAAGTCCCTGGTACTACCCACCGGCGAGGCCGCCAGCAACGGCCGGCCATGTCTCCCCGTGGATGTCCACGGCCGGAATCCAAGCCCGGATCGTTGATCCCAGTGTTACTATATATCCGACAACCACAACCAGCCCACCGACGGCTGTAGGCCGCCTCGTGATAGTAAGAGGACTTCCTAGCCCCAGGATCGACAAATCGCATGAACTTGGGGACACGAGCGTCGACGCTCGCCATCCCTTACTCCTGTGATATTTTAGGCTCACGAAGTCCGTCATGTAAGTCAAGCGTCCGCCAATAACCGCGATTTGTGTTGCTCTGCCCCGCAGTAATGAGGTGACGACATGCCGTTAGTTGAAGCTCTGGCCGTTGGACTCGCGACAACGATAGCAAAGTCGATACTTAAGTCCTGGCTCCGCGATGCTTCGATCGCTGAGGACGCAAGTATCGGAATTGTAGATACGCTCAAGTCCCTTGTTCCCGACCAATTGGCACAACGAAGAGGCTCAAGGCAATTCGAGGAAATCGCCGACATGGTCGCCAAAGATTTGGCGCCGGTTTTTGATAGATCGGGGATAGACGAACGTCGTCAAGTCGATATTGCGACATCAGCCCAGACCACCATGGAACACGCTGGAATCGCGGCTGAGTTGATCGTACAGCAGAATCTGGATCCGGCTACCTTGACTCAGCATATTCTCAACTCGCGGCCGGAAGCCATAGAGAGCTACTCCCCAGGGGAAGTTTGGCTCTATCAGAGAGTGATCGCACGATCGGCATCCTACGTCGTTGATATCGCATCCGATCTCCCGCGGTTCACTGAGCGCTCCATAGCTGAAATCTTGAGTAGGCAGCGCTACTTGATGGACATAGCGGAGCGAGTCTTGGATGAGTTTCGGACAGTCCGAACACAGGAACAGCGGGAGCCCGATGATTCTGTTGCCAGGTTTGAAATGGATTACAGAGAGGCGGTGATTCGCAACCTGGATAAGATCGAATGGTTTGGCGTAGACGTTGGTGCTCATGTCCGGCGGCAACGAGTAACAGTTGCATATGTGAGCCTCTCCGTCCAGGATGATTCTGGAGTTATGTCACCCTCGAACTCGGGTGACCTCGATGTCGGCGAAGACGATGATTTCGTTGGTCCGGTTGAGGATGTATTGTCGCGCAGCAAACGTTTGTTGATCCGGGGGGATGCAGGATCAGGAAAAACGACGCTTTTGAGATGGATCGCTGTCCGGTCCGCGGGGGCAACGTTCAGGGAACAACTGGAGACACTCAACGGCACAGTTCCCTTTCATATACCGCTGAGACAATTCGTGGACACTGAGCTCCCACAACCGGAAGAATTTCCCGGCGTAGTCGCCCCTTCCATTGCAGCGGAAATGCCTGCTGGCTGGGTGCATGACCATCTGAGAACAGGCGATGCAATTGTGCTTGTCGACGGAATTGACGAGCTGCCCGAAACTCAGCGTCCGGAGCTGAGAACTTGGCTAAACGAGTTGACCGGAACATTCCCTGATACTAAATTTGTGGTTACTTCGAGGCCAGGTGCGATTTCTGGAGATTGGAGGGACGATGATGATTGGGACGAGGCAGAGGTGCAGCCAATGGAGCTGGAACAGGTTTATGGCTTCATAGAAAGGTGGCACGCAGCTGTCAGGGACGCGCTAGATAGTCCCGAGTCGATAGCGCAGCTAGATCAGTACGAATCAAACCTCAAAGTGCAGGTGAAGACTAATAGATCCATTAGACTCCTTTCCACAAATCCACTACTTTGCGGAGTAATCTGTGCTTTACACCATGGTAGGAATCGAGAGGTTCCCAGCGACCGTGTCGAACTGTACGAGTCCTGTTGCTACATGCTCCTTGAGAGACGGGATCGTGAGCGGCAGTTACTAGTGGGCTCTCAGGACTATCCGTTGTTGAATTGTCGGCAAAAACGTGCGTTGCTTGAAGATCTAGCCTATTGGATGATGCGCAACAATAAGAGCATGGCCACTATCGAAAGGGTGGACGACCGTTTCCTCAAAAAGCTCCAAAACATGGCGCTCGACCAGACGAAAGCGACTCCATCAAGCAGATATGAAAATCTCAGCCCGTTAATCGAATCGAACGTTACATCGCTCCGGTTTTGGCACTGCGTTGGTTTGGACCTGACTCCACTGCTAAAAATGGATCACTTAAGGAGCATATCTACCTTCGGTCTCGGAGGCCAATTCTCACGGATACCTACTGAAATACAACCGTTAATCAGACCAACGCGCGTCAGCTGACTACAAATGGATGTACGGGCGGACGCGGACGATGCTAAGAAGCCGGAGCAACTGGGTGGCCGTTAGGCCCTTGCCGACATGCTTCTGGATGTGCGTGAAGTTGGGGAACGCCAAGCCCGTCAGCTAATAAAGGACGCACAGTATCACGGTGATCTACACATATGATAAAGAGACGGTGATTTCGTTATTCAGAGCAGCTGTTGCCAGTATTATAATATGCCAAGTTCATCCAAATCCTCCGAGGACCTTGAGTAACCCGGCGCACACCAGCGCATTGAAAACACACGGGGAGGGTCGATGGTGCCTATGAGGAGAGATGGATTAGGCCCCTGCAGGCTCGGGACCTTGGTTTAAACGCGACTACTGCGATTCCGCCATGTTGATGCTGGCCAACGTCGCACTCAGTAGGGGAATTACAGTCTTTTTAACATCGGTGTAGATCACGGTGTTTACCAGTTCGTTGATGAGGTCCAGCTCTTCGTCGGACCGGGCCACACTACTGGCCCCGCTACGCGGAGGCGGGCGCATCTGCACCGGGGCCCTGGCGTCGATTAACTTACGCGCCTCGCTCAAGGCGGTCCCGGTACTTAACCCTGGTAACCCGCCCCACGTTTTCCTCCGGTGACCCCGGGACCCTGAACCTGGCACTTTCGACGCGAGGTATGGCCGTTTCCTTAGGCGCGTCTAGCTGCGGCACCCAATCGTAGGGCACACGGTACCCACGGGAGATCGTGTTGATTCTGTCGGAACCCGGTGCCGGGTTATCATTTGTCGGAGCGACGTACTCCCAGACTGTCTCATGCTCGCGGGTTACTTCGATTAGCCGGCCGGATTGGCCCTCGCATATCAGCGTGTTTCCGTTAGGCAGGCGCTGCATTCCACTAATGGACGGGCTGTAGAACTGGGCGGCTTGCCCATACACGATAAAACCGGCCTCGACGGGGCCGTGCTGCCACACAATCTGAAGCGTTATCGGGTCGAACTCCAGCACCCGGGAGTAGTCCCTTCGTACGTAGCCCAGGCCGGTGGGTGCGCCGGGGTTTGGGGCGCCGAAGCCGGCCCGGCCTCCGTTGTCATAGACCAGGATGTTCCCTTCGCCCGGCAACCCTCGAGGGATCATGTGGGCCTGGTGCTGACCAATGATCTGCCCCAGATTTCGTAACGCCTCGGTGGTGTCGTAGTCCGGCCCCACCTGCCAGACGAGCTTGCCCGTCTTCTTGTCGATGATGGCGATGATGTTGGTCTGGCGGCCGTCCCAAATTATGTTCTCCGGATGAAAGCGCTCGTCCCCCATGTCGTACCACTTGTTGGGGCCGAGATAGGACGCGGCGTTCATGTGCATCCAGTCGCCGACCTGGTCGTCGCTGGGCTCGGGCTGTTCCTGAAAAGTCGTTAGGGGAGGTCCGTAGGTCCCGCCGGTGGCCGGCCCCGTGACGTTCGGGTTGCGGGCAATCGTCTCCCTGGCCTCATTGCTGAACCCCATCTCCCCGAAATGGTCGGTGCACGCCCACTCCCAGACCACCGTTCCGTCCCAGGTGACGTCGATGATCGCGCAGTCCAGGATGGGCACGTGGCTGATCTCAGGTTTAACGACGTTCTTGTGACAGACGATGAGGGTGTTCCCGCGGTCCACCAGTGGGTCCATACCGGGGACGTAGTAGCCGACCGGATTGCCCTCCCTCTGGTAATCGTGATGCTGCCTGGACGTCCAGACCGTCTCACCGTCAGTTCCCTCGACACGCTCGTATCTATCGAACTTCCAGACGATATTCCCGTCCCAATCGACTTGCAGGACGTCCCTGCTTCCGCCGCCAGCCTTTGGGTATGTTACGGCGCCTCGACGTCCGCTGTTACCCATACAGTAGCCTCCGGGTAACATCTTTACGGGGGCGCCGCTTAAGCCTCGCCATGAATTGGCAATATTTCCGTTCATGTCGACGATCTGGGCGGCTCCGCCAGCCCTGAATAACGTGTAGCCGTTCCAGCATTTGTCGGGGTCGTAGATCGTTGTCCCGGTCGGATAGACACTCGGCGGCATTTCCGATCTCCTGCTGCTTCTGCTGTCAGACTTAGCTATGCATGCCCGGTCTGGATGTCTTGTCCCATGTAGCTAGAGCCATCTGTTTTTGCGTGTAAGTTTGCTTGCTGGGCGGTCTTGCAAGCCGTCGCTAGCCTCCGCCGTTGTAGCGCTGTCGCCGCGGCTGCCGTCACCGATCGGGCTCCTCTGACCAGAAGGCGACTCCCAACAGCCCCGGCCCGATGTGCGCCCCCATGACCGGGGAGAATTCGCTCACGTACGTCTCGGCGCAGTCGAACTCCCGTAGGACCCGCTCGTGCAGCTCCGCGGCCGCCTCCTCCGACGCCGCGTGCATCACGTTGGCATGGACCTTCAGGCCGGCGACCCGGTCCGCCATGAGCTCGACGAGCTTGCTCAGCGCTCGTTTCGCGGTGCGAGGCCGGGCGACCGTTGCGATTTCTGCCTGGTACAGCTCGAACGTCGGCTTGAGCCTCAGGAGCGAGGCCCCGGCGTGGGCCAGTCTTGGCACGCGTCCGCCCTTCCACAGATAGAACAGCGTATCCACCGAGGCAAGCAGCCGGACCCTGTCTCTGACTTGCTCGGCCGATTCCGTGATCGAGGCCAGCGACGCTCCCGACTCGGCTCGCCGCAGCGCCTCGGTGGCGATCAGCCCTTGCCCTCCGGCCGCCGACTGCGAGTCCATCACGGCTACCTGGTGTTCGGGATGACCCTCCTGAAACTCGCCGATTGCAGCGCGGGCGGCGTCGGCCGTCGCGCTGAACTGCGCCGCCACTACGATACAGAGGATGGAGTCCGACTGCTCCGCTGCCGACTCAAAGGCCTCCAAGAAAGCCGCCGGCGTTGGGGACGACGTCGTGGCCGCGCCGGGGGAGCGCCTGAGCATTGCGTAAAACTCGGAGGCAGAGAGGTCCTTGCCGTCCTCGTAGGTCGCGCCCGAGATATTTAATCGCATGGGAACGATCCGGAGGAGAGAGTGGCCGGTCACGTCGGCTGGGAGGGATGCGGCGCTGTCTACGACGATTGCCGTCGGGCGTCTGGTGTTAGTGGTGGACACGCCGAATCCCGGGTCTCGGCCTCGCGCTAACGCCGTTTACTCCCGTGCATCCCGCAGGGGCGTATCCGGCAGACCGGACGGGGTTACTTCCGGCCGACGCGCGAACGGCCTGATCTTGCCAACGTTAATGTCGAAGAGCGCCGGGGTTAACAGGACGACCATGGAGACCGCCGCGAATATGAAAACCGCGACGTATCCGCGTCCGCCCTGGTAGCTCATCCAGGCGAGCACGATCATCGAAGGCGCGGTAATCAGCAGCAGGGCCACGCGCACCAGGCGTCGGCCTATGCGGTAGAAGATGGCGGTAGCCGCCGCGATGGACAGGAACACTATCGTAGCGCTGCTGTCGACCTCCTTGAGCTGCTGAACGGTCACATGGTCCTGGAAGCCCCAGTTGTAGAAGAAGAAGAACCAGTACGCGAGAAATGGGATTGGAAGTATTGCCAGAGACGCCATCACCCAGTCCGGCCTCGCGACCTTTGAAACAAACCTGATCACCACCCACAAGGAGATGAAGATGTAGATAAAGGACGCCACGTAGATCGGTAGCCCAAGCGGTAAGGCGCCCCGGACGAGGATGCCCCAGGCCCCGTAGCCTACCGCGCTCATGGCAAGGCCCCATGACACGATCGGGGCGGCAAGAGAGTAACCCAGCCACGGGTAAGCCCAACTTGGCCTGCCCTTGCGCCAGCCGACCACCGAGGTAGCCAGCGCAACCACCAGCATTGCTCCAACCCAGACCGGGTTGGTCCACAGATGATAGGCATAGGTCAGCGCCAGCAGAACGTGGGGCAGCACGGCCAAGGCGGTATGGTGCCAGGGTCCTCGCGAATGGACAGCGTAGAACCCGTCGGCCAGGGCCCCGGAGGGACCGAGTCGATCTACCGCGTCCCGCAGGGCGACGTCCGACGATTCGCCATTTTTAACCAATTCCTCGGCGTGATCCTCGATATGCGTCCTGAGTTCGTCGAGGATCTCGTCGCACTTTTCTTGGTCGAGGTGCAAGCCGCGTTCGACCAGCTCCAGATAACCGTGGACTTCCGATGCCATGGCTGTTCTCGGATACTCCGTCTCTATGCTTCTTCGGGATGGGCTACGAGATTGACCGCCGCCGTAAACCGGCTCCACTCCTGGAGCATTGACGCGAGCCGCCGACGGCCCTCGGCGGTTACGTGGTAATAGCGCCGAGCCAGGCCGCTAGGGGATGTCCGCCAGCTGCCCCTGATCAGCTTATCTCGCTCCAGCCGATGGAGGGCGGGGTACAGCGTACCCTCTTTGAATCGGAAATAGCCGCTGCTGCGACTATCCATCTCCCTGACAAGCTGATAGCCGTACATGGGCTCCGCGGTCAGAAGAGAGAGTAGGAGCGTTTCCGTGCTCCCCTTAAGCAACTCTCTGCGGTACATCTCTAACCCGACCTCCATCGCGCGAACGCCTCCCCGATTATGTTATAACCTCGATACGACGTCAAGGGACTATCGGATGTCCGCCCGGACTCCCGCGGGACGTAGCGAATCGACCCTGTCCGCGCAACGCCACACCGGTTCGGACACTGCGCCGCACTCGCCTTCCCGCGGCACGGCTCGTCGGAAGCCAACTCTCGTTGCTGCGCTCCCCTCCGCTCATGTAGAATTCAGTCCACCGAAAGGATTCGACGGTGAGCCTAAACCAGGTAGATCTGTTGGCCGGCATGCGTGACATGTCCGGCCAGGAGTTGGACAGCGTTAACGCCCTGACCAACTCCGTGAATGACGTACTGTCCGCCGCTGGATACGTGGCCATTGAAACGCCGGTGGTCGAGCAGGTCGAGCTGTTCGTCCGAAAGTCCGGCGGCCAGATCAGTGGCAGCCTTTACGCGTTCACAGACCCGGGAGGCCAAAGGGTCAGCTTACGCCCGGAATTTACCTCTTCCGTGATCCGGCACTATATCGGGTCTTCGGACGATCGTACCGGAGCATCTCGGTGGCGATACGCCGGTCCCGTCTTCCGCTACGACTATGCCGATGGTGGAGCCTACCGCCAGTTCACTCAAGTTGGCGCTGAGCTGGTTGGAGACGCCGGTCCAGGGGCCGACGCCGAGGTGCTAGGCCTCGTCCTCGAATGCCTGGGGAAGGCGGGTCTTGACGACGCCCGGTTCACAATTGGGCACCTGGGCCTGATCAACGAGGTACTCGTGTCGTTCGGCTTGCCGGGCCCAGTACGGCAATTCGTTATCGGAAATCTGGGGCATCTGCGAGGCGGCCGCGATGACGCCGCAGACTTGCGCGCCCGAGTCGAAGAGTCGGGCATTGTGTTCAAGGGTCCGTCGAGCGGACCGGCAGGAACGGATGATAGCCAGCTTGACCGTGAAGTGCTACTCGGTCTGTTCGGCGACGCCTCGGCGGCCCATCTTGGCCGTAGAGCGCCCGAAGAGATCGTCGACAGACTGCTGCGCAAGGTTCGGGAGGCTACCGATCCCAAGTCGTTTCGGGACGCTGTGGAAGTCCTGAGTCAGTTGGGTGGTCTCACCGGCGACCCTCGTGAAGTCGTGGAATCAGCCGACGCCTTGTTGGCGAACGCCGGAGTGGAGTCCCGAGTCATCGCCGGGCTAATCGGGACCCTGGACACGCTGGCGTCCGCCGAGTTTCCCTTTGATCGGACCAGGCTGGATTTCTCGTTCGTCCGGGGTATCGCTTACTACACGGGCCTGGTTTTCGAAGTGCATGTAGAGGGAGTCGACGGCCCGATCACCGTAGGTGGCGGTGGGCGCTACGATGACCTTGTTCGCGCCCTCGGAGGGCAGCGTGACGTGCCCGCCATGGGCTTCGCCTTCACCATGGAGCGGATGCTTGCGGCCTCCGGGTCCGCGACGACCGTGGCAGCGGCCCGGGATTCGGGGGCCTAGTCCGTTGCAGACGCCACTACGGCTGGCCCTCCCGAGCAGCGGGGCGCTACAGCAGCCTTCGCTCGATCTGCTGCGCGCCTGCGGCCTTGGCGTGCTACGCGCCGACACTCGTCGCTACACCGCCGAGATACCTTCCTTGCCCGGCGTCGCGGTTACGTTCCAACGCGGCTCGGACATTACGGCGAAGATCGAGGAGGGGAGTGCGGACATCGGGATCGTAGGGCTCGACAGGTTCCTGGATAGCCGACGCGAAGATGGCGACACACGGGTCGTCCTTGAACTGGGGTTCGGCGAAAGCCAGCTCGTCATGGCGGTGCCGGATGCCTGGCTCGATGTCTCCTCGGTGGCCGACCTGGCCGATCTCGCGCTGGAGTTCCGGGCCAAAGGCGGCGACCTCAGGGTCGCTACCAAGTACCCCCGGCTCGTCGAGCGCCACCTGCTGGAAAACGGCGTGAACTATTTCTCCCTGGTCCAGTCCAGCGGCACCCTGGAAGCCGCACCCACGATGGGATTCGCCGACGTCATAGCCGACATCACGGAGAGCGGCGCTACGATCCGGCAGAACCGCCTGAAGCAGATTCAAGGCGGGGCCATCATCGCCTCCCAGGCCTGTCTGATCGGCCGACGCTTGGTGGACGGTCCGGACGACGAAGCGATCGGAGTCGCTAGGAAGCTCGTCGAGATGATCGAAGCGCACCTAATGGCCAAGCACTATTACAGCATCACGGCCAACATGCCTGGAGAGACCGCGGACGATGTGGCGGCCACCGTCCTGGGCTCCGATGTCGCCGGACTGCGTGGCCCGACCATTTCCAAGGTATACGCGACCGGGTCCGAAGGTTGGTTCGCAGTCACGCTTATCGTGGAACAGGCGAAACTGCTGTCCGCTGTCGAACGACTTCGCGCCGCCGGCGGGACCAGCGTCAGTGTGTCCCGGCCAGATTACGTGTTCAATTCCACCAGCCAGGCCCATCAGCGATTGACCTGACCCTGACCGACTTGGGGCCGAACGATTTGCCCAACCTACCAGCGCACATCAGCTTCGCCATGGCCGCCGCCGAGCGTCTTCGCCATCCCGACTTGCAGGAGCACGCGGGCGCGTTCCTCATGGGCTCGACCGCGCCGGATATCCGTGTCATTACGCGCCTGGAGCGGGAGCGGTACCACTTCGCAGGTCTGGACTTCGAAAACATCGGCGCCGGAGTAGAGGGCATGTTCGCCGCCCACCCGGGGCTCAGGGAGCTGGATGGGCGGCACGGGGCGACACGGGCCTTCGTGGCAGGCTACATAACTCATCTTGTGGTCGACGAGGCCTATATCGTGAGCGTCTACAGGACATTTTTCGGCGACAGGGAAGCTATTCCGGACACCATGCGGGCAAACATGCTGGATCGCGCGCTGCAGCTCGACATGGACAGGAAATTCTGGGCGAGTGCCGGAGAGGCCCTTGCCGCCGTAGATTTCGATCCGGAGGAAGTCCACGTCGGGTTTCTAGATGCCGAGACGCTGGGGCAGTGGCGAGACTGGGTGTTTGAGGTCGTCGGGCGCGGGTTCACCTGGGACAGGCTCAAGTTCATGTCCCGCAGAATCGCGACCGGTGACGACCTGGACGCCGCCGAACGGTCCGTGGACGAGTTCATAGAGGGGATGCCCGGGTCGCTCGACCAGGTTTACGCCCTGGTACCTCGCACCGCGGTGGTCGGCTTCGAATCGGATGTGGTGGGCCACCTGGTGTCCGCCGTCGGAGAGTATATGTCGTGAGGTTAGTGAGGGGGTTGGACGAAGCCAGGGAGGCGCTGTCCCACGCTCGTAGCCTGGACCTGCTCAGCGTGCCGCCCAACGTAGCGGCCACAACACGACGTGTATTCGGAGAGCCGCTCACGCCGCCAGAAACAGTGCGCCGCATAATCGACATGGTCCGGTCTGACGGGGACGAGGCGATTCGGCGGCTTGCGGCGGACTTGGAAGGTGTGGGCCTGGATTCGCTGGAAGTGTCGCGGGCCGAGATACAAGATGGTTACGACCGGGTCGACGCCCGCGTAATCGAAGCGCTGGAGCAATCGGCGGAGCGGGTAGAGCGCTACCACCAGGCGGCGAAGCAACAAAGCTGGATGGATTACGACGAAGGTTACGGCGCCGTCGTGACGCCTCTGGCCCGCGTCGGCGCCTACGTGCCGGGAGGTTCGGCGCCTCTGCCGTCCACCGTGATAATGTCGGCCGTGCCCGCGAGGGTCGCCGGAGTCGGCGAGCTGCTGCTATGCACGCCACCCGAGGCGTCGGGGCTGCCCAGTCCGGTGACCCTGGCCGCCGCCAGAATCGCCGGCGTGGACAGGGTGTTCCGAATCGGCGGCGCCCAGGCCATCGCGGCCATGGCCTACGGCACTGAGACTGTCCCGGCTGTGGACATGGTGTGCGGACCCGGGAACGTGTTCGTGACGCTTGCCAAGAAGATGGTGTTCGGCGACGTGGGAATCGACGGGCTGTATGGCCCCACCGAGACCCTCATCATCGCCGACGAGACCGCCAATCCGACCCTGTGCGCTGTCGATCTCCTGGCCCAGGCGGAACACGACCCCCTGGCAAAGCCGGTATTCGTCACCACGTCGGAACGTCTTGCCAAGAGTGTGGGCAAGGAAGTCGAGACCAGGCTCCCCGCGCTGGATAGGACGGCCATCGCCAGCAGGGCGGTGGCCGATTTCGGCTGCATCGCCGTCGTCGACTCTCTCGACGAAGCCATCGAACTCTCGAACTGGTTCGCCCCCGAGCACATGTGCCTAATGGTTGAAGACCCCTGGGCGCTGGTGGGTCGAGTCAGAAACGCCGGGGCGCTCTTTATCGGCGAGTTCTCTCACGAGGTCCTCGGCGACTATATGGCGGGCCCGAGCCACGTAATGCCAACGGGCGGCACCGCCCGCTTCAGCTCAGGGCTTGGCGTCCACTCCTTTGTCAAGATTACGCCCGTGCTGGCCCTCACGCCGGAAGCCTCCTCGGACCTGGGTAGGGGAGCGTCGGCGATCGCCCGAGCCGAGGGACTGACGGCCCACGCCGAGGCCGCGGAGGTCCGCCAGGAGCTTTTTTTGAAGACCTCAGGGGACTGAGACAGAGCGGCAATCTCCCGCGGCGAAGCCGCTTTCTGTCAGTTATACAGACGCGCGCGGACGACGACCAGAACACCGGAGTACGAATGGCGAAAGTCGATACAGGCAGGTTGATCAGGCCGCATCTGGCCGGTCTGCAAACCTACGAGCCGGTCGACCCACCGGAGGTGCTCGCCCGACGGGCGGGCATACCCGAGGCGGAGATCGTCAAGCTCAACGGCAACGAGAACCCGTACGGCCCTTCGCCGCGGGCTGTTGCGGCGGTGGCGAAAGCGCCGCTCCACGTCTATCCGGACCCGCTCCAGCGGAGTATGCGGCAGGCCCTGGCCGAATACACTGGAATGGACCCGAAGCACATCATCGCCGGCGCGGGCAGCGACGAGCTGATCGACCTGCTGCTGCGCCTGTTCATCGAGCCGGGCGACACGATCCTGGACTTCGAGCCGACATTCGCGATGTACGCGTTCTGCGCCAGGGTCTGCGGCGGGAACGTGGTCATGCTTCAGCGGGACGAGTCCTACGAGATCGATACGGTCGCGGCCAAGGACGCCATCGAAGAGAACACCAAGATACTGTTCGTCAGCTCCCCGAACAATCCCACCGGCAACCTGGTTAGCGAGGGCCAGGTCAGAGAGCTGCTGGACACCGGCTTGATGGTCGTGGTTGACGAGGCGTACTATGAGTTTTGCGGTCAGACGGTCGCCAACCTGGTTCCCAGGCGCGAAAACCTGGTCGTGCTGCGAACGATGAGCAAGTGGGCGGGTCTGGCCGGTCTACGAATCGGCTACGGTATTATGAGTGCCGGTCTGGTGGACCATATCGTGGACATAAAGTCGCCATATAATGTCAACGTCGCCGCCGAGGCGGCTCTGCTGGCGTCGCTGGAGGACGCCCCAGCCTTGCTTGAGAACGTCGGTAAGATCGTCGCGGAGAGGGAGAGGCTCAGCGCCGCTCTTGAGACGTTAGATGGCGTGACTCCCTGGCCGTCCAAGGGGAACTTTATCCTGTGCCAGTTCGCAGGTCCAGGCGAGGCTCAGAGAGCCTATGAAGAGCTGGCCGGTAGGGGAATATTCGTCCGTGGGTTCAGCTCGGAGCGTCTGCGGGACAGCTTCCGAGTGGCTGTCGGCACCTCCGATCAGACAGACGCGTTTATCGGCGCGCTACGAAAGATTTTGGAATGACTCAGAGAATTGGCAAAGTTGAACGGAAAACGGGCGAGACCCAGATCGCCGTCGAGATCGACCTGGACGGCTCGGGCGAGTACCAGATCACCGTCGGCAACGGCATGTTCGAGCACCTGCTCGCCCAGCTCGCCCGGCACGGCCTGCTTGACCTGACGGTCCAGGCCATTGGCGACACCGACGTCGGGTGGCACCATCTCGTGGAGGACACCGCGATCGCCCTCGGCCGCGCTCTGCGCGACGCCGTCGGAGACGGCAGCGGCGTCTTCCGCACGGGACACTGCTACTTCCCGCTGGACGAGGTCCTGGCGCTCACCGCTGTCGATTTCAGCGGCCGAGGCTACGCGGTTGTCCACGCCGACATCGGCAGCAGCGATCTGGGCGGGCTGCCGGGCGACCTGGTAAGGCACTTCCTCGAGACCATGGCCCGTGAAGGCCAGTTCAACCTGCACGTCCGGATTATTTCCGGGGTGAACAACCACCACAAGGCCGAGGCCATCTTCAAGAGCCTGGCCCGGTCCCTGAGGGCCGCGCTGGAGATCGACCCGAGGCGGGGAGACCGCGTGCCCAGCACCAAGGGCACTATCAGCGACTAACCCTCTCGCGCTTACTGAGGCTCCAGCTCGAACGTGTACTCTTCGATAATTGGGTTGGCGAGGAGCTTGTCGCACATCTCGGCCACCTTAGCCCGCGCCTGGTCCTCGTCGGACTCGTCCAGCGATATCTCCATGTACTTCCCCGCGCGAACGCTGTCCACCGAATCGAACCCGAGCTGGTGGAGGCCTCCCCGAATCGTCAGCCCCTGCGGGTCATTGACCGTGTGCTTGAGTCGGATGTACACCTTCGCCAGAAACATCGCCGTTATCGGGGCACGGTGGCTTCCGGAGCGTTCGGCGAGCCTTCATGCGAGTTCACGAAATCGTTTATGCGCTGCTCGTCGAAGGTGTCGAATTCGTCCTTGAACGTCCAGGCCGTCAGGGCAATGCGGGAGCTCATCCCCGGGTAGGGGCTCATCAAGACTTTCCCGCCCCGCTCCGTGGCCTTGCCGACAATTTCTGTTAGCTGCTGTAAAAGCTCCGGGCAGCCGTCGTCGGGGCAGCTGTAGTGCACGTTGACGTATCCGTGCTCCAGGTTGTGCACGAGGACCTCGTCCGCCAGTACCCTGTCGTGGACCCCCCACCTGGCTGGCGCCAATGGCTGGACGAAATGGGGACCGGAAGTGGCGGGTACAGAGTTGTAGTCAGTGTGCTCCTGCTCGGGCAAGACGTGTTCGGCGCCCAGGTCGGCGATCTTGACCCCGGGGCCGTCCGGGGCGCCCCCGCTGAATATGCCTTCAAGTGGAAGACCTCCGATGAAAAGAGACACTATGAACGCGAAGGCGATTGTCCCGATGCTGAGCGTCGCCCCCCAACGTAGGAACCGTCTCCTACGCTGCCGTCGAAGCCTGCGCGCCGCCCGAACCTGTGATCGAGACGGTCTTGTGCTCGACCTTTTTGTCCTTGATGCCATAACTTCTCACTATATCGGTGGATTAGCCCGATAGATTCTCTAGCGAAGGCTGTCGCCTGTCAACCGGGTGTAGGCTTCGACATAGCGCTGCCTGGTCATCTCGACGACTTCGTCGGGCAGCTCCGGCGCCGGAGGCTCGTGGTCCCAGCCGTAGGAGTCGAGCCAGTCCCGCACGTACTGTTTGTCGAAATTCGGCTGTGACTTGCCCGGCGCGTAGCCGGACTGGTCCCAGAACCGACTGGAGTCCGGGGTCAGGAGTTCGTCGATGAGCGTCAGATCGTCGTCGATCAGCCCGAACTCGAGCTTCGTATCCGCGACTATAATTCCTTTTTCGCGCGCCATGTCGCGGCAGCGGCCGTAAACCTCGATAGTGGCCTCTTTAAGCCTCTCGGCAAGCTCGGCTCCCACCATGTCTACGACTTCGGCGAAGTCCAGGTTCTCGTCGTGCCCCACCTCTGCCTTGGTGGTAGGGGTGAACAGGACGCTCGGAAATTCGTCGCCCTCTCTTAGCCCCTGGGGCATTGGCTGGCCCTGCACTGTGCCCGATTTCCGATACTCGGCCCAGGCGGAGCCGGTGATGAATCCCCGCGCTATGCACTCCACGTCGATGCGCTGCGCTTTCCTGACGACCATGGCGCGGCGCGCGATCTCGTCGGGCAGGTCCAGCCCGGCACGGTCCGACGCGAGGTCCAGGAAGTGGTTTGGCAGGACGTCCGCGGTCTTACGGAACCAGAAAGCCGACATCTGGCTCAGCACCGCTCCCTTTTCTGGGATCGCGGTTGGCAACACCACGTCGAACGCCGATATGCGGTCGGTGGCCACCATCAGCAGCGTCGAGTCGTCGATCTCGTAAGTGTCTCTGACCTTCCCGCGGTGGAAGAGATCGGGCAAATTTGTCTCGCGAATCGCGGTCATAAATGGCACCCTCAGTCAAGTCCGATTCGATCAAATACCTCGTCGACATATCGCACGTAATAGCCGTAGTCGAATTTTTCGTCCAGTTCTCCGGCCTCCAAATAGGCGCTCACACGCTCGTCAGAGCGAAGTAGCGCTCGGAAGTCCAGGTCTTCGTCCCAGGTGCGCGCGGAGTTCTCCTGGACGATTCCATACGCCTCGTCGCGGCTGAGGCCCTTCTCGATCAGCGCTAGCATCACCCTCTGGGAGAACAGCAGCCCTCTCGTCATCTCCAGATTTCCCAACATCCGGTCCGGGTACACTTTCATGCCGCGTACCACTCCGGCGAACACATTGAGGGAGTAATCCAGCGCCATGCAGGAATCGGGTAGAATTATCCGTTCTGCCGAGGAGTGGCTAATGTCCCGCTCGCCCCAGAGGGCCACGTTCTCCAGCGCTGTCACCGCGTGGCCCCGAATCAGTCGGGCCAGGCCGCAGACCCGCTCCGAGAGTTCCGGGTTTCGCTTGTGGGGCATCGACGACGACCCGGTCTGCCCTATGCCGTATGGCTCCTCAACCTCTCGCACCTCCGTGCGTTGCAGCCCCCGGACCTCCGTGCCAAACTTCTCCAGCGAGGCCGCGACACCCGCCAACGTGGTCACGAATCGGGCGTGGCGGTCCCGTTGGATGACCTGGTTAGAGACAGGCGCGGCACTCAGACCCAGCCGCTCACAGACCCGCTTTTCGATGGCGGGAGGCACCGTGGCGTGCGTGCCCACCGGCCCTGAGATCTGGCCCACCGCAATTTCCGCCCGGGCCTGGGCCAATCGCTGCCTGTTTCGGCGCATCTCGTCCCACCAGAGCGCCAGCTTGAGGCCGAAGGTGAGCGGCTCCGCGTGAACGCCGTGTGTCCGCCCCATCATCAGCGTATGCTTGTGCTGCCTGGCCTGCGCCGCGATGGCGTCTACGAGGCCCCCGATCTCCTCGTCGAGCAGATCGGCCGAGTCGACGAGCTGGAGGCTGGTGGCGGTGTCCCAAACGTCGCTAGTGGTCAGGCCATGATGCAGCCACCGGCCCTCGGGACCCAGGCCGTCGGTGACGGACCGCAAGAAGGCGGTCATATCGTGGCGCGTCTCCTTGAGCACCTCGTTCAGGCGATCGATGTCGTAGCGCGCGCCCCGCAACTTCTCGATGTCCGACTGGGGCACGACGCCGTCCTCGGCCCACGCCTCGCACACCGCCAGCTCAATGGCCAGCCACTTGTCGTACTTGCTCTCGTCAGACCAGGCGTGTTTCATCCTGGGTCTGGCATACCTGTCGATCATGGGGTCACACCCGCCGCGTCACCGGTTACGGAGCCCTTCTCGGTAGTTGTCGTAAGCCTTTCGGACCTCCTCGTGCTTTATCCCGAGGATCTGCGCGGCCAGAAACGCCGCGTTGCGGGCACCCCAGGAGCCGATAGCGACGCACGCCACTGGAATCCCGGGCGGCATCTGGGCAATCGCATACAGCGCATCGACCCCACCAAGCTCACTCGTGGGTAGAGGCACGCCGATTACAGGCAGCGTCGTCCACGAGGCGACCACGCCGGGCAGGCCGGCCGAGCCGCCCGCGCCGGTGATGAAAACTTCGATCCCGCGCTCCCGGGCCGACTCTGCGTACTCCTTGACCCGAGTTGGCGTCCGATGGGCCGACATGACGTGAGACTCGTGCTCAACCCCGAGCGAATCGAGGACCTCAGAGGTCTCGTTCATGGCGGCCTGGTCAGAGCTGCTGCCCATAAGTATCGCTACCAGCGGCATTTCGCTACCTCAAATGTTCTTTGCAATGTCCGTCCTACAAAAGCAGTCCTCGAAGTGGACACGTGACACGTTGGCGTACGCCAACTCCCGCGCGTAGCCCAGCGACCGGCCCGTGGCCGTGATCGTCATGACCCTGCCTCCGCTGGTGACGATGCCCGAACCCGTGCCTCGAGTCCCGGCGTGGAACGCCGTCACCCCGTCGTCGAGCTGGTCTAGCCCCGATATCGGGAAACCGGTGCGATATTCCCCGGGGTATCCCCCGGACGCCATCACGACGCCGACGCACGCCGGGCCGCTCCACTCCACCTCTTCCGTCGCCAGCTCCCCTCGGGATGCCCGCAGCGCTATGTCCAGCAGGTCGCTCTTTAGCCGTGGAAGCACCACCTGGGCCTCGGGGTCGCCGAGTCTGCAGTTGAACTCGACTACCTTTGGGCCGGATTCAGTCAGCATAAGCCCGCCGTATAGCACACCCTGGTACGGAGTCCCCATCCGGACCAGCTCTTCGGCGACGGGCTGAAGAATGCCCTTCCGCACCTCTTCCTCCAGCAGCTTGTCCCAGAAGGGCGGGGGACTGTAGCTCCCCATGCCGCCGGTGTTGGGCCCCACGTCGCCGTCGCCCACTCGCTTGTAGTCGCACGCCGCGGTTATCGACGAGACGTGCTCGCCGTCGACAAAGGCGAAGACGCTGACCTCGCGGCCCGTCATCCATTCCTCCACCAAGACGGTCTCACCAGCCGGTCCAAACTCCCGCTCATCGAGCATCGACCGCAACGCCCTCTCAGCGGTCGCTCTGTCGATGGCCATGACAACGCCCTTGCCGGCTGCCAGGCCATCCGCCTTGATTACCCAGGGAGGGTCGCTGCCGGCGATGTGCCCCCGTGCTTCGTTCATCGAGTCGAAGACCAGGGCCTCGGCGGTTGGGACGCCCGCGCGCTGCATCACTCCCTTAGCGAAAGACTTGCTGCTTTCGATGGCCGCCGCGGCCTGGCGCGGGCCGAAGACCGGGGCGCCCGCCTCCCCGAAACGGTCGACCAGGCCGGCGGCGAGCGGGGCTTCCGGACCCACCACGCTAACATCCATCGCCTGGTCCGAGGCGAATTTCACTAACCCCTCAATATCCCCCGAATCTATGGGAACGTTTTCAGCGATATCGGCCGTTCCGGCGTTGCCGGGGGCAACGTACAGGTCCGGCCCCAGTGGGCTCTGATTGAGCTTCCAAGCGATCGCATGCTCCCTGGCCCCATTGCCGATCACGAGGACCTTCACCGCACGTTCTCCACCGCCTCAAGCAACCAGGGCTCTAGCTCCGGCACGTCTTCGGGCAGCAACAGGACGAACTGTTGCCAGCCCGGGACCGGGTCGTCCCACGACGGAGGCCTCAGGCGCGAGACCCCGGCGAGGCCGTACGCACGGCGCTGGAGGCTTTCGGGCAAGCGCATCCCGACCACGCCCTCGAGCAGCACCGCGAAGGGTTGGCCGTCGACAAAGTAACCCGCGCCTCCGAAGAGCGGTACTTTGGTTACGCCGTCGATGGCCAGCAAGAGGCTGTCGAGGGCGAAGCGCACGTCGTCGTCGATCAGGATCTCTTCGTCGTAGGTCCCCTCGATCATTCCCACTCGATCGTCCCCGGCGGCTTGCTGGTTATGTCGTATACGACCCGGTTAACACCGGGAACCTCGTTTGCGATGCGGTTGGAGACCCGGGCCAGCACGTCGTAGGGAAGCCGCGCCCAGTCCGCCGTCATCGCGTCGTCGCTGGTCACCGCGCGTATTGCGATGACCTGCCCGTAGGTCCGATAGTCCCCGGTCACGCCCACTGTCCTGGATTCAGTCAGCACCGCGAAGCTCTGCCACAGCTCCCGGTAAAGGTCGTTCGCCTTGATCTCATCCATCAGTATCCAGTCGGCTGCTCGCAGCACCTCCAGCTTATCTGCCGTGACTTCGCCCATAATTCGAATGGCGAGGCCCGGGCCGGGGAAGGGCTGCCTGTACACCATCTCTTCGGCCAGTCCCAGCTCCAGGCCCACCTCCCGCACCTCGTCCTTGAACAGGTATCGCAGCGGTTCGATCAGGCTCAGCCGCATGTGCTCCGGCAGCCCGCCGACGTTGTGGTGGGTCTTGATCTTGGCCGAGACCTTACTCTCCGGCGTCTTGCTCTCGATGACGTCAGGGTAGAGGGTACCCTGAGCGAGAAAGTCCACCTTGCCGAGGCGGCTGGCCTCTTCCTCAAACACCTCTATAAACTCCCGGCCGATGGCCATCCGTTTCTGCTCCGGGTCGATCACCCCCTTGAGGGCGCCCAGAAAGCGCTCAGCGGCATCGACACTCCTTAACTTGACCTTGAGGTTGCGCTCGAACGTTTCGCGAACGTGCTCCGGCTCCTCTCGCCGCAGCAGGCCATTGTCGACGAAGATACAGGTGAGCTGGTCGCCCACGGCCCTGTGCACGAGAGTCGCCGCCACCGCCGAGTCCACTCCGCCCGAAAGGGCGCAGATCACCTGGCCGTCGCCAACCTGGGCACGCACGTTTTCCAAGACCTCGGCTACAAAATTGCCTGGCGTCCATAGCTGGTTACAGCCGCAGACCTTGTACAGGAAGTTCTGGATCAGCTCCTTGCCCTGAGGCGTGTGCGCCACCTCCGGATGGAACTGGATGCCCAGCTTCCCATTGCCATCGCCTAACACGGCCAACGGGGAGTTGTCGGTAAAGCCCAGACCGCTAAATCCGGGAGGCAATTCCGTGACGCTGTCGCCGTGGCTCATCCAGACCGACATCGAGTCCGGCAGACCCGAAAACAGAGGCTCGTCGGACGAGCTTTGCTGAACGACCGCATGGCCGTACTCGCGCTTCGAAGCGGTCGCTACCTTGCCGCCGAGCTGGTGGACCATCGCCTGCATGCCGTAGCAGATACCCAGGACGGGTAGGTCGCCGTCGAACACCCATGCCGGGGCTAGGGGCGCGTCGCTCTCGTACACGCTGGCTGGACCGCCGGACAGTATCACGCCGACGGGGTTCAGTGGGGAGACCGTCTCCCACGGTGCATCGTGGGGAATGATCTCGCAGTACACGTGGCTCTCTCGGACCCTGCGGGCGATCAGCCGGCTGTACTGGGACCCGAAGTCGATAACCAGGATGGTCTCCTGGCGACCGTGATCGGGGGGCTGTTGGGTCTGTGACCGGCCGCTAGACTCGCGTACGTTCTCGGGGTGTACGGAGACCTCCATATCGCCGCTGGCAGCGATGCGTCGGATGGTTTCTGGAGCGGGGGTTTCTGGCATGGTTGGAGCGATTTCAAGGCTAGCACCTATGGTATACTTGGGTCAAGCTGCGGCAAGACTGTTTGGGCGTCTTGAATCGCACCTCATTCGGCCCAAAATGGCCGGGCTGAAGACATGCCGTTGCCTCCCACCCCGCTGCCACCCTACGCATGAGTTTAAGGGACGGTGCCCTGGGATTCCGAGGGATGTACCGTACTCGTCAACGAAAGGAAGATACGGTCGAGTCAGACCTCGACGGCCAGATCGAGCGAGCGGTCGACCTGCTCGCGGCGGGTGGGGTGATCGCGATACCGACCGACACCCTCTATGGACTCGCCGCCCGCGCCTTCGACGTTGACGCCGTTCTGCGGGTTTTCCGGATAAAGGGGAGAGAGAGCGTCGCCGCGCTGCCGTTGCTGCTGGCCGACCCGGAAGACGCGCCGCTCTTCGCAGGCTCCTTTCCGTCGGTGGCCCAGAAGCTGGCCGAGCGGTTCTGGCCGGGTCCCCTCACCATCGTCCTCCGTAGGGCCGCAAGGGTCCCCGACGCTGTCACCGGCGGCGGTCCCACCGTGGCGCTGCGGGTACCAGACCACCAGGTACCCAGACAGCTCGCCAGGAGACTGGGAACACCCATCACCGGGACCAGTGCCAACTTGAGTGGAGCTGCGCCTGCCCGCTCCGCCGAAGAGGTCGTCCGCAAGCTGGGCGCCAAGCTCGACATGGTTATCGATGGCGGCTTGCTGCCCGAGGGTCCGCCGTCGACCGTGGTCGACCTGGCGGCCTCGCCTCCAAAGGTCGTACGGTCAGGGGCAATCTCGGCGGAGGAGCTTGGCGAGGTCGCAGGGGTCAGGTTCCGGTAGGCATCGCCGCCTGTCGCTGCCTCGATCCGCTGGGCGCCCTTGAACCGCGCCCATCAACTGTCTCCCCTGGCCGAAAACAGAGAGACAATTCGGATTGCACGGCGGTCGTGACATCGCCAAGGCATCACCGATTCGGAAATAAAGCGATGACACGGACCCCTCCGGTCTGGCAAAATCTGAGATGCAGATTGATGCGACAAGGGGCTTCGAGTTGACGACCGACACCCGGTTCATGGAGCTTGCAGAGCAGGTGGACGCCGACCTGCGCCAGTTGATGGCCTCTCGCAAGCTACCTCTCTACGACATGATGGCCTACCACCTGGGCTGGGGCGACCGGCCGGGCGCAACTGACTCCCGGGACCTGCGGGACCGAGTCCACGGAGTGCTCTGCCTGGTCGTTTGCGAAGCTGTCGGCGGCGAGGTGAGCGAGGCGCTTCCTGCCGCTGCTGCCGTCGAGCTTGTCCACAAGTTCTGTCAAATTCACGACGACGTCCAGGGCGGCAAGCCCAAGCGCGGCGATCGTGACGCCGTGTGGTGGGTTTGGGGCCCGGCTCAGGCGATCAACGCCGGCGACGGGATGCATGCCCTGGCGAGGCTTGCCCTGTTCCGGCTGCTGGACCGGGGCGTCAGCGCCGAAACGGCGTTCAAAGCGGTCCAGGTTCTCGACGAGGCTGGACTTCGAGCCTCCGAGGGCAGGTTCCTGGACCTACAGGCCCAGGAGCAGATCGACACCACCACGTCCGGATACCTCCGCATGGCCGCCGACAAAGAGGGCGCGCTCTACGCCTGCGCCATGCAGCTAGGCGCCCTCGTCGCCGGCGGCGACGACGCCTGCGTCGAGGCGATGAGACAGTCCGGGCTCGCTCTCGGCGTTGCCATGCAGATCAGCTCGGAAATTGCCGAGCTATCCGCCACCGACGCCCCCAGCGAGGATGTGATGAACAAAAAGAAGATGCTGCCGCTGGTAATGGCCTTCGAGAACGCCTCAACCAGCCAGAGACGACAGCTAGGTGACGTCTATTTCAAGCGGGTCCTAGCACCGGCCGATCTGCCAAGAGTGCTGGCGGTGCTGGAAGACCTGGGGACCATCGACGCCTCCAGAGAGGTGTTGAAACAACACGTCCTCTCCGCCGGGAATGCCCTGGAGTCCGCCGGTTTGAACGGGGAAGGACGCCAGCGCTTGACCGAGTTCGTCGGCTCGCTGGTGGGGTAGTAGATTGGTCCGCAAGAAGACCGTTCGCGACGTTTCCGCGGCCGGGAAAGTGGTGCTGGTTCGCGCCGACTATAACGTACCCTTTAACCCTGGTACCCGGACTATCTCGGACGACAGCCGGATTCAGGCGTCTCTGGGAACCCTGAAGCACCTGACCGCCCAGGGCGCGAGAGTCATCGTGTGCTCGCACCTTGACCGGCCTGGGGGCCGCGTAGCCGCAAAATTTAGCCTGGCCCCGGTGGCCCAGCGGCTGTCTCAGAAGCTCCGGTCACACGTCCCAATGGTGAGGGACCTGGCAGTGCCCAGCGTTCGCGAGCAGCTCTCCTGGCTGCCCCCCGGGGGTGTGATGATGCTGGAGAACCTTCGGTTCCACCCGGGGGAGGAGAGCAACGATTCATCCTTCGCGGGCGAGCTGGCGTCGCCGGCGGACCTCTACGTGGATGACGCATTTGGGACCGCCCACAGGGCCCACGCCTCCACCGACGCGGTGACACACTTCCTGCCGGCCGTGGCTGGCTTGCTGATGGAGATGGAGCTAAAAATGCTGGGCAACGTGCTAGAGGACCCGGCGCACCCCTTTCTCGTTATTCTCGGAGGGGCCAAGGTCTCGGACAAGATCGGCGTAATCGAACACCTCGCAGAAAGAGTAGACGCATTTCTGATAGGCGGCGGAATGGCGGCCGCGTTTCTGAAAGCTGAAGGAAAGTCCGTGGGCGGCTCCGCGGTCGAGCCCGAGGACCTCGATCTAGCCCGTAACGTGCGTGACCTCGCCAGGACCAGGGGCTTCGACCTCATGACGCCCGGCGACGTGGTCGTTGGCAATGCGTTCGATCACCACGCCTCGGTCCGGCTAACCGACTCATCGGAGATTCCAGACGGCTGGCTCGTCATGGATATTGGGCCCAGGACCGCCAAGGATTACGCTCTTAGGATACGCGACGCGGGAACGGCGGTATGGAACGGGCCGATGGGCGTTTTTGAATGGGAGCCATTTTCCCACGGCACCAGGGCCGTGGCCCTCGGCATGGCCGAGTCAAAAGGCGCTACCATATTAGGCGGAGGCTCGACTGCCGACGCGGCGTTCAGCCTGGAGCTGGCGGACCGCATGACCCACGTGTCGACCGGCGGCGGCGCTTCGCTGGAATTCCTGGAGGGCAAGGACCTCCCCGGGGTCGCCGCGCTACAGGACGCGTGAGGCGCCGGAACGAAATGGACTTGAATTGATCGATTTCCCGTACCTGAGCGACCTGTGCCTGGAAACGCCGTCCAAGATTATTATGCTTGTCGTTGACGGTCTGGGCGGACTGCCGCATCCCGAATCCGGCCGGTCCGAGCTGGAGACGGCGCATCTGCCCAACCTTGACCGGCTCGCCCAGCGCAGCGCCTGTGGGCTCACGACCCCGGTCGCGCCGGGGATCACCCCGGGCAGCGGGCCCGGCCACATGGCGCTCTTCGGCTACGACCCGGTCAAGTACCTGGTGGGCAGGGGAGTGCTCGAGGCGCTGGGGATCGGCTCGGAGCTGGGGCCGGACGTCGTCGCCGCCAGAGGAAATTTTTGCAGTGTGGACGACCAGGGCCGCGTTACCGACCGGAGGGCCGGTCGAATAACTTCGGCGGAGAGCGCGCCGCTCGTAGAACTGCTGGACACCATCGAGGCGCCCGGCGTCTGGCTGGATGTCTATCCCGTCCAGGACTACCGGTTCGTCCTGCTACTGCGAGGCGAGGGCCTGGGGGCGAGCCTTCCTGATACCGATCCCCAGTCCGAGGGAGTTGCGCCAAGGGCCGCCACCGGACTCGACCCCGAGTCGGAGAAGACCGCAAAGGCGGTGAACACCTTTATGGGCGCCGCCGCCGAGTTGCTGAGGTCGAGGGAGAACGCGAACATGGTGCTGCTTCGCGGGTTCTCCCGGGAGCCCGACTGGCCCGGGTTCGGCGAGTCGTACAGGCTCAATCCAGGCGCCGTCGCGGCGTACCCGATGTATCGCGGTCTCGCTAGGCTGGCCGGCATGGCAGTGTTGCCGACGGGCCAGGACTTCGACGCCGAGCTGGACACCGTGGCCCGGGCCCTGGACGACCACGACTTTATCTTCTTGCACTACAAGCCCGCCGACGCCGCCGGTGAAGACGGCAGTTTCGACGACAAGGTGGCTCGACTCCAGGAGCTGGACGAGCGAATTCCAAGACTGGTCGACATGGGGGCCGACGCTCTGGTGGTGGCCGGCGACCACTCCACGCCCGCGGCCATGGCCGGCCATAGCTGGCACCCCGTGCCTCTGATGGTCTCATCCCGCTGGACGGCGGGTGAAGGGTCCGCCGCTTTCACAGAACGAGAGTGCGGGAACGGAGCGCTTGGAAGGCTGGCCGCGACCGACGTGATGCTCCTGGCCATGGCCCACGCCGGAAAGCTGGCAAAGTTTGGGGCATAGGGGACTCGTCTGTGTTTGTCGGGTCTTTGAAGTACAACCACGAACCGTCATTGCGAGTCCCAACGAAGCAATCCGGTGGGGTAGGCCCCCGGCCGCCCCCGACCTTTCGGAGCGGTGAATTTCTGAGACGGACCCGAGAACGAAATATAACAATATGCCTATATCAATAATCGCAGGCAACTGGAAGATGAACACGACCGTCGCCGAGGCCGCGGCGCTGGCTGCCGCCATCCGGGCACGCCTGACCGTGACCGTCGGCGCGCTCTCCCTGGTCTGCCCGCCGTTCCCCTCGCTGGCGGCGGTTGCTGAGGCGCTTGCCGGTTCGGGGATCGGTGTGGGCGCGCAAAACGTCCATCCCGACAGCGCCGGGGCCTTCACTGGTGAGGTATCGACCACGATGCTCTCAGGAACGTGTAGCCACGTCATCGTCGGTCACTCCGAGCGAAGGGCGTTATTCGGTGAGACCGACGATTTCATCAATCGCAAGGCCAGGGCGGTATCCGAGGCGGGCATGACACCGATTCTCTGTGTGGGCGAGAGCCTGGAACACCGCGATGCAGGGCGTGCCGAGCAGGTTGTCGAGTCTCAGGTCAGGAAGGGCCTGGTAGGCGTCGACGGAGCGGTGGTGGCCTACGAGCCGGTCTGGGCCATAGGGACGGGTAGGGCCGCCACGCCGGAAACGGCCCAGGAGCTAATGGCCCACATTCGGAAAGTGCTCGGCGACCACACCGGCCGCCGCACCGCCGACGACGTGCCCCTGCTGTACGGCGGAAGCGTAAACCAGGCGAACATCGAGGGGTATACGGCTCAAGACGACATCAACGGGGCGCTCGTCGGGGGCGCCAGCCTCGACGCTGAGTCGTTCTGTCAGATCGTAGAGCTCGCGCGTCGGCAGGCCTGACATGGAAGCGTCTAGTCGTCCGGTCAGGCTCCTGGCGGTCGTTGGGCCTACTGCGGTCGGCAAGAGTGCCCTGGCCATCAAGCTTGCCGAAACGCTTAAAGGCGAGATCATCGGCGCCGACAGCCGACAGGTCTACCGGCACATGGACATCGGCACCGCCAAGCCGTCGCCAGCGGACAAGGCCAGAGTGCGCCACCACCTCATAGACGTGGTGGACCCAGACGAGCAGTTCGGGCTTGCCGGCTACCTTGCTCTGGCAAAAAGGTCGATTACTAATACAAGTATTAAAGGGAAGATTCCAATACTTGTTGGTGGCACCGGGCAATACATCTGGGCGCTTCTTGAAGGCTGGGACGTGCCGCGAGTGCCGCCGGACGTCGACACCCGAGAATCCCTTGAGTCGCTGGCCGAAGTATCCGGCGTCTCGGCCGTACTTCGTGTCCTCGAAGAAATCGACCCGGACGCCGCGAGCAGGGTCGACCGCCGCAATCCACGGCGCATCATCAGGGCGATAGAGGTCGCTCGACACGGCCATCGGCCCAACCCGGCGAAAGTCCCGTCGCCGTACGAGACCCTGGTCATCGGGCTGGGACTGGCTAGAAGCAGGCTGTACGAGCGAATAGACCGACGAGTGGACACGATGATGGATGCTGGCTGGCTGTCAGAGGTGGGCGCCCTGCTGGAGATGGGATATGGTCCGGAGTTGCCTTCGATGAGTGGGGTAGGGTACGGAGAGCTCGCGGGCCACCTGCAGGGCGATTCCGGCCTGGATGACGCTGTACAGAGGACTAAGTACCGGACCCACAGGTACGCGCGCCAGCAGCACTCCTGGTTCAAACGTGGCGACTCGCGAATCCACTGGTTCGACGCCGGTGACGGCGTCGACGCGGCTGTGAGCGCGGCCCTCCGCTGGCTGGACCCGCCGGCCGAGGCCAGCGTCGGCGGAGCATCAGCGCGCCAGCGCTGAGCCGCCTCGCACCGCGCGTGGAACCACTGCGGCTTTATGCGGATCGGTGATCGCTGCTAAAATCCTGGGGTCCAGTAGGCTGATGGAAAGGCGTGCAGAAGGGCGAAGCCCCTTGGCGGGAGTCTGAGGGTGTCCCTTAGTTATCATTCTTGCTCCCTTCCTAACCGGGGAGGGGATTATGGGCGAGGTTGGAAACGGGTTTCCCGAACCCATAGGCTAGTACGAGGCACGCAGTTCCGGCGGAGAACCATAGTGAAATTCAAAAAATACCACGGCGCCGGGAACGACTACGTTTACGTCGACGCCCGCGCTGAACAGAAGGACTGGCAGTCGTTGGCGAGGGCCGTGAGCGATCGTCACACGGGTGTCGGCGGCGATGGCCTGATCATTCTGCTGCCCTCGGACATCGCGGACATGCGTATGCGCATGTTTAACGCGGATGGCTCCGAAGCAGAGATGTGCGGCAACGGAATCAGGTGTTTTGTGCGTTTCGCGTTGGATGAAAACGCGCGGGGCGCCGTCGCAGACATCGTGAATGTCGAGACCGCCGTGGGCGTGTTGGCCGTTACCCCGATCTGGGAGAACGGCCAGATGAGCCGGGCGTCTGTCGATATGGGAGCTCCGCGGCTGCAACCGGCCGAAATCCCATTGGACTTGCCAGGCGATGGCCCGGTTATGGACCACCCGCTCATATTGGGCGACGACTCGGTGAAGATTACTTGCGTCTCAATGGGCAACCCCCACGCCGTCGCGTTCCTCCAGCAGAACGTTGCGGGGTACCCACTGGACCGGGTAGGCCCGCAGGTCGAGGTCCACCCGCTGTTTCCCAATCGCGTGAACTTCGAGATCGCCAACGTCCTGGGCCGGGACCGACTGCAAGTCCGGGTGTGGGAGCGGGGGTCCGGACTGACCCAGGCCTGCGGCACGGGCGCCTGCGCCGCCGTCGTCGCCGCTCGGCTGCACGGTCTTGTCGACGACCAGGTAGACGTGGAGCTGCCGGGCGGTGTGCTCAGGGTCACGTGGCCAAGGCAGGGTGCGGTAATCTTGGAAGGCCCAATCGCCGAGGTCTTCGAGGGCGTCTGGCCAGACTAGCTCCGGGTTCCCGGGCCCTGACTCGCCGATAATCGTCGCCTGAAACCGCTGTTTTGCGTTTAACATAGCTCTGTGGTCCGGAGCATTCGATCTGACTAT
Source organism: Dehalococcoidia bacterium (assembly GCA_965248005.1). Lineage (GTDB taxonomy): Bacteria > Chloroflexota > Dehalococcoidia > Lucifugimonadales > UBA1123 > CBDFIE01. The sequence continues at coordinate 49,601 of OZ252049.1, forward strand.
GGGGCGCTTAAGGATTCGTCGATTTCGCGTTCGTTCTGTCCCCATGCTCCTTATCCGGATGGTCGCTGTCAGTTCGGCCAGCGGTCCGGCGACACGGTTGCGAGTGACACCGCGGTCCCAATGTAGCCCTCCCTCCCTCCGCGTGCCCTCGGAACGCGATGTCGCCCGCCCCCGCTTTACGGCGCTGTGCCCTTGGCCTAATATGTACCTGGCCGCCACACCTGTGACATAGCTCCGGAGGAAGCATGAGATTCGCAAGCCGCGTCGAAAAAGTGCCACCCTATCTGTTCGTGGAGATCAGCCGTAAGATCGCCCAGAAACGGGCTGAAGGAATCGACGTGATCTCCTTTGGTATCGGCGACCCCGATCTGGCGACGCCTGAGAACGTGATTGGACGGCTCAATCAGACCTCGACCGACACTCCGAACCATCGCTACCCTGAAACCGAGGGCCTCCCCGAGTTCAGGGCCGCCGTGGCGGACTGGTACCTCCAGCGCTTTGGCGTAACCCTCGACCCCGAGAAAGAGGTGCTCTCGCTGATCGGGGCGAAGGAGGGGATAGGTCACGCATCGCTCTGCTTCATCGAGCCTGGAGACACGGCTCTGGTGCCCGATCCGGGATACCCCGTCTACTCCGTCGGGACGCTGTTCGCCGGCGGAGAGTGCCATTGGATGCCCCTGACCGAGGAAAACGGCTGGCTGCCAGACCTCGATGCCATTCCCGCCGACGTCGCGCGACGCGCCAAGGTGATGTGGCTAAACTACCCCAACAACCCCACTGGCGCCGTGGCGGATATCGGCTACTTTGGGGAAGTCGTCGAGTTCGCGCGTACCTACGAAATCGCCGTGATGCATGACGCCTGCTATACCGACGTGGTCTACGATGGGTACAGCCATCCCAGCTTTCTGGAGACCCCCGGCGCAATGGACGTTGCCCTGGAGTTCCACTCGCTCTCAAAGACCTACAACATGACCGGTTGGCGTATCGGCATGGCCGTCGGCAACGCGGACATGATTAACGCCCTTCTGATCGTCAAATCGAACCTTGATTCGGGCGTGCCCCAGGCGATTCAACAGATGGGAATCGAAGCGCTGGAGACCTCGTCGGAGTGGATCGACGAGCGCAACGCGGTCTACCAGGGCCGGCGGGACAAGATACTGGAGGCGCTAACCTCGATCGGGCTGCACGTCGACCCACCCAAAGCCAGCCTGTATGTGTGGGCAAACGTGCCCGACGGGCTCACATCGGCCGAATTCACTGAAAGGCTTCTCGAGGAGTGCGACATCGTCGTGACCCCCGGTACCGGCTATGGCAAATTCGGCGAAGGGTATATCAGGCTGTCGCTGACCATCGACGACGAGAAGCTCGAAGAGGGACTTCGACGGCTTACGAGCTGGAAGCGCTGACGTGAAGCAGGAAGCGGGCGCGCTGAGGCCCGGCCCCGAGGAGGGTTGACATGGCGAGAAAGCTTACTCGGACCGCTGCCCGCAAGGAGCGAGCGCTGCTGGTCGGGATTCGGCCCAAGCGTCACGCTGGACCGCGGCACGACGAGGACTACCTGGACGAGCTGGCCGAGCTGGCCAACAGCGCCGGCGCCAGGGTGGTCGGCTCGGTCATTCAGCGACTCGACAGGCCGACGAACGTCTATGTAGGCAAAGGCAAATTGGACGAGGTGAAGCGACGCGCCGAGGGGCTCAACGCCGGCACGGTGATATGCGACGACGAGCTTACGCCAACCCAGCAGCGAAATCTGGAGAACGCCTTTGGCGAACTGAAGGTCATCGACCGCACGGCGCTGATACTCGATGTGTTCGCCAGTCGCGCTCGGACCCGGGAGGGCCGTCTCCAGGTTGAGCTTGCCCAGCACGAATATCTATTGCCGAGGCTGGCCGGCCAGTGGTCCCACCTGGAGCGGCTCGGAGGCGGCATCGGCACGCGAGGCCCCGGCGAGACCCAGATCGAGACCGACCGCAGGCTGGTACGGGACCGGATCCGGCGAATCAGGCGTGCTCTGGAGGACGTAAGGAGGACCCGAAGCCTTCACCGAGCTCGCCGCAACGCAAGTGCTGTCCCGGTCGCGTCCCTGGTCGGCTACACCAACGCGGGCAAAAGCACGCTTCTGAACACGTTGACCGACGCCGGGGTTCGCAGTGAGAACAGGATGTTTTCGACCCTCGACCCCATAACTCGTCGCATCGGTCTGCCTGGCGGCGGCGCGGCCCTCGTAACCGACACCGTCGGATTCATAAACAAGCTGCCGCCCACGATAGTCGCGGCCTTCCGGGCCACTCTCGAGGAGATCGAAGAGTCCTCAGTCATTTTGCATGTAGTAGACATCACGCACCCGCGTGCCCGAGAGCAGGCTGAGGTCGTAGACGAAATCCTCGGCGGCATGAGCGTCGGGCACCTTCCACGGGTCGTCGTGTACAACAAGGTGGACCTGCTGGCGGACGAGGACAGCGACTCGGCGACGGCAAGCGTCGCGTTGAATGACGCCTCGCACACCGGCGCCGTCTGCGTATCGGCCAAGACCGGACTCAACATCACCGGTCTTCTGGAAAGGCTGGAAGCGACGTTGCGGGGGCAGCGGGCCGAGGCCGACCTCGTAGCGGGGTAGGGCGAAGCTGATCGCCGAGGGCTTTCCACAATATGTCATTCTGATGCCGCCGGAGGCGGCAGAAGAATCTGGTCGGGCAGAAGGCCGCATGCCCAAAGACCCTGGCCAGACCCTTTGCTTCGCTCAGGGCGACAGAGGACGATTCGGGTATGGTGTAAAGCCGGGGGGATGGTCGGGGTCTCCGGAGCTTCGCCTCACCAACGCGAAGCTCGATGTTCGCACTATACTTGTTATGTAAAGTTTAAACGTGGCCAGGTCGAGCATTTCGGCATCGAAGGCCCGGCGGTTTGTCTGTTGGACCCGCGGAGCGGGCCGCTAGCTTCCCGGAATGGCGGCTCGAAGCGCCCCCGCGTCCCCGAGCGCCTGAAGCGTCGCCAGGACCGTGGCCTCGGGTCGCCCCGGCTGACAACCAACTGCGACGGTCCCCGGAGGGCCGACCGACCCATCGCCGGCTGCGGGGCCTACGAATACGACTTTGCGGCCGTAGAGCATTGAAGCCGCGCCCAGGAGGATCAGTAAGGCCTGGTCAACCCGGTCGGCCGATGGGCCGCTGCCGTCATCATCGCGATCCGCCGCGAGGATTACCGCCGCGGAGCACTGCTTCATTAGCACGGACACCTCTGCGCTCAGCGGCCCTGCAGCGCCGTCTGGCGAGATGGCCATGTCGACCGGCTGGAGTCCAAGGGTTTTTAGCGTTTCGCGAAGCATGTCCACGGCCGCCGAAGCTCGGCTAAAGCCGAGGAAAATGCGGCCCGACGCCTCCGCGGCGTCAAGGCCATCGGTTGACTGGATGACGCTGTCCGATGAGGAGGCATCCCCGGGTCCCGGTGACAGACCATCCAGCGCCGTGTCGTATTCCACCAGCGTTACATCGCCGGACTCTTTCAGGAGACCCGAGTAGAGGCCATTGGCCTTGATGATGCCCAGACACTCACGCGCAAGCTCGGCCCGGACCTGAAGCTCCCGGGTCAATACATTCTCGGCGTATACGCCCTCCGGGAGCGGATTGCCGGCGAGAAGCGAGTAGAAGCGGCGGAATATCTCCGGGGCCGTGGCCGCTTTCCGCAGGGACTCACGAAGCTCTGATGCGCTGGACGGCGAAACGGCGGACCGACCCAGTGGGGCCAACGAGATGCGCTCGTCATTATATGCACCGTGCGTCAGCGAGTATTTTTCCGACGACCCCAGGCGCATTCTGAAGCCGCTGCTCGAGGGTGTGGTGCCCAGCGCAGCTGCCAGCAGCAGACGGTCCATGGGCAAGCCCGCGTTGACCTCCTGGATGGTCCTGGCGATGCTCAGCACGCTCTCCAGCGTATGAGTCGGGTACGGCCTGTTGATTCTCTTTCGCTTGTTCGACTCGTCGCCCGCCATTTACTGCCCCCCCTGTATTCGAAGACACTTCGCAGGTGGCGCTCCGACTGACTCGGGCGTATAAAATCCCCTGGATGCTAGCACACGGGCCGGGGTACATCAAGCGATTGCATGCGTGTTTTCAGTGTTTGTCAGGCGTTATGTTGTAGTTTCTGGCTGTCGATACCGCTGATATTGCTAAAAGTTGATAAAATTGAAAATGCGGCCACGGGTTTGTCAACCATCTGAGAATATTCTGTCTCTATAGCACACGCGCATTGCCCTCATTCGGAGCGCCGGGCCGGTTCATTGCCGGAGCTCCGGCGTCCCGCGGATGCTCATCTTGGACCCTGCGAAGTGTTACGATGTTGATATGTGTGCCAGAGAAAGGACAGGGGGAAGACTGTGTCCGCGCTGATTCGCAACCGTATTAATGCATTGCCGATCGTCATCGCGATCGCGGCCATTCTTGCTATCGCCGCGTGCGCAGACGACAACGCCGCCTCCGCGCCGGCCGACCAGGCGCCGACGCCCGCCGCGGCTGTCCAGCAGGCCGAGGACCCGATGGCCTTCCCTACTGCTGTGCCCAGCACGCTCGTTATTGAGCCGCCAGATGATGTCCCCGATGAGCTCAAGACCCTTTGGGAAGTCTGGGCCCTCCTGACCAGCGAGCATGTGGATCGGGAGGAATTCGATCCCGAGGTCTTTACTGAGGCCGCCATAAGGGGGCTTATTACCGCGCTGGACGATCAACACACCGGGTATGTGCCCCCCGAATCCTTCCAGATAGAAAACGACGACATCTACGGCAGGTTCGAGGGTATCGGCGCAAACGTGACCATGCGCCGCGACGGCAAGCTTCAGATCGTCGCTCCGCTAAAAGGAAGTCCCGCCGAGAAGGCCGGTCTCAAATCCGGAGACGTCGTTGTTGCGGTCAACGGCGAAGACATCACTGGGCTAAGCCTCCTCGAGGCGGTGTCTAAGATTCGGGGTCCTAGAGGCACGGAGGTTAGGCTCATGGTCCTGCATCTGGGCGCGGTAGACGAAGTGGAGATCTCCATATTGCGTGACGTGATACCTCTGGAGAGTGTTCTCGTGCGCAGCAGGCCCGAGGACCGCTTCGCCCACATTCGGCTGTCCACTTTTTACGCGGATACCGCCGATCAGCTTGCGGACGCAATTCGGCAGGCCAGGTCCGACGGAGCCGAGGGTCTGGTCCTGGACGTGCGCAACAACCCAGGCGGCTTGCTCGGTGCTGTTGTCGACGTAGTCAGTCTGTTCATCGAAGATGGTCTGGCGCTGTACCAGGTGGATGGCAGCGGCCGTCGTACCGACAATGGGGTGCGCGGAGACGCCGAGTTCGCCGAGCTGCCCATGGTCCTTCTGGCCAACTCCTTCAGCGCCAGTGCCAGCGAGATACTGGCCGGAGCGCTGCAAGACCATGATCGAGCGCCGGTGATAGGCGACACGACCTTCGGCAAAGGCAGCGTCAACATCCTGAGGCGGCTGGAAAACGACGGCGGCCTCTACCTGACCTTCGCCAGATGGTTCACTCCAGATGGCAGGCCCATCGAGGGCGACGGCCTCGAGCCCGACTACGAGGTGACCTCCCGGGACGCCCAGAAGGCCGACATCGATCAGCTGAACAAGGCCCAGGAGGTACTGGCCGAGCTGGTGGAAGCCGGCAGGTCTTAAGGGCGCATCCATGACTGCCGCCAAGCGGTCCCGCAGCCGGACCGTCGCATCAAACCGCAGAGCCCGGTACAACTACGAGATCATGGACACGGTCGAAGCCGGCCTGGTGCTTTTCGGCACCGAGATCAAGTCCATTCGGGCGGGTCATGTCAGCCTGAGCGACGCCTACGCCCGGCCTTCGAATGGCGAGCTGTGGCTCGAAAACGCCCACATCGCCGCCTACGCTTCCGGGAACCTGAACAACCACGAACCCAAGCGACCCCGCAAGCTTCTGCTACATCGTGACCAGATCGTCAGGATGACGAGACAGGTGGCGGAGCGCGGTCTGACTCTCGTGCCCCTGCGGCTCTACCTGCACGGCGGCTACGCGAAAGTCGAGCTGGCCGTGGCCCGCGGAAAGAAGCGCTTCGACAAGCGGCGGGCGATCATCGAGCGGGAGCGTGAGCGCGAGGCCAGGGCCGCCATCAAGTTGCGTTAGCGGCATCGGACTGGGGGATGGCTTCGGGAGGTCGACTGGAAAGAAGCGCGCCCGCTCCTACCTCTGCCAGCAAAGCTGGGTTGGAGCGGGCGCGCACCGACGGGATCGGGGGGCCTCCTTTGGTAAGCCCCTGACTGATTGCCTGTCGCGGTGGCTCTCGCGACTTCGTTCCAGTCGTCGGTTAACCTACGCGCTTCACCTCGACAGACTCCCCGGGCGCTATCGCGATTCTCTTAACCTCGATGCGGAGCTTAAGTAGCCAGTAGCCGAGAGTCGCCTTGCTCACGCCGAGCTCGTCGGCGGTGGAAGACAGGCCCTGCTCTGTGACCATCTCAGGCAGCATCTTTTCAAGGGGTTGATGAAATTTCTCCTCTACCGCCATCATCTTCTTGGTCTTACGCGCCATGTGGCAAATCCTCCTCATCCTTTATGGAATTAGTACATCCTAATCTCGCCGCGGTAGCATGTCAATCGGTTTTCAAGACTTTTTCGAAACATTTCCCATTGGCCGATAAAAACACTTCGGGGCCGGACAAATTGTCGCATAATCAGACAAGGCGTGTCAGCCGAACGCCATCGGCTATTTCACGTGTAAATAACTATCCTCAGGCATAGAAGTAACTTGGTATGACTATTGACGGCCGCCAATGACGAGCTCATTCGGGGCAACGGAGTCCATGCTCGCCCCTGCCGTCTGACGACACGGGCAGAGCAGATGAAACCGCATTCACGGGACCATGATGTCGTCCGGCCCGCGAATCAGCTAAAGTGTAATGGAACGGGGTCCACCATTCCGCCCCGTGACCGCGGACGCCGCAGGCGACGGCCGCCAGCGCGTCACCCCCCTGCCCTTGCCGAGAGGTGAACAAGTGGTTGATACAGCAATCGTTGACACCCGAAAGAATCACGCTCTGGAGCACGCCACCGTGGCGGTGCTCATCGAGACAGGGGTCCGTACCCCGTTAGGCGGTTACTCTGTGCCGAGGGGGTTCGTGGTCTGGAGCAGGGCCCCGGCCGAGGAGATGGTCGAGGCGGCCAGAAAGGCGCTGGACCTCCTGCGTGACGGGCACAACGAACTTGCCATCTCGCCTTACTGCGGGACCAACATCGCGGCGGGCCTGTTTATAGGCGGAATCACCGCGTCGTTGCTCCGCGGGCGACGCCGGGGGGTTCTGCCGAATCTGGTGGCTGCCACCGCAGCGTTGGCGGCCGTTTCCGTACTGAGTCGGCCCCTCGGCGAGCTCCTACAGCGCAAATTCACGACCCTAGCCGACGCTGAGAGAATGCAGATCGATAGCTGGCGCCAGCTAGCTGCATGGCCGATCAACGTAGTCTGGATACGGACCGAATTCCTCGATGCCTGAAAGCTGATAGCTGAAAACTGATAGCTAAATCCAGCTTGACCGCTCCAAACAGGCGTCGCTAGAATAGATCACCGGCGAGAATAGCACAGTGTCCCTGTAGCTCAGTTGGACAGAGCAGCTGCCTTCTAAGCAGCGGGTCGCAGGTTCGAGTCCTGTCAGGGACGCTCCCCATCAGCCCTTGTTTCAGACGCTCACGCCACTCTCAGGCTCGGGCCCTCTCGGTCGCGTGCCTGGTCTGCCCCGCCAGTAACCCTCGTGCTCCGCCTGCGTTTATCCGGACACCAACTCGGCGCGTCCCATGTATTAGCTATTGGGATATTGCGATATGTGATTTACTTGTGCGCATTGGAATTGCGTCGATCGCCGTTGGCCGCTGACCGCTCGCTGCCCTCATCGACCGGCTTCGCATTCGCCCGCTAACCTTCTCTCGACGCCCGCTGGCCAACCGATGAGCGCGAAACCCCTGCCCTATTGTGCGGTCCTCGCCGTGCTTGGCTCAGAGATCCCGAGGGTGACAAGAACTCCTCGCGGCTTCACAGTCACGTCTAGCTTGCGGTATGCTTGCCTGGAAGGGAGCACACACCGTGCAAAGCTTCTCGGCACAGCTGTGGGAGGAGGCCCGCCCTGTATGGAGGGCTATAAAGGAGCATCCCTTTCTGCGAGAGCTCCAGGACGGTACTTTGCGCCTGGATGCCTTCCGGTACTACGTAATCCAAGACTTCCACTACCTGGCCGGCTTCGGGCGCGCCGTGGCGACGGCGCTGTCCAAAGCGAAGGAGGCCGACCTGGCCCAGCGGCTTTTGCCCAGGGTCGCCACGCCCATCGAGCGGCCCCTGCACAGACGCCTGTTCGATCTGCTCGAAATCGATGAAGTTGAAGCCGAGGCCACCGAGGTGTCTCCAACGAACATGGCCTATACGGACCACCTCGAGGCAACAGCCGCCGAGGGCGGCATCGGTACCGCCGCGGCGGCACTGCTCCCCTGCCCGTGGACCTATCACGAGCTCGGTTCACTTCTCCGGCGTCCGGAGCACCCGATATACGACGTCTGGTTCGACGGATACGCCACGGGGCTTCTCGCGGACAGCGCCGCAGCGTGGAGAGGTCTGGTCGACGAGTTCGGCCGTCGCCACGGACCTCCCGGGAGAGAGGCCATGCGCCGAGCTTTTATGACCAGCGTTCGTTACGAGTACATGTTCTGGACGATGGCCTACACCATGGAACGATGGCCCGTGGGGACTCAGTCTCCCGACAGTCCGGGCGCTATTGGGTAACAGGGTCCGGTGCCGGTCGCTAACGTGGCTGGTCCGATATAATTAGCTCCCGCAGCTGAAAAAAATTACAAAAAATATTCGGAGCTATAGATGAGCCCACGCACCCTGCGCGGCACCGTGAACGCCCCGGACTTCGTCAACGGTCTGGATTGGCTGAATACCGACGCGCCCCTCAGCCTCCGGGACCTTCGCGGCAGGCTGGTGATTCTCGATTTCTGGACCTACTGTTGAATTAACTGCATGCACGTATTTCCGCAGTTGCGGAAACTGGAAGAGAAGTATTCCCGGGAGCTTACAGTTGTAGGCGTCCACTCGGCCAAGTTCACCGCTGAGCAGGAGACCGAGAACCTGAGGTTGGCCGTACTGCGGTACGAGATTGAGCATCCAGTCGTGAACGACCGCGACTTCCAGGTGTGGCAGCAGTACGCCATAAGGGCGTGGCCCACGTTGATGTTCATCGACCCCGAGGGTAAGGTCGTGGGCAAGCACGAGGGCGAGATCACCGTGGACGTGTTCGACAAGGTTATCGGCGACCTGGTGTCCGTCTACGACAACCAGGGCCTGCTGGAGCGCCGCGAACTGGACTTCAAGCTCGAGCGCGAGAAAGAGTGGGAACGCCCCCTGTCCTTCCCCGGCAAGGTGCTGGCGGACGCATCCAGCGACCGGCTCTACATCGCCGACTCCAACCACAACCGCATCGTGGTCACCACGCTGGCCGGCGACGTGGTCCAGGTCGTCGGCTCGGGCGAGCGCGGATTCGCGGACGGCCCCTTGGACGCGGCCAGTTTCTCCGACCCCCAGGGCATGGCCGTCTTCGACGACCGACTGTACGTCGCGGACACCAAGAACCACGCGATCCGGCTTATCGACTTCCAGTCGCGAGAAGTGAGCACCCTGGCGGGCACCGGAGAGCAGGCCACCATGTTCCACGACGGCGGCGAAGGGCGCCATGTCGCCTTGAACTCCCCATGGGACCTGGCCCTGGTCGGGGACACGCTCTACATCGCCATGGCCGGGTTCCACCAGCTATGGCGTCTGGACTTGACCGACAACAGCGTACGGCCCCACGCGGGCAACGGCCGAGAGCGTATAGCCGACGGCCCGCTTGAATCCGCTCAGCTGGCCCAGCCCAGCGGCCTGGTCACCGATGGGCATCGGATCTACTTCACCGACAGCGAGACCAGCGCCATCCGCTCGGCCGACCTTCTTGCAGGTGGCGAAGTGAAGACTATCGTAGGCACCGGCCTCTTTACCTTCGGAGATGAGGACGGCACCGGCGACGATGTGCGGCTCCAACACCCGGTGGGTATCGACATCGCTGACGGCGTGCTCTACGTGGCGGATACGTACAACAACAAGATCAAGCGGGTATACCCCGCGACCCGCGGCGCGGCCGGCCTGGTCGGGTCGGGGCAGCCCGGCCATCGCGACGGGCCGTCGGAGGTCGCCATGTTCCACGAGCCGGGCGGGATCAGCGTGGCCGATGGCAAACTCTACGTGGCAGATACCAACAACCACGCGGTCCGCGTAACGTCTCTTGACACGCTGGATACCGAGACCCTGGAGATAAGAGGAATCTAGAGCGTATAGTATGAAGTAACCCTGTCATTCTTGAGCCCTTCGGCTAGGCTCAGGATAGACTCCGCGAAGAATCTACGCGAGACTCCGGCCCCGATCCTATCGGGGTTCGTCGTCCCTCTAGAATGACACAAATGCGGGATTTGCAGGAGGATCTTAGCCTGCAACCTCGGGCCAACTACAAAATATGCCAAACCGACTGATTCACGAGACAAGCCCCTACCTTCTCCAGCACGCCCACAATCCGGTGGACTGGCATTCGTGGGGTGAAGAGGCGTTCGCGATCGCCCGCGACCGCGACGTGCCCGTGCTGCTCAGCGTGGGCTACTCCGCATGTCACTGGTGCCACGTGATGGAGCGAGAGTCCTTCGAGGACGCCGACATCGCCGCCCTGATGAACGAGCTGTTTGTGAGTATCAAGGTCGACCGCGAAGAACGGCCCGACGTCGACTCGATATACATGTCCGCGGTCCAGGCGTTGACGGGCCAGGGTGGCTGGCCGATGACCGTGTTCCTGACTCCGGAGGGAGACCCCTTCTACGGTGGCACTTACTTCCCGCCCAGACGACCGAGGCGGGCTGCCCGCGTTTCCCAGGGTGCTGACGGCGATTTCGGACGCGTATCGGACCAACCGATCGGAGGTCACGCGGGTGACCGGGCAGCTTGTCGAGCGTATCAGACTTTCCGGCGCCGGCGCCCCGAGCAAGGACCCTCTGACCGAGGGGATACTGAGCGGCGCCTTCAGCATCGTGAAGGGCAACTTCGACGACACCCACGGCGGCATCGGCATGCAGCCCAAGTTCCCCCAGCCGATGACCTACGAGTTTCTGCTCCGCTACCACGCTCGCACCGGCGACCCCGAGGCCCTGGAGATGGTGCAGCTAACCCTGGACCGGATGGCCGAGGGCGGCATATATGACCAGATCGGCGGCGGCTTCCACCGGTACTCCACCGACGCCTTCTGGCTGGTCCCGCACTTCGAGAAGATGCTGTACGACAACGCCCTGCTGGCCAAGCTTTATCTCCACGGGTTCCAGGTGACGGGCGACGACCAGTACCGCCAGATTGTCGAGCAGACGCTTGAGTACGTCCGCCGCGAGATGACCGCCCCCGAGGGCGGCTTCTACTCCGCCCAGGACGCGGACAGTGAGGGCGTCGAGGGCAAGTTCTTCGTGTGGCGTCCGGAGGAGATCACATCGGTACTTGGTAAGGACCAGGGCGAGGTCATCAACCGGTACTTCGGGGTCACCCAGGTGGGCAACTTCGAGGGCAGGAGCATCCTGCACCGGTCCGCGGCCTCTCGGCAGGTGGCGGAGGAGATTGATCTAAGCGAAGAGGCTTTCGCGGAGCTTCTGAACGACTCCAAAGAGCGGCTTCTCCAGGCCCGACAGGAGCGAATCGCGCCGGAGCGAGACGACAAGGTGCTCACCGCCTGGAACGGGATGATGCTCCGCGCCTACGCTGAGGCGGGCGCCGTACTCGGCAGGCCGGACTACGTGGAGGCGGCCCGCCGTTGTGCGTCCTTTCTCCTCGACGTCATGCGACGTGACGACCGGCTGCTGCGGACCTACCGCGACGGTGAAGCTAAGTTAAACGCTTATTTGGACGACTACGCCTGCCTCATCGACGGCCTGATTTCGCTCCACGAGGCGGACCTCGACTTCCGGTGGCTAAGGGAGGCCGAGGCGCTGGCGAACGCCATGGTCGCGCTCTTCTGGGACGACTCCGCCGAACAGTTCTACGACACCGGAAGCGATCATGAAAAACTGATCGTCAGGCCCAGGGACGTGTCCGACAATGCCGTGCCGTCGGGCGTGTCTATGGCGGCGGACACCCTGCTACGGCTGGCGGTGATCACGGGCAACGGCGAGTTCGAGTCCAAGGCGGTCTCCTCGCTGAGATCATCGCGCGAATTGATGGCGCGGATCCCCATGGGCGCTGGCCACTGGCTGGGAGCGCTGGACTTCTACCTCTCCAGGTCCAAAGAAGTGGCCATTATCGGCGGCCCCCTCGACGCGGACACGCGGGCGCTGGTCGAGCGGTGAGGTCTCCAGGTCCTTCCTGCCCAACTGTGTTCTCGTAGTGGCCGACCCGACGACCGGCGAAGACTCCGGCTATCCGCTGCTGTCGGGCCGGACGCTGGTGGATGGCAAGGCCGCGGCGTACGTCTGCGAAAACTACGTCTGCAAGCTGCCGGTAACGGACCCCCGCGAGCTGTCAGCCCAGCTAGCGACCTAGTACTTCCTTTCGATCCGCCTGAGGCGGACCATCCCCGTTCGTGGTGAGCCTGTCGAACCACCCCCGACTCGTCGGGGCCCTTCGACTGGCTCAGGGCGAACGGATTACTAGTGGTCCTAACGGCTATTTCGATTGAATCAAGGAGGAATCACTATGCCTACCAAGAAGTACCGTATCAGACTGACAACGGACGAACAACAGGAACTCAAGGCGCTCGTCTCCCGTGGTCGGGCGGCCGCGTACAAGCAGACGCATGCGCGCATCCTGCTGATGAGCGCCGCTGAGTCGGGGCGATAGGTCCCCGCTTTCATGCTGATCTCAGGGTTTGAGGTCGTATATAGGTCCAGTGTGGGCGTATGGACTTGCGGCGACTGTTTCACTGCAAGCAGGATGAGATCGGCCACGTCTTCCGGCTGAGCCAGCTTCGAGTGTGGGCGTATGGACTTGCGGCGACTGTTTCACTGCAAGCAAATCGTCTTCGTGGTTATCGCGGCGCATCCTTGTGTCTGTCGCCCCGGGCTGGACGAGGGTGGCCTTCACACCATACCGACGACCTTCCGCGTTGGTCACTCCTGTGAATCCGGTAACCCCAAACTTGGCAGTCGCGTAGGCCCCATACCTGGCGCCCGGGTGCTTGCCGGCGAGAGAGGAGACGTTGACGATGTGCCCATGCCGTTGTTCACACATGTGACCGAAAACGGCCTGCGTGCAGAGAAAGACCGCTTTGAGGTTAACGGCGATGTTCAGGTCCCAGTCCTCCTCACGGATCAGGGGGATAGGGTTGTGAATAGCCACCCCAGCGTTGTTCACCAGGATATCAACCTTGCCGAAGCGGTCCAGGGCCTGTTCGACCATCGACTCTACTTCGGACTTGTTGGATACGTCCGTCGGAACCGGAAGCGACTCCCGCCCCGCGCTTCGGATCTCGTCCGCGACCGCTTCGATCTCTGAGACGCTCCTGGCCGCTAGGACAACGTTCGCCCCCTCCCGGGCGAGTGCGAGAGCTGTGGCCCGACCGATTCCACGCCCTGCGCCAGTTACAATGGCGGTCTGCCCGTTCAGTTTCATGCTCAATTGCTCCTTATCAATATCGATAGATTATACATCCATGCCGGAGCCGGAACGGAGGATGGGGGACTGGTATGATGTGCTGTATGAGAGACATTGAGCACGCCCGCCGCTCCATGCGCCTGCGCGGGTATGATTATGGCCATGCGGAGGCATACTTCGTGACCATTTGCACGCAGGGGCGCGCATGCCTGTTTGGCGACGTAGTGGATGGAGTAATGCACCTGAACGACGCCGGGCGGATGGTCCGTAGATGGTGGGTGGAGTTGGGCCACAAGTTCCCATTGGTAGAAATGGATGAGCAAGTTACGATGCCCAACCATTTTCACGGGATCGTAGTGATCTCCGGGTCGGATGTCCAGGGCGCCCACATCCCGACGCCCCGATTTGGTCCCGCATCGGGATCGGGACGTCGGGACATGCCGGTCATGAATCGCACGTGGATGTCGTAGGGGCGGACCTGCGTGTCGGTCATGAATCGCACGTGGATGTTGTAGGGGCGGACCTGCGTGTCGGTCATGAATCGCACGTGGATTTTGTAGGGGTCCGCCCCAGGCGGATGTCCGCCCTAGGCCCCTCGGAACCGGGCGCCGGTCGTTACGGGCGCGTCACGCTACCGAGAATCGTGCAGCGGTTCAAAACCATGAGGCTGTCCGTTCGAGGATCGGTAGGGGCGCCCCGACGCGTCGGGGTCGCCCTTACGACGCCCCCCTCACCGTTCGCCGCCCCTGAGCCTGGGGTCGAGGAGGTCCCTCAGGGCGTCGCCGAACATGTTTAGATTGTAAATGACAATAGTCAGGCAAAGACCAGGCCAGAGAGCCAGCCGTGGGGCCATCTCCATGAACTGACGTCCTTCCCTGCTGAGCATACCTCCCCAGCTAGCAATCGAGGGTGGCAGACCGAATCCGAGAAAGCTCAGAGCGGCCTCAGCCATAATTACCCCCCCGATAGTGATGCTAAATATGATGATTAGGACAGGCATAATATTGGGCAGGACATGCCGCATCAGTGTTGCGGTGCTGGGGCTGCCAATTGCCCGCGCCGCCAGAAAGTAGTCATTCTCTTTTATGCCGATAACGGCGCCTCTGACTACTCTTGAGCCGCCGATGCCTCCTGTTATCCCCAGGATCAGTATCATCTGCGGCAAACCCCGCCCCGTCATGGACATTATGGTTAACAACAGGAGCAGTCCCGGGAAAGACATCCAAGCATCGACAAATCTCTGCACAACCAGGTCCGATCTACCACCAAAGAATCCTGAAGTGCCGCCTATCAGGACAGCGACCACAACATTGATAGTGGTCGCGGCCAGACCGACACCTAACGAAATACGAGCCCCGTAGATAATGCGGCTCAATAGGTCTCGTCCCAACTGGTCGGTACCCAGCAGATACTGGGCTGATGGGCCGGTCAGCCTGTCTACCAGGTGCGCTTCATAATATGGATAAGGGGCCAGAACATCGGCAAAGATACTGACAAAAATCAATATCAATATGATAATCCCGCTGACAGTACCCAGCGGTTTCTCTCTGACCAGCCGGATAAAGAATTCAGCCAGCTTGTTACGTGTCTTTGGCCCACCTGCTGCTGATGGTATCCCTAAGGCGTCACTCATGGTCCCGATTTCTCCCGTTTATGTATAACGGACCCTGGGGTCTAAATAAGGATAGATCAGGTCTATCATTAGATTGCCCCCCACAACCGCGGTGGCGAAAATCAGGTTTACTCCGGAGACCACAGTGTAGTCTCTGCTATTGAGGGCAACCAGCAGGAGACGACCTAGCCCCGGCAGGTTAAAGATGTTCTCCATGATAACGGAGCCACCTACCAGCATAGGCAACTCCATGCCTATCAGGGTAACTACCGGGATGAGGGCATTCTTGATGGCGTGTCTCATAACAACTACCCTCTCCTTCAGACCCTTGGCCCAGGCGGTCCTGATATAGTCTTGCCTGAGCACCTCCAGCATCATCGTGCGCGTCATCCGCATTTCGTTTGCAGCCATCGCCGTCCCCAGAATCAGGCTGGGGGTGAATAACCCCCTGAGACTTCCCAGCGGGTCTTCGGTGAAAGGAATGTATACCAGAGGGGGCGTCCAGCCCCACCAGATTGCCGGGAAGATCATGACCATCAGGGCCAGCCAGAAGTTAGGAGTTGCCATGCCGATGATGGCGATGGAGCGCCCCACGTAGTCGGCGGCCGTATCCTGGCGAATCGCCGAGTAGATGCCGACTGGCAGCGCTATCAAGAGCCCGATTACGATTGCCATGGCGCCGAGCTGGATGGTTACTGGCAATCTAGGTAATATCTTCCCCTCTATCGGAAAACCGCCAAGCAGTGATTCGCCAAGGGTGCCCTGGAGGAGACCTTTGAACTGGGACTCGCCGGTAAGCCAGTCAGGGGTCGGCAACACTCCTATCCAGCGTCCATACTGCACGTAGGCAGGCACGTCTAATCCCAGCAACCGCTCAACAGCTTCACGGTCAACCTCCTCCGCCCCCACACCGCCTTGAAAAGCTTCGATCCTACCCACCAATACGTCTACTACATCGCCCGGGATGAGACGCAGCGAGAGAAAGACCAGGATGCTCAATAGAAACAAGGTGGGGATTATCAGCAATAACCGCCTGAGGATATAGGCTCTCATGTGACACACCTCATTGCGATTTCCCCCGTCATGACGAGCCCCGTTTCTATCGGGGCTTCGCCAAGTTCCTTCACAATACTTCCTTGCGATAGTCGGCGTTACCACACCCGTTCGTGGTGAGCCCGTACCCGTTCGTGGTGAGCCCGTACCCGTTCGTGGTGAGCCCTTCGGCTTCGCTCAGGAGAGCCTTGTCGAACCACCGACGCCCTGCCCTTCGACGAGCTCTCCGATACACCCCGCGTGGGCGGGGCTATCGCGAGTCTCGATGAGCGAAGCATCATCGGACAGGGCGAACGGTTACGCTCCGTGGTGAGCCCGTACCCGTTCGTGGTGAGCCCGTACCCGTTCGTGGTGAGCTTGTGCCCGTTCATGGTGAGCTTGTCGAACCACCGACGGCCTGCCCTTCGACCGGCTCAGGGCAAACGCCCCGAGCCCGACGTGTCGGGAGGGCTAACGGCTATTTCTAAAACTAGGTAAACTGAAGGACGATGACAACGAGTTAAGGAGCTGGGAAGCCTGAGCTTCCCAGCTCCTTTTTCCCTGAGGTCAGCCACAAAGGGCGAAACCCCACTAATGACCCATTTCTTTCTTCATCTCACTATCAATCCAGACGTAGGGCATCATGGGATTATACCAACCGGCTCCTAATGTGATTTCACCGTTATAACCCTTGATCCACGGCTGGTGAACGTTAAACTGTGGCGATTCGGGACCCCATATCTGCCAGTGCTTCTCTATCGCGTACATACCCATCTCTCGAACCAGCCTCTTCTGTTCCTCAAGGTCGGTAGTGACTACAAGGGCATTATACATGGCGTCATATTCCGGCTCAGAGGTTCCCATCCAGTTCCCCGGTGATCCCCCCAGATACCCTTTCATGATCGGGGGCGGTGGATACGCCCTGTTGCCCGCGTTCCAGGCCCAGAAACCTTCAAAAGTCCCCTCATTTTTCATCGCGCCGGCCTGAGCTGCATCCACTCGCCTAATCTCTATCTGGATGCCAATCTCACGCCAGTATACAGCGGTCAATTCCATCCAGTTCGGATCACGCCGAGCCGTAAAGTTCAGGATGGTCTTGAAGCCATCGGGAAAGCCGGCTTCAGCCAGAAGCTGTTTCGCCCCTTCCGGGTCATAGGTATAGTATTTCTTGACCTCTTCGGGCCACTCTTCAAATGGGGTAGACCACCCTTTCAAGTCAGCCGCTAGCCTCCCGGTAGGTGTCGTGTTTGCATAACCCTTAAAGTAGGTAGAGTTAATTGTCTCAAGGTCCAGTCCCATCTGCATTGCCCTGCGCACCCTGATGTCGTCAAAGGGCTTCTTTTCCACGCTAAACATAAAAGAGTTATCGGACCGATACCAAGTCGGGAGTATGACGAGTTCGGGGTTGGTCTTCGTGAGGCTCTCTATCTGGTCGATAGACCTTAGTTGAGAGTCGCCGGCGACACCTACGAAATCAATCTTAGCCGAGCGTAGTGCCGCGATAAAAACTACTGCTTCGTCCATAAACAGGCCCCTGGCCTCGTCAATATAGGGAATGCGGTTCTCCGGGTATTTTGGGTCGAAGCCCCAGTAGTTGGGATTCTTCTTCCAGGTTATAGCGCTGCCCTCGACGTAGTCAGTCAGCATAAAGGGACCGGTGCCGACCACGTTCCTCCAATCCTTAACGTCGCCGTGTTCCTCGATTACCTCGGGGGGGTATATGAAACCCATATGGTCGTTGAGAATAAAGCCGAGCGCATACTGCGCTGGCTCCTTCAGCTTAAAAACAACCGTCCAATTGTCGGTGGCCTCTACCGATTCGATTCCTTGTGCCCCCAGACGGCCAGCCATGGGGCTTGGTTCGGTGAAGCCGCTGCCCAGACCCAAAACACGGTGAAAGTTAAATTCTATGTCCTTGGCAGTTAGCTCACGACCGTTCATCGGTGCCTTATCCTGCCACTTGACACCCTGGCGGATGTTGAGGATGACCGTTTTGTCGTCGGGCGTTTCCCAGCTTTCCGCCAGCGCCGCTGTTAAGGTAGATGGAGGTACGTACGTTGTTTTCCAGTCATGTACGGCCCTATCTATTCCCCAGTCCCCGATGCTTGGCTTCTCCAGTACGCCACTGATGAAGTGAGCCGCCCAGCCGCTAATGAACCAGGTGTCAGTATGCTCACCAATCTGCTTCCGGGCAAAGGTCAATGTCCCGCCATACTCTGGCGCGGTCGTCACGACCCCCGTGGTGGGGTCCGTCACATACCCCGCCCGCACCTCTTTCACGACGACCCGTTCCGGTCCCGCGACGGTCTTGATGACCTCTTTCTCCACTACCACCTCCTTCACCACCTCAACGGGCACCTCTTTTTCCACCACTACCTCTTTGACCACCTCCACGACCTCAGCGTCAGCACCACAGGCCGCGGCGAGCACCGACAGCATGGCCGCTGCCGCTACGACGACTAGCCACCGCATTCCGAGTGTCTTAGACATTGTTCTTCCTCCTTCGTCAGAGTTAAATTGTTGCCTACCGACTTCAAGTGTGTTTCTCATTTCGTTCACTCCTTGTCCCTGCTGGGACTTAAGATCTTCACCACGCGCTCAGAGTGTCTTAGACATTTCCATGTCTCCTTTCGGTCAACGCAAAAACGGGCGCCGAAGTACGCGGGCGTTCGCCCACGGGCGGACGGCACCCGCAGATGGAGGACTTGTATCACGCCCCCCCCCCCCGCTGTCAAGACTGGGATTGCGAGGGATATCGGGGCTATGGGCGGCGTTTAGCTGCTGATACTAGGATATGACTCACGGAATAGCTTATATGCAGCCGAAGTACCGTCGGAAACCCCCAACTCGGGAGCCCGATCAGCCCCGGAATCAGCGGTCAGCTATCAGCAGTCAGCTATCAGCAGTCAGCCCCTAACTTGTCGGGGCAGGCGGTCAGCCCCTGTCGTCACACCGGCGTAAGCCGGTGTCCAGGTACTTTGTTGTGTGAGACACCCCTGGATTCCGGCTTCCGCCGGAAAGACGAAACGGTAACTGGTACACCACCAGATTGCGAGGGGTTTGGGGCCCCCGACTCCCCGATTTGGTCCCGCATCGGGATCGGGACGTCGGGGCAAGTCATCGGCGGTCAGCTATCAGCCGTCAGCAGTCAGCTATCGGCGATCGGCGCTCAGCTATCGGCTGACGGCGGGCACCGTGTTGCGCAGGCTCAACCCCATCCACTACCATGAACCCCTGACGAGCTAACGAGGTGCGACATGGCCGTCCAGGAGACGGTGGCCCAAGAGCTGAAGTCGGTGGTCGGCGACGACTACGTGCTCCACTCCCCCGAGGACCTGATCGTCTTCGAGTATGATGGGTCGGTCGACAAGGCCCCTCCGCTGGCCGTCGTGGTCCCCAGGGACACCGACCAGGTCTCCGCCTGCGTGAAGATAGCCGCACGCCACGGCGTCCCTGTCATCGCGCGGGGCGCTGGGACCGGCCTCAGCGGCGGCGCCGTCGCCGAGCACGGCGGCATCGTGCTTGCCCTCACCCGCATGACCCGCATCCTGGAGGTCGACCCCGTGAACCGGGTGGCCGTCGTCGAGCCGGGGGTGGTCAACCTCGACCTCACGGCGAACGTGTCGAAGCACGGCCTGTACTACGCCCCCGACCCCTCCAGCCAGAAAGTCTGCACGATTGGCGGCAACGTCGCCGAGAACTCGGGCGGTCCCCACTGCCTGGCCTACGGCGTGACCACCAACCACGTCCTGGGCATGGAGGTGGTACTGGCCGACGGTGCGGTCCAGTGGGTTGGCGGCAGGGACCGCGAGTCCCCCGGATACGACCTTCGGGGGATACTCATAGGCTCGGAAGGCACCCTGGCCATCGTAACCAGGGTGGCCGTGCGGCTACTGAAGGAGCCGGAGGCGGTCAAGACTCTGCTGGCGGTGTTCGGCGATCTGGAAGACGCCGCCGCGGCCGTGTCCGGCATCATAGCGGCGGGAATCGTCCCCGCGGCGCTGGAGATGATGGACGACCTGTGCATCAGCGCCGCCGAGGCGTCGGTCCACGCCGGATATCCCGAGGGCGCGGGCGCCGTGCTGCTGGTGGAGGTCGACGGTCTGACCGAGTCGGTGGAGGAGGAGGCGGAGGCCGTGGAAGAGGTCTGCAACCGGTTCGGTCCGCTGGAGATACGCACCGCCACCGACGCTCTCGAACGGGAGAAGCTGTGGGCCGGCCGAAAGGGCGTGCTTGGCGCGCTGGGCAGGCTGGCGCCCAACTACTACCTGGTCGACGGCACCGTGCCCCGGACGAAGCTGGTCGAGGTGCTCTCGCGCATCAGGCAGATGTCGCGCGATACCGGCTACCCCATCGCCAACCTGCTGCACGCGGGAGACGGCAACCTGCACCCCTCGGTGCTGTTCGACGAGCGGAAGCCGGGCGACACTAAGAACGCCCTGGACATCGGCGGCGAGATACTCGCCCTCTGCGTCGAGGTCGGCGGCGTCCTGTCGGGCGAGCACGGCATCGGGCTCGAGAAGCAGCAGTACATGCCGCTCATGTTCAGCGACGCCGACATGCGGGCGATGTCGATGCTGAAGCCAGCCTTTGCCACCAAGGACCTGTTCAATCCGGGAAAGGTGTTTCCCACGGGCGCGTCCTGCGTCGAGCTCTACCAGCGCTCCGCGGTCGCCAAGGCAGGCCCCGGTGCCTTCGTCTAGAACTGGTCGGTGAGCACTCCGTTGAACTCAAGCAACGAGACCGTCGCGAAGCAGGTCGCCCAGCGCGCGTTGGGCGACGGTAACGCCATCCTCGACCCCGTCGGGTACGCAATCGAAGGGGCTGCCCCCGATGCTGTGGCCCGTCCCGAAACGGTAGAAGAGCTGGGCCGGCTCATGGCCGAAGCGAACTCGGCGGGCCTGTCGGTGGCACCCGTTGGTGGCGGGACCAGGCTCGCGCTCGGTAACCCGCTTCAGGCCCTGGATTTGGTCGCGGACACAACCGGACTGAGCGAGGTCGTTTCATACAGTCCCGCCGACCTGACCGGCACATTCGAGGCGGGGATGACCCTTTCGGCTCTCAGCGCTGTCCTGGCTGAACATGGCCAGTTCCTTGCCCTGGACCCGCCCCTGCCCGACCGAGCGACCATCGGAGGCACGCTGGCCGCCGGCGTCAGCGGACCGATGAAGTGGCAGTACGGCAGTCCCCGCGACCTGGTGATCGGGATGAAAGTCGTGCAGGCCGACGGCAGTCTGACCAAGAGCGGTGGGCAGGTGGTCAAGAACGTCAGCGGCTACGACATGGCCAGGCTCCACATCGGTGGACTCGGCACCCTGGGGATCATCGCCGAGGTCTCCCTGAAGCTGACCCCGCTGCCGGCCGATGAGAGAACGGTCCTGGCCGCGTTCCGCACCGCCGCCGATTGTGGCGCTGCCGCCCTCCAGGTCTTCAACGGCCCCATGACGCCTCTCGCGCTAACCGCGTACGATGCAGCAGTTCAGCAGATGGCAGGGCTGCCAGTGTTGGACGGGAGCCACTTTCTGGCGGTCCGTTTGGGGGGCAGGGCCCGCACCCTGGAGCGGGCGCAGCGAGAGTCGATAGGGTTTTGCAGAGAGAACGGTGCCTCGGCTGCCGAGGTAATTGAGGGCGCGGTCGCCCTTGACCTGTGGCGCGAGCTGGCCGATTTCGGCTGGCGGCCCGAGGCGTTGCCCGAGGTCGCCATACGGCTATCGACACAGCCCACCAGGACGCTGGTCGACTCGCAGGTCCGGGCGCCGTTGTCGGGCCTCCGACCCGCCGTCGTCGCGGACCCGGGTTACGGCCGAGCCTCCGTCTACTGGTTCTCGGAGTCCGACGCGCCCGCCTCAGGCGGGCTGTCGTCGTCCGACGCCGCCATGGAGCTTACGCTGAGCCAGGCCAGGGCCGCGGGCGCGACGGCCATAGTCGAGAGGTGTCCGCCCCAGCTGAAAACCGGCCTGGACGTGTGGGGAGACGTGAGGGACGCCCTGGCGATCATGAGGCGTCTGAAAGCGCAATACGACCCCAAAGGCATACTGAACCCGGGCCGTTTCGCGGGACGAATCTGATGTCGAAACCGGTAACCGAATCTCACATTGACTCTTCCCTGCTCTTCTCCGGCGCCGATACGCCGGACGAGGCCGAGCTGTATTCGTGCGTGCATTGCGGCTTCTGCCTGCAGGCCTGCCCGACCTACCTGGAGACCGGTCTGGAGACAGAGTCCCCCAGGGGCCGCATCGCGCTGATGAAGGCGGTCAACGAGGGCCGAATCGGCATGGCGCCGTCGGTCGTCAGGCACTGGGACCTGTGCATCCAGTGCCGTGCGTGCGAGGTCGCTTGCCCGTCCGGCGTACCTTACGGCCGGCTCATCGAGGCGACCATGACCCAGGTCGGACGAAGACGCAAGCTCGGCCTGGTGCCATCGCTGCTGTCAAAGGTGTCGCTTAGACACCTCATTCCGCGACAGCGCCGCCTCGAGCTGTTGGCCCGGCTGGCCCGCCTATACCAGCGCAGCGGACTGCAGAAAGCGGTGCGCGCGTCCCGGCTACTCAGAGTGATCGCGCCGCCCCTGAGCGAGCTTGAGCAGTCGCTGCCGCCAGTGCCTTCGACGATATTCAGAGCACGGGGCCAGGTGATCACGCCCCCAGGTAGGCCGAAGGCCAGAGTCGCCCTTCTGTCGGGGTGCGTCATGCCGCTGGTGAACGGGCCGGAGATGGACGCCGCCGTCCGCGTGCTGGCCCGGAACGGCGTCGAGGTCGTCGTGCCCAAGGGCCAGGCGTGTTGTGGCGCCATCAACTCCCACGTCGGCGACCTGGCGACGGCGCGGGAGCTGGCGCGGACGAACCTCGACGCATTCCTGGCCGCAGGCGTCGACGCGATTGTCGTAGCCTCGGCCGGATGCGGCGCTCGCATGAAGGAGTACGACCACCTTCTGAGGGACGACGGCGACTACCATGAGAGGGCCCTTAGGCTGAGCGGAATGGTGAAGGACATCCACGAGTTTCTCGTGGAGCTCCCCTTCGAGCCGCCGACCGCGGGCCTGGACTACCGCGTGACCTACCAGGACTCGTGCCACCTGTCCAACGCCCAGCGCGTGACTGCCCCGCCCCGGCAGCTGCTGGCAGCGATCCCGGGCATAGACTTCGTGGAGCTGCCCGGCGCGTCGCTGTGTTGCGGCGCAGGCGGCACATACGCCATCAGCGAGCGCGAGTTCTCGGTCCGGATACTCACGACGAAGATGAACGCCGTCAAAGAGACCGGCGCGGACGTCGTAGCCACCGCCAACCCGGGCTGCGTGCTGCAACTCCAGTACGGCGCCCGCCGCGAAGGGCTGCCCATCGAGGTGAGGTACGTGACCGACTTGCTGGACGAGGCATATAGTAAGGAGCTACATTAGCCAAGTTAGTATCCTGTCCCCAAAGTTCATCCCAAATGTCATTGCGAGGCGCGACGAAGGAGGGCCGCGGCCCCGATATAATCGGGGGAGGGGGGCGCGCGCAACCTCCCCTGCCTCAGATTGCTTCGTCGTCCCGCATCGGGACTCCTCGCAAAGACAATTCACTAGCGTATTTGAAGCACACCACACTAGGAGCACGGCCATGGACCTTGGACTAAATGGCAAAGTCGCAGTGATTACCGGTGGAAGCGAGGGAATCGGCAAGGCAGCGGCGTCCACCATGGCCGCGGAGGGCGCGAAGGTCGTTATCTGCGCCCGCCGTGCGGATGTGCTGGAGGACGCGGCGTCGGATATCCGTCAGGCCACTGGCGGCGAGGTCCTGGCGGTCGCCACGGACGTAAGCCGGCCCGACCAGATTCGCGCCCTCTTCGACACCGTGCTCTCAACCTACGGACGCCTGGACATCCTGGTCAACAACGCCGGCACGTCCGCCGGAGGGCCCTTCGAGAGCGTGACCGACGACGGCTGGCAGCAGGACCTGGACGTGAAGCTTTTCGGCGCCATCCGCTGCTCCAGGGAAGCGGTCCCGCACATGCGGAAACAGGGCGGCGGAAGGATCGTGAACGTGACCAACCTGGGCGCGAAGGCCCCCGGCGGCGCGTCCGTGCCCACCTCCGTGAGCCGTGCCGCGGGCGTCGCACTCACCAAGGCCATGTCCAAGGAGTTCGCGGCGGACAACATCCTGGTGACCACCGTCTGCATCGGCCTAATCAAAAGCGGCCAGCACGAGCGCCGCTTCGAGCAGGCCCGCGCCCGGAACACCGACCTGACCCTGGACGAGTGGTACGCCGACATGGGTAGGAACGTGCCGCTGGGCCGCGTTGGCGAGGGCCCGGAGGCCGGCGACGTGATCGCATTCCTGGCGTCGGAGCGGGCCAGCTACCTGACGGGCATCGCCGTGAACATAGACGGCGGCACGTCGCCGGTGGTCTAGTAAGGTCTTTGTACAAAATGTCATTCTGAGTCCCGGCAAGTCGGGACGAAGAATCTGGGCGGTGTATGCCACCGCAGTTAGCACCCCTCGCTAGACCCTTCCCCCGAACTCGTCTCCAATAACTCAGGGGCCTTCGACGGGCTCAGGCCGCACGGCGGCTAAATCTATACCCGTTCGTGGTGAGCCCTTCGTCGGGCTCAGGACAGGCTTGTCGAACCATAAAGCTGGCGGCAGAGTATGGGCGAATAATGCGGCGAGTTCACGACTAACGAAATTGGTAGGCCCAGGAGCAAGGGACTAACCGCCCGTCCCTACCCGCCCAGCGTGCCGGCCTGGCCCCGCTGGCGCAGGGCGTGGTCGGCCAACACCAGCGCCACCATCGCCTCCACGATCGGCACCGCCCGCGGCAGCACGCACGGGTCGTGGCGGCCACGACCCTGCAGCGTCGTCGGGTTGCCGTCCACGTCCACCGTCTCCTGCTCCCGCATGATGGTCGCGGTGGGCTTGAAGGCCGCCCTCACGACAATGTTCTCACCGTTGCTGATGCCGCCCTGGATGCCCCCCGAATTGTTGGTGCGGGTCCGGATTCGGCCGCCGTCGTTGTAGAAGGGATCGTTGTGGGTCGAGCCGGTCATGGTGGTGCCGCCGAAACCGGAGCCTACCTCGAAGCCCTTACATGCGGGTAGCGATAGCATCCCCTTGGCCAGGTCCGCCTCCAGCTTGTCGAATACAGGTTCGCCCAGGCCCACCGGGACGTTCCTGGCTACGCACTCCACCACGCCGCCCAGGGAGTCGCCATCGCTACGGGCCTGCTTGATGCGCTCGATCATCTGCACCGCCACGTCCTGGTCGGGGCACCGGGCGATGTTGGACTCCACGTCCGCCTGCACGACCGTGTCGGGGTCCGCCTCGGCCTTGAGTTTCCAGATCTGCTTGACGTACCCGACGATCTCGACGCCCAGCTCCACGTCCAGAAACTTCCTGGCGATGGCGCCTGCCGCGACGCGTCCAATGGTCTCGCGGGCGCTGGCGCGCCCCCCACCCTTCCAGTTGCGAATGCCGAACTTGGCGTCGTAGCTATAGTCTGCATGGGACGGGCGGTACTTGGTGCGCATGTGGTCGTAGTCTTTGCCGCGGGCGTCCTGGTTCCAGACCGCGATCAGGATCGGCGTGCCGAGGGTCAGGCCGTCGAAGACGCCGGCCAGGATCTGCGCCTGGTCTCCTTCGCGGCGCTGAGTCGAGATCTCGCTCTGGCCCGGCCGCCTTCTGTCCAGCTCTCGCTGGATGTCCGCGACGTCCAGCGGCAGCTTCGGCGGACAGCCGTCGACCGACACTCCCACAGCGTCGCCGTGGGACTCGCCCCATGTGCTGATCCGGAATAGCTGTCCGAAGGTGCTGCTCATCTCGTCCCACTCGCTTGCCGGTACGCCGTCGGCCGCTTTATGTTAGCGTCTATCGTCGATTCCGTACAACCGGACTGCCAATCGGGGCGTCGTCGTCTCGGTCCACGGTTCACCGTGTAAAACCGCAGCGGCCGTCAATTCGATATCATGATATCGACTACGATCGCAAATCCGTGCTACACTGAAGAGGAGCCCTCAGTCTTGAGAGTAGAGGGCGGCGACGTGGCCCCAGGCGAAGTGCCGGGGCGGAACCCAATCTGAGAATTACGGGCCCGGATTGAACACCTGCGAGTGCCTGCCGCCTCGGCGGTTGAGTGCCGCTCACAGTCCGGGCCCCTTCTTTTTTGGACCCCAAAAAGCCTTGCACTGTACGCACGCATAGCGTAAGATTAGTTCATGAATCCCCTTTCGCGAATACTGGCTACCAGGAAACCCACACACCGAGGTTCTGCCGGCGCCGCCGCTGCCCTCCCAAACCCTCTCGAGGCCCCCGGCGCCGTCGCCCAGGCCGTGCAGGCGCGTACACCCTCGTCGCCGGCCGCCGGTGCCCGATCCGTCGCGACACGGCAGGCGAGCCGCCCCGCCTGGAAAGAGACCTTTTCCTCTCTCCGAAACCGAGACTTCCTATTTTTGTGGCTCGGCATGGTCACCATGATGGGCGGGATGTCGATGCAGATGCTCGCCAGAGGTTACCTGGTATACGACATCACGGGCTCGGCGTCGTTACTTGGCGTCGTCAGCGTGGGGTCCGCGGTACCGATGCTGGGCTTCTCGCTCTTTGGCGGCGCACTGGCCGATCGGGTGGACCGACGCTTCTTGATCCGGACCGGGCAGGCCGTTGCGGCCCTGCTTGCCGTCGCCGTCGCTGTCACGATCTTCACTGGCACGATCGAGTGGTACCACCTTTTCGTGACCTCAATGGTCCAGGGAGCCGTCTTTGCCTTCATGATACCCGCCAAGCAGGCCCTCGTCCCACAGCTAGTCGGCAAAGGCCAGATCACCAACGCGCTGGCCCTCAGTGCCGCGGGCATGAGCGCGACGACGCTGATCTCGCCTGCCCTCGCCGGCGGCCTCTACGCGTGGGCCGGTCCCGGTGCCGTGTACCTGACGATCGCGGGGCTCGGGCTCGTAGCCGTGGTGCTCTCGTCGTTCATCCGGAGGCCGGACGAGCCGCTGCCCGAGCGGAAGTCACCCATTGTCAGGGACATCCGGGCGGGGCTGAGTTACGTGCGCCACAGCCCTATCGTAAAGCTACTAATTCTGATAGGCTTTGCGACCTCTCTGCTGGCCACGCCCCTCCAATCCCTCATGCCGGTGTTCATCGTGGACGTCTACCACCGCGGACCTGAGTCCATGGGCCTGATGGTGGCGATCATGGGCTTGGGGTCGCTGGCCGGCTCGCTAGGCATCGCGGCCTTTGGTGGCAAGAAGCGGGGCAGGACGCTCCTTGCTGGCAGCTTCGTCTCCGGGGCAGCCCTGGCGCTGATAGCGATTTTCCCCGTCTACTACGCCGCCGTCGCCATCATGGTGATACTGGGGCTGGGAGACTCGGTCCGGCGCACACTGAACCATTCGCTCATCATGGAGATCACGGAAGACGGGTATCGGGGTCGCGTGATGAGCGTGTTCATGATGACCTTCGGCCTGATGCCCCTGGCGGTGCTGCCGGCCGGCATCCTGGTCGACGCGCTTGGCGGACAGGCCGTAATTGGAATGCTAGCCGTCGCGCTACTGGTTGTCACCACCGTGGTGACGCTGACGCAGTCGCGTCTGCGTTTGATGGATTAGCGCCCGGCCCTGAATAGCCAGGCGTTAGCGTCTGCCGCTCGCCTTGAGAGCCTTTACCAGTCTGTGGCGCCACGTCGGTGGTTCGACAAGCCTGTCCTGATCTCTGACCGGGGGTCGCGAGTCCTGACTCTGTCGGACCTGACGAAGGGCTCACTACGAGCGGTATAACCCGCTGCCCCGCTCGCCCTGAGCCAGTCGAAGGGCGCAGAGCTGGTGGTTCGACGAGATCACCGCGAACCGCGTTGATTCCGACTTGTCGGGATGGGAAGCAATCACTGGCGCGCTTCGCCCGCCCCCTCCGGCCTTTCCGTAACGGGTCCAACCCAGGCGTAACCCTTCGATCGTCGTTGCGAGTCCTATAGACGATGAAGAGCAGGGCAACACGGCCCCAGACCAGACGCAACGCTCCGATCATCGTTGCGAGTCTTGTAGACGATGAAGAGCAGGGCAACACGGCCCCAAACCAGACGCAACGCTCCGATCATCGTTGCGAGTCTTGTAGACGATGAAGAGCAGGGCAACACGGCCCCAAACCAGACGCAACGCTCCGACCGTCGTTGCGAGGAGTCCCGATGACTCGGGACGACGAAGCAATCTGGGGGGGAGGTGGCACACTGCCCTTCGGCTGGGCGAAACCTACTTCGTCGCCTCTTCCACCCAGGCGGGCGGTGAGCTTTGCAGCCACTATTCTACCGGGCGTTCTCCCTCTCCATCCCCTTGGACACCCTGGCAACCTCTGCCACGCTCTCGGCGACGGTTATCGGGTTCAGACGCGCGGCGTAATCGGCGTAACCCGCTCGCTCTAGCATCGGGCTGAGCTTGCCGTATCGGAGCAGGTCGAGCGCCCACTCCAACGGGTCTGGCACCGCCGTCATGTCGAGATACAGGCGCTGGTTCTTGGCGCGAGGACCGTAGTGGTAGTGGGGGGCAACCTCGAAGCAGTCGAAAGTCAAAAGCTCCATCTCTTGGTCGCCCACGTCTCCGAGCACATGGATGGCGACGCCCCGGTCGTTGGCCAGCTCGCGGTACTCGATGCCGAATCGGACCGGGCCCGCTTCCACGACCACGTCGCCACGATTATGGGTCACCACCGACCTGCCATCTCGCGCCAGCTTGTGGGCCTCGGCCTCGGTCTGATCGATCGCCGATTTCACCGCGTCGGCGTCCAGGTCCGATGCCAGCTCGTCGTAACCCGCACGCATCACCATCTCTGGGAGGTGCTCCCGTAGCTGGCGGAACGTCCAGTCCAGCGGGTCGCCCTCGGTGGTCTTGTCGAGCATGAGCCGTTCGTTGCGCTTCTGCGGACCGTAGTGGTAGTGGGGCTGGTGATCGAAGCAGTCGAACCTTAGCAACTCGACCTCCTCGCCATCCATGTCGCCCAGAGCGTGGATGCAGACGCCCTGGTCCGACAGCAGATCCCGGTACTCCAGCCCAAACTTGATCTTGCCTTCGCCGATAATGATGTCGCCACGTTCAGCCATGGTAGCGTCCTCCTCGCAAACTATTCGCCCTCGTGCAGGCCGATTATATGCCTCTCGAAGCCGCGCGTAAACCGACCGTGGACAGGCGCGAAACAATGCCGGATAATACCCCGGGGAATCACCGATGGGGGTACGCGATGCGACTTCAGGGAAAGGTAGCCATCTTTACGGGCGCCGCGAAGGGGATGGGCGCCGAGGAGGCGAGGCTGTCCCAGGCAGGCCCGTTACCCGGAAGAAAAACGGCTGGGTTGACAGCCTGAAACGGTCGGCGCTGGGCGCCGCTACCTGGCTTTCAGCCGTCACCTCGACCCAGTTCTGCCACGATCCCGAGGCCGACCTCCGCGATTCGCGACAGCCGATTCCAGAACGCGGCCATCATTTCGCCGCCGAACAGAGGTCGCGACGCACGGGTCGTATGGGCGCTGGCACTGCGGATTGAGTGATGAACGAAGACTCCTTACGGATAAGTCTAGTTGCTGGGTGGCCTCGACGCCTGAGCAGAAGCCTAAATTTCGCCTATATTTGACTGACAGTGAGCTTCTGCGGCCGGGGAAGTCATCGACCATAGCCATTCCGAGAAGGCTTTCAGCCGGCGCAGAGCGACGTGGACTCGGGACGCTACGCTCCAGGCCGTGTGCTACAATTCGCCCGTCATTTTCGAGGCGCGCGGGCGCCGAGCACGATTTGAAGGATATGGCATGCGCCCGATCACCGACGTTGCTGAAGAGTTGGGGTTGGACCGGAATTCGCTGATCCCATATGGGACCTACAAGGCGAAGGTCCACCTCGACGCGGTGCGTAATGACGGGGCGCACGGCAAAATGGTCGTGGTCACGGGCATCACGCCAACCCCCGCGGGCGAAGGCAAGACGACGATCACAGTCGGACTGACTCAAGCCCTCGGGAAGCTGGGCAAGAAGGTCGTGGCGACTTTACGAGAGCCCTCGTTGGGCCCCATCTTCGGGATCAAAGGGGGAGGCACCGGCGGAGGCAAGTCCCTGGTCGAGCCGCAAGACGAGGTCAACATCCACTTTACCGGCGACGCTCACGCGGTCGGTTCCGCCCACAACCTGCTGGCGGCGCTGACCGACAACGTGGCGCAGCGCGGCAAAGTCGAAGGGTTCCGGCCCGAGGGCGTTACCTGGCGGCGGGTAACCGACGTGGAGGACCGCGCCCTGAGGACCATCGTCACCGGCATCGGAGGATCGCCCAACGCCCCCATGCGCGAGAGCGGCTTCGACATCGTGACTGCGTCGGAGATCATGGCGGTCCTGGCTCTGGCGCGGGACCTGGAAGACCTCCGTGAGCGACTGGGCCGAATCGTTGTGGGCTATACCGGCGACAACGGGCCGGTCACCGCCACCGATGTGGGCGCCGTCGGCTCGATGATGTCGCTCCTCCGAACCGCCATCCAGCCAAACATCGTCCAGACCACAGAGGGCCAGCCGGTAATCGTACACGCCGGCCCGTTCGGCAACATCGCCCACGGATGCAGCTCTGTCGTTGGGGACCGGCTGGCGCTGGGGTATGCGGACTACGTGGTGTCCGAGGCCGGGTTTGGCGCGGACCTTGGCTTCGAGAAGTTCATGCACATCAAGGCGCGATTCAACGGACTGGAGCCCAGCGCTGCGGTGCTTGTGGCCACGGTCCGGGCCGTCAAGTACCACGGCGGCATCCGTCCGCGGGAGCTGGACGCCCCGAACGAGGAGGCGGTTCACCAGGGCATGGAAAACCTCCAGCACCTGATTGGCGTGATCAAGTCCTTCGGTATTCCGGTGGTCGTCGCGCTGAACCACTTCCCTACCGACACGCCCGCGGAGACCGCCATCGTCAAGCGCGGCGCCGAAGAGGCGGGCGCCTTCGCGGCCGTGGAGAGCCGTGTGTTCGCCGAGGGCGGCGCCGGGGGCGTGGACCTGGCCGAAGCGCTGATCGAAGCCACGAATGGCGATCAGCCGGAGATCCACTACGCCTATGACGTCGAGTCGCCCATCCTCGATAAGGTCGATGCGCTGGCCAAGCTCGTGTACAACGCGAAGAACGTCCAGTGGTCGCTGTCAGCGCGTCGGCTGCTCCGACGTTTCGAAGAGCACGGCTGGGGAAATCTGCCTGTTTGCGTGGCCAAGACCCATCTGTCGATCTCCCACAGGGCGGCGCTCAAGGGCCGTCCCTCCGGCTACACCTTCGAGATTTCGGACGTCAGGGCCTCTGTGGGCGCCGGCTTCATCTACCCGATCGCTGGGAACGTCGTTACAATGCCCGGCCTGCCCGGCTCGCCCCGGGCGCTGGACGTGGACGAGCAAGGAAACATCCTCGGGCTTTAGCTGCCGGCCACCGGCCTCATCGCAGATTGTCCGTTCCGCCATCGGTCATCTCCCTGCCGCGCTATAATGTGCCCAGCTCCCCTCAGGAGGCACACGTGCCCGACCTCTCCCCAGGTTTCTTCAAAGTGCTGGCGCCTTCGGAGGCGTTCGGGCGCCTGGAGCCATACCTGCGACCTATCGCGAGGACGCAGACGGTCGAGACAACCGACGCCCTCGGCCGCGTGACGGCGCGGGCCGTGCTGTCCAACGAAGCGCTCCCGGCCTTTCCCCGATCCACCATGGACGGCTACTCCGTCCGGGCACGGGACACTTTTGGCGCCTCCGAGTCGATGCCCGCATTACTGGAGCTGGTGGGCGAAATCCCGACCGGCCAACCTGCCGCTCTGAAGTTGGCCCAGGGTGAAGCTGCCGTGGCTTATACAGGCGGGATGCTTGCCGGGGGCGCCGACGCGGTGGTGATGGTGGAGCGCACCCAGCGCGCCGACGAGACATCGATCGAGGTGCTTCGCGCGGTGGCCCCGGGCGAGAACGTGGTCCAGCTGGGCGAGGACATCGGGGACGGAGACACGATCCTGGCTTCTGGCCACCGAATCAGGCCCCAGGATATCGGCGGACTGCTGGCCATGGGCCTGACCACCATCGACGTGGTCGACCGTCCCAGGGTCGCAATCGTGTCCACCGGGGACGAGCTGGTCCCACCCGATGAGACGCCATCGCCGGGCCAGGTTCGTGACATCAACACCTATACCGTCAGCGCGCGGGTCACCGAGCGCGGCGGTGTTGTGACGTCTGCCGCCCTGGTGACGGACGATCTGGCGCCGCAGCTCGACGCCGCGCGGGGCGGCCTGGCCGACGCCGACATGCTCCTGTTCTCGGCCGGAAGCTCCCTCAGCGCCCGCGACATGACCTCCCGGGTTTTCGCCGGCCTCGGCGACCCCGGCGTGCTGGCCCACGGCATATCGATCAAACCGGGCAAACCGACGATCGTCGCCGTTGCCGACGGCAAGCCCTTGTTCGGCCTGCCTGGCAACCCGGTTTCGGCCCTGGTCGTTTTCGACCTCCTGGTCGGGCCGGCAATACATCGGCTGGCTGGGGTGCCCGACGCGTCGCCAGCCGCCACCGTTCGCGCGACCCTTGGCCACGACGTTCCGTCCGTGGGTGGCCGCGAGGACCACGTGCCTGTGAAGCTGGTCCATCGGAACGGTACCGTGCTTGCGGAACCGGTCTTTGGGAAGTCGAATTTGATATTCACCCTGGTCAACTCCGACGCAATCGTGATCGTGCCCCTGGACGCGGGCGGCCTGTACGCCGGTGACCAGGTGGACGTGCGGCCATACGGCTCGTGATCGTCCCATGAGCACCCACTCCCATCGGAGCGGCCGCCGATATTTTCTTAGTGATATCCCCCTAACGAACGCGTTGGACAAGTTCAGGGCGGCCCTCGAGAGCGCGGGCGCACCCGATAGGACCGAGGCGGAGAGCATTCCGCTCGCCGAGGCCAGGGGGCGGATAACAGCGGCGCCCGTCTGGGCCGTCTCTTCGTCACCCCACTACGACGCTGCCGCCATGGACGGCGTCGCCGTCAAGTCCCGGGATACCGCGGGCGCGACCGAGACCTCGCCGGTGCGGCTCAAAGTCCCCGACGAGGCGCGCTGGGTCGACACCGGCGACCCGATGCCCGGCGGGTTCGACGCGGTGGTCATGGTGGAAGTGGTGCACGAGGTGGACGAATCGACCATAGAGGTCCAGTCCCCGGTGGCCCCCTACCACGACGTCAGGCCCCTTGGCGAAGACATCGTCGCCACCGAGCTGGTGCTACCCGAAAGCCATCTCCTGAGACCCGTGGACCTGGGGGCCTGCGCCGCCGCGGGCCATTCCCAAGTCGCGGTGCGGCGGCGTCCCAGGGTGTCAATAATACCCACCGGGTCGGAGCTGGTGCCGATAGGCTCGGTCCTGAAGCCTGGGGACATCGTCGAGTACAACTCCCTGGTCCTGGCGGGTCTGGTCGAAGAGTGGGGCGCCGAAGCCGTCCGCCTACCGCCCGTCGCGGACGATTACGCCGCCCTCAAGGTCTCCGTCCGGGGCGCGATCGCGGGGTCCGACGTCGTGCTGGTCAACGCCGGTTCATCCGCCGGGTCCGAGGACTACACCGCCCGCCTGGTGCAGGAGTTGGGCGAGCTGGTGGTGCACGGAGCGGCCATCAGGCCGGGACACCCGGTGGTGCTCGGCGTCGTCGACGGCAAACCCGCCATGGGAATCCCCGGCTACCCGGTCTCCGCCGCTCTTACGTGCGAGCTATTCGTCAGGCCGCTGATCGAGTCCATGCTGGGAAGGTCCTCGCCGCCGCGAGCCAGAGCGACGGCCAGTATGACGCGAAATGTGCACTCGCCCATGGGCGAAGACGAGTTCCTCCGCGTCAGGCTCGGCCGGGTGAGAGGCAGGCTGGTCGCCGCCCCCATCCAAAGGGGCGCCGGCGTGATCATGTCGCTGGTCCGAGCGGACGGCATCGCCCATATCCCCAGGCTCTCCGAGGGCGTCGAGGCCGGCAGCTCCGTGGATGTCGAGCTGCTTAGGCCGCTGGAGCAGATCGACAGGACTATCGTGGCCGTCGGCAGCCACGACCTTGTGCTAGACCTGATCGCCAGTCGTCTCACGGCTTCGGACACCGGGGTTTCCCTGGCATCGTCAAACGTGGGCAGTCTGGGCGGTCTGCTGACCGTGAACCGAGGCGAAGCTCACCTGGCGGGGTCGCATCTGCTCGACGAGGCGACGGGCGAGTACAACGTCTCGTTCGTTGAACGGTACGTGCGCGACGTGGAGGTCGTTTTGGTCAACCTGGTCCGCCGCGACCAGGGTCTGATCGTGCCGCAAGGCAACCCCAGGGGTGTCCGAGGGCTGGAGGACCTGTCGCGGGCGGACGTCACTTTCGTTAGCCGGCAGCGGGGGTCCGGGACCAGGGTGCTGCTGGACTACAAGCTGCGCCAGGTCGGCATCGACCACAAGCAGATATCCGGTTACGAGCGCGAGGAGTACACTCACCTTGCCGTGGCCGCCACGGTTGCCGCCGGGCAGGCTGACGTGGCCATGGGCATACTCTCGGCGGCCCGCGCCATGAACCTCGATTTTGTCCCGTTGCTCAGCGAGCGGTACGACCTAGTCATTTCAAAGGAGGTCTACCGGGGCGAACTAATTACGCCGCTGCTGGAGTTGATAGGCTCAGCCGAGTTCCGAACAGAGGTCGAGGCCCTGGGCGGGTACGACGCATCCGCCATGGGCGAAGTCGTGGCTGAATTCGGTAGCCGCCGTACCTGATATATGGTAGGCTGAGGCACGGTTGATCCCATGAATTCTAGCTCGGAAGCAACGGCCATCGTCCTCGCCGGCGGCATGAGCCGCAGGCTGGGCCGGAACAAGGCCCTGGAGGCCGTCGGCGGGCGCCCGCTGATCCTCAGGGTGCTGGACCGCCTGAGCGCGGTGTCCGGACGCGCCGTCGCGGTGGTGAACGACGAACAGCGGGCCTCCGATCTCGGGCTGCCTTCGTGGGTAAGGCCCGTGGTCGACGAGTACCCGGACACAGGCTCGCTGGGCGGAATCTACACCGGCCTGGCCAACCTGGAGACGGAATGGGGCTTCGTCGTCGCCTGCGACATGCCTTTCCTCAACACGGGGCTGCTGCGCCTCATCCTGTCGCAACGTGAGGACAGCGACGTCGTTATACCGGTCCTGGACGGAAGGCCCGAGCCGACCCACGCGGCCTATTCAAAGGTCTGCCTTCCCCACATTCGACGCAAGCTCGCGTCCGGCAAACTCAAGATCACCGGGTTCTTCGATTCCGTACGAGTCAAGTACGTCGAAGAGCCAGAGGTATTGGCGCTGGACCCGGACCTTTTGAGCTTCTTCAACGTCAACACTCAGAAAGACCTCGACAGGGCCCACGAGCTTGTTTCGAGCGGACACTGAGGTCTATCCGGTAACATACGAGCGCGGTTGGACGAGCTCACTGCGAACGGAGTTCGGCCATTCGCCCCGAGGGTGTCGAAGGGCTGAGGTCAGGATCGCCGGATGAGGATCGATTTGGCAGCCCCGCGCCAGCTAATCGAATCGCGCGGACACTGAGAGGTCGTAACTTGGTTGTCGGCCGCACGAAACCGGAGCGAAGCAGCGTGACAGTCACGGTGCGTCTATTCGGCGCGGCACAGATTGCATCCGGTCAGAAGAACGTGGTCATCCAGGCGCCGTCTCCGTCGACCGAGTCCGGTCTGGCTAAGAGACTTGCGGAAGCCCTGCCTGAGCTTGTCGGCCCCGTCGTGCGGCAGGACCTGAGCGGCCTCCAGGCCAGCTACACCTTCAACCTGAACGGCCTGCGGTTCGTCCGCGGCGATGAGGTCGAGATCAAGGATTCCGACACGCTTCTGCTATTCTCGAGCCAGGCCGGAGGCTGAGCCGAGATGTACGGCTATCACGGCAGAGCGCGTGTCGTCGATCTGACGACACGTTCCGTGGAATGGGAGCCCATCCCCGAGGCCGCGTTACGAAAATTCATCGGCGGCACGGGGCTCGGCGCGTACCTGCTCTATATGCACTGTCCTCCTGGCGTAGAGCCGCTGGATCCCGAGAACCCGCTGATTTTCGTGGGCAGCCCTCTCGTGGGCAGCCGCCTCACCACGTCCAGCAAGTTCGCGGTGCTGGCTAAATCGCCGCTGACCGGCATGATCGGCGACTCCCTGTCGTCAAGCTTCCTCGCCGTGGAGCTGAAGCGGTCCGGCTGTGACGCGCTCATCATCAAGGGCAGCAGTCCCAGACTGACGCTGCTGTCGATTCGCGACGGCGACGTCGAGTTTCTCGATGCCTCCGACCTGCGGGGCATGAGCACAGGCGACACTGAGCAGGCCGTCAAGCAGCGCCTGGGACACTGGACCAGGGTCGCGTGCATAGGTCCCGCCGGAGAGCGTCTGGTGCGCTATGCCAGCATCGCCAACGACGGCGGGCGTCAGGCGGGCCGTACGGGAACGGGCGCGGTAATGGGCTCCAAGAACTTGAAGGCCATCGGCGTCAGAGGCTCGACGTTGCCCGACGTTTTCGATCGCGATGCCCTCAACGACATCGGCCGCGACCTCTCGGTACGAAGCCTCGGCCCGGCCACCGAGAAGTACCGGACCCTCGGGACCCTGGCCAACGTGGCGGTGTTCAACGAGCTAGGCGCCCTTCCCACCAACAACTTCCAGAAGTCGACCTTCCAGGGCGCCGCCGACGTCAGCGGCGAGGAGTTTCATAGCACCCACTACGTGAAGAGCGCCCACTGCGCCAACTGCACCATAGGCTGCGAGCAGATCGTCGTTACCACGGACGGCGGTAAGAAATCCACGGGGCGGATGGAGTACGAGAGCGCGTTCGCACTGGGGCCTCTGGTCGGCGTGGGCGACGCCGACGCGGTTATTCGCGCCTCGCACTACTGTGACGAAGTCGGGATGGACACGATCAGCAGCGGCGCGACCATCGCCTGGGCGATGGAGTGCTTCGAGCGGGGCATCCTGAGCCTCCACGACACCGGCGGCCTGGAGTTGAAGTTCGGCAGCGCCGAAGCGTTGTTGGAGTGTCTTCGTCTGATATCGGAGCGCCAGGGGATCGGTGAGTTGCTGGCCGAGGGCAGCCTGCGGGCCGCCGCCACCGTGGGCCAGGGCTCCGAAGCGTGGGCAATGCAGGTAAAAGGCCTGGAGATGCCGGGGTATGAGCCACGCAGCCTGAAGACCATGGCGCTGGGCCTGGCCGTCAGCACCCGGGGCGCCTGCCACAACCGCTCCTCTGCCTACGAGGCCGACTTCTCGGAACGAGTCGATCGGCTCCAGGCTGACAACGCCAGGGGCGCTATCACCATGGACGGCGAGGATTTTTCCGCTGTCCTCGACTCCCTGATCTGGTGCAAGTTCCTGCGCAAGGCCTTTGACGACTTCTACGCCGAGTCAGCGGCGATCTACGAGCAGGTGACCGGCTGGCCCATGTCGGCCGACGAGCTGCGTCGCGCCGGCGAGCGCATCAACAATCTGAAGAAGCTGTTCAACATACGGGAGGGCTGGAGTCGGAGCGACGACACCCTCCCGCCCAGGGCGCTGTCCGAGGCCCTGTCGGACGGCGTCGCCGAGGGCTCAGCGCTGACCCGCGCCGACCTGGACATGATGATCGCGGCGTACTACCGCGCCAGAGGCTGGACCGAGGACGGCGACGTACCACTGGCCAAGCTACGAGAGCTGGGCCTTGAGGACCTGGTGCAAGTCGGGACAGCCGCATGACGAAGGCCGTTGTCGGCGTCGATGGGTGCAAAGCCGGATGGTTCGCCGTGTGGCTTGAGAGCACGGACAAGTGGAAGACCAAGGTGTTCCCCAATTTCCACTCATTGTGGCAAGCCTGGGGCGACGCTTCACTAATACTCGTCGACATTCCCATCGGTCTACCCGACGCTAGCAGGATCCGACGAGAGTGCGACACAGTCGCGCGGGGACGGATCGGACCTCGTCGTTCAAGCGTTTTCCAGCCGCCTTCAAGGGCAGCTCTCGAGGAATCTCCCTACGAGAACGCGTCTGAAGCCAACCGCCAAGAGGTGGACAAGGGGCTCTCCCGGCAGGCATACGCACTAATACCGAAGATCCAGGAGGTCGACCGGCTACTCCGCGAAGATGGCGCAGCGAGGGAGAGGGTCCGTGAGGTGCATCCCGAAGTATGCTTCTGGTCGTTCGCGGGCGAGCAGCCCATGAGCTCCAACAAAAAACGCGCCGCCGGTCGCGACGAGCGGACGGCTGTGCTGCGCGGAGTCGATCGAAGAACGACGGACGCGGTAATAGATGAGGCCGGCAAGAGGTTCCTTCGACGCTGCGTTGCCATGGATGATATTCTCGATGCGTTGGTAGCCGCCTATACCGGTGAGCCTGGCCAGTCACAACTCCGCTCCATTCCAGATGTGCCGGAGTACGATTCTCGCGGCCTGCGCATGGAGATGGTGTACTGTCCCGCCGATCACTCACGCGACTGAGGGTCTGCCGCTCGGGTACGGTTGGGCATCGAATAGGGGTAGCAGCCCCTCCGTCGGGGGCTTGGGGGTATGCCCCCAAACCCTTCGGGCGGGCGGGTGGGCCCAAACACCTTCGGGTAGGGCCTGGCAATGAACTTCACGCCGACGGAGCACTTGGCGTTACAGCTCAAAAGGAAAAATATTGACATCTGAACGGAATATCCTCCGCGGCGAGCTTCGCGAGCGGTTCCCCCGGAATCACGGGCAGCTACTGCCCGCGCTACATTACCTCCAGCACCAGTATGGCCACCTGCCCGACTGGGCCATGGAGGTGGTGGGCTGGCACCTGGGCATCCCCGCCTCCGAAGTCTACGGCGCCGCCACCAGCTACTCGGAGCTGCGCATCGACAAACCGGGCGAGCACCTGGTCAGGGTGTGCACCGCGCTGAGCTGCTGGCTCAACGGCGGTCGGGAGCTGCTTGAAACCCTCCAGGAGAAGCTGGGCGTCCACCCGGGCTCGACCACTACAGACTGCCGATTCACACTGGAGGAAGCGCCCTGCGGCTTCCTGTGCGGTGTCGCGCCCGCCGTCGAGCTCGACGGCGCATGGCACGGGCGGATTGCGTCGGACCGTCTCCTGGGCCTGATCGACGGGGTGGCCGGGCCATGAGCAGCGCTGGCGTAGCGGCTGCGTACAATGCGATGCTGGCATCCGCCCAGGCGCGGCTGTCGGCCCGGCACGACAAGAAGACCCGCGTGACCGTTCAGGTGGGCCACTGCTCCCAGTCGGTGGGCGCTGGCGACGTCGCCGACGCGCTGGCCTCCGCCCTGCCCGACAGCTGTGTGCTGACCGTAGCGGGCTGCGACGGCGCCTGCTTCGAGGCTCCAGTCGTGACCGTCGCCGATCCGCCTCAGGCGGGCCACAGGCGCAGGTACACCCGAGTTGTGGCGACCGACGCCCCCGCGATCGCATCGGCAACGGGTGGCGCGGCCGGTGTGGCGCCCGGCACCATGGCCTTCTTCGGCGGCCAGACGCGTGTCACGCTGGACGGCTGCGGCGTGCTGGACGCCACTGACGTCGACGAGTACATCGGGCACGGCGGCTACGCCGGCCTTGCCACCGCCCTGGGAATGCCCCCACAAGGTGTGGTAGACCAGGTCAAGGAGTCAGGACTTCGTGGTCGCGGTGGCGCCTACTTCCCCGCCGCCCTCAAGTGGGAAGGCGCTCGTGGCGTCCACGTGACACCCCGATATCTGGTCGTCAACTCCGAGGAAGGCGAGCCTGGCGTGTTCAAGGACCGCCACCTGATGGAGGGTGTGCCTCACCGCATCATCGAGGGCGCCATCATCGCCGCTTACGCCGCCGGCGTCTCCGAGGCCACTATCTACATCAACGCAGAAGCACATCTGTCGGCCGAGCGAATTGCGGAGGCGCTGTTCCAGGCCACGGACCGCGGCCTGGTCGGCGACCATATCCTGGGGTCAGGATTCGGCCTGTCCGTGGAGATCAGGCGGGGCGCCGGCGGCTACGTATGCGGAGAAGAGACGACGCTGCTTAACACGATGGAAGGCTACCGACGCGAGCCGAGGCTGCGGCCTCCGTTTCCCACCGAATCGGGGCTGTGCTCGAAGCCCACGGTCATCAACAACGCCGAGACCCTCGCGAGCGTGCCATTCATCCTGTCCCAGGGGCCGGCGGCGTTCGCGGCCACGGGCACTGAAGTCGATCGGGGCACCAAGCTGATAAGCCTCAGCGGCTCGGTGCGCCGTCCCGGGGTTGCCGAGGTCGCCATGGGCGCGACCTTACGTAGAATCGTATTCGACGTCGCTGGCGGTCCCCCCGACGGCTCCACCGTCACCGCCGTCGGTGTCGGCGGGCCGTCCAGCGGCGTCCTACCCGCCTCGGAGCTGGATACTCCCATCAAGTCGGGGCTGCTCCACGAGTCTGGAATCATGCTGGGCGCCGGTGGCGTTATCGCCCTGGACGATCGGATGAGCGCCTTCGAGGCTGTACGGAACCTGGCGGCGTATAATGCTGCCGAGTCCTGCGGCAAATGCACCCCGTGCCGCGAGGGTACGCCCCGCATGGTCGAGGTGCTGGACCGCCTGGCCTCGGGCGAAGGGCGACCTCAGGACCTGCACGAGCTGGAGGAGCTTGCGCGGGTGGTCAACGCCGCCTCACTCTGCGGACTGGGCCAGGCCGCCGGCAACCCGGCCCTCAGCGCGCTGCATTTCTTCGGCGACGAGCTGGCAATGCTCGCAGGCGTGCGGTAGCAATGGGTCTGTTTTCGACCGGAGCATAAATCGTCATTGTCGCCATAGGGTTAATTTCGTCGGAAACACGGAGCTGCGAGCGCCCCATAAACGGGGGTATGGGGGTGCAACCCCCTATTAAAACTCCCCCTTCCAGGAAAGGAAGGGGGAAACAGGGGGATGGTTCAGTCGATGACAGATCACAACTCTGTCCACAACACAGGACAGACTTCATGACGCGATCTTCGAACGTAAGGTTCTTGCCCCTGCAAGCCGGATTCCACAGCGAGAACGGGAAACAGACATGAGCACGAGTCTATCTATAGATGGCAACCAGATCGAGGTCCCGGACGGGGCTTCGGTTCTAGACGCCATCAACCAATCAGGGACCTACATCTCCCAGCTCTGCAAAGACCCTGACATGAAGCCAATCGGCGCCTGTCGGACCTGCCTGGTCGAGGTTGAGGGTGTGCGAGGCTATCCGGCGTCGTGCTCGGTGCCCGCCACGGCGGACATGAAGGTGTGGACCGATACCCCCGGCCTGACCGCCGTCCGCAAGGGCGTCGTCGAGCTTACGCTTGCCATGCTCCCCGAGAGCAGTACCGACTCCGCAGAGTATCGTGAGCTGACGGTGGCAGTTCGGCAGCACGGCATCGACGCCCCCAGGTGGGGCGGACGGCCACGGGAGCCGGTCGACGCCAGCAGTCCGGTATTCGACATAGCCATGGAGTCGTGCATCCTTTGCGGCCGTTGCGCCCAGGCGTGCCAGGAGGGCCACCAGTTCATCGGCGCAATCGACTTCCTCGGAACCGGGCAGACCAGCCGCATCGGGACGTTCATGGACCGCCCCCTGCTCGACTCCGTCTGCACCACATGCGGCTCCTGCCTGGCGTCGTGTCCCACGGGAGCGATCCAGGTGAAAGCGCCCCCTCCCGAGGCTGTCAAGACCGTCGATACCACTTGTCCCTACTGCGGCGTCGGCTGCGGAATCAAGGCACGTGTCGACGCCAATGACCAGATCATCGAGGTCCTCGACGACCCGGAGAACCAGTCCAGCGTCGGTATGCTCTGCGTGAAGGGAAGGTTTGGGTACACCTTCGTCAACCATCCCGACCGGATCAAGACGCCTCTGGTCCGCAAGAACGGCGCGCTCGCCCCAGTCGGCTGGGACGAGGCGCTGGACTACGTCGCCGACCGGCTGATCGAGTACCGCGGCGACGCCTTCGGCACGCTCGCCTCGGCCAAGGCCACCAACGAAGACGGCTACATTCAGCAGAAGTTCGCCCGGCTGATAATGCAGACCAACCACATCGACCACTGCACCCGGCTCTGCCACGCGCCCTCCGTGGAGGCTATGCTGACCGCGCTGGGCAGCGGCGCCACATCCAACAGCTACATCGATTACGAGGAGGCCGGCTGCCTGGTCATCATCGGGTCCGACGCCAACTCGAACCACCCGGTGGCCGCGTCGCGGATGCGCCGGGCTGTGATCGAGCGGGGCGCGAAGCTCATCGTCATCAACCCCCGCCGCATCGAAATGTGCGACTTCGCGGAGCTTTGGCTGCGGCCCCGGCCAGGCACCGACGTGGCCCTGTTTAACGCCATGGCACGGGTGATTCTGGACGAAGGTCTGACCGATACCGCCTTCGTCGAGGACCGGACCGAGGGCTTCGACGACTGGCGTCAGGTGGTGGACAAATACACCCTGGAATACGCCGAGGGGATCACGGGTGTGCCCGCCGACGACATCGCGAAAGCGGCCCGGATCTACGCGAGGCCGCCGTTCAGCGGCTCGTGCCTGATCTGGGGGATGGGCATCACCCAGCACACCAACGGCACCGCCAACTCCCACGGTCTGCTCAACCTCGCCCTGCTGGCAGGGCAGCTTGGCAAGCCAGGCGGCGGCATCTCGCCTCTCAGGGGCCAGAATAACGTTCAGGGGTGCGGCGACTCGGGCTGCCTGCCCGACTCATTCCCCGGTTATCAGATGCTCAACGACGAGACGCTGCCGAAGTTCGAGGCCGCGTGGAGTCAGCAGAGCCTGCCCGCCGAGCCGGGCCTGGTCATCACCGATATGGTCGAGGAGATGGGCACGGGCCGTATCAAGGCCATGTACGTGACAGGCGAGAATCCGCTGCTGAGCGAGCCCGACCTGACCCACGCTGAAGAGGCGTTCAAAAGCCTGGAGTTCCTCGTGGTCCAGGACATCTTCCTGCATGAGACCGCGGAGATCGCCGACGTGGTCCTGCCTGCTACATCGTTCGCGGAGAAAGACGGCACGTTCACCAATAGCGAGCGGCGGGTCCAGCGGGTCCGGAAGGCCGTCGAGCCCGTCGGCGAGAGCCGGCCCGACTACGACATCATCTGCGACCTGGCCACGCGCATCAGCGACAAGCTGGGACTGGGACTTGAGCATGAGTTCAGCTACGGCCATCCATCGGATATATTCGATGAGTTGGCCCGGCTGACGCCAATCATGGCGGGGCTCAGCTACGACCGGCTGGACCGAGAAGGCGGCATACAGTGGCCCTGCCCTACCCCAGACCACCCC
Organism: Dehalococcoidia bacterium; assembly: GCA_965248005.1. Lineage (GTDB taxonomy): Bacteria > Chloroflexota > Dehalococcoidia > Lucifugimonadales > UBA1123 > CBDFIE01. Next base: position 93,079 of record OZ252049.1, read on the forward strand.
GGCACCCGGTTCCTGTACGAGTCCGACTTCCCCCGAGGGCCACGGGCCAGGTTCGTCGGCTTCGATCAGGGACCGGCGGCGGAGGAGATGCCGTCAGCGCGGTTCCCGCTTATTCTGAACACGGGCAGGATACTGTACCACTGGCACGGCGGGACGATGACGCGCCGCGCATCCAGCCTGCTGGACCGTTCGCCGGTCCTGGAGATCGCCATGAGCGCCGACGACGGTCAGACTTACGGCGTCGAGGACGGCGAATGGATTCGGATCCGGTCCCGCCGGGGCGACCTGGAGGGGCGCGCCACCTACACCGAAAACCAGCGTGCGGGCGAGGTGTTCGTGCCCTTCGTAAAGCTGCAAGAGCACGCCGCCAACTACCTGACCAACCCTGCCCTCGACCCGACCTCGCGTATCCCAGAGTACAAAGTGTGCGCCGTCCGCATCGAGAAGATCGACGCACCGGCGGATGCCGAAGGCGCTGCCGGCCCCGTAGCACGCGTCGAATAGATGTCTCACGCGACGTCGTCCATCGCGTAACGCCCTTGAGTTCGGCTGCGTCAGCTTAGTCTCCCGACAGCGATCTTCGCCGAAATCGTCATTGCGAGGCGCGACGAAGGAGCGCCGTGGCCCCGATAAAATCGGGGGTTGCTGGGAGCCATCTCCCCTCCTCCAGGTCGCTTCGTCGGCTATCGCCTTCTCGCAATGACCTATGCGTGGCTGCCGCCGCGCCCGCACGCTGTCAGACTGCGCTCCCATGGCGGCCTCCGTCCCGGCAGTAGTAACATGTACCCTGCGGCGACGGCGGGCCACCCCGAGATTGGCTCGTGGCAGCCGACTAGCCTGCATCTCTACTGAAAGGCGCTCCCGACCATGACCCAGCCGCTGTCCCAGACAGGTAAACCCCTTGCCGAGAGGTACGGAGGCGCGCGCAAGCTCTTCCTGGTGCCCAACTACGCCTTCCCGCCGAACATCCCCGAAGACAGCCTCGAGGTGCTGCAGCGGTACTGGTCGGAGGTACGGGACGCCGTGGGCAACCTGGAACGGACCCTGGGGCAGGTGACACGGGTTTACCACGAGATGCTGTTCAGTGAGGGCGACGAAGGCGCGAGGCTGCTGGAGTCGCTCAACCCCCAGGGCCACGGTTTCATCCAGGCCATGTGCAGCGCCGGCGCATCGCTGGTCCCCACCGAAGATCGCGAGCTTGTCGAGGAGCACGCCGACTGGCAGAGGGTGCTGTCCATCGGCCCCATATCGCAGAAGGTGATGACCGCTGCCATCGACGGATTTCAAGACACTCTACAGGCCCGATACGAAAAGATCGCGGAGCGCATTCAGGACACGCTGAAGGAGGGCGAGTCGGGCGCGCTGTTCATCCGCGACGACCATCGGGTGCAGTTCCCCGCCGACGTCCAGGTGTTCTACGTGGCGCCCCCTGCCCTCGACACGCTGAAGAAGTGGATCGCCGACAAGGTCAACGCCCAGTCTCAAGCGCCCCCACCCGACGACACTACTGTCCAAGAAGAGATCGCCGATGACACCGCCGCGGAGGATAACGGGGGCGCTGCCGAGTAACCGCGCTCGCCTTCGACTCCCCTGGCCTCCCACTTCTCGCCACGTGATGCCGGAGCCCGTAGATGCGCCGCGACCTGACGAAGTCCAGCGCCCGTCGACCGCAAAAAAGTGTCAACGCTCTGCCCGGCCTCGCCGCCCGTCAACTACAAAATAAGGTGAATGTTATGGACCAAACCGAAACGCGAAAACTACGCAGCGACGCCTGGTTCGACACCCCCGAGCTATATGGCTGGCTGAGGCGTGCGGCCTTTATGGGGCAGGGCCATGAGCCTGAGTCGTACCAGGGCCGGCCCATCATCGGCATCTGCAACTCCTGGAGCGAGCTCACCCACTGCAACTCCCACCTCCGGCAGCTAGCCGAGGCCGTGAAGCGCGGCGTATGGCAGGCGGGCGGCTTCCCCGTGGAGTTTCCGGTCATGTCGCTGGGCGAGTACAACATGCGTCCGACAACCATGCTGTATCGCAATCTGATGAGCATGGACGTCGAGGAGTCGATCCGCGCCAATCCCCTCGACGGCGTGGTGCTGCTGGGCGGCTGTGACAAGACCACCCCGGCCCTGCTCATGGGTGCTGCCAGCGTCGACATACCTTCGATACTCGTCACCGGCGGGCCGCAACTAAAGGCGAACTGGCGGGGCGAGGAGCTGGGCTCGTGCACCGACTGCCGCCGCTACGAGACGGAGCTGAGGGCCGGTCGCATTACCGAGGAGGACTGGGCTGAGCTTCAGACGTGCATCGTGCGCAGTCCCGGCCACTGCATGGTCATGGGGACCGCCGCAACAATGGCCTCCGCCGCCGAGGCCATGGGCATAGCGCTGCCGGGGAACGCCGCCATACCTGCGGTGGACTCCCGCCGCGCGCGGCTGGCGGAGCAAGCGGGACGCCAGATCGTCAAGCTGATCGAGACCGGGCTACGGCCCTCGCAGGTCATGACCCGAGAGGCGTTCGAGAACGCCATCCGCACCATACACGCCATCGGCGGCTCCACCAACGCCATCGTCCATCTGGTGGCCATCGCCGGCAGGCTAGGCGTCGAGCTACCGTTGTCGCTGTTCGATAAGCTGTCCCGCTCGACCCCGTTCATCCTTAACCTGAAGCCGTCGGGCGAGTACCTGATGGAGGACTTCTTCTATGCAGGGGGGCTATCCGCCCTGCTACGGGAGATCGGTCCCCTGCTGCACACAGAGTCGATGACCGTCACCGGGCAGACTTTAGGCGAGAACATCGGTGCAGCGGTCAACTATAACGCGGACCTGATACGGTCGATGGACGAGCCCCTGGACTCAGAGGGTGGCCTGGCCGTGCTGACCGGCAGCCTGGCGCCCGACGGCGCCATTATCAAGCCCACAGCGGCGTCTCCGGGCCTGCTGACTCACACAGGCCGCGCCCTCGTGTTCGAGGACCACGACGAGCTGCTGGCCAGAATCGACGACCCGGACCTGGAGGTGTTGCCCGAGGACGTGATCGTCATGCGTGGCGGGGGTCCCGTGGGCGCGCCTGGCATGCCCGAGTGGGGGTTCCTGCCGCTGCCCAAGAAGCTTCTCACCGCGGGCGTCCGCGACATGGTGCGCCTCAGTGACGCCCGCATGAGCGGCACCGCCTTCGGCACCGTGGTCGTCCACGTGACGCCCGAATCGGCAATGCAAGGGCCGCTGGCCGCCGTGCAAACGGGAGACGAAATACTGCTGGACGTGCCAAACCGCCGGCTGGACCTGTTGGTCGAGGAACGGGAGATTCAGCGCAGGCTAGCCGAGGCGCGACCGGCGGTTACACACCACCGTCGCGGTTACGGCTGGATGCACGACCGGCACATCCTCCAGGCGGACCAAGGCTGCGACTTCGACTTTCTCCGCAAGGACTTTGCCGACGGATAGCTCGAATGCGGTTCCCGAACACGTTGGCCCTAGCGAGCACACGGACCAATCATCCACACGGTGCGAAACTCTGCCTCATGTCATCGGCGGGAGCGACTGACCGGACCGCTATGACTGGGGATCGTCCGACATTGACTAATGTCAACCCAAGCGTCTAAGATTCAGCTGGGCAACGAAGTTCAAGGGCAACTCAATGTAGTCGGGTTTGACAGCTCCTTTGACAGCAACCTCGCCACGATTCACGTAGCACCCTATAGCGATATGGCGGAATTCTTAACTACAACAGGCGTCTCGTATCGGCTTGAGGAGATCATCAAGAACTCCACGGAGCGCCTTGTGCTCATAAGCCCGTTTCTCAGAGTCAACGAGCGTATTAAGGAACTCCTCGAAGACAAAGATCGCTTGAAGATCGATGTCCGGGTGATTTACGGAAAGAACGAACTGCAACCGGAAGAAAACAACTGGCTCGAATCGATGACCTCGATCAGGACCAGTTTTTGCAAGAACCTTCACGCGAAATGCTACTTAAACGAAAACGAAGCGCTTCTGACTTCGATGAACCTCTATGAATTCTCCCAAGTCAACAACAATGAAATGGGGATAATGGTATCCCGCGAGAAAGAGCCAGAACTTTACAACGAGATTCTTCAGGAATCGATGCGGATCGTCAGGGTTAGCGAAGAGATCCGCGTGACGGTCGCGAGAGTCGAGGCTTCCGAAGCCAGTGGGGAGCGTCCTGCGGGAAAGAAGCCCCGAACAACCCCACAGACGCCGAGCGACGGATTCTGCATTCGATGCAACACTGCCCTAGCGGCCAATCCGGCACAGCCGTACTGCACGCGCTGCTACACGAGTTGGAGGCGGTACGAGAACGAAGAGTACGAGGAAAAACACTGCCACACATGCGGAACAGAGTACGCGTCTACCCTACTGAAGCCTGTGTGTTACGCCTGCTATAAGAAGTACAAGGACGTCTTCAAGTTCGCGGTTAGCTAGGGGTGATCGAGCGCTAGTAACCCGATCGACGCTCGTACCTCGCACATCGCACGGAGTCCGGCCCTACCCTCCCTTATCGCCGGCGCGATGATCTGGTCCCTTCCCGACTGGGTTCGTCGGCCGCGTCGGCGCCACACGCTTATCACCGGCGTGGTGACAAGTCGGACGTGCCAATGGCACGAGGTTCAGCCACCGAATCCGATAATCGGGGCCTTCAAGTCCGAGTAACCGATATTACGATATGGCAATATCGTCAGTCCGCAAGTATCTGCACTTTGACGGCGCCCGAGTTCTTGTCGGAGGCGGTCTCGAACGCGGGCTGAATCTGGTCGAGTGGGTACTTGTGCGTGACCATCTGTTCGATGTTGGTGCGGCCGGAGGCAATCATGTCGATAGCCACCTCGTAGTCATGTCTCCCATCTATCACTGAGTAACAGTTGCTGAAGATGATCGACTGCTCCCTGAACCCCGGGCCGGTGAAATCGAACTCAAACGGCCTTCTGTAGACGCCCAGTACGACGATCCGACCCTGCCTCCGCGTGACGTCGACGGCCTGGGCGGCAGTCTTGTCCTGGTGTCCCCCGACGGTCTCGATGGTCATGTCGGCTCCCCTGCCCTCTGTGACCTCGTTTATCGCCTCCTTGAAATCAGAGCCTGTGTCTGGTAGCGCTACGTCCGCGCCAAGCGCCTTCGCCATCCTGGCCTGCTGCTCGTATCGGGCGGTAGCGAAGATCTTGCCTGCGCCCATGGCGCGGGCCGTGGCGATGGCCGTCAGCCCGATGTTTCCCGAGCCCAGGACGGCCACCGTCTCGCCCCCCTTCAATACGCCCCGTCGAACGCCGTGGACCGACACTGCCAATGGCTCCACCAGCGCAGCCTCTTCCCATGACATGCTGTCCGGCACGGGGTAGCAGCCCATCGCCTGCCGCTTCATGTAGTCGGCGAAGCCTCCACCCTCCGATGGGACCTTGTTCTCACAATAGGTGAACTCGCCCTGCCGACAGTACCAGCACGTCGTGCAGGCACGCCCGGAGCCTATGATGTCCACGGCGACGCGCTGTCCCACGAGCCCCGGGTCGACGCCGTCGCCGATCGCCACAACCTCGCCGGCAACCTCGTGCCCCTCCGGGAGCCTGTCGGGAGCGTCCTTGTCAGCGTTCATCTGGAGGTCGGAGCCACATATGCCGGTGGCCCTGAGCTGGATCACCGCCTCCCCCGGTCCCGCCACCGGCCTGGGATGGTCATGTAGCTCCATCCGTCCTTTGCCGTCGAAGAACGCCGCTGTCATAGTCGCCATGAGTCCCTCCTGTTAATCGGTTGTTGTGCCCTGGGAAATTTGTCGGCGTGGCGCCACCGAAGGTCACCCCCGGATGCGTGGGCGTCGTTGCGAGCCCCGATTTTATCGGGGCTCGCAACCTGGAGGACGGGGTGGCCTCTCCGCCACCCTCTATTCCGGCGGGGCCTCGTCGTCCCGATTCATCGTCCCGACCCGTCGGGACTGGCGATGAGGATTTTCGAGCGTATTTCAAAGCCACCACGTTGGCGTGACTCAGCTTGCGCCCAGGCAGACCTCCCGTGAGCCGTCTCTGCCAACACCCGCCTACTAGTCCTGGAGTATCTGCACCTTGATGGCCCCCTTCCTCTTATCGGAGGCGGAGTCGAAGGCGGTCTGAATCTGGTCGAGTGGATACCTGTGGGTGACCATCTGCTTCACGTCAGCTTGGCCGGAGGCCATCATGTCAATGGCTAGCTCGTAGTCATGGCGGCCGTCGATCACCGAGTAACAGTTGCTGAATATGATCGAATGCTCCGCCCGCAACGGCAGCAGCAGGTTTAGCTCGACGGGCCTTCTGTACGCGCCGAGTATGACGATCCGGCCCAGCACCCGCGTGACGTCGATCGCCTGCGTCACTGCTTGGCCCTGCTGTCCGCCGACGGTTTCGATGGTCAGGTCGGCGCCTCGCCCGTCGGTGGCCTCGCTGACCGCATCCGTGAATTCGGTTCCCGAGTCCGGTAGCGCTTCGTCAGCGCCCAGGGCTTTCGCCATACTGGCCTGCTGTTCGTACCGGGCGGTGGCAATTATCCTGCCGGCGCCCATGGCCCGTGCCGCGGCTATCGCGGCCAGCCCGATGGCTCCCGACCCGAGGACCGCCACCGTCTCGCCACCACTCAATCCCCCTCGGCGGACGCCGTGGATGGACACGGAGAAGGGCTCGACCAACGCGGCCTCCTCCCACGACAGGCTATCGGGCACGGGGCAGAAGGCCGCCGCTTTTCGCTTCAGGAACTCGGCAAAGCCTCCGCCACCTCCCGTCGCAGGGTTCATGCAGGCGCGGAACTGGCCCTGGCGGCAGTACCAGCACCTTGTGCAGGCGCGTCCAAGGCCCGCAGACTCTACGGCGACGCGCTGTCCCAAGAGCGTCGGATCGACGCCGACGCCAATCTCCACCACTTCGCCGCCCACCTCGTGTCCCGCGGGCCGTTCGTCGGGGACGGCCTTATCAGCGTTCATTTGAAGGTCCGTGCCGCATATTCCGCAGGCCTGGACCCGAATCACCGCCTCGCCAGGTCCCGCCTCCGGTCTGGGGTGGTCGTGTAGCTCCATCTGCCCCTTGCCGTTGAAAAACGCGGCTGCCATGGTCACCATTGCTGGCCTCCTCTAGCCGAGTGGTTGGGCTGTCCACATTGACCGACGCTTTTTCCGTTACCCTGAGCGAAGCGAAGGGTCTGGTGAGAGGTGTCACTTCCCGTCGATGACACCTGGCAGATTCTTCTCCCCGACTTGTCGGGGCTCAGACGAATGACATCCTGTGAAAAACCGCTCATGTCTGTCCCGGACACGTACCTACGCTCGTGGCCCCGGCGCCAGCACTCGCTTCAGCCACGGGACCAGGTCGTCCAGCAGCTCCTGCGTTATCTCGTGCCCCATAGAGTACTCGTGGTACTCGGGCGCGTACGCCTCGCCCTCCAGAAACTCCAGGGACTCTCGGGCGTCTTCGACCGAGATCATCGCGTCGGACGTTCCGTGCGCAACGAATATGGGCTGGCTCCGGTCTTTCGGCAGGCGTGGCCGAACCGTTTCGGGCTCCGACACTTTGCCGCTGAGTATAATCAGCCCGGCAAAACGCTCCGGGTTTGGCAGTCCCATGCGATAGGTCATCATCCCACCCTGGGAGAATCCGCCCAGCACCATGTCCCCGGGCGCAACGTCGTACCCCTGGATGACATCTTCGAACAGGTCTTCCAACATCTCGTCGGTCCGAACTGCGTCGTGCTGGCTGTCCGAGCCGCCGCGAGGGGTCCACGAGTACCCCATCATACCCGGGCCGATCTGGACCTCCAGGGGCCCGTTCGGGTAGATGAAAACGTAGCCGGCGGGACTGATGGCCGGCGATAGGCTGGCCAGGTCAGCCATGCTGGCGCCGTAGCCATGCATGAGTATGACCACCGGGTATCGTATATCGGGATTATAATCGTCCGGTTCGACTGCCACGTAGCGGAGTGACCGGCCCTGAATTTCTTTGGCTTGCAATTCGCGTTGACCTCCGTTACGGCACAAGAGTAATACCACGTGGACGCGGTGGCAAGAGGACGGTTGAACGCTGCAGCATGTTACATTAGAATTCTTGGGAATTATTCGCAACACACCGTCCAGAGGTAAATATGAGCAAACTAGCTGACGTGTTCAAGAGGGCCACGCGAGGCTCTCCCCAGAGCTTCGGGTTCGGGGTGGCGACTAGCGACGACCAGTCGCCGCGCGAGATCGCGCTGATCGGGCTCGTGGAGGCGCGTGGCCTGACGAAACGGACGGCGCTGCTGAAAGCAGACGTAGATGCCATTCTGGTCGATTGCGGCGGCAAGCCGCTGGCCAAGAGCGCGGCTGCGCCCCTCAAGGGTAGGCTCTGGGGCGCGGGGATGTCGGGATTCACTCAAGAGGCCGTGGAGTCCCTCAAGAGCCAGGGCTGCGACTTCCTGGTCTTCGAACCCGCTTCGACCTCGGCGACGGCTGTCAGTGACGATGACATGGGCAGTATTATCGTCGTAACCCCCGACCTTGACAGGGAGACCGCCAGGGCCATCCAGGCCATCGACGTAACAGGCGCCTATCTCTCCACGGATGTGGTCGGCCGGGACATATCCGTTGCCGGGCTGATCGGGCTGCAGAGGGTACGGTCTCTAATCGATGGGCCGTTCGTGGCAATCGCCCCTGACGCGCCGACGGTCTCGGACCTGACTGTCCTGCGGGACGCCGGGGTCAACGGCCTGGTTGCTCCTCTGGAGGACCAGGAAGCTATCGGGCGCCTGCGCGAGAGCATCAACGAGATTGCGCCAAGGCGGCGGGCATCGGGGTCCCGTAATTGGCAGGCGCTTGCTCCCCACTCCGGGGCTTCCGAGGAGTAGTTCCGGGCCGACCTAGCGGCCGTAACTCAGCCTGTCGATCAGGAACTCGGGCAGGTCGTGCTTCCGCATCTTCTCTTGCGTCTTGGGGATGTCGTATTCGGTCCTGTGGTGAGTAATCGTCTCGCCGTTCGAATCGTACATCGCGTAGCTGGCCCGGGGGTCCCCGTCTCTGGGCTGTCCCACACCGCCGGGATTGATGATCATGCGCTCGTCGTTCATGGGTACAGCGTCGTCAAGAGTCGGCGCGCGAAACTCGGTCACATCGTCGCCCTTTGGCCGGCAAACGAAGGGTATGTGGGAGTGGCCCACCAGGCACCGGTACGTGTCGAAATGGTTGAAGCTGGCCACCGCCACACTGTTTGAGACCACGTACTCCCAAACCGGGTCTCGCGGACTTCCGTGGACCAGCGAGAACTCGCCTAGCTCAAGTTTTGTTGGCTGTAGGTCGAGGAACTCTTTCTGGTCCTCCGTAAGCCGCCCCGATGTCCATATGTTGGCCTCTTTGGCGACTGGATTGAAGGCCTCGAGACTCAGTTTCCCGATGGACGCCAGGTCGTGGTTGCCCACCACCGCCTCGTGCTTGAATTCACGGAGCAGGTCGATCACCGCTTCAGGGTCGGGGCCGTAACCTATCAGGTCGCCGAGAGACCATATCTCGTCGAATCCTCCTCGGCCCTTCGCGTCGCTGATTACACTCCCGAAGGCCTCCAGGTTGCTATGAATGTCCGCGACGATTAGCGCCTTCAATGAATGGCCCCAGCTTGAGGTTGGTCACCGCGCCAACTATAATACACGACCGCCGACTGGTTAACTACGAATACCACCTACGTAGGACGAGCGGATGCAGGCCGCGGGGATCTCCAGGTCTATCATCAGCAACAGCCCTGAGCAGACCCAAGCGATAGGCAGGAAGCTAGGGGAAGCGGCGGCTGCCGGCGACATCTATCTCTTGCAGGGCGAGCTGGGGTCCGGCAAGACCACCCTGGCCCAGGGCGTCCTCTGGGGCATGGGCACTGACGAGTATGCCCGAAGCCCGACGTTCGTGCTGGTAAACGAGTACGCCGCTAGATCGCCCGTCTACCATATCGACCTGTACCGCATAGGCTCGTACCGGGAGGTCGGTGATCTGGGGCTGGACGAATACCTGTTCGGCCAGGGCGTATGCCTCGTGGAGTGGCCGCAGAGGGCACCGGCGTACTTCCCAGAGGAACACGCTCTGATCGAGCTTGACGTCAAGGCGCCGGACACAAGAAAGATCACCATATCGTCGGCGTCCGCCCGGTACTCGTCGATCATCGAGGCGCTGGTCGCGTCCGAGACGCTCTGAACGCCGCCGTGGAGCTGTCCATCGATACTTCGACCCGGTACGCTACGGTGGGCCTGTCTCGCGACGGAAACGCCGTCGCAAAGCTTGCCTGGCGCTCGGAGCGCAATCATAGCGTCGAGCTGGTCCCCGCCATCCAGCGCATCTTGGCGCACGCGCGAACCGACATGCAGGAACTGAGCGCCGTCTACCTGGCCGTGGGCCCCGGCGGTTTCAGTGCGCTGCGCGTCGGTATGAGCACTGCCATCGCCCTGGCGACGGCTCGCGAAATCGACCTTGTAGCCGTCGGCACGCTGGACATCGAAGCGCGTCCCTACATAAGATTGGGCCACGAGGTCCGGGCTATCATAGGGGCGGGTCGAGGCCGACTATATCTCGGCGAGTACGCGTCGGACGGGACTGCCCAGAACGGCAGCGGCACGCTGATTTCCCACGAAGAATTCTTAGACAACCTGACTTCCGGAGCGATATACTGCGGCGAGGCGGCGACCGAGTTAAGTGGAGCGATCAAAGAACGGCTGGGACCGGAGGCGAGGGTCGCCGACGCCCCACCGCCGACCCGAAATGGCGGGGCGCTGGCGATGCTGGGATACCAGAAGCTACAGTCGGGCGACCTCGCCGACCCCAGGTCTCTGGAGCCCATCTACCTGCGGAGTTCGCAGGTAGACGCCGCCGCCCGACGGTGGGGGTCCTAGCGGGCAGTCATTTACCAAAGGAGAGTCAAAACTTGCAAAAGACCCTGGTTTTGCTCAAACCCGACGCGGTCCAACGAGCGTTGGTCGGCGAAATCGTTTCGCGACTGGAGGCCCGGGGCCTCAAGATCGTCGGGATGAAGCTGATGCAGGTGAGCCGTGAGCTGGCCTTGCGCCACTATGCGGAGCACGAGGGCAAGCCGTTCTTTGACGGCCTGGTGGCCTTCATCACGTCCGGCCCGATCGTCGCCATGGCCCTGGAGGGGAAGGACGCGGTCGCTCTGGTGCGGCGCACCATGGGCGCCACCAGTCCGCTGGACTCGGACGCGGGGACGATACGGGGAGACCTGGCAGTCGAGATCGGACGGAACCTGATCCACGGCTCAGACTCGCCCGAGTCCGCGGACCGAGAGCTGAGGCTGTTCTTCGCCGACGGCGAGCTGCTGAGCTACGACCGGGATAGCGACGCCTGGATTACTGAAGCCTGACCAGCTCGACGGCCTGAGGCCACACCCGCTCCAGGTCGTAGAAGTCTCTCTCTTCGGGGGCCAGGATGTGCACGATCAGGTCGCCGAAGTCCATCAGAATCCAGCCGCTCTCTTGAGTGCCTTCGATGTGGTGGAGGCGGACTCCCTGGGACCTCATTACGCCCTCGATCTCCTGGATCAGGTTCCTTGTCTGGCGCGGCGACTGGACCGATAGAATCACAAAGTAATCGGTGAAATCGCACGCCTGGCGAACGTCCAGCAGTACCACGTCGTACGCCTGGAGCTCGGACGCCGTGTTGACGACGGCGCGGGCGTACTCCACGGGCTCGAGAGCAATCTGATCGGTCATGAGTGCATTATAGGAAAACGACTCTGAAACGGTCAACGACCCGTCATCACGGTGCCGGCGATATTGAAGCGCCGCCGGACGCTGTGCTACGCTGTCCGACATGAGCAAGGGACGGGTCGTCGTAGCCATGAGCGGTGGCGTCGATTCCTCGGTCGCTGCCCTGCTTCTGCATGAAGAGGGCTACGAGGTAATCGGCGTGACCATGCGCCTGTGGACCGTGGAGCGGGACGACGTCCCCGCGTCCAGCAAGAGGTGTTGTAGCGTCGAGGACGTGGACGACGCCCGTCGCGTCTGCCAGGTCATAGGCGTGCCGCACTACGTACAAAACTTCGAACGTGAGTTCCAGCAGCACGTCGTCGACTACTTCGTGGCGGAGTATGACCGGGGCCGCACGCCTCACCCCTGCCTGGCGTGCAACGACAAGATCAAGTTTGATTTCCTGCTTCGGCGCGCGATGTTCCTCGACGCCGACTTCATCGCCACCGGCCACTATGCCCGCGTCCGGCGCAACGGGAGCGGTCTCAAGCTCCTGAAGGGCCTCGACCCGCGAAAAGACCAGTCATACGTCCTGTTCACCCTCGGCCAGGCCGAGCTTCAGCGCCTGCTGCTACCCGTGGGCGAGCACCCGAAGTCAGACATCCGCGAGATGGCCGCCAACGCCGGGCTGCCCGTGGCCGACAAGCCCGACAGCCAGGAGATCTGCTTTATTCCCGACGGCGATTACCGGAAGTTTCTTGGACAGAGGGGCTCCCCGAAGCCGGGAGACCTTGTGGACACAGACGGCAATGTGCTCGGACAGCATCCAGGCGTCCAGTTTTTTACCGTTGGCCAGCGGCGCGGTCTGGGCTTGCAGGGCAACACCGGTGAGCCGATGTACGTGACTCGAATCGTCGCCGATGAGAACAGGGTCGTGCTCGGCCGCCGAGACGAGCTGGACCTCGAGCGGCTATGGGCTTCTCGGGTGACGTACGTTGGCGACGACGCCCCCATCGGGCCGCTCGAGGTGACGGCAAAGATCCGCTACAACGCCAACGAATCACCGGCTACGCTGAGTCCCCGCGGGGACTCAGCGGAGATCCGATTCCACACACCCCAGCGGGCGATAACCCCCGGCCAGGCCGTCGTCTTCTACGACGGCGAAGTGGTGGTCGGCGGCGGCATCATCGAGACCGAGGCGCCGGTCCCGTCCGGCGTCGGTTAGGACGAATCGACCGTGGATTTCAAAGACATCGTTCGGACCGGCTTCGACGAGTACCTCCACGAACTAAAGAGGGCCCTGGAGGGGCTTTCCGACGAAGAACGGCGATTCCAGCCTGCCCCCGATTCGCACCACATCGATTTCACCGTGTGGCACATGGCCCGCGTCGAGGACGACTGGTTCCAGCGTTTTGCACAGAGCACGGACACCGTCTGGCAGCGTGACGGCTGGCACCAACGGCTCGGGATGCCGGAGCGGGAAAGCGGGTTCGGCTATACCGGCGAGCAGGTGCGGGACCTGCCCGCCTACGACATGGCCTTGATGATCGAGTACTACGACGCCGTCCGCGTCGAAACATATCGCTACCTCGATTCCCTCGAGGAGTCCGACCTTGGCAACACTCCGCACCCCAGAAGGCCCGGCTACACGGTCGCGAAGATGTTCGGTCAGCTGATGATCGAAGAGGGCCAGCACGCGGGCCAGGTAGCGTATCTCCGAGGCATCCAGCGCGGCCTGGACGCGTGACCTCCTCCCCACCCACCCATCGCCTCGAGGCAAGCCTCTACGCTAAGGGTTACTCGGCCGTGGCCGGACTGGACGAAGCCGGGCGCGGGCCACTGGCCGGACCGGTCAGCGCCGGAGTCGCCGTCCTTCCCCCACGGCCGACAGGCGACTGGGTCGATCTGATAGACGACAGCAAAAAACTCACGCCGAAGCAGCGTGAGACCGCCTACGCCCAGCTTAAGACAGAGGCCGTCGCAGTGGCCGTGGGCTTCAGCAGCCCGCGGGAGATCGACTCCATGGGAATCGTCTCGGCGACCCGTCTGGCGATGAAGCGGGCGCTGGAGCAGGCCCCGGTCAGGCCCGACTACCTGCTGCTTGACGCCTTCCCTCTTCCCGGCGCCAACCTTCCACAGCGTGCAGTAGTCAAAGGCGACGCGGAGGTCCTGTCCATCGCCGCCGCCTCCATTGCCGCCAAGGTGGAACGGGACCGTCTGATGGACCGGCTCGCCACCCGCTACCCCAGCTACGGGTTCGCCAGCAACAAGGGGTACGGGACTCCAGACCACCTCCGGGCCATCGCCGAGCACGGCCCCTGCGCTGCCCACCGCCTGACCTTTGCCCGCGTCCGCGATGCTATCGGACAAGAAAAACACAGCTCCCCGCAGATCGGAAGGCACGCCGAGACCGTCGCGGCGGGGCACCTGCGGTTCCTTGGCTACGAGGTCCTGGAGACCAACTACAGCACCCGTATGGGCGAAGTGGACATCGTCGCGCTCCACGGTGGAACGCTGGTATTCTGCGAAGTTCGTGCCCGTCGACCCTCAGTGTACGGCTCGCCGGAAGAGTCCCTCACGACGTCGAAGAGAGCGAAGCTGGTTGCCGCTGCAGAGCACTACCTGCAGGCGTCCGGAGGCCGGTGGAAGGATTGGCGCATGGACCTGGTCGCCATCGAGCTGGACCGCACCGGCAATGTCAGGCGCATACGCGTCGTCGAGAACGCCATCGAGGAGTGATCTCGGCCCGCGCCCGTAACAGCTACGTTCGCTGCCGGAACGCCCGATCCCATGAGGCCGAGCCCTGTGTTGGCCGGCCCTTCCATTAACAGTCTGCGATGTTATAATTGGCCTCGCTGCAACTATTTCCACTCGACGACGCCTGGCAGTCGCGAGTTCGAGTTAAGAGATACCCGACTACATTCACGGTCGGAACGTGCGCGTCGGCATCAGACCAGTAGGCCATACTAATGGAGGCGACAATGGACCAAGACCGCGACCTGTACATGCTGATGCTCCGGCGGATGATGCTGATCCGTGAGTTCGAGGAGAACGTCAAGAGCCTGGTCCAGCGCGGAGAGCTGGTAGGCATGGCCCACTGCTACATCGGCGAGGAAGCCGTAGCCGTTGGCGCCTGCGTCGCCCTCCGTGACGACGATTACATCACGGGGAACCACCGCTCCCACGGGCACCCCATATCGAAGGGTGGCGATGTCCGGCGCGCCATGGCCGAGCTTCTGGGCAAGGCCACCGGCTACTGCAAGGGCAAGGGCGGCTCGATGCATCTCGCGGACTTCGACATCGGCATCCTGGGCGAGTCCGGAATCGTCGCCTCCGCCCTGCCGGTGGCGGTGGGCGCGGCCCTGGGCAGCAAGATGCAGGGCAATGACCGCGTCGTGGTGTCCTTCTTCGGAGACGGCGCAAGCAACCAGGGCGCCTGCCACGAGGCGATGAACCTGGCGGCCATCTGGGACCTGCCCGTGATCTTCCTGTGCGAAAACAACCAGTACGCCGTGACCACAAGCTTCAGCGACTCCGTTGCGGTGGAGAACATATCTGACCGGGCATCGGCCTACAACATGCCGGGTGTTCTGGTGGACGGACAGGACGTGAACGCGATGTACGAGGCCACCGTCCAGGCCGTTCAGAGGGCTCGCGCCGGCCAGGGGCCGACTCTGATGGAGGCCCGTACGTACCGCTACGAGGACCACTCGGAGGGTATGAATCGTATCCTGCGCGAGTCATACCGCAGCGAAGAGGAGGTCGAGCGGTGGCGTCAGCGCGACCCGATCGTGCTTCACTCCCGCTGGCTCGTCGAGCAGGGCATTGCCACCCAGGACCAGATCGAGGCGGTTCGGAGCGAAGTGGCGGAGACAATCGCGGAGGCCCTCGAGTTCGCCCGCGAGAGCCCCTACCCCGAGCCGGACGACCTGTTCACCGACATGTACGCCGACCCGCTGCCTGTGTGAAGCCGCCTCATCTAACTGGCTTATGAGATAGGGGTGTGCAGAGGGGCGCAGCCCCGGCGCCTGCCCTGAGCGACGTCGAAGGGGCGTCCCTCAGATACCATTTCCCCCTTCCTCCAAAGGAAGGGGGACAGAGGGATGGGCGTCCTCTCGACATGTCAGCTCGGGAGCCAAGATCCAGCGAATCGACAGCCCAGGAGAGACATAGCATGGCAGAATTGACCTACGCCGATGCGTTGAATGCCGCAATCAAAGAAGAGATGCGCCGTGACGAAAAAGTGTTCATCATGGGCGAGAGCATTCGCGGCGGCATCTACGGTGTGACCGGTGGCCTGTCCCAGGAGTTCGACGCCCGCGTTATCGACACGCCGCTGTCCGAGAACGGCTTCATGGGAGCGGCCGTCGGCGCCGCCGCCGTCGGCATGAGGCCTATCGTCCAGTCCCTGGCCAGCTTCATCTGGGTGGCCATGGACCAGATGGTCAGCCAGGCCGCGAAGATGCGATTCATGTTCGGCGGCCAGGTGAACCTGCCCATCGTCTACAGATGGGGCATGATCTACGGCGCCAACAGCGCGGCCCACCACACCGACCGGCCCTATCCCATGCTGATGAACATGCCGGGCCTGAAAATCGCCATCCCGTCCACCCCTGCCGATGCCAAGGGGCTCCTGAAGACCGCAATCCGCGACAACGATCCGGTGATGTTCTTCGAGGACAATTCCCTTTCCGGGACCCGCGGCGAGATCGAGGACGGAGACTACACCGTGCCCTTCGGCGTGGCCGACGTGAAGCAGGAAGGCACGGACGTCACCGTGGTCGCGCTGTCCGGCATGGTGCGCCGCGCCCTGGCCGTCGCCGAGGCGTTGGACGGGGAAGACATATCCGTCGAGGTGATCGACCCGCGGACGATCGTCCCGCTGGACAAGAAGACCATACTCGACTCTGTGGAGAAGACGGGCCGCCTGGTCATCGTCGACCCTGCTCACACGAGTTGCAGCGTGGCTTCAGAGCTTTCGGCTATCGTCGCCCAGGAAGGCTTCTGGAACCTCCAGGCCCCGATACAACGGGTCGCCAGCCTCGATTGCCACTTCCCCTTCAGCCCCGCGCTCGAGCACCTGGTTTACCCGAACGAGGAAAAGATCACCGACGCGATCTACACTGTCCTGGAGTAGGCCCACCAGGGCGATCGCTTAAGAGGATTCCATTGGCAACCAACGTGCTGCTCCCCCAGTGGGGCATGAACATGGAAGACGGGACGCTGACCAAATGGCTGGTCAGCGAGGGCGACGAGATCGCTGAAGGCCAGCCGCTGGTCGAGGTCGAGACGGCCAAGATCAATTCGGAGCTAGAGTCGCCCGCGACTGGAGTCGTGGCCCACATCATGGCGGCCGAGGGCGCCCTGGTGAAGGTCGGCGAAATCGTCGCCGTCATCGGCGCGCTGGGGGAAGACCCGCCCCGGCCTGAGCCCGCTACCGCCCCTTCCCCGACCGCCGCCCGGAGGCGGACGCGCGGCACTGCCGCAGGTGCTGCCACCGGCGCCGCGTCCCAGGTCACGCCCGTGGCGAGACGGCTTGCCCGTGAGAGCGGAATCAGCCTCGATGCGGTAATCGGTACGGGCCCTCGCGGGCGCATCATCGAGCAGGATGTGCGCGATGCCATCGCGGTCGGCGAGGCCCCTCAGGTCCAGGTCGTCCCCCGAGCCAGGATGCTGGCCCGACGAGAGGGTGTCGACCTGGCAGACGTTGCGGGTTCCGGTCCAGGCGGCAGGATTCTCGTCGCAGACGTGGAGGCCGCTATCGGCCAGAGGGCCTCCGCCGCGGTGCGCGCCGATGCCGTGAGCGAGGTGATCCCGCTAAGCAGCATTCGCAGGACCATCGCGGACCGCATGACGGCGAGCGTGCACACCATGGCCCAGGTGACGCTTACCACCGAGGTGGACGTCACAGAATTGGTCAAGACCAGGGAGTCCCTGCTGTCCGCCTGGAGGCCCCACCGGTTGCGCCCGGTCGACCTGGACCTCATCATCGCCGCGGTGGCGGAAACGCTGAAGGCCCATCCTCGGATCAATGCTCATCTGGTGGATGGCGAGGTGCTGCTCCTCAGGGATGTCAATATCGGCCTGGCCGTGGCGGTCCCCGACGGCCTCGTGGTGCCGGTCCTCCGAAAAGTCGACTCGCTGGGCCTTCTGGGCGTTGCCCAGGGCATGCGCGAACTCGCGGACAGGACTCGTAAGGGTGAGCTAGGCGTGAACGACATGACCGGCGCCGGGTTCACGATCACCTCGCTTTCCAGCTACGAAATCGACGCCTTTACGCCCATCATCGACCCCCCGCAAGTAGCGATACTCGGGCTGGGCCGCGTCAGAGAAAAACCCGCCGTGCACGAGGGCGAGATCGCCATTCGCTCGATGATGCATCTGAGCGTTACCTTCGACCACCGTGCTCTCGACGGAGTGCCCGTCTCCGAGTTCATGCGCGCCCTCGGCGCCAGACTGGAGTCGCCCGAATCCCTGGCCGCTCTGCCCGACGAGGCCTGACGCTTGGCTGTAGTCGGCATCGTCGCGAATCCCGCGGCCGGCAAGGACATCCGCAGGCTGGTCGCCCAGGGCAGATTCGTTCCCAATCACGAGAAGGTCAACGTCCTCAAACGCGTCCTGGCGGGTCTCGACGCCGTCGGGGTCGAGAGCGTCCTGTTCATGCCGGACTCGGCGATGCTGGGCCGGGGGGCGCTCGACGGCGCCAGCTTCGGTCTCGACTGCCGGTTCGTGGACATGCCGGTGTTCCACGAGGACGTCGATTCCACCACTGCGACACGGCTCATTCGCGAGGCCGGGGCGGGATGCATCGTCACGCTGGGCGGCGACGGCACCAACCGCGTGGTGGCGAAGGAATCTGGGGACATCCCCATCCTGCCCATCTCGACGGGCACCAACAACGTGTTCCCAACCACCGTCGAGGGCACCGTGGCCGGGATGGCCGCCGGCCTGGTGGCCACGGGCGCTGTCGACATCGGCGCGGTCACGTGGCGCGGCTGCAGACTGGAGCTGGTGATCGACGGGGAGCCAAACGACATGGCCCTGGTCGACATGGCGGTCTCATCCGAGCGATTCGTCGGCTCCCGGGCGATCTGGGACATCGAGACGCTTAGCGAGGTGTTCCTATGTCGCGCCGACCCCTCCAGCATAGGGCTGTCCGCTATCGGCGCTCAGCTAAAGCCGCTGGCACCGCGCTCACAAGAGGGAGTCCACATACGGCTCGGCCCGGGCGGTGAGTTGGTGAAGGCCCCCGTGGCCCCGGGGATCGTCCAGACGGTGAAAGTCGAGAGCTGGGAGGTCATGAGCCCGGGCCACCGCAGCACCATCAGCTCACGTCCCGCGACCATAGCCCTGGACGGAGAGCGGACCCTTTCCCTGACCAAACAGGCCACAGTCGAAGTCGTGCTGTCGCCGGATGGACCTGTAGTCGTCGATGTTGACGAGACCATGCGACTGGCCGCCGAGGCGGGACGCCTCCGTTCCGGCGCCTTTAGCGCTCGAACTGCCACAGCCGGGCCGGGCGCCCATGTCGACGCCGCCGTCCACTGCGAGCACCTGGCCGGTGACCCAGCCCGCTTCGTCGGACGCCAGGTACAGGGCCGCGTGCGCGATGTCGGACAGGGTTGCCCGTGCGCGCCAGCGTCGCATCGGACATTCCTCCCGTGGTTTGCCCCATTGTACCAGCGAGATAGGCGGACTCTGAACTTAGGTCAGTCAGGAGCAGGCTCGTCAAGGCCAGTCGACGGCCACGTCGTCGAGAGATCACGGGTGCGATTGCGGAAAGTGCCGGTCGTGGTGGAGGAATCCGGGTCCCCCCAAGCGGCGTCAGTTATCGGCGGCGTGACGGGGCTCTCTGCGTGGTTTACGGGGCAGCCTAAAGGAGGTTTGGGCAACTTGGGGCAACGAGTACTGTCGGTCTGGCATCGTTTCGCCTGGGCGGCGGCGGCCGCTGGTGTCCCGAGTCAAAAGTCAGCCCAAGAATTCGCGGGCCTTCGACTGGCTCAGGCCGAACGGAGGGATGTCGTATTCCCGTTCGTGGTGAGCCTGTCGAACCACCAAGCCCTGGACTAGTCGAAGGCCGCCAATACCTCCTCGTCCAGGCGCTGGAGGGCCTCGGCGTCACTGGGCCGAGGGGCGAGCATTATCTCATAGGCGCCCGCATTGGCGAATTCGCCAATGCGGTCAATGATGTATTCGGCGGTCCCGGCAACCGTGCCGGGCCCCACCCGCTGGATGAATTCATCCACCTCCGTCTGATCGTTCGAGAGTTTGGTCGGCATGAAAACTGTATGCCTGATCTCTCCCGGATCGCGCCCTACATCTTCACAGTGCCGGTCCAGGACGCCTATCTTGTGTCGGTATAGTTCTACGGACATCCCGCCATGAGCACTATTATCAGGCCTGCGAACTGAAAAGCCATCCAGGTTCCATACATCCCCATACTTTGCCGCGGTGCGCAACGATCGCCTCTCACCCGAGCCACCCACCATGATCGGTATGTGCGGCTCTTGCACACAAGGAGGGGATAGCGGGGCACTTTCAAGTTGATAGTAACGGCCCTGAAAGTCGACAGGCGACTCCGAGGTGAACAGCGCGCGAATCAGCGCGCACGATTCCTCGAAACGGTCCTGTCGCTCACGCATCGACGGATACGCCCAACCGTAGGCTTCGTGCTCGCGCTTGAACCACGCTGCGCCGATACCGAGCGTGAACCGACCGTGGGAGACCTGGTCGATCGTCGTGGCCATCTTTGCGACCAGTGCCGGATTGCGGTAGGTGTTGCCGGTAACCAGATGCCCGAGCCGGAGCGTCTCCGTAATGCCGGCGGCGGCCGCGATCAGTGTCCAGGCTTCGTAAGCGGGCTGGTCCTGCGCGCCCTTCCACGCCTGGGGTGGAATGAAGTGGTCCGGGAACCAGACGCTTTTCCACCGCCCGGCATCCATAGTCTCGATCGACGCGCGGATGTCGTCCCACGTCGTGGAGTAGCTAGCTAGCGATGCGCCGATTTTCATTTGTGTCCTCCATATATTCTGCCGGGGGATGAGCGCCGCCCCCTTCCTGGCCTTCCCCCACGGGGGGACAGGACTTTCTCTCCTCCTATGGGGGGAGAGTCAGAGAGGGGCAAGGCACTTTTTTCCCCCTTTGGGGGAGAGCTAGAGAGGGGGCAAGACTCACCGTTCGCCGCCCCTGAGCCTGGGGTCGAGGAGGTCCCTCACCGCGTCGCCGAACATGTTTAGACTGTAAATGGTAATAGTCAGGGCAAGACCGGGCCAGAGAGCCAGGTGTGGCGCCAACTCCATGAACGTACGTCCTTCCCGGCTGAGCAGACCTCCCCAATCAGGAATCTCGGGAGGCAGACCGAATCCGAGGAAGCTCAGAGAAGCCAGACTCAGGATTACGCCTCCTATGCTCACGCTGAATGCAATGATTATGACAGGCATAATATTGGGCACGACATGTCGGAAAAATGTTCTCCATCTTGGGCTGCCGATAGCCTCTGCCGCCAGAAAGTAGTCGTTCTCTTTAATGGCGATAACGGCGCTTCGGATTAATCTACTGCCGCCGATGCCTGCTGATATCCCCAGGACCAGTATTATCTGTGTGAAACCACGCCCCACTATGGATATTGCGGTTAATAACAGGAGCAGTCCCGGGAAAGCGTTCCAGGCATCGACAAATCTCTGCACAAGCAGGTCAAATTTACCACCAAAGAATCCTGAAATGCCGCCTATCAGGGTACCGAGCACAACATCAAGAGTGGTCACTGTCAGACCGATAAGTATCGAAATACGAGCCCCATAGATAATGCGGCTCAAGAAGTCTCGCCCCAAATGGTCGGTACCCAGGAGATGCTGGGCTGATGAGCCCTGAAGCCTGTCTATTATGTTTTGTTCATCAAATGGATAAGGCATCAGAAAATCGCCAAAGATAGCCACAAAAAGCAATATCAATACGATTACCCCGCTGGCAGTACCCAGTGGCTTCTCCTTCCACAGCCTGATAAAGAAATCAGCCAGCCGGGAACGTCTCTTTGGCGCTAATACAGCGGATGGTATCCCCGTAGGTAGACTCATGTTCCCGATTTCACCCCTTTATCTATAGCGGACCCTCGGGTCTAAATAAGGATAAATCATGTCGGTCACCAGAATGCTGAGCATAGTTATGCTGGCCAAAACCAGGTTTACTCCGGAGATGACCGGGTAGTCTCTGTCATTGAGTGCATCCAGAAAGTAACGACCTACCCCCGGCAGGTTAAATATGTTCTCCATGATAACCGAGCCGCCTACCAGGAGAGGCAACCGCGCGCCTATCAGGGTAACTACCGGGATGAATGCATTCTTCATGGCGTGTCTCACAACGACTACCCTCTCATTGAGACCCTTGGACCAGGCCGTCCTGATATAGTCCTGCCTGAGCACCTCCAGCATCATGGTGCGCGTCACCCGCATTGTTTCTGCTGACATGGCTGTCCCCAGAATCAGGCTGGGAATAATGAACATCTTCAGATTCCCCAACGGGTCTTCCGTGAAAGGAACGTATTCCATCGACGGCGACCAGCCCCACCAGATTGCCGGGTATATCATGACCATAAGTGCCAGCCAGAAGTTAGGCGTTGACATGCCGATGATGGCCAGGGTGCGCCCCGCGTAGTCGGCGGCGGTATCCTGGCGAATCGCCGAGTAGATGCCGACGGGCAGGGCTATCACCAGCCCGATTACGATTGCCAGGACGCCAAGCTCAATGGTTAGTGGCAATTTACGTAATATCCTCCCCTCTATCGAAACAGGGTCCTCATGCAGTGATTCGCCAAAGGTGCCCTGGAGGAGACCATTGAAGTGGGGCTCACCGGTAATCCAGTCAGGGGCTGGCAACACTCCTATCCAGCGTCCATACTGCACGTGAATAGGCACGTCTAATCCCAGCATACGCTCAAGAAGTTCACGGTCAGCCTCGTCGAAAAACCCCTGTTCTTCGTACTGAGCTGCCATTGCGTCTATTACATCGCCCGGGATGAAGCGCAGGGCGAGAAAGACTATAATACTCAATAAAAACAAGGAGGGGATTATCAGCAATATCCGTCTGATGACATAGGCTCTCATGCGCTACACCTGATTGCGATTTCCAGCGTCATTCCTTTCGTCATTGCCACCCCTCTTTTGTCATTGCGAGCCTCGATTTATCGGGGCGTGGGAATCTCATTATTAAATCCCCCTTTCCTAAAGGGAGAATGAGAGGGATTTTAGGAGAGTGGCGACGTCGTTCCCCTCTTTCCCCCGTCATTGCGATGTATAGCCCAACGACGTCATTCCGGGCTTGACCCGGAATCCAGTCCAAGAACCCCTGGATCCCGGATTAAGTCCGTAAGAACGGCCCCCTCTCATTATTCAATAACTTAGGGAGCTGGGAAGCCTGAGCTTCCCAGCTCCCTTTTTCCCAATAAGGTCGCCACTAAGGGGAGGGTGAAACCCCTAATAACCGCTTGCTGCCTTCATCTGGGAATCAATCCAGAGGCGGTCAAAGACCTCGGTCTTCAGCGCGAAACCCAGATAGAATTCACCGTTGTAGCCTACGACCCACGGGTGGAACGCGTTAAACCTTGGGACTCTGAAGAACCATACCAAGTGATGGTTCTTTACAATGTACGCATCCGCCTCTTTCACTGCCCTCTGCTGCTCCTCCAAGGTGGTCGCGGCTTCCGCGGCGTCAATCAAGCTGTCAAGCTGTGGGTTCTCAAACCCCGGGTACGCCGTGTGACCCCCCTCGCCTGAGCGCCAACGGCTTATGAGATTGAGCGGGTTAAAATCGTACCCCGATACGGCATTGATCATGTCGAAGGTATAGTTCTTTATCCTATCTGTTTGACCAGTCTGGTCCATGGGTGCCGTTACCTCTACATCAACGCCAATCTTATCCCAGTAGCCGGAAGCCATTTCTGAATAAGCTACGATCCCCCTTAGAAAACCGGCTATAACCTGTTCATGGACGACCTTGAATCTAATGCCGTCCTTACCGCGGGGGTATCCAGCCTCATCAAGCAGCTTCTCGGCCCCTTCCGGGTCATACATGTAGCCTTTCTTGACCTCTTCGGGCCACTCATCAAATGGGGTGAAATGGTCCGTAGCGCCGTAACCGATAACCCCCTGAGGTTTCCACATGGCCCAACCCTTGAAGTAGATATTGTTAATTTCCTCAAGGGGCAGTGCCATCTGCATTGCCTTGCGCACCCGGATGTCGTCAAAGGGCGGCCTGGTTACGTTCATGGCAAAACCTGTGAAGTCCGACCGATAACTGTATGGGATAAAGTGCATTTCTGGGTGGGTCTTCTTGAGACCCTCCATCTGGTCGACCGTTAATGCAGAGCCGACAATCCAACCCATGTAATCAAGCTTCCCCGTGCGCAGTGCCGAAATCTTTGTTGCCTCATCTTTTATAATCAGGATTTTTCTCTCGTCAATATAGGGCAGGCGGTTCTCCGGGAACTTCTCGTCGAAGCCCCAGTAGCTAGGATTCTTGGTATAGGTGACAGAGGTCCCCTCGACGAAGTCAGTTAGCTCATAGGGCCCGGTGCCGACCACGCTCTTCCAATCCTTCATGCCCCCCTCTTGCTCCATTACCTCGGGGGGACCATATTTAGGACCAATGCGGTTGAAGATAGCATTCACCGGATCTAAGTGTGGCTTCGTCAGCTTAAAAACAACCGTCGAATCGTCGGTAGCCGTTATCGATTCCGTTGGCAGGTCTTTCAGGTAGAAAAAAGGTTCACACTCACTAAACTTGCCCACACAGAAATAGCGTTGCATGCCGTATTCGATGTCCTGGGCAGTTAGCTCTCGACCGTTCATCGGCGCCTTATCGTGCCAGTTAACGCCCTTGCGGATGTGGAAGATTATCGTTGTGTCGTCGGGCATCTCCCAGCTTTCGGCTAGGTTCCCTTTCATGACCCAGAGAGGTGTGGGGCGTTTCATGTGGTCAAATACGTCCCTCCTATCTAATCCCCAGTCCGCGATGGCTAGCGGCTCGGTGACGCTATTCGCGAGGCTGCCGGGTCCATAGTCTTGAAACATAGCGCTAGGGTTCATATTTGCTTGCACATAGGTGAATGTCCCACCATACTCTGGCGCGCTCACCACCTTACCGGTAGTGGGGTCGGTCACATACTTCTGCCCCGGCACCTCTTTCACGACGACCCGTTCCGGTCCCGCGACGGTCTTGATGACCTCTTTCTCCACTACCACCTCCTTCACCACCTCAACGGGCACCTCTTTTTCCACCACTACCTCTTTGACCACCTCCACGACCTCGGGGTCCGAACTGCAGGCCACCGCAAACACGAGCAGCATTGCCGCTGCCGCCGCGACGACTAACCAACGAATTCCGAGCGTCTTATACATTTTTCTTCCTCCTTCGTCAGAGTTAAATTGTTGCCTACCGACTTCAAGTGTGTTTCTCATTTCGTTCACTCCTTGTCCCTGCTGGGACTTAAGATCTTCACCACGCACTCCGAGTGTCTTAGACATTTCCATGTCTCCTATCGGTCAACGCAAAAACGGGCACCGAAGTACGCGGGCGTTCGCCCAGGGGCGGACGGTACCCGCAGATGACGACGTTGTACCACGCCCGCCGCCGCCATGTCAAGCTCTCGTATTCACTCATCTAAAATGTTACCGAGGCGGGTACAGTTCACTCAAGTAAGAATGTTACTGAGGGAACGATGCCAGTCGAAGATGAGATGACCATAGATGAGCGACGGAAGTATCTGAAGCGGATGAGGGATCGGTATTGGGGGGCTGACCGGATGGGTCGTGGAGAGTTGCTGACGGAGATGGAAGTGGTGACTGGGCTGCACCGCAAGAGCCTGATCCGGCTAGTGCGAGGAGCAACGTTGGAGCGCAAGCCTCGGCATAAGGTGCGGGGGAGATCATATGGTCCTGAGGTGGAGGATGCCATTCGAGTGTTATGGGAGAGCTTGGACTACGTGTGCGCGGAGCGGCTGACTCCAGCGCTGCTTCCGACGGCGCGGCACCTGGCTGAGTTTGGAGAGCTCTGGCTGACGGCAGAGTTGGAGGGTCAGTTGTCCCGGATCAGTCGAGCGACGGTGCAACGGCTGATGGGCAAGCTGCGTCAGGACACACCACGTCTGCCCAGGCGAGGACCAGAGCGAGCCAACCGGTTGACTCGGGCGGTTCCCATGGGCAGGCTACCGTGGGAGACGACTGAGCCAGGACACTTCGAGGTGGACCTGGTACACCACTGCGGCGCCACCTCATCAGGAGAGTATATACACACCCTGCAGCTGGTGGACGTGGCTACAGGATGGAGCGAGCGAGTGGCCGTGCTGGGGCGCAGCCAGGTAGTCATGGAAGCTGGCTTTCGGCGCGTCCTGGACCGGTTACCCTTCCCCATCGTGGAGTTGCATCCAGACAATGGCAGCGAGTTCTTCAATAACCATCTGATCCGGTTCTGGGGAGAGGAGATCGTTGGCCTGAAGTTGAGCAGGAGCAGACCCTACCGCAAGAATGATAACCGCATCGTCGAGCAGAAGAACGACACACTGGTACGGGCCTACCTGGGCTACGAACGGTTGGACACTGCGGCCCAGTGTGCGGCCCTCAACGCCCTCTACGACCAGATGTGGGTCTACTACAACCAATTTCAGCCGGTATTGCATCTGGTCGGCAAACCAATGGTGGACGGCCGACTCAAGCGCAAATGGGATAAGGCCCGCACGCCCTATGATCGGGTCTTGGCCAGCGGGGTCTTGAAGCCGCACCAACAGACCCAATTGGCGGCCATGTACTCCCAGACCAACCCCCGTCGGCTCCGCCGAGAGATCTATCAACAGCTACAACAGATGTGGGAGCGCCCAAAGCCGCAGCGAAACAGGCGGGAGCTCGTGGGCGCTCTTGCCTCCTAGCCCGTGGGCAGTGGACAGGGCCTGTGGATCAGTGGAGGACCACTTACCCACAGGCTTACTATGAGCCCGATCCTAGGCACCAATAATCGCACACAGAACAAGAGAGGAGGCAGGCTGGTCTCCTGGTAACATTTTCATTTGAGTGAACCGTAAGAAAACATGCCCCCTTCGGTAACATTCTTATTTGAGTTGACACGGCTCTCCTGTGCCGATCTACCGAAACGCCCTGCCCCGGCCCGCCCAGTCGGGAAGCAGGACCGAAGCCTGTACGAGTGGGATACGACCATGGACCCGAAAGGCGCATCCTGGTTCGGAGAGATTCGCCTTAGCCCGCACGACCATGAACAGTTAACGCCGCTTCCGCTCAGCTCCTTTGCACGAGCTCGATTCGGACCCCGTCGGGGCCGCGGACGAAGGCGATCTTTGAACCGGAGCGAACCGTACGCGGCTCGAGGATGAACTCAGCGCCAAGACGGTTTAGCTCGGCCGCGGCCTCGTCCAGGTCATCGACCCTCAGCCCAAAATGGTCCAGTCCAAGGTGGGACTCTGAAGGGCCGGGGAGCGGGTCTTCCCCTTCGAAGACCCGCGAGATCAAGATCCTGAGGCCGTTGATGTCGATGTCGTATCGCGTCTGTCCGTCGGCCTGAACGCCTTCACTGATCTCCGCGCCGAACATCGTTCTGTAGTATTCGGCGGTGGCCTCATTGTCGGCGCTGCGCAGGTGGATGTGGTCGTAGGTGTATCGGGACATATCGGCCCTCCAATGAATATCGGCTCTATACCGACGAGCTAATCGCCAATCGATTGGACCGCCCGCGAATCAAGTACTTCGCCCAGCGGCTTCCGATCATAAAGCTCTGTGCCTGGCCCTTCGGCCCGGCCTCAAGGCCCTACGAAGCCGGAATTCCACAGATCTATCCGTCCTGTCTGAACTTGATACGGTCCGCAACATCGCGGCGCCGACCCCGACGCCTCGGAGCGAACCATTTCTACCACACTCCGCACCCTGAGTCAAAAACTAGTGATCCGAGGTAGCGTAACGCCCTGCCCCGGCCCGGCCAGTCGGGAAGCCTGAGCCTCCCAGCTCCCTTTTTCCCTACCGTCAGCCACAAGGGGTGAAACCCTAATAACACATTGCTTCCTTCATCTGGGAATCAATCCAGATGCGGGCGAAGCGCTGGCCATAACGCTGCTCGAAACCCAGGAAGTATTCGCCGTTGAAGCCTATGAGCCACGGTTGGACCACATTAAACTCTGGGATCTTGAAGTACCATACGTAGTAATGGTTCGCGATGATGGACGCATCCGCCTCTTTAACCAGCCTCTGCTGCTCCTCGAAGCTTGTGGCAGCCAGGGCGGCATCAATCAAGGCGTCAAGCTCCGGGTCGTTCGCCCCGGGCCTGTTGCACCCTCCTTCCGAGTGAGCATAACAGTTCATGAGGAAGGTGGGGTTTCTATCGTACCCGATATACGCCGGACCCAGACCTTCGTATGTACGCTCGCGCATACTAGTGTTATGGGCAGCGCCGTCGGTGGCTTGCGTTATCTCCACATCGACGCCAATCGCCGCCCAGTAAGAGGCGGCTACGTCTGCTAGGGCCAAGTCTGAGAAATGAACCCCGCCCTCATAGACGGTCTTGAATCTAATTCCGTCCGCGCCGCGGGGGTCCGCCAGCTGACCTATCATACCCAGAGAGGCACGGGGCGCTTCATGTGGTCATGTTTATCCCTACTTATTCCCCAGTCCGCTATCGCCAGCATTTCCGCGACGCCACCTAATCGGTGCGACCCATGGCGCGTGGGATAGTTTCTGGCGTTATCCCCTACGCCGCTGGAGGTGTAGGTCAACGTCCCGCCGTACTCAGGAGCGGACAACACCTTGCCGGTCGTCGGGTCGGTGACATACTTCTTCCCCTGCACCTCTACCTCGACGATTTTTTCTGGTCCCGCGACCGTCTTCACGACCTCTTTCTCCACCACCACCTCCTTCACCACCTCAACGGGGACCTCTTTTTCCACCACTACCTCTGTGACCACCTCCACGACCTCGGGGTCCGCGCCACAGGCCGCGCCGACCACTAACAGCATGGCCGCTGCTGACGCTACGATTAACCACCGTATTCCAATGAACTTAGTCATTGTTCGACCTCCTCGGTCGGTGTCTCGACGTTCCGCAAGAGACGCGGGACCAAGCCCACGCGCGGACGGGCTCCTTATATCACCCCCCCTTTCTTGTCAAGCCTCGGATTGCGAGGTATTGGGCGTCAGCGCGCCGCAAGCTATCAGCTATCAGCGGTCAGCTATCAGCGGTCAGCGCCACGCCACCGAAATCAGCCCTCTCGCGGCGAACAGCGCGAAGGCGACGGAGGCGCGGATCGGGCGGCCCCTATCCGATCACGCTCGACCAACGCGACCGCGATGCCCGGCGCCGCACGTGTGCTTGTCCCCGGAATAGAGTACAATCCGGTCCTACCCAGTACCTTCGTAGACCATCAGATCGCGGAGCTTTGTGCCCGTTGCGAGGCCAGTTGAACGCGGCACATCGAACCAGTGATACCGCTGGCGCGGGATGAGGTCCAATGAACTCTGAGGAGGACGCTAATGCGTTTCAGTGCATATGCTAGCTGGACCCTGCCGTGGAGCGATTTCCTCGGCCTAACCAGGCATGTCGAGGCGACCGGCTGGGACGGTATATGGTTGTCGGACCACTTCATGCCACTCCGGGGAGACCCGACGGGTCCGTACAACGAAGCATGGACGACGCTGGCAGCACTGGCCGCGACCGTTCCCCGGGTCCGCATCGGGGCCCTCGTATCCGGAAACACATATCGCCATCCGGCGGTCCTCGCAAAAATGGCCGCCTCGGTCGACGATATTAGCGGCGGTCGTCTGGTGCTGGGCCTCGGCGGCGCGTGGCAGGAAAGCGAGCACACAGCCTACGGCATACCTTTCTACACCGTCGGCCAGCGCCTACGTCGCCTGGAGGAGGCGTGCCAGGTCGTCCTTGGCCTGCTCGAAAACGAGACGACCACCTTCGAGGGGCGGTACTACCAGCTCAAGGACGCGCCGCTCGGTCCCAAGTCGGCCCAGCGACCCCGGATGCCGCTGATGATCGGAGGGGCCGGTGAGAAGGTCACGCTGCGCATCGCCGCCAAGTACGCCGACGAATGGAACGTCGTGGGCACGCCCGAGGTATTCGCTCGAAAAAGCGCAATCCTGGACCAGCACTGTGCCGACGTGGGGCGGGACCCATCCGAGATCGAGCGCTCAGCGTGGGCTTCCTTCGTGGTAACCGACAACCCGAACATCGAGGAGACTCTCGATAACACGAAAATTCGTCGCCCGGTTATCCCCGGCACCGCCGACCAGTTGAAGGGGATGGTTCAGCAGTACATCGACGCGGGCGCAACCGAGCTCGTGTTCAGTCCGATCAACCTGGGAATCCTTGACCTGGAGCGAGAGCAGTACGACACCCTGATGCGTGAAGTTATCTCGGATTTCCGCTAGCGCGGCGATCGGTAAGAACGTTAACTAAATCTGCCGCGCCCCCGATTCCCCGATTTGGTCCCGCATCGGGATCGGGATGTCGGGGCTCAGGCCGAACGGAGGGATGTCGTTTTCCCGTTCGTGGTGAGCCTGTCGAACCACCAAGCCCCGGTCTGGCATTATCCAACGAACTTGGAAATCAGGACACCAGCGCGGAGGGCGACTTCACCGTTCGCCGGCCCACCGGCCCCGCCGCCCTACCCTAGCCAGGCCCGTCGCTCTCCAGTAGCTCCTTCAGCGTTCGAAGCTCTTTTCTGAGCTGACGGCGCATCAGCGGGCGAAGGAGCGGCCCGAATAGGGCAAACCAGACTGCGATCGCCCGGTTGTTGGGTCCGGCGTCGATTGTGTGGGTTACGCGCACGCCCTCGCCCGCTGGCTCAAGTTCCGTTGCCGTCTCAAAAGGGAACGGCCCCGACGTCCACTCCATCGCTGTGCGCCTCGGCGACTCAAACTCTACGATCCGATAGACGACGCTGTGGGTCTTGCCCGCGTAGGTGTAGTCGCTGGCAAATGTGGAGCCGACACCGAACTCGCCCTCCGAAGTCGTCTTAGGGTTGGTAACTCCGGTAATCCACCTGTCCATGTTTTCGGGGTCTGCCACGAAGTCGAAGACCGTCTCTATCGGGGCGTCGATGACGATATTCGCGGACGATCGCATGGCCATCACCTCTCTGAACGAATGAAAGTCCACCCCGCGCCGACCAGACGGCGAGGGGTGGACTATACCGGGGGGAGTTGACTTGGCCTCCTCGTCCCAGGCTAGCTAGCAAGAATGATGGTATGCGAGAACATTAGTTCTTGTCAAGGTGTTTACCAGTCGATTTCGGCCCGCGCCGGCCGACCCCGTTCGGGAACATCTCACCAGTCAAAGCTCTACCGTGCTGACCCGGCACCTCGCCGGATGAACGCAGGATGGACGGGGCACCGAGGTGCGCCTATATGAGGTGTCCAGAGGGGCACTGCCCCTTTGGTCGGAACCTGGGGTGAACCCCCAAATCCTTTTCTGGGCGGGCGGGACAAAACGGCCGGAAAGCCACGCAGTACAGAGCTACCCAGGAGCGATAAAGAAACCCTCCAGGCGGCAAAATATCAACCCGATCAGCGAGCAGGCTCTGTTGCCGCATCGCCCTCGGCGCGGGCACGGACGAGTTGGGAGGCGTCCGCGTAGTCCCGCTCTGCCTCCGACTTTCGGCCCAGTCTCCAGAGGGCCGAGCCGCGCTGGCCGTAGGCGTGCCAGGACGCTGGGTCCAGATCGATTGCGACGGTGAAGTCGAGGACCGCCGTGGCCAGATCGCCCTTGTCGGCGTAGGCGATGCCCCTGTTCGTGTAGGCGTCCCTGTACCGGGGGGCCAGACCCAGCGCGGCGTCGTAATCGGCGATGGCGGCGTCCGGCTCGCCAAGTCCGCGGTGCGCGATGCCCCGGTTGTTGCGCAACGTCGGATTTTCTGGGTCCATCTCGATGGCGTTGCTGTAGTCCGAGATCGCGTCAGCGAACTGACCCGAGTCCAAGTATGCGTTCCCGCGGAGGAAATGGGCGTGAGGGTCGTCGGGGCTATCCCCTATTACATGCGAGAGGTTCGAGATGACCTGGTTGACGTAGTCCCGCTCGGTAGTCGGGCTGAGGTCGTTGTCGGTCAGGCGACCCGTCATCTCAGCTCTCCATACCCAGCGACAACACTATGTCCCATTCCTTCGGGGTCACCGGCTGGACCGACAGGCGGGAGTTGTTTACCAGCACCATGTCGCTCAGGGCTGGGTTGTCCCTGATCTGAGGCAGAGTCACCGGACTGGGAAAGGCAGCTTCCGCCTTGATGTCGACCATGAACCAGACCGGATTATCCGGCGTGCTACGCGGGTCCGGATGCTGGGATTCCGTGTCCCAGGCCGTATCGTCGGGGTAGCCCGATCGCACCACGGTCGCGTGCCCCACCACCGCGTTGGGCTTGGCGTTGGAGTGATAGAAAAGCACGCCGTCGCCCACCTGCATCTCGTCGCGCATGATGTTCCTGGCCGCGTAGCTTCGCACGCCGTCCCACTCGGCCGTCTGGTCCTCTTCCGACAGCAGGTCCTGGAACGAATAATCGCCCGGCTCTGATTTAATCAGCCAGTAACTTTGCTTCGCCATCGGGTATCCCCCCCATGTCGATTCAAGAGTCTACTACTCTACCGCATTGTGGCCGTTGTCGTCGCGATGGCTCGCAGAACGTCGCACTTCGATAGTCTTGCGACTGTCCGGTCCCGACCCGTCAGAGCCTGTCTCAAGATTCAATCGTCAGCGGGGAAGGGCGCATTCGAACGCAGTTCGGGGAGGGAGGGTGGGCCCAATCACGCCTGGGTGGGGCCGCGGGCCCGAGTGTCTGGGCTTATCAAGTCAAGTTCGTAGGGATCAGACTCCCAATGGAGACGCTCCGATGATGGTGTATCCTTGGGACGATTCGGCCCGCTAGGGTCGTGCGTAAATTCACGTCGAGAGAACAGGCGTGTCAAGCGAATCAACAGATATTACGTCGCCCGCGGAGTTTCTAGGATTCAGGGTCGGAACGGACCGCCGCCTGGCGGACTGGCCTCAGGTGGTCGAGTATCTGAATCTGGTGGCGGACCAGTCGGAACGCGTGGAAACCGCCGAGATAGGCAAGACCACCGAGGGCAACCCGTTCCTGCTGACCTACATCAGCTCGCCAGACAACATTCGGGACCTGGAGCGGCACCGGGATATTCAGCGTCAGCTATCCGACCCACGAACGGTCCCTGACCATCTGTCGACGTCCCTGATCTCGGAGGCGCGGGCCGTCGTCGCAATAACCTGCAGCATCCACGCCACCGAAGTGGGCGGCACCCAGATGGCCTTGGAGCTGGCCCATCAGCTGGCGACCCGAGACGACGCGGAGGTCACCAGGGTCCTGGACAACGTCATCGTGCTGCTGGTGCCCAGCCTGAACCCCGACGGTCTGATCGAGGTCAAGCGCTGGTACGAGTCCACACTGGACACCCACTACGAGGGGGCGGCCCCGCCCTTCCTTTATAACCGGTACACGGGACACGACAACAACCGCGACTGGTTCATGTTCACCCAGCCGGAGACGAGGCTCGTCGTGGAGCACGTCCACAACGCATGGCGTCCCCACATCACCTATGACATCCACCAGACCCGGTCGGACGGGATGCGGATGATCCTGCCGCCGCTGGTCGATCCGGTCGGGCCGAACGTCGACCCCATCTTACAGAGCGGACTGGCCTCGCTTGGCGCCCACATGGCCGCCAGGCTGACGGCGGAGGGCAAGGAGGGCGTTGCCGTCAACGTAGTCTACGACTCGTATAGTCCGAGCAGGTCCTACCCGCACTACCACGGCGGGATTCGGGCGCTGTCCGAGGCGGCCAGCGTGCGCATCGCATCTCCCGTCGAGATTGGCCTTGAGCAGCTCAAGTCGGACCGTGGAGAGAGACCCACCGTAAAATCCTGGAACCACACGATGCCCTGGAAGGGTGGCAAGTGGACGCTGCTGGACATCGTCGAATACAACCTGACCGCGGCCATGGCATGCCTGGACAACGCGGCCCGAAATCGCGATACGTGGGTCCGAAACTCCTTCAGGGTGCTCGAAAAGGCCGTATCCGAGCAGCGCAACCACTTCGCCTTTGTGATTCCGGCTAAGCAGCACGACAATGGCGCCGCTGGTGAGCTGATCGACATACTGAATTTCGCGGACGTCGAGGTACACGAGCTTGAGTCAGGAATCTCGCATGAAGACGTGCCCATGGAAGTGGGTGACCGCATCGTGCTGACGCGTCAGCCCTACGGCGCATTCGCGCAGACCATGCTGGAGACACGGCGGTACCCGGACATCCGGTGCTATCCCGGCGGGCCGCCACGGCACCCCTACGATGCGACGGCCCACAGCCTTCCGCTGACGATGGGCGTCGAGGTCCGAGGCATCAGCGCGCCGGTAGAGGTCGAGCTTCGGCCGCTGTCGGCCGATCACCGACGCGCCGATATGCTCGACGGCCCCGTATTCGAGGCCGGGCGGGTCTACGGCATCCCGCCAAACTCCAACCACACCGCCCGACTGGTCAACAACCTGCTGGCGGCGGGCGCTCCCGTTACGAGGACCGTACGGGAAATGGACGTCGAGGGCTCCCCCCTGCCCGCCGGCGCCTTTGTGGTTGCGCCCGACAGCGACGTCGGCGGCTCGACAGCGGTGTTGGCCGACGGACTGCGCGAGTCGATCCGAGAGCTGGACGGCTTCACGCAGTCGGAAGCGCGGACCCTGACCGCCCCGCGCATCGGCGTCTACCGTAGCCACGTGCCCTCGACCGAGGAGGGATGGACGCGGTTCGTCCTGGACCAGTACGGGTTCAGCTACCGGTCGCTGGCCACCGCCGACGTTCGAGAGGGCGGTCTGGCTGACGAGTTCGACGTTGTGCTGCTTCCTGCTCAGGCGGTCCGGCAGATCCACAGGGGGTTCAGCTCGAGCAGCTACGCGCACGAGTACTCGGGCGGCCTCGGTGACGTGGGCGCGGCCAACCTCCGCTCCTTCGCGAATAAGGGAGGCACGCTGGTGGCCTGGGACGACTCGGCGCGCTACTGCATCAGGCACCTTGAGCTGCCGGTCACCAACGTGCTGGCGGGCCTGACCCACTCGGAGTTCTTCGCCCCGGGAAGCCTGCTAGAGATCGAGCTGGACACAGAGGACCCGATCGCCTGGGGGATGCCCGATCGCGCCGCCGCCCTTGTAATGAACGGCCCGGCATTTCGCAGTGACGATGGCAAGACCATCGCCAGCTACTCCGCCGGCGACCCGCTGCTGAGCGGCTGGCTGATCGGTCCGGACCGGATCGCCGGCCAGGGGGCCATCGTGCGCGTGCCCGTCGGCGAGGGCCAGGTCGTGCTCTTCGGATTCCGACCCCACTTCCGCGCCCAGGCGCGGGGCACCTACAAGCTGCTCTTCAACGCCCTTTACGCCAGTGTCGCGGACCAGGCGTAGCCTGGAACATGCTCGGAAGAGAATTAAGGGGATTGCAAAGGGGCCAGCCCCTTTACCCATTTCCCCGCCAACTGAGCAAGCCTGAATGACCACCCACAACATCCGCGTCAAGCTCGTCCACCCGGACGCCACCCTGCCGTGTAAGATGAGCGACGGCAGTGCCGGTTACGACCTCTACGCGTCGGAGCCCGCGACCGTCTCCGCGGCCCGGTCCACCCCCGACGGCGGAGTAGACATCGGCCGGGCGCTGGTGCCCATCGGCATCGTACTGGGGCTGCCGGCCGGCACCGTCGGACGCATCGCCAGCCGCTCGGGCCTCTCGACCCGAAGCAACATCGAGACCGGCGCGGGCTGGATCGACAGCGACTACCGTGGCGAGCTGTTCGTGGAGCTGAAGAACCTGAGCGCCCAGCCCTTCCAGGTCAGTACCGGCGATCGCGTCGCCCAGCTAGTCATCTTGACGCTGGCCCCGACCACCCTAACCCCCGCCGACGACCTCGACGACACCCCCCGCGGCCCGGGCGGGTTCGGCTCCACGGGGGTGTAACGGGACCAGCTACTATTCGCGGGCTTGCTCAGAGAGTCTTTCCATGACTACCTGCACTTGTTGGCCGCCGGGCGTGTTAAATGACAAGCTTGTCGAGATCGCCATCGCGGTATCATTGACGATGCTCTGTAGGTCCGTCAGCATCGGATTGAGCTCACCCCACAGGACAGTTGGCAAGATTGCATTGATCTCAAAGTGAGCCGACCGTTTGTGTCGAATTCGGCCCACCCTGTCTAAGACCGGTGACATTAATCGCAAGCGCTCGCGCAGCTTGGCCGTATCGGCGGATCGCCCTATTTCCGGGTCCTCATCGATTATGCGCCAGGCGCGATGAAGGCTCGGCCCTCGCGGGTTATCGGCAGCCACATTGTGGACCTTGATCGCAAATCGATCACGGTGGGCGACGAACGTTGGCCCGAAGAACCCGCGGTAGCGATTGTATACGTCAATGGATTCAGGAGCCCTCAATCCTGCCATGATCTTTAGGCTGAACGAAGCCTCGGTCAACTCTAGATGCATCGATTCCACGATCGACCGAAACTCATCGACAAACACGGCCACTTTCGCCTCCTTGCGTGTTGCCGGCCTGCGCGGTAAACGCCCGTCAACGAACTGATTTCCTGGCGGACTAGGTTGGGCGTACATGGCGCAACAAGGAGCGCACAAATCTTGCGCCGGAAAGATCTTTGCTGGGCTCTGAGTAGTTCCTTCGCCGGGTGGCATGCCTCCTATTGGTCAGCAGGAGGCATGTTTGGCTGTACTGTCGCTCCAAGACCAACCTTCTGCAAAACCATTCGTAGCGCTCGGAGTAAGATGCGGCTCTGAACTCTGCAAAGACAGGGAAATGAGGCTCTTGGACACGGACAGGTGTTCGAGATTTGACACTGTCTTCGAGAAGAAAGAGGTAACCGAGCCACGGTGCCTGAGAATCAACGAACGCCCTTTCCCGATAAGCCGTCCATGTGTCAAGGGCGGTGCCCATGGCCTCTTCGGTACGGTTGTTGTAGTTGTTGCCGAAAGACGGACCGACCTGTGACTTCAATTCGATAGCCGCCACCAACTGCCCTTCTACCACCACGATCAGGTCCCAGCCCTTGGTAGGTCGAAAGAAACCAGGCAGAGTTGTGTTCGAACCGCGAGAATGAATATCAGACGGAGCAACTCCGACATCCATCATCAGTTCGGTGAGCGTCTGCACAAATCCTTCCATTTGTCGCCCACCCGTCACAGCACTCCGAGAACCTTGGCCGGATTGCCCTCTGGCTACCTGTTGGTCGGCTTGCTTAGATCGCGTGTCCCAGAAGTGTGTGACTGCTTCCGAGAAGATGGGGTTGTTTGAGCGCATGGGCCTGTCTCTCTTGATTGCAGACCGCGTAACTATCTACAACAGTGATGCTTGGTGTTCCGATTCGCCTCGGATGCGATTCAGAGCTGACTTGTAATAGCGAGGCTCTATCTCGAAGCCAATACTGTTGCGGCCCCAGCGCTGGGCTGCCACGTTCGTGGTCCCAGTGCCAGCGAACGGGTCAAGAACAGTGTCGCCGACGAATGAGAACATTCTTACCAGCCGTTCAGCGAGACTTACCGGGAAAGGTGCGGGATGCCTGCGCGTAGATTCACCAGTCAGCGTCCAGATCTGTTGAAACCACTCACGATGGCACGATTCCGGGATGACCGACAGAATACGTGCCTCGAGTGATGGCTGACGGTATCCTCCCGGCTTGCGCTGAAACAGGATAAATTCGATGTCGTTCTTTACGATCCCGTTGGGTTCGTACGGTTTACCGAAAAACCGTGAACCGTTCTCAACTTCGTAACTGGCATTGGCGATCTTGTACCAGATAATTGGGGCGAGATTGTCGAACCCGATTAGCCTACACCGCTCCTGGATACTCGCATGCAACGGAAACACAACGTGGCGTCCAAACCTCCGGCGTGGCAGACACACGTCACCAACGACCACGACGAGGCGTCCGCCTGGGACCAGTGCCCGGTATACATGCCGCCATACTTTGTCGAGTGCGTCCAAGAAAACTTCGTATTGCTCGACCGAGCCAAGTTGCCCTTCTCGCTCTGGGTAGGATTTGAGCGTCCAATACGGAGGTGAGGTCACCGCTAGATGCACGCTCTCGTCGGGAACGCGTCGCATGAACCGGCTATCGCCAAGGTATAACTCGTGACGTGTGCTCAGATGGCTCGCGCCGCTCTCGAGTTGCGTTACTATCTCTTTGTTCTTGGCAAGACTCGGGATCGCGCGCTGGTGATCCTCTCGGGCCACTCGAATCACGTCGGTTGGAATCACGGATTCCAGCGTCTGCGAACCGGTGCCGTTGATCACTTCGAGGGCGTCTTTTCCTTGAGGATCGCCTGGTTGCTGTGCAGCCGAGGCACGGGCCCCAACTGCCGTAGTTCCAGGTTGAGCAACTAGGCTCTCGCCAATGGTGGTAGGATCGTCTGACATCACAAGCGTAATTCTCGGATTGGCTTCACAGCATCTTTCGATCTCAAGCGTCCAAAACGCAGCCAAAGTTCGATCGGCGGATACCCGGCAACAGACCAAAAGGAGGGCAGGTTGCCCAAATCCTTATCGAGGATCATTGTATTCCGAACGAATGGTCTAGTCAACATCAGTAAGCGCAATTAGCAGCCAATCCTCGTCGGGAGAATTGATGCGCCGAATCATCGCGGACGAGGGGGCGTTGTCGATGAGATCGGCCGTACGACCGAGGATTGTCGGAACCCCCGCCCCCCTACCCTGCCAGACGCGCCAGCGTCTCCGACAGCCGGGCGGCGCGTTCGTCGGCGTCTTCGAGGCGCTCGCGGTCGCGCTCGATGACCTGTTCGGGGGCCTTGGCCAGGAACTGCTTGTCGGACAGCCGTCCCGCCACCTGCTGACGGTACGAGGTCAGTTCTTCTAGCTCCTCGCGCAGCCGCGCCGTCTCCTGGCCGATGTCTACCAGGCCGCCGATCGCCATGGCCAGCGTGCCCGACCCCAGAACGTGCACGGCCTCGTCGCCGTTGCCGCCCCCGCCGTCGGTCTCGTCGGCGACGGCCAGCTCGATGCCCGCGCCTGACTGGATGAACGGCGACGCGTCGCCGAACACACGCTGAAGCTCGGCCGATGCGCTCACACGGGCCGGTATCGTCTGGTTGTTCTCGATGCGGAACACGGCGCGGACGTTGCGGGCCGCGCGGACCAGCTCCAGCACCGCCTCGACCTCCCGTTCGGCTTCGTCATCGAACCTGGACGTGTCGGCCTGCGGGTAGGACGCCACCACCAGGGCTTCGGGGGCATCGGACGCCGCGGGCAGGCGGTTCTGGAGAGATTGCCAAATCTCCTCGGTGATGAAGGGCAGGAAGGGGTGGAGCAGCCGCAGCACTCGCTCGAGGACGTGGGCCAGGACCGGCAGCGGCGAGGGGCCGTCGCCCGACCGGATGCGTATCTTGCTCATCTCCAGGTACCAGTCGCAGTATTCACTCCACAGGAAATCGTGCAGCACCCGCTGCGCCTCGCCGAACTGGAACGCCTTCATGTGGTCGTCCACCTGGGCCGCCACGCGGTTGAGCCGGCTGACGATCCACCGGTCCTCGCGGTGAGCCATATCGCCCGGCGACTCCCACCCGTCCAAGCCCTTGGCGCCTTCCAGGTTGGTCATCACGAACCGGGCCGCGTTCCAGAGCTTGTTCGCAAAGTTGCGGCTGGCTTCCAGCTTGCTCTCGTTTAGCCGCTGGGTGTTGCCCGGGGACGTGCGGGTGGTCAGGGCAAACCGCACCGCGTCTGCGCCGTACATGTCGATCAGCTCCAGCGGGTCGACCACGTTGCCCCGCGTCTTGCTCATCCGGACTCCCTCGGGGTCCAGCACCAACCCGTGCAGGTAGACCGTGTCGAAGGGCGCCTGGCTCGTGTTCTCGATGCCCATCATGATCATCCGGGCGACCCACAGGAAGAGGATGTCGTACCCTGTCTCCATGACGTTGGTCGGATAGAAATAGTCGAGGTCCTCGGTCTGCTCCGGCCAGCCCAGCGTCGAGTGGGTCCACAGCCCGGAGCTGAACCAGGTGTCGAGTACGTCCTCGTCGCGGCGAAGGCCGGCCGACGAGCATTTCGGGCACTGGGTTGGGTCCTCTATCTCCACGACGATCTGGCCGCAGTCGTCGCAGTACCAGACGGGGATGCGGTGGCCCCACCAGAGCTGACGGCTGATGCACCAGTCGCGGATGTTGTCCATCCAGTTGAAGTAGACTTTTTCGAATCGCTCTGGCACGATGCGCACCTGCCCGCTTGCCACGGCCTCTCGCGCCGGCTCGGCCAGCGGCGCCACGCGGACGTACCACTGCTCGGTTACGATCGGCTCGACGATCTCGTTGCAGCGGTCGCAGTGGCCGACCGAGTGCCTGTACGGCTCGGCCCGTTCCAGCAGCCCCTGGCCGTCCAGCCGCGCGACGACGCCCTCCCGGCACTCCATACGGTCCTGTCCCTCGAAGGGCCCGGCGTTCTCGTTCATCGTGCCGTCGAGATTCATCACGTTGATCGTCTCGAGGTCGTGGCGCTGGCCGATCTCGAAGTCGTCGGGGTCGTGACCGGGCGTCACCTTCAGCGCGCCGGTGCCGAACTCCAGGTCCACCGCCTCGTCGCCGATGATGGGAACGTGACGGTCCATGATCGGCAGGACGGCCCGTTTGCCGATCAGGTGGCGGTAGCGTTCGTCGTCGGGATTGACGGCCACGGCGGTGTCGGCCAGCATGGTCTCGGGTCGCGTCGTCGCGATGGTCAGATGCTCGTCACTCTCCTCGATGGGGTACCTGACGTAGTAGAGGCTGGCATCTTCGTCCTGGTGCTTCACCTCGAGGTCCGAGAGAGCGCTGGCGCAGCGCGGACACCAGCTGGTGATCCGCTCGCCGCGATAGATAAGCCCCTTCTTGTACAGGTTGACGAATGTGGTACGCACGGCCTTGCTGGGGCCGTCATCTAATGTAAAACTCCGGCGCGTCCAATCGCACGACGCCCCAAGCCGGCGTAGCTGTCTGAGTATCGAGTCGCCATACTGGTCCACCCACGTCCAGACCCGCTCGACGAAACGCTCCCGGCCCAGGTCGTGGCGGGTGATCCCGTCGCCTGCCAGCATCCGCTCTACCACCCACTGGGTAGCGATGCCCGCGTGGTCGGTGCCGGGGAGATACAACGTCGGCTCACCCAGCATCCTGTGCCAGCGCACGATCAGGTCCTCGATTGCGATGGTCAGAGCGTGGCCGACATGAAGCTCGCCCGTCACGTTGGGCGGCGGCATGATGACGACGAACGGCTCCCGCGACCGGTCGACCTTGGGCGTGAAGTAGCCACTCGTTTCCCAGAGACCGTATATTCGGCTCTCCGTCGCGCTGGGGTCGTACGCCCTGGGGATC
The DNA here is from genome assembly GCA_965248005.1 of Dehalococcoidia bacterium. Taxonomy (GTDB): domain Bacteria; phylum Chloroflexota; class Dehalococcoidia; order Lucifugimonadales; family UBA1123; genus CBDFIE01. The sequence continues at coordinate 134,140 of OZ252049.1, forward strand.
TCGTCGTTCGACGCAGTCTGAGTCATGCCGTTCCTTCGTGGTAGTGGGGATTCGCAGCCGATTTATTCTAGCAGGCCGAAAAAAGGGTGTGCAGAGGGGCATAGCCCCTTTGCCGGGAGTCTGAGAGCCTGCCCTGAGCGACGTCGAAGGGGTGTCCCTCAGATTCCAATTCGGGCGGGTGGGCGGGAAATAGAGACCGAAAGACGTGTGGCGCGACGCTTTCCAGAATTGATCGACGAGCTGGCGGGATCGGAAGCCGGTCGCGACCTCCGAGGGACGTCAACAGGTGTGAGAGGTCGTTGTATCATGGTCACGTCATGCGACGAGTAACCAACATTGGAATCGGGCCGGCCCTCGGTTTAGCCAGCGCGCTACTGGCCCTGGCCCTCTATGCCTCCACCCTGGCCCCAACCCTGAGCTGGGGCTGGCGCCGCATCGGCGTCGACGGAGGCGAGCTGCTGGCGGCCGCCGAGTCCTTGGGAGTCCCCCACCCGTCCGGCTATCCGACGTTCATGCTGCTGCTCAAGGGATTCGGTACGCTGGTGCCGCTGGGTGACTTCGCGTTCAGGGGCAATCTGGCCTCCGCGGTCATGGCGTCGGCCACCGTCGCGCTGCTGTACTGGCTGGTCTACCGTATCGTTCGCCGTATCGCCGCCGATGGCCCGCCGGCGTATTCCGCGCTGGCGGCCGCCCTGGGCGCGCTGACGTTCGCCACCTCGCCGCTGTTCTGGTCACAGGCGGTGATTACGGAGGTCTACACGCTGAACACCCTCTTCGTGGGCGCGCTGGCGGTCCAGTCTACGTATCTCGTGTTCGGACGCTCCGGGGAAAGGGCCTCGCACCGCCCGGCGCCTCGAGGGCTTCTGGCCATCGCCGGCCTCACCCTGGGACTGGGCCTCGGCAACCACCTGACCCTGGCTGCCGTCGCGCTGCCGCTGGCGGCGTGGGTCTGGGTCCAGGGTGGCATCGAGCGTAGACAATGGCTCTGGGCGGCAGGAGGACTTGTTCTTGGGCTATCGGTCTACCTGTACTTGCCCTTGCGGGCGGCGGCGGAGCCCGCCATAAACTGGGGCGACGCCTCGACCGTTCGGGGCTTCTACTGGATGCTCAGTGCCCAGGCTTACCAGGACTACGTCTTCGGCGTGCCAGTCGCGTCTCTGGGGGACAAGTTCATCTCGTGGATCGAGCTGGCGTTCACCCAGCTCAACCCCCTCGGGATTTTCCTGGCGCTGATCGGAATGCTCGCTCTCTGGAGGACCCAGCGGTGGCTGCTGTACTCAACAGGTGTCACCGCCGTCGGTCTCATGGCCTACAGCCTCGTCTACAACACCTTCGATTCCCAGGTGCTGACCATACCGGCGTTTTTTGTGATGGCCGCCTATGTCGGCGTCGGCGCATTTCATGTGTTCATGCTCGTTTCCCGGTGGTCCGCCGAGAACGCGGAAAAAGACTTCGAGCCGCACTGGATCGGCAGGCTCGTCACAGGTCGAGCCCCGGTAGCGGTGCTGGCGGCCGTCGCCTTCGCCTCGGTGCCGCTGGCTGCGGTGGTCCTGAATTACTCGGAGCAGAACCTGCGGGACGACCGTCAGGCCTTCGAGTACGCCGAAGCCGTCCTCGACGCCGTTCCGCCGGGTGCGATCGTCATCAGCGACAGCGAAGAAAGGGCCTTCTCCCTCTGGTACATGGTCTTCGTGGAGCGGCCGGAATCCGGGGTGGTTCCCATCGCGGGACGCCTCCTCCAGTTCGAGTGGTACTGGCGGGGCCTGCAGGAGCGCTATCCGGACCGCATACCGGGCGACTTCCCCGACAACGCCGGGCAGGCCGTCACGCGTATAGTGGACGGCGCCGAACAGGGTTCCGGCGTCTATTTGACCTACAGCCACGCGTTTCCGGGGAGGGATGTCGAGCTGATAGGCGTGGCCGGGGGTATCTACAGGGTCCAGCCGCAGGGGCCGTAGTCAGTGCAGACTCGCCCGGAGGCGCGCCGCAGTTCCCGGTGGCCCCGTCTCACACCCGGCCGGCGATCACGCTGCCCATCCGGACCGTGTCGATGACCTCGCCGCCGTCCGCGCCGATGTCCGGCGTCCGGTAGCCCTCTGCCAGCACGTCCTCCACGGCCTGTTCCACGGCGGTCGCCTCGGCGTCCAGCCCCAGCGAATGGCGTAGCATCATGGCCATGCTCAGGACGGTCCCGATGGGATTGGCGATCCCCTGCCCCGCGATGTCCGGCGCGGAGCCGTGGATCGGCTCGTACAGACTGACGCTCCTCTTGCCCGCGGATGAGTCCCCACCGGGGAGGCCCGCCAGACTGGCCGATGGCAGCATTCCCATCGAGCCCGACAGCACCGAGGCCTCGTCGGTCAGGATATCGCCGAACATGTTTTCGGCGACGATCACGTCGAAGCGGCCGGGGTCCCGGATGAGCTGCATCGATGCGGCGTCCACTAGCAGGTGCTCCAGCTCCACGTCCGGGTAGTCCGCCGAGACCTCTAACGCGATCTCGCGCCAGAGCCGGGATGACTCCAGCACGTTGGCCTTATCTACGGACGTGAGGCTCTTGCGCCGGACGCGTGCCAGCTCGAAGCCGACCCTGAGGATGCGCAGGATCTCCTGCTCTGTGTAGCGCAGGGTATCGACTCCGCGGCGGCCACGTGACGTGCTCCAGCGGCGTTTGGGCTTGGCAAAGTAGAGGCCGCCTGTTAGCTCTCGCACCACGATCATGTCGACGTCCTGCAGGAGTGATGCCTTGACCGGGCTGGTGTTAATCAGAGCCGGAAAAACCTTCACCGGTCGCAGGTTGGCGTAGAGTCCCAGCTCCTTGCGTATTGCAAGAATCCCGTCCTCGGGCCTCACCGTCGCTTCCGGCCCGTCCCACTGAGGCCCGCCCACCGCGCCGAAGAGTATCGCATCCGTGCTCCGGCACAGCTCCAGCGTCTCGTCCGGCAGCGGAGTGCCCGTCGCGTCGATCGCGCCGCCGCCGACGATGCCGTGCCGCAGCAGGAACTCGTGGCCGAACCGCCGTCCGGTCGCCTCCAGGACCTTGACCGCCTCGTCGACGACCTCCGGGCCTATGCCGTCGCCGGGCAGAACCGTGATGCTGAACTGCATGGGCATGCTCCTGCTCGTGTCTGACCGTATCCGCGGGCATTCCGGCGCGGTCCGCATTGTAGTTAAATGGGGAGTGCAGAGGGGCCAGCCCCTTTGCATCGTTCTCGTGCCTCGCCCTTACCGCGCGACGATGTTCACCAGGCGGCCGGGAACATAGATGACTTTGGCCACACTCTTGCCCTCGATATGAGGCTGGACCCGCTCACTGGCCAGTGCCATCTCCTTCGCCGCCTCCTCGGAAATCGACGCCGATGCCTCCAGCTTGTCCCGCAGCCGTCCGTTGACCTGCACCACCAGCGTGATGGTCTTATCGGCCGCCAGCTCCTCGTCCCAGGCCGGCCAGCTTTGGGTGTGAACGCTGTAATCGTGTCCCGTTGCCTCCCATAGCTCCTCCGCCAGATGAGGCGCCATGGGCGCCATCAGCGTAAGCAGGCCGCCGATGGCTTCCTCCCACGCCCCGGGGGAGACGTCCGACCGGTCCCACGCTTGGCTCAGCGCGTTCGTGTACTCCATCAACGCCGCCAGGGCGGTGTTGAACTTGAACCGGTTCATGTCGTCGGAGACCCGGCGGACCGTCTTGTGCATGGTCCGCTGCAGATCACGCACCGCCTCCTCGTCCACTGTCGAGCTGTCGAGCGTTGCCGGGTCGCGCTGACCCAGCTCCCAGACACGGTTCGCCCACCGTGCCACGCCGTTGATACCCGAGTCGCTCCAGTCCCCTCCCTGGTCCCACGGGCCCAGGAACATCAGGTAGCAGCGCACCACGTCCGCGCCAAGCTCGTCGACATAGTCGTCCGGCGCGATGACGTTGCCCCGCGACTTGCTCATTTTCTGGTGCTGGTGGATGATCGTCCCCTGGTTGAACAGCCGCTGGAAAGGCTCGTCGAAGTCGACCAGACCGAGGTCTCGCAGCGCCTTGACGAAGAATCGGGCGTACAGCAGGTGCATTACGGCGTGCTCGACACCCCCGGTGTACTGGTCGACGGGGTTCCACTTCCCGACGATCGCGGGGTCAAACGGCCCGTCGGCGTGGTCCGGGCTGGTGTATCGCAAAAAGTACCAGGACGAGTCGACGAAGGTGTCCATCGTGTCGGTCTCGCGTCTCGCGGCCCGGCCGCACCGCGGGCACGGCGTGTTGACAAACACCTCATGCAGCGCCAGCGGGGACTCGCCCGTTGGTAGGAACTCGGCGTCCTCCGGCAGGACGACTGGCAAATCGTCATCGGGCACCGGCACCTCACCGCAGACCTCGCAGTAGATGATGGGTATCGGCGTCCCCCAATAACGCTGTCGGGAGATCAGCCAGTCGCGCATGCGGTAGTTGACCGTCCGCTGGCCCCAGCCCTGCTGCTCGATGTGGTCGGCGATTTTTTCGATGCCCTCGGCGCTGGGCAGCCCGTCGAACTGGCCCGATTCCACCTGGGTGCCCTCCGCCAGATAGGCCTCCTCCAGCTCCTCGCCGTCCCAACCGGGAGGCGCCACCACGACGCGGATGGGCAGGTCGTATTTCCTGGCGAAGACGTAATCACGCTGGTCGTGGGCCGGCACGCCCATGACGACCCCCGTTCCGTATGTGTGGAGCACGTAGTCTCCGACCAATATAGGCACGCGCTCGTCGTTGAGTCTGTTCACGCAATAGGCGCCGGTGAAGACGCCAGTCTTCTCGCGCTCATTCGAGAGCCGTTCGACCTCGGTCCCGAGTCTCGCCTGCTCGACGTACGCCTTGACCTCAGCGGCCTGCTCGGGTGTCGTCAGCGCCTCTACCAGCGGGTGCTCCGGCGCCAGGACGACGAAGGTGACGCCGAATATCGTATCGATGCGGGTCGTGTAGGTCTTCAACACCTTGTCGTCGAGACTGTACTCCGAGATATCGAACTCGATCTCGACGCCCTCGCTGCGCCCGATCCAGTTGGTCTGCATGGTGTTGATCTTTTCGGGCCAGTTGATCTTTGACTGGTCGAGGAGCTCGTCGGCGTACCTGGTGATGCGGAAGAACCACTGGCTCATGTCCCGATGCGTGACCTGAGTGTCGCAGCGCTCGCACAGCCCGTCGATCACCTGCTCGTTGGCGAGGACGGTGACGCAGGAAGGGCACCAGTTGACCGGCGCTTCGGCCCGATAGGCCAGCCCCGCCTTATAGAACTGGAGGAAGAACCACTGGTTCCACCTGTAGTAGTCCGGCTCGCAAGTGACGATCTCGCGGTCCCAGTCGTAGGAAGGGCCCATCGACCGGAGCTGACGGCGCATGTTCCGGATGCTGTTCATCGTCCACGTGAATGGGTGGATGCCCCTGGCGATGGCAGCGTTCTCGGCGTTCAGGCCGAAGGCGTCGAAGCCCATGGGGTGCAACACGTTGTAGCCCTGCATTCGCTTGAACCGGGCATGTACGTCGGCGCCGGACATGGCAAACCAGTGGCCGATATGCAGGTCGCCCGACGGATAGGGGTACATGTGGAGCTCGTACCACTTGGGCCGGGGGTCGTCATCACGGGTCGCGTAGGTGCCCTCCCGCTCCCACCGTTCCTGCCACTTGGCGGCGATCGCGGCGTGGTCGAACCTGGTGGCAGTTGTTCTGGCTGTCGCCATTTTCAGCTCCGTGATCTGCGTGTGGTGGCTTCGGTAACTCTAGAATTGTCGGCGGGGCGCGCGTCCCCACCCCCAGAAAGTTTAAGAGAACCGGGGACACCCCGGACGCCGACGGGGCTTCGCCCCTGCACCCGTCCGGACTTCGTCCATCGTTGCGCGTCGATTGCGCTGGTCATCGCCCAGCCCCCTTCGGGTATAGGAGAGAATACCGCGGACATCCCGGACCCCGGCGGGGCTCCGCTCCCGCACCCCGGCGGGGCTCCGCTCCTTCTTGGACGTCGATTGCCGTCGGCAACGCCCTGCCGCTCCCTCGTGGAAGGCCCGGACCCCTGCGGCCTCCCGGCCGGTCGGCTCCGCCCCTTCACCCCGAGCGGTCACTGCCCTCCATCAACACCCCGCCCCGCCCCGCCCCGCACCTGCCACCTCCATATGGCTGGCGCCCGTTACTAAGCCAACAAAAAACCCGTCCCTGAATCTCGGGACGGGATCCGAATTCGAAAAACCCCGCGGTACCACCCTAATTGCCTGACGCTCTGCGAATTGCCTGACGCTCTGCGTCAGACCTCTCGACGCGGTAACGGTGCGTGCCATCCAACCGTAGTGCCGCCCATCGGCGCCCGTCCGGCCACAAGCTCCAGGGCGAGTTCGGAGACCTCCACGCGCCGGATTTCCACCGCCTGTCCGGCTCTCTATAGCGCGCCTATCCCCTACTACTCCCCTTCAACGCTTGTTCTCGACCCTCAAGGTCGCAAAAACCGTAGCATAGCGGCGGCGAGCGGGTCAAGGGATTGTACTCGTCCAGTACATCCCGCACATGTGCTTAGTGTGAGGCGTATGTATCTGAAGAGATCAGCCGATACTCCCGTGGGGCAGGGATCTCCCACAGCTTTACGTTCGATATCTCGATCTCCTAGAATGGTAGCCACACCTTACGACTGCGGAAATTCGGGGGTTCGACTTGGCCGATACGATCACGCTCTACACCCACCCGGACTGTGCATACTCAGACGCCCTCAAGGCGGAGCTGGACGAGCTGGAAGTCGGCTACGACGAGATCGACCTGTCGCGGGACCCCGACAAATGGGCCTCAGTCGAGGAGCTGACCGGCGGCGAGCGAATCACGCCGGTTATGGTCACTGGTGACGTGGTCGAGGTTGGCTTCCACGGCGTTGGTTGAACTTTCTGAATACCTGGGGCCGTTGGCTCCACCGACATCGATCCCAGTCGACAACCCGCGAACGACGCGGCCACAGTCCTCGAAATTGATTTTTGGAGAGACGCGTTGAGCGCACAGAGACTGGAGCACAAGGCTGTCGACGTCGGCGATCCGGCGCCGGAATTCACCCTGCCCTCGCTGGATGGCCAGCCGGTCAGCCTGTCTAGCTATCGTGGCAAGAGGGTCATCCTGTTCATGTGGGCATCCTGGTGAGCGTGCAGGGAGCAGCTGCCTGTATGGCAGCAACTTTACGAGTCCGATAGGCTGCCCGAGGCCGGAGTCGAGATACTATCGGTGGCCATGGACGCGCAGGGTGCTCACGTGGCGAGGCCATTCGTGGAAAAGGTCGGCGCGACGTTCGCGACGGTGGTCGACTAGGAGAACCTGCTGGGGCAGCTATACCGGTTCAAGGCCATCCCCAATGGCTACCTGATAGACCAGCGTGGAATCATCGAATACCGGCGGCTGGGCGGGTTCGATATTCGCCGGCCGGAAACGAAGCAGATCGTCGGGGAATGGATACACGGCCCCGGCGTCTCGTCACTGGACTCGCTACACGTTGACGTGATCGGCGGCGAGCACGATCAGGCCAACTCGCTGTTCCGCGAAGGTTTACAAGAGTACCGGGCGGGCAACGTCGAAGCGGCCATGACCCTGTGGCGGGAGGGAATGGCGCTGGAGCCAGATAACTACATCATCCGCAAGCAGGTCTGGGCGGTCGAGAACCCGGACAGGTTCTACGACGCAGGCGTCGACTACGACTGGCAACGCCAGCAGATCGAGCAAGGCCGGTAGGCGCAGCTAGCATAACCCCCGACGAATCCTGACGGCGGTCGGCAATTTGCCAACCGCCGCTCGCTTTGTCTCGCGAGCGCACCGCTCTGACGATCGGTCGCGTCAAGCCAATCACATCACCGCCCGCTAAGGGGTTTGTACGTGGCGCCGGTATCGTTGACCCCGATTTTGCTCGTGCTAAAATTCCCCCACCGGAGTCGGGGCGCTCAAGGCCCTGGGCCGAAGCCAGCATCACATCGAGGGCCTCCACGATGAAGCTCTCGTGATAACTCAGCTAGGAGGGCAAAATGCCCGTAGATCCCGACCGCGAAACTTGGAAGCCTGGAATGGACTGGGAGCAGGCTATCGAGGACATCGACTACATCAGAGGACTCGGCCGGGAGATGGGCGGACCTGAGCGCATCGAACGGCAACATTCAGGCGGGCGCTACACGATCCGCGAGCGTATCGAAAAGATGGTTGATCCGGGAAGCTTCGTCGAAGCAGGCCCGCTGGTTGGCGCGGCCGAGTACGACGACAAGGGCAACCTCAGCGGTTTCACGCCCGGGGCCTACGTCATGGGTCTGGCGGAGATCGACGGTCGACCGGTCGCCATCGGTGGCGATGACTTCACCATTTCCGGTGGCAGCCCGCACAACGTGCGCAAGAGCGCGTCTCAGTTCATAAGGCCCCTGGCCACACAATACGGCATTCCCTACGTTCAACTGGTCGAAGGCGTCGGCCACAGCTCCAAGTCCGACGAGGCCGCGGGACACATGGGTCTCCCGGACGGGGGCATTTGGTGGAGTGCGGCCGAGCTTCTCCGCCGAGTGCCGGTCGCTGCGGGAATAATGGGCTCGGTCGCCGGGGCTCCTGCGGCATTCGCGCTGATGTCCCACTTCACCGTGATGGTCAAGGGCCAGTCGCAGATCTTCCCGTCCGGCCCGCCGGTCGTCCGTCGCGCAATAGGTGAGGAGCTGGATAAAGAGGCCCTGGGCGGCGCGCAGATGCACGTCCACGACAGCGGGCAGGTCGATAACGAGGCCGAGTCTGAGGAAGAGGCCTTTGAGCAGATCAAACAATTTCTGTCCTATCTGCCCAATACCACCAGCGATGTGGCGCCTCGCGTTGAAACCGGAGACCCGCCCGACCGCCGGCCTGAGGAGCTGTTGAACGTCATCCCCTCCAATCGACGACGCGGCTACGACCCTCGTAAGCTGATCAGCCTCGTGGTCGACAACGGCGAGTTCTTCGAAATGCGCCGCCACTGGGCCGGCGCGGTCATCACCGGGTTCGCCCGACTCGATGGCTACAGCGTCGGCGTAATCGGCAGCGATCCAACGAAGATGGCCGGCGCGATGGACGGTGAGGCCGCTGACAAGTACGCCCATTTCGTCGACCTCTGCGATGCCTTCAACATGCCTGTCGTGATCTTCCTCGACATGCCCGGATTCATGCTGGGGTCCCATGCGGAGAGGAAGGCAACCATGCGGCGCGGCGTTCGCGCGCTTATCGCCAGCGCCGAAGCGCAGGTGCCCAAGGTCGAGTTCAACGTCCGCAAGGCGTACGGCGTGGCCGCGGACGCCATCCATAGCCTCGGCCACCCGAATGGGCTCAACTTGCGGTTCGGCTGGCCGGCTGGCGAGTGGGGCGGCATTCCCATCGAAGGCGGCGTCGCGGCCGCATACCGAAGGGAGATCGACGCGGCCCCCGACCCTGACGCCCATCGTGAGATGATCGAGAACCGGCTGCTTAGTCTTCGCTCGCCGTTCAAGGCTGCGCACAAGGGCGACGTTGTGGACCTGATCGATCCACGCGACACGCGCCGGCTGGCCTGCACGTTCGTGAAGCTGGCCCAGCCGATGCTCGCCAAACTCGCACAAACACCGAAACGCGCCGTCCGACCCTAGACGACAGGCGCTTTACGAGTCGACTGACCCCGACCGTTTAATGTTGCTTCCGGCGCTCGCAACACCGAGCCGCCGGACACCCAGCCGCCAGTCGGCCACTCAGGAGAACGATATGTCGGGAACATCCCTCGAACCAAACGAACGGTCGAACGCCAGACCTCGCGTCCACGTCTACGCGGGCAACCCGCTGGACCGGGGCGAACGCGAGCGCCGTGACGAGGCGTGGATCAGCGCCCGAAGCCGTGATCCCGGCAGCAAGTTCCTGCCCCTTCACGACCTGAACGTACTTGTCTCCGGCGATAGCCTGGCCTGGATTGGCACCGGCGACCTGGTGGGGCTGGCCACCGATAAAGCTCCAGTATTCTTGGGCCTGCTGGATGGAGCCGCCTACTTCGCTGTCGATGTATCGGGTGTTCGTGGAAACAGCGACCAGCTCGCCGCCGCCAAAGGCTCGCGGTTCGAGGACGCCAGGAGCGCCGCCGCTTACCTGAGCGCGCCTGACGCAGGAATACTCGCCCAGGCCAGGGCACAGATCGATTGGCACAACCGCCACCGGTTTTGCTCCGTCTGCGGCCATCGGTCCGAGCCCAAGCGTGGGGGCCAAAAGCGGGAGTGCCCCAGCTGCCGGACCGAGCACTTCCCCCGCACCGATCCGGTGGTTATCACCGTAGTCTCCGACGGTGACCGGTGTCTGCTGGGCCAGTCCCGCGGTCGCCTGAGCCGGATGCGGATGTACTCCGCTCTGGCGGGGTTCGTCGACCAGGGCGAGTCGATCGAGGAGGCCGTGGCGAGGGAGGTCATGGAGGAGGCGGGGATCAGCGTCGGGAACATCCGCTTCCACTCCTCCCAGCCGTGGCCTTTCCCTTCCTCTCTGATGATCGGCTGCCACGCAGACGCACTGACCACCGAGATCGCCATGGACGACGAGGAGATGAACGACGTGCAGTGGTTCGATCGGGAAGAGGTGCTGCAGGCTTTAGACGGCTCGAACCCCGAGCTGGCGGTGCCCCAGCCGCTGGCCATCGCCCACCACCTGATCAGGGCTTGGGCCGCCGGCGAGGTGTAAGGGCCTGGCGATCCAGCGCTGTGCTGCCAACATTTCGCGGTTGGGATTCAGCATCTTCGCAGCACGGGCCTGACGGAAACAGAAAGCCAGTCGTCGGGGTCCAAATACAGAAGAGTCGGGGAGACTGGATTCGAACCAGCGGCCCCCTGCACCCCATGCAGGTGCGCTACCAAGCTGCGCCACTCCCCGATCGCAAGCTAGGATAGCATACGTCAGCGATGCCCTGAAACCCAGGCTGGCCGATGGAACTCTGAGGTCTCGTTGATAGCGTAGCTGGTCTCGGCTCGTTTCGAGTCTTCAGCGCCATATGCTACAACGTGAGGAGTCGCTCCCGACAGAAAAGCCAGTGGCTACTACGCTAACCAGGCTCCTTCGCGGGGGAAAGCCACCCCGCGGATATCCCTGGAAAGGGCGTATCCTGGTGATACCAAGTCGGGGGCGGCTTTTTTTGTAATGCGATAGCCGAGAGTTACCGGTGGTCGAGCATGAGCGCAAACGCTCTCGGCCCTGGAGGGCTGAAAGTGATCCCCTCGACATTTCGCGCGCCCCCCCGGCGACAGCAAGCTTGGAAATTCAAGGCGCGTAGCTGCGCTCAGCATGATTCCCAAGTACACCGTCGCCTGATGTGTCCTTGATGTGAAAGAAGTAAGGCTGGAACCTGCCAAGTATGCCACTCAGCTCATCTTCTTTTCGCGCGAGGGCCACCTCCACTGACACAACATCGCCGAGCTTGACATCGTATTGAGACGTGACTCGACAGTTCTCGATGTCATCGATACTGACCCTGTGTATCCGCGTGGCGTTCTGGAACATGTCAGCGAACGCCTCTTGCGCGGATACGGGCTCGGGCGCCACTCGTTCGCGCGATTCCACTACCGAGGCAACCGTAGCGGTGGCAACGGTCGCGGTACTAACCTCCATCACAGATGACTTGGCAGCAATAGTGCCCACCTCCTCCGGGGTCGGTGGCAACTCGGACGCGGCCAGAATCTCCCCGTTCTCGGCATCCTCCCCAAGGAAGTCAGCTATCCACTCTGTGACATCCTCGGGCAGCAGAGCGATGGCCGCGACGGTCAAGATGAAACCCAGTGCGAGCCCAAGTAGAAGCCAGCCGAGCGAGCGGCCCGCGGGCATGGTCAAGCGCGACCTGGGCCGATTCACCCTGGTGCGTGCCGCCTCGACCTCGGCCTGAGTCTCGCGAGCAGAACGGCCTCGTTGTGCCATGATTGCTCTTTCACTATCCGGCTAGGCAATGCGCCGCGCGTCGGCCGAAACACCTCAGCGGATTCGATATCCTGCGAGGTACTTACGTCCTGACGTGCGGGCAAGGAACACTGTGGTTGTTGCTGATACTCACCTGGTTGTGCCGCTGGTTTCTGATCTCTAATTCGTCAGCACGTCAAATATGTTGCCGATTGTTCCGCCGGCTCTTAACCGGTACACCTCTGTGTAGCCACATCTAGTACATGACACAGTGGCGAATTTCTGATTCTGGAGATTTACGAATCGAGATATGCCCGAACCCGTCGTCCTGATCTCTCCTGCCTCATAGTCGGTTCCTTCACACTTGTCGCATGTGTATTGTCGCTTCTCCACCAGTCTCCTCCGTGATGCTCAGATCAGATGTCAATCTAGTTACTCGCTGATATGTCTCGCGGACTTAGACTGCGTCGCTGGCGAGCCAGTTGCCGGACACCCTCTGCAATCGTAAGGTTTCAAGGCAATCCTGTACAAGTGAGCGTAGGTGGTGTGGCCGCTTGAAATACCTCGCCATACGAGGTAGACTGGGCACGAACCAACGGCGGGTTACTCCTTGCCGCCGTTGCTTTGCCAGAGGTCGCCGAGTCACACCACCTACTTGGCGACCTCGGTTTAACTGGAACAGGTGCCCTAAACCAAGCCTCGGAAGTCTGACCTGCGAACGTAATATCGGGAGCAGCATATGTAGGCCACCGAGTTATGGTCATAATGGCACGGCTTGCGAGCCCGCACCCTTCGCGAATGTGAGCGCTTCACTCCCTCGTTGCCGCGTCACTAATGCGCTGGTGCTCAGGGCCGGCTTCGAACCCGCGAGGCGGAATCTCGCCTGTGGTTCTCTAGACCGTCGTGCTTACTAATTTCGCCACCTCGGCATCGTCTTCGGGGCGGTGTGCCGATCTTTCACGATTGGCGCGCCGCCCTTTGCTGTACAGACATCGGCAATGCGCCTACGTGGGATGATTGGGTGGCCTTCTCGCGCGCCCGCAGAACATAAATGGCGGCGGTCTGCCCCTGTAAGGACGCGTCCGAGTCGGAAGCGCCCAGCGATCAGCCGTCCCCGGTGCGCCTCGCAAAGTACTCGTCGGCCAGGACCACCAGCGTAAGCACCGCCAGAAGCGATCCGCCGGTGAACCAGCCCGTGGGGCCCAGCTTCCACACCCGATCGCCAAGGCCCACGATCAGGCCGATCACTCCACATGCCAATGCCGCCAACATCAAGAGTCGAGCGAGAGCTATACGGCGCTGCATGTCGATACCTCCATGGTGCACTTGTTGTGGATGTACCGGTAGTTAGGAGAGCATCGCCTCCTGGGAAGGATCATCGAATTAGGACTACTATTGCACCGATAGCGGTCCGCATTCCAGGAGGTTTCTTGCAGATTTGTGACCGTAAATGCGCCAGGGACGGCGCGCACCCCGCTTTGACCGGTCCCAGCCCGATGCCTGCGCTTCCCCCTGGGACCGCGCCCTCCCACCTGTCTGCGGGAAGTGCCACCTCCCCTATCTCCGGCCCGTGGTTATGGTATCTCGATAGGGCCTTCCAAGTTTGGGGTTTCAGGCCGCGAGCAACAATTCGATGGCTACGGGCTCATGTCTCCGGCGCAGAAGAATTGCCTTTCAACGGTGTGGCCACAGCCATACAGCCGCCGGCCCGGTCTGGATGCGCCAAATCCGGCGTATTTACACCGTTACCCGAGCGATCTTTTCAGTCCAAATGACGCTATCGGGTCGCGCCGTTTCGGCGGCCGAGTTTAACCTTCGTTACGGTCCCAGGTTTATTGGGCGGAGACCCGGGTACTCTGAAGTGACGATTGTCGATGCGCGGTACCGGTATTTCCTCCGGCTTATGGACCCGAGACGCCCACTCGTAGGGAACTCGATACGCGCGGTAAATAATAGTGATCCTGTCGCCTTCCAGACTCTCCTTGTGCGGGGCAACATATTCCCACACGAGTTCATGGTCGCTCGTGACCTCAAATAACCTGCCGGATTGGCCCTCGCATATCAGCGTGTTCCCGTTAGGCAATCGCTGCACTCCGCTTATCGACGGGCTATAGAGATAGGAGGCATGCTCATATCCAAGAAATCCGGCTTCAAGCGGTGTGTATTGCCATACAATTTCCAGCGTTATCGGGTCGAACTCCAGAATGCGGGAGTAGTCCCTGCGAGCGTAGCCGGCGCCGGTGGGCGCGCTTGGATTTGGGGCGCCGAAGCCTGCCCGACCACCATTGTCGTACAGCAGGATGTTCCCTTCGCCCGGCAGCCCCCTGGGAATCATGTGGGCCTGATGCTGACCGACGATCTGGCCCAGCTTCCGTAGCGCCTCCGTAGCCGTGTATTCTGGCCCCACCTGCCAGACCAGTTTACCTGTCTTCTTGTCTATGATGGCAATATGATTGGTCTGGCGGCCGTCCCAAATGATGTTCTCCGGATGAAAGCGCTCATCCCCGCCCTCGTACCACTTGTTGGGACCAAGGTAGGATATCGAGTTCATATGGACCCAGTCTCCGACCTGATCGTCGCTAGGCTCGGGCAGGGTCTGAACATTCTGAAGAGAAGCGCCAACGCCCGTGTCCGTTATCGGCGCCGTGATATTCGGATTGCGCGCGATGGCTTCCTTGGCCTCTTTGCTGAATGCCATCTCGTCAAAATGGTCGCTGCATACCCACTCCCAGACTATCTTTCCGTCCCATGTAACCTCGATAATAGTCCCGTCCCATAGTGGCGTATTACTTATCTCCGGTCTCTTGATATTCTTGTGGCAGAGAATGAGAGTATTGCCGCTGTCGACAAGAGACTCCATTCCAGGGACATGGTATCCCACCGGATTGCCATCTCGTTGGTAATCGTGGTGCCATCGAGCTGTCCAAGCTGGCTCTTCACCGTATCCTTCAACAAGCTCGTACTGGCTGAACTCCCAGACGATATTTCCGTCCCAATCTACCTGCAATAGGTCGCTGCTATCGCCGTTCTTTGCGTATCTCAATGCGACCCGACGGCCGCTGGTCCCCATGATGTCACCGTTGGGGAGCATCTTAGTGGGATAGCCGCCAAGCCCGTCCCAAGAATTGACCGTGTTGCCGTTCATGTCGATGAGTTGGGCAGACCCTTCAGCAGGAAACAACGTAAAGCCGTTCCAGCATTTTTCAGGGTTGTAGATCGTAGTACCTGTCGGGTAAACAGTCGCGGGCATTACGTACCTCTTTTGTCCCGAGATCGCGGAGATGGCGACGCGCTCGGTTGATCGTGCGGGGCAGGTAGCCTACCCTCGGAGAATGGGAAGCTTGAGACAGACGGAGCCACGGCGTTTCGCGGCCATTCCCGGTCGCAACGGGCATGCGCGCGCATGATAGCAGGGGCAGTTCACGCGTACAACTCGTTTTCGTCTGCGGAATTTGAATCGAGGCACAGAATCAAGTAATCTTGGGCTGCGCTTATCCCCACATTCACGCCGACCGCGTGATCGACCGAAGGGTTGGATTGGTCAGAAAATCAGTCCTGGAAACGAAGAAAAGGGGTCTCGACTGGGGCTGTCTGATACGGACTACAACGCCAAGAGAGGTGCGCGATGAAACGGCTCACAGGCAAAGTGGCTGTCATTACGGGGGCGGCGGGCGGCATCGGCCAGGCGGCTGCGAGTCTATTCGCCGCCGAAGGTGCGCAGGTGGTATTGGTCGATCTCAACGAGGCCGGGCTTCAGAGCGCGGTACAGCACGTCGGAAGCGATACGGCCAGCTATGTCGTGGCTGATACTACTCAGCCTGAACAGGTACAAAACTATGTCGCCGCGGCAGTCGAGCGCTATGGTGGCATCGATGTTCTTGTGGCCAACGCGGGGATCGAAGGAGAAATCCATCCTATTCCGGACTATCCGGTTGACGTCTTCGATCGCGTCTTGGCGGTAAATGTGCGTGGCGTCTGGCTCGGTCTCAAGCACGTGATTCCGGTGATGCGAGATCGTGGTGGAGGCAGCATCGTCATCACCTCGTCCACCGCGGGGATTCGGGGGACTAGCGGCATGTCGGCGTATAACACGAGCAAGCATGCGGTCATTGGGCTGATGCGCACTGCCGCGCTGGAGTGTGCCCCGCTGAGCATCCGAGTGAACTGCGTCAATCCTTCCCCGACTGAGACCCGTATGATGCGTTCAATTGAGGGGATGCGTGTTTCGGCGGCGGACAGCCCGCATACGACGATCGATCAGGCCAAGGAGACCTTTGCCGCGCGGATTCCGCTGCAGCGCTACGGGGACCCCGAGGAAGTTGGAAAGATGATGCTGTTTCTCGCCAGTGATGACAGTAGTTTTTGCACCGGGGGTGTATACATGGTGGACGGAGGCACATCCGCGGGCAGCCCATAGCGAGGTCGACCTCCCGGGAGTCCGGCAGGCACTAGCTCACGCGTGCGCGTGTCGCGTCCTCGCACGAAGCCACTGGTCAGCGACTAATCTCGGCTTGCTTCAAGCGCTGATCGAGCGTCTCCCCGTCGAAGCCGATCTCTTCCGCTCGAAGCGCATCTTGCTTGGACATTTCCTCATTACCCAGAAACGTGTAAGCCAGTGCTCTGGCCGCAAACGTCTCGGGGTCCGTCGGGTTCATCGCTATTGATCTGTCGAGATCGCTTACCGCTTCGATATAGTCGCCGAGTCGGACGGTGCCGCGCAAGAAATAGGCGTACGGGTCATCCTGGTCGAGCTCGATAGCCCTGTCGTAGTCCCGTAGAGCCTGTTCATCGTCTCCCATGGTCTCATGGACCATGCCTCTCGTAACATGCGGAGCGTTTCTTCCGTGGATAGGACTATGAAACCCGTTAGGACTCATCTCGATCGTCCTATCTAAATCCTCTAACGCACTTCTGGTATCACCTAGGTCGGCATATGCCAGTCCTCGATTGAAGTAGTAAAGGGACTCAAGGGGCTCGACGCGGATAGCCTGGTTAAAGTCTTCGATCGCGCGGCGGGGCTGACCGAGGCTTGCGTAAGAAACTCCCCGATTGTTATACGCAAGGTCGTACTCTGGGTTCTCTTCAATCGCCCGATCGTACTCCTGTATCGCCTTTTCGAACTCGCCGTTTTCGAAAAAATGATCGGCGTCGTACACAGGTGTACATCCGACCACGAGAGTCTGCGCAATGACCGCCAGGACCACTAATGCCGAGAACGGCAACAAGTGTGTGCGCCACCGGTGACTGGATTGGAAGCGTGACCTGGCGTTGGTAACTTGTGTGACGTTTGCCATCCGTGTACGACTCACCGTGTCCGCTACGAAAATATGAAGCTCAAACGGCCCGGCGCCCCTTGTTCGCGCTAGCCCGGCTGGCCGCCTCCCCGTCCCGCAAGCCTCCGGTCGTGGAACAGGTACTGGTTTGCGTAGCCTGCGTAACGCCCGAACCTCGCCTGGGCCCACGTCCGCATCCGATTGCGCGGTACCGTCTCGCCGTTCGGCTCGAAATACCACTCACGCAGCGCCCGGTCGATCCACACGTCCACCGGGAAGGCCTCCAGCTTGTTCAGCGAGAAGAGCAGTACGCAGTTGGCGATCTTGTCCCCTACACCAGGAAGCTCGATCAGCGCGTCCAGGGCCTCCTGGTACGATGCCTCCCGCAAGCTGAACAGGTCGATCTGCGCATGCGCGACCCGTTCCGCCGCCGCCGCGACGTACTTGGCGCGGAACCCCAGGCCCAGCTCCCGCAGTGCGCTCTCCCCGGCGTCCGCAAGCTGCTCGGTGGTGGGGAAGGCGTTACTGTCCGACGTGCCTTCGAGGATGGGCGAGCCAAAGGCGGAGGCCATGTCCTCGACGTTCCGGGTAATGCGGGGGATGTTGTTGTTCGCTGAGCAGATGAAGGAGACGAGGCACTCCCAGGGCTCCTGCCGCAGGACCCGCATGCCGCGATACCGCTCGATGCCCCCTTTGACCTGGTCGTCTTTTTCGAGGAGAGAGTAGATCACAGGCAGGTCATCGTCGACTCTGAGGTAGTCCCTGATAAGCGGAGCGACTCGCTCGTCCGGTCCGGGCGTAGACGTGAACTCGACGCCTGCAGGCGCCTGGCGCAGACGGACCTCATTCCCGAACACGATGCCTCGGAACCAGCCGTCGTCGCCTTCCTGCCGCGACCACCGGAAGGCCTGGCCGCTCTCCAAAGTCGCGCCCAGGTCCAGCGGTCCGGGGATGTCGACAAAAGCCATCTTGTGTCCTATCCCTCAGACTCACGATATTCGCGCGGCAAGCACCCACCCTCCGCCAGATTGCTTCGTCGTCCCGATGAATCTCGATGAATCGGGACTTCTCGCAATGACGAATACGAGCGTGCAAGAACAACACCCTAGCGCCCCAGCCACCGCTCGATCTCACCGGGCAGATCTTCCAGCAGTGGCGTGCTGACGCTCACAGGCGGCAGCGAGCGCATGAAGGCGCGGCCGTAGCCTCTGGAGAGCACGCGCTGGTCCAGTATGACCGCGACCCCCCTGTCGGACCTGGTCCTGATGAGCCGCCCGAACCCCTGCCGAAGCCGCAGTATGGCCTGGGGCACGGCGTACTGGTTGAACGGGTCCTCGTATAGCTCCGAGCGAGAAGCGAACACCGGGTCGGTCGGAACGTTGAAGGGCAGCCGCGCCACGACCAGCACCTGCAGTGCGTCACCGGCCAGGTCGACCCCCTCCCAGAAGCTGGACGTGCCCAGAAGCAGCGATTCTGGCCGCTCCAGGAACCTGGTCAACAGCCGTTGGGGCGCGCCGTCGACGCCCTGGGCCAGCACCTCGATCCCCTTTCTGCGCAGCCGGCCGCGCACCGCAGACGCGCAGGCTCGCAGCGCCGCATGGGATGTGAACAACGTCATCGTCCGGCCACCGGCCGCCAGCGCCGCCGACTGCACCGCGTCGTTCACCGCCGACTGGTACTCGGCAGCAGACGGCTGGGCCATGTCTCGCGGCGCGCATACCAGCGCCGCCCGCTCGTAGTCGAACGGTGAGCCCAGCAGCAGATGGCGAGCATCATCGAACCCCACTCGCTCCGTAACATGGTTGAAGTTGCCGTTGGTGCTGAGCGTCGCGCTAGTAAGCACAACGGACTCCTTGGCGGAGTATAAGGTCCGGTCCAGGGTCTCGCCCACGTGAAGCGGCGCCAGGTGCAGCGAGATGTCGTTGGACTGGGCGGAGCGTGTCGCCCAATAGATGCCGTCTTCTCGGGGCTCCGCCACGAACTCCCTGAGACGGCCTCTCAGCAGGCCGTTCATCGCCACCTGCTCGCCAAGCTCCAGCATCATGCCTTCTTGGCTAGAATCGTCCTCAGCGTCGAGGCCGTCGAGGGTCCCGTGAAGGCTGGCCAGGGAGCTGCCAAGCTCCGAGAGCATCAGGTCCGCGTTCTCCCACAGGACCTCCAGCTCCGACCACGCCGGCTGCGTCCGCGTCGAGGGCGTCACTCTGGCCTCGCCGTTACGGTCCGATCTACCCGCAGCGTCGGGGAACAGCGCGGCGGTCAGTCCGATGAACAGCCCGGCCAGTGCCTCCCGCAGCCGTGGAATGACCTCGGTGGCCGTCCCAACAGTCTGCCAAACGGACTCGCGTCTTGGGTCTCCGAGTTCGGACCGGCCCACGGCAGCCACGGCATCGCTGAGCAAACCCCTGTCTCCGCCCAGGGCCTGGGAATGATCGTCGAAGGCGGACTGTGGGAGGTCAAAGCCAAGCTGGCGGGTGGCCTCTTCCTCGAGGTGATGCGCTTCGTCGATTATGAGAATGTCGTAGTCGGGGATCACTGAACCGCCCATGGCCAGGTCGGAGAGGAGTAGTGCGTGATTCACCACGACGATGTGGGCGGCGGCGGCCCGGTCACGAGCGGACCTCAGGAAGCATGCGCTCCCGGTGGCACTGCAGTCTCCCTGTGCGGACAGCCTGTCCCACGGAGCGGCGGCGTTCCAGCCGCCCAGGTTGATCTCGGCCCTGTCCCCGGTACCGGTCGACCGAAGCCATAGGAGGGTCTTGGCCACCAGCCTCGCCTCAGCTTCGTCCAGGTTCTCCTGGGCCCTCAGGTGCTGCCACTTCCTGACGCAAAGGTAGTTGGACCTTCCCTTGAGCTGCGTGTAGTCGAGGTCCTGGCCCGATAGCTCAGGTTCTGCGGACAACGCCTCCACGAGCATGGGAAGGTCCTTGTGAACAAGTTGCTCCTGTAGGTTGATGGTGTTGGTCGAGACCACCACCCGTTTGTTGTTCTGGGCCGCGTAGATGGCCGCGGGCAGCAGGTAGGCCAGAGATTTGCCCACTCCCGTTCCCGCCTCAACTATCAGCCGGCCGCCTTCGTTCAACGTCTCGGCGACGGCCCGCGCCATCTCCACCTGCTCTTCGCGCTCCTCGAAACCGTCTATCGCGCCGGAGAAGTCGCCGCCGGACCGGAGCGCCGTTTCGACCCAGTCCGGGTCCACCGGCGTTGCCTGCTCCTTTGGTCGGAGGGGCCTCCGATGGGCGAGGCGGCCGGCCAGCGCTTCGACGTCCAGACCCGAGATGGGCGGCCTGGTCTGACGCCCGGCCTCGTCGCGTGTCGGCATCCTGGGCCGCCGTGCCGACGACGGACGACCTGGCCCGATGGCCGAGCGCAGCTTCATGCCCGACCGCTGGGCCAGCCGGCCGATCTCCGCCAGCGTCAGCTCATCCAGGCCGTCCAGCTCTCGCAGGAGCGCCAGGAAAACTTGGCGGGTAGCGTTGGCGTCGTCGACGGCCCGATGGGGGGTCTCGTGCGTTGCCTGCACCTCCCCTGTCAGGCTGCCCAGCGCGTAGGACTTCAGATCGGGCCGCAAAACGTACGCCAGTTCCCAGGTGTCGCATACGGGGTTGGGCAGGCGCAGACCCTTGGCCCGTAGAAACCCGAGATCGAAGTCCACGTTGTGACCCACCAGCGGCGTGGCGCCCAAGAAGGCCATTAGCCGGACGGCGATCTCGCCAAACGACGGCGCCGCATCGACATCCCTCTGACGGATGCCGGTTAGTCCGACAATGAACCGAGAGAGGCGACGACCCGGGTTCACCAAGGCCTCAAACGTATCGAGCACCTCATCGCCACGAAACCTGACAGCGCCAACCTCGATGATCTCATCGGACCGGGGCGAAAGACCGGTCGTTTCGAGGTCCAGCGCTATCCAGGTCTCGTTCAGCGGGTCGGTCTGGACCGAGAGGTCCATAGTTGGTTGGGTCATCGCGTCGTCAAAATACCAGAAGCCAACGTGGCACGCGGCGCTTATAGGCCAGATAGCTCTCGCCGAACTTGCTCTGGAGGTATCTTTCCTCCCGCAACACGGTCCCCCACCAGACCACGCCTAGGGACAACGGGACGCCCGCGATCATCCACGCGGAATTCACGGAGAGACCAATGCCGGCGGCTAATAAGGTGAACCCCACGTAGATGGGATTGCGCGAAAAGGCGTACGGCCCGGTGGTGGTGATCGTCTCGGTCGGTCGCCCTGGCTCAGGGTGTTCCCCTACGCTTCGCAAGGCAGCGAATGCCCAGACAAAAATCGCCAGACTCAAAGCGATTACGGGCAGCCCCACAGCGAACTGTACGCTGCCCGCAGGTAGCACTCTGATCGACACGAACACATGCACGAGCGCGGTCGCCACAAGCAGCACTCCGTAAGCGAGGGGCGGCATGACCACCCCGTGAGGCAGGCCGTCGGTGTGCTTGTCCATGCTGAGACCTCCAATCGCGGCCGGTCAGAGGGCCTTGAGACCCCCCGTATTGTACTCCTGCGCCGGAGCGTGCGCGCCCGCTTTGAGGGCTTCGACCAGGTCGGACTGTGATCTTATTTCACCGTCGAAGACCGACACGCACCGGCCGATCCCGTGGATTGAGTGCGCGTCGCTCCCCCCTGTTCCCCGCAGCCCCAAGTTTCGGGCGACGTCTGTCGCGAAGGCGTTCTCCTCCAGGCTGTTGGCGCCGTTGAGGGCCTCGATCTCGTCGACGACGGAGAAGAGCGGGTGGCGGGACGCCTCCCGGGCGTCACGAGGGCCGTCAGGCCCTGCCGCGAACAGCAGGTTGGAGTTGTACGGGGGCCGACTGAACAGGTTCCTGAAGGCGTGGGCCGAAATCAGCACGCCGCCTGCCCTGTCCACCGCCCGGCGCAGCACGCTAATCCGTCCGAAACCGGACTCGTACCGGTGCATGCCGAGCACCAGGACGTGGCCCATGTCGGTGGCAACTTCCAGGCCCTGGATCACGGTGAGGCCGGAGTCGCCGAAGGCCCGCTGGAGCTCGGCTGGCTCCCAGCCGCCGCTGTGCTCCGTCAGGCACACGCCGTCCAACCCTATCCGTGTAGCCTCCCGGATGAGCTGTTCAGGCGCCAGACTGCTATCGCTACTGCCTCTGACGGTGTGTACGTGTAGGTCGAAAACTGACAATATCAGTGTCGTCGCAATCTCACGTGGCCAGGAACGGTAGCAGCCAACCGAATATCGCCGCCGAGAAGGCGGCGATGCCGACGACGCCCTGCCAGACCCGTCTCAGCAGTAGCACGAGAGGCGCGGCCAACAGGCCTGCGGCAATCGTAACCGAGGCCGAGTAGGCCATGTTGGGGCTGCCAAGCCCACCTCCCGGCACGCCGTTTTCCAGGGCCAGGAACAGAAGCCCCATGACCATCCCGATCGCTCCCCAGACCGGATAGGCCAGCGCCACAACCGCCATCACCGCGCCACCGGGCGGAAATCGCGCCAGCACCGCGGCCCAGGCTGGCGAGGGGTCTTTGATCAGCGTGAAGGCCATGAAGACCCCGAGAGTAACGAAGACCGATGCCATGAACGCCCCGCTGGCGGCCCCGGCGATTAGCGCTCCCACGGCGTCCCTTCCGGCGGCTGCCACGCTGACACCAGGAAGGCCAGCCAGCCGTACCTCTCGGATAGCAGAAGCTGCATCGCCGTGCCGACCTCTTTCTTGGCCACCAGGGCGAAAAGAGTCGGCCCGCTGCCGGCCAGGTGGACCTCCCGGGCGCCCAGAGACTCGAACGCCTCCCGGTGCCTGGAGGATTCGGGTAGCACGGTCTGGGCCACGTCGTCGAAGGCGTTGAACAGGAACTGAGCAGGCACGTCCCCGCCGCCCCGAATCCTCGCCTCGAGTTTCCTCGTCAACGCCCCTCTGGTGTAGCTGCTCGTCGAGATGGCGGAGTACATGGAAGCGGTCTTGTCGGCCAGCCCCGTATCGGGGGCCAGCAGCACAATCCAGGGAATGTCGGCGGCTGGCAGCGTGCGCACTCGCTCCCCCCTGCCCAGCACGATGGCCGTCCCACCTTGAACGAAGAATGGCACATCGGAGCCTAGCCTGGCGGCTAGAGCCGTAAGTTCCTCTGTGCCGAGGCCGAGGCCCCAGAGACGGTTTAGGCCGACCAGGGTCGCCGCCGCGTCGCTGCTGCCCCCACCCAGGCCTGCAGCCACGGGGATGCGTTTTTCGATGCTAATCCGCGCACCGTCGGCGTTGCCCGTATGATCCCTCAATAACACCGCGGCTCGGGAGGCGAGGTTATCCTCTGTCTCCAGGTCTTTCCGGTTGCAGGTGAGCGACAGCGAATCCGCGGGCTCGATGGTCAGCGCGTCGTGGAGCGAGATCGTCTGGATGATTGACGCTACCTCGTGATACCCATCCGCTCGACGTGCCAGTACCTCCAGCGTTAGGTTGAT
Organism: Dehalococcoidia bacterium; assembly: GCA_965248005.1. Lineage (GTDB taxonomy): Bacteria > Chloroflexota > Dehalococcoidia > Lucifugimonadales > UBA1123 > CBDFIE01. The sequence continues at coordinate 157,707 of OZ252049.1, forward strand.
CTTGGCGTGAGCCTCAATCGTCAGCATCGGCCGGATCAACGGGGAGGTCGGGATATCCGGGCTGGCACTCGCGCCATGCCCGATAAAGCTGTCCCCACTCTTGCACCGAAAGCGTTCCCGGCCGTCGCCGCGCCTCAATCCCCGCCGACTCCAGCATAGCCCTGGCCGACTCGGCCGGGACGCCGAGGCCGTTCGCGAGGCTGTTGTGGAGCTGCTTGCGGGGTGCGCTGAATCCGGCTGTGACGAGTGTGAAGAATCGCTCCTCGGAGTCCAACTCCAGCGCCGGGGTATCCAGCACGTCGATGCGCACGACAGCAGAGGTCACTTTGGGCGTCGGACGGAAGGCCCGAGGCGGCACCGAGAAGCCAATTTTGGGCACGCCGTATAGCTGGACCATCACCGAAAGCAGTCCCATCCCGCCGGGAGTGGCCGCCATCGTCTTCGCAACCTCCCGCTGCAACATCACGACCATCGAAGCCGGCCTGGGATCCGTCGTCAAGAACCTCCGGACGATTCGGCTGGCGGCATAATAGGGCAGGTTGGCGATCAGCTTGTAGCGCTCGCCCGCGGCAAACAGTGTCTCGAACGGCAGCTCCCGGGCGTCGCCGTGCACGATCTCGACGTTGGCCGCGGAGGCGAATCGGTCTCGCAGGCTGGCCACGAGACCATCGTCCAGCTCGACCGCGACCAGCCGACCGGCCGTCCTGGCGAGCTGGGCCGTCAGCGCTCCCCGTCCCGGGCCTATCTCCAGAACGACGTCGTCAGGACCGACCTCAGCGAAGGCCAGAATCCGGCTGACGATGCGCGAGTCGACAAGAAAGTTTTGGCCCAGGGACTTTCTCGCTGTCGGATTTCTCAGGCCAGCGCCAGCGCGGGAGAGCTTTGAGTCAGGGCGTTTCACCGTTGAGGACTGGGGCATAGTTAAGAGGAGCTGAAGGCCGTGCACCACCCTTCGATCCCTTCCGTCGACATAATCGACGGCGCCTGCTCAAGCCAGGTGGGCCCGCGGCGCGCGGAAATGACCGCTTACCGCTGCTTTCTTCCGAACCTGACGGGGTTCACAGGTTTCCGCCGCGCGGGACCCGGCTCTCAACGCCGGACACCGCCGACAGAGGCCACCGAAAGCAGACCTCGGGGAGGAGTTCAGCCTCGCTAGAGCGGATTGCGAGTACAGGGCACCGCTATCTCCCCGCCTAGCACGGCCTCGAATCATGGTAGGCGAAGCACCCGAGGGTGTCAAATAAGTTGCGTATCGAAAGCGAATCGCGGGTGCAGGGGGCGCAGCCCCCGTCGGGGTCTGGGGTGCCCCCAGATAACCTGTGCGGGTGGGTGGGCGGGACAGAATCTCGATACAACGTCAGAAGGTTGCTCACATGTCTACACCGCAGTCGTTGGTACCTTCGAGTACGCCGCGATGTGATCTCTTCATAAACCATATCCCATCGGCTGGATTTGCAGTTCAACTCATGTCTGCCTACAATATGTGGACGTATAGACGTGTAAGCATTTAACAACAAAGGAGTGCAGATGTCTAAACGCATGACTGTTGTGTTCGACGACGAAGGGCTGTATATCGACTTGAAGGTTGAAGCGGCGCGGACCGGCCGCCACGCAAAAGATATCGTTGCTGAGGCGGTCAGGGAGTGGCTGGAAGCGAAAGAGGACGAGGAACTAGCTCAAGGGCTCGATGAGGTACGAGAAGAATGGCGTCGTGAAGGCGGTATCGAAGCCAGCGAGTTCTTCGATCAGATCAAATCTGGCGTACAACAGTAGGCCGTGCCCTACACAGTCGAGTTAACTCCGGGAGGCAGGAGGAATCTCGAAAGGCTGCCTGCCTCGGACCTGGCAAGGTTGGAGACATCCATCGAGGCTCTCGCGGACGATCCCAGGCCTTCCGGCGTTCGCAAGATTCGTGGCCAAAGCCATACTTGGCGGGTACGTGTAGGTCCCTACAGAATCATCTACGATATCGACGACGAACTCGCCGTGGTCTTGGTGCTTCGGGTAGTCCGCCGGACAGAGAGTACGTACCGACGATAGCACAGGGCAGGGCCGCCCTGGATAAATTTCGGCACGCCGATCATCGGTGGCTCTGGGAAATTGGGGCCTTTGATGAATCCCGCAATTGTGTCATTTTAGATGAGTCCCGATGAATCGGCGATGAATCGGGACGACGAACCCCGATAAAATCGGGGCCAGCGTGAGCCGTAGATTCTTCGCGGAGTCTATCCTGAGCCTATTCGAAGGGCTCCAGAATGACAGGTCAGGTCGTGTTAGGCGCCCGTTGCCCAGGGGGTGCAGGGGGCCAAGCCCCCGCCGGGTACTGGGGTGTCCCCAGAAAACCCTCTTTGAGCGGCTGGAACTTGAGACGTATTGCTGAATCGAGCCCTACGGGTACAGCGCCAGCTCCTCCAGACCCATCGCCTCCGGCAGCCCGAACATGATGTTCATGTTCTGCACCGCCTGCCCCGCGGCGCCCTTCACCAGATTGTCCAGACAGCTTACCACTACCAGCCGTCCCGCCGGCTCGTCGACCGTCGCATGCACCAGGCAGAAGTTGGAGCCGGTCGTCTGCTTGGACTGGGGCGGTGCGTCGGTTACGCGGACAAAAGGCTCATTGGCGTAGAAGTCCTGGTATATCTCCCTGACCCTCTCCTTGCCCATCGTCTCGTCCTGGAGCCTGGCATATGCGGTGGCCAGAATTCCCCTGGTCATCGGGATACGGTGGGGGACGAAGGTGACCCTGGCGCTCTCGGCCTCCCGAAGCTCCGCCAACTCCTGGGCAATCTCCGGCTGGTGGCCGTGGCCGTCCAGGCCGTAGGCGACCACATTCTCGTTGGCCTCGGAGAACAGGTCCATGGTGTTGGTTGACAGCCCTCCGCGTCCCGCGCCCGATATACCCGACTTTGCGTCGACCACGATGTCATCGACAACCAGACCTTCCCGGACGGCAGGGGCCAGGCCCAGAATGGTCGCTTCCGGGTAGCAGCCGGGGTTGGCGATCAGGTTGGCCTGGCTTATGGACTCCCGATGAATCTCCGGCAGCCCGTATACAGCCCTCTCCAGGAGGTGAGGGGCCGGATGATCGGTCTTGTAGGCCCGCTTGAACGCCGCCGGATCGTGCAGGCGAAAATCCGCCGCGATGTCTACCGCCTTCACGCCGTCGTCGACCATCGGGGTGAGCACCTCGGCGCTGGCGCCGCTGGGGAGCGTCGAAAAGACTACGTCGACGGACCCCTCGACGGCCCGGGTGATGGGCATATCCAGCTGCCACAGGTGCGGAAGCGCCTCCGGTAGCCGCTTGCCCGCAGCGCTGCGTCCGGTTACCGACGTGATTTCGGCTTCAGGGTGCCGGTGCAGGATGCGGGCCAGCTCGGAACCCGCGTATCCAGTGACGTTGATGATGCCGACCTTCAAGTCCCATCCCCCTGTCTTGGCCGCGGCCCTGTCTCGCCTCGACCGCGCAATCAAGTATATACGTGGGGCCGAGCGGCCAACAACTTCGTCGCTGGCCGAGGGCCGCGTGGCGCTCGGGCTCCGCTGGACGCCGGCACTCAGGCCCGCGCAACGCCCACAATGTTGGGTAGCTTGAGTGGGCCTCCGACGGACAGGCTGAACCGGCGCAGCTCGACGGCCGCGAAACCGGCGGACTGTACCTCGCTTGCGATGTCCCGGTCCAGGTTGCAGCCCGTCGTTACGAACCGCCAACAGGGATTGAGTCGGGTCTGCCACCCGTGGGTCCATGGGTCGAGCGAAGCGACGTGCTCGTAGAACAGAAACCGACCTCCCGGCCTCAACACCCGACGCGCCTCCCGCACCACCTGACTCATGTCGGAAACCATGCATAGCACCAGCGTCGTAACCACAGTGTCGAAGGAGCAGTCGGCAAACGGTACGCTCTCCCCTACACCGGGCACCACGGTAACGGGCCGGCCCAGCTTGTCGGCGCCGCGTTGGAGCCTTCGCGCCATGTGCGGGTTCGGCTCGAGCATCGTGACGCGTGTGGACGCGGGGTAGTGGGCCACGTTAGCGCCGGTGCCGCCGCCGATCTCCAGCACGCTGCCTTCGCTGACCCCGGCAGTAAGCCGGCGAAAGGGAATCACCCGACCTTCGACCGCAGCGTTAAGCAGGTCATACCAGGCGGCGAAAAGTCTATTACCAAGACCGTCGTATCTCATGCGTTCCCCCGTCGTGGTTGCCGCCAATTCTGAGCAGCGACGGCGGCCCCTGTCAAATCACCCTGGTGCTACAATCGGATTATGCTGGCCGCAGCTCCAGACACGCTTCTGAGCGTGCCCAGATGGTTACTAATAGATCGGGAAAGCCGACCAAAGCATCTTGGGGACCGCGCCGGTCATCTAACCAGACGTCGCGTGCCCACAAGTGGGGCCACGGGCAAATTCAAACTTTCCAGAGTTAAGGACGGGGCAATGGCAAACGACAACGCTGACAATGACGTGCTGATCGTCGGACAGGGCGCGGCCGCTTACGCTGCGGCAATGTACGCGGCCCGGTACCAGATTCGACCGATACTGTTCGGTGGTGTCTTTGGAGGCGAGACGGCGACAGGCGGACTTATCGAGAACTATCCCGGATTTGCCGAGATCGACGGCTTTGATCTTATGATGAAGTTTCGGGGGCAGGCCGAGAAATACCAGGTGCCGATAGTCGAAGAAAACGTGGCCGAGATCGAGAAGGTGGGTGAACACTTCCAGGCAACAACGGCAGACGGCGGCGTGTACACCGGTGTGTCGGTGATACTCGGCGTGGGCCGCGAGCGCCGCAGGCTCGGCCTGGAGCACGAGCAAGAGTGGACCGGTAAAGGGATCTCGTTCTGCTCGACGTGTGACGCCCCGCTGCACAGGGGCAACACCGTCGGAGTCGTGGGCGGTGGCGACGCTGCGGTCAAAGGCGCGGTCCTGCTGGGCAAGTACGCCGACCAGGTCTACGTCATCTACCGCCGGGATAGGTTCAGCCGGCCCGAGGCCACGAACCTACAGCAGCTCGAGGCGCAGTCCAACGTCCAAACGATCTTCAACACCAGCGTAGTCGAGCTTACGGGCTCCGACGGCCTCGAGGGCGTGGTACTGGACCGCGAGTACCAGGGCAGCCGGGAGCTGAAGCTGGACGGCCTGTTCATCGAGATCGGCGCCGACCCCAGAGTGGAGCTACCCAAGCAGCTGGGCCTGGCGCTGAACGACGTCGACGAGGTCATCGTGGACAAGCATGGCGCCACCAGCGTCGAGGGCGTGTTCGCAGCGGGAGACCTTACCGACGCGTCGGGCGATCTGAAGCAGACGATCACGGCAGCCGCCCAGGGCGCGGTCGCCGCCACCTCGGCCTACGAGTTCGTGTCCGCCCATCCCAGCCGATGCGCCGCCCACGCCATGGGCTACAGCCTAGTCTGATAATATAGAGGCCCCAGGCGAATAGCGTGGAGGCGTCTTTGCAGCTCACCGAATACGGCTTCTCGGGGATGACGCTCATGGACGGCGAGCGCGTCGAGTTCGCCATCAATCTGACCGATTCCTCGGGCCGGCTCTTGTCCAAGAACGCCGAGGCCTTGCTTCTAACAGATAGGCGTGTAATCCACCTCAAGGGCGCCCCCAAGAGCTATCGCGCAGTGATGACGGCCGTCCACGACGTCAATTCGGTGGAGGTCACGGCGGTGCGACGTGGATTCGGCGCCTACGTCTGGGCCGCGTTGGCGTTTATTCTCGGCCTAATCCTGTTCGCCACTATCGACAGCACCTTCGTAAGGCTCCTGTCTTCGTCGATTGTAGCGTTGATGGGCGTGTACCTGATTATCAGCGAGGTCACCGAGCCCAAAAAGCCGTCGGCCGTGTTCCGGGCGGGCAGCGCTGAGATCAAATGGGAGTTCACCGCCGACGCCCACCGCGACGATCTCAGCGAGCTGATCAACAGGCTATACCACATCAAGTCGACGGCCAACGGTCGGGTCTCCGGCCACGACCATTTTGCGCCCCGTTAGCCGAGACGGAGATTAGGGACCACGTCCAGGTCCCAGGCGCGCGCGGCGGCCTCGCGAAGGGAGAAATAGGCGGCGGCGCCGATCATCGCCCCATTGTCAGTGCAGAGCTCCGGCGCTGGGACAACCACCTGCATCGGCGAGTCCTCGGACATCCGCTCGCGAAGACGCGTGTTGGCGGCCACACCGCCTCCCAGCAGGATGCCCCTCGCCCGGTGCTTTTTCGCGGCCTGCACCGTTCGGGTCACCAGGCAGTCGACAATCGCCTCCTGGAACGCCTCGGAGACCTCCGCTACCCTCTGAGGGTCCAGTTCTCCGTCGGGAGGAGGCGGGTAGATGCCCCTCTCCTCCGCCCGCCTCATCACCGCCGTCTTCAGGCCGCTGAAGCTGAAGTCCAGCGAACCCTTGATCGATGGCCTCGGAAGCTTCGGCTCCGCCCCCGTCCCTGACTCGGCGGTCCGCTGGATTTCCGGACCGCCCGGAAATCCCAGCCCAAGCACCCGTGCGGCCTTATCGAAAGCCTCTCCCGCGGCGTCGTCCCTGGTCCTCGCCACCAGCTCGTAGTCCCCGTGACCTCTCATAAGTATCAGGTCCGTATGGCCGCCCGACGCGATCAGACACATCAAGGGGAATCCCGGTCTCGCCTCCGGGTCGGCCTCCTCCTCAAGCCAGGCGGCGTAGATGTGACCCTCCAGGTGATTTACGCCGATGAAAGGAAGGTCATGGGTCACCGCCAGCCCCTTTGCCGCGTTGACCCCGACCAGCAGCGACCCCGCAAGGCCAGGACCATGGGTAACCGCCACTCCGTCGACTCCGCTGAGGCCCACGCCGGCCTTGGCCAGCGCCTCTTCCACCACCGAGATAATCGCTCTCATGTGTTGACGGGAGGCGATCTCGGGCACGATGCCGCCGTATCTGGCATGCATCTCGACCTGCGACGCGACGATGTTGGAACGGACCAGCCTGCCGTCCTCGATTACGGCCGCGGCGGTCTCATCGCAGGAGGTCTCGATTCCAAGAATTTTCATGCTGTCAGAACTCGATCTCGTCTTTCGGGGCCTGGCTGGCTGAGATGCTCACTCGCGCAGCGAGGGCAGCCGCGCCGCTATGTCCTCCGCGGATAGTGCCAGCGCCGTGCCTTCCGTGAAGACCCCCGCCGCGGTCAGGTCGATCCGTAACGTCACTATCCCGAGTACCTCGCCCGCCGAATTCAGCAGCGGTCCTCCGCTATTGCCGGGATTGGCCGCCGCGTCCGTTTGCAGGAACATAAGGCCGTTTTTCGTCCTCTTCGAGGATAGTATGCCCCTGGTGACACTGACCGCGTCCCCGAGGACCTCGCTCAATGGGAACCCGATGATGACTACCTCTTCCGCCAGGCTGATCGAATCAGCGTCGCCAAGCTTGAGGGCCGGTCGGTCGATGTCGGACCCCACCGACACCAGCGCTATGTCAGCCTCTTCGTCGACGCCGATCACGTCTCCGGTGACGCCCAACTTAATCTCGAGCCGGTCCGCCGCGATGGTCGCTTTATGGAACTGGCCGACGACGTGGGCGTTCGTCAGTATCAGACCTCTACCTATGAAAAACCCTGAGCCGGTCCCGGCGGGCGTCTTTACGGCGACCACCGAGCGTGCGGCGACCGAGACCATCTGAGGCAAAGTCGGGGTCGGCGTCGCCGTGGGCGTCGGTCGGGGCGTGGGGATTGGCGTTCGAGTCGGTTCGGGGGTCGGTGTGGGACTCGGGGTTTTCGTGAGGGCGTCGATCTGCAATGCCAAAACTTCCAGTACCTTTGCCTCGACCGTGGCCTCTATATCCGGCGGCTGCTCGCGTACGCGTTCGCCGCCGCATGCCCAGACTAAGCACAACACGGTCACGACTGCCGCTGCCAAAAAACGGGGGACCACTATGCTCGGGCACGCAAGATTCGCGCTGGCTTGCGGCGCCGCGACAACCACATATTGGACTTCGGGACCTCGAGTTTCATGCGCAAGCCGTGTTTCCGACCGGGTTCTGATTGAGAGTTTACTATGGGCGGGTACCGACAGCAATTCGACCTCTCGCCGTTCCGCCGCCGGTGGTGCTATCATGGGCGCCGGAATTACCCCCGTCTGCTTGAGGTAGAGTATTGAACCGCGAACACTCGTCGAAGCTTTATGCCGAGGCCAAGAAAATGCTGCCTGGCGGAGTCAACAGCCCCGCGAGGTCCTGGGCCGCGGTCGGTGGTGACCCGGTGTTTTTGAAGAGGGGCAAGGGTTCCCGCGTCTGGGACGCCGACGGCAACGAATACCTCGATTTCGTTGGCTCATGGGGGCCTTTGATTCTCGGACACGCCGATGACGAGGTCGTGGCGGCAGTGGCCGAGGCCGCCGCCAACGGCACCAGCTTCGGCGCGCCGACCGAGGCCGAAAACCAGCTGGCAGCTCAGGTGCTGCGCGCCTTTCCGTCCATGGGGATGGTCAGGTTCGTCAGCTCCGGCACCGAGGCGGCCATGAGCGCCCTCAGACTGGCCAGAGCGTTCACCGGCCGAGACAAGATCGTCAAGTTCCAGGGTGGCTATCACGGCCACTCGGACGCCCTGTTGGTGGCCGCCGGGTCCGGGGCCGTCGCCCACGGCGTGCCCGACAGCGCCGGAGTGACTAGCTCATTCGCCCAGGACACGCTGATCGCCCAGTACAACAACCTAGGCTCGGTAAGCGCCCACTTCGAGGCCTTCCCCGACGGGATAGCCTGCGTCATCGTCGAGCCCGTGGCCGGCAACATGGGCGTCGTGCCGCCTCAGCGTGACTTCTTGCAGGGCCTTCGAGAGCTGGCCGATAGCTCGGGGGCGCTGCTGATCTTCGACGAGGTCATCACGGGATTCAGGGTCGCTCTCGGCGGCGCTCAGCAGGTCTACGGCGTTGTCCCGGACCTGACCTGCCTCGGGAAAGTCATCGGCGGCGGGATGCCTGTCGGCGCTTACGGCGGCCGCGACGACGTGATGAGCGTCGTCTCCCCGCTGGGGCCTATGTACCAGGCGGGCACCTTATCCGGGAACCCCGTGGCAATGGCCGCTGGTAACGCCACTCTGGACAGGTTGAATGCGGCCGGCTTCTACAAGTCGCTGGAGGCCCGCGCGGCCCAGCTTGCCGATGGACTCTCCGAAGTTTTCGCTCAGGCGGAGACACCCCTGACCATCAATCGCGTCGGCTCGATGATGACCCTGTTCTTCAACCCTGGCCCGGTGACTGGCTGGCCCTCGGTGGCCGCCTCCGACCGTGATGGCTTCTCGAGATTCTTCCACCGAATGCTGGACCAGGGTATCTACCTACCGCCCTCGCCCTTCGAGGCGATGTTCGTCTCGGCCGCCCACACCGACGAAGACATCGACCGCACCGTCGACGCCGCAAGAAACGCGCTAAGTTAGCGCGTCGCCCGCTCCGTTACTCCTTCACCAGGCGCCATTGCATGAGACCGGTGTCGTAGGTCTGGCAGCTTACGGTCTTGAAAGCGTGGCGCGAGGCCCCCGGTGCGAATAGCGGGATGCCCTCTCCCAGAACGACCGGGAAGACCGTCAAGATCATCTCGTCGATTAGGCCCGCATTGAGCATGACGGTGTTGATCTGGCCTCCGCCGATTAGCCATATGTTTTTCCCGGGCCCCGTTTTCAGAGATTGGACGAAGGCTGCGATGTCTCCCGATATGAAACGCACGTGGGCCGTGTCTGGCGGAAGTGTCCTCTTGGTGAAGACATAGTTGGTCGTGTCCGGGTAAGGGAACTCGTCGGCCGTGAGTGTAATCGGATAGGTGGTATTCCCCATCAAGGTCGTATCGACCGATGCGTAGAATTCGCTGTAGCCGTAGTCGTCGTCGCCACCGACGTCCAGCCAGTCGATCTCACCGTCCGGCCCTGCGATAAGGCCGTCCAGGCTGATGGCGATGTAGAGTATCAGCTTCCTCAAGTTGGCTTCGCCCCCGCAGAGCGTCCGCCCTGACGCCGCTAACGAAAAATCCGGGTTTCTGGATGCGGTTGCGAACGACACGGCGAACGGTTTCAGGCCGCGTCCACGTTACCCACGACAGTTCCACCTACGATTGGAATCCCCTCGCGGGTCCCGGACTGTGCCCTGATGGGCAAGCGGAACAATACGCAGAACCTTTGAGATCGCATTGTCGTTCGCCGTCCACCCGGCTCGCCTGGCCCCCCGTGAAATCAACTCCCGGCATCTACATAAATGGCCAGGGGTCCCAATATAAAGGAGCCTTGATATTTAAGCAACCGTCCTTTACAGTAATTTCATCCATTGAGAGGAGGAGCTCGGAAAGGTATGAAAAACCCTCGAAAGCAATACCCACTTCCGACTGGGACTGGCGTTCGCGCTCTACGCACTTCTTCTGGCCGTCTCACTTCCGCTAACGCAGGCCTACCCGGAGTCTCCGTGGCGGTATCCTCTTGCGGTCATCCCGATGCTCCCCTTCTTATATGGGATAGGAGCCTATGTACGCTACCTTCGGATGGTGGACGAACTTGAACGCCGCATCGCTGTGGAGTCGCTGGCGATCGCGTTCGGCGGCACCGCGGCCATTACTTTCGGCTACGGCTTTCTCGAGAACGTCGGACTCCCCCACGTAAACTGGATGTTCGTGTGGCCAGTCATGGCCGGGCTTTGGATACTCGGAGGTATGTTCGCTCGCAGGCGATACCGATGAAAAACCGTCTGAAGATCCTGCGCGCCGAGCGCGACTGGTCGCAAGCGGTCCTTGCCGAACATCTCGGTGTTTCGCGGCAAACGGTAAACGCTATAGAGACCGGCAGATACGATCCCAGCCTCCCGCTCGCTTTCACGATCTCCAGACTTATCGGCCAGCCCATCGAGCAGATTTTCGATCCGAATTAGCGGCTGCACATACATTGAAGGAGGACTTCCCGTGAGCATGCAAACGAAACCAAAGGACAGGTCGGCGAAGTACTTGGGATTTGCTATTGCCTGTGGGATTGCTGTCGGCGCAGCGATTGGAGTCGCTGTGGGAGACGTAGGCCAATGGACGGCTTACGGCGTACCGATTGGGGTCGGGATGTACGGGGTGATCACGCTCTTTAACAGGTCTCGTCAATAGGGCGACCGCCATTGGATGCATTGGCAATGCGCTCGACGGGAGCAGGTGTGGACTTCAGACCGGGCCTGCAGGAAATAGCTGGGGGTCCAGGGCTGTGCCCTGGTGGGGAAGGGGAGACTCGAACTCCCACGCCTTTCGGCACATGATCCTAAATCATGCTCGTCTACCAGTTCCGACACTTCCCCGCAGTTTAGGCAGCACAGACGCGCCCGGGATAATGCTCACGCCTTTCGGCATCCCGATCTAATCGGGACTCGTCTACCAGTTCCGACACTTCCCCGCGGTTTAGGCAGCCCAGACGCGCTCGAAATTATGCTTACGACTCTCGGCATCCCGATCTAATCGGGACTCGTCTACCAGTTCCGACACTTCCCCAGACCGCCCGCAAGATGACGCCAGTAATTATACCGACGCCCAGGCGCGGGTGTCGAACCCCTAGCGCGGTGACCATACGGCCAGGACGCCGCTGCCGATTACCCTGACTGTCGTGCGCGCCATCGCGTCGGCGACCATCACCTGCGCCGGTGTCTGAGAGCGGTACGCAGCCGAAATGCCCTCCGTGTCCGGTACTCCGGCAAAGACTATCGCATCGCTGGCTGGAGACCAGACCGAGTGTGACTGAGAAAACTGGTCGAAGAACAGGAACAACGTAAGCTGTTCGCGGGACGGGACGAACTCGGCTATGGACCAGTCGGTTTTGGCTTCGATATCATGCACCCGCCATTCCAGCACACCCCTGGGGTCTTTCGGAGTAACGTAGGCGATGTATCGGCTGTCGGGCGACCAGTAGAACGCGGCCACCGGGGCCGTAATCGCGTCGGTCGACATCGAGCCGTCCCAGGAGATCAGCCTCACCCCTTCGTAGGTAAAGGAGTTCAACGATAGGTCCTCGCCCGCCGCCAGCCAATTGCCGTCTGGCGACCAAGAGAACGCCACCGTCGACTGAACGGACTGCACGGCCACGGAATCGCCCGACACCACATCGAGGATGGTCAGCTCGTGCCGGCCCTGAGCATCGGCGGCCACCAGCGCGACCTGATCGCTGCCCGCCCTCCACGACGGGGCGCGGTACACGATGGACCCCGTCGATATGGGGGCCACGCTCACTCCCTCTCCCAAGTTCACGACGTAATGGTCGGCCCCGGCGTGGACAAGCATGCGGCTGGAGTCGGACGACCAGCCCGCATAAAGCGGCGAGTTTCGGAGTATTACGTCGTCTGGCATGCCCAGCCCAGGCTCGGTCAGCAGCAGCGTCAGGCCCTGGCGCTCGCTGGCCATTATCCCCAAGATCGAGCTGTCGGGAGACCAGATGGGGTAGTGGGGCATGCGCCCGAGGATCGGCCCCATCCCCGGCTGGTTCACGTAGACGTCGGTCGTGGTCCCCGTGTCGAGATCGTAACTGCGCATTCGCAGCAGAGGCAGCTCCGCCGAGTCTAACTCGCTGCCAGAGAAAGCCAGCGACGACCCGTCCGGAGACCATGCAGGCCACGTAAAATACCCCGACTCCTCGCTGACGGTCCTGTCCTCGAGGCCGGCGGGGTCGACAAGGTGAATCCGGCCCAATGAGTCGGCATAGGCGATCAGATCGACCGGCGGAACCGTCCTCCGCGACGGCGGCTCGTCCCCTGCCCTGTCGCTCATTATGGCGAGCACGGCGATCGCCGACAACAGGCCGGCCAGCGCCAGCGAATAAACCAGCGGCCTCGCCACACGGGCGGCTGTACTCATGCGGGGTCGATTCTCGAATTCACGTTCGGCTCGTTTTGGACCTGCCAGATATCGGTCCGTAGCATATCAGTTTGAGTTGTCCCGGCCCGCCGGGCCCCACCAGTATACGCCGGACGGTGACGAACCGCCGTCACGGGCAATCGCGACCGCCTCATCGACCTCCCGGCGCGTTCTGGTGTAATCCTGACGCCATTGGTGCTAAGATATCCGTCGACATAAACAAGCACCTTGTAGGAGAGCGGGACATGGCCAAACAGTTTGAATTCAGCGAGGACGCCCGGCGGCAGTTGATGGACGGGGTGGATACCCTCGCTCGAGCCGTGGGGGTGACCCTCGGGCCCGCGGGCCGGAACGTTGTTCTGGGCAAGGACTTTGGGCCGCCCCAGGTTTGCAGCGACGGCGTGACCATCGCCAAGGAGATCGAGCTCATCGAGCCGTTCCCCAACATGGGCGCCCAGCTACTCAAGGAAGCCGCAACCAAGACCAACGACGTGGTCGGCGATGGCACCACTACGTCCACCATCGTCGCCCAGGGGCTGATCAAGGAAGGCTTCAAGAACCTGGCGGCCGGCGCCGACCCGATGGCCATAAAACGCGGAATCGACAAGGCCGTCACCGCAATAACGGCGGAGCTGGGCGCGATGGCACGCACAGTCGAAGGCCGGCAGCAGATCGGCCAGGTGGCGACCCTGGCGGCCCACGACGACGAGATGGGGTCCGTGATCGCGGATGTGCTCGAAAAGCTCGGTCCCCAGGGCATCGTCACGGTGGAGGAGTCCAGGGGACTTGCATACGAAGTCGAATACCTCGAAGGCATGCAGATCGACCGGGGCTACGTCTCGCCCTACCTGGTTACCGACTCGGGGCGTATGATCGCCGAGATCGAAGACGCCCATATCCTGATAACATCGGAAAAGATTTCCGCGGTCAGCGACCTGGTGCCAATCCTGGAGCGGGTCAGCCAGGTGAGCAAGAACATCGTCGTCATCGCCGAGGACATCGACGGCGAAGCTTTGGCCACCCTGGTGGTGAACAAATTGAGGGGCAACTTGAACTGCGTGGCGGTCAAGGCGCCCGCCTTCGGAGACCGGCGCAAGGCGATCCTTGAAGACATGGGCATCCTCCTGGGAGCCATGGTAATCAGCAGCGAGTCCGGCCGGACCCTCGAATCCGTGACACTGGACGATATGGGCCGTGCCAGACGAGTCATTGCCACCAAGGACGACACCACTTTTGTCGGCGGCGGCGGTGACGAAGCCAACATCCACGCGCGCGTCGGCCAGATCAGGCAGCAGGCCACCGAAACAACCTCCGATTACGATCGCGAGAAGCTAGAGGAGCGGGCAGCCAAGTTGTCAGGCGGCGTGTCGGTCCTCAAGGTCGGTGCGGCGACCGAGGTCGAGATGCGGGAGAAGAAGCAACGTGTCGAGGACGCCCTCGCTGCCACCCGAGCAGCCATGGACGAAGGCATCGTGCCAGGCGGAGGCGTAGCGCTGGTGCGGGCGGCCCAGACAGGACTCGCAGGCCTTCAGGCCAACGGTGACGAACTTACAGGCGTCCAAATGGTGGCAGCCGCGACCGATTACCCCGTCCGGCTCATCGCCGATAACGCCGGAATCGGCGGAGAAGTGGTGCTAGACCGCGTGAAAAAAGGGGACGCCGACTTCGGATACGATGCCGACAAACGAGAGTACGGCAGCATGTTCGACCTGGGCATTGTCGATCCCACCAAGGTTGCCCGGGCCGCGCTGGAGAACGCCGCCAGCATCGCCGGTATGGTGCTGACCACGGAGTCGCTCATAACCGAGCTAAATCCGATGAAGCTTCCGGCCCCGTACGACGACTAGATTCCGATGTCAAGGAATCTGATGGCCGCGGCGAAGCGTCAACTCCAAAATCCGTTGTCCTCGCCGTCCCGTAGGATAATTGAGGTACTAGCGAAGTATGACTGATAAGGTCTTGGAAGAGGTTACCCCGGCAGCCGACGCCGACAACGCCGGCTCGACGGCCACGATCCAGGTCCACGGTGTCACCAAGCGGTTCGGCGCGCGCATTGCCGTCGACAACCTGTCATTCGAAGTCAACAAGGGCGAGATCGTGGGTTTCCTGGGGCCCAACGGGTCCGGGAAAACCACCACCATGCGGATGCTGACCTCTTACTACACTCCAGACGCCGGGTCTATTTCGGTAAACGGTTCAGATACTCAAGAATACGACATCGAGACTCGAAGATCGATCGGATACCTGCCGGAGAACAACCCGCTTTACGAAGACATGCTCGTGTCGGAATATCTTTCCTTCGTCGCCGAGCTCAGGGGACTGTCTGGCGCGGACCGAAGGGAAAACCTCGATAGCACCGTGGAAGAGACCGGCATACAGGAAGTTTATTACCGGCCCATTCACGAGCTTTCCAAAGGCTTCCACCAGCGAGTAGGTCTGGCACAGGCCATACTCCATCGCCCTTCCGTTCTGGTCCTGGATGAGCCGACCGAGGGACTCGACCCGAACCAACGGATATCGATGCGCGACCTGATCCGTCACCTGGGCGGCGAGCGGACCGTGCTGCTGAGCACCCACGTCATGCAGGAGGTGGAAAGCACCTGCGAGCGTGCGCTGGTTATCAGCCGCGGCAAGCTGGTGGCCAACAGCACCGTCGAAGACCTGATTCAGCACGCGATGGAGCTCCGCAAGGTTCACGTGGAGGTTGAAGGCAACCAGATCGAGGCTGGCCTGGCGACCATCGACACTATAGACCGCGTCGAGCCAACGGGGGCCGTCGGCGACCACAAGACCTACTCGATTACGATCTCAGGTGACGCCGATCCCCGCGCAGAAATATTCAAGCTCGCCAAGAGCCGGGACTGGGTGCTCTGGGAGCTTCATCAGGAGCAGCCAAGGCTGGAAGACGTGTTCCATATGTTAACGATCGACTCGCAAACCGAAGCGGAGAGCAACGAATAGTCCGATGCGTTCTCCGCTATTTGCGCTGGTAAAGAAAGACGTCCGGGGCTACTTCGACCAGCCCGCAGCCTACATCCTGATAGTCCCGTTCGTCGCGGTACTTTCGTGGGTGTATTTCAGTTCGGCCAACCTGGTTGCGGAGGCCTCGCTCCGTCAGCTCTTCACCGTCGACTTCACCATCGAACGTCCCTCCCTCCCCTGGCTGCTGGCGCTGTTCGTTCCGGCGGCTACCATGAGGCTCCTGGCCGAGGAGAACCGCGACGGCACCCTGGAGATGCTCCTCACCCACCCGATTCGAGGCTGGATCGTCCTACTGTCGAAGTTCATGGCGGGCTTCATCTTCGTCGCCTTCGCGATATTTGCCACGGTCGGAATCCCCATTGCAGTCCAGTTCGCGGGAGACCTGGACATCGGGGCGGCCGCCGGCCAATACCTGGGCGTGCTCTTCCTCGCCGCCTCGTTCGTCGCCATCGGACTGTTCACATCGAGCCTCACGCGGAACCAGATCGTCTCCTTCATAGTCGGCCTGTCGGTGACGATGCTGCTTATGATAATGGGACTGGACATCGTGGCAGTCACCCTGCCAAGCCGCCTGGCAACCCTACTCCAGGACCTGAGCCCGGTCACGCACTTCTCCAGCATCGCGCGAGGGGTTATTCACTTGCGAGACGTTCTGTACTTCATCGCACTGGTCTCGACTTTCCTCAGCGCGACGTTCCTTACGCTTCGCGGCAGGACGCTAAGCCACAAATCACCGCAGTATCGCAATCTCCAGCTTGGCGTGGCCGGACTGATCGTGGTCAGCCTGCTAGTGGGCTGGTCGAGCACGGCTATTGGGGGGCGCATAGACCTGACCGAGGACAAGCTGTTCACCATGAGCCCCGCAACAAAGGACATCTTGGACCAGCTCGAAGACATCATGACGGTGGAGCTGTTCCAATCGAAAGAGCCTCCCGTGCAGGTCTCCCTCGTCGCCAGGGATGTGCGCGACTTTCTTGTCGATTTCGCCGCCGGCTCGGGGGGCAAAGTTAAGCTGATCCACCGCTTCCCGGACGACGACGAAAACGACGCGCGAAAGAGCCAGCTTGCCGGGGTCCCGCCGGTCCAGTTCAATATCCAGAGCCAGGGCGAGCTTCAGATCAAGACCGGGTTCCTGGGCGTCGTCCTCACCTATATCGACCAGCGGGAGGTGATTCCCTTCGTCAGGGCCGTCGACGGATTCGAGTATAGCATCGCGTCGTTGGCCAACAAGATGGTGAACCAGCAAAAACAGACCGTCGCCTTCCTCACCGGTCATGGCGAGATGACCGCCTCCGCGGGCTACGGGGGTTTTGCACGGCTATTGTCCGACGCCTACCAGGTAACCGAGCTCGAATCGCCGGAGGACGGTGCGCCCGACCTGTCGAACGTGGACGTTCTGATAGTCGGTGGGCCAAAAGCCCACATACCCGATGAGGTCGTCAACGCCCTTCGCGGCTACATCGACACCGGCGGCAAAGCGATGTTCATGATCGACTCTGTCTTGATCGATCAGAACAACCTTGCAGCCCAGTCGAACACCAACAGCTTTGCTCACTTCGTCGAGGACTACGGTGTAATCGTTGAGGATGACCTGGTGTTCGACATCGAATCCAATGAAACCCTGTCCTTTGGCACCCAACTGGGGAGCGTTTTCCTTCCGTACCCTTACTGGATGCGAGTCCGGGTTATCGATACCAAAGTCGCTGGGAATATGGAGTCCGCCCTCCTGCCCTGGGCGAGTTCCCTCGGCGTCGTCGAGGAAGCCAGGGAGCGGATCGATGCGATCACTCTACTGGAGACTACTAGATTTGCGGCCATAGATTTCGACTATGGTGACCTTCGGCCCAACTCCCCCGTTTTCAGCCAGATCACCGCGGACAACCAGGTGGAGAGCCTGATGGGGGTAGCAATAGCACAGCGGGCCGGGCAATCGGCCTCGGCTTCGCCTTACAGGCTCGTGGTGCTGGGGACATCCGGCTGGCTGACGGACCCTATCATCGGCCGCGCGGAAGAAAACCTCGCCCTCGGATTGAACCTGGTCGATTGGCTGGCACAGGAGGACACACTTGCGGCGGTCAGGTCCAAAGTAGTCTCGACACGCGATCTGCTTTATTCGTCCAGCTTTCACGAGAACATATCGAGGTGGGGAAATGTAGCCGGAGTGCCCCTGTTCCTGGTGGTGTTGGGACTTGTACGGTCGGTCCGCAGGCGTCGACTCGGGTTCACGCGGTACGGACAGGCCGAGAAGTCCAGGCGAGGCTCCGGCCGACGCAGAAGGGGTCGGTCCCGAGGCGAGGACGGAGGCACGAGTAATTGAAGACCCAGCAGGTGGGCTACGTGCTCATGGCACTGATAGCGGTCGGTGTGGTCGGACTGATATTCAGGATATTCGCAGCCGGCTCAGACGAGGTCACTCTGCGGGGACTGGTGCCGGTCTCTCCCGAGTCCACGGAGGAGATACTGATTCGGGACGGGGAACTGGAAACGGAGCTGGTCCGGTTCGGGACCACCGATACGGGATTCGCGTGGTTCGTCGACGACCAGCCGATATTCGCCCCGAAGCTCGATTCATTCTGGATCGCCGTATCCGACCTCTACAACGCCCAGCTTGTGGCGACCAACCCTGCCAACCACGAGAGGATCGGAGTCTCCGACGGGCAGGGCATAGAGGTCTCGTTTTACGCGGCCGGACGCTCGCTTCAGGAACGGTTTATCGTCGGAAACTGGGCGCCGGAAGTACGCCTTTGCTACGTCAGACGGTCGGGCAAGGACGAGGTTCACGGGATTCCGTGTCCCCAGGGGATGATCTTTGACGCGGACCCTGACGGCTGGAGGAACCCCGTCGCCGCGGCAATCTTGCCTGACGACATCGCTCAGGTTGAATTCACCTACCCCGATGAGCAGTTCGCCATCGCGGTGTCCCCCGAAGGCGAGTGGTTTGTGTCAACAACGGCCGGCCAGGCCGCCGCAAACCCCTTCGCAGTCAACAGCGTGCTTAACGCCCTTCGACTGGTAATCTCCAGCGGGTTCGCAACTGAGGAAGAGGCCGGTGAGCTGAACTTCGGTGTGCCGGATGCGATGGTTCGAATCGTTACCAGAGAAGATGCGGCATCCCCCACGACGCGCCTGCGCTTGCTGGACCGAGACGAGGCTTCGATGTACCTGGCGATTCCCTCGCAATCGACCGTGTTTATCATCGATCGAAGGGCCTTGGCCGGCCTGCTCCTGAGATTGCAGGACTTCGCGGAAGGCTAGTCGCGGGCGTTACTCGGCGAACTGCTCGGCGCTTTCCAGGTCTGAGGCCATCATCGTGCGTCGCCTGCGCGCATGGCCCAGGATCGCGTGAGCGAACACGATGGTCGCGAGAGCACCGTAAGCAAATGGGAGCCTGACGTCGCCGTCGTTGACAACGCTCAGCGCCACGATCACAACGTATCCGGAGATCACGCTGAGCAGCGAAGTGTATGGCATCCTCTGCCCGCCCAGAGCCACCAGACCCGCGAAGACGATGCCCAGGAACCCATACAAGGGGAACATAGCCAGGGTCACTCCGCCCAGGGTCGCCAGCCCGTCTCCTCCCTTGAATCGGGTGAACACCGAGTTCCAGTGCCCAACGACCGTGGCCGCGGCGGGCACAATCGTCCAGACGCCATCGATTCCCAGGGCTCGGGCGATCACGATCACCAGGATGCCTTTGGCCATGTCGCCGATGAACACGATGGCCCCGGGGACCTTGCCAACGCTCTTTCGGACGTTCGAGGAGCCGGCAAGCCCGGTCCCGGACCGAAAGATGTCAACTCCGCGCCGCCGGCTTATTCGGTCCGCCAAAGGAATCGCCCCCAATAAGTAGGCGATTGTGACCGCAAGTAGGAGCAATGAGGGCTCGATGGTACTCAGGAGGCTGCCCAGAGAGGGCATTGATTCACCTAACTGCGATGGCTTCTAATTTGATTGTACCATCAGAATTGGCGCTGGCAACACCCTGAATCCGATATGCAGCGGATTCGTCTCATTGGACGCGATATTCCGCGTAATTACTCTTCGCCATCGCCCTGCCCCGGCGGCTTCCAATGCGGCGCGAGCCAGGGTTCATATTCCCAGCATCGCCCCGATTCGTCCCATGTCCAGACTACGGCGAACCAGCGCGGCTAGCTTGTCGAATTCGCGGGACTGCGAGAACGTATCCTCGTCGAATTGCAGTTCGACCCCCTTGCGGCGGGCGACATTTCCCAGGACCAGTCGTCTTATGCGCGTGTCGGCGAAAAATCCGTGGGTGCAGGTGCCCAGTACCCAGCCGTCAACGCTGGCGAGCCCGATCACCCGCTCGTTGGTCGAGGCTCCGCCAACAAGCACCGCCGGGTTCACCCCATCTCCGCCGCTTGCCTCGTTAGGCCGTGTGTCGCCCATGTGTATCTCGTACGCGTCGAAGCGCAGTCCCCCTGCGCCCTCGAGCAGTCCGGCGTCAAACGTCACTTCGGCCGTGACGCGCGTAGTAGTCTTCTCCATCGCGAACCGTGTCTGGACGTCCAGCAGTCCCAGGCCAGGCTCAGAGGTGATGTTCGACTCGACCCCCAAAGGGTCGCTAATCACGGCGCCCATCATCTGGTACCCGCCGCATATGCCCATCGCGGCGGTCCCCGTGCGGACCAGTCGCGAGACCGCCTGCGCCATTCCGGATTCTCGCAAGCTCCGGAGGTCTTCCACGGTGGTCTTGGTGCCGGGAATGATGACCAGGTCGGGGGTCCCAAGCTCGTCCGCGCCCCGGGCATACCGCAGGGTGACGTCCAGCTCTCTCGCAATCGGGTCGAAATCGTCGAAGTTTGAAATGTGAGGCAATGCAACGACAGCGACGTCGAGAAGACCGGTTGACTTGCCAGAGGCCCCCTCCATCCGAGCAGCCTGCACCGCGTCCTCCTCCGGAATGTAGATCTCCTGACAGTATGGGATAACGCCGAGGACCGGCAGACCGGTCAGCTCTTCGATCTGCCCCAGGCCGGGCTCCAGAAGCGAGATGTCCCCCCTGAACTTGTTTATCACCAGGCCACCGATCATGCTCCGATCAGCCTGGTCTAGCAGCATGACGGTACCGTACAACGAGGCGAACACCCCGCCCTTGTCGATGTCCCCAACCAGAAGCACCGGCGCCCGCGCATACAGCGCCACCTCCATGTTCACGATGTCGCCTTGCCTCAGGTTAATCTCGGCGGGGCTCCCCGCTCCCTCCACCACGACGATATCGTAGTGGGACCGCAAACGGTCGAGGGCCGACGTCACCACATCCCACAGTCGGGCCTTCCGTGATGGGTAATCGACGGAGTCGAGCACGCCGGTCGGGCGCCCCATGACCACAAGCTGCGAGCGGTCGTCGGCCTCGGGCTTGAGCAGCACCGGGTTCATGTCGACCGAGGGCGCAATCCCAGCGGCCTCGGCCTGGACCACCTGCGCCCGTCCCATTTCGAGACCGTCGGGCGTCACGCCGGCGTTCAACGACATGTTCTGGGCCTTAAATGGCGCGACCCGGTATCCGTCCTGGGAGAAGATGCGGCACAGCGCCGTCGTCACAAGGCTCTTCCCTACCGACGATCCGGTGCCCTGGACCATGATGACCTTGGCCGACAAGTCGTCGTCCCCTTTAGCCTTTGAGCAACCCGGTCTGAGCGCCCACCACCACCGGCAGCCCGGTGTCCGGATGGGTCAGGACCCGCACCTTGACGTTGTACACCGTCCGGATAATTTGCTCCGTCAGCACCTCGCCGGGGGCGCCGTCGGCGTAGTTCCGGCCCTCGTGTATGACGACGATGCGGTCGCAGAATTGGGCGGCCAGCGTGAGATCGTGCATTGCGACGACCACGGCGCTGCCGTCGGTGGCCCGCAGCGAATGCAGTAGCTCCATGATCGCCGGTTGATGGGCGATGTCCAGACTCGAAGTCGGCTCGTCGAGCAGCATGACGGGCGCCTGCTGGGCCAGTGCCATGGCGATGATCACCCTTTGACGCTCGCCTCCCGAAAGGCTGTCTATCTTTCGTTGAGCCAGTTGGGCGGTTCCGGTGGCCTCCAGCGCCTCCATTGCGATCTCGGCGTCCCGTGGACCTTCCCATTGAAGAAGTCTCAGATGCGGATTTCGCCCCAGAAGCGCCACCTCGAACGCCGTAAGCCCGAGAGGCACGGCCGGGTTTTGGGGTACCACCGAAACCAGCCGCGCCCGCTCCCCCGGCCTCATCCGGTCCACTTTGGATCCGCGCAGCCAAATCCCGCCACCTCCCTGCCGTAGCACGCCGCTCATTAGCCGAAGCAGTGTCGTCTTGCCGGTTCCGTTTGGTCCGACGAGGCCAACCAGCTCCCCCTCGGCCGCCCGAAAGTCGAATCCGCTCAGCACGGGCTTGCCGTTGTAGGAGAACCGCAGATCCCGGACGGAAAGTACGTCGGTGCTGTTCTGGTCAGCGGGCTTCACTCGCTCTGCCGCTTCCTTGTCGTCTCGGCGTCTCACAGCGCCACCGCCCTGCGGCCACGGAGCAGGTATAGGAAGAAAGGGGCGCCACAGAAGGCCGTGACCACGCCCACCGGCAGCTCGCCGGGGCTGACGATGGTGCGGGCCACAAGGTCCGCAAGGATCAGGAACCCGGCGCCCACAAGCGCCGACATGGGCAGCAGCATCCGGTAATCTCCACCCCAGACCAGTCGGACAACGTGAGGGGCTACGAGACCAACGAACCCGATCAACCCGCTGAACGAGACCGCGGCGGCTGTGCCCAGCGTCGCCGACGCCACCAGCAGCAGCTTGGTCCGCTCGACGTTTACGCCAAGCTGTGCTGCGTGCTCTTCGTCGAGCTGCATCAAGTTAAGTATTCTGCCGTAAGCGATCAGCACCGCCGCGGCGGGCGCCAGGTATACGATCACCACCACGCTATGGCTCCACTGGGCGGAGATGAAACCGCCCAGGAGCCAGCTCAGCACCGGGCGCAAATCTGGGTCGCCGCGGATGAGCAGCAGGCTCGTGACGGCGCCGGCCAGCGAGCCGATGGCCACTCCCGCCAGCACCAGCGTGCTGAGGGCGGTGCCACCGGATTGGCGGGCGATCACGTAGGCCAACGAGACCGCCACTGAGCCCCCGGCGAAAGCGGCGATGGGCAACAGGCTCAAACCTGCGACGAACAAGGGTACGCCAGTGACCAGCACGACCGTAGCCCCAAGTCCGGCGCCGGAGGCCACTCCGATCAGGTAAGGGTCCGCTAGCGGGTTTCGAAACAAGCCTTGATACGCTGCCCCGGACGTCGCCAGCGCGGCCCCTACGATGCCCGCCAGCACCACTCTGGGCAACCGTAGCTGCCACAAGATCGTCTCCCAGGTCGCTGGCAAGTCTACAGAAGGCTCCACGCCCGGCAACTTCGAAGCGAGCACCTTGAGCACGGAGATCGGCGGTATGCTGACGGAACCCTGGCTCACGGCCAGCAGCCCCACGATGGCAACCACGACCGCTCCAACCGCCAGCCGCCACCAGGGGTAGCGCAGCCCAACTGAGACCGGCCGTGCAACGCCGGTCTCGCTCCTATGGCCAGGCCCGCCGATTCCCCGTGCCGCCTCGCTCAATTTTCTCCCCGGTTCAACTCTGTTCTCCCTGGTCGTGCATACAAATGTTTCGGGTCTATCTGAAAAGGGCCGGATAGGCCCAGGCCGCCAGCTCCTCGATACCCGCTACAAACCTTGGACCCGCGATACTTAGGGCGTCCGATGACGGGACGTAGATGGCCCCGTTCCTTACCGCTAGGACATCGGCGAAGGCCGGTCTCCCGCTGATGTTGTCGCCGTAAGACGCGATGATGATCGATGGATCGCGCTCGACGATGACCTCGGGACTTAGCTGCTCATAGCCAGTGATGTCGGCGGCAATGTTCTCCAGTTTCAGCAGATCGAACACCTGTTGGATCAGCGTGCCCTGGCCGGGCGTCCACAGGTCGCCCTCGTCCTGGAAGACCTTCGGACCCGCCACGTAGGGCGCCATGGTCGCCTTGATGGCGTCGACACGGGCCTCGAAGTCGAGGGCCACGACGTCTGCCGCTGAGGGAGTGCCCAATATCCCCCCCCATAACCTGACACGGTCCGCCACTGCGATGAAATCGTCCGTGAGGGTCTCGAGGTAGAGCACCTTAAGGCCGGCTCTCTCCAGGTCCTCCAGGAACCGGTCGAAGAATACGAAAACCAGGTCGGGCTCCAGCGCCACCGTGGCCTCTATATCCGCGTTGAATGCTCCGCCCAGACGGGGGATGTCCGCGGTTTCTGGCGGGTAGGTGACAAAGTCATGGGTCGCCACAACTCGATCGCCTTCGCCTATGGCAAACAGTATCTCGACCACCGCCGAGTCGAGTGCGACGATCCGCTCGGGAGGCCTCTCGAAGATCACGTCGTTCCCGTTGCTGTCCCGAACGACGAAGGGAAATACCGCTGGGATAGGCGTCGGGGTTGCTGGGGTTGACTGAGGCTGGCTGGCGATCGGCGCGGGCGGGGTCGGCGCAACCCGGGTTGGTACGGGGACGCTGGTCGGCGCCGGAGCCGCGGGCAGGGGCTGGGACGGGGCTCGCGTCGGCGCGGCCTGAGCCATAGCAGGCTGGGGTGCGGCGGCGGCCGCGGGCGCTTTGGGCGCCGACGGCTCTGCGGCCGGTGTGCTGCCGCACGCCATGGAGGTCAGGGCCGTCGCAAGCACGCCGATACTGATCAGGACTGAACGCAGTTTCACCATAATACCTCCTGTGGGTTTCGCGGAGGCGTTCGGCGTTCTACCCCGTCGGACGGTGCTCTAAAAGCAGAACACCGCCTCCCGTGGGGAAGCGGCGCGATTCAGGATAGCCTGTGCCAGTACCTTTCCACGAAAGCCAAGCCATGGACGGAAGCTGTGGACCGGGCTCGCCCTGAACAAAGTGCAGGACCTACCGTTGCGGGACAGCGCCGGACTTTGACCGGCTTCCCCATTTCAGCCTTCTGCGAAGGCACTTCCGCCACAATGAAATTAAGCTGTTAACGCACGTATTGTCCGTCGGGGGCTATCGTTGCATCAAACTCCGACGCTGTCAAGGGTTTTGAACGGATCCTGCTGCCATCGAGGAGCGGCCCGACGAACGCGACTCTGTCTCCGACGCCGTACGGTTCAGCCGATTTCGGTTCGGGTCAACTCTGGACATCCAGGACGGAATCTGCCGTCGCGGAATTGCCTAATCTCAGAGGACCAAAATGCCGAAACGGGCCTAAAATCCTGTAAATCGGGCACAAATTAATTGAAAAATGGTTAAAAAAATGTTAGAATATTTGTGTTGATTGCTCTGAGATCACGGAATAGTTTCCTCCGCGCCATTCCACCAGAATCAGGCGCCTGGGGCGGTCTTTCCTCAACCGCCTGGCCACCGATCTCTCGACCTTGCCACCCCCGTCTCCGGTCGGCTAATTATACGCCCATTGAGCCGGGTCGTCGGCGGGTCCGAATACGTTCATATCGACGAGTGCTCTCAGGCCGTTCCCCGGACTTCCAAGGCAATTCGAGCACCATCACAATTTAGACATACAGGAGTGTTGCATGGCCACGACCAAGCCTGAGCGGGCCGACGCCCGATACACGGCGACCGACATCCAGGTCCTCGAGGGCATGGAGGCCGTTCGCAGACGCCCGGGCATGTACATAGGCAGCACCGATCAACGCGGGCTTCATCACCTGGTATTCGAAATCGTTGACAACAGCGTTGACGAATTCATGGCTGGCCATTGCACGTCGGTCGACGTCCACATCTCGGAGGACGGCCTGGTGCGGGTCCGGGACGACGGCAGGGGGATCCCCGTCGACAAGCACCCTACCACCGGCCTTTCCGGGGTCGAGACCGTCATGACCACCCTACATGCCGGCGGCAAGTTCGGAGGCAAGGCGTACACCGTCTCGGGCGGGCTTCACGGTGTGGGTGCTTCGGTAGTGAACGCGCTGTCCTCCTGGTTCAAGGTTGACGTCTACAGAGCCAGCCGAATGTATTCTCAGGAGTTCTCGCGAGGCATCAGGCAAACAGACCTTAAATATGTCAAGTCAGAGGACGCCGCCAACGGCAAGACCGGCACGGCCATAACTTTTCGGGCTGACGTGGACACCTTCAAGGACGCCGAATTCGACTTCGCCGCACTGTCTCAGCGCTTCAAAGAGATGGCCTACCTGAACAGGGGC
Source organism: Dehalococcoidia bacterium (assembly GCA_965248005.1). GTDB lineage: Bacteria > Chloroflexota > Dehalococcoidia > Lucifugimonadales > UBA1123 > CBDFIE01. The sequence goes on from OZ252049.1 coordinate 183,692, forward strand.
CTCGAGATCAAATTCAGGAGCGACTACCACCAGAGCAGGTGGCCGAATAATCATGTGACCTACTACTTCGACGGAGGTATCTCCAGTTTCGTCAAGAGCCTCAACCAGTCCAGAGAGGTCCTTCACCGAGAGCCCATTTACGTCGAACAGCGCGAGAATGGCACCATCGTGGAAGCCGCCCTCCAATACAACGACAGCTTTAACGAGTACGTGTACGCCTTCGCCAACTGCATCAACACCGAGGACGGTGGCACCCACGTCACTGGTTTCCGTTCGGCCATTACCCGAGTCCTGAACGACTATGGGCGCAAGCAAAAGCTCATCAAGGACAACGAGTCGAACCTGGCTGGCGAAGAGACCCGCGAGGGCCTTACGGCCGTGATCAGCGTTAAGGTCATCGATCCGCAGTTCGAGGGCCAGACGAAGAACAAGCTGGGCAATCCGGAGGTCCGCACCCAGGTGGAGAGCGTTCTGGCCCAGGGCCTCCAGATCTATCTGGAAGACAACCCCACGGACGCCAAGCGAATCGTCGAGAAGTGTCTTACGGCCCAGAGAGCCCGCGAGGCCGCCCGCAAGGCCCGCGACCTGATTATTCGCAAGAACGCCATGGACGGGGGCGGCCTGCCCGGCAAGCTGGCGGACTGCTCGGAGAAGAACCCTGAGTTTTGCGAACTATACCTGGTTGAGGGCGACTCGGCCGGAGGCACCGCGAAGATGGGGCGAGACCGTAAGACTCAGGCGATCCTGCCACTGTGGGGCAAGATACTGAACGTCGAGAAAGCCCGCGCCGACAAGATGCTGGCCCACGATGCCATCCGCTCGATGCTGACGGCCATTGGAGCCGGGTTGGACGACGAGATAGACCTCACCAAGCTCAGGTACCACCGCATTATCATCATGACGGATGCCGATGTCGACGGCTCTCACATAAGGACCCTCATGCTGACCTTTTTCTACCGCCACATGGAGGTGCTGATCGAGCACGGGCACCTGTACATTGCCCAGCCGCCGCTTTACAAGATATCCTCTGGGAAGGCGGTCCACTACGCATACAGCGAGGGGGAGCGCGAAGGGATCATGGTGCAGCTTGAGAAGCGCCGGAACATCAGCCTGCAGCGGTATAAGGGCCTGGGCGAGATGAATGCCACCCAGCTCTGGGACACCACCATGAATCCCGAGACCAGGACGCTGCTCCAGGTGTCGATCGAGGACGCCGCATCCGCTGACGAGGTATTCTCGACGCTAATGGGTGACGTGGTAGAGCCCAGGAAGAACTTTATTCAGACCCACGCCCTGGAGGTCAAGAACCTGGACGTCTAAGCGGCAACCAAGAGAGTGGCGTGGCCGAGCCGCGGTTCGCGGGATCACTGGCCGCTGGGACGCCCTGGATCGAAAAATGAAGAGGGCCTGACCAAACAGTCAGGCCCTCTTGCTTTCTGGCCTTAGCAGCCCTGAGCGACTACCCCGTCATTCCGCCGGCTGCCCCGCGTTGGAATCGGGGCCGAAATCCGGAAAGTTGGCACGTTTTCAGGTCGGCTGTCAGTCCCACATCCCCGTGCTGAAGTAACGCTCCCCGATGTCGTTGAACACCGTCACGACAACCCGGTCCGCGGCCTCCCTGGCGATCTGGGTGGCCCCGACCATGTAGGCCCCCGAGGACTGGCCCGCGAAATGGCCCCTGGACGACATCAGCCGTGACATCTTGTACGACTCGTCGACGTCAATCGGTATCATCTTGTCGACGACGCTCTCATCCAGGGTCTCGGGGACTATGTGCCCCGCGCCGAGCGGCTTGAGGCCTTCGACGCCTGGCCACTCGGGCGGATTAATGCCGATCACCTGAATTCCGGGGTCCGATTCCTTGAGCCTCTGCCCTACCCCGCTGATGGTCCCACCTGTACCCACGCCGGCCACGAAATGCGTGACGTTCGGCGTCTGGCTCAGGATCTCCTCAGCGGTTGTCTCGTAGTGAGCCAGAGGATTGTTCTGGTTGCTGTACTGGTCGCACCAGAAATACTTATCGGGGTCCGCTTCGTACAGCCTCTTGACCTCCAGCATGGTCTCGTCGTAGCCGAGCATAGGGTCGGTGAACACCATCTCAGCCCCGTGGGCCCGGATTCGCTTCTTGCGCTCCTCGCTGGCGTGCTCAGGCATCACTAGCTCGACCCGATAGCCCAGCACCGCCCCGATCATGGCGTAAGCTATCCCCGCGTTGCCCGACGTGGCATCCAGGATGGTCTTGTCTTTCGTGAGCGCGCCCGACAGTATCGCCCCAACTAGCATCTTGAGGACGGGCCGATCTTTGATCGAGCCGCCCGGGTTCAAGTGCTCGCACTTGGCAAAGATCTGGGAGGAGCCGATGTCCAGTCCCAAATCTACTTTCACCATTGGCGTATTGCCAATCGCTTGCAGCGCGGGATACTTTGTGAGGAACTCTGAGTATTCTTTGGACGGGGGCAACTCGTCACCTGGCCGGTGGCGGCTATCGGATGGTCTGCTCCGGGGCCACGGGCTCGCTCAAGGGACTGATGCTACTATTGACGAGCGCCATAGCCTGACATTTAGAGTGTCTAGCGTTTCCTAATCCGTCATTCTTGAGCCCTTCGGCAAGGCTCAGGATAGACTCCGCCAAGAATCTACGCGTGACGCCGGCCCCGATCCGATCAGAGTTCGTCGTCCCGATGCGATCGGGACTCATCTAGAATGACACAATTGCGAGTCTTATTAGGCGCTCTTCAGTTTCGAGTATAGCCAGTTCGATGATTCACGTCCAGTTTGACGCGACCTCCGGATGGACGCTGGGATGGGGTCGGAGCGACGCTTCTGACAGTCCGCCCAGGACGGAATTCGCGGGTCGAAGATTCTTCGCGGTGCCGAGCTAGAACGGAGGACAGCATGCCGCCAGACGATGCGGGGCTGAGAGAACTCATCGCGGAGCTCCGCGACCGGATAGAGCGCCACGATCATCTCTATTACGTCCGCGACTCTCCGGAGATCGAGGACGCCGAGTACGACGCCCTGATGCGGCGGCTGCGGGGTATGGAGGAGGAGCATCCTGAGCTGGTAACACCGGACTCGCCCACCCAGCGAGTCGCCGGTGAGCCGGTCGAGGGGTTCGAGCAGGCCGAGCACCTGCGGCCGATGCTTAGCCTGGGTAACGCTTTCGACGATGACGAGCTGGTCGCGTGGCATGCTCGTGTCGCCGGCCTGCTGGAGCGCGACGACTTCGAGATGGTATGCGAGCTGAAGTACGACGGCCTCGCCGTGGCGCTGACCTACGAGGACGGCGTCCTCGTGCGGGGCGCCACCCGCGGCAATGGGTCCATCGGCGAGAACGTGACCGCCAACGTCCGGACGATCAAGAGCATTCGCCAGCGGCTGCTGGGCACATCGTTACCCCGGCTGATCGAGGTCCGCGGGGAGGTGTACTTCCCGAAGTCCAAATTCAAAAAGTTCAACGAGGAGCGGGCTGCCGCCGGCCTCCCTACCTATGCCCACCCCAGAAACACCGCCGCAGGCTCGCTCCGCCAGCTAGACCCGCGGATGACTGCCGAGCGGCCGCTGGACATCTTCGTCTACAGCATCGGCCACCGCCAGGGAGGCGCCGAGCCCGGGTCCCAGAGCGAGGCCCTGGAGTACCTGAGCCAGCTTGGGTTCAGCGTCAACGACCACAACTCCACCGTGACGTCTCCCGCCCAGGTCATCGACTACTACCGTGCCTGGACCGAGAACGTAGAGTCCCTGGACTACGGCTGCGACGGCGTCGTGGTCAAGGTAAACAGGTTCGATTTCCAGGAGCATCTGGGCGACGTCGGGCGGGAGCCCCGTTGGGCCGTGGCTTACAAATTCCCCGCGACCCAGGCAACGACGCGGCTGCTCGAAATCCGGTTCAACGTCGGACGCACCGGCACCATCAACCCCTACGCGGTGCTCGAGCCCGTGAACGTCGCGGGCGTCACCGTGCGACAGGCGACACTGCATAACGAGGACTACATCAGAGAGAAAGACCTGAGGACGGGCGATGTGGTCGTCGTGGAGAGGGCGGGCGAGGTGATCCCCCAGGTCGTCCGGTCGCTCCCCGAGCACCGGACCGGTGGCGAGGTCGAGCTGCGGATGCCCGATGCCTGTCCAAGCTGTCAGCAACCGGTGGTCCGACCTGAGGGCGACGCCATGTCCTTCTGCGTCAATAGCGCCTGTCCCGCCCAGCTCGTCAGGCTGTGCGAACACTTTGTGAGCAAGGGCGCCATGGACATAGACGGCCTGGGCGTGAAGCTGTGCGAGGCGCTGATCGACCAGGGCCTCATACAGGACGTCGCCGACATCTATTACCTGAAGGACCACGCCGAGGCTATTCTGGGCATGGAGCGCATGGCCGAAAAGAGCATGGCGAACCTGGTGGCCGCCATCGAGCTCTCGAAGGCACAGCCCTTCGGCCGTGTGCTGGTGGCGCTGGGCATCGACCTCGTGGGGTCGGAGGTCGCGGCACTGTTGGCCCGCCACCTGAAGAGCGTCGACGCCTTGAAGGAAGCGCAACCTGAACGACTCGCCGAGATCCCCGACATCGGCCCCAAGATAGCTCAAAGCGTCGCGGACTACTTTGCCAACGAAGTGAATCTGGCAGTCATCGAGAAGCTGCGGGCCAGGGGCGTTCGGACGGAGGACGACGGCGAGGACTCGCCCGTGGGCGATCGGTCTCTGGACGGCCTGCGTTTCGTCGTGACAGGCAGGTTGCAGAGCTTCAGCCGAGCCGAGATCGAGGCCAGGGTCAAGGAGCTGGGTGGCGCTGTCTCGGGCGGCGTCACGGGGCGCACCGACTACCTGATCGCCGGCGAGGACGCGGGCTCGAAGCTAGCCGACGCCGAGCGTAGCGGCACCAAGGTCCTCTCAGAAGACGAGTTCCTGGCAATGGCAGAGGGGCGATAGAGCGGCATCCCGGAAGGGTGTTCGCGAATCGTCACTGTTCGTCCCGATGAGATTTGGGGCAGGCCGGGTGGACCTGCCGTCTGTCTGAGACGGCGTGTATGACGTAGGCCAGCGGCTGCCGTCTGTGAAATTCCCGAGCGCAGTCCCCCGGGTCCGGGACATCCCCTGTGATAGAATTTTCCAGGCACGGCCCGAACGTTGTTTCAGGAGAATTCCTATCTACATCTCCAGGCTGGGGTTGACCAATTTCCGAGGTTACGAACGGCTGGAGCTGGACTTTAAACCTGGGCAGATTCTGGTCGAAGGCGACAACGGTCAAGGCAAGAGCAACCTCCTGGAGGCCATCTACCTCCTGGCCATCGCCAAGTCCTGCCGGACGTCGACGGAGCGCGAGCTGGTAAGGCACAAGGCGCTATTGGGGCCGCAGCCCTACGCCCAGGTGGTGGCGGAGGTCTACGGGACCGACGGGGTAACGAAGCTGCAGGCCGATTTCTCGCCAGTCCAGTCGGGGGTCTCCGACGCCGTGAACGACGACGCGGAGCTTAGTGCCTTTCGCAAGTCCTTCCGGGTCAACGGTGTCGGCCGCCGGGCCTTCAGTCTCGTGGGCGTTCTGAACGCCGTCATGTTCAGAGCCGAGGACCTCGAGCTGGTCTACGGCAATCCCTCGGTGAGACGGCGCTACCTGGATATCATGATCTCGCAGCTAGACGACAGGTACCTGAGGAGCCTGCAACGCTACCAGAAAGTACTTGCCCAGCGTAACCACCTGCTGAAACAGATGAGGCATCGCTCCGCCGGGGTCGACGAGCTGCGGTTCTGGGACGAAGAGCTGGTGTCCGAGGGCGCGTATATCATGGACCGTCGCGCCGAGACGCTTGAGCGCCTGGATGCCTTAGCGGCCCCGCTGCACTCCGATCTAAGCGGAGCTGGCGAGCGGTTGAAGCTCACCTACCGGCCAAGCGTCGAGGCCACGGACGAAGCCGCACCACTCGATGCTTCGGAGCGCCTCGCCGCGGCCCTCGCCAGGGAGCGCGATCGGGAGCTGGCCCAGGGGTTCACCGTAGTCGGGCCTCACCGCGACGACCTGAGGCCGACGATTGACGACAAGGAGGCCTACGCTTACGCCTCCCGTGGACAGGCACGGACGATCGTGCTGGCCATGAAGCTGGCCGAGGCCGAGCACCTGAAGGCCCGCCGTGGCCAGGAGCCGGTCATGCTGCTGGACGACGTGCTCTCCGAGCTCGATGCCGGGCGGCGTTCATTCGTGCTCGATCGAATCGCCCAGTTCCAGCAGTGTTTCGTGACCACGGCCGAGGTCGAAGCCATCCCGCCATCGGGCCTCGCTGAGATGCACCGGTACCGAGTCCAAGGGGGAAAGGTCCAGCCCGTCGAGGTCCGCGCCTGACGCCGCTTGGGCGCGACACAGTCGGAGTATCCGCACATGGGACCAGAAGCCCGGGTCTTTGACGCGGCGGACTCGTCGGAAACCGTCTCAGTACACGTCGAGGGAGAAGGCAGCTTCTTTGAAGTCGAGCACCGAGTCGGTGAGCTTTGTCAGCAGGTGGTCGCCCACCAGCATCACCTTGACGCCCCGTAGGGTGACGGCATAGTCTTCGGCCTTCTCGTCGTCGACCACGATGCCGAAGTCGCCCGGACCGGGCCAGGCAGGCTGGATCGCAAGCCTCAAGCACCTGCCGGCCTCGATGCGCCGCTCGGCGAGAATGCGCCCCAACTCCGTTTTCGCCTGATCGGTGATGCGGAACATGTTACGGCTTACCCCCGAATCACGGGCTGGTTGACCATATCGTCTGGTAGCCCTCTCCGGCGATCACCGCCTGTAACTCCCTGCGCTCTGAGCGCCTCAGCTCCGACAGCGCCGCTCGACACGCCTCGATCGCACCGGCGTCTCCGGACTCCTCGATCCGCTCTTCGATCTTTGCCCATACGCCCGTGGTCACCAGGCTGTCGACGTATCGCTGCCAGGGTATGAGCGTCAGGTTCCGCAGTCTCGGGAACCCCGAGCGAAGTCGCTCAATGGAGCGCAGTCGCTCCTGGGGAGAGCCAGCCATCGGTAGCAAGCGCACATAAGGGCCCTCGGTGGAGTTGAATCGCGTATCTACCACCAGGGCTTTCCGCAGCGTGGGGAAGAAGATGGACATCGCCTCCGCCTTCAGGATGTTGCGGAACATCTCATCCATCTCAAAGAGGAAACTACCCTCCATTGCACACCACCCAGGTTCGCGGCTCGGAATCCTCATCGGGGCCGAAATTTGAGCTACCCGGGGAGGGGGGAATCTCGAGGCGTCTCCCCGACAACCATTGGCTTCTCGTCCGCCGCGGCGGACTCAGCGTGACAAGCGCGATTCGTTTATACGCTCCAGCAGCATCCAACATAACCTAATCTGTCATTCTTGAGCCCTTCGGCAAGGCTCGGGATAGACTCCGCGACGAATCCACGTGTGACGCCGGCCACGATCCAATCGGGCTTCGTCGTCCTTCCCCCGAAGGACTCCTCTAGAATGACAACAATGCGGGTCTTGCTGGACGTTCTATGAGTCCACGAGCTCCCGGACTGTCTCGATAAGCGACGGCAAGATGTTGTTCCAGTCGCCGACAACTCCGAAGCTTGCCGCCTTGAATATATTAGCTTCTTTGTCGCGGTTGATGGCGACGATGTGCTTGGCCGACGAGCAGCCGGCCATGTGCTGGCTCGCTCCGGAGATGGCCACGGTTATGTACAGATCAGGTGTGATCGTCTTGCCGGTGAGGCCAATCTGGTAGGCGTGGTCCAGCCATCCCGCGTCACAGACCGCCCGTGAAGCCCCAACCGCTCCCTTGAGGAGCTGCGCGAGGCCCTCTAGCTGCTCGAAGGGCTCGGGCCCACCCAGACCTCTCCCGCCGCTAATCACGATGGCGGCGTCCTCCAGCCTTATGCCCTCCGCCGCCTGAGTAACGGTCTCCACCACCCGCGATTTAATGACGCTTTCGTCGATGTCTACCGAGAGGATTCCGACCTCTCCCGTGCGGCTGTGATCAGACTCGAGGGCCTCGTAAGTGTTGGGCCTGACCACCACGACCTGGATGCCGTCGCCCGGAAAGGTGATCTCAGCCATTGCGTTCCCACCGTAGACGGGACGCCGGGCGATGACTCGCCGCGTGGACCGGTCCACCTCTAGCTCGACGCAGTCCTGGGCCACCGCGACGCCCAGGCGGAACGCCAGTCTCGGCCCCAGGTCTCTGCCCAACAGCGTCCTCCCAATCAGAAGCACGGAGGGGGATGTTTGCGCGCAGACCTGCTCCAGCGCGGCCAGATAGACGTCTGGCTGAGGCGCCGACAGAAGCGCGTGGCTTACCGTGTAGACTCGGTCGGCCCCAGACGCGATTGCAGATTGAGCATACTCCTCGGCGTCATCTGAAAGGAGAGCGACCGCGACGGGTTCGTTGAGCCCTTCGGATATCGACCTTCCAGCCGCCACGAGCTCGCCCGTTATCGAAGCCAACCCGTCGTCGGATAGCTCGCCGAGTACCAGTATGCCCGCCATCTCATCCGCTCCGAAGGATTTCGTATTCTTTGTGTTGACTCGACCGAGATTCCCGGATCAGATTAGCCTCGCCTCGCGCAGTCTGAGCGCCAGCTGGCGACCTGCATCGGCCTCGTCCTCGCCTTCGATGAACTCGCACTCCGTGTCCGATACCGGGACATACAGGTCCGTCAGCTCGAGCCTGGGAGCCAGCTGCTCCGCGGTAAGCCCTAGGTCCGACGCCGACCACACGGTAGGGGTCCGGCGGCTGGCTGTCATGATCCCCCGGAGCGTCGGATACCTCGGTTCGCCCAGCTCGTTGGTCACCGTGACCACCGCGGGCAGCGGCGCTTCGACGACCTCGTAACCGTCCGTCAGGCTTCGGTGGACAATCAGGCCTTCGTCGGCCACCTCGACGTTACGTGCCAAAGTAATACAGGGGATTCCCAGGGTCTCCGCGATACCGATCGGCACCATCGCGTTGTCCCAGTCCGACGCCTGACGTCCACACAGGATTAGATCAAAATGGCCGATCTTACCGATCGCCTGGGCCAGCACGCTCGCGGTGGCGAAAGCGTCAAGGTCGGCTACCAGCGGATCGTCCACGAGGATCAGGTTCTCCGCGCCCATGGACAGCGGCTTCTTCATGACGTCCATCACGAAACCGCTTCCGACTGACAGGACAGTTATGTTGGCGCCGATTGCCTCGTTAATGAGCAACGCCGCCTCGACGGCGTTCTCGTCGAAGCCATTCACCACCGGCGGGATGCCAGGGGCTGGGACCACCCGCTTGGAGTCGGGGTCGATCTTGAAAGCGGATGAGGGCGTCTCTGGGTCGATCACCTGCTTGGCACAGACGATTATGTCGATCGGCATTGCTATCTCCCCCGAGACTGTCCGCCGCGGCTGGCGTCAGGGCCGCACGGAATATACCACCGTCCGAAGAGCGGGTCAAATATATACGTGGGCGTCCATTGCCCGAAATTTTGCATTCCACGCAACGAATCCGATTCACCCCGAAGCCTCACCCGCACTGGTATGGCATCGAGCACGGTCCCTCGCGGAAGAGCGTCTGGCTTCAGGCGCTACGCCTTCAGCTCAGACCTGGGTTTGACGAGTGCGTCAGGGACGTTGGTCTGCGCCATGAACTCCTTGAGCTGTCCATGGATGTCCCGGGCCACTGCGATATTCGCTCCGATCACGTTGTCTTTTTGCGATGGGTCAACGCTCAGATCGTATAGTTCGGACATTCCTTGGTCCATGCTGTACAGGAACGCCCAGCGGTCGGTGGTGACGGTGGTTACGGGCGAAGCCCGGAGCTCTCGGCGCACGTCGTCGACGGACCTTACCTGGTCTCCCCGGTTGGCGAACGGGATCGTGCTCACCACGTACTCCCGTCCAGGGAGGGAGGTATCGGCCATCGACTTGACCAGGGACCGTCCATCGAGGTTGCCCGGCGCTTGGACACCCAGGAATTCGAGTACCGTCGGCATCACATCGACCACAGAGGTCAGCCCCGGATAGGCCGCGGCCGGCATTCCAGGGATGTAGACCAGCAGAGGTATGTGGGCCAACTCCTCGTATAGTGGAGAGTGCTCCCAGAGCGCGTTGTCGTCACCGTGCTGATAGAGCGTGCCGTCGGGTTTCTTGGCAAAGGTCATCTTCCCGAACAGTCCGCTGTGCTCACCGAAATAGAACCCGTGGTCGGAGGTGAATATCACCGCCGTATTCTCCATGAGCCCCATGTTCTCGACGCGACGTAGTAGATGCCCCAGCCAGGTATCCACCATGGTTATCTCCCCGCAGTAGGCGGCGTGGGCCTTGTTGACCCGCTCCTCGGAGAAACCGGCCATGTCCTGCCAATGGGCATAAATGGGCTGCACGACCTCGCCGTCGAAGCCCGGCAAGTACATTTCCGTGTAGTAGTCGGGCGCGTCCCAGGGCTCGTGGGGGTCCCACGTATCGACATATAGGAAAAAGTCTTCCTTGTGATGGCTCTCGAGCCACTGCATCGCGTTGGTGAAGGTGCGTGGCGCATTGAGGTCTTCCTCGTGTCTTCGGGCGGCCAGCAAGTCGCGGGACTCGTGGTTGCCCTTCTGCTGGACCCGCGTCACGGAGCCCTCCTGGCCGGAGTGCATGACGAAGGTCTGGAAACCTCGGTCGTAGTTCATGCCTCCGCGAATGTAGAAGGGCGTGTCGACCATGGCGGCCGTGTGATAGCCCTCCTGCGCCAGGATCTGGGCCAAGGTGACTACGCCAGCGGGGAGCGGCTCCCAGGCCATGAACGACATCGTCCAGCGGCCGGTGGCGTGGTCGGCCCGAGTTGGCATGGTCGGAAACCCACCGGCGTAGTGCCGGTCAAAGCGGACCGCTCTGTTCGCAAGAGCGTCCAGTGACGGTGTCCTGATGTCAGTATTTCCGTAGGCCCCGATGTGGTCTTTTCGAAACGTGTCAGCAACTATCCATATCACATTCATATTGTTCCCTCTTTTTTCTAATAATTCCATACAACGTTATGTTATTGGTGTCAGAGCGTGTCCGAAACAACGGGGTTAGGGCAGATTGTGCGCACAGAATGAGCACTCCACAGCTACCCAATCTTCCCGATCTGTAGGACTTTTGAGCGATAAAGCAACTTGACACAACGAAAGACGGATTGATTGTATTCGTCTGTAGGTGTTTACCCCAACCCTGATGCGAATCAGGCATCATGACTCTGAGAATGTGTCGACAAAACATTGGTCTAATTTTGATTAAAAATCCCTTGCAAGTATTAAAATCTTGTTAAATAATACCAAGGACTTGGCCATGAAGTCCGGATAACGACCCTCGAATAGGGTAAAGCTGGCGAAAACGACAGGTCCGGCAAGACAAAAGTTTCTAGACGCGCGTAATTGCCTGCCAGGACCAAATCCATCCGCCAGCGACGAATTCGGACCCGTCTCGGCAGTGTATCCGTCCCAGGTCGACATGCGCTCCGTGCGTGCCGCTACCAGCAAAGCGGCCCGCTCTTCTTTGGGCGTCGGTCGTAAGTTTACACCGAGCTTCACTCGATCTCAATCGAAGCGCGGGGTTCCGCCCTCGGGGAACCATATCAGAGGTTCCTCAGCGGGCAGCGCGAATTGATTGAGGTTGGATAAGTGGGGCCCGTGACCTGGATTTGCGGCGTGCATTGTCGAGGGGCCAAAACCGACGGGAGGAGTAAGTTAAATTGGTTATATCAGCGGCCCCACCCGCAACTACAAAACCCTTATCGTTATGTCCCAGATGTGACTCAGATCTTGTGATTAGCTACCATGAGCCGGAATGCCTTCTTTGTGGATTTGTCGACTACGCTTACACCCCGGTTAAGCGAATTGGCACCAAGAGTGTCGTAAGTGACGGCGCCCGATTCATACTCCGGTACGTGGGAGACTTCTCTTCCCTATCGGAGACCCTCGCGAACGTCCGTCTCCGGCGCCTGCGGAACCGAGTAATCTACGGAGTTGAGTGCCCCTTCTGCGGCGGCCAAATGGACCAGTCGTCGTTGTCCGGCAAGCGCCGTGAAGTACGCGAGGAGCGCTACAAGTGCGAGTCAGGGCACCGGATATCGCTGCTCCCCAAGAAGGACGGCTCCCTGGGCTGGAAGTAGTCTCTGAGGGATAGAAGTCAAACCCCGGGGGCCGGGCGCTCCATTCGGAGACCCGGCCCCTTTCTGCTGGTCAGTCTCGGACGAGCTGTCGACTGGCCACGACCTTCTCGGACAGAACGTCATCGTAGACGACATACCTCGCCCGGACCCCAGTTCTGACGGACGGCGATTAGCATGACGAAGGTGATCGACCAAGTAGCCTCAACGGTCAACCGCGTTTCGATCGTTTGCGATTTCTCGCCGCCTCGTGGAGGCGACGGAGGGCTGCTGGGCGAAACCAGGTCACTGGACGCCGATTTTATCTCCGTCGCATACAATCCAGGCCTGTCGGTCAGGGTAAATTCGGCCATGACCGCGGCGTGGATTAAGTCCCAAACAACCCGAGAGGTCTTATTCACACTCGCCACGCGAGACATGAATAAGCTGGCTCTCCAAAGTCTGCTTCTGGGCGCCCAGCTGCTTGGACTCGGAAACGTGGTGGTGGTGAAGGGCGACCCTCCGGGCCAGAAGGACAGGCGGCGGCTCAAATCCGTGGACGATTACACACCCACCGGCCTTATCCGCGCGATCCACGAGCTAAACTCCGGCACCGACCTTCGGGGCCTGAATCTCCGGACGCCGACCGATTTCTGCATCGGAGCAACCATTGACCTGGGCCGAGACCTCGACGCGGAGCTGGCGCTCACCAAGCAGAAAGTCGAAGCCGGGGCCCAGTTCTTCATGGCGCAGCCAACGTTCGACCCCCACGTTCCACTGAGTTTCATGGAGCGCTACAGGGCTCGCTTCGGGGAAGAGCTGACGGCGCCGGTGTTCAACGGCGTCCAGGTGATGGCGCCGGAAAGCATCAGGTTCGGCGACATCCCGCAATGGGTCACCGATGGCCTGGATTCTGGCAGGTCCGGCGAGGACATCGCTCTCGAGGTGTGGCAGAGCTATCTCGATGAAGGGCTCTCCCTCGCTTATTTGATTCCACCGATACTTCGGGGAGGACGGCGCGATTACGCCGCGGCGCAACGCGTCATATCCCTGATGAGGCAAGCGGAGGCCTGATGCTGGTCTTGTAGCGGGCGGGCCCGCATGCCGGCTCAGGTTCGAAAACGACCCAACCGAAACGGTAAAACCCGCTGGCCAGACAGGATGTTTCCGGCGCCCATCCAGCGGACATCCTGCAAAAAGCTAGGGCCGCGGTGGGGTCGTCTCGACGCTCAGTTGGGCCCGTGGCTCGTTGACGCTCCGCGACGCCCTGGCTATAATCTCCCTGGTGCGGACAAAGCGAAGAGGTAGGCGTCTTGGCGAACGAGACTGGAAAGCGGTACACCTGTAAGAATTGCGGCTCTGAGTTCGTCGTTACGAGAGGCTCGGAAGAGGGCACCGTGAACTGCTGCGACCAGCCCATGGGGAAAAAGACCTGATCGGACCGCTGGCCCGGCCGGCCTGGCGGCTGCCGGTCCATTCACCCAGGATGGAGCTCAAAGATGGCTAATCAGCTCGGTAGAAGGTATCAGTGCGAGGCTTGCGGCACCACGGTGCTGTGTACCAAGGCCGGCAGCGGCGCAATCCAGTGCCACGACGCCGATATGGCCGTCCAGAAACCCCGCAAGCTGCCCTCTTCCGACTGACGCGCGACACCGGCTCACACGTGAGCGCGCGGCTGTCACGGCCCCCGTTCCCCCGTCGCCCTCCGCTGACGCCGCAACCCCGGATGTGCCATCCTCTGTCTCGTCCGTCGGCCTCTACCCTGCCCGACTCGCCGTAGCCGTCGAGTGCTGCTCATCTGCGTGATACGAGCTCCGTACCAGCGGACCGGAGGCCACATGCCGGAAGCCCAGGCGTTCTCCTTCGAGTCGCAGCTCTTCGAACTCCCCGGGTGTGTACCACTTGGCCAGCGGTGAGTGCTTCGAAGTAGGCCGGAGATACTGGCCGATGGTCAGCAGGTCGCAGTCCACTGACCTCAGGTCACGCATCGTATCGACGATTTCGTCCCACGTCTCGCCCAGGCCGACCATCATCCCCGACTTCGTCACCGCTCGTCGGTTGAGCCCCTTGGCCTGCTCGATCAGACGCAGCGACAGATCGTAGTCTCCGCCTGCGCGCACCCGCCGGAAAACGCGCCTCACGGTCTCGATGTTGTGGTTGAGCGTATCGGGATCGGCGTCCATGACCGTCGCCAGGGCATCCCGATCGCCGCCGAAGTCCGGGATCAGCACTTCGATTTTGCATTCGGGTTTGCGAATTCGAATCTGACGGATGCACTGCGAATATACGAACGCCCCGCCGTCAGGCAAGTCGTCACGGTCGACGGATGTGATGACGACGTACGATAGGCCGATGCGTTCAACCGTCTCGGCCAGCCTGACTGGCTCCTGCAGGTCCAGGCCCACGGGTCTTCCGGAGGTGACGGCGCAGTAGGTGCAGGCCCTGGTGCAGATATCCCCCAGTATCATGAAGGTTGCTGTGCCGCGCTCCCAGCACTCACCGATATTCGGACAGTGGGCCTCCTCGCACACGGTGTGGAGCCGCTCGGACTTTAGCTGGTCTCGAAGCTGCATGTAGCCGGGACCGCCGGGCATTGGGACCTTAAGCCACTCCGGCAGCCGACGCTGGACTGTCATGATACCTCCGCAACCTGGATCTTAAGCCCATCATACCAAAACCGGTCGGACGTAGGCATTATGCTATATTTAGGCAGGAAAATGTGAACGAGAGCGCGCCTGAACAACTGAAAATGCTGGCGAAAAAAACGACCCCGGCCAGGGAGGAAATCGAGACCGCCGATCTGGTGCTACGCGCCATGGCGCCGCTGGGCGATACGGTGGCGGAATTCGAGGGCGAGGAGATCAACGTTTTCGGCGGCATTCCCGGCGAGACGGTGGTGGCCAGTATTTACCGGTACCGCCGACGCAAGCGGTCCATCGTCTCGGCCATCGTGGACGAGGTACTGGATGCCTCGCCCCACCGGGTCTCGCCCCCTTGCCCCTACTACGGACCATGCAGCGGTTGCCAGTGGCAGCACATCTCGTACCATCGACAGCTCCAGCTCAAGCGCGAGACGATAGAGGCCGATCTTCGTGAATATCCTCGCCTGAAATCCGCTGCTGTCTCCCCTACTCTTGCCGCCCCGTCACCTTTCAACTACCGGAACCACGCCCGGTTCACGGTGAGGTTCGGCGGGCAGCTCGGCTTTTCGAATCGGATTACTCGCAGGTTCGTCCGCATCGACGAGTGCATGCTCATGGACGAAGGAATCAACGATGCGCTGACGGGACTCCAGGACAGAGTGGCCGAGACCACCAACCTCTCGGTGAGGGTCGGCTCGAATACCGGCGACCGGCTGGTCCAGCCAACCCTCCGGGACCAGGACCTGAGGGTGCCGTCCGGGCAGACCCACTACCTGGAGGAGCTCCTGGGTCGCACGTTCAGGGTTGCCTCGCCGTCCTTCTTTCAGGTGAACACCAGGCAGGCCGAGCGCCTGGTGGTACTGGTCCGAGACCGGCTAGAGCTGACCGGCGCCGAGACCATAGTGGACGCCTATGCGGGGGTTGGGGTCTTCGCTATCCTGCTGGCGCCTTACGTCACGAAATCGATTGCCGTAGAAGAGTCCCACGCCGCCATCGCGGACGCCAGGGAGAACGTCGCGGACCTCCGGAACGTCGTCTTCGTGGAGGCAAAGACTGAGCACGCCCTGAGCAATCTCGTAGCGGAGCACGGTCTGGAAGGGCCGCCCGACGCGGTGGTCCTGGACCCTCCCAGAGTCGGCTGCCATCGGGAGGCACTGGACGCGCTGCTGGGGATTCGGCCACCCAGAGTCGTATATGTATCGTGCGACCCGCCGAGCCTGGCCAGAGACCTGGACATTCTGGTTGATGGCGGCTATAAACTGGACGCCGTCGAACCTATCGACATGTTTCCGCAGACCTACCACGTGGAGTGCGTTGCGACGCTGTCCGCTCCGCTCGAGGCCGGACTCGCGCACAACGGACCCACCGTATGACCAGGTGGCAAGCATGAAGCACGGAGGTAAATTGTCAACCGTCGTCCTGGCGTCGAGCTCGCTGCGCCGTCGAGAGATAATGAACGGCGTCGTTAACCGGGTCGAGGCCGTATCTCCAAACGTTGCCGAGGGTCCTCAATTTGCCGGAGAATCAGCCGCCAAGTACGTGGCCAGACTCGCAGCCGAGAAGGCCGCGTCCGCCCCCGGCCCCGGCTTCGCGGACGTGGTCCTGGCGGCGGACACGCTGGTTGCCCTGGATGATCGTCTGTTCGGCAAACCCCGGACAGAGGCCGCAGCGAGAGCCATGCTGGATGCCCTGCGTGACCGCCCCCACAGCGTGCTTACCGGAGTCGCGGTCCGGGACCCGCATACCGGCAGGGGCCTGACGGACGTCAAAGAGTCCACCGTCGAGATGCGGAACTATGCCTCCGAAGAGATCGAGCAATACCTCAGGACCGACGCTCCGATGGACAGGGCGGGCGCGTACGGCGTCCAGGACGAGGTGTTCAGCCCCGTGAAGGCGGTGGAAGGCTGCTATCTTAACGTCGTGGGTCTGCCGATGTGCACCGTCGTCGAGCTGCTGACGGGACTCGGCGCCCACGTGGCGCTACGTCCTCGGGACCGTGTGCCGTACCTGGCGAGCTGTTTGGCCTGCGAGCTGGACGATCGAGTCGAGACGAAGGCATGAGCTTCTTCGGAATGGGCCCGATGGAGATACTCTTGGTCCTCGTCATTGCATTCGTCTTTCTGGGACCGGAGCGGATGGTGGACGCTGCCAGACTGCTGGGGAAGGCGGTCCGAGAGGGGCGGCGCCTTGCCTCGGAGCTACCCCAGGTGGTGATCGAGGACGACAACATCAAGATAGTCAACCAGAACGATTCTCCTTCGCCCAGCCAAGCAAAGAGCGGACCGTCCGAAGATGAAATCCACGCTTCGGGCGACCCTGACGCCTCGGTGAACGCGGACGGCCCGGTCTCGTTTAAGGCGGGCGACCAGGCGCCCACAACCCGGGACGCGTCCGCTGAGCGAGAGCCGCAATGACCGGTCAGTCCCAGCCGATCCTAACCCACCTTCGGGAGCTCAGGCGCAGGGTAACCTACGCGGCGATCTCGGTGGGCGTGTCCACTTTGGTGGCCTTCGCATTCCACGAACAGATACTCACCGTGCTCGCCCAGCCCGCCCAGGGCTTCGTCGAGATACCCAACGGCAAGCCCGTCTACACGGACCTCACTGAGCTTATCGGAATCGCGGCCAAGGCCTCTCTACTGGTCGGCCTCTTCGCATCGTTACCCCTGGTGCTTTACCAGGCGATAATGTTCATCGCGCCGGGTCTAACTCGCCGAGAGCGTCGGTACTTGTACACGCTGCTGCCGGTGAGCGTCCTGGCCTTCGTCGCGGGCGCCGCCTTCGGTCACCAGGTGTTGTTTCCGCCGATGGTCGAGTTCCTGCTGAACTTCCGAAACGACGTCGCCACACCGCTTATCAGAATCGGCAGCTATACCAACCTGATGATCGCCCTTCTCTTCTGGATGGGCATTATTTTCGAGATGCCGGTCGTAACGTTCTTTCTGGCAAAGATCGGATTAGTGAGTCCGCAGTTCTTGGCGCGGAACCGCCGGTTCGCTCTCGTGATCGCTTTCATACTGGGAGCGATCATAACTCCCACGTTCGACCCCATCAACCAGACCCTGGTGGCGGGACCGATAATCGTGCTTTACGAGGCTGGGATCTGGCTGGCGAAGCTGGCGAGTCGCGGGCGTACCAGGGCGGCCCGCCTCGAGCTGGACTCTGAGGCGAAATAAAATGAGGCGCGGCTCAGGCCGCGCCTCATTTACGTCTATTGTGACAGGTTAGCTCAGTGAGAATAAGGCTCCGGCCGCTAACGGTTCTCCTGGCCTACCTTGGGCTCGGACTCCGGCTCCGACTCTGACACTGACTCTTCCGGCGCATCCCGACCTTCGGCCGAGCGTCGAAACTCGCGGATCGAGCGTCCGAGAGCGCCGCCGATCTCCGAGAGCCTTCCAACACCGAATATGATCATCACGATTACCAGGATGATTATCAGTTCGGTCGGGCCAAAATTACGTACGAACGGCATCTCGTGCTCCTTCGAGGCTCTCTGCTTGCTCCGCCTACATAATAGCTACTGCCTGGAATCAGGTCAAACCAGTCTGGCCTCGGTGATATACTTTTACTGTCGAGATCAGGAGGTTTGACCGTGGCTGGCTCGAACGGCAGGCAATTCGTCAAGTACAACTTCTACAAAGTCGCCCTCGAGTGGCGACGGCTGCCCGAGAACGAACGCTCCGCCGGCAAACGGGAGTTGGCCGCCGTCATCGAAGAGTATTCGGGCAATATGTTCATCCGCAGCTTCAGTCTGGTCGGCATCCGGTGCGACGCCGACTTCATGCTCTGGCAGGCGTCCGATACACTGGAAGGCCTTCAGGAGATGGCCACGCACGTATTCAGGACCGCGCTTGGCGGCTACCTGGAACAGCCCTACTCCTACTTGGCAATGACTCGCCGCTCCGAGTACGTCGGAGGACACAGGCACGCCGACCAAGAGGGCACCGGCCAACGGCTCAGGCCCGGAGAGGCTAAGTACTTCGTGGTCTACCCGTTCGTCAAGACGCGCCAGTGGTACGTGCTACCCCAGGACGAGCGCCAACGGATGATGACAGACCACATCGCGACCGGCCATAAGTACCCATCAGTCAAGATCAACACCGCATACTCCTTTGGCCTGGACGACCAGGAGTTCGTTGTGGGTTTCGAGACCGACAGCCCCTCGGACTTCGTCGACCTCGTGATGGACCTCCGGCAAGGCGAGGCGAGCCTCTACACGGTGCGAGACGTGCCGGTCTTCACCGGAATTCGCCGGTCGGTGGAGGAGACCCTGGACAGTCTGGGCGGCTGACTACTCGGCCGCGAAGGTTTCCTCTAACCTGACTTCGGTCTCCGGGTAAAACGCCTGCCATGCGAACCAGAAATGGTTTGCATGGACGATCTGGTCCAGCTTGCTGCCCTCGAGCGACCCCTCGATCGCTTCTCCCAGGATGTTCCACCTGGACCCGGTCTGTTCGTCGACGATTCGGTCGCCTTCCACTGTGAACGTCAGCTTCCGGCCGTCGAGGTTCGGGTCATACACGCCCGTGGAACCGACGCGCGGGTTGTCCCCCCGTGCCCCGGCGAATACCGATAGCGTGTCCGACGCGTAGAAGATCGTGACGTCCTGGCCGCCAATCACGTCGTTTACCACTGGGGCCGACTCGAAGAGTTCGAACGGGTAGGCCACGGCCACATCGTCGATCGTAAGCCCAACGACCCGCTCCATTGGGCTCAGTCGGTTGTCGGTCCGTCCACTAAACAGGAACGGGCGGTTGTTTGGTGAGTCGTATCCGGCATATGGCGGGCGGTCGTAGTTCCTGGCGAACCCGGTATCACGGGAGAGCACGTCGCCCTCGGGAAACGAGTCCCTGAACTCCGACCACGAGACAATAGGGGCGGGAACGAACGTCAGCTTCGTCCCTGTCAGCGAACCGACTATCGCTTCGCCGGTGATCTGCTGCCACCAGGACTCCGTCTGACGGTCCCACATAACGAGGTCGCTCTTGCGAAGGTTTCCTGATGTACCGAAGTCCAGTAATTGGCCATCTACCCTGCGGTCGAACACAATCGCGGTGTTGCAAAGAGGACAATAGGTGACCGAAACGGGTACACCGCCAACCTCATCGTTCACAATCTCGTGCCAGATCAGTATGGACAGGGGGTACGCCTTCGCCTCTCCATTGATCTCCACGCTGAGCACCGGCACGTCGTCGGCAAGCCCGGTGCCGCCATCGGTTACGTTTTCAAACTCGGGGTTGTCTATCGGCGGAATGCCGTCTCGCGGCGGACCGCCGGACCTGATCTCGGAATACGGGACCGAGTGCTTCGAAAAATCGGTCTTCCAGCCGCGTGCCAGGTAGAGGGGTACCTCGTCGACGGCCGGGGGCGTCGGCGCCTGACTCGGCTCCGGCGTGGGTGGGACAGCGGCAACCACCGTCGGATCGCTTATTATCTTCTCGGCCAGCGTTGGCGTAGCGGTCGCGTCAGGGACAGGCACAGGTGTGGGCACGGAGGTCGGCGCCGCTGCCGCGATAGCCAGGCCCGCGGGCGCCGGTGACTCATCCGAGCCGACTTGTTCGTCGCTATCCAAGCTGCCGCAGGAGACCGCCACAATCCCGATAGTCGTGAACGCGATCGCGGTGATCTTCCCAGCAATCTGCATAACAAATCTCCTTACGGACAAAGAAAGAGGCTACGACCGTCGTCAGGTCTATCCACTGTTTGGATGCACGGTCGCCGGAAAAAGTTCAACCGGGCGGTGGAAACGCCCGCCACGTAGAATGCGATGTTGCCGTATAATTTATGGTAACGCGCTAGCGGCGGCGGTGTTCCGCCCCGTTATGCCACGATCCTTGCCATCATACTTGCCTGATTTTTAACGGGGAGCAGCATGCAGTATCGGATAGACCAGGGTCCGGCCCAGCCCGAGACATCTACGCGGTCGCTTACTAGAACGTTGGCCATCGGACTCCTGGTCGTCGGTCTGTCGGCCGGATTCGCCCTGGGGCTGTTTTTCGCCTCGCCGTTGGGTTGGAATGGCGACAGCAGCTCGTCGTTATATGACGAAGATTCGGTGACAGACCTCTTCGATCGGGCCAGCCCGGCGGTCGTCGAGATCAAAGTTGGCAGGACGTCCCAGGGACGCAGGTTCCCGGGCACGGGCAGCGGTTCGGGATTCCTGATCGACCGCGAAGGCCACATTCTTACGAACAGTCACGTCGTCGACAACGCGACCGACGTAACCGCTACCTTCTCCGACGGCCGCGAGGTTTCGGCCCGGAAGCTCGGTAACAGTCCGGCGGACGACCTGGCGATTATCAAGGTCGCGGCCGAGGAGGTAAAGAATATCGAGCCCCTGGTGCTTGCCGATTCATCCAAGGTTCGGGCCGGCCAGCTCGCCGTCGCCATAGGCAGCCCGTTCCGACAGTTCAACTCGATCTCGGTGGGCATCGTCAGCGGCACCGGCAGGGGGCCCTCAAGCGTGCTGCTGAGGCCCATCCCCGACATGATTCAGACAGACGCTGCTCTGAATCCGGGGAACTCCGGCGGACCGCTGGTGAACAGGGACGGTGAGGTAATCGGCGTGGCGTCGTCGGTGCGCACCAACGGCGGCGGCAATGCGTTAGACGATTTCCGGATAGGGTTTGCTGTTCCTAGCAACACCGTGAAGGGCCTGCTGCCGGAGCTGGTCAAGGCCACCGAGCTGAAGCGGCCATGGATCGGGATTCAGGGCACGTCGGTGACCAAGGACCTCAGCGACGACCAGGGATTTCCCAAGGGCGTTTACATAACGGGTGTGCTCAATTCGAGTCCGGCCGAGCGGGCCGGACTCGATCCGTTCCGCACCAGGACCGGCCAGGACGGCGGCGACATCATAACCGCAGTCGACGGCGTGCCGGTAGCCTCGGTCGAGGACATGGTCATCTACTTGAACTCTAAGAGGCCCGGCGACGAGGTGAAGCTTTCGATCTACCGGGACAGACGCACCGTCGAGCTTCCTATCGTCCTCGATCCATGGCCCGACACCTAAACTGACTAGGTCGAGTCGGAGCGGCGGGCTTAACTGACGAGAGGCTAGAGGACCTCTTCCAGCTCCGTCACCACCGCGTCCACGGCGTTGACCATGAAGTCGACCTCGTCTCTGGTGATACACAGCGGCGGCGCAAGCGAAATCAAGTCCCCCGGCATCCCCAGCAGCCCGTGCTTTGCCATCAGCGGCCTGGTCTTCTTAACCAGCTCTGCGCTTTCGGGGAACTTCTCTTTGGTGTCGCGGTCCTTCACCAATTCCACCGCCGCGATCAATCCCATGCCACCGCGGACGTCTCCGACGAGCCGGTGCTTGTACATCGACTGTAACTGTTCGTAGAGGTACTCGCCCATCTTTGCCGAGTTTTCGACCATTCCCTCGCCGATCATGATGTCCAGGTTGGCCAGTCCCGCCGCCGCCGAAGCGGGATTTCCGCCGAACGTGATCAGGTGACCGAAGTTCTTGTCATCGCCGCCCATAAAGCCGTTCGAGATCTTCTCGCTGGCGATCGCCGCGCCGATGGGCAGGTACCCGCTCGTCAGCGCCTTCGCCACCGTGAATATGTCGGGCACGATCCCCCAGTTCTCGGTAGCGAACATCTTCCCGGTCCTGCCGAACCCGGTGATAACCTCGTCGCAGATCATGACCACGCCGTGCTTATCGCAGATCTCTCGAATAGTGGGCCAGTACTCCGGGTGAGGGACGTAGATCCCCCCTGACGCAGATATGGGCTCGCCGATGAAAGCGGCGACCGACGACGCACCCTCGTGCTCGATTGCGCGGTCGACGTCCCGCGCGCACTCCAGATTACAGCCACCGGCGTCGCTGCAGAAGTTGCACCGGTACTCGCCGGGTTGGGCGACATGAATGTTACCAGGCATCAGGGGGCCGAATTTTGGAGTTCGGTTCCTACCGCCGAAGCCCAGGCTCATGCAGGCGACCGTGGCGCCGTGGTAGGAGCCCCGGCGGCTCAACACCTTCCAGCGGCTGGTCTCGCCGTTGTTGAAGTGATAGTTCTTAGCCATCTTCAGCGCGGTCTCAACCGCTTCGGAGCCACCGCTAACGAAGTAGACCCGGGAGTTCTTATCGGGTGCGAGTCCCGCTACCCGCCCCGCAAGTGTCGCGGTGGCCGGGGTGACCGTTCCGCCGGGTGAAAAGGAGATGCTGGTCATCTGCTGATAGACCGCATCGGCGATCTCTCTTCGGCCGTGTCCGATATTAACCAGCCACATGCTCGAAATCGTGTCCATCAGGCGCTTGCCGTCGACGTCGGTGACCCAGACGCCCTTGGCGTCGGTCACTACCCTCACTCCCGTCTCCTCCGACATGTCCCCCACTTGACGTCCTCCGTGGGGCCAGAAGTGGTCGGCAGCTACTTGCTTGATATCTTCGATCTGCTCACCCGTCAGCTTCGCTATAGTCACCGGGTCAATCCTCCTGTTTCACCTATTTTCGTCGCTCGATCACTGGCCCGCCAGTACCTGAACGGGCCTGTTGCCAATTCCTAACGTTCAACCCGCTCGCCGGGGTCATCGCGAAGCCCGACCTGTCGGCACTTCGTCATCCGTCCTCCTCGCAATCCGCCTCACGCGGATCAGTGTGTCACGGGGATGCCACGCTACTTCATCGGCGAGAAGCTCATGGGAGTCAGTATCTTGTTCTCTTGCCTGAGCGCCGTGACCCCGCTGGGTGGAGGCCAGACGCCTTTTTCGCGGACTTCTTCACGAATACGGGCGCGGTGTTCGAAACTTTCGTAGGCCCAAAGATGGACCCACCTGTTGAGCGCGCCGATCTCCGAGTACCATGCGCCGGCGAGCGGCGAATACTTCTCGCGCTCGGCGATACGGCCGGCCCAGGCCTCCAGCACCTCCGGAATACTGCCCGGCGGGTAGGTATAGATTCGCATCTCATACACGGGGCCGATGTTCCTGTTGCCAAGCGGCGTCATGAAGGGCGCGGGGATGAAAATTTCCGACTGCATGTTCAGCATGATGTCATGGTTGTCAGGGGGCCAAGCCCCGTCTCCGACAGCCTTCGCTCGGATCGCGGCCCGCTGGTTGAGGTCGTCATACGGCCAGATGTGCACCACCTGGTTTAGCGGACCCACCTCGGTGGACCAGAAGCCGCCCAACGCAGAATACTTGAGTCTTCCCTCGACCATCTCTCCCGTGCGTCTTTCGAACTCGGGCACCGAACGTGGCTTGAGGTCGTAGGTGCGAATCTCGTGAATCACCTGTGACTCCTTGCAACCTGACGCGGGCTCGTGTCGTGATGGGGCTCGAAGCTTATCACGGCCAGTGAGATTTGTGAAATTCGTTCGGGGCTCCCGTCTGCGAAACGCAGGCTGATCTATGACCCGTTCGTTTGCTGCCCAGGCGTGGCTATGCTATACTTCCGGCGGCACAAACCGTGTCTGGAAAGTTCACGTTTGTAACCTATTACCAGAGGCGCGATATATGGTCGAAGCGGCCCAGGTAGAACAGCCAGCACCTGCCCCACCACCGGCGGCCCCCGAAGGCCCGATAACGATGAAATCGCTGCTGGAGGCCGGCGTTCACTTCGGTCATCAGAAGCGCCGGTGGAACCCGAAGATGCGGCGGTACATTTTCGCGCATCGGAACGGCATCCACATCATCGATTTACAGAAGACGCTGCGGATGCTTGAGGAAGCCATCGAATTTATGACCGAGACGGTTACTCAGGGGTCCAAAGTGCTGTTCGTGGGTACGAAGAAGCAGGCGCAGGACAGCATCATCGCCGAAGCCGAGCGCTGCTCGTCCTTCTACGTGAACACCCGCTGGTTGGGCGGCACGCTGACAAACTTCAAGACCATTCAGTCCCGTATCGACTATCTGGTCGAGCTTGAGACCCGCCAGGCGAAAGGGGAGTTCACCCGGTTACCCAAGAAGGAATCGCTGAGGCTGGAGCGAGCGATCGCCAAGTTGAACCGCCACCTGCGGGGCATCAAGGAGATGACCGAGATGCCCGGGGCCCTGTTCGTGGTCGATATAGGCCGGGAGCATATAGCTGTTGCCGAGGCGCGCAGGGTCGGGATTCCCATCGTCGCGCTGGTCGACTCCGACTGCGATCCGGACCTGATCGACTATCCGATCCCGAGCAACGACGACGCCATCAGGTCGATCAGACTGATCAGCCACAAGATGGCCGACGCCGTTATCCAGGGCCAACTTCAGCGGGAGGCGCTGGAAACCGAAGAGGTTGAGATCCCCGTGGAAGAGGTCGCAGAGGCCGATGCCGTTTCTGAGCCCGCGACCGACGAACTTGCAACTGCGATGGCCTCGAGCGCCGATACCGCCACTGCCGAGCCCGCGGCCGTCGAGGCGCCTGCCGAAGAGCCTCCGGTAGCAGAGGTACAAGCGACTGAGCCCGCCGTGGCCAAAGCCGCCGTAGCCGTGGCCGAAGAGCCTGCGGTGGCCGAAGAGCCCGCCGAGGTCGAAGCCCCGACGGCCGACGGCTCCGAGGCAGCGACGGAGCTGGCCCCTGCCCCTGAGGACGCAGACGAGCAGGACGAGGACCAGGCCTAGCCGCGTCCGCTCCTCGATTCACGCCACTCGGAAGGTTGCCCGCAAGCATGGAGATCAGTGTCGACGCAATTAAAGCCCTGCGTGGTCTGACCGGCGCGGGGGTTATGGACTGCAAAACCGCCCTGGAGCAGTCCAATGGAGACATGAAAAAAGCCGAGGGGTTTCTTCGAGAGAAGGGAATCGCCTCCGCCAAGGGCAAGGCTTCAAGGGCGACAAATCAGGGACTTATCGAGTCGTACATCCACAGCGGTGGACGTATCGGCGCGCTCGTCGAGGCGAATTGCGAAACTGACTTCGTCGCGCGAACGGGGGACTTCAAAGAGTTGGCCCACAGTCTCGCGATGCAGGTCGCGGCAATGGCGCCGAAATATGTCGACAGCTCCGAGATTCCAGATGGCGAGACAGAGAATCCCGAAGAGGTATGCCTTTTGCAGCAGCCCTTCATCAGAGACCCGTCCAAGTCCGTTCAAGACCTCGTCGACGAGGCGGTGGGTAAACTCGGGGAGAACGTTAGAGTTCGCCGCTTCGCTCGATTCTCCCTGGGCGAATGAACTTGGAGGCCTCTGACAAGCTCGAGTACGGCCGCGTCCTGTTAAAGGTCAGTGGCGAGTCGCTCAAAGGCGATCGGGGATTCGGCGTCGACCCGGACGCCGTGGGGTACATGGCATCGGAAATCAAGACAGCCATTGGCCTGGGCGTCGAGTTGGCCGTGGTCGTCGGCGGGGGGAACATCTGGAGGGGCACGGAGGCCCAACTCGAAGGCATGGACAGGGCCACCGCCGATTACGCCGGTATGCTGGCCACTGTCATCAGCGCTCTGACGCTACAGGACGCCCTTGAACGGACCGGCGTGGATACCAGGACTCAGAGCGCGATCTCCATCACTCAAGTCGCGGAGCCGTACATCCGACGAAGGGCCATCAGACACCTCGAAAAAGGTAGGGTCGTCCTGTTTGCAGCGGGCACGGGGAACCCGTTCGTGACCACGGACACAGGCGCGGCGCTGAGGGCGCTTGAGATAGGGGCCAGCGTAGTCCTGATGGCGAAGCACGATGTCGACGGCATATACGATAAAGACCCTAATCTGAACGCGGACGCCCAGCGGTTACCGTACGTAACTTACCAGGAAGCCCTGGAAAAGCGCCTAGGGATCATGGACAGCACGGCCCTTTCCCTGTGCATGGAGCATGAGATGCCCATAATCGTGTTCGATTTCTTCGCTAAAGGAAACCTGGGCCGGGTCGTACGAGGCGAAATACTTGGGTCCCATGTGTCCTCCACCAAACCGTAGCGACCCGCTGTTCCGCGGGCGTCGCTCGATATTCTTGCCCGAACTTCTTCGATAACCCCCGTGCTAAGGCAAGAAGCGACTCTACTGGTCAGGGCTTACAACACTTTCGGAGAGTGAGGCAATGGCTACTCAGTCTGACGTGCTGGCGGACACCCGGTCGCGCATGGACAAGTCACTGGAGGCGCTAAGACGGGAGCTATCGACCATCCGTACTGGACGGGCGTCCCCTGCCCTCGTCGAGACCCTCGCCGTCGATTACTATGGCGTGCCGACACCTCTGGTCCAGCTTGCATCAATCTCCGTTCCAGAGGCACGCTTGCTGATGATTCAGCCCTGGGACAAACAGTCTCTCAAAGAGGTCGAGAAATCCATACAAAAGTCTGATTTGGGCCTGGTGCCCAACAATGACGGAAACATAATCCGGATCAACATTCCCCCTCTGACCGAAGAGCGACGAAGAGACCTGGTCAAGCTGGTTGGCCGTAGGGTGGAAGAAGGCCACGTCTCGGTGAGGAATATCCGTCGCGATAGTCTGGGAACCCTCCGCTCGATGGAGGGGGACAAGGAGCTGTCCCAGGACGAGTCGCGCAGGGCCCAGGGCGACCTGCAACAGCTCACCGACAGTTTCGTCGCTCAGATGACCGAGCTAAAGGCTGAGAAAGAAGCAGAGGTAATGGAGGTTTGATTGATTAAACCTCCGCGCTCTGCCCAGCAACAGGCGGCCTCGGCCGCGGCCGAAGCAGAACGGGATCCCGCCGAGGGTCCGGCGCCCAGGCACGTCGCCATTATCATGGACGGCAACGGACGTTGGGCAACCAATCGAGGTCGGTCTCGCACCGACGGTCATCGTGCTGGAACAGATAACCTACGGCAGGTCATGGAGGCATTCGCGGGCGCCGGCGTCGAGTATTTGACCCTATTCGCCTTCTCGACCGAAAACTGGGACCGCCCTGACTCAGAGGTCAGCGCGCTCATTGCAATTCTGCAGGAGAGCATCGCTCGAGACGTTAGCAGGCTGCACACCCAGGGCGTCCGCATCCGGCATCTCGGCGAGCTGGACCGGCTGAACCCCGGGATTCGAAAGGCCATCCGCGACAGCATCGAACTTACGAGATCGAATACGCGGCTGACTTTAAGTGTTGCCTTCAATTATGGAGGGCGCGCCGAGATCATCGACGCCGTCAGAAGGATTGTCGCCGATGGGGTGCCGGCCGACGAGATTAGCGACCAGCTGTTCTCTGGGTATCTCTACACCCGCGATATCCCGGACCCCGATCTGATAATCCGCACCGCGGGCGAGATGCGGATCAGTAACTTCCTTCTTTGGCAGTCCGCTTACGCCGAATACTACACGACTAACGAATTGTGGCCCGATTTCGACCACGTCGAAGTCGGCCGAGCACTCGAAGCCTACAGCCAACGGGTCCGGCGATTCGGCCGGGTTGACCAGTCCGGCTGAAACCGAGAGGACCTATGTTGATAGGCCCTCGCCCTCTGTGTTAAGTCTTTGGCCCGGCGTTTAGCCAGTTCCGCCATTGGACTTCCCCTGCTCTTTATTGTCGTTTGGGCGGGAGGAATCTGGTTCACCCTGACCGTGGCCGCAATTGCCGCCGTGGCCGCGTGGGAGCTTGTCCACATCTCATCCGACCGTGGCGGTCGTACCGCATCCGCCTTCGCGGTCGTCTCCATCGCTGCACTCGTTATCTACGCGCACTATGTCCCGGCTGGCGGCGACGAGGCCACAGCCCTGGCCTCGATTTCCGCGGCGGTCGCCGTCGCCTCTATGGCCTGGTTCGTTCGTGCGGCGCCGTCCGAAGGGTCCGCCGGGTCAGCGGTCCACACCCTGGCGACGGTAGGCCTGCTGGCCGGTACGTTGCTGCATGCGCCGATGTTGCGAGGGTTCGAACAGGGCCGCGAATGGGTAATATACTTATTAGCCGTCACCTTCGCCACCGACACCACCGCCTATACGGTCGGGAGCGCCTTTGGCCGTGTGCAGCTAGCGCCAGGCATAAGCCCCGGCAAGACCTGGGAGGGGGCCGCCGGCGGCCTGTTAGGTAGCATTGCCGCTAGCCTCGCGGCGGTCGCGCTGCTATCGCTGGACCCATCGGTGCTCCAGGCCGTAGGCGCTGGCGCGGGCCTGGGCGTCGTTGGGCAGCTAGGAGACCTCGCCGAATCGAGGCTGAAAAGGCTGGCGGGAGCGGCAGACTCAGGTGTGGCGGTGCCGGGCCACGGAGGGGTGATGGACCGGCTGGATTCAATTGTGTGGAATTTGGTCGTGGTGTATCATTTTGTATCATGAGTCGTAAGCTTAAGGGGCTGGCGATTCTGGGTTCCACGGGCTCAATCGGGACCCAGACGCTGGATATCGTTCGCGCGTTTCCCGATCAGCTTCGAGTGATCGGCCTGGCCTGCGACAAGAGCATTGAACTGCTTCACGCCCAGGTCCGCGAGTTCAGCCCCCGCTACATCCACTGCAACGCCACTGACTCCGAGAAGGCCCCGCTCCTGGCCCACGGCTGCCAGGAGTGCGACCTGGAGGCCATGGTGTGCGACCCGGACGTAGACCTGGTGGTTACCGCCACGGTGGGCGACGTGGCCCTCGCGCCAACTCTGGCGGCAATCGAGGTGGGCAAGCCCATCGCCCTGGCCAACAAGGAGACCGTCGTCATGGCCGGCGATCTGGTCTCCAGCGCTGCCAAAGCCCGGGGCGTTCCCCTGCTGCCCCTGGACAGCGAGCCCAACGCGATCTGGCAGTGCATCCGCGGGGAGGATTCCAGAGTCGCTAAGCTGATCATCACCGCCTCCGGGGGCGCGTTCAGAGACACCCCTATAGCGGAGCTGGCCAACGCCTCGCCGCAACAGGCGCTGAACCACCCCACCTGGAGCATGGGCCAGAAAATTACCGTAGACACGGCGACAATGATGAACAAAGCCTTTGAGGTCATCGAGGCCCACTGGCTATTCGACGTGCCCTGGGAGAACATCGAGGTGGTGCTCCATCCCCAGAGCATCATCCACTCCATGGTCGAGTTCGTGGATGGCTCGGTGAAGGCGCAGATCAGCGTTCCGGACATGCATCTGCCAATCCAGTACGCGATCTTCTATCCCGACCGGCTGCCCAACGACAACATACGCAGGTTCGACCCCGTGGCGACGGGCGAGCTGACGTTTCAGAAGTGGGATGCCGAGCGCTATCCGTGCATGCCCATGGCCATCGAGGTCGCCAAGCGCGGTGGGACATGGCCGGCAGCCCTGAGCGGCGCCAACGACGCGGCCGTGGAGCTGTTCCTCGACGGAAAGATTGGCTTCAGGCAGATAGGCGACGTGATCCAGAAGTCACTTGAAGGGCACAAGAACGTTGTAGAACCTGAACTGGACGACGTAATCGCGGCTGGCAAGAGCGCCAACACGAGGGTGTTTGCGCTAACGGAGGCGTAAATTGCTCGGCCTACCATCGTGGCTGCTGATTATCCCGGTACTGGGCCTTCTCATATTCGTCCACGAGCTGGGGCATTTCGTCGCGGCCAAACGGTTCGGCATAAAAGTCCTGGAATTCGGGTTTGGGTTCCCGCCCCGCCTGTTTGGCATCCGCTACGGCGACACCCTCTACTCCATCAACGTGGTGCCCCTGGGCGGCTTCGTTCGGATGGTCGGCGAAGAGGACCCGGAGCACCCCCGGAGCTTCGCTCGGAAGGGCGTTCTGCAGCGCATCATCGTCCTGTCGGCAGGCTCATTCATGAACCTGCTGACACCGATCGTGATTTTCGCGATCTTATTCGCCATCCCTAGGGACACGGCAGTCGGCTCCGTCGTCATCAGTGGTGTGGCGCCCGGTTCGCCCGCTTCGGAGGCGCGTATCCGCCCCGGCGACGTCGTGTTGTCGTTCGATGGTGACAGGGTCAACAACCACCTGGACCTGATACAGCGGGTGATGGCCTCTCTGGGCTCGGAGACCGAGATCACCTTGCGGAGAGGCTCCATCGTAAGCGGCCTGGGCGGCTCGCCTGAGCTTTCGGCAGTCGAGACTCTCACCGTGGTGCCACGCTTGAACCCGCCCCAGCTTCAAGTTGTGGAACGCGTGACGGACCCGGTGACCCAGGTCTCGCTGCGCGACGCCCAGAGGTACAACCGCGAGCTGCAGTTGGGAGACACGCTCACACAAGGCTCGATCGGGGTGATGATCGGAACTTCGAACGTCAGAATTGTGAAGCAGCGAGAGCCCATATTGAAAGTGCTGCCCATGGCTTTCGAGCGAGTCTGGGACGTGGTTATCATTACCAAGAACGGCTTCGCGAGATGGATAGCCGGCGGACCCGACCCCGGCCTGGCCGGACCCATAGGGATCGCCCGGGTGACCGGCGAGGTCGCGAAGGCGGGCATCTCGCCTATCTTCGAGCTGACCGCGTTACTCAGCATCAGCCTCGGGATAGTGAACATACTGCCGATTCCGGCGCTGGACGGCGGTCGCCTGCTGTTCGTGGTTATTGAATGGGTCCGCCGCGGCAAACGCATCTCGCCCAGGAGGGAGGGCCTCGTCCACCTGGTCGGGTTCGCCGTCCTGCTGGGGGTAATCGCCATAATCAGCTACTTCGACATCGTGCGCATCTGGAATGGCGAAAGCCTCTTGCCGTAGCCTGTCATCCCGAGGGGCCGTTATTTCATCCCGAAGAGCCGTCAGATTGTCATCATCCCGAAGGAGCCGTCAGGTTGTCTTTCTGAGGACGCCGCATAAGCAGGTTGTCGTGAGGTTGTCATCCCTAGGAGCGGTTAAGTCGTCATCCGCAGGAGCCGTCAGGTTGTCTTTCTGAGGAGCGCATAAGCTGTCATGCTGAGAAGCGGAGCGACGAAGAATCTATCGCGTCCCTCTCACAACGTCCACCGGATGCCCGGGTTTTAGATTCTTCACTCCGTCCAGAATGACACACTCATCACGCCAGAATGACCACTCATTACTCCAGAATGGCCCACTCGTCACTCCAGGACGAAATCATTTTCGGTGTAGAATGACATGTCCATCGGTCCAGATTGACACGCCCATAGGCCAAAGCGTCCATTCAAATGGACTGGCTTGAATGTACTAAGCGACCCGGAACCCCGACGGTCCCAGTAGAGGTCTTGCAATGCGAACCAGGCGAGTGACCAAGCCCATCTACGTGGGCGACGTCAAGATCGGTGGGGATGCTCCGGTCACTGTCCAGTCGATGACCAAGACCGACACACGGGACGTCAAATCCACGGTGAACCAGGTCCTTGGCTTGGAGGAAGCCGGCTGCGAGATCATCCGCTGCGCCGTTCCCGACATGGAGGCGGCCAAGGCCCTCAAACAGATAAAAGACCAGATCCACATTCCGCTGGTAGCGGATATCCACTTTCACCACCAGCTTGCACTGGAGGCCCTCGAAAGCGGAGTCGACTGCCTCAGGCTAAATCCCGGTAACATTCGGGACGCGGAGAAAGTACAGCAGGTGGTCCGCGAGGCCAGGGCCAGGCAGGTACCCATACGCATCGGCGTGAACTTCGGCAGCCTGCCGCCGGTGGGCGGCATCGGCGTCACCCGCGGCCAGTCGCGGCACACCGACGGCGTCAACATGCTCCCGAAGGCCGGAGAGCATGCCGACAACGGCTACTCGGTCGTCGATCACATGGTCGAAACCGGTCTCTGGGAGATCGGTCTCTTGGAGGACCTGGACTTCGACCTGATCAAGATATCCCTGAAGGCTTTCGACATCGATACGACGGTCGAATCGTACCGGCGGATGTCGAAGCTCGTCCCCTACCCCTTTCACCTGGGCGTCACCGAGTCCGGCACCGCCAAATCGGGCAGCATCAGAAGCGCGATCGGTCTCGGCGCTCTGCTGTACGAGGGCATCGGCGACACCATCCGCGTATCCTTGAGCGACGACCCCCGCGAAGAGGTCCGAACCGGGTTCGAGATCCTGAAGTCGCTAGAGCTACGCAAAGAAGGAGCTGTGCTGGTGGCGTGCCCAAGCTGCGGCAGGGCCGACGTGGACGTGATAAAGCTGGCCAACACGGTAGACGACCTGCTCAAGGCCACCAAGAGCCCTATCAAGGTCGCGGTAATGGGCTGCGAGGTCAACGGCCCGGGTGAGGCCAAGGATGCCGACGTGGGTATCGCCGCCGGCGCCGGCCGCGCGATCATCTTCCGCAAGGGGCAGAAGTCACGGATCGTTGCCGAGGCCGACATGCTCTCGGCGTTGATGGAAGAGGTTGCCACCGCCGAATCCGAGTTTTCTGAAAACTAACTCGAAGTTCATGTAATGCGCCCACCGATCGTCGTTGCGAGGAGGCTGTAGCCGACGAAGCAATCTGGAGGGTAAGGCGCCCCGCCGTCCCGAGACATCGGGACGGCCAACCGCGAAGACGACACGGTGCCAACTAGCCCCCTCGTTTTGAATCCATTCGGAGTGACGACAAGATAGAAGAAATGCGCCTCTCGAAACTATTTGGAAAAACCCTAAGAGACGTACCTGCCGACGCGGAGCTGGCCAGCCACTCGTTGATGCTCAAGGCAGGCATGATATTTCAGGTGGCTGCCGGCATCTACAGCTATCTACCGCTGGCGTGGCGATCGCTGCGGAAGATCGAGCAGATCATCCGCGAGGAGATGGACGCTGCCGGCGGCCAGGAGCTGCACATGCCCGTGCTGCAGCCCCGCGAGATGTGGCAGGCGTCAGGCCGCGACGAAGCCTACGGCCCCGACATGTTCCGGCTCGAGGACCGGCGCGAACGTGACCTGGTCCTGGCGCCCACACACGAGGAGCTGCTGACCAGCATAGTCAAGGCCAACGTGCACAGCTACCGCGACCTGCCGCAGCGCCTGTACCAGATACAGACCAAATTCCGCGACGAGCCCCGTCCCCGAGGCGGGCTAATCCGCGTCCGCGAGTTCCACATGAAAGACGCCTACAGCTTCGACGCCGACGAGGCGGGCCTCGACGAAAGCTACCAGGCGATGGTCCAGGCGTACAAGAACATCTTCGCCCGATGCGGCCTCGACGCCGTCATGGTCGAGGCCGACAGCGGCGCCATCGGAGGAAAGGACTCCCAGGAGTTCGTGCTGCTGGCGGACGGGGGCGAGGACACCATTCTTCTATGCGAAAAATGCCACTACGCGGCCAACGCCGAGAAGGCAGCGTTCCAGATTCCACCCCTACCGGCGGAGGACCCGCTGCCACCCGAGGAGGTCCATACCCCCGGCGTCCGCACCATCGAGGAGCTGGCCACCTACCTGGACATCCCCGCCGCCAGGACGCTAAAAGCGGTCTTCTACATCGCCGATGGCCGTCTGACCTTCGTCGTCATCCACGGCGACCTGGACGTTAACGAGGTCAAGCTCCGCAACACGCTGGGGGCCACCGAGCTCCGGGCCGCCAGCCCCGCTGAGGTGGAAGCTCAGGGTATCGTAGCTGGCTCGGCATCTCCGGTCGGGCTCGAAGGAGTCAGGGTGGTCGCCGACGAGTCCGTGCGGGTCGGGGCCAACTTCGTGGCGGGCGCCAACCGGAAGGACTATCACCTCAGAAACGTCAACTTTCAACGGGACTTCGACGCCGAGATCGTCACCGACATCGCCCTGGCGGAGCCGGGTCACGGTTGCCCGAACTGCGGCTCGGAGCTGATCGCCCGCCGAGGCATCGAGGTCGGCCACGTATTCAAGCTGGGCACCCGATACAGCGATGTTCAGGACGCCGACTTCACCGACCAGGACGGCGACCACCATCCCATCATCATGGGGTGCTACGGCATCGGCGTCGGCCGTCTACTGGCCGCGGCCATCGAGCAGAACCACGACGAGAGCGGCATCATCTTCCCCACGCCGGTCGCTCCATACGATGTGCACCTGATCGCGCTGAATCCGGATAACACCGACGTGGCCCAGGCCGCAGAGTCCCTGTATAAGAAACTCGAAGCCGGGGGCCTGTCCATCCTCTACGACGACCGGACCGAAAGCGCGGGCGTGAAGTTCAACGACGCGGACCTGCTGGGCCTGCCCGTACGGGTCGTGGTGAGCGTCCGGAACCTTCGGCAGGACGTTGTCGAGGTCAAACGGCGTGATGTGGCCGACGGCGCCACCGTACGTCCGGACCAGGCCCTGGGCATGATCAAAGTGCTGATTAAGGGCTAGCACTTAGATGGGCAACGCAGACTCGCGCAGTCGAGGCCACCGTTCGACCTTGCGGGGATCGCGCACCGCTGCGACGCATGCTCCGACTTCGGACCACCATTTAGAGTCGCACGACGCCCCGCCCGGCACTCAAGGACGCGGCCAATCCTGCTTAGAGAACACATAGGCATCGTCGCCCGCATGGCGGTCACCGATGGAGGCGATAGATGAGCGGCATCTGGCCGGGCGGAACGAGATGCGTAGTGATGCTGGGCTTCGACGTCGATGGGGTGTCGTCTGCCCTCAACCGGGACCCCAACACCGCCAAGCTGCCCAGCTTGATGTCGCTGAGGGAGTACGGTCCCACCGTAGCAGCGCCCCGCATCCTGGACCTCCTCGACAGTTATGACATCAAGGCCAGCTTCTACGTGCCCGGCTACGTCGCCGAGACCCACCAGCAGCTTGTTGAGGAGATCGCACGGCGCGGTCACGAGGTCGCTCACCATGGCTACATGCACGAGCCCCCTGCAACGCTGTCTCCAGAGCAGGAGGCCGAGGTGCTGGACCGGGGCATCGACATACTGGAGCGGATCACAGGGCACGCGCCCCTCGGCTACCGCTCCCCTGGCTGGGAGCTGAGCGAGCACTCCCTGGGGTACCTGGCGGAGAGGGGTTTCGTCTACGACTCCAGCCTCATGGGCGACGACATCCCCTATCTGGTCGACGCGAACGGCCGCGATATCGTTGAGATACCCGTCCACTGGGAGCTGGACGACGCACCCTACTTCGGCTATGCGCCGGCGCTGGGTAACAGAGCAGTCATGGCCAGCCCTGAGCAGGTCTACCAGGTCTGGCACGCCGGCTTCGAGGGCGCCTACTACTACCGGCGCGCCTTCGTACTCACCATGCACCCCTACATAATCGGGAGGCCGGGCCGCCTCCGGATGCTCGAGCGTCTGATACAGAAGATGGCTGAGCTGCCTGGAGTGAAGTTCGAGCGCGCCATCGACGTGGCCCGCGCCTGGGCCGAAAGCCGCGACCGGTCCGAGCAAGGCTAACGGCAGTCCTGGCCCCCGTGCCGACCCCGCCGCCGACGATGGTGCCGACCATGCCGCCGATCCTAGCGACGGTCCGGCCTTTGCCTTTGTCATCTTGACTGCCCAATACCTCGGGAGTTTCCCTACTTGCCACGAGGATCAACCTACCACGGGGTTCTCCAAGAAAATTGCCCGTAGTTGGACCCCGTGCTAAAATCGCCTGCAGATTGTGCCGACTGCGGCCAAGCGTGCGGCCGACACTTCCAGCCGTTCGCGTACCCGCACCGACGAGAGGTTTTCGCCAATGGCACTCCCAGAGAGGATGAAGTTCGGCGTGTTCATGGCGCCGTTCCACCAGCTCGGCGATAATCCCACGCTCGCTCTGGAGCGCGATCTGGAGACCCTCCAGTGGCTGGACCACCTGGGGTTCGACGAGGCGTGGATCGGCGAGCATCACAGCGCCGGCTGGGAGACGATAGCGTCGCCCGAGGTGTTCATAGCAACTGCTGCGGAGCGGACCAGGCATATCAATCTGGGGACCGGCGTCATCAGCCTGCCATACCACCATCCCCTGATGGTGGCCAATCGGATGGTGCTACTCGACCACCTGACCCGAGGACGCGTCATGATGGGCGTCGGCCCCGGCGCCCTGCTGACCGACGCGCACATGCTCGGCATCGAGCCCCTGGACCAGCGACGGCGGATGGACGAGTCCCTGGGCGTCATCATGCGGTTGCTGACCGATCCCGATCCCGTCAGCTACGAGTGCGAGTGGTTCACGCTCAAGGAGGCGCGCCTGCACCTGCGCCCCTACACGCTGCCCCACTTTCCTATCGCGGCTGCGGCCGCCCACTCGCCTTCCGGCAAGCCTTGAGAACTCCCAACAGCAGTCCGCCGCCATCGCGGGGGACCTGGTCGAGATTCGCAAGGCAGCCATGACACGAGCGGCCGAGGACTACGAGTCGCGGCGCGCCAAAACCGAGCGCCCGTCGCTTGCGCCACATCGGCGGCGTAATGGAGCCGCGACTCGTTAGGCAGACCTTCCGCGCGCTTGGCACCCCACTCTCCCGCAGTCCGGACCCCAAGCGGAAATGGTCCGGTTCCTGTGCGCCAGGCTTCGGTGGCTGGAGCGCCCCTACCTGCCGCGTCTCCCAGCATGGAGGCTATGCATAAAATGTCATTCTGAGCCCCGACGAATCGGGGAGAAGAATCTGGTGGGTGTAGGCTGCACGAAGTACACCCTTAGCCAGACCCTTCGCGTCGCTCAGGGTGACGGACGATGGGCTCATTAGTGTGCAAAGCCCCGGATGGCCGAGATATCTCAGTGCGGCCATGCGAGTTCAGGTGATAACATTGTTCGGGCGGTGAGCCGGCCACCGACCTACCTCGGACATTCGGCCGCCACTCGGCCGCCAAACTCCGTTGTGACGCGCAAAATTACGTTTTCCGGAGAAAATATAGATGGCAAAAATGACCGGCGGACAAGCCCTGGCGAAATCCCTTTACCGTGAGGGCGTGAGGGTAATATTCGGTCTGCCCGGCGTGCAGCTATACCACTTGCTGGACGGGCTTTACGACGAGCCTGGAATCCGCTTCATCACCACCCGCCACGAGCAGGCCACGACCTACATGGCCGACGGCTTCGCCAGGGCCTCGGGCGGGATCGGCACGGCGCTGGTGGTGCCCGGCCCCGGCCTTCAGAACGCCAGCGCCGGAATTGGCACGGCGTATGCCGCCTCCTCGCCCATCCTCGTCGTCGCGGGCCAGATACAACGGGACCTGATCGGGATGGACCGTGGCGCACTCCACGAGGTCAACGATCAGCTCGACACGATCAGGCCGATAACCAAATGGGCGCGTCGCGTCCTGGACCCGGCTGAAATCCCCGAGGCCGTCCACGAGGCCTTCCACCAGCTAAAGACCGGCAGACCCCGGCCCGTCGAGATCGAGGTACCGCCCGAGACCTTCGAAGAACAGGCCGACGTGGACCTACTCGAGCCCGGCATCTACGAGCGGATGCCTGCCGACGCAACCGGCATACGTGATGCGGCAAAGCTGATCGCCGCAGCGAAAAACCCGCTGATTTTGGCCGGCGGCGGCGCGGTATCGTCGGACGCGGGCGAAGCGCTGGTCCGAGTCGCCGAGTTCCTTCAGGCGCCGGTGCTCTGCACGGCAGAGGGCAGAGGCGCCATCTCCGACCGGCACTACCTGTCGCTGCGAGGCCTCCGCATGCGCGCCGAACCCGGAATGCCTGAATACGACCTGGTGCTGGCGGTGGGGTCCAGGATCGCGTCGCCCGCCATGTTCAGCCAGAAACTGGTCCAGATAGACGTCGACGAGGCCGAGATCGGGCGCAACTATCCCGACACCTTTGGTCTGGTCGGCGACGCGCGTCGGACTCTGGAGGAGCTGCACACCACCCTGGGCGCGGTTACCACTCGCCGTCCGGACCGTCACGCTGAACTCGAGGCAGCGAAGGCGCAGCGCGCAGAGTCGATCTCCCGGGTCGAGCCGCAGGACTCCTTCGTCCAGGCCCTTCGGCGCGCGATACCTGACGACGGCATACTGGTGGCTGGGATGACGCAGGTCGGCTACTACAGCCGGACCAACTACCCGGTCCACCAGCCTCGGACCTTCTTGACGTCGTCCTACTACGGCAATCTTGGTTTTGCTTACCCCGTGGCGCTGGGCGCCAAAGTGGCGCAGCCAGACCGAGCGGTTGTGGCCGTTTCCGGCGACGGCGGCTTCCTCTTCAATTCACAGGAGCTGTCTACTGCGGTGCAGCACGGGATCAATGTCGTGGTCGTGGTATTCAGCGACGGCGCTTTCGGAAACGTCCTACGTGACCAGAAGACCCGGTTCAACGGCCGCACGATCGGCGCCGAGCTTCACAATCCGGACTTCGTTAAGCTGGCCGAGGCGTACGGCGCCCGCGGCGTCCGGGTGCACGACGCCGACGCGCTTGAGTCGGCCGTTGTGGAGGCCCTGGACATCGACGCGCCCACGCTCATCGAGGTCCCCGTCGGTCCGATGCCCTCCCCGTTTAGCTGACGGGCGATAGCTGACGGCTGACAGCCTGCCCCGACAGGTCGGGGACTGACCGAGGAACATTCTTGACGAGATCGGCGAGCCAGCCCCGGTCCACCGGCCAACGCAAGATATTTTACGGGTGGTGGATCGCCATCTCGGGGTCCATTAGCCAGGCTTACGCCTCCGGAACTTTCTGGCAGGGATTCGGGGCCTTCTTCGACCCGATCGTCGCACACTTTGGCTGGAGCCACGCCTTCACGTCGGGGGCCGTTTCGATCCACCGGGCCGAGTCGGGGCTGATATCGCCCTTCGTCGGCTGGTTCATCGACCGGTATGGGCCGCGTAACGTGATGCTGGCCGGAATCGGGGTCACTGGTCTGGGCTTCGTAATGTTCAGCCGCATCGACTCGCTCTGGCAGTTCTACCTGGCCTTCACCGTCATATCCATCGGCCTCTCCTTCGGAACATTCATGGTCGTGACCACCGCGGTGGCAAACTGGTTCGTCACCCGTCGAGCCCGCGCCATCGCCATCATGTCATCGGGATCGGGCTTTGGCGGGGTGCTGGTGCCTGGCCTCGTGTGGCTGATCGCTGCCACCGACTGGCGGACGGGCCTCCTGGCGATAGGCATCGGCTTCTGGGTAACCGGCATCCCCATCGCGTTCGTGATGCGCAGCCGACCCGAAGACTACGGCCAGCTGCCTGACGGACGATCCCCGACGGTGGCCAAACCCCGGACCGAGCCAACGGCAGGCGGTCCGCGACCGACTCCTGCGGCAACGTCGGACGACACCCAGGCCGAGGCTAATTTCACCGCCAGAGAAGCGGTCGCCACCCGGGCCTTCTGGCAGCTTGTTCTTGTGATGGGCGGCGCACACCTGATTATCGCCGCCTCGGTCCATCAGATTCCCGCCATGACCAGCTTCGGCATCAGCAGAGAGGTTGCCGCGCTGGTTATGATGTTGGTGTCCATAGCTAGCTTAATCGGCAGGATCGGCAGCGGGTTCGTGGGCGATGCTATTGACAAGCGCTACGTAATGACGGGCGCGCTCGCATTCCAGCTCGTCGGCACGCTGATCTTCGCCAACATCGGTGGCAACTGGCATCTGCTGGGATTCGTACTGTTCTGGGGAGTTGGATTCGGCGCCTCGATACCGGTGAGCTTCGCCATGTTGGCGGACTACTTCGGTAGGTCGCACTTCGGCACAATCATGGGGATCATGATGACCTGCCACACCGTCTTTGGCGTCGTGGGACCCGTTTTCGTCGGCTGGATGTTCGACGTGCGGGACAACTACCAGGAGCCGTACATGATACTCGCCTCGTCACTGCTCGTCAGCATACCGTTGAGCCTGTCGCTCCGTAGCCCGCGCCCCAGGTCCAGGCTCGGAGCCGCCGTCACGACCTGACGGCCTCAAAGCGTCTCGATCCGACCGTCATCCGGTCCTAGGCATACGTTGACGTGTCGCGGGCGGCCAGCTCTTTTGTGGGCCTGTTAAGCAGCGTTGCAACCGGGGAGAGTGCCGTCCCGAACCCAGCTAGCGGGAGGTCCATTGATGCCCGCTGGCTCCTGTGTGGCCGCCAGAAGTGTGGCCAAGGCGACCGTTATCTGTCCGGGCGTACGGTGCGCACCCCGGCTCCGCCAAACTGACCGGGTCAGGCGTGCCGTGGCGTCCGCTCGCGGGCAGTAACCCGTGGCCGCCAGAGGAAGTAGGTCAGAGTGGCGGACAGGAAAAGTCCGTAGGCGACTACCTCGGCGAGGGAAGGATTGCCGTTGTACCCCAGAACTCCCTTCAAGAAGCCGCCTGCGCCTGTCCCATCGTTCAACACGTGGTTCATGTCCCAGACGTGTTCCAGGACGATTGGCACCACCGCCGCTTCCTGAAGCTCGTGGATGCCTCGGGCGAGAAGGCCCGCGGCAATGACGATTAGCAGTACACCAGTGATATTGAAGAAGCGACCCAACTTCAGGCGTCGACTTCCTCTGTTGATCGCTACCCCGAGAGCGATAGCGATGGCAAGGCCGACCAGTCCACCCACCAGCGTCTGCAAAGGCGTCGACGTCTTGGAAGCGGCGAAGAGAAATAGCGCCGTCTCCAGGCCTTCCCGCCCCACGGAGACGAAGGCGAGACCCGCCAGCGCCAGACCCGAGCCTGCATGCATGGCGTTCCGCACCTGGGCCTCAAGTTGACCCCTGATGTGGCGGGCCTGACTTTTCATCCACACCACCATCCAGGCCAGCACCCCTACTGCCAGCAGGAAGGCCGTGCCTTCGAAAATCTCCTCGACCCTGCCCTCGAGCGTCCTGTCCAGGACGAACAGCACCGCGGCCCCGGCCAGGCTCAGTACCACCGCCCCAGCTACCCCCAGCCACACGGCGGGAATGCCCTTCGGAAAGTCCATCTGCCGCAAATAGGCCAGTATGATCGCCACGATCAAAGCGGCTTCCAGGCCCTCTCTGAGAGTGATGACAAATGACTGGCCCATTTTCCCCCGGCCTACCTATCAGGATCGCTCGAACCCGAGAACAACGTCCGGTGCCGCCGTCGCCGCACCGGCTGCCATCGGGGGCTTTTCCGCGCCTGCGTCCTAATTACAGCGGAGTCTGGTATCGATACCCTAATCAGAGGACTTAGAATATACTTAGTGAAACGCCATGGTACCCCTTAGTCGACGGTGTGGTCTACACTGAGCTTGGGACTTAATGCATGCTGACGCAGGGCTGGTCGAGACCTGCATTCGGGCCTATCCGTTAGCCAGCGCTATGTTTGGGTGGTCAGCTAGCGTAGAGTCGCTGAAATACACCGGTGAACCGTCATTGCGATTGGCACCTGATCGGTATGGGATTGGCCATGTCATTGTCGGTATGGGATTGGCCATGTCATTCTGAACGGAGTGAAGAATCTCGGGACATTGGGGGACTCATGTCGCAGGGCCTTAGCCCATGCACATTCTACTGGGTGCAAGGCGAGCCCTGCCGGGGGTTTGGGGGTGCCCCCCATCTCGATACCTTGGCAGCCGGCAGAAGTGCCGCTCCAAATCTGCGCGAGAGTCACACGCTGCTAATCCTCAAGTGTGGGTGCATGGCTAGCCCTGCCGGGGGTTTGGGGGTGTCCCCCATCTCGATACCTTTGCAGCCGGCAGAAGTGCCGCTCCAAATCTGTGCGAGAGTCACACGCAGCAAACCGTCAGATGCGGGTGCAGGGCGAGCCCTGCCTGGGGTATGGGGGTGCCCTCATCGCGATACCTTGGCAGCCAGCAGAAGTGCCGCTCCAAATCTGCGCGAGAGTCACACGCTGCTAATCCTCAGATGCGGGTGCCGGGCGAGCCCTGCCTGGGGTATGGGGATGCCCCATCGCGATACCTTGGCAGCCGGCAGAAGTGCCGCTCCAGATCTGCGCGAGAGCCACGCGCTGCTAATCCTCAAGTGTGGGTGCATGGCCAGCCCTGCCGGGGGTTTGGGGGTGTCCCCCATGACCTTTCGGGTGGGCGGGCGGGCCCAATCACCCTGGGCGGGGCGACGACGCCGGTTGCGATTCACCGCTATCAGTCATACAATCCCACGAGCGATTCCGCACACCCGGGGCCAAAGAAATAGGCCCATGCAGTCCCCAGGAGGACATTCTATGCTTGAGCAGTTCAAAGTTAGAAAAGACGAGGCCGTCATGGTCCAGGAGGCGCCCCTGCGGAAGACCGTGGCCAGCGTATTCGAGAAGATGGGCCTGACCGAGTCCGATGCCGTGCTGGCAACGGACGTGCTGGTGAAGGCAGACATGCGTGGCGTCGAGACCCATGGCGTCTCCAACATGCTCCGGTCCTACGTCGCCGGCTACGGCTCGGGCGAAATCAACCGTTCGCCCAACTGGCGTGTCGTCCGGGAGACGCCCGCAACTGCGACCGTCGACTCCGACCGAGGTCTGGGCATCATCGTGGTGCCCAAGGCCATGGAGATCGCCATCGAGAAGGCACGAAACGTCGGCGTCGGCATGGTCACCATCCGAAACGGCCGGCACCTGGGTATGGCGTCGTATCACGCGATGATGGCGCTGGAGCACGACATGATCGGCACCTGCATGACCTCCTGCCCGCCCCTGGTGCTGCCGACATTCGGCGCGGAGCCCCGCCTGGGCACCAACCCCATCGCCGTGGCGGCGCCCGCCGACAAGGAGCCTCCGTTCGTCTTCGACGCCGCGACCAGCACCGTCGCCGGCAACAAGCTGGGCCTCGCCCGACGCAACGAGAACAACCTGCTGCCGGGCTGGGTCGCCGACGCCGATGGCGAGCCGATCATGGAGGAAGTCCCCGCTCCGGAACCGGGCCAGGCGGGACGGGCAACCTCGATCCTCCTACCCCTTGGCAGCACCCGCGAGCTTGGCTCGCACAAGGGCTACGGGTTCGGCGCCATCGTCGACATCCTGGGCGGGATACTTTCGGGCGGCGGCTACGGCGCGAACCCGGGGCGCCCCAACTTCGGCCACTACGTGGCGGCCTACAGCGTCGAGGCGTTCATGGACACCGCCCAGTTCAAGCGAACCATGGACGAGTTCCTGCACATGCTGCGGACCACCCGGCCGGCCAAGGGCCACGATCGGGTGCTGTATCCGGGGCTGCCCGAGGCCGAGTCCGAGGTCGAGCGCGCCGCCGACGGCATCCCCTTCCACCCCGAGGTCATCGAGTGGTTCCGCGACATCTGCGGCGAGCTATCGATCCCGTACGTCCTGACGGGCGGCTAGCAGCGACAGACTGAACCGTCGGTGTTAGTGACGATGCTCGGAAGAGGGTGGAAATCGGTCCAGATAATCGAGCGGACGGTCGTCAAGACAGAATTCAGGCCCATGGTGATAACCCAGATATTCTCTAACCCTGCACCTGATGCTTTGCTGCAACGCCGACGGTGAAATACCTGCTCGGCCTCGTCGCTCTTCTTATCGGGCTTGCAGGCGGCAACTGGTTTCCTGACATCGACCAGAAGACCGGGCTGCTCTTGCATCGGTCAATTGTCACCCATGGGCCGCTAGTCCCTCTTATTGTCTTTGCGCGCGCATCAGGCACCCGATCGACTTGGCTCCGGTGGTTCGCGCTGGGCGTGACTCTTGGAGTCGCGGTCCATCTCAGCTTCGACCTGTTCCCAAACGGCTGGTCGGGATTCGCACTCATAAGTGTTCCAACCTACGGCTGGACAGCTCCATGGTTCTCCTGGACGTGGATAACCGTCAGCATGGTGACGTGTACGTACTTGGGCCTCAGGCTGGCGCGTAACTGGCTCGACGGCAGCTTGTTCATGTCGTCGTTGATCGGTGCGTTCGGCTACATAGCCGTCGGAGAGGACCCGTTTTGGCGGCCCGCCCTCGCGCTGGCAGTCGTCACCACTATCTCCCTGGCGCCGTTCGTACGCCGCGTAATA
This sequence comes from Dehalococcoidia bacterium, assembly GCA_965248005.1. Lineage (GTDB taxonomy): Bacteria > Chloroflexota > Dehalococcoidia > Lucifugimonadales > UBA1123 > CBDFIE01. The sequence goes on from OZ252049.1 coordinate 227,825, forward strand.
TCCACGGAGTAGAAGTCGACCGTGGGAGTGGTGTATAGCGTGCATTTTTCTTCCGGGGAAGCCGTTAGCCCCGGGGCCGAATGCGAGAATGTGCATCGCCTCGGACTGGGAATCCCGGGTCACCCCAGATTTTCATCCAACCATCGCACCATTGCAGCCCTAGCTTTGCCTTCGAATAACCTCTGGCGGAAATTGAGAGGAACGTCCAATGCGTACTGGGTATCGTTGACACCCAGTACTCCATTGATTCGCCCCGCCAGATTTAGCGCAAAGGAGAAATGTAACGTATCACCTTCCCAGTGATGCTCGGCGCCCTGTACCGAACTCCCGAACTGATCCAGAAGTTCCGGTAGTTGTTTATCGACCCATTCTTTGGCTTCGTTCTTGGTCATGCCGTGAGGTTTCATAAGATTCATTGCCTTCGCTCCTGACCGGTATAGCCCACCGAACCCTACCCTACGCGCCCGCCGCCGTCGCCCGCTCCAGCCCGCCGGACCAGGCGTCGCGCAGCCGCTCGACGTCGATCTGCCCCAGTATGCCGACATGCAGTGTCTCGCCGGTGACCGTGCCCAGCGCCACCCACGGCGCGCGCTCCTGGCGGCAGACATCGGCGAGGGCGTCCAGCGACGCGGGCGGCAGCGACACGACGATGCGCGACTGGCCCTCGCCGAACAGTGGCGCGTCCCAGCGGTCGGGCAGCGCTACGTCGATGACGGCGCCGACGCCCCCCGTGATGCACGACTCGGCCAGCGCCACCAGCAGGCCGCCGTCGGAGCAGTCGTGGGCCGAGCGCAGCTTGCCATCGGCGATCAGCCGCCGGCAGGCGCGCTGCACGGCTGTCTCCAGGTCCAGGTCGATGCTGGGCCGGCCCGCGACCAGGCCGTGGACGCGATCCAGGTACTCACTGCCCGCAAGCTCTTTTGCGTCCGCGTCCAGCGAGTCACGGCCGATCAGCACTATGACGTCCCCCAAGTCTCTAAACCCGATGTCCGTCCGCCGGGAAACGTCCTGCAGCAGGCCCAACGCTCCCACGACCGGCGTCGGGTAGATCCCGGTGCCACGGCTCTCGTTGTACAGACTGACGTTGCCGCTGACGACGGGCGCGTCGAACCGGCGGCTCGCCTCGGCCATGCCCCGGATGCACTGCTCGAGCTGGTAGTAGACCTCGGGCTTCTCCGGGTCGCCGAAGTTCAGGCAGTCGGTCAGCGCGATGGGCTCCGCCCCGACGCACGCCAGGTTGCGGCACGCCTCGGCGACAGCGATCATCCCGCCGGTGTAGGGGTCGAGGAAGCAGTAGCGCCCGTTGCCGTCCGTCGTGAGTGCCAGCCCCTTGGCGCTGTCCTTAAGCCGCAGCACGGCCGCGTCCCCGCCCGGTGGCGTGACGGTGTTGGTCTGGACCATATGGTCGTACTGGCGATACACCGATTCCTTACTGGCGATGTTGGGTGAAGCCAGAAGCGTCGTGAGGACAGACATCGGCGACTCATCGGGCATCGGCAGAGCCGAGAGGTCGGTCGCCTGAAGGTGGCTGAGCCACTCCGGCTTCGCGCCGCCCGGGCGGTACAGCGGCGCATCGGTCAGCAACCCGACGGGCGCCTCGCCAGCGACAGCGGGTCCGTCCTTGATCCTTGCGAGCCCGTCGCCCGTGACGGTGCCGATCACGTCGGACCGCAGGTCCCACCGGTCGAAAATCCGCTTCACCTCGGCTTCCCGACCATGGCGCACCACCACCAGCATCCGTTCCTGGGACTCCGACAGCATCACCTCGTAGGGTGACATGCCTGTCTCCCGGCGCGCGACTCTTGACACGTCGATCTCGATGCCGGCGCCCGCGTTCGCCGCGGCCTCGACGCTGGCACTGGTCAGACCGGCCGCGCCCAGGTCCTGGATGCCCACCACGTGCGGGTTGCGGGCGGCCTCCAGGCATGCCTCGATGAGCACCTTCTCCAGGAAAGGGTTCCCTACCTGGACAGTCGGCCTCAGCTCCCGGTCCTCCTCGAAAGTGCGCGATGCCAGTCCCGAGGCGCCGTGGATGCCGTCCCGGCCCGTGTCCGCGCCTACCAGCATCAGCACGTTGCCGGGTCCGCCGGCCGTCGACAGTCTGAGCTCGTCGTGGCGTAGCAGGCCCACGCACATGGCATTGACCAGGGGGTTGTCCGAGTAGCAGTTGGCGAACTGGATCTCACCGCCCACGTCGGGCACGCCGATGCAGTTGCCGTATCCCGATATGCCCGCCACGACCCCCTCGAACAGGTACCGGTTGCGCGGGTCGTCGAGAGGCCCGAACCGGAGGGAGTTCAGCAGCGCGATCGGCCTGGCGCCCATCGCAAAGATGTCCCGGACGATGCCCCCGACCCCCGTGGCGGCGCCCTGATAAGGCTCGATGGCCGACGGGTGGTTGTGGGACTCGATCTTCATTACGACGGCCAGGCCGTCGCCGATATCCACGACGCCCGCGTTCTCGGAGCCGGGAGCCACCAGCAGGCGGGGGCTGTCGGAGGCGAACATCCGCAGTAGCGGCTTAGAGTGCTGGTAGCCGCAGTGCTCGCTCCACAGTGAGCCGAACAGCCCCAGCTCCAGGTCGTTTGGCTCGCGTCCGAGCCGCTCTACTATCGCCTCGTACTCTTGCTCCGAGAGCGCAAGGTCGTCCAGGGCTTGCTTCGAGACTGGCATCACGCCTCTCTGGTGTCGCTGGGCGTCGTGTACTTTGGCAACCGAGGACGGATTCCGAGGCTATCTTAGCGCATTGCTGACCGGTCCCGCCCGCCCCCGCCCAGGATAGGGTGGGGGGGCCACCCCCAAAGCCCCCGGTCCAGCGCCCTCCGCATCCCCCCGCTGCTCTCTCGACCCAGTATCTCAACGTAATCGTCGTTGCGAGGCCCGACGAAGGAGGGCCGTGGCAATCTGGTGGCCGGGGGGCCACCCCCTTCATTCAGATTGCTTCGTCGTCCCGATTTTATCGGGACCCCTCTAGAATGACACAATTCCGGGTCTGGTTAGGGTTGTGAGTATCCGTAACGCCGCTTCCCGAAGCAGGCCAGTGGCCGGTCACCGGTTCCCCAGCGTCACGCCGATCACCACCAGCAGCGCGCCGAGCACCGTGCGCCAGGTGACCCGTTCCAGCCTTTGCAAGAACAGGTGTGTCAGCAAGATAGACACCAGCGGACTGATTCCCACCAGCGGCGCCATCAGCACCACCGGCGCCTCTTTCAGTGCCGCGTACCAGAACGTCACACCCTAGGCAGAGGCGCAGCCCGCCAGCACCGCGAATATCCACGCCTTGCGAGGCGCCGTGGCCAGGTCCGCAGTCAGTCGGCCGTCGAACATCGCGGCGACGAGGACCGTGCCGAACATCATCGAGAAGGACGTCGCCACAATCGGCGAAGCGTAGTCGCTTACGATCTTTCGGCCTATCACGGCAGTAGACCCGTAGCATATCGCGGCACCCAGGGATGACACGTACCCGACGAAAACCCGGTTTCGCGCCGTCGCGACATCTATCATCGCTGGCTCAGGATCAGGGCGAGTCCTGCCAGGATACCGGCGGTCCCGAGAGCGATGGTGGCGTTGATGGTCTCTCCCAACAACGAGTCGGCGGCGATGGTCGCGAACAGCGGCGACGAGCCGACAATTGGCGCGGACCGGGATACGCCAGCCATGCTGACGCCGAGGTAGTTGAACAGGCGGCCGAGGGGGAAGTTGATTACCCCCGATAGCAGAAACCAGAGGAACGCCACTCCGGCCAGTCCCAGGATCTCCTCGGTATAGAAGCGAAGGCCAGCGCCATCGTGATGAGAGTGCCCGCGATCAGCGACACCAGCGTCACGGTAGTCGCGTGGATGTGCTGCATGGCCAGACGGGCGAGGACGGCGCTGGCGCCGAAGCCGAGACCAGCCGACAGGCTGAGCACGACGCCTAGCATCGGCCCTCCGCGCCGTTACGAACCGATTCGATGATCGACCTGAAGATCACTGCCCCGTCGACCCCGCCCATCAGCTCTTCGCAGCACCGCTCCGGGTGTGGCATCATCCCCAGCACGTTGCCTCGGGAGTTTACGATCCCCGCGATGTTGCGCGCCGAGCCATTGGGGTTCGCGTCGGTCGTGATCTCGCCGTCACCGGTGCAGTACCTGAGCACCACCTGCCCGTTCGATTCCAGCTCCTGAAGGAGCGCCTCATCCGCGTGGTAGTTGCCTTCGCCGTGGGAGATGGGAACTGTCAGCACGTCGCCGGTCTGGGCGGTCCGAGTGAAGCTGGTGTCGCTGTTCTCGACTCGGAGCTGCGCCCACTGGCACCTGAACTGCAGATGGTCGTTTCGCATCAGCACCCCCGGCAGCAGCCCCGCTTCACACAGGATCTGGAAGCCGTTGCAGATGCCGATCACCAGGCCGCCGCGCCCCGCGAAACCCTCCACCGCCCTCATTACCGGAGAAAACCTGGCGATGGCCCCGGCGCGCAGGTAGTCACCGTAGGAGAACCCGCCCGGCAGCACCAGGCAGTCGAACCCCGTCAGGTCGGTGTCCCGGTGCCAGACGTACTCGGCCCGTTGGCCCAACACGCCGGTCGCAACGTGGTAGCAGTCGGTGTCGCTCCACGTCCCTGGAAAGACTACGATTCCGAAGTTCATAAGCTTGATCGCCTCACCGGGCGTGCGGGCTACGCGCCCCCAATGACACGCAGCGCCTCCGATACCAGGGCGCTGACTTCACGGCCGTCCGCCCTGCCCCTCAATTGGGGCATCAGCCTGCCCATCACTTTTCCCATATCGCCTGGTCCCTCCGCGCCAGCTTCGGCCACCGCATGGTCCACAAGCACCCGTATCTCCTCCGGCGTGAGCTGCTGGGGCAGGTACTCCATAACGATTTCAAGCTCGGTCGACTCTTTCTCGACCAGGTCCGCGCGGCCCCCCTCTTCGAAGGCGCGGATGCTCTCTTTCCTCTGCTGGGCCTGCCTCGTCAGGACCCGGAGCACACCCTCGTCGTCCAGTTCATTCTGGTCCGCGATCTCCTGGTTGTGGACTTGGGCCTTCAGGTACCGGATGACGTTACGGCGCAGCGAGTCGCCGCTTCGCATCGCGCCCTTCAGATCGTCGTCGAGCCTCGATTTTAGCGTCATTGCGTTCCGCCTTCGCTTGTTCCGGGCCCGTGGCCCCGGCCTCATCGCCTTGCTACTTCAGATCGATCCGGCTCAGGTGGACCAATCCCGTTCGTGGTGAGCTTGTCGAACCACCTACGCCGTGCCCTTCGACAGGCTCAGCGCGAACGGATTGTCCCGTGGTCCATCTCTATGACTAGGCGCTAGCCCACGTCGGGCACATTGCTTGCCCCGCGGCTAGAGCCGCTCAATCGCCGTCCGAATCGCGCTGAGCGTCCGGTCGCGGCCCAGGGCCTCCATCGTCTCGAATATCGGGGGGGACACCTTCAGTCCGGTCGTGGCGACCCTCAGCATGCCCAGTAGCTGGCCGACCTTGACGTCGAGGGTCGTCGCCAGCGGCCTGAGGAAGCCTTCGATAGACTCGGTGTCGAAGGCCTCCAGGGACGACAGGCCCTCGGAAGCGGCCAGCAGCGCCGTACGAGTCCCAGTGGCGTCCATCCCCTTTTGCACCAGCTCTTCGGTGGCGTAGTCCGCGCCGACGAAAAAGAAGGGAAGCATCGGCGCGGCGTCAGCCAGCGTCTTAATCCGGCTCTGGACCAGAGGCACGACTTTGAGGGTGAACTCCCTGTCCGGGGACTCGGCAAACTCCTTCGGCGGGTACCGTTGCCAGAAGTCCGCCAGCGCGTCGGCTAAGCGTTCACCGTTGGATTCCCGGATATGGACGCCGTTCATCCATCTCAGTTTGTCTTCGTCCCAGACCGCGTCGGACTTGCTGACCCGCTCGAGTGCGAAATGCTCGATCAACTCATCGCGCAAGAATATCTCCGTCTTGTCGTCAAGCGACCAGCCAAGCAGCGTCAAAAAGTTCAGCATCGTCTCCGGAAGCATGCCCATCTGACGGAAATCCAGCACCGACGTGGCGCCATGCCGCTTGGAGAGCTTGGTTCGGTCCGCGGCCAGGATCAGCGGGAGATGAACGAACGTTGGGGGCTCCCAGTCCAGCGCCCGGTAAAGCTGCATATGGAGCGGGATGCTGGATAGCCAGTCGATGCCGCGTGTGACGTGGCTAATCTGCATCTCGTGGTCGTCCACCACGCTGGCCAGATGGTACGTCGGGAAGCCGTCAGACTTCACCATGACGAAGTCGTCATAAAGGCTATTTTCGAACACTACGTCGCCGTGGATCAGGTCGTCGACGCTCGTGGCGCCCTCGTCGGGCATCCTGAACCGCACCACCGGCGTCTCGCCAGACTCAAGACGCTCATGGACCTCCGACTCGCCAAGCGACCGGCACAGCCCGTCATAGCCCGTGGTGCTCGCACCCTGCCGCTGCTGATCTTTCCGAAGCCCTGCCAGCCGCTCCGCAGAGCAAAAGCACCGGTAGGCCTTGCCTGCCTGCACGAGTGACTCCGCGGCATGCCGGTAGCGGTCCAGTCGTTTGGACTGATAGTAAGGAGAGTGAGGCCCGCCGATGTCCGGCCCCTCGTCCCAGTCCAGGCCCAGCCACCGGAGCGATTCGAGCATCGCGTCGGTGGCCCCTTCGACCATCCGAGCCTGATCCGTGTCCTCGACGCGTATCAGGAAATCGCCACCGTGGCGACGGGCAAACAGCCAGTCGAAAATCGCTGTCCGGATATTTCCGACGTGTGGCTCGCCGGTTGGGCTGGGTGCGAACCTAACGCGGATTTTGCTGGTCATACAGTGCCCCGGAAAATCTCAGAGAGTGGGAGCGCTTCGGCCCTGCCAGAAATTCTAGCACGGTGGCATCAGCGGCTCCAACGTCCAGCCCAGCTACCGGGGGCTACCCACAAAATGTCATTCTGAGGGGCTCGGAGGTCGCCGGATTCTTCTCCCGCCTGCGGCGAGAAGAATCTGGCGGGCGTGGGCCAATGGGACCGCGATACCACCTCTGGCCTGACCCCGAGTCGCGATCCCGACATGTCATGAGGATTGGGAGGACTAGCCACCCCTGAGCTGTGGGAACAGGACCACCTCGCGGATGGTCTGCTGGCCGAGAAGTAGCATCACCAGCCGGTCTATGCCGATGCCAAGCCCGCCGGTCGGCGGCATGCCGTACTCGATCGCAGTCAGGAAGTCCTCGTCGAGGCGGTCGCGCTCCTCGTCTGGGAGCAGCTCCCGCAAACGCTCTTGCTCTTCGAACCGGCTCCGCTGATCGACGGGATCGTTCAGCTCGGTAAAGGCGTTGGCGATCTCCATCCCACCCGCGAAGGCCTCGAAGCGCTCGACCAGCCTTGGGTCGTCCGTCCTCTTCTTGGCCAGCGGCGACATCTCCACCGGATAGTCGACCAGGAAGCAAGGCTGGACCAGGTTAGGCTGCACCTTTGCGGATAGGAGCTTATCGACCAGGCCGCCCCAGCTCGCCTGTTGGCTCACGTCGATCCCGGTCGCCGACATGGCCGCCTTGAGGGATTCGATGTCCGGGTGCTCCATCACGTCGACGCCGCTGAAATGGAGTATCTGCTGCCGCAGATCGAGGCGCGGCCACGGGGGCGTCAGGTCTATCTTGTCACCGCCGTACTGCACCAGCGCGGTGTCCAACACCTCCATTGCCACATTGTTGACCATATCCTCGACCATGCCCATCACGTCGCGGTAGTCCGCGAAGGCCTCATAGCACTCCAGAGTGGTGAACTCGGGGTTGTGGGTAAGGTCGATCCCTTCGTTCCTGAATATCCGGCCGATCTCGTACACCTTCTCCAGACCGCCGATGACGAGCTTCTTGAGGTACAGCTCGGTGGCGATTCGGAGGAAGAGGGTCCGGTCCAGGGCGTTGTGGTGGGTCTCGAAGGGGTGGGCCATGCCGCCGGCCGCGATCGGGACCAGCATCGGGGTCTCGACCTCGAGGTAGCCCCGCCTGTCCATGAAGCGGCGTATCGCGCTGACCGTTCGGCTTCGCTGGACCGCGATGCGTCTCGCCTCGGGGTTCGCGATCAAGTCCAGGTACCGCTGGCGGAACCGGGTCTCGGTGTCGGCGAGGCCGTGCCACTTTTCAGGCAGCGGTCGCAGCGACTTGCACAGCATGGTGAGGCCGGCAACGTTAACGGTAATCTCGCCTGTCCGGGTGCGGAACAGGGGCCCGGTCACGCCAAGCCAGTCGCCTATGTCCAGGTCGTCCAGCAGCTCGTAGGCCTCGCCCAGGCCATCACGACGCAGCATCGCCTGAATCTTCCCGGAGCCGTCCAGCAGATCGACAAAGGACGCCCGGCCCATTCCACGGACCGCGGTGACTCGGCCGGCCACCGATACCTCGTCGCTCTGGCCCTGGTCGTCCCCGGACATCTCGGTGGCCTCGAAATGCGCCGTCGCCTCCTGGGAGGTGTGGCTTCTGGCATAGTTGCCGGGATAGGGGTCGACGCCTCTGGACCTGAGGCGCTCCAGCTTGTCGAGCCTGACCTGGAACAGCTCGTCCAAAGGCTGCGGCACGGCGAAGGTCGCTCCTTACTGTGTTAGGGGCGCGGCCCGTCTGCTTGGAGGCCGAGCGAAAGCGCCATCGATCGGTGGGCGGCCGGCCGAGCCAGGGAGTTTCGGAAGATAAGTCAGGATACCCTGGTGATCCTTAGCTCTGAGATTCCGGCAGGCGTGGACACTTCGATTACATCGCCCGCCTTATGGTCCAGCAGTGCCTGTCCCACCGGCGACTCGTTGGAGATCTTGCCCTCCAGGGGCTTGGCCTCCGCGCTTCCTACCAGCTTGTAGACCGTCCTCTTGCGAGCCTTGTCTACCACCGTCACCGATGAGCCGAACTGCACTGTTCCCTTCGCATCTTTCCGCTTTGACGGAACGACCGCATCAGACAGGATCTGCTCGAGGTCTCTGATCCTACCCTCGACGAATGCCTGCTCGTTCTTGACCTCTTCGTATTCAGCGTTGTCTACGGTCCCACCGGATTCAGTGGCCTGGTGAATTCTGGCGGCGACGTCGGGACGCCTCACAGCCTTCAGGTCATCTAGTTCCCCCTGAAGCTGCTTCTGCCCCTCTTTCGTGAGGTATCTCTGCCGCCTGGCCATGGCGTCCTCCCATCAACCAAGAAAGACTGAGAGGCCGCCAGCGTGCGGTCTTCTCTCTCAGCCTGTCACCCGAATTGTAATAAATGCGGGCCGATTTGTAAATCCATCGTACCCGCCGACATTCCATCTGGCCGCCTGGCCCGCCGTCAGCTGTAAGCTGACCGCTGTTAGCTGACTGCTGATAGCTGATCGCTGATTGCCGCCCGCTGACCGCTGATGGCTATCTACTGATAGGTGACGGCCCCGACCCCGACGCGTCGGGGCGGGACCAAATCGGGGAGTCGGCGGCCCCAAACCCCACGCAATCCGGTGGTGTACCAGTTACCGTTTCGTCTTTCCGGCGGAAGCCGGAATCCAGGGTGTCTCACACAACAATGTATCTGGACACCGGCTTCCGCCGGTGTGACGACAGGGGCTGACTGCCGATAGCTGACCGCTGATAGCTTCGGGCTAGCGTGGCCCACTACATCGCAATCCGGTGGTGCAGTTACCGTTTCGTCTTTCCGGCGGAAGCCGGAATCCAGGGTGTCTCACACAACAAAGTATCTGGGTACCGGCTTCCGCCGGTGTGACGACAGGGGCTGACCGCCGATAGCTGACGGCTGATAGCTTCGGGCTAGCGTGGCCCACTACATCGCAAGCCGATGTCCTATTGACAAGAACCGGGGGGGCGTGATAAAAACTTACACGTCCGCGCGTGGGCCAGAGCCCTTGTCGTCGCGGAGCGTTTCGGCCGTTGCGCCGATGAGCATCAGGTAGGAGGAAGAATAATGTCTAAGTCTCTTGGAGTGCGTTGGTTAGTCGTCGCCGTATCAGCGGCCATGCTGTTGGCCCTCGCCGCGGCCTGCGGCGAAACGAAGACGGTCGAGGTCCCCGGCGAGACGGTGGTGGTGAAGGAAGAGGTAATAAAAGAGGTAATGGTCCCCGGTGAGACCGTCACCGTCACCAAAGAGGTCGTGAAGGAGGTAATGGTCCCCGGTGAGACCGTCACCGTCACCAAAGAGGTCGTGAAGGAGGTAATGGTCCCCGGCGAGACCGTGGTGGTGGAGAAAGAGGTCATTAAAGAAGTAATGGTCCCCGGCGAGACCGTGGTGGTCGAGAAAGAGGTCGTCAAGACCGTCGAGGTCCCGGGACCGGAACGGGTGATGGTGAAAGAGGTGCCGATGGGGTATGTGACCGACCCCACCACCGGCAAGGCGGTGACCGCGCCAGAGTATGGCGGGACATTGACCTATCCCTACAAAAATAGAACCGTTGGCACAGACCCCTTTCTTACTGGCCACCTTCCGTCGAAAGCCGGCATCGGTAGCGTGAATGAGAGGCTCGCCTGGGGGGACTGGGGAATAGCTAGGGACAAATTTGACTTTAGAACTACTTACCTCCCTGATTTTGCCGTAACAGGGAATCTGGCGGAAAGCTGGGAAACGCCCGACGATACAACCATTGTCTTCAACCTCCGCAAGGGGGTACACTGGGCCCTTGATCCAGACAGTGAGGCCAGTCAGCTAGTAAATGGTCGCGAGCTAACCGCCGATGACGTGGTCTACTCTTTTCAGCGGAATCTCGGTACGGGCGAATTCACCGAACCTTCCGTCAGGAACTTCGAGACGTCCTTACAGCCATTGGAATCGATACAGGCCACCGGCAAATATACGGTTGTTTTTAAGCTGACGGAGCCAAAGCTCGGTGTGCTGAGGTCTATCCTCCAAGACGTGCAGATGTTCATATTACCCCGGGAGGTAATCGACAAATACGGCGACTATGAGGATTGGAGGAACGTGGTCGGCACCGGGCCAATTATCCTGAAAGAAATAGTCGAAGGCGTCTCCAAAACCCATGTCAGGAATCCTGACTACTGGGGCTACGACGAAAAATACCCGGAGAACCGCCTGCCCTATATTGACCAGCTAAGGGGACTGTTTATGGAAGAAGAGGCAACATATCTGGCGGCATTGCGCACGGGTAAGGTTGATATAATACATGGCGCCGGCGGCGGCACTGAGTTAAAAACCCTCGACGTGGTAAGGAGCCTCCAGCGGACTAACCCCGAAATCCAGGTGAGCAGCTATTTCCAGCGCTCGGATATGGTCGAGGTTATGAACGTGCGCAAGCCACCCTTTGACGACATCAGGGTTCGGCGCGCAATGCAGATGGCACTGGACCTTGAGACGATTAACGACACCTACTTTGGCGGTTTTGGAAAGACGGAACCTATGGGAGGGATTACCTCCGTCCCGGGGTTTGTCACCCCATTTGAAGAGTGGCCCGAAGAGATCAAGGGATACTATACCTATGACCCGGCAGGAGCAGAAGCGTTGCTTGATGCGGCTGGACTTCCGCGCGGCGCGGACGGCGTTCGACTCAAGGTCACCCTTGACTGGCGCGACGCCTATGATTTTGGTTATGTAGAAATAGCTACCGGATACTGGGCTGATATCGGCGTTGATGTAGAGTCCACTGTAATGGACACGCCCACTTGGGTCAGTCGTAGAGCAGATGGTACTTATGAGATGAGCTCTGGCAACCTGGCCTTTCCTGCGGACCCTGCGTTTTGGGTAAACTTTTACGGCCTGACAGAGTGTGGGGGTTGCGGGGAGTTGGTGGGCGGAATCCCTACCCCTGAGCTGACCGCCGCCTATGATGCCTTTCAGGCCGCTACCACCATTGAGGAGCAGGTGAGGGCGTTTAAGAAGTTTGACGGGGAATCCATAAAGCAGCACTATCAGGTATGGGGTCCTATTACTCCACTGTATCAGGTGAACCAGCCGTGGGTGAAAGGTTTTAATGGTGAATTCCACATAGGAAACGTTAGGGAATTTGACGTCCTCGTCCGCCTCTGGATTGACCAAGATCTGAAGCAAGCAATGGGTTATTAGGGGTTTCACCCCTTGTGGCTTGTGACCTTAGGGAAGGAAAAAGGGAGCTGGGAGGCTCAGGCTTCCCAGCTCCCTAACTTATTGAATAATGAGAGGGGCCTTTCTTACTGTCATCCCGGACTTAGTCCGGGACCCGGGATCCACGAGTTCTTCGCCTAGATTCCGGGTAATGCCCGGAATGACAAATCAAACTGATCACCACCCTTCGCAAACGTTACCGTCATTCCGGCGAAAAGCCTGCCCCGGACTGGATTCGGGGCCGGAATCCACAAAGTCTGCGAAGTCACTCATACGATGGATTTCCTCCCCAGGCCCTCGGCGGTCCTCCCGACCTGTCGGGACCGGGACGACGCTGCGGTCAAGGTTAGCCAGACCAGAAAATCGTACTGTGCAGATTAGAACCAAAGATGAAGCTGCCTTGCGTCTACATTCTTGCGAGCAAGCCCCATGGCACGCTGTACCTTGGAGTGACATCAAATCTTGTGCAGCGGACCTGGCAGCATAAGAACGACCTCGTGGAGGGATTCACGAAGCGTTACGGCGTACACACGCTCGTCTGGTTTGAGGCTCATGAATCGATGGAGAGCGCTATCGCGCGCGAGAAGGCGATCAAGGAATGGAGTCCCGACGTCCCGATCCCGATGCGGGACCAAATCGGGGAGTCGGGATGGAAGTTGAGTTGATTGAGAAGGGTAATCCAACCTGGCGGGACTTGTATGACGAGATTGCTTGAGTGGATTCCGGTTTTCACCGGAATGACGGGGGGAGAGAGGGCGACGAGATTCCCACGCCCCGATAGAATCGGGGCTCGCAATGACAAAAGAGGGGTGGCAATGACCCCACCACTCTGTCATTGCGAGGAGTCCCGATGAATCCAGATGAATCGGGACGACGAAGCAATCTGGTGGGGCAACGAGATTGCCACGGTCGCCCAAAGGCGACCTCGCAATGACAAGGAGTAGTGTGACATGAGAGCCTATATCATCAGGCGTTTATTGCTCATAATCCCCACCCTGTTTCTATTGACCGTCCTGGTCTTTCTCTCCGTCCGCTTCATCCCGGGCGATGTAATAGACGTAATGGTGGCTGAGATGCAATACCTGGGCGATTTTGACCGTGAAGCTCTTGAGCATAAGCTGGGATTAGACGTGCCTGTCCACGTACAGTATGGACGCTGGATAGGAGTGTTGCCAACCCCTGACTTTGTTACCAAGGAGTCCCACTTTAACGGTCTCCTCCAGGGCACCCTTGGCAAATCACTGTATGGCTTATTTTCGGTAGAGGAGAAGATAATAGCTAGATTGCCAGTAACCATCGAGCTCGGTGTCATGGCAATCGTAATCGGGCTCTTGATATCCCTACCAGTCGGCATCTACTCGGCGATTCGCCAGGATACGGCCGCCGACTACGCGGGGCGCTCCGCCGCCATCATCGGCCTGGCAACGCCTAACTTCTGGCTGGGAATTATGGTCATGATATACCCGGCAATCTGGTGGGGCTGGGCGCCACCGATGGAGCTGATTCCTTTCACGGAAGACCCGCTGGGGAACCTCTGGGTGTTCCTCATTCCCAGCCTGATTCTGGGGACGGGCATGGCCGCAGCCACAATGCGGATGACGCGCACCATGATGCTGGAGGTGCTCAGGCAAGACTATATCAGGACGGCCTGGTCCAAGGGACTCAATGAGAGGGTAGTTATTATGAGACACGCCGTCAAGAATGCCCTCATCCCGGTAGTTACCCTGATCGGCCTGCAGTTGCCGATCCTGGTCGGGGGCGCCGTGATCATGGAGAACATCTTTAACCTGCCGGGGCTAGGTCGTCTCCTGCTGCGTGCACTCGAGGTCAGAGACTACCCGGTGGTCTCCGGAGTAAACCTGTTTTTCGCCACCGGGGTTATAGGGATCAATCTAATGATCGACCTGATCTATCCGTACTTAGACCCCAGGGTCCGCTACAGCTAAAGGGGGCATATGAGCGACGCCATAGGGATACCATCAGCAGAAATTGCGCCAAAGAGACGTTCCCGGCTGGCTGATTTCTTTATCAGGCTGGTCAGGGAGAAGCCGCTGGGTACTATCAGCGGGATTATCATATTGATGTTGATTTTTGTGGCGATCTTTGCCGATGTCTTGGCTCCTTATCCATATAAGGAAATGCACCTGGTAGACAGGCTTCAGGCCCCATCAGCCCGGTATCTGCTGGGTACCGACCACATAGGGCGAGACCTCTTGAGCCGCATTATCTACGGTGCTCGCATTTCGTTAGGTGTCGGTCTGGCGGCGACCGCTCTCAATGTTGTGGTGGCTGTCCTTATAGGCGGCATTTCAGGATTCCTTGGCGGTAAACTGGACCTGGGTGTGCAGAGATTTGTCGATGCCTGGATGGCGTTCCCGGGACTGCTCCTGTTGTTAACCCTAATGTCCATAGTGGGGCCGGGTATCCCACAGATAATATTGGTCCTGGGGATAGCAGGAGGCATCGGCGGCTCAAGAGTACTCCGAGGCGCCGTTATCGGCATTAAAGAGAATGATTACTTTCTGGCGGCGCGGGCAGTTGGCAGCCCCACCACCGCAACACTGATCCGCCATGTCCTGCCCAATATTATGCCTGTCGTCATCATCATACTCTCGATAACCGTAGGAGGCGTAATCCTGAGTCTGGCTTCTCTGGGCTTCCTCGGATTCGGTCTGCCAGCCTCGGATCCTGACTGGGGAGGTCTGCTCAGCCGGGAAGGGCGTAAGTACATGGAGGCGGCGCCATGGCTGGCTCTCTGGCCCGGTCTTTGCCTGACTATTACCGTTTACTGTCTAAACATGTTCGGCGACGCCATGCGGGACCTCCTCGACCCCAGGCTCAGGGGTGGTGAGCGGTAAGGGGGATGCCGTCAGCCGTCAGCCTTCAGCCGCCAGTCCCGACGCGTAGGGGCGCACCTATGTGTGCGACTTACCCCCTCTCTTCCGCCTGAGGCGGATCCCCCAAAGGCGATTCACGGGGCCTTGTCATGGCGCCCGATTTGGTAGTACGCTCACCCCTCGGTAGAAAAAATGGAGGACACAGGTGAAATTCGGAGTTCAGGTCAATTCCTTTAATGCAATGTGGGACGATATACGCGCGTATATCCAGACGGTGGAGGGGGGGCGATGGAATAGCCTGTGGTTTGCCGATCACTTCCTGCCTCCAGGCGCGCGGCGCGAGCAGGAAGATGGCACTGCGTTCGAAGCATATACCCTGATCGCGGTGGCGGCGGGGATGACGCAAAGGCTCAAGCTCGGTCACCTGGTGCTGGGCAATACGTACCGTAATCCGGCGCTGGTTGCGAAGATGGCAGCAACGCTCGATCAGGCCTCCAAGGGCCGATTCACGCTAGGCATCGGCGCTGGGTGGTTCAAACGGGAGCACGAAGCCTACGGCTGGGACTTCCCTTCGATGCGCGAGCGGCAGGACCGACTTCAGGAGGCGTGCGAGCTGGTCCGCAAGCTCTTTACCGCGGATGGGCCCGTCGACTACAACGGCCGACATTATCGGCTCGACCAGGCGCCGCTCTCGCCAGGTTGTTATCAAAAACCGCATATCCCGATCTTGGTCGGCGGCACCGGAGAGCGCCGCACGCTGCGCACCCTGGCGATGCACGGCGACATCATGAATGTTGACGGCTGGTCTGGCCGCGGCATGTCGTTTGAGCTTTATAAGCACAAGATCGACGTGCTCGAGCGGCACTGCGAGAAGGTCGGCCGCGATCCGGCCGAGATCAAGCACACGCTGCTGATGCCGTTGAAAGTCACCGACGACAAGGCTGAGGCTGAACGCTTCATCGTGGGGCTCGCCAGCAAAGCGTCGGGTACTTCGGCGGAACGTTGGGCCAACTACGAGGGACCGCTGATGGAACCGAGGCTCTCCGGGTCAATGGCCGGACCGCTAAATCACGTCATCGACCGAATCGGCGAGTTCGTTGACGCCGGTGTCGACGAGATCATGTTCGGCGCCATCCCGACCGGTGACGTCGAAGCCTTCCAGCGCGTCGAGGAGGAGATCGTCGCCGCCTTCGACTAGCGGCTGAGGCGGCTAGGCGCCAGGGCCGCGACGCCTAAGCCGTGCCGGACTGTGGCTCCTCGTCCGTGCCGTCTTCCTCCAGCAGCTTTCGTAGGTCCTCGCGGGCCTTCCGGATGACCTCCGTCTTCTCCGCGATCTTCTCGAACAGGTCGCTCTTGGCGGTCATGCCTTCCTCGATCATGAACGCCGCGGCCTCGGAGCGGCTGCTGTTCACGCCGGAATCGACCAGCTCGTCCAGCTTCTCCAGGACCTCCTTGTTCACCCGAACCATCACCACCGAATCCCGGCTGGCGCGCACCGAGTTTATCTTGCCTCTGATGGTCTCGCTGACGCTGACTGCGGCATCCTTTCCCTTGTCCACGACATCCCGCACCGCCTTGTCCACGTCGTCAAGGCCGTCCAGGTTGATCGAAATGACCCGCTTCCGCTCTTTTCGTTCCTGTTCGTTTTCTGACATGCTATACCTCCGTATTTATGTATTACCATTACAACTTACAATACCATAACGCACGATCGTTACGCAAGTCGGGTCGCTGTCGGATGCCGAGCGGTCCGGAACGGTTTGACCACGCAGTCTGGTTGAGATAGGTTAAGTCGGCCCCGGGTCCCTCGCATCGGCGCTCGCTGAGCAACGGAAAAGGTTGAATGGCCGACGATCCAGCAGCCGACCTGCCCAGCGCCTCTGAGAATGTATCGGGGTCACCCGCTCAGGCCTCCTCTCAAAATACGAACGCGGACGCTACTCGCAGCAGCCGGCGCCCAGGCTACGCGACCAGGGACCTCACCAAAGGGAGCGTCCCCAAGAATCTGTGGTATCTGGCATGGCCACAGATAACAGAGAGCTTTTTCAGCGTCGTCGACCAGCTTGCCGATCTCATCTGGGCCGGCAGGCTGGGATTCCAGGCCATCGCCGGGCTTGGCGTAGCTCAGACCTACCTGATGATGTTCATGACGGCTCGCATGGGCCTGGACGCCAGCATGAGGTCGTTGATCTCCCGCGCGGTCGGGGCTCGCAACGTCACCTACGCCAATCACGTGCTGCAGCAGGCACTCACCATTACGACAGGGTACTCGGTCGTGCTGGTGACCCTGGGAGTAATTTTCACGCATCCCCTGCTCCGAGTCCTGGGCCTGGGCGACGAGGTGGTCGCGCTAGCCGCGCCCTACATGCGTATCCAGATGTTCGCCATGGCGGTGATGGGATACCAGCGCATGATGGGGGGCGCGTTGCAAGCCTCCGGTGACAGCATCACGCCCCTGAAGGCCGCGGGCATAAGCCGGGTGACGCATCTGGTGCTGAGCCCGTTTCTGATATTCGGCTGGCTGTGGTTCCCGTCCATGGACCTGGCGGGCGCGGCAATGGCAAACCTGATCGCCCAGCTTCTGGGAGTGAGCTTGACCCTCCGGGCCCTCACAACCGGCTCTTCCAGGCTCAGCCTGTCGTTGAAAGGCTACTATGTAGACCGTCCACTAATATGGGGGGTGCTGAAGGTGGGCCTGCCGGCATCGGTGACCAGCGCCCAACGGGCCGTGTCACAGCTAGTACTCGTCGGATTAGTGTCGTCGTTCGGCGACGTGGCGCTGGCAGCCTTCGCCTTGACCCGCCGGGCCGAAAACTCGGTTAACCATGCGAGCAGGGGACTCGGGCGGGCCTCCGGCGCGCTGGCTGGCCAAAACCTCGGCGCTAATCAGCCGGAGCGGGCCAGGGCCTCCGTCCTGTGGGCGCTCGTGTTCGCCGGCGCCGCGAGCCTGTTCTTCACCGCGCTGTTCCTGGTCTTTCCGGACCAGGTGGCGAGGTTCTTCAACTCGGACCCGGAGTTCGTGGACCGTGCGTCCACCTGGCTCCAGGTGCTGGCCATCGGCTACCTGTCGATGAACATGGTGCAGGTCTTCACCCAGTCCTTCAACACCACCGGCGCGACCATGGCGCCGATGATCGTCACATTGTCGACCATGTGGCTCCTCGAGCTACCGTTGGCCTTTGTTCTGTCGAACTACACCACCCTGGAGGAGTTCGGCGTGCCCTGGGCAATCGTGGCGGGCATGACCACTCGGATGTTGATCTTCGGCTGGTATTTTCTACGCGGGAGGTGGCTTCGCACAGGCCAGATGTGACGCGCCCTCCGCGAGTCCCCGCAAGCTGCGAGCCGCGCAATTCCCGGACGGTCCCGCCTCCCCATATGCTATCCTTCCAGGAGTGATTTACGAACATTTCGATGCGGCGACCGAATGACCACGCAAGCCGATCCACCTCATATCCTGAATGTAACCGCGGAGCTACGGGTGCCCTGGTACCGCGACTGGGTGCTATTCGCGACGCTATTTGCCGCGCTAGTGGCGGACCAGATCACGAAGCTCGCCGTCAAGGCGAGCCTGGCCCTCGGCGAGTCCTGGCCCGCGGACGGGTTTTTTCGAATCAGCCACGGCACTAACTCCGGCTCGGCGTTCGGCCTCTTTCGGGACCAGACGTCCATCCTGACCATCGCCTCAATATTCGCGATCGGCTTCATCATCTACTACTACCGCGCACAGTCCGTCAGGCGGCCCCTGACCCGATTCACCGTCGGCCTGCTTCTCGGTGGCGCGCTGGGCAACCTGGTCGACCGTCTGCGAATGGGCGAGGTGGTGGACTTCATCGATGTCGGACCGTGGCCGGTGTTCAACCTGGCCGACTCTTCCATTGTAGTGGGCATGGCGCTTCTGGTCGCCTCGGTCGTGCTAACCGGCGGAGGTACCCGCGACGAAGAGCACGTCGAGGCGGACGCCAGCGGCGACCCGGGTCCAAGCGGCCCCCCTTGACACAGGTACGCGAGTTCACCGCTGAGGAGTCGGGCCCTCGACTGGACCGGTTCCTGGCCGACCTTTGCGAGGACCTCTCGCGTTCGCGCATCAAGAGGCTCATCGCCGATGGCGGCGCCCGTGTGGACGGCCGCCCCTCCGACGCCGGATACCGGCTCAAGCCCGGCCAGCGAGTCGAGCTGTCGGTGCCCGAGCCCGTGCCGACCCACATGCTGGCCCAGGACTTGCCACTGGACATCGTATTCGAGGACGAATGGCTTATCGTCGTTGACAAGCCTGCCGGGATGCCCGTTCACCCCGGCCCGGGCCACCCCCATTCCACCCTGGTCAACGCTGTGCTGGGCTTACGGCCTCAGGTCAGCGAGGTGGGTGGCGTCTTGCGGCCCGGACTGGTGCATCGCCTCGACAAGGACTCCTCCGGACTGCTGGTGCTTGCTAAGACCGACGCGGCCCACGCGGCGCTTTCACGTCAGATCAAGGCGAGGCAGTTCGCCAAGGAATACCTGGCACTCGTCCACGGGGCGCTCTCCCCTGCCGCGGCGGTCATCGACGCCCCCATCGGCCGGGACCCCGCGAACCGGAAGCGCATGGCTGTGGTCGATGCGGGCAGAAGTGCGCTCACCACCTACAGCACTCTGTCGAGCTACTCGAAACACACGCTAGCCCGAGTCACGCCGGAGACCGGTAGGACCCATCAGATAAGGGTACATTTCGCCTCCATTGGCCATCCGCTGGTGGGCGACGGGCTGTATGGGAGGGCGGATCCCGAGCTGCCGCGCCATTTCCTGCACGCCAGCCGGATTGGCTTCGGCCACCCGATCTCGGACAAGCCCCTGGACTTGAGCTCTGCCCTACCCGACGAGCTACAGGCGTATCTCGACGCGCTCTAGCGCTCGACCTCGTATCGGCGGCAGTCGTTACCCGACCCAAGGGTTGTTGGGCGTCCCCACCCGACCCCGCCCGCGTTCGCATGCTGCCCGCCCTGCTGACGAGACGGCTCCCGGGCCTACTCTTCGAGGAGAGGCAGGACGCCAAGGGACTGGGCATGTTCCCCCCAAGTTGGGAGCGGCGCGCCCGCACCAATTAGCAGGGGTTAGGGCCCGGACAGACGCTCACGTCCGCATCCCCGGGCGCGCTTGCGGAGGTACGTTCCGCATCCCCAACGAGTCGAGATCCAGAGGATCGGCGCTCCCGCCCCGATTAGCGGGGGTTTGGGAGTGTAACCCCCAATTTCCATTTCCCCTTCCAGGAAAGGAAGGGGCCAGGGGATGGTTCTGCAGATTGCAGATCGCGCGTCGGTTCGAATGAAGACCAGGCGCCGCAGCGTGGTATTCGGCGGTCAGATAGCAGAGTCATTCAGCCCGGAAAGTAGCCTGCAAGACCGAATGCGGGCATACGTCAGGCGCCCGATCGACGGGCCGACGACAACTTGCCGGCCAGAGAAGATGCAGCCATCGTGATCATCAACACGCTCACCGCTGTGAGCACTATCGTCCCACCGGCGGCCACGTCGGCGTAGAACGAGACCGTCAGCCCAAGCAGCGCGCTGCCTATCCCCACTGCTATCGCCACTCCGATCGCGACTTTAAGCCCGGTGGCCAGGCGAAGGCTGACCATGACCGGCACCACGATCAGTGCACCCACCAGCAATACGCCCACCATCCGCATCGAGAGCGCGATCGTTGCTCCCGTCAGAATGGCCAGGACGATGTTGATGCGGAACACGTGGACGCCGTTGGCCTGCGCAAGGTCGGGGTCGAACGAGCTCTGGGACAGCTCCGAGTAGAAGCCCATCACGTACGCCAGCACGATCAGCGTCAGTCCACCCAGTAGCCACAGATCGACCAGATTGACTGTCAGGATGCTGCCGAAGAGGTACCCGAATAGACCGACGTTGAATCCGTCGGCCAGACTGATGATGACCACGGCCACCGCCAGCGCCGAGTAGAGGACCACGGCCAGCGCCGCGTCTCCGGGCATCAGCTTTTTCAGCCTGACCGTCTCGATCGCCACCGCGGCCACCGACGTTGCGCCAAGGCCGACAACCGGCGGGAACGTCTGCGTCAGCAGACCGATCGCGACGCCAGCCAGCGCCACGTGCGACAGGCTATCCGCGATCAGCGCCAGCCTTCGTAACACCAGGAACATGCCCAGCGCCGGCGCCGTAACGCCCACCAGCGCTCCGCCGATGAACGCCCGGATCATGAACTCGTACTGGAATATCTCAGGCATGGGTTTCCCTGGCCGCTTCTCCCGAGTCGTACATGAACTTTAGCGATGCTCGTGCATCAGGTCATGCACCAGCACATCCATCGGCAGGCCGTAAAGGTCTGAAATCTCCCGCCGCGTGATCTGGTGAGGCGCTCCGTGGAACACAAGGGTCCTGTTAATGCAGGCGACGGTCTTCGCTTCTCTCATAACTGCGCCAATATCGTGGGACACCATTAGGATTGTGATTCCCTGGTCGCTATTCAGGCGACGCAGGATGGAGTAAAGCTGTTCCTGGCCCGCCGCATCGACTCCCGTCTCAGGCTCGTCCAGCACCAGTAGCCTCGGCCCGCGGACCAGGCTGCGGGCGATGAGCGCCCGCTGCTGCTGCCCCAGGGATAGCGATGAGATCCGCCTTCGCGCGAGATCGGCGATGCCGACGGTCTCCATGCTCCGCCAGAGTGCTGCATTTTTGCCACGACGCCAGAACCCGACCGGGTCGAAGCCTCTGTACAGGCCCTGGCCGACAATCTCCTCCACGGTTGCGGGGAACTGCGTGTGAACGCCCTCAACTGCCTGGGGAACGTAGCCCACCAGCTCCCACCGATCGAACTTCTGCGCCGGCGTGCCAAAGAGTAGCACCTCGCCGCTGTTCGGTGCGGCCAAGCCCAGGGCAAGCTTTACCAAGGTCGTCTTGCCGCTGCCGTTCGGCCCGAGAATCGCGACGAAATCTTGCTCCGATACGCCGAAACTGATCTTTTCGAGCGCGTCTATGGAGTCGTAGCGGTAGGAGACGTCTCTGAATTCCAAACATCTTTCCGCCGGGCTGTCGGTGTGCTCGCCATTCACCATTATTCGCACTCCAGGGCGGTGCTGAGGGACTCAAGGTTCGACCTCATTATGCTCAGATACGTTTCCCCGCTGTCGGCCTGGTCAGGCGTTAGCGATTCCAACGGGTGCATGTCCAGCACAGTGGCGCCAATCTCGTTAGCCACAGTCTGCGACAGCCGTCGACCGCCGAAGGTTTCCGCCAGGACGTACTTGACCCCCGAGGCATCGATTTGTCTCGTCAGTCGCGCCAGCTCGCCGGTCGCCGGTTCAGCGTCTGAGGATATGCCGGCCAACGCGATCTGTGTCAGTCCGTACCGGCTGGCCAGGTGTCCGAAAGCCGCGTGGGAAGTGACGAATATGCTATGCCGGCAGGTCTGGAGCGTTGACGAGTATTGGTCGTGAAGCAGCTCGATCTCAACGAGGAGCTGTCCGGCGTGCTGCTCATAGACCTCTTGATGAATCGTATCGGCCGTAGCCAACGCCTCCAGCACCGCCTCGACCTGGTGCTTTGCCTTCAAGGGATCGAGCCAAAGGTGGGGGTCCGCGCCGCCCGCCGACGCCCCAGCGTCGTTCAGCGAAAACTGATGGCTGACCTTGACGACCGGCTGCACCCCATCGCCTAGACTGGCAATGGCCCGGTCGATCCAGGGCTCGAAACCTACGCCGTTTACGACGATCAGGTCTGCCGCTTGCATTGTCCGCATGTCCTCAGGCGACGGCTCGAAATCGTGGCCGGACACTCCGGGCCCAACCAGATTCGTCACCTTCACCAGGTCGCCGCCAACGCGTCGGGCGAAGTACTCCAGCGGGTACAGCGTCGTCACCACTCGTATCTGGCGCTCCTGTCCCCCCTGCGCCTCCGTCGTCCCGGCGGCTGACCCAGCTTCTTCGCCAGACGAGCACGCGGCAAACACCAGAGCAACCGACGCCAGAGCCACGGCGCCAATCGGGTGAACAGACAGACTAGTTCTGATACTTAGTATCAATTAGGCTCCAATAACGACAGTCGTTCATCATCATTTGAAATCGCGTCCTGGCTACTTTGCGGAGAGACAGTCCTGGCAGACGATGTCGAACTCGATCCTGTGCCCCAGGATCTCGCCCGAGACCTCGCCGCCAATGGACCTGACCAGGCGCTCGATGGTAGAGTCCCGGAACTCCCGCACGGTGCCGCACTGGACACAGACGACGTGGTGGTGGTGCTCGACTCGGGCGAGGCTGTACTTGGTCGTTCCGTCCCGAAGCGCGAGCTTGCAAACAACGCCCGCTTCCAGTAGTAGCCGTATCGTCCGGTACACCGTGGCTCTGCCCACGCCTGGCAGCTCCCGGCTGATCTCCTCGGCGTCAAAGCCGTCGGGTTTTAGCTCAAGCAGGTCGAGCACTTGACGGCGCGGCCACGTGACGCGATGCCCCATGTCCTCGATCACCGCGATCAGCTCTGGACGGGACTCTCTACGTACTTTATTGATACTTTGTATCATCTACTCGCCCGCGTGAGTCGGGAAATCTTATCGGGACCGAGAAAACTTAACATCTGAGCGAACCATGGTCAAGTTAGATGATTTCTCCCTCGGGAATTGATACGTTGAATCGATATATTCGTTGGCGGTCGCCGATGCACCATAATTAAGACTCCCTTGGGGGAAGGTGTGCTCGATAGCCGTGGAAGTTGGTCCGCCCGCGCATTTGGCAATGCACCTACCCGGAGAATATGACGTCTAACTACAGGAGAACCTTAAACGAGGCAAAGAGAAATGTCTGAAATTTCCGAGTATCGCAAGTCCAAAGATGAAATCTTCGCCAGGAGCCGAGAGTCGCCGTTGGCTCACCACCAGGTACATGACTTCAAGGGTCTGACATATTTCGACGAGGACCCCGACTTGCGGTTCTTCGTGACGCCAGAGGAGTTTGAGTCGAAGGAAATCATCGATATGCAGACCAGCACTGGCGACATCGCGCAGTACGTCCGCTGGGGCAAGATACGCTTCGAGGTTGGCGAACAGACTGCTCAGCTGACGCTGCTGAAGTACGAAGAGACCGGTGAGTTTTTCCTCCCATTCGCGGACGCCACGAGCGGCCAGGAGACCTATGGGGCCCGACGATACGTCGACGTCCGGGAGCTTCCCGACGGACGGCTCGTGGTGGACTTCAACTACGCGTACAACCCGTACTGCGCGTACAACGAACACTGGAGCTGTCCGTTGACCCCGCCTGACAACCGCCTCACGGTCGCTATCCGTGCGGGTGAGAAGAACTTCGCCTAGTGCGGACACTGACCGACGGGGTAGCCGCGGCTGGCCAGACTACTCGTCGACGTATCGGACGAATAAGCCCCACGGCTAGATTCGGGGGAGCGTCCCAATCTCGTCTTTCCGGCGAACGCCGGAATTCAGTTAGACTGCGGCGACGCCGTCCCGTTTATGAGTAAGGGGCCAGGTCTCATCGACCAGGCCCCTTATGGCATCATGCAGATCGGCGCGCGAAAGCGTGCTACTTCTCGGACAGCGCTTTCGACAGGCTCACGGGGTTGATTGGTAGGCTGTTCATGCGAACGCCGGTGGCATCGTAAACCGCGTTGGCCACGGCGGCCAGCGGAGGGACTAGCGGCACCTCGCCAACTCCCCGTACACCGAATGGGTGGTTGGGGTTGGCGACCTCGACGATCACCGTGTCGACCATCGGCAAGTCGAGCGCCGTCGGCATCCGGTAGTCGAGAAGGCTGGCGTTCATCATCTGGCCCTGGTCGCTCATATAGTACTCTTCGTTCAGCGCCCAGCCGATTCCCTGGACAACGCCTCCCTGTATCTGGCCTTCGACATAGCTCGGGTGAATCGCCTTGCCGGCGTCCTGAACGGCGGTGTAACGCAAGATCGTCACTTTACCTGTCTCCGCGTCGACCTCGACGTCGACAATATGGGTCGCGAAGGCGCTACCAGCGCCCGGAGGGTTCATGTTGGCCCGACCGACGACAGGCCCACCTGTGTCGGGAGTTTCGGCCGCGAGCTCTTTAAACGTGACGTTAAGCTCGGGGTCCGACTTGTGGCGAAAAACCCCGTCCGCCAGCTCGATCTCGTCTGCCGAGGTCTCCCAAATCATCGCGGCCCTGTCAATCATCTGTCGCTTCACGTCCTGGGCAGCTTCATAGGAAGCCCAGCCGGTCTTGAAGGCGGCTCCGCTGCCGCCTGTCATCGAGGTAAAGCCGATGGAGTCTGTGTCCCCCACCTGAGGGTTGACCTCGTCAACAGGAATGCCAAGGACCTCGGCGAGATGTTGGGCGGCAACTGGCCTCAGGCCCCCAATGTCCATGGAGCCTATCGTCAGATTGACGCTTCCATCGTAGTTGACCATCGCGGTGGCACAGGCGGCCCCTGAGCCGTTCACCCAGAACCCGGAGGCCACACCCCTACCCTTGTTGAGCCCTTCGATGGATGTCGAGTAGTGATCATGGTCTCTGGCTGCCTGAGCGGTTTCGATGGCGCCGATGCGCGGGTTCACCGTGCCATTGGGCCTACGGGTGCCCTCTTTGGCGCCGTTTAGGATCCTGAACTCGAGCGGGTCCATCGATAGCTTCTCGCAGATCTCATCGATTAGACCCTCGCCCGAAAATGCGCCAAGAGGCGCACCGGGGGCACGGTAAGCCGCTGTCTTAGGTTTGTTGGTGACCACGTCGTAGGCGTCGATCACAACGTTCTCGATGTTGTAGGGCGAGTACATGCAATTGGCCGCGGCGCCCACCGGCGATCCAGGGTACGCCCCCGCCTCAAACCGCAGGTCGGCCTGCGCCGCGGTGATCTTACCCTCGTTGGTCACTCCCATCTTGACTTTCATATATGACCCCGGCGCCGGGCCGGTCGCCTCCAGGACCTCGGCGCGAGTCATCGTCATCTTCACCGGCTGGCCGCTCTTCTTCGACAGGATCGCGGCGATCGGCTCCAGATACACGAGGGTCTTTCCGCCGAACCCGCCACCGATTTCCATGGGCACGGCCTTAATCCTAAAAGGCTGCACTCCAATCAGTGGGGCCGTCCCGGCACGCACCGCGTCGAAATGCCCTTGAGAGCTGCTCCAGATCGTTATCTTGTCATTAGGCGTCCACCAGGCCGTGGCGGTATGCGGTTCGATGTATCCCTGGTGAATGGTCTTGGTGCGGTACTCGCGTTCAAGCACCAGGTCCGCCGATTTGAATCCTTTCTCCACGTCGCCGAGCTTGGTCTGATTGTGGCTGGCCACGTTGCCTTCGATCTCGTCGTGAAGCCGATCCGCCTCGGGGCTCATGGCGGCTTCGACGTCGGTGGCCGCGGAGAGGATTTCGTATTCAACGTCTATCAGCTCCAGCGCCTCCTCCGCCGCGTGCACGTTATCGGCGGCGATCGCCGCAACGGCATGGCCCTTATAAAGCGCCTTGCCCCGGGCCATCAAGTTGCTGCTGCGGTAGTTGGGGGCCGGTAGCGGGCCCGCGGACCCCCGTGCAGTATTGTTCTCGAACTCAATCATGTCGGCCGAGGTGAGCACGGCCCTGACGGACGGTTGGGCTTCGGCCTTGCTCGTATCTATCGACTTGATTCGAGCGTGAGCGTGGGGGCTTCGCAGGATCTTTCCGTGAAGCATTCCGGGCAGGCTGACGTCCGCACCGTAGAGCGCTTTACCTGTAACTTTGTCGTAGCCGTCGTGCCGAATGGGTCGCTTGCCGACCGCGTTGTACTCTTTAGTCGACAGCACGATATTGGATGTCATCTTGTCCGAACCTCCGTTTAGGGGACGTTTTTTACGGTCGCAATTGTATCACAGCGGTGGCGCCGCCTTTTCGCTCTATAGCCGGTATGCTATACTTCCGAAGCTAAATTGAGCCTCCGAAATCTCCCCGTCAAGTCGGGGGAATGTTCGACGCGGCGATCGCGCATCCGGAGAGCAGCACATGGCGGGCGATCTCGAATTTTTCGCCGACGGTTCGGTCACTTCACCCCAGGGCTTCGAGGCTGGCGGCATATACGCAGGGCTGAAGAGCCAGGGCGAAGGCGTGGCCGATCTCGGCATTTTGCTGTCGAACCTGCCAGCGGCCGTGGCCGCGACCTTCAGCACTAACAGGATAGTGTCGCCGTCGGTCACCGTGAGCAGGCAGAGGGCGCAGGACGGCTCCGCGCGGGGTGTCGTGGCCAATAGCGGATGCGCAAACTGTGCCGTGGGCGAGCAGGGCGTCGCCGACGCGGAGGAGATGGCCAGGCTGGCGGCGGAGCATGCCGGCGTTGATGCCAGCGAGATGCTCGTGGCCAGCACAGGCGTAATCGGGGTCGAGCTGCCGATGGCGCTGATACGACAGGGCATACCCAGGGTCGAGGTCACCGCTGAGGGCGGGAAGGACTTCGCCCGGGCCATCATGACCACCGACTCGCGGCCGAAGTATGCGGCGGTAGCCTTCGAAGCGGACGGGATCAAATACCACATCGGTGGCGTCGCGAAGGGTGTGGGCATGATTCACCCGAACATGGCCACGATGCTCTGCTTCCTGACGACCGATGCCGCTTTAGACACAACGTTCCTGCAGACGGCACTCTCCCAGGCAGTCGACGTCAGCTTTAACCTGATCGACGTCGACGGCGACCAGAGCACTAACGACACCGTGCTGCTCTTCTCCAATGGCGCCGCCGGCGGAAATCAAATCGCGGAACGATCACCATCGGGTGCACTCTTCCAGGACGCCCTCGAACGCCTCTCGGTCCACCTGGCAAAGGAGCTAGTCAGGGACGGCGAGGGGGCCGAGCGCATCTTTGCAGTGACCGTCGAGGGTGCCGCGTCTGTCGCTGACGCCCGCACGGCGGCGCGCGAGATCGCGTCCTCCAGCCTGGTCAAGGCCATGGTCCACGGCCGAGACCCTAACTGGGGTCGGCTTATGATGGCTCTGGGAAAGAGCGGCGCGGAAATCCAAGAACCGAGCATAGATATATTTATCAACGACATACACATCGTTCACGAAGGGAAGGCCATTCCCTATTACGTCGACGCCGTGGTGGGCGGCATGAACGTGCCGGAGGTCAGATTCAAGGTGTCCCTCGGGATCGGCGATTCGAGTGCAACCGCCTGGGGCTGCGACCTGACCGAGGAGTACGTGACGTTCAACTCGGCCTACTCCACCTGAACCAGGGGAGCACGTAACACTCATCGACGGCCACCCCGTGAAGGCCTTATGCGGATTGAAACCTTGACCGCCGCGGGCTGCCCTCAACGGCGGGGTCACGCAGAGTGACGAAGGAGACTTCGAGCCATGGGACGACCGTAGTCAAGATTGGCGGCAGCACGCTGGGCGCCCACGACACCACGGTGGAGGACCTGGCCGCGCTGCAGAGAGACGGCATCAATCCCGTTGTCGTGCACGGCGGCGGCAGCATCATATCGGAGTGGATGGCCAGACAAGGCGTCCGGCCAGTTTTCAAGGACGGTTTACGGGTAACGGACGAAGAGAGTCTCAAGATCGTAGTCGCCGTCCTGGCGGGTCTGGTCAATAAGGAGCTGGTTGTCTCTTTGAACGCGGCAGGCGCCCGGGCGGTGGGCATAAGCGGCGCTGACGGTGGGATACTGAAGGCCCGAATCAAGGACCCAGATTTTGGCTATGTGGGCGCCGTCGCCGAAGTCGACGCCTCGCCTATTCGGGCGCTCCTTGCCGAGGGTTGGCTCCCGGTGGTCGCTCCCGTCGCGATGGGCGTTGCCGACGAGCCAAAAGGTCCAGGCTTCCTTCTCAACGTCAACGCGGATACAGCTGCCGGCGAGGTCGCATGGGCACTTCGGGCGGACAGGTTGATCATGCTAACGGATGTCGAGGGTGTGCTCGACCGCTCCAGGCGGCTCATACCCCGACTGACCCGGCGCCAGGCGGACGACCTGAGGAAGTCCTCCGTGATCGCCGGCGGGATGATTCCTAAGATCGAAGCGTGCCTCCGCGCCCTGGACGGCGGCGGCGTCTCACGGATCATCGACGGCCGCAAGCCCGGGGCACTGAGCGATTCAATTAACGGCAAACCGATCGGTACCAGGATTGGCTAGGTGAACAATGGCTGAACAGTTCGAGCGGTCCGGCGCCCCGCCTCTGAATTTCGGCGGAGGCGTCCCAACTAACTACGGCCCTCTCCTAAAATGGGGAAGCGTGATCGTTGCGCTCATCGCTGGTTTCGCGCTGCTCTCATTTCTTCGAGGCGTCTACACCGATCTGCTCTGGTTCGAGTCCCTCGACGTCCGAGGCGTGTACACCAAGGTAATTATTACGCGCGTCGCCACCTTCCTCGTGGGAATGGCCGTTTTCGCAGTTGGGGTTGCGATTAGTCTGAGGCTCGCCCACCATTTCACGGTAGGGGCCATAGGGCTGCCGGTAGCGACGGACATGGCCGACCTGATAAGAAAGGCCGTCGTCTGGGGGTCCTTGGCGGCCGTAGTCGTGATCAGCGTCGTATTCGGCGCCATCTTTTCATCCCGTTGGGAGCTGTTCCTCAAGTTCTTCAACTCCGTCAGCTTCGACCAGCGAGACCCTCTGTTCGGCCAGGACCTTTCCTTCTACGTATTCGACCTTCCGGTGCTGTCATTTACCCAGGGCTGGCTGCTGGGAGCCCTGGTCGTGATACTGATCGCGGGCGTGGCCCTCCAGTTCATCAACTACACCGTTAGGGGAGAGAAATTCGAGCTGACGACCGCGGTCAAAGTCCAGGCATCTATCGTGGCCGCCCTCATCATGTTCGCGATCGCGTGGGGCCACTGGCTGGACAGGTGGGAGCTGGTGCTCTCAGAGCGGGGCGTCGTGTTCGGCGCGACCTTCGCTGACATCAACGCGCGGAAGCCGGCGCTGATGATACTCACGATTGTGGCGTCCGCATCAGGCGTGTTGATGCTCGTAAACGCCTACATGAAGAGCCTCCGCATACTCGTTGGCGCGATAGCTCTGTGGCTGGTGCTGGCCATCCTACTGGGAGCCGCCTGGCCCACGCTCATACAACAGTTCAGCGTCACCCCGAACGAATTTGCGAAGGAGGAAGAGTTCATTCAGCGCAATATGGACTTCACTCGCGCGGCCTTTGGACTGGAC
Organism: Dehalococcoidia bacterium; assembly: GCA_965248005.1. GTDB lineage: Bacteria > Chloroflexota > Dehalococcoidia > Lucifugimonadales > UBA1123 > CBDFIE01. The sequence goes on from OZ252049.1 coordinate 257,778, forward strand.
CGCATCACAGAGAATTTCTATGCGGCGGAGAGCGTCATTACTTCGGAGAAGATCCAGGACAACCTTCAGACCATCAACAACATCCGGCTCTGGGACGACCGGCCCCTCTCGAACGTCTACCGGCAGATTCAGCTCATCCGGCCCTACTATGACTTCAAGGGCGCAGACGTCGATCGGTACACCATCGGCGGCGAATACCGGCAGGTGCTCCTGTCAGCCAGGGAGGTCGCGCCCGAAAGGCTGGAGCCCGAATCGCAGACCTGGGTCAACCAGAAGCTCACCTACACCCACGGGATCGGCATCGCCATGAGCCCGGTCACCGAGTTCACGCCGGAAGGCAGGCCCATATTCTTCGCCAAGGACATCCCGGCCGACGGAGTGATTCCCATCAGTGTCGAAGGCGCCACCGGCGAGCCGGACCTGCTGGTGGACAACCCCCGCATCTACTACGGCGAAAACACCACCGACTATATCGTCGCCAACTCGAATACCGAAGAGCTGGACTATCAGACCACCGAGGGCGACCTTATACGGACGCAGTACTCAGGCGACGGCGGCGTGACCCTCAGCTCCTATTTCCGCAAGCTGGCCTACGCCTGGCAGATGGGGGACATCAACCTCCTCATCAGCGGGGAGATCACCTCCGAAAGCGTGATCCAGTACCGCCGGTCGGTCCAGGAGCGCATATCTACTATCGCGCCGTTTCTGATGCTGGACGAGGACCCCTACATCGTAGTCGCTGAAGGCCAGCTGTTCTGGATTCAGGACGCCTATACGACAACCGACAAGTATCCCTACTCGGACCGTGAGGGCGACGAGCTGACGACCTCGTTCAACTACATTCGCAATAGCGTAAAAGTGGTGCTCGACGCCCATAACGGGTCGCTGAATTTCTACATTTGGGACCCGATAGACCCCATTGTCCGCACCTACGACAAGATATTCCCGGGGTTGTTTGACGATGCGTCGTCCATGCCCGATTCGCTTCGCGCCCACGTGCGGTACCCGCAGGACCTTTTCGTAGCCCAGGCGGAGAAGTACATCAAGTACCACATGAAGGACCCGCAAAACTTCTATAACAATGAGGACCTCTGGGCCACGCCCAACGAGAAATTCGGCCAGACGGACAACCTCCAGCCGGTCGAGCCCTACTACGTGATAATGAAGCTGCCGGGTGAAGAGCACGAAGAGTTCGTGCTCCTGTTCCCCTACACTCCCAACCAGCGCCAGAACCTTATCGGGTGGCTAGCCGCCAGAAGCGACGGCGAAAACTACGGCAAGATGGTGGCCTTCAATTTCCCCAAGGACGCCAACGTGGACGGACCGGAACAGGTGGAGGCGCGAATCGACAACGACCAGGATATCTCCGCGTGGTTTACACTGCGGTGCGCCGAAGGGTCGATCTGCATCAGAGGAAACCTCCTGGTCATCCCTCTGGCCGACACGATTCTGTACGCTGAGCCAGTGTACATCCAGGCCGAAGGCGTCATCTTCCCCGAGTTGAAGCGCGTGATCCTAGCGACGGCGGACAAGGTGGTGATGGAGGACTCGCTGGGTCTCGCGCTCGCGGAGTTGACCGGAGACCAGGCCCTCGCGGCGGTGGGTGGAGTGATCGAGGGCCGCGGGTCGCCCGACCCACCGCGGCCAGTCTCCCCCGCCGTCGGTGAGCCATCCGATCGGAATGCCGTGGAGCTACAGATTCAGGTCGTAACAGAGACCATAAACTTGATCAGGGACGAACTGAGCCAGCTCGAGGAGGCCCTGAAGCGCCTCCAGGAAGCAACCGGAGGGGAGTAGCATGCCCACTGACTGGAAGGCGATCGAAAGCAAGTACTACATGTTCGTGGTGCGCCGGCAGCCCGTCGTCATCGTGCGGGGCGAGGGCACACGAGTCTGGGACGTGGACGACAAAGAGTACCTGGATTTCACCTCCGGCTGGGCCGTGAATAACGCGGGCCATGCCAATCCCGTCATCGCGGACGCGATCGCCGAGCAGGCCAGGACGTTGCTGCAGACCTCGAACCAGTTCTACACCGTCCCACAGCTCCAGCTGGCCGAGCTGCTGGTGGAAAACAGCGCCATGGACCGGGTCTTCTTCTGTAACAGCGGCGCGGAGGCCAACGAGGGCGCGATCAAGCTGGCGCGCAAGCACGGCAAGACCAACCGCAACGGCGCCTTCGAGATCGTGACCGCGCTGAACTCGTTCCACGGCCGCACGATGATGAACGTGTCGGCCACGGGGCAGCCCCACTACCAGGAGATCTTTCAGCCCATCCCCGTGGGGTTCACCCATGTGCCATACGACGACTTCGAGGCGCTCAAGGGCGCTGTCACCGACCGGACGACTGCCATTATGCTGGAGCCGGTCCAGGGCGAAGGCGGCGTCATCATACCCTCGCAGGCGTACCTGAAGAACGTGCGCGAGTTCTGTGACGAAAACGGCCTGCTGCTGATCTTCGACGAGGTCCAGACTGGACTGGGCCGCATCGGTACGCTGTTTGGATATCAGACCTTTGGCGTCGAACCAGACATCATGACGCTGGCCAAGGGCCTGGGCGGAGGCGTGCCCATCGGCGCTTTCATGGCGAAGGAACACGCATGTGCCTTCGAGCCGGGAGACCACGGCTCGACTTTCGGCGGGAACGCGCTCACCTGTGCGGCGGCTTTCGCGTCCACCAAGTTCATCATCGATAACAACCTCCCCGCAAAGGCACTGGAGATGGGGGCCTACTTGGAGCAGGGCCTGTCCTCGCTCCAGTCGCGCTTCGACGCCGTCACGGAGATCCGTGGCATTGGGCTGCTCTGGGCAGTGCTGTTCGACTCGGAGATATCGCCGGCGGTCGTCGGCGCATGCAACGAGGCCGGGCTTCTGCTGAATCCGCTGCGGCCCAACGCCGTGCGGCTCATGCCGCCGTTAACGGTGAGCCGCGAAGAGATCGATCAGGCGCTGGACAGGCTCGAAGCCGGCATCAAGACCGCCACGTCGTAGCCTGGCGTCACTGAAGTAGTCTCAGGAATCGTCATCTCGAGGCGGCGGCAGCCGACGAAGCAATCTGGAGGAGGTGGGTGGCCCCCTACCGCCCCGGATTATGTCGCAGCCACGCCCCTCCCTCGTCCCAACACGTCGGGATTCATCGGGGGCCCTGAGGGTGTCCCCCAGGGATCTTCTTCCCCCTTCCGGACAAGGAAGGGGGAGACAGGGGGGTACAAACCGGATACATTGGTAACAGATAGACCGGGCACATGGGTAACACATTGGGCGAAGATGGGAACGATCCCATCAGGAGGTGTGTGTTGCCCTGGAATGAAACGAGCCCCGGAACCGAGCAAATACGCTTCATTGAGCGATGGCAGGCAGGGGGAGTGACGTTCGCACAGATGTGCCGTCAGTTCGGCGTTAGTCGCAAGACCGGCTACAAGCGGGTCCAGCGGTTCCGGTCTTATGGCTGGGAGGGACTGGGAGACTGGAGCAGAGCTCCGCGACGTCATCCGAATACGACACCAGGCGCGGTAGCCGAGCGGCTGATAGCGGCTAGGCAGTCCCATCCGACCTGGGGACCGAAGAAGCTGGTGGCTTGGCTGCGAAGTGTGGAGGCAGAAGTTGCCTGGCCTGCGCCGAGCACCGCTGGGGATATCTTGGGCCGTGCAGGGTTGGTGCGACATCGTAAACGGCGCAGGCATGCTGCGCCCTGGAGCACACCGTTTGCAGCTGCCGACGAGCCCAATGACGTGTGGTGTATCGACTTCAAGGGGTGGTTCCGCACAGGCGATGGGGCCCGGGTCGACCCCCTCACATTGCAGGACGCCGCCTCGCGGTACCTGTTGGTTTGCCAGGACCTGCCGCGGCCCCGCGGCCCACAGGTACGCCGGGTCCTTGAGCGTGCCTTCCGAGAGTACGGTTTGCCCTGGACCATCCGGTCGGACAACGGACCGCCGTTTGCCAGCGTCGGTCTGGGAAGTCTGTCGCCACTGGCGGTATGGTGGGTCAAGCTGGGTATCGTACCTGAGCGGATCGAACCCGGTCACCCGGAGCAAAACGGACGACTGGAGCGACTGCACCGGACGCTGAAGGCAGAGACGGCCAGTCCACCTCGGGCTACGACGCGGAGGCAGCAGAGAGCCTTTGACACCTTTCGCCAGACATACAACATCGAGCGACCCCATGAGGCGCTGGGACAGCAACCTCCTGCCCGCCGCTACCATGCGTCGTCCAGGTCTTACCCCAGCCGTGTGCGCGCCCCGGAATACGAGGTCGGGGTGACAGTGCGACACGTGCGCACCAACGGGCAGATCAAGTGGAAGGGGAACACCATCTACCTCAGCGAGTCTCTGAAGGGTGAGCCCATCGGACTGAAGCAACGGGACGATCGGTTCTGGACCATCTACTTTGGTCCGCTGTCTATTGGACTGCTGGATGATCATGCTCGTTGTATCTTGAATACGCCAACTAAAGTGTTACCTATGTCCCCGGTTTAAGTGTCACCCATCTGCCCGGTTGCACAGGGATGGTTCGTGGGTCGGCAGACCGCGTGCGACTCCCAAACGCGGACATCCAGTGTGAAACGGTCATCAGCAATCAGGTCCTAGCGTCGATCGAGCGCGGACTGGAGAGCCTCCTTGAACTGGCGTCAGCTACAAGACAGGAAGATCAGCCTCGTCGGCGGCGCCGTCTCCGGGGGCCTGGATAGCTCTACAGCAACCCACTGGCTTATGAGCAAAGGGTTCACAGTGCACTGCTTCACCGTGGACCTGGGCCAGCCCGACGAGCAAGACCTCGACGCCGTAAAGGACCGCATGCTCGCGTGTGGCGCTTCCGATGCCAAGGTCGTTCCCGGGCGAGAGGCGCTTGCCGAGGCCGGGCTCAAGGTCATCCAGGCCCAGGCCAGGTACGAAGGCGGCTACTGGAACACCACCGGGATCGCCCGCCCGGTGACCGTCGCCGCCATCCTGCCGGAGCTGAGCAGGCGCGGGGCCGGCGTTCTGTTCCACGGCGCGACGGGTCGGGGCAACGACCAGGTGCGGTTCCAGCTCGCCGCCAACATGCTCGACCCGACGCTGGAGGTCTACGCCCCCTGGCGGGACCCTGACTTCATCCAGCAGTTCCCCGGCCGGCAGCCCATGATCGACTACTGCCTGGCCGAGGGCCTGCCCATCCGTCCAGCCGAAGAGGCCAGATACTCCACTGACGCCAATTTCCTGGGCCTGACCCATGAGGCCGGTGACCTGGAGGACGTGACCATCTCGCCCGATTTCGTCGAGCCGGGCATGGGGGTCTGGCCCTGGGACGCCCCCGAACAACAGGCGCTGGTGACGGTCCGCTGGGAGGAGGGCGTGCCTGTGACGTTGGATGGCGAGACCATGGGGTTGGAGCGGATTTTCGAGAGCGCGAACCGCATAGCCGGCAAGCACGGCGTCGGCATCGGTACCCACGTCGTAGAAAACCGCTTCGTCGGGGTCAAGTCCAGGGGCATATACGAGTCCCCGGGAATGGAACTCCTGGGGAACAGCTACGAGTTCCTGCTCCAGTTCATCCTGGACCGGCGCGCCCGGGAGCTGTTCGAATACCTGTCGAAAATCGTGAGCGTCCAGATCTATCAGGGCTACTGGCTGGACCTGGCAACCTCCTCGGCGCTTGCCGCTCTGGATCCGATGACCAGGCTGGCAACCGGCACCATATCTGTCCGCATTTACAAGGGCGGCGTGCACTTCGACAGCGTCGAGGACACACCCGACTCTATGCCTCACTCCCTCTACACCGACGACGGCTCAATGGAGGCCATCGGCGGCTACGACCATGCCGATGCGGAAGGGTTTGTGAAAGTCCTCGGCGTCTCCGCCAAGAATCTGGGGGCCAGACAGCCAAGGGGCTCTAACGGGTAGCGTGCGAAGTTCCGTATCGGGAGCCACTATCCCTGACGCCCAGCTTCCACGCACGCCGGCTGAGATTACGCCACGCTGGCTGTCGCGAGCCTTGCAGCACGCCGGGGCCGGCCAGCAACCGGTCGTCACAGACGTCGCGGCCAATACCATCGCGGTCGGGGAAGGCTTCGCAGGCGAGCTTGCGCGCCTGAGCCTCACGTATGACCGGCCCAGCGACGACGCTCCCACATCGATGATAGCGAAGTTTCCTTCTCTGCATCCGCCTACGCGGTCGCTCCTGAGCCGTCTGGGCGTATACGAGCGGGAGGTCCGGTTCTACCAAGAGCTAGCGCCCGAACTTGCGCTCAGCACTCCCCGCGCCTACCTCGCTGCGTGGGACGAGGAGCACCAGCGGTCACTGCTGCTTCTCGAGGACCTTTCCCATCTGCGGGCCGGGGACCAGCTAACGGGTTGCAGCCTGGAGGACGCCGAGCAGGCGATCACCGAGCTAGCACGCTTCCACGCGACGTTCTGGGACAGCCCACGACTGGCCGAGCTGCACTGGGCGCCCCAATGGGACCGTGGAGCGGAGCTTTTTCAAACAACGTATCCCGTACTCTGGAGACGCCTCTCGAAGAGTATGGCGGAAGCGCTTCCTCCCGTATTTATGGAGCTGGGTGAGGTGATCGGCCCCCATATCGTGGCGATCAAGCGCCGGCTGGCGCGCCCTCCGGCTACCCTCGCCCACGGCGACTTCCGGCTCGACAACATGTTCTTCGACGATTCGACCGGCCGTATCTCGGTCATCGACTGGCAGGGCGTGCGTGTCGGACGCGGCACCTACGACCTGGCCTACTTTATCGCCACCTCGCTGACCGCTGACACGCGACGCCGATGGCAAGACACACTGGTCTCCCTCTACCACGATACACTGGTGGAGACCGGCGTAACGGGGTACACCGTTCGGGACTGCCGCGAGGACTACGGTTACGCCCTGCTGGACCTGGTCAGCTTCGTGACGCTGGTAGGCGCCACGTTCGATCTCGAGAACGAAAGACGGACTCAGATCGCAAGCGCCATCGTCGGCCGATTGGCGGACGCTCTAACCGAGGTCGACGCCGAGCGGCTGCTTGCCGCATTACCGTAACGGTGGCACGCTGTTGGCAGTTGGCTGGGAGCGCCTAGCATGACCCAACCTGTCATTCTTGAGCGCGCCGAGGCATTCGGATTCCCGCTCAGTAAGCGCGTCCAACTCGGCTTAGCTTGTCATTCTTGGGCGAAGCGAAGAATCTGAAGCGTGTCGCTGGGACTCATCGTCCCGATCGATCCGAACTCCTCTAGAATGACATAAGTGCGGGTCTTGTTGGAGGCGCCTAATCTTACCGGACGGAGAATAGTGAAATGTCCACTGATACTCAGAGCGAAGTCCGCAACCAGATCGTTGCCACCGTCCGCGAGTTCGTCAAGCGCGAGGTCTTGCCGATCGCGAGACAGTACGACGACGAGGACATCTACCCTCAACAGCTAGTCGAACCCATGCGCGACATGGGCCTCTTCGGCATAACGATACCCACCGAGTACGGCGGCCTTGGGCTGGACCACACTACCTTCGCCATGATCTTCGAGGAGCTCAGCAAAGGGTGGATGAGCGTCAGCGGCATCATCGGCACCCACCATGTCTTAGCCCACATCGTGGCGAACGCCGGCACGGCCGATCAGAAAGAGAGCTTTCTGCCGAGGCTGGCCAGCGGTGAGCTACGCGGGGGCCTTGGGCTGACCGAGCCCGAGGCCGGCAGCGACGTGCAGAACATCCAGACCACGGCGCGTAAGGACGGCGAGGAGTACGTCCTCAACGGCAGCAAGATGTTCATCACCAACGCCGACAAGGGTAACGCCTTCGCGGTGCTCGCCAAGACCGACGTCGATGCTGAGCCGCGATACAGGGGCATGAGCTGCTTCGTCGTCGAGAAGCCCGCCGAGGGCCTGATTGTGGGCCGGCAACTGGACAAGCTGGGTTACCGGGGCCTGGACTCATCGGAGCTGGTCTTCCGGGACTGCCGCGTGGCAACCGAGAACCTTGTTGGCGAAGCCGAAGGACAGGGCTTCCGGCAGGTCATGGCGGCACTCGAAGCGGGTAGGATCAACGTCGCCGCCAGGGCCGTCGGGGTGGCCGACGCCGCCTTCGAGGCCGCGGTCAAGTATGCCCAGCAGCGCGAGGCCTTTGGAGTGCCCATCGCCCAGCACCAGGCGATCCAAATCAAGCTGGCCGACATGGCCACGAAGATTCAGGCGGCGCGGCTGCTCACCTACGACGCCGCGGCGAAGAAGGACGCAGGCCAGCGGGTCGACCTCGAGGCCGGCATGGCCAAGCTCTTCGCCAGCGAAGTTTGCGGCGAGGTGACCCTGGATGCCATGCGAGTCCACGGCGGCTACGGCTACATCAAGGACTTCGACGTCGAGCGGTACTACCGCGACGCGCCACTTATGATCATCGGTGAGGGCACCAACGAGATTCAGAAGCTTGTCATCGCCCGCAGGCTACTGGAGAAGTACGCGATCTGAACATCCTCGCTACAGTCCAGCTCCCCGCAGTGAGACTCCCCAGATACAAAATAATTTGCGGCGGTGCTGCCGAAACCGTCATAATATCGATCAGCACACCGAGACCGGAGCGTACGCTATGATCCACGACGCCCAAGACACATTCGGCGGGTACCTGGAGGACTTCACACCCGGTGACGTCTACAAGCACTGGCCCGGCAAGACCATCACGGAGATGGACAACCACCTGTTTTCCTTGCTGACGATGAACACCAACCCCCTCCACATCGACGAAAACTACATGAAAAAACACCAGCACGGCAAGATTCTGGTCGCCGGCCCCCTGGTGCTGAGCCTCGTGGTCGGCATGTCCGTCAGAGACACCTCCGGCAAGGCCATAGCCAATTTGGAATACGAAAAAATCACCCACGACGGCCCGGTGTTCCACGGCGACACCATCTACGCCGAGAGCGAGGTGCTGGACGTCCGGGAATCCAAGAGCAGGCCGGACCGGGGCATCGTCTACCTCGAGAGCAGAGGCGTCAACCAGCGCGACGAAAAAATCTTGACCCTGCGTCGGCGGTTTCTCGTCCCAAAACGCCCGGACTGAAAGATGGGCTTGAGGGAGGTCTCCTCCGACTACACCGTCTCCCTGCACTACGACCGCAGGCTCTACCGTCACGACATCGACGGATCGATAGCCCACGCGCGCATGCTGGCCAGGCAGAGGATCATCGACCGCAACGACGCCGAGGCCATCGTCGATGGCTTGAAGAATATCCGTGAAGAGATAGAGACAGAAAAATTCCCGTGGCGTGCCGAGCTGGAAGACCTGCACATGAACGTCGAGCATAGGCTGCACGAGCTGATCGGAGAGCCTGCCCTGCGGCTGCACACGGCGCGGTCGCGCAACGACCAGGTGGCCCTGGACATGCGGATGTACGTCAAGGACACCATCAATGACACGCTGGCGGCGCTGGGTCGCCTCCGCAACAGCCTGGTGTCGGTCGCCGCGAAGCTTGACGACGTGGTCATGCCTGGCTACACGCACGTGCAGCGGGCCCAGCCGGTACTTTTCGCTCACCACATGCTCGCCTACTTCGACATGTTCGGCAGGGACGGCGAGCGCTTCGGACAGGCCAAGTCGAGGGCGGACGTGATGCCGCTGGGCAGCGGCGCGCTGGCTGGTGTGCCCTACCCCGTCGACCGGGAGTTCGTCGCGAAAGAACTGGGGTTCGCGCGCGTCTCCACGAACAGCATGGACGCGGTATCGGACAGGGACTTCCTGCTGGACTTTCATGCCGCCGCTTCTATTTGCGTGGTCCACCTGTCGCGCATCTCCGAGGAACTGGTGCTCTGGTCCTCGGCCGAATTCGGCTTCGTGACGCTGAGCGACGAGCACACCACCGGCAGCAGCATGATGCCCCAGAAGCGTAACCCGGACTTCGCGGAGATCGCCCGGGGCAAGTCCGGCAGAGTCTTCGGCAACCTGGTGGGGCTGCTGGCCACCATGAAGGGGCTCCCACTGACCTACAACCGGGATATGCAGGAAGACAAGGAAGGTTTCTTCGACACCGCCGATACCTTGCTAGCCACCGTTGACGTCTGCGCCGGAATGCTGGACACGATGACCGTCAATGGCGAGCGGATGCGTGAGGCCGCAAGCAGTGGCTACTCCCTGGCCACGGACATCGCCGACTATCTGGTCGGCAAAGGTGTCCCCTTCCGCGAGGCCTATCGCGCTGTCGCCGAGGTGTCGGATTACGCGGCCGAGAACGGCCGGCGATTCGACGAGCTCTCATTGGAAGAGTACCAGCGGTTTTCGGACCGGTTCGACGACGGCGTGTTCGACGTAACCGTAGAGTCGTCCATCGCGGCCCGGTCCGTGGCCGGTGGCACCAGCCCCAACCGGGTGGCCGAGGCCATCGCCGCGGCCCGACAGGCCTTGGAAGATGAGGCTGATGGCTAACCAACGGGTGATGATCGCGCCATCGATTCTGTCCGCCGACTTCGGCAGGCTGGGAGAGCAGGTCGCCGAGGCCGAGGCCGCCGGCGCCGACTGCATCCACGTCGACGTGATGGACGGCCAGTTCGTCCCACCCATCACCTTCGGGCCCATGGTCGTGGAGGCGATCCGGGGCTGGCTACGCATTCCGATAGAGGTCCACATGATGACCTACCAGCCGGAGCGGCATATCGGACCGCTGGCCGATGCCGGCGCGAACCGGATAATCGTGCATGCCGAGGCGTGTCCCCATCTGGACCGCGTCGTACAGCAGATCAAGGACGCGGACCTCGACGCCGGAGTGGCGGTGAACCCCGCCACTCCGCTGACGGCAGCCGAAGACGTGCTGGCGGAGCTGGACCAGCTCCTGGTGATGACCGTGAACCCGGGCTACGGCGGCCAGTCCTACATCCCCGCTGTCACTGACAAGATCCAACGGGCGAGGGACATGATCGACGCCCGGACTCTGGACACCGTCGTGGAGGTCGACGGCGGGATCAACGCCGAGACCGCCTCGACCGCTGTTGGCGCGGGCGCCAATCTGCTGGTGGCCGGCTCCGCCGTGTTCAGCAAGGACCGAAGCGTCGCCGATGCCCTGTCCCACCTACGAAGCGCCGTGGGCGGCGGCGGCTCCGGCTAGCCCGTCCGCGCCTGGCCCGCCTTCATTCTCGTGAGTACAGACCACATCAAGCGGGCCGTCCGCGCGGGCTGGGACGCCATGTCAGAGTCCTACCAGCGCCAGAGCCAGATCGCCCTCGACGACGTCCACTACGCCCCTTTCGCCCCCGGCGAGCGCGAGCTTAAACTGCTCGGACCCGTGTCGGGAAAACGGGTGTTGGATCTGGCTTGCGGAGCCGCCCAGAACTCCATTGCCCTGTCACGGTGGGGAGCCACCGTCGTCGCCCTGGACATCTCCTCGGCCCAGCTTGCTCACGCCCTCAAGCTGAAGGACGGTGAAGCCGCCAAGATCGAGCTGGTTCGCGGAGACATGGAACGGCCAAGTATGTTCATGCCCGGCTCATTCGACATTGTGCTGTCGTCGTTCGGCTGGGAGTTCGTGCCAGACTTGGAGTCCTGCCTGCGAGAATGCCACTCCTTGCTCAGGCCGAACGGGCTGCTGGTCGTCAGCACCACCCATCCCCTCAGCGCCTTCGAGTGGGACGAGCGCGAGGGCGCGGTGCTGGTGACGGACTACTTCAGCCCACCGGTGGAAGTCTGGACCGATCCGGTGCCAGAGGGCCACGACCCCGCCGTGACGATCTTCCGGACATTTCAGGAGATGTTCGAGCTGATCACGGGGGCGGGTTTCCGCGTGGAGCGGGTCCTGGAGCCATACCCCGAGCGGCTGCCGCCTGACGCGTCACCGGAGGCGGACGGCTCTCCATACGCCGGGGAGTACTGGGAGAAGACACGGGAGAGGATGCTCAAGGTGCCATTCGCCATCGTCTACGTGGCGCGGCGCGAGCGCTGAGTCACCTCGGCCGCGAGAGCGCTGGCGTACCCACGCGCAAGCTCGTAGCATTAACCGGGTCCGGTGCTGAAGCGGGTCCGTGGTTCGACAGGCTCACCACGAACGGGCTTGGTGACGCTGGTTCACCACGAACGGGCTTGGTGACGCTGGTTCACCACGAACGGGCTTGGTGACGCTGGTTCACGACGAACGGCAAAACCCCTTGCCCCGTTCGCCCTGAGCCCGTCGAGGGGCCGCTGACCCTCTGCTGCTGATCGGAGCCTGGGGACGGTAACCTAGCCGCCGCCGATGGCTCGTACGATCTCCAGCCGGTCGCCGTCCCGGAGCGTGACGCCGACGAACTCGTCTTTTCGCACGATGCTGCCGTTGTGAGCCACGGCAATTCGCCGGTCGGCGACACCTAGAGACTCCAGGTACTCCGGCAGGCCCTGGGGCCCTCCGATCTTCACCGACTTGCCGTTGACGACAAGATTGATCACCGGGCTGCCACCTTCGACGCGTCCCACGCCCGTCTCATCTGTCCGCTGATCGCGGAAGCCGCCGCCCGCGGGTCCGGACTACCGGTGATGGCTGAGATTACCGCCGCGCCGTCGGCCCCGGCCTCCATAACCTGGGCTATGTTCTCCTGGTCGACGCCGCCTATGCTCAGCACAGGTGCGTCGGTGCGCGCTCGAACGCTGCTCAGCAGCTCCGGCCCGGCCGCGACGACACCAGCATGGGAGCCCGTCGCGAATATGGTCCCCACTACCAGGAAGTCGGCGCCGTCGTTCGTCGCCTGGACCGCACCATCGACACTGTGCACCGAGCGTCCCAGCAGCATGCCTTCGCCGGCCAGCCCGCGGGCCTCCGCGACACCGACGCTCTCCTCGCCTAGCTGAACGCCGTCGGCGCCGCACAGCAGGGCCACGTCAATCCGGTCGCTAACGACCAGGAGTGCCCGCCCATCGGTGATCCGCCGCAGGGTTTGGGCCAACTCCAGCAGGCGGCCTCCCGGCAGGTCGCTTTCCCGCAGCTGCACCATTCCCGCGCCGCCCGCGACCGCTGCCGCGACGACCTCCGCCAGGGGCCTACCGCCCGTCTGGTTCCGGTCTGTCACGAAGCAAAGGCAGGGCCGCGGCAAGCTGGCGTGGCGGCCTTGAGATATGCTCATGAAGCGTCATTGCGATCCCCGACAGAATCGGGGCGTGGCAATCCGGAGGAGGGGCGGCCCTCAGCTGTTCGCACGTGGCCGATCGAAGACAGTAGACCAGTGGACATGGGCTGGTCACCCCCCACGGAAGCCACCCCGGCCGTGGGGCTGCTTGGGACGCCCGCCTGTCGTCGCTCTATTCGACCGGCCAGATAGGCCTTGCGACCCGCCTGGACGCCCAGCTTGAACGCCTCGCCCATTGCCGCCGGGTCTTCCGCCTGGGCGATGGCCGAGTTCACCAGCACGGCCTCCGCGCCGGACTCCATCGCCAGGGCCGCCTCCGAGGGCACGGCCAGCCCTGCGTCGACCACCACGGGCACGCTGGACTGACGAACGATAAGGTTGATCTCGTCCAGTGTCTGCACGCCCTGGCCCGAGCCGATGGCCGAACCCAGGGGCATGACCGTTGCGCAGCCCACCGCCTCCAGCTTCATCGCCAGGACGGGGTCGGCGTGAATATAGGGGAGCACCACGAATCCATCGTCGATCAGACGCACCGCGGCCTCGTACGTGCCGACCGGATCGGGTAGCAGGTACTCGGTGTACGGTATCACCTCGAGCTTGATCCAGTCCGACCCCGTGACTTCCCGTGCTAGCTGGGCCGTGAACACCGCTTCGTCGGCGGTCTTGCAACCCGCGGTGTTGGGCAGGATCGTATACCTGTCCCAGTCGAAATAGTCGAGGATGTTCTTCTCGGCGAGATTGTCCAGGTCTAGCCGACGGATTGCCACGGTAACGATCTCGGCGCCAGAGGACTCGATCGACCGCACCATGTCCTCGTTGCTCCGGTGACGACCGGTGCCGACCATTAGCCTTGATTTGAACTCTTTTCCCGCTATGACCAGGGGGTCGTTCATTTCGTTGTCTCCTTCGAGCGTGGAAACCAAAAAGAGCCGCCGACTAGCTGCCAGCGACTCTTGGCCTGACCTCAAGCTATCCCTGCGCTGGCATTATCCAGATCAGGTAATTACGGTCGTCCTCCCGACATGTCGGGATCGGGACCTCTCAGCCTGGCTTTCCCAAGCTCCCAATTGCCCTATTCTGTTTTCAGTGGTCTCAGCGTACCCTAACCCCAGCCAAACGTCAACGAATGGCGCGCTTGGCTCGCCTCCAACGTTCACTTCAACCGACATTGCGAGGCGCGCTGAAGGAGGGCCGTGGTCCCGATTCTATCAAGGGCGGTGGCCGCCCCCCCCATCCTCCAGATTGCTTCGTTGGCTGCGGTCTCCTCGCAACGACGATTAATGAACGTATTTCAAGGACAGTAAGGACGAAGCTCAAGGAAGCCCAGCGGCGTCTGCTTCCTTGACAAAACCCTGCGATAATCGGAGACTATGGAACAATGTCGCCGAGCTGTTCGTCTATTCATGTGATGGACCCCGCAAGACTAGGTCCCCGGGGAAACTGGCCAATCACTAGAGACGTGTAGACCATGACACGCCACATGAATATCACCCTGTTTATTATCGTGTTGACACTATCGACCGCGGTCCTGCTCACGGCCTGTGGAGGCTCCGGAAGTGACTTGACCTGAGTGCCCTCCGAGACGGTGACCGTCGAGTCACCCGTAATGAGGGTCGTGGAAGTGGAGAAGCAGGTCACAACCCGGACCGCCCCCGCGCAGGCCTTCGCCCCACCTCTGCCGGTGGCACCCGCACCCGCACTAGCAGTCGCAGAGGCCCGCGAGTCCGAGGTCGCGTCAGTCGACGTTCAACTTGTCTCCCAGCGTCGCATTATCGTACGCACGGTGGACATGTCGCTGGTGGTGCTGGACGTGGCTGCCACTCTCGACGCGATCTCCGAGCTGGCGAATGGTCTCGGGGGCTGGGTCGTATCTTCCGATCGTAGCCGCACACACAGCGGGTCGATCTCGATTCGAGTCCCGTCCGACGACCTGGAGTCGGCTGTGCTCGATCTGCGGGCGCTTGCCAAGGAGGTGGAGCGGGAGCTAACGACCAGCAAGGACGTCACCGACGAGTATGTAGACTTGAACTCGCGGCTCACGAACCAGCAGGCCACCGAGGGCGCCCTGCTCAAGCTACTGGAACGGGCCGAGAACGTCGAGGCCGCGCTGGACGTCCAGCGAGAGCTGACCCGCGTCCAGGAGGAGATCGAGCGCATCCAGGGTCGAGTAAAGTTCCTGGAAGAGACCTCCGCTTTCTCGCTGCTCAGCATTCACCTGGAACTCGCCCCGTTGGACATGCCCGTGGACGCCGGAGAGGACCAGACTGTTAGCGTCCATAACCCGGCGCGGTTTCGGGCCACTTTCGAGCCACCCGAGGGCGTCGAGGACTTCTCCTTCACCTGGGACTTTGGAGACGGTTCCCGGCCGGAGACCAGCAACCGAACCGCCCCTACCGAGGAGGAGGGCAAGCGCGTAACCGCCACGATGACGCACTCTTACTCGGACGTGAAAGACTCCCCGTACATCGTGGAGATCAAGATGACCGGCACCGGTGACGCGGGCATCGCCGAGGGTGAAGACACCCTGATCGTTAAGGTAACGGAGCTGCCGACAGTCCAGGTTTTCGCCGGGGAGAGCCAGGTCGTCGACGAGGGTGAGGAGGTCAACTTCTCTGGCTCGTTCACCCGTTCCGATGAGCTGATGCAAGTCAACTACAAGTGGGACTTCGGCGACGGCTCTGCGCCCGAGACGGGCAACGTACCCACGGGCGTCACCAAGGTCGACAGCACTCACACGTACACCGACCACAGGCCATTCCCGTACACCGCGACGCTGACCATAGCGGCACAGAGCGAGGCCGGCGAAGTGGAGACAGCAAGCCAGCTACAGGTACTGGTGCGCGAGCGCCCAGCCTGGACGGTGGCGGGCTGGGACCCCGAGGACACCGGCCGGACCGCCGTGCGCACACTGTCCGCTGTGGGCAAGGGGGGCGTGGCAGCCGCGATCTGGGTAGGGATACTCAGTCCGCTATGGCTGATCGGCGGCGGCGCGGCCCTGCTGGTCCGGCGCAGGCTCCGAAGCCGCAGACAAGCCGCATAGACGCGTATCCAGGGTCCGGACGGGTACTACCCCACCCGGACCCTACTTCAAAGGTTCACCGATAGCTACACAACACTCGCGCACGCTGACATCCGGCATGACCGTGGATCACCATTGGCGCTGACGAGACATTTTACGGCAACCGGGTTCGTAGTCCACCAGGGCTGCGTTGCGTTGCACTGGCACGAGAAGGTCAAGGCGTGGCTGCCGCCGGGCGGCCATATCGAGCTGAACGAGGACCCGGTGCAGGCGGTACTTCGCGAGGTCCGCGAGGAGTCGGGTCTGGCAGCCGACGTAGCCCCTACATCGCCTCCGCTGGACCTTGACTACCCCACCAGGGTGGAACCGCCCTACACGATCATGGTCGAAGACATCGACGACCCGGTCGAAGGCTTTCATCAGCATATCGACCTCATCTACTTCTGCCGTCCATCCTCGGAGAACGTCAAGCTCAACGCCGGGTGGCTCTGGGTCTCTCGACATGAGCTGGCCAGCGGCACACCGCTTCGAATGCCGGACGGCGAAGCATCCACACCACCGGACGACGTGCGCACCCTTGGCATGACCGCCATAGACCTGCTTCAAGGCTAAGCCGCCAAAGCGCTCTCGACAGCAGCACCCGCACGGTTTCAGCTCCACACTCGTAGGCGACAGCCCGCCCCAACAGGTCGGGGGCTAAGAGCTGATAGCTGACTGCTGATTGCCGACCGCTAATTGACTGCCGCCCGCGCCAAATCTATAATTGCGGCGCCCGCGAACGTCGCGGCAGCACACCGTCTTGAGGTCGTTGCCATGGACCCATTCGAGCTAACGCAAGTCGGCACGACCCGTCTTAAGATCACGCGCCTTGGCCTGGGGGGCGCCCCCTTGGGCAGACTGGTCGCCGAGTCCAAGGGTCAGGTGGCTCTCGACACTGTCGCCAGGGGCTATGACCTCGGCATTCGGTACTTCGACACCGCCCCTTTCTACGGCACCGGTAGAAGCGAGACCTTCATGGGCCGCGCACTGGCCGATATGCCTCGAGACAGTTATGTCCTGTCATCCAAAGTCGGGCGCGTGCTTGACCCCGTCGGCCCCCAACCCCGGACCGGCGGCAATGGGGGTGTCCCGACGTACGAGGTCGTGTTCAACTTCTCCAGGGACGGCATCTTAAGATCGCTGGAAGAGAGTCTCCAACGTCTCGGCCTGGACCGCATCGACATCGCCTTGATTCATGACCCCGACGACCACTACCGGCAGGCGATCGACGAGTCGTTTCCAACGTTGGCAGAGCTGAGGTCCCAGGGCGTCGTCGGCGCGATCGGCGCCGGCATGAACCACTGGCAGCCTCTGGCCCAGTTCGCCCGCGACGGCGATTTCGACTGCTTCCTGCTGGCAGGCAGATACACGCTATTGGACCAGTCCGGCCTGGATGAGTTGCTGCCACTGTGCGAGGAAAAGAACATCAGCGTGGTCCTGGGAGGGCCGTACAACAGTGGCATCCTCGCATCCGATCTTGGGTCCGGCACCACCTACTTCTACCTCGAGACACCGCCGGACGTACTGGCGCGGGCGAGGCAGATCAAGGCGGTTTGCGACCGCCACGCGGTGCCGCTCAAGGCTGCGGCGCTTCAGTTCGGCCTGGCCCATCCCGCGGTTGCCGCGACCATACCCGGGCCCAGATCTCCGGCGGAGGTGGAGGAGAACATTCGCATGGTCGGGCATCCGATCCCGGCGGACCTGTGGGCCGAGCTGAAGGCGGAGCGACTAATCCCGCAAGAGGCCCCAGAGCCTGTGGTATGACCTCACGAGATACGCCCATTTAGCGAGCGCGGTATGAAAAGCCTCTAACGACAACCGGAATCGCGTCATTCTAGAGAAGTCATTCGGGGGAAGGACGACGAAGAGTCTCGACGTCAGACATTGTTTCTTCGCGGATTCTATCCTGAGCTGCGACACGGGTCGCGAGTCCTGACTCTGTCGGACCTTGCCGAAGGGCTCAGAATGTGAGACTAGTCATGTCAGGCGCTCCAAATCCTTCACCCCGACGGCGGACCTGAATGACGACGCTGACCCTTTGCAGGCTATGAGGAGGACCGAAAATGCCTACCGTAATGCCCGACCGGCTCACGACCATAGCCGCGGTGCTCCTGGAACAGGCGGGCGCCAGCGAATACGAGGCGTCGATCGTCGCACGCCACTCCATCGACGCCAATTTGGCGGGCCACGACTCCCACGGCGTCATTCAGATTCCCACTTATATCGACCGCGTGAAGCGGGGCCACATCGTACCGGGCGCGCCCTTCGAGATCACGCAGGAGACGCCAAACTCCACGGTCGTCGATGGCAACTGGGGCTTCGGTTACGTGGTTTCGGAGCGGCTGATGCAGATCACGATCGACAAGGCGAAGGCGGGGGGAGTCGCCGCGGCGACCGTTCGTCGTCAGAGCCATGTGGGCAGGGTCGCCGACTATCCGACCATGGCCGCTGAGCAGGGGATGATCGGGATCATGACCGCCGACTCCGGACGCTCAGCCAAGTCCGTCGTCCCCTTTGGCGGCCGCGAGCCGCGTCTGGGGACCAACCCCATCTGCATCGCCATGCCCTCCGACCTGGAGGGTACCCTGTTCATCGACATGGCCACCAGCGCCGTCGCAGCCGGGAAGCTGGCCGTCGCCGTCGCTCGGGGCACTGCGGTCCCCGAGGGTTGGCTGCTCGACAAGGACGGCAACCCCACCACGGACCCCGGCGAGCTGGCACAAGGCGGGGCGATACTGCCGCTTGGCGGACCGGAGGGCCACAAAGGCTACGGGCTGTCGGTTATGGTCGAAATACTTTCCGGGATCCTGACGGGGCTTGGCTTCGGACACGACCCGTCGGGCCGGCACAACGACGGCTGCTTCATGGCGGCCTTCAACGTGGAGGTTTTTCGACCGCTGGCGGAGTTCAAGCGGGAAGTAACCGAATTCGCTAACTACCTCAAGAGTTCCTCGCCAGCCCGCGGGTTCACCGAGGTCTACTATCCGGGGGAGTTGGAGTACCTGCGATCCGAAAGTCTATCGAACAGGGGAATATTCGTCGAGGATTCTACCTGGGAAGGACTGGCGGAGCTTGCCCGCGAGTACGGCGTGGCGGAGAGGCTCGACCTGGCCGAGAGCCCCTAACATAGCCTGCATTCGTGTCATTCTAGAGGAGTCATTCCGGGGGAAGGACGACGAACCCCGATAGAATCGGGGTCGACTTAGCGCACAGATTCTTCGAGGAGTCCATCCTGAGCCTTGCCGAAGGGCTCAAGAATGACACACTCGGTTAGACGTCGGGGTCATGAATGACAGATCGGGTTAGGCGTCTTGAACCTTTCTTTGGGCGTTTTATTGCCACCGATGAGCCAGCTACACCCGATAGCAGGCCGCGAAATGGCCGGCGCCCTTGTCCGCTAGCGGCGGGTGATCGCTGTCGCGACAGTGGTCCGTCGCTATGGGGCATCGATCGTAGAACCTGCACCGCGGCGCCGGATCGATTGGGGTCGGTATTCCCCCGATGATCTGCACCTCTCCCCTCTTGAACGTCGGATCGGGCACAGGGACCGCGGAGAGCAGCGCCCTGGTGTAGGGGTGCAGCGGATTGCGAAGCACTTCCTCCGTCTCTCCGGTCTCGACGATCTTGCCCAGGTACATGACGGATATCCGATCACACATATACCGAGCGACCGCCAGATCGTGGGTGATGTACAGATAGCTGAGGCTAAGCCGGTCGGCGAGACTTTGCATCAGGCCCATGATCCCCGTGCGGATGGAAACATCGAGCATCGACGTGGGCTCGTCTGCAACCACGAAGCTTGGCTCGATCACAAGCGCCCGGGCAATGGCGACTCGCTGTCTCTGCCCGCCTGATAGCTCGTGGGGATAGCGAAACAGGTAGCTGCCAGGCGGCGACAGGCCCACCAGCTCCAGCATCTCCGATACCCGCTCGAGTCTTTCGCCAGGGCCGCCGAACTTCTGAACGGACAGCGGTTCGGCCACGGTGTCGAAAGGTGCGACGAGGGTTCATGGACTCGTACGGGTCCTGGAATATCATCTGCGCCTGGCGACGGAAACGCTTGAGGGTTCGGCCCCTGAGGGTGGAGATGTCGACGTCACTCCCCGGCCCGTCCTGGAATGTGATTCTGCCGGCAGTGGGTTCCATCAGCCTCACCAGCATCTTGCCGGTCGTGGTCTTGCCGCAGCCCGACTCGCCCACCAGCCCATGGCTTTCGCCTCTAGCCAGTTCGAAGGACAGGCCGTCGACGGCATGGACCATACTCTTTTCGCGTGACAGGAACTTACCCGAAACGGGGAAATATTTTCTAAGACCTTCGGCCTTCAGCAGAGGCACATGGGCATCCTTGGACTGGTGGTTGGGCGAATTCATCAGCAGTCTGAAGTTTGCACGCGGCGCCTAGACGTCATTTACGCACGTTCCGATCGTTTCAAGGTATCTCGTTAGCCTGTCATGCTGAGGAGTGGAACGACGAAGCATCTCGAGCCGGGTCCGCGGCGTACCTCGCTCGTTCAAGGCCCCACCTCCCAAGATTCTCCACTTCGTTCAGAATGACACCTCAAGCCCAGGACGACACCACAAGCCCAAAATCACACCTCCAGCGTTGCGTGACCTACGCCTAAAGAGGGTTCCAGCAGGCCGCCCAGTGACTGCCTCTCCGAACGATCGGAGGCGCTTGTGTGGCGCAATTGTCCGTGGCGTATCGACAGCGGGGATGGAACCGACATCCAGACGGTGGGTCGGTGAGATCGGGAGGCTCGCCTGCAATCGCCGCCAGCTCCAGTTTCTCGCCTGCAACACTGGGGAACGCCTCCATCAACGCCTGAGAATACGGGTGGATCGCGTGTGCGAAAACCTCCCCGGTCGACCCGAACTCGACGATCTAGCCGGCGTACATAACCGCCATCGTATCGCTGATCTCGGCGATCACCGCCATGTCGTGCGAGATGTAAATCATGCTCATACCAAGCCGCGCCTGGAGCGCTTTCAGCTCCCGCAGAATCCGGTCCTGCACGATCACGTCGAGAGCGGTAGTGGGCTCGTCCGCCATAACGATGTCCGGCTCGCAGGCAAGAGCCATCGCGATGATCGCTCTCTGTTTCATGCCGCCGCTGTGCTCGTGGGGAAAGCGCTCAATGAAGCCCTGGTCGAGGCCGACCAGGTCAAATAGGTCCCGGACCCTCTGAACGGACTCGGCCCTGGTCTGCGTATTCCGGTGGACCTCCAGCGCCTCTATGATCTGTTCGCCAACACGGTACACCGGGTCGAGGGAGTTCATCGCAGCCTGGAACACCATTGAGATGCGGTTCCAGCGGAATTCGCGCATCCGCTCCTCGTCCAAGGCCGCCAGGTCAATGCCGTCCAAATAGATTCGCCCTCCCAGAATCTCGCCGTTTTCGGGAAGCAGCTTGAGCAGCGACATCGCGACCGAGGTCTTTCCGCAACCCGACTCGCCGACCAGCCCCAGGGACTCGCCCTTGTGTAGCGATAATGACACGCCGTCCACCGCCCGCACGACGCCCATCCGCGTCGAATAGTGCATAGTGAGGTCTTCGACGCTCAGGAGCAAGCTGCCATTCTGACTCGTCGCGCGCGCCTCAATCTGGGATTCAAGATCTCGTCAAGCGAGCGCCCCACCAGGTAGAACGACGACGTCAACAGCGTTATGGACACGCTCGCCGGGAATATCAGCCACCAGGTCTCCCCTACCTGAAGCAGGTACCCGGCCGACTCGGTTGTATGGATCATCAAGCCCCCGCTCGTCCGGACATCCAGGAGGCCTAGAAAAGAGAGTATCGCCTCGGAAAGCCAGGCTGCCGCGGCGCCAGGCGATTATCTTGCCAAGCGCGAATCCGAGATAGAAGGAGATCACCGCGGCGGTCACGAACAGCACCAGAGTGCGGGGCAGGCGCTCCCAGACCACGTCGGCGACCGACCGCGGGTACAGGCTGAACGACGTGCCGAAATTCCCGGTCGCCGTATTCTTCATGTGCCCCAGTTGAATCCACCCTCGTTCTCCGGCGCGTTCCGGCTGTTGAAGAAGCTCTCCAGGTAGTCGGGGTACAGACTGAGTCCCCACCCAAGTATCCACATGTCCAGGTCTTCGGCAACCGTGTCGCTGAACAGAACGTCAATGATTACGTTGAACCCGGTCAGGTCGACGCGGGCCGGTATCCCGATGTCGTTCAGCCATCGCTCTATCCATATAGCGAAGGTGGAGCGCATCGGGTCGTAGCCGGCACTGGGCGCCAGAAGCCGCAGCTCAGGCACCGGCGTGCCGTCTGGCATCATCAACCCCTTTCCCTGGGTCTCTACGAAATTGCCATCCTCGCTTATCTTGGGCTCGGTCTCGTAGGTGAAGCCAGCTCCTTCGAGCAGGTCTACAGCCTTCTGCAGCCGAGCCCCACGAGTCAGGCCCTTACCGACCTGTTCCACCGACCCGTTGTGCCAGAACCCGTTCCCGGTCGGCACCATCGCGTAAACCGGCAGGGCAGCGCCCTGGAGGAGAGTATCGGTGACGAATTCCTTGTCGATGACCGTCGCGATCGCCTGACGGAACTCCTTGACGTTCAGCGGTGCATTGCGGACGTTGAATCCCAGGTAGCGGACGCCATTGGAGGGGTTGGAAATTACCTCCAGATCGGGCGTCGCCTCGACTCTCTCTTGAAATCCTTTTTCAAGGCCCGAAGGGTTGAATACATAGTCGACATCGCCGTTGGAAAGAGCCAATATAGCGGCATCCTGGCTCCCATAATAGCTAAATATGTTGCTTTCAGCGCGGGGCCCCACCTCGAATTCCAGCGTCACGTCCCCGGTCGCCTCGCCGTAGTAGGTTGCGGTGGTGTCCAGCTTGGCGTTCATCTCCTTGTAAGCACCGCTGGCGTACTCAGTGACCACTGCCCCTTTTCGATAGTAGTTGGAGTCAGACACGGTTTCGTAGAACGCGCCTGGCTCCCACTTGCTGAACGTGAATCCGCCGGCTGTCGGTTCGTCCGCGGGCACCACCGCAAACAGCGTCTCCTGCTGCGCCTCGATGTCACCTGCCTTCTGGGCATCGGCGACGATTGGCGCCCAGTAGTGCTTCGGCAGCACCGGCATGAACGCCAGTCCGAATTGCCACACGCTGAGCCCCGGCTTCTGCGAGTTGCCGTCAGCGTCGGCGCCTTTGAAGAAAACCTTGAGCGTGTGAGTGTCCAGCGCTTCGACGTGGTCGACGAACGCGCTGTCGACCTTTGCGGCCCAGTTCGACGATAGCTCCATGGCCAGCACGGTGTCGACGACGAATACGACATCCTCGGCCGTTACCTCAACTCCATCGCTCCAGACGACACCTTCCTTCATGTTCACTTCGGCCGTCCAGAAATCAACTCCTCCGATGGTCTCATTCGTCAGCGGCGCGGGGAACCCATCGGCCAGAATCGGGACCCAGTCGAATCGTTGCTCGGAGTAGTCGTAAAGCGTCGGAGCAGTGCCGTCCAGTACATAGCCGGTCCACACGGAGCCGCCCGGGCCGCCGTAATAGCTCCAGAAGTTTCGGGTAATAGGCTCTTCGAAGATGCCCATCGAATAGATCGCGGGGCCTGCTGGCGCCTCGGGCATGGCCGTTGGCTGGACCATAACCTCGACGATCTTTTCGACTTCGACTTCTTTAACGACCTCGACGATCTTCTCGACCTCGATTTCTTTAACGACCTCGACGACCTTTTCGACTTCGACTTCTTTAACGACCTCGACGACCTTTTCGATCTCGACTTCTTTAACGACTTCGACGATCTTTTCGACCTCTACCTCTTTGACGACTTCAACGACCTGTCGACCGGGACCTCTTTGACGACCTCGACGATCTGCTCGATAGGTATTTGGACTTCGTCGGCACAGGCGATTGCAAGCGAGGCTAGCACGACCCCAGGGAGCAATATGAGACGCATTCCAATCATTCGATGCTTGAACATCTGGCCCTCCGATCAGCGTTCGAGGCCCCGGTTTCGGATTACGGCAGCATTCTTCGGTAGATTTTCACACGTGGCACGAGCTTGTCAATCGCCTTGAGGCGAAGCCGCTAACTGTCGTCGAAACTTGGGCAAAGAACGCTCAAACGGACGAGACAGTCGGGTGAATATCTCGCACGCGCACAATGGCTTGTCTAAGAATGCCACGGCCGCCCGTCGCCCCGTCGCGCTCGTGCAGTTCGCTCCCGATAGCCCGGAGCCCGTGCGAGCGGATGGCTACGCGACACCCTCCTCGCCTGACGTGTCGCGCTGCATCGTGGGCCGTATGACGAGCTGAGGGATTAGCGCCCTGTCCGGAAGACGGGCGATGAGAGCGATCGCTTCGGCGACGTCTTCCGAGGTGGCCATCGTGGACCTGGCCTCCGCCGATGGCGGGACCGGCCGTTTGTCGAGAATCGGCGTGTCGATCTCGCCCGGAATTACGACGCTGAACCTTACCCCAGAGTTCTCGAACTCGCCGATCAGGTGCTGCGTGAAGTTAATAACGCCGGCTTTGGCCGCGCTGTAGACCATTCCGCCCAACAGACCGGGCGTGATCCCCGCCATCGACGAGACGTTGATTACCGTACCGTGTTCGGCTTCAAGCATCGACGGCATTACGGCCTGCGTGCAATAGATTGTGCCAACCAGGTTCGAGTCGATCACACCGCGGATCTCTTCCGGTGTGGTCGTCAGCAGCATCCGGTGAGGCGAGCTGTGTCCCGCGTTGTTGACCAGCACGTCGATCTGACCGAACTCCTCTTTCACCGTGCGGACCATTCGGTTGACTGCCCCGTGATCGGCGACATCGAGTTCCAGGGCCGCCGAACGACCTCCTGCAGACTGAATCTCAGCCCTGACGGCCTCCACTTTCGACGCCGTTCTTCCCACAACTATGGCGGCGGCGCCCTCTTCGGCCATTAGCTTGGCCGTGGCCCGACCGATGCCACTGCCTCCTCCAGTAATCACGCAGACCTTACCATCAAGTCCCATTTTCTACCTCCGATTCTCGATATGATATACCTTCCGAATTTCCCTTGCCATTTTCGGCCGAAAATGGAATCACGACATAGCTCCTAATCCGACCAGCCCAACGATCACCGCAGCCAGACCCACTATCTGGGACGGCGCCAGCCGCTCCTTGAACAGCACGAGCCCCCCCATTATCGGCACCAGCGGATATACGGCGGACGCCGCCGCCACGATGGACAGCACGCCGATCTGGGCGCCCCGTGTGAACGCAAAGAGGCTGGCTGTCTCGAGCACCGCCACGCCGACCGTGCCCGCGGCCATGCGTGCTGACATCCCCCGCCAGGGGATGGCGCCACGTGCGGCGCCAAAGGGGAGCAGGCCGCCAAGCATCATCACCCGCGACAGATACAGGGGGAGAAACCATCCCAGCTCTCTGGAAAGAGCGCCTATGCCGAACTGCCACATGCCCACGGCAACGGTCAAGAATAGCGCTATTATCACACCCGTGCCCACGATTCTTTGGCCGGGACCCAGGGAGGACACATCCACCGACGCCAAAACGATCCCGCCAATGATCGTCGCAACGCTCGCCATCTGCCAGTTGTTCAGACGCTCTCCCAGCAACAACACCGCCATGACGACAACGATAACGGAGTGGGCGGCCAAAATAGGCGTCACGATCGCTACCGGGCCTATCTGTATGGCGCGGTAGAAAGCGAGGTAGAAAGCGAAAGCTCCGACGCCCAGACCCGCCATTTCCAGCCACTGGACCCGCGAGAGCGATCCAACACCGGACTCCCACAGCAGGAACGCAGTCATCATGGCAACGGCCGCCAGCTGGACGGATACAGCAGTCCGGAGCACGCCCAGCCGCCGGGTCACCGCCGCGGCGCCGACGTCGGATATGCCGACCCCTAGACCTGAGACCAGGCCGAGCAGGATGCTCTCGAAGACCATCTACGGACGCCACGGCGCATGGGTCAAGTTGATAGAGGTTTTACTCCAGACGGATGCGTTATCCGGTGATGGCAACGCCGATTGCGCTGCCCACGCCGAAAGTCACCGTGGCCGCCAGTCCCCCTGCTAGCAGCATCCTCAGACTGCCCCAGGCGGCGTTTCGACCGGAGCTGGCCGCCACCACCCCACCGACCGTTGCCAGCGCCAGCGCGCTGAACCCTGCGCTCAGCCCCAGGGCCAGTGAGCCGGAGCCGGTCATGTAGGGAACGACCGGCACCACGGCGCCGGTGACGAACGCCAGAAATGAGCTTATCGCGGCGCCCCAGGGCGAGCCCAGCGAACCCGGCACAAGACCCAGCACTTCCCGCGCCATGGTGTCCAGCGCCACGTCAGGCTGAGCCATGATTCGGTCGGCGACCCGCCGCGCCTCCTCGTCCGTGAGCCCCTTCGCCTGATAGATCAGTGCAAGCTCGTCCCGTTCTTCCTCAGGCCATTCCTCGAGCTCGGCGGCTTCGATCTGAATCTGGTGCTCGTAAACGTCCCGTTGAGACCGGACCGAGACGTACTCGCCCGCCGCCATTGAAAATGCCCCTGCCAGCAGGCCCGCGACGCCCGCCAGCAGCACGATATCTCCGTTGTCCGTTCCGCCAGCCACCCCCATGACTAGGCTGAAGTTCGACACCAGACCGTCGTTTACGCCCAGTATCGCTGCCCTCAGGCTTCCAGCCCCGCCAAAACCTTGCGCCCATTCAAGCTGGGCATAGCCGCGGTGGTCGCTACCCGATCCTAACTCCCGCAAGATGCCCGCGTGTCGCCGCTCCTCCGGGGCCAAGTCAGTGGCTTCGGGATCGGACCGGTACCTGTCGATCTCCTCGGCTTCGCCACGCAGCAGCCAGGGCACGAGCCTTGAGGTCCCGAGCAGTCGCGCGGCCACCCGATAGACCAGGACACGCAAGCCAGGGGACGCCGGACGTACGGCATCAGGGTCCAGGCCAAGCTTCTCCGCCCACCGGGAGGCATGGCGCAGCTCCGCATCCATCAGGCTCCTGAAGGTCTCGGCGCGACTCGGGTCGTGCTCCGCCTCGGCGAGCGCCCGATACATGGCCGCCGCCTCCAGTTCGGCCTTCAGGTACTCGCGGTACTTTTTCTCATCTAGCAAGGAAGTCATAGCAGCCCGGGCAGTCCTTGTGAGCCAGTGCTTCGTCGGGCGTCGTTGACCTGGGTACACGACGCGAGAACGCGATAATGGTGGCACATCCGGGCACGCCGTCCGGCCCAATCGACGCCGGTCCACGAACCCATCCCATGGGCGTGAGGGTAATTCTAGCACAGGGCCTGCTTCGACCCGGTAACGCGGTTCGACGTCTGGAGCGCCTGACGGGCAACCTCACGACGCCGAGTCCGAAGCGATCTCCTTGAGGCTACCCCGGCAGCGGGGTCGCCCCGAGATTTGGTCCGATACACAGCCTGAAAATCATTTGGTTCGCCCCGGGGATCGGGCGGCCCATCGCAGCGCCTGACGCACTGTCACGGCTTAAGGCCTATGCGCTCCCGGATGGCTTTGAGTTCGTCCACATTGGCCTTGTCCGGCCCCTTCTTCTCCTCGCCGGGCACCTCCAGCAAAAACGGTACATCTCGCAGGGCCGGTGAGGCCATGATTACCTCGAAGCCGTCTACGCCGATGTACCCGTCGCCGATGTTCTCGTGCCGGTCCACGCCTGAACCAAGCTCGACTTTCGTATCGTTGGCGTGCACCGCCACGAGTCGCTCTAGTCCGACGTGCCGGTCGAACTCCGCCATCGCCGCTTCGACCCCCTCGGTGTCCGCGATGTTGTAGCCCGCGGCGAAGCAGTGCTGGGTGTCGAGGCAGACTTTGACCCGCTCGCTGTCGATTGCCCCCACGAGTCTGCCGATCTCCTCGAACGACGCGCCGATGTGGGCGCCCATGCCCGCGCTGTTCTCTATGATCAGCCACGCATCCTCCGGGCTGCTGGCCAGGGCCTCGTTCAGGGCATCGGCCGATTGGCCCAGCACCGCGTCGAAGCCCTTGCCCTTGTGGCTGCCGCCATGAAAGATAACCCCCGCTGCACCCAGGGCGCTGGCCACAGTCAGGTTCAGCGTCAGTGACTCGATGGATTTGGCGACGATTTCCGGGTCGCCGCCGACGTTAACCAGGTAGCTCCCGTGGATGAAGACCGGGCTGACGTCCGAAGACGCGGCCTCCGTCCTAAACTCCTCGAGCTGGTCCCCGGAAGGTGCTCGGAACTTCCACGCCCTCGGCGACGACGCGAAGATCTGGATCGTCTCTGCTCCGATTTCCGCCGCCCGGCCAAACGCCGTCGCAAGACCGCCCGCGGTAGATACGTGCGCGCCTAATTTCATCCTGAGCCTCCGTTTCACTCGGCCGGTTCTTGGGTTACGATGGTCATCTCGACTTCTTGAGTGTTTTCGGTCGACCGGTCCCCGGTTCAGATTGTATCGGGCGACAGTGGCGACCGCCACCGTGAATAGCGCTCTCAATCGTTTGCCGACACCGAAACGCTACCCTATAATCCCAGTATCAACGAAGTCGCCCCGCCTTCCAGGAAGGGATCGGCCTATGGCGCTGAAGACCATCGCGATCATGAGTCCCGGAGATATGGGCCACGGCGTTGGCGAGAAATTGCGCCAGCACGGCTACGACGTCATCACCTGTCTTGCCGGCCGCAGCGAACGCACCCGCGGTTTGGCGGCAAAAGCCGGCTTCCGCACCGTTCCTGACCTGGAAGCCATGGTCGACGATGCCGACCTGGTAATGTCCATTCTGGTCCCGGCCGAGGCGACGGGCCTGGCGGAGCAGGTGGCTGACGCCATGATCGCCACGGGCGCCGCTACCGCGTTCGCCGAGTGCAACGCCATATCTCCTCAGAGGTCTCGGCAGATCGAGGCGACCATCACGGCGTCAGGTGGCACATACATCGACGGCGGCATTATAGGTGGCTCGCCTGCCCGGGGAGCGGTGCCTCGAATATATTGCTCCGGCCCGGACGCACATTTGATGGACGAGCTAGATGGCAAGGGTGTCGCCATCAGGGCCCTGGGCGCGGAAATCGGGAGGGCCTCGGCGATGAAGATGTGCTACGCCTCCATGACCAAGGGAACGTCCGCGCTCCTGGTGGCAATGCTGACAGCCGCCAGGTCCATGGGACTATACGAGGAGCTCGTAGCGGAGCTGGCGTCCAGCCAGAGTGCGACGCTTCAGAGGGCAGAAGAGGGCATTCCTCGCCTCCCGGCAAACGCGGGCCGGTGGATAGGCGAGATGGAGGAGATCGCCGCCACCTTCGATGCCGCCGGGGTCACTCCCCGCCTCCATGAGGGCGCGGCTGAGATATACAAGCTGCTGTCCAGCACCGCTTTCGCGGCCGAGTCCCCCGAAGCCACGGACGACAGCCGTACGGTGGCGGACACGATCGACGCGCTGGTCGAGCTTCTCCCCTCGGGCCTCCGGGCCAGGGACTAACAGGCACGCAGGGACCCCACCCGGAGAGTCCTGGAGGACCATTGTGAAGGCACTTTTCGTGACCAGACCTGGCGAGGACCCCGAGCTGGACCTGCGAGAGGTCGACACGCCTGATCCCAAGGCTGACGAGGTGCTGGTCAGGGTCGCCTCCGCGGGCCTGTGCAACCACGACGTCTCCATCATGCGGGGGTTGCTGCGTCGAGGCGTCGATCACGACGTGGTCCTGGGCCACGAGATCGCCGGAGTAGTTGAGTCGACCGGGCCGGACGTCGGTGGCTTTCGAAAGGGCGACGCGGTCGTCTCCACTTTGACCGTATTCTGCGGCGTTTGCGACCGCTGCACCAGCGGCCACGAGTACAGGTGTCACCAGGGCCGCGGTATCGGCCACGCCGTAAACGGAGGGTTCGCCGAGTTCGTCGCGCTGCCCGAAAAATGCCTGATCAAGCTGCCGTCCGGCGTTGAGACCGGCACCGCAAGCATCCTCGCCTGCCCTATCGGGGTCGCGCTACAGGCCCTGAGGGACGTCGCCAGGGTAAAGCCCGACGACACCGTGCTGGTAACCGGCGCCGGCGGCGGACTCGGCATCCACGCCCTCCAGCTCGCTGCCGCCCTGGCCGGGCGCGCCATGGCCGTGACCCATTCACCTGAGAAGCTGGATGATCTGGAGCAATACGCCCCTGGCAACGTCGTACTCGCGGATGAGCTGGACTTCTCGGAAATCGTGCTGGCGTTAACCGAGGACCAGGGCGTCGATGTGGTTATAGAGACCGTGGGCTCAGCGACCTTCCGTTCTTCACTCCGTAGCATGGCCCAGTTCGGCAAACTTGTCGCGCTGGGAGAGGTACTCGGGGAGCGGGTCAGCTTTAACCTGGCCGAAGTGATCTTTCGCGACGCCAGGGTCCTGGGTTCGTCCGGCGCCAGCAGGGCACACGTCACTGAGGCGGTCCGCCTGGTTGCCGAAGGGACCGTGGCCCCCGTGATATCGCACCGAGTGCCGCTGGCCGACGCCCTGGACGCGTACAGGCTGGTTCGCGAGGGCCGGAGTCTGGGGCGGGTCGTGCTGGTGCCCTGACCCGCCGGTGTCGGGTGACCTACGCGGGCGCCGACGTCCTTGACGACTTTCTTCTGAGCACACGCCTCAGGTCGCCATACTCCCAGGACACCAGCATCTGGCTGGCGACCCCAATGGAGCTATACGTCCCCACTACCACCCCGATTAACAGCACCAGCAAGAATTCGCGGATGGTCTGGCCCCCAAACAGCAGCAGCGCCATCAGGGTGAACAGCAGCGTCAGGCTGGTGTTCATCGACCGCCCAAAGGTCTCCGATATGCTGAGGTTCACCACCTGGGACAGCTCTCGGTTGGGATAGGTAAGCACGTTCTCCCTGATCCGATCGAACACCACGATCGTATCGTTGACGCTGTAGCCAATTACCGTGAGGATGGCGATGAGGAACATCGTCCCGACCTCGATGTCGGCGACCACTCCCAGGATGGAGAATATTCCAATGACTATCAGCGCGTCGTGCAGTAGCGCGACAATGGCGGCGGAGCCGTACCGAATTGGGCTCGGCACGTTCCGGAACGCCCACCAAACGTATACGAAAATACCGACGGCGGCCGCCAGGACAGCGTAAAAGGCGTTCACGACCGTCTCTGCGGCAACCACCGGCGTCACCAGGTCGAAGGACGCATTTACGCCGCTTGGAGAAAGCTCCGTCTCCAGATGTTCCAGCAGCGCGTTCTTCTCGGGGTCTCCCAGCTCTTTCGTCCTGATGAAGTAGGTGTCCTCGTCCAGTCGCTGGACCGTGGCGTCCGAGTGGCCCAGATTTGCCAGCTCCGCACGCAGCTTTGACTGGTCGACCTTGTCCTCGAAGCCCAAAGTCAGGGAAGAGCCGCCCGTGAAGTCTATCCCGCGTTTCAGACCCGGGGCGATGATAAGGAATACCACCCCCGGAAGTATCACCAGCAGTGATACGAGGAAGAACCATCCGCGCTTGCCTACGAAGTCCACTTGCTAGCTCCTCTGTGCGGCCGGCGCCGTGGCCTGCTGCGCTACGCCCGAGCGGCCGGAAGGCGTCCACCAGTTGGTGCGACGCGAAATCGGCGTGGTCGATGCGAGCCGCAGGAACGTCCTGCTGACCGTGATTGCGGAGAACATCGAAATCACCACGCCGATGGCAAGAGTGACGGCGAATCCCTGGACGATGGTCGCGCCGAGCTGGTCCGCGAACCAGAACAGGATGCCGCAGGTTATCAGCGTGGAAACGTTGCCGTCCCGAATGGCCGGCCACGCGCGGTCGAACCCTATGTTGATGGACGACAGCAGCGTGCGGCCCGCGCGCAATTCCTCTTTCATGCGTTCGAAAATCAGGATGTTGGCGTCCACCGCCATGCCAACGGACAGGATCACCGCCGCGACGCCCGACAGGGTCAGCGTGACTGGCATGATCTTGAATATCGCGAGCACGAGCCCCACGTAGATAAGCAACGACATAGACGCCAGGACGCCGGGAAAGCGATAGTACAGGGCCATGAACAGCAGCACGAGGCCCAGGCCGACGAAGCCGGCCACCACGCTCTTTTCCAGCGAGTCTTTACCCAGAATTGCGTCCACGTCGCGTTCCCGAATTAGCTTTATGGGGATCGGCAGTCGGCCCGACTCCAACAGCAGCGCCAAATCGCGCACCCGCTCGATGGTGAAATCCCTCCCCCTAATAAAGCCCGTCCCCACCGTAATCGGGGTGTCGACGCTTGGCGCTATCAACTCTTTGCCGTCCAGGAAGATGGCGATCAGATCGACCTCGCCCGTCCGCTCTCGCTTATCCACAATGTCAACAGTCTGCTCGCCAAAAATCTTTGTGCCGCGTTCGTTGAACTCGATGTTCACCACCGGCTCGCCGGTCTGCGTGTGCTGGCTCGGGAATGCCCTCGCCAGATCGTCTCCGGTAAGTCCAATGTCCTCGTCGATGAAGGGAACAAACTCTGAAAAATAGACCTCGGCGTTCTCGCCCACCTGTCGCTGAAGCTCTTCCAATCCAGGTGGCTCCAGTGCCTCCGTCGAGGGCGGAATAGAGAACGCGAAAACCGTCGGCGTGTCTAACGGCAATATCGTTAGAATCGTCGCATCGAACCTGAGCTGTTCGACCCCAGCCACGGTTACGTCGAGCCGGTGGCCGCCCGCAAGCAAGATTGGCGAAACGTTTTGCGCCCCCTGCTCCTGGGCGCGCTCGCTCGAGAGGATAAAGCTCTGCGTCATACGGCTCAGGACCGCCTCGAACTTCGCGGCAGCGTCTTCAGTGAACTCGATCAGTAAGACCGCCGGACCGTCGCCGTCGGCGATAGCGCCGGTAGAGGTTGCGGCGGAAGTGGGGGTCGACGTTGCGGTCGACATCGCAATCGGTACCACTGGGGGAGGAGGTGCCACAGGCCCCGTCGACGTGACGCCGGTTATCGGCGAAAGCGAGGTGCTCGGCGACAGTTCGGTCGTCAAAGCTGGTAGTAATCCGGCCTTTACGCTGACGATGTCCTCTTGAGCGAGATCGGCCAAGTCCGTTACGACGTTGGTTAAGCGCCGTTTGAACTCCAGGCGAGCTGTCTCGCCGATCAGGGTCTTGGCCCTATCGGGCTCGGTTATCCCGGGGAGCTGTACCAGCAGCCGGTTGTCACCCAGCCGTTGAATTATGGGCTCCCCTAAACCGGAGGCGTTGACGCGCCTCTCGATGGTGCGCAGCAACGCTTCCATCTGGTCCGCGGACACCTCCAAGACCTCGCCGGTCTCCTGGTCCCTCAGGTCGGCCTCGTAGATCAGGTGGCTCCCGCCCTGCAGGTCCAGCCCCAGGCTCAGGCCCAGCGGCGTATTCTCGTCGCCCCTCTCGAAGTCGCCGAGGTCGATCCGCTGAAACGCCAGAATTAGCGCGGCCATCGTGACAAGCACCGCGATAAAGACGACGGTCCTGCCGTATCTACGCACGTGCCCCTCCAGACTTCAGCCGTGTCCTCGCCAGCTCCAGGGCCTCTTCTCGGGTGCTCAGCCTACTGCTGGCCTCGGCCTCTGCCACCGCAGCAAGCAGCGATCCGACCAGTGGGCCGGGGCTCAGTTCGAATTCCGCCATAATGTCGTCTCCGTCGATCAGTCGGGCGACCGGGGTAGGAGTCGTTCCCGACTGCAAGCCGACTTTCAGTACGTGTGCAAAGACCCGAGACTGCTCGGCCATCTGGGTTTCGGTAAGCTCGGGGCCCCGCGCCGCAAGAAAGTCTGCCATGTTCAGGTAGAGCGTGTCCAGCGCGGCCTCGTGCAAATCTCTGAAATATCGATGCACCGCCCGCGCGGTGGGCAACGCGTCACCCTGTGCCATCTGTCTCGGCCTCAGGTGGTGGCGGACCATGGTCTTGGCCAGTCTGATCCCCCGTCTCCCGAACCTGAGTCGACGCATCACCGCGCCGACTATCCGTGCCCCTTCGTCCGCATGGCCGAAGAAGCGTATCCGCCCCGACTCCTCAATGGTCTTGGTCGCGGGCTTGGCGATGTCGTGGAGCAGTCCAGTCAGCTTCACCAAAGTGCGACGAGTGTGCCCGTCGGTCACCTCTTCAGCGAAATGTTCCTCCATGCCTTCGAAGCTCGGCATCAGCCGGGAGACAATCCAGTCGGCTGGTCGCTGGCCCAATATCTGCTCCAGGTAGCCGACGGTCTCGACCATGTGGTCGAATACGTTCCAGTGGTGCTCCTTTGGCTGGACCACATCCCTCGCGTCGTCCAACTCGGGGATCACGCAGGGGAGCAGGCCGAGATCATCCAGGAGCCGGACGGAGTCGCGCGCCCCATCCTCGGCCAGGGTCTTTAGCAGCTCCTCCCTGACCCTCTCGGGAGACACCAAGTGCACCAACTGGGAATCGCTTCGTATCTGCGCCGCGGTGTCCGGGTCCAACGAGAACTTCAGGGACGCCGACAGCCTCACGGCCCGCATCAACCGACCCGGGTCGGCCTGAAACACGTCGCTCGCAACGGAACGCAACACCCGGTCCCGGGCGTCGGCGTGACCGCCGTGCGGGTCTATCAGCTTGCAGTCGCCGGTGTGTACGCCAGGAAGGGCCACGGCCATCGCGTCGACGGTGAAGTCCCGGCGGGCCAGGTCGGCGACGATACTCGAATCGTACGATGTCAGATCGATGTAGGACCGGCGCCCCCCCGCGGACACGACCACACGTGCGGTATCGAAGTCCTCGTCCAGCGATACGAAGTGCCCGCCAAGCCGGTCGGCCAGCCCCCTGCCAACCTCATGGGCTTCGGCCCGCACGCCCACGTCGATATCCTCGGTCGGCCTGCCAAGAAGGCTGTCCCGCACGGTCCCTCCAACCAGGTAGGCCTCGATCGCCTGGCCATGCAGGAACTCCTCCACCTCGCGCAGGACGTGGGGCAAGTGGTCGGCGTTAAGCTGTATATCGATAGTTGAAGTTCGTGTGGTCATACTACATCTAAAACGTCTGACGCCCGCCGCCGGATTCCCGCCCACCGGTTGATACCAACCAAGTTAATGCCGAGTACGCTGACCGAGGGCGCCGTCGCGCGCGGCAAAGGCACAACGAAGCGCCCGGTGGGCTTACCCAGGGGGCGCCGAGGAAGCGACGTGGGCTATCTGACCTTAACTGTTGCCGGGGACTCTTCTAATCGCGCGTCCGCGTCTGCGTGATGTGCGCTGTTGTGGTCCAAGTCACCACTGCCGCCACTGTTCGTCGGGGCATCCGGCGAATCTTCGACCAGCTCCTCGGGCTCTATCTTTACGAGATCATCGTGGCTCTTTAAGTGGTCGAGGTAAAGTATGCCGTTCAAATGGTCGACTTCGTGTTCCAGGACCTGGGCAAGCAGGTCCTCAGCCTCCAACTTGACCACCTGTGAGC
The DNA here is from genome assembly GCA_965248005.1 of Dehalococcoidia bacterium. Lineage (GTDB taxonomy): Bacteria > Chloroflexota > Dehalococcoidia > Lucifugimonadales > UBA1123 > CBDFIE01. The sequence goes on from OZ252049.1 coordinate 293,180, forward strand.
CGTGATCCAGAGCCCCGAATTTCAACCACAGCGACCTGGTGACGGTGCCGCGGTAGCCCGGAACACTCAGGCAGCCCTCTTCCACCTCGCGCTCCCCTTTTCGGCCGAGGATTTCAGGATTGATATAGATTCTGGCCTCTTCATCCTCCTCGGTTGGCTGCACGACGATTATTCGGCGCAGCACACCGATCTGGTTGGCCGCCAGGCCCAACCCTCCGGCCTCCCGGAGTGTGTCGACCATATCGTAGGCGACTTTGAGCACGCCCTTGTCGATCCGGCGTATCTTTCGGGCGCGCTGCCGAAGCTTCGGGTGCGGCAACTCAAGTATGGGGACGGCTGCCAAAGGCATCTCCTGGGACACACTTCGGTCTGATACAATCTCGGCGCTTTCAGATCGAAATTATAGCTGGCGCCGGTGCTGGGTGTAAAGCTAATCGGGCTTTAGTATCGGACCGCGCGAGCTGGCGTAAAGGCGCTTTTGTCGCCCGACAACCGCCGAGACGCGGCTATGACGAGACCGTCCCCTGCATCGGACCAGCCATGATTGGAGCAGTCTATGAAAGTCCTCGTCACTGGCTCCACTGGCTTTATCGGCGGAGCGCTGGTCCCCTATTTGCGAGAGAATGGCCACGAAGTCGTCAGGCTGGTCCGTCCCACGACTATCGTGGCCGAGCCCGCGCCGACGTGGGACCCGGAGAGCGGCACGGTTGATCCTCGCGACCTGGAGGGGTTCGACGCGGTCGTCCATCTGGCCGGGGAGAACATCTCTACCCGAAGATGGAATCCGAGCCAGAAGGCCCGCATTCGAGACAGCCGAGTCCAGGGCACGACTCTGCTGTGCAACGCGCTGGCGAACCTGAATACGCCACCCTCGGTGATGTTGTGCGCGTCGGCGATGGGCTACTACGGGGACCGCGGCGACCAGGTCCTTCGCGAGAGCGACGGCCCCGGCGAGGACTTCCTCGCCGTCTCCACCCACGAGTGGGAGCGGACAACCGATGGACTAGCAAACGCGGGCATCAGGGTGGCGCAGCTCCGGTCCGGGCTGGTCTTGAGCGCATCGGGGGGCGTCCTGGCCAGGCTGCTGCCCTTATTTCGGCTGGGAGTCGGCGGCCAGCTTGCAAGCGGCAAGCAATATATGAGCTGGATATCCCGACTCGACCTGGTCCGGGCGGTCGAGCACATTCTGTCGAACCGCGCGATTGAGGGACCGGTAAACGCGTCGTCGCCCTATCCGGCAACCAACGCCGAATTTAGCCGTGAGCTGGGCCGTGTGCTGCACCGCCCCGCCCTGTTCAGGGTCCCGAGGCTGGCCCTCAGACTCACTCAAGGTCAGGTAGCCGAGACGGTGCTGGCCAGCGTCAGGATGGAGCCGGAGAAGCTGAAGTCCAGCGGATTCAGCTTCTCCCACCCTGACCTCCAGTCCGCCCTTGCCTGGGCATTGGCAGACCGCTAATCTAACAACCTGCCACGGCGTGGAGCCCTACTGGCGGCCGTACACCGATCAGCCGACACTAATACCGTGGGCGGGAAATATCATCCGTTGGACCGACTGTACGCTGCCCTCGGCGAAGGTCCGCGTGTCCTTCATCGACGCTCCGTCAAGCTGTAGGTCATCGGGGTCCCTCAGCGACTCGACTCCGTGGGCGTCTCGGTAGGACCGGGGTATCTCGATCGGAAACTCCTGCCCGGAAATTACCCCGTAGGCCAACGTCCAAGCGCGCGCGACGGCCTGGAGATCGTATCCACCGCCTCCCAGGGCCAGCCACTTCGGATGCGGATTATTGCTCAGCTCCGCCACCGCCTCCGCGAATCCCTGCGTCGTCAGCGCCATGTGCGTCAGCGGGTCCCGATAGTGGGAGTCTATGCCAAGCTGGGTCACCAGGGCGTCGGGGCGAAAGGCGTCCAGTAGCCTGGGCACGACTTCACGGAACGCCCAGAGATAGACATCGTCCGTGGTGTATGGGTACAGGGGCAGGTTCACCGCGAACCCTCTCCCAACTCCCGCGCCCGTCTCCTGGGTAAACCCCGTGCCCGGAAACAGGAATGCGCCGGACTCGTGCAGGGATATAGTGAGCACCTGGTCCGTCTCGTAGAAGGCGTGCTGGACACCGTCGCCGTGGTGACAGTCGATGTCCACGTACGCCACCTTCATGTCCTCGGCCAGCAGCCGCTTTATCGCGATGACCGGGTCGTTGAAAACGCAGAAACCGTACGCGTAGCCGGGCATGGCGTGATGCAGTCCGCCCGATATGCTGAAAGCAGCGTCCACCTGGTCCGCAACCAGCATCTCCGTCGCAACCAACGTCGCCCCCGTCGACAGGGCCGCCGCGTCGAACATTCCCTCGTAAGCGGGGTTGTCTCCAGGTCCGAAATTGTGGTCGGCGGGATTGACCGAATTGTCGCCATCGCCCAGGGCGCGAACCGCGTGAACGTATTCCGGGGTGTGGTGCTGCATCACCTCCTCGGCGGTAGCGGACCGTGGTTTTACGAGCAGCGAGTTCGCGCCGTCAAAGGCGCCGTAGGCGTCCAGCAGCTCGAAAGCGTAGCGGAGCCTCACTGGCCTCATCGGATGCGATTCTGAGAGCACGTGACGGGACAGCTGATCGCCGTAGACGAAGGCGGCCTTACGAGGCATTCAGGTCCACATTTGTATTGCCGGTCTACTCGTCGTAGTCTGGAACGGAGCGGTCGCGTCGAAGCCATCCGACGGCGAGGGCCGTCGCCGCGATGAGCATGGCTGCGGCGATGAGCAGCGACGTGCCGAGAGTGCCCGGGTCGACAATTTGGGTGATGGACGTGTCGTTTTCGATGCTGCCCCGCCACCGCGCTTCAAGCTCGTCCAGGGATATACCGTAGGCGGTCCGGATGGCCTCTTCGGTGCCCTGTCCAGAGTCGATGGCCGACAACAGGCGAGACATCCCCTCCAGACCAAATGTCTCCGCCGCGAAACTCACGATGCTCCACGACTGGGCATAAAACACCCGAACGTCCGACGGTCTCCCCGGCACGGCGCCCATGTTGCGCAACGTCATCAGCCTACCGCTTCGAGAGGCGTCGGAGACCGTCGCCGACCTGTCGCCAGGCCCGCCCTCGAAGTACATCGCCAGCCCTTCGTTGAGCCATGCGGGGACCCTGGCCACGGGCGAATCGATCGCGTCGCCAATAAGCAGGTGGGTCATCTCGTGAATCATGCCGTCGACGTTCAGGCCCGACAGCACAAAAACGTCGTAGTCAGGGTAGGCGAACCCTCCGTAGAGGTGGCTTTCGGTTGCTGCCTGGCTGACGAGAGGAAAGGCCCGATTCGCCTCGCGCCGGCCATTGAGAATCACGGCCCGCATCTTATGGGAAGGCGACTGTCCCAGGAGATCGCTGACAGCTTCGAGCCCGAGTCTGACTTCCCGGGCTACCTCCTCCACGGCCTCGCGCGGTCTGTTATGCCAAAGCAGCTCGAATATGCCGGCATCCAGGCGCCGCCAGTCGTACTGCGGGTCCAGGTAGTCCAGGTGAAACCGATCCGACTCGAAGCGCTCCCCTCGGATGTCTCGGAACTGATAGTAGTACTCGATACGTACCCCTTCGGGGATAAACGCTCCGCCACTGGTGAGTATCTCGAATTCGGCCATCAGTGTGCCGGAAGCCCTAGAGATCGTCGGATAACCATAGATAGTCGTCTCAAGCTGACCCAGTCTGTAAAACAGCTGGACTTCCTGGACTTCGTAAGTGGACTCGATTTCCACGGTGAGAACAATCCGGTCGGGGAATTCAACGCGGTGATCCGCCGAGATTATCTCGACCGTGGCCGACGGGCTCAGGGCCGGGATCGTGCGGTCGCCGACGATGCCTGATACGCCAACCATAGACGCCAATAGAGCGCCCCAGATCACCGGCATCCCATCCTCACGACGACGCCTCGCGAGACGCGCATCATATACCTACGATCTTGACCGTGGAATGGGCGCCGTAGATGCGGTTTATGTTAAGGAGCATCGCGGTGAAGTCTTCCACGTAGCGCGCGTACCGCAGGCCTCCGCCGTCGACGCCCCGTACGCCATCGATGAGATCTGCCAGGCCGATAACACGCTTCCGGGCATCGTCGTCGTCTGCACACACGATCACATCCGAATCGATGGTCCGATCAGGCACGAGCAGGTCTCCGGCGCTGATATTCTGGAAGGCGCCTACCACGGTGGAGCGGTCCAGGACCGCCTGGGCTTCCTGTGCCGCCGAGCCCTCGTCGACCCGCAACGCGCCGGGGCTGCCACCCTTAAATTCCAGAGGCGCAACCACGTCGACAACGATTTTGCCGTCGAGGGCGTCCTTCAAGCTGGCCAGAGTGGCCCGATGCCCCGCGTAAGGCACGGTCACGAACACGATGTCTCCCTGTGTGGCGGCTTCCAGGTTGAGTCCCCCCGTGACCGAACCGTCCGGTGCCTTGTCAGCGAGACTGTTCGCCGCCTGCTCGGCGCGATCACGGTCCCGAGAGCCTATCAACACCGACTCCCCGGCCAGCGCGAAACGAATCGCCAGGCCGCGGCCCTCAGGTCCGGTGCCTCCCAGAAATCCTATCATCTGATTACATGTACCTCGCTGAAATTCGTGCCGCACTCGGCTGGCCCCCATCCACTCTAATTACAGAAGCACGGGATTTGCAAGCCGCCCGTTGCGGGGATGTACTCGTTTGAATACAATGGACGAAAATCATCCGCACGTCCAGGAGCGCGCAATGTCCGAAATTACCACCGATCGGATTAGGAACGTGGTCTTGCTTTCCCACAGTGGTGCTGGGAAGACGATTCTCGCCGAGGCATTGCTGCTTCAGGCGGGCGTAGCCTCCAGACTGGGACGGGTCGAGGACGGCACGACTACTTCGGATTTCGAGCCCGAGGAGGCGAAGCGCCAGAACAGTGTACAGACGTCGGTACTAAACACGCCGTGGCGAGACCATAAGATCAACGTCCTCGACACGCCAGGGTACGCCGACTTCAGGGGCGAGGTCGTATCGGGAATCAGAGTCGCCGACGCCGCCATCATCGTCGTGGCAGCCCAGGCGGGCCTGGAGGTCGGGACGTCTCAAATGTGGGGCCTGGCTACGAAGCGGGACCTCTCCAAAATCGTGTATGTAAGCAAGATGGACCGGGACAACGCCGACTTCGACCGGGCCGTGGAGTCGCTGAACCAGCGTTTCGGCCGACACCTGGTGCCGATTCAGCTTCCCGTTGGCTCCGAGCAAGCCTTCTCAGGCGTCGTAAGCTTACTGGACCCGAAGGCGTCGGTGCCGGACGGGATGGACGACGCAGTCCAGGCAGCCAGAGAGAGGCTCATCGAAGCCGTCGCTGAGATCGACGACGACCTGGCCACCAAGTATCTCGAGGGTGAGGAGATCACGGAGGAGGAGCTTAAGACTGGGCTGGTCCAGGGGGTCCGACTGGGCACGCTGGTGCCGGTACTGGCTGGCTCGCCGCTGAACGGGCTTGGCGTCACGGAGCTGCTGGACCTGATCGTCGATTATCTGCCCTCCCCCGCGGACCGCGCGCCCAGCGTCGCCTCGGCAGCCGATGGCGAAGACGATCTGGAGCTGCCAGCGGACAGCAGCGGACCGCTGGCCGCAATCGTGTTCAAGACCTCCGCCAACCCCTTCGTCGGCAAGCTCTCACTCTTCAGGGTCTACAGCGGCACGCTGAAGAGCGATAGCTCTGTGTGGAACGCAAGCCGCGGCGAGGCGGAGCGAGTCGCCCAGGTCTTTTCCGTTAACGGCAAGGAGCAGGGACCCTCACCGTCCGTTGTCGCGGGCGATATCGGCGCGGTATCGAAGCTGACGACCGTGGTAACCGGAGACACGCTTTCGACGCGTGAAAAGCAGCTAACGATAGAAGGACTCTCCTTCCCGAGTCCTATGTACCAGATGTCCGTCTACCCCAAGACTAAGGCTGACGTGGACAAGATGACCAGCTCGCTGGCCAGGATCGTCGAGGAGGACCCGGCCCTGCTGGTGACCAGAGACCCTGAAACGCACCAAACGCTGATGAGCGGCCTCGGCGACACGCACCTGGAGGTCTCCGTCGAGAAGATGAAGCGGAAGTTTGGCGTCGAGATCGAGTTAGCAGTGCCCCGAGTCCCTTACATGGAAACAGTCAGTTCCAGGTCGCGCGTCGAGTACAGGCACAAGAAGCAGACGGGCGGCCACGGGCAGTTTGGCCACGTCTGGCTGGAGATCGAGCCATTGCCCCGCGGGTCCGGCTTCGAGTTCTCGGGGAAAATCGTCGGCGGCGTTGTGCCCCGTGAGTACGTTCCCTCCGTGGAGAAGGGCGTACGTTCGGCCCTGACCGACGGGGTTGTCGCCGGATACCCCGTCATCGACCTCAAAGCCACCCTGGTAGACGGCAGCTTCCATCCGGTCGACTCCTCCGGGGTCTCCTTCGAGATCGCCGGCGGCCACGCTGCCACCAAGGGCATGGAAGCCTCGGGGCCGGTGCTCCTCGAACCCATCATGAAGGCCGAGATCACTGTGCCCGATTCCTTCACGGGGGACATCATCGGCGACCTGAACGGGAGACGCGGCCGCATACAGGGCATGGCGCCCGAGGGTGACGGTACCACCACCATCTCCATCGAAGTGCCGCAGGCCGAGATGCTGACCTACTCCACCGACATGCGTTCGCAGACCCAGGGCCAGGGAGACTTCAAGATGGAGTTCGACCACTACGAAGAGGTCCCGGCGCACCTGGTTGGCGGAGTAGTAGACCACGTCAAGGAGCTTCGAGAGCGGGACGAGGCGCGCGCCTAGAGCTTCCTGCGACCCCGGACCTGAGCCGTCGCTCCCTGCCTGTCCACCACGCGTTGTACGGGCCATGCCATCGGAGCCGCGCCCATCTGTGCGACGTTGCGGATCGGTCGCGAGGTCAGTTCTCCAGAGTCGGTTCGAGTGCTCGTTTCATAACATCCTGTCGGGTTTCGACAGACTTTTCGGGCGGGGTGTCCACCACGCGGACCTCGCCGCGCTTCTTGGCCCGTTTGGCGCCCCACCACGCTAGCCCGCCGAAGATGCGCACTGCCCAGTGGATCAACGTCCGCTTGAACCTGCCAACTTCCAGGACGATCATTGCTTCGAGCAAGATGTCGTCTGACTCTTTGCGCCCTCGGCTCTGGTCCCTGTAACAGAAGTCGTGGATCACCACCGCGTTGCCCTATTTACCCCATGTGGGGATGAACCACCACAAGGGCCTGGGCACGCTGGCAAAGTCCGTCACCAACCCGGACGGCACCTGCACCGTATTTCCGCTGCCCACTGACCCGATCTCGTAGCGGAACTCCTCTCGCAAGTACCAGTTCCGGCCGTCGGCGAGAGGCGAGACCACCAGAATCTTCGTGAATTGGCTCATACAGCACGTCCCCCTTTCCTTTCACGTGGCTCTTGGCGCGTGCGCGGGAACACGGCAGCATCTTAACGGAAGCGGGTTACCGTACGGTTGCCATGGGTGGCGGGGCTGCTGAGATTGTCGGAGGAATACTCTGATCGCGGCAGTGGTACCCCTGCCCGGACTCGAACCGGGGCACCCGGTTTAGGAAACCGGTGCTCTATCCACCTGAGCTACAGGGGCACGGGGCCTTCCAGGCGTTGCCCGCGTCGAGCGTGTTCGTGCATCCTCCGCGGAGTTGAGCGCGTCCTGGTCACATTTCGGTTGGGCAACTCGGTCGTCGTACGGGGCTATCATTTGACGGGACCAATTCTAGCAGCCGTATTGATGGGTTGACCACTGAGGGACAGGGAATCGGTCGCTTCGAACCCGGTCCGAAATGCCAGATCGGGCTAGGGACTCTTCGCAGCTTCCGGGTTCAGGCAAGAAGGCATCTCCGTGCCCGACAGCGCGCCGATGACGTTCTGCGCGGTGAGCATTCCCATCTTCTTAACGGTGGACGAGCTGGCGCTGGCGATGTGGGGCGAGATCACCACGTTCGGCAGCGTCAGGAGCGGATCGTAGAAAGGGATCGGCTCCGGGACCGTTACGTCCAGTGCGGCGCCAGCGATATTGCCCGCCTTCACGGCTTCGTACAGCGCGCCCGGGTCCACGGTCGGCCCTCTCGTCGTGTTTATGAGGAAAGAGTGAGGCTGCATCAGGCCCAACTCTCGCTCCCCTATCAGGCGCTCGGTTTCGGCGGTCAGAGGGACATGCAAGGAGACAAAGTCCGCCTCTCTAAGCACGGAGTCAATGTCCGGCCGCCATTCGACGCCCAGTTCATGCTCTACGTCCGGCTTCCGGTTTCGGGAAAAGTAGATCACCCGCATATCGAATGCTTTTGCCCGACGAGCGACGGCGGTCCCGATTAGCCCCATGCCAACGATGCCCAACGTAGCACCGTGAACATCCGTGCCCAGGTACGGTATCTGATCGAAGATCTTCCACTTCCCGGCGTGTATCTGGCGGTCCCCGTAAGTAATGTTTCTCGCCACCGACAGCATCAGACCGAACGTGAAGTCGGCGCACGATTCGTGCAACACGCCTGGCGTATTCGATACGAGCACTCCGTGCTTCGTAGCCTCGGCGATGTCGACATTGTCCATTCCCACGGCACGGTTGGCCACCACTTTGAGTCTCGGCGCCTGGTCCAGTAGCTCTTTATCTATGACGTCCGTTATCTCCGTGATCATACCGTCGCTCTCACGCGCCTTTCGGAGGACGACTTCTCTGGGAGGGGCCGATCGCTGTTCCCATACGCTAACGTCGAAGAACTGCCTCAGGTGTGCGATGGCCTCGGGAATGATGTGCTCGCGCGTCACAAACACTTTCTTATCTGAATTCTCGGACATTATCTTTGCCATCTCAGATTATCTTGTGGACTTGATCGAGCAGCGCCGCCTCAATTCAGACCCCTGTCGGTCTCATGGCCACCAAGCTAAGATCGTCACTCCGCGCGCGTGGCCCAGGACGCAGTATACCTGATCTGGCGGTTGCCGCTGCCCCCGGCGCTGACGTCGGGCCCGTCGAGGGCAATTCCCGGTACCCGATGGCCTCCCGAACGCGTTGAAACGGTGGCAATAAATGATAAGATGCGTGAAATTTTCGTCTCCTGGCACCCTCGGCCTAGATTGGCGTCAGTCAGCAACGAAACCGGCGAGCCCCCGACCGGAGATCACATAACATCGAAGGGAACCCCATGGCAGAAAAACCGAATATCGTACTCATAAATTGCGACGACCTGGGGTACGGCGATATCGGCTGTTACGGCTCTGAGCTGAACAGGACCCCGGTCCTCGACCGGATGGCCGCCGAAGGAATTCGCTTTACCGACTTCTACATGGCCTCCTCGATCTGTACCCCGTCCAGGGGCGCGTTGATGACCGGCTGCTATCCACCGCGCATTGGGTTCGGCTCCTTCGACGGCAGGGGCGTGCTGTGGCCCGGCCAGGCCTACGGGCTCGGTCCGCAAGAGGTCACGATTGCACAACTGCTGAGGGACGCAGGATATACGACCAACCTGGTCGGCAAGTGGCACTGCGGAGATCAGAGGGAGTTCCTTCCGACGAGGTTCGGATTCGACAGCTATTACGGCCTGCCATTCAGTAACGACATGGCCAGGATCGATATGGGCAGGCCCATGGCGAATTACGACAATCCGCCGCTGCCGCTGGTCCGCGACGAAGAGGTGATACAGGAGCAGCCCGACCAGCGCGCCCTAACCGAGCGATACGTCGAGGAGTCGGTCAGGTTTATTCGGGAGAACAGAGACGGCCCCTTCTTCCTATATTTCGCCCACATGTATGTTCATCGGCCCCGATACGTGCCCAGGCACTCTTTGATCGAGTCGCGAAACGGCGCCTACGGCGCCGCCGTGGAGCAGATCGACTGGTCAGCTGGCGTGCTATTCGACGAGCTGAGAAGGCAGGAGCTCGACAAGGACACCCTGGTGGTCTTCACCAGTGATAACGGCACAAGTACCGTCAACATGGACAAGGGGGGTAGCAACGGTCCCTTACGAGGCGGTAAAGGGACTACGTGGGAAGGCGGACAGAGGCTGCCGTGCATCATGCGATGGCCGGCCCGGATTCCCGCCGGGGCGGTCTGCACGGAGATCGCTTCAGCATTGGACCTCTACCCGACCTTCGCCGCTCTGGGCCGCGCCCCGGTCCCGCAAGACCGGATAATCGACGGCGATGACATACGCCCGCTGATGTTCGGTGAGGTGGGCGCACGCTCCCCTAACGACACCTTCTTCTACTACTACATGAATGACCTCGAGGCCGTGAGGTCGGGGAAATGGAAGCTGCACGTTCGCAAGCACGGCCGAGCAGGGGACCCGGACAGTCGCGAAACGCAGGTCAGCGAGCTTTACGATCTGGAGTCGGACATCGGCGAGACAGTCAATCTCTTCAACTCCAACCCCGAGACTGTACGAGATCTAACGGCACGGATTGAGGCATGCCGAAGGGACCTGGGTGACGAAGCCACCGGCATCGCGGGGGAGAATGTGAGGCCCTGCGGACGGGTGGAAAACCCGCAGACGCTCACCGAGTACGACCCGGACCATCCATACATGGTGGCGATGTACGACATAGAGCCCGACGAATGACGCAAGTTGGACCGAGAACCTGGTCTCGACACTGCGCGTGCTGTATGCGCTAATCCGGGCTAGCCAGTCTGCGATCTGAGCGGGCCGAGCGGCGATTACGCCTACTGCAAAGCCGACAGCTGTTCCATCTGCCGGGATATCCGCCGGTCGTGGTCACGGGCGAACCGCATGATGCCCTGGAAGATCGATTCCGGGTCCAGATGGGCCTCCGAGATGACGTCCGACTCGGTACCGCCGGTCAGCCACTCGTTGTTCCAGTCCGAGACCAGCGAGTATTCGTCGGTTAGCGGTCCCGCGGCCTGCAAGGGCCAGACGCGGCGAGTTCCAGTGCTGACGATCATGAGATCGTATTTGGCCTCGGGCGGTATCACCGAATCTCGGTACTCTTTCGGCTGTCGCTCGAACAGCTCCTCGCTAATGGCCGAGAGCACCTTTACGTTGATGCCCTCCTCCTCCAGCCGGGGCAGGATGGACACGAGATTTACGGTGGAGGACGAACCCTGGACCGTGACATAACCATGCCTGGGCTTGTCAGGGTCGAAGTCCCTGAGTACGTAGATGCCCTTGGCCGCCGCCCGCGGGTCGGTGTCCGCGAAGATGTTCCTATCGGCCACCGGGAAGTCTGGCCTGGCTACTTCGAGAACGATCACCCCAACTTTTGGGTCGCGCGCGGCAATTTCGACGGCGGCAAAATAACCGGGCGCCACGTCGTTGTAGTCCCAGAAGCTCAGATTGATGACCTGGTTCCGGGGAAACAGCTTCCAGACCTGGGGCGCGAAAATCCCGAAATGAGTGCGGGCATCAGCCGCCGTTTCCGGTCCGGAGTGACCGGCGAGAACGTTCAGGACCCCGACTCGGAAGGGGCTGTCCTGGTTCTGCTGGCTCCAGACCCTGGCTGGAAGATACATCAATGGCGTAAACGCCCCGTAAGTTCCGGCAAGCGCCCAGACGCCGACGTGCTTGTCGGGGTCGAGCGATGCGCTCTGGCCGACCAGACCCACTGCGGTCGACACGTTACCCGCCTCTTGAATTACCGCTTTTAGTCTGGTCCCCGCCGGGTTCTTTACAGGGTCGTAGTGGCCCCACAGGGACCCTGTCTCGACGTTGATGGAGTCTGCTAAGTCGGCCGCCACCGTCACGAACCTGCTGTCCGTGACATAGTTCATCCACTTGATGATTTCGGATATCGCACGCCGGGTGCCTCGAACCTGGCCAGGTTCTTCGAACAGCTTGATCGACGCCTCTTTCTCTTCGCCTGACACGGGGTTGCGAATTGCGACGGTCTGCGGCGCCATCGGCAGCGTCCTGTAATTGAGCCGGGGGTCCTGGAACGGGTCGGTCTTTCGATCAATACGCAGGGGCATGTTGTCGTCCAGCGTATCCCCAATTTCCACCAACTTGTCGGCCAGCCAGTCGCCGAGTCCGTCCTCTTCGAGCACCGACATTACGACGTCGATGTTCCGCTTGAACTGGATCAGCCGCTCCCGGTTGTCGGATACGGCGCCGTCTCGAATACCCTCGAACTCCAGTCCGAACTTTTTCTCGAACGTACCGGCCAGGGCCTGAAAATACTCGCCGTTCATCGGGAACGTGTAAGGGTGGCTCTCGTAGCTGACTATCTGCTTGCCATACCCCGGGATGTCTCCTCGATCGACCTCGGGCCACCAACCCTTGACCGTGCGCCCTACGACGATCATCGGCCTTCCGTCGGAAGGGTCCGAGTCTTCCATGGCCTTGAGCGCGGCTACGACTTGATCGAAGTCGTTCCCATCGTCGATGGTCAGGACGTTCCAGCCGTAGGATGCCCACTGGTCCTCAATGCGGTATCCATCGTATTGAGGCTGAATCACGCTCCCAACAAGCTCGTCATCTATTCCAGCGTTGTTGTAGGAGAGGAGTATTCTCAGACGCTTCCCGACCTGCTGAGCCAGGGCCTGGGTCTTCATCTCTTGAGAATGGCCGCTCGTGAGGGCGAATTCTCCTTCTAACGCAAGCACCTTCAACGTATCGGGAGCGCCGACGATGTCCCAGAACGCGGCCTTACCGGCGGCGGTAGCTATGCCGATCCCGGACGGACCGCCGTTGACGTCGTTTGTGAGATCAGTCGTTTCGGCGTGGCCGGCCAGCGCCCGGATGCCTCTTATTTTCGCCTGGGCCATTACCGGATGGTCTTCAAGGTTATTGTCGCGCAGCAGGGTCTTTAAGACGTCTCTGCCCCTGCGAAACCCCAGCGCATCTATTGGCAACATGGACGTCTTCGGGTCCGCCGCGTAGCGCTCATCCCCGGTCTTGGCGTACTTTCGCGCCAGGGCCTCGCCCATGATCATCCAGAGTGCGTACAGCACCGGCACGTTGTGACCCCCGGCAAGCATGAACTTGTCGGCGTAAGGGTGTTTGGGCCAGCGGTAATCGTAGCGAAGACCACCGAGTTCAGGCCCGATCAGGTGCGACGCAACGGTGTAAGGCGTATATGCCAGCGGACCGCCGAAATGCCCTGTTTGAGAGTAGTTGCCGGAGACGACAATGGCCATCGCCGTCAAGAACCCAATGTCCTCCACACGAGACTTGTCGTACTCAGGGATTGATATCGCCTTCCCATGTCGTTGGCTCGACAGGGCGACGGAACTCACGGTTGCCACTGAATTATCGGTCGTCTGAGCCATTATTCGGTGCCCTTCAACTGTAGTTTCAGAATTCCCCAGATCGGATCAATTCGTCCGCGCCCACATCGGGCGCCTGCTCCGCCACAGGCCATGGTAGTATCCCTCGCGAACGGGGTCAACCACCCCATCGCGCCCGGGCGTTCTTCAGCCGCGAGCTAACCACCGACCCCTGACCGCTGATTGCTGACGGCTGATAGCTGACTGCTATAACTTCGCCACCAGCCGAACAAAGTGGACGCTCTTGAGCCGACGCTCCAACACGTAGCGGAGGTGCTCCGTCAAAACCCGCTCGATCTCCAGTCTTACCGTCGCGGACGTGCGCAACTCCCCCACCCGTGTGAAGTCTCGCTCCCTCTGCAAGAACCTGAAGACTTTCATCGAGTTGAACTTCAGGGGCAGCACTAAATCGGCGCCCATCGACCGACACTCCGGGCACAGGACGCCCCCCGACCCGATATCGAACACGTGGTCTCCAGGCGCCAGCCCCGTGCGACATTCGACGCAACGGCGGAGTTCCGGCTTGAACCCCGACAGGTCCAGGAGCTGGGTCTCGAAATATCGGACCAGCAGCCACGGGTCAGCGGTGGACTCGAGCCAGCCGAGGGCTGAAGTCGCCAGCCGATATAGCGGGTAATTGGGCGAGCGTTCCGCCGAGAAACCGTCCAGAAGCTCACACATGTAAACGGCTTGGGACAGCCGTTCCAGGTCCCGAGACAGGCCGCCGTGCATTTGCCGGGTCTGGGCTTCCGTAATCACGTCCAGGCTACGACCGTAGGCCGCGGAAATGGCCACCTCGTACAGCAGCTCCAGGTGCCCCGCGACCCTGCTCTTGGGCCGACGGACGCCCTTGGCGACCGCCCGGATTTTGCCCAGGTCCTGGGTGAATATCGTCACGATTCGGTCCGCCTCGCCCAGGTCTAGGTGGCGGATGACGACCCCTTCGGTTGTATATGTCCGGAATCTCATTGCGTCTCAGAAGGGAACGCCCTGGATGTTGCTGGGAGTCGCACGCTGCCCCTGTCGGAGCCCTTCAGACAGCTGCCGGGCATCTCCGGCAGCAGACCGGGAAAACGGTCAGAACGCCTGACGGCCCTCCATGGCCCTGCTTAGCGTTGCCTCGTCCGCGTACTCGAGGTCTCCGCCGACGGGAAGGCCTCTCGCTGGCCGCGTCAGGCGTATCGCCAGGGGCGACAGCAGGCGGTGCAAGTACATCGCGGTCGCCTCGCCTTCCAGGTTAGGGTTTGTTGCCAGGATCAGCTCTTGGACGGTCCCGTCTTTCAGACGGCCCAATAGAGGCTCGATTTTCAGCTCGTCGGGCCCGATGCCGTTCATGGGTGAAATTACGCCGTGTAGCACGTGATAGACGCCGTTGTAACTGTGGGTGCGCTCCAGGGCGAGAATGTCCAGCGGCTCCTCAACCACGCATATCATTGCGGTGTCTCGGCCCGGGTCCGAGCAAATTCTGCACGGGTCGTGCTCCGTGATGTTGAAGCACCTGGAGCACATCTCGACCCGTTCTTTGACGGCAAGGATGGCTTCGGCCAGAGCGCGCGCGTGATCGTCGGGCATTCGGATCATGTAGTAGGTCAGGCGTTGAGCGGTCTTTGGGCCGATGCCCGGAAGACGGTGGAACTCTTCCACCAGCCGGGTTATCGGGGCCGCCGAATACGCGTCCTCGCTTGTCATCTGCTTCCTGCCTCAGGTCGCCCGCTCACGTCAGGCCGGGAATGTTGAGGCCGCCGGTGAGGGCACTCATCCTGGAGGATGCCATCTCCTGGGACTTGTTCAGACCTTCGTTAACCGCCGCGAGCACAAGGTCTTGCAGCAGCTCCACTTCGTCGGGCGAGACAACCTCCTCGTCAATGCGGATCGACTCGACGGTCATCTTGCCGGTGACAACGACCGTTACGACCCCGCCACCCGAGGTCGCCTCGACCGTCGCGGACTCCAGCTCCGTCTGGAGGTCGGTCATTTGGCGCTGAAGCTGCTGCGCCTGCTTGATCATCTTTCGGTTCATCATGAGCCGTCGTCCTCCTTTTGCTCGATAATCCGCGCGCCCATGGCCTGTGCCGCCCGGACCAGAGGGCTCTGGCCAGCCTGGCGCAACGACGCTCCGTTGGCGTCGGAGTCGAGTTCCGTCAACACTTCGTAATCATCGCCCATCGCGCCGTTGATCACATCCCTGAGCTGGCGGATCACGTCGGGATTGCCAAGCTCTTCCGTCATCCTGTCGTAGTGAGATTTATGCCCGAATCTGACCAGGATCTTGCTGCCCTCCAACGTGACCCCCTTGGAACTCCGTAAAAGCGCGTCCAGCTTGAAGCGGCTGCCGGCATTTCGAAGGGACCTCAAAATCTGCGGCCACACGGCCTGTAGCCTCGCCGCAGGCTCGGTGGGCAAGGGCTGCTCTGGGGTCCCCGCCACAGCGGACCTGGCGGTCGTTACTCCCGTGGACCTCGGCCGCCGCTGCTCGGTGGGTCGAGGAGCGGCGACCTGCTGTCGACGAGGCGAAGGGCTGGGCGCGGGCCCGCGGGTGGTAGGCGCCGACCGCGCGCTGGGAGCCTCCCGCCGCGCCTGTTGGGTCATGGGCGCCGCATACAGACTGGACTCGACCATCGCAAGCTCCAGCGCCAGCGACGACGATGCGTCCCATCGCGTGTTCGCTTCGCTGAATACCTTGATCGCGAAAAGCAGGTGTGCAAGCTCGGACTTCGAAGCCATATCTCTCAGGGACTGGTCGATCTCTTGAGAGTATCCAACCCCGTTGTCGGCGCCGGTCTTGTGTAGCATCACCGACCTGAGGAAGTCGGCTGCCGCCTTTTGGAGCTGCCTGAGGTCGGCCCCATCGCCGGAGGCGGCGCCGATCACGCCAAGGCCGTCGGCGACGGACTTTGAGACCACACACTCGGCCAGCTTCAGCGCCTGCGCATCGCCGCCCAGGCCGAGCATCTCACGGACCTGGTCGGCGCTTATTGGCGTGCCATAAGAGATCAGGGCCTGCTCCAAAAGGTTCTCCGCATCCCGGAGACTCCCGGTGGCGGCCCTGGACAGTACGGCAAGGGCCTCCTCGGACGCCTCGATATTTTCCGTCACACACAGCTCGGAGAGCCTTCCAAGCATCGCCTCCAGAGAAACCCGCCGGAAGTCGTATCGCTGGCACCGAGAGATGATGGTGGGCGGGACCTTGTGCGCCTCGGTGGTCGCCAGCACGAAGATCACGTGGCCCGGCGGCTCCTCTAGAGTCTTCAGCAACGCGTTGAAGGCATACTCCGTGAGCATATGGACCTCGTCGACGATATAGACCTTGTAGCGGAACTCGTTGGGCGCGAATCCGGCCCTGTCGCTCAATGCCCGTATGTCGTCGATGCCCCGGTTGCTGGCGGCGTCGATCTCGATAAGGTCCAGCGCCCTTCCTTCGTCGATCGCCGTGCAAGCCCCACACTCGTTGTCCGGCTCGCCGTCCACCGGAGTCGCGCAGTTGACCGCCTTGGCCAGTATCCTGGCCGTGCTGGTCTTGCCGGTGCCACGAGGTCCGCAGAGCAGATAGGCGTGAGCTATCCGCCCGGTCGTCACGGCTCGCCGCAGGGTCTGGGTGACCGGCTCCTGTCCGACAACCTCTCCCAGAGTACGAGGCCGCCATTTTCTGTAAAATACCTCTCTGGTCATTACGAGGCCCTCAGGATGCAGCTATTACCAAGACCGGCAACAGCGTTATACGTGAACGGCCCCGCCGTCGGGAACGTGGCCGAGGGATCGAGATCTGACGCAATACTCCGGTCCTGACGAAATGCAATGGCTGCTTTATTCATCGAGCAGACCCGCCGCTTCGATCCGACCCATAATCTTCGATTCCCAGTCCTTCATCTCCTTGCCGTCGGCCAGGATTTCGTGATCGTAACCTAGCAGATGAAGAATCCCATGGGCAAGCAGCAACGCAAGCTCCGTGGCCACCGTATGGTCCGCGGCCGTGGCCTGTTTCTCCGCCTGAGCGTACGAGATTATCAGCTCACCCAGACCGGCCTGCTCGGACGGCGGGAGAACGAACGGCTCTGAAGCGCCCTGTGAGGGGGCATCGTCGGACGATCCGAAATACTCGCCCGCCAGCGAGGGCGAAAAGGAAAGCACGTCCGTCGTGCCATCCAGGCCTCGGTACGCTTTGTTAAGCCGGCTCAGGGTCGCATCGTCGGCGATTACGATGTCCAGGGGCCCGCTCTCGCCAAACCCGGAACCGAGGACGGACTGCGCAACGGCTACGAGCCACTGCTGTTCCAGGAGGCCGGCGAACTCTTCGAACACCTGGACCGAGACGGTCGAAACCAGCGCGAAATCGGACACTTATAAAACCTGATCGGGGTGCTAACATTATAACCGCCGAGCCCGGTCCCATGCGCGATTTATGGGCCAGGGTCGGTCTCACGATGGGGATCGGTATGCCGCCATGGAACGTCAAGTGGTCGCCCAGGGGTCATTGATGGGGACCTACAAGCGAAAGCGGTAGCGCGCCTCGTGCTTGCTTCCAATCCGCATCGGGGATCAATCACGTCCGTGGAGAGCCCCTTCGACCGGCTCAGGACAGGCTTGTCGGACCACCGATGCCGCGCCGTTCGTTCCTCAGCGGATGGACGGAGACCGGAAGGAATGTCTTAGCGGCTATTTCTACACTTGGGACTAGTTGCCGTCAGGCTCGGGTGATAGCCCGCCGGGGTCCTGCAGGAATTGGAACAGATTGCTGTTGGCTGGCAGAACCACCGTTGTCTGCCGCTCGAAAATTAACTTGTAAGCTTCCAGGCTGCGCTGGAACGCGTAGAATTCGGGGTCCTTGCCGATGGCATCGGCAAATATCTGCACCGCCTGGGCCTCGCCCTCACCCCGGGTAATGCTCGCGGTCTTTTCAGCGTTGGCTTTGATGATTGTCGCTTCTTTGTCGACCTCGGCGCGAACCTCCAGATCGATCTCCGCACCCTCGGCCCGCTCTCTGTCAGCCTTACGCTTGCGCTCGGCCTGCATGCGGGCGTACACGCTCTCGGCGATCTCGATGGGGAAGTCCGCCCGTTTTATGCGCAGGTCGACGACCTCAAGCCCAAACAGCTTGAGCTTGGGCTGCGTGTTCTCGAGAACACGTCGCATGATGTCTTCCCGCTTCGTGGTTATGATATCGGACTGATTGTCACTTGCAATCTCGGTCCTGAGTTCCGAGGAGATGATGTCGACGGCTCGCGACGCTGCCTGGATCTCGGTACCAAGGGTCTCGCGGAAAAGCTTGGGGTCAACGATCTTGCCCCTGGCGTAGACATCGATTATCAGGCGTTTCTTGTCCCCCGTGAGCAGCGGCTCCGGCGGAGCGTCCCAGATCAACAGACGGTTGTCGAAATAGGTTACGGCGTCTACGAACGGAATCTTGGAGTAAAGTCCGGGCGACGTTATCGAGTTTTGGACCAGGCCGAACCGGGTAACAATCGCGGCCTGGGTCTCGTTGACGACGAACAAGGCCTGAGGACCGACGATAACGGCAATTATCGAACCTAGGGCCAGTAGTATTGCGAGAATTCTCATGCGATTGGACCTACGGTGCGCTCGGTGCGAATTCCTGGGGCAGGGCAGAGTCCTGCGTTAGAGGCAGGAACTGGAGGAGCCCGCCACCGGCTTCCTCCGACACGATGAACTTCTTGATACCCGGCAGGATCTCTTCCATGGCCTCGAGGTACAGTCTCTGGCGGGTGATGGACGGCGCTTTCTCGTACTCTTCGAGGATCGACAGGAAGCGCGTCGACTGGCCTTCAGCCCTAGCAATTCTTTCCCGCCTGAAGGCTTCGGCGGCATTTGTAAGCCCGGCTGCGTTTCCCCGCGCCCTGGGCAGGATGTCCTCTTTGTACGCGTCTGCCAGGTTTATGATGCGGGCCTTGTCTTCCTTGGCGCGCACCACGTCGTCGAAGGCGTCCTTGACCTGCTCCGGCGCGAAGACGTTCAGCAGCTTCACCTCGGTCACGTTTATCCCGGTCTGGTAATCGTCGAGCAGGTTTTGCAGCAGAATCTTCGTCTCTGCCTGGATTTCCTCTTTCTTGTCGGTCAGGACGTCGTCGATTGGTCTGCTTCCGACGATCTGTCTCAGGGCCGTCTCGGTGGCATCCTTTAGCGTCACCCCGAGCGGGTCTACCGCCCTGTAGAGGAAGGACTCGATGTCCTTGATGTTGAACTGCACAAGAAGCTGAACGTCGACGATGTTGGGAGCTTCACCCGGCAGCCCTTCCTCATCCGGGTCTCCGGTGATCATGAGAGACTCTTGGAGCACAGGAGTGTCGCCCCTGACGCCGATCTCCAGTTTACGAATCTGCTGGACCGCAACGATGTCTCGGGCGCCGATCGGCGTGGGCCAATACCAGTGGAGACCCTCTTTTTGGATATTGTTGAAAGTGCCCAGAAACCGCAAAGCCGCCTGCTCGCCGGGTTGGACAGTGTAGAACCCGGAGCCAAGCCAGATCAACGCTGCAACGAAGAAAAGGCCAATCACTATGAGCGAAATGCCACCACCGCCGCCGAACCGCAATCGCCTCAGGGCGCTCCTAATTCGCTCGAGAATTTGCTCGAGGTTTACTTCCGACTCTTCCGGCCTGAACATAGGCTCCCTGTCCGCAGGTTGAGTACCGACGGTATGTTAACACATCCGCTGCTTGCGGGGCCAAGCTCCGAGTGTGCGATGCCCTTCTCGCCGATGGCTTGCGGAACACCTGGGCCCGTAATGTCTACGGTCGACGTGCCCGCCCGGCTATTCGGCGCCCACCGCGGGGCTGTGGGCCCGCCAGGGCCGTCCGCTCTCAATCCGCGTGGGTCAGTCAAACCTGGGCGTCGTTTGACATCCCCCGACGCCGCTGCTAGTATGCGGGCGCTAGCCACTTTATCAGACTGCCATCCCGATAGCTGTGGCGATCCTGGGAGCGGGAGCAGGCCCCCCGGCCCGGGTAGCAGTCTGAACATCCACTTGCCGCACTCGATCGGTCTATACCTTGAGCGGCGCTGTTGACACATGATCGCCTCCGGGCGAGCGTTGTTCTCCCGGGTGGATCGTTCCGCGACGGCGGGCCACTGGTTGTCAGCCGCATCGCGTCCAAACAGTTCGAGTAGCCTTGGTATCCGCCCCTCGGTCCTGTAACCGGGGGCCTAATGACTCCGTGCGGCAGCCGACGATCTGTCTGGCCTGCTGTTGGCACCTGTGGTCTCTTGGGAGATTCCAGCGGCGCCGCTGGCCTCTGGGACCTGCATATGAGACATATACGAATCGCTGGCGGAGGTAGCCTCCGACTGGCTGCCGCTCCGCCGCCAGTCGATCAACCAGGATTTGCCGTTCTATGCCGCCTTGGTCAAAGGTGGCGTCAAAGTTAGTTCGTGATGCGAATAGTGTGAGGAGGGAAGCCGTGAAGGCTCTTATATTAGCTGCCGGGTTTGGTTCCAGACTGAAGCAGCTAACCCAGGACCGCCACAAGGTACTGATTAACGTTGGGGGAGCGCCCTTGATCGATTACCCAATACGGGCGCTGATGTCCCTTGGTGTGACTGACATTGGAGTCGTGGTCGGCCACAGGGCCGAAGAGGTGTCAGACTTTCTGGGCGACCACTACCCTTTCGTCGAGACGATTCAAAACGATAATTTTGATGGAGGGAACGCCTTCTCAGTCCTGGCGGGGGAGCGATTCGTAGGCAGAGAGCCGTTCCTCGTGTGTATGGGAGACCACGCCGTCAGCGCGGGCATCGTCTCGCCGCTTGTTACCCAGTCCGAGGACGATTGCATTCTCTGCGTAGACTACTCGGCAAGCCTGTCGTCGCAGACCAACGACGCCACCCGAGTGTTAATCGACACACACGGATACGTTGAGCGCATCGGAAAGGAGCTATCGCGTTGGAACGCGATCGACACCGGCGTGTTCAGAATGACGCCCGATGTGTTCCCCGTAATCCGTACGCTTTCTTCTGTTCATGGGACGGACGTGACCATGACGGACCTGGTCCTCAGGATGGGCGACGAGGGCGAATACTTTTCTACACGGGACGTTAGCGGATCTTTCTGGGCGGACGTTGACACCTTTGAGGACTATCAGTCAGTGGACAGGCTGCTCCGAATATCAAATGGAAACGATCTACAACGGGTGGGTCTCTAGGCACATCAATAGGCGCATTTCCGCGCCACTAGCCGGCCTCCTGGCAAGGACGCCTGCGACGCCAAACCAGGTCTCGGTCGGCGCGTTCTTGGTCGCCATCGGATCGCTGGCGGCCTACGTAACTGGTGTGGCGTATCTAGGCGGTATCCTTGCTCAGCTCTCTTCGATCGTCGATGGCGCGGACGGCGACCTGGCACGACTGAAAGGCATGTCGTCGGCCTTTGGCGGGTTCTTCGACTCGGTCCTCGATCGCTACGCCGATGCCGCGGTCTTGCTGGGTTTGACCTACTGGGCGGCCGATGGGAGAGGCGCCGGTGTCTGGGCGTTGGGGTTCGCCGCGCTCGCGGGCACGTTCGCCGTCACGTATACCCGAGCTAGACTCCCGACAGCCCCCGGCGGCCCGTTCGACGAGGGGCTCGCCTCAGCGGCCTCCCGGGATGTACGCCTGATGTTGATAATGATTGGGTCCATCGCCGGGTTCGGAATCGCGACCCTGGTGGTAATCACCGTACTGACCAACAGCGTCGCGGCGCTGAGGGTGTGGCTGGCGAAAGCCGAGTTGCACAGTCGAGTGGGCGCTGAAGTCGATCACGATCCCTCGGCTGCGACACAAGTCCGAGGCGTCAAGTCATGATCCAGTCGCTTTGCATCGTCGGGTGCGGACGCTACGCCCGTACCGTCCTCAACGCAGTCAGCGACATGACAGACGAGTTCCGATTCTTCTTCGCCAGTCGAGACCGGGAAAAAGCGGAGCGTTACTCGCAAGACTTCGGCGGCGCCGGGGCCTTCGGCAGCTACGAGGAAGCCGCGTCGGACCCCCGAGTAGACGCGCTCTACTTCTTCACCCCTCACGATCTGCACCTTGAGAATGTGCAGCTCGCCGCCCGATATGGTAAACACGCCCTTGTGGAGAAGCCCATCGCCCGAACGGTGCCCGAGGCCTCGTCAATGGTCGACGTCGCGCGCCAGGCGAAAATAAAGCTGATGGTCGCTGAAAACTACCGGTTCCTGCCTGCCGTTGAAAAGGCCAAAAAATCATGCTCCAGGGGCTCGACGGCAGCGCCATTGGCGAATTGCGCACGATCGAGATGCATTTGGAGGGCCGCAGGGAACCGACCGAATGGCGTAGGAACTCAGACCGGTCCGGCGGTGGCTCATTCATCGACGCGGGAATACATCTTGTCGATATGATGGTCAACCTGGGCGGTTTCCCGGATCGGGTCCACGCCATCCAACTACCCAAGGTTTTCACGGACGTTGATGGTGAGGATGGGGTCGTCATGACCGCGCGACTCCCGAATGGCGCCGCCGGCATGATCACATGCACGAGGGCGGCACCAGCGCCTTCGGAAATCCAGTCGGTCACGGTGACCGGAAGCTCCGGCAGACTGAAATTCGTGCCCAACGGCTCTGAGATGGTATTCGAGACGTTCGAGGACACGACGCAGGTCCCTTTGCCAGCCGCCCAAAGGGGCGTCCGGGCGATGCTGTCGGAGTTCCGTAACGCGGTCCTGGAGGACCGCCAGCCGCTGATGTCCGGCCCGGAAGGGACCAGGGACCTGGCGGTGGTGATCGCGGCCTACGAGTCCGCCCGCACCGGTGAGACGGTCGCGGTATCGCCGCCGTACCCCGCCTAGCCAGCGTCCGATGCGCGATAGATTCCCCCGGAGCAGAGCAGTGCCTTGCTAATCGTGCAATGCGACTTCGACGACACCATCACTGTCGGGAACGTAAGTGCGGCCCTCCGCGAGGCGTTCGGTCCTGAGAACTGGCGGGAGATGGAGGAGGACTACGCGGCTGGGAAGCTCAGCGTCGAGCAGAGCAACATCCGCCAATTTGGTCTCATGAAGGCTTCCCGCGCCGAGATCGAGGAGTTCGTGCGGGGCGATGTGGTCATCCGATACGCGTTCGACGAATTCGTCGACTACTGCCAGGGCGAAGACGTGCGCCTGGTGGTAGTCAGCAGCGGTCTTGACATCTATGTCAAAACCGCCATCGACTCCCTGGGGTTCGACCGCCTGGAGGTCCACGCCGGCGAAACTTGTGTGACGCCCCAGGGCCTGCGCATTTCGTATTCCGACCCGACTGGCGCCGCCATAACCGTTGGCTTCAAGGACTCATACGTCTCGCACTTCAAGGCCCAGGGGTACACCGTCGTTTACATTGGAGACGGATTGTCGGACCACGCCCCCGCCGCCCTGGCGGACTATGTCATTGCCAGGGACACATTAGCCGAACATATGGAAGCTCTTGGGGCGCCCCATTTCAGGTTCGAGAGCTTTGCCGAGGTGGGGAAACACGTCGAGGAGATCCGCCAAGAGCTGGCCCGAGCGGGCATCTGACCTTCGTCTGGAAGGCTCAGCCCTGCTTCCTCCTGAACAGATTGAGGAAGCGCTCCTCGTAGTAAGAGAACGCCCCCCATCGGTCCAGTTCGCGCTTCAAGTCGTCGGGGTCCCGCCCACCTTCGACCTCCGCAAACATGCGCTCGATGCTCCGAAGGGCCGCGGTGGGGAGGCCGCCGGTCGCCTGGCTCGGGTCGAGCAGGCCGTGGGACTTGAATTCCGCAACGTTCCGGCCAGCCGAGCTGGCGGTGAATTCGTACATGAACTTTAGCAGCGCAACGTCCCAAAGTTCGTCGACGCCAACCATCACCACCGAGAGGTTATCGGACCTCTGGTCGAGGTCGTCGCTTATTTTGTTGGCGATCTCCCGGGGCTCCCCGCTGACGATGTCCATCTTTTCCGATTCGTTGCGATACTGGTACAAGATGCCGGGGCTGTTTGGCCCAAAATTCTCCGCCAGGTAGCGCAGATATTCGTAGGCTTCCGAGCTGAAGCCCCGGAGGTTCGACGCGTAGTAAGGGGTAACGATCGACGGGCGCTCGGAAATAACGCGGCCCACTCTGACCACACCTTCTGGTCGACCCGGCGTCATCTCGGAATAGATGGGCTCGGTGATCACGTGGTAGCTGATGTTGGTCACGCCGAACGTGGCCAGACTCTGCCTGGGGTAACGTACGACCCAGGTCCGTTCAAGCGCCTTGGACCACTCCCTGGGATCCTGCAAGGCGCTATCGCCTCCTTCGGCGGAGGCCGAGGCCGACGAGTCCCAGCAGGAATGCGGGCGCGGTCAAGTCTGTCAGTCCAGTGCCAAGTTGGCTGGAGGGACTACACGACGCGCCGCCTGACGGCTCCAACTCCTTTTCGGGGCCGGACGAGCCCGTTTCAGGCCCTGTTGTCGGCGCCGGCGTCTCGATAGCCTTGGCGGCCGGCTCTGGCGTCGGAGAGGGGGTCGGCTGCACGACGACCGTCGCCGTGGGCGCCGGCGTCGGTTCGGGGGTGGGCGTCGGCGTCGATTGCACTGACCCCACGGTCTCGGAGCCGGCCTGCGGCGTCAGCGTGAATAGCTGGATCTCGCGTCTGGGTATGGGAGTCGGCTTCGCCCGGTCCCGGTCCGGCGGAACGTAGGCTGGCGCGCCGATGGCGTCGCGCCACTGGTTCTCTAGCTCGACTCGTGTGAGTCGATAGACCTCGATTATGGCGTCGTCGATATTGGTGCCGCGCTTTACCGTCGCCATTAGCTCGCGCATCATCTCAGGTCCGTACGCGAGGACCATGAACCTGACCACGCTGCTGGCCTGACCGTAGAAGATGATCACGTCCTCCGGGTCGCCGGGTAATGTCGGCATCGAAGTTATGGGGAGCAGCCTGTCGGTCGCCACAGCGAATTCGAGGGCGATGTCGTATGAGAAGCCCGGGTCGACGTTTCCATACTCGGATAGCCCTTCGGACAGCCACGACGGAACCCCGCCCAGCACGCCCCTGCTAGCCCGGTGGGTGATGATGTGCGTCACCTCGTGGGATGCGGTGCCTTTCGCCCCTCGGCCACCGCCCAGGACGAGCAAAGTGCCGAGATCATTGAACGCCTGCCCTTCCGTAATCAGCTCGCGGCGGATGGTAGTGGAACCCGGCGGCAACGCCTCAAGCATCTCTTTAACGTTGTTGTACATCGTGACCCGGATCGGAATCGACGTGTCCGCCCCGAGCAGCGGGCCCATGTGCGCCAGAGTCTCGATGATCGTGTCAAGGACTATTCCGGCGCGGGTTTTGACCGGACCGTGGTAGGCAACCGTCACAGGACCTTCCGACACCTCGCTCCACTCGAACCTGGCGTCGTGGTAGATGAACTCGGCGGGCTCCGTGACAAATTCGTTCCCGGCGGCATCCTTGATCTCGAAATTGTACGTAATTATCGTGCCTGGGGGAATGTAGCGTGAACCGGTATTGGTCCTCCAGAACAGTTCCGAGTTGACCAGAGTGCCCGCCTCGAAGTCGAGATAGTCGTAGGCGTCTCTGGTCCGCTGGCCGACTCGGATGCGAATCGCGATCTCCGCGATCTCGTTGGCGCCTCCGACTTCAGCCCTGAACCTCATCCCGTCCGGAAATTCGCTGACTACGCTAGTGGCGACGACCGTTATCTCCTCGCTGTCGGCGGAAGCTTCTCGCGAGAACACCCAGACCACCATCAGGGCGGCTAATCCAAGAAACACCAGTCGGACGGCCGGAAAGCTATAGCCCGCCAGTGTCACTTTAGCCACCCCAAATCTTTGCGCTCAACACTTGTGAATCCTCTCACCACTCTTCGTCCTTCGCTAGGCCAGCGGCGTAGACTGGCCGGAAACGGACTCATCGGGACTTTCCTCCACCGCACCCACGCCCACGGCCTCCAGCAGCCGCTGCACGAACGTCGACTCGGGCACCGCGCCCGTGAACGAGACACGGTCGTTGATCACGGTCTTCGGCACGCCTCTCACCGAGTATACCTGAGCCAGGTGGGGGTACTCCTGCACTTCTACTACGTCAGCAGTCACCATAGGGGATTCGATCGCCATTGCATGGGCGATCCGGCCCACCGATGGGCAATACTGTCAAGTTGGCGTCGCGAATACCTGGATGTGCACCTCCTCATCCAGGTTGGCGAGAACTTCAAGCGCTTCCTCGCTCAGTGCGGATACGCCGGTGGACGCCGAGACGATGGCATCCAAGAACACTGGAAATTCGTGACCGGACGGAAGCCCGAAAAACCTCGCGCCCTCTCTATCCTGGTAGTGAACCACCAGTGCGGGAATCTTGTCTACGCCAAGCTTGGCGGCGCCATCAGGATCGCGATGGAAATCCACCGTGTCTAACGCGATCTTGGACGACAGGGCCGACACCTCCTCCGCGAGCTGCCTCGTAGCGCTGCAGGAGCCGCATTCGCGCCCCGGCACGAATAGCCCGCCGATAGGTTCGTGGGTGACCAGCGTTATGCAGACCTCCGCATCCAGCTCTTCCTCAAACCGCTGGCGAACGGCGTTTTCGTCGGCAGGACTGAGAATCGGCATGTAATCGTAGCCTGGCACCCGGCTTTTGACGAACGTTGCCGCCTCGGGGCCGGCGTCTCCAGAATAATTGTAGCCTAAGCCAGCAGGGTCAGGCTACTCGTCGCCACTGAGCGCCGAGCGCGTGTGGAGCGCCCTGTGGACCGAGGTTACTATCGAAAAGGCCGCGATCGTCGCCAGGGCTGCTAGTAGCACGTTCGGGACCCAGTGGCCCGTGACCAGCCCGACGCTCAGCACTGCGACGCGCTCCGAGCGCGTCATCACGCCCACCTTGCAGTCGACTCCGAGACCCTCGGACCTGGCCCTGAGATAGCTGACCATGACCGAGCCCGCGAAGGCCAGATAGACCAGAATCGCGCCAGGAGTGTCGCTATCCGACAGGTAGTGAATGAGCAGGCCAAAGAGGACGATCGACTCCGACACCCTGTCCACCACCGAGTCGAGCAAGGCGCCAAATCGAGTGACCCTGTCCGTGGCCCGCGCCAACGCGCCATCGAACAGGTCGAAGACGCTGGAAGACAGAAGCACGAGACCGGCGCCCCAAAGCTGGTCGATGCTTGCCAGAAAAGCGCCCAGGCCGGCGATCACAAGGCCGGATAACGTGAGGGCGTTCGGGGTAAGGCCCAACCCGCCCAGAAACAGAGCGACGGGCGTCCCAATACGGTTAGAGAACTCTTCGCGGACCTGGTTGCGACCAAGCAGCTGAGCTACCTCTGACCCGACACTGACCTCATCCTTTGGGCGACCGGCCGCAGCCAAGCATCAGTGGGACAAGACAGCTCGTTTTTTTTCGTTCAGGCAAAGCTGGTAGTAGTCTATCACCCTGGCGGCGACTCGCTCCCAGCGAAACTCGTCGGCTCTCGCCGCGCCACTTGCGGCCAGCCGGGCTCGCAGACCCGGGTCCCGCAGAAGCGTCGCAATGGCGTCGGCCAACTCGTCTTCTTTCTTGGGTGGCACCAGAAGCCCGTTCTCGCCGTGGGTGACGACACCGGCGTATCCCGCGATGTCGCTGGCAACCACGGGCGTGCCCGACGCCATCGCCTCCAGCAGCACGATCCCGAAACTCTCGCGGCCTGTTGCCGGAGAGCAATATACGTGCGCGGACCGGAAGTACCGCGCTCTCTCGCTGTCGGACACCTTGCCCACGAACATCACGTCCTGGAGGTTGCGCTCGCTCATTATCCGGTAGGACTCGTCGTCGGGCTTGCCTGGTCCGACCACGATCAATCTTAGCTCGGGCCAGTCCCACTTCAGCTTGCTGTAGGCGGCTAGCAAGTGCTTGAGACCCTTGCGCTTCTCCAGCCGGCCGAGGAAGAGCAGGTTGATCTTGCCATCCATCAGCTCGGGAATCGGCTCTGCGTCGGTGAATTCGTCCACGTTGATGCCGTTTGGTATGATCTGGTACTCGCCCGGGAAATGTCTGCTGATGAACTGGTGGGCGGCCTCCGAGACGGCGATGCGTCCGCTCAGCCTACGAAAGAGCGGCATGGCAAGCTGTTTGCCGCCAATCCCGTAGAGCCTTGTGCCGCGGTAGGTGTGGAAGGTGCCGACGTTCACGCTATCGACCGCGTTGGTGAGGCTAAGCACGCTCAGCGGCACGACCCCCGCGAACGGCTCGTGTACGTGTACTACGTCGAAGGACTGCTGCTGGAGGAACTGTTTGATCCTGGGCCTCAGCCATATCGAAAACGACACCCTGGCTATTGACCCGCCGCTGGGCACCGGCACAGGCCGACCCATGGGAACGAAGTCCTCATCGCTTATGCGCTGGGGCGACGAGCACGGCGCCATAACCTTCACCGAGTGCCCCCACGCTCGGAACTGGGCGGAAAGCATGGTGATATGGCTGGTCACTCCGCCGTGAAATGCGTGATCGTACGGGGAGATAAATCCGATTTTCAGGGCCCGATTCATGGCATCCTCTTCGATCAGATCGGCCGGCCGTGCCCGTGGTGAGAGCTGACTAGGCTCATGAGCGCTCACTCTTGATGTTCATCTCGGTGCGCACTGTGCGACATTGGCACATGTTATAGCGATGGGCTCTATATGGCTAGCGGAAACCGGATACGTATCGACGATCAATCGGGAGGGCGACCTCCTCGTAGCTAGGCAACACCAGAGGATTGTCGGGGGCCGAAACGGTCGTCTCAGGAGTTGCGCTCGGCCGGTAGCGTCTTCAAATCGCCGTGGCCCGGCCTGCTCCCATATCGGGTGGGATGCAGTTCAGTGAGTGATGTGGCTCTGATCGACTCGGCCCTCAGTTCTCGTTTCCGACGATGAAGTCCTCGACCATCTGGCGGGCCTCGGAGTCGGTGTACTGAACGGGCGGGGACTTCATGAAGTACGCGGAGGGGCCTAAGACGGGACCGGCGAGACCACGGTCTTTGGCGATTTTCGCGCATCGAACGGCGTCAATCACCACTCCAGCCGAGTTGGGGCTGTCCCAGACCTCTAGCTTCAACTCGACGTTCAGCGGCACGTCGCCGAAGCTGGTACCTTCCAGTCGAATGTAGGCCCACTTCCGGTCTGACAGCCAGGGCACATGGTCGCTGGGGCCAATGTGGACGTCGTCCGGGCCCAATTCGTACTCCACCTGGGACTTAACGGAATTGGTCTTGGATATCTTCTTGGAAGTCAGGCGCTCGCGCTCCAGCATGTTTAGGAAGTCGGAGTTCCCGCCGAAATTAAGCTGGTAAGTGTGGTCGAGTTGCACACCCCTGTCCATGAACAGCCTGGTCAACACCCTGTGCACGATAGTCGCACCAACCTGCGACTTGATGTCGTCGCCGACAATCGGGGACCCGGCATCCCTGAACCGTCGCTGCCAGTAGTCGCCTTCCCCGCTGGCCACGAACACCGGGATGCAGTTGACGAAGCCGCAGCCCGCCGCCAGCACCTGCTCGACGTACCACTTGGTGGCCTCTTCGGACCCGACGGGCAGGTAGTTGACTACGACATCCACCTGGCGGTCCTTCAATATCCCTACGACATCGTCAGTCGGGCCCGGTGCTCGCTTGATGATCTCAGACATGTAGTGGCCGACGCCGTCGTGCGTCATGCCGCGTTGCACGGTCACGCCCAGGTTGGGAACGTCCTGGAACTTTATCGTGTTGTTCGGCTCCGCGAATATCGCCTGCGACACGTCCATCCCGACCTTGGTGGAGTCGACGTCGAAAGCGGCCACGATATTTATGTCGCCGATGCCGTACTCACCCAGCACGGGGTGCATTATGCCCGGGATAGTATCGTTGGCAGTGGCGTCCGCGTACTTAGTAATCCCCTGAACAAGCGATGAAGCGCAATTACCAACCCCGATAATTGCTACGTTTATGTCGGCCAAATTTGCGTTACCTTCCTCTAATGGTTGAAATAAGAGCCGTCTGTACTGCTACCTGGGAAGAGCAAAGAGACAGCTTGAGGGGCGACGAGATGCGCACATACCCGTCCGGCCCGATTGTAGCAATTCCTCTCACACCGAACAAGTCGCCGGTCTGGAAGGCCGCGCCCGATAGCCACTCCGCGGCTAGCCGCCACCATGCCACAGACGCTAAATTATGACTCTGGCTCCACCGCTCTCGCTGTCCTCGTGCGCAAGAGTGGTGATCGCCCCAGCCTTTGTCTGCCTCCGTCACCCGGCATCGGCGAATGGAACTAGTTAGGAATTGGGCCCCCGCTGCATCGAGTAGGGCTGCCACCTGCGAAGGTCGGTCTTCTCCAGCACCGATGGATTGACGCAGGTCCTGGGCCAGCGCCCGGACAAGACGAGCGATATCTCCTGTCCAACCCGTCGCCGGGTTTCGGGCCCCATTCGCTGGGAGGCCGACGCCACGTGCGGTGTAAGGATCACGTTGTCCATATGTAGGAGCGGGTTCTCCGGGTCGGGAGGCTCCTTTTCAAGGACGTCCAGGCCGGCGCCGGCAATCCATCCCTCCTGAAGCGCCTTGATAAGCCCTGACTCTTCGACTGTTGGGCCTCGGCCATTATTGATGAACAGCGAGGTCGGCTTCATCCGGCGGAAGTGCTCCTCCCGCATCAGGTGGTGCGCTTCGTCAGTGGAGGGCGCGTGCATTGAGATAATATCGGAGCGCTCCAGAAGTTCGTAAAATCCTACGGGCTCGACTCCGTGCCCCGTAGTTGTCAGCTCCTCGATATATGGGTCATAGGCGATCATGCGAACTCCGAAAGGGGCTGCACGCACCGAAGTGGCCCTGGCCACGTGGCCGAACGAGATAAATCCGAGCGTTTGGCCCATAAGTCGAGGGTAATTTGACAGCATTGGCCTGCCTTCGCTCCACCGACCCTCCCTTACGTATGAGTCGAGGGTCGTAAGCCGCCGAAACGTGGCCAACATCAGCATCATGGTGTGGTCGGCGACTTCCTCGATAAACGTGTCAGGCACATGGGTCACAGGTATATCCCGCGCCGTGGCTGCAACCACATCTACGACATCCGCGCCCACGCTGCCCAGCGAGATCACCCTGCACTTCTCCAGGCTGTCGATAATCTTCTTGCTGATACGACGTCCCCTGGCTATCAGGGCGTCGCAGTCTCGCGCGGACGCAATGAACTCGTCCTCCGTGGTCGCCGGGATTTCGACGATTTCGGCGCCCACGGTGCTGAGCGACTCCATTTCCAACTCGTATGACCCGCCAGCCATGTCGAACGTCACACCTCCCGGCTTTTGTGTGACGACCTTGAAGCTTGCCAAACTCTGACTCCTTTCGGGACGGTCGCTGCGGCCATTCGCGGCGACCAAACAGGAATTAAGACGGCCCCTAGGATACGGCAGGCACCGAAACTTGTCCATACCGTGACGCCCAGGTCGTATTGACACCTCATGGACCCTTTGCTAGCATTTGCCCAGAGTGGAAGATTCGCCTTATAGACCGCTTCGCACGAAGGCGCCTGGCACGCGGCACCCGCGCTGTTTTTGTTAGGCGCTTTTTGTTTTTCACCCGATGAGTACACCATCAGCAATTGTTCTGGCCGCCGGCAAAGGGACCCGAATGAGGTCCGCCACGCCGAAGGTCCTCCACAAGATCTGCGGCCGAGCAATGGTGGGGATCGTCGTAGACACCGTCCTTGACGCTGGCCTGGGTCCCGTCGTGGTGGTGGCGCCGCCTGACAGCGTGGGCATCCGCGGCGCTCTCGGGGACTCGGTGCTCTACGCCGAACAGGAAGAGCCTCGGGGCACCGGCCACGCGGCGATGCAGGCTCGGGACCACTTGGCCCACGAGGGGACAGTCGTCGTATTGGCCGGCGATGTCCCACTGATCGAGCCCAAAACCCTCGAGATGCTAGTCCACGCACACTCCGCAGACGGCGCGACCCTTACCGTGCTCACCTCTGAGCTTACCGACCCCAGGGGGCTGGGCCGGGTCGTCAGGTCCGACGACGGGCGCGTCATGGCCATCGTCGAAGAGAGTGTGGCGGACCCCGAAACACTGGATCTCCGCGAGGTTAACGCCGGCGTCTATTGCGTCGACGCAGCCTGGCTCTGGGACAGTCTGCCCAAGCTAACGGAATCGCCGGTGGGCGAAGTCTTCCTGACCGACCTCGTAGCTCTGGCAGGCAGCGACGGCTCCATCGTCGAGTCGGTCCAGACCGCCGACGGGGACGAGGCACTGGGCGTGAACGATCTCGTCGAGCTAGCCAGGGTCCAGCGCGTCCTGCAGCAGCGCATTCGAGTGCGCTGGATGGCAGCGGGTGTCTCAATGCCGGACCCAGACTCGGTATACATCGGCTACTCCACGAGAATTGGCCAGGACTCGGTTATCCTGCCAAACTCCCACCTCAAGGGCCAAACGGAAATTGGAGAGCGATGCGAGATCGGTCCCAACTCCATCATCGAGGATTCGCTGATAGGCCACGAGTGCAAGATCATGTCATCCGTGGTCGAGGGCGCAACCCTCGAGGACAGGGTGGAAGTGGGCCCTTTCAGTCATCTGAGGCCGGGCGCGCATCTGGAGTCCGAGGTCCATATCGGCAACTACGCCGAGGTCAAAAACAGCAGACTGGGAAGGGGCACCAAGTCTGGCCATTTTAGCTACATCGGTGACGCACAGGTGGGCAAAAACGTCAACATCGGTGCGGGCACCATCACCTGCAACTTCGACGGCGAGAAGAAAAACCTGACCGTAATCGAAGACGACGTGTCCATCGGCTCCGACACGATGCTGGTCGCGCCTGTTAAGGTGGGCGCGGGCTCGTATACGGGAGCGGGGGCGGTCGTGAACAGGGACGTCCCGCCAGACCACGGCGCCATCGGCGTACCCGCCAAGGTCTTCCCAAAAAAGGACGCCGCCTCGCGGCAAAAGCCGAAGTAGACACCTGGTCGAAGGAATTCTCCCAGGCCAGGGGAGTTTGAATTGGAGACTGACAGTACGTGGTCGGCGTTAGCGCTGGCGATCTCGATCACCATATTTGGCCTGACCGAGACCGCCGCAGCCGCCATCGCTCTGAAACTTCGCGCCCAGGCAGGGATACTCTCACCTGATCCTGATCCCAATGACCCCGTGTCGAACGGGGCCGGGCGGGGCATACCCGCTGGGCCAACCGCGCCATTCCGGCTGGCAAACCTTGGCGCGGTGACTGCATCGGTATTGTCCGCAGCCGCCCTTGTCATGTCACGGACCGGCACCGACTGGCCGATCATCTCCCTGAGTGCGGTGGCCACGCTTGCCGGGCTGGCACTTCTCCAGGCGACCAGCCGGGCCATCGCCGCGGCCTGGCCGAGTCAGGTCTCGGCAGCAGCCCTTCCCCTATCGCGGGTCTTATCCTGGCCCCTCTTCCCGATTTTGATTCTCCAGTCGTTGCTGCTCTCGAGGATCCGAGCAGGCGACAGCAACGGGGAGGACGCTGCCTCCGATCAGAACGTCGATGTAGAGCTTCCGGCGAATCCAATTGGCGAGATGCTGGACGAGCACGAGGTCCGGATGATTCGTGGCGTAGTCCGACTGGACACGACGATGGCCAGAGAGATCATGGTGCCCCGCGTCGACATCATTGCCGTCGAGGTCGGCACCTCTCTGAAAGAGTTGGCCGAGCAGATGCTGGCTGGAGGCCACAGCCGCATTCCCGTGTATCGGGACGACCTGGACCACATCGAGGGCGTCGCGCACGCCAGAGACACCATCCAGTACCTGATAGAGGGGAAGGACTC
The DNA here is from genome assembly GCA_965248005.1 of Dehalococcoidia bacterium. Classification (GTDB taxonomy): domain Bacteria; phylum Chloroflexota; class Dehalococcoidia; order Lucifugimonadales; family UBA1123; genus CBDFIE01. The sequence goes on from OZ252049.1 coordinate 327,104, forward strand.
GGCCCAGGAACTCACCGCCGGCGCCGTGACCAGGCCCGCCCTTTTCATCCCCGAATCCAAAAATCTGGAAGAGTTGCTTGACGAGTTCCAGGATAAGCGGGTCCACCTGGCGGTCGTGATCGACGAGTATGGCGGCGTTTCAGGGATCGTCACCATCGAGGACCTGCTGGAAGAGATCGTCGGCGAGATTCATGACGAGTTTGACGTGAACGAGCCTGAGATTCAGAATATCGGCTCAAACGAATACTTCGTTGACGCGCGGTTGGGAATCGACCAGCTCAGAGAGGCGCTGCAGGTGACCGTGGAAAACACAGGGTACGACACCCTGGGCGGTTACGTGTTGGAGCAGCTTGGCAGGATTCCCAGCGTTGGCGACACCGTACACCACGACGGCATGCGAATCGAAGTCATGTCGACGGTGGGCAGGCGCATCAAGACACTCAAGTTGACCAGAACGACCTGAAGAACCCCCGCCGTCCGGGACTGGCACGGCCTCCGGCGCCGTCCGCACGTTGGCCATCGACTTGTCAACCCCGCGGGCGACTCCGTCTCCAAATGGTGCTCAAGCGCCAGAGTATGGCAGCCAACCGGCGCCGGACTCGTTCCCAAAATGGGGGATGGTCCCTAAATAAGAGCGCCCCTCGCCGATTAAGACGAGGGGCGCTCTGCCGTCAGATCGCTATTCGGTCAGATGGCCGGCACCCGGACTCATGTCCCGGAGTATCTTACTTCTCTTCGACGATCACTAGCGGGGCCGTGGCCGTTGACCCCATGTCGCCATCGGCCCGGACGGTGTAGACACCCACCGCCAACGAATTGGACGATTCGACCATGAACGCTCCGGAGCTATTGGCGTCCGTGCCGACGAGAATCCTATCGGCCCCCGATGACGCTGCAACCGCCACTACGGTAACCGACTCATCCGCGGCGAATCCAGCGCCCCAGATCTTGATGTTTTCGCCTACGACAGTTGCCGCGGCCGCAAGGCTGGTGGACACCGAGGTGGCGGGCATCCCCCGCTGGACGACTTCCACGGGCACGGTGGCACGAGCGCCATCGAGCCCACTGGCCACCAAGGTCCTGATGCCGATTGCGCTAGATAGGCTGGATGCGTCCCCGCCGATCTCATCGAAGCTAGTGGAAAATGCGCCAGACTCATTGGCGCGGATCTGAGCGCCGCGCGCGCCACCCAGAATGATCTGTCGGTCAGGGTCCAAGAGGAGTAGCAGAGTCACCGACTCCCCCGGACCGAAGCCCGAACCCATGACAGAAAATGGATCGTCCGTTGCGCCGATCATGGCCTTGCTCACGACGATGCGGGCGCCGGGAGAGACCGCGGGAGCGCCCGTCGGACCCGCTTGTCCGTCGGGTCCTGGCGCGCCGGGGGGTCCAGGGTTACCAGGGTTGCCTGGTAGCCCGGGAAGTCCTGGTTCGCCCGCGGGACCCTGGGCGCCCGCAAGTCCCGGATTGCCAGGATTGCCTGGCTCACCCGGAAGACCGGGCGCTCCAGCCGGACCGGTACACGCTGTCATCGCGAGAGCGAATACGGAGGTAATTAGGACCGTTGCTATGACGTTAGCGGGAAAACGTCTTCTCATTTGACCCCCCCACGGATAACTCCAACAAGCTCAAGGCCGTTAGCCCAGAGCATCCGAAAGCGCCAAAATCAGGGATTCGGAGGCGCCACCTAGAATCCGCGGCGGTGGACCTCTACGCACAGCACCCCTCACCATTAATGGTGAGGGGTGCTCCGGTTCAAGTTTCGTGGGTCGAAGACCAGCACTCTGGCAGCCGAGACCCGTGGCCTTCTACTTCGCTTCGACGATCACCAGCGGGGCTGTTGCCACCGTGCCCGACTCGCCGGTTACCTGGGCGCTATAGACGCCCGCACCCAGCGGATTCGATGCCTCGGCCATAAACGCCCCGGAGGAGTTCGCGGTTCCGCTAACGAGTATCGTGTCGCCAGCTGCAGTCGCGTTGACGGCGACGACGAGCACCGTTTCACCCGAGTCGAAGCCGGCGCCCCAGAAACGGATGGTTTCGCCGACAACGGTTGCGGCAGCGGCGAGGCTGGCAGAACCGCCTTCCTCACCCGCGGGCCCCGTCGAGCCGGTAAGCCCGGATGGACCCGGCACTCCAGGCGCGCCCGGGTTACCCTGAGCGCCCTGAGGACCCGGATTGCCGGGGTTGCCGGGACTACCCGGCAGACCAGGCAAGCCCGGTTCGCCCTGAGGCCCCGGGGGACCCGGTTCACCGGGGTTCCCCGGGTTTCCAGGCAGACCAGATGCGCCAGGATTGCCAGGATCGCCGGTACAAGCCATCAACGCGAAAATTAGTACTGAGGAAAGCAGGGCAATTGCCACGCCCTTTACAGGGAGACGCTTTCTCATTAGACCCCCTCTCGGATAACTCCAGCAGGTTTGAGGCCGTCAGCCCCACTCATCTGATTAATTTGCAACGACGCACACAAAGTTTTCGCCGGTAACCACCGGCGATAATAAATGGCGGCATAATCATATTAACCCCAGGTTGCGATGTCAAGCCCTTACGACGCCTACTTTGAGCGTGCAACCCATGTGAATACATCGTGGCGCCCGCCCCCGGACCTGTCAAATTTCGACATCGGCTGCTATATTTGTATCGCGCTATGCCCCCGTAGCTCAGCGGATAGAGCACTGGCCTCCGGAGCCAGGTGCGTGGGTTCGAGTCCCACCGGGGGTACTCCTGCGGCGCCTCGACGACCCTACCTCCCGCGCCAACTGGCCGGCGCATCAGCCAGACGCTGGAAGCCCAGTTCCGCGCAGAGAGACCGGTACTGCGTCGCATGGGCTCCCTGCCACCTGAGCTCGTCAAGGGTTTCGGCGATCGGCGCGTCCGTCCGCAGTGTGGCCAGGTCCTTGAACAGGTCGGCGTCATCTCGACGCTGAGCCAGGTTAACCGCCATGGTTTTGGCGCCCCGTACCGCGACGTCCCAAACCGCGGAGCTGGCTGGAATCTCTTCCAGATGGCTGTATCTGGCCAGCACCGCCGCCGTGCTCTTGGCGCCCCACCTGGGTATCCCGGGAATCGCGTCCGCTGAATCGCCTACCAACGCCAGATAGTCCGGTATCGATCGCGGCCCGACCCCGAACTTATCCGCGACCGCCTCTTCGTCGAGGACGAGCCCTTTCCGTCTGTCCAGGCAGACTACCCGATTTCCCCGGACCATCTGACACAGGTCTTTGTCGGGCGTGCAGATGACGATCTGCTCCACCTCCGGATCGTTCTCCCACTTTGCGGCGGCGGTCGCCAGCGCATCGTCGGCTTCGAATTCCGCCATCGGCCAGGTCACGATACCGAGAGCATATGACGCTCTCTCCGCAAGCTCGAACTGGGAGCTAAGCTCTTCCGGAGTGTCCCTGCCCGTCTTATACCCCTCGAACAGGTCGTTTCGAAACGAAGTTATCCCGTGGTCGAAGGCGCACGCCAGGTGAGTCACGTCCGGCTGTCTCAAGAGCTGCAGAAGCGTCTGAATGAGACCGCGAACCGCGCTTACCGGCCTGCCGTCCGGCGCTTTCAGGGGAGGCAAGGCGAAGAAAGCCCGGAACAGCTCGTAAGTGCCGTCGACCAGGTAGATTTTCATCGTTAGCCGCCTCGGTTACCGCGCGGGCGGGCGTTACCGGGTACGCGGGTTCAGCACGTCGTTGAGCGCGTCGCCCAGCAGGTTCCAGGACAATACAAGTGTCCACGCGACCAGGCCGGGCGTCAGAAGCATCCACGGGACTTCTCGCAGCGCGCTCAGGCTGCCCGCTTCTTGGAGCATGAGCCCCAGACTCGGACGGGGCGGTTGGATGCCCAGACCTAGGAAGCTAAGGATAATCTCCGTCCCGATTAGTACGCCCATGCTCATGGTAACGGAGACCACGATGGGACTAATCGCATTCGGCAGCAGGTGGAGAAACAGAATTCTGCTTGTCGACGAACCCAAAGCCCTTGCCGCCTCTATGAACTGAGTCTCTTTCAGGTAGAGCACCTGGCCTCGTACCAATCTGGCCATCCCTATCCAGCTAAACGACACGAGGGCAAGGAAGATCACCGTGTAATCCACCACGCCGCTCCTCACCAACCCGTCAAGAGCCGTGTTGTCTTCCAGCGATCTCACCCAGTCCAGTATTCTCGGCCGCAGGGTTGCGGCCAAGATTATTATGAGCAGGATGTCAGGGAAGGATGCGAACACTTCTCCAATACGCATAACCAGGGCGTCAATTCTCCCGCCGAAATAGCCCGACACGAGACCCAGCGTGACCCCGATTACAAGGCCGCCCGTCGCCATCGAAATGACTGTAATGACAACTGTGTTCTGAATGCCCCAGAGTACGCGAGACAGCAGGTCTCTACCTTTGAGATCGGTCCCGGCCCAGTGCTCGCGGTTGGGGGGCTTTCGGATGGCGGTGTAGTCTTGTGCAGTGTATTCATACGGCGCGAGGAAGGGCGCAAGTATGCCGGCTGTGTAAACGATCACCAAGGCAGCCATGCAAACAACCGCGATCTTCTTTCGAACAAGCCTGGACCACGCCCGTGCCAGATGGCCCCGGGACTCCTGCTCCCTGAAGTCTGCGGCAATTTCTCTGACTGCCACGTGCTGACGCCCTACCTACTGGTACCGGATTCTCGGATCGATTATCGAGTAAGCGATGTCCGCGATGAGGTTTGCGATGACGAAAGCCCCTGCCCCCAGCAGCACGATCGCCATGATTACCGGGTAGTCGCGGTTAAATATCGAGTCTATGGCGAAGTTGCCCACCCCAGGAATACCAAGAATCCGTTCGGTAATGAATGACGTGCTCAGCATGCCAGCTAGCGCGAAGGCAAGTATTGTCACAATGGGAATCATGGAGTTCTTGAACACGTGGCGATAGTCGACCGTGAACGATGACAGCCCCTTGGCGTGGGCGGTGCGAATGAAATCCTGGCCCATCACGTCCAGGGTGCTCGCACGCATAAATCTGGCGAAACCGGCCACCCCGGGTAAGCCCATCGTGATCGCCGGGACAATCATCTTGGTGCTCCAAAAGCCGCCCCACCCCGAGCACGGAACGAGGTCCGTTTGCAGACACATCACCCACAGCACTGCTGGTATGCTCACCATGATCGGAATGGACATCAGTACCAGCGCGATGGCCACGGTCGTCGGGTCCTGCCAGCTCCCCTGTCTATGGGCGATCCAGAACCCGAGGGGCAGCCCAATGCCGAGACTTACGATCATCGCGGCGGCGTTCACCTGGAACGAAACCCATATCTTCGCACCCAGGAGCGAGCTAACCTCCCTGCCCCGGAACCTGTAACTCTCGCCGAAATCTCCGTGGCGGACCACGCCCCACATATAGTCCTTGTACTGGATTAGAAAGGGCTTGTCCAGCCCAAATTGCTGACGGAGGTTACGGGTAACCTCCGAGTCTGGATCGTATCTCGCCCCTAGTATCACCTGCACAGGGTCGCCCGGTCCGAAGCGCCCAAGGGTGAAGGTGACGAATGAGGTCGCGAGCAACAGAACGGGTAGCCACATCAGTCTGCGCGCGATATAGATCCACATCTAGCGGTACCTCTTCGCTGGCCCCGCCCGTCCCGGAGCGGCGCGCCCGGTCGGTGTCAGGCACGCCTCGGGCCTTGCCTTGCAAGCATATCCGGGCGTGCCCCCGACCGCAAGCCGCCCCGATGGAATACTCCCATCGAGGCGGCCCCCAAAGAGACGTAAGGTGTGACTAACTATCGGAAAAGTGAATCTGCTTGAGCTTGGGGATAATCATCGGCGTCACGCGGTAGTTTTGCACATGGGGCTTGATCAGCACGTACCGCTCGCCGGTGAACCAGAGGGGCACCCACGCGGCGTCATTCACAATCAACTCTTCAGCCTCATGATAGAGCTGAACGCGTTTTAGCGCGTCCGGCTCCGTGCGTGCCACCTCGAGAACAGCGTCTACCTCGGCGTTGGAGAACCCGCCGTGATTGATGGAGCTATCAGTGTGGAACAGGATATCCAAGAAGTCTTGAGGGTCGGGGTAGTCGGCCTCCCAGCCGAGTCCCGCGAACGCCTGAAACTTGCTCTCGTTTAGGTCCTGCAAGTAGGTAGCCCACTCAACCTGCTGGATTTCGACCTCGACTCCCAGCTCTTGCTTCCACATCTCGATAACTACCTCGAGGTCGAGGCCGATTGTGCCGCCCGTCCCTGGGACCGTGACAACGATTCGAGGCCGAGTGTCAGCGTCAGCATACTTGGATTCCGCCAGCAGCCGCCGCGCCAGCTCTCCATCGTAGGTCAGCCCCTGAAGGTCGGGGTTGAAGCCGGGAAAACCCGGCGGCAGCACGCCGTAAGCTGGCTCGACCAGCTCGGAAAGGACCTCTTTAGCGATGAGCTCCTTGTCGACAGCGTGATTTAGTGCCTTTCTGAAGTTGGCGTCGTCGAAGGGTGGCATGGTCGTATTGAATCCAACGTAAGAAACACTGAAATCGGGGGGCGCGACGACCAGCTCCCGGTTCAATTCCTCTCGCGGGTCCAGCACGCGCTCGAGGTCGAACAGGCCCACGCCGGTGATGTCGATCTCATCGTTCTCGTACATGGCCATCGACTGGCCGCCCGCAAGATTCATGACGATCGAGTCCAGGTAGGCATGCTCTCGATAATAGTTCTCGTTCCGCTCCAGAACGATGCGCTCGCCGATGCGGTAGTCCTTAAGCCGAAACGGACCGGAGCCGTTGGGCGTATCCGTCCAGTTCCTTCCACCTGACTCCACGTTCTCCTGGTCCAGCACGTAAGCCGTCGGATAAGTGAGTTTCGCCAGGAAATACGCTTTGGGCGCATCGATTGTTATCTGGAGCGTGTGGCTGTCTATGACTTTGACGCCGCTGACATCTTCCGTCACGCCCTCCAGGGCGTCGTTCACGCCGATGATGTCGGCCAGATACGTGTCGGCTACCGGCGAAGCCGTTTCGGGGCTAACCGCACGCTCGATCGACCACTTGAAGTCCGGCGCCGTTATCGGCTTGCCGTCGTGGAATTTTGCGTCCGGCCGAAGGTAGAACGTGTACACCTTGCCGTCGTCGCTGATCTCCCAGCTCTCGGCGATATCCGGCACCAGCTGAAGATCGGTGTTCAGAGTCACAAGCCCGCTAAATAGCTCGACCACGACGCCGGCGGAGGTCGTATCCGTGGTCAAATGCGGGTCCAGAGTGGGCGGATCGGCCCAGAGTCGATTGAACGTTCCGCCGCGGATCTTGCCATCATCGGGCTCAGCCGGGATCTCCGCCGGCGGTGCGACAGGGACCGAGGTAGGCGCCGCCTGAGCTACCTCCGGGGCGAGCGCCGTCGGAGACGGCGACGGCGCCGTCACCACCGCGGATGCTGTTGCAGTGGAGGCCGGGGCGGCCGACTCCGTCGACGCGGCCGGGACGGTGTAAACCTCGTTGGCGTCCTCGCCACACGCCACCGCCGCAATCGAAACCAAAGCTGCCAGGAGCCAGATGATCTTTCTCATCACACTTCCCATTAAGTTCAGGTTTTATCCGTTATTTGGATGAGCCGCGCCGCCTGTCGGTTCGACTGGTGCGCGGCCACGAAAAAGCTTACGTCAATCCGCCTGAGCACCGACGGTGGACGACAGATAGCTCTCTATGAAATCGTCGATGTCGCCGTCAAGCACTCCTTCCGCATCCGAGACGGACAGGTCCGTTCGGTGGTCCTTGACCATCTGGTACGGGTGGATGACATAGCTGCGTATCTGGTTGCCCCATTCCGGGGAGATGTGTTCTCCCTTTATCTTAGCGAGTTCGTCGGCGCGCCGCTTCATCTCCAACTCGACCAGTCTCGACAGCAGGATACGCATGGCGATCTCTCTATTTTGGTGCTGTGAGCGCTCATTCTGGCAAACGACCCGCAAGCCCGAAGGGAGATGGGTTATCCGCACCGCCGTGGAGTTTTTTTGTACGTTCTGGCCGCCGTGCCCTCCGGCCCGAAAAGTATCGATTCTTATATCGTCGGGGTTGATTGTCACATCGACCCCTTCTTCTACCTCGGGCATCACCTCGACCAGAGCGAAAGATGTATGTCGTGCGTGGCTCCCGTCGAAGGGCGAGAGTCTGACGAGCCGGTGCACTCCTCGTTCCGCCTTCAAATAGCCGTAGGCATTGGGGCCCGATATCTGGATGACAGAGCTTTTAACGCCACCCTCCTCGCCGGGAGAGACATCCAGCACCGCTCGGTCGAACCCTGTGCGTTCCGACCATCGCAGATACATCCGCATCAGCATCCGAACCCAGTCCTGAGAATCGACTCCCCCTGCACCCGCGTGAAGCGCCACAATGGCACTTCGGGCGTCGTACTCACCGGACAGCACCAGCTTGAACTCAAGCTTTTTCAGCTTCCTGACGATCTCACCGTACTCGGTGGAAAAGCTGTCTAACATTGACGCATCGTCGTCGGCCACCGCCAGCGTGAGTAGCTCATCGAGGTCCTGGGCGCTGCCGTCCAGGGCTCTCCAATCGTCCACTCTCTGCTTCATCGCGGAGAGGTCGCGCATCATGCGCTGGGCCTGTTCGTTGTCCTCCCAAAAGGTTGGCTCGGCCGCTTGCTTTTCGATTCGTGCGATCTCCCGGTCGTCCGCGGAGAGGTCAAAGGCGCACCATTATCTCGGAGATCTTGGCTCTGGTATCGGTGATCGACTTCTGCATCTCCTGCATACTCATACGACCTCTCGAATGTTCGCGGTTTCACTAAACTATAACGGCGGCTACACCCCACTGGTTAGTAGCCTGCGGTCGAAGCGGCGCCCGACTCGGGAGTGCTCCATCGAGACGCGAGCCGGTTGTCTTCGGTCTCGATTGTAGCAAGAGACGAAGCCAGGTTACTACGCCGGGCATAGGCGGGCAACGTCCTGGAACGGTGAAAACTTCGCACCGCATAGTCGCTCCCGCGCTGACCTTCGGAGGCGTGCGCGGTGCTATAATTTGAGTTTAGACATGCAAGAAGACCCGGCGCCATCCAGCCAGGCTACGATTTTGGAGGCCCCGGTCCACACCGGCGGCGTTTCGGCTTGACCACCACGTACAGAGTCCTCGTGGCGGCAGACGACCCCCTGGCGCGCGCGGGCTTGGCCGCGCTGCTCGACGATGAGTCCATTATCGAAGTGGTTGGCCGCACTACCATAAGCGATGCCTCAAGCGCGGACCTCAAGGCGCTCCAGCCGGACGCCATCGTGATCGATTCGGGGTGGGACCCTGACGTCGTCGTGGACGCACTTCGCGAGCTACAGGCCCTCCGCCTGCCCCTGGTGTTCCTCCTCCCCGACGATACCCACGCGGCCGAAGTCTACCTGGAAGGAGGGCGAGTACTCCTGCTCCGCGACGCCTCGGGCGGCGAGCTGGCCGTTGCCGTTGCGGCCGCCGTCAAGGGACTGAGCGTGCTGGCGCCGGCGCTGGCGGACGCCATCGTTGCTCCAGCCGATGCCTCCGCTGGACCGGTCCAGGGAGTCCTCACCCGACGGGAGCTGGAGGTGCTACGTCTGGTGGCGGAAGGTCGCTCTAACAAGGAGATCGCGTTCGACCTGGATATCAGCGACCATACCGTGAAGTTCCACGTCAACTCCATCCTGACCAAGCTGGGTGCGAGAAGTCGCACCGAGGCAGCCACCACCGCGGCCAGGCTCGGGCTGCTTTTTTTGTAACCTGCCTTTCGTGGCCCGCCGGGACGGCCGAGACCCAAACTGCACGATCCACGAGGGGGCCGAGTAGCCACCGATGGGTTCTGCCGCAGACTCGCCCCGGTCGTTTGGCCCTGCCGCTCTCAAAATGACGTTTCAGCCAGATCTGCTATCACCCCCAAAGATGGGTGCAGGGCGAGCCCTGCCCGTATTTCCAGGTCGCTACCTAGCCAAAGGTCTAGTACTCGGGGCGTCAAACTTTCGCTAGGCTGGAGTCATGACCGGGGCGGCACTCGCCGCTCCTAATCAAAGGAGACTCCGGAATGGCAGAAATACTTAACGAGCTATCTAACGACCTGGCAGGCGTGGTCGATTCGGCAGCGCCGGGCGTGGCACAGGTCGCCGCCAGGCGTAGACACCCGGCCAGCGGTGTCGTGTGGTCAGCGGACGGCGTGATCGCGACCGCGCACCACGTCGTCGAACGCGACAGCGACATCCGCGTGGCCCTTGAGGGAGGAGACGTCGTCAGCGCGGAGCTCGTGGGGCGCGACCCAACCACGGACGTTGCCGTTCTGAAGGCGAGCGCATCGGACCTCCGCCCAGCCGTTTGGGGCGACGACGCCAGCACGAGGGTGGGGCACCTCGTCCTTGCCCTGGGCAGACCGGGCAGCACCCCCGCCGCGACCCTGGGAGTCGTAAGCGCCCTGGGCGGACCGTGGCGCACCCCGGCAGGTGGAAGCCTCGAACGTTATGTACAGACCGACGTTGTCATGTACCCCGGCTTCTCGGGCGGACCGCTGGTCGACTCGGCCGGGGGTGCACTGGGCATCAACACATCTGCGCTGCTCCGAGGCGTCGCCCTGACGGTTACCAAAACATCGCTGGACGCCATCGTCGAGACCCTGCTGTCCCACGGACGTATCAGGAGAGGCTACCTGGGCATTGGGACCCAGCCGGTCGCCCTGCCCGATCGGCTCCGCGAGCTGGCCGGGCAAGACTCGGGGCTTCTGGTGAGCTCAGTCCAGTCGGATGCACCCGCTGAGAAGGCCGGGTTCCTGCTGGGAGACACACTGGTGGAGATTGACGGAACGTCGGTCAGCGTCCCCGACGACCTGATGTCGCTGCTCGGCGGCGACATTATCGGCCGCTCGACCTCGGCGCGAGTAGTCCGCGGGGGCCAGCTAGTGGAATTTGACGTTACCGTCGGCGAGCGCAAGTAGCAATGGGGAACGGCGGCGCCAGGCCGACCTTGCTTCAGCGGCTAAACGACGGATTCAGCGATCTCGTCGAATCGGTCTGGCCCAGCCTCGTGCAGGTCCGCGTAGGCCGAAGTGGCGCCGGAGGCGGCACCATCTGGCACCCGGACGGGCTCGTGATGACCAACGCCCACGTGGTCCAGCGAGGGCTGGTGGAGGTGGTGCTACGGGACAGGCGCCGGTTCCCTGCCAGGCTGATCGCGCAGGACGAACGGCTCGACGTGGCCGCGCTTTCGATAGACGCCAGCGGCCTGCCGACCATCCCCCTGGGAGAGTCGACGGCCCTGCGGCCCGGCCAGCTCGTCATGGCGGCAGGCCACCCCTGGGGCGTCGAGGGAGCGGTGGCCGTCGGCGTCGTAATCGGCGCCGGCAACGGTTCCGATTCGAGCCAAGATCACAGGGATCTGGTGACCGTCAGCCTGAACCTCAGACCGGGCAACTCGGGCGGGCCGCTCGTCGACGCCCGGGGCCGCCTGGTCGGCGTCAACGCCATGGTCACCGGCCCCGAGGTCGGGCTGGCCGTGCCGGTGCACGTGGTGAAGCGGTTCCTTAAGAGCGCACTCGGGAGCAGGGCTGCATAGAGCCTCAGGACATATCGTAACGTTACGGGCTTCGGCGGAGAGGCGAGCGCTCAACAGCGCGAAGACGAAAGACTCATGAGGGACCGCCGAGCCCGACACTGCGGCACGCGCCCCAATCGGCGTGACGGCACCAACTGTGGTCATCAGATGGCCCAATCGATCCCGCCAAACGCTGGGGGCAATTGATAAGCAGAGACGACGCATTGGGAAAAACGGTGGGGCCGGCCGATAGCAGCCCACTGTACTTCTCAACCGAAGCCGTTGGGAACCGTACTATTGGAGGGTTGCCTTACTGCTCCCTTTTCCACTGCCGCTCGTCTTCGTGTACCCGTTGGCTGGAGTCCCACCGTCCCAGGTTAAGCCGCTGGCGGTCACGCCGGTAACGGTGGTGACATAGTCGCCGGCGGGCGCATTCTTTAGCCCGAGGCCGGTCGTACCGTCCGTGCCCGTGGTGTTGGTGCCGGTCCACGATCCTCCCGTAGTGGTGTTGTCCAGCCTGATCGATACGGCGGCACCGCTCACCGCGTTACCCAGATCGTCCATCAGGGCAAGGAAAACGAGGAGATGCCTGTCGCCTCTTTTTCCGCCCTCAGTTGCGTAATCGATTGAGACCACGCTAACGGTGGTGGCGACCGTGACTGCGGTCACCTCTAGCGAGGCCATGTTGCTGGTGACGCCGTCCTGGGAAGCGGTGACATCGGTGGTGCCGGCCGAGACGCCGGTGGCCAAGCCGGAACCGTCTACGGTAGCTACGGCTGTATTCGAGCTGCCCCACGTAGCGGTGGAAGTCATGTCCGAAGTGTTCCCGTCGCCGTGAACTGCCGCGTCTGCCCTTCGGCAATCGAGGTACTCGTGGGCGTTACGGAGACGGACAACAGTGTCGGTGGTGGAGGCGGCACTGTCACCTCCAGCGCGGCCGTATTGCTGGTGATGCCGTCCTGTGTGGCAGTGATGTTCGTGGTCCCCGCGAACACGCCAGTGGCAAGACCGGAACTGTCTATGGCGGCTACGACTGTGTCGGAGCTCGCCCACGTAGCGGTTGAGGTGATGTCCGCGGCGGTCCCATCGTCGAAGTCGCCCGTCGCCGCAAACTGCTGCGTTTTACCCTCTTCGATGGATGCCCTAGCCGGCGTTACCGAGATGGACAGCAGTGCGGGCGGTGGTGGTGGGCCGGCCGGCGTCACATGACCCAGTCCGTAGCCCGAAGCGATGTCGTAGCCTGTCGCGGCGCCACCACCGTTTGCGAGAGTGATGTCCTCGACGTAAGTCCTAAGGTGTGGCCGGGTGCCTGCTGCGGTGCCCTACCACTCTTTAGCAGCCAGGCCCGCTATGTGAGGAGCGGCCATCGAGGTGCCGGAGATGCTGTTGTAACCACCGTCGTTCCAGGTAGACTCCACGCCCACTCCGGCTGCCGCCAACTCTACCTCTTTTTCGGAGATTACAGCGTCATCGCCATCGTCGATGCCACGGCTACTGAAGCTGGCGACGGTCTCTGTGGAGTCGAGAGCGGCCACAGCGATGACGTTGGGGTTGGCCCCAGGGTAGTCGATGCTGCCCGTGCCTGGGCCATCGTTGCCCGCCGCCGCCAGAAATAGTAATCTCGAGGTAATCGCTTTCCGCAAGCCGTTGTCTCTCAGGGTCAGATTCCCGGCCCCACCCCCACCGATCAGTCCGACAACGGGATCGTGGCGGTAACCCTCGGTACGTCGCCCACCACACGAGTCGTATGCCCTTGCCCGGTCAGGTCCTCGGCCAGGGTGGCGTGGCCAGGGCCGTAGCGGTGGACGCTGCCGTCACCCAGGCCTATCTCGGCCTCGCCAGAGAGGGTTATGACCCATTGCCGGCGCGGCGCGTGGTGCCAGTCGTTGAAATGCCCTGGCTCGGACCTCCGAAATGCTATCCCTACCGCTGACTCTAACGCCGTCAGCTCGGGGTGCGATTCGGTGTTCATCTCCTCGACGTGGGACTGTCCGTCGTCACCACTGTACAGTCTGACAATTGGCATAGCGCATTCTCCTTGGGGTTGGCGTGGCGCCAATGATACCCGAGGCGCGCGATCAAGTCATATGCCCACATCCCGTCGAAAACCCCAGCCACGCGGCCGGGCATACTCAGAAATCTCTGGCGGGGAGGACAGGCAGCGGCTATAATTGTCGGGGCCGCGCGCCGGCCCAACCCGACGGGTCGAGAGGACAGCGAGATGGCCTCCAGAATTGACTTTAATTGCGACATGGGCGAGAGCTTCGGCACGTACAAGCTGGGGCTGGACGCCGAGGTCATCCAGTACATCACGTCGGCGAACATCGCCTGCGGCTTTCACGCCGGCGACCCAAACTGGATGCGGGCCACCGTCAGGCTGGCCGAAGAGCACGGTGTCGCGGTCGGCGCGCACCCCAGCTTTCCGGACCTGAGCGGCTTTGGCCGGCGCAACATGAACGTTAACCCCGACGAGGCCAGAAACGACGTCGTCTACCAGATGGGGGCGCTTCAGGCGTTCACCACTGCCAAAAAGCTGCAGCACGTAAAACCTCACGGCGCGATGTACAACATGGCCGTCGACGACGTGGAGCTGGCCCTGGCAATATGCGAGGCGGCCCTCGAGGTCGACCCCGACGTCATCTTGCTGGCACTGGCCGGCTCTCGCTGGACCGAGGTGGCAGAGGACGCCGGACTGCGAGTCGCCCGAGAGGTCTTCGCGGACAGGGCGCTGAACGCTGATGGGACGCTGGTGCCAAGATCTCAGCCCGGGTCGGTGATGCACGACGTCGCCGAGGTCGTCGACCGGAGCCTAAGGATGGTCACCCAAGGGAAGGCCGCCGCCATCACGGGCGAGATCATAGACGTGGAGGCCGACAGCCTTTGTCTTCATGGCGATACCCCCGGCGCTGTCGATCTGGCCAGGGCGCTGAACGAAGCCCTCGCGAAGGAAGGCGTCGACATTGCGCCGCTCAACGAGCTGGTGTAGCGACTCCATGTACGATACGCCGAAGATCCTGCCCGCCGGAGACCGAGCGATCGTCGTCGAATTCGGCGACGCTATCGACGTCGAGACCAGCCGGAGGGTACACGACCTCGCCTCAAGGCTCGAAGCGCTGGACCTGCCCGCGGTGCTGGAGACGGTACCCACTTACAGGTCGCTGCTCGTCTCGTACGATCCACTGGTGGCCCCTCCGGATGAGTTGCAACAGGCGATTCGGGAGTTCGGAGTCGGCGTGGGCGAATCCGGCACCGACGGCGTCGACTCCCCGGGGTGCAGGCTCGTACACATCCCGACGCTGTACGGTAGCGACTATGGTCCGGACATCGGGTTTGTGGCAGACAACGCGGACATGACCCCGGAGGATGTGATCAAGGCCCACACGAGCGTGGAATACCTGGTCCACATGATCGGATTCAGCCCAGGGTTCCCTTATCTGGGCGGCTTGGACGAGCGCCTGGCTACCCCACGGCTGGAATCTCCACGTACCGAGACGCCCGCCGGCGCAGTTGGCATCGCCGAGGGCCAGACGGGCATATACCCGGTCGCCAGCCCAGGCGGGTGGCGTATTATCGGCCGGACGCCCGTCAGCCTGTTCGACCCGAATCGGGAGCCTCCAACGGCCGTCGCCGCCGGCGACTACGTAAGATTCGTGGCTATGGAAAGCGTTATTGAGTACCGGGACATCGAGCGAAAAGTACTAGCAGGCGAGTATGAAGTCAGCACGGAGACCATCGCTTGAGCTCCGACACCCTCGAGGTCCTGGCCCCGGGCATGCTAACCACCGTTCAGGACCTGGGCCGCACGTCCTACCAGCGATTCGGCGTGCCGCAGTCCGGGGCACTGGACGCCACCGCGCTGCGTGTGGCCAACATACTGCTGGGAAATCGCGAGGGCGCCGCCGGACTCGAGATCACCGCCAATGGGCCGCGGCTCCGCTTCCTGGCAGAAACGGTGATTGCCATCACCGGCGCCGATCTGGGCACGACGCTGGATGGGCAGCCGCTCCCCGGGTGGCAGTCCTTCTCTGCCTCAAAGGGAAGCGTGCTGGATTTCGAGGGCCCCAACGATGGGCTCCGCTCTTACGTCGCGTTCGCCGGGGGCATCGACGTACCGCTGGTTATGGGCAGCCGCTCGACATACCTCCGAGGAGGTTTTGGCGGTTTCGAGGGACGCGCTCTGATGGCCGGTGACACCCTGAAAACGTTCTCGCCCGAGGTAGCGCTGGCCCTCGAAGGCAACGGACTTCCAGACGATCTCGTTCCGGAGTCCGTCGGCCATGACCATGAGCTAAGAGTGGTGATGGGTCCCCAGGAGGAAGCCTTTTCGTCTGATGGCGTCTCCGCGTTCTTGTCGTCGAACTACACGGTCGCCCAGGACTCCGACCGCATGGGTTACAGACTGGAAGGCCCTTCAATTGAGCACGTGGGCGCGGCCGACATAGTGTCGGACGCTACAGCTCTCGGATCAGTCCAGGTTCCCGGGAACGGCCAGCCGATAATTCTGCTGGCTGATCGGGGCACCACCGGTGGCTACGCCAAGATCGCCACCGTAGTCAGCCCGGACATCAGCCTCCTGGCCCAGGCTACCCCTGGCGACACCGTCCGCTTCAAGGCGGTCAGCGTCGCGGATTCTCATGAAATACTTGCTGAGCAGGAGTCGATGATCGCGGACGTGAAACGGTCTGTGGCACTGGACAGGTCGGGGCTGTTCCAGCTATTCGCCGACTGCGAGGCCCGGCAGGTGGTCTCCGAAACCGGCCACCCGGTCACTCGCCGACGCGCCCTGGCCGACGGCGGCACCGTCGAGTCCCGAACGTTGTCGACCAGCGACGGTGGCTTCGAATTCGAGTTCGAAGTCGAAGTTAGGCACAACGAGTGAGGAACTGGGAGCTCAGTTGACCAAACGAATCGCGATACTGGGAGTAGGTGCCGCCGGCAGCTACATCGGCGCCTTCCTGACGCGCGAAGGGTACGACATAGCTCTGATCGACATGTGGGGCGAGCACGTGGACGCCATGCGCCGGGATGGGCTCAGAGTTACAGGGACCCAGGGAGACTTCACGGTCCCAGTGAACGCCTTTCACCTGTCCGACGCGATGCAGCTGGGCAATAAATTCGATATCGTGTTTATCGCCGTCAAGAGCTACGACACCGAGTGGTCCGCGCATTTCGTCAAGCGCCTGCTGGTACCGAACGGCCTCGTAGTCGACTCCCAGAACTGCATGAACGACCAGCTCATCGCCTCCATCGTGGGCTACCACCGCGAGGTCGGATGCGTGATGTCCGGAATAACGGTGGCACTGTGGGAGCCCGGCCACGTGAATCGCGGAGGGGAGCCGGGTCGCGCGCGGGGCCATGATGTCTTCCGCGTCGGTGAGCTGCACGGTCGCGTAACGCCTCGGGTCGAGGAGGTCGTCGCGATGCTCAACTGCATCGACGGCGCCCGAGCGACCACCAACATCTGGGGCGAGCGCTGGTCGAAGCTGACGACCAACGCGTCGGGCAACCCTGTCGCCGCGATGACTGGCCTTGGGTCTAACGGCGTCGCGTCGATGCCCGAGGCCCGCACGATACAAATCCACATCTGCAAGGAGTCCTGCCAGGTGGCCCTCGCCCAGAACTTCCAGGTCGAGCTGGTGAAGGGCGTCGCCGCAGAGACCTTCGCCCGCGCCGACGACGGGCAGGTTTTCGAGGAGCTCGACGCCAAGTTCCTGCCCAGCGGCGGTGGCGACTGGAAGTCCTCGATGGGGCAGGACGTCGAGAAAGGTCGCCGGACCGAGGTTGAGTACATGAACGGGTATATATCGGAGCAGGGTCGCCTCGCCGGGGTCCCCACGCCCGTTAACGACGCTATCGTAAAGGTTGTCGGCGAGATCGACGCGGGCAAGCGACGACCCGACCCGGAGAATGTACAGCGCGTCCTAACGCTCGCGGGGATGGCTTGAGCCTCACCTATTTCCCTGGCCAGCTGGCTCAAGTCCCAATGGTCGGTGCTGGCCCGTAATGGGTGATTTGCTCGCGAGACTATCCGATTGGACGGAGGGCTTTGCCGAGAGCGATTGGGCTATAGGCCTGCTCTCCCTTGTGGCCTTTAGCGAATCGTTCATCTTCCCGATACCTCCCGACCCCCTGCTGATCGCTTCAGGCCTGGCACACCCGAACTGGGCCATCTGGCTGGCGGGGCTAACGACGGCGGCTTCCGTCGCCGGCGCGGTAGTGGGCCACTGGCTAGGGCGAAGACTGGGGAGGCCGCTGCTGGAGAGGACCGTATCCAAGCCGCGATTAGAGAGCGCGGAGGGCCTGTTCCTCCGATATGGCACGTGGGCAATCATCGCGGCCGCCATCACCCCGATTCCCTACAAGGTTTTCACGATCCTCGCCGGTGTGCTTGACATGAAAATGCGACACCTGGTGATCGCATCTCTGGTAGGTCGGGGCGCCCGATTTCTCATCTTGGGAGCCTTGCTGTTCTTTTACGGTGACTGGATCCAGTCCTACGTTTCCTACATGGACCCCGACATCAAAATGGTTGCGTTCGCCACGGTCGCGGGACTGGTCGTGCTGGCCGCCGCCGCTCTGATACTTAGCAGGGTCCGGCGCCACAGGCGCCAGGAGGGCTGTAGCATCGGACCTTGACCCAAGCGACGTGTTCATGCGATCCACTTCAGTCTAGGCGCCACGGCCTCGTCTGGGAGCGACCCGTCTGCATTACAATCGCAAACATACCACCCGTAGAGGAGGGCCTATGGCAGAGCAGTTTACATATATCTCGCGAAACCAGCTCACGTTCAAGGATGGCCTGCGCCACGCGCAGATGGGCGAGATACAGGAGCCGGTGGTGTATGGCGTCCAGGGCGCGCTGAAGGAGTACTACGGTGTACCGGCGGAGACGCCGGCCAGGGCTGCGACGCTGGACCACATTGTCTCGGCCGTCGGCGGTTGAATGTACGGCACACTGCGCGGCGCGCTGGCAGCGCGCGAAGCGGGCCTGGACTTAGACACCTACAGGGCCACCGTCGAGGGCCGGATCGAGGGCGTCGGACGGACGATCAGGATCACCGAGATTTCTGTGCACTACGAGCTGACCATTGCCGCCGGCAAACGGACCGAGGCTGAGCGCGCCCTGCGGGTCCATCCCGCGGGCTGTCCCGCCCACGAGAGCGTCAAGGACGCCATCAAGATCACCTGGACCGCCGGCATTACCGAGGCCCCCGAGGGCGCCTGAACCGATCGCCATGCTCGGGAGGACGATCGCCGACTCGAGGAACTTGGACCGGGGGTCGCCGTGCCCCGGCAGCCAGTGACGGTCAGCCCTACCTACATGTAGAATGTCTACCGTGACCCCGATCACCTACTCCCCGACATCGGGCGATCTCGCCGACGACCACCGGATGGTCATGTACCGTCCACCGCACCCGCAAGCAGCACTGAGGAGCATGGCTCGATGCTGGCAAAGGCGCGCACCTGCGCTGTGATGGGACTCGAGGGTTTCATCATCGAAGTAGAGGTCGATATCTCCCCCGGGCTCCCGGCCTTCAACGTCGTCGGCCTACCCGACACCGCCGTCCAGGAAGCGAGGGAGCGCGTCCGGGCGGCCATCCGCAATTCGGACTGCGAATACCCCATGCGCCGGATTACCGCTAACCTGGCGCCAGCCGACCTGCGCAAGGCCGGACCGTCTTATGACCTGCCTCTGGCGGTAGCGGTGCTGTGCGCCTCCGGCCAGGTCTATGGCGTGCCGGACAGCACGTTGTTCTTGGGCGAACTCTCCTTAAACGGCGACGTCAGGCACACGACGGGCATCCTGCCCATGGTCGCTGTCGCCAAAGAAGCGGGCTTCGAGACCGCCTTCGTGCCGGCGGTCGACGGCCCCGAGGCGGCGCTGGTCGAAGGGATACGGGTGCTGCCGGTGCGCACGCTGACCGAGCTGGTCGCCCACCTGAGGGACCAGACCACGGTTGAGCCTGTCGAAGCCGACACATCGATATTTGATCTCGACGGTACTCCTTCGGAACCGGACCTGGCCGGCATCCGCGGCCAGGAGCACGCCAAACGTGCGATGGAGGTCGCCGCCGCCGGAGCGCATAACCTGTTGATGAACGGACCCCCCGGCGCCGGCAAGACCCTGCTTGCCCGCGCCATGGCGTCGATACTACCGCCGCTCACGCAAAAAGAGGCCCTGGAGGTGACGAAGGTATACAGCGTGGCCGGAATGCTGCCCAAAGGCTCCCCGCTGATGTCCGAGCGACCCTTCCGTTCGCCGCACCACACGATCTCGAACGCCGGACTGGTCGGAGGCGGGCGAATGCCCCGCCCAGGCGAGATCACGCTCAGCCACAGAGGGGTGCTCTTTCTCGACGAGCTGCCGGAGTTCGGCCATACCATACTCGAAACGCTGAGGCAGCCCCTCGAAGACCAGCTCGTGACCATCAGCCGTGCCCAGGGCACGGTCTCCTATCCCGCCAACTTCATGCTGATCGGCGCGATGAACCCCTGCCCCTGCGGGTTCTACGGCGATCCGGTCCGAGAGTGCATGTGCACCCCGACCCAGGTGAGCCGCTACAGCAAGCGCATCAGCGGCCCTCTGCTGGACCGCATCGACCTCTTCGTCGAGGTGCCGAGAGTCGACTACGAGAAGCTGTCCGGCCCGTCCGAGTCCGAACCCTCCAGACAAGTGCGGCAGCGGACCAGGGCGGCCCGTGATGTCCAGCGTGGGCGGTTCCAGGAGACCCAGATTCTCAACAACTCCGAGATGGGTCCAACCGAGGTGTATGAGTACTGCAAGATGGACAAGTCGGCTGAATCGCTCGTCCAGAGTGCGATGCAGCAGATGCACCTGTCGGCGCGGGCCTATCACCGAATCCTGAAGGTCTCGCGGACCATCGCGGACCTGGCCTCCAGCGACATTATCGGAATATCCCACGTCGCCGAGGCCCTCCAGTACCGCCCCGCCCAGGGGTTGTGAGCGCACGGCGGACGCAGGTCTGGCAAGGAGGGCCAGCCCCATGAACGCCATTCGGCAAACCGGCGGGTTCCGGCGGTGGGTGGGCTCGCTGTTGCTAATAGCCATTCTGCTCGGCGCAACCTTCTTCTTCGTCACATCTTACTTTCCCGGCGACACCTATTTGGACCGGCTCGAAAAGGCCTACGTAGTCTTGTGGACGAACACCACGCAGAAGGAATTCACGGATATCATGCTCGAAAAACCCTGGCTGTACGCCATCCCGGCGGGAGGCATAATCTTCGTGTCTGGTTGGCAGCTGCCTCGGAAGTTCTGTGGGCGAGCCATTTTCGCGTATATTGTCTTCGGCTTGGGGTTCGTCGGCGGACACCTCTTCTGGTAGTGGGTGTCGACGCGCCCTGGCCTGTCCAGGAGATGGGTCCGGTTGCCTGAGCCCTGGCTACCTGTTCCCAGTTCTGTAGACGCGCTCAAAGTGGACAACCTTAACCCATAGGGAAAAATCTTCATTTGCTCGGCGGGTCGGACGAGCGCTGAATTCAACAAGTTCTGGAGGTCTGAACATGCGTATCGGCAGCGGCGAGCACACCTACGTGTGGCTCGAAAGGTGGGGCAAGATACCGGACGCCGAGAGCGCTCGAGCAGGCTGGGCCCACCACGGAATCATGGTCAGCGAGACGGGGAGCGTGATCTCCTTTTGGCTCCATTTGGACGGCCTCCGCGTTGGGTGCCTCGCTGAGGCAGAACGTCTCGCTATCCGACCAGAAAACGTTCAGCGCCTTGGCGCCAAACTCATCCACTTGGCCCGCCGCGACCTTCTGCTTCACCATCCCGGCCATCTCAGAGTTTAGTCCTCCCTGGTGCTGGTCCAAAAACACTGGCATCCTCTCTGCTCCTTTCACCCTGGTATTGGGGCTTACGGCCATGGCGTTGTGTGCCTGTAGGCCATTGTAGAGCGCCCATTCTACGCTAATATCCTGGGTTTGCAGAGCCGCGCGTTCGCCCACGTTCAAGCGAGCTATTTTAACTCCATTGGCGCTGCAATTCGCCGCGAACGTGGTGCCGCCGCACCCACCCTACCCGCCCACCGACACCGGCACGTGGTACAGTTGCATCGACCCCGCGAGACGGCGATTTCCCTCGCGTCTAACCTACGGCGAACCGCCCAAAGCCGGCGTGCCCATCGCGTTAAGAACGGGGAACGCGCTCGGCTTCGGGCAGCGGCTCCCAGTGAGGCAGATGAGAGAAGGCCAGCAGGGACGGGAACAGGCCGCGCGACGTTCTCCTAAAGCCCACGACCGGCGGGACAGCCACGCCCCGGGCGAGAGAGTGCTCCCGTCCCGTTCGTCGGCGTCGCCCGTCGCGACCGACGTTCCACCCGCCCGCGGGCCTTCCTGGCTCCACACCTTTGACTCTCTGCGCAACCGGGATTTCATGTATCTGTGGCTCGGCATAATCTTCCTGATGACCGGGATACAGATGCAGA
This sequence comes from Dehalococcoidia bacterium, assembly GCA_965248005.1. GTDB lineage: Bacteria > Chloroflexota > Dehalococcoidia > Lucifugimonadales > UBA1123 > CBDFIE01. The sequence goes on from OZ252049.1 coordinate 349,036, forward strand.
TGATCGTCCGCGGCTACTTGACCTACGAGATCACGTCGTCGCCCTTTCTGCTTGGGGTGGTCAACGCCGGATTCGCACTGCCAATGCTCGCCCTGGCGCTCTTTGGCGGGGCGGTGGCCGATCGCTTGGATCGAAAGGTCATCATACAGATCGGCCAGGCATTGAGCGCCGCTTTGGCACTGTTCGTCGGCGTTTCAGTTACCACCGGCACCGTCACCTGGGTACACATGCTGGCGGTTTCGATGGCCCAGGGGGGTCTGTTCGCGTTCCTCATGCCTGCTCGCCAGGCGCTAATCCCACAGCTCGTCGACCGGGAAAACGTGTCCAACGCGATCTCGTTGGAGGCCGCCGCCATGAGCGCGACCACTCTGGTAGCTCCGGCCATCGGTGGCGGGCTGTACAACATCATCGGCCCCGACGGTGTTTACTACTTGATCGTGGGGTGCTGTGTCGTGGCCATGCTACTTACCGCTGGGGTGCGGCCCCCTCGGGATGACGGCGAACGGCCGAAGTCCGAGATGGTCGGCGAAATCCGGCAGGGGTTGGTCTACGTGAGCGGAACTCCTCTGGTGATGGCGCTCCTGGTCCTGGGGCTGGTTACGGCACTGCTGGCCATGCCGTTCAGGTTCCTGATGCCCATATTCGTTGTGGACGTTTACGGGCGCGGCCCCGAAGCCCTTGGGCTGCTCGTTACGATCATGGGTCTGGGTTCGTTTCTCGGGTCGCTGTTCATCGCCTCGATAGGGAGATGGCGCAGAGGATCTATTTTGCTGGGCAGCAGCTTCATATCCGGGTTCGCGCTACTCCTGGTAGCCCTGATTCCCAGCTACCTGACGGCCGCGGCCGTCATGGTGCTGCTGGGTCTTGGCGACGCCGGAAGGCGCACCCTCAACCACGCCTTGATAATGGAGGAGGTCGAGGACCGGTACAGGGGCCGTGTGATGAGCGTTTTCATGATGAACTACGGCTTGACGCCCCTCGGGGTATTGCCCGCGGCCGCCGTCGCTGAGGCCCTTGGCGGGCAGGCCGCGGTGGGAATCCTGGCCGTCTTGCTCCTGGCGGCCACCGCCACCATGGTGGTCACACAGAAAGGCCTTCGTCGAATTAGCTAGTCCGCCATCCGGCGGTTCAGGCGTGTTCTGCGTCGCGGGCCAAGAGCGCGCCGGACCCGCTCGACCCTGAGGCTGGCCCCGTGCAGCAACGAGACGTCGAAGGGCGCCGGGTCGTATGCCGCAGCCCAGACCACATCCCTGAGCCATCGCAGGTCGCGTCGGGCGTCGCCGCTAAGGCCAGTGATTGCGCCCCATCGTTCTCCCACGGTCCGTGTCCGGCCGTCGGTCCCCTACCCCGCTCCTTCCGATGAGACGATGACAACCACCGTCCCGTCTCCGGCCTTTGAGAGGTTTTCAGCCACGGTGGTCGCGCCCCGGCCGCTAACCAGAGCCAGCGCTTCCAGTGCCTTACCGAGGTCATTCGTCGCCAGGTCCAGCTGGCCGGCGAGGACTCTGACCCCCGCGCCCAATTTGCTGACGGCGAAAGATATGCTGGCGGAGACTCGGGTCGCCTCGTCCAGGACGTCGTCGTCCAGCGCGCTCCGTCGGGAGTGACCTGAAGCGTCGAAGCAGCTAGTGATCGTCCGACCAGAATCCGTCTCGAATTCGCGTGACTGTACCTGCCCGACCCTGGCGGTGTTCCGCCAATGGATGTGCTGCCAGGGGTCCCCTGGTGCATACGTCCTGGAGCCAGCCGCCTGCTCGCCTACCCTTGTCATGAGCGGGGCTAGATCTTCGCTCGCTCTCACCCCTAACCGCCCCGGCAGGTCCAGTGGGTAACGTCTCGGCAGCACCAGCAGTTCTGCGGTTTCGCTGGACCCCCGACGCCGGCGAAAGAGCCCGAAGGGCGCGCTCGTCCGGATTTCGGGAGACGGTAGTTGGACGCGGCCCCGCTTCGGGTATGAAACCATGATGCGGGACGATGTCCGATGTCCTCTACCGAGCCAGGCTACGAACTGCCGGCCCAGGGAGTCGTCCGCTGACACGTCGCCCAAATGGTAGTCGACCCTGGCAAACATCGCGGGGAGTCGACCCTCATTTTCGACCGCGATCGAAAAGCGCACCTCCCGCCCTTCGGTTGGGCCCGGCAAACTATCCTCGCCATCCCATCCGATTGTTCGTCGCGTGGCCACAAGCCTGCCCGTGCCGAACCAGGGCATCAGCAGGGAGAGCGCCAGGACTCCCCACAGCACAGAGTCGACCAGCAGAAGCCACCCAACCCTGGTGAAGCCCGTAAGAAGGAACAACACGACCGCCGTCAGCACGACCCCAACGCCCTTGCCGGTGATCACGCTGCGGCGCACCTCGAATCGGCGCGCAGATTGGTGGCCGGACCGTCGGGCCGCGGACGCACTAGATGGGAACTTCGACGGAGTCGAGGATTTCTCCAACCACGTCCCTCGCTTCAACCACGCCACCGCGGCGGGCGGTCAGCCTGTGAGGCAGCACCATGGGAGCGATGTGCTTGACGTCCTCCGGCACGACGTAGGTGCGTCCTTCCAGAGCGGCCCAACCCTGGGACGCCCGCTGAAGCAGCACGGCCCCCCTGGGACTGGTTCCCTCGGAGAGCAGCTCGTGCTCTCTTGTGGCCCGAGCGAGTCTTACGACGTACTCCTTGACGGGCAGGGCCACTCCCACGTTGAAGACGTAGTCCTGCATTTCAGCTACCTCGGACGTGGCGACGACCGGTTGTGGCTCGACCAGTCCTCGCTGCGAGCGCGAGAGAATCTCTAGCTCCTGTGCCTCAGTGGGCAGGCCCAGGCTCATGCGTATCATGAAACGGTCGTACTGGGAGTCCGGCAGCGGGAACACACCGTGGCTCTCCATGGAGTTCTGCGTAGCTATGACCATGAACGGCCTCGGAAGCCGGCGCGGCTCGCCGTCGGCGCTGACCTGGAATTCGGCCATGGCCTCTAGGGGCGCCGACTGGGTCCTGGGACCGGCACGATTTATCTCGTCGGCCAGAAGAACGTTGGAAAAAACCGGACCGACCCTGAATTCGAACCGGTTGTCTCGCATATTGAATATCGAGGTGCCCGTGATGTCGCTCGGCAGCAGGTCCGGCGTACACTGCACTCGACCGAATTTTCCATCGATAGACTGGGCGAGCGTTTTAGCTACCAGAGTTTTGCCCACGCCCTGGCTGTCCTCCATCAGCACATGTCCCTGGCAGACCATAGCCAGTAGCAGATACCTCAGTCGGTCAGGCGACAGAACGGCGGTGCCCCCGATGCTCTGTTCGAGCAGGTGAACGAGGCTCTCGAAACCCTCCTGATTCAGTCCGCTGGAGGGGGCGAGGTCTCGACCGTTCACGAGCGCTGGGTTGGCCATAAGTAAGGGTCCTTCTCAGGGATTCGGTCCCGACGCGCTAGGCCAGCTGGGTAGCGGCAGGCGCGGCAGTCTTGATTGTATTGGCTGTTCCGGCGTGCTCAATCCTTGCACGCACCAGAATTGGGCTGGTGGCTTTTACCCAGGCAGGTCCGACAGGTCTCGCGCGTGGTCCGCTCGTCGGGTGGGGCAAGCCTCCAGCCAGAGGTCGATCGGCCGCGGCCGGGCCGTCCTCAGGCCGACAGGGGTCGCGCGGTGGGGCGCCGCGTCTAGCCGGGCTCCCAGCAGCCGACGAAGCCGGGCGCGATCTCCCGAGCGTCGGAGCTGCCATCTGTCGCCACCGTGTAGAGCTTGTTGGACTCCCCCGGGGACAGCGGCGTCCGGGCCGTCCTGGCTCCAACCTCCCCAGCGAACAGGAGCAGCGAGCCATCCGGGGACCAGGGTGGATGCGACTGGCCGTACTGGTCGAAAAACATGAACGCGATAAGCTGTTCTTGAGTAGGACGAAAGTCGCTCAAGTACACCGTCTCCTTCGACGAAACCTCCAGCACCGCCCATCGGATTGAGCCCTCGGCGTACTCGGACGAGGTTATGTAAGCGACATGTGAGCCATCCGGAGACCAAAAGAAGGCCAACACCGGGTCGTCGGCGATCCGTTCGGGCTCGCGAGCCGTCGTATCGAAAAGCCAAAGACCGTCGTAGAGGCCCGAGGCGCCGAGCAGGTCGCGGGCCACCCCAATCGCCGACCCGTCAGGTCTCCAGACGCATGCCGCCTTGCCCGGCACTTCAAGCGCGATCTCGACGCTCTCGTCCTTCGGGTCGAGCACCACCAGTCTCTGTCGGTCGTCGCCCGCGTCCAGAAATATCGCCAATCGCCCGTCCTCCACGCTGAACGAAGGCGCCATGTAGAGCGTGCTGACGCCCGGCACCTGCCGCGTGCGATGTTCGGCGGACAACGCGACCAGGTGATGACTTTGGCCCGAGTGGACTATCAGCGAGCCCAACCCCCAGGCGAAGTAGAGAGGCCCTCCACTCACAAGCCCCTGGGGTGGCCCTCCGGTCCCAGGTGCATAGCGAAACAGGGTTAGGCCGCCCTCCAATGTCTGAGCGATGAACGCGAGGTCTTCGCCGTCAGGTGACCAGCTGGCATAGTGCGGGGTTTCCGGCGCGATTTCGCCGGAACCGTATTCGTTCGAATATACGAGTCGTACCTCCGAGCCATCGGGTCTGACGATGTGCATCCCCATCGGACCGTGGCCGTTGGTAGACGCGCTATACGCGGAGAATGCGAGCCAGTCCCCTTTCGGTGACCAGACAGGCCAGGTGCACCGCATGCCCTGGTCGCTTAGCTCGACCTCGTCGCCGGCATTCACATCGCGGGTGCGCAGGCGCCCGCTGTGGTCCACGTATGCGATCCTGCTCACAGGCCGCTCCTGGTCCGCCCCAGCCGGCGTATGACGTCCAGATCGAAAGGGAGATTGATCTCCGGCACCGGCGAGCGATCGAGGCGACGGTTGGGCGCTCCCACGCGATCGGCGAGATCGACATATACGATGTCCGCGAGGCGAGGCAGCGATGCCACGTCCTCGGCGTTGTAACGGACCAGCGTATCTCGCGCGCCCGCGTCCCCGTTCTGCCACATCCGCCACATACGAACGGCGTCGAAGCCGTCGAGAGTTGACAGCTCCGAGGGGCGGCCGACTCGTAAACGTCTCTCGATCGACTTCAGCCCGCCTCGGAGACCCAGCCTGCGCAGAGGAAACATGAGGTCGATGTGAGCGGTCCCGGTAAACATACGACCGAACTTGTGCTCGATGAAGGGCAGGTCGAATGATCCGCCGTTGAACGTGACCACCAGGTCGTACTCCTCAATCGCCTCTCTCAGATCTTCCAGGTTCTCTCCCTGGACGAATGCACGGTAGCCCTCAAAATCCAGAAGCCCTACCATGGTAATGTCCGCGTATTCGGGAGACATGCCCGTGGTCTCGATGTCGAGGAACGCCGCACGCTGCCTGAAGTCCGCGTACAAGCGCCATAGCTCGGAGCTCGGCAGCGCCGTGGCGAAGTAGGCCGCATCGGAGTCCCTTAAGCGCTGCCGAGACCGCTCGACGAGCTCGAGGAGCGCGTCGCGCCGCCGGCCTGCCCGAGGGGGCAGGCTGTCGCTTGCGATAAAGTCGTCCCAGGTATGGATTCCGTCGGACCAGAGCGCGCGTTCTGTGACTGGTCCTATGCCTGGGAGATGGATGAAGGTTTGGGACAGCACTGTCGGCCCGTGGATTGTGATGCTCCTGCGCCGATTCTATCCCAGATCAGAACAAGTGTACAGGTTGGCGACGGTAGCCGCCCACGCGGCAAAATGGACTTTTCACCGAACTTGCCCAGTGCGCGATATTCTTTGCTTTCGATCCACCTGAGGCGGACCATTCCCCCCGGACACGTCGGGGCCCTTCGACTGGCTCAGGGCGAACGGATCAACCTAACGGCAAATTCTGACACTAGGTACTAGTCCGCAGCGACGGCGGGCTGAAGGCCGCGGGTGTAGATTTGCCTGAACGTAGCGCCCTGCCAACTGACGATCATCGCCACGACAAATCCGATCCCAGTCACCATGAGCACGGATGCGGCATCGATGTGGTCGGCCAGCACACCGTTGACCAGGTTGAACGCCGCCATGGTCCCGCCGATATGCACCGAATAGACCCCGCCGACCCTGCCTCGTACGCTATCGTCGGTCAGCGCCTGAATCATCGTGTGCGTGAGCACCATAAAGCCGCCCTGGGAGGCGCCCATGGCGACGGCGCCGAGCAGGGCGGTCGGCATGCCCGTCGACAGTGCCAACATCGCGGGGGCGATTCCGCTGACAACTCCCAATATCAGAAACGCCCTGCCCTTGGTCGATTCGTTCGTCACCCCGGCCAGCCCGAACACCGCGATCATCGCTCCCAACCCGACGGCCATCATGAGGTAGCTGAACTCCGCACCTGAATCCGCGGAGGTGCTGAGCCGCTGCGTCGACAGCACTGGAAGCAGCGACTCGAACGACATCGTCATGCCGCAGTGGAACAGCGTGATGATGACCACCGCCCGCAACACGGGCCGCCTGTACACGTAGACCAGCCCTTGCAGCATGTTGCTGACGAAGCTACGGTCAAGATCGACTACGCCCGTCGACGAGGTCCGAATCCTCAGAGCCTGGATGAGGCTAACCGCATAGAACCCGCTGCACATCAGGAATGCCGCCTCCACGCCGGAAACCGCCATAAGAGGAGCGATCGCCAACGGCCCAATCAGTCGCGACCCGTTCATGGTGGCCTGGTTGAGTGCAATTGCGTTCAGCAGCAGGCGCGGCGGCACAAGATTAGGAATTAACGCCCCACCGGCCGGCATTTGGGCCGCCCGGATTGAGCCATCTAACAGGGCCACGATGACCACGAACCAGAGCGTCACTGTCCCTGTCAATACCAACGCGGCCAGGAGCAGGTTGAAGACGAGATTCGCAGCAAACATCGAGGCCAGTACTTTCCTGCGATCGAACCGGTCCGCCAGATACCCGGAAAATGGGGTCACCAGCACGCGGGGAATCATCGCGGCAAATGTGACCAGGCCGACCCACAGGGACGTGTCCGATATGTCGAACACCAGCCATCCCCTGGCCACGATCAACGCCCAGGACGCAGCCCCAGAACACAGGCTGGCGATCCAGAGCGTCCGGTAGTCACGGTGGCCCAGCGCGCTGGTGTATCTGACCGCCGCGGCACGTAGACGCGGGAGTATGTCGGTCCGGTTTTCGATGAAAACTTTCCTTGCCAACTCGGTATCGCGGCGCGAGACGGAGGCTCATCGTAAGCTACATCAGACACCTGGCGTTGGCAAGCGCCGCAAGCTCCCGATTCAGTCGGACCGCACCTGCTCGGCGGGCAACGTTTGGGGCGGACCCTTTGATGACAAACAACAGCTCCGTGGCTATACTTATTTCGACGTAGGCAATGTGCGTCGAACTGAAAGATCGCGGGGAGGCAGTATGGCTACCCAGGTCCCGACCGAGGAAGAGGTGTTGGGCTATTTCGACTCGCTGAGCAACTGGGGTCGATGGGGTGACGACGACCAGTTGGGCACGTTGAACCTACTCGACCGGGAGAAGGTCAAGCAGGCGGTCGCTCTGGTCGACGAAGGCGTCACCGTTTCGTGCGCCCGCACCGTCTCATTCGACCCGGCGCCGGATATCGCCTCGCCTCCGCTCCATTTCATGGTCCGGAGTGGGGAGGGATTCGCGGCCGGCGGGTCAGGCCGAGCCCAGGTGGCGGCGGATTTCTTCGGAATGATCTTCCACGGCCATTCGATTACCCACGTCGATAGCCTGGCCCACTTCTTCTGGCAGGGCAAAATGTACAACGGCCGCCCGGCGAGTCTGGTCACGACGGCCGAAGGCGCGACGGTCGAGTCCATCGAGCTGGCACAAAACGGCATCATTACCAGGGGCGTCCTCGTCGATGCGCCCTTCATCAGAGGGGTGGACTGGCTCGATCGGGGTGACGGGGTAACGCCCGCCGACATCGAGGCGGCTGAGGAGCGCTGTGGGTTCAAGATCGAGCAAGGGGATGCTCTGCTGGTGCGCACCGGACAGCTACACCGGCGAAACGTTGAGGGCCCAGTGAGCACCCAGAGCGCGGGCTCGACCGCCTGCCAGGCCGGTTGCCTGCCTCTGTTCCATCAGCGCGGAATCGCCCTGATCGGCAGCGACACCGGCAACGACGTCTCGCCCAGTGGCTATCCCAGCATGTCGAATCCGATTCATCAGGTCGGCATAGTCGGCATGGGGCTTTGGATTCTGGATAACGCGAACCTGGAGGAGCTGGCCGAGGCCTGCCGTCTGCGAAACCGGTGGGAGTTCATGTTGTCCATCGGGCCGCTGCGGCTGCACAACACCACTGGCTCCCCTGTCAACCCGATCGCGATTTTCTAACCGTGAAAGAGATGGCCTCCCACCGAGAAGCTGCAGACTGGTCGCGGCACATAAACGCCAGGACGCCTGCCGCCGAACATCCCCGAGCTCCGGCCCGTGCCCGGTCCGAGCGGCTGGCGCCGACCGTGTTGCTTCACACCACTCCTGGGACGAGTATAGGTAGTTAGTTGCTGCAAAGGTTAGTCAAAGGCGCCGAGACGCCTGTCTCCATAGATCCCTCCCCATTCTTGAGAGATAACGAACGCGTTGTATCTCAGTTTGGACCGTACTTCGCTACCTCTCAGCGGGTACTGCTCGTCATTAACCGCCAGGGGGAGACCGAATTCCACGAAATTCCGTATTCCAAGTTAGAAAGCGCCGAAGAGATTGAGGTCCCGAACTACCCGAGAGTGGTGCGGGGGGCGGTCATTGCCTGCGGAGGGATCATCGTGTCGCTCCTGTGGCTGACATTCGTGTCGGTGGCCCTCATCGTCGCCGGTGTCCTTTTGCTGATTCGGGGCGCGTTTTGGAAGGTGGGATACTATCAGCTTCGCGCTCAGGGGATGCAGGGAGGAGAGTTGCGCAGATGGCAGCTGAAACGCGTCGGCGCCGGGAGCTTCATAGCGTCGATTCACACAATCACCGGGCGTCCCCCACCGGAATAGCTTGACGGCCAGTCCGCGTCGGGCCCCTGCCCTCCGGTCTCCGACCAACTTCAGCGGCATATCCTCCGTTACCCGAGCCGCTCACCAATGACAATAAATGAAAGTCAAGACAGGCGTATGGGGGTAATAGCGTCGGTTATCGTGCTCGTTGGGACGATAGCGTGCGGAGACACCGAAGAGCCACCGGCTGTTTCGCCCGTAGCGGCAGCGCCCACGCCGGCGCCTACGACTACCCCGGTGCCGCCCGCCACCCCGTCACCATCACCGACCGTAGAGGCCGCGCCCGATACAGAGGTCCCAACTCCCGTTCCGCCTGAGCCCACCCCGGCGCCAGCAGCGGACGTCGAGGTCGCCTCTAACATCGAGCGCTTTACGCTGGAGGTGTTGACGGTATCGGTCGGCACTCGCGTCACGTGGTCGAATAGGGATGGCGTAAGCCACACCAGCACGTCTGGCAGCCAGGACGGCGAGACCGGACTGTGGGACTCTCCCACCCTGGCCACCGGCGACACGTTCGCATTCACGTTCGACGAGGAGGGCAAGTTCCCGTACTTTTGCAGGGTCCACCCGAGCTCGATGAAGGGCGTGGTTACCGTGGTTGCCCAAGGGCAGCAGGGCGCGGTGTCTACCCCGCAACCGGCACAGGCAATGGCAAAAGCGGAGCCGACCAGTACCGCCGAGCCGCCCACACCCACCGTTGTCCCGCCGATCCCGACCGCGACTCAAGTCGGGGTGCCGCCCACACCCACTTTGGTCCCGCCGTCCGCGACTGCTGTGCCCACCACAGCGGTGCCCTCGGCCACTGCTGAGCCCACTTCAGCGCCAATCTCAGTTCCGACCCCAACGACGGTGCCGGCGACGGCTACACCGCCGCCGCCAACCTCGACGCCTGCGCCCACGACTTTCGACGCGCCAATCGCCAACTTCGCCCACGTGAATGTGAGCGTCCCGGTCGGCACCACTGTCATTTGGGAGAATCAGGACAACGCCCCGCATACCACCACGTCCGGTGATTCCCCTGAGCCTTCGACTCTGTGGGATAGCGGGGTACTCAACATCGGAGAGGTCTTCCAGCTCACGCTGGAGGAGACCGGCGAGTTCTCGTACTTCTGCACCGTGCACCCATTCATGACGGCCACCAACACCGTAACGGAGGCCGGCACTCAGGCGTCCGACGCGGCGGCTGCGCAGGGGACAGCACCAGGCTACACCTACTGCTCGGCCCGGGTGACTCAGCCCGACATAGCGGTTCAGCCGTTCCGAAGCCCGTCCATCCAGCCCAGATACCGCGCGACCTCAGCCACGCTGCCGACCCGAAAGTCGGCCAGTTCGATCAGCGCCTTCGGCGTCCCGGGCTGGACCACTACCACTCCGAGCGTGTCGACCGGCGTCGAATCGCGGGCAGCGCGAATCGCGCGCATGCCGTCGATGTCCGTGGTGTCGTCCCCGATGAACATGACCGCGTCCACCGACTGCTCGAGGACCAAGGAGCGGATGGCGTCGCCCTTGTTTACCGCGTCTCGCGGGCGAATCTCCAGCAGCTTGTTGCCCCAGAACGTTTCCAGCCCGTCTAGCCCGGGCGCCTCGGCCAAAGCACTTCGGAGCGCCGCCTCAACCCCATCGACGTTCGCGACCCTCCGGTAATGCACCGCGATGCTGAAGCCTTTGTCCTCCCAAAGCATGTTTGGGTCTCGGACCTTCGATTTTAGAAACTCAGCGACCTCCCCGAGCTTACCCCTGCTCGCCACCGCTTCCGGAACCACCACGTGATCCCCGACGAAGATGTACTCTGCCCCGTGGTTGCCCGCGTACCACAGGCCCTCGATGCCCACACGGTCGGCGAGGTCGCGCGCGCCTCTGCCGGACAGCACCACGACCCGGGCCAGCTTGGGCGCCAGACTAGAGAGGGCGACACGGCATTCGGGGTGTATCGTCGCTTCGCCTGGGGTGGGGGCGAACTCCGAAAGCGTGCCGTCGAAGTCGACGACCAGGGCGAGACGCGGACGCCCAACCAGAGGGGCGACCTCTCCCAGATGGTCGAACAGCGGTCTCGGCTCTTTCTGCTTGCCCAAATCGCTACTGGGCGGTCATGCCGCCGTCTATCACCAGCTCGGCCCCGGTCATGAACGACGACTCGTCCGACGCCAGAAACAGGGCGCCGAATGCCACGTCGTCCACCATGCCTATCCGCCCCAACGGAATCCTGCCGACAGAGGCGGCGCGCCCCTCGGGCGTTGACAGGTACTCGGCGATCATGTCTGTGTCGATGGGACCGGGGTGAATCGAGTTCGCCCGGATGCGCTCGTGGGCGTGCTGGACCGCGGTCAGCTTGGTGAATATCCTCACTCCGCCCTTCGACGTGTTGTACGCGCTGCCCCTCTCGCTCCCCACCAGACCCGCGATTGACGATATGTTCACGATCGAGCCGCCCCCCGACTTTCGCATCTCCGGGATAGCGTGTTTGGTGCCCAGGAAGACACCCGTGGAGTTGACGTCCATCACGCGGTTCCAGTCGTCCAGCGACGTGTCTTCGATAGGGACCCTCTGGTAGATGGCCGCGTTGTTGACCAGGACGTCCAGCTTCCCGAAGGAGCGTACGGTCTCCCCGATCGCCTGTTGCCAGTCCTCTTCCGAGGTCACGTCCAGTCGAATAAACCGCGCCCGGCGCCCGGCCTCGTTGATCTGGGCCTCAAGCCTCTTGCCCTCCGCTTCCAGCACGTCGGCGATGACCACGCTGGCGCCTTCCCGGGTGAACAGCGCCGCTTCCGTGGCCCCCTGTCCCTTCGAGCCGCCGCTGATCAGGACCACCTTGCCATCGAGTCTCATTGCACTCCTCTGCCGCGGCATCGCATTGATCTCGTATCGGTGGGCGGCACGGGGATTGTAACACCTGACGGACCGTCGACCAACTCGCGGTTCTTAGGTCCCTGCCTCGTGATTTGGACCCACTTTTCCCTTTTGGCCCTCTGCGCGCCCTCAGCGCGGTTGAAAATTACACGCGCTGGCGCCATATCGCCGCTGCCTCGCTCAGAATACAAAAGACCTCGACCATGGATCGGTGGCTCGGTTATAATGCACCTACGTTCGTATTAGCTCTACAACCCTATTGAGGCACAAGAGATGCTCCTGCCACCTGAATCGGACCTGGCGCTCAAAGAGTGGGCCGTTGCGGTCAAAGCCTTTAGCGCCGGCGACCAGATCGTGGTCTTGCGCAAGGGCGGCATCCACCGAGACGACAAGGACTTCCGGATCGTCCATCCGGAGTTCCTGCTCTATCCCACCTACGAGCACCAGAAACAGGAGCTTCTGAAGCCCGAGTTCCACGACGTGCTGGCAGAGACGCTGGCCGAGGACGACATACCCGGCCTGGTGACCCTGGGCTACTGGTGCCAGGTGACAGACAAGTTCGAGCTCCGCGACGAAGCCGTGCTTGACTCCCTGTCCGGACACCACATGTGGAGTGATGGCTACGCGCAGAAGCGGCTGCACTGGCGACCCAAGCAACCCCTCACGGTGGCGCTGCTTCGGGTTTACGAGCTGCAGCAGCCCCAGGCCGTGCCGGTGCTGGACGAGTACATTGGGTGCAAGTCCTGGGTCGAGCTGGGCCAGGACCTTCCCCTGGGCACAATGTCGGCGGTCCTGTCAGACGAGGACTATGAGGCCAAGGCGAACGCCGTTCGCGAAGCCCTCGGTGCTACCGCGACTCCGGTTTAGCCCCGTTCGGACCGAGCGACGTCCCAGGGACGCTCCACGCGGGATTGGCGGCTGACGAGTTCTCCCGCACTAAACGGCCGTTCGCTCCAATCCTTGACAGCCTATTCGCACCGACCTGAGATGAGGATTTAGCTTGAAGTACCGCCCTCTTGGCACCACCGGTTTTGAAGTATCCGAGATGGGATTCGGCGCCTGGACCGTCAGCACCAACTGGTGGGGGAAGATCACCGAGGAAGAGGGCGTCAATCTCTTGGTCAAAGCCTACGATCTGGGCGTCAATTTATTCGACACGGCGGACACATACGGCCAGGGCTACGGCGAGGAGATTCTCGCGAAAGCGCTCGGTAGCCGGCGCCACGAACTGGTATTCGCCACCAAGTTCGGCTACGACATCTACAGCCCGTTCGAGCGGGTCGGCCACGTCGAGAGGCCTCAGAAATGGACGTCCGAGTTCATCAGATACGCCTGCGAGCAGAGTTTGCGGCGTCTCCAGACCGATTACATCGACCTCTACCAGCTGCATAATCCCAGGATCGATACCATCGAGAGCGACGAAGTATTCGGGCTGATGGAGGAGCTGGTCACCGAGGGGAAGATCCGTCATTATGGCGTCGCCCTCGGACCGGACATCGGATGGTTCGAAGAGGGCGAGGCGGCGATGAAGCACCGCGACACCCCGACGCTTCAAATCATCTACAGCATCATGGAGCAGCAGCCGGCCAGGAAATTCTTCCCTATCGCCGAGCAAGCCAAGACTGGATTTCTAACCCGCGTGCCCCACGCTTCCGGCCTGCTCGACGGCACCTACACCAGGGATACCGTGTTCGAGTCCACCGACCACCGCAGTCACCGCCGACAGGAGTGGCTGACGCAGGGGCTGCAGAAGCTGGCGACGCTGGACTTCCTGACGCAGCAGGTCAGTGGGTCCATCGGGCAGACCGCCATCAAGTTCGCCCTCTCGGGCACTCAGGTGGCGTCGGTGTTGCCCAACATCACCAACCTGGACCAGCTCCAGGAGTTCGCCGCCACGTCCGAAGCCGAGGACGTGCCGCCCGACCTGATCGAGCAGGCGCAACAGCTATTCGATGAAAACTTCGGTTTGGAAGTCGTTGAGGAGTCCTCGGTAGCGGACTGAGTCGGTCGAGGACTGAAAGCACTCTGCTTCGGTTCGGTGCGGCGGACCGTCAACCGTCTTCCGGCGGCTGCTCCTCCTGCGTCTCATCCGTGTCGGGCTCTGCGGCGGGATAGCTGACGACCTCGGATTCGTCTTCGGCATCGTTCGCCCGCACTGATCTGTAACCAGGCGTATCCCTATGCGTGGACGGGTCGGGCGCGGGGTAGCTGACTACCTCGGGTTCATCTGCGGCATCGTCCGCCCGCACTGATCTGTGACCAGGCGTCTCCAGAGGCGTGTTCGGGTCGGGCGCGGGGTAGCTGACTACCTCGGGTTCATCTGCGCCATCGTCCGCCCGCACTGATCTGTGACCGGGCGTCTCCCGAGGCGCGTTCAGGTCGGCGGCGGGGTAGCTTACGATCTCGGGTTCTTCTTCAGCACCGTCCGCACGCGTTGATCTGTAACCAGGTGTTTCCGGAGGCACGTTCGGGTCGGCGGCGGGGTAGCTGACGACCTCGGGTTCGTCTTCGGTATCGTCCGCGCGCACTGATCTGTTACCAGACGTCTCCAGGGGCGCGTTCGGGTCGGCTGCAGGGTAGCTGACGACCTCGGGCTCGATTTCGGTATCGTCCGCCCGCACTGATCTGTTACCAGACGTCTCCAGGGGCGCGTTCGGGTCGGCTGCAGGGTAGCTGACGACCTCGGGCTCGACTTCGGTGTCGTCCGTCCGCACCGACCTGATACCGGGCGTCTCCACGGGCGCGTTCGGGTCGGCGGCGGGGTAGCCGACGACCTCAGGCTGGGCTTCGGCATCGTCGACGTGGGTCGATGGCTGGGGCGACTCGTCGCGAGCCTCGTCAGGCGCGGTGGCCGGGTAGCTGACCACCTCAGGATCGTGCTCGCCAGCTCTACTCGGCTCCAACGTGCCAGCAACGTCGTCCTGACCCCGGACCTGACCTACGCCACTAATTGGCGGTGGCCCATCCTGATCGACTTCAGCGCTCCGCGGGACCTTCCTAGGTGCCCTCCTCGAGGCGAGGCGCTGCATCTCGCCCTCGATTAGTCGAAAGTCTGTCTGCGGGAGCAGGTGCAGCCGGTCCCAGAAGGCCAGGGGCCAGTCCTCGGGCACCCACCTTTTGACGTATTCGAGGCGTGGCGCCAGCAGTAGTGCGTCGATGTAGTCCTCCTCGTCCAGAACTACGTTGGCCTTAAGCCTGATCCGGTACCGAAACGACTCGTTGCGCGTGGTCGGGGTCCATACCGGCGAATCGTCCTCGAAGTACCTCGACGCTACCGTCGCGGTGGCGGGCCACTTGCGCAGCCCCTTCACATAGAACAGTACTCGGTCCTCGGGCTTCATGCGCTCGGCGCGGCGCCGGTATCGAGGACCCATTCCGAACAAGCTGAAGTTCATATCCCTGAGAACTTCGAAGTTCTCGGCGGACTCGACGAACATCCAGAAGTTCCGACCGACCCCGGGACGACCACGTCTGCTTCTCTGCGTCATGGCGTAATTCTAGCACGGGGGCCGCAGCAAACGCCTACCGAGGACAACAGCTTCGACACCCACATTGGGCATCGTCGAGGTACGCACTTCTGTCGCCGCCATAGGACCAGGTCACCGGCGCGTGTACGATAGACCCCATGGGGACCTTTACCGTTCAAGTCCAGATAATGGGCCTTCAGGGGCAAAGCTCCGCGGAAGTGGAGGCGCTGGTCGATACCGGCGCCACTCACACATTTCTTCCCAGAAATCTCCTGACTGAACTGGGCATCCGCCCGACGGAACGCGTTCCCTTTCAGCTCGCGGACGAGCGGACCGTCGAGTATGAGCCAGGAGAGGCTCGCATCCGCCTCGACGGGCGAGAGCGGACGACTATCGTCGTGTTTGGCCCGGACGACGCCGCGCCCCTTCTAGGAGCAACGTCGCTGGAGCTGTTCAATGTGGCCGTCGACCCCGTCAGTCGCAGGCCCGCGCCGGTCCCCGGCCTTCTGAAAAAAGCGCAGCCCGCTCGGTAAACCTGCGCCCTACGCTGACGCGGTGCCCCGACCGGGCTCGATCTGACGGAGCTCTACGTCGATTTCCTTAACGTCTATCGTAAGAACGGCAACGGTCGCCGGCACCATGAACGATGAGTAGCCCTGCCCCGGGTTAACGTACAGCACGCCGTCCCGTGTCTCGTTGATGGGCTCGTGCAAGTGGCCGAAGAGTACGACGTCGGGTCGCTCGGTGAAGTCGGGCAACAGCTCCTCCAGGGGAAACTCCGGCCCACCCCACGCCGGATGGATCACCCCGATCTTGTGCCCATCTATCGCCATTACGTCAACGTACGGGATCGCGCTGCGAAGATCTGGCAGGTCCGAGTTGCCGTGGACCACCACCGCGCGCCTGGCCGACGAGCGCATCCCCTCCACCACTCCCATCCCGGTGTAATCACCGCAGTGCACGGCCACGTCGGCTTCGGCCACCAGGCGGCGTATCTCCGGATGGACATCCTCCCAGTCGCGACAGTGCGTATCGGAGACGACGACGATCCTCGTAGGCACCTAAGCGGTGTCCTTCCAGTCCAGCCGGTCCCGGTCATTTGGAATGGCGTCATCTCCACTGAATTGCTCGGTGATACGCGCGGCAGGGGATCGAAATAGCGTCGAAATTGTAGCACACGGCCATCGTTCTTAACCCCTCGATCGACCGGATATTGGTCGATGGAAAGCCCCTGGAAAATTGGATGCTTTTGGGCGGCGTCGCCAGGCTACAGCGTGCTACAATCCGGCCAGGGTACGGGTCCTTGACGACGACTGGACCAGACCTCAGGAGGGGCACAGTGAGCAGTACCGGCGTTGACGGGGCTAATGGACCGCTGAAAGGCATCCGAGTGCTGGACTGGACCATCTGGCAATTCGGACCCGTGGCCACCTCGATGATGGGCGACATGGGAGCGGACGTCATAAAGATCGAGTCCCTTGATGGCGATGGCGGCCGCGGCTTGCGAGGCCGGACTCCCATGGTGACCGGGCTGCCAGCCGAGCGCAACGCGTACTTTGAGACGCTCAACCGGAACAAGCGCGGCATCGCCCTCAACCTCAAGACCGCCGAGGGCGTTGAAGTCGTCCATAAGCTGGTGAAGAAGGCCGATGTTTTCGTCCAGAACTTCCGCCAGGGCGTTGCCGAGCGCCTCGGTGTCGACTACGAAACGCTGAAGGAAATCAACCCGATGCTGGTGTACGGGTCGGGCTCGGGATACGGGACCAGGGGCCCTGACGCGCACGCACCGTCCTTCGACGGCTGCGGCCAGGCCAGGGGCGGTCTGATGATGTCTGCGACCGGATATGGAGTCAAAGAGCCGTCGCGGATAGACACAGGCGTTTGCGACCAGATCGGCGGTATCGTGCTATGCCAGGGAGTGCTGGCCGCTCTGGTTGCTCGACACACACAGGGGATCGGCCAGAAGGTCGATGCATCCCATCTCAGTTCCACGATGTGGTTGCAGGGCATGGGCATCGGTGTGAACCTGATGCTCCCAGAACAGACAACAGGCATTTCTCCCCGCTCCAATCCCCGCAACCCCCTGGTGAACGTTTACGAGTGCGCCGATGGGCGATGGATCCAGCTCATGCACGTTCAGCCGGACCGCTATTGGGACCGTGTCATAACTGCCATCGGTCGTCCAGACCTGGTCGACGACGAGCGATTCACCGACATGGAGCGGCGCACGGAACACGGGCAGGAGCTGGTCGAGATCATGGACCGGCAGTTCTCCGAAAAGAGCTTCGACGAATGGGACGCCCTGTTCCGCTCGGAGGGCGATTTCATCTACGCCAAGGTCCAGTCCATCGGCGAGCTTCAAGACGACCCGCAGGTGATCGCCAACGACTTCATCACGACCTTCGATCACCCGGTTATGGGGCCCGTCAAGATGTGCAACCACCCCAACGTCTACAGCGAGACACCGTCAAGCCTTCGGCGGGAGGCGCCGGAGCTCGGCCAGCATACCGAAGAGGTACTAATCGAGGAGCTGGACTACTCGTGGGACGACATTGCTGATCTCCAACAAAAAGGCGTGATTCTCTAGCATCGCCGGGAGGGATAACATGGCTGACCACACTCACAACCCGGAAGAGGCATATTCCGGAAAGGACCTCGGCTCGCGGCAGTTCGCCGCGTCGGACGAAATGCTGGGCGACTACTTCGACGGCCTTGAGCTGGACCGGTCGTGGTACTTCGCCCAGTCGCCGTACGGCCAAGCCATCGCGCCCTCCATGACGTTGACTGATGTGGAAGGCGGTTTCCAGGGTGGGAGGTTCAAGAACGACTTCGGTAACCTGTGGATGCGCCAGCAGTGGAGTATCAACGCTCCGATCCTGCCCGGCCATGAGTACCGGGTCACCTCCAAGATCGTCGACGTCTACGAGCACCGAAACAGGACCGTGACGAACCAGCAGGTGACTCTATGGTCGTCCGATGGGGATGTCATGGCCCAGGGGCATCACCACCAGAGCTATCTGCTGGACCAGTCCTCCGGCCGAGTCCAGCTCCGCGACCCCGAGAAGAAAGGGGGGGCACGCCGGTTCGCCGTGCCTGAGGGGGACCTCATACAGGGCGATCCCCATCCGATCAGCCTGGAGATGTGCGGGACGTACTTCCACGGGAACGCCAACTACCACACCGACAAGAAAGCCGCCGAGGGGTTGGGATTTAACGAAGTCGTGGTCGGCGGGGCCATGACTATGTCGTTTATTGGCGACCTGATGGACCGTCACTTCGCAAGAGGCTGGTTCGAGGGCGGGATGCTGGACGTCAAGTTTGTCAACATCGTCTGGCCCGACGACACCGTTACCGCCAAGGCAGTAATTACCGACGAGTCGTCGGACGGCGCCAACCTCGCGGTGTGGATGGAGAAGCTGGACGGCACCGTGGTGATCGTGGGCACGGCCCACGCTCGCGTGTAATTCCCCGGCACAGCTCATCGGTGCGGGACCAGCGGGGCATCGACCCGCCGCCATCCCCGCCATCACGCCATCCGCCTCCCCTCTCACTCCGACGACGTCTCGTTCTTGGGCCGCGAACTCCCCGGTGTCGCAGAAGCACATCGGCGCTTATAATCGATGCGAGATGCCGACGCTTTACGTGGTTGCGACCCCTATAGGCAATCTGGAAGACATCACTCTGCGGGCCGTGAGGGTCCTGGGCGAGGTTGCCCTGATAGCCGCCGAAGACACACGGGTCACCCGCCGCCTGCTTTCCCGTTACGGCATCTCCACGCCCGCGACGAGCTATCACGAGCACAACGCCCGGGCAAAGCTGCCCGTATTGCTCAAGCGGCTCGAGGCGGACGACATCGTCCTGGTCTGCGACGCAGGGACGCCTGGGATCAACGACCCGGGGCAGGAGCTAGTCTCCGCCGCGGCGTCCCAGGGTGTCAACGTAATCACAATCCCGGGCGCATCTGCGCTGACTTCGGCCGTCGCCGTATCCGGCGTCCCTATGGATGGCTTCATCTACCTTGGGTTCCTGCCTCGCAGGTCCAGCGAGCGGAAGCGGCTACTGGGAGCTCTGGCGTCTGAGCGTCGCGCGCTGGTGGCCTTCGAGGCGCCCCGCCGACTCCGTGCCTCCCTTGCCGATCTGCTGGCCACGCTGGGCGACCGGCAGGTCGCCGTGTGCCGTGAGCTTACCAAGCTCCATGAAGAGGTTTTCCGGGGCACGGTTTCGGAGGCGACCGCTCACTTCGATCAGCCGCGCGGGGAGTTCACCCTGGTCGTCGAAGGCGCCGAACCACAGATGCAAGTCAAACCGGACGCTGACGCTCGACCGCTGCTGGAGGAGCTTCGGCGGCGAGGCACGAGTGGTCGCGACGCCGTTGCACTCGTGTCCGCAGCGACGGGCGTGGGCCGCCGAGCACTGTACGCCATGTGGCTGGAGCTTCCGGAAAAACACGACTGATCGTGCGGGCCGGTCCTTAGTGTCCGGCAAGGTTCCTTGCCCTCGCGAACAGGCGTGTTCGCGGCCATCTCGCGCCCCGGCTATGTTAGTATTAGCGGCGGAAATCCTACCTGACTCCAGGCAGATAATTACGATGCCCGAGCGCATACTCGTTGCGGTAGCCTGGCCCTACGCCAACGGCTCGATTCACGTGGGCTCGGTGGCGGGGGCGTATCTCCCCGCCGACGTCTTCGCCCGTTACCACCGGCTGCGGGGCAATCACGTCGTCATGGTATCGGGCAGCGATGCTCATGGCACACCCGTCACCATCGCCGCGGAGCAGCGAGGCGTGTCCCCGGAGCAGGTCTCTGGCGAATACCAGACCGAGTTCCTGGACGGCTGGGAACGGCTCGGCATCAGCTTCGACCTCTTCACCACCACCCACACGGAGAACCATGTTGACACCGCCCAGGACATGTTCCTGAGCCTGCTGGAGAAGGGGTACATATACAAGGACTCCATGACCCAGCCATACTGCGAGACAGACGGTCGCTTTCTGCCCGACCGGTATGTCGAGGGCACATGCCCGCATTGCGGATACGAGGGCGCTCGCGGAGACCAGTGCGACAACTGCGGCAAGACCCTCGACCCGGTCGACCTTATCGGTATGGTGTGTCGCACATGCGGCAACGCCCCGGTAACCAGGGAGACGGAGCACTTCTTCATGAAGTTCAGCGCCTTCCAGGATCAGCTACTGGACTGGGTGCGAAAGCAGGACCATTTCAAGCCAAACGTCAAGAATTTTACAATCTCTTATCTCGAGGGCGGCCTTCACGATCGGGCCATCACCCGCGACCTTTCGTGGGGCGTGCCCGTGCCACTGGACGGGTACGGCGACAAGTGCATCTACGTCTGGTGGGAGGCGGTGATCGGCTATCTGTCGGCCACCAAGGAATGGGCGGCCAATACCGGACAGCCAGACAAGTGGAAGGACTTCTGGCAGGATACCTGCCGCGCCTACTACTTCATGGGAAAGGACAACATCCCCTTCCATACCATGATCTGGCCGTCGATGCTGATGGGCTACGGAGGGCTCAATCTGCCGTACGATGTTCCCGCCAACGAATACCTGAACCTGGAAGGCCAGAAGGTCTCAACCAGCCGCAACTGGGCCGTCTGGCTGCCGGAATACCTGGACAGGTACGAGGCCGATCCCCTGCGCTACATGCTGGCAGCCAACATGCCGGAGACGAGCGACTCCCAGTTCTCGTGGCAGGAGTACGTCCGCAGAAACAACAACGAGCTGGTGGCGACCTACGGCAACCTGGTCCAGAGGGTGCTTGTCATGGTGGGCCGTAACTTCGACGGGGTGACGCCGAAAAAGGGCCAGCTCGACAACGCGGCGGAAGGGCTACTCGAGGAGGCGCGGTCACGCTTCGGCGAGGCCGGGGCTAACCTGGAGCGGTGTCAGTTCCGCGCCGCCTTGCAGGCAACGATGCTTCTGGCCCAGGCCGCCAACCGCTATCTGGACTCCCAGGCGCCGTGGCGCCAGGTCCGCGACGCCAAGGACGAAGCGGCCAACACGCTCTGGGTTGCGATGACTGTCATCAACTGTTTGAAGACGATGTTTTGCCCCTTCATACCCTTCAGCTCGGAGAAGCTGCACACGATGCTGGGCCTTGAGGGCAGCGTCAAAGATGAGGGCTGGCAATGGACTCCGGAGGACATTCGCGCCGGCGCGAAACTCCCGCCTCCCGAGGCCCTTTTCACGAAGCTGGACGATTCCGTGGTCGAAAAAGAGGCCGCCCGCCTCTCAAGCTGAATTACGGATACCATATTGCTCCAAGCAACGACGATATACGAACCGATACACGAGCGCCTGGCCACGGTAGAGAAGCGACTTAATGAGCTGGCCAGGAACCGGTTTCCATTCCTGTCACAGATGCTGGGCCACGTCTACGAGCCGGCTGGCAAGCGGTTCCGGCCTGCACTCACGCTATTGGCCTCCAACTTCCACCCTCATGACGGGGACTCCGCGGAGCGGGTAGAAATCATGGCCACCGCGGTGGAGCTGCTTCACATAGCGTCCCTCATCCACGACGATACCGTCGATGCCTCGGAGATTCGCCGCGGCAAGCCGACGATCAGCAGCCTGTGGGGGAGGAACGCGGCCGTCCTGGTCGGCGATTACATCTTCGCCTCGTCAGCCACCTTCGTATGCGACACTGGGCACGTGGGCGTCATCCGACGGTTCTCGGAGACCATCATGGAGCTCTCGAGCGGCGAGCTTCAAGAGCTGGTCGGCGCCTTCAACTACAACCAGACTTTAGACGGCTACTACGAGCGGATATACGACAAGACGGCGTCCCTGTTCAGCACCGCCGGGGAGTCGGGCGCGATACTCAGCGGAGCGCCAGACCATTTCGTCCGCGCGCTGAAGGAGTATAGCTGCCAGCTAGGCATGGCCTTCCAGATCGTCGACGACATCCTGGACTTCGAAGGGACGGTCGCCGAGGTGGGCAAGCCTGTCGGCCGGGACCTTGCCCACGGTATCCTGACACTGCCGGCGCTGATAGCCGTCGAGCGGTCCGGGTCAGACAACCCCGTTCGGGAGTTCTTCCAGCGCCCTCAGGACGAGGGGTTGCTCGCGGCCGCCCTGGACCTCGTGCAACGGCCGTCCAACATCGAGGCGGCATACGCCGTCGCTAGGAAAAGATGCCAGGTTGCGCGCGACAACCTGATGATGCTCCCGCGGAACCCGTCACGAGACGCTCTGGAAGAGCTACTCGATTACGTCGTCGCCCGCCGCAGCTAGGCGTCAGCTGTCAGCAGTCAGCTTTCGGCCGTCCGCAATAAGCATGCCCCGTGACCGGTCGCCGCTGATAGCTGATAGCTGACGGCTGAAGACCGCTACCCCTCCCAGACCACCTTCCCGCCGATGACCGTCAGCGCAACATCGTTGACCGGCATCGCTTCTGGCTCGGCGGCGGTAGGGTCCTGCCGCAGCAGCACCAGGTCCGCGAGCATCCCGGGCCTGACGACGCCGACCTGGTCCTCGACGTGGCCCGCCACGGCGGGACCGGAGGTGGCGTATCGCAGCGCCTCCTCCACGTCAATGCCCTCGTCCGCGGCCACCGGCGGCCCTTCCGCCGAGCGCCTCGTCACCGCGCTGTAGATGCCTTTCAGCGGATCAGGGTCCGCCACCGGGGCGTCCGAACCGAAGGCCAGAGGCACGCCTGCTCGCGCCAGGGCGCCTATTCGATACAGGTAGGGCTGCATGTCCGCGGGCACCTGCTCCAGGTACATCGAACCGTTGGCGTAGACGAAC
This sequence comes from Dehalococcoidia bacterium, assembly GCA_965248005.1. GTDB lineage: Bacteria > Chloroflexota > Dehalococcoidia > Lucifugimonadales > UBA1123 > CBDFIE01. Next base: position 372,099 of record OZ252049.1, read on the forward strand.
CCCGGCTGCGTTACGACCGTTGCGTCCGAAGCAACGACTTTATGAAAGACCTCGGGAGGCAGCTCCGAGCAGTGCTCGATTCGGTGTCGGAGCCTATCGATGCCGGGCGTCAGGTCCTTTGAACTTACCGATGTGATCGCCTCTGCGGCAGCCGCGACCGCCTCCGCCTCAACCGCGTGAACGGCCACCGGGAATCCACGGCTGGCGGCGTCCTCGACGATATCCCGTAGCTCAGCTGGGTCCGGTCGAATTCTCCCGGACGACAGCGTGAGCGTGACCTTGGCCGCTCCTAGCCTCACCTCATCGTGCAGCGAGCCATAGCTCAGTCCGTCGGAGAGGAATTCCGCGAGGCGCCCGACGCCTGGCATGAATCCCGCACGCTGAAGCAGGAAGCCCGACGACCTTAGCGAACGAAACGTGTTCCACCGACTAACCGAGTTGGTGGCAGTGGCGTCCTGGACAGAAGTAACGCCCTTGGAGGCGAGCATCTGGCTCGCGCCCAGGACCGACGACCTCAGCTCCGCATCACTCGGGCGCGGCATCAACCCGTCGAGTCGCCCGCCAAACTCCAGGAGCAGTCCGTCAGGTTCGCCCGATGCCAGGTCACGGAATATGGTCCCGCCGGGTGGTTCCTCGCTGGACGCCCCGATTCCCGCTGCCTTCAGCGCGACGCTGTTCAAGACACAGGCGTGGCCCGTCCGATGGTCGAGCCTTATGGGATGTGACGCCGCCGCCACGTCCAGCTCCCACCTGGTGGGATGGCGTTTCTCGCGAAGATGAAAATCGCTGTACCCGATACCTCTGACCCACTGGCCGGGGGCCGTGTCGGCGGCGCGCACCGCCAGCGCCTCTTGGATCTCGTCGATCGACGAGACGGCCCGAGGGCCGCAGTCAACCGCGCCCAGGCCGGCCGCGTAAGCGAGCAGGTGGATATGAGCATCGTGGAAGCCAGGAAGCAGGGCGCCGCCTGCGCAGTCCAGCGTCCTCGCGCCCTCCGCCGCCGCGGACGGCACATCGGCGTCCTGGCCGACCCAGCCAATGCGCTCGCCTCTGACGAGCACCGCCTCGGCCAGCGGACGCGCCGGGTCCATGGTCAGCACCCGGCAGTTCCTGAGAAGCAGATCGCTCAAGTTGTCTTGTTGGCCCAACCAAGTGGACGGCGCTGCTACAGCAACACGGAGGCCGGCGTGCTTTCGATTCGGTGCACAACGGTTTTCGACCTGTCCAGCATCTCGGGAATCCTGGGCGAAATCTCGTCGCGCCAGAAGTCGGACTCGTAGACCGCCTCGTACAGCTTTTCGCGCTGCGACTCGCTCCCGAATCGTCTGATCCAGACGTAAAGATCGTCCTCATCCTGGCCGATAAAGCTCCCCACGATGACCATACCCTTGGAGACCTGGAACGGTATGATCTCGTCCTCCATGAACCTTACCCAGTTCTCCCGTTGGCCCGGCTGGGTCCGGTACTGTCGCAACTCGAAAAACATCGACCTCTCTCGCAGGGCTACCAAGATTCTAGTGGTGACTCTATTAGCCTGTGGCAGGCGGTGTCAACCGCGCGTATTCACTCATCTAAAATGTTACCGAGGCGGGTACAGTTCACTCAGATAATAATGTTACTGAGGGAACGATGCCAGTCGAAGATGAGATGACCATAGATGAGCGACGGAAGTATCTGAAGCGGATGAGGGATCGGTATTGGGGGGCTGACCGGATGGGTCGTGGAGAGTTGCTGACGGAGATGGAAGTGGTGACTGGGCTGCACCGCAAGAGCCTGATCCGGCTGGTGCGAGGACCAACGTTGGAGCGCAAGCGCCGAAAAAAGGTGCGGGGGCGATCATATGGTCCTGAGGTGGAGGATGCGATTCGAGTGTTATGGGAGAGCCTGGACTACGTGTGCGCGGAGCGGCTGACTCCGGCGCTGCTTCCGACGGCGCGGCACCTGGCTGAGTTTGGAGAGCTCTGGCTGACGGCGGAGTTGGAGGGTCAGTTGTCGCGGATTAGTCGAGCGACGGTGCAACGGCTGATGGGCAAGCTGCGTCAGGACACACCACGTCTGCCCAGGCGAGGACCAGAGCGAGCCAACCGGTTGACTCGGGCGGTTCCCATGGGCAGGCTACCGTGGGAGACGACTGAGCCAGGACACTTCGAGGTGGACCTGGTACACCACTGCGGAGCCACCTCATCAGGAGAGTATATACACACCCTGCAGCTGGTGGACGTGGCTACAGGATGGAGCGAGCGAGTGGCCGTGCTGGGGCGCAGCCAGGTAGTCATGGAAGCTGGCTTTCGGCGCGTCCTGGACCGGTTGCCCTTCCCCATCGTGGAGTTGCATCCAGACAATGGCAGCGAGTTCTTCAATAACCATATGATCCGGTTCTGGGGCGAGCGGATCGTTGGCCTGAAGTTGAGCAGGAGCAGACCCTACCGCAAGAATGACAACCGCATCGTCGAGCAGAAGAACGACACACTGGTACGGGCCTACCTGGGCTACGAACGGTTGGACACTGCAGCCCAGTGCGCGGCCCTCAACGCCCTCTACGAACAGATGTGGGTCTACTACAACCTATTTCAGCCGGTATTGCATCTGGTCGGCAAACCAATGGTGGACGGCCGACTCAAGCGCAAATGGGATAAGGCTCGCGCGCCCTATGATCGGGTCTTGGCCAGCGGGGTCCTGAAGCCGCACCAACGGACCCAATTGGCGGCCATGTACTCCCAGACGAACCCCCGTCGGCTCCGCCGGGAGATCTATCAACAGCTACAACAGATGTGGGAGCGCCCAAAGCCGCAGCGAAACAGGCGAGAGCTCGTGGGCGCTCTTGCCCCCTAGGTCGCTCGTGGACAGGAGACAGGGCCTGTGGATAAGTGTAGGACCACTTACCCACAGGTTTATTATGACCCCGATCCAAGGCACCAATAATCGCGCACAAGAAGAAAGGAGGCCGGCTAGTATCTCCGGTAACATTTTCATTTGAGTGAACTGTCCAAAAATCTGCCCCTTCGGTAACATTCTTATTTGAGTTGACACGCTGCGGGCGGGCGTCAAGGCCAGTTTCCAAAGTGCCAGCCTCTGGTTCCGTGACACAGACAACGGTTTTCGAACGGCGATATAGAGTTTCTTAGCCTATCGACAAAGCTCGAAAGACGGTGCTACCCTACCACGGGTCGATGAAACATTCTCACCCCCAACGCCACGCAGAAACGAATTTGCTCGATAAAACATTCATCTCGCCTCAAGGCCGCGCCAGACACCAGGGTTGTGGAACATCTGACGAGTATAATCAGCAGACGTGACAGCCGCGATCGTCATACTCGGATTCATCTATCCACTGATCGCCTCCGGGCGGATTCTGAACTCAGTTATCGCCATCAACGGAGCCATGGCGTGGATAAAATTGGGTGTTATCACCGATGAGGAGGCCCACTAGCATGTCGACCTTGAGGTCAAGTTGCTGCTGGTGGGTATGATGTCTCGGGCGAACGTGGGCTTTCGGACCCGGGCGTTCGACTGGACTGCCACCAGAATGGATCATCCGTATCACAACTTGTCACACGATAACCAGCGGAAGGTCTACCTAGGGCATTGCGGCCTCCACCCCAGCCGCTTAATCTAGCGCAGAGGTATGCTCAACTCCCGTGTTACCCGCAGCTACCCAAACGCCGCTCGGTTGACGGGCTGCAGGATTCTGCAGTGGGCTCCCCGTCCTGGCGCAGATCAGCGCTGATCTAAACGGGAGATGTACCCATCTCGTCACGTACCTTGGTCGTCGCCCGGCGGTGGAGTGCAACCGCAGCCCAGGCCAAAGGTGGCTATCGTGGAACATAATACGGACGCGATTGCCAGGCTTGTCCTCCAGTTGGCCGTAATACTTGCTGCAGCAAAGTTTGGGGGCGAGATATCCGAGCGATACCTCAAGACGCCTGCGGTGGTGGGGGAACTTGCGGCAGGCATCATTATCGGCCCTTTCGCCTTGGGAGGGGTGGACACACCTTGGCTGGGCCCCCTGTTCGAGCAGGTAGGAGGAGGAGGAGAGGTCGAGGGGTTCTTCATACCAGTGTCAGAAAGTCTCTGGTCTATGGCCCAAGTTGGCGCCATAATCCTTCTTTTCAACGCCGGCCTGGAGACGGACCTCCGCCAGTTCCTCCGGTACGCTGGTCCCGCTTCGCTGGTGGGTATCGGGGGAGCTGCCCTTCCGTTTGCTCTAGGTGTGGCGACGACGGTGGCCTTCGGGTTCGCTGACGGTTTCACCGACCCGACCGCTCTCTTCATCGGCGCCATCTTTATGGCAACATCAATCGCAATCTCGGTGAGGACTCTGGCAGACCTGCGGCGCCTGGACACCCCGGAAGGAGTCACGATTATTGCGGCAGCTGTCTTGGATGATGTACTCGGAATATTGGTACTGACGATAGTCATAGGTATCGCCATAGAAGGGGAGTATTCGGTCGCGTCGGTCGGCCTTGTGACCCTAAAAACCCTGGGCTTCTGGGTGGTTCTGACCGGAGTCGGCATCCTGCTTGCCAAGAGAATATCCAACGCGCTCGACAAGTTCCAGGTCAGCGGCAGTGTGTTGGTCCTGGCGGTGGCACTGGCCTTCTTCTCGGCATCACTCGCCGAGACTTTCGGGCTAGCAATGATAATCGGGGCGTTTTCGATCGGGCTGGCGCTATCAGGCACGGAGTTGTCTCGCAGGCTGGATGAGCCTCTTCGGGGTGTCGTCGCCGTGTTCATTCCTATCTTTTTCGTGGTGATGGGCACGCTCGTGGATGTCACGGCTCTGGGTGGGGTGTGGATGTTTGGGATTGCCTTTACGGCAGTTGCTGTCGCTGGCAAGTTAGGTGGCAGCGCTGTGCCGGCTCTGCTCACCGGCTTCAATCGCTTAGGAGCACTGAGGATTGGTGCCGGAATGCTGCCCAGGGGAGAGGTGACCCTGATTATGGTGGGCGTCGGAATAAGTAATGGGGTCATAGAGAGGGAGTTGTTAGGGATTTCGATCATAATGATTATCGTCAGTACAATCCTGGCGCCGATGATCCTGTCCAGATCGTTTAAGACTGGCGCCTCTGGTGCGCGTCCAGGGCCGACTGCCCAGGGAGAAGTATGAATCGGCCTTTTCCCGGAAGGCTTGTAGAGGGGCATATTTTCAGAGCAAGGTCAGGGTTCCTCTCCCAGTATTCTCTCGAAGGCGTCACGCAAGTCCTGTATCAGCGAAAGTAGGACCTCCTCCGAAGACTGGTCCGTAAACGTCTCGCAGAAGGGTTGCAGAAAATCGGCGACACCCTCGGTCAAGGCATCAAGCACCACTTGCTCTACCTGAAGTGTGTCAGAGTGTACGATGATTCTGAAACTGCCCTGCCCCTCGGCCGACACACTCAGACTTACCAGATGGTCGTCTCTCCGGAACTGATGGGCTGTGAGGCCTCCCACCCTGCCTGCAACGCTCATGTGGTCGAACTTCAGGGTGGCCATGTAGTGGCGGAAGGCGTCCTGGAACATCTCATGAGCTGCGATTGTAACGACCGCCTCATAGCTGTAGGGCATGTTGTCTCCTAAGTGCGCGTCTCGACGCGCGTGCCAGATACGCCACTGCTGAACGATCTGGACAGAATCAAGGGCGCCAGAAGTGTGGTGACTATGGTCATCATAATTGTGACGCTGAATAGATCGCTCCCGATTATGCCGTGGCTGAGGCCTACGCCCGCCATAATCAGCGCCACCTCTCCTCGGGGTAGCATTCCGATGCCAATCCTGAAGGCCCCCTGGCGATTGAAGCCGGTAAATAGCGCCGGGATGCCGCTCCCACCTACTTTACCAATAACGGCCACCGCAGTGAGGGCCAGTCCGAAAACCCACACGCTGCCCAGGGAGGTGACATCCACAAGTGTGCCCATCACCACGAAGAAAATTGGAATCATGATCGCGTAAACACCGCGCAGAGGTTCGTTCAGCCTGTTAGCCAGCTCGGTGCCCGATAGAGCCAGCCCGATCGAAAACGCCCCGATTATCATAGCCAGGCCAAACATCTCGGCCAGCGCCGCGGACACGAAAGCTAGCCCCAGAGTTAGAGCTAGTGCGGCGCCGCCGACCCGGAACCTGCCGAACAACGTCGAAATGTGTTTTGAGAGGAGGATGCCGACTCCGGTGAGGGCCACCCAGAATCCCAGGGTCTTCAACGCTATCAGGCCCACCGAGGAGGCGGAGAACTCGCTGGTGACGCTGATGCCGACCACCACGGTTAGTATGATAATCCCTACCACGTCGTCCAGGACGGCGGCCGCAATTATCGTGACTCCTTCGGGAGTGTCCAGGCGTCTGAGGTCTCCGAGCACCCTTACCGAGATTCCGATGGACGTGGCGGTGCTTACTGCGCCTATGAACAGGGCCCGTGGGTCGCTCAGGCTATCAGCAAAGCCGAGCGCCAGGGTTACGGCCACGCCAAGCACAAAGGGGAGTACCACACCACCAACCGCCACCAGGGCGGCGGGCCCAGCGTATCGCAGGAACTGGCGAAGGTTAGTTTCTAGGCCAGCCATGAAGAGTAGGATGATGGCGCCGACTTGGGCTATAGACCAGAGGCCCTCCGAGACTGGAATAGAGAAACCACCCTGCTCTGTGGCGCTGCTGGCGTGCTCGAACAGAGACCCTAGAGCGGGTATATCCAGCCCTCCCAGCGCGAAGGGGCCTATAATGATGCCCGCAGTCAACTCTCCCAGAACCGAGGGCACCTCGAGGTATCGCTCGCAGATTTCCCCCGCCAGCTTCGCTGCGAGAAGTATTACTCCCAGCTGAAGGACAAGTCTAGTGATCGCTTCTGTGCTGTGCTCCACTCTCGACCTTTTTCATGCAAATACCTCGCTCCATCGCACAGTGGCTCTGCAGCAAGCACTTTAATACGTAGCGCCGAAATATACTTCACAATCTGAACGACCCGAGATAATGGTCGGGGTCGTTAGTTCAGCGATCAAATGACACAAGAATATGGCCCCATTCTCCTGGGGCCGTTAAGAAACAGGACCTCGACAGGAATTCTACCTAGTGGCCTGACTGCTGACAAGCAGGTCGGTACGGTCGCCCCACCTATCGAGGAACCTTCTGTAGTTTCGGCGACTCAACTCGTCTCGTTCGGCTTCGGCCAGCGCGCTCCACACGCGATGTTCGTGTTGGAGGACCGGGATCGTCCGCTCTGCCCAAATACCGTGGCCTTTGTCCTTGAACTGGAAGCTGTAATCGATATCGAGGTTCCGATAGAACCTGAAGCTCTCACGCATCAGGCCCACCTCGCGCAGACGGTGGCGTCTGAACGCGAAACAGTAGGCCTGCATCGCGTCCATGCGACCGGACTCGCCTTCGCCGTCGTGGAAGTGGTGAAGGTCGTCGGTCCTGAGGCCAAAGGGCCCTACTACTCCCGTGCCGTCGGCGTCCAGTAACCTCTCTATGGGCGCGATGATCTCGCCCGTGACCTCGATGCTGGTGTCCAACAAGACCACCGTCCTGCCAAGGCTCTGTTTCAATACGATGTTCTTTGCGGCGGCCTCGCCCAGCGTATGGTCCGCGTGGGCCACACGAACGGCGGCGTCGGACCTGGCCAGCTCCTCCAGCCAGTCGGTGGTGCCGTCGGTCGACCCGTTGTCTACGATGACCAGCTCGCCGCGACGTCCATTCAGACAGCCCAGCGCGCTAGTGACGCACCGTTTGACGTCTTCCAGGTAGTTGTTTGCCACTATACCTATCGTGACGTCAAACGCATCGGACTGGTCGACCAGGCTGGGCACGTCCGCGGACGAGGACACCGTGTCTCGCCGCCGCTGGGCTTCCTCCCAGCTGGCCTTGGGCCGGACCCTGCTCCCGTCGAGCGTATCTTCTACTACGTAGCCCGACCCGTCGAGTTCATCCCGAATCAGGTCAGCCTGGTTATATTCGCCCTTATTTCGTAGGGCCGCGCGCTCGTCGACCCTGGTCTGCACGTTCAGAGGCACCCGGTATTCGTTTTCGTCTATCCCAAGTCCAAGTCCCAGGAGCTCGTCGAACTCCTCGATGATTCGCAATTTGGTCCGGCCGGGCAAATCGGAGCGGGCGAGTTCCCATGCAAGCGCCAGCGCGCCCGGAAGGTCGAGGTTGTCGTCGACGCGCTCCAGCATCGTCTGCTTCCACTGCTCAACCAGGCGTTGGTCGACGGTACCCGACTGCTGCATCAGGCTCCAGGTCCAGACGCGGTCCTTTAGCCGTTGCAGCCCTCGCTGTGCCGCCTTCAGGGACGTAAATGTAAAATTTAGCCGGCTGCGGTACCGGGCGGTCATGCAGAGGTACCGGAAGGCCAAGGGGTCGATCCCCTGAGACTCGATGTCCGAGAGGATGAAGGAGTTCCCGGCGGATTTGGCCATCTTCACGCCGTCGGCCAGCAAGTGCTGGCCATGGACCCAGGTGTTGACGACCTGCCCGCCCGTGAAGGCTTCGCTCTGGCCGATCTCTCCTTCGTGGTGCGGGAAGATGTTATCGACACCGCCGGTGTGGATGTCGAACCGCCGGCCCAGGTACTTGATCGACATGGCCGAGCACTCGATGTGCCACCCCGGGAAGCCATCGCCCCAGGGGCTGGGCCACTGCACCACGCGGCCCTCTTCCGCCTGCTTCCATAAAGTGAAATCGCGAGGGTCGCGTTTGTTCGGGTCGGCCTCCGTCCTCACAGCTTCCAGCAGCTCCGCCTCCTGTATGTTTCCGGACAGTTTTCCGTACTCGGGGAACCGGGAGACCTCGAAATAGACGTTGCCGTCCACAACGTAGGCCTGGCCGGTTTCGACGAGTCGCTCGACAATCTGAAGCATCTCTTGGACATGGTCCGTGGCCCTGGGGAACCACTTGGCCGGCCGGATGTTGAGGCTGGTCTCGTCGGCCAGGAACCTGTCGGTATAGAAGGCAGCGATCTCCGCCGGGGTCTTGCCTTCTTCGATAGCGGCGGCGATTACTTTGTCTTCTCCCCGCTCGAGCATCTCCTGGCGCATATGGCCGACGTCGGTGATGTTCTTGACCTGCTCCACTTCGATGCCCTGGGCCTCCAGCGTGCGCCGAATCCAATCGGCCATCAGATAGGTCCGGAGGTTCCCGATGTGGGCGTCGCGGTAGACGGTCGGGCCGCAACTATACATCTTGACGCGCCCCGACTCGATGGGCGTGACCGGATCGACGGTCTTCGAGAGCGTGTTATAGACCCTGAGCAAATTCGGTTCTCCGGCGCCGGCGATTGTGCGCGTGAGCCACGCTCGTGTCTGGTGGAATTAGCCGGGTCACCGGGAGTCGGATTGCGCCCCGGCAGACAGGTCCATCACGTATAGCAGGTTGGTCCCGCCCGAGATCCCCAGCGGCAGCCCGCCAACCAAGACCGCCTTGCCGCGCTCGGCGATCTGCCCCGATTCCAGGGCGTACCGCCGCCCCTGTTCGAAAAGGTCTTCGGCACTCTCAAGTCCCGAAACCCTGAGAGGCGTAACGCCCCACCGCAGCGTCAGGCGCCGACGCGTACGCTCCTGGGGAGTCAGGCCCAGGATGCGGGCCAGAGGGCGGTACTTGGCCACTCGGCCGGCCGTAGCGCCGGACTCCGTAAAGGCCACGATGAGGCTGGCGTTCAGCTGAAACGCCGTGCGGCAAGCGTCGTAACCGATAGCGTCGTCGGTCTGCTCTTCCATGGCGGTGTCCTTATTCAGGATCATGCTGGCGTATGGCAGATTTGCCTCGGCCTGCAGCGCCACGTCCCGCATCACCTCGACCGCCTTGACTGGGTAATCGCCCACGGCGGTCTCGCCCGAAAGCATCACCGCGTCGGTGCCATCGTAAACGGCGTTCGCCACGTCCGTGACCTCGGCCCTGGTGGGCGTGGGCGATCTGACCATCGACTCCATCATCTGGGTCGCCGTTATCACCGGCTTTCCGCGATGGTTACACTCGGCGATCAGCTTCTTCTGAATAACAGGCACCTGGGCAAGTGGAACCTCAACCCCCATGTCGCCCCTGGCTACCATGATGGCGTCGCTTGCGTCCAGAATCGAATCGAAATTCGCCAGCGCCTCAGCGCGCTCGATCTTGGAGATTATGTACGGCTCCGGACCGTGCTCCTTCAAAATGTTCCGGGCCATCCGGATGTCTTCATCCACGGTCACATTCGACAGGGCGACAAAATCGGCGTCCACCTCGGCTGCGAATTTGAGTCCGGATTTGGCGCGCTCATCCAGGAAAGGAAGCGCTGGAGCTTTCCCCGGCGTGGTGACCCCCCGTCGCTCGGTGATCCTTCCACCGACATCCACCCGGCAGAAAACGTCCTGGCCCTGGACCTTCACAACGGTCACACGCACGTTGCCATCGTCGATGAGAATGGTGGTGCCCGCGGTAGCGTCCTTGTGGATCCCCGGCGGGGAGACGCTGAGTAGACCGCCGTTGCCCTGGACCTCTCTACTGGTCAGCGTGAGGTCCGCCCCCTCAGCGAGATTGATCACACCCGGGTCCTGGTATCCCGTCCGATATTTGGGGCCGGGCACGTCTACCATGACGCCAACCGGCAGCCCCAACTCGTCCGAAGCCGCCCGGACCTGGTCAACCACGCTGGCGTGGGCGTCCAGCGTCCCATGAGTCAGGTTGAGTCGCGCGACGCTCATGCCCCCAACAATCAGCTCCCTGACCGTCTCGTCAGACGCGGTCGACGGCCCGAGGGTGCAGACTATCTTGGTTTTAGGCTTGACGTCGGCAACGAAATTTTGGCTGTCTATGAACACCGTTCAGTCTCGCCATTGTGACCGACTCTTAACGGCTCAATATTACATGAATTCGCCTGGCGCGACTAGCGTGCCAGACACGTTTTGGATGCGTAAGTCGACCGCTCGATGCGGAGGCGATACGGCCCGGCAGCCGGTACCGTTGGCGAGACCGTGAATATTCGACCGCCACATCAAGAAAAATTCGTTTACAATGAGGACTCTAATGCCAGACCAACTACAGGGGCGCGGCCGATAATGTTCGCCATTAGGCAACTGTACGACCTCCAGCTGCTCGACTGGGACATCCAGGAACGTGAGCAAACCCTGGCCCGGGTCAAGCAGCGGATCGCAGACGACTCTGAGCTGACCGCCGTCGCAAAGAAGATTATGGAACTCGAGGCCCGGCTGGACGAGCTCGGAAAGCCCAGGCGTTTGGCAGAGGTTGCTATCGAGCAGCACGAACATCGCCTTGAGACCATCAACAAGCGCGCCTATAGCGGCGTGATCACGAGCCCTCGGGAGATGAGCGCCTACGAACAAGAGAAGGCGAGCGTCGAGCAGAAGCGGGGAGAGGAAGAGGATACGCTGCTCGAACTGCTCGTCGCGATAGAGGGACTGCAGGCCGACCGAGAGAGTGCGCAGGACGACTCCGAGCGCACGTCCGCACGGAGACACGAGGAGCTGCCTGTTCTAAGGGCACAGGAAGAATCGATCAGCGCCGAGCTTCCGGACCTCTACGAAAGGCGCATGGTCATGGCCGGCGAGTTCCCGCCCCAGACCATGGCCGTTTACGACAATATCAGGAAGCTTCGTGATGGCCAAGCCGTGGCCCTGGTCGAAAGAGGGATGTGCCAGGCTTGCAGGATTACTCTGCCCAGCACCGAGTTACAGCAAGCACGGATTTCACAGAAAATGGTGCACTGCGACAGTTGCGGGAGAATTCTGGTAATGACATAGTTAGTCCATGCAAGCAATCGGATATTTCCGTGCGGACGCCCCCACTCAGAAACCAGGCCCCCGGAAGTCTCTCATAGCGTTCGAAGAGGACTTCCGACAGTACTGCGACCTCAACCTTCACCAGCCAATCAAGACATTCGGCGACCTCAACGCCTCGGGCTCTGGCGATTACTCTCAATACGGCCAGATGCTCCGATATATCCAGGACCTCGGTTCCGATTTCCTGATCGTTGTGCCTGATTCTAGCCACCTGGGTCGCGATCTCGAGGCCTTCGCCCGGAGCTACATTGATCTGGAAAGCAACGGTGCAAAGGTAACTTGCCAGGACGAGGAGCTTCCCGATCCGCTGCAGAACGCCCTCAGAGTTATGGGCGTAACCGGCGTATCCATGACCCGGAGCGCCCGGATCAAGGAGTCGATGCAGGCACGCGCCATGAGGGGTCAGGGGCTGGGGCGTCCTCCCTATGGCTATCGCAACGGCGATGATGGCACCCTCGAGATCGTCAAGGACGAGGCGCCCGTCGTCGAGCTGATATTCCGGCTGTACACCAACGAAGCCATGGGCATGCGTCTCATCGTCCAGCATCTGAACGAGCGCGACATCCACACGCGGCGCGGTGGCAGATGGAGCGTCGTCAGCATCAGAGACGTTCTCCGTAATCCGGTGTACATGGGCACTTACACCCGGTTCGGCCTCCGCCTGCCCCGGACCCACGAACCCATCATCCCGCCACAGGTTTTCCGCGCCGCCCAGGACACAGCCAGGTCGCGCAGGCCGGTGGGGCGCGTCCCTAATGCGGAGCCTTATCTGTTATCCGGGATCGTCCACTGCGGCCACTGCGGCAACAAGATGATGGGCGTGACCCGCAGGCAGAGGTGGCGCAACAAAGACGGCAAGCGCAAGGACGGGGTATACCGCTACTACCAGTGCCAGTCCAGAAACAACCAGAGCGTCTGCGAATACCACACCTGGCGTGCGGCGCTGCTCGAGGCGACCGTGGTCTCGCAGCTTGCGCTGGCCATCGATGCAAAACGGGCCCGAGACCCGGCGGCGATGCCGGCGTCCGATGGGGCGCGCTCCCCGCAGTTGCAGTCGATCTTGGAGGACCGGGTGCGCAATGCCGAGCGGCGGTTCACGCAAGGAATGCGACGAGCGGCGCGAGGAGCGGCAGGCATCGACCTCCTCGCCCGTTGCCTGGACGAGCTGGACGCCGCCCGAGCAAACGTGCCGCGTGCCAACGATCTGCCGGACGCCGCCCGGACACTGGCGGACTGGGACCAGCTTGACTTCGACGTTCGCCGCGACTCGCTGCTCGCTCACGTAGTCCGAGTGGAGGTTAAGGACGAGATGGTGCGAGTTGAGGTGTGAGCCCGGCCCGGGGCTCGGATTCCCATGGCCTTGATGCTCCTCCCAGACGCGTACCGGGCCCTGCTACGGCCCGTCCTGTTTAGGCTGCCCCCGGAAACGGCCCAGGGAGTCGCCGATGCGGCACTCAGGTTGGCCCCGCTATGGCGGGCGCTGGCGCCGGCGCTGGAGTACTCCCACCCTGCGCTGACGACGACTATGGCTGGACTGAAGTTGCGCAACCCGGTGGGACTAGCCGCCGGCTACGACAAGAACTGTGAGTTCTTGCCCTCGCTGGCGGCGCTGGGCTTCGGCTATGTCACCGGTGGCACGGTGACGCCCGACGCGCGGCCTGGCAACCCCCGTCCGCGAGTCGCCAGGTATCGGGAAGAACAATCGCTCGTCAACGCCCTGGGATTTCCAGGAAAGGGTCTGGACAAGGCGGTCGAGCGCCTTCAAGGGACTGCTGGCTCGTCTGCCGCGCCCATCGTTGCCAGCGTGTCCGGAAACACTATTGACGAGATCGTCGCATGCCACCGGAAAATCGAACCGCTAGTCTCGGCCGTGGAGATCAACATCAGCTCTCCGAACACCGAGGGTCTCAGGATTTTCCACGATGGCGCCGTGCTGGCCGAGCTGCTTGACACCGTAAGCGTACAGCGGAAAAAGCCGCTGTTCGTCAAGGTCCCGCCGTATCGGGCGAAAGGTGACGAAGGAGGCGGGAACGAAGACAGGACGCTGGTCCTAGGGCTGATCGGCGTCTGCGCCGAACACCGCGTCGATGGGCTCACCGTGGCCAACACGCGGCCCGTTCGCGACGGCAGGCTGGCCGTGGGTCGCGGCGGCCTAAGCGGCAAGCCGATATTCGACGACATGCTTCGGATGGTCGGGGAGGTGAGGTCGGCAGTCGAAGCGTCCGTCGCCATCAACGCCTGCGGCGGGATATTCACCGGCGAGGACGCCTGGAGGGCCCTGGCTGCGGGCGCCGATACCGTGCAGATACTCACGGGCCTTGTCTATCGCGGGCCGGGCATCGTGCGCAGCATCAACAAAGACCTCGCTCGCCGGCTGGACCGCCACGGGCTGGACTCGGTCGACCAGATTGCGGAGTTGCGGCAATCGGGCTAGTTGGTGACCGGTTGCCCAGCCACGCACGAGGCTCCTGCGTCGTGTGGGATCGGTCCTGGAGCATCTAACCAAACCCACATGTGTGTCTTAAACTGTCATTCTCGAGCCCTTCGGCTAGGCTCAGAATAGACTCCGCGAAGAATCTAGGCGTGACGCTGGCCCAGTTTAGGCGTTCTTGGAAACTCTTAGTCCCGTTCGCACGGCGTTGCCGCCTCTGGTGTGGTGCCGCTGAAAATGCGCTCATGAATCGTCGTTGCGAGGAGTCCTTTGGGGCAAGGACGACGAAGCAATCTGGGGGGGCTCCCTGCCGCCCCCCGATTCTATCGGGGCACGGCCCTCCATCGTCGGGCCTCGCAATGACGTTCGTGGTGTTTGTCAAAGACGCCACTCTAGCCCCGGAGCAGCGCTTCCACCTCTGCCCTGGTGGGCATCGCCTCCTGGGCGCCGGCGCGGGTCACGGCCAGCGCGCCCGCGGCGCAGCCGTAGCGTGCCGCCTCCTCCAGACCCGATCCTTCAGACAACGCCACCGCCAGCGCCCCGGCGAAGGCGTCGCCCGCGGCAACCGTGTCTTCGACCTGCACCGGAAACGGAGGCACGAGACCTCGCCCATCCCCGCTGGCGAAGTAAGCGCCGTCCTCGCCCAGCTTCACTACCACCGCGCTGGCTCCCAGTCCGAGCAACCGGTCGGCCGCGACTTCCGCCGAGGCCCCATCGCTCACTCGCACGCCGGTCAAGTACTCAGCTTCCACCTGGTTGGGAATCAAAACGTCGCAGACGGAGTACGCCTCGGCAGAGAACGGCACCGAAGGCGCTGGGTCCCAGACGACCCTGACGCCCATGTCCCGGGCCAGCCGGGCAGCGGCCAATGACGTGTCCAGCGGTATCTCCAGCTGCAAAAGCAGCGCGTCCGCGTCCTGCAACGCCTGCTCGACCGCCCGTACCTGAGCATCGTCGCACGCCATGTTGGCGCCGTAGACCGCGACGATGTAGTTCTGCCGGTCGGCGTCCAGCAATATCATCGCGACCCCGGACGAGCGGTCCGGGTCCTCGGCCACGCCCGATACGTCGATGCCCTCCCGGCGGAGCCCTTCGAGAAGCTCGGTACCGAAGGCGTCGGCCCCCACCCTGCCGGCCATCCTCACTGACGCCCCCAGCCTCGCGGCGGCGACCGCCTGGTTGGCGCCCTTGCCCCCGGGGTAAGTGAGGAAGGACCGCCCGATCAGCGTCTCGCCGGGCGCCGGCATCCGGGCCGCCGTCGCCGCCAGGTCCATGTTGATGCCGCCAAGCACGACGACCGATGGCTGCCGCGACGCCTTGCTCAACCGATCAGGCCCTTCTTGACAAGCTCCTCCAGCGTCCGCGCCACGCCGTCCTCCTCGACAGGTGCCGTAACCGTATCTGCGACCGCCAGCGTCTGGGGTACGGCACCACCGATGGCCACTCCCAGCCCTGACCACTCCAGCATCTGAGTATCGTTGTAACCGTTACCGAAGGCGATGGTCTCGTTCTGGGCGACTCCCATCGACGCGGCCAACCAGGCCAGCGCCTTGTCCTTCCCACCCTGGGGATGAAGTATCTCGCAGAAGTACGGCAGCGAGCGGGTGACATACAGCTCAGCACCGAGGCGGGTCTGTAAGTCAGCCTCCACACGCTCGATCACCTCGTCCGCGCCCCGGACCACCAGCCGCGTCAGGTCGTCGCCGCCGGAACTCGCCAGGTCCCGTACAACCCTCACCTCGACACCGTTGCGCTGCCCGTAGCCCTCCAGCCACGGGGTCATCTGCGACACCATCACCGTGTCACCACTGAAGCCCATCGCCTCGAGGTCCCACGACTTGGTCGCATCCACCGCCTTGCGCGTCATGGCGAAGGTCAGCGGTATGTGCCAGAGCACGTCTCCGGTTACCGGGTCCGCGATGTGGGCACCCTGGGATGACGCTATCGGCGTGGTGATTCCCAGCTCCGCCGCCGACCGGGCCGCGGACCTGAACATGCGCCCGGTGGCCAACGTTACAGCGGCGCCGGCCTCCCTCGCCCCGTCGATGGCCCGCCGGGTGCGTTGGGATATCGCCTGGTCGCCGTCCCGGATCGTCCCGTCAATATCGAGCGCAACTAGCCTGTAGCCCATTCTTCAGCCATCCGTTCCTGCTGTGGTGTCTTTGAAACACGCTCAAGAAGCGTCGTTGCGAGGAGGCGGTAGCCGACGCAGCCCCGATAGAATCGGGGGAGGAGGGGTGGCCCTCAAGCAACCCCCGATTCTATCGGGGGCCACGGCCCTCCTTCGTCGTGCCTCGTAATGGCGCCGACTCGTCGGGGCGGTGAACTTCGGAACCAGGACACTATCCTGCCGTGTGGTACTATTCGAGCGGCGGTCGCCAGAGACCGTGCTGCCTGACTATCCCGGAGCCGCCATGTTCAGACAATCGCCCCGACGCCTGCTGTGGATGATCGTCGTCCCTCTGGTCGCCGTGATCTTCGCGTTGGCGCTGCGGCAGGGATAAGGCCTCTAACAAACCCGCATGTGTGTCATTCTAGTGGAGTCCCCTGAGGGAGGAACGAAGAATCGCAGCGTCCCGCATAGACTCTGCGCGGAGTCTATCCTGAGCCTAGCCGAAGGGCTCAAGAGTGACAGCTTAGGTTATCCCTCGTAATCTGCCTGAGCTCAAAAAGTTCGCAGCACCGATCTTATACTAGAACGGCTGCGGCCGGCGAGCAGAGGCCCGCCAGTTCGAGCGGTGTCCGCGCCCCATCCTCCGATGCGGGGCTTGAACACGTCGGTAGAAATAGGACGTGCAGAGGGGAGAATCCCCTTGCCGGTCCGCCTCAGGCGGATGAGAGCTTGCCTCAGATACAATCCTTCTCACCTTCCCTATTTAATGGGACGATCGGGAGGGGCGAAACGGATGTTCAGCGCGCTGCTAATCGTCCGGCCCGATGTATATGCGGGGAGGTGACTCGTTGGTAAGCAAGAAGCGAGTGTTGGTAACCGGCGCGGCCGGGAAGATCGGGACGATTATCCGCGAAAGGCTGGGCGATAAGTACGAGCTAACCGGCCTCGATAGGGCTGAGCACGACTGGCCCCGCGCCTTCGTCGCCGACCTGTCGGACATGGAGGCGATAACGCCCGCGTTCGAGGGCCAGGACACCGTCGTGCACCTGGGCGGCGACCCCAGCCCGCGGGCCACCTGGGAGTCCACCCTCGACAACAACATCGTGGGGACCCGAAACGTCTACGAGGCGGCGAGGCTGGCCGGGGCGAGCCGTGTAATACTCGCCAGCACCAACCACGTGATCGGGTATTACCCGATGAAGCAGGACCCCTACATGGCGGTCTATGAGGGTCGTCTGGAGGGACTGCCCAGGCCCTTCCCGTTGCTGACGGACAGGGACCTGCGGCCTGACAGCTACTACGGCGTCAGCAAGGCTTTCGGCGAGGCGCTGGGCAGCTACTTCCACGACCGCTACGACCTGTCTGTGATCTGCCTGCGCATCGGCTGGGTCATGACGCCAGACGACCCAACCTTCCATCCGTCGGCGCTGTCGCTGTGGCTGAGCCACCGGGACGCCGCCCAGCTCGTCGAGCGCGCGATCGACGCGCCAGCTTCGGTCGGATACGCCATCGTCCACGGCATGTCCAGGAACAGCCTGCGTATCTGGGACATCGAGTCGGCCAAAGACATCATCGGCTACGACCCCGAGGACGGCGCCGGCGAGACCTGGACCGAGCAGCCGGGACGGCGAGGCGCGAACCCGTAGGGCGCCGGGATGGACGCGATACGGATGATCAACGACACTCTGCGGCCGGTCCTAGGGGCTAGCCGCGCACAGTTTCACATGTCTCGGAGGACTATCCGGGACCTCAGCACTCTCATCAACATACCTCTCTACACCATCATTTTCATGGCCATTCTCGCGTACGCGGGACGCAATGACCTGGCCAGCTACACCTTGGTCGCTCCGCTGCTCATGACTGTCGGCCAGATGGCCTTCATGGTAGCCAGTGATCTGGTAGCCCAGGAGAGGAATTTCGACACCCTGGAGCTTACGGTGGCAACTCCTACGCCGTTTCCCCTGGTCTTGTTTCCACGTATCGCGGTAATTACGTCCGTCAGTTTCGTGGCAATCTTTGAGTGCTGGCTAATCATCCGGTTTGTGTTCGACGTGACTTTGACGGTCCACCACCCATGGCTGTTGGCGCTAACAATTATTGTTACCTCTTTAGCTTCGGCAGGCACCGCCCTCGTCACCGCTGCCGTCTTCGTCTTCGCCAGGACGGCACGGACGTTCCAGAACGCAATCATCTGGCCGCTGTTTCTCCTGGCGGGGGTCCTGGTGCCCATCTCGGTGTTTCCCGGGTGGTTGCAGCCTTTCAGCCGCGGCGTGTTCCTGTACTGGTCTGCCAATCTGCTCCGCGATGCGATGGACGCCGCGGCCCCCGAGAGGACGTTTTGGTGCACTCGCTCTGCTTGGCGTGTTGGCCGGCCTGGCTGGATGGGTACTCATTCACCGGATGCTGGACCTACTGAGACGGGAGGGGAGACTAGCTATCCTTTGAACTGGTTAAGGGTATTCCGTTTTGGACTTCTCGTTGGAAGCCAGGAGCTCCGGTACTACTGGAACTGGAAGACCTGGCTTAGCGGCTGGATGGCACAGCAGCTCGCCCAGGTGGCTTTCTTCGCGGTCCTAGGTCTGCTTCTGGACTCCCCCGACCGCGTCAGGTTCCTGCTGATCGGTCATGCGGTCGCCATTGGCGCGATGGCCGCCGGCTGGGCGATTCAACTTGCTCCTTCGGACCGCTTTGACGGCACGTATCCTCTGCTCGTCATCGCTCCGTCGAGCATAATACCCGCAATCACGGGTCGGACTATCATATGGTTGGGAAACGGAGTAGCGACCTGCTTCGTGACCTTCGTGATCCTCGGCGTCGTGTTTGGCGTTGCCTTTCCGTGGCCAGATACTCTGCTGCTCGTACCTCTTGTGCTCTTGACCCTGACCAGCACCTATTGCCTGGCGCTCTTCCTGGGTTCTGTGGTAATCCGTCTACCCGCGAGTTCGAACATGATCCACGGTTTCTCCACCCTCATCTACCGGGCTTTTTGCGGCGTCAGCGTCCCGGTGAGCTACTGGCCAGGTTGGATAGAGACCGCGGTCCAGTTCCTGCCCATCACCCATGGCGTACAGGCGATCCGCCTGTTGCTTGACAGGGGCTCAGCAGTGGCGATTCTTGAAGCTGCCGGTCTCGAGATACTGGTTGGCTTGGGGTGGCTGCTTGTCGCAATGCTGGCCATGGACCGCATGGCGCAGGCGGGCCGGCGCGACGGCTCCATCGAGATCATTGTGGCCTGATGTTGGACTTAAACAGAGGACGAGCGCCATGTTCGCAGTAGAGACAAAGGAACTAACACGAGTCTATCGAGGCCGAGGCAAGAATCCCGATGTGGTCGCCCTCGACGCAGTCTCGATGACCGTCGAGGAGGGAGAGGTTCACGGCCTGCTCGGGCCCAATGGCGCGGGCAAGACCACGCTGGTGAAAGTGCTGTGCACGGTGCTCCTCCCGACCGAGGGCTCGGCGTCGGTACTTGGCTATGACCTGGTTCGTGACACCAGCAAGGTCCGCCCATTGATCGGCATGGTTTTCGGCGGCGACCGCGGTTTCTACTGGAGATTGACCGGCCGCGAAAATCTGGAGTACTGGGCGGCGCTCTACAAGGTCCCATCCGGAATCGCGAAACGCCGGGCGTCGGAGCTGTTGGAGCGGGTCGGCCTGGCAGATCGCGCCGGCGGTCTCGTGGAGACCTATTCGCGTGGGATGAGACAGCGGCTTCACCTGGCAAGGGCCCTCATCGCGAACGCCCGGTTGCTGTTTCTTGACGAACCTACCTCGGCGATGGACCCAATCGTGTCGCGCGAGTTCCGAGAGCTGGTCAAAGACCTGCGATCCGAGGGCAGGACGATCATATTGACCACTCATGACATGGCGGAGGCGGAGTCCGTGTGCGACCGCGTCACGCTGATAGATCGCGGGCACATCCTGGCCGTTGAGACGCCTCGCTCGTTGGGAACGCTTATCGCACAGCACGAACGCATTGACTTCGAGGGATCGCCCGACGGCCTGATCGAGCGGCTACGAGAACTCCCCGGGGTTGCCTCGGTCGACGAAATGCCGGGCGCGGGACATCGCGTCGAGCTTTCAGACGGGGCGGCAACTCGCAGTGTTCTGGAGACACTTGTGGAATCGGGAGTGACCTCGGTGAGGACCTCCCGCCCGAGCCTCGAAGAGGTCTACATGCACGTAATGGGCGGCCGCGGAATCAACGTGTGATGGGTAGTCTGGTGTCCCCGAAGTTCAAAGCCCTAAGAGAAGTACTCCCGATAATCAGGTAAACCCGCATGGACTTGCTGGAGTTATGTGCCAACCCGCTCGCGCCGCCGACGGGTCAAGGAAGGATTGGGACAACCCCAAGCCTACTCGACCAGGTGCGCGTTCAGCACGGCCTCGTCGAACTCGACGCCGAGGCCTGGTCCGGTCGGCGGGGTGATGAAGCCGTTCTCGAATACGATGGGCTCTTTGAATATCTTCGCGTGGAACTCCCCGCCGTTGGCCTCCTGGATGAGGAAGTTCGGCGAGCATGTGTCGATCTGAATTGCTGATGCCGCCGCTATCGGCCCGCAGGCCATGTGGGGCGCGATCATCGCGTAGTGCGCCTCGGCGATGCTGGCGATCTTCTTCGCCTCGGTTATGCCGCCGCACTGGCCGACGTCCATCTGGATGATCTGGGCCGCCTGCTTCTCGAGCACGTTCGAGAACTCGTACTTCGTGACCAGCCGTTCGCCCGTGGCGATCGGAATGCTGGTGTGGGCGGCGACCCGGGCCATCTCGTCGACGTTCTCCGGCGCCACCGGCTCCTCGAACCAGAAGGGATGGTACGGTTCGAGGTAATCGGCAACTCGCAGGGCGCTATAGGTCGTTAGCTGCCCGTGAGTCCCGATTCCCACTTCCAGCTTGTTGCCGACCGCGTTTCGGATGCTCTCGAATATCTTCGCCGCGTGCTCGATCTCCCACAGCGGGATGTCCCTCGGTATCGGGTACTCCGGCATGAACGGGTCGATCTTGCAGGCCGAGTTGCCCTTTTCAAGGAGCTGTACGGCGATCTCGCCGGCAACCTCGGGATCGTCTTTCCACCTCGCGCCGCCCGTCGTAGCCTGCGGCATGTACGCGTAGGCGCGGAGCTTCTCGTGGTACTTGCCGCCCAGCAAATTGTAGATGGGCTGGCCCGTCGCCTTGCCGACGATGTCCCACAGCGCCATGTTGAAGGCGCTCAGCGCCGGCGTCGCATGGAGGCTCGGGTGGCGGAAGTCGTGGCGTGAGGCGTACATGCGGTCCCAGATGAGCTCGATGTTGAACGGGTCCTCGCCGACGACGAACTGGCGCCCCAGCTCCTCCAGCAGATTGACGTGCGACTTCAGGTCGATCAGGTTTGGCGCCAGGGTGTTCCCTGTGATCCGTTCGCCGATGCCGGAAATCCCTTCATCGGTTTGCAGCTCCAGGAACAGCCAGTATCGACCGCCTCTGTACGGCTCCTCGTTGGCGACGACCATCGTCTTGAGATCGACAACTTTCAATGTAGTCTCCTGGTGATTTCGTATTCCAAATGTGTCGGGCCCTATCGGCGATGAGCGGCTGGACTAGATCCAGTGGCTGCCCTGACGCGATGGGAACACGTATTGGTGCCGGTAGTCGTTCGTAACATCTATGGGCTGGGCGGGTTGCCTGAGCAGCGCCTGCTCGTCCACTTCGATGCCCAGGCCCGGCGCGGTGGGAAGATCGAAGTAGCCGTCGCGCTGGCCCGGGAACGGCGCCGTAAGGACCGCGTCGTACCAGTCGGCGTGTCCGCCCTCCTGGATCAGGAAGTTCGGGGTACACGCGTCAAGGTGGATAGCAGCCATGGTGTTGATCGGGCCGTAGGGGTTGTGGGGCGCGATACCGACGAAGTAGGTCTCGGCCATGGCGGCGATCTTCTTCAGCTCACTGATCCCTCCGGCGTGGCCGATATCCGGTTGGACGACCGCCACGACCTGCTTCTCCAGCAGGTCTTTGAAGCCCCACTTGGTGTATATGCGCTCGCCGGTGGCCAGCGGTATGTTGATGGCTTGTGCCACCTTGTGCATGGCGTCGATGTTCTGCGGCGGAACTGGCTCCTCGTAGAAGAACGGCCGATACTGCTCCATCGCGTCTCCGAACCTGATGGCCTCGCTGGGCGACAGCCTTCCGTGGACCTCGATCAGCAGCTCGATGTCGTCTCCGACGGCCTCCCGGACGGCGGCCACTATCGCCAGGGCGTTGCGCTGGGCCTGCGGGGAGGTGAACAGGCCCTGGTGTTTGAACGGATCGCCCTTCAGGGCCGTGAAGCCCATGTCCAGGAACGACTGTGCCTTCTCCACCGCCTCCTCGGGCGTGGGTCCGTCGAAGCGGCCGTAGCCCCATATCCGGTCCCGCATGGCACCGCCCAGCAGCTCGTAGACCGGCACGCCCAGCGCTTTGCCCTTGATGTCCCAGAGCGCGATCTCGATCCCGCTGATGGCGGCCATCTGCAACGCGCCGCCGCGCACGTTGTGGACGAGGTGGTACATGTGCTGCCAGTGCTCTTCGATCCGAAAAGGGTCTTTGCCCACGATCGCACTGCCGAACTCTTCGACCACCGCCGCCACGGAGTGGACGCCGATGCTTGACTCTCCCCAGCCCACGATGCCCTCGTCGGTGGCGACTTTCACGAACACATAGACCGACCTGCCACCGGTGGGTGTGGTCAAGAACGCTTTCACCTCTGTGATCTTCATCTCGGGCCTCTTCTCCCACGACCGTGGGAATTTTTGTTTAGTCGTACGGCACCCCGCGCCATTCTATTGGCGATGTCGCGTGCGGTCAATTGGCGCCGATCCCCTTGACGTCCGAGAGACGCCTATAGCGCTCGCTCAACTTTCGCCCGCAGCCTGCCGACCCACGACGGCATGAAGCTGTTGGAGCCAATGCCCGGCAGCGAGACGCCGACCATCCGGTACACCCAGGGCCGCGATACTTTGGACGGTCGCGCCGGGTCCAACCACGCGGGGTTCATGGCCAGCTCTTCGAGGGTCCCCAGGCCCATCAGCATCGGCCAGGCCGCCGCCAGCCGCAGCCGGACGCAGCGCCGTGGGATGGCGGCCAGATACCCCTCGGCCGCGCCGAAGTGGCCCAGGGCGGTGCGGATGCCCTCCACCAGCACCGGTCGCGCCTGCCCGGAGTTCGCGGGCGTCAGCAGGTCCGACGGCGCAAGCCTCACGTCCGCCAAAGACGACTCAGGGAGATAGCACCTGCCGATCCGCAGGTCCGCGGGTACGTCTCTCAGGACGTTCACCATCTGGAGCGCCTTGCCGAAGCGGACCCCCAACTCGGCCATCTCGTCCCGGTCCCAGTGGCGCAGCGCGCGTGTGTGGTCTAAGGCGATATCCGTCCAGAACTCCCCGACGCAGCCCGCCACCAGGTAGGTGTATTCGTCCAGTGCCTCTTTCGTGCCTAACGCCACCACGTCGCCAGAGTCTTCCGCGGGAAAGCTAGTCAGGTCGGACTCCATTCCCCGCGTAAGGGTTTCGACAACCTGGCGAATCTTTGAGACGTCTCCGTCGGACATCTCGTCCAAAAGTCCGAAGGCGGGGCCGAGGGACTCCAGCAGCCCGCGCTCCGAGTCCCGGGCCTGTTGCCCCGCCAGAGCGTTCGCGATCCGTTCCGGGGTCGCCGGATCGCCGTCGCCCTTCACCTGCTGTCGAAAACTGAGCAGATGGTCCAGCCGCTCAGACGGCGGAAGCGCCCTGGTATCGGCGATGGTGTCAGCCGCCCTGGCCAGCAAGTACGCCAGTCCCACCGGTTCGCGAAGACCGCGCGGCAGGACCCTCAGCGACAGGTAGAACGCCCTGGAAACGCTCTTCAGCAGGTCCGTGAGAAGTAGCCGGCGCGACTCCGAGTTCGCCGGTCTTCGATCCACGGATGAAGGCACTGTCGACGGCCGGTCTGGCTCCGTCATGTCTGGCCTGCATTCACGCCGCGACCCGCTCGGCGAACCGCTCCATGGTGATGATGCACTGGTCCACGTCCCTGGTGCGGAAGTCGAACGTCAACTGGTGGATGCCCAGATCGGCGCAACGTCGAGTGTCGTCGGCAACCTCCTGAGTGGTCGCAACCAGCGCCCCGCCCGATCTCGCGCCACTGCCCTCGCCGAAGCCCATATCGGTGAAATGCAGGCTGCGCTTGAGGGATATAGTGATCTGGTCAGCGTCGCGACCGTGCTCCTCCGACACGCGTCTCAAGTAAGGCAGCATCTCAGCGACGTACTCCGGGGTCTGGCGCGTGGGGTGCCAGGCGTCGCCGTACTTGACGGCCCTCCGCACTGCGCGCCGTGAGTGGCCGCCGACCCAGATGGGGATCCGGGGCTTCTGGACGGGCTTAGGAGCGAACTTGATCCCGTCGAAGTCGTAGAAGCTGCCGTGGAATTCCGGCGACTCCGCCGTCCACAGCTCCTCGAAGACCTGCAAGTACTCGTCGGTGACCGGGCCACGGTCGCGATAGGACGCCCCCAGAACGTCAAACTCTTTCCGAAGCCACCCAACCCCCACGCCGCAGATTACGCGGCCTCCGGTGAGCACGTCGAGGGTCGCGAACATCTTGGCCTGGACGATCGGGTTCCGATACGGAACGATGATCACGGTCGTCCCGATTCGGATGCGTCGTGTCGTCGATGCAACGTAACTGAGGGTCATCAGTGCGTCGAGCACGGGGTCGTCCGGGCTGGCGGTGAACCGGCCGTCCTCGGTGTAGGGGTACTTGTCGGTCTCTCCGGTCGGCAGAACGATGTGGTCACTGGTCCACACTGACTCGAAGCCCAACTCCTCCACCGCACGTGCAAACCGGCAGAGGGCTTCGCCGTCCGTCGACTTTGGAAGCACGAACCCGTACTTCATTTTTTCGTAATTGGCCCTTTCGGTGCGCGTTCGCCAGTTTCAGGTCCCTATGGGCTTTTCGCAAAAGACGGGGACACCGGCCCGGGCGCCAAACGCGATCAGCTCGGCGCCGGCGTCAGTGGACCTGGCCGGGGTCCCGGCGTGGAACGAACCCATGCGCCCGGCTCACAGGAGTCCGATTTTCAGGCGATATCGTCGCTCGGTCGCCTCGACCCACGGACCGTCTCGCCCTGACGCCAGGCGCCAGCGACTACGTGCAGCGGTCAGGAAGCCCGGCCTAGCTCGAGACTACGTTGTCGGCCGCGGCGATCAGGTTTGACGACTCTGTATGGTTAGTGAAGGTGGCGTTCTTGCCTTGAAGGTCTGACTCGTCGACCCCACGGGCCGTCGAGCAACCCCCTCAAACATAGATCGGCACTCCGTGCCGAACGGTCTCGGCCATAATCTCCTTCAGAGGCGGCCAGCCCACGGGGACCACGCTTTCCGCCACAACATCCTTCATCACGACAACGGCGTCGCCGAAGAGGATGATCTTGGCCTCGTGCCCCGCCTCCACCGCGCCATTGGCCCCCAGGAAAGGAATTACAGCCTTCGTCGGGTTCTCCGACCCGTTAGTACTGAAATAGGGTAGAGACGCCATTAGCCAATACGTCCTGCGGACTGTATTTAACATAGGCCAGAGAATCGCCGGGTGGGTGGTGCTCGTACGCCGCCGCCTTCCCGATTACAGGGATGGTAGTCCCACAGACGAACGCCGTCAACCGTCCGATCGGTCTCCAGAGGTGGTGGACTAACGCGAAGGCCCATAGGAGTCGGAGCTGGCAGCAGCGGGGTGAACGGCCCAGGCACTCCGCCCGGTAACGCGCCGAGGCGCACTGGTGGGACTCCTACCGCAGCGGCGAGAAATCGGTGGGGGTTAGGGTCGTGCTGGTGACGTTCTCAACCAGCTTGCCGTTAACCTCGGACTCAGACCTCACCCGCTGCCACTCCGGGTCCTGGCCGAAGGCGGCCCACGCGCGCTTCATCTGGTCGGCGTCCTCGAAGGCGAGAACGTAGTCCAGGCGGTTTGCCTCACCCTCCACGGTCCAGTAGGCGACGTTCTTCATGCCGTGGCGCTCGAATATCTCCATAGTATGGTTGCGGAATCTAGCCTGAAGGTCCTGCAGCTTGCCCGGGTTGGCCTCGTACGCGCGGTACTCGTAGATCATCGTCGCCTCCTTGACCTGGATTCTTGTCTGCACTCTCCGAGCGGTTGTAGCTCGACCCCGGACGTTCAGCCCGATGCAGGGTGCGAAGCCGGGCTGGCCACGCATTAGGACGTTTTGTGTGACCCGCCCCGGACTTGAACCGGGAACCTACTGATTAAGAGTCAGTTGCTCTGCCAATTGAGCTAGCGGGCCATGATTCCGAGGAAGGCGTCAGCGGCGCAGAACACATGCGATGACGCCGCTCAATTCTAGTAGAGGCGCAAATGGGCGGTCAAGACGAGTTGCCGGCGCCAATTCTGTTGACCTGCCTTGAGGCGTGTGGTAGCCTCCCAATGTGAAATATCGCACAAGCTCCTCCGCGTGCACCGCGACAGTTTGCATGAGTTTCTGCTCTACCCTCGGACGCCCAACCGCCGTTCACGGACCAACCGAGTGTTCCATTGGATAGGCCGCTGTTGTTTTTCCGGGTTGTTGCGGTTCTCGCAATTGTGGCGGCTTTCGGTCAGGTGACCTTGGGAGGCGTGGTCAGGGTGACCGACTCGGGCCTGGGCTGTCCCGACTGGCCCCTGTGCCATGGCAGGCTGATTCCCGATTTCAATTCGGCGACGTTGATCGAGTACTCTCACCGACTCTCCGCCTCTGTTCTGACGGTGTTGGTTGTCGCGACCGCGGCCCTCTCCTGGAGGTCCTATCGCCACCGAACCTGGGTCGTGTTACCATCGCTCACAGCGCTAGCACTTGTAATCTCTGCAGCGCTGCTGGGGGCCGCGGCGGTCCTCACGGACCTGGCGTTCTGGACGGTGATGCTGCATCTTGGAATCGCCGAGCTGCTCACGGCCGCACTGGTGCTCACCGCTATCGCCGGCTGGGACGACGCTCCGCACGCATCGGCCAACGGACACGACGACCAGCCGAGAATGCAATTCGAATGGGTGATGCCTTACGCGGTGGTCTCCGTGCTACTGGTGATACTGTGGGGGTCCTACATGGTCGGCTACGGCGCCGGCAGCGTGTGCTCGACGTGGCCCCTGTGCAAAGGGAGTCTGTTCCCCGACGGGGCCGCCTCCGCCATCCACATGGGACACCGTCTTTTCGCCGCGATCGTAGGGCTGCTGGTGATGGGCGCATCTCTGACGGCTTGGAGCCAGAAAACGACAAATCCGGCAGCGGCGTGGACCGGGGCACTGCTCCTGCCCATGTACGGAATTCAGATCTTGATCGGGGCCGTAACCGTGTGGGCCGGATTTTCCGCGGGGCTTCGTGCCCTGCACCTTAGCTTCGCAACGCTGGTATGGGTTAACCTGGTAGCGGCGATGACGTTGGTATATTTGCCACAACTACGGGCGAGTTCGTCGGCCGCGGTGCTCAGGCACCGGCAGGCATAGCTAGAGGTCCCGATGGCGACAGCAACCCTGGCAAGGCCCGGCCCCCTTCGCAACTACATCAGGCTCACGAAGCCTCAGATCGTGGGCATGGTGGCCTTCACCGCCCTGGGTGGACTTTTCCTCGCGTCCGCAGGCGCTCCGGACCCGGTCCTGGTGATGCTCGTGCTTGGCGGCGGATCGCTGGCCGCGGGCGGCGCGAATGCGATCAACCACTATCTGGACCGCGATATCGACGAGCGCATGCGCCGGACCCGCCAGCGGCCCGTGGTCGTAGGGAGCATCTCGCCCGCGAACGCTCTCTGGTTCGGTATCGCGCTGAACGCGATTGCATTCGTCGTGTTGACGACGATGGTTAATTCCCTGGCCGCGATGCTCACGCTTGGGGCCACCCTCTTTTACGTGTTCGTATACACGCGAGGTCTCAAGCGCACCACTCCCAGCAACATCGTTATCGGAGGCGCGGCGGGAGCCATTCCGCCGATGGTCGGCTGGGCGGCCGTGACCGGCGGAGTCGGACTGCCCGCCCTGTACATGTTCGCCATCATATTCTTCTGGACTCCTCCCCACTTCTGGGCGCTGGCGCTGCTGCTGAAGGACGACTATACAAGCGCGGGCGTGCCGATGCTGCCCGTCGTGGCAGGAGTTCGGGAGACGAAACGGTCGATTTTTCTTTACACGTTGCTGCTGCTGGCGTTGACCGCGATGTTCTTCACTACCCGCGCGGTCGGCTGGATCTATCTCGGCGGCGCCGTGGCGCTGGGTATCGGTTTCGTCTGGCACGCGTGGCGACTCATGCGCCAGCCGGGGATCGCCGCGGCTCGGACGACCTACCTGTATTCGCTGGCCTATCTGGCCCTGATTTTTCTGCTAATCGTGATCGATAGCGTTGTCGCGCTGTAGAGTGGGCGCACAAATAACGGCCTAAACGTATCCTGGACCCGCCCGGCTAGCCTTGACTGGCCCACGGCGCTTTGATAAATTCTTTAACCGGTGCCCAGCGCGGAATCTTACGGGTGTCAACGTAAATGAGAGGTATCCCCAAACGCATGCTGAAGCTTCGTCAACGGCGAGGGCAGATTCTGGGCCTCGCGTTGTTCGCCGCAGCGATGGGACTCATGCTGGGCTGTACGCCGTCCCACGGTCAGTCCACATTCGATTCCCAGGGACCGGTTGCCGAATCACAGCTCAAGCTGTTCTGGGTCATATTTGCTTCAGGCACTTTCGTGTTCGTCGCGGTAGAGGCGGCCCTGTTTTATGCGGTCTTCAAGTTCCGGCGACGGTCCGACGACGAAGTGCCCCGTCAGACCCACGGAAACAGCACCCTCGAGTTTGCCTGGACGGCCATACCCACGGCGCTGCTGATTCTTATAGCGATTCCGACTGTTTTCACGATCTTCAGCAACGCCAACTCGCCCGTCCCGGCCGACGAAGGCGGCCTAGTAGTCGATGCCATCGGACACCAGTGGTGGTTCGAGTTCCGTTACGCGCATCCCGTCAACCCCGGCGAGGACGTGGTCTTCGCCAACGAGCTACACATCCCCATCGGCGAGCCCGTCAACATACGGCTGGAGTCTGACGACGTTATCCACAGTTTCTGGGTCCCCAAGCTAGGGGGCAAGGTGGACATGGTCCCGAGCAACGGGAACACCATGTGGCTGCAGGCCGACACGGAGGGCCTATTTTTGGGCCAGTGCGCCGAGTTCTGCGGCGTGGCCCACGCCCATATGAAGTTCCAGGTGGTAGCCGAAACCAGGTCCGAGTTCGACGCCTGGTTGCTAGAGCAGGCCGAGGACGCGGTCGAGTCGCCAGACCCCCTCATACAAGATGGCAGGAACGTGTTCCTTCGGCACTGCACACTATGCCACGACAACAGGTCGATCAAGAAGCGCGGTCCCGAGGGCGAGCTGGTCAAGAACAAAGGCGGCTTCGAGTTCGCAGGGCCCAACTTGACGCACGTCGCCAGCCGCGGAATCCTTGCTGCCGGCGTATTCGACAACAGAGACGATACCGGGGCCATCAACCCCGCCCTGTTTCAGGCGAACCTGAGGACGTGGCTAGAGGACCCCGAGAAGTCAAAACCGGGAAACATCATGGCGGCCCATGCCGGCGTGTTCACCGATCCCGAATTGCGGCTCAGTGAGACCGAGATGTCCGCGGTGATAGCGTATGTCTCTAGCCTCGAATAGCGGCAGGCGCAGCCAGCGGCATAACGTCGATTATTAGTCGGCGGCGCACACGAGGAGACCCAGGATGACAACACTTCCATTCGCGATTCCCCGGCCGGTCCATCCGACCGGAGTCTGGTCATGGATTACGACCGTCGACCACAAGCGAATAGGCATCCTCTATGGCGTTACCGCGTTTATTCTGTTCCTGACAGGCGGCGTCGAAGCGCTGCTGATCCGGGTTCAGCTAGCTCGGCCGGAGCAGGACATCATCTCGCCGGAGATCTTCAACCAGCTCTTCACGATGCACGGCACGACGATGATCTTCCTGGCCATCATGCCGCTGGGAGCGGCCTTCTTCAATTTCATCATTCCCTTGCAGATCGGCGCGCGGGACGTGGCATTCCCTAGACTCAACGCATTCAGCTACTGGAGCTTCCTCGCTGGCGCTCTGCTGCTGAAGCTGAGCTGGGTAACCGGAAACGCGCCGAACGCGGGCTGGTTCGGCTACTCGCCACTGACCAGCGCGACCTACAATCCCGGCACGGGCATCGACGTCTGGGTGTTGAGCCTTCAGGTGCTGGGCATCGCCTCGCTGGCCGCGGCCTTCAATTTCATCGTCACCATACTCAACATGCGGGCGCCCGGCATGAGCCTGATGCGCATGCCGCTGTTCACCTGGATGACGCTTCTTACCGCCATTTTGCTGGTGCTGGCGTTCCCTGTAATCACCGTTGCGCTGATCGAGCTGCTATTCGACCGGACGTTCGAGATGAATTTCTTCAACGTCTCCGCCGGTGCTAGCCCGCTTCTGTGGCAGCACCTGTTCTGGGTGTTCGGCCATCCCGAGGTGTACATTTTGATACTTCCGGCAATGGGGATCGTGTCGGATGTATTGCCGGCATTCTCTCGAAAGCCGCTCTTCGGGTACGCGACCGTGGTCCTGGCGGGGGTCATCATCGCTTTCATGGGATGGATGGTCTGGAGCCACCACATGTTCACCGTTGGCCTCGGACCTGTGGCCGCCTCGGTGTTCACCGTGACGACAATGTTGATCGCCGTCCCAACGGGCATTAAGGTCTTCAACTGGATTGGCACCCTATGGGGCGGATCGATCAGCTTCAAGGCGCCAATGCTGTTTGCCCTGGGCTTCATCGCAATGTTCATAATCGGGGGAATTAGCGGCATCATGCATGCCGTTGCAGCCTCGGACGCCCAGCAGCAGGACACCTACTTCGTAGTCGCCCACATACACTACGTGCTGTTCTCCGGCGCGATTTTCGCGCTGATGGCCGGGGTCTACTACTGGTTCCCGAAAATCACGGGCCGGATGTACAACGAGCGGATGGCTCAAGCCCACTTCTGGCTGATGATGGTTGCGCACAACCTGGCCTTTTTCCCGATGCACTTCACGGGTCTCGACGGCATGCCCCGGCGAATTTACACGTACCAGTCCGACATGGGCTGGGACTTCTGGAACATGGCCTCATCAGTCGGCGCGGGCCTGCTAGCAGTTGGTATGTTGATATTCACCTACAACATGGTCCGAAGCTGGCGCAGCGGTGAGATCGCGTCCGGGGACCCGTGGGACGGCAGGACGCTTGAGTGGTCGATCCCATCTCCACCTCCCGAGTACAACTTCGTGGAGATCCCGCAGGTCCACGACCGGGACGAGTGGTGGGAGGAGAAGCTGCGCAGGCGCGAGCGCCGGGCCGTGCCGGTGGCCGGAGGCTCTGGCGAGGACGAGGGCCACTCGATCCACCTTCCTCAACCTTCATACTGGCCGATCGTAGCGTCCATCGGACTCTTGATCTCTGCCTACGGCGTAATTTACAACGGCTTCATATTCCCATTCGTGCTGGCGGCGTTTGGGACCCTCATCACGATGATTGCTATTTACGCCTGGTCCTTCGAACCCGTAAACGACCCGGCGCCCGACGACCATGGGTCGTCGCACTAGCGGGGAGGTCTACTCTTGGCACACGCCCAACCGTTGCCCCACGGGGGTGAGCACGAGGCCACTTCGACTGGCCTGAACCACCGAAAGCTGCTGATGTGGGCTTTCCTGGGCTCCGACTGCATGTTCTTCGGGACCCTGATTGCCACCTACCTCGTCCACAAGGGCAATAGCGTGGTCGGCCCGCTGCCGGAAGACGTTTTCAGCATCCCGGTGACGTCGGTCAGCACCTTCGTGCTATTGATGAGCTCGATGAGCATGGTACTGGCCTACGCGGCCCTGACGCGCGGCAACCTCAAGGTATTTCGCATCTGGATAGCCTCCACGGCCATCATGGGCATGACCTTCCTGGCCTTCCAGGTCTTTGAATTTCGAGATTTTGCCCAGCACGGACTGACGCCCCGGACCAACCTATTCGGGACGACGTTCTTCACGCTGACCGGCTTCCACGGCGCCCACGTCACGCTGGGTGTAGTTTGGCTGCTGTCATTGCTGTTCCACTCGTTCAGACCCGGCCAGGTGACCGCCGAGCGGCACCTGGACGTCGACCTGGCAGCCTTGTACTGGCATTTCGTCGACATAGTCTGGATCGTCATTTTCACGGTGGTATACCTGTTCGGGGTATTCGAGGGCTTCTAAGAATGTTTAGAATGACCTGCTCTGTCATTCTTGAGCGAAGCGAAGAATCTATGCGTGACTCTGAGATTCTTCGTCGTCCCGATTCATCGTCCTGATTCATCGGGACTCCTCTAGAATGACACCGATGAAGGTTTTGTAAGAGGCTCTAAGTATTCTTGGCGCGGTGTCGGAAGGCAAGTTCAGCGGCATACTGACCAGACAAAGGCATGAGCCAGCAGGAGATACAGGTGGCAACCGAGGAACACTCAGTCAGCCCGTCAGAGGCGCACCACCCTTCGCCGGGCACGTACGTCACGGTGGCGCTTACGCTGGCGGTCATTACGGCCGTGGAAGTGGGCATCTTCTACATTACGGGCCTTGGGTACGGAATCATTCCGATTTTGGCCGTGCTGTCCGCCGCCAAATTTGCCCTTGTCGCGATGTTCTATATGCACCTGCGGTACGAGCACAAGATTTTCTCGGGCCTCTTCTTCTTCGGAATGGGTCTGGCGATCGCCGTGGTATTCGCATTGATAACGTTGTTCCAATTTTTCGCTTGAGCGGGCGCACAGCTTCGATCGCGCGCGGAACACGCGACTGGGCTCGGCTAAACCCGCCACGGCGACCAGCGGGTCGCACGGCAGGAGCGCGGATTGATTGACAGCACATCCAGCCTCTGGACCCAGTGGGGTGGCCACACTGAAGCGCTGATCGCACTTGTCGCCCTCCAGGTGGCGTACCTCATTGGCGTCGGGCCGCTGCGTGAGAGATACGACCTGGCGGACGAGACAGATCCGAGGCAGGTCGCGACGTTCACCACCGGCGTGCTGGTCATATTCGTCGCGGTGCTGTCACCTATCCACGCTGTCGGCGAAACGTACTTGTTCAGCGTTCACATGACGCAGCACGTTCTGATTACGCTCGTGGCCCCGCCGCTTCTGATCCTCGGCACACCCGATTGGCTGATACGTCCGCTGCTCAGGCCAAACTGGGCGTTCAGATTGGCGCGGTACCTGACCCACCCGATTCTGGCCTTCGCCGTCTTCAACCTGATCTTCTCTTTCTGGCACGTGCCGGGGCTGTACAACGCCTCGCTGACAAACCACGGGGTCCACTTCAGCGAGCATGTTGTGATGATCGGCACCGCGCTGATGATGTGGTGGCCGCTCACCAGCAACATGCCGGAGCTGCCCCGTATCTCCTACCCCGCTCAGATCGCCTACCTGTTTGGGCTGTCGCTGGCCCAGCTTATCGTGTTCGGCACGCTGACGTTCGCCAGTGAAGCCATCTACGAGTTCTATGTGAACGCGCCCCGGGTCTCCGGTCTATCGCCGCTGGCCGACCAGCAAATCGGCGCGATCATCATGAAACTGGGTGGCGGAATCCTGTTCATCGTTTTACTGATCGTAGCGTTCTATCGCTGGTACGGCGACGAAGAGCGTAGAACGAAAATCGAGGCATCGGCCCGACGGGAGCCCTTCGGACGCTTCGGTCGAGAGTTGGAGGACACCCCACTATGAGTGACAACATGAAGTTCGCGGTGCTCTTTCCACTCCTGTCCGTCGCGGTCATCGCCGCCTTTGCGGGAGGACTCGGCGTCGTGTTCATGCTGCTGAACGCGTCGGAGCTAGGGGAGATCGGGGTAATCGTCCTCGGAAGTTCGATCGTTGTTGGCGTACCGGTCGCCGCCTACCTCTTCGAGCGAAGGGTGTCAGACGCATAGGCGCCTGTCTACGCCCAGCGGGCTAAACCGTTTGCGGAACACGCCGTCGTTACTGACCGCCCAGGTGGGGAGGATTGCGAGGCACGTGCAGGGCGATCTCGCCTCGCCCGTCGCCTCCCCCGACCCGCCCAGCATGGTCCGCAGCATGCCAATCGGGCTCGTGCTGACCACCGTGGCCGCCTTCTCGTTGCTTTCGGCAGCTTGCGCGTCTCCCGCCGTCGAGGAATTCGCGGGCACCGCCCTCAGAAACGCGAACGAGGCCCCGGCCTTCGACTTCACGCTGAGCGACCAGTTCGGCCGTCCGGCCGGCCTCGGGGACCACGAAGGCGACGTCGTTGTGCTGACGTTCATGTATACCAACTGTCAGGACGTCTGTCCTATCGTGACCAACCAGCTCCGCGACGTCTACGCGCAGCTTTCGGAGCAGACGGATACGGACGGCGTAGCGGTCCTGGTCGTCAGCGTCGACCCCGACCGCGACACCGTCGACGAGGCCTGGACCTATCTGGACAAGTGGGGACTCGTCGATGACTGGAAGTTCCTGGTTGGTGGCCGCGACGAGCTGGAGCCAATCTGGAACGCCTACCATCTCAGACCCGGCCATATCCACGACGACTCGACCGAGCCCCAGTCCGATGCCGCCCAGGGTCTCAGTGTCGGTGGTGGGAGCGCCATCGACGCCCTGAGGCGAGGACCGTACCTGGTGGTCCACTCGACGCCCGTCTACCTGATAGACCGCCAGGGCCGCCAACGAGTGGTGTTCACCACGCCGCTGGACACTGGGGACGTTGCCCACGATATCCGTTTGTTGCTAGCCGAGTGACTTTTGTAATTATTTATAATTGAGGGTTCAGCAGCCGCGCTCAAGCTAACGCTGAGCCTGGCGCGTTGAGGCGGCTATACTGCCAGCGCCCAGAGCGGCGTCACCCGAAGAGACTGATGGTCCGTAATTGCGAGGAGACCGAGCCGACGAGGCCTCGATAGAATCGGGGGCGGAACGGTGTCCGGTCTCGACGCGTCGGGACTGCCTGGGCCCTGGGGTGAAACCCCAGGTTCGCTTTAGGACGTGTGGGTTGGAAAGAGAGCCCGGGCGGCGTCCGACACTAGGCCCAGCCGGGAATCGAAATGAAGTAGTCGGACGGCAGATGGACAGGTGTGTGCGAGGGAGAGAGGCTGTGCCCTCTACGCCGCGGCTGCTGCCAACTCCTGCTTCGCGCGCTCGGCTATCTTCGCAAATGCATCAGCATCACGAACAGCGAGGTCTGCGAGCATCTTGCGGTCGACTTCGACGCCCGCCAGCTTGAGACCGTGAATGAGCCTGCTGTACGTGGTGTCGTTGGCCCGGGCCGCCGCATTTATCCGGATGTTCCACAGCCTCCTCATGTCGCCCTTGCGCTCTTTCCGATGAGCGTAGGCGTACTGGAGAGCGTGGATCATCGATTCGTGGGCGCGCCGGTACAGGGTGTGCCGGACGCCCTGGTGGCCCTTGGTGGCCTTCAGTACCTTCTTGTGTCGGCGTCGCTTGGTAACGCCGCGGCTTATTCGTGTCACGTTCCGCTCCTCAATCTCATACCGCTAATCGGGAGGCCGGACCTGCCCGAGCAGCTTCTCGTAGCCTCTTACGCCAAAACGCCCCTGCAAGGTAGCGGGGCGTCAGGTGGAATGCGGGTCGCGCATCGGCGTGGCCGCTATCCGAGGCCGTAGGGCAGCACCCGCTTCAGCATCTTTACGTCTGCCGGGCTTACAGGTATCTTCTTGCCGTAAAGTCTCTTCGCATTGGCGGGTTTCTTTCGGCGAAGATGGCTTCTGTGGCCTTTCATCCTGACCAGCTTACCCGTCCCGGTGATCCGGAACCGGCGCTTGGCGCCCTTATGTGTTTTAAGCTTCGGCACTATTCAGGACCTTCTCTTCGGTCTCGGCGGCCGCCACGGCCTTAACCTTGGTTTTAGCGGCCGTCTTTTTGGCCTTTGCCGCTGCCTTGGCCTTGGCTTTCGCCTTGGTTGCGGCGGCCGGCTTGGATTTAGTCTCGGCCTTGGCGGTGGTCTCAACCGCTTCTACCGGGTCAGCGGCTGGCTCAGCCTTCACTTCGGCCTTTGGAGCCGCCTCGACTTTTTCGTCGGCTTTGACGGCGGGCTCGGCGTTTTCTACGACTTCAGCGGCCGGCTCAGCCTTCTCGTCGGTCTTAGCGCCAGGTTCAGGCTTGTTTAAGGGCGGGGACAGGACCATCGAGAGCGACCTGCGACTCTCGAACCTGGGGGCGGTCTCCAGCAGCGCGTCATCGATCAGGTGGTCGGCGACTGCCTTGAGGAGCACCATCCCTACCTCGGGGTGCTCGACCTCGCGACCCCGAAACATCACCGAAACTTTCACCTTAGACCCCTGGTCGAGCAGTCGTTTGACCAACCTGGTCTTGGCGAGACGGTCATGTACTCCGATACGGGTCTTCATGCGGACCTCACGGAGAACGTTTGTTACTCGAGATTTCTGGGCTTTTCGGGACTCTCTTTCCTTGCGCGTGGCCTCGTACTTGAACTTGCCGAAGTCCATGAACCGACACACCGGCGGCTTCGCCGCGGGCGCGACTTCGACCAGGTCATATCCGCGCTGGTCAGCCATGTCCAGGGCGTCCCTGGTAGCCATGACCCCGAGCTGCTCGCCCGCTTCGTCCACGACGCGGACCTCGGGCACGCGAATACGCTCGTTCGCTCGATAGTCCCTCGCGATAAGTTCACCTCTCCAAAATGTTATCAGCCCAGGGTGTCGCCTGGGCTTTTACGAATATAGCACACGCCCACTGAGCAAGCAATAGAGCGCCTTGCATAATTCGCGGGGTAGTCGCTTGCCTTACGACCGCGACCCGTACTTGCCACTAGAAGAAGCTCGTGAAGGCTGGCAGGACTTCATCACGGACGAATTCGTGCAGGGTTTCGAGTTGCGTGATGGTGACCATTTGCCCAAGTTTTCCTACTTGGAAGACTACATGGCCGGTAGGCTCTGGCTGGAAGCCCTTTTGTGGGTCGAAATTCTTGGGCACGAGAAAAAGTTCATCGCCATCATTGAGAATGCCAACGTGTCGGAAGTTACCGAGTATGGGCAACCGAAATACCAGAGAGACACTCCTGGCGCTCTCCCCGGATACACGCACTATTCGACCGCCGCCTCCGACGCGATTCTCGAAACGATCTCGTCGACGGCCAGCGCGCCCAGGTCCTCGCCGGACCGCAGCCTCACGCTGGCGGCCTCGGCCTCGGCCTCTCTGTCCCCGATGACGAGCATGTAAGGCACTTTCTGGAGCTGCGCCTCGCGGATCTTCAGGTTCATACGCTCGCCCCGATCATCCAGCTCGACTCGAATATCGGACTCCGCCAGTCTCCGCTGGACTTGCTGGCCATAGTCGAGATGGCGGTCCGCTATAGGAATGATGACCGCCTGCACCGGCGCCAGCCAGGTCGGGAATGCTCCCCCGAAGTGCTCGATCAGCACCCCCATGAACCGCTCCAGCGACCCGAACAGCGCCCGGTGGACCATGTATGGCTGGTGCTCGTTGCCGTCGTCGCCGATGTAGGTCAGCCCGAAGCGACGGGGCAGGTTGAAGTCGAACTGGACCGTCGTGCACTGCCACAGCCTGCCTATGGCGTCTCGAATGTGTACGTCGATCTTCGGCCCGTAGAATACTCCGCCACCTTCGTCGACCTCGTACTCTATGCCCTTCTGTTCGAGGGTCTGACGCAGGGACGCCGTGGCCAGCTCCCACTCCTCGTCGGAGCCGACAGCCTTGTCGGGCCGGGTGGACAGCATCACCTCGAACTCGGTGAACTCGAACCTACGCAGCAGGTCGAAGGTCATGTCCAGGACGCCGCTCACCTCGTCGGCAACCTGGTCCGGACGGCAGAAGATGTGCGCGTCGTCCTGCGTAAACCCGCGCACCCGGAGCAAGCCGTGAAGCGTGCCGCCCCGCTCGTAGCGGTACACCGAGCCGAGCTCGCCAACCCTCATGGGCAAATCGCGATAGCTCCGGAGCGCGTTCCCGTAATACATGATGTGGAAGGGACAGTTCATGGGCTTCAGGTAGTAGTCCTGCCCGTCCATATCCATGCTGGCGTACATGTTTTCGCGGAAGTTCTCCAGATGGCCGCTGGTCTCCCACAGGGTCGCGCGGCCGATGTGGGGCGTGTACACCAGATCGTAGCCCCGGCGGTAGTGCTCCCGCCGCCAGAGGTCCTCGAATATCCCGCGGACGCGGGCGCCCTTGGGGTGCCAGATAATCAGCCCGGGACCGGTCTCGTCGTGGACGGAGAACAGGTCCAGCTCCCGCCCCAGTACCCGGTGGTCGCGCTTCTGGGCTTCCTCCAGCCGTTCCAGGTGCTCGTCCAGCGCCTCGGACGACTCGAATGCGGTACCGT
The DNA here is from genome assembly GCA_965248005.1 of Dehalococcoidia bacterium. Lineage (GTDB taxonomy): Bacteria > Chloroflexota > Dehalococcoidia > Lucifugimonadales > UBA1123 > CBDFIE01. The sequence goes on from OZ252049.1 coordinate 410,722, forward strand.
AGATGCGCTGCAGCATGGGCCGTCTCTCGTCGCCCCGCCAGTAGGCCCCAGCCACGCTCAGCAGCTTGAAGGCGGGAATCCGGCCCGTGGACTCGACGTGCGGACCCGCGCACAGGTCTTCGAAGTCGCCGTGGGTGTACGTGCTGATGGACTCATCCTCGGGGATCTCGTCGATAATCTCCAGCTTCATCGGCTCGTCCGAGTTCATATCGAGCGCCGCGTCACGGGGGTACTCCCGGTAGACGAACGGCAGGTCGCGGGCGATCACAGACTTCATCTGCTCTTCGATCCTGGCCAGGTCCTCGGTCGTGAATGGATCGGCCGCCATGAAGTCGTAGTAGAACCCGTCGTCCGTTGGCGGCCCGATAGCCAGCTTGACTTCGGGAAACATCGTCGCGACCACGTCGGCCATCACGTGGGCCGTCGAATGCCGGATGCGCGTTCTTAGTTCCGCCAGTTCCGGGTTTTTCTGAGCTGTCATCGGTTCAACTCCTGGTTCTGTCTGGGCGCGATCTAGGACCCGACGAGTCGGGGGCACGACTCACGTCGGTGTTTTCGGCAATCTCATCAAGACGCGCAGACGCGGGGACGCTCCCCGCACGCAAAAGCCCCCCGCGCGTAACATGTAGGACGCACGAGAGGCTACGTAGTCAGTCGACAGGTTATATGGTCAGATACTAGGCGGTTCCCAATTCAGGTCCCTTTCCAGCACGGCGTTTCCGCACCGATAATTCTATATTTGATCTTGCAGACGGTCAAGCCGACTAGACGCCCGGCAAATGGGTCGATTTCATTTCTCAGGTCGCCCCCGGTGTCTCTGGGAATCTCTTAGTCAACACTTCTCCGCACGGCGCTGGTCGAGTCGTCCAGGATTAACCCCAGAATGCCATCCGGGTAGACGGGAATGATTCCAACTCGCTCATATTCCTGAAGCTGTACTGGCCGGCATATTAGCGGCACTCTCCTGCCTTTGTTACTTTGAGCATGCTGCAGGGTAAGAGTGGACAATTAAACCGGCCCGCTACCGGTCGCCCAGGTACCTGGGCAGCTCGTCCCGCTCGAAACGGGGCAGCTCCGAGACTATGCCCCCGGTCTTCATGGTCAGCCCCTGGTCCGCCTCGGTCACCACACCGATATCCCATGACTCGATGTCTTGTTCCGCAAGCGCACCTATCAGCGCCGCCGCATCGCCCCTGGCCACGGTGGCCAGCAGCGCCCCCGACGCGATCAGCCCCAGCGGGTCCAGGCCCAGGGCATCGCAGAGCGCCTGGCACTCGGGCAGCACCGGTACCCGGTCGCGGTCGATGGCGACGCCGACGTCCGCCGCGGTGGCGATCTCCAGCAGGCCGCCCGCCAGTCCGCCCTCGGTGGGGTCGTGCATCGAATGGACGCGAACAGAGTCGACGGCAGTCAGCGCGTCTCTTACGACGCTTATCCCCGGTGAGTACAGAAGCTTCTGCGCCCGCTCGACCAGCTCCCCAGGCACGCCCGCGCTGGCAAGCTCAGCCGACGCATCTCGGGCGAGTATCGCCGTTCCTTCGATGGCGATTCCCTTCGTCACGATGATCGCGTCGCCCGGCAGGGCGCCCGAAGTGAGCACCACCCGGTCCTTGGCCACCTCGCCCAGCATCGCGCCGACGGCCAGCGGCCGGCCGAGATCATAAGTGATCTCAGTGTGGCCCCCCGCCAGGCTGATCCCAAGCTCGGCGCACGCGTCGGTCAGCTGGCTGAAGATGCCACGGGCGGTCTCGGCGCTGGTGCCCTCGGGCAGCAAAAGCGTCGCCATCAGCCAACGAGGCGTCGCGCCCATGACCGCGACGTCGTTGGCGTTGACCTGGACCAGGTACCGGCCGATCTGATCGGTCACGAAGGTTACTGGGTCGGTCTTGGCCACCAGGTAGCGGTCGCCGAAGTCGATCAGAGCGGCGTCCTCCCCGGGGGTCGGGCCCAGGACAACTCTGGGGTCGCTGGTCCGGACCTGGGCGAGCAGCTCGCCCAGCAGGTCCAGTGGCAGCTTTCCAGCCTTCATTTGCGCCTCTGACTCTCCAGACCCGGCGACCTGTACCCCGGTCGCTTGCACCTGTTCAGGCCGGCTGTCTCAAACCCGGATCCCGCCTGACAATCATGGAGCGCAATGCTATCATAACGGGCCATGCTCAAAGCTGTATTTTTCGACCTCTACGGAACGCTGGCCGGGTTCAGGCCGTCCCGGTACGAGATTCAGTCTGAGGCCTGCGCCCAGTTCGGCATCACGGTCACGCCGGACGGTGTGTTGAAGGGCTATGCTCGGGCCGACGCGTTCATGGCGGAGCAGAACGCTGTCCGGCCGATCCAAGAGCTGGATAGCCGGGCGCGGACCGACTTCTTCTCCGAGTACGAGCGACGTGTGCTGGCGGGGTCGGGCGTCGAAGTCTCCACGCATCGCGCTCACGAGATCTGGCTGCGCATCCGCAAAGTCCCGTACCAGATGCAGCGGTTCGACGATGTCCTGCCTGCACTGGAGCAGCTCAAGGAGCGCGGGCTGACGCTCGGCATGATCTCCAACATGAGCGAGGACGGTGCGTCGCTGACCGAAAACATGGGACTGTCCACGGCCATCGACTTCGCGGTCACCTCGGCCGAGGTAGGATCAGCGAAGCCCCATCCGCCGATCTTCCTATCGGCGCTGGAGCGGGCCGGAGTGAAGCCCGAAGAGGCCGTCCACGTGGGCGACCAGATCAGGTCGGACATCGACGGCGCCAGCAACGTCGGCATAAGGCCCGTCCTGCTGGACCGCGACGGAAACCACCGCGACTTCAAGCGCTGCCCGCGGATTGAGACGTTGTCGGAGCTGCCGGGGCTGCTGGTCGAATACTAGCGCCGTGAGTTCGAACTACGCCCAAGAATTGTCGTTGCGAGGAGGCCTTCCGCCCAATGACGACGGGAGAGCAATCCTGATATCGCGGCGGCCACGCTCTCACCATCGTCATTCTAGAGCGCGCGGTACGACTGAACTGAAACGTCTTAGATTCTTCGTCGCACGACTCCTCAGAATGACAGTTAGCGGATGGATGGCACCATAATCTGCAGCGAAGTTTCCTGATATCGCGGCGACCACCCTCTCGACATGTCATTCTGGAGCGCAGTGAAGAATCTGTTATCGCGGCGATGGCACTCCCGCCGCTGTCATTCTGAGCGCAGCGAAGAATCTAAGACCTTCTCGCAGGAATCCGACCTTGCGCACGTGCTACGACTACATCATGACCAACCAGAAGCGGCCGCTCCGCTGTTGGTAATGACAGCTCCTACACGGTCGTTCTCATACCTGCCCTGCGGCTAGCCGTCCGCCGTGGCGGCCATCCCGATTCGTCGGGACTCCTCCATCTGCTCCCTGAACTGCGCCACCTGGCCGACTGTATCGACTAGAGGCTGTTGCCAGCCGTCGGCAAGCCCGTCCAGTTCGAGACGAATCTGAGTGTTGCCAAGCTCGGCCCACGCACCCAAGCGTCGCTCCAGGGCCCGCCTGGCGCCTCCGATCTCGTCTCTCATTCGCAGCACGATGCGCCCGGACTCGCGCGTGATCGAGTCGACGCCCGCCGTTTTCGCCTCCAGTTTGAGTCGCATCACATATAGCAGATTTTGAGCCTGCCAGGGCAGCGGTCCGAATCGGTCGCTCAGCTCGTCCTCCAGGCCGGCGATGGCCTCCTGGTCGCTGATCTTGATGAGCCGCTGGTACAGGCCGAGTCGGGTCGGCAGGTCCTCGATGTACTCGGCCGGCAGGCTGGACGGGATGCCCAGGTCCACGGCGACTCCCGATTCCGGGACCAGTTTGGCCGCTACCGACCCACCGTCCGCCGCTGATTGCGCGACGCCATCGGTCTCCCCCGCCTCGCGTCGCGCCCGAAGGTCCTCGACCGCCTGGGCCAGGAGCCGCGTGTAAAGTTCGAAGCCGACTGCATGGATGTGGCCACTCTGCTCAGCGCCCAGGATGTTGCCCGCTCCTCTGATCTCGAGGTCCTTCATGGCAATCCTGAACCCGGCGCCCAACTCCGTCGCCGCCAACATGGCTCTCAGTCGACGCTCCGCCGTCTCGTTCAACGACTCAGTCGTGGGGACAAGCAGGTAGGAGTAAGCGCGCCGCACGCTGCGCCCCACGCGGCCCCTGAGCTGATACAGCTGGGACAGGCCGAAGGAGTCTGCGCGGTTGACGATCAGCGTGTTGACGTTGGGAATGTCCAGTCCGGACTCGATGATCGTCGTGCAGACCAGGACGTCGAACTCGCCTGCTCCGAAGTCCGCCATGGCGGACTCCAGGTCACGCTCGCCCATCTGGCCATGGGCGACGCCTACCTTCGCCTCAGGCACGATACCTCGAATATATCCGGCCATGTAGTCGATGTTGTAGACGCGGTTGTGCAGAAAGTAGACCTGACCCTGTCGGTCCAGCTCCCGCAGAATCGCCTCTCGTATAAGCTCGTCGCTAAACTCAGATACATAGGTCTTGATGGGCAGCCGCTCTTCGGGCGGCGTCTCCATGGTGCTCATGTCCCGCACGCCGGCCATCGACATGTGCAGGGTGCGAGGTATCGGCGTAGCTGTCAGCGTCAGCATGTCCACCTCCCGCCGCATCTGCTTCAGACGCTCCTTGTGCCCCACACCGAATCGCTGCTCCTCGTCCACGACGACCAGGCCCAGGTCCTTGAACCGTACGTCACGCTGAATCAGCCTGTGGGTGCCGATGCAGATGTCGACGTGGCCCTGGGCCAGCGCTTCGACGATGTCGCGCTGCTCTTTACCGGTGCGGAACCGGCTCAGGACCTCGATCCGGGTCGGGTACGCGCTAAGTCGCTGCGAGAAGGTGACGTAGTGCTGCTGGGCCAGCACCGTCGTCGGGACTAGGACCGCCACCTGCTTGCCATCCATCACCGCCTTGAAGGCTGCCCTCAGCGCGATCTCCGTCTTGCCATAGCCGACGTCCCCGCACACCAGCCGGTCCATGGGTTTCTCGTCCTCCATGTCCGCCTTGACCTCGGCCAGCGTCGCGACCTGGTCGGGCGTCTCCTCGAAGGGAAACGACTCCTCAACCTCGAGCTGCCACGGCGTGTCAGGCCCGTGGGAATGCCCCTTGATCAGTTCTCGTCCCGCGTAAAGAGCCAGCAGCTCGGCCGCCATCTCCCGCGTGGACCGCTCCGCCCTCGCCTTCACTCGCGACCACTCCTGCGTTCCGAGTCTGGTCAAGTGGGGCGGTTGGTCGCTGGGCGCCACGTAGGGCGTAACCCGGTCCAGGTGCTCGAGCGGGACGTATAGCTTGTCGCCCTGGGCGTACTGAAGGATCAGGTACTCGCTTCCCTCGGCCGTGTCGTGGGAGGGTCTGCCCGTTCCGATGAACCTCCCGACCCCGTGCTCGACGTGAACGACGTGGTCGCCCGGCGATATCTCAGACAGGAAAGCGTCCCATTTCACGCCCGATCGCCTGGCCGTGCGTCTCTGTTTCGCGGCGCCGAATATCTCGGTGTCGCCCAGCACCACCAGACGGCGGCCTCCCGCATCGAGTGTAAACCCGTCGCCGAAATTCGAGCCCTCGGCCTGGAGCAGCGTCAGGCTGCCCGCCGGGGGGGACGCGACAAGGGATTGGGGCAGCTCTGCCTCCACGCCGTAGTCCGCGAGGATCTCGGCCAACCGCTTCGAGTGGGAGGTTACCGCGACGACCGAGTGCCCCTGCTCGGATAGCTCGACCGCCTCTTCCACGAAGCTGTCCAACTGCCCGAGATATGTCGGAGCAGAGCTAAAGGGCAGAGCGTGGACACGCTGCTGGGTCAGGTCGTCCGCTCCCCATACGGTTATGTCGACACGCCGGCCGATTGCGGCGAGCCGCTCCTCTACGTCATTCCACGGCATGTGAAACGACGGGAAGTTCTCTGGAAGCTCGCCGCGCCGTTCCTTGGCCCGTCTGAGTCCTTGAATTCGCTCCTCCGTTTCCCATGCCACCCCGACAATATCGGCGGGCCGGAGCATGGCCACCAACCCCGATTGTGGAAAGTAGTCCAGCAACGAGCCGTGGTTGAAGAAACCCGCGTAGAGATTGAGGTCGTCCACGGGCATGCCTTCCATTAGCTGGGCCAGCTCCCCTCGTATCCGCTCCTGCTGATGGGGTTCGCAGTTCGCCAGGTCGATGCGTGAAATCAATGACGCGAGATGCTCCCGGTCAGTCATCGCGGGCAGCGTCTCGTGGGCGGGTATGATCTCGATTGAGTCCACCAGATCGTGGGACCTTTGGTCAGATGGGTTGAAGATGCGAATGCTGTCGATCTGGTTCCCGAAGAGTTCGACCCGCGCGGGTAGCGGGGCGCCGACAGGGAAAATGTCCAGGATGCCTCCACGCCTGCTAACGACCCCGGGCGTATAAACGGCGGACTCAACCTTGTATCCCATTCGGAGCCACAGCTCCAGAAGGTCGCCGAGATCTATCTCGTCGTTTACGGAGAGCGTTTGGACCCCCGAGCTGAAGTCTTCCCTGCGCAGGGTCCGCTGGGCCAGTGCGACGGCCGAGGTTACGACCAGGGGTGGACGGCGCGTCAACGGCGGGTCCGCGATCAGCGCATGCAGGACGGCGAGCCGCTGCTGGACCGTGTCGATCTCGGTGTACAGGCGCTCGAATGGCAGGGTCTCGGTCTCCGGGAAGTGGAGCACCGACTTCTCGTCACCCGACCAGGCCACCAGCCGCTCGTGGATCCGCCTCGCGGTCTCGGGCCGCGGGACGACAACCAGAAGAGGAGCATCCAGCTCTCGCCACAACGTTGCAAGAGTGAACGGCGTCGCGCCGGGCAATATCTGGGCCGTGACCAACGAATGGGAGCTTTCGAGGTTTCTCCGCAGCGCCTCGTACTGCGGGACAGACTCCAGGACCGATGACAGGGCGCTGAGACTCATCTGACTCCTTTTCCCAGACACGACACGTGGCGTCGACTGACGCGATACCGCCGGACAACTAATAACGGGCCAGCAGCAGATCGCCGTGGGCGCACGGCGGCTCACGCTCTGGCCTCAAGACCATTGTAGCATCGGCGAATCGTGTGGAGTGAGGCAGCCGTCCGATCACCCGGGCGTGCTCCCCGAAAACGAGTCGAAGGGGGCTCACGCGACCAACAGCCATTCCGGGAAATGTGGAAAGCGGGCTACGGGCACGGAGGAGCAGGTCGACCAGCCGAAGAGCGGCGAACAGCGGTCCGGAGAGGTCTACACACCCATCCTGTCCAGCTCTTCATCGCCGATTCCGAAGTGATGGGCGACCTCGTGCACGACGGTATCTCGGATCTCTGTCAGGACCTCTTGGTCTGACGAGCAGATGCCTTCGATAGAGCGCTGAAACAGAGTAATCTTGTCCGGCAGCACCAGGTTGTAGCCGTAGCGATCAGGCAGTGGGATTCCCTCGTACAGTCCCAGAAGGTACTCCCACTCGTCGAGCCCCGACCCGACGAGCTGGTCGCGCGTGGGCAGCTCTTCCACCACCAAGTCAACGTTGTCCATGCGCGTGCGTATCTCGTCCGGGAGATCATCCAGCGCCTGGCGTACCAGCTGTTCGAACCTTGGTCTTTCCATGGCACAACAGTTTAACAAAATCTCGGACCGAGGATCACCGACAGCTGAACGCTGACGGCTGAGGGCTGCTGGCTGATAGCTGATAGCTGATAGCTAACTGTAAGAAAGCACCCTGACGCCTTCGCCGTCCGGCACGAGTATCACGCTGCCACCCTCTGCCTCGGTTACCCGGCTCGCTAGATCGGAGAGGTCCTGCTCAGTTAACGAGGGCACCGCCGCCTCGGCGTCAGCCCAGTCGAGGGCGGTCACGCCGTACCCGAGCGAGGCCTCGAGGCCTCTCAGGAAGGCTTCCGCTCCATGGCCGACCAGCACCGAGACGACCTTTCTTGGGCGTGTGGCGACAGCGACGTCAGGTTCGGCGCGCCTGTCTTCTCTGTACACCAGCCAGTGGTAGGGCAGAAATACCGCCACGGCTGCCAGGATCCCTATTCCGGTCTTTGCTTCACGCAACACCGCCAGGCCGAGTTCGCCCTCCAGAAGGGCGCGTAGGAAAACGAACAGCAAGAAGCTCAGGCTCCCAAGAAGGGCGAGCGCGCCCACTCCCAGCGCGGCAAACAGGAAGATTCGTCGGACCAGCGAGGTACGCTCATCGGCACCCGTCTCCAGGAGTCGAAGCTGCGTCGAGCGCCAGTAGTAGCCCCAAACCGGGGCCCCGAGCACGGTCAGCGTGATGAACGCGGCCACGCGGTTTCGCCAGAAATCGGGCTCGGCCAACAGGCTACGAGCGCTCTCCACGAAGATCGCGATGGCGTTCGTCACGACGACTCCAACGCCGACCACCAGGGCGCTCAACCCTATGGCCGCCAAGATGTACGAGTACGCCCGACGAGCGTCTTGCTCGCCTATGGGCGCTTCGCCCGCCTCCCGCTGGACCACGATCCGGTGATAGAGCCAGAGTGCAGCGCCGACGCTCAGGGAGTCGATCGCCGCGGGCAACGACCTGAAGTGGGCCGATGCCGTGTCGTCTCCGGGCACGCCCATGAGCCACACCAGGACCTCGTAGAGGACGAGTCCGGCTGACACCAGCACCGTGACGAAGCCTCCCAGCGAGAAGAAGTAGAGGTAAATCTGCCTCAGCAGGGAGTACAGCTCCCGGCCGGCGAAGCGGTGCCAGTGGACCCACCATCCGAGACCACCGGCCAGCGCAACGGCGAGGGACGTCTTCATGACGTCTCGCCACAACCCACCCTGCGTCGGCGCCAGGACAGGTATCGAGACTGCCGACTCGTAGCCTTCACGCAGGATGATATGGATGATGTGGCCGATTCCGACAGCCGCCATCACGAGCGTCGCCAGCGAGACCACGTAGATGTAGAGCCGTCGGACCGCCCTGGTCTCGGTGGTGGACTGGCCCTCCTCGGACTCCAGCCTCCAATGGAAGGCCCAGACTCCGGCCCATACAGTAATTGCGGCCCAGGGATATCCCGAGAAGTCCCCCGACCCGAAGACCCATTGCAGTGCGCTTACTGAGGCGGGCAAGAGCAGCCCAACGGCGACGCCGAGCACCAAATATAAGTACAGCTTCCGAATAATGGAGCGCGTCTCGACCGGCAGCCGACTGACATGCCTCTGGGCCAGCCGCCAGTGGAAGAGCCACAGGGGCAGCGCAACGATGGCCAGGGCCACCCCTATTGCCAGTCCGCTCCGTGAGGGCGACAGGACGTCGCCTCCAAAGAGTCCATCCAGTGCGTAGCGTTCGATCTGAACGACGCCGTTTGCGGCCACCATTAGGGACACGAACGATACGCCGTATACGTAGAGTCGCTTAACGGTGCCGATCCCCGGGTCCGACGACTCAAGGGCGCCACGCCGGCGACGCCACTGTATGATGGCGTATACCAGAAGCCCGATTAGGCCGAGGGGGACCAGCCAGCCTATGATTCCGAATATGATTTCCATCTGGGACCCTCTCGTCTACGCGCCAGGCGCGGGTGTGGGTGAGGCGGCAGGAAGCTCCGGAGCGCGTGCCGGGTCCAATGGTCGGCGGGCGGGCTCAGGCTTGAACGGTCCGCACCTACGGAAAGGCCAGGGGTATTCGGTAAACCGCCACTCCCCCTCTTCCTGACGCAACGAGAAGCGCTGTTCGAAAGAGGACTCGGAAGTGCTTAAGGGGGCATCGCCATGGAACTGTGTGACCCGGACAGTTACGAACATCGTATCACCGACAGTGGTGGTCTTCACCAGCGTCACCCTATCGTCTCTGAGGTTGATGCGAGTCGGGACGGTCCCGCCGGCGAACACGTCTATCGGACAATCCTGCTTCAGCTCGGCGGAAAGGACACGATAGGCCTCCTCGAACTCATCCTCTTCGACGGCACGCAGATAGTCTTGAACCCCTGCCTCGGGGGTCCCGGCTTCGAAGGGCTCTTCACTTTCCAGCAAGGCCACTATTACGCTAGCTGCCAGGAGGAGAACCAGCGCCCCCCCGGCAACGATTGACCATATCTTCGTCATAACATCTCATCTCAATGGCGCCGAACGGCCCGCGACCGCGCATTAAAGATGCAACGAGACTGGGTGGTAGGCGCCTGCGCGTATCCGGCCGCTCTCGGCATCACATCAAAGTATGCCAAAGCCATTCACGACGGCGGTAGGTACATTTGAACCAACTTTCACTGGTACGAGATGAGCCGTGAGCTGAATTGACACTCAAAATGCCGGTTGCTACACTGGACTCAGCTTCCCACCGAACACATTTGGAGCGCCGATTGTCGCCTGACGGATTCGACGTCAACTGGTCCGCAGTCTTGCTGGTGGCGGGCGTCGGGATCGGCGCAATTGGGATGATGTTCCTCACCTCGTATTTGATCGCGCCGAAGCGGCCCTCGGCGATCAAGAACTCCCCGTACGAATGTGGAATTCCCGCAGCGCCCTACGCCTGGTCCCAGGTCCAGATTCGCTACTACGTCTTCGCGATACTCTTCTTGATTTTCGACGTCGAAGCCGTGTTCCTGTTTCCCTGGGTCGTAGTTTACCTGGACGCCACCTCGGCCGTTTTCTACGAGATGCTGATCTTCATCGCGATCCTGTTCTTCGGCGTGATTTACGGATGGAGAAAAGGAGTCCTCCAATGGCGATGAACCTGGGCGGCGGCTACGAGCCCAATAAGGGCAACTCTCCCGCCGACAGCGTGCTCAACCGCGCCCTGCCCAACGCTCTCACCGCCAAGTCCGACGAGCTGTTTGCGCTGGCCCGGAAGTCGTCGTTGTGGACGCTTTCCTTTGGGCTCGCCTGCTGCGCAATCGAGATGATGAGCACCCACATGTCCCATCACGACCTGGACAGGTTCGGGGTCGTTACCTGGCCATCCCCCCGACAGGCCGACGTCATGATCGTGGCAGGCACCGTGGTCAAGAAGATGGCCGAACCCATCAAGCTTCTCTACGAGCAGATGCCCGACCCCAAGTGGGTGATCGCCATGGGCAGCTGCGCCACCAACGGCGGCCCCTATTACAGGTCATATTCGGTGGTCATGGGAGTCGACCATCTCATTCCCGTCGACGTGTACGTCCCCGGCTGCCCGCCTCGCCCCGAGGCGCTGATGCACGGCGTCTTGCAGCTTCAAGAGAAGATCACCAAGGACGCCCAGCAACGTGACACAGCGTCGTAGACGCGAGGCGGAGGTCCCCCAGGCGCCGGTCGCGCTGGACGATAAGGGGCAGGCGCTGTCTGCCTTGATCGCAGAAATGTACGCCGATCGCCCCGAAGTCGTTGTGGCCGCGGCGGTGGACGAAGTCACCGTCACGGCGCCCCCCGAAAGTGTCCCCGAGATTTGCCGCATCTCCCGCGACGACCCCCGTCTCGATTTCGACTACCTGCGGTGCCTGTGTGTCGTTGATTACGAGGACCGGCTTGAGGTTAACTACCACCTCTTCTCGTTGAAAAACCGCCACAAGATGGTAGTGAAGACCAACGTCTCGCCGGACGAAGCCGCGGTGCCGTCGGTCATGGATATTTGGTCCGGCGCGGACTGGTTCGAGCGGGAGGGCCACGACCTCTTCGGGGTGGTATTCACCGGACACCCGAACCTGGCCCCGCTGCTGCTCTACGAGGGGTTCGAGGGCTTCCCGGGCCGCAGGAGCTTCCCGCTCAATGACTACGACGAGTGGTAGGCGGGCTAGCGATGTTCTTGGCGTCAGGCGCGATGGATGGTATCTGACCCTCTGGGGAGATGTGAGATGTCACAGTTAATTTACCGGGCAGAGGTCTTCGAGGAAGATGGCGTGTGGGTTTCGGTGTGCCCCGACCTCCAAGTATCCAGCTTCGGTGGTACACCCGCTCAGGCCAAAGACTCCCTCAAGGAGGCTGTCGAGGCTTTCCTCGAGGGATGCAGAGAACTTCAGACCCTCGAAGATGTGCTGTCGGAGTCGGGGTATGTCGTGAACGGTGACGTCTGGAGAGTCAGGGACCGCGTCACGGATGAGCTTGAGGCAACGCTGGCTTGAGTCCGGCGGGATCAAACCTTCCGCCTCCAAAATAGTGTAGCCCTCCTACCAATACAAGAGATGCAGATACAGCAACAGGCGACGGACCAATCCAACGCGATCGACCTCATGATCAACATGGGGCCGCAGCACCCCAGCACGCACGGAGTGTTCCGTCTCGTGATCTGGGTGGACGGCGAGCGAATCGTGCGCGCCGAGCCTCACATCGGCTACCTGCACCGGGGCTCCGAGAAGCTGTCTGAGAACGAGCAGTACGGTCAGGTAATCACCCTGTTCGACAGGCTCGATTACGTCGCGAACCTCAATGGCGAACTCGCCTTCTGCCTCGCCGTCGAGAAGCTGATGGACATCGAGGTCCCCGACCGGGCCCAGTACATCCGTACTATACTCTGCGAGCTCAACCGGATATCCAGCCACATGCTCTTCTACGGCGTCTACGGCCTCGACGCCGGCGCCATGACGCCAATCCTGTACGGGTTCCGGGAGCGAGAGCGCATCCAGTCGCTATTCGAGTCCGTTACCGGCGCGCGCATGATGCACAACTACATTCGCGTGGGTGGCGTGAACGAGGACCTGCCAGCGGACTTTGAGGAGCGCATGGGTCGACTGACCGAGCAGCTTAAGCAGGGCATCGAAGAGTGCGACGACCTGCTGTCGCAGAACGAGATGTTCCTGGCCCGCACCAAGGGAATCGGCACCATCAACGCCCAGGACGCGATCGCCTTCGGCGTCACTGGCCCCGCGCTGCGGGCCAGCGGCGTGCTGGAGGACGTCCGCATCTCAGAGCCTTACGGTATCTACGACCGTTTCGACTTCGGCATACCTGTGGGGACTTACGGAGACTGCTGGGACAGGTACTACGTTCGCGTCGAAGAGATGCGGCAGTCCCTGTCGATCATCGAACAGGCAATGCTCCAGATAGAGCCAGGCGAGATCACGGCGAACGTCAGACGCATCGCACGGCCTCCAAAGGGCGAGGTGTACTTTCGGACCGAGTCACCCAGGGGAGACTTTGGCGTGTTCCTGGTCAGCGACGGCAGCGACACGCCCTACCGGGTCAAAGTAAGGGCGCCGTCATTCTGCAACCTCCAGGCCCTGGAGCACATGCTGCGGGACGCCTACGTGGCTGACGCAGTGATAATTCTCGGGTCGATCGACATCATTCTAGGGGAGGTCGACCGTTGAGCCTCCTCCAGGCGGTCTATTACACACTCGGCGGAGTGGGGCTGTTGATGTTCCTGTCCGTGATGGTGCTAGCCCTGACCTGGGGCGAACGGAAGGCCCTGGCCCGAATTCAGATGCGCATGGGGCCGATGCGGGTCGGTTTCCACGGCGCCCTGCAACCCGTCGCCGACGCCATGAAGCTGCTCACTAAAGAGGACATCCTGCCCTCCCTGGCCAACCGCCCCGTCTACTGGTTAGCGCCCATTGCGGTCTTCCTCCCCGCGTTCATGTTGTGGGTCACCATACCGCTGGCCCGCGACCTGGTTCTGCGCAACCTGGAGCTGGGGCTGTTCTACATCACCGCGGTTACCGTGCTATCGGTGCTTGGCCTGGTGATGGCGGGCTGGGGGTCGGCGAACAAGTGGGCGATGCTGGGAGGACTTCGGGCGGCCGGGCAGCTCGTCAGCTACGAGGTGCCGTTCATAATGGCTATCCTGGGCGTCGCGATGCTGGTCCAATCGCTGAACCTGGTCACGATAGTCGATGGCCAGAGCCAGTATGGCTACGCGCTGCTCCAGCCGCTCGGCCTGTTTATATTTCTAACCGCGGGGCTGGCCGAGCTGGGCCGGACGCCGTTCGACATACACCACGCTGAGTCGGAGGTCGTCGGTGGCCCCTTCGTTGAATACAGCGGCGCGCACTGGGCGGTCTTCTTTCTTGCCGAGTACATGAACACCTTCGCAGTTGCCGCGCTGACGGTCCTACTGTTTCTCGGCGGCTGGCGGTGGCCCGAGATGCCGCTCGAAGGCAACGCCCATTCGACACTTTCGGCGGTCTGGTTTCTGGCAAAGACCGCGGTAGTGGTGGGCGTAATCTTCTGGATTCGTGGCACCTATCCTCGCCTGAGGATCGACCAGCTCATGTCCTTCGGCTGGAAGCTGCTGGTGCCGCTGTCGTTCATCAATATCGTCATTACCGGCATAGTGCTTTTTTACGGTTGGCCCCTCTGGACTTTGACAATACTCTCTCTGGTATTATTGGGCGGTACGTTCTACCTGATCGCGGCCAACCCCGGCACCAGGATGGAGCGCGACACGGTGACCGTGCATCCGGTCCGGGCCAGCAGGGTTACTACGCCGACATCGGCCATCCAAGCAGGCGAGGAGCCGAACGACTGAGGGCTATCTGACGATGTGCGGGAGTGGTTCGACAAGCCTGTCCTGAGCCTGCCAAAGGGTGCACCACGAACGGAATTAAGCGTTCGCCCTGAGCCCGTCGAAGGGCAATGGCCAGGGTTACTGGATAGGCTCTGAGGGCGGTGGGCATGGGTCGAGGCCGCGCAGCCCGTGCGGAGGACGCATCAGAGCAGGACCGCTACCCCGACCGGCGCCATTCGGCTCCTTGAGGCAGCAATGATAGGATTTTTGGAAGGGCTTCTGGTGACGCTCAAAACGGCGCTGCGGAAGCCCGTTACGGCCCAGTACCCCGACCCCGACAAGCGGCTCGATATTGCCAACCGATACATGGGTTTTCCCGCGCTCTTGTGGGACGGGGGCGTCGAAGAGCCCTACTGCACAGGCTGCATGGTCTGCATTCGCGCCTGCCCTACCCTGTGCATGAGCGCCGAGATGAAGGACAACCCTCTGCACGCGGAGGGGAAGAGCCGCCGGCGCAAGATCATCGACACTTTCGAGATCAACCTCGGTCGCTGCATACTGTGCGGCATCTGCGTCGACGTCTGCAATTTCGACGCCATCGAGATGAGCCACGATCACGAGCTAAGCAAGTATGAGCGAAACGGCAACAGGGTCGACCTTGGCCAGCTGATCGATATGGGCCGGGCCTACCAGGCTGAGACGGGCTGGGTCCCGACGCAGCCGGAGAAAAACAGCGGCGTGCCCGTCAAGAAGGAGTCGACGCCCGCCCACAGGCCCACTCCAGCGGCGCCTGACGCAGCCACCGGCGACGAACCCGCGGAGCGCCCCTCCACCCCGGCAACCGCCGAGGCGCCGCCTAAGGCAGCCGATTATTCGGTCGACGAAGGGACCCAGTTTCAGAATTAGCCGCTAAGATATTCCGTTCTCCCTGAGCCTGTCGAAGGGCCCCGACAGGTCGGGGGTGGTTCGACAAGCTCACCACGAACGTTTTGGTAACGCCGGAGATCGAAAGGAAGTATCAGGCCTGATGGTGTCGCCCTCGCTCGTCCTGTTTTATGTCGCCGCGGCCCTGACAATCGGCGGCGGGTTGGGCGTAGTTATGACCCGAAACATCGTCCACGCCGCCTTTGCGTTGCTGGTGGCAATGGTCGGTGTGGCCGGCGTATTCCTGTTGATGTTCGCCGAGTTCCTGGCGCTGGTCCAAATCTTGATCTACGGCGGCGCCATCGTCATCGTCATCCTATTCGCCCTGATGCTCACACGCATCCAGGACTTCGAGCGCCTGACAGATCACCGTCAGTGGCCCATCGCAGCGCTAATCGCCGCCGGCGTGTTCGCGCTGCTGGCCATGGCCGTCGTCGAAACCTACGTCTCTACAACCCCCCGGGAGGCCGTCGACTTCACCCTGTTGGGCGAGACTCTGTTCACGAGCTGGGCGGTGCCCTTCGAGGTCGCGTCCCTGGTGCTGCTGGTGGCCCTCATCGGCTCAATCGTGCTGGTGAGGACGACGGGGGACCGAGATTGATCGAGCTAGCGCACGTACAGGTCCTGAGCGCCGTCCTCTTCTGCATCGGCATCTACGGCGTGCTCGCCAGGCGCAGCGCGGTGCTGGTCCTGATGTCCATTGAGTTGATGCTCAACGCCGTCAACGTCAACCTGATCGGGTTCGCGGCCTTTGCCGACTTCGACGCGCCCCAACGGGCGTTGGGCCAGGTGCTCGTGATATTCGTTATCACCATCGCCGCCGCCGAGCTGGCCCTGGCCATGGCGATCATCTTGCGACTGTACCGCAACCGCTCTTCGGTCAACGTAGACGAGATTGCCGTGATGAAATGGTAGCGTCACGGCTCGCGCTTAAATGCCGCTAAGCGACACTATAGGCGCCAACTGGGCGTGGGTCATACCCGCCCTCAGCGCTTCGGCCTTTTTTCTGGTCTTCCCATTCAGGCGGGTACTGCCCCAACAAGGGGCGTTCATCTCCATCGCCGCCATACTGCTCGGCTTCGTCCTCTTCTGGTTCGTCCTTGCCGATCTGCTGTCCGGGGGAGAGCGGTCGTTCAGCATCGCATGGCTTCGAGTCGGCGAGACCGTGCTGACCTGGGGCGTCATGGTGGACCGGTTGTCGGTCGTCATGCTAGGTCTGGTGACGTTCGTCGCCCTGGTGGTCCAGGTCTACTCGCTCGGTTACCTAACCCACGACGGCCATCGCGACCCAGGATTCGGCCGGTACTTCGCCTTCCACTCGATGTTCGCGGCGGCGATGCTGGCGTTGGTGTTGGCGGACAACCTCCTGTTCCTCTACATCGCCTGGGAGCTCGTGGGCCTGGGCTCTTATCTGCTGATCGGCTTCTGGTACGAGCGCCGTTCGGCGGCGGAAGCAGCCAAGAAAGCCTTCGTGACCACACGGATCGGGGACGTGGGGCTGCTTATCGGCATAATCCTATTGTTCAAAGCCACGGGGACCTTCGACATATCCACCATCATCCACGTGGCGGGCCAGGAAGGGGCAGTCGGCCAGACCACCCTCAACGTCGCTGCGCTGCTGATATTCCTGGGAGCCATGGGCAAGTCGGCCCAGTTTCCCTTTCACGTGTGGCTGCCGGATGCCATGGAGGGCCCGACGCCCGTCAGCGCCCTGATTCACGCCGCAACCATGGTCGCAGCGGGCGTGTATCTGGTGGCCAGGATGCTTCCCCTGTTCGAGCTGACGCCGACGGTCATGCTGGTCGTCGCATCGGTGGGGCTGTTCACCTTTATCTTCGCCGGAACGCTGGCCATGGTGATGACCGACATCAAGCGCATCCTGGCATATTCGACCGTGAGCCACCTGGGACTGATGATGCTGTCCCTTGGGGCCGGGGCCGTGGGCGCCGCCATATTCCACCTCGTCGCACATGGCGTGTCGAAGGCGCTGCTGTTTCTGGGCGCGGGCAGCGTCATGCACTCGATGGACGACGAGACCGACATCTGGAAGATGGGCGGGCTCCGATACAGGCTGCCGATCACGTCATGGACATTCGTCATCGGCGCGGCGTCGCTGGCCGGGGTCGTCCCCCTGGCCGGGTTTTTCAGCAAGGACGAGATACTGCTGCACGTGCTGGACGGCCGGACGCCCGTGTTTGTCATCCTGGCGCTGGCGGGCGTGGTGCTGAGCGCACTCTACATGGCCCGGGTCGCCCTGGTTGTTTTCTTCGGCCCTCGGAAAGACGACCATTCGAACATCCGCGAATCCCCACTGGTTATGACGATACCACTGGTGCTGCTGGCCTTCTTCGCAGCCACGGTTGGCTTCGTGGCTTTCGATTACGGCTCCGCGTACCACGGGTTTGGCAGCTTCCTCGGAAATAAGGGCGAGTTCGAGATCAGGGTGTGGCTGACGCTCGTCTCACTGGCGCTGGCGGCCCTGGGCCTGGCCCTCGGCTGGGCGTCGTACCACCGCGGCGCCATATCCCACCGACGTCTGGCCGAACGCTACGGCTGGGCATACAACGTGCTGTCCAACAAGTACTATATCGACGAGGCCTACCAGTGGGTCGTAGACAGGCTGGTGCTGGTCTTCGGACGACTGGTCGGGCTCTTTGACCGCGTCGTCGTGAACGATACCGGTGTCGACGGCTCGGCGATCAGCGTGCGTCTCTCCGCACTGAGACTGCGCCTGTCCCAGACGGGCAGGTTCCACAACTACGGCATGGGAATGGCCCTGGGCGTGGTCGCCCTTGCGGTGGTGTGGTGGCTGGTCCAGACATGAGCCTGCCCTACCGCGCCGCCCCCGCTCCAGCTCCGACCAAGAGTCTTTCCGATGACGCGCGAGTATGGTTCGACAAGCTCACCACGAACGGAACTAAACCGCTCGCCCTGAGCTCCGACCGGGGATCGCGAGTCCTGACTTCGTCGGACCTGTCGAAAGGCCAAGGTCGGGTATACCGGACAGGCTCTAGGCACCTTGCGTACGCCCCGGCTGCACTCGAGTTCAAGCCCGAGTGATGGATACCTTAGACTCATACGCGCTGTTCCTCTTAATCGTCGTGCCGATGGTCGGGGCAGCGCTCATAATGCTCGTTCCCGCGCACCAGGCGCGGACGGTCCGATGGACGGCCTCGCTGGCAGCTGTGGTCTGCCTGGCGATCTCCTGCTACGTGTTCGCCGCCTACGACCACGATCTCGGGGGCTTCCAGTTCGAGCGCACATGGAGCTGGCTTCAGATTTCCGGCCCGTGGGGCGACGGCGACGGCGCGATGAGCCTGGCGCTGGCGGTTGACGGCATCGCGGCGCCCATGGTCTTGCTGACTGGAATCGTGATGCTCACGGGCGTCCTGGTCTCCTGGAACATCGCGCACCGCAACAAAGAGTTCTTCGTCCTGTACCTGCTGCTCCTCTCGGGCGTGTTCGGCGTGTTCGTGTCGCTGGACCTGTTCTTCCTGTTCTTCTTCTACGAGCTGGCAGTGCTGCCCATGTACCTGCTGATCGGCGTGTGGGGCAGCAGCTCGACCTTCCGCGATTTCGCCCGCTCGAAAGAGTACGGTGCGATGAAGCTCATGCTCTATCTGGTGGCGGGCAGCGTCCTTGTCTGGATCGCCCTGCTGGCAATTTTCGTGGAGGCCGGCCTTGGGACGTTCAACCTGGTCACTCTCGAGCAGGCAACATTCAGCCATGAATTTCAGCGGTTCTTCTTCCCGTTCCTGATGGTGGGGTTCGGCGTGTTGGCGGGCCTCTGGCCCTTCCACACCTGGTCGCCTGACGGGCACGTTGCCGCCCCCACGGCCGTGAGCATGGTCCACGCCGGAGTGCTGATGAAGCTCGGCGCCTTTGGGATCATCCGCGTCGGCCTCATGCTGATGCCCGAGGGCGCGGGGGACTGGATGCCCGTGCTGGTCGGTCTGGGGACCGTCAACGTCCTCTACGGCGCATGGTCCGCCATGGGGCAAAGCGATCTCAAGTACGTCATTGGCTACTCGAGCGTAAGCCACATGGGCTATGTCCTAATGGGGATGGCGACACTGACTAGCCTGGGAATGAGCGGGGCCGTGCTGCAGATGTTCTCTCACGGGATCATGACCGCCCTATTTTTCGCCGCGGTCGGCACGGTATACGACCGCACCCACACGCGCGACATCGCCGTCCTCGACGGACTGGCCCGCCGCATGGGGTTCACGGCGGTGGTATTCGCGGTCGCGGGTCTGGCCTCGCTGGGCCTGCCGGGGCTAAGCGGCTTCGTGGCGGAGCTGCTGGTATTTCTCGGCCTGTTCCAGACCTATCCGGCGCTGGGTGTGCTGGGCATCATCGGCGCCGGTATCACAGCCGTGTACATCCTTCGCCTGCTGGCCAAGGTCTTCTTCGGTCCGCTTGGCGAGCGATGGCTGGACCAGACCGATGCCTCGGGGCTGGAGCGCTTCTCGACCGTCGTCCTGGCAGGGTTCTTGCTGCTGGTCGGACTGTTCCCCTTCCCCTTCATGCGGGTGATCAGCAGCGGCGTCCTCGACCTGCTGGCAATGATGGAGCTGGGATGAGCAACAATTTCGCCCTCCTGCTCCCGGAGTTCCTGGTCACGGGCCTCGCCTTCCTCGTCCTGACCGCCGACTTTTTCGTCCGCAACGAACGAAAGCACTTGCTAGGGTACCTGGCTGTCGCCGGGCTGATCGGGATACTGGCATTCACGCTGATCGACCACTGGGACAGGGTGGACGGCCTCTACGAAGGGCTAATCCGCGTCGACGGGTACGCCCTGTTCTTCAAGGCCGTCTTCCTGGTGATGGGCGCCGTCGTAATCCTGACCTCGGTGGACTACTTGCGACGACACCGGGAGTACGCTGGCGAGTACTACGGCATCCTGCTCTTTACCATTGTGGGCATGATGCTGATGGCGGCGTCGGGCGAGCTACTGACCGCTTACATCTCGCTGGAGCTGCTCAGCTTCGGCCTTTACGTTCTGGTCTCCTTCGACCGGTACAACCCGAAGTCCAACGAGGGGGGTACAAAGTACATTCTGCTGGGCGCCTTCTCGTCGGCCCTGATGCTCTACGGCATCAGCCAGGTCTTCGGCCTCCTGGGAACGACCCGGTTCGACGAAATCAGCGCGGCACTGGCGGCCAGCCCCGACCTCAGCCCGGGGTTGCTGATCGGCCTGGTGCTCATCATCGCCGGCCTGGGATTCAAGGTCGCCTCGGTCCCCTTCCACATGTGGGCGCCCGACGCATACGAAGGTGCGCCGTTGCCGATAACCGGCTACCTCGCAGTGGGCTCCAAGGCCGCGGCTTTCGCCCTGATGCTCAGATTTTTCGTGGAGGCGCTAATGCCCGCCGTCGGCGACTGGCAGCTTATCATCGTCATCCTGGCCGCGTTGACCATGGTCTTCGGGAACCTGGTCGCTCTGACGCAGACGAACATCAAGCGACTGATGGCCTACTCCAGCATCGGCCATGTCGGGTACTTGCTGATGGGTATAGCCTCCTTAGCGGCAGTCGGCCCCGACGACAGGGTCCAGCTGCAGCTTTCCCATCTGGCCTCCAACGGCCTGATGTTCCACCTGGTCGCCTACGGGGTCACAAACCTGGCCCTGTTCCTGGGGCTAACGGCCGTGTACAACGCGACCGGGAAGGACGACATCGCCGACCTGGCGGGATTGGCCCGTCGCGCGCCGCATGTCGCCCTGGTGATGGCCGCAGCGCTGTTCTCCCTGGGTGGGCTGCCCATCTTCGCGGGCTTCGTCTCCAAGTTCTACCTGTTCAACGCCGCGGCGTCGCAGGGGCTCCTGTGGCTGGCGGGGCTGGCAATATTTACCAGCCTGATCTCGCTCTACTACTACCTCACGGTTGTCCGGCAGATGTACATCGAGGAAGCGGATGACCCGACGCGCCTCCCAGTCCCCGGGCTGACTCTGGGCGTTTTGGGCGTGCTTTTCGCTGCGATGGTCTTCCTGGGGGTTTATCCCGCGCCGGTGATGGACGTGGTCCAGCACGCCAGTGACGCCATCCTGTCCTCCTCGGACGCCATGGGCCTGGCCCAGTCGGTCAGGTAGCGTCCCGCCGTCGAAGAGTGCTGCTAGATCGTCGTTGCGAGGAGTTCGTACCCTGCCCTCGAAGAGCGCTGATAGATCGTCATCGCGAGGAGCTCGTACCCGGCCCTAGCAGCGCGCTGGTAGATCGTCATTGCGAGGAGTCCGTACCCTGCCCTCGAAGAGCGCGGATAGATCGTGATCGCGAGGAGCTCGTACCCGGCCCTAGCAGCGCGCTGGTAGATCGTCATTGCGAGGAGTTCGTACCCTGCCCTCGAGAGGCGCCCACGAATCGTCATTGCGAGGAGGCCGCAGCCGACGAAGCAATCTGAAAGGGGGGCCGCGACCCGCGAGATTGCCGGCCCCTATAAGATCCGGGCTCGCAATGACGAACCGTGGTTGCGAGGGTACCGCAGCCTGCCGTCGAAATGCGCCTACGAATCGTCATTGCGAGGAGGCCGCAGCCGACGAAGCAATCTGAAAGGGGGGCCGCGACCCGCGGGATTGCCGCGCAATGACGAACCGTAGAATAGGCCTCGTATTTGCGTCCGTCTGCGCGAATAACTAGACTAATATGGTGAGTCATCTGCAGTCGCGGACCGCGCACGATCGCGAGCGGTGACGCCGGGCATCATTAAGTTCGAATTGCCGCCCTGCTCTCCCAATAGGCCAAACGTGCCTGAGGCTGGCCGGACGGTCCGATTTCAAACACCAACAGAGGGAAGAATAAATGTCCGAAGAGGAAAAATTCTCGAGGGGAATGGTAGTCGTCGCCCACGCCGACGACGCGGAGTGGGGATGCTCGGGCACCGTCGCCAAGCTCGCCGCCGAGGGATGGGAGATGGTCTACGTCCTCTGCACCGACGGCTCCAAGGGAAGCAGCGACCGGGAGATCACCGGCAAGGAGCTGGCGCAGACCAGACGGCGGGAGCAGATCGCAGCCGGCAAGGTGCTGGGCCTCAAAGACGTTGTGTTCCTCGACTACCCCGACAGCATGCTTGAGCCAACCCTCGACGTCCGTCGTGACATAGCCCGCGAGATACGGCGGCACCGGCCTGACGTCGTGATCTGCATGTACCCGATGAGGAACCTGGACGGCGGCTGGGGAGTCGGCCACCCTGACCACATCGCCTCGGGCGAGGCGGCTCTGTCAGCCATATTTCCCACCGCCCGCGACCACATGACCTTTCCCGAGCTACTTGAGGAGGGGTTCGAGCCGCACATCGTGTCGGAGGCCTGGATCATAGGCCATCCCGAGCCCGACCATTACGTAGACGTAACGGGCCACATGGAGACGGCGGCGAATGCACTGACCGCTCACGCCTCGCAGACCAACGGGACGGCGCCAGAGGAGCTGCTGGAGCGCATGGGCGAGTGGCGCCGGCGCACCGGCGAGGGCAAGGGCATGCAGCACGCGGAGGCCTACAAGCGGATCACCTTCTACCGCCGAGAGCCCCGCGAGGACCAAGCGGAGACCAAAGACTAACGGGCTTCCGCGGCTCAGGCCTCCCTGGACTTGATCGCCTCCAGCACCTTGCCCGGCGTCATCGGAAGCTCCGTCATCCGGACGCCGATGGCGTCGTGGACGGCGTTGGCTACCGCTGCCAGGGGCGGCACTATGCACACCTCGCCGACGCCTCTGACTCCGTAGGGGTGGCCGGGGTTCGGCACCTCGACGATCACAGTGTCTATCATCGGAAGGTCCAGAGATGTCGGCATCCGGTAGTCTAGGAAGCTGTTGTTGAGTAGCTGCCCCTCGCTGTTGAAAAAATACTCCTCGTTGAGCGCCCAGCCGATCCCCTGCACTGCTCCGCCCTGGATCTGGCCCTCCACGTAGGACGGGTGTATCGCCTTGCCCGCGTCCTGTAGAGCGGTGTACCTGAGTATCTCGACCTTCCCAGTGTCGGCGTCCACCTCCACGTCCACGATGTGGAAGGCGAAGGCGTTGCCCACCCCCGGCGGATTCACCGTGGCCCTGCCGACTATGGGGCCGCCGCTGCCGTTGAGCTGACCCGCCATCTCGCCGAACGTCATGGTCAGCTCGGGGTCGTGCTTGTGACGAAGCTCGGCGGACTCGTACTCGACGTCCTTCACGTCGACGCCCCAGATTCGGGCCGCGCGCTCGATCATCTGACGCTTGACGTCCTCGGCCGCCTCGTAGCAGGCGCTCCCCATCTTGAAGGTGACGCCGCTGCCGCCCGCTCCGGTACTGTACCCGATGGAGTCGGTGTCGCCCACCGACGGCTTGACGTCCTCGGCAGAGATGCCGAGCACCTCGGCCAGGTGCATCGCCATGGCCGCCCTGCTGCCGCCGATGTCGGGCGAGCCCTCGACCAGGCTGATGGTGCCGTCGGGGTTCACGCTCGCGACCGCGCTGGCGGGGCCCGAGCCGTTGAACCAGGCGCCGCTGGCCATGCCCCGGCCCCGGTATGTACCGCCGTTGGCCGATTTCAAGTGGGGATGCTCCCGCGCCGCCTCCAGCATCTCGACGTTGCCGATTCTCCGGAAGGCGGGGCCTGCCACCTGCCGGGTCCCCTCACTGGACGCGTTCAGCAGCCGAAACTCGACCGGGTCCATCTCGAGACGCCGGGCCAGCTCGTCGACGACCTGTTCCGCGGCGAAAGCCGCCGCGGGCGAGCCGGGAGCGCGGTAGGCGGCCGACTTCTGCTTATTCACGACGACGTCGACGCCTTCGATCCAGGCGTTGGGTATGACGTAGGGCGCGAACATTGTGCGGCAGCCCGACGCCACGGGCGAGCCGGGAAACGCTCCGGCCTCGTACACCAGGTGGGCCTCCGCCGCTGTTATCCTGCCGTCGCTTGACGCCCCCATCTTCAGACGAATACGTGTGCCCGAAGTGGGGCCGGTCCCCTCGAAGACTTCTGTCCGGCTCATCACTATCTTAACGGGCTTCCCTGTCTTTTTGGACAGGACGGCGGCCACCGGCTCCAGGTAGACGCCGCTCATACCCTTCCCGCCAAATCCGCCTCCGATTTCCATTGGGACCACCTTGACCCTGGAGACGGGGACTGCCAGCATGTTTGACGTGTGGTCGCGCACTGCGAACTGGCCCTGGCTGCTGCACCAGACGGTGACGTACCCGTCCGTGTTCCACATCGCCGTCGCCGCGTGAGGCTCGATGTAGCCCTGGTGGACCGCCTCCGTCTTGAACTCCCGCTCGACGGTTACGGCCGCTTCCGCGAACCCCTGTTCCGGGTCGCCCTCCCGAAACTCGAACCGGTTGGCAACGTTCGAGGGCTTCTCGGTGTCGCCCCAGCCCCCTGCTCGGCGGGCGGCGCTGCTGAATGTGACGAGCCGTTCGTGGAGTACCGGGGCGTCGTCCAGGACGGCATCGTTCGCGTCGAAGACCGGTTGCAGGACCTCGTAGTCCACGTCGATCAGCGCGAGTGCCTGCTCGGCGACGGCCGGGCTGCTGGCCGCGACGGCCGCGACGACGTGGCCCCGATACAGCGCCTTCTCGCGGGCCATCACGTTCCGGCTGTAGAACCCGTAGTTCACCATGGCGCCCTCGGCCTGATCGGTGACCTCGGCGGACACCTCCGGCATGTCGGCCGAGGTCACCACGGCGGCCACACCGGGCAACCCCAGGGCGCGGCTGGCATCGATCGACCTGATCCGCGCGTGGGGGTGTGGGCTGCGCAAAAGCTTGCCGTGAAGCATCCCGGGCAGATGCACGTCAGCGCTGTAGTTGGCCCTGCCCGTCACCTTGTCGGGACCGTCGTGGCGAATCGGCCTCGTCCCCACAACGTTGTACTCCTGAGTCGACATCACAACGTTGGGAATATAGTCCGGCATCTCGATTCCTCCACTCTGGCGACTCAAACATTGTGGACTCTGTATCTCGGCAGTAACTTATCACATCGTCAGTCAGCTTTCAGCCGTCAGCAATCACTTCGAGTGCGGTCTACTCGCGGTTTCCTGCCTCCTGTAGTCCTGCGCTTGAGGACCACACGTAGCCCGCCAAACGCTGACAGCTGAAAGCTAACCGCTGTGGCCTGCTTGACGACGTTGTCAGGCAAGCGTACGATTTTCGCCATCTGGGAGTACGGGTTCTGTGAACGGCGCGGTATCGATATTGCCACCTGCCAAGCAGGACTAGACAGGGGAGATTGTGTTTCGGAAAATCCGTCCCCCTCGACGGGGGCAAACTGTCAGAGGCCATCCCTCCTTACGTGACGCGGCTTGCCGTCGGTCTCGAGCTGCCCGTGGTGCTGCTGACCGTTATCGACGCGGACTCGCCCGACGAGCTGCCCGTGGTGCTGCTGACCGTTATCGACGCGGACTCGCCCGACGACGAGCGTTCTGCGGTCACGGCAGCCTCCAGCCGGCTGGAGGCTATCGCGTTACGTCTGGCGACTCGGGCGTGCAGGCGACTCATCTCACCGCGCTAGGCGAGCCGGCAGAGCAGATCGTGGAAGTTGCCCACAGTCAGGTGTGCGACCTGGTTGCCATGTCAACCCACGGCAGGACCGCCCTGGGCCGAGGCCTCCTCGGCAGCGTAACCGATAGCGTCATCCTCTCCTCTCATGTGCCAACCCTGGCCATAACTTCGGAGGCCGCGAACCGCTACGGGAGTGAGGCCACGATTTCGGGAATCATGGCGCCGCTGGACGGCACGCCCTTCGCGGAAAGGGCTTTGCCCTACGTCGAGTACCTGGCCCGGGAGCTATCGCTTGAGGTCACTTTGGCGCGAAGCGCCGATATGACAGGGGCGTACTCGGGATTCGCCCTCGTGGACATCACCGAGGAGATCGCGAAGGCGGCAGGCGACTACCTTGAAGAGGTCGCGTCAGACCTTCGGGCAAGGGGTTGCGAGTTGACAGCAGGATCCTACGCGGTAGGCCCGGCGGGCAGATGGCCCACCTGGGCCAGGAGCTATCCCACGACCTGGTCGTGCTGACCACGCACGGCCGCAGAGGAATCAGCCGGTGGGTCGTAGGTAGCGTGGCCGAGGCTGTCGTCCGAGGCTCAGGCGACCCGGTATTGATCATACCGCCGCCTTAGGGGCTCGCGATGACGCGCACCGGGCGGCCGTCCAAATACAAAACGATGTCCTCGACCGCGTCGCCGAAGAAGACCCGGTAGGTCTCGTCGGTCACATATCCTATATGCGGAGTCAGCACCGTGTTCGGAGTGGTCAGAAGCGGATGGCCCGGCGGCAGTGGCTCCACGTCAAAGACGTCGAGTCCGGCGCCAGCGATGGCCCCGTTGCGCAGCGCGGCTACCATCGCCTCCTCGTCCACTATCGGACCACGAGACGTATTCACGAGATAGGCTGTCGGCTTCATCAGACCCAGCTCCCGCGCGCCGACGAGGCCCTGGGTCCGGTCGCTAAGCACCAGATGGACCGTCACGAAGTCAGAAGCCGACATCAGCTCGTCTTTGGTCACCAGAGTCGCACCGAACTCCTTGGCGCGGTCTCGCGACAGGTTCTGGCTCCAGGCGATAAGCTCCATGCCGAATGCAGCGCCCACCTTCGCCACCTGCGAGCCCAGCCGGCCTAGCCCCAGGACGCCCAGGGTCTTGCCGTGCAGTCCCTCGCCAACCGTTACCTGCCAGCTACAGTCGCGGGTTGCGGCATCCTCCGCGGGAATGTGCCGGGCGAGAGCGAGGATCAGCCCCCACGTCAGTTCGGCCGTCGGGTACGGCACGCCGCCAGTGCCACACACGGTCATTCCCAGCCCGGCCGCGGCATCGACGTCGATCGATGCGTTCCTCATGCCGGTTGTGACGAGCAGCCGCAGGGAGCTCAGCCGCTCCAGCAGGCTCCGGGGGAAGGGCGTCCGCTCTCGCATCGCGACCACGATCTCGTAGGGGCGCAGACGCTCGGCCACTCCGTCCTCGTCGGCCAGGTGGTCCGAAAATATGTCCACGTGGGCATCGTCCGGGAGGACGCTCCAATCCGCCATCGACATGGCGACCCCCTGGTAGTCGTCCAGCACCGCGATCTTGACCAAGTCGGCCCTCGCTTTTCTTAGCCGTCAGCCTTCAGCTAGTCAGCTCGTTGCGGTCGGATTCTATCACCTTGCGTCTCGAATTCATGTATCGTGCCCAGTCACCGGTCTAACAGGTCAGATCCGTTGCGTCAAACGTAGCGGTTGCCGAAGATTACACGAAACGGATCGTGGAATTGACCCGCCGCGGACGGGTTGCTACACTCCCAGCGGGCATGCGGTTGCGCCCCTTTCGCTGCCGTCGAACGACGAGTTTCATTACGGGGCCAGAGCGCCAAGCGCGGGCTGGATTTGTACTTGATGCGGAGGAAGCATGATAGGCGTACTTACACATCACTGGGCCAGGCCCGACAACATCGATGAAGCCCGACGGTTGCTCGACGGCAACGGCGACGCTCAGAGCCGGCATCCCGGATTCGTCAGCAGGCAGACTCTGGTCTCCAGGGATGACGGTGCCAAGATCACGACCATCGTGACCTGGGACAGCAACGAAATCTACGACGGTTGGCGGGCTAGCCCCGCCCGGGCCCAGGCCATGGCGGGCGCGGAGCAGCTATGGGCCAGGCCGCCCGAGTCCGAGAGATTCGACGTTGTGGGCTAGCTAGCCCCGTTGACCAGCGAGAACTCGACCTGCCTGCCAACATCTGCCTGGTTTTTGTTCGACGAGGACAGCCAGCCGCTGGGCCAGCTTTACAGGCCCTCCGTGCCAAAGGCGGGCCTGCGCATCGAGGGCAGCGATAGATTCGAGACCGCCGAAGTAATCGACCTCACGGAGCTGCGTGCAACTTGCAGCATGCGCAGGTTTCGGGTCACCTTGCGCGTCCTGACCTGAGCGTTCTCCTTGCGAGCGCGACGACCCCGCTGACTCTCTGCCCGTCACATACCCGGCTCCCCATCTCCCACCCACAATGGTCGACCTCGTTCCTTACGACGGAGTAACGAATTTTCGGTCGTAACGCTTTGCGTAACGATCTAAGGACGTGGGCGCGGTAATCTACCCATACCCGAGGATATTTGAACGGCAGGAGGTTCTGCATGTCACAGGAACGGCTGGCGCGACTCGGTGCCTCCGGCGGCATACTGTTTATCGTTCTGCAGCTTGTTGGGCAGGGACTAATACAAGTTGGAGGGTCGGAGCCTTCCTTTTCTGCATCCTCACGAGAGATCGTCGACTTTTTCGAGGCCAGGAATTCCGTACTGTTCAACATAGGAGGCTATCTCTCGACGCTATCTCTGCTCGCGCTGCTCGGTTTCCTCGGCAGTCTCTGGGGCGTGCTCCGTCGGGCAGAAGGCGAAACCGGCTGGCTCACAATTGTTGCGATAGGCGCGGGGCTGGGAATCGTGGCGCTGCTGGCCGGGGGAGGAGCGTGGTACCTGGCAGTCTTTAGAATTGACGAAGGGCTAGACCCGCAAATAGCACGGCTGCTTTTCGATCTGGGCAACTTCACGTTCGCCACTTCCTGGGTCCTATTCGGTGCCCTCACCCTGACTGTTGCCACTGCAGCTCTGTGGCTGGGAGCTTTCCCAAAATGGCTCGGTTGGACGGGCCTGCTTGTAGGGATTGGGCTGGTCACGGCCCCGACATACTGGACGAGCCAAGTGGCGTTTACGCCTTATGCGCTCTTCTGGCTGTGGCTAATTGCCCTCAGCGTGCTGGTATTCCGCCGTGCTGGGGCGCAGGCCGCCGACGATGTCCGATTGCCCGATCGCTCGTCAAGCCTGGTTACAGATCAACGATGACCATTCATTTAACGCCCGAAAATCTCACAAGGAGGCGAAATGTCCGAGAAAGAAACGCTAACGAGCGAGTCAAGGGACCAGCCGTTCTACACGCGCGTTGCGATCGGAGGCCTGGTCACAATTGTCGTAACAATGGTCGCGCTCGGAATCGCACAGCTTACCTCCGGGGACACATCTAACCTGGTCTTCCTCATCATAAACGTCGCTGTGGCGCTCATCGTAGCAGGCCTGATCTGGAGGTCGGGATCGTGGGCGCTGGTGCTCGGCGCAATTGTCGGCCTGTTCGGCGTAGGATTGGTGTACGGGCCATTCCTGGCCACGGCGACCAGCAACTTAAATAGCATCTTTGACTTCGGTGCTGGGGTCGTCGCGACCGTCGCATCCATCTTGGCACTTGTCGGCTCGGTTGTGGCTTTTGTACAGGTCCGCCGGGGCACGGCTCGCGTAGAAGCGACCGCGGCCGAACGCATCGCGGTGTGGGCCGTCGCAGGAGCGGTAGTCGTCCTGGTAGCGTTGTCGGGGGTGCTCACTCTAACCGCGCAAGATACTGTGACGGCGAAGGAGCAGGCTGGAGCAACTGAGGTTCTGATGAAGAGAACCGAGTTCAAGATTGTAGAGCTGAACGCAGAGGCGGGCGAGACCCTGCGACTAGTCCTGAGAAACGACGACATGTACATTCACACGTTCACGACATCGATCTGACGATCGGACCGCGCGGCGCGAAGGCCTTGGAGCTGACCCCGCCCAGCACGGGCACATTCGCATACAAATGCACGATCCCGGGCCACAACTCCATGACGGCAACACTGACGGTGAGCTAACGAGTGCGAGTCGAGACCGAGGTCATCATCAGCCGCCCTCTCGACGAGGTGCTCGCGTTCGTTACGGACGTCGCCAACTTCAACAGATGGTCCGAGAACACCGTCGAGGCGGTCCAGACCTCCGAGGGGCCTCTTGCCATCGGCACGACCTGCAAGATCGTCAGCCGCGCCATGGGTCGCACGATGGCGCATGAGTTCGAGGTTACGGACTACCGCCCCGGGCAGCGGTACACCGTCCAGAGCACCTCCGGTCCCTTCCCCATGACGGTGAGCTACACTGCCGAGGAGGTCCCCGAGGGCGCCCTACTGCACGCCGTCTCCGAGGCCGAGCTGGTGGGCCTACTGGGCTTGGCCGCCGCCGCGATGCGGGGGCGCATCCAGAAGCAGTTCGAGACAGACCACCTCAATCTCAAACGGCTGCTGGAGTCAGACTCCACAGTGTAAGCCGCCCGATCGCCGAATGGTAAAATGCCTCCATGTCGCCGCTTTACCATTTGGGTGAGACGCTGGACCTCCAGTCCGGCAAGACGCTATTCGACTACGCCGACGCGCTGAAGGTGCGCGTGCCGACCTCCTGCGGTAGGACGGGCGAATGCCACGAGTGCATCGTCGAGGTCAGGCGTGGAGCAGAGGGCGTCAACGCTAGAACGGGGTCCGAGGGTTTCCTGCGGGACAACTATCGACTGGCCTGCCAGGCCCAGATAGCCAACTCGGACGTCGATCTCGAGTTCACTGTGCTCCGCCGTCAGCCGCGTATTCTCACCCACAGCGTCCACCGTGAATTCGCCGCCGATCCCCTGACGACGCGGCAGGGAGACCAGGTCGTCTTTCGCGGCCAGGCGCTCGACGAATACCGGGGCAGGATTTTCGGCCTGGCAATCGACATGGGCACGACCACTGTGGTGATGAACCTGGTCGACCTGGAGTCTGCGGCCGTCGTGCATACAGCCTCCTTCGAGAACCCGCAGCGCTTCGGCGGCAGCGACATCATGCACCGTATCACCTACGACGGCGGCCCAGACAGGGGCGAGCTGCGCCAGGTGATGCTCTCGGCGATCAACTTCGAGATCGGAGACCTGGCCCGCCGGCTCAAGTTCCACCGAAGGCATATATACGAAGTTGTCGTCGTCGGCAACTCCACCATGCGAGACCTATTCTTCGGGCTAGACGTGCAGCCTATCGGACTGAAGCCCTACATGTCGGTAACCGAAACGGATATGCGTTCTGGCACGCGAGAGTCCACCGTGCTAGAGGCGGGAGCCGGCGAGCTAGGACTGCGTGTCTTCCCGGACGCCCACGTCTACGGCGGTCCCCTGATTGGCTCCCACGTTGGGGCGGATGTGGCCGCCGACCTGCTGGCCATTGCCATGGACGAGCAGGAAGATGCTGTGATGCTGGTCGACGTCGGCACAAACACCGAGGTGGTTGTCGGAGACCGCCGCCGGCTAATGGCGGCCTCTTGCCCGGCTGGACCGGCCTTCGAAGGGGGCCAAATCAGCTACGGGATGCCCGGCTACGATGGCGCTGTCGAGTCTGTATCGATCGATGGCGCCGAAGTTTCGATCACGACCATTGGCGACCACAGGCCCCAGGGCATCTGCGGCTCCGGTCTCGTGGACCTGCTGGCCGAGCTAAAGCGGACCCGTCAGATCAGCGAGCTGGGAGTGTTCGAGGATGGCGTGAACGAATTCGTCTTCGAGCCTGAGCGGGGCATGTCGCTCTCCAGGGCCGACATCAGCTCGCTGGCGCAGGCCAAGTCGGCGAACTTCGCGGGGCAGTACATCGTGCTGCGCAAGTACGGAGTGCCTTTGGAGCTGGTGTCGAAACTTTACCTGGCTGGCGGCTTCGCCAACTACGTCGACGTGGACAACGCCACGGGCATCGGGTTTATAGCCAACATCCCACGTGAGCGAATCGTCAAGGTGGGCAACGCCGCCCTTGAGGGGGCGACGATCATGCTGCTGTCCGGCCCGCTGCGGGCAACCGCAGAAGAGCTTGTGCTCAAAATAGAACACGTCGAGCTGGAGACCACACCCGACTTCTTCGATATATTCGTCGAGGGCTGTATGTTCAAGCCGATGGCCCTCTAATGCGATGGCTTGCAAATAGCTAACATCTGGAGAACCGGAACGTAACGCTGCGCCCCGGACCAGGAGAGTTCCCATGCCGTTGAAAGTTCTGATAACCGACCATGTCTGGCCGACTACTGAGCCGGAGACGACCGTTCTGATGCAGGAAGCCGGAGCGGAGGCCGTCGTCGCTCCCGACACGCGTGAAAGGACGCTGGCCTCCATGGCCGCGGACGTGGACGCCATCATGACCTGCTTCGCCCAGGTGACGCCCAGCGTCCTGCACGCGGCGAAAAAGTGCGTAGCCGTCGGGCGTTTCGGCGTCGGCGTGGACAACATCGCCGTGGACACGGCGACCGAGCTGGGCATGGCCGTCACCTACGTCCCCGACTACTGCGTGGACGAGGTCTCCGACCACGTGTTGGCCCTGCTGCTCGCCTGGAACCGCCGCATCGCGCTGCTGGACCGATCGGTCAGGACCACCGGCTGGGGCAGTGTGCCGCTGACCATGCGCATGATGCGGCTGCGGGGCAAGACGCTGGGCGTGATCGGCTTCGGTAGGATTGGCAGGTCGGTCGCCGAGAAGGCCAGGGCGTTCGGCTTCGAGGTGCTGGCCTCGGACCCGATAGTATCAGCAGATGATGTGGCGGAACAGGGCGGGCGTCTCGTGGACCTGGATACGCTGCTGGCTCAGTCCGACTTCGTGACGCTCCACGCGCCATTGACGCCGGACACCACGAACATGGTAGGCGCCAGAGAGCTGTCGCTCATGAAACCGGACGCCTTCTTGATTAACTGCGCCCGGGGTCCGCTGATCGACGAGGCCGCCCTGTACGAGGGGCTAAAGGCCGGGATAATAGCCGGCGCTGGTCTCGACGTCATGGTGGAGGCCGAGCCGCCACCCGACACGCCCCTGCTGGGCCTGGACAACGTCATCGTCACGCCACACGTGGCCTTCTTCTCGCAGGAGGCCACCCTTGAGTTGGAGCAGCGTGCCGCGCTGGAAGTGGCCCGCGTGCTCACAGGACGCATGCCCGACAACCTGGTCAACCCGGCCGTGCTCTCCCACCCGAACCCGCGGCACAAGCTGCGGGCAGAGAAGAGTACCTAGTTCTGGAAATATCTGACAGGATGACCCGTTCGCCCTGAGCGCGTCGAAGGGCACGGCGTCGGTGGTTCGACAAGCCTGTCCTGAGCCTGCCGAAGGGCTCACCATGAACGGGATCGGAGAGCGCCGGCTATTCGGTTGGAAGCACTAGCCGGCCACCGGAACCAACGAGCGGGCGTTCCCATCGCCGCAGCCCCCGCATGAACGGCAGACCAGCTACCCCAGTCTCTCTTCCAACAGACGAGTGTACACTGGGTAGTCGGCATCGGAGTGGCAGACGAAGATGACCTCCTCGATGGTGTCATCCCCGTCTAGAAAATCTGCCACCTCCCGCAGGGCGGTCCGCGTGGCCCGTTCGATGGGGAAACCGTAGACCCCCGTGCTGATCGCCGGGAAAGCGATCGTCCTCAGCGCCCGCGACGCCGCCAACTCGAGCGAGTTCCGGTAGCAGTTCGCCAGCAGGTCGTCTTCGTTGGACCCACCTCCCTGCCACACCGGACCCACGGTGTGGATAACATGCCGAGCGGGCAACCGGTAGCCCCGCGTGATCTTGGCGTCCCCGGTGGGGCAGCCGCCCAGGGTGCGACACTCCGCCAGAAGCTCCGGGCCGGCCGCGGTATGAATTGCGCCGTCCACTCCCCCACCGCCTAGCAGAGAACTGTTGGCGGCGTTCACGATGGCGTCGACCTCCAGGGTTGTTATGTCTCCCGGGACTAGTCTGGTCCGGTCTCGCATGGCTGTTTCTCGATGGTCCAGGGGTCCAGACCTCGGGTCGAACGTGGTTGGCTGAATGATACCAGCGCGACTCAAATTAGGGCGGCGCACAATCCGGTGGGATGGGTTAGAATTTGCTGGAGAGTCAGCCGCTGAAGATGGAGGGTTACGCGATGGTCACTCCGGAAGCGCTTATCTGTCAGAGCTGCGCGATGCCCATAACCACCCCGGAGGAGTTCGGCACCCACGCCGATGGGTCGCAGCACGACGAGTTCTGCTCGTACTGCTTCGAGGGCGGCGAGTTCACCGACCCGGACCTCACCCTCAGCCACATGGTCGACTTCAATGCGGAGATGCTGGTTAGCGATGAGGGCATCCCCGAACCCGAGGCGAAGCAGGCCGCCCGCGATCTCCTCTCCCCGCTAAAGCGCTGGCGCTGAACCGGCCGGCTGGTCGGAGCGGAGTCCGCCGACCCCACCGGCGCTTCGACGCCCATAGCCTCGCGTAAGACCATACCATTCTGGACAGAGTTTCAGCTCCCGTTGTTTCGCCATTGACGGCCCTGCCAGCACCAGGCTTCAGACGGGCGGCCGGCGAATCCTCCCTAGGCTCGGGCCTTACCTCGCACCCCTAATCTCTAGTTCTGATTTCCAAGGTCGTTGAATTATTCCAAACAAGGGCTTGGTGGTTCGACAGGCTCACCACGAACGGGAAAACGACATCCCCCCGTTCGGCCTGAGCCCCGACGTCCCGATCCCGATGCGGGACCAAATCGGGGAGTCGGGGGCGCGGCGGATTTAGTTAACGTTCATACCGATCACCTCACTGGGCGCTCGAATCCAAAAGCTGCCAATTTCGGCTGTTGCCGACCGCAAGGTCACATGCGGACTGAAACCACCTCCCAGTCCCTCGCCCGCGTGGCCCTTCACGACCGCAATACAAAATATCTTTCCAAGAGAGTTCGAATGAGATATATTGTTGCCTGTTTCACAGGACACACCCCGCCGCTGAGTGGAGCGCCCATTCGGGGCCGGGCCAAAATACCGGAGGTTGACAATGGGAAACCGTTTGGAGGGCAAGGTGGCGGTTGTGACCGGGGCTGGCAGGGGCGTCGGCCGCGGCGTGGCGCTGCTATTGGCCGAGGAAGGGGCCAGGGTCGTCGTCAACGACCTGGGCTGCGACGTCGACGGCACGGGCTCGTCGCAGGCTCCAGCCGACGGCGTGGTTGAGCAGATCAAGGCCCAGGGTGGCGAGGCCGTCGCCAACTACGACAACGTGGCACAGATGGACGGTGGCGAAGCGCTGGTCCAGCAGGCGGTCGACGCCTACGGCCAGCTCGACGTGCTGGTAAACAGCGTGGGGATTCTCCGAGACCGCATGATCTACCAGATGACGCCCGACGACTGGGACCGGGTGGTGGTCAACAACGTGAAGGGGACATTCACCCCCATCAAGTTCGCCGGCATCGTCTTTCGCCAGCAGCGCAGCGGCCGCATCGTCAACATGACGTCGGACGCGGGCCTTGGCGACGTGGGGCGGTCCAACTACGCGGCGGCCTCCGAGGGGATCATCGGAGTCACACGGACCGCTGGCCGTGACCTTGGAAGGTACGGGGTGACCTGCAACGCCATCTCGCCGATGGTAGAGACCCGTCTGTTCCCGGGCACGGTGGAGGAGCACAGAGTGGCCGTGGCGCCCGGTCCCAGCCGCGACCAGCGCGCGGGGATCGGCGAGACACCGGCGCTGGCCGATTGGGAAGGCCCCGGCTGGCCCGACGACCCCGACAACGTGGCCCCGCTGGCCGTCTATCTGAGCACCTACGCCTCGCCCCACGTCAACGGCTACGTGTTCGGCGTACGGGGCGGCAGCATCTTCCTGTACTCCAACCCCGAGGTCGAGCGCTCCGTCCACAAGTGGGGCAACTTCACGATGGAGGAGATGGATGTGCTGGTGCCGAAGATGATCGGCCCCGGATACTAACCACACTGGCAGGCCCCCGCCGAACGCAACAACGTCGGCGCCCGGGGCCACATCAAAACAGACGAGAGGGGCAGTTAATGGGCAACAGACTAAAAGACAGGGTCGTGATCGTGACGGGCGCGGGGCGAGGCCTCGGCGCCGAGGTGGCGGCGTGGATGGCCGCAGACGGCGCGTCGGTGGTGGTAAACGACCTGGGCGGCGCCCTGGACGGCACCGGCACCTCCGACGCACCGGCGGAGCAGGTGGCCCAGGGCATACGCGACAAGGGCGGAACCGCCGCGGCCAACTTCGACTCGGTGGCCGAGTACGAGTCGGCCGGGCGCATCGTCCAGTCCGCCATCGACAACTTCGGCCGGCTGGACGCCGTCTGCCACGTGGCGGGCATCCTGCGGGACCGGATGGTCTTCAACATGACCGAGGCCGAGTGGGACGCGGTGCTGAGCGTACACCTGAACGGCGCGTTCAACATGGTGCGCCAGGCAACGCCCCACATGATACGGCAGAAATACGGCCGAATCGTCCTGTTCTCGTCGGGGTCCGGTCTTGGCTCGTCGGGACAGATCAACTACTCGGCGGCGAAAGAGGGCATGGTGGGCTTCGCGCGTTCCCTGGCCAAGGAGCTGGGGCCCTACGGCATCACGGTCAACGCCGTCTATCCCGGTGGCGCAACCCGCATGACCGCGTCCGTGCCCGAGAGCTCCCGCGACCTGCGCACCCAGGCCCAGGCGGCGCAGCAGCCCACAATGCAGGCGCAGGGTCCTCCGATACAGGGTCCGCCCGAGGCCAGCGACCCGGCAAACAACGCGCCCAAGGCCGTCCACCTGTGCACCGAGGCCGCGGGCGACATCACAGGGCAGGTCATCGGCGTCAGCGGCTGGAACATCAGCCTGTACTCGCCGCGGCACGTGACCAAGAGCATACACAAGAACGGACGCTGGACCCTGGACGAGCTGGACCAGCTACTGCCGATCTCTCTGGCACAGGGCCTCACCAACCCCATGCCCCCTGCTCCGCCACGGGAGTAGGCTGAACCGAGCATATAGCGACGCTGGGCGGGGCCACGACCCGCCCAGTTTACCCCTCTAAGCCCGTATCAAAATCTGTCGCCCATGTGATCACCATGCCTCTCGGTGATTTCGCCGAAGCCGGTACGATCCCTAGACCCCTGCTACTAGGCAGAGCAGGGCGATTCGTATTCGGCGCGGGCGCCCTGATCTACTTCGTCTGGATTATCACGCGGCTATCAGTATTGGATTGGCTCCGGCGTACCCGCGGTCGGATATTTCATAGGGCCCATGGTGGCGTGGTGGTACTTCTCCGATCTCGTTGTAGTCACATTTTCTCGCCCCTGGGGTCGATGGCCCCAGGCGGCCGTCCTCGTCAACGTACTGGCGTTCGTGGCGGCCGGCCTGGTGTTTAACGGTAGTGCCTGGAGTCCTGGATTGGCCTGGAGCCTCTTCATATTCACGGAGTTTTTCTTTGGCCTGATAGGACTGTCGTTCCTCTTCGCGGCAATATTCGCGGTGCCCGGCTGAGAGTTCCGTGGCGTGCCCCACGTGCTGGGGCGTATACGAAGAAGGCAGGCGAGGGAACATCCGTGAGGAGGCTTGTTCTCCCCTCTGGACGAGTGGGAAAGAAGATCCAAGGCGGGCTGAAGCCCAGCTCGCGCAGCGCCTACGACCCTCGGCCGATGCCTCCACGGATATCCCCGGGCCGGCGACGATCTCGCGGAACCGGTTGACCTCCATTGTGCCACCAGGCGGGTTCACTGAGGTTAGCCGAGGTGCCGCCCCAGCAGGTCGATGGCCGCCTGGGCCGCCTGACGCTTGTTGCCGTCTCGCTCGCCGGCGTCGGCCTGGATGCGCTCGGCGGTCTCCAGTCCGGCCGGCCCGACGATTCCAATGTAGAATGTCCCGATAGGCACGCCCGGCCGGCCTCCCGTTGGCCCAGCGATGCCCGTCGTTGAGATGGCGTAGTCGGTCCCCGTCACCTCTCGCGCCCCGCTCGCCATGGCGATGGCCATCTCCGGGCTCACGGTCCCCTTGGTGTCGTGAAGCTCGTCAGTCACGCCGAGGACCTTTTGCTTTAGCCCGCCGGTATAGGCGATCACGCCGCCGGGAAAGTATCGCGAGCTGCCTGGCACGGTGCTCAACATGTAGCCCAACAGTCCACAGGTGCAGGCCTCCGCGACGGAGACGGTGCTGCCCTGGGCCAGCAGCTTCTCGGCAACCTCTTGCACTTCCATTATGTGACTCCTCGTACTCGAAACATTCGCACCTTTGGCGCTTCTGATCGACCGAATCGGGCGCGGGCGTAGTTCCTCGCAGGGATGGGCCATATCGTAGTTACCGACGCGTCTGGTGTCAAAGCAAGGGTCCCGCGGTTGCTCCCCGACAGCTCTCGCTACAGGACAGCGCCAATATAGGTCTGGGCCAGTCCTGGCTTGCGACGCACCGAACCATCCCCCTGTCCCCCTTCCTTTCCTGGAAGGGGGCAAATGGGATTCTGGGGGACACCCCCAGTACCCCCGTAATAGGGGCTGTCGCCCCTCTATGCCCCTCGAAGAGTGGTTCGGAGATAGTCACTTCGTTGGCACCTGGGCCTAGCCCAGGGCTAGCCGCAGTTCGGAGACACGCCTTCGCGGTCCGTCCGACTCCCTCGGACACGACTTCAATTGGTCACCGAGTAGCTGACAATTGATGCGATCAGACTTCCCCAATATTGGGTCCAGCGCGTGCCCTGGAAGGGGGAACTAGGATTCTGGGGGACACCCCCAGTGCCCCTGTAATAGGGGCTGACGCCCCCCCCCCTGCGCCCCTCGAAGAGTGGTTCGGAGATAGTCACTTCGTTGGCACCTGGGCCGGGCCCAGGGCTAGCCGCAGTGCTGAGACACGCCTTCGCGGTGCGTCCGACTCCCTCGGACGCGACTTCAAGTGGTCACCGAGTAGCTGACAATTGATGCGATCAGACTTCCCCAATATTGGGTCCAGCGCGTGCCCTGGAAGGGGGAACTAGGATTCTGGGGGACACCCCCAGTACCCCCGTAGGGGCTGACGCCCCTCTATGCCCCTCGAAGAGTGGTTCGAAGATTGTCACATCGTTGGCACGTGGGCTTGGTCCAGGGCTAGCCGCAGTGCTGAGACACGCCTTCGCGGTCCGTCCGACTCCCTCGGACGCGACTTCAGGTGGTCACCGAGTAGCTGACGAATGACGCGATCAGACATCCGCAATGTGGGTCCAGGCCGCGCCCTGGCTGGTACACTGTTGGGGCAGTCCGAACTGGAGGGCAAGCGGAGGGTAAGCATGGAAAGAATCACCTCGGACGAAGTACGGCACCTGAGCGTACTGGCCCGTGTGGGAATGACCGACGACGAGGTCGACCGCATGCGTGACGAGATGTCGCATATCCTGGACAACATCGACGTGCTGAACCAGGTCGATACCGAGGGTGTGGAGCCGACGGGCCACTCCGTCGACGTGGACTCGGTCATGCGAGAGGACGAGGCGAGACCATCATCGTCGGTGGACGACGTGATGGCCAACGCCCCCAACCGGGAGGAGGACCACATTCGGGTGCGGGCGGTGCTGGAGTAGTGGACGGCAACCAGTTCGCCGGCCTGACCGTCCACGACGCTCGCAGGCTGCTGGACCGACGAGAGGTCTCGTCCGTCGAACTGACCGGCGCCGCGCTGGAGCGCATCGACCAGGTGGACGGCCGCGTAAGCGCCTTCGTTACGGTGAGCCGGGAGCTTGCCCTGGACCAGGCTCGGGAGGCCGACCGGCGGATGGCCGCGGGCGACGCGACGCCGCTGACGGGCATCCCGATGCAGCTCAAAGAC
Source organism: Dehalococcoidia bacterium (assembly GCA_965248005.1). GTDB lineage: Bacteria > Chloroflexota > Dehalococcoidia > Lucifugimonadales > UBA1123 > CBDFIE01. The sequence goes on from OZ252049.1 coordinate 450,303, forward strand.
AATATGTGCACCAGTGGCATCCGGACCACATGCTCGTCGCGCATGCTCGAGGGGTTCGTGCCGCCGTACGACGCCACCGTCGCGGAACGGCTGTACCGGCAGGGCGCGGTGATGTTGGGCAAGGGCAACCTGGACGAGTTCGCGATGGGCTCCTCCACCGAGAACTCGGCCTTCTTCCCTACGCGCAATCCGTGGGACCTGGAGCGCGTGCCCGGCGGCAGCAGCGGGGGGCCCGCGGCCGCGGTCGCGGCGGGGGAGTGCGTCTACTCGCTCGGTTCCGACACCGGAGGCAGCATCCGACAGCCCGGGGCGCTGTGCGGGGTCGTAGGCATGAAGCCAACATACGGCCGGGTGAGCCGGTACGGTCTGATAGCCTTCGCCAGCTCCCTGGACCAGATCGGCCCGATCACCAAAGACGTCCGCGACTGCGCCACCGTGCTGAACGCCATCGCCGGTCACGATCCCCGCGATTCCACGTCGATCGCGAGCGAAGTCCCCGACTATACGAGGGCGCTGAATCCCGACCTGAAAGGCCTGCGCATCGGCGTACCAAACGAGTATTTCGTGGAAGGGATGGACACGGGCGTCGAGACCGCCACCCGCGAGGCCATTTCTGTATTGGAGGGGCTGGGCGCCGACGTCGCCGAGACATCGCTGCCCCACACAATCTACGCGCTGGCGGTGTACTACATCCTTGCGCCCTCGGAGTGCTCGGCCAACCTGGCGCGGTACGACGGCGTGAAGTACGGTTATTCGGCCCCGGACGCCGAGAGCATGTGGGACGCCCTGGAGAAGACTCGCCAGCAGGGTTTCGGTCCGGAGGTCAAGCGCCGCATCATGCTGGGCACCTATGCGCTGTCGGCTGGCTACTACGACGCCTTCTACCTGAAGGCCCAGCGGGTGCGCACAATTATCAGGCGGGAGTTCGAGGCGGCTTTCGAGGAGTTCGACGCGCTTGTCATGGCCACGTCGCCATCGGTGGCGTTCAAGTTCGGCGAACGGACCCACGACCCGGTGCAGATGTACCTCAGCGACGTCCTGACGCTGCCGGCCAACATAGCGGGCATCCCCGGCATATCGGTGCCGTCGGGCCTGGTGGACGGCATGCCGGTGGGCCTCCAGGTGCTGGCCGGCCCGCTTCAGGAGGAGACCATGCTGCGGGTCGCCTACGCGTACGAGCAGACGACGGACTGGCACAAGCTGCGGCCGGAGCTATAGGCCACGCCACCGCGGCTGTCACGGAACAGACAATCTGCCTGTAACTACGCTACGTGAGACCGGTCTGCTCCCGCGCTTAACCCATATTGAAAACGTACGGTGCTGAGCCGCAGCTTTCTCGAATGCCAATTCAGTTCGCACGGATCGTTGAGGAATCCGCGAACCGTTCGCTGCGCACTTCCCGCAACGCGGGTTGACCTGAAGATGCCTTGTACCGGCGATGGGCCGAAACTCATGCTCCGGCCTTGGGGTTAAAGGGACGCCATCACTTCGGCGACCAGTCTGGGGAAGTGCCGGAGCCAGAATCTCCGTTGAGCCTAGTCTGACCCGAGCCGTCGGCGTTCATTACGTATATCTCGTCCTCGCCGCCGCGGGAGGACATGAACACGATGTTGGCGCCATCGGGCTTGGTCCCCCGACGGCGAGAAGATTGCGTTCCGGTCCGACCGCGCCGGAAACTGGCAAATCTATGTCATGAACGCCGAATCGCTGTGTTCGTTATCGGTGAGCCGGGTGGGTGCGGAGCCATTGGCGTTCATCACGTATATCTCGCGGTTCCCGTCGCGGGACGACATGAACGCGACTCGGCCGGAGAGCGCCGACGTGAGTATCGGAGCGCCTACGGACCGTGCGAATGAAGATGCGTATCCTGACCAGGCGGGGTCGGAGTCGTGGGCCGGGACGTCGGTGAGGTTAGTCGTCCCCGTCCCGTCGGCGTTCATTACGAAAATCTCATCGTTGCCGTCGCCGACAGCCTTGAAGGCGATCTTCTCGCCGTCCGGCGACCAGGCGGGTTTCCGATCGGCGGATGGGCTGTTTGTCAGCCTGGTTTGACTGGTCCCATCTGTGTTCATAACGTAGATATCAAGATTGCCGTCGCGGGACGACATGAAAGCTATTCTGGAGCCATCCGGAGACCACGCGGGGTCGAGGTCGGGAACCGAGTTGTTTGTAATCCGCGTCAAGTCGGTGCCGTCGGCGCTCATCACGTATATCTCGAAGTTGCCATCGCGGTCGGAACGGAAGGCGATCTTCGAGCCGTCGGGCGACCAGGTAGGAGACTCGTCCACGTCACCGTGATCGGTGAGCCGGGTCTGGCCGCTGCCATCGGCGTTCATCATGTATATCTCGAAGTTGCCGTCGCGGTTCGACCGGAACGCGATTTTCGAGCCGTCGGGCGACCAGGCGGGGGAACCGTCAAAGTCAGAGTTATCGGTGAGTCGCGTCTGGCCGTTGCCGTCGGCGCTCATAACGTATATTTCGAAGTTGAAGTCGCGGTTGGACCGAAAGGCGACCTTCGAGCCGTCAGGCGACCAGGAGGGCGACTCATCAAGGTGCTCGTTGTTGGTGAGCCGGGTCTGGCCGCTGCCGTCATCGTTCATTACGTATATCTGGCTGTTGCCGTCGCGTTGGGAGACGAACGCGATGCGGCTCGAGAGCGCAGGCGGTTCAGCCATTGAGGTGACGAGTTCCGACTGACCACAGGCGGCAAGAGGCATCGGCGCGACGATATAGAGAGCCCAAAGAGCCACAAATTTCATAGGGTGCCTTCTGTCCGCGATAAATTCGCCAAGCCCGCGGACGCCGACGGTCGCTGCTATATGTCGCGTCGGTCCGGGAAACCCAGCACCGAGCCGCGTTCGCCCAGCTCGGCCGCCATCGAACGTTGATATCGCCTGCCCTGGTGATACGGAATTGGACCCGGCCTTGGATCGCCGTGCCCGGGCCAGCTCCCTTACCGAAAAACCACCGACACCGAGCTGCCCGACTCGAAGGTTAGATGCCCATTGGGGCGACCCGGTCGGTATTTCGTTGCACCGCTCCATCTGGTACAGTTCGAGCAGCCATGGCCGAGTCCCATCAAAACCTGTCCACGAATATCACGGGCGTCGAGAACTGGCAGGCCCCTGCCGACCGGGCCGGCCGGGGCATCCTGCTTCGCACCGCGCAGGGCGACATCCGTGCAATCGTACACGGTGATCAGGATACATCAACCGCCGTCGGCATCGTATGGGTCTGGGGAGCCATGGGAGGTTTCGACGGCCCGGCCGACGGCATCTACGGCGATCTGGCGGAAAAATTCGCGCCGGAAATCACGTCGATTCGAGTCGATTACCGCGATCCCAGAATGCTGCGGGAGTCGGTGCTTGATACCCTGGTTGGCGTCTCGTACCTGGCAGGCACCGGCCACACGAGGATCGCGTTGGTGGGCCACTCCTTCGGCGGGGCCGTCGTGATATCCGCCGCCCCGCTGAGCCCGCTGGTCAAGGCCGTGGCTGCTCTGTCCAGCCAGACATTGGGCGCCCGCGGGGCCGACCGGGTGTCGCCGAGACCCCTGCTCCTGGTCCACGGCGAGGACGACACCAGGCTCTCCGCCGACTGCTCGCGGCTGATCTTCAGTTGGGCCAAGCAGCCCAAGGAGCTGGTGCTCTATCCGGGCGCAGGCCACGGACTGAGGCAGTGCAAGGACGAGCTGAGGGAGCTGCTCGGCGGCTGGCTCGTTCATAAGCTTGCGGACGACCAATGACGACCCGCGCCGAATCGATGGGCCAACACTGCCCACATTTACACCCTCGTCGACTAGGGATATACTCTGGCGGTCGAGGTCGAAAGCGGCGCCAAGTATTATTAGAGACTTGAGTTAAGGGGAGAAAACATGCCAGAGATGGACGGAAAGGTAGCGATCGTAACCGGGGCCGGCAGGCTCCGTGGGATTGGCCGGGCGGCGGCGGTGGCGTTCGCCAAGCTGGGCGCCGACGTGGTCGTCACGGGCACTGGACGCGATCCCGACTCCTTCCCGCCTGACGAAAAGGCCATTGGCTGGAAGGACATCGAGAGCACCGCCGAGCAAGTGCGCTCCCAGGGACGTCGCGCCCTGCCGCTAATCGTCGACGTTACGAATAGGCAGCACGTTCAGACGATGATCGATCGGACCGTGGAAGAGTTCGGCCGCGTCGATATGCTGATCAACAACGCAGCCTTCGCCCGCGGGGCAGACCGGGTGCCTATCCTGGACCTGGACCCCGACATATTCCAGAAGGTTGTGGACATCAAGATCACGGGTACGTATCTCTGCACCAAGGCCTTCGTTCAGGCGCTGAAGGACCAGGGGCACGGGGGCAAGATCGTGAATATCTCTTCGAGCGCAGGCAAGAGAGGCAGCCCCAACACCCTTGCCTACAACGCCGGCAACTTCGCCCTGGTCGGCATGACCCAGGGCTTGAGCCGCGAGCTGGGGCCGATGGGGATCAACGTCAACTGCGTCTGCCCCGGCGCCGTTGACACGCACCGGATGGACGACATCGGTCGCGGCGACCGCTGGGAGCAGATGGCCACCACCACGCCAATCGGCCGCAATGGCACCGACGAAGAGGTTGGGGATTTCGTCGTCTATCTATGCACCGAGGCAGCCTCGTGGATACACGGCCAGTCCATCAACATCAACGGCGGCACAATGGTGGAGCACTGAGGGACTCCAACAAACCCCGCCTTTGGTCCGTTCTGGAGGATTCGTTAGACCCGCATACGTGTCATTCTCGAGCAGCCCCGATGAATCGGGACTCCGAACCCCGATAGAATCGGGGTCGCCGTCACGAATAGATTGTTCCCCCGACACGTCGGGGTCAAGAATGACAAGATAGGTCATGTTGGGCCCACTGGCGACGGGGATGGGCTCGCGCCCACGCTTTGAGCAGGCGGTGGTACGCACACCGGATTTAAGTGGCCTGCCGGGTACCGGCTTTCTCTGAGCTAGCCCCGCTCCGGAATCGACACCGTCGCCTTTCCGATGACCAGCGGTGTGCCCTCCTCGTTCTCCATGACTACGTCGACATCGAGCTGGGGGACGCCTTCAACCAAAGCCTTGTCGGTGACAAGGCCCTTCAGGGTCAAGGGGCGGTTGTGGGGCACCATCCCGCGGAACACGACATCCAGCTTTTTCAGGCTGACCGTCGAAGACCAGTTGGTGACGAGTTGGCCCACGATGGCGATGTTCATGACACCGGGCACGATCGGATTCGGCAGGCCCTCGCTCTTGGCGACAACCGCGCTGGTGAACCGGCTTAGCCCAGGCTCCGAACCCCACACACTGAGAGCCTGTAGCACGTCCGCGTCAGTCACCTCCCGGTAGACGGGGCCGATCTCGTCTCCCAGTTCCACGTCCTCGTAGTAGAGATCGGTCGCGCTCACTCTGTCCTCCGGTTCCTGCGCACGTGGGATTCCTCCACCAGCGCTACCGTCTCGCCAGCCTGGTTCATGAGACTGGTTTGCCAGACGGCGAATACCATCATGCCGGAACGACCTGTTTTGGGGTAAACCTCTTTCAGTTTCGTAGTGCCGTGAAGGGTATCTCCAGGACGGACCGGAGCCAGGCACTCGATGGACTGGCCCGCGAAGAAGCCCAGATCACCAAATTCCAGCTTGATGTCCGGCCGAGATACGCCCCAGCCGAACACATTACAGAATGTTGGCGGCGCGATAATTCCCCCGTACTCAGAGTCCCGCGCGGCTACTTCGTCCAGGTACTGCGGATCGGTTTCACCCGTGGAGCGGGCGAAGTTCACAATCATCTCGCTGGTCACCGGGAAGGGGCCAACTTCCTGCTCCACGCCCAACAAGCTGCGATCGTACTTGATTTCCGTATCTCCGATAGTCATTCGCTCCCCTATAGAGTTTGGTCTAGCCGGACGGGGCGGAACCCACCTTTTTTTAGCCCCTCGACCAGCTCCGACTCCGACGACACCGTGGCCGGAAATTGGGTCATGCATTTGCCGATAGCGCTCACCAGGTGGGCGTCGCTCCCGCCGGTCCCCGCCAGCCGCAGTCGGGTTAGCAGCTCTTCGGCCCTGTCCTGCTCGCCGGGCCGATTGCTTCCGTTTAGAAGCTCGCCCGCGCGCAGGGCGCTCAGGTCCAGACCGTTGTCGGCGAATTCGCACAGCCCAATGCCGAACCTGCCCGGATGCGCTGGGATGGCTATGGCGCCCGTATCCTCGGCGGCGGCTACCAGCTTCAAAGCCGCTGTGCGCACGTTGCCGAAGTCGATGCGCCGGGCAAGCTCTTCGTTCACGCCGTACACGAGGAAATGGCCCATGTCGGTGTCCAACTCCGACCCCTTCAGGATCACCACCTCGTGTTCAGCGGCCAGCTCCCTGTAGTCGGCATCGAAGTCGAACTTGCGGTGTTCGGTAAGGACGAATCCGTCTATCTGGTAGCCCTTGCCCCGAAGCACTGCTACCCATTTCACATACTGCTCCACGGTCGCTCTGGAATCGTCCGAGGATACCGAGTGCGTGTGGAGGTCTATGTGCATTTTTATGGTCGGCCGCCGTTCGTTAGCATTACTTGAAGGCCTGTCGCCGCAATCTCGCATGGTATTTTAGCGCACCTGTTGCGTCAAGTACGGCGGATCGCTCCTGTTAGCCTACCGCTGAAGTTTGACTTCAAACGACGTCCCTTCCAACAGGGACAGCGATCGGTGGACGGGATCGCCGACGATCCGCTCCTTGGATATATGGTTCGCGATTTCCGACAGGGGTATCTGCAACTCACCGTTGGACTTGGTGGCCGATAGCTCATCGCGGCGAACCAGGGCCCTGAGATACTCTCGATGATAGCCCATGATCAGAGCAGCGGTCCGAGTCCCGACTCGCAGCTGCTGGAGAGACACCTCTTCGTCCGGGCGGCTTTCAGCCAACGCCACCAGAATCGCCCGCGCGAAGGCCATCACCTGCGCAGTCTCCTCCTCGTCTCCCTCGGCGGCCACCGCCTGAATACGGGCTACAAGCCTGTTGCGCAACTCCTCGACCTGCATGGCACACCCCAATCGCTGCCTGGAAACTCATACACAACATTTATTGTATCATAGGCGCGGAGTGCCCTGCGTCGACCTGCGACATCGATTGAATGGACCCAGCGTGGCGATCGATGAGAACGCTAACTAAATCCGCCGAGCCCCCGACTCCCCGATTTGGTCCCGCATCGGGATCGGGACGTCGGGGCTCAGGCCGAACGGAGGGACCCCGTTTTCCCGTTCGTGGTGAGCCTGTCGAACCACCAAGCCGTGGTATGGAATTTTTCAACGAACTAAGCTGGGCGTCCTTGAAGTAAGCTCATGAATTGTCGTTGCTGTGAGTCCCGTTTCATCAGGATTCTTCGGGATGAAGATCTTAGGAGACGGGACACTGGTTGGCGCAGATTGTCTGGCCCGTGTCGCCGGTGATACCCTGAGGGTCGCCGGGGGCGATCAGACACCGCGGAGGGCACGCATCATGGACCTGGGCATTTCTGGAAAGACAGCGCTCGTCACAGGAGGTAGCAGAGGGTTGGGCAGGCAGTGCGCCCTGTCGCTGGCGGCGGAGGGCGTCAACGTCGCCATCTGCGGCAGGACCGCGGACACTCTCGGCAAGACCGCGGACGAGCTAACGGCAGCGGGCGTCAAGTCCATTGCGGTCGAGGCCGATGTGTCGGACGTTCAGGGCATCGATGCAATGCATGGCCGGGTCGTCGACGGCCTCGGGCCTGTCGACATTCTCGTGAACAATGTTGGCGGCTCCCGATCTGGGAGCGACATCGTCGGGACGTCTGTGGACGAATTCATCGGGACCTTCGACCTGAACCTGTTCGGGGGCTTCCAGCTAATGAAGCTGGTCATCCCCCACATGCAGCAGCAAGGCTGGGGCCGCATAATCAACATCGCCTCGATCTGGGGCCGAGAGCACGGGGGGAACATCTCGTACATGTCGTCAAAGGCCGCGCTAATCGGCGCGACCAAACATGCCGCCAACTCCCTGGCCAAAGATGGGGTACTGGTAAACAGCATCGCGCCTGGGTCCATTTCCCACACCGGCGGCTCCTGGGAGCGCTTCCAGAACGAGCAGCCCGACGAGGTAGTCCAGGGCTTCATCGCGCAGAACCTGCCGATGGGCCGGTTCGGCTGGCCGGAGCCGGTGGGAGACCTCGTGGCGTTTCTCTCCTCCGACCGCGCCAGCATGGTAACGGGCGCGTGCATCGTGGTGGACGGAGGCCAGAGCCACTCGATGCTTTAGGCACGCGGGGCCTCGAGGCCGCGAAATGTGTAAGGGCGCAGGCGTTTCTCCATCCCACACCGGGAGCGAACACCTGTCCTTTCGCCGATCGACCGCCGCTCTACCACCACTGCTCGTAGTGGACCCGGTCCGACTTGACGCCCATGTCCTGAAGCAACGTCAACGTGTTCCGGATCATCGGAGGGGGGCCGCAGACGTAGTATAGAGCGCCTGGGTCGACCCGAGCTCGTCTGAGCAGGTCCGCACCGATGCGACCCGTGTGACCGTCCCATGCGCCCGGGGAGGAGCGACCAGGCCTCGTGACGGTGTAGACGCACCTGATTCGCGGGTTTCGGGAGACAATGGCGTCTAGCTGGTCTCTGAAAAGCAGCTCCAACGGTGTTGCCGCGCTGTAGAGGAGTACGGCTTCAGCTCTGGCGGCCGACTCATCAACGTAACGAACTATGCTCATCAAGGGCGTCAGGCCGATGCCGCCGGCGATCAGCACAAGGGAGTCGGCCATCTCGGCGGTGTAGTAGAACTCGCCACCCAGTTGCACCTCGACGTCGTCGCCGACCCGTGCCCCCTCGTGCATATAGTGGGTAGCTGGATTGTCGCCAATGAGCTTGACCGCCAGCTCGATTCTTCCCTGATTCGCCGGAGAGGATGTGATCGAGAAGCCCGCGACCGCTTCGGCGCCGCCGATTCTGACGAACAGGTCGACCCATTGGCCCGCTCTGAACCCGAGTTCCCGGCCAGCCAGGTCCAGGACGAACGATATCACGGTCGGCGTCTCTCGTCGCATCGACGCAATACGCGCGGGGACTCTCATTCGTCCGGCGTCTGGACCAGATGAAGCAGATCGCCCAGCCCCGCGATCAGCTCGGGGACCTGGTCCGGCAATCCTGCCCAGGACAGCTCGAACTCGATAGGCTCGTTGCCGCCCTCGGACGGGTGGCACTCAAAATGCCGCCACCGCTCAGGTGCTTTGCCCTCAAGCTTAATGTGGAAGAAATGCCTGCGCTGGACCTCGTCCCGACCGAATGGGGAAGCATCGAAGTCTCGCATCCCCAGGTAGACCCGGAGCCGCAGCCAGGGCAGGCCTGTCTCCTCCAAGGCCTCTCTCATGACGGCCTTTTCGGTCGGCTCGCCCGGTTCAACGCTACCGGCCGGAACCTGGATGCCGGCCTCAGGAAATTGGGGATGACTGAAGACCAGAAGCTGGCGCCCGTCAGTGATATAGGCTACGACCTTGTGGACGGTCTTGCGCAAGACTGACCCTCACACCTAAGACGGATCAGGCGACCATGTTGCGAACCTAAGAATTGGGCCTGACGACAATTTTCGTGGGCATGGTGTCACGGTCAGCGTGCTCAGGAAATAGTCTGGCCCTCATAGTCGACCCTGGAAACCGGGAGGTCCAGCTCCCCGAGGGAATCTCCGATCACACTGTCATCCCCGACCACCAGGATGTTCAGGTGCTCCGGGTCGATCATATGCTCGGCCACCCGGTGAACATCGTCGAGAGTTACCCGCGAAAGTTCATCCGCGAAAGTGGCGAAATAATCGTCCGGAAGCCCGAACACCACCAGCCTCGTAAGCTGCTGGAGCACCTGGTGCTGTGTTTCGAACTGGCCGGGGATGCCCCGCAGGACCCCGTCGCGGGCATTTTCGAACTCCTCGCGTGTCACCGGGCGCTCGGAGCCGATGTCGCCAAACTCCTTGATCGTCTCAACCAGGGCCTCCCGGGTGACGGCGGTCTGCACCGCGCCTCCGGCCACGAGCATCGACGGACCGTGACTCCAGTCGATGGTGGAGCTGTAGCCGTAGCTGTAACCCTTGTCTTCCCGCAGATTCGCACCGAGGCGGGCCAGCGGCTGCCCACCGAAGATATGGTTCACGAGATTCAGCGGCAGAAAGTCGACGTGGTCTCGTGGAATTGTCAGATGCCCCGCTCTTATCACCGACTGGGCGGCCCCTGGTTTGTCAGCAAGGAAAATTTGAGCGGCGGACGGCTGTCCCGATGCCTCAGTGCGGCCATTCACCGCCGCCGGCTGCAATCGCGTCCAGTCGCCGAACAGGGCCTCAGCGGCCTGGAGGGCCTCGTCGAAGGCCACGGCGCCGACGACTATGAACGTGGCGTTGTCCGGACTGAAATGGGAGGCGAAGTAGCCGGAAATGTCCGAGTCCGTTATGGCGCTGACCGAACCCTCGTCCCCGGTCAACGGGTGCCCGTACGGGGTGCCGGGGCCGTAGAAAAGCGACCGGGCGGCGCGGCTGGCAATCGCCAGCGGACTGTCGGCAATGCGGCCCAGGTCGGTGAGCAGGTTTTGGCGCACCCGGTCGAGCTCATGGCCTGGGAAATCTGACTCTCGTGACACGTCGGCAAGCACGTTAAGAGCGCCCTCCCAATTGGAGGCCAGCGCCTCGCACGAGACAACGACGTACTCTCGGCCGGCGAAGTTTCTGAGATCGGTCCCCAGAAGCTCCATCTCGTCGGCGATCTCGTTGCCCGTGCGGTTTCTGGTGCCCTCGGCAAGCATCGTCGCGGTCAGGTTCGCGAGGCCGGATTTGGCGGTCGGATCGCCCAGGGCGCCACCCCCAACCACAAGCCCGGAAGCCACGACCGGGATCCCGCGCCGCTCCAGATGAACAAATTGAAGTCCGTTATCCAGTGTCGCCCGTCTCGGCACGGGCGGCGAGAAACGCGGGTTGGCGGCCGGCGCGGGCGCGGCGGACCGGTCTGTCGACACGGACGCCGACGATCGGCTTCCCTGTGGCTGGACCTCCAGTCTGACGTGGTTGGCGCCGAGGACCGAGGCGGCCTTCAGCACCTCTTCCGGAGTCACCTCCATATATCGGTCGACATCGGTATTGACGGCCGCGGGGTCGCCAGCCAGCACATTGTAGAAGTTGAGCTGGTCGGCGCGGCCTCCGAAGCCGCCGAACCGCTCGAGCTGCATGACGTGGGAGGTCTCGATCCGGTTCTTCGCGCCCTGCAGCTCGCGATCGTCGGGCGGTGCTGTCATCAACTTCTCGATCTGCTCGGTCACCTCCGCCTCGACCTCTTCCAGGGTGTAACCGGGATTAGCGGTGACCTGAATACTCAAGTCGCCCGCGACCTCCTGGGCGTGGTGGTAGACCTGAACGTCGCGGGCGATCTTCTTTTCGTACACCAGCGACTTATATAGGCGTGAGCTCCTGCCTCCGCCGAGTATCGCGGCCAGAATGTCCAGCGACGCTTGCTGCTCGTCAAATATCGGGCCCGTGGGCCAGACGAGATAGAGCCTGGGCAGCGCGACCCGGTCGTGGCTGTTGATCGAGACCTGGCCCTGTAGCCTCGAGTCCATGCGCCCGACGCGGTCAACCTGGCTGCCCGGAGTAAGCTCCGAAAAATAACTATCGATAAGCTCCCGCGTGGCGGACGAATCGAAATCTCCGACGATGGCCAGGCTGGCGTTCGAGGGCGAGTAGAACTTTCGGAAAAAGTCCTTGATATCGTCCAGGTTTGCCGCGTCCAGGTCCTCGGGGGTGCCGATCGTCGTCCAGTTGTACGGGTGCGGGGTCGGGTACAGGTTAGGCTGAATCAGCATGTGGGCCATGCCGTAGGGCCGGTTTTCGTAGCTCTGGCGGCGCTCGTTCTTCACCACGTCGCGCTGCACGTCGAAACGTCGCTGGTCCAGGGCGTCCAGAAGAAAGCCCATGCGGTCCGACTCCAGCCACAAAGCCAGCTCCAGATAGTTGGACGGCACGTCCTCCCAGTAGTTGGTCCTGTCCGGGGTAGTCGAGCCGTTGAGGTTCGCACCAACCTTTTGCAGCGGCTCGAAAAAGCTCTTGTTGTGGTTCTTGGAGCCCTCGAACATCACGTGTTCGAACAGGTGCGCGAACCCCGTCCGGCCGGGCTCCTCGTTTTTCGACCCGACGTGGTACCAGATGTTCACGGCGGTAACTGGCAGCGAGTGGTCCTCGGAAAGGATGACATCGAGGCCGTTGGCCAGCGTGAATTTTTCGAACTCAATCGAGACCATTGACAGGCTCCAGGGCAGATTCGGGGACCAGCGAGGGCCGGGACCGGTGACCAGGATTATATATCATCCACCCAGGTCTGGACTCACTCCAGCCGCCGTGCTAAGCTCGGACTCAGGCGGCGCCGGGTTTGGGTCCCGAGGCAGGCCTTCCACCCCTCCAGGCGCGAACGTCCGGTCGAAGCCGAATGGAGCTGCAAGTGGCCGAAGAGAAAACGTTGGTCTTGCTGGGACAGAACCTGATGTTCATGCCACGTATCATGAGCGCGGCTCAGGGCGCCGGACTCGCGACTCGGTACGCAAATTCGAGCAAAGACTTCTGGGCCGCGTTCGCCGAAAACCAGCCCAAGTTGGTGCTGGTCGACCTGGAGGGCGATCCCGATATCTGGGCGGAGGTCTTGGCCGAACTCCATTCAGGTGAACTCGAGGTCAGGGTGGTCGCCTTTGGCCAGCATTCGGATACCGAGGGCCTCGAGAGGGCGCGAGAGCTTGGGTGCACCGCCGTTCTCACAAAAGGGGAGTTCAGCCGCGACATGCAACGGGTAGTCGCGGGCGACATCAGCTAGAGCGTGCTCGGATCGCCCTGACTCTCAGTCCGAACGTATAACGAATTTGGCGGTCCGTCCATGTGTTGTGAAAATACGGGTGGCCCATTCCCCTTGGCGTCGATTGCGCCGGACGCCTCGCTCCCGGAAGCGCCTCAAGCTCCAACGTTCGTTGGTGGGCACGCAACTCGCCGGTCGCGACCTGAAGCTCTGACTTCGAACCGCGCGGCTACGTAAACGGCAGTCTGCCCGCTGCGTCGTGCGTGACCCGTGTTCGCACTCCTAGAGCGTCGCTGACCTCAATTATCTGGTTCGCCTATTTTCGCCTATGATAAACTGTCCGGAATGCGGCGTCGCCGTCGAAAGAGGTGTCAAAATATGAACTGGCTGGACATCGTGCTACTCGTCATAGTTGGCCTTGGGCTGTTCCTCGGGCTGAAGACAGGTCTGATCGGTGCCGCGATTACGACCGCGGGCGTCGTCGTCGGCTGGTTCGTCGCCGGGCAGTTGTCCGGCGCGATCGGTGGCATCTTCGAGGACTCGCCGGGCGGCGATACGTGGGTCACGGTGGGTTCGTACGTCGTTATTATCGTGCTCTCCGTGGTCCTGTTCCGAATTGCGGGAAAGATCGCGAAGCCTATCCTGGTGATCGGCACCCTCGGCGCCGCCAGCCTGGTCGACCGGCTGGGCGGTCTCGCGCTGGGGCTCGTCATCGGCCTGGCGGTAGCAGGCGCGGTCCTGACCGTTGCGGCGAGGCTGGCCTACAATTTCACGCTGCCCTCCTCCGACCTGCCCGGCGCAAGTCAGGTGCTTCCGGTGGTGGAAGACAAGAAGCAGTTCATTGAGGATGGGCTGATGGACTCGGCGATCGCCACGGTCTTCGTGGACATCCGAAGCAAGCTGCCCGCGAGCGCACTCGGGTTCATCCCTTCCGACTTCGACGCGGCCCTGGACATACTTGAGTCGGAGATCGACTCCGCCGAGGCGCCGTAGCCACCTGCATGACCATGACGTTGACAGTCTATTCGCCGGTGCTGGTCCTGAACCAGAATTACCAGCCGCTGAACGTCTGTAACGTGAGACGCGCGTTCGTGCTGATGGGGCGAGGGAAGGCGGAGCTGGTGTCCAACGGGCGGGGCTACGTCCACAGCGTCACAGAGGCGTTTCCCGCGCCCTCCGTCATCCGGCTCATCTACATGGTGAAGCGGCCGGTCATGCGGCGCAGGCTGTCCAGGCAGGCGGTGTTCTACCGGGACGGCTTTAGCTGCCAGTACTGCGGGAATAAGACGAAGCAGCTTACGCTGGACCACATCTTGCCGCGTTCACGAAAGGGCGCTCACGTATGGGAGAACGTCGTCAGCGCTTGCATTCCCTGCAACCACCACAAAGCGGGCCTGACCCCCGTAGAAGCCAAAATGCGACTCAAGAAAAGACCGGCGGCGCCGCGTCCCAACCCTTATTACATGTTCCACCACCGCCAAATCCTCGACGAATGGCTCCCCTTCATCCCCTGGCTCGCCTAAATTTTTTGTAGACCACGTGCGTCCAGCACAACCTGACCTGTCTTTCTTGACCCCGACGTGTCGGGGGAAGAACCTATGCGGGTTCCCACGATGGCCGTCGGACCCAAGCAACGGTCTCGACGGCGCCCGGCTACTCGGAGTCCTCGTCCACCCTGCCCAGAACGCGCTCCAGCGGACCCCGCAGGTCAGAGTGCAGCACCTGGCCCGGTGCTATGGCCACCGTACCCTCGCGGGGGCCGCAATCGGACTCCACCGTCACCGTGTCCCCCACCTCTAGAACAAGTCCAGCCGCGTCGAAATAGTGGACACGCCCGTACGGTAGAAACCGCACGCCCACGATCGCTTCATCTAGCGGCTGTTCTCGCATCACGCCTCGGTCGCGAATAGTTGCGGCCCCTCGCCAGGGGCATCTCGTCGCGAAGACCTCATGGTCAGCTGACCGCGCCCGAAACAGCGCCGGTCACGTCGATTGGAGTCTCGAGTCACCTCTGGGCCACCGACGACGAATGGGGCAAGGCGAGCATCATCTCCTCGAGCGCCAGGCGGGGATTCACATTGCGCTCCAGCAAGTCCATGGCCCGTTCGACGGCCTTGACCGCGATGGCGCCCTGGCTGGATTCGAGTCCGCTGGCCGCCGCTTCCAGGGATGCCCTACGCGATGAATGCCATATCAGCTCGGGCTTGCCCTGACAGACGACCATAACGTCTCGCCACCAGCCAAGCCACAGGCCAAGCTCATCCAGCACGTCATCCCGGCTCTGAGCGAATCGGGCCGCTAGCTGAGCCGCGTACTCGAAACGCTGCTCCAGTCCGGACCCCACCGTGCGCTCGATGGCGTCGAGTCGGTCGGACAGCCGTTCAAGCAGCGCCGGCTCCTGGGCTGCCTGAATCGCCCAACCGATCCTGCCACCGGATAGCCGGGCTATCTCCTGGGAGCGCCCTTCTTCCAAGCCGAAAGAGTTCACCAGGTGGCCCGCCACCACATCGACGCTGACCGGTCGCAAGTCCAGCCCGCGGCATCGAGAGCTAATCGTAGGAAGCACGGCACTGGCATTCGACGCCAGCAGGACCAGGACGACCTGTTCAGGCGGCTCTTCCAGCGTCTTGAGCAAGCTGTTTGCCGCCTCGTCGCTCAGCCTGTCCACCCCGTCGACGATGAACACGCGGAAAGCGCCCTCATAGGGCCTCAGACTGGCCTCTTTCTGTACCTCCCTGACCTGCTCGATGCTGATGACCGTCCGGACGCGCCCCCCTTCACCTGCTTCCAGGCCGATAACCCGCACATCCGGGTGCAGCAATGTCGATATCCGGGTACAGGAGCGGCAGGCGCCGCAAGGCGGGTCGGCCTCCGAACAGTTCAGCGCTCGCGCCACGTCGCAGGCCAGGGCCATCTTTCCGACGCGTGGCGGCCCCACCAGAAGCAGAGCGTGGTGCATCCTGCCCCGCTCAATAGCTCTTGATAGCGCGAGGACCGCGATGTCGTGCCCTATTGTCTGCCATACCACGGTTACTCGTTCCTCAGGGTCCGCGTGGGGTAAACCCGAGAGGCCTGTCGAGCGGGCAGGAACGACTCTCGAATTGCGCCCCGCGCACTTCCAATTTTCTTGTGTTTCATAGATCGCATCTCTACGAGGCAAGTAACTGGCGGATTGGGTTAGGGCCCCATGTTACCAAAAGCCACTCACGCGCGGAATCGGCCGCCCTGGCCGGCGTATCTCGGGAGGTCGTGCCGTCGCATTTCCGCCAGCTCCAGACTGGTCCCCGGCTCGGTGTCGCCGGGGCAGGGGTTGGCTGGCCGCTGCACCGTCGTCCATGAGGAATCGCCCATGAAAATCCTGGGATTAGGTATAATTAGCGCAGTAAGTGGGTATGGATCGGGCCACTGGGAGAGCGCACGGCATGAGACAACGAAGCTACGGCAGAGACACTGGGCTGACCTTCCGGATCGCCTTGACGATGATGATGCTGGCGATGGTCTGGGTATTTTTCATGGGGCTGCTGTTCTGGGCTGGCGTCCCGTGGTTCTTCATACTGGCATTCGCGATTGTCGGCACGCTGATGCAGTATTTCGGGTCGGACCGTCTCGTGCTCATGTCCACGGGCGCGCGGGTGGTCACCGCCCAGGAGGAGCCGGGACTGCATGGGACCGTCGAGCGCCTGGCCCAGATGGCGGACATGCGAAAGCCCAAGAAGATCGCCATCATGGAGACTCACGTGCCCAACGCCTTCGCCACGGGCAGAAACCCGAAGAACGCCGTGCTGGCGATATCCCGAGGTCTATTGAGCCGGCTTACTGAACGCGAGGTCGAGGCCGTTCTGGGCCATGAGCTGATCCACATCAAGAACCGCGACGTGGCAGTCATGACCTGGGCGGGCCTGATTGTCATCATGGCCGGCTATCTGCTTCAGATGATGTTCTGGCTCAGCCTGTTCGGCGGGTTCGGCGGCCGTGACAGGCGGGAAGGCGGCGGACACGCGATGCTGATCATGCTCGCCGTGTTCGTCGGCACCTGGGCGGTGTACCTGGTGGCCCAGCTCCTGATAATGACCCTCTCCCGTTACCGCGAGTACGCCGCAGACCGTGGTGGCGCGATGCTAACGGGCGCGCCAATGCAGCTTGCATCGGCGCTGTCCAAGATCAGCAACGACATGTACCGCATCCCCGAGCAGGACCTGCGTCAGGTAGAGCATGCCAACGCCTTCATGCTTGTCCCAGCAATCAAGGGCAACAACGTGGCGCGCCTGTTTGCCAGCCATCCTCCGACGGAGAAGCGGATCGAGCGACTCCAGAGCATGCAGCGTGAGCTCGACCGCGGCATGCCCTTCCGGGCGTAGCGGCACGTGGAGCCTCTAGCTTGACCCGCGTCTGTCATTCTAGAGGAGTCGTTCAGGGGAAGGGCGACGAGCCCCGATCGGATCGGGCCCAAGCTGACGCAAAGATTCTTCCCCGACACGTCCGGGTCAAGAATGACAGATCAAGTTGTGTCAGGCGCTCCTGGGCGACGCCACTAGACACCGAGGAAGTAGGTTTTGGGGATACTTAGCGCCCTATTTGGCCGCACCAAGCTGAAGGCCCCGGACAGGGAGAGGTTCTTCTCTATCATCGGCGCGGCGTTCGACCTGAGAGGACGCACCGACCTGAGAATAATGGACAGGGCTGGAATCGTAATGAATCCAGTGGAGTCCGACTTCTTCGTCAACCTGGACACGGAGCTGAGGCAGCTACTGGACCTGAGCGGCCGCGCGACGGGCACCAGGTTCGAGGTCACCGACGACGATCTCGGCACGCGATGGGTGGTCCTTGACGACCCCGACTTCGAGGACCTGGTGAGCACCATCCACCTGGTCAGCGAGACCGTGGCGGACCACGGCTTCGCCGATCGGCTTTTGGCGGCGGCCTTCTCCTTCGAGTTTCAGCGGCAAACCGTCTACTGGATCTACAACTACAGGTCTGGGCGGTTCTATCCGTTCGTGCCCTCAGCGGACCGGCAGCGGGATAACGCCCTGGAGATGCGCCTGGGTGAGGTCATGAAGGAACAGAAGCTGCCGGTGGAGCGGCGACTGGAGAGCTGGTACGCCCTCTGGGGAATTCCCTTCTAGGCAGGGATGACAACCGGCGCATGCTCCTAGCCCCGCCGGGGGTCGGCACTTCCAGCGGTCACGGGCCTTGCAAGAAGAGTGTCATTCTTGAGGAGTCCCAATGAATCGGGACGACGAAGAATCTGGGGGGTGTAGGCAACGGGAGTGCAACGCTCGTCAGATCCTTCGCTTCGCTCAGGATGACACACGACTGGCCTCTCGCCCCGACTAGTCGGGATCACGAGCAACGGAATAGCCTGACGACTTATTCCGAAGCCAGGCGCTAACCCGGCAGCAACCCTTCGCCTACGAACAGCTCCTCGGCTTCTTGCAGGGTGATGTCAGGCTCGGGCAACACCAGATCGGACTCCACGATCTCGTCTGCAGGGACTGGCGTGCCCTTGTCGCGCACCAGGTCCAGCATCTCCTTCAGGTGCGTCTCGAAAAGCGCCTGGTCCTCCAACTCGACCACTTCGACCAGCTTGTTGTCCAGGGCGTTGAGGTCGTCGATGAAGGCCCCCGGCAGGTTGTATTGGCCCTCGGTCAGTATGCGTATGATCATGGGTTCAGCCTCCCGGAAGCGACTTGCGGTCGCCTGAGGACGGTCCCGCTTTCAGGGCAGCCAGCTCGTCCTCGACGTTCTGCGACGCGGTGAGCTGCTCCAGCTCCTTGCTTAGCGGATCGCCGCTGGTGCCCGACACGTCGTCCAGCACGCCCAGTGTCGCCAGCTCGTCGATTGCGCCTGCCTTGGCCCGCATGGTCTCGGTCTTCATCTCGGCCCGCTCCACGGACAGCTGAACGTCCCCCATCTCCTCCGAGAGGCCCGAGAGAGCCGAGCCGATGCGCACCTGCGCCGAGGCGGCGCTGTACTGGGCCTTGATGATCTCCTTCTTGGAGCGGAACGCCTCGACCTTGGTCTGGAGGCGCTGCTCGGCCTGGGTGAGCTTTTCCTGCTCGAGCTCAAGGTTCTCGATCTGCTGATCGAGGCCATCCAGTTCGATCACGGCCGCCTGCTTTCGCTGCAGGGCCAGCCGGGCCAGGTCCTCGCGACCGGCGGCCAGCGCCTGCCGCGCCTGGTTTTCCACGGTCGAGATATTGGCCTGCACCTTCTGGGCCTGAAGCTGAAGCCTGCGCTTGGTGGTCACCATATCGACTACGCCCCGCTTGACGTTGCGCAGCATCTCACGCTGCTTCTCGTAGGCGTAGTCCAAGGTCTCGCTTGGGTTTTCTGCGTTGTCCGCCAGGCGGTTCATCTTCGCCTTAACGATCGTTGACATTCGGGAAAGCACGCCCATCGCGTTATACCTCCTAACCTCTTAGCGTCCGGTCGGTCCGCGCCGCGAGTGGCGCTGGCACCGTGGACACGTCAGTATTCGCTTGACCGCTCGCCACCACCGGAGAATACCTGTATCAGGCCGATGATCCCCAGGATGACACCAATTACTATCAGCACGAATCCGGTGGCGTCGATAAGCCAGTCTATCAGGTCCCACCTCAGTATGATGCCGAGGATAAAGAGGACTGCTCCGACGGCAATGAAGCTGGCTCCCCCTGCCTTTTTCATGGCGATTCCCTCCCAGCCGATTCGAGACGTAGGATAGCTGCCTAAATATTATCCGAACTGACGGCACGATGGGAAGCGGAGACGCATCCCTTCCCACGGAATGTCTCAGGTGTCACCCCTACCCGGGACCTCCCATCACCCTGTCAGTCGAGCCAATAGAATAGCACACCCCGGCAGAGCGGACCGGCGCGGATGCGAACGCACTGTCATGGCGCCTGCTCCGCGCGGGCCTTGTACAGGATGGTTCTGATGGAGTCAGACTTGCCATCGTTGTAGGCCGGGGGATCGTGCGCCAGCCTGGACATTAGGCCCCGCTTGAGGGCCTCGTACTCGATGCTGGCCTCGCGGTGGGAGCGAAGGTAGTCCCGGAACAGCAGGTTGTCCTGCCAGAAGGACCCGCCATAGGCCGTCATGTGCAGATTGAAGCGCCGGGGCTCGGCCTTACGGATGTAGAGGGTGCCCGGCACCGTCTCGCCCCGCCACTCGTAGCCGATGGCCTCGAGGGGTGGCATGTGCTCCGAGGCCTGCACCACCGACGGGATGCCCACCATAATGTCCACGGTTGGCTTGGCGCCAAGGCACGGCACGGCGGTGCTGCCAATGTGCTGCACGCGCTTTCCGTCTATTCCGAGCGCCGACACGACCCGTGCCCTCTCCTGCTGGAACAGGGCCGGCCAGTGGGGATCGTAGTCGACTATTCTGTAGCTGGGGTTGGCCAACTCAACTCACGTCACAGCATCGCTTCGTTGGGCGTGACGCCGAAGCCCGGGGCGTCCGATGGCTCCACGTAGCCGTCGACGGCCCGAGGGTGCCCTAGCCAGAGCTCGTCACCGCTCCCGCCCCTGACGCCCTGGTTCACCTCGGCCAGGTCCATGCAGTCCGAGGAGACGATCAGGTGCAGGCCCCACACCTCGTGGCCCCTGTGGGGCGCCACCGGGATGCCCTCGGCGCGGGCCAGCTCCAGGATGCGCAGGCCGGCGGTGATGCCGCCGCACCAGGTGATGTCCGGCTGCCACAGGTCCAGCGCGCCCGCCCTGGCGACCTCCCGGAAGCCGTACTGGGTGAACTCGTGCTCGCCGCCGGCCAGCAGCGTTGGCTTGACGGCGGGCCGCAGCGCCGCCTGGCCGTCGAGCTGGTCCGGCGTCAGAACGTCCTCGAACCAGTAAATGTCGTAGTCTCGGAGACGACGGGCCATCTCGACCGTCACCTCGGCTTCCCAGGACATGTAGGTGTCGATCATGATTCGGCCATCGGGGCCGAATAGCTCCCGCGCGTGGGCGGCCCGCTCCACGGCGACATCGTAGTCGGCGGAGTCACCGCTCCAGCGGTGCGGGAACTTGTGAGCTGTGAACCCCAGCTCTCGGTACCACTCGGCGTCCTGGCCGGTGGCGTAGGCCGTCACCCTCCCCTTTTTTCGCGGGCCGATCAGATCGTAAACCGGCTTGCGTTCGGCCCGGCCCAGCAGGTCCCACAGCGCCAGGTCTACGCCGCTCAAGGCCATGACACCGATGCCCTTCCTGCCGTAAGGGATCGATGCGGCGTACAGGGCGTCCCACGTGGACGCGATATCGCCCACGCCGTCCAGACTGACGCCGACCAGTAGCTCCCGAAGGTGGCCGTTAACCACCTCGACCGCCGCCCGTCCTCCACCGCCGTAACCGTAGCCGACGATGCCGGAGTCGGACTCGACGCGGACGACGATCTGCCACAGGTGGGTTCGCCACGAGGGCACGACGTGCTTGTAGCGCGGGTAGACGGCTTTGACGTCGGTGATTCTCATGTGCGGAACTGCTCCAATATTTCGGGTCGGTCGGTTAGCTGCAAACTATAACACGCCATCAAAACGAGGTATGTGATTCGCTGTCCCTGCCCACAGGGCGCTGGCTGTCAAATTCGACGTAATCTACGAGTCGGCCGAAAGGCCGGTTTAAGTAACACTGTGATAGAATATGCCCAATATCTTGTGCCGGGCAGCGGTTACAGCGCAAGTTGTAGAGCACTTGCACTCGCGGTACCGTTGATGAGCGAGGGCGGCCCGATGGCCTATGAGCAGATCATCTCGGAAGTCAGGGGCCGTGTCGGGCTTATTACTTTGAATCGACCCGACCAGCTGAACGCCATGACAGGCCAGATGAGCCAGGAGATCCTCCACCAGATCGGGACCTGGAATGCCGACGACGGTGTCGGCGCCATCGTTTGGACGGGCGCCGGCCGGGGCTTCTGCTCTGGCGCCGACATCGGCGGATTTGAAGCCGCCGTGCAGGGCCCGCGCACGGACAGCCGGCCGCGGGCCCGGTCGCGGGCCGATGAGGGGAGCTGGGGTGAGACTATAAAGGCCTCCAAGCCGGTGATCGCCGCCATCAACGGCGTTGCCATAGGCGAGGGACTTACCCGTACGCTGCCGTGCGACGTTCGCCTCGCCGCTGAAGGCGCGCTCCTGTCGTTCAGGTTCGTCCGCATGGGGCTCACTCCCGAGTATGCCAGCACCCATTACGCCGTCTACCTGATCGGCCTGGGCCGGACGCTGGAGCTAATGCTCACCGGCGAAATGATCGAGGCCAATGAAGCCTACCGCATCGGTCTCGTGAACCACGTCTATCCGCCCGATCAGATGCTCGACAAGGCCATAGAGTTGGCGGCGGAGATAGCCGACAACCCACCATGGCATCTGGCAGAGACGAAGAGATTGGTCCACAAGGACTACCTGGAGCATGACATCGACGGCGTCCTTGTGGACGAGGTTAGGACCTTCCGGGAAGCCCAGGGTACCGACGCCCACCGGGAGGCGTTGGTGGCCTTCCGTGAAAGGAGGCCGCCACGGTTTCACTAGGTCGGAGACTGTCATGAGCACCGAGCGTGAGCGGCCGATCGTCGCGGTCACCTCTGGCAACCGTGAGTCAGCCGAGGAGTCGGCTTCCGGTGTGGAGCGGGCGGGCGGCGAGCCGTGGGTGGTGTTGCCGGAACACGGCCTGACTCCCGGTGATGTGCTCGACAGGGTTTCCGCTATCGTGCTTTCCGACGGTGAGGACGTTCACCCGGACCGTTACGGCGAGCCGCCTGGCCCGTCCGAGACTATTGAGCTTAATGAGCAGAGGGACGAGACGGAGACCGCCCTGACGCGGGCGGCGCTTGATGTCGACCTTCCCGTCTACGGTATCGGCAGAGGTATGCACGTCCTGAACGTGGTCATGGGAGGCAAGCTGGATCGGGCCGTTCCGGGCCACGCCGCGGAGGCCGCGGAGGGCGGCGCCGAGAAGCCCGCCTTTCACCATATCTACATTTCGCCGGGAAGCAAGCTGGCGGCAGTGGTCGGCTCCGGGGGCTTCGTGCGGGTGAACAGCACCCACCGACAGGGCGTCCGCGAGGCCCAAAAGTCCTCGGCGTTGCTGGCCTCGGCCTATTCACTGGAAGACGGGGTGATCGAGGCGCTTGAGAGCCCCGCTCACCGTTGGGTAATCGGGGTGCAGTTCAACCCGGAGCGGCGCATGGAGGTGCCGCCCCATTTCGACCGACTATTCCAGTCTCTGGTCGAACGGGGCTCAGAGCGCCTTTTGGCGGTCCGAAAATGATGAATAGTAGCTACGAAAATGCTATAATTTCGGGGTCGCATATCCTACGTTATGTGACGACTGTGCTCGGCGGATGCGAGTCTCCATCGCGGGTCCCCCGAGCCGGGCAATCCCTCGGCCCTCAGTCGACCGAAACGTCTACCCGACGTGGCCTGGGCCATCCGATCACAGGCGGGAGCTGCGCACCAAATCAGACAGCCCTCGCCGGACCAGTCCACTCGGATATGGAACGACATTTCAGGAGCCGTGAATGGTAAATAAGACCGAGTTCGGAATAATTCAGCCCACCAACATCGTCGACGAGATGCGCAGTTCGTATCTGGACTATGCCATGAGCGTCATAGTCTCCAGGGCGCTGCCGGACATTCGCGACGGCCTGAAGCCCGTGCAGCGACGCATACTCTACGCCATGCACGAGCTGGGCATGAGGCAGAACTCCAGCTACAAGAAGAGTGCCCGGCTGGTTGGCGAGGTGCTGGGCAAGTGGCACCCCCACGGCGACGCCTCCGTGTATGACGCGATGGTCAGGATGGCCCAGACCTTCAGCCTGCGCGTGCCGCTGGTCGACGGGCAGGGCAACTTCGGCAGCGTCGACAACGACCCACCGGCGGCCATGCGATACACCGAGGCCCGGATGGCAGCGGTGGCCGACGAGATCCTGGCCAACATCGACCAGGACACCGTCGACTTCCAGGAGAACTTCGACTCGACTCTGCAGGAACCTACGGTGCTGCCCGCGAGGATGCCGAACCTCCTCGTAAACGGAGCTTCCGGCATCGCGGTCGGGATGGCCACCAACATTCCGCCCCACAATTTGACCGAGGTCTGCAACGCGATAATCCAGCTTATCGATGAGCCCGACTCTACCGTCGAACAGCTCATGCGCTTTGTCAGGGCACCGGACTTCCCCACCGGTGGCACAATCATGGGCCGCGAGGGTATTCGCAACGCCTACACCACCGGGCGGGGCCAGATTATCGTCCGCGCAAAGACTGACACAGAGGAGATACCCAAGTCCAACCGCATGCAGATCGTGGTCAACGAGCTGCCATACCAGGTCAACAAAGCAGCTCTGGTAGAAAAGATCGCCGAGCTCGTCAAGGCGAAGAGGGTCGATGGGATAAGCGAGATTCGAGACGAGTCGGACCGCGAGGGCATGCGGATCGTGTTCGAGCTTCGCAGCGGAACGCAACCGCTGGTCGTGCTCAACAACCTGTACAAACATTCGGCGATGCAGAGCTCGTTCTCAGCCAACATGCTGGCGCTGGTGGACGGGATGCCGCGGGTAATAACCCTCAAACAGGCGCTACAGCATTTCATCAGCTTCAGACAGCAGGTAATCAGGCGGCGCACCGAATTCGAGCTCAACCGCGCTCGCGAGCGATCCCACATATTGGCGGGCCTGCGAATCGCCATCAGCCACCTGGACGAGGTAATAAAGCTGATTCGCGCCGCCGAAAGCGCCGAGACCGCGCGGGCCGAGCTGGTCAGTCGATTCGGACTTGACGAGCGCCAGGCCCAGGCGATCCTGGACCTGCAACTCCGACGCCTGGCGGCCCTAGAGCGCCAGCGGCTGGAGGATGAGTACCAGGAACTCCAGGAAGCCATCCGCGGCATGGAGGAGCTGCTCGCCGACGAGGGGAAGGTCTTCGCCGAGATCAGGAACGAAGTCGGAGATCTGAAGAAGAAGTACGGCTCAAAGCGCCGCACCGAAATCAGCCGAGACGCCCACGACCTCAGCCGCGAGGAGCTAGAGGCCCACGAGCAGATCGTGGTCACGCTCAGCCGGGGTGGGTACATCAAGCGCATCCCCGCCAGCACCTACCGCAACCAGCACCGTGGCGGCAAGGGCGTCGTGAGCATGAACAAGCGCGACGACGATGCGGTTCGCCACATCCTGGTGATCGACACCCACCAACGGCTGCTGTTCTTCTCCAACCGGGGCCGCGTGTTTTCGCTGACGGCTTACGAGCTTCGGCCCGACGCCTCCCGTAATACCCGTGGCGTTCCCGTCGTGAACGTGATATCGATCATGGACACGGAGAAGATAAGCGCGTTAATCAGCAGAAGCGTGGCGGAGATCGAACGGGACAGCAACCGGTACCTTGTTCTGGCCACCCGCAAGGGTCGAATCAAGCGCGTGGCCTTGAACTCGGTCGCCAGCATCCGCCAATCCGGGCTCATCATAATGAACCTGAAACCCGACGACGAGGTGATATCGGTCAGGTTAGCTGGCGATGATGACGATGTGATATTCGTCTCCAAACAAGGAATGTCGATCCGCTTCCCGGTGTCGGACGTCCCGCTGAGGCAAAGAGGCGCCGGCGGAGTCAAAGGCATGACCCTTCGGGCCGACGACGAAGTGGTGTCGATGGATGTCGGCCTGCCCGAGACCCGCCTGCTGGTAATAAGCCGGCTAGGCTTCGGTAAGCTGACCCCGCTGGACTCCTACAGGACTCAGAAGCGCGGCGGCATCGGCATAAAAACGTTCAGCATCCGGCCTAAGACCGGTCCCGTTGCCGACGCGCGAATTATCGACGATAGCAAAGAGGTCTACGTAGTCTCCGAACAGGCGCAGGTAATCCGCACAAGCCTGTCCGAGATCCGAAACATGGGCCGTGCGACCCAGGGAGTGACCATATTCAGGCCTGCCGAGGGTGACGCGGTCGCCTCGATATCGTGCGTGAGCGACCTGGACCTGGACGAAGAGGACGATAGCGCCAAGGCGAAGCCAAATGCTCCGAAGAAGCCCGAGGCAAAGGCGAAGGGCAAAGAGAAATCGCCGACGCCCAAGGCGGAGGGCCCGGCCAATGGCCGGCGAAACGGCTCCCAGCAGCCGCCATTGACGGGCCTCGAGTAGTCCGCGAGTATCCAGGCCGACAGCGCGTCGCGGTCGAGGAGGCTATCGTTCGAGGCGGTGTGCCGCGCCCACACGCTGAACATACCCGAGAACGGGGATGGGAGCTGGCTAATTGCACCGGTGCAGCGGTAGTCTCGCCGGCCAGCGCCTGGCGCTTCGTTACCACTCCCGGATCCCGTTGCGGACCAACGCTCTGGGAATTATGGAACGTTCCGCCGCATCCGTCCCCTACGGGCACGAGCCGCCAACCTATTCCGCCAAGGTTGCATCCAACTAATCAGCTCCCACTCCATTCCGAGCACGCTTAAGCAACTGAATGATCGCCCCCGTTGATACCGTGAAACAGAGCGCCCGGCGCCGCTGGGCGATTATGGTCGTCGCCACAGCTGCGCTGATGCTGTCAGCCACCTGTGGCGGCGACGCTTCGCCCACCGCCGCACCGGGAACGGCCACCGTAACCCGATCCCAAGCCGCGACCGCGTCCGGGCCCGTACCCACCGCGGCTTCGAACTCCGCCGCAGCAACCGCCACTCCGACCCTTACCGCGCCTCGACCGACACCGACCGAAACGCCGGCGACAGTCGCCGTGGCCTCCCCCGCCCCGACTCCCAGGTCCACGGAGACACCCGTAGCAACGGCGACGGCGACGGCGGCCTTGCCGACGCTAGGCGACCCGCTCCCAGACGTCGACGAGCTGGCCGCCGAGGCGATGGATCTACTGGAGGAGATCACCTCTCAGATAAGCCCCAGGGAGAGCGCCACCGACCAGGAGCTGGAGGCGGCCCGATTTCTGGCCGCGAGGTTCGAGTTGCTTGGGTACGAGACCTCGCTAGAGCCTTTCGACGTGGAGCTCACGATCTCGCTGGTCGAGCTATCTTCCGCTGACGCGACCGCGCCCGACGACCCTCGAGTTATTCCGATGACCAGGTCCGTCGAGGCTTCATCGTCAGGCGCACTGGTCACGGTGGGAAAGGCCTTAGAGGAGGATATCCCTGCGGAGGGCCTCGCGGGCAACGTGGCGTTGATCGAACGCGGCGCCATAACCTTCGAGGCGAAGGTTACCAGGGTCGCCGAGGCCGGCGCCGCGGCGGCCATCGTGTTCAACAACCAGGACGGTCTTTTCCGCGGCACACTCGCCAGGGAGTCGACCATTCCGGCGGTTATTCTTTCGGGCGAACAGGGACTGGCGCTTCGGACGTTCCTGGAAAGAGGAAAGCTATCGGCCACAGTGACGGTTGAGACGCGAACGCTCGAGTCCAGAAACGTGGTGGCTGAGAAGCCCGGCGCGCGCGGCAGCCCGCAAGTAGTGGTCGGAGGCCATTACGACACCGTTGCAGGCGTCCCGGGTGCGAATGACAATGGCTCGGGCACAGCCACGGTGCTGACTATCGCCGGCGCGATCGTGGAGGAGACATACCCTTTCACCGTAAGGTTCATGCTGTTCGGGTCCGAGGAGCTGGGCCTGCTGGGAAGCTCGGCATACGTCCGTGGGCTGTCGGCGGAGCAGAGGGCGGCCACTCTGGCCATGCTGAATTTCGACGCCCTGGCCACGGGGGACGTTCTCGGCGTCCTGGGCGACAGCGAACTGACGCGTACGGCGCTGTCGGTTGGGGAGAGTCTGGGAATCGACGCCCGGAGGCGGTTCAACCTCGAGAACGCCAGCAGCGATCACGCCCCGTTTAGCGAGGCGGGTATCCCTGTTGTATTCTTCTTGGCCGACGACATCTCCAGGATTCATACGCCGGAGGATAGCTTGGACTTCGTCCAGCGCGACCTGCTGGGCGGCGCCGCGGTCCTTGGCATAGCGCTGCTATCATCCCTCCGCGAACGCCGAGCGTCCGCGCGGGCTCAGCCTTCCGTTACTGGCCGGGGCCACAACTATTAGTCTGGGTTATAGGCGCTTCCACGCTTGTGAGATGTGCGGCCTCACATTATAATTGTATGATCTGCGCCCAGTTTCCGAGCGGGCCTAACTTGTTGCCCAGAAGTCATCGTACAGCCTGCGCCCGGTTGCAGAAAGGCGGCCCTGACCCAGTCCATGACCACGAGTAAACGCGACTATTACGAAGTCCTGGGAATCGCCCGCGGCTCCTCGGGAGAGGACATAAAGAAGGCTTTCCGCAGGCTGGCGCTGGAGTACCATCCCGACCGCAACAAAAACGACGGCGCCGAGGACAAGTTCAAGGAGATCAACGAGGCCTATCAGGTCCTGTCCAACGATAACAAGCGGGCTGCCTATGACAGGTACGGTCATGCCAGCGTGGGGGCTTCCGGCGGCAGGGGATTCGACGGCTTCGAGACCTTTGGCGGCTTCGGTGACATCTTCGACGCCTTCTTCGGCGGAGGGGCCGGCACCGCCACCCGCGCGCGGCCCAATGCCGCCAGACGCGGCTCTGACCTTCAGATCGCGGTGAGCATCGCGTTCGAGGAGGCGGTCTTCGGCACCGACCAGGACATCGAGATCGAGCGCATCGACGTGTGCGCCAGATGCCAGGGGGGCCGCAACGAGCCGGGCACCAGTCCGACCATGTGCGCCAATTGCAACGGCGCCGGCCAGGTCAGACGCTCCCATCAGGGCTTCTTTGGGCAGTTTCACCAGGTGTCCACTTGCAGCACATGTCGGGGAGAAGGCGCCATCCTCAGCACCCCGTGCGACCAGTGCAGGGGCGCGGGTCGTGAGCGGCGCAAGCGGAAGCTGGTGGTATCGGTGCCGCCCGGCATCGAGGACGGCACCCAGATCAGGTTGAGTCGAGAGGGTGAGGCCGGGGTGAATGGCGGGCGCGCCGGCGACCTGTATGTGCTGATCAACGTCAAAAACCACGAGTTTTTTAGACGAGAGCGCAACGACGTCCACTGCACCCTCCCCATCACCATGTTCCAGGCCACCCTCGGAGCCAGGTTGACAGTAGAGACCCTGGAAGGAGAGGCCGAGCTCGCGATCCCGGCCGGCACCCAGCCAGGCCAGACCTTCACGATGAAAGGCAAAGGCGTGCCGCACCTCCGGGGCGGTCAGCGAGGCAATCAGCTTGTCACGGTCCAGGTCCGGATCCCGGACGCCCTCAGTGACGAGGAACGCGCCGTGTTCAGACAGTTGGCCAGAATGCGCGGCGAACAGGCTTCTGGCGATCCCGACAAGGGCATCTTCGACAAGATCAAGGACGCGTTCGGCACCGAGTAGCCAACTTGGAATGGATTGAGCTTGCCGTCGACGCCTCTCCGGAGTACGCCGAACCGCTGTCTGAGATCTTCCACCGCTATGGCCACGGCGGCGTCGCCATCGAGGGCCCCGGTGGATTCAACCCAGATGAAGGCGAGAAGCCTCCGGTTCCCGATCGTGTAACGGTCAAGACCTATCTTCCTCGGGACTCTACCACTCGACGTCGGCACGCTCAGATCGATGTTGCCGTTCGCCTTCTGTCCCAGTTGACCCCGATGTCCGAGTTACGACAGCGTGTCGTCAGAGAACAAGACTGGGAGTCGGCATGGAAAGAGCACTTCCACCCGCTCCGTATCGGCCGCAGACTGGTCATTTGCCCAACCTGGAGAGAGTATGACTCGACCGAGTCGGACGTTGTCATATTGCTCGACCCGGGGATGGCCTTCGGCACCGGCCATCATCCCACGACCAGGATGTGTCTTGAGGCGTTAGAGCAGATGGTCAAGGAGGGCGATCGCCTGCTGGACGTGGGATGCGGCTCGGGCGTGCTGTCCATAGCCGCGGTAAAGCTGGGCGCTGATTCGGCCCTGGGCGTCGAGATCGACCCCACGGCGGCCAACGCCGCCAGGGAGAACGTCGAGACCAACGGACACCAGTCCTCGATACGGATAGCACAGGGCACTCTACCCAGCCCACTCGCGCCCGACCAGGGCTTCGAGCTAGTCGTCGCCAACATATCGGCGCGCGTTGTAATCGACCTGGCGGACCACCTGGCCGAAGCGATGGCCCCCGGCGGTCGTCTCATCGCCTCCGGAATCATCGAAGACCGCGCCGACGAAGCGCGGGCGGCTCTCGTTCGGAGCGGAGTCGACGTCTACGACAAACTGATTGACGGCGACTGGGTCACACTGCTAGCATCCGGCTGATCTCCCCGCTCGGTCCCTGCTATGCCCAAGACCAAACAGACAAACCAGCGCAAACAGCAGCAGCGTGCCCTTCAAAAGCGCTCGCGGCGCAACGTGAAGCTGGCCCGCCGCGCGGTCCACGAGGGCGCCGCCGAGCGACCTACCAGCGTTCTGAGGCACGCCAGAGAATTCCCAATCGCCGGGTGCTGGGTCCAGCCGGGATGGCAACGGTACGGGACGGCGGCGCTGTTGGTCGCCAGGACGCAGCCCACGGACGAGATCGTCTTCGCCAGGTTCCTGGTCGACACGTTCTGCCTTGGCCTAAAACACACCTTCTACGGCGCCAACATTGACCCCACCCGGTTTAACAGCGAAATCTTGCCGCGACTATTTCAGGGAGAGCCCCCCACCAGCCTTAACGCGGATGTCGCCCACGAGATCGTTTACGGCGCAATAGATTATGCGGAGGCCATCGGGTTCCGCCCACACAGGAACTTCAGGCGTACCCGGCAGCTCTTGGACCCGCCGGACGCCCACCCCCGCAGCGGCGCCATCGAGTTTGGCTACCAGGGGCGTCCGGCTTACTTCCCGGGCAGCAACGACAACCAGATTGCCATCCTGAATCGGCTGGTGCAGGCGGTTGGTAGGGGAAATTTTGCATATCTCCCTGTAGGAGAGCCCGCCGAGGGTTTCGAGGACCTGGTGGCCGAGGATGGGCGGAGGGAGGAGCAGTCGCCGATCTGGACACCGCAACAGGAGCCGACCTCTGGACGCCTGGATGATGAGTCGGGCCTGTGGTCGCCCGGCCAGCCTAATGAAGCCCCACCCGATGCCGAAGAGTCCTCAGGGTCGTCGCTGTGGGTCCCGGGACGGGGCGCCTGAAGTGAGATAGCCGTTGGGATAACTCCCGCGCCCTTAGCCCGTCCGAAGGCGCGCGGTCGGTGGTCCGACGAGCTCACCACAAACGGGAACGGTCCGGGCTGGCGAAGCGGCAGTGAGCGATAGGCTCGGGCAGTCGATCGTTTCCACTGCTCTCCCGCCGTTCTATCGGGGGTCCCGGTCCAGACGGTCTCCACGCGGAGGTCCGAGATGCACAGGTTTTTCGTATCGCCGGAGTCCATTTCCGGGGACGACGTGGCTATCGCCGGGGCCCAGGCCCACCAGATCGCTCGGGTGCTGCGTCAGCGTTCCGGGGACAGCGTCATCGTGCTCGACGACACGGGCGCCGAACTCCAGGTTGTTCTGAGCGAGGTCAGCTCCGACCTCGTACAGGGCCGCGTGATCGAGCGCCGTAAAGGAGCCCCGGAACCGGCCGTGAAAATTACCCTCTACCAGGCCCTGCTGAAGACCGATCGATTTGAGTTCGTGCTTCAGAAGGGCACCGAGCTGGGCGTGTCAACCTTCGTTCCCCTGTTAACCGACCGGGTAGTGGCCCGCGCCCCGAGCGAGAAGAGGGCCGCAGCAAGGGCTGCCAGGTGGCGCCGGATCGTCACCGAGGCCGCCGAGCAGTCTGGGAGATCGCGGATACCAGCGATAGGCGAGCCCGTGACGCTTCGAACGGCCTGCGAGAACGCGCCGCCGGTGGCCCTGATGCCCTGGGAGGAAGAGACCGACCCTCGGGGCATCAGGACGGTCCTCGCCCTGGCTCGTAAGAAGGGTTGGGATGGTTCGCACGTCGCGATATTAATAGGGCCCGAGGGCGGTTTCACAGTGGAGGAGGTCGAACTGGCGCGTTTGGTGGGCATCCAGACCCTGAGCCTCGGCCCACGCATCCTCCGCTCCGAGACGGCTGCCGTCGCCACGGTCGCCGCTATCTGCTACGAGCTGGGCGAGCTGGGCGCCTGAATCTGGCAGACGCACCGGGGGAGCCGCTGCCGTGGGGCTGGAGATGGCCAGGCTACCAACCTGCCCGCCCATGCCCGACCTATTCGGGCCTGGGGTCGCGAACCATGAGCTGCGCCACGGCATCCGCCGCCGAGACGCCTCCGAACATAACGTCGTGGGTCGCCCGCGCGATGGGCATCTCCACCCCGAGCCCCTCGGCCATTGAGAGCGCTCCGCTGGTAGTGTCGACGCCCTCCGCGACATTCTGCATCGATTCGCGTATGTCATCGAGGCCTTTGCCGAGCGCTAGCTGCTCGCCCACGTAGTGGTTTCGGCTGAGGGCGCTGGAGCAGGTAGCGACCAGGTCGCCGAGGCCCGCGAGGCCGGCGAAAGTCGCCGGGGTGGCGCCGGCGGCCGCTCCAAGC
Organism: Dehalococcoidia bacterium; assembly: GCA_965248005.1. Classification (GTDB taxonomy): domain Bacteria; phylum Chloroflexota; class Dehalococcoidia; order Lucifugimonadales; family UBA1123; genus CBDFIE01. The sequence continues at coordinate 482,519 of OZ252049.1, forward strand.
CGGGTAATCTCCGCCAACCCCCGGGTCATGAACGCGGCCTTGGCGTTGTCGCCAAGACCGAGGCCATCAGAGATGCCCGCTCCGAGCGCGACGATGTTCTTGAGCGCCCCGCATAGCTCGACGCCGACGATGTCGTCGCTGGTGTAGACCCGGAAAACGGATGAGTTGATGATGGACTGGACTCCGGTAGCGGCTCTTTCGTCGGCTGAGGCGATGACGGTGGACGAGGGTTTCCCCTCTGCGATCTCTTTTGCCAGGTTGGGGCCCGACAGAGCGCAGATGCCATACTGCCGGTTGGACTGAAGCTCCTGTTCCAGCATCTGGCTCATACGATTGCCTGTGCCCATCTCCAGCCCTTTGGTTGCGCTCACCACTATCGAGCTGGGGCCGATATACTCTGCGTACCTCTCCGCGTTGCCTCGTAAGCTCTTTGAGGGCACCACGAAAAGCACGATGTCCGCGCCGTCGAACGCCGATCCGGGCGCCGCCGTCGCGTGCAGAGTGTCCGGAAAAATAACTCCAGGGACGAATAACGCGTTCTCGCGGGCCGATTCCAGGAGAGCGGCCTCGTGCTCCGTCCGGGCCACGAGCCGCACGTCGACTCCTTGGCGCGCCAGCACGATGCCCAATGTGGTGCCCCAGGTGGTCGTCCCGATGATTGTCGCGGTGGGCATAGGCTGTCCGGGCGTCGACGTTTTCAACGCCGGTCCTTTGGGAGGCTAGATGTGCATCCTGCACATCCCATGGATGTCGATGGAGCCACGGCGTCTCAGATCGTGGCGGGGGGCCCTCCGCGCGAGCTAATGCTCTGTTCGAAGTTCGTTGAATATTTCCATACTGGGACTTGGTGGTTCGACAGGCCTGTCCTGAGCCTGACGAAGGGCTCACCACGAACGGGAGAATGCCCGGTTCGGCCTGAGCCCCGACGTCCCGATCCCGATGCGGGACCAAATCGGGGAGTCGGGGGCGCGGCGGACTTAGTAAACGTTCCTACCGATCACCGCACTAGTTGCCGTCGGTAGCCAGCTCAACCCGTTGGCCAAGCTTCCGCTCGGTCCCTCTGATAAGCCTCTGAATATTGTCTCGGTGCCTGGCCACCACCAGGATACCGCCAATTACGCCGAACCACGTATATACCAGGGGATGGTGACCCGTGGCTGCCAGCACGATTAGCGCCAGGGCCCCGAAGGTGGCGGCCATGATGGAGCCAAGGGAGACGTATCGGGTGATCGCGATCAGGGGCACACCCACCACTAGCGCGACCAGTCCTGAAATCGGGGATAGGATCAGCAGGCCTCCCCAGGCCGACGCCGTGCCGCGGCCGCCCCGAAAGCTGACAAATACTGGCCAGTTGTGCCCGAACGGGACGGCCAGCGCCGCCGCAACCTCGACCCCGTAGGAATCAAACGCCGATCGGGCGATAACTACCGCCAGCACCGCCTTGCCCATGTCCAGGGCCAGCACCAGTGCCGCTGCCGGCCTTCCGACGGTCCTGAGGACGTTGGTCATTCCCGTATTGCCGCTGCCGTGCTCCCGGATGTCCACGCTCTTGAAGAGCTTGCCGGCAATCAGCCCGAAAGGGATTGAGCCAAGCAGGTACGAAATCGGAACTATCACCAGATAGTCGATCACCGCTCACCTCGACTCTTGAACCGCATCTTCAGGGGACTCCCACGAAAATCGTACGCCTCTCGCAACCGGTTTTCCAGGTACCTCTGGTACGAGAAATGTACGGTATCCGAGCGATTCACGTAGAAAGTGAAGCTTGGCGGGCCGGTGCGGTCCTGGGCCACGCTGTATATGTTTAGTGAGCGGCCACGCAGTGCCACCGGCGGGTGGTCGGCAACCGCGCTCATGACGGTGCGGCGAAGATCGTATCGAGGCACACCCTTAGTCCACTGGCCGTAGACCTCCAGCGCCGTATCCAAGAGGGGGCCAAGCCCCGAGCCCGTGAGCGCCGACGTAAACGCCAGGGGTGCGTAGGTGGCGAACTTGAACCGTCGCCGCACCATCATTGTTGCGTCCTCTTCGGTGATCCCCATCTCGGGCGCCAGGTCCCACTTATTGACGGCCAGTACTATTCCTTTGAAGGAGTCGAGAATATAGCTGGCTATATGCGTGTCCTGAGAGGTGGACGGCTCCGTGACGTCCAGCAGCAGGATTGCCACATCGGCCCGGTCAATCGCCCGTATGGCGCGGATTACGCTGTATTTTTCGATGCCTGTACCCACTTTGCCAGCCCGCCGAATCCCGGCGGTGTCTATCAGAAGGATAGACCTATCGTTCCGCATGACGAGCGTGTCGACGGTGTCTCTGGTGGTGCCGGGAATCGGGCTGACGATCGATCGGTGTTCACCTGTCAGTGTGTTGAGCAGCATGGACTTGCCGACGTTCGGCCTGCCCACGATGGCCAGCCGGACGTCAGCCTCGGGTTCCGGGAACTCCGTTTCGTCTGGGAAGTGGGTAATAACTCGGGCCATCAGGTCGTCCAGGCCGACGTTGTGGTAGGCGCTGACGGGAAACGGCTCGCCGAGGCCCAGCTGGTAGAACTCAGGGGAGGCTAACCCCCTCTGTTCCGTATCAGCCTTGTTGGCGGCCAGCACAACGGGCCTGGCGCTGACTCTAAGGAGTTCCGCCACGTCCGTGTCCGCGGCCGTGACGCCCTCGGTCACGTCCACGAGCATCACGATGACGTCCGCCTCTGCGATAGCAACTTCGACCTGGGACCTGACCTGATGCCAGAGGTCGGTGTCAGGGGCGCCTTGCAGGCCGCCGGTATCGACCAGGTTGAAGTAGCGTTCGCCCCAGGCGGTCTCCGACATAACGCGATCACGGGTGGTCCCGGCAGCCCTGGACACGATGGCGACCTGCCGCCCGACGAGGCGGTTGAACAGCGTCGACTTGCCCACATTGGGCCTGCCGACGATGGCGACAAGCGGCTTAGTCACGTCGAGTCTCTCCTGCTGGTTCAGCCGTCAGCTATCAGCGGTCAGCTATCAGCAATCAGCATTCAGTCCGCGCGGGCGCCTCGGATGCGTAGAATAAATGCGGTCAGCATCTTCTTGACTTCGATGACTTTGGGCAATAGTTTGTCGTGGTCGTCAAATGAGAGGTAGTTCAGTTCTTTGGACAGCAGCAATTGGTACTCAAGCTCGCTGGCCGACCCTAACGCGATCTGACAGAAACGTGCGAGTTCCGCACTTCCCCCTCGGCCACAACCCTCAGCGATGTTCGAGGGAATCGAGACAGCCGATCTCCGTATTTGGCTGGTCAGAGCGTATTGCTCGCTCGGGGGGAATCCGGACGTTGCACTGTACACGTCGGTGACCAGCTCGTGGCTCTTTCGCCAGGCAGCTAGGCTTCTGAAGTCTCTAGGGTTCGCGTTTCTCACAATCTTATCTGTCGTTCAATACCCGTGCGATTCCCGTCATGGACGGTAAATGACCGCTGATAGCTGACAGCTGACGGCTGATAGCTGATAGCTGATAGCTACCCCCGAACCAGCTCTGCGAGAACTGCCTTCTGGGCGTGAAGCCGGTTCTCGGCCTGGTGAAACACGATTGATGATTGATGGTCCAACATGCTCTCGGAGATCTCTTCGCCCCGGTGAGCAGGCATGTCGTGCATGAACGACGCATCGGGCTTGGCCAGCTTCATCAGCGCCTCGTCAACCTGGTATTCCGCGAAGACCCGGCGGCGCTCTTCGGCCTCACTCTCATCGCCCATGCTCACCCAAACGTCGGTGTAGACGATGTCGGCGCCGCTGACCGCGTCCTGCGGGCTTTCGACCCAGTCGAGCAGTGACTCGTTGGTCGCGGCCCTGTGCTTGGCCTCCTCCCACGCAGGGGTCGGCACGTGGTAGTCCCTGGGAGCGGCGATAACGAAGTCGGCCCCAACCGAGGCGCACGCCATGGCCAGGCTCGACGCTATGTTGTTGCCATCGCCCACGTAGGCCACGCGCAGGCCGTTCAGCCCGCCCTTGTGCTCCTGCATCGTGAGCAGGTCCCCCAGCGCCTGGCAGGGATGCGCCAGGTCCGACAGGGCGTTTATCACCGGTATCGACGTGTTCTCGGCCAGGATCTCCAGGCTGCGATGCGAGAACACCCGAGCGACGATGACGTCCACCAGCCTGTCCAGCACCCGGGCCACGTCAGCTTCCGGCTCCCGCACGCCCAGGCCGACGTCCGCCTGGCTCAGGTAGATGCAGCTCCCACCCATCTGCCGGACTCCGACCTCGAAGCTCACCCTCGTCCTTAGGGAAGGCTTGTCGAACAGCAGCGCGACGACCTTGCCCGCCAGCACCTGGGGAGTGTCGCCTCGCTTCATCTGTCCGGCCTTCTGCACTATCTGCGAGACTTCGTCGGGCTCGAGGTTCGAGATGGACAGGAGGTCCTTGCCGTTCATTCCAGATTCCTTCGCATGACAGCTTCGATAATATAGCAGATTCGGAATACGGCACCAAAACCCGAGACGGCTCCAGTCAGCCGACCGCCGCGTGTGTGGGGGTGTGTACTGCTGCCCGCACGACTGATGGTCTTTCTCCTGTTGGGCGGGGCCAGTGCCTCTAACACCCGCATCCCACCCCGTTCGGGCGGCGTCAGTGCTCGAACTGCCACAGGGGGCGGGCGCCGACGTCGACGCCGCCGTCCACCGCGAGCACCTGGCCGGTGACCCAGCCCGCTTCGTCGGAGGCGAGGTACAGGGCCGCGTGGGCTATGTCGGCGGGGTTGCCCGTGCGCGCAAGCGTCGCATCGGCCGGCTTCACTGGCCCGTCCGCCAGTCGCGAGCGGAAGAGCCCCGCGGCGATGGCGTTGACCCTGATGTTGTCGGGATGCAGCTCGCTGGCGAGGCTCTGACACAGGCCGATGAGCCCGCTCTTGGCGGCGCCGTAGGCCGGGTTCCCCTCCTGTCGTACGCTGAAGCTGGCGGCGATGCTCACGATCGCTCCACCGCCGCCGTCGCGTATGACGGGCCGAACGGCTTGCGACAGGTTGTACAGGCTCGTGATGGTGTTGTTGAGGGTCTGTTGCCAGTACTGTTCGTCGATGTCAGAGAAGTCGCGTGTGGGCTCAAAGTTTCCCCCGGCCCCAGCGTACAGAATGTCCAACCTGCCGTACTTGGCTACGACGCTCTCGACGAGCCGGTCCGCCTCGGACTTGACCGACACGTCGGCGGGTGCCACCACCACCTCGCCCCCCGTTGCACCGATGCGGGACGCCGTCTCCTCCAGATGCTCGTTCCGGCGGGCCGTGAGGACCAGCTTCGCGCCCTCCTGGGCGAAGAGCAGAGCAGTGGCCCTACCCATTCCCGTCCCAATGCCGGTGAGCAGGGCTACTTTGTCTTGCAGTCGCATCGGACACACCTCTGGAGATTTGCCCGATTGTATCAGCAGGAGTGGGATAACATCGACCTGACGTCGGTTAGGCTAAGCCCCTTCAGGCGGGAGCTACACCTGCTTGCGGGCCTTGCAGTGGGTGCGGACCCCCTGTTCGTCGGATCGAGATCGCGCTGATCCAGACGCAGCATGTCTATGCCCGCGCCGTACGGCAAGGTCACGGGATCGTAGTGATCTTCGGGTCGGATTTCCAGGGCGCGCACATCCCGACGCGTCGGGACATGGCGGTCATGAATCGCACGCGGATGATGTAGGGGCGGACCTGCGTGTCCGCCCTAGGCCCCCGAACGAAAGCCAACCCAAGCCAGAAACCAGGCCCTCGGGACCAGGCGCCGGTCGTTACGGGCGCGTCACGCTATCGAGAATCGTACAGTGGTTCAAAACCATGACAACGAATGAATACATTCAGGGTGTTAACGAACGAGGCTGGGCGCCGTTTGACCGGAGGTTGAGGCAGCGCAGCTACTACGACCACGTATTCGTGACGAAGACGAGCTGCGTCGCGTCCGCCAGTACATCCTAGCCAATCCGACGAAATGGGCGGAGGATGTGGAGAATCCGCATAACATCAGAGCGGACCCGCCTTTCTCACATTAGATGTCTAATCAGGTAGGTGCGCCCCTACGTGGCGGTCATGAATCGCACGTGGATGTTGTAGGGGCGGACCTGCGTGTCCGCCCTAGCCCCCCTCACCGTTAGCCGCCCCTGAGCCTGGGGTCGAGGAGGTCCCGCATGGCGTCGCCGAACATGTTTAGACTGTAAACGGTAATAGTCAGGGCAAGACCGGGAAAGAGAGCCAGCCATGGCGCCTGCTCCATGAACCGGCGCCCTTCCCTGCTGAGCATACCTCCCCAGCTAGGAACCGACGCTGGCAGTCCGAATCCCAGGAAGCTCAGAGAGGCCTCAGACATAATCACCCCCCCGACGCTGATGCTGAATATGATGATGACGACAGGCATAATATTGGGCAGGACATGTCGGATAAGTGTTCTCCATCTTGGACTGCCAATCGCCCGCGCCGCCAGAAAGTAGTCATTCTCTTTAATGCCGATAACGGCGCCTCGGAGTACTCTTGAGCCGGCGATGCCTCCTGATATCCCCAGTACCAGTATTATCTGTGGGACACCCCGCCCCGCTATGGACATTATGGTTAGCAATATGAGCAGTCCCGGGAAAGCCACCCAGGCATCGACAAATCTCTGCATAACCAGGTCCAATTTACCGCCAATGAATCCTGAAGTGCCGCCTATCAGGAGAGCGACCACAACATTAACAGCGGTCGCCGCCAGACCGACGACTAACGAAAGACGAGCCCCGACGATAATGCGGCTTAAGAAGTCTCGCCCTATGTGGTCGGTACCCAGCAGATACCGGGCTGATGGGCCCTGCAGCCTGTCTGCCGGGTGCACTTCATAATATGGATAAGGAGCCAGAGCATCGGCGAAGATAGCCACAAAAATCATTATCAATATGATAATCCCGCTGATAGTACCCAGCGGCTTCTCCCTGACCAGCCTGATAAAGAAATCAGCCAGCCGGGAACGTCTCTTTGGCGCAATTTCTGCTGATGGTATCCCTATGGCGTCGCTCATATGCCCCCTTTAGCTGTATCGGACCCTGGGGTCTAAGTACGGATAGATCAGGTCGATCATTAGATTGATCCCCACAACCATGGTGGCGAAAACCAGGTTTACTCCGGAGACCACCGGGTAGTCTCGGTCATTGAGGGCAGTCACCATGAGACGACCTAGCCCCGGCAGGTTAAATATGTTCTCCATGATAACGGCGCCACCTACCAGGATCGGCAACTGCAGGCCGATCAGGGTAACTACCGGGATGAGTGCATTCTTGAGGGCGTGTCTCATAATAACTACCCTCTCCTTGAGACCCTTGGCCCAGGCCGTCCTGATATAGTCCTGCCTGAGCACCTCCAGCATCATGGTGCGCGTCATCCGCATGGTGGCGGCAGCCGAGGCCGTCCCCAGAATCAGGCTGGGAATGAGGAACATCCCGAGATTCCCCAGCGGGTCTTCGGTGAAAGGAATCCACTCCATCGGCGGCGCCCAGCCCCACCAGATTGCCGGGTAGATCATGACCATAATTCCCAGCCAGAAGTTAGGCGTAGCCAGGCCGATGATGGCCACGGAGCGCCCCGCGTAATCGGCGGCGGTATCCTGGCGAATCGCCGAGTAGATGCCGATTGGCAGCGCTATCAAGAGCCCGATGATGATTGCCAGGACGCCAAGCTCAATGGTTACCGGCAGTCCACCTAATATCCTTTCCTCTACCGACCAACCGCCCCACAGTGAGTCGCCAAGGGTGCCCTGGAGGAGACCGTTAAAGTGGGACTCACCGGTAAAAAAGTCAGGGGTCGGCAACACTCCTATCCAGCGTCCATACTGCACGTGGGCAGGCACGTCTAATCCCAGTATACGCATAACAGCTTCACGGTCTATCTCGATTCCGCTACCTCCCGCCATGGCTTCCATCTGAGCTTCCATTAGGTCAATTACATTGCCCGGGAGGAAGCGGACCAAGAGAAAGACCAGGATGGTCAATAGAAAGAGGGTGGGGATTATCAGCAATAACCGCCTGATGATATAGGCTCTCATGTGCTACACCTCATCACGATTTCCCCCGTCATTGCCAACCCTCTTTTGTCATTGCGGTATATACCCCAACCCCGTATCAGGTACGGGGCAGGCTCTTGTCATTCCGGCGAAAGCCGGAATCCAGTTAGACGATCTCGTCATAGAAGTCCCGCCATGTCGGATTAACCTTCTCAATCAACTCAAGCTTCCATTCTCGCTTCCATTCCTTAATCGCCTTCTCGCGTGCGATAGCGCTCTCCATTGATTCATGGGCCTCAAACCAGACGAGTCCCGATTTATCGGGACTCGCAAGAATGTAGACACAGGGCAGCTTCATCTCTGGTTCTAATCTGCACCGTACGATTTTCGGGTCTGAACACCGCGAACCCGGTGCAGTCGCGATCCCGACAGGTCGGGAGGATCGCCGAGGGCCTGGGGAGGAAATCCATCGTATGAGTGACTTCGCAGACTTTGTGGATTCCGGCTTTCGCCGGAATGACGGTAACGTTTGCGAAGGGTGGTGAACAGTTTGATTTGTCATTCCGGGCTTGACCCGGAATCCAGGCCAAGAACTCCTGCCTCCCGGATCAAGTCCGGGATGACAGTGAGAAAGCGCCCCTCTTATTATTTGAGGAGTAAGGGAGCCGGGAAGCTTGAGCCTCCCAGCTCCCTTTTTCCCTGAGCTAAGCCACAAGGGATGTAACGCCTAATGACCCATCGCTTCCTTCAGCTCACTATCAATCCAGAGGCGGGAGAAGACCACTTGGTTTTGCGCTCCGCCAAAGCCGCCTTCGCCGTTATAACCTATCACCCACGGCTGGTGCACGGTAAAATTCGGGGCCAAAGGCCCCCAGGCCTGCAGGTGCTGCTCTATCGCGTACATGTCCATCTGTTTAATCAGCCTCTGCTGCTCCTCCATGGTGGTAGCCGCTAGGGCGGCTTCAAACAGGGCGTCATATTGCGCGTCGGAGAGTCCATGCCTCGTCACCCTCTCCCCAGCTTCCGAGTAAAACCAGCCCACATGCGTCAATGGATCACCCTTGCCGCCCCCTGTAGCCTCCATCAAACCAAACTCTCCAACTTTTGCTCTAACCGAACGTTCTGCAACGCTAGGTGTCTCAATAACCACATCAACGCCAATGTCACGCCAGTATGCTGCGGCTAATTCTACCCAGCCCAAATCATACCGCTGGAATTGCAGAAACGTGGTCTTGAATCTAATGCCGTCCGCGCCGCGCGGATATCCAGCCTCATCAAGCAGCTTCTCGGCCCCTGCCGTGTCATAGGTATAGTATCCCTTGATCTCTTCGGGCCACTCTTCAAATGGGACCACATACCCCTCGAATAACCTGCTTACCGGCCCCTGAGGTATCGTATCCGCATGACCCTTATAGTAGGTAGCGTTCACTGTCTCGAGGTCCAGTGCCATCTGCATTGCCCGGCGCACCCTGATGTCGGTATAGGGCGGCTCGCGGTGGTTAAACGTGGTAACAGCATTCGACCGTTCTGACCACGTGTGGATCACGAGTTCGGGGTTGGTCCGCGTGAGGCTGTCTGCCTGGTCTATAGCGTTTAATTGAGAGGCGCCCGGCCAACCTATGAAATCGATCGTACCCGTGCGCAGTCCCGCCATAGATGTGGCCACTTCTATGATTTCAAGGCCCTTCATCTCGTCAATATAGGGCAAGCGGTTCTCCGGGTATTTTTCGTCGTAGCCCCAGTAGTTGGGATTCTTGGTCCAGGTCACAGAGCTGGCCGGGACCAGGTCAGTTATCATATAGGGCCCGGTGCCGACCACATTCTGCCAATCCCAATCGTCCCCGTATTCCTCGAGTAGCTCGGGGGGCTGTATAACCATACTGGCCCAGTCCAAGATATTGGACAGGGCATCGAGTCTTGGTTCCTTCAGCTTCATAACAACCGTCCACTTGTCGGTGGCCTCTACCGATTCCCAAGGCAAAGCTGCGAGGGGACCTCCCGTTGTGGAAGGTTCAGCTTCACTGAACTCGGTCCCTGTCAACTTATTTCCCAACATGCGGTGATAGGAATGTTCTACATCCTTGGCAGTTAGCTCCCGCCCGTTCACCGGTGGCTTATCATGCCACTGAACGCCCTTGCGGATGTTGAAGATATAGGTTTTCGGATCGGGTTGTTCCCAGCTTTCAGCCAGCGCCCCCCTCAGGGCGTATACAGGCGCCACGACGCCGCCGACAAAAGGATATATGTCCCTATCTATTGTCCAGTCCACCAAGGCCAGTTTCTCTAGAACGCCACTGGCGATGTATAACGCGGCAATACCGTCAATATGGGCATCCAGTCGACGGTCGACAGCGTGTTTCAGGACCTGGGTTATTGTCCCGCCATACTCTGGCGCGGACACCACCGTGCCGAAGACGGGGTCCGTCACATAATTCTTACCCGACGGAACCTCTCTCACGACAACTTTCTCCACCTCCACTTCCTCACCACCTCCACCTCCTTGACCACCTCCACGACCTCGGGATCCGCGCCGCAGGCCGCACCGAGTACCAACAGCATGGCCGCTCCTGCCGCGACGACTAACCAACGCACTCCAAGAGACTTAGACATTATTCTTCCTCCTTCGTCAGAGTTAAATTGTTGCCTACCGACTTCAAGTGTGTTTCTCATTTCGTTCACTCCTTGTCCCTGCTGGGACTTAAGATCTTCACCACGCACTCCGAGTGTCTTAGACATTTCCATGTCTCCTTTCGGTCAACGCAAAAACGGGCGCCGAAGTACGCGGGCGTTCGCCCACGGGCGGACGGTACCCGCAGATGACGCTTGTACCACGCCCCCCCGCCGCTGTCAAGCCTCGGATTGCGAGGGATATTGGGGCTATGTACAGCGTTTAGCTGCTCATAATCGGATATGCCTCGTGAAAACCTTATATACAGTCGAGTTACCGTAGGAAACCCCCGATTCGAGAGCTCGATCGGCCCCTGTCGTCACACCGGCGGAAGCCGGTGTCCAGGTACTTTGTTCTGTGAGACACCCCTGGATTCCGGCTTCCGCCGGAAAGACGAAACGCTAACTGGTACACCACCAGATTGCGAGGGGTTTGGGGCCGCCGACTCCCCGATTTGGTCCCGCCCCGACGCGTCGGGGTCGGGGCTATCAGCTATCAGCGGTCAGCCGTCAGCCGTCGACGATCAGCGGTCAGCGGTCAGCAGTCAGAGCTACATACGCGAGAGCAGCGTTCCGGTGGCGAACAGCGCGACGGCGGCGCATCTCGGCCGAGTGCGTCTGTAGCTCAGGCAAATGAGGGGCGGAGTCTACCTGTGGCTCCTGGCAGACTCAAGGGTGGGTATCCGGGGTTCCGCGCGCTAGCCGCCGCGCAGCTCGTCCAGCAGCCGGCGGTCGTCGTCGGAAAGCTGCTCTCCGGCCTGCTCCAGCAGGTCGGGGCGGCGTTCCAGCGTGCGGCGCAGAGCCTGGCGTCGCTGCCATCGGGCGATCTCGGCATGGTGCCCCGAGACCAGCACCTCGGGGACCGCCATGCCCCGGTACTCCGCGGGGCGGGTGTAGACGGGGTGCTGAAGCAGGCCTGACGTGAACGAGTCGTTGGCGGGCGACTCGGCGCTGCCCACCACCCCCGGCACCAGGCGGGCCACGGCGTCAACCACCACCATCGCGGCCAGCTCACCGCCGCTCAGGACGTAGTCTCCGACGCTGATCTCGTCGGTGGCCAGATGCTGCGACACCCGCTCGTCCACGCCCTCGTACTTACCGCAGACCAGCACCAGGTCGCCGTGCGTGGCCAACTCCTCGACCAGCGGCTGGTCCAGCTTACGGCCCTGGGGGGTCATCAGGATGACGGGCGCCGACTCGGTGAGCGACGCCGACCGGCGCACGTGCTCGACCGCCTCGAACAGGGGGTCAGGCTTCATCACCATACCGGGTCCTCCGCCAAAGGCGTAGTCGTCGACGCGCTTGTGGCGGTCGTGGGCATGCTCGCGGATGTCGTAGAGGTGGACTTCTATCAGCCCGGCGTCGCGGGCACGGCGGATGAGGCTCTCCGAGAGAGGGCCGTCGAACATACCCGGGAAGATCGTAAGGACGTGAAAACGCATTGGCCCGCGGCTATGCCCCCGGGTGGGTACGCCAACCCTTGACCATCTCCAGGGCGTGAGGCAAGCCCTTCAGTGCCACCTCCAGGGTCTCGCGCACCCCATTCGGACTGCCCGGCAAGTTGACAATCAGACAGCCGTTCCGAACTCCGGCCACCGAACGGCTGAGCATGGCGAAGGGGGTGTTCTTCAGCGTCTCCATCCGCATTGCCTCGGCCATACCGGGTACCTCGAGGTCGATTACCTGGCGGGTCGCCTCGGGCGTAACGTCGCGCGGCCCGAGGCCGGTGCCGCCTGTCGTCAGGACCAGGTCGACTTCGCCGCCGTCGCAGAGGGCGATCAGCCTGTTGGCGATGAGCTCCCGCTCGTCCGGTACGATGTCGCGGCTGACCTCCTCGAAGCCCGTCGCGGCCATCATCTCGCTGATGGCCTCTCCGCTGGTGTCCGCGCGCTCGCCCTTCGAGCCGGCGTCGCTTATCGTCAGGATGGACAGTTTGAAGATCGTTTGCCTCCCTATATTTGGCTCGGCACAACGGCCGAACCCTCCATCTGTCGCCACTTCGCCCGCCGTTGGCGGATAGGGGCAGGCTCCGCGAAGCGTCGTACTTCCGGGTTCCTAACGCCTAGATTCTTCTCCCGCATCCAGCTCGCTCAGACGCCGTCCTGAGCCTGCCGAAGGAATGACAGGGGTCTCGACTCCGAATTCAGCACGTTCTGACAAACATCTGACAAAAAGCGCAAAATTAGAAATATTCCGTAACAATACCCGACGAAGAGTTCCTAATAACCCTTGCGTGGTTGTCAATTTGTCTGGGAGACTTTGGGGGAAAGTTAATATTTCCACCAGACATTGTCCAAACGTCTGTGCCCGGCCGGAGCATGATGAGTTGGCGTCTCTGGCGTTATTTCACCCGAATTCTTAGTCGAAGAATTGTCCTTATGTTAACATGGCCCAACGCCAACCGCGCTACCACAATGGCCGTTTCTGCTTCTCCGGCGAGATGCGTGTCGGTTGCGTCCCCGGACGTGACCGTGGTCAAGGAGTCCCTTCGCTTTCACGAAGGGCGAACCCGGTGCATCAGCCGGCCTTCGCCCACCACATCCAGCGTCGCGGTAGACCCGGTGTCTGAGCACGCGACAGACCCAGCCCACATTCCGGTGATGACGGCCGAGGTCCTGGACGCCCTCAGTGTCACGCCCGACGGCGTATATGTCGACTGTAACGTCGGCGAGGGCGGCCACACCGGGGCGGTACTCCGCGCATCCGTCAACGTGTCGCTGTTGGGGATCGACCTCGATCGCGAGGCACTCGAAGCGGCTGAGAGTCACCTTTCGTTCGCTCCGCACGCTGTGCTGGTGCAGGGGAACTTCGCCGACGTCGCCCAGCTCGCCTCGGCCCATGAGTCAACGCCGGCCGACGGCGTGCTGTTCGACCTGGGCGTATCCTCGCGTCAGCTAGACACACCTGGGCGCGGTTTCAGCTTCCGTCACGAAGCGCCCCTGGACATGCGGTTCAGCACCGATGGCCGGACCACGGCGGACAGTATCGTAAACAAGTATCCGGAACGGGAGCTAGAGGCCGTTATCCGCGAGTTTGGCGAGGAGCCGCGGGCCCGCGCGATAGCGCGCGCCATTGTGCGACGACGACCGATCGAGACCACCACCCGGCTAGCCGGCGTGGTCGCCGGCGCCTCGAGTCGGTCCGCCCGGCGGCGAATACACCCCGCGACTCGCACGTTTCAGGCGCTCCGAATCGCCGTCAACGGGGAGATGGAGAACCTGAAGGCGGGACTCGAAGGCGCCATCCGGATCTTGCGTCCCGGCGGGAGGCTCGTGGTTATCAGCTATCACTCGTTGGAGGACCGCCTGGTCAAGGAGCTGCTCCGCCGCGAGGCATCGACTTGCATCTGTCCTCCGTCGACGCCGGTATGCATATGCGGACACGAACCAAGCCTACGCCTGATTAACCGCCGAGTTATCACTCCGTCGGCGGAAGAGGTTAAGTCAAACCCAAGAGCCCGCAGCGCGAAGATGCGGATCGCGGAGCGGATATAGGGCCGGACAAGAGTCGTCAGACAGAGCGATACAGGTCGGACGGCAACTTTCATTCCCGGCCGGTATTGGCTCGCGGCTCGGACACGTGATTTTACAGCCAGACGCCTGTTCAGGGCGGATATCGGAGATTGGACGATGATGCAGGACCCCGAAATAGTCGTTGCTATCGACGTGGGTACGTCAAAGGTGTGCACGATTGTCGCCCGTCGGGACGGCCGTCACGGAATACGTGTGCTGTCGCACAGCGTCGTCCCTTCGGAGGGCATCGAGAAGGGCAACGTCACCGACGTGGGTGCCACCCGGAGCGCCATTTCGGCCTCCGTGGCCGAGGCCGCGAGACTCGCGGGGGTTACCGTAAACGAAGCCTACGTCGGTGTCACCGGCTCTCATATCACCTATCAGAACCGACACGACCAGCTACGATGGGCAACACAGCGAGGGGTTATCACCGCCGCCGACCTGTTCCAGGTGCCGGGCACCGTGGCCGCCTCCAGCCGCAAGGAGGGGCGGAAGGTCCTCCACGCGCTGCCTCGGAACTACATGCTGGACGGCCAGCGCGGCATCCGTAACCCGCTGGGAATGCACACGGCACGCCTCGAGGTCGAGACCCATGTCATCTCGGGCGCCAGCGACCTGGTAGACAACCTGACGCTTGCCGTCGAGCAGGCGGGCGTAAACGTGGTCTCCCTGGTCCTCGTGCCAATTGCCAGCGCCCAGGCGGTGCTCACCGAGGATGAGATGGAGAGGGGCGCAGCGCTGGTGGACGTGGGTGGCGGGACGACCGATATCGTCGTCTACTCCCGGGGGACGGTGTTTTACAACGCCACGCTGCCTATCGGCGGCTTCCAGTTCACCAACGACATTCGCGTTACCTACAGCACGACTCACGAAGCCGCCGAAGAAGCCAAGCTAGAAATCGGCAACACCGAACCGGCCACCGTCAAGGCAAACGAGGAGGTGTCGTTGCCGATCGAGGGGCGTGCCAGGCACAGGCAGGTGGCAGTCAGGGAGATCTGCCAGCTGATACGAGAGAGGGCCCAGGAGCTGGTTCGGCTGGTCCGGATAAAGCTTCACGAATCGGGCCGGAGCGAAAACTCTGGAGTCCGACTCGTGTTGACCGGCGGAGCATCGGGACTTCCGGGCCTGGACGACATGATGCGAAGTACGATCTCCAATCACGTACGGATTGGCGTGCCCAGCGGCATTCACGACCTGCCGGACGAGCTGCGCTCACCCAAATTCGCCACCAGTGTCGGCATGCTGCTGTGGGCCGTGAAGGCTGAGGCCAGCGCCCAGGCGACGGTCGTTAACGCGGCACCGGAATTCGAGAGCGCCCCGAACGGCGGGGTGTCGAAGATCTTCAAGAAACTGCTGCCCAGATAATCATATTCAATCTATAAGGGGGAAATATCGTGAACATATATAGAGATGAGCAAGAAGGCGCCGCGCGGATAAAGGTAGTAGGCGTCGGCGGAGGCGGCTCTAACGCGGTATCGCGAATGTTCAGAGAGCGGGTGCCAGGCGTCGAGTACATCGTCGTCAACACTGACTCCCAGGCCCTACTACGAAGCGACGTGCCGCTCAAGATGCGCATCGGCGATCAGCTCACCCAGGGCAAGGGCGTGGGCGGCAGCCCGGAGCTGGGCGCCAGGTCGGCAGAAGAGAGCCGCGAGGACCTCTACGAAGTGGTCAACGAGTCCGACATGGTGTTCGTTGCCGCCGGCATGGGCGGCGGTACCGGCACGGGGGCCGCTCCGGTCATAGCGCAGATCGCCAAAGAGACCAACGCGCTCACCGTCGGCGTGGTGACCAGGCCATTCGCCTTCGAGGGGCTGCGCAGGTCACGCGTAGCCGAATCGGGCGTGAAACGGCTCCGGGAGCACGTCGACACCCTGCTGGTGATCCCCAACGAGCGTTTGCATGTGATTGCCGAGGAGGAGATCACAGCAGAGAACGCGTTCAAGATGGCGGACGACGTGCTACGAGTCGGCGTCCAGTCCATCGCGGAGCTGGTTACGGTGGCGGGAGACATAAACCTCGACTTCGCCGACGTCAACGCGGTCATGCGAGAGTCAGGGCCCGCGTGGATGTCCATAGGTTGGGGGATCGGGGAGCACAGGGCGCGGGAGGCGGCACAGCAGGCCATCACAAATCCCCTGCTGGACGTGTCCATCGAGGGCGCGCGGGGCGTGCTCTTCAACGTCACGGGCGGCAGCGACATGAGGCTCTCCGAGCTTCACGAAGCCGCCGAGGTGATCCAGCGTGTGGTGGACCCAGACGCCAACATCATCTTTGGGATGACCACCGACCTCAAGATGGAAAACGAGCTGAAGATCACAATCATCGCCACCGGGTTCCCGTCAGGCGAGGGCTTCGGAGACAAAGAGGACCAGGTCGACCGGCTGCTGAGCGAAGTGCTGAAGAGCGACGAGAGCGAACTCGACTTGCCGCCGTTCCTGCGCCGGTACTCTCGGGCTCGGGCACGCATGGAGAACAATAACGTCCAGACCAACTGAAATTGGACCCGGGTTTCCGGGCCGAGGCTAACTGAAAAGGCGCCGCTCGATCGAGCGGCGCCTTTTTTTGTTTCGCTGCGACTGAGCACTACTCTCAATCCCTATTTCCCGAGTCGAGTTCAGTGACTTTGGAACGAGTTTCAGGTCCGTCATTACGAGGAGTGGGTACGAGGCGAAGCAATCCGGAGAGGACTCGCACCACGCCAATCAAATTCCCACGGCCCTCGTCTGCGCCGACGAGTCCGCGCGGAGAACCTCGGAAAGGCCACCAGTACTTTTTCTCGATAGCCGGCGTCACCATCCCGCCCCCGACTCGTCGGGGCACCGACGCGGCGACCCTTCGACTGGCTCAGGGCGAACGGATCAACCTGACGGCAACTTCTGACACTGGATACTAGATGCCGAAGGCGTTGTCCGGGCCGGCCGAGCCCCAACAACACATCCGCGATAAATCAGGGTGCAAATCTATGGAATATTCTAATTGACACACCCCAATATATAGTGGTATCGTACTTGGGCATCACGAGCCGTTGTGGTTTTTAATACACTTCTAATACTTGTTTGGAATCGGAATTCACCGTGCACTGCCCCTTCTGCAGCAAGAATAACTCCAAGGTAATAGACTCCAGAGAGTCGGGCGACGGCATCCGCCGCAGGCGGGAGTGCCTGGCCTGCGAGACCCGCTTCACGACCTACGAGCTTGTTGAGATGCGCGAGCTTGTGGTGGTCAAGCGCGATGGCCGGCGAGAGGAGTTCAGCCGCGACAAGCTGTGGGCCAGCGTCACCAAGGCCTGCGCCAAGAGGCCGCTGCCCCTGGGCCGGATTGAAAAGGTCATCAACGAGATCCAGTCGCAGCTTTCGGACGCCAGTCGCGCCGAGATCTCCTCCAGGGACGTCGGCGAGCTTGTCATGGACCGGCTCAAGGCCATCGACCGCGTGGCGTACATCAGGTTCGCCAGCGTATATAGGGAGTTCCGGGACATCGAGAGTTTCAAGTCGGAGATCGACGCGCTCCTGGAGCCCAAGGAGCGAGATGACGCCGTTCCGACTAACCAGCTCGCCCTGTCGATGGCGGATGAGGAGAACATCCTCTTACCCAAACGTCGGCGCCGGGTGACCAAAAGGCCACAGGTCCACCCGGCGTAGCACCCCTTCGCCGAGTCTCTACCCTACTGCAGATCAACTGTTCTAATGCTGTGCTATCATTCGATCGTGGCTGACCGGTCGAAGGCCCAGGTAAAGCGGAACGGCACCCCGGAATACGAGCCAACATTTGTAATGAATCAATACAACAAACTGAATAATTTTTTGACAGAGATTGCAACTCAGGAGTCGAAGGCATGAACGCGGATGAAAGACCCGACGGATTCGGCGAGTCCAGGGAAGAGTTGCTGACCGAGGTCGAACGCACGCTGGAGTCCGCCGGCGTAACCGGTGACGTCATAGGCAAGATCGCCGCGCTAAAGTTCAACGGCGGCGGCGCTCCCGCGACCTCAACGGCCGAGAGTAAGCTGGCCATGTCCGACAACGCGCTGCACATCCTCGAAGAGCGTTACCTCCGCAAAGACGACGACGGCAACACCGCCGAGACGCCGGAGGATCTGTTCAGAAGGGTCTCCAGCGCCATCGCGCTGGGCGAACAGCCCGCGCAGCGGACGCTCTGGGAGGACCGCTTCTACGACCTGCTTACGTCGCTGCGGTTTTTGCCAAACTCCCCTACCCTGGTCAACGCGGGCACCGACCGGGGTTGCCTCTCGGCCTGTTTCGTCGTCTCGCCCGACGACGACATGGAGTCCATCATGCAGGTGGCCCACGACGCCGCCATGATAGAGAAATGGGGCGGTGGCATCGGCTTCGGATTCTCCAAGCTACGGCCCAAAAACGACAAGATCAGGACCACCCACGGCAACGCCTGCGGCCCCATCGCCGTGATGAAGCTCTACTCGGCAGTCGGCGCGACGCTGACCCAGGGCGCCTTCCGGCTGGGAGCGCACATGGGCCAGCTACGCGACAACCACCCCGACGTCCGCGCTTTCATACACTGCAAGGACAGCGACGACACCCTTCAGAATTTCAACATCTCGGTACAGATCACCGACGCATTCATGCAGGCTGTCAGGGAGGACGCCGAGTGGGACCTGGTAAATCCTCGTAACGAGGGCGACGGCCCCGCCGACCAGGTGGTCGAGACAGTCCGCGCCCGGGACCTGTGGGACGAGATAGCCGAGTCCGCTCACAAGACGGGCGACCCGGGCGTGGTCTTCATGGACCGCGTCTGGGACACAGCCCCCAACCCACAGATGGGCCTCATCCAGACCAGCAACCCCTGTGGTGAGGAGTTCCTCGAGAACTACAGCAACTGCTGCCTCGGCTCCATAAACCTGGACAGGCACATAAGCGCAAACGCCTTCGACTGGGATGCCCTTCAGCAGACTGTGAGGACCGCGGTAAGGTTCCTCGACGACGTGATCGAGGTCAACAGCTTCCCGCTGCCTCAGCTCCGGGAGGTCAACCTGGCCACTCGGCGGATCGGCCTGGGCGTCATGGGATTCGCCGACGCGCTGGTGAGACTGGGTGTGCCCTACGACTCGCAGCGCGCGCTCGTCCTGGCAGAGGAGCTGGGCGGTTTCATCGAGCGCATCGCATGGGACGAGTCCCACAACCTGGCGGTCGAGCGCGGGCCCTACCCCGAGTACGAACGGTCGGCGCTGAAGGAGCGGGGCCTGCCCCCGGTCCGCAACTCCAGCGTCATCACCATCGCTCCCACGGGCACCATCAGCCGGCTGGCCGATTGCTCCAGCGGAATAGAGCCCCACTTCGCGCTGGCCTGGTGGTCCAACGTGCTGTGGAAGGACCACGAGGGCAGCGGCTCCCGCCTGTTGGATGCTCCGACGTCGATCCGGGAATCTCTCGATGCTCAAATCGGGGATGACGAAGATGTCAGAGGCGTACTGGAGCGGCTCGCCGAGGACCCGGAGGGCTCAGAAAATATCCTCGAGCAGCATGGTCTGGACCCGGCGATCTTCAGGACCTCGATGGCGATAGACGCTGAAGCCCATGTCAGGATGCAGGGCATCTGGCAGAAGCACGTAACGAACTCCGTCTCCAAGACAATCAACCTTCCCAACAGCGCCACCGTCGAGGACGTGAAGGGGGCCTTCGAGTTGGCGTGGGAGACAGGCTGCAAGGCGGTGACGGTCTACCGCGACGGCTCAAAGTCGATGCAGGTGCTGGAGACGGGTGGCGCGGCGGCAGCAGGCGAACTGGGCGCCGCCCTCGGGACGCTGGTGCCTCGCCAGCGGCCGAAGTCCGTCTCGGGCGTCACCGACCTCGTCCGCACGGGCCATGGCAACATGTACGTCAACATCAACTTCGACGACGCCGGCAGGCCCTTCGAGGTGTTCACCAACATGGGCAAGGCCGGAGGCTGCGACCACGCCAACCTGGAAGCGGTCTCTCGTCTCGTCTCGCTGGCGCTGAGGTCCGGCATCGACCCCGACCAGATCGTCGAGCAGCTTAACGGCATAACCTGCTGTCCGGCGTGGGACGGCGGCACGCTGATACGCTCCGCACCCGACGCCGTGGCCCACGCCCTGAGCAACCACGTTGGTGGGCTCGAGGAGAGCGTGGGTCTGGAGGACCCGCAGTCCGTCGCCCAGCTTGGCCTGTTCCCGTCCACCAGACCGGATAAGAGCCCGGCCAACGGCACCAACGGCCAGCACTACACGTCGACGGGCGCCCGATGCCCCAGGTGCTCCGGGTCGCTGATACCGCAGGAGGGCTGCCTCAAGTGCCTGGACTGCGGCTACAGCAAATGCGACTAGCAACCTAGCCCGGAGAGACGGACCAGATGCCAAAGCGACCGCTGGTCGCCATCACCATGGGCGACCCCGCCGGCATTGGCGCGGAGGTCACCGCGCGAGCGCTGCAGGACGACTGGGTGTACCGGAAGTGCAGGCCCTTCGTCGTGGGGAGCGCCGCGGCCATGAGTGCGGCCCTCAGCCTGATCGATTCCGCCGCCAGCGCTCGGGCCACCCACGACATCGATGACGTAGAAGGCCGCCTCGGCACTGTCGACGTGCTGGACCTGGAGAACCTGGACTTCGCGAGCATCAAGTACGGGGAGTTATCGCCCGTCGCGGGGAAGGCGTCGGTGGAGTGGATACTCAAGGCCGGAGAGCTGGCGGCCGAAGGTCGGGTACAGGCCATCGCCACCGCCCCCATCAATAAGGAGGCGTGCAGCCTGGCCGGGTACAAAGATGTCGGCCACATGGAGATATTCCAGAGCCAGACCGGCGCCAAGAACGTGGCCACTATGCTTGTCGCTGGCGTGCTGCGGGTGGTCCACCTGACTACCCACCGGTCGCTGCGCGTCGCCTGCGACTACGTGACCAGAGAGAACGTCCTGGGCAAGATCGAGCTGACCGACACGGTCTTCAAGGAGTGGGGCTTCGCCCAGCCACGCATCGGGGTCGCCGCCCTCAATCCTCACGCCAGTGACGGCGGCCTGCTGGGTGACGAGGAGGAGCGGCAGATCGCTCCGGCGGTAAAGGAGGCTCAGGCAGCCGGAATCGAAGCTACCGGGCCGGTCCCGGCCGACACGGTGTTCAACCAGGCCATCGACGGCAAATACGACGCGGTAATCGCTATGTACCACGACCAGGGCCACATCCCGATCAAGGTGCACGACTGGGTCCACAGCATCAGCGTCAACATCGGCCTGCCGTTCATACGCACCTCCGTTGACCACGGCACGGCCTTCGACATCGCCGGCCAGGGCGTTGCCGACGCCGAGAGCATGCTAGAATCGATAAGGGTGGCGGTCTCGCTGGCCAGCGACGGCAGGCTGCCGTAAGGCGTGGGCGCCGCCAGTCGACGATGCTCGCTCCAACGGTCCTGATCGAACGACGCGAATCCCGGTCGATCTGTCATTCTGACCCCGACGTGTCGGGGGAAGAATCTCGCTTAACCCGAGACCCGTCCGCCTACCAGAGGCTAGATACTTCGCTCCGCTCAGCATGACAGGCTGGCGATCCGGGTGTGCTGATTCGGCCAACTGGGGCGACGCTGGTCCGAATAACAAGAGGGTAATATGAGAATCGCCTTCATCGGCGGCGGCGTGATGGCCGAGGCTATCATAGCCGGCATAGTCGAATCCCAGATAGCTCCGGCGGGCGCGGTGTCCGTCGGCGAGCCGGTGGATAGCCGCCGCCAGCACCTGGAGGGCAAATACGGCGTGAAGACGCAGGCCAACAACGCCGACGCCCTCGAAGGCGCCGAGCTGACCGTGCTGGCCGTCAAGCCCCAGAGCCTGTCTCATGTGATGTCCGACCTTAAGGGGACGCTGGCCAGGGACAATGCGGTGTTGTCTATCGTGGCGGGGGCGACAACCAGGACCCTAGTGGACGGCCTGGGCCACGAGGCCGTGATTCGGGTGATGCCCAATACCCCGGCACAGATCGGCGCCGGCATGAGCGTCTGGACCGCCTCCGCGGCGGTGCCCGAGGACCGGGTGGAAACCACCCGCCGGGTATTGGCCACGCTGGGCGAGGAGCACTACGCCGACGACGAGAAGCTGATCGACATGGCCACTGCCCTCAGCGCCAGCGGCCCCGCCTACGTGTTCCTGTTCATCGAGGCGCTGATCGACGCGGGCGTCTACCTGGGCATGGCCAGGGACGTGGCGAGAAAGCTGGCGCTGCAAACAGTGCTGGGTAGCACGCGGCTAGTCAAGGAGACTGGGCGTCACCCGGCGGAGTTGAAGGACATGGTCACCTCGCCTGGGGGCACCACCATCGAGGCCCTGAAAGCGCTGGAGGACGCCGGGTTCCGCGCGGCGGTGATCGGTGCGGTGAGCGCTGCTTACGACAAGTCGAAAGCGCTGGGAGGGTAGCGGGTGGACGAGCTACTTGTCCGGTTCATCTCATTGCTCAGTACGGTGCTGTACATCGCACTTTTCGGCAGAGTCCTGCTGTCCTGGTTCCAGGTCGGCCAGAGCAGCCCTCTGTACCCGGTCGTCGCCATCATCTACCAGGTAACCGAGCCCATCCTTGCGCCCATCAGGCGGGTACTGCCCCGATTCGGGATGCTGGATTTCTCGCCTATGGTGGCCCTCCTCATCCTCACCGTAATCCGAGGATTCATCATCAGTCGACTTGGTTAGCGCAGCCGCCCACGGACCTCCCCCTCGGTCATCCCGTCGATCCTGACGACCTTGTCCCGTGATGTGAGCCCCCGCACCAGCGTGACGCTACTCCTGGGCACACCCAAGGTTTTCGCCAGCAGCGCGACCACCGCCTTGTTGGCCTTGCCGCGCTCCGGAGCGGCGGTCACTCGGACCGTCACCAGGCCGGCGTCACCGAGTTCGACGGTGTTCCGCCTGGACCTGGGTCGGACCCTTAACTGTAGCTCCACGCGCGGCCCCTACCACCAAGTTATGGAATCAGTCGATAGGATGATCCGTAGGCCGTGAGCCCCGACTTGTCGGGGTCGATAATCCGGAGAGCTCACCACGAACCCCGCCGTCATCAGGACCCCGTTCGCCCTGAGCTGGTCGAAGGGCGCGGCGCCGTGAGCCCTAACGAGTTTAGGGGGGGTCTGGTGCCGGCTCAACGCGATTCAAAGCAAGCGCCGATTCACCCGACAGCCGCCGCCAACTCAGGCGTGGGCCAGCGCGCCGCCGTCGATGAATATGGTCTGTCCCGTAACGAAGTCGCAGGCGTCCGATGCCAGGTAGACCAGTAGGCCCGCCAGGTCGTTAGGATGTCCCTTCCTGCGCGAGGGCAGGTAGCGCACCAGCAGCTCTTTTTGCGACTCTTCGGTCTGCTCCTCCGGGGTGACCCATCCGGCGCCGATGGAGTTGACGCGGACTCCGCTGCGCCCCCACTCCAGCGCCAGGGCCGAGGTGAGCTGGTGCACAGCGCCCTGGGCGGCGCACGCGGCAACCGAGTTCCACAGACCCCTGACCGCCAGACCCGATCCGATGTTTACGATGCGCCCGCTGCCCTGTTCCAGCATCTTCTTGCCGGCGGCGCTGCAGCACAGAAACATGGACTTCACGTTGAAGTCCATGATCGTCTGCCACTCGGACTCGGTGACGTCCTCGAATCGCTTGCCGAACTCCGCCCGGGCGTTATTCACCAGGATATCCAGCCTGCCCATGCTGGAGACGGCGCTATCGACCATTGCCGCGACGCTGGCCGCATCGGTGACGTCCGTGGGGATGGCCACCCCTGTCCGTCCCTGGGCTTCAACGGCCGCCACGGCGTCTGCCATGTCCGACCCCTCGGACCCCGCCACCACCACGTTCGCGCCAGCCTCCGCCAGCGCGGACGCCAGGTGCGGCGTCCAGCCCCGCCGGTCGGCGGTGATGACCGCAGACTTTCCGCTCAGGTCCCACTCTTGCGGAATCGGCATCTTCTCATCTCCCCAAACCTAATCTGATGTCTTTGAAATACACTCTCGAACCGTCATTGCGAGGAGGCCGCAGCCAAGGTTCTTTTTGGAATACGACCTTGAACCGTCATTGCGAGGAGGCCGCAGCCGACGAAGCAATCTGGGGTGGCCTCCTACCGGTCCGCCTCAAAGTTCTTGACGAAATCCCGCATAAGCAATCTTGTTAGGACCGGCGCACCAAAGGCGCCTAACGCGGCGCCTAGACCTGCAGCGGTATCTGCGGCGCGTAGCCGGTCGGCGCGAGCCCTCCAGCCAGGCCTCCCCCGTCCACCATGAACGCCTCGCCGTTCATGTAGTCGGAGGCCGATGAGGCCAGGAACACCGCGACGGGTCCCAACTCGTGTGGGTGGCCCACCCTGCCGACCGGTATGAACTCACCCCTCGGCAGCGTCAACCTGGACTCGTCCGTGCCCTCGGTCGGCACGAAGCCCGGGACTATGCAGGTGCTTGTGATGCCGTAGCGCCCGAGGCTGGTGGCGAGGGTGCGCGTGAGCTGGACCACTCCGCCTTTGCCCACGCAGTACATGTAGTTGTCGCGGCCACCCCGGAACCCAAAGCCTGACGACACATTGACGATCTTGCCAGTGCCGCGCTCCACCATGTGCCTGGCGATGGCCCGAGAGCAGTAGAAGGCGCTGCTCATGTTGGTCTCGATTCCGACGCGCCAGTCGTCGTCGGTGATCTCCCAGATCGGCGTCGCGCCCTGGCCGCGTACGATTCCGGCATTGTTGAACAGCACGTCCACCTGGCCGAACTCCTCGAGGGCGCGGTCCATGAGCCGGTTGACCTGCGCTGAGTCTGTAACGTCGGTGGACACCGCGATGGCGCGCCGCCCCATCTCCCTCGCCATCCCCGCGACCTCCTCTATCGGTCCCGTACGACGCGACGCGATAACCAGGTCGGCGCCGGCGCGGGCCATGGCCAGCGACATCTCGCGGCCCAGGCCTGTGCCTCCGCCGGTGATCACGACGGTCTTGCCGTGCAGGCTCAGCTTTTCTTCGAGCAACAGGCTCCTCCTCGCATGCGACTAAGTGTCTAATCTATCCTAATCAGTCATTCTTGAGCGAAGCGAAGAATCTACGCCTCCCGAAGGGCTTCTTCGTCGTCCCGATGGAATCGGGATTCCTCCAGAATGACACATTTGCGAGTTTCGCTATAGGCTCTAGGAGCTTCGTCGTAAGGACTCGCTGACAACTCCGCCCAGCCTGCCCACCCAATTACGGGTCCAGGGCTAGCCCTGGTGGCACGACGGGCTTACACCTGGAGCGTGACTTCGCCCGCCACGACGCTGACTTTCGAGCCATCGGACTGTCGGACCACCAGGTTGCCCTGGTCGTCTACCGTCTCGGCGGTGCCGTCGATTACTTTGTTACGCCAGCGGACTTGAACCAACCTCCCCAGGGTTTCGAGCCTCGATGCCCACTCAGACGTCAGCGAGATACCGGACTTGATCTGAGCGTAATAACGGTCCAGGTGCTCCAGCACCAGGCGCATCGCGGTCGACCGGTCGAACTCCCTCCCGCACTCGCTCATGATGCTGGTAGCGATGGAGGCGATCTCCGGGTGGCGCCCGGCGTCCAGGTTCACGTTAACGCCGATGCCGACTACCGCATGGTCGATCTTGGCGCCGAGGGTGTCAGACTCCACAAGAATGCCCGACAGCTTCTTGCCGTCCACGCGTACGTCGTTCGGCCACTTGATCTTCGTGGCCAGTCCGGCGAGGTCGGACACCGCGTCCCCAACGGCCAGAGCGGAAGCCATGTTCAAGTAAGGCATCTTATCGATATCGGGTCTGAAGAGAACGGAGAATGACAGGTTCAGGCCAGGGGGTGAAATCCACGGCCTGTTGAACCGTCCTCGTGCCCCGGGCTGCTCCTCGGCGAATACCACGGCGCCCTCTGGCTCGCCCTCGCCGGCCAGCCGGTGGGTCTCGTCCATGGTGGAGACAAGCCGCCCGTGATAGTAGAATTGGCGCCCGACCACCTGGTCCGAGAGGGCTTCCCGCAGCCCGTCGATGTCAAGCTGTCTGATGTCGTTCACGTCGAATCGCCCCGCCTTCAGGAGCTGGGCCCCACTGCATTGAACGGGACAAGCCCGTGCGGACAGTCGGAATTCTCGCATATGGCCCGTGACCGTACAAGCCTGCCATTCGCCGGCCGATGTCATCACCTGTGATCGATCTGGACCGATTCGGGGAAGCGTATCAAGCGGTGGATTCAGCGGTCAGACCCGCGCGCCGGGCACCCTGTTGCCCTTGCGCCGCGGATTCTATAATGATTAGAATAAACGGACCCGAAATGGGGTCCGCATTTCTTCCCAGAGAACAAAACACTATGGAAGCTTACGAGCTAGTCAAATTAGAGCCGAACTCCGAGATTGAGGAGTTTCGCCCCGGCGACACGGTGCGCGTGGGTACACGTGTAACCGAGGGCCAGCGCACCAGGACACAGGTGTTCGAGGGCGTCGTGATCCGGAATCGGGGCTCGGGGCCAGGCGCGTCGTTCACGGTCCGCCGAGTCAGCTATGAGATCGGCGTCGAGCGTACCTTCCTCACCCACTCCCCCGTGGTCGAGTACGTGAAGGTGACCCGCCGCGGCCGCGTCAAGCAGGCCCGGCTGTACTACCTGCGTGGACGCTCCGGCCGCGCGGCGCGGATCAAAGAGGCCAGAAGGTAGCCAACGCTCCAGGGCCCGCCAACGGGATCGGAGGTCCGCGGCCCGATGACTTTCGCTGAGGTCGCCGTCGACGCCCCGGCCGGTCACAGCCGAACCTTCAGCTACTCCGTACCCCAACACCTAGACCTGACCCCCGGCCAGTCCGTCAGGGTCCCCTTTGGCCCCCGCACACTCCAGGGCATCGTATTCGACATCGTCCCAACGCCGCAGGTCGAGCAAACGCGGGACATCCTCGAAACCACCGGCCCCGATCCTCTGCTTGACCAACACCAATTGGCTCTCGCGCGGTGGATCAGCAGCTACTACATCTGCTCGCTGTTCGAGGCCGCCGCGCCGATGCTGCCGCCTGGGGGACGGTTCAGGGCCCGTGCCGTGGTGTCGATAAGCCCGGAGATCGAAGACCTGTCGGCGGCAGCCAATAGCCCCTTCCAACTCAGAGTGCTGGAATACGTGCGTCGCCAGGGGTCCGTCGCCTTGAACAGGCTGGGGCGCGCATTGGGGGAGAGCGCCCGCGGTGTCGCCACGCGTCTGGTCGCCCGCGGGGTGCTCGAGAGCAGGGTGCAGCGCGTCGGGGGCGGCCTGGTGCCAAGGCAGATCGACCATCTGACCTTGGCCCCGGGGACATTGGAAGAGGTGCGCGCCTGGATGCCGTGGGCCGCTCGCCGGGCGCCGCGTCAGGCCGCGCTGGTCGAGGCGTTGCTGGAGGCGGACGCGCCCGTGCCCGCCGCACGGGCGCGGAAGGAGCACGGCGCCTCCGCTGTCGCCCGTCTGCTGGAGCGCCGGTGGCTCCATTCGGTGCAAATGAGGGCTGACAGGGACCCTCTGGCGGGCCAGCGGTTCAGCGCCTCAGCGCCCGTGTTGCTCACCCGGCCCCAGCGGGCAGCGGCGCGGGCTGTCGCGGCGGCCATCGAGGCCCGCGTTCCGGCGACCTTCCTTCTTCAAGGCGTGACCGGCTCGGGCAAGACCGAGGTCTATCTGGACGCTGTCGCACGGTGCCTTGAGCTTGGCAGGCGAGCAATCGTGATGGTGCCCGAGATCGCCCTGACCCCTCAGACCATCGAGCGCTTCGCATCCAGGTTTCCGGACGATGTGGCCGTGCTGCACAGCGGCCTGTCGGCAGGAGAGCGGTTCGACCAGTGGTGGAGGACGCGTCAAGGGGATTATCAGGTCGTGGTCGGCTCACGAAGCGCTGTATTCGCCCCGGTCGACGAGCTGGGCCTCATCGTGATCGACGAAGAGCACGAATGGACGTACAAACAGCACGACGCCCAGCCGAGGTATCACGCCAGAGACGTCGCCATCAGATTGGCCGAACTGACGAACGCCACCGTTGTCCTCGGGAGCGCTTCTCCAGATGTGGGCTCGTACTACCGCGGACTGACGAAGCATCTCACCCTGTTCACCCTGCCCCATCGGGTCGCCGCGGCCGGCAATCGACGCGGGAAAGCGACGCCGCTGGCGGGGGTGGAGATCGTGGACATGCGCCAGGAGCTGAAGGCCGGAAATCGCCACATCTTCAGCCGCCGGCTCGACCACGAGATGGAGTCCTGCCTGGCCTCGGGCAACCAGATGATGCTGTTTCTAAACCGTCGGGGCACGGCGTCCCAGATGCAGTGCCGTAGTTGCGGCCACCAGATGAGGTGCTCCCGATGCGACGTGGCTCTGACCTACCACCGAGGCGTCAGCCGGCTCGTCTGCCACTACTGCGGCGTTCGGCGTCGGCTGCCGAAGCAGTGCCCGGAGTGCCTGGGCTACCGTCTCAGCTACTATGGCGTGGGCACGCAATCGGTCGCGGAAGCCCTCCAGCAGCGCTTTCCCGACGCGCCGGTGCTGCGCTGGGACCGGGACACCACACGAAACGTGGGCGACTATCAGGCGCTGCTCGACCGGTTCAGGTCGGGCCAGGCACGCGCGCTTGTTGGCACTCAGATGATCGCCAAGGGCCTCCACATTCCTTCAGTGACGCTGGTTGGGGCCGTGTTGGCGGACGTGGGCCTGGGAATCCCCGACTACCGCGCGGGGGAGCGGGCGTTTCAGCTCCTGTACCAGGTGGCGGGCCGAGCGGGCCGTGGCGCAAAGCCGGGCAAGGTCGTAATCCAGACCTACCAGCCAGACAACTACGCCATCCGGGCCGCCGCCGCCCAGGACTATCGAAATTTCTACACGCAGGAGATGGCCCTTCGACGGGGTCAGTCAAATCCGCCATATAGCCGGCTGATCCGTCTGCTTTACGCACATATCAGCAACGAGACATGCCAGCAGGAGGCCCGTCGCATGTTCGACTCGCTGGCGGAGCAACAGCAGGTCTGGAGCATGTCGGACGTCGAGGTGCTTGGGCCGGTGCCAGCCTACCCCACCCGTCTCAGGGGCAGATACCGGTGGCACATCGTGCTACGCGGCCAGGACCCCCGAGACCTCCTGGACAAGACAACCATAGGCGGCGATTGGGTCGTCGACGTCGACCCGGTCGCCCTCACCTAGGAATCGAGACTCGCAATGACGATTCATTAGCGAGTTTCAACAACACCGCGTAGCTTCCCTTATGGATGCAAATTCCGCCATCCGCCATCCCTTGACATTGATCAGGTGTTCATTTACCGTACTGAAAAGTGGCAGTTTTAGAACGATTCTAATTTGTTCAAACTTTCACATTCTACCGCCACCCAATGTACCCCGCAGGAGCGTGCTACTTGACCCCATCCTTGGGAATACAAAAGCGGCTTGACGAGATGCAGTCGGCCCTTGAGCACCGGGATGTGAGCCTGACCCCCAGGCGAGCCAAGGTGCTGGAGATTTTGGCCACCAGTGACCTGCATCCCAGCGTCAGCGAGATCCATTCCCAGGTGCAGCGACGCTTCCCCTCCACCAGCCTGGCCACGGTTTACAACACCATCGAACTACTAAAAGACGCGGGACAAATCCTCGAGATCGAGTTCTCGGCCACCCCGAATCGCTACGACGGGCGACGGCCTGAAGCGCATCCGCATCTCGTCTGTGTCGAGTGCCAGCGCATCGACGATATGGACGTTTCCGGGCCCGCTGCCGAATTCGCGAGCCTTGAAGCCGCCACCGGATACGAGATAGTCCATCAGCGTACGGACTACTATGGCATCTGTCCGAGTTGCCGGGAGAAACCAACGCGGGACTAGTCCTGCGCCCACGGTCTGGCTAGCGACGCCTGACCGAAAATTCTTCCTGGTGACCGTTGGGACCCAGGCCCATGAACACCCGAGGAGGGTAATGATGGCCAACAGAGAAGACATCGCCCTCATGTCGCACCTGATGCGTCGGGCGGGATTCGGCGCGTCAAGGGATGAGATCGAAACCCTTTGCGAGCAAGGTTACGAAGCCACCGTCGAAGGCCTCCTTGACCCGGAAAGCAAGCCGCCGGTGGACGAGTATGAGCTGTACCGCCACCACCCGATAGCCGAGACTCCGGGGGGAGCGTCTGGTCCAGGCCAGGCCAACTGGCTCTACTTCATGGCCATGACGCAGCGCCCGCTCGAAGAGAAGATAGCCCTGTTCTGGCACCACGTATTCGCTACAGGCAACGCCAAGGTCGACAACTGCAATCACCTTCTTGAGCAGATCACGCTTTTCCGCAACCATGGAATGGGCAACTACCGAGACCTGCTCCTCGGCCTGGCCAAGAACCCCGCCATGATCTACTGGCTGGACAACAACGAGAACCACAAGCGGGCCCCAAACGAGAACTGGGGTCGGGAGCTCCTCGAGCTGTTCTCGCTGGGCGTCGGCAACTACACCGAGACCGACGTATTCGAGTGCTCTCGCGCCTTCACGGGCTGGACGATCGACGCAAAGATGCCCAGGTACCCTTATGGCAGACACCCGTGGACGTTCGCCTTCAGGCCGGAGGACCACGACTACTCCGAGAAGACCTTCCTGGGCCAGACCGGCAGCTTCGACGGCGAGGACATTATCGACATCGTATTGCAGCAGCCCGCGTGCCCGCAGTTCATATCCCGCCACCTTTACAACTTCTTCGTTGCCGACGAGCCTCAGGTACCCGCGTGGAACATCGAAGAGCCCCGCGACCCTGCGGCGGTGATGCTACTGTCGGACACACTGGTCGAGAACAGTTTCGAAATCAAGCCCGTCCTTCGCACCCTATTCAACTCCGACTTCTTTAAAGAGGCCACTTACCAGAAAGTCAAGAGTCCCGTCGAAGTCGTGGTCGGGACACTGCGGAGCACCGGGGACCTCTCTGGACCCGACCCCAGGCTTGAGGCCCTCGGCAAGGAGCCGGGATACATGGGCCAGGACATCCTCGACCCGCCCAGCGTCGAGGGCTGGCACACCGGGCGAGAGTGGGTCAACAGCGGCTCTCTGGTCAAAAGAGTCAACTTCGTTGCCGACCGCGTCAGCAACACGGACCTGCCGGGGGTCAAGCGAATGGTGGAGCGTGTCGGCACCAATGGCGATGCCATGACCGCCCCCGAGCTTGTCGACCGCTGTCTGGACATACTGGGTCCGATTACGCTGTCGGAGACCACCAGAGACCAGTTGGTCGCCCACGTCGTGAGCGACGGGGCCGTCGAGCCCGGCGCCGATCTCGAGCGACGCACCGCCGAGACGTTTGCCCTGATCGTCGCGACCCGGGAATATCAGTTCGGCTAGTCGTTCAATATAAGAATCTGTGGCAACGGCCCGCGGCAACGCCGCCCGATCGAGGTTCAGGGAGGAGCATCAAAATGGCTGGCAACGTTAAGCCCCCGGTCCTGGTCATCCTGCAGTTGACTGGTGGAAACGACTACTTCAACACCGTGATCCCTTACAACGACGGTA
Source organism: Dehalococcoidia bacterium (assembly GCA_965248005.1). Lineage (GTDB taxonomy): Bacteria > Chloroflexota > Dehalococcoidia > Lucifugimonadales > UBA1123 > CBDFIE01. The sequence goes on from OZ252049.1 coordinate 514,097, forward strand.
ACTACTTCGACAGCCGACCGTCGCTCCAGATACCTCAGGACCGCGTGATCAAGCTGAACGACGACCTCGGGCTGCACCCTGCAATGGGCCCAATGAACGACATCTACCAGCAGGGTGACATGGCGATTATCCACGGCATCGGATACGCCAACTCGCCCAGGTCACACTTCCGCTCGATGGACATCTGGCACACCTGCGAGCCGGACACGGTGGGTACCGAGGGCTGGCTGGGACGCGCGATCCGCGAGATCGATCCCAGCGGCGAGAACCCCGTGACCAGCGTCAACATTGGTCAGGCGCTGCCCCGGGCGCTGGTTGCGCCGGGAGTGTCGGTCGCGTCAGTGGCGGACCTCTCCAACTACGGCCTGCTCACCAGCATCGAGCAGCAGGAACAGCGCGACCGGATGCTGGAACGCTTCGCAAGCATGTACGGTCCCGCCCTGGGATCGGGACCCGTCATGGACTACCTGGGCCAGACCGGACTCGACGCGCTCAAAGGGGCCGATATCCTGAAGGTTGCCCCTGAAAAGTACGAGTCCAACGTGGAGTACGGCGCCAGTCTCATCGCAAAGAAGCTGCGGGACATCGCTCAGATTCACATGGCCGATGTGGGCACGCGAGTCTTTTACTGCGACCACGGTGGCTTCGACACCCACGCCGCGCAGGCCGCGACCCACTCGTTGCTCTGGACCGAGGTCTCCGAAGCGATCACCGATTTCTGGGACGACCTGCGCGAACATGACGCCGACGACAACGTGATTATGTACCTGTTCTCCGAGTTCGGACGCCGGGTTCGCGACAACGGCTCGGGCACAGACCATGGCGCGGCGGGAGTAGCCTTCGCGATCGGCCCGAAGATAAACGGCGGGATATACGGCCGCTATCCGGATACCCGGCTGGAAGCCCTCGAACAGGGGGACCTGGTCCCGAATCAGGACTTCCGGGGCGTGTACTCGACCATTTTGGAAGAGTGGCTTCACATGGATGCCGTCCCCATAGTCAATGGGCGGTTCGAGGGGCCAAGCTTCATCGCCAACGGCGAGGCCCTTTAGCTGGCCGCGAGGACCGACGCTCACACCCGCCCTTGCGCAGCGTTAGTACCTGGTTTCAGAGAAATAGACGTTAGGATAATCCGTTCTCCCTGAGCCTGTCGAAGGGCCCCGACAGGTCGGGGGTGGTTCGACGAGTTCACCACGAACGGAGATGGTCCCGACCCGTCGGGAACGAAAGCAAGTATTAGCTGTTAGGCGTTGGTCTGCATCGCCCGCTGGCAAGCCCCTTCGACAGGCGTCGGCCTGGGTCTAGGACGGACGCTCAACAATATGGGAGTAATCGAATGCTGACTACCACCGTGGCAGGCAGGACATGGAGCTTCAGCAACGCTATCGGCCGAAACGCGGCGGCCGGCAACGGTTTCACCCAACCGTGGTCCGTGGCGGCGGGGGCGGACGGCGTCCTCTACGTGCTGAGCCGTGGGCAGGAGGGCGCAGGAGGTGTGGTCGCCGAAAACAAGCGCATCGGCAAGCTGACGATGGACCAGCAGTTCATAGGTGACTTCGCCCGCCGCGAGCTGACGTGGCCCGCCTCGATGGCCCTCGACTCCGAAGGCAATCTCTACTGCTCAGACGAGTACGAGAACATCGTTGCAATCTACAACGAGGATGGAGAGCGTATCGGTCAGTGGGGTGAAACGGGCGCGGCTGAAGGACAGCTTGATGGACCGTCGGGGCTGGCTTTCGACCGGAAGGACAACCTGTACGTCGTGGACGCCAGAAACAGCCGCGTGCAGAAATTCACAAGGGACGGCGAGTTCCTGTCGGCCTTCGGCACAGCGGGTTCCGACGCCGGCCAATTTGACAGGCCGTGGGGCGCTAGCCTGGACGCGGATGGCAACGTCTACGTGGCCGATTGGGGCAACAGCCGTGTGCAGAAGTTCTCGCCGGCCGGCCACCACCTGCTGACCTTCGGCGGGGCCAACACTGACGACGGCGGCGACTTGGACCACCCGGCCGACGTGGCGGTCGACAGCGAGGGCGACGTCTACGTGACAGATTGGGGCAACAAACGGGTGCAGATCTACGAGCCCAACGGCAGCGTCATCACCGCGTTATATGGCGACGCTGTCGAGTTCTCCGCGTGGGCGGCCGAGGTCATAAACGCCAACCCGGACGCCCAGCGGGCGTACCGTCGAGTCAAAGACCGCACGTCCCTGGGGCTTTTCGAGCGACCGGTCGGCATTGTCATCGACGACCAGGACCGGATCATCGTAACCGACAGCACCCGTGGCAGGCTCCAGGTCTACGCCAAAGACAAGGACTACCTTGATCCCCAGTTTAATTTGTAGTGCGAAGTGGTCGCGGCGTCGGATAAGAGAAGCAGGCTCCCGCAAGATTAGAGCGCAGCCCCCAACGCATGGTCAACGCAGGACGCTGAAGTTCTCCAGGGGCCAGTAGCTGACCCAGGCCCTGCCTATAACGTTTTCAGCGGGCACGGGACCCCAGTCCCGCGAGTCCTGGCTGGCGCCTCGGTTGTCACCCAGCACGTAGTAGGACTCCTGACCCACTCGAATCTCGGCCTTGGTTCTCCTGTCCGCATGGGTGATGTAAGGCTCGTCCAACGGGATGCCGTTTACGAAGACTTGGCCGCGGCGTATCTCTACCGTATCACCCGGAAGGCCGATTACCCTCTTCACGAAGTCCCTTGAAGGGTCCCTGGGATATCGGAAGATAATTACCTCGCCACGTCGTGGTTCGTGGAACGCGAATACAGATTCATCGGAGTCGGCGGAATCGTCGATAAACGGCAGCAAGCCGGCGACGGTGTCCCGGTCGAAGCGCAAGTAGACGATCTTGTTGACTAGCAGGTATTGCCCATCCTCCAGGGTGGACTGCATGCTAGACCCTTCGACGCGGAAGTTCTGGACGCTGAACTGGAGCGCCAGAAAGATCGTCAGCGCCAGCAGCACTGTCTCGATCAGCTCTCGTATCAGTGACCTCAATGCCTTCGCTCCGCCTAGCATCCGTTAACGGTCGTTCGTCCAATCAGATAATTATAGTACAACGCGTTTGGCGCAACTCCCAAGGGCTTTGGGGTACGATGATCGCATCGCGCGGCGCCAGAGTATTGCGCACAACCGACGATCTTGACCGGCGCCAGCCATGGCGGAGCGTCGTGAGTCCGAAACCCAACTCCGCCGGGAGCCGGGCGCTCATCACCCAACCGAGGGGCACATGGACCAGGAGGACGCCCAACTAGCCCTCCGCAGCAAGGAGGGCGACCTGGCTGCGTTCAACGCGATAGTCCAGCGCTACCAGGCCCAGGTGCTGAACCTGGCGGCCCGCATGCTGGGCAACAGGGCCCGCGCTGAGGACGTGGCCCAGGAGACCTTCATCTCCGCCTACCGGGCCATCGCCCGGTTCCGCGGCGGCAGCCTGCGGGCGTGGCTGCTGAAAATCGCCGCCAATGCCAGCCGCGACGCCATGCGGGGCTCGGCCAGAAGGCCGGAGCAGTCCCTCGACGAATCCCTGGAGAACCCCTTCTTTCAGCCGGCGTCCCAAGAAGAGTCACCAGAGGACCACGCCCTCCGTGGCGAGCTGAACGCCCACCTCCAGCAGGCGATCTTGTCGCTCTCGGCAGACCATCGCGCGGTGCTGGTCCTGATCGACGTCCAGGGCCTCAGCTACGAAGAGGCGGCTGAAGCCGCCGGCGCTTCCGTGGGAACAGTAAAGTCTCGCCTCAGTCGCGCCAGGGCGCGGGCCCGCGACGCGCTCATGCAGCATCGGGAACTTTTGCCCGACAGTTACCGTCAGAAACAATGAAAGCGAAAATCCATTGATCGGCTTCCTCGCAAATAGAAAACACGCGCGGCTGCAGCAACTGCTGTCCTCGTACATCGACGGCCAGGTGGAACCGGCCGAGTTGGAAGAGGTCCAGGAGCATCTGGCCGCCTGCGACTCATGCCGCCAGGAGCTGGACACGCTTCGTTTCACCGTCAGCCTGTTGCGCGAGCTGCCGGAGATACAGGCCCGCAGGTCCTTCACCCTTGCCGAGGCGCCCACGCCCGTCAGAAGAGCGCCGTCGTTGGGCTGGTCGGCCGGTCTTGCTACGTCAGTCGCCGCCCTTCTCGTGATCGCGCTCCTGCTGGGGGATGTGACAGGCGTCTTGGTCCAGACAACTAGCCTTGAAGTGGATGCCCCCGCCACCATTGAGCAGGCCGCCGCCCCGTTTTCAGCGGCTATCGCGGAGGCCCCCGTCGCCGAGATCGAGAGCGCGGTCGAGCAAGCTCCCGCGCCTGTCGCGCCTGCTGCGGCCGAGGCAGCGCCCGCCCCGGCGGCCGCCATGGCAGCGCCGGCCCCCGCAGCCAAGGAACGCGATGCTCAGCCAGGCATCGAAGTGGCCGTGCAAGCTGAGTCCGAAGAGCCTGCCCCGGAGCCCAGGACGCTGGCGGCGCCCCCTCCTCTCACCGAGCCCTCGGCGATGCAGGCGTCTAGCGTCGTTCGGAGCGTTGAGGTCGAGCTTTTGGACGAAGGAGACGACGGCCCATTCGCTTTCGCCCCGAAAGATTTCACTTTTACCGTAGGCGAGGTTGTCAATTTCAGGTTGGCCAGCGAGTCGGTTCTCCACACGTTCACGGTCAATGAACTCGGAATCGACGTCGCGGTGGAAGGCGGGGAGGCAGTCGAGTTCACTCACAGTTTCGACGAGCCAGGGATTTACAAGCTGATCTGCATTCCCCACCTGGCCTTCGGAATGGATGGCACTATTAGCGTCGAGGTCTCGCCGATCTCCGAAGCGGGACCTGCTCCCGCTCCTGCAACTCCGGCGCCGCGGGAGATCGAGGGGCGAGAGGCACTGGCGCCCGTCGACGTGTCAGTGGAAGCGCCCCCGGACGAGGCGGGCCTGTCGCTGCCCCTGTGGCAGCTGGAGGCGATCTTCGGCGGGCTGGCCGTGATCCTGGCGCTAGTGGCCCTGTGGGTCTATCTACGGCGGCGGTTCACCTCTCGGACGTAGGCATCGCTCTGGTGCTAACCCCCGGACCGCTGCATCCCAATTCGCCGCGCTTGTTCCAGGACATCTACCGGCGTCCGATCCACAGCGAATGGAACTTTTAACGACCGAGCCCCGTCTGTACTTATGAACGCCCTCAAGGGCGAGACACCGAAATCAAGGGCCACAATAGCCCATAGGAGGTCACACAAGTGAACATGATAGCCAGAGTAGGATTAACGATGGGTCTGTCGGCAGTTGCGCTGCTGGCAGTCGCCTGCGGGAACGGGGAAGCGGCTACGGCGGGCGCCTCGGGCCAACCGGCGCCAGAGCAGGCCGCGCCCGCGGTCAACTCACTCCCGCCGGCCGCCGAGCCGGCAGCGGAGACCCCGGCATCGCCGGCAATCGAGCCAGGTCCCGCTTCAGCTCCTCCGTCGGCGCCCGTGCAGAGCCTTCCTGGCCGGTCCCAAGGCGCCGTTCCAGCGCCCGCGCCCCAGGGATCGGGGTCCGTTGGCAGTTTGCCCGTCGCTGCCCCGATAATCTCGTCGCTGGTCCAGACGGCCTCCGGTCAGGCGGGCATCTGGGTCACGGGTCAAGGCAAGATCTCGTTGGAGCCTGACCTGGCGCTGCTGAACCTGGGGGTGGAGGCGATCGCCAAGACTGTGGCCGAGGCCAGGGGGCAGGCCGCCACCGCTATGGACGCTATCGTCACATCTCTGACGGCGAACGGCGTAGCGGAGAGAGACATCCAGACCAGGCACTTCAACATCTCGCCGAGATACGAGTACACCGAGGTCGTCCAGAACGGGATTCGCACGAACAAGCAGGTGTTGGTCGGCTACTTCGTGTCCAACAACGCCGCCGTGAAGATTCGGGACCTCGGCGCAGTTGGTGTCATCATCGACGACGTTGCCGGCGCCGGGGGCGACGCCACCCGCATCAACGGAATCAGTTTCACGGTCGAAGACACCGCGCCCTTCATGGTCGAGCTTCGGGAGCAGGCAGTGGGCGACGCACTGGCCAAAGCCGAGCACCTCGCCAGTCTAACTGGCGTGTCCGTCGGCAGCCTGGTCTTCATCTCGGAGTCCGGCGGGGCCCAGCCCCAGGCGCGCGGCTTCGAGGAAGCGATGGCGGTGCGGTCGTTCGCTGCCGCCGGTCCCGATACGAGCATCAGCGGCGGCGAGCTGGAGATATCGCTGAGCGTACAGGCTGTCTTCGGGATACAGTAGGAACTGGCTAACTTCGTCATCATCCAGGGAGGGGCACCCCGGCAGGTCTGCCCCTCTCTGATTTGAATTACGCAGCGAATTGCGACGGCGCCTCTTTGCACACTGGATGCGTTCGCGGATACAATCGGTGGGGCGGCGGCGGTTGGACGCCTCCCTGGTCACACGCATAGGGGACTCGACATGATACTCAGCGACCGGACGATCCGACAGGAGTTGGCCCAGGGGCGCATAATTATCGACCCCCTGGCCGACAATGCCGTCCAGCCCGCCAGCGTCGACATTAGACTGGACCGCGAAATCCTCGTCTTCCGGAACAACCAGCGCACTCACATCGACGTGACCAAGCCGACCGACGACGTCGTCGAGCGGGTCCCAATCGAAGAGGGCGTGCCCTTCCTGCTGCACCCCGGCCAGTTCGCCCTTGGCAGCACGCTTGAGACCGTTAACATACCCGACGATATTGTGGCCCGGATAGAAGGCAAGAGTTCGCTTGCCCGGTACGGTCTGCTGATACACTCGACCGCCGGTTTCATCGACCCGGGGTGGAAGGGCAAGCTCACCCTGGAGTTTTCGAATGTCGGCATCCTGGGCATCACGCTTTTCTACGCGATGAAGATCGGACACATTTCATTTACCCGCCTCTCCACTCCGGCGGACAACCCATACGGCTCCGACGGACTCCATAGCAAGTATCAGGGCCAGGCGGGTCCCGCCACGTCCAGGTACTACCTTGACTACCAGCTTCCCCTTAACGGACCCTGAAGGGTCGGTGCTCCCGCCCGGTTCATTCACTGGGAGCGGCCTGATCGCGTCGCCCCGGCAGCGCGAGGACTAGATGGGCGAGGCTCAGAACTTGGCTGGATTCCACCCCATGCAGCGCGCCCTGGAGCTGGCCCGGCGAGCCGTTGGCGGGGCCAGTCCCAACCCGCCCGTGGGGGCGGTCGTAGTCGCCAACGGCAGTGTCGTTGGCGAGGGGTGGACACAGGCGCCCGGCCAACCCCATGCAGAGATCGAATCGCTTCGAGGCGCCGGCGACCGCACGCGAGGCGCGGCCCTCTATACAACCCTCGAGCCCTGTAACCACCAGGGCCGCACGCCGCCCTGCACCGAGGCTATTATCGCGGCCGGAATAACCGCGGTGCACGCCTCGATTTCCGATCCAAACCCGCGAGTGGGTGGCCGGGGATTCGCGCGGCTGCGCGCCGCGGGGATCGCCGTGCACGTTGGCCAAGGACGCGAGGAAGCGGAGGAGTTGGCGGGGCCCCACGCTAAGTACATCAACACCGGCGTCCCCTTCGTTACCGCCAAGTTCGCCGCCAGCCTGGACGGAAAAATTGCGACGCGCTCTCGCGATTCACGATGGGTCACCGGAGAGCGCGCTCGCACCCAGGTTCACAGGCTGCGCGCATCTAACGACGCAATCATGGTGGGCATCGGCACGGCGCTTGCCGACGACCCGCAGCTCACCGCCCGCAGCGCCGCGGGCGGACCGCTCCCACGCCAGCCCCTGCGCGTGGTGTTGGACAGCCACGGGCGGCTCCCCCCGGAAGCCAGACTGCTGACGGAACCGGGCACGACGCTTGTAGTTGTGGCCCAGCAGGACAATGACACGACGCTGGTCCCGCCAGGCCCGGACACCGAGATTTTCCGCTGCCCGGGCCCCGACGGCAGAGTCGACCTCGACGCGCTGCTCCTCGAGCTGGGCCGTCGCGAGATAATCAGCGTCCTGGTCGAGGGCGGCAGCACTCTGCTCGGCTCGATGTTCGACCTGGGTCTGGTGGACAAGGTTGTCGCCTTCCTGGCCCCAGTGGTGATTGGCGGCGAGACCGCGCCCTCCGCGGTCGGTGGACTCGGGGTCGAACTCATGTCGGACGCGATGCGCCTGGAACGGGTCACCGTCGAGCGGTTTGGCAACGACGTCGCCGTGGTCGGCTACCCAACGGGAGGCGGCTGATCTCACCCCGGACCACGAGGGTCCCGATGTTGTGTCCAGCCGCCGCGGATCGGGCCAACGACAGCCGCGAACGCCCCGCCTCCGCCCACGCCGTGGACAGTATGGCGTAGAATTGTGTTCGAGCCCGTGATTGATTGAGCAGCCACGGGCAGCGGAGCGGGGACCATGTTCACAGGCATAGTCGAAGAGGTCGGGACCGTAGCCGAAGCATCGCCCGCCCGTCTGACCGTTCAGGCGGCGACAGTGCTGGACGACCTCAAGATCGGAGACAGCATCTGCGTGAACGGCGCGTGCCTTACGGCAACTGACACGAATACGAAAGATTTCACAGTGGACGTCGTGCCCGAAACGTTGCGTCGAACGAACCTGGGCCAGCTTTCGCCCCGCGACCCGGTAAACCTGGAGCGGTCCATGAAGGCGGACGGGCGGTTCGGCGGCCACATAGTCCAGGGCCACGTGGACGGCACCGGGACGGTCGAGGAGATCGCGATCGATGGCGAGGCCTGGCTCGTCCGCTTCGCCGCGCCTCAATCCATCATGCGATACGTGGTCACAAAGGGTTTCGTGGCTGTGGACGGCGCGAGCCTGACGGTAGTAGACTGTCTCGACCGCGGGTTCACGGTGACGATCATACCGTACACTCGCGAAAACACCGTATTCGGCGCGCGAGAGGTTGGGGACGTTGTGAACCTGGAGGTCGACATCATGGCAAAATACGTAGAGCGCCTGGCGACGGAACAACGACGCCCCGTCGACGTGGTCGACTAGCCGTGGCAACGGTGCCGAGGTCGGACGAATGCCTCTGTCTATCGTAGAAGACGCAATTGCGGACATCAGGGCCGGCAAGATGGTCGTCATCGTGGACGATGAGGACCGCGAGAACGAAGGCGACCTGGCCATGGCCGCCGAGAAGGTCACCCCGGACGCCATCAATTTCATGGCCACCTTCGGACGGGGCCTCATCTGCGTCCCGATGCTCTCCCAGCGTCTGGGACAGCTTAGACTGCCTCTGATGACCAGCGACAACACCGCTCGGCTGGGCACCGCGTTCACAGTCTCGGTCGACGTGCTCAAAGGCGCGACCACCGGGATATCGGCCTATGACCGCTCCGCCACCATCGACGCGCTTTTGGACCCGGCCACCCGCCCCGAAGACCTTGGACGGCCGGGGCACATCTTCCCTCTGCGCTATACCGAGGGCGGCGTTCTCAAACGCGCCGGGCAAACCGAGGCGTCGGTGGACCTGGCCCGGCTGGCTGGCCTGTACCCCGCGGGCGTAATCTGCGAGATTATGGCCGAGGACGGCACCATGGCGCGTATGGGCCATCTCGAAGAGTTCGCGCGTAGCCACGATGTCAAGATCGTGACGGTGGCGGACATCATCACCTATAGGCGAGAGCACGAAAAGCTGATCGAACGCGCGGCCGAGGCCCGCGTCCCAACCGAGTTCGGCGAGTTCATCGCTATCTCGTATAAGAGCACGGTGGATGCCCACGAGCACATTGCGCTTGTGAAAGGCGCCATATCGCCGGACGAGCCAGCCCTCGTGCGCGTGCACTCGGAGTGCCTGACCGGCGACGTCTTCAGCAGCGTACGCTGCGACTGCGGCGAGCAGATGGCCCTGGCCCTGCAGGCGATCCAAAAGGACGGGCGAGGGGTGTTTCTCTATATGCGGCAGGAGGGCCGAGGCATCGGAATCCACAACAAGCTAAAGGCCTACGCCCTCCAGGACGAGGGCATGGACACCGTGGAGGCCAATATAGCGTTGGGGTTCGCGCCCGACCCGAGGCAGTACGGGGTGGGCGCGCAGATACTCATCGACCTGGGCGTGAAGAAGATGCGGCTGCTCACGAACAATCCCCAGAAGCGGGTGGGCCTGGAGGCCTTTGGACTGGAGATCGTGGAACAGGTGCCGATCCTGGCGCACGTCACCAAGGAGAACAAGCGATACATGGATACCAAACGGACCAGGATGGGGCACTTGCTCGAGCCGGGCGTCCGCGAGCCGGTGGCGGACTCCTCCGAATGACGAACGAGATACACGGCGGCTTGGACGGCAGCGGCCTGCGCATGGGGATAGTGGTGGCCACGTTCAACGAATTCATAACATCGCGTCTGCTGGAAGGGGCCAAGAGCGCCCTTGCGTCCCACGGTGTGAGCGACGACAACGCGACGGTGGCCAGGGTGCCGGGCTCTTTCGAGATACCGCTGGTGGCCCGGAAGATGGCCGGCTCCGGCAGTTACGACGCTGTGATCTGCCTGGGGGCGGTCATCCGAGGCGAGACCGACCACTACGAGCACGTTGCCGCCGCGGCCGCCAAGGGCGTAGCCGACGCGTCCCTCTCGACCGGCGTGCCGGTGGCCTTTGGCGTCCTGACCACCGACACCGTCGAGCAGGCCATCAATCGCGCGGGCGGCAAGCAGGGCAACCAGGGCTACAGTGCGGCCGTCACCGCCATAGAGATGGCGAATCTGCTCCGCGCTGTCGACAACGCCTGACCAGTCCGGCCTTGGGACCGCAACTCGTTCGGCAAGCCCTGGACGGCGACCGTCGCGCACTGGCCCGCCTGTTCTCCTCCATTGAGCGCAGTCACGAGGCCCTGCTGACGGTGATGGGCGAGGTGCACCGCCACACTGGCGGCGCTTACAGCCTCGGAATCACCGGCCCGCCCGGAAGCGGCAAGAGCACCATCGTCGACGGCCTCGTTAGCCTCGCCCGCGAACAGGACAAGGCCGTCGGCGTGATCGCGGTGGACCCCACGAGTCCCTTCAGCGGCGGCGCTGTTTTGGGCGACCGGATCCGGATGCAGCGCCACTACCTGGACCCCGGCGTTTTCATCAGGAGCCTGGCAACCAGAGGCGTGCACGGCGGCCTGTCCCAGGTCGCCGGCGCGGCCGCCCGGCTGCTCGACGCCGCAGGAACCGACCTGGTCATCGTCGAGACCGTCGGGGTGGGCCAGACCGAGCTGGACATCACATCCGTGGCGGACACCGTGGTGGTGACCATGGTGCCGGAAGGCGGCGACGCCGTGCAGACCATGAAGGCCGGACTCATGGAGATCGCCGACATCTACGTGGTCAACAAGGCTGACCGTGAGGGTGCTGGCCGGCTTCGCACCGCGATTCGCGGCCTGCTGAGCACCGGTCCGACGCCGACCGACTGGACCCCGCCCGTGCTCCTGACCGAGGCCCACAAGATGAAGGGCATTTCCGAGCTGTACGACAGCGTCTGGACGCATCGCGAGGCCCTGGAGGACACTGGCGCTCTGGAGTCCCGTAGGCGGCAGCGCCGGCGCCGAGAGTACGCCGGGGCCGTCAGCGGCGCCCTGAATTCGCGCCTTTCGGCCATGCTGGACGGGGGTGACGTGCTGGCCGAGACCCTCAAGGCCGTCGAGGCCGGGGAGCGCGACCCCTACGGCGCCGCGGCCGAGACGCTGTTGGACCCGGATATGGTGCGGACCCTGATCGCGGCTGTGTCGGAATTGGAACACCGAGCGTCGGAAGATTCGCCATAGCCGTCAGCCGTCAGCCGTCAGCTATCAGCTATCAGCTTTCGGGCGTCAGTCGGTCGGGGTCGCGTCGGCTTAGGTCAGCACGTGGGTGATCAGAAGAGCGTTGTACATCACGATGGCGGCAAACGCCCAGTTCAGCACGCGCAGCGTACGGAAGGCCCGCCGTTGCCAGAGCGCTCCCCCGATGGCGACGGCCAGCAGAATCTTGACAAGAAGCATCTTTTCGACGCCGTCGTTCCAGGCGATGGCCGCCAAGAAGGGGTTCAGCTCGTCCGCGCCGAGGGCCAGGACCGACAGGGCGGTAAGGAGTGCGTCGGCCCCGTTCACTGCGATAAATGCGACTAGAGTCATCTACTCTGCACTCCAAAGATTCAGGGGATTTATTAAAGTTTAGAGAGCAGAGCTGTGCGGGCAAATCGCCTACATGGGTGATCGCGGTATGGCCCTTGGATACTCCAAACGGGCGACCCCCGATTAGTCCGCCGTTTGCGTCCAACGAATCGGCGCCTTACGCCAGCGTTGCCTCTCGATATTTCTCCTAAAAGACAGGAATCGCTGGTCCGGCAACGGTAGTCATGAAAGTGCGCTCCTAATTGACCCGCTACACGCCGCATGCTATTCTCAAAGTGACGGGGGAAAAGCTCCCTCGGCAATATGTAGGCCATAGCCGGAAGGAGGCGTGATCAGTTGCGAATATTCGTTGCAAATCACAATTGGAAGTTTCCTTCTCCGACCCCTGCATGGCGCCCGCATGAGCGATAGCGCTCGGGCGACGGCGCCGGCGGGGGAGGCGAAAAGCCTGCGGCCCGCGTAGATCAAACACCGAGGCGCAGATGCTCCCGCAACCTCCATGTTGGCGGGGCCGCCTCACCAGGCCTAAGCCTGGATCAGCGGGTCCAACGGTGAAATTCAATAAGCCCGGCGTGTGGACGCCGGGCTTCTCTTTTGCCCCGGATCGGCACCGTCAGCCGACGCCCCACCCGGTCCGCCGGTGGCGCACCGCCGACTGTTGCAGTATCATATCGGGCGCGTGAACCCACGGCACAGCCTCGTCGATACGAACGACGCTCCTCGGGGATGAAGACCATCAAGATCACCGACGTCACCACCACCGTCCTGAGCTATCCGAATACGCGTCCCGTCCAGGACGCGACCATCCCGCCCCCGCGGGAAGGCGCCGGCGGCCGGAGCCAGCTATTCGTCCACATCTTCACTGACGAGCCTTACGAGGGACTGGGCACCAGCCGGGCCTATCCCGGGGTGCGACAGGTGGTCGAAGACGGACTGAAGGACTTGCTAATAGGCCAGGACCCCTTCGACATCGAAAAGCTCTGGAACGACATGTTCTGGCGCGTCCGGGGCTACGGGCGTAAGGGCATCGCCTTCTGCGCCATCTCGGCCGTGGACATCGGGCTATGGGACCTGAAGGCCAAGGCGCTGCACCTGCCGCTGTATAAGCTGCTGGGCCCCTACACCGACTCCGTCCCCGTGTACGGCTCTGGCGGATGGACCAACTTCAGCGAGCGAGAGCTGGTGGAGGAGATGACGGGTTATGCCGAACTGGGTATTAAGCTGGTCAAGATGAAAGTTGGGAAGGACTTCGGCCAATCGGAAAGGGAGGACCTCAGCCGGCTGGCCGCCGTCCGCCGTGCCCTGGGAGACGACGTCGGGATCTACGTCGACGCCAACAACGGGTACTACCCGAAGCAGGCCATCTACATGGCCAGGGAGTTCGAGCAGTACCAGGTCGGCTGGTTCGAGGAGCCGGTGCTGGCCGACGACATCGACGGCCTGGCCCAGGTCCGCGAGGCGATCAACATGCCTCTTGCCAGCGGCGAGCACGAGTACACGAAGTACGGCTTTCGGGCGCTGATCGGCGCCGGCGCCGTCGACATCGCACAGCCTGACGTCGGTCGCCTCGGCGGTGTAACCGAGTGGATGAAAGTGGCGCACATGGCCGAGGGGTTCAACCTGCCCGTGGCCCCCCACTCCGTGCAGCTAGTGCACCTTCACTTGGCTTGCGCAATCCCGAACCTGAAAGTCGTGGAGTATATGAACACCGCCCTCGAGGTCGACCGAGTCTGGTACACGGAGTTTCCCGAACAGCGCGACGGCATGTGGTCGCCCGACCGCAACCGCCCGGGACTCGGGCTGACGCTGGACCCCGCGGCGGTCGAGAAGTACGCCGTCTGACGGCGGCACGGCGGCATGCAGAGGCGTGGTTCGACAGGCTCACCGCGAACGGAGCTATAAACCAACCGTTCACCCTGAGCTTGTCGAAGTGCAATTTCAAGACCTCGTGGCATATATGTGTAAAGCGCCGTCTGAAGCCGCGAGCTCACGCGGGCGACAGCACGGGCTCCACGACGTAGAGTTGGCGCCAGGCGTTGATGCCCCCCAGCAGGGCCGCCGCCTCGAATCCCATCTCGTCCAGCCGGTGCACCACACGGGCGCTAGTCGCTTCGTCTTTTCAAGCGCAGTATGCCACCACCATCCGGTCCCGGGGCTGGTCCGAGGCCCACTCCATCACCTGGTCCGGGAGCACGCGGACGCTGCCGGGTATCTGGCCGTCGCTGGCGTCGAAGTTGGAGCGTGACCGTACGTCGAGCACTAACGGCGGCGTAGCAGATGCCAGCCGCTCCTTCAGCTCTTCGACGCCCAGACGGCGTATTGCCTCGTCTTTGCCTTCGAACAGGTCCGCGACGGTGCCCTCCCGTTCTTCGTTCAGGGTCTCGCTCTCCACTTTGCGTTCGTACCACGCTGAGAGGGGTGCGACCGTTCCGCCGTGGATAATCAGCGAAGCGATGACGACGACTCCCACCGTGGCCAGTAACAGCTCCGAGTCAGCGACCCCGGCCACGACCACCAGAAGCGCCAGGAGCAGCGAGTTCAGCCCCCTCGGACCGAACCAGCAGATGATGACCTTCGCGCTCCAGCTCATGCGCACCCTGACGAGCACCGCTGCCAACACCGTCGGTCGTATGAGGAAAATCACGATGGCGGCCAGCGGAATCGCCGTCGCCCAGGGGGCGTCGCCAAGCAGCCCGGACAGCGTCACACCGAACAAGACGAAGGAAAGGAGGATTGCCATCTCGGCGGTAGTCTCGCCGAAGTCCAGGAAGCAGTCGCAAAGATCTTGGTTCAGCATCACTACCGCCAGGCCGGCGGCGAAAGCGCCCAGGAAGCCATCGCCTCCGGCGGCGGTGGCCGAGACGTATGACGCCAGCACCAGTCCGATGCCGTAAAGCGCCTGGTGTTCTCTGCGTACCCCGAACCGTGCGTCAGCGCGACTCATCAGCCAGGAGCCAGCTCCACCTACCACGAAGCCGATGGCCGGACCCATGACCAGTAATTTCGCCAGGAAAACCGTCCACTCCCCTCCCCCACCCATCTCGGATTTGGCCACGGCAATCAGCACGAGGACCACCGGCAGCACGACCAGGTCGTTCATGCCCGCCTCGATCCTCAGCGTTTGACGTACGGCGCGGGGAATCCGCGTGTCCCGCACGATCTCCCTGAGCACGACCGGGTCGGTGGACGCCAGGACCGCCCCGCCGATGAGGGCTAGCGTCCAATCGAACCCCAACAGCAGCGCCAGGGGGACGGCGCCCAGCGCAACAACGAGGGCCGTGCCGGGCACAAGCACCAGGAAGGGCACGAGCCATCGCCGGCCCATCTCCGCCACTTGCAGCTTCGTCGCGTCGAGGAAAAGCACCAGCGCCAGCGTGAGTGTGGCTGCCAACTCCAACATCTCGTCGTGAGGGTCCAACTCCACCAGGTCTAGACCGCCCGATCCGAGGGCGAGACCGAGCCCAAGGAACAACAGCGGAAAAGACAGCGGCGACCGCTCGACCAGCCCCGAGGCCAGCGCGGAAATGGTCAGAACGGCCGCGACGACGCCGAAAACGACTACCGGGTCCGTCAAGTAACGGCCACCGGGAATGCGTCGGTCACCGTCGTTGCGAGGCGCGACAAACGAGGGCCGCGGCCCCGATACGATCGGGGGCCGCAGGGGGCCACGCTGTCCTCCAGATTGCTTCGTCGGCTGCCGCCTCCTCGCAATGACGACTCGTGAGCGTATTTCACAGACACCTCACTAGCGAGGAGATGGTTCGCCAAGTTTGCCGGGCTCACGGCTGCGGAACGTCCCGCAACTGGCCCTCGATGAAGACTCGCAGCACGCCCTCGTTGGCGATATTGCTGAGGCGACGCGCGATGTCTCCGTTCGACCCGATGAAGAACGTGGTCGGCAGCCTCATAACACCATACGCCCGCGAAATCGATCCCGTCGCGTCCAGCCCAACCGGGTAAGTTACGCCCGTCTTGGCGGCGAAGGCGGCGGCGTCTCGCTCTTCGTCAGCTACCGCCACTCCCACGAAGGCGACCCCACGCTCGATGTAATGCCGGTACATCTGCTCGAACGCGGGCATCTCCCAGCGGCAGGGCCCGCACCACGACGCCCAGAAGTTCAGCACTACGACCTGACCCTGGAGGTCGGACAGCTTCAGATATCCGCCGTTAAGGAGCGCCAGCTCGAAGTCCTCGGCGGGTGTGGTTTCACTGTCGCGAGTAGAGCGAACGGTAATCGGCGCCCGGGTCGCGGTGGGTCGAGCGGGAATGGGGGAGGCGGTTGCCGTAGGCGTCAGACGCTCGGGCGATGGGGGCGGAGTCGGCGTCGCGATCACCGGCGTCGCTTCGAATTGCGCGGGCTCCGACGGCTGCTGAGTTGGCACAAGAGCGGCAGCGGCCGGTAGCCCGGAGGCCGCGTCGTCCGAGGGCTGATCGACCGAGACCGGGGGTGTCGTCTCCACTACACCCGTGCTCCCGCATGCGAGACATGCGAGGAGCAGGGTTGACACGAGGACCAGTTTCAACATCGCCATCTCAAGTTGGAACACTCAGTCGAGTCCGCTTCGGCGACAGATAAATGCGGGCAACACTTCGCCTGGGGGCGGGGCCGACCATCCGAGACACAGACACGCAAGTGTCAGGCCTATAACAGCATTCTAGCACCCCTCGACGTGGCGTATAATCGCTGCGGCCGGATGACTCCAAAACGGAAGCTTTCAGCATGGCAGACACCAGCGAGGTCGTTATCGTCGGAGGCGGTGCGGCAGGATGCGCCGTGGCCTACTATCTGGCCGAGGCTGGCATCAAGTCCACTGTCGTCGAGCGAGAGGGCATTGCCGCGATGGCCTCCGGCTTCTCGGCCGGCGGGCTGAACCCGCTGGAGGGCGCCGGCATCCCCGGCCCGCTGGCCCCCCTTGCCATGGAGTCGTTCAGATTGCACCGTCAAATCTGGGACGAACTGATCGACCAGACGGGCATCGACTTCAACCCGAAGGTCATCTCAGCGCTTCGGGTCGCCTTTGAAAACCGGGAGGTCGACGAGCTGCAAAAGACCCACCGGATATTCGATTCGGCGGGCGACGGTTTCAGAGCGCGCTGGCTGGACGCCGAACAGCTCCGGGAGATCGAGCCCGGCATCGCGTCGGGCTCGGTCCGGGCACTGGAGATATACGGCAACGCCAAGCTGAGCAGCTTCCGATACACGATGGCCCTGGCCCAGACCGCCGAACGCCTGGGAGCAGTGTCGAGGTCGGGCGAGCTGGCGGGCGTCAATACCACCGGTGACCGCGTCCGCTCGGTGATGCTACGCGACGCTGAGATCGAATGCGAGCACGTCGTGTTCGCCACCGGTCCCTGGTCGGGCCAGCTCGAGGACTGGCTTGGCGTCAGAGTTCCGGTGGAGCCGCTGAAGGGCGAGATACTGCGCATGAGGACGCCCAGCGTCCTGCCACCGGGCCCCGACGTTCAGGGCGCCGGGGTCTCGCTGTACAGCCGCGACGACCAGGTCTGGATTGGATCGACCGAGGAGCGGAAAGGCTTCGACACAAAGCCCAGTACGTCGGCCCGAGACAGGCTCATGGCAGGCGCCCAACGGCTGATGCCCGCCATGGCCGACGCCGAGCTGGTGCTGCACACGGCGTGCCTGCGGCCGGTGACTCCCGACTGGCTCCCCATAATCGGACGGGCGCCGGGCTGGGACAACGTCTACCTGGCTACTGGTGCGGGCAGGAAGGGTATCCTCATCAGTCCCGGCATGGGCAAGGCGCTGGCAGACCTGATCTCAACGGGTACCACGGACCTGCCAGTGGGAGGCTTTGCGCCGGACCGCTTCGCGGGTTAACGGCGCACGTGTCTCGTTCTATACACGTGTCGTGAGCGGGCCGGTCCGCTCAGATCAGCCAGAGGCCCGTATGATACGCTGATCCTTCGAGTTCGATCCGGTTCGACAAGGAATTGCAGCATGACCGAGCTGGTGACCTGGCTGGCCGATAGCTCGGCCCTGGACCCGACCGTTTCCGGAGGGAAAGGCGCCGCACTGGCGCGCATGGCGCAGGCGGGTCTTGCGGTCCCCGACGCCTTTGTGGTCACCAGCCATGCCTTTCTGCGGGCGACGCGGGAGCGGCTCGACGAGACGACCGCGCGGATTCGTGCCGCCGACGACGATCTGGAGGCCATCGGGCAAGCGTCGTCTCAGGCGCGGGACGCGATCCACAGCGCCGATATGCCTGCCGATCTGCTCGCGGCAGTACGCGACGCCTTCGATGCGCTTGGCGGTGACGCGGTAGCGGTCCGCTCGTCGGCCACCGCGGAGGACCTGGCGGCCGCAAGCTTCGCGGGGCAGTACGAGTCGTACCTGAACGTACGGACTGTCGATGACGTTATTGACCGCATACGGGACGTGTGGGCCTCGCTGTACTCGACTCGCGCAATCGCATATAGCTCCCGGAACGGTTTAGCCCATGACGGGGTCACGATGGCCGTGGTCGTGCAGCGCCAGCTTCGACCCCAGGCGTCGGGAGTGATGTTCACGCGGGACCCGGTTACCAGCGCAAAAAAATTCGTCGTCGAGGCCGCCCTGGGGCTCGGCGAAGGCGTGGTCACCGGCGAGGCGCCGGCCGACCACCTCGAGCTAGACCCTTCCACCGGGCAGGAGCTGGCATCATTCGTCGCTTCCAAGGACACGGCGCTGGCGCTCCGCGACGGCGGCGGTGTCGAAAACGTAGCGGTAACCGACGGCCGGCGGCGCGAGCCTGTGCTGGACGCCCGCGCCGTCTCGGAGCTGGCCCGTCTGGGCGGGCGGCTGGAGGCGCTGTTCGGCGGACCTCAGGACGTCGAGTTCGCCGTGGCCGACGGCCAAGTTCATCTGCTCCAGTCCAGGCCGATCACCACTGGCGTCGCAGCGACCGACGAGCCGCCGGAGGAATGGGAAGACGCTGTGAACCCCGCGTTCACCTGGTCGATGAGTCCGATGAGGGTGTTCCAGGGGCCGCTGTACAGGCTCCAGCTCGATGCCGCCAGGGCCTACCTGGAAGGACAAAAAACCAATTTCGACGAGGTGGGCTCAGAGCGATCACGTAACCATATCATGGCCATAGTGAACGACTACGCCTACGTCCGTCCTCCAGAGTTCGACGAGAATACGTTGGCCGAGCGTCAACAGAAGCACATCGCTCGCTGCCAGGCGTACATCGACCGGGGAACGAGCATCTACGCCGAGGTGCTGGCGCCCCAGCTGGAGGCTGAGCTGGCTGACCTGCGCCGCCTGAAGGC
This sequence comes from Dehalococcoidia bacterium, assembly GCA_965248005.1. Lineage (GTDB taxonomy): Bacteria > Chloroflexota > Dehalococcoidia > Lucifugimonadales > UBA1123 > CBDFIE01. The sequence continues at coordinate 533,398 of OZ252049.1, forward strand.
GGCCGGAGCGTCGGTCGCCGCCAGGTTCAGGTACATGGCGGCAGCGATCAAAGCCGGTGGCCGTGTCATGGGCGACCTCCACTGGCGCCTGGGCGGAATGACCAACCGGCTAGATTGGCCGACCGAGTTCCACGAAGCCACCGGCGAGCCTGCGGAAGAAGCCGATGTGTTCCTCCACGCGGTACCCAATAAGACCACAAGGCTCATTTCACGTCTCCGGGAGCTGGCCCGAATCGTCCAGGATGACCGGACGCTCGCGGGAGCCTTCGCCAGCCGGCGCTACGAGGTGTTGGACTACCCCAGACACGTCGGCAGAGCCGCGGTCCGGCGGTTCAATGCGCGATTCCGCTCGATGATGAAGGAGTACGGTTACAGGACCGGATATGGCTACGGCGCCAACGTCGACTTCGACTCGACCACGTGGAACATGGAGCCGCGCAAGCCCCTGGAGCTGATCGGCTCCTACGCCGAGCAGGACATCGGCGAGCTTGATCTCCTGGAAGGACGCGCCCTGAAAGCCAGACAACGGGCCACACTACGGATCAGGCGCAAGCTGGCCGGCGACCCAACCCGACTTCAGCGGTTCGAGGCTGGACGGCAGCGAGCCCAGGCCGACGTCAGAATCATGGAAGACCACAACCACATGATGGAGCAGAGCACCGTCGGCCAGATGCGCGACGCGATCCACGAGATGGGGGTAGCGCTGGTTAAAGAGGGCCTGGTGGACGCAGCATCGGACGCGCTGCACTTCTCGCTGGACGAGCTGCGGCGGGTCGCGGCCGGAGACGGCATTCGCGACGACATGCGGTCGCTGGTCCGCCGGCGCTCGGAACGACGCGAGCGGCTGGCCAAGCTCGATCCTCCGACTACCCTGGGGAAGCCCCTTGAGCACTCGGCCCAGGACTTGGAAGTTTCTGAACCCGCGATCGATGGTCAACGTCTGCGGGGTCGCACGGCATCGAGAGGTCAAGCCACCGGACCCGCTCGAATCGTTCACAGCAGCGCGAACGCCCCGCGATTCCAAAAGAGGGACATCCTGGTGGCGGTAAACGTCGGACCAGACTGGACGCCCTTCTTCCCGCTGCTGGGCGGGATCGTGCTGGACGATGGCGAGATATTTCAGCACCCCGCCATCGTGGCCCGAGAGTTCCGCATACCGGCGGTGTTCCAGACCCGCCGCGCCACCAGCTCCATCCGCGAGGGCCAGACGGTCACCGTCGACGGCGACGCGGGGGCAGTCGACCTGCTGGTCTAGTAGCGTGGCGAAGGACCTTTAGGCAAACTGCCTCAGCCCGGTTGCACACCCTTTTTCGTCAGCCTAATAGTGGTGCGGCTCGACGTCACTGGTCCTGGAACCTTCGTATGAACCCGTGGACCCTCGTCACGCACTGGCGCTTGAAGGTGTCCGACCGCGTTGACGTGAGGAACTCTAGATGGCTCGAAAGGTCCACCAGCTCTGCCCGTTCCTGCCAGTCTTCAGGAAGGCGCACGCCCCCCGCCTCAAGGCCCGCCCGGATACGATGATGGTGCGAAGGATTTGTGTTGCGCAGAAGGTTTCCGATATCCATGTAGGGCGTGCCGGAGTGGCTGAACTCCCAGTCGAGAATCCCGCTGACCGCCCCGTCGCGGACCAGTATGTTGGTGGGGTTGAAATCGCCGTGGACCAGTCGGCTCTCAGCGTTTAGCTCCCCGAGGCGCTCCGATTCGCGGTCCAGTATCTCGACCAGTGCCTCCACTACCTCCTCTCCGAGCCACTTCCGCACGTCTGTCCTGGCGAGCATCTGAGCGGTGAAGCCACCTCCACTTCCGAAGGAGAATGGGCTCACGGTCCCGTCCTGGTTTATCCAGCCGGGCGACTCGAACCCCACTGACGAGATCTTCGCCAGCGCCCGGGCCGCCGCAGCCGAATGCTCGGGAACGCCCTGCAGCAGTTCGCCCTCCAGGAATGAGAACACAGACCAGCCTTCGCCCCGGTCGATCTCCTGCGGGACGGGAACAAGGTCACGGACCAGATCCATGATGGCGGCCTCGCGCGCGGCATCTCCGTGGCTGTAGAGCCGGACCACGCAGATCTGGCCATCGCTTAAGACCAGCTTGTAGTTGGTGTTGATCTTGCCGGACTGCAGAAGCTGGGCTGAGGCAACGTTCCTGCTACGAAGGAAGCCTTGGATGAGGGAGCGGTCGAGGGGCCTGTGCGGATTCCGTCTGTCGGTGGTCATGGCTCGGTGGGCTAGCTGCCGGCTGCGAAGGTTTTTGAGTTCTTCTCGATCTGCAAGTGGCCCTGTGCCCTCCGTCCGCGGGCCCAGCACTGACGCCTGATAGCTGATGGCTGACGCCCGCCCGGCCTCACACTTCCCAGGCCGAGCGGTAGTCGAGATTGTCGCTGCCGGTGCAGATGAACAGCTCGCCGTCGGGCACGTTTCGGTCCTGGTTTCGACAGCCGAAACTGGCCGTGCAGCGCTCCCGGACGTTCTTGTATGGGCATCGCCACGTGGAGACCTCAATGGCGGTCTCGTTAATGCCCTCGAATATCCCGGCCAGCCGCGCAACGCTGGCCCGGTAGCGGCTCTTATCGACGGATCTTGGATCGGACAATTTCTTATTCTCAGCTAGGGCTCGGCCGGCACGTCGCCTCACTGACCACGCAAGAATCAGTCGGAAGTTGGGACCGGCGCCTCAACCTCTTCGGTCTCGTCGATGCCCATGAATCCCTTGGCCAGCGCGACGCAATCCATCGCGTCCTTGCCGTAACCGTCGGCGCCGAAGTCGTCGGCGAACTCCTGGCTCAGTGGCGCGCCGCCGACCATTATCTTGACGACGTCCCGCAGACCGGCCTCCTCGAAGGCGTCGATGGTCTTGCCCATGTTGGGCATCGTGGTCGTTAGCAGCGCGGACATGCCCAGCACCCCGGCCTCGTGCTCCATGACAGCGTCCATGAACGCGTCGGGCGACGTGTCCACGCCCAGGTCTTCGACGATGAACCCGGCCCCGCGAAGCATCATGATGCACAGGTTCTTGCCGATGTCGTGGAGGTCGCCCTTGACGGTGCCCATGACCACCGTGCCCACCGGCTCGATGCCCGCTGCCGAGAGGATCGGCTCGACGTGGGCCATGCCGGCCTTCATCGCTCGGGCCGCCACCAGGACTTCGGGGACGAATATGATGTTGTCACGGAACTTTACGCCGACGATGGCCATGCCGGCCACGAGACCGTCGTCCAGGATGGTGTTGGCGCTAAAGCCGTCGTCGAGCGCCTGCTTCGTCAGCTTGTCTACTTCAATATTGTCGCCAACGATCAGCCGGTATGCGATCTCCTGCATCAGTGGGTCGGCCTCGTCCCACTGGGCGCGGATGTGCTTGTGCTCTGTGGGCTTCGTAACGTAGGCCAGCTCTTTTTCTAGGCCCTCGTTGACGACTGGCATTAGCGACTACCTCTCGGTGTGTTGATCTGCCTTGGGTGGATGACCATACCCCTAGCCCCATTTCCCAGGGGCCTCAGCTAGCGCGCAGCTCCGTCCATTCGCGGACGGCCTGAGGTATGGCGATCAAGTTTTCGAGCTTGGTGGCCAGCGGTACCGCGCACTCAGGCGCGATAATCTGCACTCCGGCGTCCAGGCAGGCGAATACCTCTTCGCGCACCTCCGCGGGGCCTCGTGCATAGAGCGTCGTCGGGTTGTTGACGTTGCCCACCAGCCCGATCTTGCCCTCTACCGCGTCCATCGCCTGCTGAGGGTCGTTCTTGGAGTCGAAGTGGAAATAGGCCATCCCCGTATCGGCGATATACGGCATGCGGTCCAGGGTATTGCCACAGATGTGCAGGATCAGCGGCACGTCCAGGGTCTCGGCCATCTCGACGTGGATGTCCTGCAGGAAGCGACGATAGTACTCGCCGCTGACCAGGTCGCCGGTGGCGTGGTCCGGGAACGTCAGGGCATCGGCCCCGGCGGCGATCTGCGCCTCGCCGAACAGCACCGAGATCTCTTTCAGTTTGTGCAGAGTTCGCATGACCTCGTCGGGGTCGTCAACGGTCATGAGCAGGAAGTTCTCGACACCGAAGACGTGGTAGGCCAGCGTCCACGGGCCCATGGTCTTGCCGATGATGGCTACTTTATCGCCCAGCTCTTCACGGAGGATCTGAATAGACCGGGTGATCGTGACGTTGTCGGGGTGCTCCAGGAAGCCGGGTGGAACGGCGACGTCCCGTGAGTCCTTCCAGATCGGCTTCGTCATGCGAACAGTGGGCCAGTTGTCCTTCTCCTCCCACTGCATCTCGCAGCCCAGCGCCGCCGATTCCTGGATGATGGTGAAATACGGCATCACCGAGTCGAATCCCAGCTCGCTGTAGCCAGTGGCGGCGAGCCGCGCGGCAAGCTCAGGGTCGCGACAGGCGTCGGGGAAGGGCGCGTCGACCAGGTCCATCAACTCGACGGTGGCCACGTTAGTGGGGTTCGCCACGGGCGGGCGGTCCACCGGCTGCCGGTCCAGGGCGGCCAGCACCCGCTCCCGGGGCGTCATGGTCCCTATGAATGGCATATCAGTCCCTCATATCACAGCGGTGTGAAGCCCAGAGTGCCGGTGGTCATCTGGCCTCGGAGCGCCTCGGCGTCCATCATCGTCTCGACGGCGCTGATGTTGCGCGAGTAGGGCAACAGCACCCGCAACAGACCGTCATGGCGATGGCCGCAGGAGAAGGCGACCTCCGTGTCGGCCACTTTCTCCATCTCGCCGTAGCGCAGGAAACCGGCCACCACCATCCTGAGCCTCAACGCCGGGTTCGGGGCGTCGCCTTCAGCCGATACCTGGTAGAGCCAGCGTCCGTCCTGTTCGTGGCCGTCCACACCCAGCATCAGGCTGGATTTGGAGTCCTTGATGCGCATGTCGCCGGCGGGGTGGCTGTACGCCGGGTCTTTGCCTACTGCCTGAGTAAGCAGGAATTTCACGGGGCGCTCGTGGACCTGGCCGCACGGGAAGGTGAACTGGTTGTGCGTGCCGTCCGCCGGAGTCAGGTCCCCCAGACGTACCATCTGGTCGCGGATCGTGCGGAGGCGCTCGTCGACGCCATCGGCGCGGCTGAACGACCAGACGGTGCAGACACCGTTCTTGACGAACAGCCCAACGGAGATGTTTCCGAAGCGGGCGTCCATGGGCACAAGCTCCAGGCAGTTTCCGATCTGCTCGAGGACTTGGGCAACTCTACCCTTCTGGCCGGTAGTTGATGAGGCCATGTGTGAAGCTCTCCCTCGCTCCCCTGTCCCTACTCTTTCAGGACCTTCGCCAGCGCCCGTATGTGGTCCGGGCCTGTGCCGCAGCAGCCGCCAAGGATACTTATCCCCAGGTCTGCGAGTATCTTGAAGCGCTCGGCCATGAACTCCGGGGACTCGCTGTAGACGATCTCTCCGTCTTTGATGTCCGGGATGCCGGCGTTTGAGTGGACGAGCATGAGTCCGTCGTCCGCGGCCCGAACCTGCCGTGCCAGCTCGACCATCAGCTCGATCCCGTTGCCGCAGTTAACGCCAACGACGTCGGCGCCCGCCTCCCGCAGGCCTGTCGCGGCCTGCTCCGGAGTGACGCCCATCATCGTGAAGAAGCCCCTGGGTCCCTTGTCGAACACCATCGTCGCGAATACAGGCAGGTCGGTGTTCTCCTTGGCGACGCGGACCCCAAGGGCCGCTTCCTCTAACGCCATCTGGGTCTCGAGCAGAATGGCGTCGGCGCCGCCCTGAGCGAGCGCGGTGATCTGCTCGGAGAGCGAGTCGTACATCTCCTCTTCACTCACCGGGCCCAGCGGCGCAAGGAACTCGCCCGTCGGCCCCACCGAGCCGGCCACGTAATGGCCCTCGGGCGCCTGGCTCTTTGCGTGCTCCGCGGCCAGGCGGTTGAACTCGGACACGCGGTCGGCGTATCCGTACTTTTTCTGCATGAACCGCGAGCCGCCGAAGGAGTTGGTGAGCACCATGTCCGAGCCGGCATCGAAGTAGGCCTTGGCCATGCCGCGGACCACCTCGGGCATACTGGCGTTCAGCTTCTCCGGGCAGCCGCCGGGCTCGAGGCCGTGTTGCTGGAGATAGGTGCCGGTGGCGCCGTCGGACACGAGTAGCTCCCCGGCCTGAAGCCGTTCCAAGAGGGAGAGGTTGTGAGTACCTGTTTTCTGGCCGCCCATATCACTGGCTCCCACCCGCTAATCGCACCGGACCGGCGCTACCCCGCGCCATCGAGCCATCTTTCCGCCGCTCCCGGACTGGGGTCCCGTTCTCCGGAGAGGTGCATGTCCCTGATCCGGGAGACGAAGTCCCGAGGGAAGTTGACGTTGATTCGGTCAGCCAATCGGTCCGCGGTCTCCTCGGCGCTGCCCGCCGCGTCGCTGAACTCTCCCCACGCCCAGGACATCAGGTAGTCATCACTGCCGGCGCTGCCGTCGAACATCGAGATCGCGTCCACGCCCTGCTGGAACCGGTCGTCAAGCTGCCGCGACACGACGCCCGACTCGTCCTCCGCCTGGACCTGGACTGGTATCTCCTTCCAGTACATTATCCGAATTTTCGCCACACTGGCGGTCTCCGCTGCGGTTTTCGCGGACATTATAGCGTATGGGCTTCGCTGGGGATGCTCAATCAAGGCGATGCCGCGCGCGAACGCAGCGCAGGCCGGGGCTTGCCGTGGCGACGCGGGTGTGGTTGACTTCGTGCTGAAGACGCTTCAGCACGAAGGAGCAGCCAATGCCGAAAGCCCAGGTCAACGGCGTCAGTTTGTACTACGAAGACCACGGCCAGGGCTACCCCCTGCTGTGGAGCCATGAGTTTGCCGGCGATTACCGGTCGTGGGAGTCCCAGGTGCGGTTCTTCAGCCGGCGCTATCGTGTCATTACCTACAGCGCGCGAGGCTACCTACCGTCGGAGGTCCCCGACGATCCCGAAGCATACACCCAGGAGAACGCGATCGAAGACCTGCGGGGTCTGCTGGTACACCTGCGCATCGAGACGGCCCACGTCGGCGGCCTCTCCATGGGCGGCAACGTGGCGCTGAACTTCGGCATCGCCCACCCAGAGATGGCCCGATCGCTCGTTGTCGCGGGCACCGGCAGCGGGTCCACCGATCCCGAGGCGTTCAGGCGCAACGTCAACGAGAGAGCCGCGCAGATGCGCGCCGGCGGCATGGCCGCGATGAAGGACTACGCTCTCAGCTCGTCGCGGGTGCAGCTCCAGCGCAAGGACCCCAAGGGCTACGAGGAGTTTCGGTCGCAGCTAGCGGAGCACTCAAACATCGGCTCGGCGAACACCTTCGCCGGGGTCCAGGGCCGCCGGCGGTCGATCTTCGAGCTGGAGGCGGAGCTGCGGGCGCTCCAGGCGCCGACACTCATAATGACGGGCGACGAGGACGACGCCTGCGTCGAGCCGTCCATATTCATGAAGCGTGCCATCGCCAGGTCGGGCCTGGTCGTGTTCCCACGGTCGGGACACGCCATAAACCTGGAGGAGCCGGACCTGTTCAATCGGACCGTCCTGGACTTTCTGACCGCGGTCGAGGCAGACGCCTGGGCGGCCCGCGACCCCGGGCAGCGGTCGGGCGCCCTCACCTGACCAGGGCTCGCCCTCGACCCATATTTGGGCCTGGAGGTCAGCAATTCGATTCGTGTCACGCCCATCGCGGTGTTGCCTGTCAGACGCCCGCACGCGCCCGGGTTGTGGGCACAGTCAATGGTCGCTTGAACGTATACGATACGTCAGGTAAAATACCGCGTATCCTGCTCACAAACTCGTAGCTTTGGGCGGCTTCCAGGCCCTCACCCGTCCCGTCGGCGGCGCCACCAGTAACCGGAGGGAAGTGCACACGCCGGAAAACAACATAGCTCTCGTATCCCACCTAATGCGGCGCGCCGGGTTCGGCGCAACCCGGGCCGAGCTAGAAGAGCTAGCTTCGAAAGATTACGCCGAGGTCGTCGAAGACCTGCTGCACCCGGACAGGTTCGAGGACCTGCAAGAAGACGTGCTAAAACGCTACATCCCAGACTTGATGAACCGCGACGCCCACGGCGCTTGGGGCGCTCGCTGGATCTGGAGAATGGTCAACAGCCGGCGTCCGCTGGAAGAGAAGATGGCCCTTCTGTGGCATCAGGTGTTCGCCACGGCCTGGTACAAGAGCGAGCACAGCCCATCGATCATCGGGCAGATCGACATGTTCCGCGAAATCGGCTTGCGCGATATGCGAACAATCCTTGTTGCCCTGGCAAAGGACCCGGCCATGAACTACTGGCTGGACAACTGCGAGAACCACTCCGACCAGCCCAACGAGAACTGGGGCCGGGAGCTGCTCGAGCTGTTCTCTATGGGCGTGGGCAACTACAGCGAGGACGACATTAAGCATGCTGCCCGCGCCTTTACAGGGTGGACGTTCACCCAGCCCATCCCCCTTTACCCCTACGGGTTCCACGAGTCGAGCTTCGACTACATACCCGAGGACCACGACGACGGCGAGAAGACGTTCCTTGGCCATACCGGGGCGTTAAACGGCGAGGACATCATAGACATAATCGTCCAGCAGCCGGCCGCGGCCCGGTTCATCGCCAGACACCTCTACAACTTTTTCGTCGCTGACGAGCCCCAGGTCCCGGCGTGGAACATCGAGCCGCCGCGGGACCCCGAGGCCATCGACACCCTGGTAGCGGCATTTCAAGAAAACGACGGCCAGATCGTCCCGGTGCTGCGGACGCTGTTCAACTCCGAGTTCTTCAAGGAGGCCCGACAACAGAAGGTCAAAAGTCCCGCGGAGCTGGTGGCTGGCACAGTCAAGCTAGTGGGGACCTTCAAGTTCCTCGAGCCTTCCGAGTCGATAGGCTCGCTATATGGCGCCGCTGGCACCATGGGCCAGTCGCTATTGAACCCACCGACCGTCGAGGGGTGGCACACCGGACACGAATGGATCGACGGAGGCGCGCTCAACGCGCGTGTCAACTTCGCTGTCGACCAGTTCAAAGACGTCTCGAAGCCCGGAATCCAGGACATGATCACCAGGCTCGGCGGGAGCCTGGAGCCCGACGAGATGGTCGACCGTTGCCTGGACCTGGTAGGGCCAATCGAGGTGGGCGAACGGACCCGCTCCGCGCTGCTGAAGTACGCCAACACCGTGGGTCACATCAGTCTGGACACCGACGAGGCGAGAGACGAGAACACTGACAAGGTCGGCCGGATGCTTCAGCTTATAGTCGCCTCCCGCGAGTACCAGTTCGCCTGATTCGGCCTCGGCCGAGGCCGCTGCTACGACCAAGATTATCCGGCATTTTCACAGGAGGTACGCACCAAAATGGCAGGCAACGGAAAGAAACCACCAGTCCTCGTCGTTGTGCAGCTTTCCGGCGGCAACGACTTCATGAACACGGTGATCCCGTACACGAATCCCGTCTACTACGACAACCGGCAAATGGTCGGCATTCCCCAGGACCAAGTACTGCCCCTGAACGACACGCTGGCCTGGCATCCGATGACGGCCCCGCTCAAAGAGATGTACGACGCCGGCGACGTCGCCATCGTCCAGGGCGTGGGCTACCCCAACTCAGACCGCTCTCATTTCCGTGGCATGGACATCATGCATACGTGCACACCTGATAAAGTCTCCACTGTCGGCTGGCTCGGAAAGACCATCCACGAGCTGGACCCCAAAGGGGAGAACCCGCTGACCGCCATCAATTTCGGCATCGGCCTGCCTCGTGCCTTGGCCATGCCCGGCGTTCCGGTGACCTCGGTGAACGACCTCGATGCCTATGGCCTGATGTCAGGCATCGAGGCGCAGGAACAGCGCGACCAGGCGCTTGAGTACTTCAAAGAGATGTACGGCCCCGCCGTGGGGACCGGTCCAGTCATGGAGTACCTCGGCCAGACGGGCAACGACGTGCTGGCCGGCGCCGACATGATCAAGGTGGCGCCCGAGCGGTACGAATCGTCAATCGAGTACGCCGATAGCGCCATCGCCAGGAGCCTGCGCGACGTGGCGCGAGTCCACACCGCCGATCTGGGCACGCGGGTCTTTTACACCGCCCAGGGCGGTTTCGACGTCCACGCCAACGAGAACCCGGACCAGCCGAAGCTGCTGGGCGACCTGTCCGCCGCGCTTAACGATTTCTTCGCTGATCTTCGCGAGCACGACGCCGCCGACAACGTCGCGATGCTCGTATTCACTGAGTTTGGCCGGCGTATCCGCGATAACGGATCGGGGACTGACCACGGCTCCGGCGGCGGCTCCTTCATCATTGGCGAGCCGGTCGCGGGTGGACTCTACTCCGAATACCCGTCGCTGGAGCACAGCCAGTGGGCAAGAGGCGAAGACATGCCCCACACTTTCGACTACCGTGGCGTATATTCCACGATGCTAGAGCAGTGGCTGGGGGTTGAAGCCGCACCAATCGTCGGCGGCCAGTACGAGCAGCTAAATCCGTTTAAGTAGCAGTCAGCTTTCAGCCGTCAGCCGTCAGAGGTTCGCAGATAGCTGAATGCTGATAGCTGATAGCCAGCCGGAGGCGAGACATGGCGACAGCACACGCACTCCTGAGATCGGGGTTCCCCTATTACATGACGCTGGGCATGAGGCGCGTCACCACCGCCCCAATCGACATGGGGTTCGGCCAGGAGGGCCGCATCTACGTCGTTACCCGCCACGACGCACTCGGGAAAGGCGTTCGGCGCATTAACTGGGACGACGACAACCTGGGGATCGTGGCGGAGGAGCAGTTCACCTGGCCCGCGGCCATTCTGGTCGACGAGGACGAGAAGCTCTACGTGTCTGACGAGGCCAAACACAATGTGACGGTTATGACGAGAGACGGCGAGGTGCTGTCGACGTGGGGCGAGCATGGCGCCGGTCCGGGCCAGCTTGACCGCCCGGCGTCAATGGCCTTCGACGCCGATGGGAACATCGTCATATCCGACACTTTGAACCACAGGCTGCAAAAGTTCACCAGGGATGGTGAGCACCTGGGCGGCTTCGGGGAGCAGGGCGACGGCGACGGGCAGCTCAACATGCCCTGGGGCATCACCATCGACGAAGACGACAACATTTTCGTCGCCGACTGGCGCAACGACCGGGTGCAGAAATTCTCTCGCGAAGGTGAATTCCTGCTCAAGATCGGCAAGTCCGGAAGCGGTAAAGGCCAGTTTGATCGGCCCTCGTCGGTGGCTGTCGACGCCCACGGCGACATATACGTCTGCGACTGGGGCAACGACCGGGTCCAGCTATTCAGCCCCCAGGGACGATACGTCGAAGAGTTTATCGGGCAGGCCAGTATGTCCAGGTCCGGCCGCGAGTACATTATGGCGAACCAGAAGGTGCTTCGCCTCCGAGAGATGGCCGACCTTGAGCCCGGCAGGCGGCTGCGGGCGCCGATCTCCATCAAGGTGGACGACGAGTTCCGTCTGTTCATCGTCGATCACGGCTCCCACCGCGTCCAGGTGTACCAGAAGGAGGCCTACGAACTCTCCGAATCCGAGATTGCGCCCGCGCCGCGCAATCCGGTCCTCCTCACCACCTAGCCGGTCCCCCGCGCCGTCAGGTGGAGTCCCGCTGGAGCGGCAGGTCAACTCTCGCGCCAGCGGAACTTCCAGATGCCGAAGCTCAGCCAGACCGCCGCGAACCCCGCCAGTATCACGAGCTCCGCAACCACGTCCGCCCGCCCCGACAGCGTCTTCATCATGCCGTCGGCCGCATAGCGCAAAGGCGAGACCCAGCCAAACAGCCTCATGACCGCTGGCGCCTGCTCCATCGAGAAGTAGACCGGCGATATGAAGGCAAGCAAGATGCCCATCAGGTTCGACATCAGCCCGCCGACCTCGGCGTTGGGCGCGTAGCTGACGATAAACAGCGTCAGCCCCGAAAGCGTCAGCGTCGTGGTCACCACTATCGGCAGAAAAGCCCAGGTCAGGGAGAAGTCCACGCCCGCGACCACGGCCACCACGAGTAACGCCCCTATGGTGGTTGCCGTCATCATCCCGCCAAACAGCAGCACTCCCCCCACATAGGCGACTCTCGACACCGGCATGGTGATGATCAGCTTTAGCCGGCCCTGGAACCGGTCCTGGATCACGGCTTGGGCCAGCATATTCGTCGTCATCATGGTCGCGCCGAATACGATCGTGCCCACCATGGCCCGCCGCACCGCATCGGGCGAGTCCGGCGCCAGGGCGCGGGCGAAATAGAACATCCCAACCGGAAACACCAGCGCGCCCATCAGGTACCAGTACCAGCCTCGATAAAACGTGATCAGCTTGATCTCGAAAACGCTAGCCACGTCCCGCAAGAGCTTGACACGCCCAGTGATGAGCTGAGGCTGGACCGAACGGTCGCTAGACCGCGTCCGAGTCACCATCGGTCCCCTCCTCATTCGTCAAGGCAAGATAAACATCTTCCAGGCTGGTCCGCGCGACGCTGAACTGCCGGATGCCCTGGGCCCGAACCCGCTCCAGCAGTTCGCCGTCGTCCCGGCCGTAGACAGTGTGGGGCTTGCTGTCTCTGCCATCGGCGGTGTACGTGACCTTGAACTCGAAGCCGTGAGCCGCCCGCAGCTCCGGAACGGTATCGAGCGCCAGAAGCTGTCCCCGTTGGATGATGCCGACACGGTCGCACAGGGTTTCCGCCTCTTCCATGTAATGGGTGGTCAGCAAGATCGTGGCGCCCTGCTCGCGGTAATCTCGCAGGAGCGCCCAAAGGTCTCGGCGGGACTGGGGATCGAGACCCGTGGTCGGTTCGTCCATCACGATCAGCGCCGGGTCCGCCAGTGCGGCTATTCCTACAAGCACCCGACGCTTGAGGCCGCCCGAGAGGTTCATACTGATCACGTCCCGGTGCTCCTCCAGCCGGAGGTCCGCGATCAGCTGATCGGTGCGGACTCGGGCGTGACGACTGGTAAGACCCCGTAGTTTCCCGAAGATCCGGAAGGTCTGCTCCACCGTCAGGCTGTAATAGAGCTCCCCCTCCTGGGGAACGATCCCCATCATGTTCTTGACCTTATTTGGCTCGGCAACCACGTCCATCCCGAATACACGGATGCTGCCAGAGGTGGGAAGCAGCTCGGTGGTTATCTGGCGCACCAGCGTCGTCTTGCCTGCTCCGTTGGGACCCAGTATGCCCAGAATCTCGCCGGGCTCGACTGTGAAGGATATGTCCTCGTTTGCCCGCAGACCGCCACGATATTGTTTGTTGATGTCGGCGACCACGAGGGGTTTCTCCGACGCTGTAATGCCGTCTTGGGCGACGCTCATATCAGGCACAACGCCGGAGCAGGTTTCCTCGCTGCCGGAATGTTGTAAGCCGCGCGTGTCACATTTATATCCTTGCACAGAACGAAGAGGAGGCTTGAAGACATCAGCTGTGACTTCATCATGGCCGCCCGGCATTGTCAAGCCCGGCGCTAGATCCCTTTGGACCCGATGGCCGGGGGACTGGTCGATCGACTGAATTCCGGCTGTCCCGCCGGGCCCGACCCCAGTCGGAATCCGAGCGCGTTTGTCGGCGCGGTCGCTCTCGTCAACGCGCTCGTCTGTTTGCTACAATCGACTGGCCAGTCTATCGCAACTCGGCCAGCAGTGGAGGACAGACGTGAACCTGCGAATCCCCGGTCCCATACCGGTGCCTGAGGACATTCTAGCCGAGATGTCCGGCCCGATGATCAATCACCGGGGACCGGAGTATAAGGAGTTGCTGTTTCGGGTTACCGACCGCTTGAAACGGGTTTTCGACACTCAGGGCGACGTATGGACCTTCACCTCCTCCGGTAGCGGCGCCATGGAGGCCGCCGTCGTCAATACCCTCTCCCCTGGCGACAAGGTAATCAACGCCACTGTCGGGGTATTCGGAGACCGGTTCGGCGACATCGCCGAAATCTTTGGGGCGGAGCTGGTTAAGTTAGACTTTCCTCACGGCGAATCAGTCGATCCAGACCGGCTCCGACTGGCGTTGAGGGACAATCCCGACACGAGAGCCGTTCTGGTAACCCACAACGAGACCTCGACGGGCGTCGCCAATGACCTGCAGGCTGTGGCGAGTGTAGTCCGCGAGAACTCCGACGCGCTGGTGCTGGTCGACGGGATCAGCAGCGTGGCCTCGCTGCCCACCTCGACGGACGCATGGGGCTGCGATGTCGTCGCCTCGGCGTCCCAGAAGGGGTGGATGATTCCACCGGGCCTCGCCTTTATGAGTTTCGGCGACCGCGCATGGGAGGCCCACACCGTTGCCAAGATGCCGCGTTTCTACTTCGACGTCTCAACGTACAAGAGCTACTACGAGATCGGCCAGCCACCCTACACACCGGCCATCTCGCAGATGTTCGCACTGGATCTGGCGCTGGACCGGCTGTTGGAGGAGGGCATGGGCAGCGTGTTCGAGCGCCACGCCGACATCGCCCGGTTCACCCGCGACGGCGTGAAGGGCCTGGGGCTGTCGCTCTTCCCCAGGGACGAAGCCACCGCGTCCGATACCATCACCGCGGTCAGCGTCCCCCCTGGCGTGGACGCCGCCGGACTGGTCGGCAAAATGCGGCAGGAGCACGGCGTGGTTCTCGCCGGCGGCCAGGAGTCGTTATCCGGCAAGATATTCCGTATCGGCCATCTGGGGCCGACCACCCAACAGGAGATTCAGGACGTAATCGATGCGCTTCGCACGGTGCTGCCAGACGTAGGGTTCCGCGGAAGCTAGGACAGGGCTTGAACGGACCGGATTCCGTGAGCAGCGACCAAAGATAGCCGCGCCCACCAGGCCACGGGTACGTTGATCGGAGACCGCTCGATATGGTGGACACCGGGCGTCGGGCACACCCCGCCCAATCCCCACCACCGCTGGACGACAATCGCCTGCTGGACATGTACCGGCAGATGGTCCTCAGCCGCGCGCTTGATGAACGCGTTTGGATGCTCAACCGTCAGGGCAAGGCCGCCATTGTCGCGTCGGCCCAGGGGCACGAGGCCGCGCAGATAGGCAGCGCGTGGGCGCTGGAGCGGGGCAAAGACCTATTCTACATCTACTATCGCGACCTGGCGGTCCTACTGACACTGGGCATGACTCCCCTCGAGATAATGTCGGGCTTTCTGGCCAAAGAGGGCGAGCCCCTCAGCGGCGCCCGGCAGTTCCCCACCCACGGCGCCTACCCGGAGTATGGCATCGTAAATCTGTCAAACGTGGTGGCGACCCAGATTCCACAGGCCGTGGGCGCGGCGCTGGCTATCAAGATGAAGGGCGAAGACAGCGTGGTAATCACCTACTTCGGCGATGGGGCGTCCAGCGTGGGCGAGTGCCATGAAGGGATGAACTTCGCCGCGGTGCATAAGCTGCCGATCATTTTCTTCTGCGAAAACAACCGCTACGCGATCTCCGTACCGCTGTCCAAGCAGATGGCGGTGGAGAGCATCGCCGGCCGAGCGGAAGGGTACGGCATGCCGGGAGTGGCCGTCGACGGGCGTGACATCGTGGCGGTGTACGAGGCCACACGGGAGGCGGCCAGCCGCGCCCGGCAAGGCCATGGTCCCACCCTGATCGAGGCGAAGGTGGAACGCTACCTGCCCCACACCAGCGACGACGACGACACCCGCTACCGGCCGAGGGAGGAGATTGAGGAGGCCCGCAAAGGCGACCCGCTAGTCATACTATCGGACGATCTCATATCGAAAGGCCTGCTTGACGATGGCCTGGACGGGGAGATTAGGGCCGAAATGGCCCAAGCGGTGAATGACGCTACCGACGCCGTGGAGGCGGCGCCGTTTCCGAGCGCCGAAGATTTCTATAAGCACGTTTACGCCCCGGGCCCGGGAGATGAGGACTAGTTGTAGTTCCCAAGGACATTGTTTACAGGCGGGAGGTAGGAACGAGTCCGCCGATGCCGCCATGGGGACGCTGATGATTGTAGTATCCGAGGAAGGTAGGCAACAAGTCCAGCCTTTGACTGTTGGAGTCGTAGGGGCGGCTGTAGGCCCACTCAGCCTGAAGTATCTTGATGAAGGCCTCGGCTTTCCCGTTAGTCTGTGGTCGGTAGGGCCGCGTACGCTTTAGGCTGATACCGTGAGTAGCAGCGACTTGCTGGAAGACTCTGGAGATGTAGCACCGGCCGTTATCGGTGAGGAGGCGCTGGGAATGAATTCCCCGCTGGGCGAAGTGGGCCAGGACCCGTTCCAGGAAAGCGGCGGTGGTGATGCCCTTCTCGTCCGGCAAAGCTTCGGCGTAGGCGTAGCGGGAGTTGTCATCGATGGCGACATGGACATAGTCGTATCCGAGGCCTCGGCCAGGGGAAGGGCCCATGCCGGTTTGGATGAAGTAGGGCGACATACGCTTGCCGCCGCCGGGAGGGATACGAGCCAGCTTTTTGACATCCAGGTGGATCAGTTCCCCCGGATGCTTCTTCTCGTAGCGGACCACCTCTCTGGTGGTGCGGTGGAGCCAGGCCAGGCGGTGCAGGCCCAGGCGACGCAGGACGGCGTAGACGGTGGATCGGGCCAGCCCCAGAGCCCAGGCGATGCGATGGGGTCCCCAGCTCCTGGAGATGCGCAGCCTGCGGATACTGGACACCAGGGCTGGGGATACCTGCCTGGGGCTGGAATGTGGCCTGCAAGACCGGTCCTGGAGCCCGGCTGTCCCTTCCTCCCGGTAACGGCGTATCCACTTGGCAACGGTGGCCCGGGAGACGCGGAACTGTCTCGCTATCTCTGCCTGAGTCAAGCCCGCCATCACCTGGCGGACCATCTCACCGCGCGCCCATACAGTCAGTCGTGCGTTACTATGGTACATGAGGAGCCTCCTGTCGCTTATGGTTTCGATTCCCATATAGCAACGGGGAAGGCTCCTCTATCTGTCAAGCTGTAAACAATCTATCTGGGAACTACAGCTAGTACTTGCATTCCATCGTCGACGTTACCGTATCCGTTCGTGGTGAGCTTGTCGAACTACCCCCGGCTCGTCGGGGCCCTTCGACGTGCTCAGTAACTGTCTTAAATGTCAAGGTTTCATACGAGTAGTGCGGTGGTCTGCATATTCGGCGGTCCCCAATGCGTGTTGCGCTTGACCATGATGTTGAGGATTAGCAACAACTTGCGCATGCATGCTGTAAGGGCGACTTTGGGGAGCTTGCCGGCTGCAAGTAGGCGTTGATAAAAGGCCCTGATTACTGCGTTGTATCTCGAAGCTGAAAGAGTGGCCATGTACAAAGCGGCACGAATGGTGGGTCTACCACCCCAGACTGATCGCCTGCCTCGATATGCCCCGCTGTCCCGGTTGAGTGGCGCAACTCCGACCAGAGCTGCCACCTGGCCTCGATTCAGGCTACCCAACTCCGGCAGATTCGTCAGCAACATCGAAGAAAGTACGGGACCGACGCCAGGGACGCTCTGTATCAGTTCATCTCGGGCGCGCCACATGGGAGATTGGCGAATCATCTTGTCGATGTCGTTGTCGAGGTCCTCGACCTGTTTCTTGAGCCACCGGATGTGCCTGTGGATCTGGGGCTGTACCCGTTTGGAAGCAGTGCGCAGACGATTCCGTTCTGAGGTGACCATTTGCAGCAGTTGGTGCCGACGGTCCACCAGGCCACGTAGCTCCCGGGTCTCTTCATCCGGCAGCGGCCGAACAGGTGGCTGGATAACGGCAGCAAATTGTGCCAGCACATGGGCGTCGATCACATCTGTCTTTGCCGATCTGCCTGTTGCCCGAGCAAAGTTGCGCACCTGCCCCGGATTGACCAGTGATACCGCCAACCCTGCCAACTGCAGTTCAACGGCAACCAATGTCTCATATCCACCGGTCGCCTCCAACACTACGCCGGAGGGCTTCACAGACGCCGCATACTCCACAAGCGCCATAATCCCATCGGCATCGTTTGAGTATGGTCTAACCCCACTACCTGTACTTGTTGCAACGATCAAATCAGTGGATGAGACATCGATTCCTACGTGGACTTGCTTGGAAATGGCTGCACCTCCTGAAGGAATGAATGTGCTCCTAAAACAGGCCCAGCCTTGTACGATTCGCCCTCGACATGTCGGGGCACACAACTGTCCGGGCTCTGGGAGCTGGGGACGTGACGATCTCACTGAGCAACGGTCTTGACCGACCAAGGGCGAACCGATCTGCCACGTCCACGTCAATGATACAAGGGCGAACGGATTATCCTAACGGCTATTTCTGACACTAGTACTTAGTTAGCTAAATCACGATACGTATGCTTAAGGGAACCGGGGTGCACAACGTTCTTGGTCCATTCGAAGGGGACGGGGCACTGGTTGCGAGCCTGGGTAAAGGCATCTATGGCACGGCAGACATCGCGCACAGAGGTGGCGTTAAGACCCCGCAGGGCTCGACGCGTCAGGATGCTGAACCAGACCTCGATTTGGTTGAGCCAGGAAGCGTGGGTAGGGATGTAATGGAAGTGGACATTGGGATGCCGAGCCAGCCACCGGTCATGCTTGGGCTTATGAGTATTAAGGTTATCCAGGATAACGTGCAACTCCTGGTCGGGGTACTGAGCGACCAGACGGTTCATGAAGTCCAAGAACTCACGCCGGCGCCGGCGGCGATAGTGGCCTACCGTCACCGTCCCTCGGGCAACCTCCAGGGCAGCGAAGAGGGTGGTGGTTCCGTGGCGTTTGTATTCGTGGCTGAACCCGCGGAGGGCCTGCCCGTTGGGCATGCGCAGCCAGCCCTGAGCCCGCTCCAGAGCCTGGATGGCGGGTTTCTCATCCACGCTCAACACCACCGCGTTCTCCGGCGGGTCCAGATACAAGGCCACCACATCGGCCGCTTTCTGGGCGAACTGGGGGTCCGTGCTCACGCACCAACTTCGACGACGCTGCAAATGAATCCCATGTTTCCTCAGCACCTGCCAGACATAGTGGGCTGGAACGTCTCCCAATGCCTCAGCGACCAGCCGCCCTGTCCACGTGCTGTATCCCTCGGGAGGCGGTTCATCCAGCTTCGCCAGGATGCGCCTCTCAGTGCTGGCCGTGTACTTCCGAGCCTTTCCGGGCCGGGCCCCGTCGTTCAGCCCTGCGCTCCGCTCCGCCGCAAACCTCTTCCGCCACACCACAACCCGCGCCCGCGTCAGACCCACCTCCCGGGCGATCGCTGTATTGGGCGTTCCATCGGCCGCCAGCAGAACCAATCGCGCGCGCTGTACGGCTCGATACGGAGCAGTACGGCTCCGAACCGTGGTCTCCAGCTCCCCACGCTCTCCGGTTGTCAACGTGATGATCGTCTCTGCTCTTCGCATGCGGTCAGCATAACATCTGCCTACCATTACGTATAGGTATTATCAAAACTAAGTACTAGATACTGGTTACAATGGCCAGGCGGGCGCGGCGGCGACTGCTCGATCTCCTGCCTGGGATTCCGCGGGCTCTGAACCCGCTTTCCGCCGGCGGGGGTCGGTCGGCCTGAGTTGGACCGGACTTAGCAACTGCCCCCCACGCGCCTAATCGAACGCAGCGATGACCTTCTCTTCGAGGCGCTGGAACTCCTCCGGGTCGTTGGGGATGCGCCCGAACATTATCTCGTCGACGCCGGCATCGACCAGCTCGCCGACGCGGGCGATGACGTACTCGGCTGGTCCGGCGATGGTGCCGGGGCCAATGGTCGCGATGAACTTGTCGACCTCGGCCGTGTCGTCGGAGACCATTGTCGGGACCAGGACCGTGTGCCTGATCTCTCCGGGGTCGCGTCCGATGTCTTCGCAATGACGGTTCAGCACCTCTACTTTGCGGAGGTACAGCTCAAGAGACATGCCGCCGTGACCCCTGGCGGCGAACCCATCCAGGTTGAACACGTCTCCGTACTTCGCCAGGGTGCGCAGCGTTCGGCGCTCGCCCATTCCTCCAACCAGGATCGGTATGTGGGGCTTCTGGGCAGAACCTGGAGACAGTGAGGCGGCGTCAAGGCGATAGTAGCGACCATCGAAGTCGATGGGAGACTCCGACGTGAACAGGGCGCGGATCAGCGCGCAGGCCTCCTCCAGACGATCTGACCGCTCTTTCATAGCCGGAAAGTCCCACCCATACGCCTCGTGCTCACGGGTGAACCAGGCAGCGCCGATGCCCAGCGTGAATCGACCGCTGGAGATATGGTCGACAGTGCCGGCCATCTTTGCCACCAGGGCCGGGCTGCGATAGGTGTTGCCCAGAACCAGGTGGCCCAGCCGCAGCCGATTGGTGATTGACGCAACGGCGGCCAGGGTCGAGAAGCCCTCGAAGGCCGTGTCGGACTCGCTGGCGCCGGGCCTGTTCGGAGGGACGAAATGGTCGGCGTGATAGACGCCGTGCCAACGACCGGCCTCCATCGCCTCGACGGACGCGCGAATCTTATCCCATGACGTCAAGTAGCAGCTTACCTGGGCACTAAATTTCACTGGACTCTCCTTCTCCGCGGGCTTTTTTCACGCTGATTCGTTGCCCTTGCAGCAACCGAGCGCTGAAGAGCCACGTCCGATGTATCAACGGACAGGTCCGCCGGCCGGTACGGGCATTTTCGGCGGGCGAATGTGGCTGCAATAGCTTGATGCCCGTCACTCAATGATCAGCTAGGTATCGTCGGTCCAGCCGATGATGCGGGACGGGGTGACGATGATCGTGCACAAGGTCAATTTGCTCTTGATTCGTGCCGCGTAGTCCGGTCCTTCGACTTCGCCTTTGTAATTCAAGGCCATCACGCGAACCAGCTCCCAGGGGTCCTCATCGGACCGTTCGGCGGTCCCCCGTACGATCACGTACCGGTACGGCGCGTCCGGAGTTGCGATCGACAGGGCCACCCTGGGGTCGTGGTCGATGTTCCGCAGCTTGACCGCTTCAGGGTCGGCTATGATCTTGACGTTCTCGCCATCATAGTGAAACCAGACGGGCGCCACGTGGGGTGAGCCATCCGGACGCACCGTCGCAAGATCGGCTATCCGAGGCTCCCGCAGGAATTTTTCGACTTCGTCGGACTTCATAGATGAAGGTCCTTTCCGTGTAGGGCGCGTTCGACTAGGAAGTGGTTAGGGCTTTGATGAAGCCCGTCAGTCTAACCGCAATGGGACGAGCAAGCAGAGCACCAGGTTAGCGTTGGGTCATTACTAGAGCCCTACCCCGGCCGTGATACCTCCATCGATGACGAGCTCGGAGCCAGTCACATAGCGCGATTCGTCAGACGAAAGGTATAACACCGCTAAGGCTACGTCACGGGCATTCGCGAATATTCCGAGCGGCGTCATAGCTAAGCGTTTGGCCCTTCGTTCACTGTCGGCAAGCAGCTCCCGTGTCATTTCGGACTCTATGATTCCAGGGTGGACCGAATTGCACCTGATTTTCTCTGGGCCATACTGCACTGCGGTGGACTTAGTAAGTAGCCTCACCGCTCCTTTGCTCGCACTATATGCGGCTCCTGAAGGTATGCCAACGAGGCCCGCTGTCGAAGATATGTTCACGATGGACCCGCCGCCCGCGGCCCGCATAGCGGGTATCACGGCCCTGGTTCCAAGAAACACTCCTTTCGAGTTAATGTCCTGTACTCTGTCCCATTCTTCTATGGTTGTCTCATGCAGGAGCTTGCCAAGGGTTATACCCGCATTGTTTATCAGTATGTCCAGCTTCCCGTAACTGTCGACGGCTTCCGCTAC
The DNA here is from genome assembly GCA_965248005.1 of Dehalococcoidia bacterium. Taxonomy (GTDB): domain Bacteria; phylum Chloroflexota; class Dehalococcoidia; order Lucifugimonadales; family UBA1123; genus CBDFIE01. Next base: position 554,999 of record OZ252049.1, read on the forward strand.
CGCCGCGTCCCAATCGGACTCATTGGTGACGTCCAGATGGACATATTTCGCGCTACCACCAGTCTCGTTAATTTCCGCCTCCACTTTCGCGCCTTCTTCATCCAGTATGTCGCCTAGCACCACCCTGGCGCCTTCTTGCGCAAACAGCTTTGCCTCCGCTTCGCCCTGTCCCCTGGAACCACCGGATATTAGGGCCACCTTACCGTCTAGCCTCGCCATGACATTCTCCCTGAGCACTGAATAAACGTCATGCACACTTGCGATGTGCAAACGAAAAAGGATTTCGTAAATGGGCGCGTGCTCTCCGCCGGCATGGTAGCGGGTCTACCTCGTTGGAACTGGGTTCCGGGACGTGCGCATGTACGGAATCACCAGAGGCAGCCGGCGCCCTGTTCTCGCGCTTCTGCCTCGACGCCCACGAGTAAGTCCCGATGCTGGCCATCCCGTGTCCACGCCCGCGCCAGGCCGTCCCGCACCAGGGTCTCGTCGATGCTATCGCCGCCGTAGGTATAGACGTAATAGAGGTCGCGCTCGTAGGGGTCTTTCCTCCGAGGGCCGGACTCGACCCGGACCGTTTCGCCCGCCAAGTCTACCATCAGCCTGGTAGCTTCGTCGGCGCACCGCTCGCCGACTTCCGGGGTGTCCATGCCGTAGAGCCGGACACGACCGTCTTTCGAGACGAACGTGTCGCCGTCGATAACCCTGACGACGTCAAGCTGGTCGCAATCGGAGCAGCACAGCTCGGTGTCACAGCCCTCCCAGGGCAGGTCCACGAACACGTCGGCGAGCCGGTAGCCGATCACGACCACGAATGCGATGACCACGTACCAAACGAACAGGCGGAGCGTCGCCTTCATACGGGCCCGGGTGAGGTCCTCACTCGGCGTGCCATTCGGTCCCGTCGGCGCCGTCTGTCAGCGATATGCCCAGTCCGGTCAGGCCGTCACGGAGCTTGTCCGCGAGAGCGTATTGTCCGGCGGCCCGAAGCTCTGACCTGGTATCGACGAGAAGGTCGACGAATGCAGCCACGTCCGCTTCGACGGGCGACCTATCGTGCTCGACCGTTATACCGAGCACATGAACAAGCTGTCGAAGCGTGTCCTGAGCCGCGCTCACGTCGGTTTGGGCGGTCTTGCCGCGATTGATCTCGCGGGCCAGGTCGAACAGTGCCGCCATCGCCCGGGGCGTATTCAGGTCGTCGTCCATGGCCGAGACAAACTGGTCGTGATAATTCGCGGGGTCCAGGCTCCCGTCAAGGTCCGTTGGGTCGCCGTCCCGTAGGGCGTTTCTGAGCCTCTCCAGCGCCCTCTCCTGACCGAGGACGGTATGCTCGCCGTAGGCGAGAGGGCTCCTGTAGTGGGAGCTCAAGAAGAACATCCGTAGGGCGCCGGGAGAAAATTTTTCTAGGGCTTCCGTGACTGTGACGACGTTCCCAAGTGACTTGCTCATCTTGTCCTGTCCCAGGCCGAGCGTGCCATTGTGGACCCAGAACCGGGCGAAGGGGGAGCTATCGGAGTAGGCCTCTGACTGGGCGACCTCGTTTTCGTGATGGGGGAAGAGCAGGTCCTGGCCGCCGCCATGAATGTCGATGTTCTCGCCCAGGTATTTGATGGCCATGGCGCTGCACTCGATATGCCAGCCGGGTCTGCCCGGGCCCCAGGGGCTTCCCCAGGCCGGCTCCCCGGGCTTGTGCGCCTTCCAGAGGGCGAAGTCCAGAACGTCCTCCTTGCTTTCCTCCACCTCGACTCTCGCCCCAGCCTTAATTGTGTCGACGTCTCGTCCGCTGAGCTTTCCATAATCGTCGTCACGCCTGACTCGGAAGTATACGCTGCCGTCAGCGGCGTAGGCGTAGTCTTTCTCGATGAGCCTTCCGATCATGTCACGGATCTTGTCCATTTCGCCCGTGGCCCTGGGGTACGCGTGAGCCCTGGCGACGTTCAATGCGTCCATCTCGTTCAGGTAGTCGTCGATGTGTCTCGCAGCGAGATCGGCAACGGGGATGCCCATCTCGTTGGCGGCCGCTATCATCTTGTCGTCCACGTCAGTGAAGTTCTGGATGTGGCGTACCTTGTAGCCTGTGAACTCCAGATAACGCCGCACCACGTCGAAGATGACGGACATCATGGCGTGGCCGATGTGGGAAGCCGAATAGGGAGTGATACCGCAAACGTACATCCCTACCTGGCCGTTGGGCGAGGTAAACTCTTCCACCTTGCCGGACAGTGTGTTGTAGAGTCTCATGGTAGGGTTTCGACAGTAGCGACGGCCATGCAGGCGATCCCCTGTTCCCGCCCAATAAAGCCGAGACCGTCGGCGGTGGTCGCCTTCACGCTTACGAGGTCGGGGGTTATCCCCATCGCGGCAGCCAGCCCTGCCCGAATCTCACCGACGTGCGGTCTGAGCAGCGGCTGTTCGGCGAGTATTGTAGCATCCACGTATTGGACCCGCCAGTTGTGCGCGCCGATCATGTCGACGACCTGGGCTAGCAGACTGGTGCTGGCAGCGCCGCGGTATTTCTCATCGCTCGACGGGAACTGCGTGCCGATGTCGCCCTGCCCTGCCGCGCCCAGTAGCGCGTCGATCACGGCATGCGTTAGGGCGTCCCCGTCGCTATGGCCCGCCAGGCCCTGTCTGTGGGGAATGGTCACGCCTCCGATCACGAGGGTTTCGCCGTCCGCCAGGGGATGGATGTCTAACCCGATTCCGAATCGTATGCTCATGAAGGGCCTGCTCGCCCGCGGACCGTCAGAATCGCCTCGGCCAGTATCATGTCGGCCGCGGTCGTCACCTTGATGTTCTCGTACGAGCCCATGAAGAGCTTCACCTTTCCACCCAGGGTCTCCACCATGGTCGCGTCGTCGGTCACGTCGGCGGCCACCGCATCGTGGGCCTCCGCCAACAATGCCGCATCGAATAGCTGGGGCGTTTGGGCCAACCAGAGGCCACCGCGGTCCGGCGTACCGTGTACGACCATGTTGGCACCGGCGGTTTTAATCGTGTCCGTCACTGGGACGGCGGCCGAGGCGGCGCCGGTCTCCGTCACGGCCTCCAGGCCACGGGAGATCGTGGCAAGGTCCACCAGCGGCCGGGCGCCGTCGTGGACCGCGACGACGTCGCAGCGGTCGAGCGACCTCAAGCCGTTGGCAACCGAGTCCTGGCGACGGGGGCCTCCGGCGGTGACGGCGCTCACCCTCGTCAGCCCACCGTCAGCCACGAGCCGCCGGCCACGCGCGAGCTGGGCCTCGGCCAATACGAGCACGACGCTTTCAACGCCCGGTGCCTCTTGAAAGGCCCTGAGGCTGTAATTTATGAGCGGCTGACCATCCAGCAGGGCGAACACCTTGTCGACGCCGCCCATTCTTTGGCTCGCACCCGCGGCCACGACCACAACGCCCACCCGGGGTTGACCGTCCGTAGCGCCCATCGCAGCTCCCGCATTTACTCCGCCTGTGTTGCGCGAAGATTATACAGCCCCCGAAGGCGCCCAGCCTACAGCTTAAACCGGCCTGCCGACGTCAGTGTCTTCGGGCGCTACTGCCTGCACGCAATTTCAAGCAAGACGCGTGAAGACCCCGATGTGGAAGAGAGTGCTAACATTGCGGTTGTTGTCGGAACACGCCGGTCCGAGTTTGGCCAAGGACGCCAGCCGTACGAACAGGCCATCAGAGATGGTCCGGGCGCCCGGAAACACCATGAGCGGGAAAATCCAGCACCCAACGAACGGGAAAATCCGACACTCAGTTCCCTTGAGCCCGTCGAAGGGTCGCTGTTTGTTAAGCGCATTTCTGAGACAGTAGACTAGGTCGGAGCCGATGATCCTTCGGTGGCTGAAACGACTGGCGGTTGGCCTAATCGCCATGTTGGCGCTTGTGGCAGTGCTGGCAACAGTCACGCCCCAAGGTCGGACTTTAGTGCGGACCGCGCTGTTCCTGCCCCAGATTCTGCCTGGCTTGCCCGTGAAACCCCAGGAGTGGTTTGGCGGCGACCCATCCCGGCTGGAGGCTGCCTTCCCGCTGGCGTCGGGCCAGGGTCTGGCCGATCTGTACCTTCCGCCCGACGATGGCGAGCACAGCGCGATACTGCTGTTTCTCGGCGTAAACCCGGCTGGCCGGGACGACTCCAGGGTCGTCAGCCTGGCAGAGGGTCTGGCCCGCGCCGGGTCGGTGGTGATGATACCGTGGTCGGACGCGATGACACAGAGGCGGGTGGCCGTCGAGGAAGTCGACAACCTCGTGTGGGCGTTCCAGTACCTGGTTTCGCTTGACGAGGTCGATGCCGACAGGGCGGGAATGGGCGGCTTCTGTGTCGGGGCCTCGCTGGCGACTGTCGCCGCCCAGGACCCCCGTATCCGCGACGGAGTGCAGTTCGTCAACTTCTTTGGAGGATACTTCAACGCCCGGGACCTGGTGCTTTCCGCGGTCTCGTCGTCCAGGTTCGGCGACGGCGTAAAGGAGCCGTGGAAGCCGGACAGCCTGACCCTCGAGGTGGTGCGGACCCATCTGATCGAAGGTGTCCGTGACGAATCCGAACGGGCGCTGCTGAACAGGGTGTTCGTCCTGAGAGATGCGGTGCTAGACCCCGCGACCGTCGACGCCCTGTCGCCCGAGTCGCGGGCCGTGTTCGAAATGCTATCAGGTACATCTCTAAGCCGGGCGACGGAGCTGATTAAAGAGCTGCCACCTGCCACGCTGGCCTCGCTGGACGCGATCTCCCCCAGCACCCGCATCGGCGATCTGCGGGCCCGCATTCTGATCATGCACGACAGGGAAGACGACCTCGTCCCCTCGGAGGAGTCCAGACGCCTGGCTAACGCCCTGACCGAGAGCCAGTCCGCTTATCACACGGAGTTCTCGCTCTTCGACCACGTGGACCCCACGAGGTCGGTCAGTCTGCCGGTCTACGCCAGGGAGGTGCTCAAACTGTTCCTGCACATGTACAACGTCCTGAGGGAGCTGTCTTGAGGGTCGGTTGGCGGTGTCTTGGAAATTGCGATACACTGGCGCGTGGCCCGGACAGCGGGGCCGAGATTGCAGAATCCCGAAGACAAAGATCCAGGTATCTCATTAATGGGATTACGCCGGCGGCAGCCATGACATCGGGACCCAAAAAAGCCGCCGGTCGGAACTGTGTCCACGGCAACGACTAGCTATCTGCACCCGGAGGTAAGAATTGGCATTCGAGTTCAACCACGTTCACCTGAAAGCGCCGGACCCCAAGAAGACTGCTGACTGGTACGTCACCGCCTTTGGCTTCGAGATCATAAGCGACCTGGTGCGAGACTCCGGCGACAGGTTCATCAGGTGCAAGACTACTGACGGCGTCAAAATCAACATATCTGGCGCACGAACCAACCAGTCCATGGGGAACGGCGACGCGGACGCCCACTGGGGACTTGAGCATTTCGGGATTGAGGTCGACGACCTGGACGCAGAGATGGAACGTCTGGTGGGACTGGGCGCGGTGGTCAAGCAGGCGCCCAGTAGCGGTCCGGACCTACCCCGCATAGCCTTCATCGCGGCGCCGGACGACACGCGCATCGAGATAATGCAGGTGGCGTAGTACCGGGGATAATCCGTTCACCCTGAGCTAGTCGAAGGGAAAGGCACGGGTGCCCCGACGAGTTGGGGGGCTTTGTCCGCCCATCTGGGTCGGGTACGGATTCGAACAACGTGTGAGTATGGCGGACGACTGCATTTTCTGTGGGATTCGAGATGGCGACGTGCCCAGCGAAGTCCTCTACCGCGACGACCACTGCTTTGTCATCCGCGACATCGCGCCTCAGGCGCCGACCCATCTGCTGGTGATTCCGGTACAGCACTTCACCTATCTGTCGGAGCTGACTGAGGACTTCTATCCGACCCTCGGAGCGATGTTTTCCGCGGCCAGGGAGACGGCTGAATCCCTGGGAATATCCGCGGACGGATACCGTTTAGTGATTAACCAGGGCAAGAATGCGGGACAGGTTGTCCCCCACCTGCACCTCCACATGCTCGGCGGCAAACCCCTCGAGCTTATGGGCTAGACGGTGGACACCGGCTTGCCATCCGAGATCGAGACTCGACTGGCGGAGCTACCGGCTGGGCTGCGCGATCACGTCGAGCGGGCCCGAGAGGTGGGCCGCGAGCTGGCGGCGCGGCACAACGTGGACGTGGGCCTGGTGGACCTGGGCGTCGCGGCCCACGATCTGGCGCGGGCTGTCAAGGTCGACATGCTGCTCGCCGAGGCCCGCCGCTACGACCTCGAGGTCACGACCGCAGAGCGCCACGCACCGATGCTGCTTCACGGGCCTGTAGCGGCCCGTTGGCTGGAGCAACATCACAACCCCTACCACGAGAGCGTGCTGGAAGCGGTCCGGTGGCACAGCACAGGCGTCGCTGGCATGTCGAACACGGCCAAGGTCGTCTTCCTGGCCGACAAGCTGGACCCGCACAAAGTGTCGGCGTACCCCTATCTTCGGAAGGTCGAAGCCCTCGCCAAAACAAGCGTGGACGAGGCCCTGCTTGAGCACCTGGACCGGGTCATGGAGTACCTCCTGGCGAAAAGGCTTATGGTGCACCCGGCCAGCTTTGAGCTAAGAAACGAGCTTGTCGCCGCCCTGGAACCTTGATACGGCTATGTCCGCGGCTACACCCCGCTCGTACCTGCATGCCCGCGAAGAGACCTGTTGGCGGACCGCGCCATTAGGCCCGCGCTACATCGAGACCTGGCGGGCCGACACGGAGAGTGGAATCGGTGCGGCCGGTTAGGCAAGGTCCCCCAGGACCGTGACGGTGGCGCCCACACCTGCCCCCAGCCTCAGCGCCGCGCTGTCCCGCCACCAGGCGACCTCCAGATACCCGTGGCTTCCGATTATAGCCAGCAGTCCCCCACCCTCCTGGTACGACGGGCTTATCCCGGGGATGGTCTCCCCGGCGACCTGGACCTCGACTTCAGTCGGGGCGCCGTCCAGCCGAATGTTGGTTACCAGATTGCCGAAACGGTCGACGTAGACGACGCTACCGTCAACGCGGCCGGGCCGCCTTCTCGGACGCGGCAAGGGCAGCACGTTGACGTGCTGCGTTGCAGTGCCCAACTCCCCGACCGAGGCTCCCATGGAGAGATGCGCCGCTACCGGCGCGAACAGGTCCCTACCATGGAACGTGCTGCTGAGGGGCCGGCGCCAGAACTCCGGGCGATCGAGGGTGTAGACAGCACACCCTTGCGGCACCCGTGCCACGACGGGTTCCGAGGCATCTTCATCGGGGGGCTCGGGCGCTAACGGACCGGCTCTGGTCAGGACATGGGTGAAAGTGCCGTTATCGGGTCCAATAAAGCGGCCAATGTCGGTAGTCATGAGCAGCGGTCGCCGGTCGGTGCCTACGCCGGGGTCGACTACTGCAACGTGTATCGCGTGAGGCGGAAAGTGTGGCGAAGCGGTGGAGATCACCAGAGCGGCCTGGGACACGTCCTGCGGGTCTACTTCGTGGGAGATGTCCACGATGGTGGCGGCCGGACTGATCCCGAGGATCACGCCCTTCATCGCGGCCACGTACCCGTCGTGGTGACCGAAGTCGGTGGTCAGCGTAATTAGCGGGGAGGCCATTGGGAAGAGGGGCAGCCCTCGGTTCCGCGATCGCCGGGGGCGGCGGCGGCTCGGGAGCCGCCGCGGACAACGCGGGCTAGCTCGGCCGGGCGCTGATAATCGACAGGAGCAGGAAGACGACGACCAGAATGATCGTGAACCTGAATAACGCTAACTCCAGCCCACGCCTGGTCCTGAAGGAGCCTTCGGAGGAGCCGAACAGGCCTCCACCCTGGCCTTTGACCTGGAGCAGGACCACGCCCACCAGCATCACAGAGATAAATATATGAACTGTGGACAGGAAGCTGTCTAGGGTCAATGAGACCTCCGCTTGTCGATGAATCTCCGGTCTCTATTTTACCGCAGTCTTCAATGGGGTTTTCGTTCGCCTGGCCTTCCGGGCCACGTCGATCACCGCGTTGGCCAGCTTTTCGGAGTTATGCCGCACGGGGTGATCGGCGTCCGTCAACTCGGCCAGGACAATCTCCGCATGGTTTAGTCCCGTGCCGTCGCTGATCACCGGCTGGCCTTCGAACAGAGGGCCCAGCTGGCGCGGAGTGTTATTGGCGATCACGAAGTCAGCAATAGTGTCGAACGTGTGGCGCTGCAGCGTGGCCAGATGCTCGGCGACTGCGTATCCCTGGGTCTCACCGACCTCAGTGGCGACGTTGCACACATAGACCTTAGGCGCGGCGCTATGTCTCAGCGCCTCGCTGATGCCCTCGACCAGCAGATTGGGGAGGATACTGGTGTAGAGGCTTCCCGGTCCAATGACCACGATGTCGGCCTCCTCGATAGCCTGAATAGCCATCGGTGATGCCTGAGCATCGGCTGGATCGATGAGAAGACGCTCGATCTCGCCGCGTCGCTCCGCAATGTGAGACTCGCCGTCGACGGTCTCGCCGTCGGTGAATCTCGCCCGGAGCCGCAGGTTGGCCAGCGTGGCCGGCAGCACCTGCCCGTGGACTGCCAACACCCTGCTAGACTCCGCCAGGGCCTGCTCGAAGCTGTTGGTTATTTCGGACATTGCCACTATGAACAGGTTGCCGAAGCTGTGCCCTTTTAGCCCGTTTCCCTGTTGAAAGCGGTGTTGGAACAGGTCGGTGAGCACCGACTCCGCCTCGGACATGGCAACCAGACAGTTCCGGAAGTCACCCGGAGGGAGCACGCCCATCTCCTCGCGCAGCCTGCCAGAGCTTCCGCCGTCGTCGGCCACGGTGATTATGGCCGTCAGGTTGTCCGTGTGGTGCCGAAGGCCTCGGAGGAGGACGGACAGGCCGGTCCCGCCACCGATGGCCACGACGTTCGGTCCCCTACCACGGGACCATCGGTTATAGATCGTGTCGGCCAGGTTCTCGATCGGCTGAGAGCTGAGCACCAGCGGGCTGAGCGTGCGATACATCCCGTACATGGCCGCCAGAATGACAGCGCCCCCAACACCGAGCAGCAAAAATCCCTCGGAGTACCACGGCAGGAAATCAGGAAACCTTAATTCGAAGAGCTTGCGCGTGAAGAAGGCGAACCCTATCGAGGTGACGGCAACGCCAAGGGCCGCGACCGCAGCCCAGCGTTTCACTCCTATGCCAGGGTGCAGAAGACGAAGCAGCTTACGGCGTCGCTGCGTCCAGCTCCCGCGGGGGATGGTGGAGATTCCGTTGGAGGTACCGTTCAGCTTCATCGCCGCAGGGCCTCAAGCCTCTCCGTTAAGAGTTCTGTCGCCAGCTTGGGGTTTGCCTTGCCTCGAGTCGCCTTCATAACCTGTCCCACCAGATACCGCAACGCGGTCTCCTTGCCGTTCAGGAAGTCCTGGACGGGTTGGGGATTGGTCGAAATCACCTCTTCCACCGCGGCTCCCAAGGCGTCCGAATCCGACATCTGCACCAGACCCTCGTCGTCCGCTATGGACCCGGGCGACCTTCCGGTGGCGAACATTTTCTCGAAGACCTCTTTCGCCATGTTCGAGTTGAGCGTGCCCGAATCGACCAATTTCTGAAGCTCGACGATCTGTCCCGGTGCGATCTTCACCTGTTCCAAGTCTAAACCCGACTGGTTAGTAAGTCGAGTCATCTCGCCCAATAGCCAGTTGCTTACGGGCTTGGCAAGTTCGCTGACGGCCCTGGATTCTGAGCTACCGGCGCTCAGCGCCTCCTCGAAGTAGTCGGCCATGGCCCGGCTGGAGGTCAACAATCGGGCGTCGTAATCGGACAGGCCATATTCCGAGGCGAAGCGCTCCCGGCGCCGGTCGGGCAGCTCCGGCAGAGACCGCCTTATCTCCTCGACCCATTCGGGTTGGATCACCAGCGGCGGTAGATCGGGCTCAGGGAAATATCGGTAGTCCGATGCGTATTCCTTAGTGCGTTGAGATACGGTGACGGCGCGATCGTCGACCCAGCCTCGGGTCTCCTGCACTATGCGGTCGCCCCGTTCGAGGGTCTCCACCTGGCGTTGGGCCTCAAACTCCAGCGCATGGGTGACGGCGCGGAAGCTGTTCATGTTTTTGACTTCCACTTTGGCGCCAAGCTCCTGGTCGCCTTTCTCCCTGGTGCTGATGTTGGCGTCACACCGGAAGTTGCCTTCTTCCATGTTCGCCATGCTGGCGCCTATGTATTGGAGAATCGTGTGAAGCCGAACCAGGTACGAGCGCGCCTCGTCGGGGCTCCGCAGGTCGGGCTCGCCGACGATCTCCATCAGGGGTACTCCCGCCCTGTTGATGTCCAGCAGGCTGTAGCCCTCGCCGTAACCCTCGGTGCGGTGCATCAATTTGGCGGTGTCTTCCTCCAGATGCACGCGGGTGATCCCGGCCATTTTCTGGTGTCCGTCGACTTCAATTGCCAGGGCGCCGTCGCTGGCTATAGGAAGATCGTACTGGGATATCTGGTAGCCCTTCATCAAATCGGGATATGGGTAGTTCTTGCGGTCGAACTTGCTATGGTGAGCGATCTCACAGCCGAGGGCCAGCCCCGTCCGGATCACGTGCTCGACGGCCTTCTTGTTAATGACGGGCAGCACTCCCGGCATACCCATACATACAGGGCACACAACCGAGTTAGGGGGAGAATCTTGGTAGTTAGCGCCGCAGCCGCAGAACATTTTGCTCTGCGTGAGCAGCTGGGCGTGGACCTCCAGACCAATGACGATTTCGTAGTCCAAACTCAATCGGGTCCAAATGTGGATTTGGCTAACGCATTAATAACAAAGTGCGAATTTAGTATATTTGACGAAACTTTCGATTACAACGCTCCCTGAGTTCACGGAGCTTCGAGATCCTCCCACCCACCTTCACCGACCAGGGGCACGAACCGGCATGAGCCCAGGGTCTCTACCGAAAACCCCTCGGAGGTGCGGGTGATCTTCATCAGCTCCTGCTGCTCGCGGCTGCCGACGGGAACGACGAGCCTTCCTCCGGCCTTTAGCTGGTCTATCAGATCCCTCGGCAGCCTGGGGGCAGCGGCAGCAATTACGATGCCATCGTAGGGCGCGCCGGCAGCTGGTCTATCAGATCCCTCGGCAGCCTGGGGGCAGCGGCAGCAATTACGATGCCATCGTAGGGCGCGCCGGCAGGCCAACCCAGACTGGCGCCGGCCAGATGCACGGTTGCGTTTGCGACGCCCAGCGAAGCGAGGCGAGATCGCGCACCTTGGGCGAGGGCGGCAATCCGCTCCACGCTTGTGACGGCCCTGGCCAGTCTAGCCAACACGGCTGCCTGATACCCGCTGCCGGTGCCCACTTCCAGCACTGAGTCGGTGGGGCGGACCTCGAGGGCGCCGAGCATCAGGGCCACGATATATGGCTGGGAAATCGTTTGCCCTTCTCCTATAGGCAGGGCGGTGTCGTCGTAAGCCAGATGGGCGCTTGCTTCAGGAAGAAATTTCTCCCGGGCCACTGCCATCATCGCGTCTACGACCCGGTGATCGGGCACGTCGGACCGGATTCGGTCGAAGAGACTCCGTCTCTCCTCTTCGAGGGCCATAGTCAGTCCTTCATGGCTGCGCTCGCGCCCGGCGGCAGCTGTTCGTTGGGGGCTAGCTGGGGTTGCTCATGTAGGGTTGGATTGGTGGACCCGTGGCAGGTACAAACGTGCAGGTCGAACACGAAAGCGCCACCACGAACGCCGAGGCGTACGACCGCCCCGACGCTCCTGCGGCGAGGCAGGACAGCCGATTGACCGCTCAGAACACCCCATGCTAGGCTAGGTTCGCTGTTGGGAAGACAATAGCACCCGCAGTCGGTCGCGGCTGTCTTTGCGAAGCAAATTTTCGGCGAAACACGTCGATGGCCGCAGGAATCCGCTGACTTCGGTCCGGGAACAACACACGCAGGTGCACATTGCCCACGGAACTTGACCTACAAGACCGGGAGCTGCTGAACATCATCCAGTCGTCTTTTCCGCTGGCAGACGAGCCGTTCCGCCAGGTGGGAGAAGAGCTCGGCATCACCGAGTCCGATGTGATCAGTCGCATCGGAGAAATGAAGGCCCGGAACGTGGTCCGCCAGATCAGCGCGATCTTCGACACCAGGAAACTGGGATACAAGACGGTGCTGGTGGCGATGCGGCTTGCCGCCGACCAGCTGGACGCCGGCGCACACAGGATTAACGAGCACCCTGGAGTTAGCCACAACTACGCTCGCGTTGGCGACTTCAACCTCTGGTTCACGCTGGCCGTTGCGCCCGACGAAAGTCTGGAGGACACCGTCGCGTCCATGGCCCGCGATACCGGTGCCCACTCCTACCGGTTGATGCCCACGATAAAGTTTTTCAAGATAGGCGTCAACTTCGACATGGTGAAGGAGGAGGGCGCCGCCAGCGAATACTACAGCCCGGACGGGTTCGACCGCGGCGACGCCAATGGCTGGAACAAGGTCGAGCCGGTGACGACCTTCGAGATCGAGGCCATCCGCGAGCTGCAGGAAGACCTGCCCCTGGTACCGAGGCCCTTCGATCTCCAGGCACAGCGGCTCGGGATAACCGTGAACGAGCTATTCGACCTGGCCGCCGACTTCGTCGACAGAGGAATCATGCGGAGGTACAGCGCCGTGCTGCACCACCGGAGGGCGGGTTTCAGCTCCAACGCCATGGTGGTCTGGAAGGTGCCTTCCGAGCGTTCGGTGGAGGTGGGCAACATAATGGCCCAGTCCAAGTGGGTCACCCACTGCTACGAGCGCCCGACGTTTCCCGACTGGAAGTACACTCACTTCACCATGATCCACGCTACGTCAGAGGAAGCCTGCGAGCAGGTCGCCAGCGATATTTCGGCGGCTTCGGGCATCGACGACTACAGGGCTCTCTACAGCGTGCGTGAATACAAAAAGACTCGTGTCAAGTACTTCGTCTAGAACCCAAAGGAGGGACGGTGTCTCGGTACTATCCGGTATTCATCGACGTCAAGGGTCGCAGATGTGTGGTGATCGGTGGCGGCAACATCGGCCAGGAAAAGGTTGAAAAGCTGGTTGAAAGCGGCGCGGACGTGGTGGTCATCAGCCCCGAGGTCAACGCGCTTGTCCAGCAGCGGTCTGGGTCCGGTGAGATCGCCTGGGTCAAACGCGGATACGAGGCTGGCGACCTGGAGGCCGCGTTCATCGCCATAGCCGCGACCGACGACAACGGCGTGAACCGGCAGATCGCCAAAGAGGCCGAGGAGCGCAACGTTCTGCTGAACGTGGTCGACGTGACCCATCTGTGCACCTTCATCGCCCCCTCGATCGCCACACGTGGGGCGGTCACGGTCGCGACATCTACCGGTGGCGCGAGCCCAGCGCTTGCGCGGACCTTCCGCGAGAAGCTGTCGACCAGCCGCATCCTCGAGTACGCGGACCTGGCGCCGCTGCTGTCGGATGCTCGGACGGAGCTAAAGCGTATGGGCGTCAAGGTGGAGCCAGACCACTGGCAGACACAGATCACCGAGGAGCTCCTCAACCTCGTTCAAGCGCGCGAGACCGAAGAGGCCCGTCAGAAATTGATGGACGGACTCCTTGCAAGGGCCACGCCGGTTACGGCGTCCTGACGTAACGGTACCAGGCATGACACCGATCCGGCGGGTCAGAGTCGGCACCCGCGCCAGCCCCCTGGCGCTGGCCCAGACCGAGGAGGTCCTCGGTCAGCTCCGGCGCGCTCATCCCCACGTGCGGTTCGAGACCGTCAAGATTACCCCCGACGGCGACCGCCACAAGGCCGCTCCTCTGCTCAGTATGGGCCGCGGAATGTTCGTGAAGGAGCTGGAGGTAGCCATGCTGGCGGGAGACGTCGACGTGGCCGTCCACAGCGCCAAAGACATGCCTTCAGACCTGCCCGCGGGGCTCCAAATAGCAGCTTTCGGCGCGCGGCATGACCCCCGCGACGTGCTTGTCGACCGGTGGGGCGTGCCCTTCGCAGAGCTGCCCGCCGGCGCCAGGCTCGGCACCAGCAGCCCACGCCGGACGGCCCAGCTCAAGAACCTGAGGCATGACATCGAAATCCTGGAGATTCGTGGCAACGTCGGCACCCGGCTGGACAAAGCCCACACAGAGGACTACGACGGCGTCGTCGTCGCAGCTTCCGGCGTCGCCAGGCTAGGTCGGAGCGACGAAATCAGCGAGCATTTCCCACCTTCGGTATCCACGCCGGATGCAGGACAGGGCGCGCTGGCGCTGGAGGCGCGGTCTTCCGATGACCAGCTGCATGAGCTGCTCTCGGCGGTGGACCACGCCGATACACGCACGGCAGTGACGGCGGAGCGCGCCTTCGTCGCCGCGATCGGCGGCGGTTGCCAGGTCCCGGTGGGCGTGTACGCCGAGCTTTCCGGCGGGGCGCTGGCGATCTCCGCCATGGCGGGGCTGACCGACGGCTCGAAGTTGTACCGGGCCAGCTTCAGCGGCGACCCCGATTCGCCGGAGGCGGCCGGCCGTGGCGCCGCGCAGGGCCTGATGGAGTCGGGCGCGGGCGAAATCTTGTATGGAAACGGCGACCGGTGAAACCCGGAAAGGTCTATCTGGTTGGCGCCGGTCCAGGGGACCCCGGACTGCTCACGATTAAGGGGCTCCGCTGCCTCCAGTCGGCCGACGTCGTCGTGTACGATCGGCTTGTCGACCAACGGACGCTTCGCCATGCCCGGGACGATGCCGAGATGATCGACGTGGGCAAGGTGCCCGGCAAACAGGGTCGAAAGCAGGCCGACATCAACGCGCTGCTGATCGCCAGGGCCCAGGGAGGCAAGACAGTCGTGCGGCTTCAGGGCGGGGACCCTTTCGTCTTTGGTCGCGGCGGTGAGGAGGCGGAGGAGCTGCATCGAGCAGGCATCCCCTTCGAGATCGTGCCGGGTGTCACATCGGCCATCGCCGCCCCCGCCTACGCCGGAATACCTCTGACTCAACGGGGCCTGTCGTCGTCTTTCACTGTGGTCACGGGTACAGAGGACCCCAACAAGCCGGCATCCTCGGTCGACTGGAGCGCCCTGGCCCGTACCGGAGGCACGCTGGTGGTGCTCATGGGATGGGAGGGCTTGCCGGCCATCACCGAGGCGCTCATACATCACGGGATGTCTCCAGACACACCGGTCGCGCTGGTCAGATGGGGCACGGAACCCTGGCAACGGACTTTGACAGGCGTCCTGGCGGACGTGGCGGACCGGGCAAGAAGGGCAGGCCTGTCCGCCCCGGTGGTGGCCGTCATCGGCAAGGTGGCCGACCTCAGAGAGAAACTGAGGTGGTACGACAGCCTCCCGCTGTTCGGCAAGCGCGTGCTAGTCACTCGCACCCGAGACCAGGCGAGCAGCCTGTCGGTTGCACTTACGGAATCAGGCGCTTTCCCCATAGAGGTGCCCACGATTGAGGTCCAGCGGCTGGCCGACTACGCCGAGCTGGACGCGGAGCTGGGGAGGCTTGAGGAGTACGACTGGGTGATGTTCTCCAGCACCAACTCCGTGGACGTTGTGTTCGATAGACTCGCGGAGGACGGCAGGGATGCTCGGGCCTTCGCGGGGGCGCGTGTGGCTTGCATCGGCGACGCTACGGCCAGGAGGCTCAGGGCCAGGGGGATCGTCCCTGACCTGATTCCAGCGACCTATGTATCCGAGTCTGTCCTCGAAGCGTTCAGCGGGGTCGACATGGACGGACGGCGGGTGTTGCTGCCCGGCGCGGAGGAGGGCCGAGACGTACTCGCCAAAGGGCTGGCGGAGCGGGGCGCCCAGGTCCGTCGGGTAGCGGCCTACCGGACAGCGACACCGGAAGCGTCGCGTCTCCTGGCCGAGTCGGCCATTGCCGACGGCATCGACATCGCGACGTTCACCAGCTCCTCGACGGTGCTGAACCTGTCAAGGCTCCTGGACGGAGACCTCAGCGGCCTGTCGCGGGCCACCGTCGCCTGCATTGGCCCGGTTACCGCGGACACCGCTGGCGACCTGGGCCTGCATGTTGATATAGTAGCTTCCGAGCACACGATCGACGGCCTCGTCACCGCCCTGGAGGAGAGGCTGTCGCGGGAGGCTGACCAGAGATGACCGGGTTCCCGAACGTCCGGCTGCGAAGGCTCAGAGAGCATCCTGGAATCCGCCAAATGGTCCAGGAGACGAGGCTTTCGATCGACGATTTCATCTACCCGATGTTCGTCACTCACGGACGGGACGTGCGGGCCGATATCCCGCCGATGCCCGGCATCTACCAGCTGTCACTGGACCAGCTGATCCGGGACGTTGGCGAGGCGGCCGAGCTGGGTGTGCGGGCGGTGCTGCTGTTCGGCATCCCTGAGTCCAAAGACCCGATGGGTTCCGAGGCGTACGAGCCCACGGGCATTATTCAGGAGGCGGTGAGCGCCATCAAGCAAGCCGTGCCCGAGATGCTGGTAATCACGGACGTCTGCCTGTGCGAATTCACCGATCACGGGCACTGTGGCATCGTCCGCGATGGTCGTGTGGACAACGACGAGACGCTGGAGTTGCTGGGGCAGATGGCCGTCTGCCAGGCGGAGGCCGGCGCCGACATGGTTGCGCCTTCGGCGATGATGGACGGGCAGGTGGCCGCTTTGCGAACGGCCCTGGACGGAAAAGGCCTGCGCGACACGCCGATCATGGCCTATTCAGCCAAGTACGCATCCGCGTTCTACGGCCCGTTCAGAGTTGCCGCCAAGTCCGCG
This sequence comes from Dehalococcoidia bacterium, assembly GCA_965248005.1. Lineage (GTDB taxonomy): Bacteria > Chloroflexota > Dehalococcoidia > Lucifugimonadales > UBA1123 > CBDFIE01. The sequence continues at coordinate 571,663 of OZ252049.1, forward strand.
CCCGATTTCGGAGACCGGACCGGATATCAGATGGACCCTCCAGACATCAGGCAGGCCATGCGCGAGATCGAATTGGACATCCAGGAGGGCGCCGATATCGTTATGGTCAAGCCGGCGCTAGCCTACCTCGACGTGCTGTCGGCGGCGCGGGAGAAGTTCGGCCTGCCACTGGCCGCGTACAATGTCAGCGGCGAGTACTCGATGGTGAAGGCCGCGGCGGAAAACGAGTGGATAGACGGGCGACGAGCAACGATCGAGATGCTGACGGCGATCAAGCGCGCCGGGGCCGACATGATAATCTCTTATCATGCAATGGAACTGGCGCGCTGGCTGGCCGACGAGCGCCGATAACTCTGACGAACGGGGATGAATCGTGGCGACTTACGTCTTGTTGCTGACCCTCACGCCCGAAGGACGGGAGAGGATGCTGGCCGACCCTGACAGTCTCCTGCGGGCCGTCGAAACCATCGAGATTACCGACGTGGACACGCTGGGGCTCTACGGGGTGCTGGGAGACTACGACTTCGTCAGCATATTGACCGCTAGAGACAACGAGTCGGCCGCCAGATTCTCCATCGAGCTAGGCGTCCATGCCGGGGTCCACGTGACCACGTTGCCGGCCATTCCAGTCTCCCGACTGCGGGAGCCCGAGGAACGACAGCCCCTCGGCAGCGACGTGACGGAAGTCGCAATTCCGGCCGGCGACGAGCCCGCGGTCGACGACTAGGCCGGCTACCCGCCGGCTTTGGGCAGGCCGCCCCAGCGGCTCGGCGGCCAGACCCTCGCGTCCACGGTCCACTCCACGGTCGCGACTGACGCGGGACCGAAACTACGGCTATCGTCGCTGTGGGCGCGGTTGTCGCCAAGGAGAAACAGCTCTCCCTCTCCCACTTCCCAGCGTTCGGGCTCCAATCCGAGCACTTGCGGCAGGCCACCGAGGTACGGCTCGGGGTAGTATTCTCCATTTATGTGCAGCAAGCCCTCTGCGAACTCGATGACATCCCCGGGCAGGCCGACGACGCGTTTGATCCGGACGGTCCCCTCGCTCCCCTGCACCGCCGGAGGCCGAACGACCACCAGTCGCCCTCTGACCAGCTCGCCGCCGGTCCTGACCACCAGCACGACGTCGCCAGCGAGAAGCGTGGGCTCCATGCTTGCGCCCGTGACCCGGTACAAGCGACGAGACCGCAAGAAGCGCTTCAGTGGCAACACGCTGCAGTGAGCCTCCTATCGTTGGGCGCATCTTGATTATAGGTATTCGACACTATGCGTCCTTTGCTGCAGGGAAGAAGAAGCCAGGCATGCCGCGGAGATTCTTCGTCGTCCCGATTCATCGCCGATTCATCGGGACTCCTCTAGAATGACACAATCGCAACGCTTTCGCGGTCTCCATCCGGCTACCGCGAACGTGCAGGTGGGCGCCTGATGTTCACCGTGCTGCTGACGAAACGTCACGGACAGCCGCAGGGTTGCATGGGCGGGGCCGTTCCTGTATCTTCGTACCCTAACATCAATCTGAAGGGAGAGTTGCGAAATATGACCCTCAAGACCGCTATTTTAAAGGCTCTGCGAGTGAGGCAGGCGAGCGCGCACTGCGACATACCGTGCGGAATATACGACCCGGTCTCCGCTAAAATCGCCGCCCAGACGGTGCTCAAGATGGTGATGAGAATCCAGGCTCTGGGTGGCGGAGCCGATACTGCCAGCCAGAACTCTCTTTCCCGCTACATCACGGTGAAAGAGGAGCACGCCACGCTGTGCAAGAAGGAGCTGGACATACTCTGGCACGACTACTTCCGGCCGGACCACCTCGAGAGCTACCCTGACCTGCACACAAAGGTCTGGACCGCCACCAAGCTGGCAGGCGCCAACAAGCAGAACGTGGACCTGGAGTCGGCGCAGCAGCTTGTCGCCGCAGTGGATGACATCGCCGGCATCTTCTGGGCCACCAAGGGCGTCGAGTACAGCGACCCCGTCTCGGACGTAAGGTTCGGCACCTAGGCGTTCAGACTCCGGTGTTCACAACCGGACCTTGGGCGCGCGAGTCGCGGGGAAGGGGGTCCGCCCCCACCTCCGGATTGCTTCGTCGTCCCGATTCCATCGGGACTCCTCGCAATGACGATGCATGAGCCCGTGTCAAATGCGCCCCACCGGACGGCAACCGCGTCAAAGGCGTGTCGCACGGCATCCGTCTAGTCGAGAATGAATGAGTTCCCGGGGGCCGCGATTTCTGTTCACGTCTTGTAGTCTTCCCTGGGTGGACTGAAGATGTCCAGGGCGGATGCCGGACCGTCCAGCGTCACTACGCCATGCTCGACGTCTCCGGGGATGATGTAGAAGTCGCCCTTCTTCAACCTGGTCGTTTCGCCGCCGATGGTGAAATCGAACTCCCCTTCCAGCACCATCCCGGCCTGCTCGTTGGGATGCGAATGTGTGGGGACCCCGGAGTTGGGGGCTAACTCGACCAGGCTCATCATGATCTTTTCGCCCCACATGGTCCTGAGCTTGACGCCCGGGGCCAGTTCCCGCTGATTCGCGGATTCTGCGCTATGGATGTAGGTCAAAGCACTCCTCCCGTTTTCTAACCAGGCCCAGCCTCAGCCAGGGCACGCACGTGCGACAGCGAAAGGCAATCGGTAATGAGATCGTTGACCGGGGTCTTCACGCCGTGTCGCTTGCCCAGGGCCGAAACCGCACCGTTAAGATAGTAAAGCTCCAGTGGCTTGCCCGCCAGCAGGTCTGCATACATAGAAGACACGAGATTATCTTTGTCGCGTTGAAAATTCTTCATAATTCGCCCCACCATTTCAGGGGCTAGCCTCACCCTCTCTGCCCTCCCCACGGAGGCGGCTTCCTCCACAATTCGTCGGGTCAGCTCCACGGTACCGTCGTTGGCCATCACCTCGGAGAAGGGCGCGCGGCATAAGCACGTCATACCGCTGAGGGCGCAGATGAACGCGAGCTTGTTCCAGAGGGCCGCGGTGACGTCTCGGGATAGTTTGGCGTCTATGCCCGCGCGACGTAGCGTCGCCAGGACGTCCAGTGCCCGCTCCGAGCGGCTGCCGTCGCGCTCGCCGAAGACGATGCTGCAGGCGCCGGCCAGCTCGGCGAACACACCCGGTTGGCTGCGCTCAGCCTCGACGTAGACCGCCCCGAGGAGAACGGCTTCCGTACCGAAGGCGTCAGACAGAATGTCCCCGCTGCCGAGGCCGTTCTGCACGGTGAGTACTGTGGTGTTCGGGCCAACCGCGGGCCGCATCGCCTCGATAGCCTCGTCGTTCTGGTATCCCTTCACGCAGAACAGCACGAGGTCCGCCTGCCATGAACCATCGAGCCGGTCCGTCGCGTCAGCGTCCCGGACGACGAACTCGCCCGAGGTGACGCTCTGAACAGATATTCCGTTGGAGAGGATGGCCTCTAGATTCTCGCCCCGAGCGATGAACTTGACGCTGTCGCCCGCGCGGGCCAATAGACCGCCAAAGTATCCGCCAACGGCGCCGGCGGCCATTACCAGGATACGCATGGGCACGCTCCCCCACTCTAACTTGGCCTGGCGGTCCGAGTTAGAAGCCGAGACCTTTCTCCTTGAGGCTCACGTAGCCGCGGCTGCCGATGACGACGTGGTCCGCGAGGGTGATGTCCATCGTCTCGGCGCTTTGCCGGACGGTCCGAGTCACGAGGATGTCCTGCGGGCTTGGGGTCGGGTCCCCGGATGGATGGTTATGGACCATGACGATAGTGGGGCAGTTCTCCCTGACGGCCGGCCGCAGTACCTCGGCGACCCTTACCTTGGACTCGTCCACGGTGCCGCGGTAGACATCCCGGACCGCCAGGACCTCTCCCTTGGTGTTGAGCAGCACCACGCACAGCCGCTCCTGGGCCTCCTGGGCCAGCTCCGCTCCCAGCAGGTTGTGGACGTCCCGCGGCGAGCGGATGACGGCGCGGTCGTCGGGCAGCAACGACGCCACGCGGCGGCCGATCTCGAAGGCGGCGATTATCTGGCTCGCCTTGGCTTCGCCCATGCCACTCATTTCGCACATCTCGGCGAAGGAGGCGCGCCCCAAACCTCCCAGACCGCCGAAGGTCGCAACGGCCCGCGTCGCCAGGTTGACCACGCTCTCACCCCTGGTCCCGGTCCTGAGCAGTATGGCGATCAGCTCCGGGTTGCTCAGGTGACCCGAACCGAGACTCCGCAGCCGCTCCCTGGGTCGCTCGCCCTCGGGCAGGTCACGGATCATCGTTGCGTATTGCGCAGCAGGCTCGGCTGCCATCGAATGCCTCCAAATCGGGTTTGCAGTAGTGTACTCCGCGGTTGTCGCACCGTCCAACCTGTCGTCTTGACACGACAATCGTAGCCAATACAATGGGCTGGCGAAGAAGCGACGATAGAGAGGGCGACTAGTGATAGACAGAGAGAGGCTGGTCAAGAGCTTCTGCGACCTGGCGCGGATCGATAGTCCGTCCGGCGAAGAAGAGACCGTTGCGATCGAGCTAATCGCCCGGCTCGAGGCCCTCGGGCTGAGCGTCAAGCGGGACAGCTACGGCAATGTGATCGCCGGCGACGGCGGGAGCGGCCCGCTGATTCTGTCGGCCCACATGGACACGGTGGAGCCGGGCCGAGGAATCAAGCCCAGGGTGGAGGGCGACCGCATCGTTTCCGACGGCACTACGATTCTTGGAGGCGATTGCAAGGCGGGTGTCGCGGCCATCCTCGAGGCATTGCAGTCGGTCCGCGAAGACGGCGCGCCGCATGCGCCGGTCCAGGTGGTGTTCACCCGCGAAGAGGAGACCGGCCTTGTCGGCGCCAGGAACTTGGATTTCTCGATGCTCACCGGCGAAGAGGCCATCGTGTTCGATGGGGAAGGCCCGCCGACTCACATAACCTCTTCCAGTCCGACCTACATCGGTTTCGAGATCGAGGTCACCGGCCGGGCGGCCCATGCAGGGGTAGAACCGGAGAAGGGACTGTCGGCCATCCGAATCGCCTCGGAGATCATCACCCGCTTCCCGCAGGGGCGGCTGGACGAGGAGACCACGTTCAACGTCGGGACCATCCAGGGCGGCACGGTCCGCAACGCGGTCCCCGAGAACGCTACGGTTATTGGCGAGTTCCGCAGCCGGAACCTGGAGACCCTGGACGGCGTGCGGCTGCAGCTCCTCGAGGCTGTGGCACAGGTGCGACGGTTGTTCCCGGACGCCGTTATCGAAGACCATCTGCACACCGAATTCGAGGCGTACACCGTGACAGAGGACGACCCGACGGCGCGGCGGGTTACGACCGCGCTGCGGGAGCTTGGACTCACGCCCGTGATGCGTCCATCGGGCGGCGGGACCGACGGCAACGTGTTCAGGCTCAACGGAATAAGCGCCGCGGTTGTGGGCATGGCCGACCAGAACATGCACACCGTCCGAGAGTTCGTCACGATACCTGACCTGGTGGACACCGCTCACCTGTGCGAGACGCTGCTCACTCAGGGTTTTTCACGATGACTACGACCCAGGCGCATCCGGGTGAGCGGGCGTTCCTGTGGGAGATGGACCCCGTCTGACCATGCCATCCAGTATTCACGCCGTCCTATTCGACGCCTTCAATACTCTGTGGCGTCCCGCGCGTCCGCTTGTGGATATGTGGGCCGATGTGTTGGCCCAGTTCGGTGCTGTCCGCGCCGGCAGCGATATCATGAGCGCGGTTGCCGAGCACCAACCTTCGCTGGAACGCCGAGCGCTGACGTTCGAGACCTCGGGTCGGCCCGTGGACGACGATACGATCGCCGCCTTGTGGACTAAGTTCGATCGGCAAGTGCTGCGCTCTCTGGGTATAGAGGTCTTAGACGAACAGGTCGCATCTAACGTGTTCCCCATTTTCGCTGACTTCGGCTCCCTGTACGATGATGCTGTCGAGGTTCTCGCATCGGTCCGAACAATGGGGTATCGTATGGCAATCGTGTCCAATGGGGTGCACCAGCAGAGAGTCGCCGCCAGATTGGGAATCGCAGGATATTTCGATATCATCATCGGCTCGTGGCACGTGGGTTGCAAGAAACCTGGCCCCGACATATTCAACATGGCGCTGGGGGAATTGGGCGTCTCGGCAGAGCAGACACTCATGGTTGGCGATAGCTGGGGTGACGACGTGGAGGGTGCCACGGCGATAGGCATACGCGCGCTACATCTGAAGCGAGGTGAGACTGTTGACGAATCGCGAGGCGAAATATCATCCCTCCACGGAGTGAACGACTTCCTGGGTCGCCGCAAGCTGCAAGCACGAAAAAAGTGAACATCGAGCTGGCGTATGGACGAACGGGGCTGACAGTATCCCTGCCAGACGACCGGACCACGGTCATCGAGCCTGGGTTCATCCCCGGCCTGCCTGACGAGGCGGGCGCGCTCCGGACCGCGCTCCGCGACCCCGTCGGCGCCAGGCCGCTGCGGCAGATCGTCACGGCTGAACAGACCGTTGCCATCTCGGTATGCGACGTCACCAGGCCGATGCCCAGCGCCACGGTGCTTCCGGCGGTGCTGCAAGAGCTACGCCACGTCCCCAGCGAACAGGTGGTGATCCTTGTCGCCACGGGCACCCACCGCGCCAACACCGCCGAGGAGCTTGCCGATATGTTGGGGCGTGAGGTCGTCGAGGCGTACCAGGTGGTCAACCACGATGCCTTCGACCCGGATGGTCTCGTCGCCCTGGGCGAGACGCCGGACGGGGTCCCGATCCGGCTGAACCGCCGGTGGGCAGAGGCCGATGCGCGGATAACGGTTGGCCTGGTCGAACCCCATTTCTTCGCCGGCTTTTCGGGCGGACCGAAGATGGTGGCCCCCGGCCTAGCAGGCTTCGAGACGACCATGAGACTGCACGACGCGGAGATGATCGCGCACCCGAGTTCCACCTGGGGAGTCACACAAGGCAACCCGATCCACGACGCCGTCCGGCAGATCGCCCATCAGACGGGCGTGGACTTCGCCATCGACGTAACCATCAACCGCGACCATCGGATTACAAGCGTCTATGCCGGCGACCAGGAGACCGTCCACAGGGCAGCCTCGAGGTTTGCGCGCAGCACGGCCATGCAGCGGGTGGACTCGCCTTACGACGTTGTAGTCACCACAAACGGCGGCTATCCGCTGGACCTGAACCTGTATCAGGCGGTCAAGGGGATGTCGGCGGCCGCTCAGGTGGTCAAGCGAGGCGGGACGATCATCTGCGCCGCAGAGTGCTCGGACGGGCTGCCCGACCACGGAGAGTACGGCGAGATACTCTCGGCGGCGGCGAGCCCAGAGGAGATGCTGCGGACGATCCGCGCACCGGGCCACAACCGCCACGACCAGTGGGAGGCGCAGATACAAGCGCAGATACAGCTACAGGCGGAGGTGCTGCTGAAGTCCGACGGCCTGACCGACGCCCAGGTCCGCGCGGCGCACCTGACTACGGTGCGTGACGTCGGGGCCGCGGTCGCTGACGCGCTGGAGCGCCACGGGCCGGGGAGCCGGGTCTGCGTGCTGCCTCAGGGGCCTCAGACCATTCCGTATCTGGACGACGGCGGCTACGGCTGAGACTTAGGAGGTCTAACATAACCTAATCTGTCATTCTTGAGCCCTTCGGCTAGGCTCAGGATAGACTCCGCCAAGAATCTATGAGTGACTCTGGGATTCTTCGTCGTCCTTCCCCAGAAGGACTCCTCTAGAATGACACGAATGCGGGTCTTGTTAGAGGCTCTTAGCGTGAATCAGTATTGCCGAGACGCTAGCTCGTCAGGGGAGCCGGTCTAAGGGTGGCCTCTCCTGCTCGATGCCGCTGAGATCAGCCTAGGCGCTGCCAGCACCGGGGGGGCCACCCTGCGTTATCTGCGCCATCATCTCCTCCAGCGCCGCCTGGTTAGGGCCCACAAAGGGCTCCGAGTCCGGGACGGCCGCGAGCAGCCTGAGTATCTCCTCGTTGTTGCCTCTGGCTGGCGGCAGGTGCGATGATCGAGCGGAGGCTCTTCATAAAGTTCTCGGTGTCCAGACCCATGCCAGTATCGACCAGCACCGGCTCCTGAGCTGAGATCACGAACTGGTTGACCGGAAGACTGCACGATTCACTCTGGCATAATTGACGCTCCTCGCAAGTTGCTGGACTGATGCAGGTCGCCGGCTCAGCGATTGTGTCCGACAGCGCCACTGGTCGTCTACGGCCAGGTTTTCGAGTACTTGACTGAGACCGCAATCACCCGCTCGATCATGAGGGATGACGGAAGCGCGTCGAAGTGTCACTGTTGGGTTGAAGCCCACCGCGAGAGACAGCGCGTCACCGAAGGGACCCTCTCGGATTGGGCGTTTGGCCTACACCCACTCGCCCGCCCAGATAGGTCAGGCAGTCCGTTCGGCCTTCGGAACAAAAAGAGACCCGTCCTCTCGATAAATCGGGACCGGGACGGGTCTCGGCGGGTCGGCTGCAGAGTCGGAGGTTACTCGACGGCGACAGTGGCGCCGGCGCCCTCCAGCTTCTCTTTCAGGGAGTCGGCCTCGTCTTTGGCGATGGCCTCCTTAACGGTCGTCGGTGCGCTCTCCACCAGCTCCTTGGCTTCCTTCAGGCCCAGGGTAGTGACCTCGCGGACCGCCTTGATGACGTTAATCTTGTTTGGGCCAATTTCCTGGAGGGTTACGTTGAACTCGGACTGTTCCTCCTCCTCGGCGGCGGCCGCCTCGGCGGTGCCTGCAACCCCCTGCACGGTGGCCATCGCGACGGGCGCGGCCGCGCTGACGCCGAATTCTTCTTCGAGGGCCTTCACCAGGTCCGAAAGCTCGATCACGGAAAGCTCTTTGATTGCACCTAGAATATCATCCTTGGACATCGCGACCTTTGCGGTTTTCGCCATCTATATCGCCTCCTGATTTATTCCCTGTTCTAGCGGCTAAATTCTTCTACGCTTGTTCTGCCAGATTATCGGCGTGCTGCTGCAGCACACGGGCCAGTCCAGCGATTGGCCCGTTCAGTACGTTTACCAGTCCGGAAATCGGGGACTGCATCCGGGAGAGGAGGTGGGCTATCAGCTCGTCTCGTCCGGGCAGGCTGGCGAGCTGCTGGACCTGTCTTGTATCGAGCACCTGCCCGTCCATCTCAGCCCCCCGGATGGTGAGAGCTGAACGGGTGGTGCGGATGAAATCGGCCAGAGCCTTGGCGGGCGCGGCGGCGTCGCCATAACCGAATGCGATCCCCGTGGGACCATCGATTACCTGTTTGACCTCGGGTTTTCCGGCAGTGTCGGCGGCCATGAGGGCCAGCGAGTTCTTGATGACTCGGAACTCGACGTCTTTCTCGCGAAGAGCGCGCCTGAGCTCGGTCATCTGAGCGACACCAAGCCCCGTATAATCGGTGGTAATTATTATGGCGCTACGGCTGAAACGGTCCGCAAGCTCTTCGACCTGCTTCACCTTGTCCGCTGTGGGCACCGCTCACCTCACTTACAAAAAAAAGACCCTGAGCCACAGGCTCAGGGTGCATCGCGGCTCACACCGCTTCCGGCCAAGCAGGCCAACCCTGGTCGCGCCTCGGCGGGCTTGTCGGTTTAATCCGCTCGCGCGGAGCCCGCTGTCTGTGGCTGCTGAAGTTATTCTACACGAAGCGCCGACGCGCTCGCAACGTCCATAGGTATGCTTGGACCCATGGTGGTGGTCAGGTAGGCGGCGCGGATAAACTGGCCCTTGACGCCGGGTGGACGCGCTCGAATCACGTTGTCCATCAGCGTCGTCAGATTGTCCAGGAGCTGGTCCGGCTCGAAGGAGGCTTTGCCGATGGGTGCATGAATCAGCCCGCTCCGGTCGAGTCTGTACTCCACGCGGCCCTTTTTGGCATCGGCCACGGCGCGGGGGATATCCTCCGCCGGGACCACCGTGCCGGTCCTGGGGTTAGGCATAAGGCCCCGTCGACCCAAAATCCTGCCGAGCTTTCCGATCTTGCCCATCATGTCAGGCGTGGCGATAGAGACGTCGAAGTCGACCCAGCCGCCTTCGATCTGCTTGATCAGGTCGTCACCGCCGGCGAAGTCGGCGCCTGCCGCCGTGGCGGTGGCCTCAGCTTCGCCCTGGGCGAAGACAAGCGTGCGGACCGGCTTACCGATCCCGTGGGGCAAGATCGCGACGCCCCGAACGCCCTGATCGGCGTGACGCGGGTCAGCGCCGGTCGTCAAATGAAGCTCGACTGTCTCGTCGAATTTGGCGGTGGCAGCCTCTTTCGCCAGGGCTACCGCCTCGGAGGGTTCGTACCTCCGGTCCTCTTCTAGCAGCGCCTTGGCCTGGGCGTACCGTTTGCCTTCTGTCGGCATTCTCGCTTACCCTTTCACGTTCAGTGGTGGATGGTCTTTAGCCGCTAGGTCGGGCCTAGCTCACCTGGATGCCCATGCTGCGGGCGGTCCCCTCGATTATTCGCATGGCGCCTTCGATATCGGCCGCGTTCAGGTCTCGCATCTTGGCTTCGGCGATTTCGCGGACCCGCGCGCGAGAGACCGTGCCGACCTTCTCGGCCAACGGGCTGCCGCTTCCCTTCTCGACGCCGGCGGCCCGGCGAAGCAGCTCGGACGCCGGCGAGCTCTTGGTAACGAAGGCGAACGACCGGTCTTCGAAGACGGTCAGCTCCACCGGTATCACCGCGCCCATCTCGCGGGCAGTGCGCTCGTTGTACTCCTTCACGAAGGCCATAATGTTTACACCGTGCTGACCCAGCGCCGGTCCCACGGGCGGAGCGGGAGTGGCCTTCCCTGCCTCGATCTGAAGTTTTATTACCGCTCGAACTTTTTTCGCCACGTCGCCGCCTTATCCGGTTTCGCAGTTGAACCCTGCGAGAGGGTTACCAGCACTGCCCTATTAGTAGTCGGGATTACCGTTACCGTTCGTGGTGAGCCCTTCGGCTGGCTCAGGACAGGCTTGTCGAACCACCAGCGCCACACCCTTCGACTGGCTCATGGCGAACGGACCATGGAACCTCGGAACTGCGGAGCTCAGATCTACTCTTAAGCCCTTTCTACCTGAAGGAAGTCCAGCTCGACCGGCGTCTCACGGCCGAAGAAGGAGACGAGCACTCTGACCTTGGCCCGTTCCTGGGACAGTTCATCCACGACGCCCATAAAATCGACGAACGGGCCGTCGGTAATACGCACGCTCTGGCCCTTCTCGAGGCCCACCCGCACTCGCGGCGTATCCGTCTCGATCCGCTTGATGATCGATTCAACTTCCCGCTCCTCGAGCGGAACGGGTTTGGGCCGGTTGTCGCTGTCGTCTTCTGCTGAGACGAAGCCGGTCACACCGGGTGTGTTTCGGACGACGTACCAGCTCTCGTCGTCCATTTTCATTTGGACCAGAATATATCCTGGAAACACCCTGCGGGCGACGGCCTTGCGCTTGCCGTCCCTGATCTCCATCTCGTCCTCTGTTGGGACGACCACGTCGAAGATCTTGGACTGCATGTCCATGGTGGAAATACGGAGCTCCAGGTTCTTTTTAACCCGCTCTTCCTGGCCGGAGTAGGCGTGGATTATGTACCATCGCGCACCGGCCCTGGTCTTGTTCGGCATATCGTCAGTTCCCCAGGGTCGTCAATTATTCGCCGGGCCGCAAGATCGGGTCCAAGATGGCCTTGAACCCCAGGTCAACGAAAAACAGGAACGTGCCGATGGCGACAGACACTGCAAGCACCATCAGCGTCAAGCGCAAGGTCTCTTCTCGGGTGGGCCACGTAACACGCCGAAGCTCGGCGACGACTTCGCCAAATATCCTGAAGCTGAAGGCCCGCCGGGCGGCTTCGGTGCCTATCTTGCGGGTCAGGCCCGGGTCGCGCGCCACGTCTACCGCACCTCTCGATGCATTTTGTGAGCGCGGCACCGCGGGCAGTACTTCTTGAGCTCCAGTCTGTCTGGATCGTTCCTGCGGTTTTTCGAGGAATGGTAAGTGCGCTCGCTGCAGTCGGTGCAGCCGAGTGTAATCAGTATTCGGGTGTCGCCTCTGCGAGCCATCGAATCGCTCCTGGCATCGGGCTGGATCTAGCTAGCTTTGCTCCGTCGCACCCTCGGCATTCACCGAAGCAGTTGAGGCCTGGATCGAAGCTGGAGCCACCCTGCCGGACATCGTGACCGGATTCAGACTCGGTGGCCCCCACGCAAGCGCGGCCGCTAGCGGACCACCTTGGTGATCACACCCGATCCCACGGTCCGTCCCCCCTCCCGCACGGCGAAGCGAAGTTGCTCGTCGAGGGCCACGGGGTTGATTAGCTTGATCTTCATGAGGATGTTATCGCCGGGCATCACCATCTCGACGCCTTCCGGCAGTTCGATCTCGCCGGTGACATCGGTAGTGCGGATATAGAACTGGGGCTTATAGCCATTGAAGAAAGGGGTATGCCGACCGCCCTCGTCCTTGCTAAGGACATACACCTGGGCCTCGTAGTCCGTGTGGGGGGTAATGCTCCCCGGATCGGCCAGCACCTGGCCTCGCTCGATGTCCTCGCGGTCGACCCCTCTTAGCAAAACGCCCACGGCGTCACCCGGCTCGCCTTCGTCAAGAATCTTGTGGAACATCTCGACCCCGGTCACAACGGTGTCGCTCGTCTCCTTGAGTCCGACGATCTCGATGGTCTGGCCTACTTTGACCATTCCTTTCTCGACGCGGCCCGTCACTACCGTGCCGCGTCCCTTGATTCCGAACACGTCCTCCACCGGCATGAGGAAGGGCTGATCGCGGGGCCGGTCAGGGATGGGAATGTAGCTGTCCACCGCTTCCATCAGATCCCAGATGCCCTTTGCCCACTCGTTGTCGCGAGACTTGTCCTCGGACTCCAGGGCGTTCAAGGCACTGACTCGTACAATCGGTATATCGTCACCGGGGAAACCGTACTCGGTCAGAAGCTCTCTCAACTCAAGCTCGACGAGCTCCAGGAGCTCCTCGTCTTCCATGGCGTCGACTTTGTTGAGAGCGACGACGACGGCGGGGACCTCTACCTGGCGGGCCAGGAGGATGTGCTCTCGCGTCTGCGGCATGGGGCCATCGGGTGCGCTGACCACGAGAATCGCGCCATCCATCTGCGCGGCGCCGGTAATCATGTTCTTGATATAGTCCGCGTGGCCTGGGCAGTCCACGTGAGCATAGTGGCGATTCTCGGTCTGGTACTCGACATGCTGAATGGCGATGGTAACGCCGCGCTCGCGCTCTTCGGGAGCGTTGTCGATGCTGTCGAAGGGCCGGAACTCCGCCAGACCTTCCTCGGCGAGCACCTGGGTAATCGCGGACGTCAGCGTGGTCTTACCATGGTCGACGTGCCCGATAGTACCGACGTTTACGTGGGGCTTATTTCTTTCAAACTTCTGCTTGGCCATCGATCCATTCTCCTCCGGATACTGGAGCCCACAAGCAGACTCGAACTGCTGACCTCGTTCTTACCAAGAACGTGCTCTACCTGCTGAGCTATGTGGGCTCGATTATGCTCTTGGGTAGACTGGAGACGCGGTGGAGGGGGCAGGATTCGAACCTGCGTAGCCCTTCCGGGCGCCAGATTTACAGTCTGGTGGTATTAACCGCTCACCCACCCCTCCCGGAATTACCAACGTTTAGTCTAGCATAACGAATTCGCGTATTCCAAGGCGCGGCCGGTGCGGGCCGCGCACACAACGGAGGCTTAAAAATCGAGCGTCCGCTTCCCGCGTCGATTCGGGCGAATCCTCCCGAACCAAAAACGCGAGGCCAGCACCCTTAACGGTCAGCCAACCCGCGCTCTGCGCCTTCCATTCTAGTTACGATTCCGTGCGGGGTCAACCGGGGACAGGTCCGCCGCACGCGAACAATCGATCGGGGTGGGAACACGGCATGCGTCAAAGCGGACCGCGGAGTAGGGAGCGGCCGACGGTGGACCCTGGCAAGACCGGGCGAGCCAGCGTGAGACCGCCACGAGCCACCGGCTACGCGCAGGTTAGGTCGCGCTAGTCCAGGAGCTGCGACTCCGCCTCCCGTCGTACGATATCGAGAACCGATTGTAGCGGCATTTCCCGCTCCAGGGCGATTCGCCTGCATTCTTCGTACTCTGGCGAAACTGCGACCGCTACCCCATCGAGACGCTTGACCTTGACCTCCACGCGTCCGAACTGCGTGTCCGTGGCAGTGGTCTCTCGCTCCGCTTCAAACCTCGTAATAGGCCGCACCCGCACTCCGAGGGTCGTGGTCTCGCGCATCAGGAGCTGGATAGCCTGCGGCTCCAGCTCGGCGTTCACTATGGCGCATAGCATCGTACCCGGCCGGTTCTTCTTCATCTGAATCGGGCTGAACCAAACGTCCCGCGCGCCGAGGTCGAAGAGCCGCTCCTGCACATATCCAAGTAGTTCGCCGGTCATATCGTCCACGTTGGTCTCGACGAGGGTCAAGTTGCTGGCGTAGCTGACCTCGTTCTCTTGTCCAATCCAGAGCGCCAGTGCATTTGGGTAGTCCTTTGATTCCCGCATGCCCAGGCCGTAGCCGATCCGCTCGAGCTTCACCGCCGGCTGGCCGAAAACGGCCAGGGTCGTGATGATCGCGGCTCCGGTGGGTGTGACCATCTCGCCGGTCTCTGTCGCGTTGCCGGGGGCCGGGACGACAGGGGCGTTGGCCATAGCCATCAGGGCGGCCGTGGCCGGTCCAGGCACGGGAAGCACGCCATGTTCGCTTTTGATCACACCCGAGCCCGAAGGGAATGGCGACGAGTAGAGCCGCTCGATTCCCAGCGCGTCGAGGCCGACAATGCCTCCCACGACATCCACCAACGTGTCGAGGGTGCCCAGTTCGTGGAGATGGACGCCTTCGATCGAGGTCCTGTGGACACGGGCCTCGGCCTCAGCCATACGGTGAAATACGGCGTTGGCCCGCTCCTTCACGGTGGTGGCGAGGTCGGACTTATCGACCGTCTCGACGAAATCCTGCCAGCGCCTGGGGCGTCTGGCCTTCTCGTCGAGTTCCACCGTTACCAGCTTGCCGGTCACACCACCCCGCTGCGCGTCCTGGCATGTCAGCTCGACTCCCTTGACTTTGGCGGCCTCGAGGGCCTCACGTATGGCGTCCAGGGGCGCCCCGGCGTCGATCACGGCGCCTAGAATCATGTCTCCACTGGCACCACCGATGCAGTGAAAATAAGCGGTCTTCAGTGTCGTCTCTCCATACCCCGATGTCGTCAGTAAACCGTCCGTTAGGATTTCACCCGCCGACGTCCCATGGCGACTTGCAAAGCCTGCCGCAGGCTTGATACGGGCACAACTTGTAGCGACTCTTTACGGGTCGGTTCTTGGCCATCCTTCCCGGGAACGATCAGTTTGGTCAGTCCGAGCCGGACCGCCTCCTGGATGCGCCGATCGAGCTGCGGCACCGACCTCACTTCGCCGCTGAGACCCACCTCTCCCACGGCGGCCAGTCCACGAGACAGTGGGACATCTCTAGCACTCGACGCTATCGACAGCGCCAGACCCAGATCGGCGGCCGGCTCAGAGACATTCAGCCCACCAGCCACGTTCACCACGATGTCCTGGCCTCCGAGATTGACCCCGGCCCGTCGCCCCAGCACGGCGCACACCAGCAGCATGCGATTGAAGTCCAGGCCGCTGACGACCCTCCGGGGGGCCGGCAGGACCGCGGGCGAAGTGAGGGCCTGAATCTCGGCCAGCAGCGGCCGGGAGCCTTCCATCGTTGCGACCACGACTGAGCCCGGCGCCTCCGCGGGACGCTCCGATATGAAGGCCGCAGACGGGTCGTCAACGTCCTCTAGGCCCTGATCCGTCATTTCGAATACGCCCACCTCGTTGGTGGATCCGAAACGGTTTTTGACCGACCTCAGTATACGCCACGAGCTGACCGGGTCACCCTCTAGCTGTAGCACGACATCCACCATGTGCTCCATGACCCTGGGTCCCGCGATGTCTCCGGATTTGGTCACGTGCCCGCTGATTAAGACGGGTAGATCTGTTGCCTTAGCCCGCTCGATCAGCGCTCGTGTGCACTCGCGTATTTGGGCCACGCTGCCCGGTTCCGAGGCCACGGCCTCGTCGTTGACGGTCTGGATCGAGTCCACGACCACGAGCGCCGGCCGCAGGGACTCTATATTCGCCAATAGCTGTTCGAGGCCGGCGGCCGCGAGCAGGTACAAGCCATCGGAGCTAACGCGCATCCGGTCGGCGCGCATCTTGATCTGCGCCGGAGACTCCTCGCCCGTCGCGTAAAGCGCGGCGCCTTTTGCGCCGGCCTCCGCGGCCAGCCTGAGCAGCAAAGTCGACTTGCCGATGCCGGGGTCCCCTGCCACCAAGGTCAACGAGCCAGGTACGAGGCCACCGCCTAGAACTCGATTTACCTCCGGCGAGGCGAAGCGAATGCGTGGCAATTCGCGCGTGGACACGTCGTCAAGGCGCACGACCTCGTGGCCCGTGGACCCGGACCAGTGGGCGTTCCTGGACCCGGAGGGTGATATCGACACCTCCGCCAGCCTGTTCCACTCTCCGCAAGACGGGCAGCGTCCCTCCCACCTGGGCGTTTCGTTGCCGCAGGCGTCGCAGACGAACACAGTTCTGGCTCTGGTCGATCTGGGCATCAGATGCAGGCCCGGTCTTACGATAAACAGAGGTCTGGGGACTCAAACATCCCCAGACCTCATATTAGGCGCCTCGGTATAGTTCTGCTAGGCGGGCGTCACGGAGAATGGGGACTCGACGCGGACCACTATGTCCTCGTCTTCCACGTCTATAATCGCGGTCGCGGCAGGCCCAAGCTCGCCGGCAAGGATCGCGTCGGACAGTTTGTCCTCCACGTTGTCCTGGATCACTCGCCTTAAGGGCCTGGCACCGAATACTCGATCGAAGCCCTTTTCGGCAAGCCAACGCTTGGCCGCGTCGGTCACCTCCATGTCGATGCCTTTCTCGATCAGGCTGGAGGCGACCTCCTGGAGCATCAACACGACAATTTCATCGATCTGATCACGGGTGAGAGAGTGGAAAACGACAGTGCTGTCCACGCGATTCAAGAACTCCGGCCGGAAGAAGCGCTTGACTTCGTCCAGCACGTTGTTGCTCATCCGCTTGTGCGCTTCGCTGGCATCTTGACCGGCATCGGACCTGGCGGCGAAACCGATGGAGCGGTCCTGTCTAATGAGGTCCGAGCCGATATTGGATGTCATTACGACGATGGTGTTTCGGAAGTCGACCTTGCGGCCTTTGGCGTCGGTCAGGTGGCCGTCGTCGAAGATCTGAAGCAAGATGTTGAAGACCTCAGGGTGTGCCTTCTCGATCTCGTCCAGCAGGATGACGGCGTAGGACTTTCGGCGCACCGCCTCGGTGAGCTGACCCCCATCGTCGTAGCCAATGTAGCCGGGAGGCGCTCCCACAAGGCGAGCCACGGCGTGGCGCTCCATGAACTCCGACATGTCTATTCGGATCATGGACTCTTCGGAGTCGAACATGAACTCCGCGAGCTTTTGGACCAGGTAGGTCTTCCCTACACCGGTGGGGCCCAGGAACATGAAGATTCCGGTCGGCCGTTTGGGGTTCTTCAGCCCCGCGCGCGCTCTGCGAACGGCTTTGGATACCAGGGTGATGGCTTCGTCCTGGCCGATAACTTTCTCATGGAGGGCGTCCTCCATATTGACAAGTCGCTCTGTCTCGGTGGAAGCAAGCCTCGTGACGGGGATGCTGGTCCACATGCTGACGACTTCGGCGATATTTTCCTCGTCGACCTCGGGCTTCTCGCTAGCCTGGTCGTCCTTCCAGGTCTTTTCCAGCTCGGCGAGCTTCTCGGCCAGATTGGACTCGCGGTCCCGAAGCTCCGCGGCGATCTCGTACTGCCGGCCGGCGATGGCCTCATCTTTCTCTTTGCGGACCGTCTCCAGGAGCCGAGTGGCCTCAGTCACCGAAAGCGGGGCCGTGCTGTAGTTGATGCGCACGCGGGACGCGGCCTCGTCGATCAGGTCGATGGCCTTGTCCGGCAGGAACCTGTCGGCGATGTACCGTGCGGCCAGGGTCGCTGCAGCCGTTAGCGCGCTGTCCGTTATCTCAAGCTCGTGGTGCTCTTCGTAGCGGCTCTTTACTCCGCGAAGAATGTCGATCGTTTCTTCGACCGTCGGCTCCTCCACGCGAACGGGCTGGAAGCGCCGCTCCAAGGCCGGGTCCCGCTCCACGTACTTTCGATAGTCGTCGAGGGTAGTCGCTCCGATGGTCTGAAGCTCGCCGCGGGCGAGGGATGGCTTCAGTATGTTCGCAGCGTCGACTGCGCCCTCGGCAGCTCCGGCGCCCACCATCGTGTGTACTTCGTCGATAAACAGCACGCAGTTACTGGAGCTGCGGATCTCTTCGACGACCTTCTTGAGACGTTCCTCGAATTCGCCGCGGTACTTGGTGCCGGCAACCAGCGCGCCCATGTCCAACGTGACTAGCCGCTTTCCCTGCAAGGTCGCGGGCACGTCGTTGCTGGCGATACGCTGGGCCAGGGCCTCGACGATGGCGGTCTTGCCAACCCCAGGCTCACCCACCAGGACCGGGTTGTTCTTGGTGCGGCGGCTCAGAATCTGGGTAACGCGTTGGATTTCCTGCTCACGTCCCACGGTGGGGTCTAGCTTGCCTGCCCTGGCTGCGGCGGTTAAATCGATGCCAAGCTGGTCCAGGGTCGGCGTGCGGCTGCCGGACCGGCTACCACTGCCCGACTGGGACTGCTCCACGTTCTGGCTGAGGATACGGTTGGCCTCACCGCGTACCTTGTCGAGGTTGACGCCAAGGCTCTCCAAGACGCCGGCGGGTACGCCTTCACCTTCCCGCATCAGGCCAATGAGAAGATGCTCGGTGCCAATGTAGTTGTGACTCAGACGACGGGCCTCGTCGACGGCAAGTTCGATCACCTTCTTGGCCCGAGGGGTAAGCCCAATCTCACCGGGGGTGGCGCGTTCGCCCCTCCCGATGATGAACTCCACGGCGGAGCGCACCTTCGTAAGCTCGACGCCAAGGTTAGTCAGCAAGTTGGCAGCCACCCCGTCCGTCTCTCGGACAAGGCCAAGCAGAATGTGCTCCGTTCCGATGTAGTTGTGATTGAAGCGCTGCGCCTCTTCTTGGGCGAGGGAAAGGACTCTCCGGGCCCTCTCCGAGAATTTTTCGAACCTACTAGCCATTACTTACTCCTCAAAGGGAACTCACAACAATCATAGGGCTCAGTCGTTCTTCTCCTCCTCTGGAGCTGCTTCGTCAGTTCCTGGGTCAACCGCTTCGACTTCGGCTACAACCTCCTCGGGCTCCGCCACGGCGACCGCTTCGTCTTCGGCGACGGCCTCCTCGGGCTCTACCACGGCGACCGGTTCTTCTTCAGCAACAGCCTCGGGTCCCGTCGCATCGTCCGATTCGTCCTCAGCAACAGCCTCGGGCTCCGCGACGGCGACCGCTACGTCCTCAGCAACAGCCTCGGGCTCCGCGACGGCGACCGCTACGTTTTCGGCCTCAGCTTCCTCGGGTTCCGCTACGCCGACGGGCTCTTTTTCGGTTTCAGACTCAGCTCCGGATTCCGTCACATCAACCGTTTCGGCCTCAGCAACAGCCTCGGGTTCCGCCACGGCGACCGCTACATCTTCGGCTTCGGACTCGGGTTCAGTCGCATCGACCGATTCGTCCTCAGTTGTTTGGACCGCCTCCGGATCGCCGTAATCCTCTTCTTCCTCCTGGGCCTGTTTCAGGCTCAGGCCAAGACGCCGCCTTTCCGGCTCGATTCGGAGGATCTTTACTCTTAAGGAGTCGCCCTCGCCGACTACTTCTCGGGGATGCGTAATCATTCTCGCGGACAACTCGGATATGTGAATCAGGCCCTCCACCGAGTCCGCGACGCGCGCGAAGGCGCCGAAATTGGTCAGCTTGGTGACGGTTGCGACCACGATTTCGCCCACGATATGGCGATCGTGGATCGTCTCCCAGGGCTCCGGTTGAAGCATGCGCAGGCTCAACGCGATCTTCCTGTTCTCGGCGTCGACCCGCAGAACGTAAACGTCGAGTTCTTGCCCGACCTTAACGATCTCCTCGGGTGAATTAACGAGGTTCCAGGAAAGCTCTGAAATGTGGATCAGGCCGTCGGCTCCGCCGAGGTCTACGAATGCTCCGAAGCTGCTGATCCCCGTGACCTTGCCCATGCGGGTCTCGCCCTCGGTCAGCTCCTCGATGAGCTTGGCCTTCAGCTCATCGCGCATCTCCTGCACTGCCTGACGCTCTGAGAAGATCGCGCGGTTCCGGCCGCGGTTGACCTCGAGGACCTTCATACGCAGGGACTTGCCGATGTCCTTGGCCTGGGCTTCCTTACGGGCCTCGGCAACCTCAGGGTCCGCCTCGCCTTCGCCTTCTTGGTACATCCGAAAATGCTCGCGGGAAACGCTCACTAGCTGGGACATCGGAACGAAGCCCTGGACGCCCTCGACCTCGACGATGGACCCTCCGCGATTAAAGCCCGTGATGTTGCCCTCGATGACGTCGCCGTTTTGCAGTGCCTTTTCGAGGAACCTCCAGCCTTGCTCGCCGACGGCTCGGTCGATGGACAGTACGGCTGGCTGATCCGCGGTTTCAGGCCTGACGACCATCGTGAGCACAGAGTCGCCGACGGAGGGGGCTTCGGCCTCGTCCGACTCGAGCGTTCTCATCTCGCCCGGCGGCACATGGCCTTCGGCTTTTTGACCGATGTTTACGAAGATGCCGTCGGAATCAGCCCTCATGACGGTGCCTTCAACCACGTCGCCCCGCCGGACGGGCTTGATCGGCTCCATAGAATCCAGCAGCTCGGCCATTTCCTGGCCCTGGTTGCTATCTGGTTCTTCTTCGATCATCGTACGGTCGATCACTCTACAGCCTTCCCGAGGCAGGTCTGCGCACATCCATTATAGGTACCCGAATCTGGCAGTGTAAAGACACAGCAGGATTCGCAAGCGCCGCCACTGCGTCTAAATTACGGCGCATTCCGAATCCATTGCATGTGCGGCCCCCGGTCGGTTTCTTTGGACCTGCCTGATTGTACCACGCACGGGTAACACTGGAAACCCGCCTGGCACGCACGTACACGCACTTAACGGTAGGCGTCGGATTATGCCACGTAATAAGGGGAAGTTAACCGGGGGCGGCCATCAGCGGCGATAAGAAAAAACCCCCTGGCAGTGACCTATTTTCCCACATCCTTGCGGGTGCAGTATCGTCGGCGCTGAGGCGTTTCACTTCCGTGTTCGGGATGGGAACGGGTGGGGCCACCTCGCTCCAACCGCCAAGGGACTTCAGTCACGATTCTAGCTCACGGTCGCCGCCGATGTCAACGAGATCAGCGGGCCTATACGGACTTGCTCGCGCGCGCCTTGCCCTCCGGATGTCGGCTGGGGGCTAGGGTCCGCGGAACGCCACACCAGGGTCGCGGAATTCCTTGACGGTGCTTTGCGGCCATGGTAACGTGATAGCAACGAGCGAAGATTAGTTGCACGCGAAACATTTATTCATGTCTGGAGGCAGGTAGATGGCGACAACCAAGATCCTCGAGGTAAGCGCCGGTGCGGCGGAAAAGTTTCGCGAGCTACTCAAGGAGCAGGGCGAAGAAGACGGCATGCTCCGGGTGATGGTAGCCCCCGGCCCTCATGGTGGAATGCAGTACATGCTCAGTGTTGAGCAGGAGGCGGCCGAGGACGACTTCGTCATCGATGCGGACACGATAAGCGTACTCGTCGATGCGGAAAGCGCGCCATTGATAGAAGGGTCTCAAATAGATTATACGGAAGGCTTGATGAGGAGCGGGTTCGTGATCAGCAACCCCAACTTTCAGGGTGAGGGTGGAGGCTGCGCCTGCGGCGGCGGTGGCGGAGGATGTGGCTGTGGAGGGGGAGGCTGCGGCTGCGGCGGCCACTAAACCCCACTACACTTTCAGCAGACGATTTGCTTGACGGGACGCGATATCGCGTCCCGTTGTGTTTTCGCGTCGAGGAGCCGGCCCGGCAGACATCCGGCAACCCCATCGGCAGGCGGTGCATTTGCTATTTGCCACGCTGGACCTGATCAGGCTCGACCCGGTCCAAGGACTCCTGACTCTGGCGACGCTCTCAGCCGCGCTGATCACCGCGATCACTGTCCACGAGTTCAGCCACGCGCTGGCGGCTTCCACCCTCGGCGACCAGACGGCCCGCCGCCTCGGACGACTCTCCTTGCGGCCGATGGCGCACCTGGACCCAGTAGGCACCGCGCTGATATTTTTCGCCGGATTCGGGTGGGGGAAGCCCGTGCCGGTGAATGGGGCCTATCTGCGCGTAGGCGGGTGGCGTGGCATGGCCCTGGTATCGCTGGCCGGACCGGTCTCAAATATTGTTGCCGCTTCGCTCTTTTCGATCCCATTGAGGGCCGGGGTGGTGGGTTCCCTGACACAGGGTCAGGCCGTGTTTAGCGGGACGGGCGCGGACATCGCGGGGTACGTTCTCGTCTCCCTCGTGTTCTGGAACCTGCTGTTGGCGGCGTTCAATCTGCTGCCGGTCGCGCCTCTGGATGGGTTCAAGGTCGCCCTGGGTGCTCTGCCACCGGAGGCAGCCCGCCGGTTTGCGCGCACCGAACGCTACGGACCCGGGATACTACTACTGATAATCTTGTCTGACATCGTGCTGCCCGGGCCGGGCATATTTTCGATCTTTCTCTCGCCAGTCATCAATTTGTTGGGCACGATCGTATTAGGCAGGGGGCTATTGTGATACTCTGGTATCGTTTTTCAGTAGCGGCGCATCAGGCAGTGAAGATTGGCGTTCGGAGGTGATGCTTGGATCGGATAACAATAGTTGGCGTCGGTCCCATAGGAGCGTCCATTGGGCTCGGGTTGATGAAGCGAAAACTCCGCGACACGGAGGTAGTGGTCTCGTCTGGGAGCCGCAAAATCTTGAACGCGGTGGCGAAGATAGGCGCCGCTGACCAGACGATCTCAGGCCTCCGCACGGCCGTCGCAGGAGCAAGGCTCGTGGTGCTTGACGCCTCGGTCGGAGAGGTCCCGGAGCTTCTCGAGGCCATAGGGCCCATCCTCGACGATGGCGCGGTAGTAACCGACACTTCAGCCATTAAGGCGCCGGTGCTACGCTGGGCCGACCGTTACCTCACTGGGGGAGCGACGTTCGTCGGCGGTCACCCGTTGCCCCGGCGGCTGCCAGATGCGATTGAGGACGCCGACGCGTCCATCTTCCAGGACGTCAATTACACCGTTACGCCCTCCGAATCGGCCAACGCTGACGCGATCCGCACCGTGGTCGGGCTGATTGAGGCGCTGGGCGCCAAGCCGCTGTTCCTGGACCCCGTCGAGCACGACAGCTACGCGGCCGCCATGCATTACCTGCCCATCGTGATGTCCTCAGCATTCGTGACTGCGACGGCGGGAAGCGCGGGTTGGCGTGAGATGCACAAGCTGGCCGAGGCAGGGTTTGAAGACTACTCGCGACTGGCCGGAAACGATCCTATGGACAACGAGACCGTCTGCCTGGCCAATCGAGAGGCACTCGTCCACTGGTTGGACCAGCTTATCCTGGAGCTATACGGCTATCGGAACCAGATAAAGGACGGCGAGCAAGAGCTCTTGGAGCGTTTCGTCGAGGCCTGGGAGCTGCGGGCTCGCTGGGAGTCCGGCGCGGTCAACAGTGACGACAACGCGCCGCTGATGCCTTCGGCCAGCCAGTCCATGGCGAGCACGTTCTTCGGCGAGAAGCTGGCTTCCCGCCTCCGCCGGTCGGATTCAGGGGAGTCGGGGGCTGATAGGTTCAAGTACTTGAAAAGGAAAAGGGTCGACGGGTGAAGAGGGCGATAAAGCAGGCCCCCAGGTTAGAGGGGACGGTCGCGACACCGGGCGACAAGTCCATCTCCCACCGGGCCGCGCTTCTGAACACCGTGGCCCGCGACACCGCCCACGTCTCGAATTTCTGCGTAGGCGACGACCGGTCAGCTATGCTGGGCTGCCTGACTGGCCTGGGAGCCGGAATCGAGCGCCACTCCGACTGCCCTGTTTCCCAGGCGGAGGAATGCTACCTGGTGATCGGGCGAGGCCCAGACGGACTCCGCGAGCCGGACGACGTACTGGACGCGGGCAACAGCGGGACGACCATGCGACTGGTGTCTGGCTTGCTGGCCGCTCAACCGTTCCTTAGCGTCATCACGGGCGACGCTTCGCTGCGACGGCGACCGATGAAGCGAATACTCATCCCGCTGGAGCAGATGGGCGCCCGGATTACCGCCAGGCAGGGGGGCTCGCTTGCGCCGCTGGTATTCGAGGGCGGAGACCTGAACGGGATCTCCTACGAGATTCCTGTTGCCAGCGCCCAGCTCAAGTCGTCCATCCTCATCGCGGGACTTTACGCCGACGGCGAGACGTCGGTGATACAGCCCGCGGCTTCGCGCGACCATACCGAGCGGATGATGGCGGCGATGGGGGCTGATATAGCGGTCGATGGGCTGAAGATTACGATCCGCAGATCGGAGCTCGAGTCGATGAACGTCGCCGTTCCCTGCGACATCAGCGGGGCGGCCTTCTGGCTGGTAGCCGGCTGTGCTCACCCCAACGCCTCCATCACAGTGAAGGGCGTCGGCATCAACCCCACCCGTTTGGGCGTCCTGGAGGTCCTCCGTGAGATGGGAGCGAACATCCGGATGGAGAACGTTCGCGAGGACGCCGGGGAGCCGTCCGCCGACCTGGTGGCCGAGTCCAGCGACCTTACGGGCGTGGAAATCGGCGGCGAGATAATTCCCAGGGTAATCGACGAGCTGCCCGTGCTGGCCCTGGCCGCGTCCGTGGCCAGGGGGACGACGGTGATACGAGATGCCGCGGAGCTGCGGGTCAAGGAGTCCGACCGGATCGAGGCGACGCTTGAAGGCCTGAGCCGTCTCGGCGCACGGGTCGAGGAACGCCGGGACGGCATGTCGATCAGAGGCAGCGACACGCTATCCGGCGCCGATGTCGACAGTCATGGGGACCATCGGATTGCCATGACCATGGCTGTCGCCGGCCTGGTTGCCCAGGGCGAGACAACGGTCGAAGGCGCCGAGGCCGCAGACGTCTCTTATCCAGAGTTCTGGGACGCCATGGCCGCGCTGCGTTAGGGCCTGGAGAGATCTTGGCCGCACAGGCACCAGCCGAGGGAAGTCCAGGAGTGCTGTTCGTGCTTTCCGGCCCCTCGGGGGTCGGCAAGGACACCCTCCTGGCGAGGCTGCGGCAGACCGGCGCACCATGGCACTTCGCGGTTACGGCAACGACCAGGTCCATGCGCGCCGAGGAGCGTGACGGAGTAGATTACGTATTCGTTGCGCGGTCTCGGTTCCAGGAGATGATCGAGGCCGACGATCTGATCGAGTGGGCCGAGGTCCACGGCCACCTCTACGGTGTCCCCAGTGGCCAGGTCAACGACGCTCTCGGCGGCGGCCGTGACGTCATCCTGCAGGTCGACATCCAGGGCGCCGCGACGATCCGCAATCTGATGCCCGACGCCGTCTTCATCTTTCTAGAGCCACCCGACATGGCCGAGCTGGAGCGGCGGCTGTCCGAGCGCATGACCGAGTCTCCAGACAGGTTGAGGCTACGGCTCGAGACGGCGAAACGAGAGATGGACGCCGCTCCCCAGTTCGACTACCGAGTCGTGAATCATGCGGACAGGTTGGACGAGGCCGTGGCGGAGGTCCGTCGGATCATAGAGGGCGAAACAGGCGGCGGGAGAGGCGACCGGAGTTAGGGTCCGCTTCCAGCCTCGGTCAGGCCCGCTGTAGCTCCTGGACGATCTCCTTGAGCAGCCCTTCGTTTTCCGGCGCCTCGGCCGGGAAATCGAATCCCAGGGAAGTGGCGTAGTCTCCGTGGGCGGCTTTGATCCGGGGGACAATCTCATCGTATGTCCCGATCACGGCGAAGGCCTCTAGCATCCCGTCGGTGATCTGGTCGGGCATGTCGTTCCACTGTCCGTCGACTGACATGCGGTAAAGTTTCGCAGCCGTGTCGTCCCAACCGTGGGCGCTCATAACAGGGGCGTAGCTACGGGTGGAGGCGTAGAAGGCGATCCGCCCCCTGGTAATTTTCTTCTGGCGCTCAAGCTCTTGCTGGTCATGACCGGTCACGATGAATCCCGCCCCGCTGACCGCCAGGTCCTTGAGGGTGCGTCCGCGCCTCGCAGCCCCGCGAGCCAGGTTGGGGAGTAGCACCTCCCGCGTGTACTTGTGGGTGCTGTAGCTGTGAAGCAGCACTCCGTCGCAGACCTCTCCGGCAACCCGCAGCATGTTAGTGTTGACCGCCGAGATGCTGACCTTGATGTCCGGGTGCTCGATCGGTCCCGGATTGAAGACGGGCGGCATCAGGTTTAATTTGTAGTTATCGCTCTCGTACTCGACTTTGGTGCCGTTCTGCCAGGCGTCCCAGATGTGCCGCAGGGCCAGCACGTAGTCGCGCATCCTGGGTGCCGGCGGTGTCCAGTCCATCCCGTAACGCCTGACGATGTGGCCCCGGACCTGACTTCCCAGGCCCAGCGTGAAGCGCCCGTTGGACAGGCGCGCCAGGTCCCAGGCGATATACGCCATGTCCATCGGACTGCGTGCGAATGCGAGGGCGATGGAGGTGCGCAACTCAACCCGTTCGGTGTGCTCAGCGGCAATTGCCAGAGGCAAGAACGGGTTGTGGGTGGTTTCACTGGAGGAGACGATGTCGTAGCCGTTGCGCTCCGCTCGTCTGGCGGATTCGGCGATCTCGGCGGGCGAACCCCCCGACAGTCCGGTGCCGACTTTCATATCGATTTCATCCTCGTTGCGGCCGATGTCTTTACCGGTCTAGTTAATGGGCGCGGACATTCTAGCAGAACGGAGCCGGAGCGGCGCATCAGGCACGGACTCGTCATTCCGGCGCAGGCCGGAATCCAGGAGGGTTCGCGTCAGGCAAGGGTACCTGGACACCGGCTTGCGCCGGTGTGACGGCAGGCTGCACCTAACGTGACCATACAAACTGCCGAGTAGCCGGAGCTTGCGCACCGTTGCGAGTTTGGGAACTCAAGAGTTACCATACGGGATGTCCCTACCCTCGGCTCGGGGAACGCGTCGGCATTTTCGGAGCGATAGGCGCCTCGAAGAGGACCCCCGTCCGTGTAACTTGCGAGAAATGCCTCTGGCGCGTTCTGGTCGCTCGGGAGGAGTCGAGAATGCCAGATCGGGCCATTTTAGGCACTCCGTGTGGAACCACACAAGTCACGACTACCTGAACTTCAACCGCGGAGGCATAGCATGAGCGATGAGATCGGCCTGTTCGAGGCCATGTACACTCAGCGAGCGATCCGATACCTCAAGACCGACCCGGTGCCCGAGGAGTCGATACGCAAGCTTATCGAGGCGGCCACCAAGGCGCCAAGTGGCGGCAACAACCAGCCGTGGAAGTTCATGGTAATACGAGACGCCTCCACGAAGGCCACGATTTCCGACTACTACCTGCGCTCGTGGGAGGCAGCCTACGGCGGACAGGCGGCGAATCCGGGAAGCTTGCAGTCCCACGTCAGGTCGTCGGCGGACCACCTGGCGCGGAACATGGCGGACGCTCCCGTGCTGATAATGGCCTGCTTGCAGCACTCCGGCACCCCTCCGTCCATGGCCGGCGGGTCGTCGATCTACCCAGCCGTCCAGAACCTGCTGCTGGCCGCCAGGGGCATGGGGCTGGGGAGCGTCATCACTACGCTCCACAAGCGGTACGAGGCGGAGATCAAGACGCTGCTGGGAATCCCGGAGAACGTGGAGACCGCGGCGCTCTTGCCGGTTGGGTATCCGGAGGATGGAGTGACATACGGACCGACGCGGAGGGCCTCGGTAGACGACGTGACTTACTGGGAGCGTTGGGGGTAGACCGATAATCCGAGTCCGAATTTGACCCAAAGCCTTAAAGCGACAGACACCCCTCGGGCTCTGGATGGAGTCCGCGTCCTGGACGTCACCGGGCCTGCGGGTTTCTACTGCACAAAGCTACTAGCCGATCTCGGGGCGGATGTGGTCAGAGTCGAAGCTCTCGACGGTGGCGCCGACCGCTCGCCGGGGCCTTTCTTCGGTGACCGGGCCGACCCTGACCGGAGCCTCTACCGCTGGCACTACCACACCAACAAACGCAGCATCCTTCTGGACATCAAGAAATCTGCCGACCGCAAGACATTCGACTCGCTTTTGTCCGTGGCGGATGTGCTGGTGGATACCTATCGCTCGTCGGAAGCCGCGGACCTGGGACTGGACGGACCCACCGTCCGTCGGCACCACCCCGCTCTGGTGCACACAAACATCACGGGATTCGGGGCGGACGGGCCTCGTGCGGACTACAAGGCGACGGACATCGTGGCCCAGGCGATGAGCGGGCTGATGGCCCTCACCGGCTACCCCGAAGACCCGCCCAACCAGCTTGGCGGCGAGCAGGCCTACCACATGGCCTCGCTCCATGCCGCGGTGGGCACGCTCCTGGCGCTGCTGGCCCGCGACCTGGACGGCGCGGGCCGCGACGTGGGAATCGCGATGCAGGACGCCACCTCCATGGCGATACTGCAGAGCGCGAATTTCAACGAGTACACGTGGCATGGCCTCGCGCGCTCCAGGACCGGTCTCAACAGTTTTTTTGGCACGCCGCCGCCGCCCTCCCAAGGACACCGAAGCCCTCAGAGCGTCTATGCCTGTAATGACGGATGGATCGTGTGCTCCCAACACACCACACCCGGCTACTGGCGAAACTTCGTGGCCTGGCTTGCCAGCTTCGGCGCTCAGGAGGAGCTGGGCGAGACGAGGTTCGAGGACCCCTCGGTCCGCGAGGAAGATCGGGGGCGAATCAGCGAGGTCCTGGCAGCATTCGCCGCGCGGCACAGCGCCAAGGAGCTGTACCATTCGGCCCAGCGGACCGGCGTACTGTGCTCGCCGGTCCAGAATGTGGCCGACTTCATGGAGGATGAACAGCTCCGGGACCGGGCATGGTTCGTCGACGTCGAACACCCCGAGCTTGGCCGAGCGTTCACGTATCCAGGAGCGCCGTACAAGCTGTCGGAGACGCCGTGGCAGGTGAACCGCAAGGCGCCGCTGATCGGCGGGGGCGCCCACGACATCCTGACGGATTGGCTTGACGTGTCGCCGGAGACGGCGGCCGGACTATTGGACCAGAGGATACCGAATGGCTGACGGTCTTGGGCCGCTGCCGCTAGCCGGAATTCGCGTGGCCGACTTCTGCTGGATGATCGCAGGCCCGCTGGCGACCCGCGTGCTGGCGAATTTCGGGGCCGAGGTGGTCCGCATCGAATCGTCGGCGCGCTTGGACTTGATACGGGAAAACGGTCCCTTCGCGGATGAGAGTGGTAGTCCCAACGTGTCCGGGGTGTTCAACGACTGCAACACCTCCAAGCTCAGCCTGAGCGTCGATCTCAACACGCCTGAGGGAATAGAGGTGGCCAGGAGCGTCGTGAGCGTCAGCGACATCGTCACCAATAACTTCCGCGGAGACCGCATGGACCGCTGGGGCCTGGGGTACGAAGACCTTGTTAAGCTCAAGCCGGACATCATCATGCTCAGCATGCCCATGATGGGGACCACGGGTGTCCAGCAGCGATACGTCGGCATCGGCACGAACATTGTCGCCCTGGCGGGAATCAGCGGCATCACGGGTTTCGCCAATCGGGCGCCGGTGGGCACCGGTTCCCTCTACCCGGACTTCAGCGGCAACCCGAACCACGCGGTGGTGGCGCTGCTGGCGGCGCTGCGATATCGCAACCGCACGGGCAAGGGGCAGTTCATCGACCTGGCTCAGTACGAGTCCACAATATCGCTGCTCGGGACGAGTGTCCTGGAGTACACCGCCCTCGGCAGGCTTCCGATTCGCCCCGGCAACCGGTCCGACTGGGCCGCGCCCCACGGCGCATACCGGTGCGCCGGGGAGGACCGCTGGTGCGCCATCGCCGTCGAGACCGAGGTCGAGTGGAGCGGACTCGGCCGCGCGCTCGGCAGCCCGCCGTGGACCAAGGAGGCCCGCTTCCAGACACTGGCCGGTCGGAAAGAGCACGAGGACGAGATGGACCGTCTAATCGAAGACTGGACCAGCGGGCTGGAAGCTGAAGATGTGATGACACGGCTTCAGAATCACGGCGTACCCGCGGGCGCAGTCCAGAACAGCCGTGACCTGCTAGAGAACGACGCCGCTTACCGAGAGCGGCACATTCGCGTTCAGGACCACCCGGAGGCGGGGACGATGACGACCCACGGCGAGCCGATAGCCATCTCCGGCGTCGAGCCTCGTGTGGAGCGGTCCCCGTTGCTGGGGGAGCACACTGACTACGTCCTCAGCGACCTTCTCGGCATGGAGAGCGCCGAAGTCGACCGGCTCTACGTCGACGAAGTGCTGCGATGATATACTCGCTTCTCGGAATCACGATGTCACCAGGAGTGCTGCTATGGCTTATGAGTTCCTGAGCTACGAAAAACGCGGGCGGATTGCGTACATCACCATCAACCGGCCCGAGAGGTTGAACGCGCTACATGCGGCGGCCAACGCCGAGATGCGGGCAGCCTTCACGGAGTTTCGAGACGACCCGGAAGCATGGATCGTGATCCTGACCGGGACCGGCGAACGGTCCTTTAGCGCGGGCAACGACCTGCGCGTGACCGCCGAGGCAGACCAGAGCAGCGAACGCCCGGCACCCACGGCCGTTCGCGCGTCCTTCGGCGGCATCACGTCTGGTTTCGACTGCTGGAAACCCATAATCGCTGCGGTCAACGGCTACGCACTGGGCGGCGGGCTGGAGCTTGCGATGTCATGCGACGTCATCGTGGCGGCGGACCACGCCGAGTTGGGGCTGCCCGAGCCGCGGGTCGGCCTGGTCGCCGCAGCTAGCGGCGTCCACCGGCTACCACGCCACGTACCTCATAAGATCGCTATGGGCATGATGCTGACCGGACGGCGGATCAAGGCCCAGGAGGCGTTGCGGATCGGCCTCGTCAACGAAGTGGTCCCACTGTCAGACCTGATGCCGACGGCCGAGCGATGGGCCTCGGAGATGCTCGAGTGCGCCCCGATGTCGTTGCGGGCCAGTAAGCAGATGGCCTTGCAGGGGCTGGGCTGGCCGTTGGATATCGCCCATAGCCGGTCGTACAGCGAGCAGCATCGGATGGCCGCGTCGGCTGACCGCATCGAGGGACCACGCGCCTTCTCGGAGAAACGGAAGCCTAACTGGACCGGGGCCTGAGGCGTAAACCACATGAGCGAGACAACCACGAAGCTGCCCGGAAACGCAGTCCCCAGGAGCTACGCGCTAACTCTGGAGCCGGACCTTTCGGCTTTTCGTTTCGAGGGCAGCGAAACGGTCGAGATCGATATCGTCGAGCCGACCACGGAGATCACCCTGAACTGCGCGGAGATCGAGGTACTGTCCTGCGCGCTCACCGTAGCGGGCTCGGAGAGGCGGCCGAGGGACATCGCGTTCGACGTGGACGCCGAAACGGTCACCTTTGCCTTCGACTCGCCGCTCCCAGCAGGCCCGGCAAGCCTCGGGATCGAGTTCACCGGCGAGCTTAACGACAGGCTCCGGGGCTTCTACCGCAGCAGCTACACGGACGTCGACGGCGAGCAGCGCGACCTGGCGGCAACGCAGTTCGAGTCCACCGACGCCCGCCGCGCGTTCCTGTGCTGGGACGAGCCGTCGATCAAGGCCACCTTCGATGTCACGCTGGTCGTCGACGCCGGCCTGGCGGCGGTCTCGAACATGGAAGTGCTCAGCGACACCGAGACGTCCAAGGGCAAGCGCGCGGTCCATTTTGCGACCACGCCGGTCATGTCCACATACCTGTTGGCCTTCGTCGTTGGCGACCTGGCGTCGATCGAAGGACGCGCCGACGACGGCACGCTAATCAGGGTCTGGGCGACGCGCGGCAACGAGGAAAAGGGCCGTTTCGGTCTGGAGACCTCGATCTCGCTGCTGACCTACTTCAACGAATACTTTGGCATCCCCTACCCTCTCTCCAAGCTGGACCACCTGGCGTTACCCGACTTCGCCGCAGGGGCCATGGAGAACTGGGGTGCGATAACCTACCGGGAGACCGCCCTGCTGGTCGACCCCGAGCAGAGCTCCGCCGGCACGCGGGAGGTCGTCGCGTCGATAATCTCCCACGAGATGGCCCACATGTGGTTCGGCGACCTGGTGACGATGGCCTGGTGGGACGACCTGTGGCTGAACGAGAGTTTCGCATCTTGGATGGGCGACAAGGCCGTGGACCAGCTCCATCCCGAATGGGAGATGTGGACCCAGTTCCTGACAAACGACACGATGTCCGCCCTGAACCTGGACGGCCTTGCCAACTCCCACCCCATTGAGCAGGAGGTGAGCAATCCGGCGGAGATCGGGCAGCTATTCGACGCCATCAGCTACAGCAAAGGCGGGTCCATACTCCGGATGCTGGAGCAGTTCCTGGGTGCGGACGATTTTCAGAAGGGACTCCAGGTATACTTGGACCGGCATAAGTACGGCAATGCGCGCACCCGCGACCTCTGGGACGCCCTGTCCGAGGCGTCCGGCCAACCCGTGGCTGAGATCATGGACACCTGGACCACCCAGACAGGTTTCCCAGTGGTGGACGTTTCAGTGGACCGCGGCGCCCAGGGGACCGAGGTCAGGCTTTCGCAGCACCGGTTCCTGTACGAGGACCTGCTGGGATACGGGAATGGCGGTGGGGGGGCCTGGAAGGTGCCAATAGGGGTCCGCACCGCCGGCGACCCGGAGCCGGTCCGAACGTTGATGGATGGGCCGAACGCGACAGTCCGGCTCACGTCCGCGGGGGGCGACGCGAAAGAAGACTGGATCAAGGTCAATCCGGGCCACACCGGCTTCTACAGGGTGAAGTACCCACCAAGCGAGCTAGAGCGGCTGACGGACCCCATACGCACGCTGGCCTTGCCGGCAGCGGACCGGCTGGGGACCCAGGGCGATGCGTATGCGCTGGTCAAAGGGGGCCACATCCCGGCCACTCAGTTCCTCTCGGTGGCGGAGGCCTTCGCCAACGAGACCGATCCGTCCGTGTGCGGCGACCT
This sequence comes from Dehalococcoidia bacterium, assembly GCA_965248005.1. Lineage (GTDB taxonomy): Bacteria > Chloroflexota > Dehalococcoidia > Lucifugimonadales > UBA1123 > CBDFIE01. Next base: position 604,690 of record OZ252049.1, read on the forward strand.
GGCGGCCAACCTGAACTCGCTGGACAACCTGCTCGCCGACGAGAATTTCCATCCGCGCTTCCAGGACTTCGCACGTGGGATTTTCAAGCCCATTGGCCAGCGCATGGGATGGGACGCCAGGCCGGGCGAGGGTCACCGGGACACGCTGCTCCGCAGCACCGCCCTGCAGGAGCTGGGCCACTTCGAGGACGAGGACACCCTCGCCGAGGCCCGCCGCCGGTTCGACGCTTACGTCGACGATCCATCGAGCCTGCATCCCGATACGCGCGGGGTCGCCTTCGCGATGGCCGCCCAGCGAGGCGACGGCGCCATGTACGACCTGATGTGGGAGCTGGAGAGCGAGGCGACGCTTCACGAGGAGAAAATCCGCTTCCTGTACGCCCTCGCCAGCTACAGCCAAGAAAATCTGCTTCAGCAGACTCTCGAGCGGTCCCTAACCTCCGACGTGCGCAGCCAGGACACGATAAGGGTCGTGGTGTCCGTGGCCGTAAACAGGCACGGCCGCAAGCTGGCCTGGGAATTCCTGAAGGACAACTGGGACGAGTTCGACCGCCGCTACGGCAAAGGTGGCTTCGGCCTGATGCGGCTCGTGGGGATGACCGCCATGTTCACCACCGAGGAGCAGCGCCAGGACGTTGAGCGGTTCTTCGCGGACCACTCGGCGCCGGCTGCGGAGCGCACCATCCGGCAGTCGCTCGAGCGGGTACGCCTGAACGTCGCGTGGCTGGAACGGAACCGCGAAGAGCTGGCCGGCTGGCTGGCGACCCGGTCATAAGCCGTCTGGACCCGAGGCGAACCGTGACCGGAAGCCGATGCTAAAGTCCATGCTCACACGGGTGCGTGTCGAGGCGCTGAACGCGCTCTACCCGATGCAGTGCCTGGGCTGCGACACGGAGGGCGTCGCCCTCTGCCAGCACTGTCGGACCAAGCTGCCCAGGCTCTCCAAACCGTACTGCCACGTCTGCGCCCGCCCGGGCGTCAGCGGGAAATGCGACTGGTGTCGAAGCCACGCGCCAGCGGTCGACGGCACCTTCGCGCCGTTCCTGTACGTTAGCTCCAGCCCTGTGCACGAGGCGATTACGCGGCTCAAGTTTGCCGGCTGGCGGGCCGTAGCGCCCGAGTTGGCCGAGCTGTTGGCAGCGTTCCTCGACACACAGAGCCTGGACGTCGACATTGTTGCGCCGGTGCCTAGCCACCCGCGCCGGCTCCGGTCGCGGGGCTTCAACCAGGCCGCACTGATCGCGGACACGCTGGGCAAGCTGACGGACATGCGCGTCGCTAAAGACCTGCTGGCCCGCACGACGAACGCCCCATCGCAGCTCAACATGGACTCGGACGACGGCCGATGGAGCAACGTGGAGGGGAATTTCTCGTGTAGCGGCTCCGTCGCCGGCATGCGTATCCTCGTGGTGGACGACCTGGTGACCACGGGTGCAACCATGTCTGCCTGCGCCACCGCGCTGAAGGAGGCGGGCGCCTCGAAGGTCATTGGCCTGGCGGTCGCCCGAGCGCCATAGCGAACCACTGGTTCGAATTTTCTTGTAATGGGCGCGGTCCGCTGGCTCCGATGATACAATCCGCCGGTCCGTACCAGCACCTCAACGAATCGTAAGGAGCAGATGTAAATGGCAAATCGTACTGCAACCGCCGTCTGGCAGGGTGACTTGATGTCAGGTAGCGGCGTCGTCTCGGCGGCGACCAGTGACGCCTTTACGGACCTGCCCGTCTCCTGGGCATCCCGCACCGAGTCCGCCGACGGACGGACCAGCGCCGAGGAGCTGGTCGCCGCGGCCCACGCGTCCTGCTTCTGCATGGCCCTGTCCAACGGCCTCGGAAAGGCAGGCACGCCGCCCCAAAGGCTCGAGGTCAGCGCGACGGTAGCCTTCGAGCCGGCTGAGGGTGGATTCAAAGTGGCATCGAGCAAACTGTCCGTCAGGGGAACTGTCTCCGGCATCGACGCCGCGGGCTTCGCTCAGGCGGCCGAGGCGGCTGAGGACGGCTGCCCGATCTCGGGGGCGCTAAAGGGGAACGTCGAGCTGTCGGTCGAGGCCACGCTGGCTAGCTAGTCCTTGACATGGCTTCGCCAGCTTAACTAAGCTGTCTCTGCCCGACCCGTTGGGCCCCAGGCTTGTCTTGATGCCCGGGTGAGCGCGGGTCAAGATACAAAAAAGCTTCGACGGAGACGAGTAGGAGAACAGGCCCGGCCAAGCGAGTCTAGCTGGCCCCCAACGGCGGGAGCCACAGTGAGAGCAGATGCCGGGGCCTCCTCTGAATATCACTCCCGAGCTTCGGACCGAACGGTAGCGCCGGGACATGGCCGGAACCAAGTAGGCTTCGACGTATTCGCCCCCCGTTACTGGGGCAGTCCGCCTGAGGCGGACACCGAGGGCCCCGATGAGATCGGGGAACGAGGGTGGTACCGCGGGAATTTTCCCGTCCCTTCACCAGGGACGGGATTTTTTGTTTTTGTACTTGGTAAGAAGGTGGTGCGATATGTTCGACCCGGTTAACTCCAGGGTGGACTTCCCCGATATGGAGCGGGAGCTGCTGACGTGGTGGGACGAGCACGACATCCCGAGGAAGTACCGGCAGCGCAACGAGGACTCCGACAAGCGCTACTCGTTCATCGACGGGCCGATCACTGCCAACAACCCGATGGGCGTCCACCACGCCTGGGGCCGCAGCTACAAGGACCTCTTCCTGCGGCTGCGAAATATGCAGGGATACAGGCAACGGTTTCAGAACGGGTTCGATGGCCAGGGGCTGTGGATAGAGGTCGAGGTCGAGAAGGAGCTGGGCTTCAAGTCCAAGCTGGACATCGAGGACTACGGCATCGGTGAGTTCGTCGAGAGGTGTAAGGAGCGGGTCGACCGGTTCGCCGACATCATAACCGAGCAGTCCAGGCGCCTCGCCCACTGGATGGACTGGGACGATTCTTACCACACTAAGTCGGACGAGAACAACTACACCATCTGGCACTTCCTCAAGACTTGCCACGAGAAAGGCCTCGTGTATGAAGGCACCGATGTGATGCCCTGGTGTCCCAGGTGCAGCGCCGGGCTGTCCGAGCACGAGATCGTCACTGACGGCTACCGCGAGATCGTCCACCCGGGCCTTACCATAAAGCTTCCTCTGGTGGACCGTCCCGGAGAGTCCCTCCTGGTGTGGACTACCACGCCGTGGACGCTCACGTCCAATGTCGCCGCCGCGGTCCACCCCGATCTCACATATCTGAAAGTCCGCCAGGACGACGGGGTCGTCTATCTAGGCAAGAACCTTCTGTCCGCGCTGACGGGAGAGTACGAGGTGCTGGGAAAGGCGAAGGGCGCGGAGCTGGAGGGGCTTCGCTACAGCGGCCCCTTCGACCAGCTGCCGGCCCAGGAGGGCGTCGAGCATCGGGTGATCCCGTGGGATGAGGTCTCCGAGGACGAAGGCACCGGAATCGTGCACATTGCCCCCGGCGCCGGCAAAGCGGACTTCGCTCTCAGCAAGGAGCACGATATCCCGGCCATCGCGCCTCTGGACGATTTCGGCGTGTTCGTCGAGGGTTTCGGCCCGTTCACGGGACTGAGCGTCTTCGAGGTCAACGATGCCATATTCGATAGCCTGCGGTCCAAAGGGGTCTTCTACCGACTGGAGCGGTACACCCACCGCTACCCGGTCTGCTGGCGGTGCGGGACCGAGCTGGTGTTCCGGCTGGTCGACGAGTGGTTCATCCGCATGGACCCGATCCGCGAGTCGCTGAAGCGCGTCACCCAGAGTATCAAGTGGATACCCGAGTTCGGGATGCGCCGCGAGCTGGACTGGCTCGAAAACATGGACGACTGGATGATCTCCAAGAAGCGTTATTACGGCCTGGCGCTGCCGATCTTCAAGTGCGAAGAGTGCGGACACTTCGACGTCGTCGGCAGCGAGACGGAGCTTGAGGAGCGCGCCGTCGAGGGGTGGGGCGAGTTCGAGGGGCATTCGCCGCACCGACCGTGGCTGGACGCGGTCAAGATCGCCTGCACGGGCTGCGGCGCCAAGATGCCCCGCATCGAGGACGTGGGCAACCCGTGGCTCGACGCCGGTATCGTGCCATTTTCGACGCTCGGTTACCGGAACGACCGCGATCACTGGAGCCAGTGGTTCCCCGCCGACTGGATATCGGAGAGCTTCCCCGGCCAGTTCCGCAACTGGTTCTACTCCCTGCTGACCATGAGCACGGTGCTGGAGGATAAATCGTCCTTCCAGACAGTGTTCAGTTACGCGCTGATGCGGGACGAGACCGGCGAGGAGATGCACAAGAGCGCCGGAAACGCCATCTGGTTCGAAGACGCGGCTGACAAGATGGGCGTGGACGCGATGCGGTGGGTGTTCGCACGCCAGGACCCGGCCGCCAACATCAACTTCGGCTACGGCTCTGGCGACGAGGTCAGACGGCGTTTCATCATTCCGCTGTGGAACGTCTACTCCTTCTTTGTCACGTACGCCAACATCGACCGTTTCGACCCGGCGACCCCGGCGCCAGACGTTCCTGAGCGGGCCGAGCTGGACCGGTGGATCATCTCGGAGCTGAACCTTCTAGTTTCCGAGGTTACTCAGCACCTGGAGGCGTTCGAACCGCATGGCGCCGCCCGAAGGTCGGAGGTCTTCGTGGAGTCGCTGTCCAACTGGTATGTGCGGCGCAGCCGACGGCGCTTCTGGAAGGGCGGGCTGCTGGACGAGCCGGGGGGCGGCGCAGACCAGGACAAGTTAGCCGCTTACGCGACGTTGTACGAGGTGTTGGTCACGCTGTGCAGGCTTCTGGCGCCCATGTTGCCGCTAACGACCGAGGCCATGTACCGCAATCTAGTCAGCAAAGGCGAGCCCTCCAGAGAGAGCGTGCACCTCGACGACTACCCCGTGGCCGACTTGTCCTTGGTGGACCGGGAGCTGACGGACGTGACACGGCTGGCCATGAGGCTGTCGAGCATGGGCCGCGCCGCCAGAAGCAAGGCGGGGATAAAGGTGCGCCAGCCTCTGGCGAAGGCGCTAATCAAGACGAAAACGCCCGACGAGGCGCGACTGGCAGAGCTGGCGGCGGCGCAGGTGCTGGACGAACTAAACGTTCGCGAGGTTGAGGCGCTGGAGGCGGACAGCCAGGTGATGGACGTAACGTTGCAGGCAAACATGCCCGTGCTGGGCCCGAAATACGGGATGGAGCTGCACAACATCATCGAGGGGCTCGCCAACGCCGACCCGCGGGAGGTCGCCGACAGCGTCGCCGCCGGACGGACCATCGACGTCGACGGCTACGAGCTCGAGCCCGACGAGGTGCTGGTCTCCAGCAACGACCGAGCCGGCTACTCCGTGTCCGCCGAAGGGGGCTACACGGTCGCCGTCACTACGGAGGTCACGCCCGAGCTTCAGCTGGAAGGCCAAGCGCGGGAGCTGGTCCACCGGGTGCAGAACATGCGCCGTGCGGCGGGCTTCGACATCGCGGACTACATCGTGACCTATATCCAGGGGGACGAGACGCTGGAGAAGGTGGTGGGTGCTCACGGGGAGTACGTGCAGCGGGAGACCCTGTCGAAGGAGCTGGTGGACTCGCCGCCTCCCGCGGAAGCCCACGTCGAGGCCCACAGCTTCGATGGCATCGACGTGATGGTCGGACTGGTCAAGGCCGCTCCCTAGGGTACTGTCTCCGAAGTTCACCGCAAATGTCATTGCGAGGCGCGACGAATGAGGGCCGTGGCAATCTGGGTGGGGTGTCCGCCCTACCTCCAGATTGCTTCGTCGGCCGCCGCCTCCTCGCAAAGACGGGTCCTATGGGTTATCAAGTACGGGTTGCTAGCTGACTCCCGCCGGGGCGTTCAGGCGCTGACTTCAAGCGTGGACAGCGTTGGGTCCGATCTATGGCCGATGGACGCAGTCCGACGGCGGAATATGGACTCCTGGGCCGGACCTTTGGCCTGGCGAACACCGGCGAAATCGACGATTGTATATTGTGAATCGAATCACATTCGGACGTTATGCTCGATATTTCATGAATTGCTACGAAAAATGTTGTGATTCGTTGCACAAAGTTGACAAGTCACCATCGGCTACCTATGCTTCGGATATTATGGGTGGTAGCACGCACTAAACTCTGAGGGTACGCGAAAGATTTGATCGACAGCACCTTCCCCCTGAGGGAGAGCGAGCTATTCAGTAAGCTAACCGGCGACCAGTTGACCGGGATAGCCGTCATCTGTTCGGACACGGTGGTGGTCGAGGGTACACTGCTGTTCTCACAAGGACGGCGGGCGAATCGGATGTACATCGTGACCGATGGCCTGATTGCGCTTCAGATGGCCACCCGGGTCCCACATGCCACCCAATCGAGACGCACCAACGTGGCGATCTGTGGCCGCGGGGAGGTTGTGGGCTGGTCCGCCATGGTGGACCCGTTCCGCTATGCGCTGTCTGCGATGGCATGGGAGCAGTGCAGGCTGATCGCCATCGATGCCCATCTGCTGCGCAGGGCGCTCAGCGCCAACCCCGGCGCGGGGTTTCACGTGATGCAGTCGCTGTCGGAGATCATGTCGAGGCGAATCCAACAGATAACCATGGCGCTGGTCAGCGAGAGGGAGACCACGGCGGCCCGGCGCAGGACGATGAGCGACCCGTAGAAGCCCACCAACAGCCGAGACTAGAAAATGCCCTCCCCTGGTCCACTAGTTGTGTAAAAGTACCTCCTTAGTCAGCACACACGGGACCTAGCCTTATTCCGGGGACCTTGCTTCCGAGAGGGCAGTCAGACCGCCCCTGACAGCGCAGCATCTGTCGGGGGCGGACTGTATTTTGGGCATGATCCGGGCGCCGTGGGCTGCGGGGGGAGCCAAAGACGGGCAGAGATCGTCGCGGTCTAGCCGTGTAGCTCGACGATGTCGCCGTCGATTAGCTGGTGCTGGCGGCCCACCCGCTGGCCGTCGAACTTGCCCGACGCTCCCCACAGCACCGCGTATTTAAGGTCACGGCCAAGCTCCCGGTGTACCTGGACCGCGGCGTCGGCCACGGTGCTCCCCACTGGCAGCACCACCGGGTCGGTGCGCTCGAAGGCCTCGAGCTTCTCCCGGGGCGACTTGGTGTAGACCCGTATGACGTTCAGGGCGCGGAAGACCTCTTCGCCCAGCTCGTCGAGTCCCACGCTCTCCTCGGCGCTCAGCATCAGCACGGGGTACCGGTCCTCGAAGGATTCTTGGAGCACCTGAAACTGGTCGAGGGCGCCCGGAATGTCGGCCTTGTTGCCCGCGAGAATCGTCGGCTTGTCCTTCCAGAGGTCCTCGGCTTCCTCGCCCCTCACCAGCATCCGGAACTCCCACTCCCCGAGCGCGTCGAAGACCTCGCGTACCTGGTCGACGGCGTCCAAGGACAGGTCCACGACCACGACGAACACGTCGGTGGTGCGCAGCAGGCCGTACAGCCGGCTCTGGGTGCCGGGGTTCGAGATCGGGGGCGTGTCGACGAGCTGGATGCGGAGGTCCTTGTACGGCAGCATCCCCGGCACGGGCTCCTGGGTGCTGAGCGCGTAGGCGCCGACCTTGGCCTTGGCGCCGGTGGCCTGCACCAGCAGCAGCGACTTGCCGACGTTGGTCGGGCCGACGAGAGTGGCCCTGCCGCCGCCCTCCTTGGGCAGCGAGAACGGCTCGGTCCGCCCGCCCGATTTGCCCGCGGCAGCGCCCTCGAGCTCGGCCGTCAGTTTCGACAGCCTCGCCCGAAGCTGCGCCTTGAGATGGTCCGTGCCCTTGTGCTTGGGCATGATGGACATCATCTCTTGGAGCGCCGCTATCTTGGCCTGAGTGGTCCCGGCTTCGCGGAACCGATCTTCGGCCTCACGGTACTGTGGTGGTACATTCGTCGGCATTTTTTTAGTTTAGGCGGCTACGGAAGGCGCCCGGTCCGACGAGGCCCGCCATGGCCTCGCTTGCACCATCAGGGCTTACGGAGACAGCCTACGTGCTGTGCCCGGTTTTTTCAACCTTGGGGGCGGTAAGTCGGCGGCGCGAGGGCGCTAGACCATCTCATTCCTGCTGAGGCGTATCCCGCGGTGTCAAGGAAATTCCTCAAGGTTACTTGGTACAATCAGGGGAACAACCAATATCAGCGGCGCTAGCGGTGGCGATAGTATATGTGGCCAGCAGCTTTCAATGACCGGCCACGGATGAAATGACGTCGCGCTGACACCAACGATTGTCATGAAAGGAGATCCTCGTGACGAAGCCGTGGTTGATGGATGTTGAGGGCGATCAGGTGCCTCAATTGATCGATTCCGACGCACGGACGATCCGCGTCGAGTCAGGACCCGGCACGGGCAAAACATTCGGCCTCGTTCGGCGTGTACAACGTCTTCTGCATCCGGATGGACTTGGTGTCCCCGGTGACGAGGTTCTAGTGGTCGCCTTCAACCGAGTCATCGCCAAGGAGCTCCAAAAAGATGTCGCCGCCGCCCTGGAACGTTCACCTCACAATAAAGAGCCGCACGTCAGCACGATCCACGCCTTGGCCCTTTCGATACTTGGAGGTGATCTACGATTGCTGCTGCCCGATGAACGCGCTGCCATGTTGTATGACATTAGGAACAGCGTACCAGCGCTAACCAACGACTACGCCAACATTAGTCGGATGGACCAAGCTCTCAAGGATCACGAAGCCAACATAGACGATGCGCCGAACCTCTGGCTTGCGGTTGAGCAGTGGCTGGTTCGGCACAATGCACAGTTAGTCAGCCAGATTCCACCTATGTTACTCAGTCGCATGATGGGAGGTGACTTCACTGAGCTTTCTTATCGGCACGTCATTGTTGATGAGTTCCAGGATTTAACCCCGGCTGAACAGGAGCTAGTTCTGAGATTACGGCGCTCTGACGGATCGTTAGTTGCGCTTGGTGATCCGCGACAGTCGATTTACGCCTTCCGCGGTAACGATAGGAGAGGGCTGGAGAAGCTGGATGACCGCCTAGCTGGCGAGGACGAGTGGATCACTGACGTCGCATTAACAGAATGCAACCGGTGCCCGGGGGGCGTAGTCCGAGCAGCGAACCGGCTGATGACTCTGCACGAAGCAGAGCCAATGGTGGCAACATCTCCGGTGGCGGAGAATATCCACGTCATATATTTCAAAACCCCACGAGCGGAAGCCAAAGGGATGGCCCAAGCAATACTGGACAACCACCGCGATCACCCCGACGAGGTCCACCTTGTAATGGTGCCCCGCCGCCGATTCGGGTACCGGCTGAGAGAGGCTCTGGCTACGATCGACGGTGACCTTCCCATTCATTTGAGTTTCTCCGAGTTCATTCTTGACGACCAAAAGGTCAGAGAAGCTTTCATGTTTTTCTGCCTATTGGCCGATCCGGACCCCCCAACATGGCGAGCCTGGCTTGGGATGCAGATCGATAAGAACGGACATCTCAAGGAAGCTTCTCAGCGGAACTCTGACTCTTACTTGCGATTTCTCAAAGCCACAGGCGACCAAATCACTGACTCCCAAGTCAGACGATTGGCTTCAGAGGTGCATTCTACGCACCGGGGGACCGGAGGTAGATACCTTTGGGGTCTTGCCAATCGATACGTCACCTTAAGTAATAGCCTGGGCTGGGATGGCACAGTATCGGGTCTCATCGAAGCCGTTCTAGGGAACTACGAATTGTTTGACATCGATCCGATTGAATCACCAATGTCGGTCAGGGATTTAGGTTCTCTCAAGCAAAAGGCCATTCAGATTTTGGCCGAGCAGAACTCAGAGGATGCGGAGGCCATGAAGTTAAAGCAAGTCGCGCGCACTCTCAGGCATCACATCGCGACCAAGGAACCTTTTGAGTCTCCCGAGGGCTCAGGCGTCACGATCTCCACGCTTTGGGGAGCGAAAGGTATGACCGCCGAGAACGTATATGTGCTGGGGCTATTCAACGAGGCGATACCAGGAAAGCGATTGGATTCGTACCCGGGCACGGAACTCGAACATCTCGAGGAGCAGCGCCGTCTGTTCTACGTGAGCATCACCCGAACGAAGAGGACCCTCGTGTTGTCGCGTCCGAGCCAAATGCGGCGGACCGACGGCCCACCCATAGGTGTGACGCTCGAGCCTGGCCCTGGCTGGTGGGCCCAACTGTCAATGTGCCGTTTCCTCTCGCTAATACAACCTGAGTTGCGGGACGCCGTGGCGGGTGAAAGCTGGTCTGGTTGTAGCTCATGAGCAGGGTTTTCCCCACAGATCTGTGACCAAAACTTTTTCGACACCTTCGATGTACGACTGCTCGTTGGCCCCTCTTGCGTCTCTGCCGCGTGATGCCCCGTGTCCGCATCCCACGCCGAACTGGTACCATCTTCGGAGGCCGGCAGTTGTGGCCGGCGGTACCCCGTTCGAGGCCCTTCGAGTTCAGCGATGACCGACCCGCGCCAACAGGGCTGAAAAGAATAGGGAAAGCCGTGGGCAAGTAATTGAAAAGATGCTTCGCCATCGGTGTCCTGGCGCTAGCTGTTATACCTGGCGCGGCCTGCGGCGATCCTGCGCCGCCACCTCCTCCGACGCCACCGCAGGAGCTGGGCGTTGTGCCAACGGCAACGCGTACTTTGACCCCAACGCCCTCGCCCTCGCCAACAGTTACTCCAACGCCAACCCAGACACCCACGCTTACGAGCACTCCGACGCCAACCCAGACACCGGCGCCCACGAGCACTCCAACGCCAACCCAAACAACCAACCTCACGGCCACTCCTACGCCTACGGCTGAGCGAGAGCCTACCGCAGCAAGCGAGCAGATAGACTGGACCGAGTGCGGGTCCAGACTCGAGTGCGGATTCGTAGAAGTTCCCGCCGACTACCGGTACCCCGAGGCCAGCACCATCAGAATTGCCGTCAACGTCCACCGTGCCACGTCTCAGCAAGAGCGGATAGGCTATCTATTCGTGAATCCCGGTGGTCCCGGTGAGAGCGGAGTAAAGTTCGTCCACGGCATTCCATTCGGTCTGTTCACCGATGAAGTCGTCTCACACTTCGACATCGTCGGATTCGACCCCCGCGGAGTCGGGGCGTCCGAGCCCGAATTCGCGTGTGGCGCCCCAGGTGAGCAGCTCGCGCTGCTTGCCACGATCGACGAGGACATCGACACGCCCGATGAGATAGCTGCCGGTGAAGCGGCTGCCAATCTGTGCATCCAGTCGATGGGTCTGATCGGCGGCCTGCTGCACAGCGAATATGTTGCAAATGATTTGGACGAAATACGCAAGGCCCTGGGCGCTGATCAGATCTCCTACCTGGGGTTCTCCTACGGATCGACGTTGGGGGTCTGGTATGCGACGCTTTTCCCCGAGTCGGTTCGGGCAATGGTTGTTGACGGCGCCGACAACCCGGTTGACCCAGCCACCACCCAACAGGAACGCATCGACGAGGTAGTCGAGGAAATCGCACCGCTCGCCGCCTCGCTTGAGCAGGCGCTGGTAGCGTGCGCCAATCCGCGCTGCCCCATATACAACGACGGCGACCCGGTCGGCTACTTCAAGCAGGCTGTTGCTAAACTGGATCTTGTAAACGCCGCGGCGGATAATCATCCCCTCGCGGGCTTTTTTGGGGTGATCTCGACCCTGTACAGTGAAGAGGCATGGCCTAGCCTGTGGCGGGGTCTGTTCGAACTCAACGAGAACGACGACCCGTCTACTCTGCTCAGGTTCGCCGGGATTCAGCTGGGCCCGGAACCCACCGCCGCGAACTTTACTGCACACGTCAATTGCCTGGACGGCTGGATCCTGCAACCGGAGTTGGACCGCGCCACGCGACTGGACGACCACGTGGTCATTGACGCCACCATCAACGAAAAGTTCCCCTTGCTGGCGCTACTGGACACCTCGTTCCCCGGCGCCTGTCCGTTCTACGACCAGTTCGCTCCGAATCCCCTCGAGGGACCGCTCGACGGCGGAGGCGTTCCGATACTTGTAGTTGGCAACCGCTCCGATCCGTTTACTCCGTTCACCGAATCCGAAGAGCTCGTAACCGAGACCCTAAGCAACGGATATCTGCTGGAGACCTCCCACTTCTCGCACGTTGTCTACCCTAAGAACGAGTGCGTGAACGACCACATTCACAGCGTGCTGCTCGACGGCGCGTCCCCAGGCGACCGGCGGCTCTTCTGCGAGCGCGAAGACTGAGACCGCCAAACCCATTGACCTGCCAGCCGTCGCTCGGTTAAGACCCCTCCCAGACCGATTGACCACGGCAGGGGTTCCCGCCAGCGTGTCGTGTGTGTCGGATCCTCCCCGTCTGTCTCAAAGAGCCTGATCTCGCGAATACCGCATGATTCCCGGTATTAACATCGCGGGCCGAACTGGTACTATTTTCGAAGACCGGCGCCCGCGGCCCGCGAAACTCCACTCGAGGCTCATCGATCGAATGGCTCCCTCCCCGGCAGTGTCTGTACCCACCCTCACACCCCGTCCTTCCGCGGAAGGACGGGGTTAATCGCCACCCAGTCTTGTTTAAGGCCCTCAAAAAGTGACCGATCCGCGTCAACAGGGACGAGTGCTTATTGGGCCGCTGGTCGGCGCGAGGGAGACGCTGTGGCGTCTGGTCGGTGAGATGAAAGCCGGTGGTCCGCTGGACCCGGTGACGGTGGTGGTGCCGTCGACGTACGCGGCGCTCAGCCTCCGGCAGGACGGCGGGCGCTCCGGCATGGCCAACGTCCGGTTCGTCATCCTGGCCCGTCTGGCGGAGCTTTTGGGCGCGCCCGGACTGTCGGCCCAGGGCCGGCGACCGATGACACACCTGCTGGAGGCGTCCGCAGTCCGCAGCGTTGCGGCGGAGGCCCAGGGGCCGCTGGCCGACAGCCGAGACCACCCCAACACGCGGCGCAGTCTGCGGAACACGTTCCGGCAGCTTCGCCACGCGTCTCCCGAGGCGCTGGACCGGCTGGCGGAGGGCGCGGCGGCGCCGGCCGAGACGGTGCGGCTGTACCGCCGGTTCCGTGAGGCGACCGCGAAGCTCTACGACCGGGAGGACTTGGCAAGTTCCGCCGCCGAGGGCATTGCCCGGGGAGCGGCGACAGGACTGGACGAGATGGGGCCGGTGGTCGTCTACCTGGTCCACGATTTTTCACCCGGCGAGCGCCTGCTGGTGGAAGCGCTGGCACGAAACGGGTCGGGCTGCACGGTGGTGCTGGGACTGACCGGGGACGCCGAGGCCGACGGTCCGGTGCACGCCACCGCGGGACGGTTCTCGACGGTGTTCGGCCTGCCCGAGACGGTGCAGGCTGGCGGGCTGGGCTCGGCGCAGTCGGAGCTGGTCGTCGCGCCCAACGGCCGGCAGGAGCTGCGATGGGCGATCCGCCAGATCCTCAAGACCGCCGGCGAGGGTGTCCCCTTCCATCGGATGGCCGTGCTATATCGGCAGACCGACGCGTATGGCGCGCTGGTCCGGGAGGAGATGGAGCTGGCGGGCGTGCCGGTCGCCGGACCCGACACGACGCCCCTGTCTCAGCGGGCGGCGGGGCGCACGCTGCTGGGGTTGCTGCGGCTGAGCGCCGGCGAGCTATCGCGGGACGAGGTGATGGTCTGGTTGACGAGCTGCCCCGTCAGATCGCCGGACCGCGGTCGAGGCGGCCAGGTCAGCGCTACCCAGTGGGACCTTATCTCCCGCCAGGCGGGCATTGTGCGGGGCCGGGAGCAGTGGAGCGACCGGCTGGACCGGTACGGCGCCAGGATGTCGGAGCTTGCGTCGCGGTCCGCCGAACTGGGGGAGATGTCCGAAGCCAAAGTCGCAGGGTTGCGGCAGCAGGCGGGGGCGTCGCAGGCCCTCAAGGGCTTCATAGCCAAACTGGCCGCGGACGTCGAGCCGCCACGCGACGGCAGCAGTTGGGCAAAATTCTCGAGCTGGGCGCGGGGGCTGATGCAGGCGTACTTCGACCGCCGCGTCGAGCTTCCGGCGGCCGAGGCGGACTCCGAACAGCGGATCGCGGAGCTGCTACAGGAGCTGGAGGGGGCGGACGACCTCGAAGCGGGACCGTCGCTCTCGGTATTCGTCCAGGCCGTCTCGGAGGCGCTCGAGAGCGCGATGGGCCGTCTGGGACCGACGGGCCAGGGTGTGTTTGTCGGTCCGCTGGGCGCCGCGATCGGCCTGGAGTTCGAGCTGGTGCATGTCGTCGGGATGGTCGAGGGGGCGCTGCCTCCGAAGACGCGGGACGATCCCCTCGTCCCCGATCGGGAGCGGCGACGGGCGGGCGGCCAGGAACAGGGCCTGGCGCTCCAGCAAGCGCGTCGGGACGAGGAGCGGTACGACTATTTGGCCGCTCTGGCCACGGGCGGCAGGCGGGTGCTGTCATTTCCTGTCTCCGACCCCGCTGGCGGCCGAGCGCAGCACCCGTCCCGCTGGTTCCTCGAAGAGGCCGCCGCGCTGGAGGGGGCGCCCGTTTACACGTTCACGTTGCACGCCATGTCCGATCGGCCATGGCTCAGCCGCATCTCGTCGGACGAGTCCTCGTTCGAGACCGGTGACCACGAGACACCGGCAGATTTACACGACTATGACGTGGCGAGCGTATGGCGTTGGCGGAGAGCGAGACGGCGGGTCGCCCTGCATCCGCTGGTCGGGGCGACGCACCTGGGTCGTGGTCTCGAGCTGGACGCGGGCCGGCGATCTCATCGTCTGACGCCGTGGGACGGAGATGTCTCGGGCGCGACGACGGGGACCCAGGGCATCGACCCAACCGAACAACCATCCGACTCGCCCAGCAGCCTGGAGCGGTGGGCCAGGTGCCCGTTTAGCCATCTCCTCGCCAATGAGCTTGGACTTGGGGCGCTGGAGCGGCCGGAGGAAATCACCACCATATCGCCGGCCGATAAGGGCCTGCTGATACACCGGGTGCTGGAGCACTTTTTCTCGGAGGTAACGGAACAAGGGGCCTTTCCCCGCGCGAGCCAGCCCTGGAGCGAGGACCATCGCGCGACGCTGCATCGGGTCGCAGCCCGTGCCTTCGGCGACGTCGAGTCCAGCGGCGCGACCGGCAAGGCGGTCCTGTGGGAGCTGGAGCGTCATGACATCCTTAGCGACCTGGACTCGTTCCTCGAAGCGGACAGCAGACAGCGTGAGCATTTCGGGACGGCGACGGCCCACGTGGAGTCGCGGTTCGGCATGGCGGACTCCGGGTCGGCGCGATCATGGCCCGCGGCCTCCATCGAGCTGCCGGACGGCGGCGGCCTGCGGTTTCACGGCCTGATCGACCGCGTCGACGTGACGGAGTCGGGAGACGAGGCCCTGGTGATCGACTACAAGACCGGCAGCGCCGCACCCTACAGGGGCGTTGCCGACGACCGGATCGACCGGGGACAGAGGCTGCAGCTCCCGGTCTATTCGCTGGCCGTCCGAGGCGCCCTCGGAAGTCAGGTGAACGTACGCGCCGCCTACTGGTTCGTTTCACATCGCGGGGGGTACAAGATGGTCCCGTCTGAACCGGTCGCGCTGGACGCAGTATTGGATGGGTTCGAAGGCGCGGTGTCCACGATCGTTTCAGGCGTCCGCGGCGGGCTCTTCCCGGCCAATCCGGGGCAACCGGACCGAGGGTCCTTCGAGAACTGCCGATACTGTGACTTCGATAGCCTCTGTCCAGCCAACAGGGACGTCTCGTGGCGGCGCACCCAGTCCGACCCCCGGCTGTCTGCCTACACAAAGCTGGCGCGACTGGATGACGAGGGGGCGTCATGAGCCCCGGATTCGTCTCGGTGGACCAGCCGGCCCGAGACCGGATCAGGAACTCGCTGGACGAGACGCTGTTCGTCGAGGCCGGCGCGGGCACGGGCAAGACAACGAGCCTGGTGGACCGGGTGCTGGGCCTGGTCTCCGCGGGCAGGGCGACCGTCGACCGAATCGCGGTCATCACGTTTACGGAATCGGCGGCCGGCGAGCTACGCGACCGCATACGGGAGGCCCTCGAGAAGACCGCTCTTGGGGCCGGGTCGGGTGACGTCGAGGGCGATCGATGCCGTCAGGGCGTCAGAGACATCGACCAGGCCTCCATCCAGACGATCCACAGCTTCGCCGCGGACCTGCTGCAGGCCAGGCCACTGGAAGCGGGCTTGCCGCCAGGCTTCCAGGTCATGGACCGCGTCGAGGCAGACCTGAGCTTCGAGGACCGGTGGCAGCGGTGGCTTGACGCTACGCTGGACGACCCAACGGCCGGCCGCTCGCTGGCCCTGGCCGTCGCCCTCGGGATGTCGGCCAGCCAGATGCGGCAGATCGCGAAAGCGTTTCACGACGAGTACGACAGGCTGGATGGGGTCTCTTTCGCATCTTTCCGGGACGCCCCAGCCGCGGCAGTGCCGGCTCTTGTCGAGGCCGAACCTGAACTGGCGCGGATATGCCAGTACGCTCGGCTCGGCGACGGCGACCGACTTGTCGGGCAAGTACGTGGCGTCATTTTGTCCACCAAGCGGCTTCAGGAAGCCGAATTTCCGTCTCCCGCCGGATACCGGCTTCTTGCCCGGTCCAATCGCATCCGCTTTTCCGGGGGAAGGCAGTCCGACTGGGACAACGATCCGGCTACCGGCCAGAACGCGTGCGCCATGCTGAAGGACCGTTTAAGGGACCTTCACGAGGTGGTCCGGGCGGAGCTGGCGGAGGCGCGCCAAGTCGCGCTGGGATCGGTGCTCACCGCGCTAAAGGCGTTCGCGCTTGAGTACGCCGCCGAGCGCAAGAGCCGGGGGACCGCCCAGTTCCACGACCTGCTGGTCTGGGCCAGAGACCTGTTGCGGGACGATGAGGAGGTCCGGGACCACTTCCGCGACAGGTTCGCATATCTGCTGATCGACGAGGTCCAGGACGTCGACCCGATTCAGGCCGAGATCGCTCTGTTGCTGTCACAGACCTCCGATGCTGGGGAGTCTGGCGGCGATCAAGCCGGCCCGGACGTGGCGGACGGCAGGCTATTTGCGGTGGGCGACCCCAAGCAATCGATCTATCGGTTCCGCAGGGCCGACATCAGCCAGGTCCGACGGCTACAGGAGTCGATGGGCCCTTCGCCCGTTCGCCTGCTACAGAACTTTCGGACCCAGAAACCGGTCATCGACTGGGTTAACCACCTTTTCCGCACCTGGATGGCCGGGCCGCCCGGGCAGGCAGAGTACGTGCCGCTCGCCGCCCGATGGCAGGCCAAGACCGAGGGTGCCTTTACCCCGGGCGCCTGGTACATCGGGACCGCCAACGACGACACGACCGTCGGTCCAATGCGCGAGAGGGAGGCCACCGCGATTACGCGGCTGCTGTCCGGCGTCGCATCGGGCCGCTGGCAAGTCCTGGACCGGGAGGCGACTGAAAACGACGGAGAGGAGCGTTACCGCCCTGCCCGATTCTCGGACGTCTGTGTCCTGATGCCCCGGCGGACGGCCCTGCGAACTCTCGAGCTAGCCCTGGATGAGGGCGGCGTGCCCTACCGCCTGGAGGGGGCGTCGCTGCTCTTCGACACCCAGGAGGTGCGGGACCTGCTGAACTGCCTCCGGTCCATCGACGACCCCTCGGACCAGGTCTCGCTGGTGGCCGCGCTGCGGAGCCCTGCCTTCGCCTGCTCCGACGAGGAGCTGCTGGACTTCGTCCGGCGAGACGGCCGTTTCGACTACCTGAGCCCCGCCGGGCCGACGGAGGGTCCGGTCGCAGAAGGACTGAGGGCTATTCGCGAATTCCACGGCGGGAGGCTCTGGGCATCGACGGCCGTGCTGGTCGAGCGGCTTATCAGAGAGCGTCGACTGATCGAGGCGGCGATGGGCCGTGCGCGACCGCGGGACGTATGGCGCAGATACCAGTTCCTGGTGGACCAGGCCCGCGCCTTCGTCCAAGCCGGAGGCGGACCGCTCCGGTCGTTCCTGGAGTGGACCGACCGCCAGATATCGGAGCTGACCCGGGTTACGGAGGTCCCGGCTCCCGAGGAAGATGAGGACTCGGTGCGGGTGATGACCGTCCACGCTGCAAAGGGGCTGGAGTTCCCGATCGTCGTTCTGGTTGGACTGAACGCCGACCGCCGCAGGTCGGATATCGGTCCCGTGATCGTGGACCGGCAATCGGGGGCCGTCGAAGTCGGCCTCGGCAGCCGCGACGACGCCTTCAAGACGGCTGGCTACGAAGCCGTGCTAGCACGCGAGAAGGAGCTGGAGGAGCAGGAGTTCGTCCGGCTGCTCTATGTGGCGTGCACCAGGGCGCGGGACCATCTGGTTGTGAGCATGTTCCGCACCGCCTCGGACACGACGACGGCGGCGGCACAGATCGCCGAAACGATTGGGGGGCACGACCATCTGTGGCGCCCGGCCCCTGAACTCGACGTCCCGGCGGCAGCGGCATCGCCGAGCAGCGCCGAAACAGTTGCCGAGCCGACGATGGAAGCGCGTGAGAGGTGGCAGGCCGAGCGCCAGGCGCTGCTAGCGGACCGCTCCCGACCGGCGACGGTGGCCGCGACGACGCTGGCGCGGATCGTTAAAGACGAGGCAGTCTCCGACGAGCCGTGGCGACGGGGCCGCGGCGGCACGTCGCTGGGCCGCGCGGTCCACGCGGTGCTCCAGACTGTCAACCTGGCAACGGGCGAAGGCCTCGACGAGACCGCCACGGCCCAGGCCACCGCCGAGGGCATCGCCCACCGGACGGCCCAAGTCGCCCTCCTGGCGCGGGTAGCCTTGGACAGCCCCGTCGTGCGACGTGCCGTGGCATCCGGAAGGCTCTGGCGGGAGGTGCCCGTGGCCGCCCCGCTCGGTCAGGGCGCCATCGAGGGGTTCGTCGACCTACTGTTCCAGGACGATGGTGAGCTGGTCGTGGTGGACTACAAGACCGACGCCCTGGAGGTGGACGCGACCGCCGACGCGGCCCAGCGCTACCGGCTGCAGGCCGGGGCCTACGCGCTGGCGCTTTCGCAGGCGACCGGTCTAGCTGTCGGAGAGGTGGTGTTCCTGTTCCTGCAACCGCAACGGGAAGAGGTGTTTCGCGATATCGACGAGCTTATGGCCGAAGCTCGGGATGCCGCGCTCCAACAGCTCGGCGAGGCGGCCGGATAACTGGCGCCGCCGCGGGTCAATCCAAGCCAAATTTGCGCCCGAACGGTCTCCAGATATAGAGTTAGGGCCAGTCCTTACCAGGGTTTCTCGATGACTCCGACGCAAGAAATAACGCTGAGTGTGGTGGACCAGTCGCCTGTCCGAAGAGGAGGCACGCCATCGGAGGCGCTGGGCGAGTCCGTGCGTCTTGCGCGCGCCGCCGAGAAGGTTGGCTACCAGCGCTGCTGGGTCGCCGAGCACCACAACTCCAGCTCGTACGCGGGGACCAGCCCCGAGCTGCTGGTGGGACAGATCGCGGCGGCGACGGACCGCATCAGGGTAGGCAGTGGCGGGGTGATGCTCTCACACTACTCCGCGCTGAAAGTGGCCGAGCAGTTCAGCATGCTGGACTCCTTCTACCCTGGGCGCATCGACCTGGGCATTGGGCGCGCTCCGGGGAGCGACGGCCTGACCGCCGCCGCGCTGGTGTACCCACGTCGACAGATGGATATCGGTCAGTTCCCGCATATGGTCAGAGACCTGCTCGGGTTCCTCAAAGGAGAGCTGGAGGAGGGCAATCCGTTGAGGGAGGTCAAAGCGCAGCCTGGTGGGCCGCCTGGAACGGTCCCGCGGGTCTGGCTCCTCGGGTCAAGCGACTACAGTGCACGGTTGGCCGCTACAATGGGCCTCCCTTTCTCCTTTGCCGACTTTTTTGGCAATACTGGCGACTACGGCCCGATGGTGACTGAACTGTACCGGAAAGAATTCAAGCCCTCCGAGCACCTGTCCGAGCCGAAGGTGAACGTCGGGCTTCAGGTCGTCTGCGCACCCACTGCAGAGGAGGCGCGGTTTGTCGGCGCCAGCCGGAGGATCGGCAAGGCGCTATCGTCGATGGGGCTGACCACGACAGGAATACTGCCACCGGAAGAGGCGGTCGATTGGCCTCTGCCCGACGACGCGAAGGCACAGATGGAACAGTCCACCATCGGTTACATCGAAGGGGACCCTCAGCGGGTCAGGGAGGAGATGCTGGCGGCGGCGGAACGATACCAGACCGGCGACCTGGGGGTCGTCACCAACTGCTACTACTTCGAGCACCGCGTCCGTTCGTTCGAGCTGATCGCGAGGGCGTTCGGGGCCGAGAAGCCCGCCCGCCCCATGGAGGCGCCAGCGTCGGGGTCCGACGACTGACCGAGTCACCAGACGCGAAGCCGGGTCGGCTGCCGATGCGGCCGGCGTTTCAGCCGCTAGACTCCAGGTCGTCCAGCGGGGGCAGCTTGCCCGACGCCCGAAGGAGATTCAGCGCTTGCTTCTCGAGCTGACGGATTCGCTCTCGCGTCACGCCAAGCTCGACGCCCACCTCTTCCAGCGTGCGAGGGCGGTCGTCGATGAACCCGAACCTTAGTGCAAGCACCATTCTGAGCCGGGGCGGAAGTTCCTCCAGCGCTTGGACCACGTCCTCCCGCGTGAGCATCCGCATGGCGATCTCGTCGGGAGTTTTGGCCGTGGTATCCTGAATGAAATCCTCCAGCGTCGATTCCTCCTGGCCGACAGGCGTGCCCAGGGAGACGGTGCTCTGACGCTGGCGTATGAGGTTCTCCACCTGCTCCGGCTGCCATTCCAACTCCGCAGCCAATTCGGCGGGTGTCGGGTCCCGGTCGTTCGCGCGCATCAGTTTTCGCTCGGCCGCGTTAAGCCGCTGAAGCCGCTCGACGACGTGGACGGGGAGCCGAATCGTGCGTCCTTGATCGGCCAGGGCGCGTGTTACCGCCTGCCGAATCCACCAGGTTGCGTAAGTGCTGAACTTGAAGCCTCTGTGAGGGTCGTACTTCTCCACTGCCCTCATTAGTCCCAGGTTGCCCTCCTGTATCAGGTCCAGGAGGGGCAGGCCCCGGCGCAAGTATCTGCGGGCCACGCTCACAACGAGGCGGAGGTTCGAGTTGGTGAGAAGCTCCGACGCGTCCTGTCCCTCACGCTCGATGCCGTCCCACCACCGCTCCAGGTCGCGCTCGAGGTCGTCCAGCGTCTCGACGATAGCAGCCGAACCGTCGACGTGCCCGTTTCCGCCAGTCGTCGCCGCGCCGTCCAGACGGGTGATCGCGTCCTCGTGCAGAAGTGCGACGTGTCTGGAGAGACTCGATATTCTTGGCGCGGCATCGACGTCGGGTATTCCCATTGCCGCGGCCACGGCGTCGCGAGAAGGCTCTTTCAACGGACCGTCCAGGGCGCTTCTGACAGCGTCGTCGGACAGCAGCTCCGGGAGCTGCCGTCCCTCCGGCTCGTCGCTAAATTCAGCCGCCAGGGCCCCTACCAGCTCCCGCTCGGACGCTACCACTCGAAATACTACGGTAGCGACCTCCGCCGTGGACGGCGGCCTGCCGGAAGCGTCCTGAAGCTCGGCCCTGATCTGCTTGAGCAGCACCCAGCGCTCCACCGATCGGCCCAGCACCTGCTCCTGGGGGGCGCTGAGCAAAGGGTGCTGACCTATCGAACGCAGGTACTCGCGGACGGTGTCGGTAGGCTCATCCCCAAACTCTCGTTGATCGGTCTGGGCGACGTCCCGGATATCGGAACTCGCGGCATCCGTTCGCTCGTTCTCCGGCAGCTCGCGAGACGTGTTCCCCTCATCGCTGTTATCCATCATGGCCCTCATCTAAACGGAACAGGAGAGTGCCCAATGACGATACCAGACGCCTATTCCTCTTACAACATATCTCATAGGGGAAATCCGCGCGATTTCCACCGACCGCGAGCCTGGAGCCCTGGGCGTGGCCGCAAGAAAGCGAGCGTGGGCGACCGGCAATAGGCTCGGCGTCATACACCCCGACCTTCGACCCCGGTTGACAACCGATATTTCGCGTTGTTAACTGTCGAAGTCCGTCTGCCCCCGTATTAATCATAACGTTTCGACCGCGATTCGGGGCGTTTAGCGGGACAAAACCGGCAGGCGGGGTCTATGCGTCAGACGATCAACGCGCTCGAAAGAGCCAAGGACCCGAGAATCTGAAAAGGAGCAAATAGTATGACGAAAAAAGTCCTGATTACCGGTATGAGCGGACTGATTGGCGGCCTCTTGAAGGACCACCTGCAGGAGGTCGGCGGCTACGAGCTGGCGGCCCTCAACAGACGGCCCGTCGAAGGGGTCACGAGCTTTCAAGCGGACATCGCCGACCTGGAGGCCATCAAACCCGCCTTCGAAGAGCAGGAGGTCGTGGTGCATCTGGCCGCTTACCTCGGCAACCAGGACTGGGAGGGCCAGCACGCGGGCAACGTTGTCGGCACCTACAACGTTTTCGAGGCGGCCCGGCTGGCCGGCGTCAAGCGGATCATTTTCGCCAGCAGTGGGAACGCGATCAGGGGATATGAGTCGGTCCCGCCCTACTCTGACATCGCCGCCGGCCGTTACGACCAGGTACCGGCGGACATCCCGATGATCACCCACAAGCAGACCTGGCCGTTGGCGATTTACGGCGCGGCCAAGGTCTGGGGCGAAGCGCTGGGCCGACATTTCGTCGACGAGTATGGCGTCTCGATTCTTTGCGTGCGAATCGGGCGCGTCAACAAGGCGAACAGGCCGGAGACCACCCGGGACTTGTCAGTTTATCTGAGCCACCGCGACATTTCGCAGATGCTGCAAAGGTGCATCGATGCGCCGGACAGCCTCGATTACGACATATTCTTCGCGGTGTCGAACAACCGCTGGAACTACCGCGACATCTCGCATCCCAAGAACGTAATCGGCTACGAGCCACAGGACTCGGCCGAGGATTTTCCCGCGCTGCCTTAGGCGACTGGCAGCGATACGGGGCCGATGGCGTGGGGTTGCGGCTCGTACGTCCCTTACCGGCCTAGTTCGATTTTCAGGAAACCTTCCGCAAGCGGCACGCCGATCTTCTCACCGACCTCGGCGGCGCGTCGACGGGCGCCCTCGTCTCCTTCCTCGCGGGGCCTCCCCATCTGGCTGGTGTGGGAGTAGAGAGCATCCATCTTGGCCTCGAAGGTCTCGGTAATGTCTACGTACGTGTCAGGGGTATCTGAGCGGAACAGGTAGACTTCCTTGACCTTGTGGGGTTCCAGGCCCTCGCTCAAGTGCTGCGGGAAGGCCATGTGGTCGCGGGCGTAGGGGAACACGGCGTCCAGCGTGACCCTGCCCGTCATAGCGTGATCGCGGTGTCGAATGTAGGGCCGGTTGGGGTCGTTGGTGACCACGGTATCCGGTTTATGCAGACGAATCTGCCGGACCAGCTTCTCCCGGAACTCCTCGTTGTCTTCGAGTCCCTGGTCCGGAAGCCCGAGGAACACGACTTCGGAGATGCCCAACACCCGAGCGGCCTCCCGCTGCTCTTTCTCGCGGGTCTCGGCCAACAGCTCGGGGGTCATGTGCCTGTCGCTGCTGCCCTTGTCGCCGTTGGTGCAGACGACCAGCACGATCTGCTTGCCCTCTCTCGCCCATCTGGCGATCGCGCCTCCCGCACCACCCTCGGCGTCGTCCGGATGAGGGGTCACGACCAGCACTGTGTTGTTGAGTTCGGTCATATGTTGGGTCTAGCTCCTTTTTCGAACTCTCACCACAACCGCAGACGGATTTGGTTCGTCCACGGACGTGACGCCGCGGACCCATAGTATCCTGCTACGTTCACAGTCATCAAACTTCTTGCGACGCACCAGTATCGCAAAATCCTGGTGAGCGTGCAGCCCTCTCGGTCAGGCGGGTCGGTCCCGTCGAGCGACCCATCCCCAGGGTGGTTGGGCCCACCCACCCGCCCCGAACTCCGTTCGCATGACTTCCCCTCCCATGAGCGATCGAGATGACGCGATGTCCGCGCCAGGAGGGGCAACACGCGCTGCATGGATTATCGCTCGTGGTGGGCTGGACGGAAGTTCCTCGCACCGCTACGTCGGCGATTAGCCGCGTGCCCCAGGCCGGAAGTGGCCATGTCAGGACGGTGACTAGTCGTCGGCCGGCGCGGCCACCGGCATCTTGCTCTTGAAGTGGGGCATTACATCGCGTCCAAACCATTCGAGCTGCTCAAGGAGAATGCTCTGAGGAGTGCCGATGGGATGGCCGACGTTGATCTGGTCCAGTCCTGGAAAACGTTCGCCGATCATCTCCAGCTTCTCGATGATCGACTTCGGCGGCCCGCACAGCCAGGAGCCGGCCTCCACGGCCTGCTCCACCGTGGGCAGCCCCGCCGAGCGCGCGCGCCTGGGGTCGCCCAGGGCGTCGATCTGGTCGTCGGTGAGGCCCCGGACGAACCCCAGCGGACCAAACATCTTCAGGTTCTCCTCGAACATGGGACGGACCTCGTCGATCGCTTTCTGCTCGGTGTCGGCGATGTAGACGGATACTCCCATGATCAGGTCGGCACCCAACTCAGTCTCGCGCCCGCGCCTGGCCTGGGCCTCCCGCCAGGCGTGAACGACTTTGTCGCTGGCGCCGCCGACCGCGGCCCCACCGCCGATGATCCCTTTGATGCCATGCTTGGCCATAAAGTCGATGCCACGCTCACTGGCGCTGACTACCGGCTGCCAGCACTCCACCGGATGCGTTGGCCTCGGCACCAGCGTGATCTCTTCGAGCTGATATCCCCGGTAGGGCACCGACGGCGGGATGTCGTAGTGTTTGCCGTGGTGGGAAAAAGACTCCTCTTGAAATGACTTGAATATGATCTCTACCTGCTCTTCGAACAGCTCGCGATTGGCGTCCCCATCGATAATCGGATTCCCGAAGGTCTCTACCTCTCTGGTGTGATACCCGCGGCCCACGCCGAAGATCACCCGTCCACCGGTAAGTATGTCCGCCGTCGCGAAATCTTCTGCCAGGCGGAGCGGGTGCCACATAGGGGCGATGTTGAAGCCGCACCCGAACTTGATCCTCTCGGTCAGGTGCGCCAGGTGAACGCTGAGCTGGAGGATGTTGGGGATGACCTCGTGGCCTTCCCGCTGGAAGTGGTGCTCGGCCATCCAGAAAGTGTCGTAGCCCAGCCGGTCCATCAGGGTGGCTATGGCGGCCGACTTGTCGAAGACGGTGACAAGATGCTCGTTGGAGTAGAACCGGTCGTTGACCGGCGTGCCATCCAGTCCGATATCGGCCATGTCCACGTGGCCGGCGAAAAGGCTGCCGAACTTGGTAATCACGGTGGAGCGCTCCCTGAATTGGTGGCCCTATTCTACGGCACCGCCTCGGGGTGTCAAGCAATATGGCGAAATATTGGACTTGATTTTGGTTGACACTTAACGCGGACGGAGTGACACAAATGGCGTATAGCTCCGTCAGCGTCTGCTGGCCCTTGGGACCCGAACGGCACCTGCCCTGCCTGACGCGATCACCAGCCCTCCTCAACGCGTTTGGCCAACCCAAGGCCAGTTGCCCCACCGCTGGCGGAGTTTCTTCTTTTGTATTTGACGACGGTCGTTGGGCTGAGTGGCGTGATGGGTGAGTCGCACGCAGCCCTGGTGAGTTAGGGAACCTCTGAATAACCCTTCATATGCTGGATTGAATTGATTGCAGGGGTAGTTCGAAGATGTTCAATTCTTTGCGATGGGGTGTTTCGAACCGCCACCTGCCCCCCCTTTGCGGGAAGCTCTCTGGCAATCACACAGCAGCGTGCTAGAATGGCGCCATCTTGACCGCCTCAGTCACGTCCGCGAGGCGGTCGTGCACCTCGCACCGGCGATGATGGCGTCCGATGTCCTGATGCATCAAGTGCCGCGCGACTCTCTGGCGCTGGCGAGCATCGGCGGGGGCGTACGATGCAACCGACTTAAGGGGTGGCCGGAGTGGCTGGCATTGGGCCGTGGGGCCGCATCACCCGTAGCCCAAACTACATGTGGTGGGCCTATTTCGCCATAGCTATCGGCCTGTTCCTCACGGTGATGGACCAGACCGGCGTCCACATCGCCTTGCCCAAGATCGCCGAGCACTTCGCGGCGGACATCCCGACCGTGCAATGGATCGCCCTGGGATACGGTCTGGCGACGAGCGCGATGTTCATGCCCATGGGGCGGCTGTCGGACGTCGTCGGTCGCAAACGAGTGTTCCTGGGCGGCTTCGCGGTGTTCATCGCGTTTGCGGCCTTGGGCGGCTTTTCGCAATCCTTACGCCTGGTGATCGCGGCCAAGATACTCCAGGGTATCGGGGCCTCCGGCATACAGGCCAATGGGATGGCGATGGTCGCCGAGGTCTTCCCCGAACGCGACCGGGGCAAGGCCCTCGGCCTTTACATGACGATTATCGGCACGGGAGCGATCTCAGGACCTATCGTCGGCGGGGTCCTTGTCAGCCAGTTCGGTTGGCGTTCGATATTCTTCGCCGGGATACCCGTTGGTTTCGCGGCGGTGGCCGCTGCCGCCCTGGTGTTGAAGGGGCAAACTGAACAGGAGGCTCGGGCCGGGAGAAAGGGCTCCTTCGACTGGCTGGGCGCAGCCATCTCGTCCACCGCCCTGGTAGTGCTGCTGCTGGCGTTAACTAACGCCTGGAGCGTTGGTTGGGCATCAGCCCCTATCGTGGCCGGCATCGCGGCATCGATCGCATTGACCGCCGCCTTTATCTGGTGGGAGCTTCGAGCATCCGCGCCGATGCTGGACACGGGCCTGTTTCGGAACAGGGTGTTCTCGATGGCCATCGGGGCGCGGTTCCTGTCATTCCTGGCCGGCTCCTCGGTCTTTTTCCTGATGCCCTTTTACTTGATTCAGGGCCTCGGCTACTCTGCCAGCCGCGCGGCGCTAATCATGGTCCCTGGTTCCATATGCATGGCGCTGCTGGGGCCCTTTGCCGGGCGGCTCTCGGACCGAGTGGGTACCCGATGGCCGGCGTCGATCGGCCTGACGCTGTCTTCGGCCTCGATGCTGGTGTTCGCCACCCTGTCAACCGACTCGCCGGGCTCCCACGTGGTGATAGGCATGGCGCTGGCAGGCACCGGCATGGCCTTGTTCTCCTCGCCGAACTCCAGCGCCATCCTGGGTACGCTTCCCCGTGAGAAGTATGGGGTGGTGTCAGGGTTCGTGAACTTGACTCGGACCTCGGCCAACGTGTCCGGGGTCGCGCTGGCAACGCTGATCGTAACGCTCACCATGGCCTCGACGGGCCACGAGCCGAGCCTGTCGGCGGTCGCCGGCGGCGTTGACGACGGAGTTAAGGCCGCCTTCGTGCAGGGTATGGGCCGCGCCTACGTGGCATCCGGGGCGATGATGGCGGTGGCGCTGGCGCTGACGGTCGGAAGGGGCGAGACCGTAGACGTGGCGCCTTCAGCCCAGCCGGCCCCATCGCGTAGCCCGGGCGACGACTAATTGACACGGGCGGCAGTGGCAGAACGCGCTGCTTCGCTGAAATGCGCCTTTGGGAGCCTGGGGAGGAGTTGTCCGCAAGGAGGCAGCGGCTAGATTATAAGCCCCGTTTGGCCCGGGCAAACTGCCGGGTCAACTCGTCGGCGTGCGGGCTGTCCCAGTCCGTAAACCGCACAACGATCTCGCCGCCGTCAGACTTCGGGAACACCATCGTCGTGTTTGGCCTGATTTGGTACATCCCGCCGATAATCATGTAGAGGCCCACCGACGCGCCCACGGCGCCCACCAGGAACAGCAGCGCGGCAAGCTTGTCGTTTACGGCAACGGCGTTCTCGAGGGTCACTTCGAAGGCCAGGACGATGGCCCCGGCGATTAGCAGGCGTATGCCGATATCCCGACGGGATTGCTTGCCGACGTTGTACTTCTTGGGCGAAGCAACGTCGCTAAGGGGGGATTCGTCGAAGCTGCCTTCGTCGGGGCGGCCAAAGTTGGCCATCAGACGATGGCTCGTCACTGCAACACCCGGCCCTTCGTACATAACCTGCTCGTCAGGGAGCAGGTCATAATCGCGATTTTCCATAGTTCCTCCGGTATCGTGGAGACACATTACATTACGAGTAGCGGGGCGCGCAACGAAATCGGACCGGAATGCACTTGAGAAATCGCTTGACGGGGATTCGGCTGGGCAATATACTTAACTGTCGCAGGGTCAAGACCATATGACGACAATCACCAAAAAATAGCAAGCACCAACAGGTCAATCCTCAGCGGCGGCTGGGTTTCCCTGGCCGCCGTTTTACGTACTTTAACAACTGAATTTTGTCCTAATTGAGAAGAGCCTCAATGTGGGTCAAGTTATTAAGGGTCTGCGGTGGATGCCTTGGGGCCAAGAGCCGAAGAAGGGCGTGGCAAGACTGCGAAAAGCCTCGGTCAGCTGTCTAGTAAGCTCAGCCGGGGATTCCCGAATGTGGAAACTCCCCTCGGGTAATACCGGGGGATCCCGACTTGTCGGGAGGGTAAGCGGGTGAACTGAAACATCTAAGTAACCCGAGGAAAATAAATCAACCGAGATTCCCAAAGTAGTGGCGAACGAAATGGGATGAGCCCAAACCTGTCGGGCTTAGTGGGCTGAGGCCCTATGTCCGATAGGGGTTGTAACACACGCCTGCTCCAACCTCAGAACGGAGCAGGGAGTAAGAAACCCGTCTCCTTAGCCGAATGATCCTGGAAAGGACGACCGGAGAAGGTGAAAGTCCCGTAAGCGAAAAGGGACGGGCTCCCGGCGTGCTGTTGAGTACCACGGGACACGAGAAATCTTGTGGGAAGCTGGGGGGACCACCCTCCAAGGCTAAATACTCTTGGCCACCGATAGTGAACCAGTACCGTGAGGGAAAGGTGAAAAGTACCCCAGGCGGGGAGTGAAATAGACCTGAAACCGTGGACCTACAAGCCGTAGGAGGCCGCCTTAGGCGGCTGACTGCGTGCCTATTGAAGAATGAGCCGGCGAGTTAATCTAGGCAGCTTGGTTAAGGAACATGAGTTCCGGAGCCGAAGCGAAAGCGAGTCCTAATAGGGCGTGCCGCGGGCGGAGGTAATGCTTGCGGAGCAGCAACGGGGCGAAGCACCCCGGTGCCAAAGTGCCTTCGGGCGCTCGAAGCACGTAAAGGGTGCGGACCCTCGGCGCGAGTCCAAAGGCGGCGCCTCCACTATGCCCGCAATGTTGTTTGGATTAGACCCGAAACCGGGTGAGCTACCCATGGCCAGGCTGAAACCCCGATAATATCGGGGTGAAGGGCCGAACCCGTGTCTGGTACAAAAGGCTGGGATGAGCTGTGGGTAGAGGTGAAATGCCAATCGAACCCGGAGATAGCTGGTTCTCCCCGAAATGTATTTAGGTGCAGCCTCAAGGTAGTCTGGGGGAGGTAGGGCACTGGATGGGCAAGGGGGCGTGAGCCTGCCAACCCCAACCAAACCACGAATGCCCCTAGATGGTCCTTGGGAGTGAGACAGTGGGGGATAAGCTCCATTGTCGAGAGGGAAACAGCCCAGACCGCAGGCTAAGGTCCCTAAGTGTGGACTAAGTGTGAAAGGAAGTGGGGTTCCCAAAACAGCTAGGAGGTTGGCTTAGAAGCAGCCACCCTTTAAAGAGTGCGTAACAGCTCACTAGTCGAGGGACCCTGCGCCGAAAATGTAACGGGGCTAAAGTCCACCACCGAAGCCGCGGCTCCGATAAGCGAAAGCGAATCGGGGGGTAGGGGAGCGTTGCCAGGGCATTGAAGTCCCGATGTGAATCGGGGTGGAGCGCTGGGAAGTGAGAATGCCGGCATGAGTAGCGACAATCCTGGTGAGAATCCAGGACACCGAAAGCCTTAGGTTTCCTACGCAACGCTGATCGGCGTAGGGTAAGTCGGGCCTAAGCCGTAGCGCACAAGCGAAGGCGATGGACAACGGGTTAAGATTCCCGTACCACCGGTTCCTTGTTTTAACGCAAAGGGGGGACGCGGGAAGGTAGGCCGAGCGCACCCATTGGACATGGTGCGTTTTGCCCTGTAGGCCATGCCAGGATAGGCAAATCCGTTCTGGCGCTAAGAGCTGAGGGGGCAGAAAACTCTAGGGCCAAAGCCCTGGGGGATTCCGCTGATCCTATGCCGCCGAGAAAAGCCTCGTTGCTAGAGGTCCTGGTGCCCGTACCGCAAACCGACACAGGTAGGCAGGGGTAAATGTCCCCAGGTGAACGAGCGAACCCTCGTTAAGGAACTCGACAACTTGACCCTGTAACTTTGGGAGAAAGGGTGCCCGTGGGGTGAAGTCCTCCCGACTTGTCGGGACGGAATCAGCCCTTGCGGGCCTCAGTCAACAGGCCCAGGCGACTGTTTATCAAAAACACAGGTCTCTGCTAAGCCGAAAGGCGATGTATAGGGGCTGACGCCTGCCCAGTGCCGGAAGGTTAAAAGGAGGGGTTCGTCCCGACTTGTCGGGACAAAGCTCTGAATTGAAGCCCCGGTGAACGGCGGCCGTAACTATAACGGTCAACCCGAGCAGGACGAGAGCGGAGTTCTGGGGGTGTCCCCCAGCTTCCGCCTCAACTGCTCTAGGCTGTTACAAAATCTGGCTATATGCTGGGACATCCGGTTAGTATCCGGCGCTACCCCGACACGTCGGGGTGAAAATGCGCCCGGTGCGGACAATCAGCAGGAAAGGCCTGAGGGCACGACCCTCGGGAATCCTCAGAGACCATACGCCAGACTCGCCAGCGGAACAGGCGAGAAGAGATGGTCCGACCTGCATGGCGACATGCAGAGGCCGGCAGAAATGACCGGTCCACCCCGATGAGCTACGCGAGTCGGGGAAGTAACAAAAGTGCCTAAGGTAGCGAAATCCCTTGTCGGGTAAGTTCCGACCCGCACGAATGGCGTAACGACCTGGGCGTTGTCTCAACGAGGGGCTCGGTGAAATTGCAAGGCCCGTGAAGATGCGGGCTACCCGCGACAGGACAAAAAGACCCCGTGGAGCTTTACTGTAGCTTGGCAGTGGACTGGGGTTATAGATGTGTAGGATAGGCGGGAGACTGTGAAACCTTGACGCCAGTCAGGGTGGAGTCAACCTTGAAATACCGCTCTTCTATTGTCTCGGCCCTAATCCCGTAACCATCGGGAGACCCTGCCAGGTGGGCAGTTTGACTGGGGCGGTCGCCTCCTAAAGCGTAACGGAGGCGTCCAAAGGTCCCCTCAGGGTGGATGGAAATCACCTATAGAGTGCATTGGCATAAGGGGGCTTGACTGTGAGACCTACAAGTCGAGCAGAGACGAAAGTCGGGCAAAGTGATCCTACGGTTTCCGTGTGGAAGGGCCGTGGCTTATCGGATAAAAGCTACCCCGGGGATAACAGGCTGATCTCGCCCAAGAGTTCACATCGACGGCGAGGTTTGGCACCTCGATGTCGGCTCGTCGCATCCTGGGGCTGAAGAAGGTCCCAAGGGTCCGTCTGTTCGCCGGTGAAAGCGGCACGCGAGCTGGGTTCAGAACGTCGTGAGACAGTTCGGTCTCTATCCGTCGTGGGCGCAGGAGATTTGAGGAGAGCTTTCCCTAGTACGAGAGGACCGGGAAGGACGGACCTCTGGTGTACCGGTTGTTCCGCCAGGAGCATCGCCGGGTAGCCAAGTTCGGATGCGATAAGCGCTGAAAGCATCTAAGCGCGAAGCCAACTCCAAGATTAGATCTCCCAAATGGACTTCGGTCCGGAGTAAGGTCCCCCGGAGACTACGGGGTTGATAGGCCGCAGGTGTAAGGCGGGTGACCGCCTCAGCTGAGCGGTACTAATAGACCGAGGACTTGACCCACATTTAGGCTTTTCTAGAACAGGACAAATTCAGTATCCACGGCCAGGGGTTTGCAGGCCAGGCGCCAGGGTGTATCATGAATGCACGGCGCCGGGTCGCCAGACACAGGCCCTGACCGCCAAAAACGTCGCGGGGTGGAGCAGCGGCAGCTCGTTGGGCTCATAACCCAAAGGTCGCAGGTTCGAGTCCTGCCCCCGCTACCAAGAATACACAGAAGCCTCCGGATAGCACCGGAGGCTTTTCGTGTCTCGAGTTAGGCATTTCTGCCGGTCACCATCGATCCCAGCGAGGCGCCTGACAGGGGATTTCTGGCCGCCGACTACTTAATAGCGACAGCGAACACGATTTCCATTTCCATCTCGCCATCTTCCTCTTGCGTAAGCTGGAAATAGATGACGTTTCGGCTTGCTATAATCTTTGTGCTGACTGCTTCCCAGTCACCGCCGACTTGGCGAGTCAGTACGGCCACTTCACCCGTTCCGTATATCTGGACGGAGTCCAGAACGGTGTCATCATATCGCAAGACGGCGACTGGCCTCGGCCGATCCTCGTGCCCGAAGTCTGGGACGGGCGGAGACACTATCGAGAACCCGACGAGGGTTGTTTGATATCCTGTCCCAATATCTGAGACGTCTTCAACTGTGAGTGTGTATTTCTCGGGTATAACCGGATGAGTCAGGAATGGCTCGACATCAGCGGGGTAGTCGGACGGTCCCGGTATCCATTCAAACGGGTAGATCGCGGTGAGCTCAAGCCCGTTCTCAGTTACGGCGGTAAACGAACCTCCATCCCACGGAATCGTCACCAGATGTCCCGTTCCGACCCTCTCAACCCCGCCGCCCTTCCCCTCTCTGCCAAAAAACTCAACCACTATTCCTAATGTTTCGACTCCCCGTTGCATGCCTTCAATTTCATCGCGTTCCGCAGGACTCCGTTGCTTCAGGGCGCCTGCTTGATCGCCCAGTTTGTCAACTTCATCTCGGAGTTCTGCGATCTGGAGTTCCTGTACATCAGCCTTGAGTTTCTGAATTTCAACCTGGACAATATCCAAGGGATCACTGGTCCGCGACGTTGACTTTATAATAGTGGTGACTATACTAGCCGCAACCACAAGCAAGACAACTCCCGAGACCAAGAGGGGACGCTTCCGCGTGTACGTGATGTATATAGTTTCTAATAAAGGTTTCAAGGAATTCGGATCCACAGCCATGCATGACGTCCAAGCGATCCCCGAACTATCCCCATCACATACAGGCAAACGCAATAATGCGCTTGCCTTTTCGAGAAATTGACCCTCCGCCACGACGGGAGTCAACTATCCAGATTTTTGTCACAGGATATATTCATACGTCAACCCTTTAATAAGGAAAACTATTTCCATAATCGTGCAGCAACTGGTTACCCTGCTCAGCGGTGTGACGCAAGTTCGTGGCTTGTCGTTTTCGATGCTGTTCCTCTTGGCAGGCACCGTTCGGGCGAAGTGCTGAAGAGGAACCCGATGCGCTCACGACCCACGGGTCGTAGGTTCGAGTCCTGCCCCCGTTACCAGCAAATCGAAAAGCCTCCGGATAGCACCCGAGCGTTTTCATTCGGTGGCCGTGTTGTCGGGTACAGGCGAAAGCCAGCCGCGGCTTAATATCTGGCTGTGGTCAAGGGCGCGGTCACCGGGCCAGAAGAAAACACCTCTCGCAGAAAATCCCCCGGCGTCATCACCGTCACCGGAAGCCCGGCGGCCTCGACCGCGGGAGTGAGCAGGTGTCTTCGGTCCAGGGAGAGTAGAAAGGCGGCGCCAGAGGCGAGAGCCGCGGCCAGGACGTGGGCGATACTGGTGTCTGCGAGTCCGGACGCGTCCGCGGAGTCGCGCCCGTTCAGAGGCTGGATGAAACTGATTGCAACCCCCTGACTTGGAATGCTTGAAATGCCGCGAAACACCGGGATATAATTTAGTGGGTCGATGAAGACCCTGTCGACAATTCGAAGCTGTCGAGTTTGTACATCCTGAGGAGGCCCTGAAGGGAATGACCTACATCATCGCTGAGCCGTGCGTGGACCTTAAAGATGGCGCGTGCGTGGACGTATGTCCGGTCGACTGCATCTACACCACCGACGACGACAACATGTACTACATCAATCCTGATGAGTGCATCGACTGCGCCGCCTGCGAGCCAGTCTGCCCCGTGACGGCGATCTTCGCGGAAGACGACACTCCGGGCGAATGGGAGTCCTTCATCGACAAGAACTACGAGTATTTCGGCCTCGCTCGGAACTAGTCGCGCGTGGCCGGACTCCGCGGCCTCGGTCGTGCAGAATCGGCGTAGCATTTAGCGGTCGGTCCGCGCAAGCTGGCGCATGTCGGCCCAGCAAAACTTAGGCGATTATTTGGCCCGGTGGTTTCGCAAAAAACCTTCCGGGCCAATTGGCTCATTGGAGGTAGGCGGCTTCGTCCGAAAGCGCCGGTAAAGAGGACCAGAAAATGGTAAATATCGACTCCACGCCCGAGTTCACCCTCGAAGTATACGACTGGATGGAACGCAATCTCAGGATTGTGCGCGATCGGCTGTCCCGTCCGTTGAGTGTGGCGGAGAAGATCGTCTACTCCCACTTGGACGACCCCCACGGTCAGCAGATTGCTCCGGGCAACACTTACGTGCAGCTCCGACCTGACCGCGTAATATTGCAAGACGTCCTGGGCCAGACGGCGATGCTCCAGTTCATGCAGACACAGCGGGAGCGCACCGCCGTGCCGACTTCAGTCCACTGTGACCACCTGATCCAGGCGCGCACCGAAGGCGTTTCGGACTTGCGCGAGTCGTTACAAGAGAACAACGAGGTCTACGATTTCCTGAGGTCCGCGGCCGCCAAGTACGGTGTGGGCTTTTGGGAGCCGGGCGCTGGAATCATCCACCAGGTGGCGCTTGAGAACTATGCGTTCCCGGGCGAGATCATTATTGGGACAGATTCCCACACACCCAATGGCGGCGGCCTCGGCGCATGTGCCGTCGGGGTCGGCGGAGCTGACGCGGTCGAGGTGATGGCCGGCCTGCCGTGGGAGGTGCTGCTGCCTCGACGAATCGGCGTGGTGCTGACCGGGGAAATGAGCGGCTGGACCGCTCCCAAGGACGTGATCCTGCGCCTGGCTGGCGAGCTGACCGTATCCGGCGGGACCAACCACATCATCGAATACATCGGCCCGGGCGCCCGGACGATAAGCTGCACCGGGAAGGCCACGATAACCAACATGGGCGCCGAGCTTGGCGCGACCACCTCTATCTTCCCGTACGACGAGCGGATGGCACGTTACCTGAAGGCCACGCGGCGTCCAGCTCTGGCGGAGGCCGCTGACGCCCACCTGGAGCTGCTGCGGGCCGACGACGAGGTAGAGCAAGAGCCTGGCGCCTACTTCGACAGGATTGTCGAGATTGACCTGTCGACGCTGGAGCCTCACGTTGTCGGTCCCCATTCCCCCGACCGCGCCCGACCCATTTCGGAGATGGCTAAAGAAGTCGCCGACCCCGCCAACGAGTTCACCGACGCAATTTCAGCAGCCCTGATCGGCAGCTGCACCAACAGCTCCTACGAGGACATGAGCCGCTCTGCCGACGTGGCCGAGCAGGCCGCGGCCCACGGGCTCAAGGCCGCTGTGCAGTTCATGGTGACTCCCGGCTCCGAGCAGGTGCGCGCCACAATCCAACGGGACGGCCAGATGGGCTCGCTGCAGAAGATCGATGGCGCGGTACTTGCCAACGCCTGTGGGCCGTGCATCGGCCAGTGGCGGCGCGCCAGAGACGAGGCCACGATGCCCAACACCATTGTGACCTCCTACAACCGCAACTTTCCGCGGCGGAACGATGGCGAACCTACCACGATGAACTTCATTTCGAGCCCCGAGATCACGACCGCCTTCGCGATCGCCGGTAGGCTCTCGTTCAATCCGCTGACCGACACGCTCAAGGGGGCGGACGGCAAGGACTTCATGCTCGAGGCTCCGAAGCCCGCTCTAGAGGTCCCGGAACAGGATTTCGACCCGGGCGAGACCGCCTTTGTCGCTCCTCCCGCAGATGGGTCGGACGTGACCGTCGAGGTCGATCCGAATTCAAAGCGCCTCCAGATCATGAAGCCCTGGCCGGCCTGGGACGGTAACGACTACCGCGCGATACCGGTGCTGCTGAAAGTCCAAGGAAAGTGCACGACGGACCACATTTCGCCCGCCGGGCCCTGGCTGAGTCTGAGGGGCCACCTGGACCGGTTTAGCGACAACATGTTCATGGGGGCGACGAACGCTTACACGGGAGAGGCGGGCAAGACCACTAACCAGGTCACCGGCGAGTCGGACCGAGCTGTCTCGGCGGTCGCCCGCGACTATAAAGCCAAGGGCTTGCGGTGGGTGGTCATCGGCGACGACAACTACGGCGAGGGCTCCAGCCGCGAGCACGCCGCCCTCTCCCCGCGGCTGCTGGGCGGGGCGGCCATTATCGCCCGGAGCTTTGCCCGCATCCACGAGACCAACCTGAAGAAGCAGGGCCTACTCGCCCTGACCTTCTCGGACTCGGGGGACTACGACAGGGTCCGAGAGGACGACAGGGTGAGTCTGCTGGACCTGGGCAGCCTGGCGCCCGGACATCCCGTGCGTTGCGTGCTGCACCACTCCGACGGCGCCGAGGAAGAGCTTCTACTCGACCACTCATTTGGGCAGGCCCAGATAGAGTGGTTCAGAGTTGGATCAGCGCTCAACCTCTTCCACAAGAACGGTTAGATCGCGATAAGACGGGGTGGGCATTCGGCCCGCCCTACCCTTCTTACCCGACCCCTCCGGTCGGTGTGATTCGCCCGGCAACTTGTTGCGGGATAGCCCCCTGTCACTTTCTCCCAGTCGTCCCCGTGGAGCCGCTCAAGTTCCGTTTGTTTGTGGCACGCTTTCGCGTTGCGGGTAAGCCGCGCGACAATTCCAAGTAGAGGGTTGAGAAGACACCCGTCAAGTCGGCCGTCGGTCCGATGTAAGGGACGCCAAGGGGGATGCCATGAACGCGGTCGACTTGCCAATCGTCGCCACGGTGGTCCTGCTCGCCCTGATCGGGCTCAAGACGGGCCTGCTGAAGCCGATCTCGGGGATTGGCGGGCTGATCATCGGCGTAATATTGGCGGTGCAGTACAGCGCCGAGCTGGCCGTGTCGCTGGAGCAGAACATAGAGGGCGAGACCGTGAGGCGCATTGCCGCTTTCGCGGGCATTGTCGTGATCTCAACTGTCGCATCACGGATCGCCGCCTTACTGATCAAAAAGCTGCTCTCGAGCCTGGTATTGGGATGGATGGACCACGTGGCGGGCGCGTTGGCGGGGACTGCTCCGGGCCTTGTGTTGGTGGGAACGTCGGTCCACCTGGTCACCGGAGCCAACATCGATTCCACCCGTGATGCCCTGGCGGAGTCTAAACTGGCGCCGGCGGTTACGAAGGCGTCTCTCGTAGCTTCGACGAAGCCCTGGTGTTGGCAGGTGACGGAAGGGGCAGCATGCACGGACATCTCAGGGCTATTCAACCAGTATCTCGGGAGGCATATCTCGGGCACCGTCGAGGAATTTCTTGGAGATGATGCCGGTTCCCTAGTGGACGTCGTCCAGACCACGCTAAGGGGAGACACTCAGGACCTGGTCTCCCTGGCGGGCTCGCCGGAAGTCGAGGAAAAACTGCTGTCGATCATCCCGGACCAGACCACCGAAGAACCGGGGGCGGAGCCAGCGACGGCCGAGTAGTGTGGGAACGGCCCCCGCACCGTACCCGGCGGCGGATGCCATGCGGTGTGCCGACCGCGGGCCTAGCCAGCTATGACGAAGCCCGGGTTCGTGTCGTTCTAGTGGAATCACCCCGGGGGAACACAACGAACAATCCCGCCGTCGCGCGTAGATTCTTCGCTACGCTCAAGAATGACAGATCTAACTACGGTAGACACTCCAGGGCAATGATTGGTTTCGTCCGATCAGCGTCGTCGGTCGAGGGTCTCCCCTAATCGCCGTCCGTGCCCACCCAGCCAGACTGCGAGATGTCTATCATTATGCCGTCGGGACCGGAGTACTTGGTCTCGACGTTGCGGCCGCCATGGCCGCTGCCCATACTGGAGTTTAGAGCAGAATTGATCTCGCTTCTGGGCAAGGAGTTGTTGTCCCGAAGCTTGGCTTCTGTAGCCTCAGCGTCATCTACCTGGAAGCCGATGTGGTGGATACCGGCATAGGTCGTGCCGAACTCGCTTCCAGCGACCACGGGATTGCGAAAGTTGAGCACCGCCAGATTGATAGTGCCGTCGCTGAGGTAATACCCCACTGCGTTGTCGTTGTCCACGCGGCCGACTTCCTGAAGATCGAAGACGTTTTTGAAGAACTCTGCGGTCTTATCCGGGTCCTGAGTCGCGATCGCGATGTGCTTGAGCTTCGTCATTGTTCTCCCTGCCGGGACGTTCCGCGACTAGACGGCCCGTATTAAGGTCAGAGCGAGTCAGAGTTTTGTCGATGGCCGTCCTAATATATGCGGCCCATATTGGTCTGTCAATGTCCTGGAACGCGGGTTCGAAACGAAATAATCAAGCGCCGTTTCCGCCGCCGCCGATCTCGCGATGACGACGACGATAAACTTCTGCCGGGCGCCTTAGCTGGCCTCCGGAATCGGGTCTTTCTCATGCGCTGAAAGGCGCGCCGCCAACGCCTGGTGCGTCGGGTCGGACAGCGCTGGGTCTTCGTCAAGAATCGTGGTAGCCTCCCGACGGGCTAGGGCCAGGATATCGTGATCGGTGATGCGTGCTACTCGCAGCGTGGGCATGCCGCTCTGGCGCGTGCCCACGTAGTCGCCGGGCCCCCTGATCTTCAGGTCCTCCTCGGCCAGCTCGAACCCGTCCCGGACCCGCTCCAGGAGCTTCAGTCGGTCTCGAGCATCCTCACCCGGCTCGTCGGCCAGCAAGAAACAGTAGCTCTGATGCTGGCCGCGACCCACCCTGCCCCGGAATTGGTGGAGCTGGGCCAGGCCGAACCGGTCGGCCCCGTCGATCAGCATCACGGTGGCGTTCGGCACGTCGATACCGACCTCTACGACGGCCGTGGAGACAAGAATGTCCAGGTCGTTCGCCTGGAAACCCTCCATCACCGTCTCTTTTTCCTTGAGGTTCATTCGGCCATGGAGCAGGCCCAATTTCAACTCCGGGAAAACATGTGCGGACAACCTCTGGTGCTCTTTGACCGCGGCCCGGGACCGGACCGCCTCGGACTCCTCGACCAGAGGGCAGACGATGAAAGCCTGCCTGCCCTCCCCTACCTGTTTCCTCACGAAGTCGTAGGCGCCCTCGCGGCGCGCTGACTCCACCCAGCGGGTCCTGATCGACTGTCTGCCCGGCGGTAGCTGGTCTATCGCCGAGATATCCAGGTCGCCGTAAACCGTTAGCGCCAGAGAACGCGGGATCGGGGTCGCGCTCATGGCGAGCAAGTGGGGGCGCTGCGCTTTGTCCCCGATCGATGCTCGCTGGAGCACGCCGAATCGGTGTTGCTCGTCGACGATGACAAGCGCCAGGTTGGCGATTTCTACGCCCTCCTGGATCAGAGCGTGAGTTCCGATCGCTATGTCGATAGCCCCTTCGGCCAGCATCGCGCGAACGCGGTCCTTCACTCGCTTGGTCTGGCTCCCCAGCAGCAGCCCCAACACCAGCGGGGTTTCAAGTCCGGCGACGTGCAGCTCGACCACGGGCTCGCCATCCGGATTGCGTTCGGCGCCGGATAGCAGGCCGGAGATCGTCATGAAGTGCTGCTCCGCGAGGATCTCTGTCGGCGCCATCATGGCGGCCTTCTTACCGTTGTCGACGGCGACGGCCATTGCGGCGGTGGCAACTACCGTTTTACCACTGCCGACGTCCCCCTGGAGAAGTCTGCGCATGGGCCTCTCGGAACCCGTGTCAGCCAGCACTTCGCCAAGGGCCGAGGTCTGGGCGTCAGTGAGCGTGAATGGCAGCGCGTCTAGGAAGGCGTTCAAGACCGACGGGTTGGCTGGCAGGGGTGTTCCAGCACCCTCCTCGCGCCACGCCCGCTTTTGCCTGAGGACGGCGAGCTGGATCATGAACAGCTCGTCGAAGGCCAGCCGCTTCCGCGCGGCTTGCTGGTCTTCTACGGTGGGAGGATAGTGCATGTTCAGGATGGCGTCGCCAAGGGGAATCAGCCTCTGGCGGCGCTGGATGACGTCGGGC
The DNA here is from genome assembly GCA_965248005.1 of Dehalococcoidia bacterium. Lineage (GTDB taxonomy): Bacteria > Chloroflexota > Dehalococcoidia > Lucifugimonadales > UBA1123 > CBDFIE01. The sequence goes on from OZ252049.1 coordinate 644,522, forward strand.
AGAAACTCCTCGACCTGCGGCAGGCATCGGTCCACCGCCTGTTTGACCAGCGAGCGCATTTGGCGCTGGTAGAGGCCATCCGTCACAGGGTAAACCGGTACGATGCGGCCAGTGTGGACGAGCTCGTCCTGCTGGCGGTCCAGTACCTCGTAATCCGGTGACTCTAATGCGAAGCGCCCTCTGAACACGGTCGCCTTACCGCTGACGGCCAGCCGCATCCCTGGTTTCAGCCGGTTTGCTAGCCAGCGATTGTTGAACCAGATGGCGCGCACTTGCCCGGTGTCGTCCTCGAGCACCGCCTGTGTCGACCTGCGCCCGCGGGCGGAACGTGTCTCCTCCGCGCTCACCACTCTAACCACCACCGTCTGTTCGTCTCCAGGCGACAGCCGACTGATCTTGCGAACGCTGCCGTAGTCGTTATGCCGGTGGGGGAAGTGGAATATGAGGTCGGCGATCCGCTCGATGTCCAGGCGCTTCAGCCTGGAAACGGTCCGTGCCGCGACGCCCTTCAGACGGCCCACGTCATCGTCGAGGGCCAGGGTTCCCACTGGGGAGGACTTGTCGGCGCGGCGCCCCCGCTGGGGTGAGACAGGCGGCGGGGCGCCGGCGCGCCTGGCGCGGGGTGGCCTTTCCGAGGAGTCGGACCCACGAAGGCCCTTGACCACCCGATTCGCCCAACGCGCCCGCTCTTTCGGCGCAAGCGACGCATACGATGGCAGCCCCTCCAGCACTGGACCCAGCTCGCCGACATACCGCTGCAGGAAACCGTCGAGGCCGCCGATCACGACTGCATTCCGATAGCCAGTAGCCCGTTCTTGAACGAGAATGTTGTAGAGGGTCGCTTGTGGATCGGGGCCGTTGGACTGTGTCATGTTGATGCGGGGGTCAGATATAACTGGGCCGGTCGTAAGCGATACGCCGGGGCGATGAACAGCTTGCCAGCATCCCGACTCGCAAGTTGGCTGCACGAATGGCATCCGGTGCCAACGTGGCCCCGTGGTTCGACCAGCTCACCACGAACGGAAGACCCTGCCTGGCTGCTCCGTTCGCCCTGAGCGAGTCGAAGGGCTGCCGACTGAACTGCAGTTGTCGAGCGAACGTTAGAGACGGAGCCGAAGACCCTGAAGACTTAGAGCTGGGATACGCCCGGCACCCTTACCGGTTACGCGTTGCCGACGGAATGCAGAAGCCCGATGCCGACGGAATTCGGGCCCACGTAGGTACCCAGCGCCGGTCCAAACTGCACGACCATCGGAGTTCGGTCGGCGATCATCAGGTCGGACAGGCTGTCGGCGATCTGGCGAGCCTCATCCGGCGTAGTCGAGTAGAGTACGGCCATCCTGTCGAGGGGTGAGAATTCGCGGGCGGTCTTGACCAGCCTGTCGATGGCTTTTTGACGGGTCCGCTCTTTGCCCAGGGGTTGGACCTCCCCATCTCTTACGATAATCAGGGGCCTGAGCCGCAAAAGTGTCCCCAGCAGCGCCCTAGCTTTCCCAATTCTCCCGCCCTTCTCTAGATATTCCAAGGTATCCAGCAGGGCGAAGCACTCGCATCGGGCGATCGCATCCCTAGCAACGCTGGACACCTGTTCGACGCCGGCCCCTTCAGCAGCGGCCGTGGCCGCCTCGATGGCCACCATGCCGACGCCCATGGAGGCCTGGAGGGTGTCGTGCACCTCGATAGGACAGGACACGTCCGCCTGGAGCGCCGCCTGCCGGGCCGAGTTTAAGGTGCCGCTGACCTTGTCCGAGACGTGGACCGAGACGATGCCGTCGGCGTCACCGCCGATGCGCTCGTACGCGGCAACAAAATCGCCAATGGAGGGCTGGGATGTCTTGGGGAGCTCTTCGTCGTTAACAAGTCGCTGGTAGAAGTCGTCGGCTGTGAGGTCGATCTGGTCCTTGAAAACCTCCAGCCCGAAGTGCACGTTTAGCGGCACCACGGTAATGTCCAGCTCCTCGGCCACGTGCCGGGGAAGATCTGAGGTGCTGTCGGTGAGTACCTTTACCGTCATGTGCGCCCCTTACTCTATTGAGACCAGATAGTGATAAAAAGGCTGACCGCCTTCAACCAGTTCGAACTCGACGCCGTTGAACCCGTCGGACAGGGTATCACGCAGCCCGACGGCATCGTCTTCCAACACGTCTCGTCCCCAGAAAAGGGTTACAAGCTCCGTCAAGTCGGTCACGCCTCGACGCAGCAAGTCTGTCAGCACCGTGGACGGCTGATCGCCGGCCGAGACCAGCTCGCGGTCCAGCAGTCCGATGATCTGGCCTTCGGCTACGTTCATTCCATCCAGTTGCACAGCTCGGACCGCGGCGCATACCTCGCCGGTAAGCACCTCGCCGATTCGAGATTCCATGGATTCGGAAATCCTCGCGAGCCCCTGATGCTGATCGAATTCCAGCATCGCGGAGATGCCTTGAGGGATGGAGAGCGAGGGCACGACCGCCAGATTCTTCGAAGTGAGAGGCACCGCCTGTCTGGCGGCCGACAGGATGTTCGGATTATTCGGCAGGAACACGACATCGTTCGTCGGCGCGTCCTCGACCGCGGAGAGGACCTGCCCCACGCTAGGGTTCATCGTGTCCCCGCCCTGGAGTACCGCGCTGACGCCACACTCTTTGAAAACAGCCTCGATTCCCTCGCCTCGCGCGACGGCCACGACGGACACGCGACCCGGCCCACGGTCGTCCAACTCCTCCCGTCTCTGCTGGGAGTACTCCCGGCGCTGCTCGTCCATGTCCTGAACGTTGACCTGACTCACATCTCCGAAGGTGTTTCCGTAGGCGAGTACTGGCCCCGGGTCGGTCGCGTGAACGTGGACCCTTACCACCTGTGAGTCTCCGATCACCACCGGCGACTGGCCAATGTCAAGCATCCGCTCTCGAATCGAATCTATATCCAGGCTGGCGCCCTGGACCACGAACTGCGTGCATGAGCCGTAGATTTCCGTCTCGATCTCGTCGAGGAACGACTCGGAGATCTCTCCGGCGGCGTCGGGATTGGGCGGGGAGAGCTGCCGTGTGGCAGGATCGGCCCCCTGGGCCCAGAGGTGCATGCCCTCCAGGATAATGTAGAGTCCGTATCCACCGGCGTCGACCACGCCCGCTCTGCGTAGGACGGGCAGCAAGCTGGGCGTCAACTTCACCGCATCGTAGGCCGCCTCGGACACGCTCTCCAGCAGGTGCGTGAACCCGTTCGAGGCGGCGGCTAGTCCGCAATCGCCCGCCTCGCGCATCACCGTGAGGATCGTGCCCTCGGTAGGATGGCCTATGGCGGAGTAGGCGCTGACGGCGGCGCGGGAAAAAGCCGCGGCGAGGTCAGGGGGGCCGAAACTCTCTTTTTTTTCCAAGGCATCTGCCAGGCCGCGCAGGCACTGCGAAAGGATCACTCCGCTGTTTCCCCTGCCCGCTAGCAGCGCTCCCTTCGCTATGGCCTCGGAGACCACCGACGCCGAAGCGGACTGGGCCTGCCTGCCCGCCGCAATGCTGTCGCTCAGGGTCAGGAACATGTTGACGCCGGTGTCGCCGTCTGGGACGGGGTACACGTTGAGCTTGTTTACGACACCGACGTTACGTTCCAGCAGTGCGGTCGCCGTCTGGAGCATGCCCAGCAGGTCGGAACCGTCGTAGGTGAGCTTGAACCGCTGCGCGGCAGATGTCGTTGTCGCGCGGGCTTCCCCTGTGTTATCTTTAGAGCGCAATTGCGAGCCCTTCGAGGCGCCCACTGCACGGGGCGCCGTGTGAACTATCGATTGCGGCAAGCTCGATTCTACCGGACGCGCAATTTCCCGTCAAAGGTTTACGATGGCTAAATGCGAGATATGTCTCAGGTCGGGTCAATCCGGAAACAACGTCAGCCATTCGAAGCGTCACACCCGCACCAGGTGGTTTACCAACGTCCAAAGTACAACCATCTGCATCGACGGCGCCCCTCGCAAGGTGAAGATCTGCACGCGGTGCCTCCGGACCCAGTACCGTTCGGTCATGAAGGGCTAGCGGGGCCGCCGTAGCGTCAGAGATCACTCTTGCAAATCCTCCTCATCGGGGTCAATCACAGGACCACCCCTCTCCAGGTACGAGAGGCGGTCTCTTTTTCTAAGGACCAGCTCCCGGCGGCACTGCCGGAACTGAGGCGCGCCGTTGGTGATGGACTGATACTTTCAACCTGCAATCGGACCGAGATATACGCCACCGCCGACGACACCGAAGGCGCTGGCGCTCGCGCCGGTCAATTTCTGTCGACATTTCACGATGTCCCTCACGAGTCGCTAACGCCGCATCTTCAACTGTTGCTGGACGACAAGGCCGCCCACCACCTGTTCCGAGTCGCCAGCGGGCTGGACTCGATGATAATAGGCGAGTCGCAAATTCTTGGACAGGTCCGAGACGCGCTGACGGCGGCATCCGAAGCCAAGTCCATCGATACGCCGCTGGTCGGCCTGTTCCACGCGGCGGTCAGGACCGGACGACGGGCCCGCGAGGAGACGGACATCGGGCGGAACGCTCTCTCAGTCAGCTACGCGGGAGTTAACCTCGCAAGCAATGTGCTTGGCGGCCTGGAGGGCCGGAAGGCGCTGCTGATCGGCGCCGGTGAGGCGGGCAAGCTGGTGGCGGCGGCGCTCAGGTCGGCGGGAGTCGGCGAGCTGCTGATCGCCAACCGGACAACCGCCCGCAGCGATGAGCTGGCGTCCGAGCTCGACGGGACAACTGTGGCGTTCGACGCCATCCAGGACGCCCTGGGAGAGGTAGACATCGCGATCGCCGCCACGGACGCCCCTGAGTACATCATATCTCGCCCGATGGTGGAGCACGCGTTGGCGAGAACGAGACCGGACCGCCCACTGTTTATCTTCGATCTCGCCCTGCCCAGGGATGTGGAGCCGTCCGCGGGCGACCTGCCCGGCGTCAGGCTGTTCAATATCGACGATCTGGCCTCCATCGCCGAGGAGAACCAACGGAAAAGACAGTCCTCGGCGGCAGACGCCGAGCGGATAGTCCAGGACGAGCTTAGCCGGTTCATGAGCTGGTGGGAGTCGCTGGACGCCGAGCCGATGATCCGGGCGCTGAGGCTGCGGGCCGAGACGGTTCGCGAACAGGAGCTGGACCGGGCGATTAAGAGCCTGCCCGACTTGAACCACGACGGCCAACGAGTCCTCGACGCACTGACACGTTCCATCGTAAATCGGCTCCTACACGACCCTACCGTGTTCCTGAAAAAACGAGCCTCAAAGAGCGAACTCGATGCGGCAAGAATGCTCTTCGGGCTGTGGGGCGAACAAGACCCTCCCGATCCCGCGAGCTAACCGCCACAGCTTCGCGGGACAGAGTTCTGGCGGGAATCGCTGGCAGGAGACTGGACATGGCAGAATACACCAAGGGCGAGGCGGCTGACTGGGCGCGGGAGAACCTCCGAGGCCAGTGGACCACCTTGATGACCCCTTTCACCGACGACGACGAGCTCGACGAGGACGGCCTGCGGCGAAACATCTCCCACGTCCGGTCCCTGGGCACCCGCGGCGCGGGCTGCACCTGGGGCATGGGCGAGTTCTGGAGCCTGACCCAGGAAGAACGCACCCGGGTTTTCGACATCGTAGCCGACGAGGCCGGCGGCGAATGGCCCATCGGCGCCCACGTCTCTCACACCTCGGCCAAGTCTATGGTTAGCCTGGCCCAACACGCGGAGCACGCCGGCTTCGATCTGTTGATCGTAGCGGCGCCTTACATCGTCACGAAAACGGAGCAGCAGGTCATCGATTGGGTACAGCTGCTGGCGGACTCGACGCCGCTGGCGATCATGTTCTACAACTCGCCTCAGTTCGGCATTGTGATGAGTGCCGACGGGCTCGGTCGAATCTGCCGGATACCCAACGTTGTTGGCGTCAAGGAGGCAAGCTTCAACCAGGAGCTGTCGATCGAGGCTCATCAGGTCTTAGGGCACGACGCGATAATCAGCACGCCCGACGAGTGGATCCTGTTCAAGGGCCAGGAGCTCGGCTTCGAGCAGCAGGTGATGTTTGCCAACACGTCGGACTGGCGGTTTGACACGCCGAAGAACAACTCCTATGTGCAGTTCATCGATCGGGCCATGACCGGCGACCTGGACCGCGGGTTCTACGACACCCATATCGGCCCGGTCAAACAGCTCTCGGATAAGTGGTGGCAGTATACCGTGCAGAAGTTCGGCGGGGCGCTGCCGGCGGCCATGTGCAAGTACTGGGGTGAGCTGATGGGCATGGCGGGCGGCCGCGTGCGTCCGCCACTCGCTGACCTGTCCGACGACGAGAAGGCTGCACTGAAGCAGGATCTGGCCGCCACCGGGCGGCCGCCACTGCAGGAGACCTGACGTGATCTTGATGGTTAGCGTTCAAAACCTGGATGAGGCGTTAGAGGCGCTACACGGGGGCGCCGACATCGTCGATGTCAAGAACCTCCAGGAGGCGCTGGTCGGCTCTGCTCACCCCCTGACGGTCAAGGCCGTTCGCGAGGCGATCCCGCTGGAGCGACATGCCAGCGTCACCCTGGGTGTGGTCCCAAACCAGACCGGCACGGTAGCGATGGCCGTCTACGCCGCCGGTGTCTTGAATGCCACCTCCGTTAAGGTGGGGTTCATGAAGACAGAATACACAGAGGCGGCCGAGACTTTGCTGGCTTGCCGCGAGGCGCTCGAAGGATTCGATACCAAGCTGATAGGGTCGTTGTTCGCCGACAACCCGCTCTACGCCGGCCTGGATGCCGAGCAGATGGTGCCCCTGGCCCGCGATGGCGCGTGCGACGGCTTTCTAGTCGACACGTTGACCAAGGACGGTCGGAACCTGTTCGATTTCATAAGCGAGGCGCAATTGCGGGAGATGGTGCTGGAGGGCAAGGGGCTCGGGATGAGCACCGCCCTATCGGGCCATCTACGCCTCGATGATCTGGACGAGCTCGCACGCATCAACCCGGATATCGTTGGGGTGAGGGGCGCAGTTTGCCAGAAGGGTAACCGCCAGTCCGGAGTACACCGAGATGCCGTGGCCGAGTTCAAGCACCAGCTCAACATTCGCGAGACCGGGCAGCTGAACGTTCGCCCCGGCGCCGTCTCTCAGGGGCACGCCCGCGAAGCCGTGGACGGCTGGGTGGTTATCGACGGAGCGGGCAAGTCATGCGCAGGCATCTTGGCGGCCTTGACCGTCCAGATCGAATGGGACGCGGACTCGTTCATCGAGGTTATCATCCCCGACGCTTTGAACACCTACGACGTCATTCTGTGGGCGGAACGCGGCGATCACAGCATACTGACCCAGCGCAGGGACCCTTCCGGGGCCACGCGAATGCTAATCCGTCCGTGAGCCCCGCGGGCGGGTGGATACCGAGCACCTGCAAGAATACGAGTCGCGCACCTGTCAAGGCGAATCCCCACTTGCCCGATTTGGGGGGCCGCCGTCGACGCCTCTGCGCTTCCCTGAAGGCGCTTTCACGAACATGACGCCATATTGCGGGTACCATACCCCCGTGCTAGGATGGAGTGGGAGCCGCGCCGTGGCGGGAGGAGCATTTGGAAGACGCCGCAACTATTATCGGAATGGTCCGAGACGTTGCATTGCTCCTGCTTCTGGTCGTGATGCTCGTCGCCGTGGCCATAATATTGTCCCTCATCAACAAGGTGAAACGCACCGTGGAAAAGGCTGAGCAGATGGTAGACGCGGTGTCGAAAAGGGTGGTAGGGCCCGCGACTATGAACCCGCGCCTGTTTCGCGCCTTTGGTCGCGCGGCCAGCTTTTTGACGGGAATATTTACTAATCGGCGGGACGTTGACTAATCGGCGGAGATAGGAGGGCGCGACGATGGCTAACAACGATAACGGTGGCGGTGGATTTACCGTTGGACTGCTCGTAGGGGCGATTATCGGAGGGCTTACTGGGCTGCTGCTCGCCCCCAAGACCGGCTCGGAGACCCGATCCCAGCTTTGGGAGCGCAGCGAAATGTTGCGCACCCGCGCCGACGAGGCCGCGGCTGTGCTTCGCGATAGGTTTGGCCCGGCTATCGACACCTTGCGCGAGCGCGGCACGGCCGCCGCGGATACGGTCCGCGAGGCCGGCGCCACGGCTATCGATGCCGCGCGGACCAGCGGTTCGGCAGCGATCGGCAACGTCCGCGCCAGGGCTGGCCGAGACGGTGGCGAGGCAGCGGTCGCGGCCACGGATCAGGACTCGCCTGCCGAGTCCGCTGAGAAAGAGGGACCTGCGGCCTAGGTCCTCCCAGGCCGACGCTAAGGCGGGCCGGGGCTTCACGCGGCAGCGTCCAGCCTGAGGCGTGAGTAGCTTCGGCTGACCCCAGGCGTCGTCGCTCAGCGCAGGCATGATCGCGTAGCCCGTGCCAGGGGGTCATCACTTTCTTGCACCCTTGATCCCCTAGAGAACTCCCGCGGGCGATACGCGTCGCCGCCCACACCACTCTGCCCTGCCTCCCACTGCTGAATAACCCCTTCGCTCCGGATCCGATCAGGGTCGCGTCGCGCCACGGCGTTCGCCCAGTGCATCCTATGGCGAACATTCAGCCTGTCTAAGCTAGGCCAGCACAGCCCTGCGCCGGAGCCTCCAAACGAGCAGCGCGGCGAACGCCAACGCGAGCACTATCAGCGCCGGGACCGCCCCGACGGGCACTGGCGGCGGCGCGCCTCCTGAGCCTACCGTCGCTTTGAACGAGTCCACGGCGAACCCGCCGTCGTCGTCTATCGCGATGATCGTCACAGAGTACGTCCCGTTGGCGGCGTAGAGGTGGCTCTGGGATATCGTGTCAGCGTTTTGGTCGACCGTGCCAACGTCGTGGCTACCGTCACCCCAGACTATTACCGCCGAGTGGGTGTCTAACACGCCCAGGTCCCCAAGAGTCGCGGGCGCCAGGTTCATGACAGTGCCGGTGGCCACGCTCTGGTCGGCCCCTGCCTCTAGAGTAGGATTCACGTTAGTGACATTCGCCTGGAGGGTGTCGGAGTGAGAGACGTTCACGTTGTCTGTAACCGTAACCGCTACGGTGAAGGGGCCATTGTCGTCGTCTGGGTAGATGTGGGAGGCAGCCACAGTTCCCGAGCCGCCGGACTCGCTGACCGCCCCAGTGGATGTGGCGCCATCGCCCCAGTCGACCACGGCCGTGTGCGTGTCGAGCACGTTGAGGTCCGTGAACGTGGTCTGGTCCAGATTGAGCGTCGAGCCTTCGGGCACGGCCTTATCCGGACCCGCCTCCACCACCGGCGTAAGGTTGGTGACCGTGAACGAGTCGGCAAACTGCGTCTGATTGCCGGCGACGTCGACGGCAGTCACCACCACCGGATGATTCCTCGTAGTCAGGTTGGATGGGCTGTGCCTGAATATGACATTATCGCTGGTGGTCAGCGTCGCCTTGATGTCAACGGCGTCGAGCGTGGCGGCGACTATGGTAACGGTGTCGTGGGAGTCGAAGTCGGCGGCTCCCGCCCCTGTCGACACGTACTCCGTGCCCTCGGCCTGAAAGTCTAGGACAACGAAACCGGTTGGGTCGTTGGGGTCGGCCAGGCCGATGGTCGGGGTCGGCACAGCTGTGTCGACCTCGAACAGCAGCGCTGAAGTGCCGGACGCTATGCTGATTGGCGCACCGCCGCCTTGGCCCTTGATGCCTTTGTTCCCCGACGTGGCGTCATTGGCTGTCACATACACGTTGCACAGACCGGGGTTACTGGTGTAATTTCGGCCTCGAACGTGAGAGTGGCCGTGAGCACTGCTGTCGGAGATGTCGTGGCGGTGGCGAACGGATTGGCCGATGTCTCGTCGCCCAACTTTCGTACGGCGACGAATGGCGTACTGACACTCTCATCGGAGACGATGGTGATGGTCATCTTGTCGTTGGTGACATTACGCGTCGCCCCGGCCCCGGTGCCCGTCAGCGTGATTGCAAAGGTAGGTGCGATACCGTCCGTAGCCGCCGAGATGGTTCCGGCGGAGGCAGGGTTTCCGGCAGCGTCTTTGACCTCGGCCACCAACTTGACCTCAGGTCTGGCGTCGGCCGCCATGGTCGGCACGGTCAGAAATACGCTCTGCTTGCGACCGGTGAACCAATCGGTAGCCGAAGAAGCAACGCCAGCCACCAGGAAGTCGGAGGGCTGGATCGTTGTTCCGTCCATGTCGCCGTCGAAGTCCACACGGATGCTGGTCTTGCTGGCCTTAGTCGAGTCAGTCTCAGTCTTGTCGGTGCTCGTCTTGGAAGTGACCCACCACGAGCCAGTTATCGCCGACGCAAGACCCGGAGCTGAGAAGTCGACTTTGACGGCAAAGGGCTGGCAGCCATTTACATCGGTAGTGGTGCCCGGTTTCTTACCTACCAGGTTCGCCACGCTCCCACCGGTGAATGCGGTGCTGAAAGCGTTGGAATCGCAGGGGTCGTTGACGGCGGATATGGTGACTTGCCTGTCCAGGATGCCAACGTTCCCGGCTACGTCGGTGGACTTCACCCACCAGTAGACAGTGGCGTCGTTGGCCGGCGCCATCGCCGCAGGCAGCCGCTGCTTTAGGCGGAACCCGTTGGTGATGGCGTCCAGAGAAATACCACTGCTCTTGACGTTGACGTCCTGGGGAGCCAGCGTGGCGTCTATGTCGCCGTCAAGATCGCTATCTATGGCGAAGATTACGTTTATCAGCGTGTCTTTGAGCCCGGAGGTCGCGTCTGTGACGTCGGCCTCCACGACGGGCCTGCTGACCTGCGTGGCGGCGTTGTGGGCGGGAGACATGTTGGAGAAGACCGGGGGCGTCGTCTCGACGACCAGATTTGCAGACACCGTCTGAGCCGGGCTGGCGTCGACGTATCTTAACGTTACGGTGTCGTTCGTCCCTACTTGCAGCTTGGGCTGGACCGCGGAGGCGTCGGACGCCGATGAGGTTGCTAATATGGCAAGCCTGAAGAGACCGGTTGTGGGCCCAGTCTCCGTCAGAGCCACGGTAATGCCGGTGGGATCTGCCTGGCTCGTGACCTTGGCGCTAGAGCCGGTGTCGTTGATCCCTCCACCCCAGTAGAGGGCGTACACAAGGAAGTTCGCCTGCGTGTTATTCACGTTTACCAGGCCTGTCGAGCCGGTCACAAACGTCACTGTGGTCGTGGCCGAGACTGAGCTGCCGTTCGCGTCGGACAGGAACAGGTCGTTGGCGTTGACGACGGTGTCGGCGTTGCTGGCGAATCGATTAGCGAGATTGATGGGACTGCCGATGCTACCGCTATCGGCAACCGGTGCCGAGCTAAGGGCGAAGAAAGTGGCGCCGCCGCCACTAGCGATGGTAATGGCCTCGGCTTCCGCACAATCGGGACATTGCTGGGCAGAACCGGGGTCGGTGTCGTTTGAGCTGACCTTGAACACTGCGGCGGTAGAAGAAGCGGCGGTGAAGGGCTTGACTACGGTCACCACGCCCGTGCCGACGTTGACCACCACCTTCCTAACCGTGTCGTTGCCGATCAAGATTGTGTCACCAGGGGCTATGACTGAGGCTGTCGTGGTCGCGGTTGCCGAGAGAAAGCCGGTCGCGCTCATGGTGATGGTCGCCAAACCTGCAGTGACGTTGGCAGTGTTTGCTTGCTGCGTCATGTCTGCCGGCAACAAGACGCGTTTTATCGGCACGTCCAGGTCGGAGTCCTTGACTTCCAGCACTATGATCCCGCCCTGGCGGACAAAGTTCTGGTCTTTCGACGTATCGGATGCGTCGACAAATCTCACAACACCGGTCGCGGCGAATACCGGGATGAAGAAAACTACCGGCACCAGAACTGCAGCAAACAGTGCTAACGGAAGTATTTTACCTTTGCTTCTCATTTGTTTTCCCTCTCCGGACGTAGATGGCACGGACAGTCATGGTCGATAGCCCGCGATCACTTGGCGCGACGATAGCCTCTTATGAGGCGAATGCTTGTCCAAAGGAATCTGCAGGCTTTGGAAGACGTGATCTGAATCGGTGTGTAATTCCGTCAGGGTCACAAGGGGAGGATTTACGAGGTCTTCGACTTGGCCGGGTGAGCTGTTTTCTCGTCGAAGCACGCGTAATTCGGTCCTGCCAGATGTCGATCATCGTCGGGACGAAATCGGCCTGGGCGCGCCCATATTACTACGATCCTTGGCGAGATACAAGGCAAACCGATTATGTCACCTCGAATAACATGAGATAACCTTATCAAGCCGCTGCAATTGCGCCAGGCTAAATCTTTCGGGGAACCGGCTCCGTGAGCCCTCGAGAAGTTCGTTGACTAGCGGCAGCTGGAATTAGGCACAGCCTTGCTCGGTTAGCCTGGTCTGAGACACGACCCTTGCGTCCAAGCCGCGCAGATCGTGCTGGTGCAGTCCGGCTCGTCGGCGTACCGGGTAGGGCCAGTCGTAAGGAAGAGGAGCGTCCAGACCCGGGGAAGGTCAGGAGACCGCGGAGTCGACGGCCATCGGGTACGAACCCAGCACTTTGAACATGGAGGCGCGAGACTTGAGGCCCTCGATGGCTTCGCGCACCGTGGCGTTTTCTCGGTGGCCCTCCATGTCTATCAGGAACACATACCTTCCCAGGCTGCGCCGATCGGGCCGCGACTCGATCTTCACCAGATTGATGTCGCGCTCGGCCAACTCGCCCAAGGTCCTGTACAAGATGCCTGGCGCGTCGCTGTCGAAGTCGAAGCACACGGAGGTCTTGTCCCTGCCGGTTCTTGGGTGGTCCTCCCGAGCCAGGACGACAAACCTGGTCTGGTTGTTGTCCAGGTCCTCGATGCCCCGCTCAACGACGTGAGCGCCGTACAGGACGGCGGCCCGGCTGCTGGAGATGGCCGCGGCAGGCGCCTCGCTTCTGCGCATGTCCTCGACCGCTCCCGACGTGCTCAACGAGGCTACGTGAGCGGCCTGAGGCAGGTTCCTCGTCAGATATTCGCGACACTGCGCCAGCGCCTGAGGGTGGGAGTAGACGACCCGGATGTCCGCGGGGTTCGTCCCCTGGTCGGCCAGCAGACAGTGCACTATCGAGACGACCTGCTCACGCTTGATTTTCAGGTCTGACTGGTGAATGAGCAGGTCGAGTGTGTAAGTGACCGCCCCTTCAAGGCTGTTCTCGATCGGTACGACCGCTTCGTCCGCGAGCCCGTCTTCCACAGACGCCACGACCGCCGGGATCGCGGGCAAGGGTACGGCGTCAGCGTCCGGGTCGTAGTCGATAGCCGCCTGCTCGCTGTAGCTGCCGGGCGGTCCTAGATAAGCGAGGCGGTTTGTCATCAGAACCCTCTTATTTCCTCGACTATCAGTGACGCCAGATCCTCTTGAATTCTATTCACCAGGAGCTCGGTAGTATTTACGGAGACGTCGATGCCAAGCCTGCTGAAGACCTCGACGTGTTCGGGTACGTTGACCAGGGCTACCACTCGCGCGGCGCCAAACCGATGTTTGGCCAGCTGGCAGGCGACCAGATTTTCGTCGTCCCGCCGTGTCGTTGCGATGAACACGTCCACCCGATTGGCCCCGGCCCTGCCGAGGATCGCCTCCTCGGTCCCCTCGCCTGAGACAGCCACACCTCCCAGCTCATCCTCGATGGCAACGCAGCGGGATTCGTCATTGTCGATAATAGCGATCTCGTGGTCCGCTTCGAGAAGCCATCGCGCGACGGCAGTGCCCACTCTGCCCGCGCCCACAATCAGGACGTACATGGTTGGTTACCCATTCGCGGCGTCGATAATCAGGTTGCTGACGAGCCTGGTGGGAGACACCGTTGTCAGCTCCAGCCCCTCGTACATTTCTTTCAGCACTGGATCGCTCAGCCTGCATATGACTTTCGGAACTCCCAGTATGTGCCGGGCGATCTGGGCAGACATGGCGTTGGCCGCGTCCTTACCGGAAACTGCGATCAGCACATCGGCATCCTGGGCGGACGCCTTGCGCAGATCGCTTTGGAGGGTGCCGTCGCCGACGATCGGTACGATCTGGCCTTCTTCGATCAGTCCGGTGGGCAGCAGGTCGAAAGCCGTGATCGACACGTCGAGAATCTGCACGATGGAGCCGGTCTCGGACATGGCGGTGGCGATGGCCGCGCCGGTCCTGCCACAGCCCACAATTACCACCCGTCTGGGACCGGTCGCAGCTACGGGGTAGGTTGTGTTCCCATCTGTAAGGTTTTGCAAGATCGTCCGAGTCGTCGCCAGTTTTTCCGCGGTGAGATTAGGGCTTGTGATTCGCCTCCCGTGAGACGATTACGCGGCACGGGGCGTGCTTGAGTATGTAGGGAATGGACTCTCCGAGCGAGTATGAGCCGAATCGCTCCTGGTACGGGACTCCGAGCACGACGGCGTCTACGGCCTTGTCGACCGCTTCTTGGACCACCGCGGCGCCAGCCTTTCGCGCCTGAACGAGCTCGGCTTCCAGATTACACTTGTAGCCGCTAGCGACTCGCTCCATGTCCTTGAGCACGTCCTCGCCTTTCGACGCCGCGGGCGCAACGTCGGCATCCAGCGGCACACTCCTGCCAACCTCAATAACGTACAGGATGTACACGCTGCTGCGATTGGACTCCAGCAGCTCGCAGGCCAGTCGCACCATCTGCTCGTCGGTGCTATCCCCTGTGACCGGGACAAGTACGGAGGCGACCTTCATACCGATAAATCCACGCTGTGCAGCGGGCGCCCGTCGTAGGCGCTGTCAAAGGGATTGGGCCCGCCGGGCGAACCCGGCGCCAGTTGCGACCTAACTACACGACCGCCCCGACCAGCGAGACGTCCTCCACGACGGCGTCCAGACGGTCCAGCATGTCGTCGCGCCCCGCCAGCACCAGCCAATCGCCTGCCTGAAGGCGGTCGTCGGTGTCGGGGTTAAGCGTGATGTCCTTGCCGCGCCGAATGGCCAGCACGACCAGGCCGTACTTGTTCCGGGGGCTGGAGAACCCGAGCTCTTTCAAGCTCATATTTACGAACCTGGTCGGGATCTTCAACTTGCTTATTCCGAAGTTCGGCGTTATTTCGAGGTACTCCTCAACATTTGGATTGAACATGCTGTGGGCCAGGCGGTTGCCCATTTCCTCTTCCGCGTGGACGACCTTGTCGACGCCGACGCGTTCGAGGGTGTTGCCGTGGAGCTCGTTGTGGGCCCGGGAGACCACGTACGGCACGCCCATGGTCTTGAGGAGAACTGAGGACATGATGCTGGACACGACGTCCGAACCGATGGAGACCACCGCCGCGTCGTAGTCCGGAATCCCCAGCTCCTTGAGCACCAGATCGTTAGTGCAGTCCCCTGCCAGCGCGTGGGTCGCCTGGCCCATGATTCCCTGAACGCGAGTTTCGTCCTTATCAATAGCCAGCACGTCGTGACCAAGGTTGTACAAGGACCTAGCCACGCTGGAGCCGAACCTGCCCAAACCCAGTACCGCGATCTGTTTTTTCATATCAGCACCACCTAATTCTTTACCGGAGGCTGCCGCAAGTCATCCTATTGTAACGCGTTCCTGGGCGAATCGATACGGGTCACCCTCGGCTCTTTGGGCCATCGCGAGGCCTACGGTGAAAGGGCCAATCCTCCCGACGAACATAGCGACTACGAGGATCAGGTGGCCCCAGGAAGATAGCTGTGGGGTTATGCCCGTGCTCCAGCCCACAGTGCCAAAGGCGGATACGGTCTCGAAGAACAGGTCGAGGAAATCCAGGCCGCTGTTCGAGAGGGTCATGAGCACCACGATGCTAAAAACAAACGCGGTCGAGACCGCTCCGACAACAAGCGCCCGCCGCACCTGTTCGTCGGGTATCTCCCTGCTAAAGACTGAAGCGTGGGACCTGCCCCTCATCGTCGACAACATGGCGACCAGCACTACCGCCAGAGTGTTTATCTTTATGCCACCTGCAACGGATGCTGACGCGCCACCAACGAACATTAGGCCGGCGAACACGAAATTTGTCTGCTGCTCGGTGGCGCCGTAATCGACCGTGGTGAATCCCGCCGTCTTGCTGATGGACTCGAACAACGATGCCGCCAACTTCTGGCCGAGAGACAGCGACCCGATCGAGTCCGGGTTCTGGTATTCGAACAGCAGGAACACACCCATCCCAAGGGCCACCAGCAGTGGGGTCATGACCAGTATCAGCTTGGTGTTCAGGCCAAACAGGCCGAACCTTCTTCTGCTGACAACCTCCATCATGACCACGTAACTGAGGCTCCCGAGGATAATCAGCGTGGCGATTACGCCGGTGACTGCGTAGTCCGACCGAAAGTCCGCCAGCCCGCCCCCCTCCTTGAGCGCGATGAAGCCCGCGTTGTTGAACCCTGATATGGCATGAAATGCAGCCTGCCATATCGCTTCTCCCGGCGTGTAGATAAACCAAAATCTGACCGCCAGAGCGGCGAATCCGACGACCTGGATTCCCACCGCGACAAGAACTATCCCCACCGTCATCCTGACAAGTCCGCCGAGCTGATTAACTCCGAGGCTTTCGCGTACTAACAGACGCTGTGATAGGGTCACCCGCTGACCAACCAGGATGATAAGGAACGTGGCGAAGGTCATGAAGCCCAACCCGCCAACGAACATAAGGCCAAGCAGAATCGCCTGCCCGCTCTGGGTCCAGTAGCCCGTCGTGTTCTCGATAACGAGGCCGGTGACGGTGACTGCTGAGGTCGCGGTGAACAGTGCCACGACGAACGGGGTGAACCCGCCGCCGTGGTGCGTGAACGGCAGAAGCAGCAGACCGGTACCGATTGCCACCAGAACCGCGAAGATGTAGATAATGATCAGCGGGGACGTGCCCGCACGCGACTGGCTTCTGCGCTGCCCAACCGTGACCCTTACAGGCCCGATCTCCTCCTGGCGCGGATGCCTGATGAGCCTGTCGCCGGGCCGTGGTTCCCAGGCCTGTCGCACATCGCCCCCCGTGCTGCTCAGTTGGCGAATCCGGATGATGGCGCGCCTGCGCCGTCTGGACCGTCTGGATTCTAGGGGGCAGCCATTGGCAATGTCAACGAACGAGCCTGTGCAGGCACAGGCTACCGACCACCCTTAAACTGCTGACGCGGTTGGAAATATGAAATTAAGTGTTGACTTACCAGCATTAGTGAAAGTCAGGACTAGATTACAGACCATCCAGTTCTGACCGTACTGACACGCATCGACCGAGTCCGCCTACCAAGGGCGGAAATGGTCCAAGGAATTGATTCCATCGATACGGCGCAAGCTGCGGCGGGTAACGAGAGTAGGTTTGGCTCATTCCATCGGCATGCCGATAACATTATTCCGTCGCCGCTCACCGGGAGGTTTCGCGACGAGCGAAACGCATTGACATTTAATCGATTCTAGGGATACTCTGAACAAGTCCGTGGATTATGGTGGCATAGTACCATGACAAGTGGAGACGAACTGACTAAGGACGGGAGCAAGAGTAGATGAACCAGCCGACATTTGCGGACCTGGAGTACGAGTGTAAGAAGCGCAAGACTCGGCGGGAGCTGTTTCTGGAGCGCATGGACGGTCTGATACCGTGGGGACAGTTGGAGAGTCGCATTCGACCATACTATCCCGAGGCTGGCCGAGGCCGGCATCCGTATGAGCTGTCGGCGATGCTTCGCATACACTGCGTGCAGCTGTTCTACAACCTGAGCGACCCTGGGATGGAAGACATGCTATACGAGGTCGAGTCGGTGAGGCGATTCGTGGGCCTGAGGCTGTCGGGCCCTCTGCCTGACGAGACGACGATCCTGAACTTCCGCCACTTGCTGGAGGAGCACGATCTTGGCGAAGGTCTGTTCAAGACCATCAACGTCCACCTGGAGACTCAGGGGCTTCGTCTTCGGGAGGGGACTATAGTGGACGCGAGCATCATCGAGGC
Organism: Dehalococcoidia bacterium; assembly: GCA_965248005.1. Taxonomy (GTDB): domain Bacteria; phylum Chloroflexota; class Dehalococcoidia; order Lucifugimonadales; family UBA1123; genus CBDFIE01. The sequence goes on from OZ252049.1 coordinate 662,347, forward strand.
GCCGTCGTCGACTAAGAACCGTGCCCGGGAGCGTGACCCAGAGATGCACCAGACCAAGAAGGGCAACAAGTGGAGCTTCGGTATGAAGGTGCACATCGGGGCGGACGAAGAGACAGGGGTGGTGCATAGTGTAGCTATGACATCAGCGAACGTGCATGACGTGACCGAAACTCACCGGTTACTACACGGTGGAGAGACGCGGGTGTGGGGCGATGCGGGGTATCAGGGAGTCGATAAGCGGGAGGAGAACCGAGAGTTGGATGTGGAGTGGCGCGTGGCGATGAAGCCCGGTCGGCGTCGGCAGCTAGCACCTGAAAGCGAGGAGGCGTTGGCGGAGAAGCGCAAGGCGTCGGTCAGGGCGAAGGTGGAGCATCCGTTCCTGTATGTGAAGCGTCACTTTGGCTACGCCAAGGTGCGGTATCGTGGACTGGCCAAGAACACGCAACGGCTGGCGTTGCTGATGGGGTTTGCCAACTTGATGACAGCCGAGCGCCACTTGGCGGTGTGACGAGAGAGAAGTGCGCCCAAATCAGGTTGATAGCGGCGACACGCCCCCGGCAGAGCCCGCTTTCGAAGCCCAAACAGACCCGATTTAGGGCCGCAACAGCCTGATGGGCCATCGCAAAGAATTGAACATCTTCGAACTACCCCTGCAATCAATTCAATCCAGCATATGAAGGGTTATTCAGAGGTTCCCTAGATATAAAATCGGCTGTCGTAACGAGGGGCTACCCATCGAGATAGCGCCTCGTTAGTTAAATGTGGGGCAGTTGGGGAAACGCCTGAATCCGCTGGCAAACGTAGGTACCGATGGATAGAAGCGCCCTTGGCTACGCAGCGCTCTTGCTATTGGGACTGATTATCGCATCTGTCTTGTTTAACCGCGGGCTGATCGGTGGCCAACAATCCGCGATAGCCAGTACTCTACCGTCGACGCTGCCTTGCCCCACTCCCGGAACGCTGCCAGCCACGATTCCCGGAACGACGCTGCCATGCCCGACTCCCGGAACTCTCCCTTCAACGCTGCCATGCCCGACGCCCGGAACTTTGCCGGGTACTCTACCAGGCACGATTCCCGGTACTCTCCCGTCGACGCTGCCATGCCCAACCCCTGGAACTATCCCGGGGACGCTGCCCGCCACGCCGACCATCACGCCAACGGCCACGCCCCAGGCAATAATTTTCTTTCCCGGCGGAGGGGGTGGTCCCCCACCAACGGAGGATGAGGACACTGTGCCACCACCACCCACGGCGACGCCAATTCCTCCGAGTGTCCTGGTATCGGGACTCGACACCGGGGACATAACCGTTGACGTCGCAGCTGCTGAAGTGAAGAAACTTTTGCTAAGCGACCCCGATTCGGCAATTGAGGTCATCGGGGACATTGTAGATGTTGACCCCGACTTGGTTGCGGAAATTCTCGGCACCGGGAATTTCGAAGTCGATGACGTGGCGACGGTACTGGGGTCTGATGCGTTGGACGCCGGTGCGGCCGCCCGAATAATTCAGTCGGACCAGGCTGAGGTCGACATCTTCGCCGCCGCCCTCCAGTCGGAGACGATCACCGTCGACCGGGTCGCGACCATTCTCGACCAGGCCGAACTGAGTGCCAACCGCGCCGCCGAGTTACTGGCCTCCGACGAATTCGATACCGGCAGGGGAGCAGAAGTCCTGGCGTCTGCGTCGCTGGCGGCTGGAAGAGCGGCGGCCATGTTGGAGTCCGACGAGTTGGGCGCGACGAAAGCCACCGAAATTTTCAACTCGGATAAGATCGTGGCCGTCCGGGCGGCCGAGTTCGTCAACGACAACGCCCTCTCCGCCGGGAAGGCCGCAGACATCCTGCTAGGCGTAACCGACTTCAAGACCGGGGCGATCTTCGAAGTTACTTTCAACCTCAAATTTGAGGCTATTATCGGCGAGCTACCGGAAACGAAGTTGACGGGCGCGCTGACGCAAGTGACAGCCGAAAAGCTCCATACGCTAAACAAGCAGGTGCTTTTCGACAATTTGCTTAAAACCCCGTCCGCGGTGTTCGTCGGTGAAATCGTGCCGCAGGTAGACCCAGACTGCGAGCCGCCCGAATTTACGCAGGTGGGCGCCGACTTAGCGATCTACGCGGTGTGCGACACCGGGCAACTGGCCTGGGCAGACTTGGTTGCCAGCCCCGCGCCCATCGATTCGATCCTCGGCAAGTTCAACGTCGCCCGGACCGGCGTTCAGGTCAACGTACAAGACCTACCGAGCCTTCCAGCCCTGTTCCCACCCGACCGCGTAGTCAGCACGGTCGCGGGAAGCCCGTCCGTATTCACCGTGGACCTGGAGGGGGTCGAGCCAGGAGACCTGGCCGCGGTCCACATGACGTTCTACGTAGAGCAGAGCTGGATCGCCGCCAACGATATACACAAGTGGTCCATCGAGTTCAACCGGCTGGATGAGGAGACATCAGAGTGGGCCCCCTTTGCGGGCAAACGCGTCAGAGAGGACCAGCAGCGGATATACTACACTGGCGTGCTCCCCGGGTTCTCGACCATCGCGATCACAGGAAGCAAACTGCCACCGGTAGCTGCTTTCGCGGTCACCAACCTCCAGATCTCGCCCGCCACCGCGGCGCTGGGGGAACAGGTGACAATAAGAGCTCTCGTCACAAATACTGGCGACGATGCGCTGGTATATCCTGCGAGCCTTTGGATCGACGACACCATCGAGCTGTCGAAGACCGTCAACGTGGCGCCCAGTAGCTCCGTCGAGTTCGAGTTTGTGGTGGCGAAACAGATTGGGTCGTATGACGTTCGTGTAGAGCGGCTTCTTGGTTCGTTTAACGTCCAAGCGCCGCCGACACCGACACCCACTTTCACATCAACGCCAACCGTCACCGCGACTCCGGCGCCGTCCACAGCCACACCCGTGTCACCCACAGCCACGCCCGCGCCACCCACAGCCACGCCCGTGCCGCCCACAGCCACGCCCGTGCCGCCCACAGCCACGCCTACGGCGCCGCCCACAGCAACGCCCGCGGCCCCACCGACGGCGACGGCCACGACGCCACCGACGGCGACGGCCACGACGCCACCGACGGCGACGGCCACGACGCCACCGACGGCGACGGCCACGGCGCCCCCAACCGCGACGCCACCACAGCCGACCGCGACGCCCACGGACACGCCGACGCCGCCTGAACCGCCACCGCCCCCCGAAGAAGCCGGCGGGCCGCTCGTGATCATACTGATTGTTGTAGTCGTTGTGGTGCTCGGCGCCGTCGGCGGGTTCTTCTTCCTGCGGAGTCGAGGTCAATCGCCAGGAGGTGGAGGCGGCGCGGCTGGACCCGGAGCGCCTCCAATCGAGCCGTCGGCGCTCGAGAGCGGCGGCCCGGGAGACGCGGACTCGGAACGCCGGACCGAATAACAGTTTCCGATAAACGATTCACACGCCCTACCATTGCCTCGGGCGGCTGGGTAGGGCGTCTGTGTTTTCGCCAGTCTCTATCCGCGATCGTACCGATGCGGTAGTACGAAGGCCAGAGCGCTCCGGCCGGTCCCCCAACGTTGCGTGGCGTATCGCTGGAGACTATAGTATCTAGTGCGGGCTGCCCGCCCATTTTCTATGGATTCTCGCATCAGACAGACGGTCCAGCGCATTCACGACTCGCCCTGGTCGGCGTCCTTCGCGTTCGCGGGCGCGGGGAGCAGCGCGTTAGGCTGGCTGCTGAGGGTTTCGGGAGCGTCGCGAACGGTACTGGAGGCGCTGGTCCCCTACTCTGCGGCGTCGCTGGAGCGCTACCTGGGCTACACCCCTCCCAAACAGACGGTCAGCGCCACCATGGCCAAGCTGATGGCGCAGGCTGCCTACCGACAATCGGTCCGCATCAGGCGCGCCTCGAGCCCTGTCCTCGGGGTGTCGTGCACCGCGACGATAGCCACGGACAGGCCCAAGCGCGGCGAGCATCGCTGCCACGTGGGGATATGCAGCGCCGAGGGGTCGCAGACGTACAGCCTGACACTGGAGAAGGGCCTCCGCGACCGCGAGGGCGAAGAGCAGGTGGTCAGCCGGCTGATACTGCGGGCGCTGGCGGAGGCCTCCGGCGTTCACGAATCAGCGGACCTGGAGCTTTCAGCCGCCGAGGCTGTCCAGGAGTCGAAGGTCAGCTACCGGGACCCCTTGGAGGCGCTGCTCGCCGGACACGTCCGGACGGCCGCCTACCTCGCTGACGGGACCTGGGTCCCCGACCCTTACCACACCGGCGGCATACTGCCAGGCTCGTTTAATCCGCTCCACGACGGCCACCGGAGGCTGGCGAGAGTAGCGTCGAAGATGCTGAACGCGCCGGTGGCATACGAGCTGTCCGTGTCTAACGTCGACAAACCGCCGCTCCCGGAACAGGTAATCAGAGACCGAGTGTCCCAGTTTGCCGGGCAAGGCACGGTTATTGTCACCGATGCCCGCCTCTTCTCCGAGAAGGCGAAGCTTTTTCCCGGCGGGAAGCTGATTATCGGGACGGACACGTTGTCCCGCCTGGTCGACCCTCGTTACTATGAGGACGACGAGGTGCGGATGCTGCTGGCACTTTCGGAGATCGAGACATCGGGTGGCGGCTTCCTGGTGGCGGGACGGCTGCAGGGCGGCCGCTACCGCGCCCTTGCGGACGTTGCAGTGCCACCGAGGTTCTCTGGGATGTTCGAGGAGATCCCAGAGTCGAGCTTCAGGGAAGACCTCTCCTCGTCCGAGCTACGAACCGCTGGAAGGACCTCCTGACGACATGAATTTCAAGGACATCCGCGAATTCATCGAGTTCTTGGAGCGGCGCGACGAGCTCAGGCGCATAACTGCCCCGGTGAGCCGGGACCTGGAGATCACGGAGATCGCGGACAGAGTCGTGAAATCGGGCGGCCCTGCCCTGCTGTTCCAGAACGTCCAAGGTTGCGATACCCCAGTCGTAATGAACCTGTTCGGCACCCACCAGCGCATGGCCTGGGCCCTGGGTGTGGAGGACGTGGAAGAGCTGGCCTCGCGGGTCAGGAAGCTGTTGGCGCTGGCCCAGGGTCCGCCAACGGGCCTGTCCGACAAGGTGCGCGCCCTGGGGACGCTGCTGAATGCTGCCAGGGCCCAGCCCAAGACGGTGCGGCGCGCGCCGTGCCAGGAGGTCGTAGTTACCGGGGATGAGGTCGACCTGGGCATCTTGCCTGCCTTGAAGTGCTGGCCGATGGACGCGGGGCGCTACATCACGCTGCCGCTGGTAATCAGCCGCGATCCGGAGTCCGGCCGACGCAACGTCGGGACGTATCGGATGCAGGTGATCGACCGCAACACTACGGGCATGCACTGGCAGACCCACAAGGGGGGCGCCCACCACTATCGCGAGGGCGTGTCGCGAGGGAGCGACAGGCTGGAAGTTGCCGTGGCGCTTGGGGGCGATCCCGCCACAATCTGGAGCGGCTCGATGCCTCTTCCGCCAGACATGGACGAGCTGGCCGTGGCTGGCCTGATTCGTGAGGAGTCCGTCGAGGTGGTTGCCTGCAAGAGTGTGGACCTGGAAGTGCCGGCGCACGCGGAGTACGTTCTCGAAGGCTACGTCGTGCCCGGCGAGCTCCGGCCCGAGGGTCCCTTTGGAGACCATACCGGCTACTACTCCCCCGCCGAAGATTACCCCGTGTTCCACGTCACGACCATCACGCACCGAAAAGAGCCCATCTACCCGACGACGATGGTCGGACGCCCACCCACCGAGGACTTCTTCATGGGCAAGGCCTCTGAGCGGATCATGCTGCCCGCGCTACAGATGGCGCTTCCCGAAGTTACGGACATGAATATGCCCGCGGAGGGCGTCTTCCACAACCTTGTGATCGTGTCCATCCGCAAGGAGTTCCAGGGTCACGCCCAGAAGGTGATGCACGCCCTGTGGGGCATGGGCCTGCTTATGCTTGCCAAGACGATCGTCGTCGTCGATGACAACGTCGACGTGCAGGACCTGTCGGAGGTGGCGTGGCGCGTCACCAATAACATCGATCCGGCCACTGACGTCATGTTCTCCGAAGGCCCGATAGACGACCTGGACCATGCGACGCCCCAGCCCAAGTACGGCAGCAAGATGGGCATCGACGCCACCGCCAAGGGCCCGCTTGACGGGCGCGCCCGAGAGTGGCCGCCTGACATCGTCATGTCCCGGGAGGTGAGGGAGCTGGTGGACCGCCAATGGGGGGAATACGGGCTGTGACCTCCTCCGCCGGACTGCATCGGGGCATGATTCGTAAGACCCCGCTATTCCTCGACGCGATAAAGTTTCACGAGAGCGTCTTCGCGCTGCCCTTCGCCTACATGGGGATGCTTCTGGCGGCTGACGGCTTTCCGGACTGGCGCACCTTCGGCCTGATCACGCTGGCGATGGTCAGCGCACGCACGGCTGGGATGGCGTCAAACCAGGTCATCGACCGCCACATCGATGCCCGCAGCCCCCGGTCGTCCGCTCGCCACCTGCCCAGCGGAAGGCTCCGGACGAGCGAGATGGTCGCGCTTGCCGTGGCGTCGCTGGCTATCCTGATGTTGGCCGCCGCCCTGCTCAATACCCTTGCGCTGGCGCTGACGCCCGTCGCAGCGGCGTATATTGTGCTGTACCCCTATGCCAAGCGGTTTACGTGGACCGCGAGCCTGATGCTCGGTTGGGCGTTGGCGATCGCGCCATCCGCGGCCTGGATCGCCGTGAGAGGCAGCCTGTCGCTCCAGCCGGTGCTTCTGTCGGTGGCAGTGGCGCTGTGGGCGGGAGCCTTCGACATTCTCTACCACACCCAAGACCGCGAATTTCATCTGAAGGAACGTCTGAACTCGGTGGCCGCCCGGTTCGGCATAGCCGCAGCCTTCAGGCTCGCCCAGTCGCTCGACGTGCTGGCCGTCTCATCGCTTCTGGCACTAGGCCTGTGGATGGGGCTCGACTGGCCATACTACGTCGGGTGTGGGGCAGCGGTCGGGCTTCTCGCATACAGATACTACTTGGTCTCGCCGGAGGACCTGTCCAATATGGGAAAAGCTTTCGCGAGGATAAACGGGTATATGTCCACCACCATACTGGCAGGGACTGCCGTGGCGATCTACCTGTGACAATCGATGCCGGCCAGACCAGCGAAAGTGTGAGCGACGATCTGCCGGTGGTCGTGGGTATCACTGGCGCCAGCGGCGCGGCCCTCGCGCGTGCGACGGTAGACCTGCTGCTGGAACGGGGCAACCGGGTCATAGCTTCGGCTTCGTCGGCCTCCCGGACCGTCTGGAACCAAGAGATGGAGGAGTCTTTCGGCGAGTCGCTGGAGAGGTGGCGCGATTCAGCCCTGTTCACTTTCTACCCGGCGGGGCGAATCGATGCCCCAATCGCCAGCGGCTCCGTCCCCGTTCGCGGGATGGCCGTCGTCCCCTGTAGCATGGCCACGCTGGCAGCGATAGCCCACGGGTTCTCCGACAACCTGATTCGGCGAGCGGCGGACGTGTGTCTGAAGGAGCGCAGGCCGCTGGTACTCGTGCCGCGCGAAACGCCCCTGAGCCCGATTCACCTGGAAAACATGGCGAAGCTCGCCCGACTGGGGGTGACGATCCTCCCACCTGAGCCACCGTTCTATCTGAAACCCCAGAGCGTGGACGAGATCGTGGACTACGTCGCCAATCGTGTTATCGGCGCCCTGGGGCTGGCCGAGTCCCTACCGCTGGAGATGCGGTACCGGGCGCCCAACGGCGACGGTCCCAACGGGGCCGGCTGACCCGCCTTCGACGCGGGGGCGGGCGCGCCCGCCTGAGCTCCCGCCGACTTCACAACCGGGGCCGGCCGCGTGCCCCATTCCCAAAGGTTGAAGTCACCGCGAGGAGTCAATACAATCTCTCGGGAATACTTTATGAACTCGCCTAAGGACACACGAGGACCGCAGGCCTGATGATCCCCTCGCTTGAAGCAGTAAAGGCAATTAACCGCGAGCGCGGAGACGCCATCGTGGTCAGCACGATGACGCCGGACCGGTATTGGGATTCGGTTACGCAGAACACGGACCTGGACCTGCCGATATTCGGTGCGATGGGCAAGGCGTCTTCGGTGGCCCTGGGCATCGCGCTGGCCCAACCTGACCGGAGAGTCGTCGTGCTGGACGGGGACGGCGCTCTTCTGATGAACCTGGGCTCGCTGGTCACAATCGCGGGCGCGGCACCCGAAAACCTGGTGCACTTCGTCTTCGAGGACGGCGTCTACTTCACTACCGGCGGCCAGCCGGTGCCCGGCTCCGGAAAGTTCGACCTGGCGGCGATGGCGGAGGGCGCAGGCTTCGCAGCCTCTCACCAGTTCGACGACCTGGAGGATCTAGCCAGCGAGTTGCCTGCGATCATGTCGGCCAAGGGGCCGGTGTTCGTCTGCCTGAAGGTGGACCACCCGGACAAGACGCCGGAGTTCCGCGTGAGAAACACCGCGCGGGCGATGCGTAACCTGGCGTCTAAGCTCTCAGAGGAGTAGCGAGAGGGTGTACGACTTCCACACGCATACGTTTCTCAGCGACGGGGTGCTGGCCCCGACCGAGCTAATCCGTCGGGCCTATGTCGCCGGCTACCGGGTCATGGCCATCACTGACCACGTCGGCCCGGGCAACCTGGAGCTCGTCCTCAAGACGTTGATCGCCGACTGCGAAATGGCGTCTAAACGCTGGGACATTCTGGCGCTGCCGGGTGTCGAGATCACCTACGCGCCCAAAGACGACATCGACCTGATGGCGCGGGAGGCCCGGCGCCTGGGCGCCAAGGTGGTAAACGTCCACGGCGAGACGATCGTCGAGCCCGTGGAGCCCGGCACCAACCTGGCCGCCGTCTCGTCCGAGCACGTGGACATCCTGGCCCATCCGGGGCTTATCACGGGCGACGAGGCCGGTATCGCCGCGCGGAACGGCATCTTCCTGGAGGTATCGGCGCGACGAGGCCACTCCTCCGCCAACGGCCACGTGGTCAAGGCGGCAAATCAGACGGGGGCACGGCTGGTGCTGAACTCCGACGCCCACGGCCCGGAAGACCTGCTGAGCGAGGAGTTCGCCATGAGCGTAGCGCTGGGCGCCGGTCTTGACCGGGAGGAGGCCGAGTCCCTGCTGGGCGCGGCGCCGCTGCAGCTCTTGGAGAAGGTAGGGGGTCAGCACGGCGGGTAGGTCGCCGGGACGGGCCTTTCGCCACAACGACGAACGGCTACCGGTTGACTTACAGACCCCCGGTGGGACCAAGCCTGTTCGTGGTGTGCCGCTTCGACCAACCCGAGGCGAATGGACCAGCCCAACGCCGAGTTCCCTGGCTAGGTACTACGTTCCTGATTCGCAAATGCATTGCATAATTCGCGCTCACTGTTTCAGCGGGACTGTGGTTCGACAGGCTCACAACGAACGTGGAGGCAACACGTTCCGCTCAGCCTGAGCCCGCCAAAGGGCTCACCACGAACGGGGAAGCAACAGGTTCCGTTCGGCCTGAGCCAGTCGAAGGCCCGCGAAATATTGGGCTAGCTTCTGACTCAGGACATTAGTCCGGAAGCACCACCGAATTGGGCTCCTCGCCTCGGACCACCCTGGCAGTGTTTCCCAGAGCGAACACTCGGCTCTTTTCGCCCGCCTCCACCGAGAAACCCGCCATGTGGGGCGTAACGAGCACGTTTTCCATGTCCAGCAGGGGGTTGTCCTCTCTAGTAGGCTCTTCTTCGAGGACGTCCAGCCCCGCGGCGGCTATCCGTTCGTCTTTCATCGCGCGAATCAGCGCCGCCTCGTCGACGACGGGGCCACGACACGCGTTGATCAGAATCGCCGTGGGCTTCATAAGAGCAAACTCGCGATCGCTGATCATCCCGTTGGTCGGGCTGCCAAGAGGCACGTGCAGCGTGATTATGTCGCTGGTCTGAAGCAGTTCGTCCATAGACAGGCGAGTCACGTGAAGCTCTTCCGCCAGCTCGGCGGGAGCTTCCACGACGTCGGAATAGACGATCTCGCACTCCCAGCCCTGGAGCCTGCGTGCCACGCTCACGCCAATCCTGCCCAGACCGATGATCCCTACCCTCTTGCCCACGATCTCATGGGCCTGTGAGAACCAGGTGGCATGGATGTCGCCTGCCCACTTGCGGGCGTGCACAGAGCTGAACTGGAGCTGCATCTTTCTGAGTGTGCTTACCAGCAGCCCAATGGTGTGCTCCGCCACGGCCACGGCGTTGCCGCCTCCGTTGTTAGCGACCTTTACTCCGAGCTCGCCGAGCCCCCTCTTGTCCAGCCGATCGGTCCCCGCACTGATGGTCTGGACCAGCTTCAGATTAGGGCATTCGGCGGCCAGCTCCACCGAGACGTTCCCTCCGCCCATGATTGCGGCAACGGCATCTCTCATCTGCTCGGCCTGTTCCTCCAGTGAAAGGCTGGAGTCGACCCAGCCCAGGTCGGTGCCCGAGGGAGCTAGCTGCCGGAACCGCTCCAGCGCGGCCTCGTTGGGACCGTAAATCACTAATTTTGCGCCCATCATTCCTCCTGCGGGGTTTCAAAGTAGTCGGGTTAGGCAGCCCGATTATATGTGTGCGGCCCTGATCAGGCAACTGTGTCCGGTGGACCGTCTGTGCAGGCGGGTGCGGGCTACCCCGTGTTTCGTCGCTTTTAAGGTTGCCGTCATCTCTGTATAATCTGCGCGGCGACATCCCGCACCTTCATGAGTTGGAGGCGACAGTTGACTGGATCTGCCCTGGAAGGCGTTAGAGTGCTGGACCTGACCCATCACGTGGCCGGGCCTTACTGCACCAAGCTCCTGGCCGACTTCGGCGCGGACGTAATCAAAGTCGAACGCCCCGGCTCAGGAGACCCGACGCGACATCGAGGCCCTTTCGTCGGGGACCACCCCCATCCCGACAAGAGCCTGCCATTCTTGTATCTCAACACGTCCAAGCGGTCAATCACGTTGGACATCAACTCCGAGGACGGGCGCGTTATTCTGGAGAAACTGGTGCGTGAAGTCGATGTTCTCGTGGAGAACTTCAGGCCCGCCCTACTGCCGTCTCTTGGTCTCGACTATGAAAAGCTTCAGCGGGCCAACCCGTCGCTGGTCTTCGTATCGATCTCGAACTTCGGCCAGTCGGGCCCGTACCGCGACTACGAGGCTTCGGACATCGTCGAATACGCCCTCGGCGGCCTGATGTACATCTTTGGCTCTAACGAACGCGAGCCGCTGAAGCACGCCCTCTACCAGGCGCAGTACAAGGCGGGCACCAACGCAGCCTCTGGTGCGGCGATCGCCGTGCTCCATCAGCAGCTCACCGGACAGGGCCAGTGGGTCGACGTGTCCATCCAGGAGTCCATCGCTTCGGCCCTTCGGGACACCGCCTCCGCTTTCGCCTACACGGGCACGGTGAAATGGCGGCAGCCCAAGTTGGCCGGGGAGATCCCTCGCGTGCCCGTCGAGACCAGCGACGGGTACATCATGCCAATCGTCTTCGGTGGCGACGACTGGAACGAGTCAGCGAAATTCCTCGATAACCCCGAGCTGAAAGACACGCGGTTCGCAACGGCCGAAGGCAGACACGATCACGCGGCAGAGCTGGACCGCACCCTGGCCGAAACCTTTCGCCAACGCAAGAAATTCGATCTCTTTTACGCCGCCCACAAAGAGCGGCGTCTCATTTACGGCGTCGTACAGGGGCCAGACGAGGTGCTGGACAACCCACAGTACGACGCCAGGGGGTACTTCGTGGAAGTGGACCACCCCGTCGCGGGCCGCATTCCATACCCTGGAGCGCCCTTCATCATGAGCACCACACCATGGGAGGCAAGGTCCCCCGCGCCTCTGCTTGGGCAGCATAACTCCCAGGTGTACTGCGACGAGCTGGGGTACAGTCGAGACGAGCTGGCGCGTCTGAGCGCCGTCGGGGTGATATAGCGATGCGCCTACCGCTGGATGGAGTTCGCATCGTGGAGATGGGCCAGCTCATCGCGATACCCTACGCGACAAAGCTGCTCGCGGACATGGGCGCCCAGGTCATCAGAATCGAGTCCTGTGTGCGGCTGGAGATGTACCGGGCCGGCTTGTTCTACGACGACAACGTCGAGGGCGAGTACTGGAACAGAGCCGTAAACTTCTACGAGCAGAACCGCAACAAGCTGAGCGTAACCCTGGACCTCACGAACGCCCAAGGGCGCGAGGCGCTGATCGAGCTGATCGCCATTAGCGACGTGTTCGCCGAAAACTTTACGCCCAGGGTGGTGCAAAACTTCGGCCTGGAGTACGAGGACCTCCGGCGGGTGAGACCCGACGTCATCATGGTCTCGTCCACCGGTTACGGCCACACGGGCCCGTGGAGCGGGTTTGGTGCGATAGGGTATGGCACCGAGGCCGCCTCCGGACTGGCACACATGACGGGTTACCGGGGCGGGCCTCCGATGCTGCCTGAGATACCGTACGCGGACTACACGGCGGCCGAACACACGGTGTTCGCCATTGCCGCGGCCCTTGTCCACCGCACGCGCACCGGCGAAGGCCAGTTCATCGACCTCTCACAGACCGAGACGCTGAGCTCAACGGTGCCTGAAGCTTTCATGGACTTTGCCGCCAACTCGCGGACGGCGGAGCGGATCGGCAACGGGGACCCGGCGTTCGCCCCGCAAGGGTGCTACCAATGCGACGGCGACGACGCCTGGATCGCAATCTCAGCCGGTACGGATGCCCAGTGGTCCGGACTGTGCGAGGTTCTGGGCGGTCCAGCGTGGTCCGGCGACGAAAAATTCGTCGACGCCCTGGCGCGCTGGCGTAACCGGCAGGAGCTGGACGGGCTGATCGAACGCGAGACCATCCGCTGGGACCACCGAGAGCTGGAGCGACGTTTGCAGGCGCGCAAGGTCCCGGCAGGGGCGGTCCTCGACGGCAAAGAGCTGCTGTTCGACCCCCATCTGAACGAGCGTGGCTTCTTCGAGATGGTTGAGCACCACTCGTCCACGGGCATGCCTCCTCTGCCATACGCGAGCAGGCCGTGGAGATTCTCCGAGACACCCGGCAGAATCGAGCACGCGGCGCCGCTGCTAGGCCAACACAACCGGTGGGCGCTGGCCGAGGTCCTGGGCAGGCCCGCCAGCAGCATCGCAACCCTGGAGGACGGGGGAGTGATCGGGACCGCTCCCGTCAACGCCAGGCCGCCGGCCGTCACGGGCCCTGAAACTTTGCTCCGCGAGGGCCGAATCGTACGACGTGAGGCCGACTTCAAGGAACGGGTACGCTCTCACTTTCGCATTCCGTAGCGCTGGTGAGGCAGGGCAACCGAGATCGCCCAGCTGACCGTGAATTCGCTTCGAATGTGGCGGACCTGGCGGAGGCCGGCGCGCCAAAAACACGGCCCCGTCGCCGCCAACCAAGTTGCCGTCCAGGGCCAGCTTGCCACTACATTGAGTCCAGCAATATAATCATCTGAGTGGCAGTACGGAAGTCGCCCGCTACTGGGACGGGTCCTTCAGACGAGGAAAGCCATCGGCTGACTTGAAAATCAGCAACGCCATATCCATCGACGGGCCCGCTGCCTCTGGCAAGACCGCCGTGGGCAGCGAGCTTGCACGTCGGCTAGGGTTTCAATTTCTGGATACCGGCGGAATGTACCGAGCGGTGACCCTGCTGGCCCTGGAGGCCGGGATAGACGTGAGGGACGATGCAGCCCTTACGGAGTTGAGCCGGCGCTCGCGGATCGACCCTGTCGGAGGGCCTTCCGGAGACCGACTGATGGTCAACGGGCGCGACATCACTGACGAATTGAGGGCACCGAAGGTCGACCTTAGCGTTTCGCAGGTCTCTACGACAAAGGGCGTAAGGATTGCGTTGGTCGAGCAGCAGAGGAAAATAGCCGAACAAGGACCAATCGTAATGGTGGGCCGAGACATCGGCACCGTGGTGCTTCCCGACGCAAAGGGCAAGGTGTATCTCGACGCCAGCGCGGAGGTCAGGGCCCATCGGCGCGTTCGTGACGTGACCGATTTGGGCCGCGACGCGTCGTACGATCGGGTGGTGACAGAGCTGAAGGCACGCGACGGCATCGACAGCCAGAGGAAAGAGTCGCCGCTCAGGCCCGCCGAAGGGGCATTGATACTCGATACAGATGACATGAGTATCGACGAGATTGCCGACACTGTGATGCGACAATTCAGGCCACAGCAATGGAGTTGACATACCCCGCCTGCAACGGCGTCCAGCGCGGTCTGCTGCGTCTTTTCGCCGACTGGAAGGTGTCGGGCCGGGAGAACGTCCCTCCAATGGGACCTCTCATGATCGTGTCGAACCACCTCAGCAACATGGACCCGTCGCTCCTGGCGTCCAGCCTGCCCAGGCGCATTCGGTTCCTGGCCAAGCAGGGGCTATTCGCGACCCGCTTGTCGCGATGGTTTTTTACCAGTTACGGTGCGTTCCCGCTAAACCGCGAGGGAGTCGACGTGCCAGCCTATCGCTGGAGCCTTAACCAGCTCGCCAATGACGGGGCGCTGGTGCTGTTCCCCGAGGGCACAAGGAGCAGCGGCTCAATGGCGCGGGCGAAACAGGGAGTCGCCAACATCGCACTGCGTTCCAGGGCGCCGATCTTGCCCGTGGCTATTACCGGGACCCAGCATATCGGCCACTTGATGAGCATCTTCCACCCCACTGGCACCATCCGGGTCAACGTGGGACAGGTATTTTCGTTGCCGGAAATCGAAGGCAAACCCAGCAAGGAGCTGTTGGAGTCACTTACCACATCGATCATGCTCAAGATCGCCGAACTGCTACCGGAGAGCTACCGAGGGGTATATAGCGATCTGACAGGACGCAGCGGCGCGCCGTCATTGGAGTCCGAGGAGCAACGATCAGACCCGGTCCGCGACGGGTAACCGTCTCGGCTTCGGTTCGCCCCTGACGGAATCAAAGACCGGGCGACGAGGGACGCGGTCTCGTAACCACCACTGCTATAAGACACAAGAGGCGCCTGATGTGCGGGATCATCGGCTACACGGGCAATAGGCAAGCAGCCCCAATTATCCTGGAGGGCCTGGGCACCCTGGAATACCGGGGCTACGACAGCGCCGGCATCGCCGTGTTGGACTCGCACGGCCGCCCGGTGGTCCACAAGAAATCGGGGAAGCTCACTATCCTCCAGGATTACCTGCGGGACCAGGTCCCACAGGGTGTTACGGGCGTCGGTCACACGCGCTGGGCAACTCACGGGGCGCCGACCGACCTGAACTCACACCCCCACACCGACTGCGAGAACCAGGTGGTCGTCGTCCACAACGGCATCGTCGAGAACTACGCCGAAATCAGACAGGAGCTGGTGGAGGCGGGTCACCAATTCAGCTCTCAGACCGACACCGAGTGCATCCCCCATCTCATCGAGTCGTTCCTGGAACGGGAGCTTTCGATTGACGAAGCGGTTATGTCCACCGCTCGGCGCATCCGGGGATCGAATGCAGTCGTGGTGTTCTCGACACGCGATCCGGACCGGCTGGTGGCGTTCCGGTTGGGAAACGCCGGAGGACTGGTGGTCGGTTACGGAGAAGACGAGCTGCTGGTGTCCAGCGACCTGCCCGCGCTTCTGCCCCACACCCGCGACGTGGCGTATCTGGAGGATGGCGAAGTCGTCTCGATGGACCGGGACACCGCCAGCTACCGCAGACTCGACGGCGCGGTCGTGAACAAAAGCGCCGACCACGTCCCGTATGACTCCCAGTCGGCTACCAAGGGCAAGTTCAAACATTTCATGCTGAAGGAGATACACGAACAGCCTCGGGCGGTGATGCACGCACTCAGCGGACGCGTGTTGTTCGACCAGTCTCACGTGGCCCTCGACGAGCTCGAACTGTCCGACGATGACGTAGACCGCATCAACAGAATCGTTTTCATCGGCATGGGGACCAGCCTCCACGCCGCGATGGTCGGCAGGGCCTGGATGGAGGCCCTGGCCCGAATTCCCTGCGAGTTCGACAACTCGTCGGAGTACCGCTACCGGGACCCGGTCGTCGACGAGGGGACACTGGTCGTCTCGCTAAGCCAGTCCGGCGAGACCGCCGACACGCTGGCCGCAATGGAGGAGGCGCGACGCAAGGGGGCGCGCCAGATCACGCTGTGTAACCTTCCCGGGACTCAGACGACCCGAATCGCCGATAGTACGCTTCAGATTCGCGCCGGGCTGGAGATCAGCGTCGCTGGCAGCAAGACCTTCGTCTGCTCGCTGACCGCGCTATATCTGCTGGCGATCCACCTGAGCATACGCAGGGGGGCGTTGTCTCGCGAGGACCGCGTCGAGCGCATCGCCGAGCTGGCTCTGCTGCCGGACATGTTGGGCGCCATGCTGACCGATGAGCGTCAGTACAAAACGCTCGCGAAGCGCTACGGACGCCGTTCCGATTTCCTCTATCTGGGCCGTGGCGTAAACTTCCCACTGGCCATGGAGGGCGCGCTGAAGCTGAAAGAGATCAGCTACATACACGCTGAGGGATACCCCGCCGGTGAAATGAAGCACGGGCCCATATCGCTGATCGACGAAGCGATGCCCGTCGTTGCGCTGGTCCCACAAGACTCCCTGCATGACAAGATGCTCAACAATATCAATGAAGTGAAGGCCCGAGGTGGCACGGTCATCGCGGTCGCGTCAGAGGGAGACACCGAGATTGCAAATCGGGCGGACGAGGTCGTGTACATTCCAGCGGTGTCGGAGCTTGCCAACCCCATGCTGATGGCCCTGCCAATGCAGCTATTGGCCTACCACATTGCCGTGTGGCGCGGCTGCGACGTCGACCAGCCCCGCAACCTGGCCAAGACCGTGACGGTCGAGTAGCGCCTGTCGGAGCGGTCCTCCGACCGGATTTTCGCGGCGCTGCAATAACCCCTGACGCCGGGCTCCTGGCATGCAGCGCGCTTGATGCCGCTCTGGGTGTCACGGACACAGCCAACGATTATGTCTGTGAAGGCCGCACCGGACTCGGCTCCGTTGCTCACCAGGTGCGGCGGTGGCTGTTCATGCTGGCATACCACCTGGGGAACTTGCGACTGCGGCTGACCCTGGCCAAGGCGGTCAGGCACTGGTCGTTGCGCAGCGTCCAGATCAAGCCCATCAAGATCGGGGCACGGCTGGTGCGCCACGCGTGGTGGCTGGTGTTCCCGTACCTCGGGAGTTGTTCCGGCAGTGCTGGAGCGTATCGCCGGCCTCCATCCAGCACCCTCGTAGTAGTAGCGTTTGTTGCACCGGTGCGCCCGCTCTTCGATGTAAGCCGAGGCGGTGGCCTCTTCAGCAGCCGTCCTTCCGGAATGTGAGCCGTGACAGAGACTGAAGCCGTCCTGACCTGTCCGGAATGCGGACGCGCATAGGATGTTGTCATGCCCGTGGACTACTGCATGTTCTTCTATGACTGTGTTCATTGCCAGGCGGTCTTGAGGCCCAAACAGGGCGACGACTGCGTATTCTGTTCCTACGCCGACAAGGATTGCCCACCGAAGTTGGCCGAGTCCAGTTGAGATGCCTGCATTTGCAGGCCTGATCGGGGCTTGGGACACCCCTTCGGCCATTGGGAAACCAACGTGAGAATGGGCGGTGGACCGGAGGAGGACCTCGCGAACCCAAGCGTGTTGAACATCCAGCCAGACGTGTGTTAGCTTATCCGAAATCGGGAGATTCACATGCTGCCTCACGTTTCCAAGTTCGGTATCTACTTCAACGCCTTGGAAGGCAAAGTCGTCCGAATCACCTCACCTTATTGGTTCCCAGAGGAGCCTGACTGGGTGTACGTGACGGATGAGGTCAACGCGACCCTGCTGAAGATACGCGACCTCATCAGAGAGCAGGGGCTGTCCGACAGCTCGGACGAAGTCGTCTGGGGTAGGATTCCGCTAAAGGACTGATCGGGTCTCGTCAAGACCTCAATTCACGGAGTTGACGCTTGGCCCAGACCGTTAACGAGGAACCAGAAGCCAGGCGCCTATTTCAGATACCGCCTGCCCTGCGCTACCCGGCCTACCGGGCATACTGGCTGGGGACACTGGCATCGGTCTGTGGCTTCCAGATGCTGATGTTTGGCCAGGGCTGGCTGGTTTTCAAGCTGACCGGTTCTCCACTACAGTTGGGGTTCGTGGGTATGGCCAGCGCCACGTCCGCGATAGCGCTGAACCTGTTCGGCGGCGTGGTGGCGGACAAGATCGACCGGCGCCGGCTTATCATGGCCACCCAGTCCGTCACGGCGAGTCTCATCTTTCTCCTGGCCACGTTGACATTGCTCGACGTCGTTGCCCTGTGGCATATTTTCGTTCTCGCCCTCCTGACCGGCGCTGTCAACGCATTCGACCAGCCTGCCCGGCAAGCGCTTTACCCCAGCCTGATCGACCGCAAGGTGATGATGAGCGCCGTCGCGCTGAACTCGTCGATCTGGCAGGGCACGCGCATCGTCGCGCCCGCCGCCGCGGGGTTCGTGATCGCGGGGCTCGGTATCCCGGTGTCCTTTTACCTGGCCGGCGCCGGATTCGTCACAATGGCCATCGTGATGTTCGGGCTTCACGTGCCTCCGAGCGAGCGCCGTTCGACTAACAGCCCCATGCGCGACATGGCGGAGGGCCTCAATTTCATCCGGGGGAACACGGTATTCGCGTTCCTCATTGGGATGACCTTTTTCAACAGTTTTTTCGGCATGGCCTTCATCACGATGATGCCGGTGTTCGCCGTGGAAATCCTGGGTGTCGGGGCCGATGGCCAGGGCCTGCTGTTGAGCGTGAGCGGGACCGGCGCGCTGGCGGTTACGATGTATCTGGGATCAAAGAGCAACACGCCGCACAAAGGGCTGCTGATCATAGGCGGCGCCGTGGTGTTCGGACTGGCCGTCGCGGCGTTCGCTCTAACCTCCCGCTACGTGGGCTCGTTCTATCTGGCGATGGGGTTGATCGTGGTGATGGGGATATCGAGCTCGACCTACATGATCTCCATCATGAGTTCACTGCAGCTACTCGTGCCCGACAACATGAGAGGACGGGTGATGGGGTTCTACGGAATGACCTGGAGCATCATGCCCCTGGGCGGCGCGTGGGTAGGGGCGATCACGAAGCTGAGCTTTATCGAAGTGCCATTTGCGATTGCCCTGGGCGGACTGCTGGTGAGCGGCTTCGCACTGGGACCTGCTCTGCTGAACCGGAATGTGCGGTCGATCGGGGCCCTGCTGCTGGAGGCCGAGCGGTCCAGTACGGCAGGGCCGGCCCAGGCCGGCCCGAGGCATGCCGCGGGGGCGGCACCCGGAAGAGGGTAGCCGGCGGGGCAACTCACCACGCAGACATCCGAGCTCGCTGTCCGCCAGACTGGCTAGCAGGCCAGGACATCGCCGGACTTACCCCAGCGGGCGGGCGCCTGGTGTCCGCGGACCCGCTGCCCGTTTCATGGAACAATGCGCTCGCCTTGTGTAGAATCTCTACTGCGCGACTGGCGTTGTGGAGCGCGCTCTAGGCGAGATACGACCGGGAGCCGGAGGCCACCACGATGGAAGCTGGATCAGGGGCCACGCTGCTGATCAGGGGCGGGCCGAATAGCGGCGTGACCGTTCGACTATCAGGCCACGCTGTCACCGTCGGCCGTCGCTCCGACAACGACGTCGTAATCGACGAGACAACGGTGTCCCGACGGCACTCGCTTATCATGGAATCCGCCGACGGGTTCATAGTGCGAGACCTCAACACCACCAACGGCACGTTCGTCAACCGAAACAAGATCGGCCAGGCGGAGTATCCGTTAGGCCACGGCGACCAGATAAGCCTGGGCGGCAGCGAGGTAACTCTCGTTTTTCGGTTCGAGGGGCCGCGCACCAGTCCCGTGGACACCGACGGGATTCGCGACCGTACGCCCGCTCCGGGGCAGGCCCGGGTGATGGACGCCGCCGACGCCACGCTGAATTCGGTCGACGCCTCCTTGCTGTCATTACTCGCCGCCCGAAAGGGCACGGTCATAAGCCGCTCGGAGATGATCGAGGCGCTGTGGCCAGGAAGCGCCCAGGAGCCAGGACGGTCGGGAGAGCTGGACGCCGCCGCTGCCAGGCTGCGCGCCCACCTGGCGCAGGACCCCGGCAACGACGCCAAACTCGTGGCGGTCGGTGCGTTCGGTTATGTGTTGATTTGAGCGCTGCAACCACGACGAGAGCGTAGGCGGGCCCCAGATGGTGACGATTGCTCCCGGGAGTAGCTTGGGACGATACCGCGTGGTCGAGCAGATCGGCCAAGGCGGTATGGCAACGGTATTTCGTGCCCACGACCCGACGCTGGACCGCGAGGTCGCGATCAAGGTGCTGCCGTCTTACCACATCGAGGACCCCACTTTCGCGGACCGGTTCGCCCAGGAGGCGCAGACCGTCGCCAGGCTAAGGCATGACAACATCCTGCAGACTTACGATTTCGGCGAGGACAAGGGCTTCACATACATCGTCACGGAGCTCGTGACCGGCGGCACTTTCCAGGACAAGCTGGGACCGGAGCCGCTGTCGATGGCCGAGACGATCAGACTGATGAGCCCGCTGGCGGACGCCCTCGACTACGCCCACGCTCAGGGAATACTCCACCGAGACATAAAGCCCGCCAACGTGTTGTTGGACCAGGACCAGAAACCTGTCCTGGCCGACTTCGGCCTGGCCCGTATGCTCGAGGCGTCCATCCGCCTGACTCAAGCGTCTCAGGCGCTTGGCACGCCGGAGTTCATGTCGCCTGAGCAGGCGATGGGCGGGGACACCGACCACAGGGCGGACATCTACGCTTTCGGCGTGATGCTCTTCCAGATGTTGGTCGGCCAGACCCCGTTCCACGCCAACACACCCGCCACGACCCTTTTGGCCCACGTCCATGAACCGGTTCCGCTTCCCTCGGTGCTGAACGCTGATATCGAGCCCGGCATCGAGGCAATAATTCTGAAGGCGCTGGCTAAGAACGCGAACCACCGGTTCGACTCTTCGAAGGCCATCATTACCGCGCTGAGGGTAGCCATCGGGGAGGCCCTGCCGGGAGTGTCGGACGACGATCAGGTCACTGAAGAGATGGACCTCGTTAGCCCTGACGCGGCCGTGAGCGATGACGCCCACACCGAGCGCCTCGAATCGTTGCCGAAAGTTCGCCCCACGCCGGCGGAGGCGGCCCCGAAGCCGGCGCCGCTGATAAGCTCCAACTGGGTGTGGGCGGCGCTGGGAGGCGGCGTCCTGGTTATCGCCGCCCTTGTTGTCATGCCCGACGATGCGCCCCCAGAGACCGCGTCTCCAGAGGTGGTCCCGACGTCCGCGGCGGAGCCGGTCGCCCAGGCCGAACCGACCGCCGGACCCACGGCCGTGCCAACGATCCCTCCCATCGACCTGCTGTCGGCCCTCCCCGAGATCATGCGTGAAGCCGAAGCCAACGTGTCGAAGATACGCGGCATAGAAGTCGACGTTAGCGCCAACGCCGAGTTCAAGTCCAGGGAGGACCTGGAGGAGATAACGCGTGGGTTTTTCAGACGAGCCGAGATCCGCGAGCAAGTATTCGAGGCCCAGGAACTCTACAAAGCCCTGAGGCTGATGCTGGAGGACGACGACCTGGAGCAGATATTGACGAAGATCCAGCTCCAGCAGGTCAACGCACTCTTCGACGACCAGACCGAGAAAGTCTACGTGGTGCTGGACGAATCAGTGATGGGCGCCGCCGGCAAGCTGGGCTATGCCTCGGCTTACATGGGCGCGGTCCAGCAAGCGCGCTTCGACATCGGCGGAATGCGGCAGCGCACCGGCGAGGCTGGCGCGGACGCTTTCCGGGCGGCCAACGCGTTGATAATGGGCGACGTGGCGCAGGTATCGTCCGGCTACATCGCGACCTCGTTGACCGAAGATGAGGCCCGCATCCTTCGCGAGCCGGTTGCGGACTCGGAGCTGCTGAAAGCCCCGCGCATCGTAAGGGAGACGGTGCTGTTCCCCTTCCAGGCAGGCGCTGATTTTGTCGCCCAGCTTTACAGCGAAGGCGGATGGGAAGCCGTAAACAACGCCTACTCCGACCCTCCCACGACCACGGAGCTGGTGCTCCACATGCAGAACTACCTCGACCGCGAGGAAGCTCAGAGGACCAGAATTCCCGACATCTCCGCCGAGTTGGGCGGGGATGGAACCAGGTGAGCGCTGACAGCATGGGCGAGTTTGTTCTAAGGGTATACCTGGAGGAGTACCTGGACTCGTCTCAGGCGTCGGATGCGGTACAGGGCTGGGGTGGCGACCATTTTTCGCTGCTGAACGGGCCTCTAGGCGAACGTCTCCTGATTTCGATGATTGGCTGGGACACATTTGAGAACGCCGCCGCGTTCATGGACGCGTTCCAGGTGTACATGGGAGTAAAGTATCAGGGCGTCGAGGGGGTCTCGTCGGAAGGCGACCAGTCTTCTCGGCGCTGGGTTGGACCTGATGGGACTGTCTTCGTGGGTCGAATCGGACCAGCAATCCTGTGGATAAGCGGAGAATCCCGGAGCATCGTCGGAGAGGCATTGGACCTGGTGGCCACAGCGCTGGCGCCCACCTCGCCCGTTCCCACACCCCAGTTCGGAGCCCCTCGTCCGTGAATCGTCATTGCGAGGATTCCAGATGAATCCCGACGAGTCGGGGCGGTGAATTCTTGAGACAGCACATGAGTCGTCGTGCGAGAAAATGCCTGAACAAACGATAACGGAAAGCGGCGTCGCGGCCCTTGGCCGCGCCCTCGGCCTGGGTCTGACCGCCGATGAGGTGGTCGACCTGACCGAGAGGCTGCTGAACGCGCAACGGGAGATGGCAAGTCTGGACAGCCTCGACCTCACTGACGTCGAGCCCGCCGTGGGGTTTCGCCCTCACCCGCCTGCTCGACCTCGATGAGCGCTCAGGAACTCTGCGAACTCAGTGTTTCCGGGGCCGCGGAACTTATCGGGGCTGGCAAGCTATCCCCGGTCGAGCTAGTCGACGCCCACCTGGACCGCATCGAGCGCACGGAGCCTGCGCTCAACTCCTTTATCACCCTGCTGGCGGACGACGCCCGCGCGCAGGCGGTGGAGGCCGAGCGAGAAATTCGGTCCGGCACGTACAGATCGCCGCTGCATGGAATCCCGGTTGGGCTGAAGGACCTCTATTACACCAGGGGCGTCAGGACGACCGTGGGATCTCGGATACTGCGGGAATTCGTGCCCGACTACGACGCCGCGGTCACCGAACGGTTCCGGGAGTCGGGCGCCATACTGATCGGCAAGCTGCAGATGCACGAGTTCGCGCTGGGCGCCCCACACGATGGCCCGGCCCACAACCCGTGGGACATCGACCGGATCACGGGCGGCTCCAGCGGCGGCTCCGGTTCGGCGGTGGCCGCGGGCCAGTGCATGGCGGCGCTGGGCAGCGACACCGGAGGGTCGGTGCGCATACCCTCGGCGCTGTGCGGCATCGTGGGCCTCAAGCCCACTTTCGGGCGGGTCAGTCGATACGGCGTCTACCCGCTGGCCTCGAGCCTCGATACCGTCGGACCGATGACACGTACCGCGCGAGACGCCGCGCTGGTAATGAACGCCATTGCCGGGTATGACGGCCGAGACCCGTCCTCGGCACGGGCGCCGGCCGAGGACTTTACCGACTCGCTGGACCGGGGCATCGTGGGTGTCCGCATTGGCATCCCAGACGAGTTTTTTTACGACGTCATCGACCCCGAGGTTAGCGAGGCGATATGCGACGCTGCGGGCGTCCTGTCGGGCCTAGGCGCGTCGGTGGAACGGACATCGATACCCGCGCTAAATCACTCGCTGGCGATATCCGGCGCCATCCTGGCCACCGAGGCCGCCGAGGTACACGCGGCTCATATCCGGGAACAGTCCGACCAGATCGGGGCCGATGTACTTGCCCGCCTGCGCCTGGGGGCGCTGACCCCTGCGACCGACTACATCAGGGCACAGAAGGCGCGGTCGGCCTTCAACGAGCAGTTAGGCCAGGCCATGGAGCGGCACGACCTTCTGCTCGCGCCTTCCGTTCCGACGGGAGCGCCGCGAATAGACGAGACTCACTTGGACGTGGCCGGTCAGCGCGTGAACGCGCCGTCGCTGATGTCTCGATTGACCAGACCGTTCAATCTCTGCGGCTACCCGACTGTCTCGGTCCCCTGCGGCTTCACCCGCTTGGGGATGCCCATCGGCATGCAGATCGCGGGACGGCCTTTCGAAGACGCGGCCGTGCTAAGAGCGGCCCACGCCTACGAGCAGGCGACCGAGTGGCACACGCGAAAGCCAGCCGTCTGAGCGCGGACCGGCACGCAAATATGGAGGCGGAGATTTGACCTCTCACGGCAGTGGTCAGGGACTGTCCCTGCACGACGCGGCGCGCGCCGCTGGAGTGACCTTCTCGACTGAGGTAGTGCCCGAGGACGAGTTCGTAGAGGCCAACGGGCTGCGCATGCACTATCTCGACTGGGGAAATCCAAGCAAGCCCGACATGCTTCTATTGCACGGGTTCGCCCAGACCTGCCATTCCTGGGATTTCGTCGCGCTGGCCTTCTCCGACCGGTTCCACGTGGTGACGCTGGACCAGCGAGGCCACGGCGACACCGACTGGGCGCCCGACGGCGACTACTCGCCCGAGACGCAGCAGCAGGACATTCACGCGTTCGTCCAGGCCGCGGGCCTCACCGACCTGGTCATCATGGGCCTGTCCATGGGAGGTCGTAACGCCTTCACGTACGCCGCCAGCCACCCGGACGACACGCGGGCGCTGGTTATCGTGGACGCCGGGCCAGAGAACATGCGGTCCGGCTCGCAGAACATAAGGCAGTTCGTCCAGCAGGACGACGAGCTCGACTCCGTGGACGCCTTCGTAGAGCGCGTCCTCCGGTACAACCCCAGGCGAGACCCGGTCCAGCTCCGGGGTAGTCTGGCCCACAACCTGAAACAGCTTCCCAGCGGCAAGTGGACCTGGAAGTACGACAGGCTGCTGCGGGGCCCAAGTCGAAGCATGCAGCAGGACCCGGGCGCCGTGGAGCGGCTGTGGTCGTACCTGGAGGGGTTGGCGTGCCCAACACTGGTCGTGAGGGGCGCCGAGAGCGATATCATGGACATGGATATGGCGGGGTCGATGCACGAGCGCATCCCCAACGGCCGCCTGGCCACCGTGCCGAATGCCGGGCATCTGGTGATGGGCGACAACCCGTCGGGCTTCGAGCATGCGGTCAGCGACTTCCTGAACAGCTTCGCGTAGCTGCCGTTCGACGCATCCACGTCTTGCAGGGCAAAGCGAGCGGCCCTGACGTATGATCCGCCTATGGTTGGTCCCCCTGTACAGAGAGTCGCGGCAAGCCCGTTGCTTGAGACCAAGCTTTATGTCCCCGGATGGCGTGCTGGTCTTTGTACCAACTCCTCACGAGGCGGCTGATTTCCTCAACGAAGTCATGGGATTGGACCTCTCTGGACCAGACGTGGCAGCCCTGGAGACGCGGACCGAGGGCTGGATCGCGGGGCTGCAACTGGCGGCGCTTTCGATGCAGGGCCGGGAAGACACCGCCGGCTTCATCAAAACGTTCGCCGGCGATGACCGGTACATCGTGGACTATCTGGTGGAGGAGGTGCTGCAGCGCCAAAGCGAACGCGTCCGGAGCTTCCTGCTACAGACCTCCATCCTCGAAAGGCTCAGCGGTGGCCTGTGCGATGCCGTCACGGGGCTGGAAGATGGTAAAGCGACGCTGGAGGCCCTGGAGCGGGGCAACCTGTTTGTGGTCCCGCTGGACGGTAACCGCCATTGGTATCGTTATCACCACCTCTTCGCAGACGTTCTCCGGGCGCATTCGATGGAGGAGCAACCCGATCTCGTACCCACGCTGCATCGGCGCGCGGCTGAATGGTTTGAAGAGCGCGACATGGCGGCCGAGGCGATCGAACAGGCCCGCGCAGCCGGCGATCATGAGACTGTGGCCCGGCTCCTTAGTGCTAACTTCGACGATCTCCAGCGCATCGGCCAGTACGCGTCGATTTCAAGTTGGTCTGCGTCGCTTCCAGAAGAGATGGTGCGAACCAGGCCTCGTCTGGCGCTCATCCAGGCGTCAGGCGCATTGGCGTCCGATGACAACCTTCAGGCTGTCCGCAGGCTCACATCCTGGGCGGAAGACGCGATCCACAAGCTCGAAGACGGCGGGGGTTTCAACCCTTCGGACGATGACGACGGGACCGTCGTAGGGTTCGAGGGACTTCAAGCGCTGAAGGGCGAGATGCTGGCAATGAAACTCGTGCAATCTGCCCGGAAACTCCCCCCAGAAGAGGTGGCAGAAATCGCCGATCAGGCCCTCGAGCTGCTCCCGCCTGGGCACCGCTTGACGGCAATGCTTCGCATGATTGGCACGGGGCTCCAGATGGCACGTGGCGACATGAAGTCCGCGCTACCGGACCTGGAAGAAGTCGTGGCTGAGGCCCGCCGGGCGCAAGACCCACTGTTTCTCGCCAGTGTCCTGACTCACTACGGGCAGGCGAGTGTTGCCATGGGGCGTCTGGAAGACGGTCGTCGATCATTTGAACAAGCACTCCTGGGAGCTCGAATTGCCTCGACCGAAGCCAACTTGCTGATGTGCGGTCCACATACCGGGCTGGCAGAGGTACTGCTGGAACGGGTCGATCTGGCGGGAGCGACCCGCCACGCCGCGAAGGCCCTCGAGTTCGCCGACAGGTCGCCGACGAGAAGCCCGGTCCTCTACGCGCGGACCGCGGCGGCGCAAGTGCTGCTGGCGGCAGGCGACACGACCGCGGCGATTGAGCAGCTCGACAAGGCACAAGAGTTCGTGCGAGGGATATGTTCCCGCACCCGTTTCCGGAGTTCGGCCAGTGTCCGCACAAGCTGCTCGGTGACAAGGCTGATCCCGTCGTCCTCTACCAGCAGAACCACTGCGGGGTGTTCCGCTCCAACTCGGGAGGCGTGAGCTGGACAGACATCAGCGGCGACCTGCCCTCACGGTTCGGCATCGTGATGGGGGTCCACTCTAGCGACCCAAGCACGATTTACGTGATTCCCGAGGACAAGGCGATTGGTGATGTGATCGGCGGCGGTATGCGCATCGTGACGGACGCGAAATTCAGAGTCTTCCGAAGCCGCAACGCGGGGGATGACTGGGAGCCGTTGACGAAGGGGCTGCCCCAGAAACGGGCCTACATCCACGTAATGCGCGAGGGATTGGCTACTGACGGCATGGACCCTTGCGGAGTGTATGTCGGCACCAGCACCGGTCAGCTCTTCTATAGCCGAGACGACGGCGACAGTTGGGAGCTCCTCCTCGACTACCTGGCGCCGATCAACTCGGTGGAGTGCGGTATCGTAGTCTAGCGCTCCGCAACCTCGGCGAAGTCGGCGAGACTGACACGCCGGCGGCTTCCTCAGACCCGACGTGGGTGATGGCACCTATCGCCCTCCCCCGATCTCACCCCTCGCTGACTCCCGCCTCATTTACCTCCAGCTACACCCTTTAATTACACGCCCCGCTGCACCCTTTGGCTGATTCGACGGGCGTCGCCCGCCTGTAAATTGTCCTTATGCCGAAGAGCGATTCAAGGCACAGGGACATAGCAATGGGCGACACGTATCGAATCGTAGTTAGAGGGCGCCTCGACGATCGTTGGTCGGACTGGCTTCAGGGTATGGCCATACAACCCCAGGAAGACGGAACGAGCCTCCTGGTCGGACCGGTCATCGACCAGGCCGCCCTGCACGGCATCATCGCTCGAATCCGTGACCTGGGCCTGCCCTTGCTGTCAGTGACTCGAGTGGTCGAATCGGACGGCGCTACGTGGGCGCGTGCACAGGGGAGTGCGCCATGAACGACCTGATACCTGTAGTCGCCGGGGCCGTGTCGACCGCCATTTTCGCGACCAGCGCCCTGCCGATGCTGATAAAAGCATTCCGGACGAAGGACCTCAAGTCGTACAGCCTTCCGAGTATCGCGCTCAGCAACATCGGCAACGTCATCCATTCAGTCTACGTATACAGCCTGCCTGCCGGCCCCATCTGGATGCTGCATAGCTTCTACTTGATCACGACGGGATTGATGCTGTTGTGGTATCTGCGGTACGAGATACGGGGTTCGAGGAGGACCGACGAGGCCGCTTCGAGCGAACTCGACGGCAGATGGACCGAACCCAACGTCGAATTCAGCCAGCAGGCTTACGTTCGGATACGTGAACACGCGGCGATTGGGTAAGTTGCCGAAGCGTACAGCACGACGAAATAGAAAAGTTCGACGGAGATGCTACCCAGAAATAAGGAGGCAGCCATGAAGAACGTAAGTGTCGAGAGAGCCCAAATTGGAGGTGCCGAGTCGCAGACGAAATCCCAAAGCGCGTCAACGATTCCGGTGGAAAATCGACCGGGCCACGGAAGCCCAATGAAGGCAGTCGTCCAGGACGGGTACGGAGCGCCGCAGCGGGTGCTCAAGCTCGGCGAGGCCGAACGCCCATCGGTCGGGGACGACGACGTTCTGGTTAGGATGCGGGCCACCAGCGTCAACACCCCGGACTGGGTCACGGTGACTGGAGTCCCATACATCACCCGGCTGAAATTTGGGCTCCGGCGGCCGCCGACCCCGGTGCGGGGGACCGATATCGCCGAGATCGTGGAGGCCGTCGGCAAGAACGTGACGGACCTCGAGCCCGGTGACGAGGTGTTCGGGTCATCGTGGGCCGATACCCTCGCGACACCGGGCACGTTCGCGGAGTTCACCGTGGCTCCGGCGTCCCGGCTCATCAAGAAGCCCGTCAGGCTCAGCTTCGAAAGCGTTCCGACGCCTCCCGAGGCGCCGTTGACCAGTACCCGGGTCCCCGGTCCTACCCTGCCCACGTCGCGCATGGCGATCAGCGCGGTGATCGGCGCCGATGGACCGGACCAGCGCGATGTTCCGTGTGCTGCACACGCCGGTGACCTCCGCGCCGAGCGCCCTGGCGATCTGCACCGCCCCTCACGGCGCTCCTTGAGTCTGGCGACGTCAGGGTGGTCATCGACAGGGTCTACCCGCTCAGCGAGGCCGCGAACGCGGTCGCCCACATGCTTGGACACCATGCCGTAGGCAAGGTCGCAATCGCTGTTTGAAACGGCGGACAGCGACGGCGCCGGCCTCGACGGTCCGCTTCGGATAAGAGACTGAAGACCACCGCCATAACCGGAACCATTAGCGCGCCCAAGCCGTCTGTACACATGTAGGACTGATTCGATAGAACGCATCACGGGTGGAGAATTACGACATGAACAGCATCAAAGGACTCGTCGCGGGTCTTGCAGTGGCCGCGCTGACCGTGATCGGTGTGGCATGCGGCAGCGGTGAGTCAACGACCCCTCGGGGCACAGGCTCGTCGGCCGTTAGTGTCGAGAACGCGAGTGATAACACTGCTGCACCACGGGTCAACATTGAGCCTGACACCGAGCCAGATGTGGTGCGTCAAGGCGAGAGCACGGATACGGCACCCGACGCGGCCCTTACTGCGAAGCAGACCGGCGTTCCACTAGAGAGTGTTGAGCGCGCAATAGCGTTCCAACAGGCCTTCGCGAAGTATGTGGACGAGCTTATCGTCCGTTTCCCAGACCAGATTTCAGCCGTCTGGACGGAGCCGGTCCCTAACGCGAGAGGCCACGTCCAGTTCACCGGGGAAGTACCTTCGGAGGTGACCTCAGAAATCGAGCGGCATAGTCTGCTAGACGCAAAAAGCGTCGTCCTCACTGGAGGGGGCATGATCTCGATGGCAGACCATTCGCGTCGAGCCGAGCTGACGGCCGAGGCGCTGGGTGGCCTAGGATACCGGAACTTCATTACGTATTTCGACCGCATCGAGAAAGTGATCCATATCGAACTTCAGCTTGCTAAGGGAGCACCGAAGCCGAGTAAGCTAGTGCTTGTCGACGCGGTGCAGGACCGTGTGCGGGCCGACCGGGACCAGAGCGGAGCGGTCCGGCTTCAAGGCAGGGCGGCTACGGTAGATGCACTCGACCTTGAACTGACCGTGACCACGGGCTCCGGCCCGATCGTCACGCCAGACCATAGCTGAGGTGGGGCATAGAGGCGCTGGGATCGTAACCCGAGCTTTTCTAGCGCGCCGTCAGTCCATGAATGCAGAACGGACAGGACAAATCACTCAACAAGGAGGAAGACAAAATGAACAGGATAAAAGGTCTCACACTAAACGTTGGAGTCACCGCGCTGGCGGTGATCGGTGTCGCATGCAGCAGCGGACCGGAGCCGGCTCATACTCCGACGGAAACTAGCGCGACATCCGTGGCCTCACCAGGGCCAGTGCGCCCGACGGGGCCAAGCCATGGAAGTTCCCCGCCGAGGCCGTTTTCGCCGGGGCCGAGTCTGAAGTTCGAGGGCGTGGAGTACGTTCACTCAGGCCACGCGGAGATCGCTGAGGGCGCCCAGGCGTTTCTCATCGGTGGGAGCGAGATCCAAGTGGACAGCCTTGAACTTGTCGGCCACACGACCGAAGGGAACACAGCGGGCATCCAGGACGGCTTGCAGGTCTACCGCCACAAGGCTCGCGAGACGAACGAGGTCTACACCTTCAGGCAAGGCGAGGACCACCTGAACCTGGAGGACGGCCAGCTATTCAAGGGCAGGGGCGGATGGACGTACTGGACCGCGGCGAACCTGGCAGGGCCTAGCTAGAACGCGCGACGATCTCAATGGAGACCGTCAATTCGGAACTTTGAGCCGGATGGCCTGCCGCGCCAACCAACTCGGCGGACTGCGGTATCCAGTTCTAACGCTCCGTAACCAGGTTGATCGCTAGGGTCCTCCTCAGCGGCAGCTCTGATGGACTGCACCCATCGCCACCTCCTCTTCCCCACAATTCGTTAACTCACATCCCTTCCGTCTCCAACTACACCCCCTAAATTACACCCCCATCTTCACCCTTTGGCTGATTCTACGGATATTCCTCGCCCGTAAATTGTCCCTATGACGACGGCCGAATGAGAGAAGAGTTCGGCTGGAGAAGCGACAAAGACGCAAGGAGAGGACCATGCGGAAAGCAAGTGTTGAGATACTCGGCAGTGAACGCACCGAATTAAAGAGCAGACCCAAATACTTACGGAGGCCCAAAATGAACCTGAACTTGTCTACGGAATCCCTGGCCCGCGGCAGCGCCCGTCGGCCCTGGATCACGATTGGCGCCTGGCTGACGGTCCTCGTAGCAGCGTTTGTGCTGACGGGCGCGTTGTTAGGCGACACGCTGACGACGGAGGACGGACCCACCAACAACCCCGAGTCGGTGAGAGGCAACGACCTGCTGAACGACCGGATCGGGGAATCCAACAACACCATCAACGAGATGGCCATAGTCGGTTCCACCACCCTGACCGTCGACGACCCGGCGTACCAGAGCTACGTCGAGGCGCTCTACGTGGACTTTACCGCCCTGGGCGATGAGATGATTGCAGGTGGAACGCACTACTACATTACGGGCGACGAGTCGTTGGTCTCAGCGGACCGCCGCACCACCCTCATGCCTTTGACGATACCGCAAGCCGCCAAAGAAAAGGTCGACCAACTCTTCCAGGTCGTGGATAATGCCGGCGAGAACGACGCCTTCCAGGTCCTCATCACGGGAGAGGCCACGGCAGAGGCGGAGGTCATAGCCATTGCAGAGAAGGACCTGGCGAAGGGCGAGGGCATCGGTATCTCCGTAGCACTGGTGGTCCTGGCGCTGGTGTTCGGGGCGATCGTCGCCGCCCTTCTCTCGATCATGTTGGCTATAGTCGGAATCATCGTAGCGCTGGGGGCCACGGCGCTGGTTGGACAGGCGTTTGACCTCCCCTTCTACGTGATTAACATGATCACTATGATGGGGCTGGTCGTGGGTATCGACTACTCTCTCTTCATCGTCTCCCGCTACCGGGAGGAGCGAGCGAGGGGGCTGGACAAGCTCGACGCCATCGCCGCCACGGGCGCAACCGCTGGCCGCACGGTGCTGCTCAGCGGGATGGCCATGGTCCTGGCCATCACCGGCCTGTTGATACCGCCGGATCTGGGGTTACAGAGCATTGGAGCCGGCGTCATCCTGGTAGTGGTCGCGGCCGTGCTGGCCTCAATGACCCTGCTGCCCGCCATACTGGGCCTGATTGGCGACAAGGTCAACGCCATCCGGATACCCTTTATCCAGCGCCGCCAGGGTGTGCAGACGGCCGAGGACAGCGGCGGCTTCTGGTACTGGACGGCTCGTACCGTCATGCGCAGGCCGGTGATCAGCCTGGTACTGGCCACGGGGCTTCTGCTGGCTGCTGCCAGCTCGTACCTGGGCATCAATCTGGGGACGGTCGGTGTCAGTGCCCTACCCGACGACCTGATGGCCAAGGAGGCGTTCATCGTTCTCCAGGAGGAGTTCGGGTTCGGGCAAGACTTGCCAGACGTGGTAGTTATCGACGGCCCGACCGACTCAGAATCCGTGCAGGCGGCCATCGAGCGTCTCGGGGCAGGCGTGGAGTCCGACCCGGACTTCGCTACGGCGGTGGTGGAGATACACCCGGAGGCGGATCTATCCGTGCTGCGCGCCAGACTGGCGGGGGACCCCGCCGGCAACCAGGCGATGGAAGCCGTGGAGCGGCTGCGCGCCGAATACATCCCGGAGGCCTTCGACGGTGTGCCGGCAAGAGCCCTGGTCACCGGCGAAACGGCCGAGCTCGTGGACGCCAACCGGGTAATCAGCACCTACGCGCCCATCGTGGTCGCCTTTGTCCTGGCCCTCAGCTTCGTGCTGCTGACCGTGGCGTTCCGTTCCATCGTTATCCCGGTGAAGGCCATCTTCATGAACCTCCTGTCGGTAGGGGCCGCCTACGGGCTGCTGGTGGCGGTGTTCCAGAAGGGAATCGGGGCCGACTTGCTCGGCTTCCAGCAGGTCGATGTCATAGAGACGGGAATCCCGCTGTTCCTGTTCGCGATTTTGTTTGGTCTCTCGATGGACTACCACGTGTTCCTGCTGAGCCGGGTCCGCGAGCGGTTTATCCAGACAGGCGACAACGCCGAGGCGGTGGCCTTCGGGCTTCGCTCCACCGGCCGGCTGATCACCGGCGCCGCGCTGATCATGGTCGCGGTCTTCGGTGGGTTCGCCATGGGCGATCTAGTGGGGATGCAGCAGTTTGGTTTCGGTCTGGCGGTAGCCGTGTTCGTGGACGCCACAATCGTCCGCTCGGTCCTGGTACCAGCCAGCATGCGGCTGTTGGGCGACTGGAACTGGTACCTGCCAAACTTCCTTCGGTGGCTACCAAATATAAGAGTGGAGGTGGACGAACCCGCGGTCGCGACCGCCTTCGGAGACTAGAACTTCTGGATTGGAGACGGATTGACTGGCAGGGGTGGATTTGAATCCACCCCTGCTTTTACGCTTCCAGTCTCTCTTTGAGTTTCGCAAATGCGCTCTTCATCGCCGGCTTGCCGATAAGCAGGCCACCGATGGTGGCGGCAAGCAGCCACGTGCCAAATGACCACTGCCCGATCGCGGTGCGTTCCATGAGAGTGCCTTCGTCCTGAGGCGTGAAGGTGAATATATGGTCGTGCTTGCTGGTCGAGTCCTCGACGTGGAACGCGAACCGTCGAGACGGCTCGTATTCCGTTACTGTCTGCTCGCCAATTACGGTTTTGCCGCGGAACTCCACCGTCGACCGATACCGCTTGCCGACCGCTATGTCGGCCTCGTCCGCCGCCGTAATTTCGAGAGGATCGTCGGCCCACTCGCCATGCTTCGACAGATCGGATACGTACGCAAATACATCTTCCGGCGTGGCGTTGATGAAGACACCGTAATTGGCTTTGGTTCCCGGCATGATAGCTCCCTCCCGTTCGATTTTCGTGAATACTAGTTAGCCGTGGCCGGGTAGTCAAGTCGGGACTGGAACGCTCCGACCGTTAACCACGAGGGTTAGTCGCCAAGGAGCGCCGCACTCCTCCTCAAAGCGCTTCCGCGCTAGTGTCCTGAGTCAGAAGTTGGGCGAATAAATCTGGGGCGGTCGACCGGCTCAGGCCGAACGGAATGCGCCGTTCTTCCGTTCGTGGTGAGCCCTTCGGCAGGCTCAGGACGGGCTTGTCGAACCACAAAGCCGCCGGAACAGAAAGCGCGAATTATGCCACGCACTTGCGATTCGGGACACTAGACCATTTTCGACCCATAACGAGTCGCCCCGGTCGGCTATTGCGGAGCCCGCGATGGTCCGGTGTGCCCGCTGATGCGTGGAACGGCGGGAGTGCGGCGTCCACGCGTGGCTCGTTTGCGGCTACGCGGCGCACCATGGTACAATTCCCGCGAAGAAGAAAGAGAGAAAATAGTAAGAGGAACCCAGGAGACGGGGTTGGACAAGGCTCAGAAGCAAGCCATTATTGCTGAGTACAGGGCTCACGACGAAGACACAGGCTCCACGGAAACTCAGGTGGCGGTGCTGACTACTCGAATCAACGAGTTGACTCAGCACCTCAGGGAGAACAAGCACGACGAGTCCACGCGCCGAGGCCTCTTACAGATGGTCGGGCGTCGGCGCCGATTGCTTCGCTACTTGAACGGACAGGACGTGGCACGCTACCGGTCCCTCATCACTCGACTCGGCCTCAGAAGATAACGATTAACCCCCTCAGCACCCGCCAGGGTGCTTCTCTTCTTTCTGTTGGGTTCCACCTAGGAGGATCTGCGTTTCAATGACATCAAGTTTTCAGCGTAATATCGGACGCGGCGTCGTCTCTTTCGAGACCGGCAAGCTCGCACAACAGGCCAACGGCTCGGTGTTGGTACAGCAGGGCGACAACGTCCTGCTGCTGACGGCGACCATGGCCAAGCCAAGGGAGGGGATCGACTTCTTCCCTCTGACCGTGGAAGTCGAAGAGCGGCTATACGCTCGGGGTAAGATCCCCGGTAGCTTCTTCCGTCGTGAGGGCCGACCCAGCACGGACTCGATCCTGATTGCCCGTCTGACCGACCGACCAATCAGACCGCTGTTCCCCAAGGGCTTTCGCAACGAAGTCCAGATCGTAATTACGCCCCTGTCGTCGGACAGCGAGACGCCCTTCGACACCCTGGCGCTAACCGGGGCATCTGCGGCGCTCACCATATCGGACATCCCCTTCGAGGGACCCATTGCCGCAACCCGTGTCGCCTACCTGGACGGCGAGTACCTGATCAATCCGACTTTCGAGGAAATCAACGAGAGCAATCTGGACATTATCGTGGCCGGCTCCAGCGGCGGTGTCATCATGATGGAGGCGGGGGCCAAACAGGTCTCCGAAGATATCGTGTTGGAAGCCATTCGGCGCGCCCAGGACGTCAACCTGGAGCTGATCTCCCTGCAGGACGAGACGGCCCGGGCCGTGGGCAAACCGAAGGCCGACTACCAGCGCCGGGCCTACGACCCTGATCTCACCACCACCGTCGCCAACTCTGTCGGCCAACGTCTGCGCGATGCCCTGGCACAGCCGGTCGCCGAGCGGATGGACGCCGTGGAGCAGCTTCGCTCCGAGACCCGCGAGGCCCATGCTGACGAGTACGACTCGGGGACGATATCGGACGCCTTCGAGACATCGTTGGAGGCGGCCTTCCAGCACAGCATTTTCGAGCGGAGCTCTCGACCAGACGGCCGCAGCATGCACGACATCCGGCCGCTGGACTGCGAGGTGGGACTGCTGCCCCGCACCCACGGCACCGGGCTCTTCACGCGCGGCGAGACGCAGGTACTGGGCATCTGCACACTGGGGTCAGTTGGCGACGCTCAGAAGATCGATACTTTGAGCCCCGTTGAGTCCAAGCGGTTCCTGATGCACTACAACTTCCCACCCTACTCGGTGGGCGAGGCCCGCCGCATGGGGGGGCCCGGACGAAGGGAGATCGGACACGGCGCCCTGGCCGAGCGGGCCCTCAGCGCCGTCTTGCCCGATGCGGAATCGTTCCCGTACACAATCCGCGTGGTGGGCGAGTGTTTCAGCTCCAACGGCTCCACTTCGATGGCCACAGTCTGCGCGGGGACCCTGGCGCTGATGGACGCCGGCGTGCCAATCGAGGCGCCGGTGGCAGGAATCTCGATCGGTTTGGTAGCGGGCGAGAACGGCGGGTTCGTAACGCTGACGGACATCCAGGGCCTGGAGGACCACCTAGGCGACATGGACTTCAAGGTCGCTGGCACCCGGGACGGAATCACCGCAATTCAGCTCGACATAAAGGTCAAGAGCATCAGCTACGAGATCATCGAAGAGGCTTTGCGAGAAGGGAAGACCGCGCGGAAGCAGATCCTTGACAGGATCCATCAGACGATCTCGGCGGTGCGGGAAGACCTAAGCCCCTTCGCCCCCAGGATGGAGACTATCCACATCCCGGTCGATAAGATCGGCATGGTGATAGGCCCCGGCGGCAAGATGATTCGGTCTATCGTCGAGGAGACCAAGGCGACGATCGACATCCAGGACGACGGCTCCGTGATTATCGGCTCTGCCGACGGCGAGGCCGCCCAGCGGGCGATCAAGATAATCAAAGACCTCACGAGAGACGTCGAAGTGGGGGAGATATACACGGGCAAGGTGGTCAAGACCACCCAATTTGGCGCGTTCGTCGAGATACTCCCGGGACGGGACGGCATGGTCCACATCAGCGAGCTTGCCAATTACCACGTCCCCTCGGTGGAAGACGAGGTCGTCGCCGGCGACGAGGTCACCGTGGTTGTGACCGAAGTCGACCAGACCGGAAGAATCCGGCTTTCACGCAAGGCCCTGCTACAGGGCGACGGCGGAGAAGGGGACGCCCAGCCAGTGGGCGCGGAACGCCGGCCATACAGCGGCACGGGGGATCCGCAGAGGGGCGAACGCCGTGGAAATGACGGACGCCCCAGAAACGAGGAACGGCCCAGGCGGCGCGACGGCGGTGGCGGCGGGGGCTTCGGCGGTGGTCGCCGCGGTGGCGGTGGTGGCGGCTACGGCGGCGGGCGGCGTGGTGGCGGTGGTGGCGGCTACGGCGGCGGGCGGCGTGGCGGCGGTGGTGGCGGTGGGGACCGACCGGGCTATCGTCCCGGACCACGCCCAGACGGCGGCGGACCTCCCCGGAGGTAGGCAGATTCTCTGCACTGAATCTCACCCCGACGAGTCGGGGCTTGCCATAGGTCTTCCGCGCAACACATAGCCACTAGCGTCAACCCCCGATCCGTAGACTGGGGAGTCCGGGGTTAACGCAGGGAACGGGAGCACGGCCATGGCTTCGATCAATATTGTGGTCCACGGCGCCCTTGGCAGGATGGGCCAGGAAGTCCTGAGAGCCGTAACGACCGCGCCTGACATGACCCCCGTAGGGGCGGCGGATGGCAAGGCCGAGCCCGGGACCCTAGCCCTACCCGACGGCTCGGGCACGGTCCCGATCTCCAACTCGCTGGCCGACGTGCTGTCCGACGCCAGCGTGGTCGTCGACTTCTCCAGCGCCGACGGCGCCCTTGACGTGCTACGGACCGCGGCGGCCCACCAGGTCAACGTCGTGGTAGGCACCACTGGACTGACCGAGGACAACTTCAAGGAAGCCGAAATCCTGGCCAACGAGCACCAGGTGGGGATAATCATAGCGCCGAACTTCGCCCTGGGCGGAGTGCTTATGATCCACCTGGCCAAGGCGGCATCCCGGTTCTTCGACTACGCGGACCTCACCGAGATGCACCACGAGGCGAAGATCGACGCGCCGTCGGGCACGGCGCTGGCCATCGCCAGGGCCGCCGCCGAGGGCAAAGGCGGCTCGTTTACGGCCCCGCCAGCCGAAAAAGAGCTGATTCCCAGCACCCGCGGAGGCGAACTAGAAGGCGTCACCATCCACAGCGCACGGATGCCGGGGCGAATGGCCCACCACGAGCTGGTTTTCGGCACACTGGGCCAGACCCTGACCATCAGGCACGACTCCATCAACCGTGAAAGCTTCATGCCGGGCGTCACCATGGCCATCCGCGAGGTGGTCAATCGCACCGGCCTCACCGTCGGCCTCGACAAGATCATGGGGCTGTAGCCGGGAGTCGACGTCCGCTCCCCCGCAGGCGCGCGGACTGCTGCTGGGAGCCCCTCCGGATTTCGGTCAACATCGTCACCGTGTGCCCTACCGTGTTCGCTGTACGGCATCTCCCTTACCGGTCTAGCGATAATTGGCCCGGCGCTGGCATTCGGCAGGCCCACGCGCTATCATCAGTCGTGCCGAAATCGTCGGGCGGAGGGCATCGTGAACGGGTGCAGAATTGCAGTGATTGGCGCAACGGGCGCCGTGGGACAGGTCCTCCTGCGAATACTCGAAGAGCGGGACTTCCCGGCGACCTCCATACGGCTCTGCGCCTCCGAGCGTTCCGTTGGGAAGAGAGTCGTGGTCCTGGGCCAGGAGCTGACCGTCGAGGAGGCGACCCCAGAGCTTCTGTCCGAGGTCGACTTCGTCTTCATTTCGGCCACCAGCGGCGTCAGCAGGCAGATAGCGCCCCTGGCCGTCGAGCACGGAGCCCTGGTGATCGACAAAAGCTCCGCCTTCAGGATGGACCCGAACGTTCCCCTGGTTGTGCCTGAAGTCAACGCAGGCGACCTGGACGACCACCGGGGAATCGTGTCCAGTCCCAACTGCACCACGACTCCCATGGTCATGGCGCTCAACCCGCTGCACGAATCCAATCCGGTCAAACGCGTCGTCGCCGCCAGCTACCAGTCGGTCACAGGCACGGGCGCGGCCGCAAGTGAAGAGCTGCTCTCCCAGTCGCGGGACGTTTTAGACGGACAAGATGCGAGCCGCGAGGTCTATCCCCACCAAATAGCCTTCAACGTGCTGCCTCAGGTCGAGGAATTCCTGGACAACGGCTACACCACCGAAGAGATGAAGATGCGGAACGAGACGCGCAAGATCATGCACGTGCCGGACCTCAAGGTGTCGGCGACATGTGTGCGCGTCCCCGTCGTGGTCAGCCACTGCGAGGCGGTCAACGTCGAGTTCACCGATCCAATCAGCCCCGGCGAGGTCAGAGAGGTGCTGGCCGGCGCCGATGGGGTCAGCATTCTGGACGATCCAATTTCCGGCGTGTATCCTATGCCCATTCAGGCAGAGGGCCAGGATGACGTGTTCGTGGGACGCATCCGTCAGGACATCTCCCTGGACAACGGCATCGCCATGTGGCTGTCGTGCGACAACCTCCGAAAGGGCGCCGCGCTTAACGCGATACAGATTGCGGAAGAGATGCTGAAGAGGGAACTGCTTCAGGCCCCAGCAAGGAGGGTCTAGCCATGGCTGAGATCGGAAGACTGCTGACCGCGATGGTCACGCCCTTCACCGACGAAGACGAAGTCGACTACGGCAAGGCGCGTCAGCTCGCCACGGCGCTGACAAACTCCGGCAGCGATGGCCTGGTGATCGGCGGCACCACCGGCGAATCGCCCTCCATGTCCGACGACGAGAAGATCAGGCTCTTCGCCGAGGTCAAAGAAGCGGTTGGCGATTCAGCCGCCGTCGTCGCCGGCACCACCGACAACAACCACCGCAAATCCGTGGAGCTGTCGCGGGAGGCCGAGAGCGTCGGCGTGGACGGCCTGCTGCTGACGGTGCCCGCCTACAACAAGCCGCCCCAGGAGGGTCTATTCAGGCACTTCCAGGCCATCGCTGAGTCGACCTCGCTGCCGGGCATACTCTACAACGTTCCGTCCCGCACGTCGCTGAACATGACCGACGACACGACGCTGCGGCTGGCCGAGATCGACAACATCGTCGGCGTGAAAGAGGCGTCCAGCGACCCGGTGCAGATAACCCGAATTATCGACGGCGCGCCGGACGGTTTCAGGGTCTGGTCGGGCAACGACGACGAGACCTTCTCCATCATGTGCACCGGCGGATACGGCATCGTCAGCGTCGCCGCCCACATCATCGGCAACCAGATCAAGGCGATGATGGGAATGGTGCTGGAGGGCGACGTGGAGAGCGCGGCGAGCGAGCACCGACGGCTGCTGCCCTTCTTCAAGGCCATATTCTGGGTGACCAACCCCGTGCCCATCAAGTACGCGGTCAACCGAGCGGGCCTCGACATAGGCGGCCCCAGGCTGCCGCTATGGGGGCCGGACGAGGCATTCAAGGCCAGCTTCGACCCGGTGATGGACCAGTACCACGTGGACCTGCTGGTTCCGTGATGCAAGGGTTGGGTACGGTCGGGGTTAATTGAGAGACACCCCGTAGTCAGGCCCTTCGACGGGCTCAGGGCGAGCGGTTCAGGTCCGTTCGTGGTCAGCCCTTCGGCGGGCTCAGGACGGGCCTGTCGAACCACCCGCGGCGCG
This sequence comes from Dehalococcoidia bacterium, assembly GCA_965248005.1. GTDB lineage: Bacteria > Chloroflexota > Dehalococcoidia > Lucifugimonadales > UBA1123 > CBDFIE01. Next base: position 702,565 of record OZ252049.1, read on the forward strand.
CCCCGCGGCCTCAGAGCTGTATGAGCGACCGGACCAGTATGGTTTCGTCGCGGTGGGGCCCCGTGGATATGATGTCGATGGAGCAGCCTATCAGCTCCTGGATGCGGTCCACGTAGGCCCGCGCCTGCGCAGGCAGGTCGCCCAGGTTGCGAACGCTGGCCGTGGGCCGGTCCCAGCCAGCCATGTGCTCGTATATGGGCTTGCACTTCTCCAGCGCTGAGACGCCGCCGGGAAGGTCGACTATCTCCTCGCCTTCGTCCGTGACGTAACCGGTGCAGATGCTGACCGACTCGAAGCCGTCGAGCACGTCGAGTCTGGTCAAGACGGCGGAAGTGTACCCGTTGATCAGCGTGCTGTAGCGCGCCGCGACCGAATCGAACCACCCCACCCTTCTGGGGCGTCCCGTGGTAGTGCCGAACTCCTGGGCCAGGGAGCGTATAGTCTCGCCTGTCTCGTCCAGCAGTTCCGTGGGAAGGGGCCCGGTTCCCACTCGGGTGCTGTAGGCCTTGAAGACGCCGGTGATGCCCGTTATGTGGCGCGGACTGATCCCCAGGCCCACGGAAGCCCCACCGATGGTAGGGTTGGAGGACGTGACAAAGGGGTACGTGCCGTGATCGATGTCCAGCAGCACCCCCTGGGCGCCTTCCATGACGACATGTTTTCCGGCAAGCAGCGCCTGGTTGGCGATCTTGTCCACCGGTCCGACGTACGGCGTCAGCCGTTCGCCCCACTGCCGGCATTTTTCGAAGACATCATTCCGGTCGATTGCATCCCCGCCGTACACCTTCGTGATCACGGAGTTGTTGAACTCCATGATGTCGTCGAGTCGAGGAAGCAGGGCCTCGATGTCGAGCAAGTCCGCTGCCCTGACCCCGGAGCGGGCAGCTTTGTCGCTATAGGCGGGTCCGATTCCCTTGCCAGTGGTGCCGATGGCGCGGTTCCCCCTGGAGCGTTCAGAAAGCTCGTCCAGGGCGACGTGCCAGGGCATGATGAGATGGGCACGCTCGCTAACCACAATTCGGTCGGTGACGTCGATGCCGCGGTCCGCGAGTCCGTCGATTTCGTCCAGGAGGACGTCCGCGTCGACGACGACGCCGTTCCCGATGAGGTTCTGGGTCTGGGGCCAGAGCACGCCGCAGGGGATCAGGTGGAAGCTGAACTGGCCCTGGTCGTTCACCACGGTGTGGCCCGCGTTATTGCCGCCGGCGAATCGAGCTACGATATCGGCGTCTCGGGCAAGAAAGTCGACGATCTTGCCCTTGCCTTCGTCACCCCATTGGGCGCCGAGAACGGCGTATGCCGGCATACCCGATTCCTTCACAACCTGGTTGACTGCGGCCCCCGCCACCCTACGACTGGCGCGCCGAGTCTCGCGGAAAAGACCAAGGGCGGGGAGAACTAAGGGGTGGCGATAGCGTCAGCAGCCAATTTTACCATCGGGAGTATACCAGAAAGCCGGTAATCCTGGAAATAGAAAAAGGCTTTTCTAGTCCGCTCTGACGGGATCATCGGCGCGCCCCACGCGGCCACGGATGCCGGCCTGGGCCGGCAGGTGACGCGGGAGCATGGGAGCCGCGCCAATCAGGCTTGAGTGGCAGGTCCGCCCGTCAATCCCGCTCGTCGCTGTGGCTAACGAAATCACTGGGCCGGATGTGCTCCACCGGGTCGCCGGGGCTGGTCCTGACGGACCGGCGGTGTCTTCGGCCGCCGTTGGAGTACGATTCGCTCTTCTGTTCGGCGTCGCGGCGCCGGCTCCAAAGCTGGTCGAAGAAATCAGGTGTGAAGAGCATCCGATTATCGGCAACCTGGGCCAGCTCCAGGGACAGGTTCGCCTGGAACGCGGCGACCTCCACGTGCTTGCCGATGTCTTTGACCGCCTGGACGGCGTAGGAAAAGTCGCCGTCACCGCTGACCAGTATGGCTATGTCGTACAGGTCGTCGCAGGCGTTCCGCAGGAGGTCCGTGGCAAGCATTACGTCGACACCTTTTTCGACCGCAAAGTCGCCGCGCAATCGTGACGAACCCAGCCGCACCTCGAGATACGGCGTGCTATGCAGGGCGGCGAGGAATTTCTGCTGGTCGTGGTAGGCCTGGGGATTGCGGTTAGGGTCCCTTAGTAGGTTGTAGTAGTACGTCCTGAAATGGTGGCGTCCGCCACACAGCTTGTTCGAGAACGCGGCGAAGTCCAGATCGTATCGGTTACAGTTCTCTTCCAGGCTGTGGTAGAGGTTGCTGCCGTCGATAAAAATCCCGACCCGGGGCGTCTGGCTGGAATCGTCGTAGTATCTGGTGTCTGGCGACATTTTGGACTCACATCCGAACACTCGTTGGCGTTTCGACTATGGTAGTCCAAGATAATCGACGTTAAACTGCGCTTGCTAGGCTTTTATGCGCCCCTTCTCGACTTCGCCGGAGCCCCTGTATGTGTGTCCCACGGCATCCCGCTTCGCCTACAACATGGCTAGCGGAGGACCGCCTCGGCGATCCGGTCCAGCTCGGCCAGGGTTTCGGCTTCGTCGGCCGTGGGTACGCGGACCATCACCCGCTCGGCGCCCGCTTCCTCGAACCTGTCGATCAGGTCCATGTCGGGTTGCTGGCCGAACACCGACACGACCAGCGAGGCGGGGTCCCGACCAGCGTCAGACGCCAGCTCGTCGAGGACGGCCCTGCCATGCTGGACATCCTCGGGGACCACGCGGTTGGGCATCCAGCCGTCCCCATAGTCGACCACCCTCTTGAAGACGTTGGCGGCCATACCCCCCAGAAACACCGGTGGATGGGGGCGCTGGGCGGGACGAGGAAATGAGTAGACCGGAGGGAAATCGAAGTGCGTGCCGTGGTATTCGCTCTCGGTCGATGTCCAGAGCTGCTTCATCGCCAGCACCGACTCCCGGGTCTGGGACCATCTATGAGGGAAATCTCCGCCCATTAGCTCCGTCTCCTCGCGGAGCCAGCCGGCGCCAATGCCGAACAAGAACCGGCCCTGCGAGTACATGTCCAGCGTCGCAACCTCCTTGGCCAGCAGCAAGGGGTTGCGCTCTGGCAACAGGCAGATGCCCGTACCGAGCTTGAGGCTGGAGGTCACCGCCGAGGCCCTGGCAAGCGCCACGAAGGGGTCGACGATGTCCGCGTAGTACCGGGGTATGACCCCATCCGCGGCGCCCGGCCACGGGGTCTGGGCGTTCACCGGTAGGACGGGATGCTCGGGCACCCATAGCGATTCGAACCCGTACTCCTCGGCACGGGCAGCTAGCGTGGCGACGTCAATCGAGTAGTCTGTGAGAAAGGTCGAGATGCCGATTTTCAATGGTCGTACTCCCGTGTCGAAAGTTTGGGCCAATTATACGGTCTTCCAGAAAGCGGCGGCGACACACGCCTTCGAGGTGTGCTTAAACCCGTTACCCTCCAGGAGAAGCATTCCGCGCAGGCTTGGGAACTCGATCAGCCGAACGGGCGAGGAGCACTTCGGCTGGGCACCGAGCCGGGCACGCCGCGGTAAGGCTTTGAAACATTCCGACGGACCCCGTTGCGGGCCGTTTTGGGACCACGTTCGCTCGTGGCTGAGACCGCCTCCGCGGGCGTGCCGCAGGTTTGACACTCCGCCTGGGCATCATCTATTATTCGGGCAGAGCATCACCAAGATGGCAACGTAGCTCAGTGGTAGAGCGGGCGCTTCATAAGCGCTAGGTCACAGGTTCGAACCCTGTCGTTGCCACGCCGCGAGTTGGGCGCCAGGGCCCCCGAGGTTGATCCGTGTTTCGGACCCGCCGCGGCCACGGCGGCAGGGCCTGGCCAAATATGTCGGGGCGATTAGCTCAGCGGTTAGAGCGCTCGCCTCACACGCGAGAGGTCCGAGGTTCAAATCCTCGATCGCCCACCAGACCAGACGATTTTCCGCGCCGTCGGTAGGTAACCGAGCGGCGTACGGCCAGCAAGTGCCGAAGTGGCGGAACGGCAGACGCGCTACGTTCAGGACGTAGTACCCTTTATGGGTGTGTGGGTTCAAATCCCTCCTTCGGCACTCCCACCCAAATGCATAGCTAAAATGCTATTGCCAGACCCTATTTGTGGACATTTTGTGGACTTAGTTCGTCTGGATGCCAGAGTACCACGTCCATTAATCCTATCTGAGTTAACGCGTTATCAGCCCCAATGCCGACATTTTGCCGACATCTGGCATTACCATGACCAAACACGTACTTCGCCAGCCGCACCATTGCCGCCACCCCCACCATTACCAGGAACTGGCCAACCTGCCCGACCACCTCCCCCTCCTCCACCACCTCCTCGAATAGCACCATGACCGCCGTCACCAGCATGGGACCCTGTCTGCCCGGCTCTACCTCCGCCACCTCCTCCTCCGCTGCCAGCTCCAACCGCGACGACAGTTCCATTACCACCAGCATTGGTACCAGCCGCGCCACCAGTACCGCCAGCCGCTGGCGTAGGGAACCCAGTACCACCGTTGCCGCCAGCATAGGCAGTCCCTGTACTCTGAGGGCCTCCGGTTCCACCTTTCCCACCACCCGCACCAAGCGCGCTCGTTGCCGCCGCGCCATTGGACCCACTACTGGTGACACCCGATGAGGATTGGCCACCCGAGCCGCCCCCACCGCCAGCAGCAGTGCGATACCATGCGGCACCGGCAACACCGAAGGTAGTCGCACCACCCGCAGTTCCCGCGCTTTCGTTAGCAGAGCTCGTGCCACCCGCCCCGCCAACGCCACCAGCCCCCACGGTGCCAGTAATCGACGGCGGAGGCGTCGTAAAGAATAATATTGTTCCACGGTTCCACGCCGATTGAGCACCGCCATCGCCGCCTGTACCTTGGGCGCTCGAACCAACTAGCCTATATCCTCCTCCTCCTCCTCCTCCTCCACCGATGCATTCAATCAATGCAAAACGCACGCCGGTCCTCGGTACCCATGTGAAGGACCCTGCTGTCAGAAAACGATCCAGCGTGACATTCCCACTGCCCCATACTGGGTCAGCGTTCGGACCACCTGTTTGAACATGCGCGCCAGCTCCTGATGGAGGCGACAGGCGTGCGACTCGGCCATTGGAATCTTCATATAGGATACTACCCTGCGTACTTGTGCCAGCGATCTTTGTACCAACCAGGTCGTTCCACGAGGGATTGGCGCCCGTGCCACCTGTACGGAACAGTTGCCGTGCCGTGCCAGCTCCCAGGCGTTGAATCGCAGTTGCGCCCCTGATGAACACGTCGCCCTGGGCGGCGCTGGCGATGGTCATAGCCGCCAGGTCGTTGTAGCTCACCCACGCCCCATTCTCGTAACGCTGAAACACGTTCAATGTCGAGTTATAGATCTCCAACCCGTTGCCGCTTGCGCCGAGCCCGCCGGTGCCGGTCAGGACTATAGCATCCCGCTCCGTGGTCGTCAGGCTGTCAATGACGATAGCGCCCTCGTACTCCACTGGGCCGTTGCGACCTGCGAGGTCCTCCAGGACGGTACGCTCGTAGGTGTTCTTGTTGGCCGCCGTCAGTATCTCTCCCACTGACCAGACGCGGGTCGCACCAATGGACAGTGACACCGGGAACGGAACGCCTGCATCAACCGCGGCCTGAGCTCTGGCTGTACGATCCTCCAGGACCGACATGTCCCAACCAGGACGCCATTGCCGTATAGGGGCATGAGCACGATGGCCAGGTTGCTTGAGCAGCTCGGTCTCAACATCCTCACGGTTTGATGGGAAGACGACGTTGACCCACTCTTGCGTTGCGCACTCCACACATATTGACGGCTGGCCGACCTCGCACACAGTGGCGTTGTTGCAGGCGATGCATTCCCAAAGCCACCGGCCTGCATTGATGAAGGCATCTACAGACGTAGTGATATTGGCTGGAACCTCGGGTGGGTCCTCGCCCTGGTAGATTTGGTGCATCTTCGTCAACCACGCCGAATAGCCCAGATTAGAGAATTCTAGGCGCGGTAGGGGGTCTTCTTTGTAGTGACTGTGTTGAATTATCTTGTCGTCAGCCATGGTCTTACCTCAATTAGCGGCCAAGCACCCCAGTGCCCAAGCCTGGCCCGACCCCGAGCACTATGATCTGACCGTAGGGCAGCGACGGGCTCAGCAGCAGTTTCACATCATGCCGCAATCCCGCTGGCAGTATGCGATGCTCAATCGCCTCTATGAACATGTCCTGCACCGTCCCCCGGTAGTGGACGGTGACCCGGTCCGATAGGTCAAGACTCGCGCCTGTTTCCAGACCGTCGTTGATGTTGATGGTTGCTTCCAGCTTCCGCAAGGGGCCCCTCTGGAGGTGCAGTATGACCAGCCCATAGTCCTCTGCATCGGCAGAGTCCGAAATGAACTGGCTGGGAATGGCGTACTCCCGCGGGCCATATTTGTCAATGCTATCCTGGTCCTTCACCTCGACCGTATACGGCTGTTCGCTCACTAGCGCCTGTCCACGAGCCTGTAACTTGGTCACATAGAGATCGCTGGAGGCGTGGTTGTTGGTGACGGTGATCCTGCGCGAGACCGCGGTCTCTGTGGAGGTAACGCCTAGAGATGACGTGAGGCCAGTGCCACTATTATCTGCGGCTGAATTGGCCACATAGTCCGTGAATTGCGCAAGAGCCGTCCAAGTATCCACCGCCAGATGAGTGTTGAGGCTATCTACAGTCGGGTATTCAGCGATGAACGTTCGGGAGTCTCCTGCCTTCAGCAGCGGCTTTTCTTGGAGAGTCCATAGGGCGGCGACATTAGCGACAGTGAACTGGCGGACCGTGGTATGCACGATGTTGGTGATATCCTGCGTCGGATCAGTTGGCCTGGCGGGGGCGATGATCGGTATCGCCCCGGTCATGGGGGTATCCGACAGCGTAGCGACGCTCGTACGCTGACTTAGCCGGTAGTATTCCGCATCAAAGGCGATTCGTCCCCGACGGTCTTCATGGATAAATCCAAGCTCGGTCTGTTCGATATCCCTGGCGTTCCTGAGAGCCTGCTGCCGCCTGGCCCACCACTTGGACATCGTACGGAGCCCAGTGGCGATGGTACCCCGTTCCTCCGCCGTGATGCCTGCGGAATCAAGAATCTTCCCAAACGCGGCCCCGGTCCCATAATCAGTCTGGAGCGACGCCTCGGCCTCCGTCTGGACAAGCTTGCTGATTATGCCAAGGGCTCTAATCTCTACTTGATCGCGACCGCCTCGCTCATCGAGCCTCGTGGGTTTATCAAGGTAACCTCCCCATAGCGGATGGACCGCGACGGCATTAACACTCAGCCAACCGTCGGCTTCGTCAACGACGGTCCAGTACTGGTCACCGCTAGCAATGCCGCTTAGCAGCGCACGGTGGGCGGTATATGCATCGCCCGTCAATGTCCATACGACGCTGGCGGCAGCCCTCGAAGTTATGGCCCCATACGGAAGCTCGGTCGTTCGGCCGCCGTCGTTGGTAATATAGACGGATAGATTTTCGCCACCGCCATTGGTGTCCCAGAACGCGCCCATGCTTACTGTCTCACTGCCAGCCCTGTGCATGGTCAACGTGCTGTCAGTCGAGGACCAGACCAGGCGTGCAATAGTCAAACCAGCCGCCAGCGTCACATCCCCGCCGGACTCTATGGTCCCGCCCGTAGGGAACAGATCGGACCCGGCGGTCAGCTTCGCCCGCGCAACAGGGGAGTATGCGACTCCTGGGATGACCATGCCCAGGCGGATCATACGTTGAGGTTCAATCAGCCCGTGGAGTGGCGAGCTGGGATTGAAGCGATCATACTTGTTGCCGTCAGTATTGCGGAGTTTAAACTTCAGCTTGCCCGCCTCTGATCGACCATAGACCATCGAGGCGTATTTGCGGCCGCGACGCGCGATAAGCCTGAACTTGCCCAGGTCGGCAGTAACATCCGCCTCCGCATGGGTATAGGACCCATCACCATTCCAGTCGCACTCAAGGACATATTCAGCCAGCGCCATTAGGTGAGCACATTCTCCTGGCCCCGGCGTAGAGCGGCCAGGTTAGCTTCCTGCACGAAGTCCTCCAGGTCATCGACGCCGTACAGGTTCTCAACGTTGAATACCATCGTGCGGCCGCCGTTCATCATCATGTCAAGGTCGCGCAACGGCATGACGACCTCATCCTGCCTGTCCATGGCCAACGCCACGAGCGTGGGGCCGGTGACTATCCCACCCTCGTCCAGTTTAGGTATTGGTTTGATGTCTGGCGTACCAATGGTCCAGCCACCGACCTTGCCGAATATCTTCGTGTCTATCTCGGGCAGCGTAAATTCGAGTCTGTTCCAGCCGCGTATGATCGCATTGATCCCGTCTATAATCACGTTGACGTAGCCCTTGAATCCGCTAGCGATTCCCCCCCATATCTCATCCCACTTCTCTTTCACGCCATCTAAAGCGACCTTCAGGTCTTCCCAAGCGTCGTCCAACTCATCAAGCCTGTCAATGAGCCAGAACACCGTACCTAGAACCTTCAGCAACGCATCAACGACAAATAGGATGACAGGTGACATTACCTTCCATATCTCGTTCAGCGGTATTAGGGCGAGTTTGAGCAGAAGCATTAGTCCTTTATAGAGCAGTACGACAGCATCGCCAACAACATTTATAGCGCCCTTGATGCTCTCCTCATTGTCCACCATCCACTGCATGAACTTCTCTACAAGTTTTTCGAAGAAATCCGTGAGCGTCTGGATTGCTGGGCTCTTTGCGATAGTCTCAATGGCAGCCATCACCTCCCCGAAGACTTTCTGGGCGGTTTCTATATACGTGTCCCAGGCTGAGGCTGCGATGCGGCCTGAAGCAGCCAGAGATTCCCCTATAAGTCCCTCGTTATCTTTGGTCCAGTTCTTGAAGCCTTCGGCTGCTGGAATGATAGTATTGGCCCAGATGTCCCCGAGCTCCGTCTTGATAGTAGAGCCAACGTCCGTAAATCCGTCGCTCAACCCGGCCCAGATGCCTTCAAATGTTGGCTTATTCGTCTCGAACCAATTGCGCACGCTATCTAGTGCTGGTATGACGTGGGTATCAACCGCCGACTTGATGCTGGTTTGAAGACTTCCAGAGAACTCCTCGATCTTGACCAGCCACGGATTCATCAGGGCCGCGATGCCTGGGGCATTCTGGTCAAACCATGACCTCACGGCCGGAAGATAGTTCTTGGCCAGCAACGTCGCACTTATGCCCATCGCAGCGAGGCCAAATGGTCCACCGATTATGAGGGCTCCAGCGCCAGCAGCTAAGGCAGCCGTTCTAAGCCAGCCCTCGTCAATCCTATCTAACCCTGCCTGCACATTGTCCAACCCCACATTGACATTATTTAATGCAGCCGCCGACTGAGGCCCTGCCGTTTGGAAGGCAAGACTCATCTCACCCGTCTTTAGCTTGACTGTGTCAAGACCTTCGGCGAGCGGGTCAAAGGTCGGCAGTTCCATGCCTATATCCAGTTCCTCGAAGCCAGCCTTCAGGTCCTCGCCAATCTTCTTACCCAGGCCGAGGTCAACCTTCTTGAAAGGCTCCTTGGGCAACTCTAGCTTGGGAACAAACAACTCAGGTGTCTTTAGCTCAGGTAACTCAGGTGCCTTTAGCTCAGGTAACTCCAGCTCTGGGAACTTGACTTCAATGTCGCCCAGCCCGCTAATGCTCGCGGAAAGGTTTGCGACCCTAGTATTCGCTTCCTCCCATACCCCAAGGATCGCTGCTCTGTTGTCGGTGTGCCACGTGGACACCGCAGCCAGGGGAACCGCAACCTTCGTATCAATAGCCGTGCCGAGATCAGCCACTGTGGATTCAGTGTCCTTCCAGAACCCCTTGACCGTCTCGGCGTTGGTCGTCGTCCACTCCAACACGCCCTCATAGGCGGGTACGACTTCATCATTGATGGTAGTCTTGACGTCGCTTGCCGCACTCGCCGTGTCCGTCCACAGTTGTTCGAGTTCCGCCTTGTTCTCGGACCCCCATCTCAGGAGCGCGATGTAGGCGTACTGGGCGGTAACGACTCCCTCATTCTTGTGGGCCGTGGCCGCCGCTGTCGTGTCAGTCCAGAAGGCTTTCGCCCTGTCAACGTTGTTCTCGCCCCACGTAATGAAGCGTGTGTAAGCAGCTATCGCGTCATTCACAGCCGTCTTTGTTGCGGAGCCCAACTCCACTGCGGCATCAACAACGGCTATGACGCCAGCGGCCATCTCGTCACTGTGATCACTCATCCATCCTGCAAACGCGGTTAATGCAGGTAGGACCGCCCTGTCCAGCACCTCGACCAGCGCAGGCAGAAGCGCTATGCCGATCTCCAGAAGCACATTCCTCATTAGGTTCATGGCCTTCTGCATTCTGAAGGTTGCCGTATCAGCCACCGTAGCGAAAGCCTTATCCGTGGCCCCTGCTGAAGTGGACATCTCCGCGAGGGCGTCATCAACGCGTTCTGCCGCATCTCCGGTAATGAGAAGGGCGGCATTGGCAGCCTCGACTGAGCTGAACAGGTTGCGGAAATCGTCCTCCGGCATGTCCTCCCGCAGGTCCTGGAAGATGCGGTGGACCGGCTTGCCCTCCTTGATCAGCTGGGAGAAGGACTTTCCAGTCCGCTCCTTAATGGTCTTGGCAAGTATCGAGCTTTCCTTGCCCGCCTCAACGAACGCCTGTCGTAGCTGGGTCGTGGCGATCTTGGTCGGTACACCCTGGGCCGTGGTGACTGCCAGGGCTGCGGCTACCTGGTCGAGACCCACTCCAAAGGAAGCCGCCGTGGGCACAACGTTGAAAAGAGCCGCGCCGAGTTCATCAAATGTAGTTTTCCCCAATCTCACAGCAGTGAACATCAAATCACTGGCTTCGGTCGCGCTCAGTACCTCTGGGCCATAGGAGTTGACGCTGGAGGTGATGGCATCGACCGCGGTCTCCAGGTCAGTCACGCCGCCGACGGCCGCCTTGTTGGCAACGCGAAGGAAGTCCATCACGTTCTCACGAGGTACGCCGGCGGATATCGCCTGATATAGAGCGGGGATGGCCTCGGTTGTTACGGTGCCCGTCTCGTTGGAGAAGTCCCGGAGGTCCTTCTGTAGAGCGCCGAACGCCTCGTCGCTCACATTGGGCAGGAGCGTTCGGACCTCGCTGAACGCCTTGTCGAAGTCCGCAGCCAGTTTGAGGGCGGCCACGCCGACGCCAGCAGCCGCCACACCTGCGCCGGCGAAGGCAAACCCTACCACCTTGACGGCCTTGCCCATGCGCCCGGTGGAGCGCCGGACGTTTTTCTCAGACCGCTCCAGGCCCTTGTTGAGGGGGCCGGCATTAGCGCGCAGGTCAAGCGTGGCTGTGCCCAGCCTGCCGCCGCTACTGCTACCACCAAGTACCATCAACTATCCTTTCGGAACGACCTGCATAGGGATTCCTACCCCTGCGAGTAGGGAACGATGCTCATCAGCACTTTTGGCCTTCACGCCTACCCGGTGATGGCGGGTGCGAGCCGTACGCTGCCATTCGCGGATGATACGCCGAGCCCGTGCGGGTTTGAGTACGCCGCTACCGACAGCAATCTCAGCGGCCCGACGCAAAGACTCCCTCGCCTCCAGCTTGGGCATCATGGTGGCGAAGGAGCCTATGACGGAGTGCGTCATCTTGAGCCACCCGAGCGGGTCAGCGCCGCGATAGAAACGCTGGAGAGTTGGCGCTAGCTCTTCCCAGCGGGGCGGCTCTGCTTGGCGCGGCGGCCGTTCTGTATGCGGCGGTTCGCCCGCTTGTTCACTATCGCCACGAACGCCGCTGGCAGCCCGTCTTCGATCCCGCTCTTCTCTAGAAAAAAATCCATCAGATGCACCAACTTCTGGAATCGAAGTGCCTTCAAATCTTCCTCGGGCATTGTCGGACAGATGACCCTGACCTGTGCCCGCAGGTTGTCATCCAGCTTCTTAGCGCCTTCCTCGTCAAGGTCGCTCAGCTGGAGAGCTTCAGCCTCGTCGCCCAATTTGGTTATCTGCGCCGCGTGGATCGGGTCAAAGTCCTCGGACGAGAGCAGGTCGTACTCCCCACTCTCAAGTCGTATCTTCGGTCTGACCGGCGCTAGATCGGTCAGATCGAGAATCGGCTGCGATTCACTAGTCATGCGTCACCTCCCTATGCATCCTGGGCGTAGTACTTCCCGAACCCGTTGGTCGACTCCTCCAGGGCCATGATCTCGATCTCGGTTCCAGCCGCCTCGCCCTTCACGTAGCCGACCTCGCCCACGGACATGATGTAGGCCCTGGGCAGCCAATACTGGGCACTCATGTTGTCCCCGTAGGGCGAGAAGCCTTTGACCAGGGCAGCGAACTCGTTCACGTCGAAGCCACGCAGCAGGTCGAAAGACCGGTGACCGCCAGTGCCACTGCCAGCAGCCGTGTCGGTGACGGCAGCACCGTTCATGACCTTGGCCAGGTTCTCCGCGCTCACATCCAGGAGCATCACCGTCAGCGACAGGTGCTCCTCCGTGCGGAACGCCTTCTGGGCCGCGGTGGAGCCGAGCACCATCTGCTCCTCGATGGTCTGATCGGGAGTGATGGTCACCCCGTCGTCTCCGTAGCTCTTATCGCCGTTCTGGCCCAGGAGCTCCCACGCGGCGGGCGGAGCCGCCGATATCTCCGGTGCCGCCGTGTTGACAGCAGCTGTATACAGGGTCACCGGACCGCTCAGTAGTTCGAATGGTGCCGTAGCCATGATCTATACCTCCCTCATGTTGTTGCGAATTCCGTTGCGTTCACGTCGTATACCATCAGCTTGTGGGGCCAGTCTGTATCTGGGTCCCGTAATGTCAGTGGACCTCCACTAACCGTGGCTCCATGCACCACCGTTGATGCCGCCACCGTACGCCGCAGAAACTTCAGCACCATGTGCACCGCGTTCCGGACCTGGCTCGCTTCATAGGGAGTTGCTCCATACGACCGCACGTCCATGCGTGTTACGCCCCACGGAACGTATGAACGTGCACCAGGACCCAGCGAGCCCCCGCCGCTGTAGCTGAGCACGACGCATTTCCTGGGCATCTGCTGATTCTGAGACCCCGGCAACTCGTAGCCATACACACGTGTACTGACCTGGCCGGTCACGCCGCTATCAGCCAGAAGTATTGATCTGACGGCCACTATGGGATCAGCTTCGGCCAAATCTTCTCCTTATGTTGCCGTCCAGCTTTGGATAGTTCTCATCGGCAGAGTCACGCAGCATGTTCACCCCAGGGCGGCCTCGGGTGCCGATCTCCACATAGACGGCATAATTGACATCGAAGCTGCCCCAGGTTCCCTTTGCCTCATTCCCGCGTACCTCGGCTGGCTCGAACCGTACCGAGCCCTGGAGCGTTCCCGTCCTGACAGGCGTCTCGCGCTTGGCGTCTGTGACGCAGTCGGCCATCGTCTCGTCGATGCCCTGCCGAGCCGCGTTCAGCAGTCTGTCTTTAATCTCATCGCCTCTCCAGTTGAGCCTAAATCCTCTTGGCATCGTCACCCTCACTACCATCGAGATCAAGGCGCAGGTCTAATGCCCTCGGTAGGCGTGGACCACGCCCCATGTCGCTTTCATAATCTGCCGCGCCTCTTTCGCCGTGATCTTCTGATCCTCATCTGCATCAGCGACCACGTGCATGAGCACCCGCACGGCTTTGAACACCCGTAGCCATCTGCGCATAGTTAATGTCCTGGTCCTAGCGATCCAACATTTCTACTATCCGTCTTCATTAGGCCCTCAATATGGGCCAGCTTCTGCTCGATGCGGTCCAGCCGTTCCTCAATTCGGTCACCCGAACGTTCTCCGCGCTCTTCGATACGTCTTACTCGCATTCCGAGGCCATTCACTCGCTGGCGGAGCTCTCCATAACCAACTGCCACAGCCATGATTGCAATGATGACTGTGACGACCTCTGGCAGGTGTGGTTCAAGCATGGGCTAAGTGTAGGGTGCCTGCATTGGTTACTTGGACAATGAAGCCGCGCTCGTCCAGAAAGTCACGTGTAGACACATCGACCGCCTCTAGGTCAGACAGTGGACCGATAACCCCGCGAATGAATTCTAGTCCGGGCATGTCAAGCCACCTCTTCCAGCGCGAGTTCTAGATGCGATTCCCTACGGATCATCGTCAGGACCCGCATGGTCTCCGCTTTCAACGTCCGGCCCTGTCGGTCATAGATATGCGTGATCCTGTCCTGCTCCTGCAAGTCGCCCCCCAGTGGGGCCATCATGTTGTGCATAGCAATAGCGGCGGTCTTGCCACCATCCAGGATCAGCCGCTCAGTACGAACCTGCCAATAGCAGGGTAGAGCGGTATTGATGTCGCGAAGCTCTGTGACAGGATGGCCAGAGGGGTCTAGCTGCGCAGATTCCACAGCACGTTCCGTATCGCACCTGTGGGTCATGAAACTACGGGCGCTCATGTCACCGGAAACGCATGAGGCCGCGCACTGCTTAGCATCATCCCCGCCATGAACTCAGCGAACATACAGGCGCTGTCCTCTCCCCTAACACCTTGAATGTACAGGCTCCCTGCGTGCGTGTTCGTAGCCCATAAGCTGATCCGCACAACGCACTCCGGTTTCCCCGGCTCAACTCTCGCCCGCCATACATTGTCCGGCCCGTCCAATACGTAGGAGCCGTTGCCCTCGTCATCGTCCCAACGCCATCGGTCATCCATATCTTCTCTCCTCATGCCAGCAGCCCCACGCCTACTCCCACCCGCTAGGCCAATAGACCGGCCCCGGCATAGTTTTGCCGGAGGCGACTTAGAATACGATTACGCTCTACGAGCATAGTGTTGCCATCAGATAAAGCACTGTTGCTTTGATACGATCCAACCCGTTCAGAAGCAAGCCCGCTAAACTGGACTTCCACCTTGACGAGGTCAATGAGAACTGCGATGCGGCGGGGATTATCGGCTACCGGGGTGTAGGTAATTTGGACATTGGTCATGAACGGAGCATCGGTGCGGATGATGGTGCGCCCGCCGTGCTCTAAAGAGTACTTATCGGCGGATACGGTGTCGGCGTCCGCTAATGTTTCCCCTCCACCCCATTCGACTATCTCAGTGATGGACTCGGCTGGACGGGGTAGCCATATCCTGTAGCCTCGACCGGCTACGAGTGCGGATTGCTCGCCGTCATGAGGACCGTAGGCCCTTATTATCTCGGCGTCGGCGCTTTCGCGGAGCCTTATCAGGGCCTTGTCGCTCAGGTCCGTCTCTACGTGCTCCCTCAGTTGTCCGACAGTGATAAGGGTCGAAGCCATTACCCACCTCCCAGCAACGGCACTCCGGGCCATGCCGAGGCAGGACATAGAGCGCCTTATTTTCGATAGCCCCCTTGAACGCCACCGTCTACACCCGAACCACAGCCACGCTCACGTTGGACACGTCGTCGAATTCAAAGCTCATCTGATGGTCCGCCCCGTTATAGATGTCTGGCTGGAACGGCCCCAGGAATGCCTCGGTATCTGCCGTGACTGTGATTGTGCGGTCCTCCACGGCCAAGCCATCCCGGGTGATAGGTGTATGGATGGTTACCACGACATCAGTCGCCCCGTTCTTGACGTGAAGAAACGTTCGGCCATTGTTGTTGGCGAAAAAGGTGTCAGTCGTCGTCAGAGGCACTGTGCTGCCGGAATCCGTGTACGTTGCAACAAGACCAGTCCTGACGATTTCCTGTACGTCTAGTGTGATATCTGCCATAGCTATGCCGTCCCTTCAGCCGGGCCTACGTTGAGTTCGCTATTCACACCCGTTCCCTGAGTGACTGGGGCAGTGCGCGCCTTATACTGAATATAGGTGGCGGCGCGGAGTGCTGCGTTGGCAGTGCCACGGTCCACGACCACACGGACATAGCGCTTTGTGGGCTTGTAGAGCTCTGAGACGAATATCTCGTTATCGTCATCATCGGCAATGTCGATTCCCGTGCCCTCCAGGTCGCTGAAGTCCGTGGTGTCGCTCTGCTGCCACTTAATGGACGTGACAGCGGTGGCTGCAATGGTTCCCATCTCGACGACCGCCACCACGCCTTCATATCCCTGCATATCCAGCACGGCACCGTTAATGGCGGTCTGGCCTGCCGCTCGGGCGCTGGCAGCGACGGCGATGCTTATGCGGTGTTCCGGTAGAAAGTTCTGGCCCATTATGGTCCTCCTAAGTTAGTGTCACGCGGACAAATGCCTCTTCTAGAACGGGCATTCCGTCGGTCTCCAGGCGTCCGATGTAGCCCACCTGGTTCGACTCGGCGTAAAGCTCGATGAGCCGCTGTACCTGCATGCTCAGCGCGTCGGCAATCCAGTAGTAGCTGAAGTCGGCGATCATGCCTACATACAGACCCGTGGTAAAGGTGTTCGGTGCGAACTCACTCATGATGAACGGCACGCCCAAGATGGTCTCCGGCTGCCCCGCCTGGAAGCTGGGCTGCCAGATGTAGGAGTCGTTTGAGTCCTGAATTGTTCTGATTTGCTTCAGCGCATCCCGATGGAAGAGCCAGCGAGCGCGAGCCCAGTAGCCCCCCTTGAGCTGATAGCGGGCATTAATGAGGCCGTCGGCAGTGATGGCCGTAGTGGTGTTGCCGGTGCTCACGTCACGGCCGGTGCTGATGCCGTCGCTGGAGGCGGTGAAGAGGCCCAGGGGCTGGTTCGCCCCATGGCCGTTCATAAAGGCGTTCTCCTGAGCCCGGTCGAAGCGGTACTGCATCCGCTGAAGCCAGATGGCCTCAGCGTCCATGCCAGGGGCGTTGATGAGCTTGTTGCTGATCCTCACCCGCTTGGCCAGGGGCGATGGGTTCAGCTCCCGCCGGCCAAACGCCCCAACATCGTCCTGGACTCCAGTCTGAAGCTCAGACGTCCACGTGGGGTCTTCCTGGTCGGTGTCCAGGGTGGGCACGCCGAGGCTCACGCCCTGCCCTACCTGGATGGTGCTAGCGAGCCCGCGGATAACTACCGCATCGTCGATGCCGCGGAGCAGGGTCTGGACCACTTGCATGGGCACGGTGAGATACCCGCCGGCAGTATCCTGGTCAGCCTGGAGCACCTTGTACTCAGGAATGCCGGGGATGGCATCGTTGGCGAGCGCCATCTGGCCGCCCTTGAGGTAAGCCCGGAAGCCCTTGACCGCTAGCTGCTCCTTCTCCCCATCTTTCTGCTCACTGTCTGCTTTCGGGAAGGGGAAGCTACGCTGCGGTTCGGTGGCCCACTTCGTGTGCTCCTCCAGGCGCGTGGCCTGCTTGACCTCGTCCTGCTTCTGCTTAACCTCATCCTGAAGCTTGTCAGCCTCATCCAGCAAGGCGTTCATCTTGGTCTTCACTTCTTCGGGAGGCGCTTCCTTGCCGTCGTAGGGCGCGCGAGCCTCCTCTACCTGCTTCAGCAGGCCAAGGTACTTGTCCTGAAGTTCCTTGAGGTCCATTGTTACTCTCCTAGTGCAAAGGCTTTGCGCCGCAATATGCGCAGGCGATAGTCGACGGTTTCCAACCAAGGATCGGGCTGTTGGTCTGGTCCCTCCTTGAGCTCTTCGGGCTGACGCTGTGTCTCTTCCAAGACATCTATCCGCTTCAGTAACTCGTCGTATTGATCTGCCGAAACAGCGCTTTTAATATCCAGAGTTGCCGTACCAATGCCAGCGCCATGCTCAACGGGGGACAGATGAATCACCCTAATAGTCTTGAGGAAGCGGACCTTTTGGCCCTCAAAGTCGCCCTGGTAGGCCCCGCCTTCAGGGATTTGGTAGAGGTAGCTCCACTCCTGGAGCTCTTGGGACATTGCGATAGACTGATAGGCTTCGTTGCCCCGCATCATCTTCAGATTGAAGCGGATGTCGCCTAGGGCTTGGTCGCCTTCCTCGCGGATGTCAGCGCGGCCAATAGATGGAGAGCGGCTGTCGTGCGCCCAATCGGAGAGGAGGACAGTCTGCTTGCCGAAGGCTCCGGGGAGGGTCACATCGCCATCGTGGTCGCGAACATTGAGGGTGGCGAAGCGAGCCGTGGCTAGCCCTGCCTCGCCTTCGCTCTTCATCTCAAGGGTGAATCGCTTGTACTGCAGGTCGTCAGGCAAACAAAAAAACCCCGCGCTTTGTATTGCACGGGGTCACTGACGCCGAAGCGTACTGGTCCACGACATGCGGGCGCACTAAGGCGCACGAATACTATATGTAGATACCCTAGAACACAGTTGTCACTCTGTCAATACCCAAGGGACAGCTCGACGAAGCGCTACCGTACGCCGACGGTACTATGAAATCGAGAGCAGTCACCTTGGCTGCCTGATGGTATCAAACAAAAGACCCTCGGGGCGGTGTTGTAGGCCGCACTGAGGTGGGTGGCTGCTCTCGTTGTATAAGACCTTATCGGCATGGTGCATGTGGCTGTCAAACAAGCATATTGGATGCGATAGCGACCGCTACCTCCAGTTGCGCGACGGCACGCTAGGCGATATTATAGGCCCTAGCCCGCGCTGCTGGCCCTACGCCGACATCGACTGCCGGGTCGACGAGGATTAGCCAGCCTGAGAGGAGGAGGAGCGGGGACCTACTGGAGTTGCTGGGCCAAGACCGGGCTCGCGTTAGCGGCCTTGCACCGGGAGCAACGCAACTCCCAGGGCCGGGTTAGCTTCTCGGCGAGAATCCGCCCACAGCGCCAGCAGCGTGGGCGTTGGTCGGTCATCGTGTCACTGGCCCCCATGAAAGTGTGCCATTGCTGTGCTCCAGCGCCGTCTCCCGTTCCGCATCCTCGAAGCTGAACACCTGCCCATTCCTCGCCTGGCACTCCGCGTCCGTGTCGCCCAGTTGAGCGTCGAAGGCCAGTAGCCCCGTCACCACGTCCGACTGACGGTAGGTTTGGAGGCTTGAGACGTTCTGTGCGTACTTAGTTTCAGTCCTCGCAATAAGGTTCGCCCTGTACCTCGGCCCAGCGGTCGTAAATCTCCCTGCTGGCACCTGGCTACGGATGCGACGAGCTAGGGCAGGGGGACCTTCGCCAGCGGCCCTACCATCGGCCAGAGAGCGGAAGATAGCCTGCCGTGTATCACGAGTGATGTCCAGCAGGCCAGCACGCCTGCCGCCAGCAGCCACGATCTCCCTTGCCACAGGATCGGGTAGGTTGACACCGAGATTTAGGACGGTGTTGATAGACCCAACCGTCATTTCAGTCGTGCGTAAATAGTGGCCATCGAAGGCAGGAATCAAGGCGTCCTGGCTCCACTGGTTTATTGCCATGCCTTGGATGATGCGCTCCGCCAGGGCTTCGTCCTCCGGCGTTTGCTTCTCTTCAAGGCCATTGCCACCAGCACGCACCAACACCCTGGCCTCCTCGTATGCCCGCCTCGCCAATTGTCCAAGCTCAGAGAAGGCTAGCTCAAGGTCTCTAAGAAAGGGTCCCTCAAGCCGCTGAGCGTCCCGCTGAAGGGCACGAATGATGTTGCGCTGGGCAGCGGTAGCCTTTAGCCCTGACTGCTTTAGCGAACGAGTCCCAGACGGAGGTGGCGCTTGTTCTCCCGCTGGAATCTCCAAAACCGCCAGCGGCACACGGCGAATCGCATGCACTGCCGGGTCCACGGTGAGGCCCACTTCTGCACGGGCTTCGCCTAGCTCGGCTAGTCCATCTACCCACAGACCGCGCCACCGGGCCGCTCGCTCATCAGCATTCTCCTGTAGAGCTTCTACCTGTGAGGTATCGAACTGCACTTCGAACAGATCAATGTTCTGCTCGAACCTGGATAGGAGCTGTGTATGAAGCGTCCCTGCCATATTGCGGTAGGTTGGTATTAGGTTGGCACGGTAGGCCACCCGTTCTGCTTCACGGAAGTTTGCGTAGGTAGCGAACTCTAAGCCAGATAGGAGACCCATGACAATTGGAGGAAGCCGAAGGACAGCGGCTGCACGAGTCTCAGGAATCCTTCTGATGGATGCCAAGTCCATCTGCTCCGGATTGTATCCGAACTGCGCAATATCAACTGGAGCTCCAATGGCCATGGGTTCGCCACGACGGTCTCCTGTGAAGCTAGCTGACAGGTCAGCCTTCGTAGCCTTTAGGTCGTCATCGGACTGGATGATGTTGGCGTTCTCTTTGGGCATGACCATGATAGACGGGACGGCACCATTGCGCAGGAACGAAGCGGTCCAGTTGGCTGCCTCTGCATCGGTAAACAGTTCACGCATGACTGTGCGTAAAGGCGATAGCCCCTTACGTGGATTGTTAGGGTCGAAGCCGAACCGGAAGTGCAGCACCTCCTCCGGCTCAAGGCGTATCGGCCTTTGGCCAGGCGGAGAGTAGATATAATGGGTCAGGAACTCGTTTCCCTCGCTATCCCATGCCGGTTCCATCATCCAATGTGGAACCCACCAGAGCTGGGCAGGCCGACCAGCGTTGTTTGGCACGATGAGCGTATAGGCGTTGCCATCCACCGTATAGCTCATCTCAATACCCATCCAGAGCTGCTCGCCGCTGTAATAGGGATTGGGCCGCTTCAGCAGAGACAGGAAATCATGCATCAGCACAGGCTCTGGGCTACCATCGGAAGTCAAGCGGTTCAGAATAACCGGGGCTTCGGGGAAGGCCCCCATTAGCCAGTGGACACCAGCCATAACGATATCCGACTTGGTACCGTCGCCTACCTCGCGCTCGTAGTCGATCTGAGTGCGAGGCAGGAACAGCGGAGAGCGGCCGCTGGCAGTGCGGCCAAAGATCATCTGCGAGAGCTGCTTGAGGCCACGGGTGAAGGGGTTCATTCGCCGAACTCTCCCACTATGACCCATTGGCCGTCACGCGTGAACTGCTGCCATTCAGCGCTATCGCGGTCAAGGCTTGCCATATGTTCGATGATAGCGTCATCCGAGAGACTAGCTAGGTCGTCGGGGATCAGCACTTTGAATCGTGCAAAGCGTTTTTGCGATTCAGTCATACCGGCCTCATCCTCCATTGCCGACTCAGGGCTAGCTCCGTCAGCGCCCACACCATAGCATCCAAGCGGTCAGGGCTAGGCCCTTCTTCTGGCGTCCATGTGCAAAGTTCGTCCTCTAGATCACGGAATGGCCCAACGTGGAAAACTTTTTTCTGCTCATATAGGGCAGATACAGGCTCGGCCCGTGCCTTCTTGCCGACGCTGGCATGGACAGCGCTGTAGGGAATCTGAGGATCAATCGTTCTAAGGGTGAGCTCCACCATCTTACCGCCCTGGTTCACCTCGGCAATAATGCGATCTGCCTTGAGCTCATGGAAAAGGCTTATTGCTTCATGTGCCCAACGGTCGGGGCTGGCCCGTAAAGACCTATCGGCGAGCACGTAATACACACCATCTAGTCCCTTCCCTGCTGCTACGATACCACATCTAGCGGCATCCTCACTGTCGGACACCGATGGGTCAATGCCGACAACGATGCGCTCCATCTCAGGCGCAGCCTTGTACTGGATCATGCTCCGCTGCCAGAGAGCGCCAGGCACGTCCTCCAAGAGCAACCCCATGATCTCCTGCTGACCGCGCCTGGTGCCCTCGTATCGGGCAATGACCTGGCGGAAGAACGCGGGGGCGAGGTTGGCGCGGTTCTCGTAGCTCGTGCCGCGCGTGACGATTGTGTCGGAGTCGGCGAGTAGGTCGCGGATGACCCTTTTGGGGCGCGGCGTGGTTGTAACTATCTGGCGGGGTCGGCCAAGGCGTATACCAAATTGCCCGGTATCCCAAGCCTCAGCAGTGTTGAATATCGCTAATTCATCCCACCACATGGTGTCATGTTGAGGCCCGTTCAATTGGCCTGGGGTTTCGCTAGAGTAGACCGTCGCCACCGCCCCAGTATGAAACGTGATGCGCCGCTTGCTGGGCTCGTAGACGGGTTTCTGGTGCTCCGGGAACACAGCCAGGATGCCGGACTCTCCCTCGACCATCACGTCCCTTGCATCGGCTGGCGTGCGGCCCACCAAGGCAATACGCTGTGCATCGCCGGATTCAACCCGCGCCCGTATCCATTCGGCCCCTGTTCTGGTCTTGCCGTAGCCTCTACCAGCCATGACCATCCACGTCAGCCACTCGCCGGGTGGCGGCAACTGGTTCTCACGAGCCTGTAGCCGCCAGATGTAGCGTAGCGCGGCCTTCTCAGGCTCGGACAGCGCACCTAGCACGGCGTCGGGGCCAGCGGTCTTGACGGCTTTCTCAAGGAGGGAGGTCATGGCATCATCTACCAGAATATAATGGCCTTTGTCGGTATTCGCCACTGCTCAACCACTTGCTCGGCTATGAAGAACCGCAACTGCCAAGCATTGGGGTCAGCCCCTCCAACGAATACGACAACAACTGGGTTGCCATCCAGATCGTTGCCGACAACTACATCCGTGCAGCCCAATTCACCCCAGCTAACGTCAACGAAGTCCTCTTTACGCTCGGCAGCTTGACACAATAGCTGCGTGACGAAAGTCTCGATCTCAGACGGCGTGGGTGCTACCTCACCTTCATTCACTTTCACTCTCCCCCATCGCTCGAATCTTCGCCTCAATCGCCGCCACGTCCACCTGTATCGGCCCGCCGTCCTTGCCGCTGTGCTCCAGGGCCATACGGTCGCCGTACACCTGCGGCCTGCGCCTACTCAGGAGCCAGCGCGCCGTCTGCATGTCGCCGCTTATCGACGCCGTAAAGACCGCTATCTCGATAGCGTCCAGCGCCGTCTCCACTGCCTCATCCCACTTGGCGTCGAAGGCCGGTACGTTCTCGCGCCGACGGTAGACCGTAGTCCTCGTGACACCCGCCTCCCTGCACGCCTGGGAGACGTTGCAGTGGGTGGACAGCGACTCCAGGAATCGCGGCTCCCAGTCACGTACCCTCGCGCGCGTTGTCATTGTCACTCCTGTTGCGTCTTCCCGCCGGTGTACTGCTCCCAGCGCGCTATCGCCATGTCCACGTAGCGCGGCTCGATCTCCATCGCGTAGCAGGTGCGGTCCTGCCGCTCAGCGGCGATGATGGTGGTGCCTGAGCCGACGAAGGGGTCGTAAATGGCCTCAACAAATGGCGTGGTCCGCAAGATTACGTCGATCAATTCAACCGGCTTCTCAGTCTCGTGATGCTCATTCCGTGTATTCTTTAGCGACAACACATTCCCTTGTGCTGCCATATGCCGGTCTTGCCATAGCCCACTAGCCTTCGTGCCGCACAGGATTAATTCATGCTGATTCCGCCAACCCAAGCCCATCAATGGAGCCTGCTTGTCCCAGACGATCATTGACCGGATGCCATACCCAGCATCCTCCGCCACATCGAACGCGTTGACCCACATTCTCCAATCGGTGAAGAGGTACAGAATGGCCGGGGACGATACCTCGCTTAAGGCATTCGAAATAAGCCTTAGATACCCACGCGTCGAACGCCGATCATTGGTGATCTGGGCATAGGCTTTGTCTGTCGTGCCTTTACTACCTGCACCCCGTCCCTGCTCCTGAAACCCTCCACTGCTATACGGCGGGTCAGTCAGGATGCAATCGGGCTTGGCCCCATCCAGCAACAGCGCCACGTCCTCCGCCGACGTGCTGTCGCCGCACATGAGCCGGTGCCGTCCCAGTTCCCACACCTGCCCGCGCTGCGCCTTTGGTTCCGGCTCCTCGGTTAGCGGCTCCTCGTCCGGCGGTTCAGCGCCGGGAACCTCGATGCCGTCAACGCGCTCCGCCAACGCCTGCCGTGCGTCGTCCAGTCCAGCGACCAACGCGGCCAGCTTCTCGCGGTTCGCCTCGGCCATTGCCGCCAGCGGGTCCAGCGTGGCCAGCACCGTGTCTGCCTCATCGTCGTTCAGATCGGTAACCAGGACTGGAACCATTGCGTCCGGTGTCAGGTCGGCGCGAAGGTGGCCATCCAACAACACCAGCTCGCCGTCCGGCGTCTCGCGGGCTATCAGCGCATCGGCATAGCCGACATCGTCGAGGACAGACTGGAGCGCTTGGCGCTGTGCCTTTGGGTGCTTGCGCCAGTTCTTCGGATTCGCCTTCAGGTCGCCGGCTCTGACGTGGCGTAACTCAGTGATGCGGTTGCGTATGGTCATCTCACAACAAGTACTCCCCCCACTCGAACGCCACGAGGGCATGGCCTGGTTGGCCTTCGCTGGCCCATTGTTTGGTAGCCTCAACGTGGAATACCTGAGTATCGTCGGTGAAAACGACTCCCTTGCAGCCGTCCAATATGACCTTGACTAGGTTGTCCACGTCCGGGCGCTGCGTGTGGGCGGTGCATTGCTCTCTTAGTTTGCGCTGGCCTGACCAGGACGTGGGCATGGGAATGGCGATGCTCACATCTGCCTTGACGGGCTCACGGCGTGAGGCCATGACAAAGCTGCCCATAGCTTCGAGCGCCCCTGCCGTGACGCGCTCCTCGTACCCCTTCGTGGCCTCTGGCGTATAGGCCCTGCCACGCACGACCCGCGCACGGGCCTTAGCTACTGGTGCTCCCTCGACCACGAACTCGACCCTCATTATCTCCCTCTACCTATTATACAGTCTTGACCGGAACCTTGAGTCGTCGCGTGTCAACTCAAAGCCATGTGTCCACGCCCCGTCACACTGTCGCCCAGTCCCACTAGGTTTAGCCCAGTCTGATTGGAGAAAAGACGACGCACCTCTTTCAGCGACCGGGCAGTGAGATAGTATGGCCCTCTCTTCCAATCGACACCCTCACACAGAGCCCGACGTGGCGTCAGATGCACATACCGAATAACCAGCCACCGGCCATCGGACAGACCGACCGTCTCCTCCCTTGTCGGGAATCCCTTCGTCGGAAGCTTGGCTCCGGCCGACCCGTCGGCCGACCGATAGCCGGGCTTGGAATTCCGCATGCCGTAATCATTCGACGATCCGAACTCAGATGGCCTGTTCGACCACGCCGTTCGGTGACCGCACATCAGGCAGTAAGGCTCCCCTGGATCGGTGTAGACCAGCAGTCCACTGCACCTAGGGCACTTCCTTGTTTGAGGCATATCTACAATCTCCGCTCGCCGCGATGCTCGGCCCAGCACTCCAGACACCACTTCTCGTCAGCGTTCTTGACCCATCGCCAGTCATCGCTGTTCCTTTCGCTTCAGCACCCAGGCGTACACCAGCAGGTCCAGCGCCTCCTCGATCAGGTGCTCCAGCGGGTCGCCCTGGAACACCACGTTGTCTGCGTGATAACGTTCTCGTCCGATCTCCCAGCGGTCAGCGAAAGCATTGGCGATCCACTCGTCGAACGAGCGCTGGTCGTCCTTTGTCATGGACCGCCAGGATTCAGGCTTAGGCGCGCGCGTTGTCATTGTCTTACCTGTTCCCGTCTCAACATTGACGTGGGTATCTGGAATAAAGCTATGTCGATCACCCCTCTCTACCGGGTGGTGGACGCGTATCCGCCGGGTATAGCGGGGACTAGCCCCCACGGAGGCGATGCCGCCCGCGGGGGAGTCGCTATACCCAATCTGCTACCGTAACGGAGCCACGCTGTAGAGCCGTGTGGGTCGGATGCTCTTCACATTGGAGTCTCGGTTAGCCCTGCGACTCTGACTCTCGGCTGGCATCCGTTGGTCGCTACTTCCGACATGGCCGTACATGCCGCTCCCGCCCTCCGACCTTTCGCGCCGGGCTTGCACCTGGGAGGCCCCTCAGTCCCTGGCTGTGCTTGTCGCCCCGCCGCCAGGTGTATCTAGCCGTCCCGACGGGGAAGTCCGTACTAATCGTCAGCGTGTGGCTCCGGACACGACACGCGCTGGGATTTGGTCATTGTTCTTTGATCACCTCCAATAGCCGCGTGCCGATGAACTCCGAGTACGCTGGCGGGATGGCCTGGGTTAGCTCGTCGCGCTTCATCCAGTCGATGCCCATCGCCTCAGCTGCCAGCCACCAGCCTTTCGCGTGGCCGAGGCCAACGCCGTTGCCTTGAGCACCGTTCCCTTGCCAGCGGGCAAGGGAATTCGCGGGCTGCGTCAGACCACCGCTGTCCCGGCCAGCAGATTCACGGTAGGCAACTTCCTTTGGTCTGCCATTCGCACGGAGTCTTTCGCCAACAATCGTCGGGTAAGAGAAGGGCACCTTTTCGTATCCGGGCCGGATATTCAGTGCTCCATCGCGGTACTGACGCCATGCACTATTCACTGGATTTGCTACAACCTGTTCGGTTATCCCACGACCACGACTGTCCGAAGTTATCCCCGCAGGGCGTTGAGACTTATGCCTCGGATGCCCCGGTGCCAGCCAGAGCCAGTTCGTCGCGAACAGCCTGTGCCGGTAGAACGGCAGCCCGAACATCCCGCCGCATAACCACCCAGCCTTGAGCCCGTGTGCCTCTAGTCCCCGCTTCTTCAGCGTCTTGGACCCGTACCGCGCCCCCATGACGTTCTCCACGACGTAGGGCTTGCCGAGGCCCTCCAGCATCTCGAGCGTAGGCAGCAGTAGCAGCGGGTAGTCCCGCCCCCTGAGCCACGGCAGGTTGTGCATGATGCTGTAGCCTTGGCATGGCGGGCTCGCGTGGATGGCGTCGAACTCGTGCCCGTGCTCGGCCAGGAACTCCAGCGCGTCGGCCTGAACGAACTCGAAGGGGTACCGTGGCTGTGGCTTGATGTCCACGCCGACGATCTGGTCGAAGTCGGCACGGCTGTAGCCCATAGCCGCGCCACCAGCTCCGCAGAACAGGTCCACGAGCCTCACAGCGCCTTGCCCCCGTGCCGGTCCAAGTCCTCTTGCACCCGCACCCTCAGGGGTACTCGCCCAGCGTGGTAGATCGTCGTATGCACGACCCGCTCGTCGTCTTCGACTATCAGCATTACAGCGTTGTCGCTTAGGACCTCCAGATGGACGGATGCGTTGGTAGCCACGATTTCGTCAATGTCGTCCTCTGCGAAGTGCTTCGGGTGCGCGTTGAGCATCGGCCCGTTGTACCGTACTTCAATCACAGCGCCTTACCTCCGTGCCTGTACAGGGCTATCCTCCAAGTCGGGTTCATAGGTTATGCCTTACCCTGCTGGTTTCCGTGCTCACGGTCGCCTCGTATCTCCCTGACAAAACAGGTAGAACACAAGGGGCCGAAGACGAGCATACAGAATGGCACCTGAGAGCAGCCACAGGTGCAAACGCAGCGTGCCATCTGGCATTCGTGGTCGTCGTGGACGGATTCGACCATTTCCTCTGGGCTCACCTCGGATTCTCGCAAGGCCCTTTCTTCGTTAGGGTGAACGGTGGACATGTGCTCTTGGTTCGCAGCGATAGCCTCATCCAAGCTCTTGCCGTTCGACGCCCAGCTGCATAAGGAACAGTTCTGAGAGACGTATTGCCTGTCCTTGAACGAGTCTCGAATCCGAATCCGCACGGCTAGGCGGTCGTTGATGCTTTTCCTCTTTGCGTTGGTTAGCTCAGACACGATAATTCCTCCCGTAGTTATCCCAGCAATCTTGATAGCGGGGATCACGCGTGACGACCCTGATGCCGCCTACGGCATTCCTTCCCACGACGTGGACCGTGAAGCGGGGCATCTCCTGCACGATGCCACTGAAGCTCCTATCCATTTTCCAAGCCAGCCATTTAGCTTGACCTCGGCTGCCCGCAACCACTAACTCAGCAATGCAGTAGTCCTCTGGAGGCTTTGGTGGGTCACCCCACGCAACCCCATAGTCGTGCAGCAGCTCAGATACGACCTCATAGACCTTCACAGCCCCTTCCCTCCGTGCCGGCAGTGCGATCATGGCCTGCCTCATGCCGCCAGCTCTGGGCGGCCCCTAAGCGTCACGTTCAACGGTCTCTCCGTCGCTGTGATGGGCACCCAACGGCTTGTCCGCGTCATTCACCTCTGAGTAGCGGTTCAGCACCTGCCCAATCGCATCGGGTAACGACTCCACTTGGACGCCGTTGGTCCAGATAGGACAGCATGAGATGTGGCGCAGATGCTTGGTGATCTCGATGGGTGCGACCCCTGCACGCAACAGCACCGACGCGATGCGCGACAGGGCCTGAAGGTTGGCGCAGTTGCAGGAATCGGCCTTGCCCAGGATCGCAAACACCTCGAATGGCCTCTGATCCTCGTCGAAGGTGATGGTCACGTAGAGCTTGCCGTGCATGGTCCGCACGACGTCGGTCACACTGGGGACCGAGGCCGGGCGGGGACTGAGCTGGACGAACGCGCTCACAGCGCCTTCCCTTCGCGCTTGTTGAAAAAACACCAACTACGAGTGCCTGTCGCCCATGTCCGCCCGCAGGTTGCGCACTCCTGGTACTTTGACGACGGCCATCCTGGGACAGGTCCATATCGCCAATTCCGATGGAATACTGAGCACAATAGCTTCTTCACAGCGCCTTCCCTCCGTGCCGGTACGGGCGCGTGCGGTTGTACTCCATCTTGGCCTCAATGGCGGCGTCCAGGTCGATGCCGTAGTGGGCGGCCATTCGCTCGACGCCGTTGATCAGTTCCACCAAAGACCCTTGAATGAAGCCGTCTTCACCATCCTTGTTCTTGCTGTATCCGAAAGCCTCTGCGGTGACTCCATGCAACGTGGCGATCCAATCACCGAAAGACACCAGTCCCCCGAAACGCTGGAACTGAAACCTCGGGCTACCTCCGAGTTTCCACCCGTACCACTCCGCCATGTTCGCCACCCGGATCACCACGTCGGCCAGCTCGGAGGCGACCTTGGTGGACAGTAGGTGCGGCTTCGATGGCAGCACCTCATCCCGATACGCCTCCAGCGCCTCGCTCAGCTCGCTGTGTACCAGCGCGATCAGGTCTCCGAAGGCGTACTCCTCGTCCCACCAGCCGTGGGCGACGGCGATGGCGTGGGCCTCTTTCTGTAACTCAGCTAGGTTCATTGGCTGTCTCCCCCGCTTGGTGAACTTGCTCACATTCGTGGATACAGTGCCACCACGCTGGCGCACGATTCGCAAACCGCGCGTTCCGGCAGGTCTCGCAGCAGCGACGGCAGTCCGTTGATCCGTTGTAGATACGAGCGCAAGGCCCATTGTCGTCGACGCCAATGCAGGTCGCTTCAAGTAGTAGTGCAGCCATTCATCACTCCCCTCAGTGCGTCCGCCAAGGACTCCACCCCGTGCCTCTGATGGAAGTCATTCGCGTCGGTGCCTACATCCGGCGGCATCCAGTAGGGCAGGCCGGTCTTGAACGCGGCCGCTTGGCCCGCACCACTCTCGTCATGGTCGGCCACAACATATCCGCCGCCCTTCGCCATCTCGGACATGTTGTGATCGCTAAAGCACACCACCACCTCGTCCCGTCGATACAGATGCCGAAGCGCCGCCTGTATTGACAGCCCGGTGGCGTAACCCTCGCAGTACCAGCGTACGAACCCACGTCCAAGGCGATGCACCGCGTCCTTGGCCCGTCCCCCGGCCAGGTTCTTCTTGACGCCATCAACCTTGATCTCCTGAAAGCTAAACAGAGCACCAGTCTTAGCGTCCCTCATCGGTATGATCAGGCTGCCCTTCTCCACCAGCGGTACGTCCATTCCGCTGCGCCAATAATCC
Source organism: Dehalococcoidia bacterium (assembly GCA_965248005.1). Classification (GTDB taxonomy): domain Bacteria; phylum Chloroflexota; class Dehalococcoidia; order Lucifugimonadales; family UBA1123; genus CBDFIE01. Next base: position 731,967 of record OZ252049.1, read on the forward strand.
TGCTGCGTCACCAGTCCCTGGTGATCGGGAAACCCCTTGCTTGCGAGATAAGGGTGCGTCAAAAACACCGCCTCAACCATCACCTTCTCGGCAAACGAGACTGCTTCCCTATGCCTGCGCTCCGTCTCGGCCTCCTCTCGTGCCACCTGCTCGGCCCGCCGCAGCTTCTCCTCCGCATCGAGCTGCGGCCTGACTGGCTCCTCTCCCGTCCAGCCGTGCTCCTTGGCCATGTGATAGAGCGTGCCAATCGTAATGCCCCCGTTGCGCTGCTTGATTGATCGCCACACCGCGCGTGCGTCCGCGGCCTTGTAGCGGTCCGACTGCCGCGACCAGCCGTCCCACAGCGCAAACCCCGCCTCGCCGAGCTCGGACTTGAGCGCCATACCGACCTCGACCCACGTTTCGCGGTCTTCGGGCGAGATGCTGTACAGGGCGGCGTGCAGCGTGTCGGTCATAGCAACCCACGTGCCCAGGCATCTGCCACACCGTTCAGCAACGGCGCGTCGTCGATGATCCGCTTCCGCGCCAGCTCGATGTACTCTGGGTTCAGTTCAATGCCGACGAACGACCGTCCATGCCTGAGCGCAACGACGCCTGTAGTGCCGGAGCCACAAAAGGGGTCAAGGACGGTGGCGGGCACCGGCTCGGCGTCGTGGTCGCAGGTGGGCTGCCATATATCCGTTGCCCTTGTGGTCGGTGCCCATCCTGTCGAATCAGTCTTAGTTAACGTGTTGCCCGGCACATGGGCAGGTTCCCGTTGGTTTACATGCCACGTCTGTTCCACCACCCGCTCCCACGGGTCGCCCGTCACGCCGCAGACGCCGTGCTCGCTGGTGCCCGCCAGGATGCACGGCTCGACCAGCTTCTCCGGGAATGTTGCAAAGTGAGCCTCCTTGTACGGCTGCGTGGCGATGCTCCACACCGTGCGCTTGTTCGCGCCCATTGCCTGCTGCTCTTCCTTGCTCATGCCGTCCCAGCGGTCGTTGAAGCCAGCGTGTCGGCGACTGTGACCGCGCTGCTTGTCCGGCTTGGCATGGTTGGACGGGAGATGCGGCTGGTTAGCATAAGCATCCCCGCCATCCCAATCTGCTTTCCTGAACCCGTTTTTATGATTGCCATCCCACGAACCAGGGTCTTTTATCGGCTCCCGAATCGCGTCGGCGTCGTAGAAATATCTGGCCGACTTCGTGAGCAGGAACACGTACTCATGCGCCCGCGTGGGCCGGTCCCGGACGCTCTCGGGCATCGGGTTCGGCTTGTGCCACACAATGTCCGACCGCAGCCACCACGAGTCGCCCTTTGCCTCTACGGACTCTGCCCAGAGACGATCCAGCACGGCCTCTACCCTGGCTGGTATTGGCTCGTCCTCATAGGCATCAAATATCTCGTCGCGCACCCTTTCAATGGCCTCCAGCGCCTTGGCGTCGGCGACGCCATCGGCCTGTAGCGCGAAGGCCACGCGCCAAGGGAGTCCGATGAGGTCCTTGGGCTTGAGGCCACCGGGCAATGACCAGCCAAAGTTAGACCCTCCACCAGGCTGCCAGACGATATCTCTACCAGGTGCTTTCATCGCTTGCTTCGCTCCAACACCTGGTGATTCCTTTCTGTCAGATCTCCCGGTGGACGCATACGCGTCGCCAAGATTAAGCCAGAGTTGCCCGTCCTTGCGTAGCACCCGCCACACCTCGCGGAACACCTCGACCATCTGGCCGATGTACTCGTCCAGCGTCGGCTCCAGTCCATATGCACCGTTGACGCCGTAGTTCCGCAAACCCCAGTAGGGCGGCGAGGTCACGACACAATGCACGCTCTCTGGCTCCATGCCGCGCATGACCTCGATGCAGTCGCCCTGCAGGACGTCCCAGGTGGGGTTCACAGCGCCATCCTGCCCTGGTTCTTCGGCGGCTCGTGGCCTGTGCAGTGGTCGCGGCCCCAATCGACGAAGGTCGCGTGCTCTCGACACATCCAGGCGTCGCACGTCCGACCCCAGTGGTCGACGCGATAGTCACACTGAAGCGTCGCCTCACGGCCGCAGCCGGGGCGGTAGCACAGCGACTCGCCGCTGGCGCAGATGATCTTGCCTGTGGTCATGAGACCCTCCGTGATTTGGCGTACCTGTTCAAATCCCCCTGCGATTTGGCGTATCGAATCAGGTTATATTTGACTCGCTTCGATACTCTCTCATCGACAGATTCCTGACACGGATCGAGCGGACGGCCCCATTGCGGCCATCTCCCGTACAGCCCCTTGTAGTAACCGGCAGCCCTCTTGCGTGCCGCCTCCGTGTCGCCGCCTTTGTGGTCCAATGCCAGCCGGGAAAGCTGAGACCAGACCCACAACTCGTCCTTCATCCACTCGGTGGGCTGGGCTTTAGCCCATTCCTCCATGCGGCCAGGCACCACCTCTGTTCTCGTTCGACGTTTCCGACGCGCAGCGCCACAGGCTGGACAGGACTGCATACCCGTCTGAAGCACGAACCCGCAGTCGCAGACCACATCCGGGCGGTCCTCGCCCTCGCGGCGCTTGGGCTTCCGCTTCTCAGCGGTATCAAGGCGGTCGACGCCGTTGGCCCAGAACTCCATCACGTCGTCGTACCAGCCCGCGACGTTGCCAGCATGATCGAGATACAGGCAGAAGTCCTTTCCCTCCGCGGTCCGCATCCCACGGCCCATCTGCTGGATTACAGAAGCTAGAGACGACGAGTAGGGACGGGCTCCGATCATGCAAAGCACGTCCGGTACGTCGAAGCCTTTAACAAACTTTTCCACTGAGACGAGGCCCTTAAACTCACCACGTCGGAAGCCCTCCACCATTACCTCGGTCTCGTCGGTACCGTCGCGGTAGGTCGATTGCCGGAAGTCGTGCCCGGCCGCCTGGAAGGCATGGCACAGCTCCTCTCCGTGGGCCACGTCAGCCGAGAACAGCAGCGTCTTGACCGGCCCGCCGAAGTGCTGGCGGGTCATGCGCTCCCACGTGCTGACGATGTCGCCGATGATCGGTCGCCCTCGTTTGCGCACTTCTTCTTTCTGCCACTCACCCGCGGTCTTCTTTGCGCCGGTCATGTCGATCTCGGTGGCGGCGTACATCTTGAGCGGGGCAAGGTAGCCATCCTGTAGCAGCCGGTCGGTCGTGACGGCATTGACGACCTTCGAGTACCACTGGCCCAGGCCATCAGTCAGAGGCGTGGCCGTCAGCCCGATCACCGGGCCACCCCACGCCTTGGCGAACTCCAGGACACCTTTGCGCTGCGTATGCGCCTCATCTATGACGAGGAGATCAAGCGCTGGCCAGTATCCACGCTTCTCGATGGTCTGAGCACTGCATATCTGTATAGGCATGGACCGCCCGAAGGTCTTCTCTGCCATCGCGACGCCGTGCGGAATACCGTAGGCGGCGAATCGGTCGCTCGTCTGTTTCACAAGTGTCCGCCGGTCACAGACGAAAGCGACGCGCATGCCCCGCTTGCGGGCTCGGTCGATGAGGTGGATCGCGATCTCGGTCTTGCCCGATCCGGTTGGCGAGCAAAGAATCGTCCACAGATTCCCGTCTCGCTTGGCCCGCGCCAGCTCGTCCACAGACCACGCCTGATACGGGCGTAGCACGAGCTCGCCAATGGATACGGGGCGCTCCAGCATGGGTATCTGGGTCGTCACTTGGCCACTACCATGCGCCGCACCAGGTCCTGCGCACTGTCCTGCAGCTCCGCAACAGTGAGGGCCAGAGCCTCCCTGGCTGCATCCCAGGCTACTTTCCCGGCTGCCTCCCTGGCTGCATCCCAGGCTGCTTTCCCAGCTGCCTCCCTGGTTGCATCCCAGGCTGCCTCGGCTACTTCCCTGGCTGCATCCCAAGCTGTCTCCTTGGCTGCCGCCCCGGCTCCCTCCCAGGTTGCCGCCCAGGCTGCCGTCCTGGCTGCCTCCCCGGCTGCCGCCCCGGCTGCCTCCCAGGTTGCCGCCCTGGCTGTCGCCCTGGCTGTCGCCCTGGCTGCCTCCCAGGCTGCCTCCCCGGCTGCCTCGGCTACTTCCCTGGCTGCATCCAATAACGGCACAGCCTTCTCAACTGCCATCGGGCTGTCGAGCTCGTCAAGGCCGCTCAGGGCCTTAGCGTAATCATCCAGTCCAGCGAGCTGCATCCACGTCGCCCCATGGACCCGGATCAGCCAGTCCAGCGCCATGTAGGAACGCATCAACTCCGTATCGTCATCCGCCCTCGTGCTCACGGCCAGCGGGAGGAGCGGGAGCAGCAGCCGCTGGCGGCTCTCATCCGTCGTCAGGGCGTCGTTCCAGCTTCGCAGGAAACCCCCTATCACCGGTGACGCGCACTTGGGAGCGTCGCTGTGCCGCTCCCCGGCCAGCCAGGCCACCGCCTCCATCGCGCACACGCCCTCCTCACGTGTGGCGTGGCTCCCACTCTTCAGGGTGATAGTCGCCAGTTCCTCTGTCGTCAACGTGGTCATATCTTCTCTCCGTTGCTCGGTGCCCATCCCAGCCGTTTCGCCTCGCGCTCCCAATACTTCCGAGACCGTAACTCCTCGTTGTACTTCACCATCCACTCGTTCATCTGGGACCGCGCCGTCGAAAGCTCGGCCTGCAGCGCCGTGTACGCCTTGTGGCGCTCCGACTCCTGCTCGTCCATGTTGCCGCGGTGGAACCGTAGCTCGTCCTCCAACTCGTCTATGCGCGTCGCCTTCTCTTGGAGGTCCAGGCGCGCTGCATCAAGTTCCGCTTCGAGCCGCTCGGCCTTGGTGGGCGGCTTGGGCTTGTCGGGCTCTGACTCGTCCGAATCGTCTTGCGCCGGCGGGTTCAGCTTCCGTGCCTCCCGCTTGAGGGCGCTCCGGGTAAGTGGTTCGCCCTGTGCACGGGCCCTCTCCGCCACCGCCGTAAACTGCTCGTCCGTGAGCTTGCCGTGAGCAGCCCGGATGTTCTTGACCAAGACCGAATCAAAACTGGATTCCAGGAATCTAGTTTTTTCTGTAGCCTTTGGCCGACCCTCTGGCCGTGGTGGATTGGCCTCCAGGATGGCTCGCTCCGCTGTCGCGAAAAGGATCGAAGCCTCTGCCTGGATGTTTCGCCGCTCCAAGATCGCCGCCGCCGCCCTGACTGCATGCGCCTCTTTCCTTATCCACATTCGCTCGAAGTCGCTTCGAGCGTTCCTCAGCGTGACGTAGGCGCTGTCGATTCTCGTGATCAGGGAATCCGGCTCCGCTTGCACCTTCTGAAGCCCGAGCTCCGGCTGGTCCTCGAACGTCTCGATGACGTTCTCCGCGGCCTCTACGTCCATCTCCACAGAGTCAGGCAGCCCCATGTCGTCGTACTCAACGACCGCCTTGCGCTCGAACACCTTCTGACAGCCAGCGCAGACCCTGAGCGTAAGGTCGGCATCGTAGGCGTCCTGAGCGGCGATGGTGAGACAGCCGTCGTCCTCTGACCAGGGGAGCCCGCACAAGACACCACCACCCTCTCCCTGCACGTGGTACGTCGGAGCGCTGCCGTCTGACAGCCTGGCTGGAGCTACCAGAGCAAGACCTAGCTTGGCGAGAGCCTCGAACAGGGTCATGACGCCCAGACCTTCTTCGAGTCGCGGGTAGCCAGCCAGAGTGCGAGTGCCGCCCGACAGGTCTCACTCGCAGCCTTGAGGTCTGCGACCATGCGGACCTCGTACTCTGCCTTCTCATCAGCCGTGCGGGGCAGGCGGACCGCGTAGGCCGCAACCACTGCCTCGCCAGTAATCGCCTCTATAGCGTCGGCGTATCCAGCCACCTGGTAGGCGTGCTCCGCATAGAGGCCCTTGGAGCGCTTCCAGTCCGCTACCACGAGCTCGCCAGCCTTGTTCCTCGCAACGAGGTCAACGGTGCCTGCGTAGTGGTGGTGTGGGTGCCAGATGGAGACCTCGGACGCCACCATCTCAAGCTGATAGTCCCTGACGAAGGCCAGCCCTCCTCGAACCGCTGGCACCAGCGGGTCCGGGATGTCCGGCTCCCTTCCGTGCAGCAGCTCTGCTATGAGTTCATGGGCTGAGGTTCCGGCTTCCGCCGCTTTGTCACGCTCCTTCTCAGGAGACTGTTTGGCCGCTTCAATGATGCCGGCCACCCAGAGGCCGTAGTCCTCCTTCTTGACGAAGGGGCCAGCAGAGTATTCGTGCAACGCATTCCTCACGCTTTCTAGCGCCGTCTTCTTGGCCCATCCCACCAGCGGCCCGGACTTGTCTATGACCTTGAGCACCGTCGTCACGCTGGGCAGCAGGTCGTCGTAGCCCGTAACCCTGTACCAGTGCTGCCCATACCTGGGAGTCAGCTCCACCGCCACGTCTCTGTACGCGGGCAGCAGGGGGAGGCCCTGGTTGGTTGTCGTAGTCGTCATGCTCGCGCTCCTTGTACCGCCTCAAGGAGCATCCGAGCCGTGACCAGGTTGGTGTTTTGCTCTGGGTCTCGCTCTTGGAACTCGGCTATTGGAGCGCCGAGCAGCGCATTGACGTTGCCCGGGGCGAGGTCTAGATCGGCCACTATTGCGTCAAGTTGCGACCGGTCCATCATCGCCACCTTGGGGTCGCTCTCGTCCTTGAGCCGGTCTAGCCAAGCGGTTGCTCTCTTCGTGGTATTGGTGGGCGCCGATGCACCGTTCTGCTGCTGCGCTTGTGGGCTCGCCTGGGCAGGAGAGCTAGCTGCCCCAGCCTGCGGAGCCTGTGTCGCCTGCGGCGGGCTGGGCATATCCTCCAGGTCTTGCGCGAACAGGTTGCTCAGGCTGCCCACGCTCAGTGACGCATCTATGAGGCTGCGCTTCTTGGCCATCTTCAAGATCGTGTTGACCTGATCGGCGGGGTCCTCGTTCAGCACGCGGCCAATCTTCTGCGACTCGATGACGGAAGCCCCGTCGCCCCACTTCGCCCCACATCCACCGATCTTTCCGAAGCAGACCCAGCCGCCGCCGTACTCGACCTTGCCCTTGATGATGGCCTCGACCCCGCACTCAGGGCACTTGCGCTTCGCCTCCCGGTAGCGGTATTTGCTCTCGTAGCTGTTGCACTCACCGACGCCTTGGGCCACGATCTGCCCGGTCCTGATCGAGACGAGGGAGCACCTCACCTCGTACTGGAACAGGCCCATCTCCCACTCGGCCGTCTTGTCGGTGATCTCGTATGTGTCTGCCAGGCCCAGCAGCTTGGCGATCTTCTCCGCCCCAGGCTTGAGCAGGGTCGGCTTGCTGGTGCCGGGGATGGTGCCATAGTCCGGCCCCTCCCTGAGTTCGCTATGGACCAGGGCGCGGAACTCCTCGACCTGCTGGAGCGTTGCCTGCACGTGGCTTCGGCCCGGCAGCGTGAAGTCGTGATTCGATAGGGCTATGTCTGTCGTCGGTTCTGCTGTCATATCTCTCCTCTTCAGTTCACCCATACTTCGGCGTGGCGCTCTTAGTTGAATATCTCCCGGACCGCCCTGATGTGCTGGCAATCAAGGCGCGTGTTGGCATGGTTGGCCCCGTGGACCTCGCACACCCAGGCGTTATTCCGCTCGTAGTGGTGAACCCAAACAACACACTCACCAGATGGCCGCCCTGGCCCATGTACCAGATAGGCACCAGGTGAGCCGGGTGTCACTAATAGTTCAGTAGTCGGCATCACCTCACTCCTTTGCTAGTAGGTGTGTCAGTTCATCCACCGGTTCCGCCAACTGCGGCCGTAGCCGCTCTTCCAAAGCCCACCGTGGTATCACCACCCGCGTGCCGATCTTGATGTACCTGATGCGCCCCTGATACATCTCCTCCTTGAGCTTCCAGGTGCTGATGCCCAGGGAATCGGCGGCCTCTTTGACTGTGTAGCCCAGCTTGCTATCGTCCATATCAGTACTCCGCGTGCTCTCGGCCGTCCCAGCCGATGTAGGCGGGGAACTCAGGGGGTTCTTTGCGCATCTTCCACCAATGGCACTCGTCACACTCCCCATCCTGGCCCTGCTGGATGCTGTTCCCGTGGTCGTCCTCGACTACCAAGGCAATCCCACACCAACGACATGTAACCATCCCTACTCCTCCGTCTCCGCCACCAACCGCGCCAACAGCCCAACAGGGTCGTACCGCTCCCAGGCGGCGTCCCTGGCGGCGGCCCTGGCGGCGTCCCCGGCGTCCCCGGCGTCCCCGGCGTCCCAGGCGGCCCAGGCGGCGTCCCCGGCGTCCCTGGCGGCGGGCCAGGCGGCGTCCCTGGCGGCGGCCCTGGCGACGTCCCCGGCGGCCCAAGCGGCCTTGGGGGACTTCTCCACGCACATCGTCCGCCACTCGGCGCCGAAGCCGCCCCGATCCGCTAAGCCCTGTAGATCGGGGAGCACCGTCCCCCACATCCAGGCCATGACCAGCGCTAGCCGCTCCTCCTCCCTCTCACGGCCCGTGCCAGCGGCCATCGGCAGCAAACACTTCCACCCCGACGAGTTGCGCATCTCCGAGGGCATCGCGTCTTGGACGACGATCATCCATTGACCGATAACCTTCGACATACACATCGGGATGGTGTCCGTTACCTTCTCAGTGAGTGCGAGGTTGGTCGCCGCGACCGAGCACGTCGACTCCTCCGTCCCGATGCCGGCGACCAACTCGTGTGACGCGAGATAGTCCCGTAACCGTGCGTCCGCCTCTTGCGTCCATACAGTCGTGTTCATCGTGTAGCCTCCCTGCCCCTGCTATAGTCAGGATGTGCGGGACGCCCGGCTGCGTCTTTCAATGCCCGGTCCAAGAGCGCAACTGCTTTTAGCTGAAATGAACGCAATGTTAGTCCGGCTGGTTGAGATGATGCCCCCGGCTGAAGACCTTTAGTCATGCCCTCACCTCCTGTCTGCGGTACTCGTTGATGTCGATGCCGGCCTCCCGGTAAACCGCGACCGCCAACATATGCTTGCACCAGCCCTTGTGCAGGTCCCGCCTGAACCGGGCGTCCGGGCACGTGCAGTGGCCGTTGACCAGGTAGTGACCGTCGCTGCCAGCCACGACGTGATGGCCGTCCAGGCCCAGCACCGGGGACACTTGCGCGACGATCTCGCGCGCCTTCTCCAAGCGTTCGGCCAGAGCTTCTATCTGAGTTATCGGCGTGACCGCCATGGTCATCCCTCCGTCCCCAACGGCACCCACTCGATTCCCTCGGCGTCGGGGCTCTCGGTGGCCGCGCAGTCCGTGCAGCAGTACGCCAGTATCGGGCTGTCCTCGTATGGCGTATCCGATCCGGCGCTGCGACTCGGATACCAGCCGGGATGCTGACAAGCGGGATCGCCACCGACCGGCCCCACAGGGGCCACGTACTCATGGTCTAGCTCCTCGTACACCCGGTCCAGGTCGCGGGACAGCACCTCGGCTACGGCGCTGCCGTTGGTCTGGCGGGTGTGCGCCCGGACCTGGTGGCCGTTGCGCGTGTGCGCTCTAACTGTCGTGTAGCTCATCCCTTCACCTCACCAGACCCTTGTGCAGGTGCTCGTTCCCCGGCTGTCTCGGCAGACTCCCGGCTGTTGGCCTGCTTCGTTTCGTTTTGGCCTTCCCAGAACCGCTTTCGGTACAAGGCGTCCTGTTCCTTAATCGGCGGTCCTGGCTTCCATATGGCCTTGACCCACATGCCGTTACGAAACTCCCACTTCGGTTCAGGTAAGACTCCCACGCTAGGTCTCCCCTACCCCTCTACCGCGGGCCGCCGGTACTTGTCGATGTCGATGTCCAGGTCCTCGCACCAGCGGTAGACTGTGGCATCGCTCACCTCCAGTTCGACGGAAACCAGCATCAGCATGTTGCGGCGGCCCCTGAACTTGCGGAGTGCACTGAGCACGATGTCCCGTATGTCCTGGTTGCGCTGGGCTTCCAGTTTCTCTTGGGTTGGCGACTTGAACATTTGCCTAGAGTCCTCCCGTGTTGCCATGGGCTACAGCGATTGTATCCTGTGGTTATAGCCTTTGTCAAGAGAGGAGGACACAATGATACAAATCATGCGAAAAGGTACAGTGGTTCCGAGCAGGTTGAGCTTGGCCCGTCGGGAGGCGGGCCTGACTCAAGAAGAATCAGCGGAGCAAGCTGGGCTGACGCGAGTTACGATAGCTCGATACGAGACCGGACATAGAGCTCCGTCTGAGTTGGCCCTGAACATGCTTGCCACTATCTACGGCAAGCCCGTCGAGTCGTTCTACGGTGAGGAAGACGAACCACAAGGGGACAGTGGCCGTGTCAATGCGTCAGAGTTGGCAGCCCAATCCGAGCCCGATGCGTTGGGCGTCATCGGTTCCCTGGCTCAAGTCCGACAGGAGCTCGGCGCGCGCTTCGACCGGCTTGAGTCCTACGTCCGGTCAGCGGTCGCTGGAACGAGGGCCGAGTATGACGCTGGCGGCGATATGCCAGCGGTCCGCCCGGTAGAGGTCGTCGAGGTGGCCGCTGCGGCTGGAGGAGGCGCGGAGGTCTACGACGACACGGTGGTTGGACGCCTATGGTTCCGCGATGACTGGCTAGATCGCCAATCCATTGACCCTGACCAGTGCAACGTCATCAGCGTGCGCGGAGAGTCGATGGAACCTACGCTGCCGGACGGGTGCTCGATCCTGGTGGACCGCAGTCAGGGTCGGAGACGGCGTCGCGTTGGGCGCATCTTCGTCATGCGTACCGAGGACGGCCTGGTGGTCAAGCGCGTGGGCAGAGACGAAGAGCGGAACTGGCAGATCGAGAGCGAGCATCCAGCGTGGCCGCCGGTGCCTTGGTCGGACACCACCGAGATCATCGGCGAGGTGCGGTGGACGGCGAGGACTTTCTAGTAATGGCAAACCATATGGATCAGGAAGCTTCGTCACCGAGTGCCCCCAAAGCTACTGTCGTTGTCGTTAACCAGAAACAGGGGCCTGGGATAGTTATCCGGTTCCTCTGGTTCTTGTTCGTCGGTTGGTGGCTTGGGCAAGTGGCCATCGTGGCCGCCTGGTTCCTCAACATACTCGTCATCACACTACCCCTGGGCCTATACATCCTGAACCGATTGCCTCAGATATTCACGCTACGTCCAGCCTCACAGGAATTCCAGACCACGATCAGCGAGACCGGCGACACGGTGGTCCAGATGGCCGACATTCCGCAGCGCCCCTTCGTATGGCGAGCCATCTACTTCGTATGTGTTGGATCGTGGGCCAGCCTGATCTGGTTGGAGTTGGCTTGGCTCATGGCCGTGATTGCGAGCCTCACAATAGTCCTGATACCCATCATCTGGCCACTCGCGTTCCTGATGTTTAGCAAGTCCGCCGCTATCACGACTCTCCGGCGAACCTAATCCAGAACGCCCAGCTTGCAGGAGACACCATATGGATTTCATCGATGAAGTACGCAATGCGGACCGAGGGCGATGGCTGGTGGTCAGCGACAACCCGGCGTGGGAGCCTGCACCTCTGCTGTATGACACAGACATCATCGGTGAAGTGCGCTGGTTAGGAAGGACGTTCTAATGGATTTCATAGACGAGGTACGTACCCGCTCCGGTCGGTTCGCCAAGCGCACTGAACACTTGGATACCGAGGAGGCCACGAAGAGTGCGCTTGTCCTCCCGTTCATTCAGATGCTGGGCTATGACATCTTTGACCCCACCGAAGTTGTGCCGGAGTTCACCGCTGATGTAGGGCTCAAGAAGGGCGAGAAGGTTGATTACGCCTTGATGCAGGACGGCAGGCCCGCCGTCCTTATTGAATGTAAGCGATTCGGCAGTAACCTTGACGACGCCGACATGTCTCAGCTCCTTCGTTACTTTACCAACACGGACGCCCGCTTTGGCATCCTGACGGACGGGGTCGTGTATCGATTCTTCTCCGATCTGGACCAGCCAAACGTCATGGACCGGAAGCCGTTCTTCGAGTTCAATATGCTTAACTTCACCGAACCCCAGGTCGAAGAACTAAAGAGGTTTACCAAGTCAGCCTTCAGTATGAGTGAGGTCGTTGACGCGGCTCGGGAGCTCCACTATACGAACGAGATCAAGCGGGTATTGACAGAAGAGATCACTGAGCCATCCCAGGAGTTTGTTCGCCTCATCACTAAGCGTGTCTACCAGGGCAGTGTGACCAAGACGGTGCGTGAGCAGTTCGGAGCACTTACGCACCAGGCGTTTACGCAACTCGTCAACGACCGTATCAGCGTCCGCCTAAAGTCTGCGCTGGAACGGGAGGAGGGGCGAGCCGACCCGGATGAAGAGAGCCCGGACCGGCAGGAAGCGGAGGAGCCCGAGTTCGTGCCCGCTGAGGTGGACGCGCTGAACATTATCAAGGCCATCGTCAGAGATGTTGTGGATGTGCATCGCATTGCCCTGCGACCCGCTAAAGATTATTGTAGCGTGGCGCTGCATGCCGACAATCTGAGGAACGATTATGGGCTCGCGTTGTGCCGGTTGCGGCTCAGAACCTCAAATCTGAGGCTTGGCCTACTAGATGAAGAGAAACAGGAAGAGAGAGTCCAACTCGACGACCTGGACAGCATCTTCGATTATGCCGATAGGTTGCGAGCCACTGCCGCAGGCTATACTTCTGAGGAGGGGGATGCAGACAACTGCCCAATCTGATGAGGCCATGTCTGCGGAGGAGTCGTCTTAATGCGCACCATCTTGGCAGCCAGCCTCCTCACGCTGCTAGCAGCGGTGGCCTGCGGCTCTGAAGCACCGGAGCCCGTGGCCGCGACGGAGCCCACGGCTACAACGGAGTCTATGGCAACGGTTGCGGCTACATCAACACCTACTGATACGGCTCAAGACCCTGACAGGGCCGCTCTTCTAAAGGAATTCGCCCAACTAGGGGGCGACGCTATGGCCAAACGTGAATGGGCGGTCGTGCATGCGCTCTATCCTGATGAATTCAAGGCGAAATGCACGTGGACAGATTATGCAGGGATGATGACGTTTGTGGTGGCATTTGCAGGCATTCCCGAAGGTGTGACATATGTGGTAAAAGGGGTGACGGTAGACGGCGACCAGGGGCGGGTACAAGCCTACTTGGAAAAAGACGGTGTACAGATAGAGCTTGATGACGATGGCGACGAAGGACAGGACTTTATCTGGCGGGACGGCAAGTGGACCTTTTACGTCTCACCGGAAGATTTAGCCGAAGAGAATCCGTGCAGTTTGGAATTCACTACACCTGAGCCCACAGCCGCGCCTAGTCCGACACGGACACCTGGGCCAACGGCCACCCCTACAGCCACCCCTACTCCGCGTCCACCTGGTTATAGCTTGAATAATCCTGTGGAAGCAGGTGGAATTCTCCAAGGCTCAGACGGGACCGAAATATCAGTCTTGGCAATCATAGTGGACGCTCGGCAACAGATAGCTGAAGAGAATAGGTTCAACGACCCGCCGGAAGAGGGGAACCGCTTCTACATGATCCGCGTCGATATCGTCTATCCTTCTGGTGATGAATCTATCAGCGTGCGGGAGGCAGATTTTAAACTCATTGGGGATAACCGCTTGGTCTACGCCCCATTCGATCAGACCTGCGGTGTGATCCCTGACGAGCTGGATGGTGAAATCTTCGGAGGGGGCCGGATAGAAGGCAACATCTGCTTTGAAATCCCGGAGGACGAAGGTGGCTTGATATTGATACATGAGCCAGGCTTCGGGTCAGAATCACGCCGGTTCCTTAGCCTATTGGAATAACTGACATGGCCCTAGAACAGCGAGTCAGCAGGCTAGAGGGCGCGTATGAGGGAGCAATAGAATGGCCACAATAGAGGAGCGAGTTACTCGTATCGAAACGACGCTGGAGCACTTAGCGACTAAGGCCGATGTCGCTGACCTACGGGCCGAATTGAAGGCCGACATTGCCAACTTGCATGGCGGCTTGCGGCAAACCACCCTTAGCCTTGTTGCTGTGATACTCGTGGGGAATGCCGCGACGATAGGCGCGGTGGCCGCACTGCTCAAGCTGTGAAAGGCTCCCTCCGACAACGCAGCCCCGGCTCCTGGGAGCTTCGAGTCGACCTCGGACGCGACGCCTTCGGGAAGCGTCAGCGAAAGTCCAAGACGGTCCGGGGCACCAAGACCCATGCCCAACGGGTACTCCGCGAAATGCTGACCAGATTGGATAAGGGCATGGGCCTGTCCGCCGAGAAGGTACTGCTGCGGGACTGGCTGGATCGCTGGATGTCCGAGCGCATCATCCCCCACCGGCGGCAGAGGACCAAGGAGCGGTACCAGGAGATCATCGACCGCCACATTGCCCCGTTCATTGGACACATTGACCTGACAAAGCTTTTGCCAGCGCATGTCCAGGCGTTGGAAACGCAGTTGTCGAAACAGCTGTCACCAACTAGCGTCCAGGCTGTCCATGCAGTTCTATCGGGAGCCATGAAACACGCTCTCAGGATGGAACTCATTCACCGCAATCCTGTGGCACTTGTGTCACCCCCACCAATACGACGGCGGGAACCTGCCCCACCCAACATATCAGCAGTTCGGGACGCCCTCGCCTTGGCTCAGACTGAAGGTCACTATCTGTTCCCCTGTATCCACCTGATAGCTTACACAGGCCTGCGGCGAGGCGAGGCCCTGGGCCTTACGTGGGATAATGTTGACCTGGATCAGGGGAGTATCGCCATTGAGGGATCACTCGTCCGGAGCCGGGAGCGCGGGCTGATCATAGAGCCGCCAAAGACGGACAGTGGTCGGCGGACCGTCGACCTGGACTCGGGCACCATCCGGGTACTGGCTGAGCATCGGGACAGCCAGCAGCATGTAAAGGAGACCATGCGCGAGGCATACGAGGACCGGGGAAGGGTCTTCGCCGGACCCTGTGGGGAATGGCTCAACCCGATGTCATTGACCCGAGCGGTCAAATACCTGGGCAGCCGAGTTGGATGCGAAAGCATGACCGTACGCAGCCTGCGGCACTTTCACGCGTCGGTGACCATACAGAGCGGACAGAACATCGTCGTCGTCAGCAAGCGGCTGGGACATGCCAATGTCTCCATAACCGCGGATATCTACGCTCACTCGCTCCCCGGCTGGCAGAGACAAGCCGCAGAGGCATTCGCAGAAGCGATGGATGCGGACGGAATTGCTCCCCAAAATGTGGACAATGTCAACAACCGGCCACATACTATAGACAATCGCCTACCGACAAATTAGCTATGAAAACCTACGTGGACAGCTCCTAACAATCAGTCACCGAGGCTCATTATAGAATCCCTCCTTCGGCACCAATCTTCTATAGAGCGGCGATTTCGTAGCTAAGACGGGGCACCCGTAATGGGTGCCCCTTCTGTTTTGCCGCCATTTTGCATTCCTCGCGATCAACTCGCCCCTAATTTTAATCGGGCATGGTGATAGACAAGGCAGCTTCTGAATCCCAATCCCCGGCGCCCTAGCCTCGTCCAGATGAGTATCCGGGCGGCATGCTCTTCACGGTCGGAAGACCTTGGGTTGACAGAGATGGTGACGCGGACCATGCCTCCGAGGACGGCGCCGACGCTGGGGGCGTCGAAGAACGCGCCGACGATGCCGCTCTACACGTCGACTGCCTCCTCGTAAACCTCAACTTCCGGCGGGCCAGCGAACACTGCGGCCTTCCTCACCAACGGAGGATCAGGTGTCCGTGCCCGTCGCATAGCATATTCGCTGTCCGGGCCCTGGTCCTGCGGTAGCCCCGCGGGATGCAGAAGCGTCGCGACCCGTTCCCTTTAGTTATCGCCCGGAACCCTCCTGCGCTCATCCTTCCGCGTCACCCCACTCGCCCGAAGGCCCTATCGCAGCTATCGTCCTTCAATCGTTCCGGTGGGTGATGGGCGCCGATTTCTTGAGTCCATACGATGAGTTCATCAACTTCACTCCGGTTCCGAGCGAGAGAGAAAATCCATGATTCCCAAATTGGTTAATGGGACCAAGCACGGACAGACCCGTACGACCCCACCGGTTGATGCCGACGTTGGCAACAACGCTGGCACGGACACTGATTCGCTTGCGCCGGGCGCAGTGCCCAAGTCGCGAGACTCTGGTCACGTCGTCTCCGATCGTCGCAGCTATCTGGAATCGCTGTACCTGGGTGACCGGTCCGGCGTACTCCAGTGTATCGGTGAGCTAATCGTTGACCGTGAAGCGGACCCGAGCGACGTCGCCGAGGTCTACAAAGCACTGCTCAAGTTCCCCGAGGCCGAATTACTCTACGCCAGACCGAGTTCCCGCGGTAGGTTATTCGTTTGCGGGATAAAAGACCTCGGTTCGTTCTTAGCCCGAATCCACCGAAGGACACCGATGGACGACGTGAGGACAGCGGAAGGGGGTGGGTGAGGGAGCTACAGGGGAGATGGCCTGGGGTCTTGGGGTAGATGGGAGGCCGGCGGACGGTCTTCAGTCGCCGCACAGAGCCCCTAAGGCCCTATGCGGGAGTTGCGATGCGCGGGATGGCGAGAGGATACGCAGCAGGGGACTCTCGCGACCGGGGTGGCGCGAGATTGCGGGGACGTTGGGTCAGTTGCAGGCTGGCCGTCAGGCCGGGAACGGAATGGCTTGCAGCCGGGCCAAGGCGCGACTGAACTGGGTTTCCCAAGGCCAGCGCCGGGGGAGATGCAAAGTGAGGCGGCGCGCCGAACGGGTGATCCGTCCCACCAGAGCGAAGACCCGCCGCCTGAGGGTCTTGGTGATCACGGTCCGCTCGCCCAGACCAATCCGCGCCGTCCAGCGGGCCAGGTTATGCGCCATCACCTGGACCGCCAGCCAGGCGCCGTTGGCGGCGAAGCGCGCCGACGGCATGTGGTTCAGCCCGACGCCGTACTTGAGGTCGCGTATGGCGTTCTCGACCTCGGCGTGGCGGCGATGATCGGCCTCCAGTTCCAGCGTCTCCCCATCGCGGTCGGTGATGAAGGCGTGATAGCTGTATCTGGCGAAGAGGGCGAGCTGGGAACCGGGCGTCGGCTTCACCCGCCGGACAATGAGCCGCACCGGCGCGGCGTCCGGCTTGGTCTGGAACGGGGTGTAAGTCGTCTCGGCGACATCGGCGGCGCCGTCCATCCAGTAGGGAATGGGAGTCCAGTCCTCCTCTGGTATCGCCTCGATCAGGTCCCGCAGGCTGGCGCGCTGGCGGATGGTGATAGAGAAGCGGACATCCATTTCCCGGCAGGCGGCAACGACAGTGTGGGCGTAGAAGCCGCTGTCGGCCCGCACCGTGAGTTGTCCCCTGGCCCCGCCGTAGCGCACCCGCCCCACCGTCTCACGCAGGAAGTGGGCGGCGCCACGGGCGGTGTTGGCCCGGCCCTCGCGCAGCCGGGACATCAGCACCTCGCCGGTGCCGGCGGCAATGGCCAGCAGCGGGTGATAGCCGCGGGCGCCGGTATAGCCGTGGTGGCGCGCTCCCTCCTTGGCCAGTCCATAGGTCTCGCAGATGGTCGAGTCCAGGTCGATGGTCAGGGGCGAGTCGCCGAGTCCGGCCCCAGCGGCCCAGGCCCGGGCCAACAACTGGCGGCTCACGCGGTCGAGTTGACGGACATGCCCCCACCGGAAGCTGCGCAGGAAGGTCCCCAGGGTGGATGGCGCCCTGTCCACGCAGCCTAGAACACCGACCGTCCCACCAGCGCGCAGCGCATCGGCGTCGTCGATGCAGTCGCCGCCTGCCAGCGCGGAAGCGACCAGCGTCAGCATCTTGTCCCCAGTGTTCGCCCGTCCCGGCGCTCCGCCGAGGTCAAGGTGATGGTCGACGAGTTCCCGCAGGCCCAGGTGCCGGGATAGGGTGGCCGGCAGGAGCAGGCCGGCATTGGCCACCAGGCGATGGTCGTCAAAGAGGATGCGGATACGGTCGGGTTTGTTCTGTGGCAGCATCTATTGGGTGCTCCTTGTTTCCGGGCGGGTTTCTGTTCCAAAACCATTATCCCAGATTCAGAGGAGCACCCGCTGGCTTCTTCAAGGGCTGTCCCCAAGGCCGTCCTTCGGTGGATTCGGGCTAAGACCAAGGCATACCCCTCAGTCGCCGGCATGCAATACATCGTCGACTACGTCCTGAGGGAACTAGTACTTAGTTTTGATAATATCTATACGTAATGGTAGGCAGATGTTATGCTGACCGCATGCGAAGAGCAGAGACGATCATCACGTTGACAACCGGAGAGCGTGGGGAGCTGGAGACCACGGTTCGGAGCCGTACTGCTCCGTATCGAGCCGTACAGCGCGCGCGATTGGTTCTGCTGGCGGCCGATGGAACGCCCAATACAGCGATCGCCCGGGAGGTGGGTCTGACGCGGGCGCGGGTTGTGGTGTGGCGGAAGAGGTTTGCGGCGGAGCGGAGCGCAGGGCTGAACGACGGGGCCCGGCCCGGAAAGGCTCGGAAGTACACGGCCAGCACTGAGAGGCGCATCCTGGCGAAGCTGGTTGAACCGCCTCCCGAGGGATACAGCACGTGGACAGGGCGGCTGGTCGCTGAGGCATTGGGAGACGTTCCAGCCCACTATGTCTGGCAGGTGCTGAGGAAACATGGGATTCATTTGCAGCGTCGTCGAAGTTGGTGCGTGAGCACGGACCCCCAGTTCGCCCAGAAAGCGGCCGATGTGGTGGCCTTGTATCTGGACCCGCCGGAGAACGCGGTGGTGTTGAGCGTGGATGAGAAACCCGCCATCCAGGCTCTGGAGCGGGCTCAGGGCTGGCTGCGCATGCCCAACGGGCAGGCCCTCCGCGGGTTCAGCCACGAATACAAACGCCACGGAACCACCACCCTCTTCGCTGCCCTGGAGGTTGCCCGAGGGACGGTGACGGTAGGCCACTATCGCCGCCGCCGCCGGCGTGAGTTCTTGGACTTCATGAACCGTCTGGTCGCTCAGTACCCCGACCAGGAGTTGCACGTTATCCTGGATAACCTTAATACTCATAAGCCCAAGCATGACCGGTGGCTGGCTCGGCATCCCAATGTCCACTTCCATTACATCCCTACCCACGCTTCCTGGCTCAACCAAATCGAGGTCTGGTTCAGCATCCTGACGCGTCGAGCCCTGCGGGGTCTTAACGCCACCTCTGTGCGCGATGTCTGCCGTACCATAGATGCCTTTACCCAGGCTCGCAACCAGTGCCCCGTCCCCTTCGAATGGACCAAGAACGTTGTGCACCCCGGTTCCCTTAAGCATACGTATCGTGATTTAGCTAACTAAGTACTAGTCCGTGTCCGTCCGGCCCTGTCGGTCTACTCGGTAGCGCGAATCGAATTACTGTGCCGAGACCCCTGCCGGAAAGCGCGAAGAGTCCTAGCCGCCGAGGTACACCATCCACTCCAGCAGGTTCTGGTCGGGGTCTCTGGCGTACATGCTGACCGCCGGGACGTCGGGTCCGAGACCGCCAGTTCGCGGCCCGGGTCCCGAGATTATCTCCACGCCCGCGTCGCTGAGCATCCTCTCGCACTCCTCCGCGGTGCCGCTCCAGACGAAACAGATATCGGCGCAGCCGGGAGTGGCCGTCGGGCCTCGCAGCGTCGCGACGTGGCCCTCGGGATGCACGTTGATCTTGGAGTGGCCAACCTGTATCGAGAACGCTCTCGCCTCGCCCGAGCGCCAGGCGTCCTCGTCGTTGATCGTAAAGCCCAGACTCTTGTAGAACGCGATCAGACGCTCCGCGTTGGCCGTGGGCATGGCGATGTGGTCGAAACCGACTGTGGACATTTTTCTCTTGCCTCTTGCTTTGTATTGGAGGTACTAGCCGTGAGACGAATCGAGCTAGGCGCGACGGCAGAGCGCCGTAGTCCATCCCGGTCGAACTGCGGCGGCCTCCTCGCATTGGCGTTTCCAGCGCACGGTCCGGAGACGACTCGCTAGGACTTGCTTCCAATCCGCCTGAGGCAGACCATCCCCGTTCGTCGTGAGCCCTTCGGCTGGCTCAGGGCGAACGGATCAACCTAACGGCAACTTCTGACATTAGGCCCGAGCCTCTGCCACGGCACTGAATCGCAAGGAGTGACGACCGGACCGGGACCTCTAGGAGTCTTCAGAAAGACCGTCCGGCTGGAACCAGGACTTCGTTACGGCTTCGTGGGGCCAGAGGAACTCGAATCCTGCCTCCAGGGCATACCTCTTATCGAGATGTTCCCGGTCGCCGATGTGGTAGTAGACGTCGGCTTCGAACTTCGCCTTGACCTCGGGCAAATTCTGTTTCGTGACCGTGAAGTCCACAGGGATGTCGTGCCGGTCCCAAATCGCCTGTTGCCCGCTGGCCGTTCGGTCCGAGCAGCTACCGATCAAGCAACCTTTCTGTTGCGCCATTCTCACCATGTCCATGGTTAGGATTCCGGGAGGGTCGCCGACCTCCAGGGTGCCGTCAATGTCGAAACTGATCAGTATGACCAAGTAGGTCCCCCTCTTAAATGCAGCTACTCCACTGCCCCGGCATTGGCGTTCATTTCTCGGCGTATCACCTCCTCGGGAATCTCTGTCGCCAGTGGATGCCGAGGCATGAAGTTGAACTCGGGGTGGCGAAGCTCCTTCCTGGCGCACCATCGGCAAACGCCCGCAAAATTGTGCCACCTCGCCAGGTGTTTACACCAGCAACGTTTTTCTTCAGGCTTTGTTGCCATGTCCGAGATCCTTTCTGAAATTGGACACCTGCCTTCGCTTTCGTGTCTGGTCTTTCGCATTTCCATCTCGCGCCTGGAGTCGAGCGGCCCGACGTCAGGTCCGTCGGTAGGCGCTCTGATCGACGGCGGCCGACTCGAAGTCCCGCGACCAGCGCTGCTCGATGCCGGCCCGCCAGTCCTCGGCCAGACGCCTCAGCTCGGCCGTGATCGCGGGCTCCCGGCCAGCGAGGTTGACGGACTCGGCCGGGTCGTCCTCGAGGTTCGCAAGGTGGACCTCTGCGACCGGCTCCTCGTACTCAACAAGCTGGCCGTTGAGCACCAGCTTCCACTTGCCGCGCCGGACCGCGGTCTGGTTTCCCATCTCCCAGAATATGGCGCGTTCTCCGAGCGAGCCGTTGCCGGTCAGGTGGTCCAGCAGGCTGGTCCCGTTCAACTCGAACTGGGACTTGTCCAGGCCCACGGCGTCGAGCACGGTGGGCACGACGTCCATGGAGGCGCACGGCTCGGAGGAGACGACGCCACCGGGGACACGGTCCGGCCAGTGGATGATGCCGGGCATCCGGATGCCGCCCTCGTACAGGCTGCCTTTGTGGCCCTTGAGACCGCCGGACGTGCCGCCGTAGTACGGATCGAGATTGCCGTCGAGCCAGTTGCGGGACTCGCGTGACGGCCCGTTGTCGGAGGTGAAGACCGACAGAGTGTTACCGGCAACGCCCAGGCGTTCGAGCTCGTTCATGATCTTGCCGATGGCATCGTCGACGGCGCTTATCATCGCCACCATGACCCGTCGGTCCCAGGGCAAATCAGGGAACCGGTCCATGTACTCCTGGGGCACATGCATCGGGTAGTGTGGAGCATTGAACGGCACGTAGAGGAAGAAGGGTTTGTCCGCGACGCTCATCTCCCTGAGGTACTCGACGGACTTGTCGGCGATGAGCTCGGTGAAGTACTTGCCGTTCATCCAGACCTCTTCGTTGTCCTCCCACAGGTCGTGAGTGGGGTTAACGCCCACCCCCGGCCGGTTCGCTCCGTAGTAGAAGATGTGGGAGTAGTAGTCGATAGTGCCCGCAAAGAACCCGAAGGACCTGTCGAACCCGTGACTTTTCGGCCGCGTATCCTCGGTGAGCCCCAGGTGCCACTTTCCGGCCATCGCCGTCCCATAACCCGTATCTCGAAGAATCGTGGCGAGGGTGGGCGTCGAGGGCGGCAGTCCGGCGGTGAGTCTGTGTCCACGCAGGACCCACCTGATGCCGGCGTTGCCGGGGTAGCGGCCGGAGAGCAGTGCCGCGCGAGACGGGCTGCAAACCGGGCAGTTGGAGTACCAGTCGGTGAACCGTACGCCTTCGCCAGCCAGCCGGTCCAGGTTCGGCGTCCGGAAGTCCGTGGCCCCCATGCACGACAGGTCGCCGTAGCCCTGGTCGTCGGTAAGGAAGATGATCACGTTGGGCCGGGAGTCGGAGCCGCGGGTTCCTGCGACCGCGTCGGTGGTCACTGAATTGTCCCTCCTGCTGACCTCACCTGGTGTGCCGGGCTACCGGTTGTCGGTGTCGGTGGCAACGTTCTCGCCGCGTAGCGTCCGATTGCGGATGTCGTATCTCCCCGGGTATCGCACCGGCAGGTGGCCGGACTCGATCATCACCCCCAGGGGGTGAAGCATGGTCTTGAGCGGCATCTGGACCTGGGTGTGGGTTCGCGCAGACTCGTAGACGGCGTGGACCATCTCGAGCGCCTGATAGCCGTGGGTTGCGTTCCCCCGGCAGTCTGGGATGGCGCCCGAAACCCAGTCGGCAAACTCCCGGGCCTGTGCGGCGCCCCCCTCGAGCATCTCGAACCTGTCGTCGGCTTGTTTGAAGAAATCGCCGTCCGGCCTGTCCTCACGCCAGCCACCTGTCGTCGCGTTCATGATCTTCAGGTCGGTCAGCCCGACGTCGATCATGCCGTCACTGCCGTAGACGAGCGCTCGCCAACCGTGTTTCGGAGTCAGCCCCGAGACGATCATCGCCTGGGCCCCGTTCGAGAAGCCGAACACGCCCAGGGCCTTGTCTTCAATAGGTATCGCTCGCGCCCATTGGTCGGTCTCCCGCTCAACGTTCCCGATGACCCAGGTGCAGTCAGGATCGCCTAACAGGTACCGGAACATGTCGGCCTGGTGGGAGGCATAGTTCGGAAGTCCGTCGCGGGCGTAGCTGATGATCCACTGAACTTCGCCGATCTCACCGTCGGCGATCATCCGTTTCGCAATGTTAAATGAGGGCAGGAACCTTCGCTGGTGGCCAACGGCGAGCTTTACACCGTTGCGTCGGCAGACTAGCAACATGTCGTTGGCAGCGCCAATCGACTCGGCCATCGGTTTTTCGCAGAGGACCCCCTTGACCCCGGGGGTGGCAGCGGCGGCGATGGTCAGCGGCGCATGCCCTTTGTCCCAGACCCCCACCGAAACGACGTCGGGCCTGGAGTTCTCCAGCATCTCGCGGGCGTCGGTGAAGTGCTCCGGCTCGTAGTCGTCGCGCTCGGAGAACGCATGGTCGAAGTCCTTCATCGCCTGTTCGCTCAGATCGGCGAGGGCCACGACTTCGTAGCGGGCTGAGTTCAAGTAACCTGATGTGTGGTTACGGGAAATCTCTCCGCAGCCGATTATTCCGACGCGCAGTTTGTCTGCCATGTTTTTATCCCCGTTGTCGTCGAATATTCTGATCGGTGGAATTACCGGGTTGTCAGGCGCAAGACTGGATGTGACGGTCGACCCGCTCGTAAGGAGGCTTAAGCCTACTCCATAACATGCTGCTTGAGGACGTCCTCGTCGAACTCGATGCCGAGACCCGGTCCGGTCGGCGGCGTGATGTAGCCGTTCTCTAACACTATCGGCTCCTTGAATATCTTTGTGTGGAGAGGCCCCATGTTAGCTTCCTGGATCATGAAATTCGGCGAGCACGTGTCGACCTGGACCGCAGAAGCGGCGGCGATGGGCCCGCAGTACATGTGGGGCGCTATCACCGCGTAGTGGGCCTCGGCGATGCCGGCGATCTTCTTGGCCTCCGTTATGCCGCCGCACTGCCCTACGTCGAGCTGGATAATCTGTGCCGCCTGCTTTTCGAGGAGCTGGGAGAATTCGTACTTGGTCACCAGCCGTTCGCCGGTGGCGATCGGGATGCTCGTGTGGGCGGCGACCCGGGCCATTTCGTCGATGTTCTCGGGTGGCACCGGCTCCTCGAACCAGAAGGGGTGGTACGGCTCGAGGTAATCGGCGACGCGGATGGCGCTGTAGGTCGTAAGCTGGCCGTGGGTCCCGATCCCCACCTCTAATTTGTTGCCCACAGCCTTTCGGATGCTCTCGAATATCTTCGCGGCGTGCTCGATCTCCCACAGCGGGATGTCCCTGGGTATTGGATACATCGGCGTGAACGGATCGAGCTTACAGGCCGAGTTGCCCTCTTCGAGGAGCTGCGCGGCGATCTCGCCGGCAACCTCAGGGTCGTCGCTCCATCTCGTGCCGCCCGTAGTAGCGTGCGGCATGTAGGCGTAGGCCCGGAGCTTCTCGTGGTACTTGCCGCCCAGCAGATTGTAGATCGGTTGGTTTGCCACCTTGCCCGCGATGTCCCATAGCGCCATGTCGATGGCGCTTATCACCGGGGTCGCGTATAGGCTTGGATGGCGGAAGTCGTGGCGGGAGGCGTACATCCGGTCCCAGATTCGCTCGATGTTCAGAGGGTCCTCGCCGATCACATATTGGCCCACCATCTCCTCTATGAGGCTAATTGGGGTCTTCAGGTAGTCCAGATTAAGAGAGTAGGTTCCGCCCGTGATGCGCTCGCCGAGTCCGGAAATCCCTTCGTCGGTGACCAGTTCCAGGAACAACAGGTATCTGCCACCGATATACGGTTCCTCGTTCTGGACGACCATGGTCTTGAGTTCTGTAACTTTCAATGTAAGCTCCTAGCCTTTACTTTCCGGGAAGTTCGTACTCCAAGTGTGGCGGCTATGAAATACGCTCACCCATCGTCATTGCGAGGAGGCAGTAGCCGACGAAGCAATCTGGAGTAGGGGTGTCGCCCCCTGCCGCCCCCGATAGAATCGGGGCCACGGCGCTCCTTCGTCGCGCCTCGCAATGACGCGTGCGGTGAATTTCGGTGACAGGACGCTATCCCCAATCGATGCCGCTCCGATCAGAAATTGCCCTCGGGATTCAGACCGAGGAAGAACTGGCCCGCCGTATCATAATGGGTCAGGCGTGCCTGGATCTGCTGTGCGATGACGTGAATATCCTGGAACCGTCTCTGAATGGGATTGGTCGCGAATATTGAGCTGGAGCCGCCCAAGGTGTAGGCGATGTCGACGACCTCCGCGGACATGCGGATGGCGTGAGTGCCGGCCAGCCGCAGCCCGATGCGTTCTTCGACTGCCAGGGCATGGTTTTCTTGAGCGCCATTCCACGCGGAGGTGGTGCTCTCGCGGAGATAGGCCCCGGCGGAGCGCCAGATGGCCTCCGCCTGGCCGATCTGCCTCTGGGCGGTGGCTTCGTCTCGGAGGACGCCACGACCTGACGCCGGGGCTTTGGCGCTCGCGAGGTCGATGGCTGCATCGAGGCTCGCGCGGGCCACGCCGAGGGCCACGTTCGCGAACCCACTGGGGAACATCAGACCGGTCGATATCGCGTAGAGCGCAGCGTCTTCGCGTGGCCCGTCAGACGGCCCAAACGATCGATGGCCGGGCACGAACAGATCGTCCGCCTCGAAGCTGAAACTACCTGTGCCTCGGAGACCGTCGACCTGCCAGACGTCGACGAGTTCCACATCGTCTTTTGGCAGCAGGAAGGTCCGAATCTTGACCCGGTCTACTTGGGCGTTGCCTGCTTCTTTGGGAGCCGATATCGGCGCCGCCGCGGCAACCCATGTCGCGTGGCGGATGCCGCTGCTGAAATTCCATCGTCCCGTGAGTCGATAGCCGCCGTCGCCGGGAACGGCCACCGTTGAGGAGACCGGTGGGCCGTTGGTTACTACCGCCCGTCGATCGCTCCAAATCTCCCGCGCGATCTGCTCGGGCATTCTGACAGAGTTGGTCGAGAAAACATTGTTCTGGCTGATGCACCAGCCGACACTTCCGTCGACCGCGCCGAAAATCTGGACTATGCGGAGAAAGTCCAGGAAGTCCAGCTCGGCGCCGCCCAGCGACCGGGGCACCAGCAGTCGGAAGAAACCCTCGTCTGCAAGCTCCCCCGCCAGATCGGCGGGAATCCGCCTCTCGCGATCGATCTGCTCCGATGCGGCCGCCACACGCGTCGCCATGGCGCGAGCGGCTTCGAGGTAGTGGCCAGTATCATGCCGCGCTACGGCCATGTCTCGCTCCGCTCATGGCTGGACGCGACCCCTAGTTTCTCTGAAAACGCCAACGTTAGCGCCGCTCCATCGTCCACTACAGACGCCCTAGGACCAGTAAACGTCTTGGCGCGACGGGTTCGCGCCCAGGCCCGGTCGCCAGGGTGCGGCTTTGTCGTCCCACGGGTGAGCCGCAAGCCACTCCTCGTTCATCGCGACCCCCAGTCCCGGGCCCGGCGGCACGCCAAAATAACCGTTCTTTTGGACAGGGAAATCCCCAATAGTTGCTTCCTGGAACCACGGATGAATGCCGCCTTCCTGAATCAAGAAGTTCGGAGTGCATGCATCCAGGTGGAGAGCCGCGATCGTGCAGAACGGGCCATAGGGATTGTGCGGCTGGAAGCCCACGTAGTAGGCCTCAGCCATCGCGGCGATCTTCTTAAGCTCCAGGATGCCACCCGCCTGGACCACGTCCGGCTGGATAAGATCGACCGCGTGCAGCGGCAGCAGCTCGGCGAAGTCGTACTTCGTCAGCAGCCTTTCGCCGGTCGCGATCGGGATGTTCACGTTGTCCGCGACCTTTTTCAGCGCCTCCAGGTTCTGCGGAGGCACCGGCTCCTCGTAGAAGAAAGGCCTGAACTCCTCCAGCCTGTTGCCAATGCGAATCGCGTCCGAGGGGGATAGCCTGCCGTGGACCTCGACAAAGAGTTCGACGCGATCGCCGACGGCTTCGCGGACAGCCTTCATCTTGGCTAACGCGAGCTCCTCGGAGTCCCTGTCGATGAATATGCCGCGGTGCTCGAATGGGTCGCCCTTGAGCGCTGTCAGACCACGCTCGACGTGACTCATCGCATTCTCGACCGCGATCTCCGGCGTTGGGCCATCCCACCTGCCGTACGTCCAAATTCGGTCCCGAATTTTACCCCCGAGCAGCTCGTACACAGGAGCGCCCAGCGCTTGACCTTTGATATCCCACAGCGCTATCTCGATGCCGCTGATGGCGGACACCTGAACGATCCCGCCCCTTACGTGGTAGTGGTGGTAAAGAGTCTGCCAGTGCTTCTCGATCTCCATGGGGTCTTTGCCGATGATAACCTCACCGAACTCGTCGACCATAGTCGCGACGCTTCGCGGGCCGCAGGTGGCCTCGCCCCAGCCGGTGATTCCCTCGTCGGTCTCTACCTTCACGAAAACGTAGTTGCGGGCGACGGATGCGCCCGCCCTGACCATCGAAAAGGACCCGGGGACCGCCTTGACTGAAGTGATTTTCAATGGTCGTTCTCCTCTTGACTATCGATGGGAATCTGCCCAGGCGTGGCGATTATACAGGAAATAGATGGGCGGCTAGACGCCCGGCATCCAAACGGCGTTCTGGCTTCTGCGTTCCCCGACCACTCGCGGCGGCGCGGCCCGCTACGCATCAGATCATCAGGTTATCGACAATGTGGAACTTTATCGAGATGTTGTAGTAGTGCCCCATCACACGGCCGAAGGGCGAGGTCGTGAACCGAATTCGCGAATCGTCGTCGATCATTACCGCCGTGTAGGACGCGGGACTCATCCCCAGCTCCGTGAGCCGGAAGTACTTGTTAGGCTGGATTGCCGTACCCTCCACCTCCGGCACAGGAATGGACTTCCATGTCTGGTAATGCTGCATCCCGGGCAGCTGTTTCCCCTCGCGGGTGTGGTGGCCGAGGTAATAGTCCTCGGCGTCCGCGGTCCCGATGTCTTCTCTGTACGAGAATACGTAGGTGTGGATGAAAATCTCCTCGTACTCGTCGATCACGGGCTGGCCGTGGGGCCACCACATCGGTAGCGTCATATATTTGTAGTGCTCCGGGGGAGCGTCGCGTAGTAGGTCGTACTCCGGGTTCTCGTTCATGAACATGCACTCGAACTCTCGGAAACCAGGCATGCCGGGTTCCGAGGGCGCCCACAGGTCCAGGTTGCCGTGCACTGCGGAGAGGGCCGCGTCTAAGTCTCTGAAATGTAGCTCACTTCGGCGCACGAACCGATCGTGCGGATTCGGCAGGGGGAGTCCGACGGGCACCTGGGGATACGACACGTAGCCGACGAGGCCTGGCAGCGCGCGGGCCCGTGCGGCGTGCTCGCCGAGGTACCAGGCGTCCCCCTCCTTCCGCGAGACGCCTTCCGCGTAGTTAAAGCAGTGAACGAAGCGAATCATGTCGGTGCTCCTCTTATGCATCGTCGCCAAATACCAGTGCAGAACGCGAAGCGTTAGGGCGCCACGCGTTCATCCGGGCGGATGGCCGAATCGGACGCCCGGTCCGGCCATCCTACGCTGGGAGGGCCCGGGGCCCCAAGGCGCCCACATGTCCGGACTGCCGTAGACCGCGGCGAGGGCGGTATCGAGGTCATTGAATTGCAGCTCGCTCCGACGCACGAACTGATCGTAGGGCTGAGGTGCGCCCGCGCTGGGATAAGGGATACCTACGTCTATCTGGGGCCACGACAGATAGCCAACCAGCCCGGGAAGGGCGCGGGCGCGCGGGACGAGCTCGCCCAGGTACCAGGCGTCGCCTTCCTCTCGGGTTGCGCCGTCGCCGTAGTTGAACACGTGCACAAAGCGGATCATTCGGGCGGTCCCCCGGGCCGCAGGCCGTCAGGCCAGCAGGTCGTCGACGATATGGAACTTGATCGACATGTTGAAGTAATTGCCCATCACACGCCCAAAGGGCGACGGGGTAAACCGAATCTTTGAGTCTTCGTTGACCATGACCGCCTTATAGGAATTGGGGCTCATCCCCAGCTCCGTGAGCCTGTAGAACTTATTGGGCTCAATGGCCTTTCCAGGCACATCAGGCACGCGGATAGTCTTCCACGTCCGATAGTGTTGCATCCCGGGTAGCTGTTTCCCTTCTCGGGTGTGGTGCCCAAGATACCAGTCCTCCGCGTCAGGGGTCTCGATGTCCTCCCTGTATGAGAAGACGTAAGTGTGGATGAAAATCTCCTCTTGCTCGTCGATCACCGGCTGGCCGTGGGGCCACCACATGGTGAGCGTAATATACTTGTAGTGCTGTGGGGGAACGTCCCGGAGGAAATCGTACTCCGGCTCCTCCCCGAGGAACATACACTCGAACTCCCGGAAACCCGGCACCCCGTCCTTCGAGGGCGCCCACAGACTCAGGTCACTTTGGACCGCCGCAAGAGCCGCGTCTAGGTCCTCGAAATGCAACTCGCTCCGGCGCGCAAACTGGTCCTCCGGGGTCGGGAAACCCGGACCCGGGGAGGGAATTCCGACGTCGACCTGGGGCCAGGACACATAACCGACGAGGCCGGGCAGCTTTCGGACTTTTGAAGCGTGCTCGTTCAGGTACCACTCGTCACCCTGCTCACGAGTAATGCCTTCAGCGTAGTTGAAACAGTGAACGAAGCGAATCATGTGGTGCTCCTTTCGAACGACGAGTGCAGGTGGACCGCGGGGGATGATAGGGGCCGACCATGGCCCGCCCAGGCAACTTCTAGCGCAAAGAGTGGGCTGCCAGGCGCCCAGCAGACCGCGGCCCCGTCCACCTACGCTAGCTCGTGTCTAGCCTACCTCGGCGCCCCTTCGAAATGCCGCCACAAGTGTAGGCAACGGGCTTGCCGTTGTCAAAGCAGCGGTGTGGGCGTCGTCGCGCGCCTAGGTTGGGCGGCCAGCATCCGGGTCGGGCTCGGACGACGCCAATTCGACGCTAGGGGCGGGCAAGCGCAGCGCATGGGGTTTGGCAGAGGGTGCATCAGGCGGACGGCGGGCACTGGCGAACGAGTTGACACCGCTCTCCCGAGCCTCGTACTATTGGTTGCGAAGCGCGAATGTTCGTGACGCAGGGTGATGGCTCCCTTCGAATGCCTCCTTCTGCGCCAACCATCTTGATATCGCGAGAGAATGTTCGATCATCGAGCGCTTGTAGCTCAGTTGGATAGAGCACAGCCCTGCGGAGGCTGAGGCCGTGGGTTCGAGTCCCGCCAAGCGCGCCACGCCACCTCTCCGGTCCTTAGTCGACGACTTGAGCGCGGTCCGCGGCGCAAAGTCGGACCTCTTACGGGCCAGGGGCGATTAGCTCAGATGGTTAGAGCGTCTGTCTTACACACAGAAGGCCAGAGGTTCAAGTCCTCTATCGCCCACACCCTTCCGAAGAAACGCCCCATCCAGGCAGAATATAATTTCGTATTAAGGGTTTAGGAAGCCACCGGTGGCAGCCGCGGCAGGCTGGAGTTCCAGGCTGCCGCGGCGGCCTGGATTGTCGGGTTTACGTACTCGCGCAAGCGATGAGCTGAGGAGATACGCGTGCTGGATTTGGATCTGGACAGAAGACTTGCCCTGAAGATCGTCGAAAACGTCGAGAAGGTGATCGTGGGCAAGAGCTCCGCAGTCGAGTTAGGTGTGTTGGCGCTGATGTGCCAGGGCCACGCGTTAATCGAAGATGTGCCGGGGGTCGGCAAGACCATGCTTGCGCGAAGCCTCGCCCGCTCCACCGGCTGCCAGTTCAAGCGGATACAGTTCACTCCCGACCTCCTCCCTACCGATGTTACCGGCGTCTCTATATACAACCAGAAGTCGGGCGAGTTCGAGTTCCGCCAGGGCCCGATTATCTCTCAGATCGTTCTCGCGGACGAAGTCAACCGCGCGACACCCAAGACCCAGTCGGCGATGCTCGAGGCGATGGAAGAGCGTCAAGTAACCGTCGAAGGGATCACCCATGACGTTCCTCGTCCTTTCATGGTGATGGCGACCCAAAACCCGGTGGAGTACGAGGGCACGTTTCCGCTCCCCGAAGCTCAGCTTGACCGCTTCTTGTTGATGATCACGCTGGGGTACCCTACCGCTGAAGAGGAGATGTCCATTATCGACGGCCAGCAGACATCCCATCCCATCGACGACCTGCAGACGGTGGCGGAAGCCGAGGAGGTCACTCGACTTCAGGAGACCGTCAAACAGGTCTACGTCGACGATCTAGTCAAGCAGTACGCGGTATCGCTGGTGGAAGCTACACGCAGCCACCCAGATATCTCCCTGGGCAGCTCACCAAGAGGGTCGCTAGCCCTGTATCGAGGCGGGCAGGCGACCGCTCTCTTGCGGGACAGGGATTTCGTGCTTCCCGACGATGTGAAGGAGCTGGCCGTACCCATGCTGAGCCATCGTATCATCGTCTCCGCCGCCGCCCGGATGCGCGGCGTTGGCGCGAGAGAAGTGATAGGCGAGATCGTCGAACAGGTGGCGGTACCAGGCGCCCAGGCGCGCGAACGATACGGGAGATAGCGAGATCAGCAGCCACAAGCTATACCTGCTTAGAAGGCTCCTCCTGGTAGTCATCCTTTTCGCCATAACCGTATTTACGGCGATGGCGACCGGCTTCAGTCTGTTTCTTCGGCTCAACTATATATTGGTGCTGACCGTCGTTCTGGCATTCGGCTGGAACTGGCTGAACATGCGTGGGTTAAAGGTTACAATCGACCGTCGGTCGAAACGCGTCCGCGTTGGCGACGATGTCGAAGAGCGACTCACGGTGCGAAACGTCAGCCGACTGCCCAAACCGGTGATCGAGGTCGAAGACCTGAGCGATCTGCCGGGATACTCCAATGGCATGGCGGTCAGCCTCTCGGCCAAGGGGCTCAGGTCCTGGACAAGCCGGGCGCCCGCCCGAAAGCGCGGCGTATACACCATGGGTCCAGTCAAGGTGTCGAACACGGACCCTTTTGGCCTGTTCAAGCGAGACCGGTTTTTCGGGGAGACCGAGACTTTGCTGGTCTACCCGCGGACTCACGACATCCCCGGTTTCGTCATCCCATCTGCCCACACATCAGGCGAGAGTTCGGCGCGGCGCAGGTCCCACGACCTCACGCCCCACGCGGCCAGCGTCCGGGACTACTCTTTTGGCGACAGCATTAGCCGCGTACACTGGAACAGTACCGCGCGACTGGGCAAACTGATGTCGAAGGAGTTCGACCTAGGCTTCTCCAGCGATGTCTGGATCTTGGTGGATCTCCATCGGGACGTCCAGGCAGGTGAATTAGAGGAGAGCACCGACGAGTACGCGGTCTCGATCGCGGCGTCGCTGGCACGAAAGTACCAGGATGCCAGGCTTCCCGCAGGGCTGGTTACATACGGAGACCAGCGCTACGTGCTCCAGGCAGAGACCGGCAGCGGACAGCTCGACCGCCTCATGGAGTATCTGGCCATGAGCAAAGCCGAGGGGACTGTGCCCCTGGAGGAGGTGATCGCGCTGGAAGAACAGCTATGGGGCTACCACAGCTCAGTAATCGTTATCACGCCTTCGCACCGTGTAGGATGGGCGACGGCGCTGAAGGAGCTGATAAGACGAAGAGTTAGGGTCGTCGCTGTCTTACTGGATGGAATGAGTTTTGGTGGAATATTCGATTCGACGGCGGTCGTTCCGGATCTGTATGCCGCGGGTGTTTCACCGTACGTGGTGAAGCAGGGAGACTCCATCCCAATCGCGCTGAGCCACACATACACTACGTCAGATAGCGAAAAGGAAGCCGTTTCATGAGTTCTCATGAGCTTACTTCCGGCTTCCCGAGCCCAGCACAGAGAGAGTCGAACCAATCAGCCGGGCGGCGCTCGGTCGCCTACTGGTTCGGGCGGTTCAGCCCAAGCCAGGGGTGGGCAACGTTGGGCTTCCTTGCCATTATGCTGGTCGTGGTCGGGCAATCCATCCTCGCCGCAGGCTGGGTGGAGACTCCCGGTCTGGTCTTCGGCATGCTGCTGGGCGCGGCAGCGGGAACGGCGCTGGCGAAGGTCCGGCTCCCGTGGTTCCTGCTAATGCCACTGGGCCTGATAATTGGGGCCGGGATCGTTATTTTCAGCGCATCGACGGGAATCGACGGGCCTAGCGTCTCAGACCGTTTGCGCGAGACCCTTGCAAGGCTGGACGCCTGGTACGGGGCTGCCAGCTCGGGCGGAATCAGCACCGACCTGCTGCCGTTCACCATAATGCTGCTGTCGGCAGCCTGGCTGCTCGGATTTTTTAGCGCCTGGTTCGTGTTCAGGCGGAACAACGTCTGGATCGGCGTCGTGTCCGCGGGGGTGATGCTGCTGACCAACCTCAGTTTCCTGCCTGACAAGTTCGCGATCTGGTTCTTCGGATTTATCTTCGTGGCTATGCTTCTGATTGTCCGGGTCAGCGTGATTCAACGCCACGAAACTTGGCGAGGCTTGCGTATCCGCTTTAGGCCGACCACTGGCTGGCTCACGATTCACGCCTCCCTGTGGTTCATCGCCCTCGTCCTGGTCGTGGCCGCGCTGCTGCCTCTGCAGGTCATCAGGGTCCAGAAGGCGGCAAATTTATGGAACATGGGACGCACCCCCGTTGCCAGGGTCGAAGAGGTCTTCACGCGTCTGTTCGCCACTCTTCCGTCGCGCAAGGACCTGGCCGGCCGTTTCTTCGGCAGCACGCTGCCATTCACGGGGAGGATAGCCTTCGGGGG
The DNA here is from genome assembly GCA_965248005.1 of Dehalococcoidia bacterium. Lineage (GTDB taxonomy): Bacteria > Chloroflexota > Dehalococcoidia > Lucifugimonadales > UBA1123 > CBDFIE01. The sequence goes on from OZ252049.1 coordinate 765,228, forward strand.
CGATGTGGTGGCGTGGGCCGATTCCGAGTACCCATCCTACTGGCTGTCGAAGGTCTATAGCGAGTACACGTCTCCAGGTTGGATTGCGGCCGAGACGGAGCCGATCGAGGTGGGGCCCGAGATACTGCCGCCTCCTCGGACCGATACCAAAAAGCGCGCACCGGTGGACCAGACCTTGCAACTGGGTTTCAGCACCGAGAAGTATCTCTCTGGCGGCGACTTCGACTGGGTTAGTAGAAGCGCCACCCTGCACTCGCTCTTGCCTAAAACGTTCACCATAGATGTCCAGGATGCCTCGGCCGACGTGGCGCTGCCCGACGACATTCAGGAGCTGGCAAGCAAGATCAGAGTCCCGGCTAACCTTACGGAGCCGACCTCGGCATACGCGTTCGTCTCCAGGCTGCTGCCTCCGGACCTCGTGCTATTGGAACTCGAGTTAGAAGAAGGTGTCGGCACAACGGCGGTCAGAGTCCAGCGCAAGGCCCCAATTGCGCCAGACATCGTCGCCTGGGATTTCGACGCGGAGCTGGCGGAGGACGACGCCTATCGCATGACGTCAATCGTCTCGACAGCCACGGACGACGACCTCCGCGGGGCCGAGACTACCTACAACCGTTTCGTCACCGATCACTACCTCCAGCTTCCGGCGTCGCTTCCGCAAAGGGTCCGGGAACTGTCTCTTGACGTTACGGCTGGGCAGGATAACCCACTGGACAAGGCCCTTGCCGTGCAAGAGTTCCTGCGGGGGCCCACCTTCAGCTATTCGCAGGACATCGAGGCCCCACCCAGAGACTCCGATGGCGTCGATAATTTCTTATTCGAAACCCAGGAGGGTTACTCAGACTACTTCGCCTCGTCGATGGCGGTGCTGCTGCGGGCAGCGGGCGTGCCCACTCGTTTGGCGGCTGGCTACGCCCCCGGGGAGCTGGACGAAGAGTCCGGGCACCGGTTCATAAAGGACTCCGACAGCCACGGGTGGGTCCAGGTCTATTTCCCGGCCTACGGGTGGATAGACTTCGAGCCGACCCCGAACTGGGAGGTCCACCCTCGAATACCCGGTGGCGCCGAGGCCGCGGGCCTCGCGGCGACCGCAGGCGATCTGGACTCCGACGGCATAATCGCGGGTGACCCTGGAGAGTTTTTTGATGAGGAGGAACTCTTCGGGCTCACCGGGGATTCAGGTGTCGGCGCCACGTTGTCAAGGAATCTGACCCAATATCTGACTCCGATTGCGATCGTCGTCGCGATACTGGCCTTAATGGGCCTGAGCGCGCGATTCTGGCTGAGCTATGGACTGGGCGGCCTGTCCCCGGAGGCGAGGCTCTACGCGAAGATGGGACGCCTGGGACTAATTGCCAGAGTGCGGCATCGGTCGAGCCAGACCCCCTGGGAATACGCGACGGTTGTCGGTCTGGTGGCGCCCGATGCCGCTGACGCCGCCTGGAGCATCGCGAACTCCTATGCCGCGTCCAGGTATGGCGGCCGCCAGCCCGACGTGGACGGGCTAACTGAACTACAGGCGGCCTGGAAACAGGTCCGGCGCAGCCTGGTTGGCAGGGCCATACGCCGCCTGGCGCCCGAGCCATCGCCGCGAACCCGGCAGCAGGGCTTTGCACAATAGCGAACCCGGCCTCCGTCACCGACCTCGGCAAGCTCAGCGCAGGCTCTGACCCTCATGTGTCGGGAGAAGAGTCTGGTCAGAGCACTAGTAACTAGTGTCAGAAATAGCCGATAGGATAATCCGTTCGCCCGGAGCACGTCGAAGGGCGCCACATGGGTGGATCGACAAGCTCGCCAGGAGCGGGGATAGTAACGCTGACGATCGGAAGCAAGTACTAGTCGCTCGTCGTGTCCTACTCGCCCAGATTTTTCTCCCGCCTCCGGCGGCCTCAGACGCCGTCCTGAGCTTGCCTAAGGAATGACAATTCGTGAAAAGCTCGGCAGCAGCCGGAACGGAGACGGGATGACTTACTTCGATATCTTCGAGACGTCCCAGGGTTGGATGGGCGTGCTGGCTTCGGAGAGAGGGCTGCGCAGGACGACGTTGCCCCAGGATTCGCCGGACCTGTGCTACTCGCTTCTGGGGCGAGAAGTGGAGGCCGCGACGAACGAGCCCGAGCGCTTCGAAGCGATCCAGGGCCGCCTCGATCAGTATTTCGCGGGGGCGCCTGACTCCTTCGAGGACGTGCCGTTGGACCTGGAGGACGTACCTCAGTTCTCCCGCGCCGCGTGGCTAGCCTGCCAGTCAATCCCCCTCGGGGAGACCAGGTCGTATGGCTGGCTGGCCGAGCAGGCGGGCAGACCCAGGGCGGCGCGGGCGGCGGGGCAGTCGATGGCCAGGAACAGGCTGCCGATCATAGTGCCGTGTCACCGGGTCATCGGTAGCGACGGCGGCTTGACGGGGTTCGGCAAGGGCGCCGGCCAACTTGAACTAAAGCAGCGGCTGCTCGACGGGGAAGCGCGCTAGCGCACTGGCCTTAAAGGACGCCGACGCATTGTCATTGCAGGACTGATCACTCGTCACCGCGTTCAATGCCCAGCTCGTTCTCCAGAATCTCCCAGGCGCGGTCCACATGCTCGGAGTCGACCAGGACCCTGCATGGGTAAGTGGAGACGCCCATGAATGAGCTAGTATCGCCAGCTCGCACCATGGCCGGGACGCCGTGGTCGCGCAGAATCCGGCTCCACAGCTCGGCGACAAGCTGGTCCGGAGCAGTAGTCAGATTAGTCCAAATCAAATCCGTGGGCTCTCGACCGTCGCGTGTCCCGATTCCCCCAGAAGGCGATGAAGATGGTCCATCAGGTCTTCGGAGGCGTCGACTTTAACCATAGGCCACTCCAGCATGTACACCCGGTCCTGGGCCTCGATCTCCAGAGTGACCTCGTCCTGTCCATCGTGATCCAGGAGCATGCGTTTTACATCGTCCAGCAGCATTCTGTCGGCCTCCGCGTCGTCTGACTCTCTCATCTTGAGGTTTAGGCGGTGGGCGACAGCCATCTCGGTATGGGCCAACGCGGGGCTCGCGGAGGGCATGGAACTCGGGCCGTTGGCGGCTGGCGGGGTCGGCTGACCAGCCAGTCCCGTGGCCTCTGCGCCCGTCGGGGCGGTGGGCGAATCAGAGGACACGTCGGCGGGCGCCCGATCGACTTGGGCTTGGGCCGGGACGCCCTCGGCATCCGGAGCATACTCGTTGGCACGGGAGCAGGACACACTGACCTGGTCGCCCCTCAGCCGCACGGTCCCGACCACGGCGACGATTTTGCCCTCTTCCCACAACCCTCGGTTGGCCTCCATCTGTTCCTCCCAGACGAAGACCTCGATCATGCCGTCCATAAGCGAAAGGGATGCGATCAGGAAGGGCCGGTTCTGCCGGGTGAATCGTTGGGTGACCGACGAGACCTGCCCCACCAGGGAGACGGTCGCGCCGGCCATCTGCTCGGTCACGTCGTCCCGGAATTTGATCGTGTCGCCATCGGCGGAACTCAACAGACTGGCGAGACTGTTGACCGTGGAAAGCGAAAGGCCGAGCAGCTCTCGCTCCCAGGTCTCTTTGTCCCGGCTCGGCGTATTCACCTCCGGCAGGGCGACGTTGGCCAGCGGCGTGGGCACCGAGTCGCCGAAGAGGTCGAACATGGAGGTCTGATCTGAGTCCTTCAGACCCGCCTCGCTCTGGGCCAGGCCGAGAATTCGGTCCACCACTGCCAGCAGCGCGCCTCTATCTCCGAAATCGTCCAGTGCGCCGGCCTTGATCAGACTCTCCAGGTTGTTGCGCTTCAGTCCGCTCAAGTCGGCCACGCGGCACATCTGCTCGACGGATTCGAAGGGACCTTCTTTGGTGCGGGATTCCAGGATCGGGTCGACGGCCGAGGCGCCGACGTTCTTGACGGCCGCCAGTCCGAACCGGATGGCGGTGGCACCGCCCTCCCCTGCCTCGATGGCGAAATGCGTCTGGCTCTTGTTGACGCTTGGGATCAGCACCGGTATCTTCAGCCGCTGGCACTCGACGACGGCCGATGTCACCCGCTCGGTGTGACCCGTGTAGGAGTTGAGCAACGAGACCATGTACTCCACCGGGTAGTTGGCTTTCAGGTAGGCGGTCCAGTAGGAGATCAAACCGTAGCTTACGCTGTGCGCCTTGTTGAAGGCGTATCCGGCGAACGGCTCCACCAGGGCGAACATCTGCTCAGCAAGCTCCTGGTCGAAGCCCTGACCGTGGGCGCCGGCCAGGAACTTCTCGCGCTCCTGGGCCATAATCTCCGGCACCTTCTTGCCCATGGCCTTGCGAACGATGTCCGCCTCTTCCAGCGAGTATCCGGCGAAGGCCTGGACAATGTGCAGCACCTGGTCCTGGTACACGAGAACGCCATAGGTCTCCTCGAGTATCTCCTTCAGGGCCGGGTGGGGATAATTCGGTTCGGCCCGACCATGCTTGGCGTTAATGAAAGTGTCGATATTCTCCATCGGCCCCGGCCGGTAGAGGGCGATCATGGCCGCCACGTCCATCAATGAAGATGGCTTGAGCTCTTTGATGTAGCGGGTCATTCCAGTGCCTTCAAGCTGAAACACGCCGGCTGTCTCGCCGCGCGAGAGAAGTTCGAAGGTGCTGGCGTCGTCCAGAGGTATCTCCGGGAGGTCGAACCGCATGCCCCGCGTCTCGGCGATGAGGTCGCGGGCCTTGGCCAGGACTGTGAGGTTCACCAGCCCCAGAAAGTCCATCTTGAGCAGGCCGAGGGCAGCCACCGGCTCCATTGCGTACTGGGTCGTAGCCGTAACGGTCTCCTCGTCGCTGCCGACAGGACGCTGGAGGGGGATCACCTCGTCAAGTGGTTCCTCGGAGATCACGACGCCCGCGGCGTGGGTGCTGGAGTGGCGGGTCACACCCTCCAGCCCCTGTGCGGTCTCGACCAGGTTCTTGACCGACTCTTCCCCGTCGACGGCCTCCTTCAGCTCCGGGTTCAACTCCATCGCCTCTTTCAGAGTGATGTGGAGCTTGAACGGAATCATCCGCGCCACCCGATCGACGTCCCCGTAAGGCATGGCCAGGGCCCGCCCTACGTCGCGGACCGCCGCCCTGGCGCCCAGGGTGCCAAACGTAATGATCTGGGCAACGTGTTCCCGCCCGTACTTGGACACAACGTAGTTGATGACCTCCTCACGGCGGTCGTCCTGGAAGTCCATGTCGATATCAGGCATCTCTTTGCGGCCCAGATTCAGGAACCGCTCGAACACCAGTCGGTACGGCAGAGGGTCTATGTCGGTCACGCCCAGGCAGTAGAGCGTGAGACTTGCGGCGGCGCTGCCCCGGACCGCGAAGAAGATATCGCGCTCCCGGACGAATCTCGCGATGTCCCAGACCACCAGAAAGTAGTTGTCGAACTGAGTCTGCTTGATCACCTCCAGCTCGTAGCGCAGGCGGTCCTCGGCATCCTGGCCCGCTTCGGGCATACGGGCACGCAGGCCGTCCCAGCACAGCTTGGCCAGGTATTCAAGGGCAGTCGAACCGTCGGGGACCGCGTAGTGAGGCAGCCGCACCTGGTTGAAGTCAAGCTCCAGGTCGCACATGTCCGAAATGGCCTGTGTGTTGGCCAGCGCCTCGGGCAGCTCCGGATAGAGCCCCTCCATCTCCTGGGCTGACCTCAGGTAGTAGGAGTCCTCTTCCATGCGTAGCCGTTTTCCGTCCGTGACGTTAGTGTTGGTGTGGATGCAGACGAGAATGTCCTGGAGTCGAGCATCCTCCCGGTGAACGTAGTGGGAATCATTGGTCGCCACCACTGGAATCCCCGTGTCCGCATGCAGCTTCATCAGACCCTGGTTGATCGCGGGCAGGTCCGGCACACCGCCATGCTCCATCAGCTCGAGGTAGTAATCGCCGAAGACCTCGCGGTACCATCCGGCAGTCGCCAGGGCGTCCTCGTGGCGACCCTGGGAGATCAGCGAGGGCACCTCGCCGCTGGGACACCCTGATAGCACCACCAGCCCGTCGTGGTGCTGCTCCAAAAGTTCCCTGTCCACCCGCGGCTTGTAGTAGAAACCCTCCAGGTGGGACTTGGTGACCAGTTTGACCAGGTTCCGGTAGCCGGCGTTGTTTTTGGCCAGCACGGTCGTGTGGAATGGGGTCTTGTCCCGAGGGTCACGATCGTGCCTGCTGCCGGGGGCGACGTACATCTCGCAGCCGATGATCGGCTTGACGCCCGCGGCTGTCGCGACGCGGTAGAAGTCGATGGCGCCGTACATGCCACCGTGGTCGGTGATGGCTAGGCCCGCCATGTTCAACTCCTTTGCGCGCTCCACCAGTGGCTCGATACGGCTAAGACCGTCGAGCAGGCTGTACTCGGTGTGCACGTGAAGGTGGGTGAACACGGCTCCTCCGGCGGTGGTGGTGGGGTCACCGGATTATAGCATCGGCCCTTACCAGACCATGCAAGGTCAGAACCGGCGAAAAAAAGCCAATCCGCCCATACGGCGATGGCATAAGGCATATGCTATGCAGCTAATTGGGGGTCACGCGTCTAGCACATACTGTGCACCTCACGGCCCGGCGACGCGCGGGTCGTAAGGCGCCGAGCGCTCGGCGGCGCGCGCGGCTTACTGCAGCGAGGCGATGCTGAATATCACATGAAAGGGCGCGCAGTAGATTACCACCGAGCTGTAGGCCGAAGGGTCCGCGGTGGCCGGCAGAGGGTAGTTCTGGTTCCCGACGTTGCCCTTGAGCTTACCCAGGTCCAGGTACTCGCCATCGTGGACCTCGTCGCGACTCGACGGCACGGGGTGTGACGCAATAATCACGTGCAGGTCTGGTCCGTTGGTGACCTTGAAGTCCTCTAATCGCAGCACCGCCGAGTCATCCTCGAGCCGGTACATGGTGGCGGCCCCGGAGCCTTTGTGGAACCGGTCCGCGTCCTGGAACGGGCCGGTTTTCAGCGCTACGGCCTTGGCCATCGCATCGGTCATCGTCTCGGCTGTAGGCGCGTCCGTCTTGGCCATGCCCGCCATCACGGCTTCGACCTCGCCCCGTGTCATGGTCTTCGGGACGTCCGCGCTGGCGGCAAGCGGGAACTCCTCCTCTACAGTCTTGTCTAATAGGAGCGGAGAAAAAAGCCACCACGCCAGCGCCAGTAACGGAACGAGCACCACGGCACCGACGATGCCGAGGAATTTTTTTGAGAAGAGTTTCATGGAAGTCTCCCTTTCTCTAGCCGGGGTCTATCCCCTATTACGAGTATTACGAGCGCCGGGCCCAGATGGACGCCGTCAGGCAAGACGTGCAAAGCGGGGAAGCGGGCCGACCAGGGGCCTGAGATATCGAACGAACTCCGGCGTCACGGACCCGGAGGCGGCGTCCAGGAACTCTGCCGGCAGCGTCCGGACCTTGCCAGCCACCTCCGCGAGCGGCGCCAGACCGGTGCCGCAGTCGTATCGCGGGCCGTCGCCGCGCACCAGCGTCACCATTACGTCGGTCTGGCCGCTGAGGGCTGCTCGGACGCCCGCGCGCCCGACCATCTCGGCCTCCCGCCTGTCCGAGGTCGACGTCGTCGGGATGAAGGACCGCTGAGCCTTTCCGGGCTTTTCGTAGCGCGCGCGGAGGCCCAGTCGTCGAGTGACTAGGCTGGAGAGGTATCTCGCCGGGCCGTCGTAGTACGGATGGCCGAAATCGTCGACGAACCAGGGCTCGGCCTGTTCACCCAGAACGCCGTCGGGGCCCCGGGCGTTTTCAGAGACGACGGCCACGGCAAAGCCGAATCTGGTGTAGGCGTCTTCGATTCGAGCGATAAACCAGTCTTCGACCAGCGGGTTCTCGGGCGTGCAGATCAGGTGGGGCGCGTCGCGCTCCTCCCGTCTGGCGATGCCCGACGCGGCCGGCAGCCAACCGGCGTCCCGGCCCATGACTTCGATTATGGTGACGGGCGAGGTGGCGCTCAGGCCCTCCGAGTCCCAAGCCGAGCACATGGTCGCCAGCGCGACGTATCGGGCGGCGCTGCCGTAGCCGGGGCAGTGATCGGTCAACACCAGGTCGTTGTCGACGGTTTTAGGCACGTTTACGACTGCCAGCTCGTAGCCGGCGCGGGTCGCCTCTTCGAAAATCGTGTGGCCCGTCAGCGCCGAGTCGTTACCACCGATGGTAAACCAGTAGCCGATCTTGTGGCTGCCCAGCAGGTCCAAGATCGCGGGCACGTCGTCTGCCGCCAGCTTGCGTCGGGTGGAGCCGAGCACGGCCCCGGGCGTCCTGGCGACGCGATTCCAATCGGAGGGCGACAGGTCGGTCAGATCGTTGACCTTGCCTTCCAGCAGACCCTCGATGCCACGGGAGGCGCCGTAGATCCGCCCGAAGCCGCCAGAGCCGGTCGCCTCGCTGACGACGGCGGCCAGGCTAGCGTTGATAACGTTGGTCGGCCCGCCGGACTGCATGATCAGGACGTTCGCGTCAGGGGAACTCATATCGGCAGCTCGGGCAGGGCCTGACGCGCACCCAGGGCTCGCCCTGGACCCATATTGGGCGTAGCGGCCGAAGATTCGATTCGTGCGACGGCCATGGAGCGGGGAAGCACAGCGCGGATTGTCACAGGCCGAGCTTCGCCGCCAGGTCCTCAAAGCTGGAGCCGATGACGTCGATCCAGTCTTCCGGCGTCGTGTCGACCGGCCTGTCAGGGCCGTTTTCGCCGGGCCTGGGAACGAAGGCGGTCTTGAAGCCTACCGCGCGCGCGGATTTCAGGTCGCCCTTGTGGGCCGCCGCCATCATCACCTCCGACGGCTCCAGCCCGAGAATCTCGGCCGCGCCCAGGTAGGTCTCCGGGTCGGGCTTGTAGTGCTTGAATAGCTCCGCGGACAGGATGCAGTCCCAGGGCAGTCCGCCCCACTTGGCCATGTTGGTCAGCAGAGCGACGTTGCCGTTGGAGAGGGTCGCGATGACGTATCGTTGTTTGAGGCGCGTCAGCCCAGGCACGGAGTCGGGCCACGGGTCCAGACGGTGCCACGCAAAGTTGAAGTCCCGCTTCTCATCCTCTGATAGAGCGGTAACCGAGAACCGGACGAGCAGCTCATCCAGGACCATGCGGTGGAGCGCGTCGATCTTCGTCCACGGCAGTTCGCCGCTGCGCACACGGGCCATCGAGGGGCCGTAGCCGGCGCGCCAGGCGTCGGCGAACTCGGCCCAGTCGACGTGGGAGATGCCCTTGGCCTCGCCTAACATCCGCCCTTCCCTGGCGACGCTGCCACGCCAGTCAACCACCGTGCCGAAGACGTCGAATACCAGGGCGCGTACTCCGTCTAAGCTCATGATCCGGTCTCCTGATTCTCGCCGTCCGATGGCGTTCCAGATGGCCGCGTCAACTGGGTCCGCACCACCTCTCGGTTAGTCCCACCCGCCCGCCCGAATCGCAGGTGGGGTTTCACCCCAAACCCCGACCGGAGGGACGGCGTCCCTCCGGACACACTGCACTTGCTCACCGGGGCTATTGGCTGCATGGTAATGAGCGCGCGATTCGGTGTCAAATCAGCGAGATTGGCCTGCATTGACAACCGAGTACTCAGGTGAAACAATTGCCCTAATTGGTCAGACCACCTGATGTTTTGTGCCTCTGAGGTCGAAAACTGCTCAGGACGATACGAAAGACCCGAATTCCCGACGAGATCGTTGCTCAGATTTACGGGCTGATCCGTGACGGCGACCTCCGGCCGGGCGACAGGCTCCCCCCCGAAAGAGAGCTGGCCCAGCAGATGGGCGTCAGCCGGGCGTCGGTGCGCGAGGCCATGCGGCTGCTGGACCAGAAAGGCCTGCTGACGGTTCTGCCGGGCTCGGGCACCTACGTGACCGAGGACACGGTGGAGACGATTGTCCAGGCGTTCTCGTCCCTGCTCGAGGACCCGGGCGACGGCGCTGGCGATGTCTTCGAGATGAGGCTGCTGCTGGAGCCCCACGTGGCGTCGCTGTCGGCCGAACGCGCCACCGCCGAGAGTATCGACAGGATGCGCGAGATTCTTGAGCAGCAGCGGGGGGACATCGAAGCGGGCGGCACCGGGGTGGCCTACGACATTGCCTTCCACTTCACCATCGCCAACGCCACCAACAACTCGGCGCTGGTCGCCGTGACCCACGCGATATCGGACATCCTGTCCCAGAGCCGGGAAGACTCGCTGATGTCCAACAAGCGCTCGAATCGGTCCCTGCAATCTCATCTCCGGATACTGGAGGCCATCGCGCGCCACGATCCGCGGTCGGCGCGACAGGCAATGCACCGGCACATCGCGCAGATAGACCGGGAGGTCCACGACCTACCGCCTCGTGACTTGGTTGGAGACGTGAGCCTATGATCGAGGCAACCCAGCCTAGTGTCTCGCTTTTGAGATGCGCCGAATCGTCATTGCGAGGAGATGGCGGTCGACGAAGCAATCTGGAGGGGGGTGGCCCTCGCCCATTCGTACCGGCTTTCGTCGCCCAGGTACAATCGGAATCCCGCGCGATGACGCTCAAGGTGAATTTCTAAGTCTGGCCGGGTTTTCGGCCACCAACCAGGGAGGTAAGCATGGCGGTTACAGCTGTTGAAGTCGTATATCGGGGCATTTTTCAAAAGACCCTCTCGCGAAATATCTGCCGCACCATCGTGTTGTCGGCCCGCAAGGAGAACAAGATCGGGACCGCCTTTGGGCGCTATGGAGACTCGCCCGAGCGCAACGGCATCCCGGCCAAGTACTTCGCCGTGGTGGCCGACGACGCCGACGAGCTGCAGGAGAGCCTGGCCCAGTACGAGCCAAAGGCTGTCGACGTGACCATCGTCGTGGACGACTCGCTGTGCAAGGGTGTCGAGTCCTGGGCATGGTACGGCCTGCAGCCCATCAACGAGCTTACTAAGGAGGGCGCCCCCGTGCTGGTGACCTCGATCCAGCAGCCCCGGGAGCTACTCGAGGACATGCACGTCAAGGACGTCCCCTACGACCTGGCTATCGTGAAAAGCCCCAAGAGCTTCTCGGGCCTGTGGGTGTATAAGGACGATCACACCGACGTGAGGATTCTGGGCGCGCTGGCGAAGGTGTGCCCCCAGCTGGTGGGGCTCGACGCCTACAAAGAGACCATTGCCGACCAGTGGGACGACGATCTCAAGGTGGGTTCCGCCGAGCGGTCCTTCGACCGCGTCACCGTCACGCCGATCGAGCCGGGCCAGGGCAACACCGAGGAGCCGTTCAAGTTTGAGTTGCCCGGCTGGACGATGATGAAGGAGGCGCTGGTGCTGCCTGCCATCGAGGCCGGCGGGGGGTTCCGAGGCCAGGAAGGCGGATTTGAACCGGTGCGCAACGCGGTCTTCAAGAAGTGGTCCACGCGGACCATGCGACCGGTGGTGAACTTCGAGACCTGTACCAAGTGCACCCTCTGCTGGCTCCAGTGCCCCGACTCCTGCTTCGACGTCACGCCCGAGGGCCTGTACGACTCGAACATGGAGTCCTGCTGCGGCTGCGGTGTATGCGAGGACGTCTGCCCGGTGCCGGACTGTGTGACGATGGTCCACGAGTCGGAGTTCAACGACAACTCCAGTCAGTACGATCACTGGCAGCGCGACCGCGACGACTACATGAGCTGGTTGGAAAAGAAGATCGCGGCCTCGGGCGCGGAGAAGTCCGACGCGGGGAGGAGCCACGGCTTCTACGAGGTCGGCGGCTACGAAAAGCAGATAGAGTCAACGGGGGTTACCGGTGACGACTAGCAGCACGGACGTAATCGAGCGAGAGCAGCTTATCAGCGGCTCCGAAGCGATCGCCATTGCCTGCGCGATGGCCGACGTGGACGTGATTACCGCCTATCCGATCCGGCCCTACGATACGGTGATGCAGTTCGTATCCAAGCTGATCGCCGACGGCACGCTGAAGTGCGAGTACATCATCGCCGAGAGCGAGCACTCCCAGTTCGAGATCGTGAAACACGCCTCGGCCGTTGGCGCCAGAGTGTTCTCGGGCTCGAGTGGCGTGGGCTGGTTCTACGCCTTCGAGGCGCTGGCCGTGACCTGCGGGCTGAGGCTGCCCGTGGTGGCAATGGTCGGCAACCGGGCGCTGGACGACCCCGGCGCCTTCGGGTGCGAGCACAACGACGCGCTTGCCGTACGGGACCTGGGCTGGATGCTACGCTGGGTCGATACGGCCCAGGAGGCCATGGACGCGGCGTTCACGGCCTGGCGCGTGGCCGAGGACCCCAGGGTATTCCTGCCCTGCGCCATCAGCACCGATGGCGCGTTCCTGACCCACTCGCAACAGATCGTCCAGGTGCCCGACCAGAAGCTGGTCGACGAGTACCTGCCGCCTTACGACCGGGGCGATTTCGTGCTCCACCCCGACAACCCAATCACGATCGCTCCTCAGGTCAACGAGGACTGGCTGATGGAGATCAGGCGCCAGACCGACGAAGCGATGAGACGCTCCCGCGACGTTATCATCGAGGCCCACGACGACCTGAAGCGCGTCTTCGGCCGCGGCGGCGACGATCCGTTCATCGAGGAGTACATGACCGAGGACGCCGACGTGGTCCTGATGGGCATGGGCACGCTGTCGCTACCGCTGAAGGTCACGGTGCGGCGGCTGCGTGAGCAGGGCCGAAAGGTCGGGTTCTTGCGGGTCAAGTGGTTCCGCCCCTTCCCTACCGCCGAGATTCAAGCGGCGCTATCGAAGTTCAAAGCAGTGGGCATCATCGACCGCGACTACTCGCTGGGCTCGCCTGAGAACGGCGGGGTGCTGTATACCGAGGTGCGCTCGGCAATGTACGACGCCGATGAGCGCGTCCCCCTCATCGGCTTTATCGCGGGCCTGGGCGGACGCGAGATCACGGTGCCCTCATCTACCGAGATGTTCGACGAGCTTCAGAAGGTGGCCGATACCGGAAAGACAGAGCAGCGTGTCCAGTGGATCGGCGTGAGAGAGTAGGAGCCGCTCACGAGACTTGCACTTATGTCATTCTGAGGAGCCCCGACGAATCGGGACGACGAAGAATCTCAGCCTGGGGCGCAGATTCTTCGCTTCGCTCAGAATGACGGTCACATGATTGAGAGGCGTTCAGAACGCCCAGAACCCGGAAACGCAACAGGAGCATCAGCATGACGACGACTAACACTTTACCGCTGATAAAGGGAGTACAGAACTCACCGCTGGAAGAGTACTTCACGTCGGGGCACCGAACATGCCAGGGGTGTGAGTCCGCACTGGTCATGAAGCTGATGGTCAAGGCCGCCGGGCCGAGGTCCATCGTCCTTGGCAGCACGGGCTGCATGTACGTGGCGAACACCACGTACTACTCGACGCCCTGGGTCGTTCCATGGATGCACACCCAGCTCGGCTCCTCGGGCTCGGCCGCCACGGGCACGGCCGCGGGCATCAAATCGTTGATGCAAAAGGGCAAGATTAAAGACGAGCCGATCAACGTGATCTCTTTCTGCGGCGACGGCGGCGGGGTCGACATGGGCCTCTCCGCCATCTCAGCGTCGCTCACGCACCTGGAGTACAACCACCTGGTGCTCCTCTACGACAACGAGTCCTACGCCAACACCGACATCCAGGCGTCAGGGTCATCGCCCTACGGCGTAAATACCACCTTCACGCCGCCGGGAAAGCTGCACCGCATCATGAACAAGCGCTGGAAGAAGAACATGGCGGCCATGCTGGCCATAGGCCACCCGGGCGTTCGCTACGTCGCCACCGGGTGCGGCTCTTACGCGGTGGACCTGATGAACAAGATACGCAAGGCGCTGGAGATGGGCGGGCCGTCGTTCATCCACACCTACGATCCCTGCCCCAAGGGCTGGGACTACGACCCCATGTACTCCCATGAGCTGGGCATGCTGGGGGTCGAGACCGGCATCTGGGTGCAGTACGAGGTGATCGACGGCGAGCTAAGCCTCAACGGGCCGACACGCATGATCGCCCGTGGCCGACGCAAACGGAAGCCGGTGTACGAGTTCCTGAAGCGCCAGGGCCGCTTCGCCCACTTCAACGACGAGGACGTGGACTACTTCCAGGCCAAGGTGGACGAGATGTGGGAGAAGTGGTGGCTGCCGGGTATCCTGCCCATCAGGCCCGAAGAGGGGCTGCAGCCCAACTACAACCTGAAGAACGAGTGATTCTCACAACGGTTGGCCCGGCCGTGGGGCTCCCGGTCTTCCGTTGTCCGATTAGACGCCGGTTGCTATAATTCGGGCGTCCTCACAGTGGGGCTGTAGCTCATCTGGGAGAGCGCGGCGTTCGCAATGCCGAGGTAGGGGGTTCGAGTCCCCCCAGCTCCACCAAACTTGACGGTAGACAGAACCGAGCCGTTCAGCGCCATCTCCTCGACGTCTCTCCCCGGTATGGGGCTGTCGTCGGGCATCGGAATCGTGTAGCGCACCACAGCGTCACCGGGCATGACGACGATCTCCTTCACGAAGCTCTCGATGAAGGCCCTGCGCTCCGTCAGCTCGCTCTCGTTCAGGAACACGCTTAGGTTCAGGGCGTAGGCCGTGATGGTCTCCACGTCGTCCAGGACCTCCCTGCGCTGGGAGAGCATCGCTCTCGCCTCCGCAGCCGTGGCCTCCAGCCTCTCCTGCCGCTCCCGGTGGTCGCGGATGCGGGGCTTGAAGTCCTAGATGTCCAAGACGCCTCTGCCCTGTAGTCCCGAGACAATCAACTCTCCGCTCCGCTGTCCAAATTCACGCCGTCCAACGAACTGAGAATCAAGTCGGCCAGTGCCTGCGAGATCACACCGTCCTCTACAGCCTGACGCACGGCGCCGGCCACGCCGTCTGCCCCGCCGTGGAATCGCCATACGTTTGCGGACCCATCCCCCGCCAGCGACTGCACGATCTGGTCCGCCGTGCCTTGAGCGATGGTGCCACCCTGCACAGCCTGACGCAGATTCTCAGCGACACCGTCCGGTCCCGTCCCGGAGAAGGTCTTGACATCGCTTAACACAAAGACCTTTCCGTTCAACGACGCTGGACCTCCCTCAAGCCGTTGGTTGACCATTTGGGCAATCGCGCCTGCCGTTGCCTGAGAGATCTCTCCCTCCTCCACGGCCTGCCGCAACCCATCGGCAATACCGTCAGCCCCAAAGTCGTATCGCAAGGCATTTCCTTCTTCAAGAGCTTGTGCAATCTCGTCCACCGCTTCCTGGCCGATGGTGCCCTCCTCCACAGCCTGCTGCATCGCCTCAGCGACACCACCGGACCCTGTCCAGGAGAAGGTCTTGGTGTCCACTGGTTCAGAAATCACTACCACCTCGACCTCGCCGTTGGCTTGGGCCAAGAGCGTGCCTATTCCTACGCCGCCAGCCACCAGTACGACGGCCAACGCAATCCCAATACTCGTTAGTTTTCTCATGTCCGCTCCTTCCTTGTGTTCTTTGAATGCAGCTCCAATGAGGTCGAATATCATGCGAAGCCAGACAATCAATCCTCGGAAGCCATTGCCCTCGGAACGCATTCGGTCCCGAAATAGCTGGACCATCAGTTCCCCGTAGTCCCGCCGATATTCCCGTGGATAGACGATGAGCAGCCAGCGGTATGCTCGTTCGTAGAACATGTCAGGCACTGGGCCTCCGCATGGCGGCCGCCTGTATGAACCTGGCGGTACCTGCGATTTGCTCCATTCTGGAGACCTCAGCGTCGAGCACTTGCTTGCCCATACCGGTGATTCGGTAGTATCGGCGACGTTGATCGTCCAGTTTGGGATCTGGCCGTTCATCGCTCTCCTCGACAAGCTTGGCCTTCAGCATCTTCTTGACAGTCCCGTACAACGTTCCCGGTCCCATCGTGACCGTCCCCTCAGTCAACACCTCAACCTCTGTCATGATTGCGTAACCATGCTTGTCGCCTGTGGCCAGGGCCAGCAGGATGTGTAGCTGCGCTACAGGAAGAGGAAGCAAGTCCATGGGGCTTTGATTCGTCAATGTCAACTCAACTCCTTTCAAGGGACGACTCTGATCTGGGCCTTAGGCGCCGCAATCTGTATCGCACTCAACTATAGCGCACTGTGCTATATCCTGTCAACCACCCTTGGCAACGGTTTGGCTGAGCGCGGCATGGATTCGCAAGAGCGGACCTCCTGTGAGCGAAGTAACCGTTGTCCTCAGCGAGACCATCCACCAATCCACCCGACAGCGGATAATGACTATGCTGGTTTCCCAACCCGACGGGGGACTGGCTAGCCTACGGCTTCTCCCGGAAGACGCTCTACCTAACCCGCGGAGTTCTGGCCACTCATATACGCAGACTTGAAGAGACCGGTTACGTGGTCGTCACGAAGTTCCTAGATTCCAAGCCTAGGACATGGGTACAGGCGACACAGGCGGGACGCCGCGCATTCGCTCAGTGTCCCGCCATCTTAGAGAAGGCTCTAAACTGGCGGCTTCGTCCATAGGCCACCAGAATGTAACTGTGCGCATGCTTTCACTCTAAGGGGGTCGTGATGCCTAAGGGGAAGGCGACGGGTCTTCCCAAAGAACACGGGCACGAGCCCGCGACCCCGCGAGCAGCGCCGGCGGCAATAGCGTTTGTCCACAGGAACGCGGGACTGGATGGTCCCTGCGCCAGCTCGGAGGTGAAGAGGGCGCTAAGGAACGCGACCCATAAGGCGGGCAAGCGTCAGAAGCAGGCAGAGGGGCTAACGGCCGATGCGCTGGCCGCCATCGGGGAGACGCTTGCTGCTGCCCATGCTGTCCTGCCATAATCTTGGCGTCCTACCCCGTGGCCTACAGCCTGACCTCCCACCGAAAAGTTCGCAATTCAGTCTTACAAGGCCCACATGCCTGGATACGAACGTGAGAAATTCCTCGTGTTCTATGAGGGGACTAACTAGATTGACACAACCCAGCGGAAAGTTCGCAGTACAGTAAACTCTGGCCCACCAGACTTGACAAAATCAAGAACTTTTACCCTCAGGTTCAGGCTGTAGGTGTAGTCCTCAGTCTGCGACGGCCCGGAGATAGCGTGTAGGTGGATGTGACAATGGAGATGAAGTACGTCAGGCGATCGTGGTTTCCCAGGCTGATGTCGCGCAGGCGAGGCTCCGACATGACCGCTTTCCTCCGGAGGAGGCGTTCCCATCCGGCAGACCAAGCTCGCGCCCGATGGCGTGGAGTTCTCCGAGGACGTGTCGGAGGCCAGGTTGGGTAGAAGAGCGCCTGTCGGACTCAAACATGTCGACGGTGCGTTCCCTCTTACCAAACGGGTTTCCGGCATACGCCCGCGTGTTTCACCCCGCCTATCTGAACGACGACGAGGAGCAGCCCGTCAGATGGTCCACGGTGGCTTCGTGGACGAGACGGACCGTCCATCCCCTGATGCAGTTCCAGCGTGTCGCAGGTCTGCCCGAAGGCCCTTATGTCAATGAACCAGACCCGCCGTGGGGTTCGCGACGGTCGGATCAATCCTGGAAGCGGAGTGCCGTACCCTGGTCGAAACGCTCAGGGGCTTCACCACAGTCCCCGAACTGGTCCAAGTGGAATGTTAGTCTCGGGGGAGGGGGCAGATCAAAGCCTGAAGGACCGATATGTATATCCTGGTCCGTAGCCTTAGTCGTCTTCGGGGAACTTTTCCTTGGTTCAATGCGTCTTACTCATTAGAGACCCACTTCAGCACTGTGGGTGAGTGTCGCGGCAAGGCAGAGGAGATTCCTGCGGCAATACAATCTCCGATGGGAAGGTAGAGAAATGAGGATTTACACCAAAGAGCTCGGAATGAGCGGGCGATTAGGGGTTCTAAAGCTTGGCGCATTCGGAGGATTACTTGTCCTCTTAATGGTGTCGACCGTCGCTTGCGGTGACGCTGAGCCACTCCCAGGATCTACGCCTACGACCGACGGACCCAACGTGTCCCGGCCGCCCAACCCCGATATAGAGTTGGCTGCCGAAGGCACCTGGGTCCTCGAACTGCTGGACGGTCGACCGGTCATCGAAGATTCCGCGATAACGCTGCGGATTGGAGACGACTGGTTTGACGGCATTAATGGGTGTAACCGCTACGGCGGGCAGTCTCGTGATGGAACGCCTGTCGTAGGCGCAGATGGGGTTTTCAAAATCCCACCCGGCGCGGCGGTCACGGAGATGTTGTGTCTCGAACCCGAGGGGGTGATGGACCAGGCGGACGCTTACATGTCGGCTTTCATGCAAGGGAAGCGGTACCGCGTTCCGGGCGAACGGCTGGAGATGCTTGACGGCGAGGATGAGGTCAGGCTTGTATTCATTCGTCAGGCGCCACTACTAGGGAGTCCCATCGACTTGGAGGGCACTGCGTGGCGGCTCCTGGAAGAGGGTGATACGGACGGTGACGTGCGTGCACCGACTATGGTCTTCCTAGATGACCGGCTGATCACCGGGGTGACCGCCTGCCGCCCCTACGCTGCGTCCTACAGTACATCCGACAGGAATATGCGCTTCCCATCGGTCTCCATGCTCAGCCGCGACGAATCGTCATGCCCGGATGAGTCCCGGAGCCTACAGTACGATTATACGGACTTCCTGACGTGGGCGAGAGAGTATTCGGTTGACGAGGAGGGAGGATCGAGTCTCCTCAGAATCTGGAGTATCAGGGGCAAGACTCTGACCTTCGAGCCGCTACCGCAGATTGTCGAGGACATCGCTGACTCGGTATGGACTTTATGGAAGTTCATCGAGATACGCCAAGATGTTGGGGTCCCCCAACACTCATCGGTGGTCGAGGGAAGCGAAGTGACGATCTTATTCGACGAGGATGGCATTTCGGGGTCGTCGGGGTGCAACCCCTATGCGGCCCTGGCAATGGTAAAGGACGGTTCAATCACGATCGATGCCCAGTCCCTTGACCATACGGACAAGGACTGCGGTGATGTAGAGGGTCTGGTCGATCAGGAGGAGCGGTACCTTGATCTGTTGCCACGCCTGATCCGGTACGGGATGTATGGCGACAGTCTCTTCATGCAGACGGGCAACGACGTGTTCCTGCTGTTCCAGGCCCGTCCCCCTTCCTGATTAGTGTCACCAACCGCACTGACCTTGAAGGACAACACGCTTGGGCGGGAAGTGTTCAGCACTCTTGTGGAAGCTGAGCAGGGTGTTGGCCACGAACAAAGAGAGGTACTCGCAAGGGGCGGTCGAATCCATTCGCCGCCTACCGCAAAACCGGGCTGAAAACAATGGTGTGCAGGCCGGGAAACAGGATGAACACGCCGAAACAAAGAACACGACAGACAGCGACCACATCGAGAGCCCGCCCGCTCGACCCTATCAGCACCCATCTGTGCGCCTATGTGTGGCGGCATGGCCGTCAGCGTGCACCTGACACCCCGGAGTCTCCCGTCGCATCCACTGGTGCTTCCTCAAGCGCGGTCAAGCGGAGAATTCCCTTGCCAGTGCTCCTAGGTTGACTCCGAGCCCAGGGCGTGGGAGCGGGTGACGTGGCCCCCTCCGACCGACAGCTGCTCGACTCCTTCAGCCAGATGCAGTTCGTCGACTCGTCAGAGCTGGCAGGCATCCTGGGCAAACCCCACGCGACCGTCCACCGCGCACTGACCGGAATGCTGACCGACGGAATCGCCGGGCGCATCAGCCATGGCACTGCCCACCTGCCTTCCAGCCAGAGGTACTACCTGACGGCCAATGGCATTAGAGAGGCTTCCGAGGCCCTCGGCTTCAGCACGCCCTCGGACTTCGTGCGAGCGTACCCCGTGTCCAGGGAGTGGTTGGCGCTGCTGATACGCCGCATGGACGCAGTGGTCACCGTCTATCGTCTCGCAGCGTCACTGTCCTCCGGGGTCGACGGGCTCAGGTCGCACGTTGAGTTCCACCGCAGGGGCCGCTTCGATGCCACGATCACCCTATACGACGGCCGCAGCTTCGGCGTTGTCCGCCAGGGCCTCGCCCTTCGTCGCCGGGCACTCTACGACCGACTGAGGGCCATAGCCGAGTACCACTACACACGCCGGCCTGAGACCGTCTTGATCCTAACTCCCAGCGTCTGGGAGCAGAGGCTGACGGCGAGGTTCTGCATGGAACTGAATCTCGAAGACTCCTACGTCGGTGTGGAGTCTCGGGACACACTCGAAAGACGGGACCTCCACGTCTGCCCAGGCGAGGACCAGAGCGAGCCAACCGGTTGACTCGGGCGGTTCCCATGGGCAGGCTACCGTGGGAGACGACTGAGCCAGGACACTTCGAGGTGGACCTGGTACACCACTGCGGCGCCACCTCATCAGGAGAGTATATACACACCCTGCAGCTGGTGGACGTGGCTACAGGATGGAGCGAGCGAGTGGCCGTGCTGGGGCGCAGCCAGGTAGTCATGGAAGCTGGCTTTCGGCGCGTCCTGGACCGGTTACCCTTCCCCATCGTGGAGTTGCATCCAGACAATGGCAGCGAGTTCTTCAATAACCATCTGATCCGGTTCTGGGGAGAGGAGATCGTTGGCCTGAAGTTGAGCAGGAGCAGACCCTACCGCAAGAATGATAACCGCATCGTCGAGCAGAAGAACGACACACTGGTACGGGCCTACCTGGGCTACGAACGGTTGGACACTGCGGCCCAGTGTGCGGCCCTCAACGCCCTCTACGACCAGATGTGGGTCTACTACAACCAATTTCAGCCGGTATTGCATCTGGTCGGCAAACCAATGGTGGACGGCCGACTCAAGCGCAAATGGGATAAGGCCCGCACGCCCTATGATCGGGTCTTGGCCAGCGGGGTCTTGAAGCCGCACCAACAGACCCAATTGGCGGCCATGTACTCCCAGACCAACCCCCGTCGGCTCCGCCGAGAGATCTATCAACAGCTACAACAGATGTGGGAGCGCCCAAAGCCGCAGCGAAACAGGCGGGAGCTCGTGGGCGCTCTTGCCTCCTAGCCCGTGGGCAGTGGACAGGGCCTGTGGATCAGTGGAGGACCACTTACCCACAGGCTTACTATGAGCCCGATCCTAGGCACCAATAATCGCACACAGAACAAGAGAGGAGGCAGGCTGGTCTCCTGGTAACATTTTCATTTGAGTGAACCGTAAGAAAACATGCCCCCTTCGGTAACATCCTTATTTGAGTTGACACGTGGTCCGAGGGTTGGTTGTCCCTTGGCCTTCATCTCCTTACAACCCCCTGGGGGTCCCGCCTCGACGCCTGCCTATTGAGGGCCACGTCGAGGATGGAGAAGGCTTCGGCGATGCCGTGGTTCTCTACTCTAGGGACGGGTTCCTCCTGCTGCTTCAGCAGGGCATGAGCGATGAAGTCCGCCATCTGAAGCAGGTAGTCGTCCTTGGAGCTGCGGAAGGCGGGGCCACCGATGACGTGCTCTATGGGGATGTTCCTGGTCTTCTCCCCGTCCTCCCACAGGTCGTAGCGGCTGGGAACGTGGTTGCGCACCTTGAGCCTACCGTAGAGCCGGGCGATCATCTCCTCCTTGCCCTCGTCGAAGATGAGGAAAGCGTGGCGGTCGACAGCCGTCACGGAGGTGTTGATGCGGTTGAGGAGGCGGTCAAGGCTGGCCTGCTCGTACCTCCTGCTCTCCGGCTTGTGGAGGCAGACGTTGATGACCTCGATGCCGCCCATGCTCCTGGCGGCATCCTCCAGACGGCACAGACCCTCCAGAAAGACACTGGCTCCCTGTGCCGCGGACACCAGTTCGCTGGTGGTTCCGTTCTTGGCGAGCAGCCCCCTTCCGGCGAGCAGGTCGCAGGCGTGAAGCTCCCTGGACAGGGGGATTCCGTACCGCTCCATTAGCTCCAGACGCCAGGTGTGGATGTCGGCAAAGAGCCGGTTCCAGACCTCGCCATCCACTCCCAGGGCGGAGCGGACGTAGTAGCGGGGTCCTTCGGACTCGTCGATGTAGTACAGACGCATGATTCTTCTCCCGTCTCCTATAGGTGTTTAGGGGTCGTTGAAAGGATGGATAGGCTCCCAGCGGTCAGGGGTGCGCCAGGCCGGACCCAGCGGCCCCACCCTCTCCAACAGGTTTCTGGGAGCCACGAACAGGGGCACCTGCACCTTCGCGGTGTCCATCTCCTCTTTGGCGATGCGGAGAAAGTGGGTCTCGGCCACGTCGTCGTCGAAGACGACCAATACGGCAGGCTGAGCGCCGTGGTCGTCGGTGGGCCGGTGGGTGGAGTAGTAGCGCAGGTAGGGGGCGATCCTGGCCGCCATGGTCACGGGGCGTACCGCCCGGCGCTCCCATTCCAGGAAGAAGGGCCAGATCGCCTGTCCGTTGTGCAGCAGGCCGAAGGCGTCGGGACGGACCGAGTGGAGCCTCTCTGCGTAGCGGAAGTACCGGGAGGCCCGTCCAGGGGAGTCGAGCTGCGCCAGCTCCCGTCCCCGGCTGCGGGCCTGCTTCGCCAGGACGGCTATGAACCAGTGCACCGCATCGGTGTGCTCGATGTTCCTGAGCAGCTGACGGGTTCTTGCTCCGGAGACGTTTCGCCAGGTAGCGGCACGGTCCGGGTCTGTAAGGGAGGCGCTCCATCGCTTCTTCATCGCGCCGACGGAGGTGCGATCGCGCCTTGCGAGGACAGAGAGCCCCAGGTCGGAAAGGATGAGGCGGCGACGGCCCTCTACAACGTCGTCGATGACGAGACCCAGGCTTGTGAGCCGTTGTAGAAGCTGGGAGATCCTTGACCGCTTCACCTCCAGCACCCCACCCAGGTGAGCGGGCGTCATCCAGGGCCAATCGGAGAGCAGGTCGAGGCAGCGCTTCTCCGTCGATCTGAGCATCGCAGGCAGCAGGTGGTCGGGTGCGGAGTCGTCCTGCCCGTCCACGTTGAGGTGTTCGGGGAGGGAGACCCGCTCGGGCGGCTCCTCGGTAGGCAGATCTCCGTTGGGGCTGGTGTGCTTCAAGGCCCTACTGAGGTCGAGGGATACCGAGTCCGAGGGTATGCGCCATACGGGCGTGGATGGGTCTGCCGACACAGCGTCCCGCTCAAGGGCGAGGAACGAAGCGGCCGGCGCTCCTGCCAGCAGCCTCCTCGCCTGTCGGAGGCGCACCTCGTCGGGAAGCAGGACAAGGATGGCGCTGGGCGACGGGCCGTCCCTGAGCCTCCACAGCCGCTTGGAGAAGCTCGTCCTGTCGGAGGTGAGTCCCTGCCTGACGAGGGCGACGGCTCGCCCGTCGGCCAGGACGATAGCGGCGTCCAGAGGCATGGCCCGGTACCAGCGGAAGCGGATGGGGTGGGCGATGTTGGAGATAGTGGCAGCGAGCCGGTAGATGACTGCGGCGGCATCCAGCCGCTCCAGCAGGATGCGCTGCCACCGGGCGGAGACGGGATAGAGGTTCAGAAGCTCATCCACGGTCATGCCCTCGTCCCCGGCCAGCCGGTGCAGCCCAGATGGGGTGAGATAGAACCGGCGCGTTGGCGGCGTGACGTCCGTGGCGTGGGGGACGGAGGCGGCCAGGCACTCGACCTCCAGCCTGTCCAAACCCTCGTAGATCGAGCCCCGAGACCAGCCGGAGACGGCGACCATCTCCAGCCGGTCGAGGAAGGGCATGGCTGCCAGATGTCCCAGTAGCTCTTCCTGGCACTCGGTGAGCGTCATGCGCCCTGCTCCTCTTCAGGAGCGTCTTGCTCCTTCTTCGTCTCGGTTGCGCCAGCCGCCTTGTCCCGCTTGGTTCGCTGATTGCGCCGCTTGGAGGGCTTGTCCCGTTTCTTGGGAGCCGCGCCATTGCTGGGCGGGGTCTTATTGCCCCTCTCCAGGGCCGCAATCGCCGCCCGGTACTGTTCCACCAGCCGCTCCGACTCGGCCTGGCCGGCTGCTATCTCCTTCACCGGGGTGGCGTAGCCGGCAGTGGCGGCGCGGATGCGGGCGGCGACTTCGGGGTCTCCCGCCTCGGGCTTCCTGACGGCCATGGAGAAGACGGGGAGCCGCTCCTTGTCCACGGTGGCCCGCACGTAGCAGTGGTGCACCGGCAGAGAGGTGATGTCATCCTCGGAGACCCGGTCCTTCCCCAGCTCCCACACCAGGGTCCTTGCGTCGTTACCCGCCACCTGGAAGACGGCCAGGCAGCCCACGTTGGACATGATGGAGTCCTGCATGGTGCGGGAGAGGTCGCCCAGCTTGGCCAGGCCCTGGGTGGCGAGGATGAACGATGCCCCGAACTTGCCCAGCTCGGAGAGCATGGTCTCGTAGTCCACGCCGGGCATGGACTGCATCTCGTCCACCACCACCAGGACGCCCCTGCGTTTTTCGAGGGGCAGGGCTCCCTGCTCCCGAATCACCGCGTCCACCAGGTTCAGGATGGATGCACCCACCAGGGCGGCCACGTCCCTGCCTGCCATTCCCTGGGAGGTGGAGACCAGCAGCACGCCGCCGTCCAGGATCAGCTGGCGCATGTCGATGGTGGATCGGGACTGGCCCAGGATGGCCCGTGCCTTTTTGGATGAGGCGTAGTAGGAGAGGCGGGTCTGGACGGGGGCCAGAGCCTCTGCCTTGTACTGGCGGTGCCAGTTACTGAAGTCCCTCCTCCACCACTCAAGCAGGTAGGGGTCGCTCACCTTGGCCAGCACCTTGGCCTGGAACTTGTCGTCGGAGAGGAGCCTGAGCCCGTCCAGGATGGTGTACTGCTGATCGGCGTCCACCCTCTCATTGGCCTCGTGGAGGGTCTTGACGGTTTGCTCCAGGATGGACTGCATCCTCGGTCCCCACTGGTCCCAGAGGCCCTTGGCGACCCGCACCACCGAGTCGGCGGTGCGGTCCCTGTCGGCAAATATTCTGGTGTCGAGCAGGTTGATGCCGGGAGCCCCACGGTCGTCGGCCAGGTCGATGAGGCGCACCCGGTCGATGAGGGACTCGGGCACCTGCCCCAGCAGCCCGCTCACCAGGTCGGTGTGGGGATCGACGACGACGATGGCGTCGGGGTCCTTGCCCTTGGCCTTCTGTTTCAGCTTGTGGGAGACGATGTGGTGCATGAGGGTGCTTTTCCCCATGCGGGTGCGGGCCACGTAGAGGTGGTGGCGTCGCAGCAGGTCGTCGGGGAAGTGGATATCCCGGGGATTGCCCGCCGTGGTCTGGCCCACCAGAGCGCCGCCCCTGGTGCCTCTGGCCGAGGGAAGGAGCACCCGTGCTCCCGACCGCTCCACTAGCGGGGTCTCGTCTCTAGCCCCCGGCGGGTGCCACAGGGATGCCACCTCCCGCACCCCCAGGACGCTGCGCTTGCCGAAGAGTCCCGTGGAAGCGGGCTGCATTGAGGGGGTGGGGATCACCCGCCGCACCTTCCCCACGCGAAAGCGGGAGCCTGCAGGGTTGTCGTAGTGGCGGTAGGCCGCCGCCACGGGACCCAGCAGCTCGTGGGGACGCTTCCCGGAATCCCCCTTGGGCAGGATGGCGGTGACCTGGAGCTCCGCGCCAAAGGCGATGCGGGAGACCTTCTCCTTTATCAACAGCGGGTCATGGACGCGGGAGCGAGCCCTCCTCCAGCGCCACCAGCCCCAGCCCGCCACGACCGTCCCCAAGGCCACGCCAGCGGCCAGGAGTACGGCCTTCCACGTCTCCCCGCCCTGTACCCAGAAGTAGCCCTGGAAGACGCTGAGGGCCGCCAGGCCCAGGACGATCATGAGGACGGCGTCGGTCTGGAGGGGCTTGGTCTGATAGGTGTATGAAGCGTCCCTGCGTTCGGTGGCAGGGTTCCTGACGGCCTTGTCCATGTGGGCCGCCGACCAGTCGGGTCCCAGGGAGCGCAGCAACAGCCGGGCCACGATGCGCTCCTTGTCGTGCAAAGTAGACAAGGCCCCGATCAGTGCGATGAGAGGGTCTGAGCCGGGGTCCAGCAGGTCGTCGTCCCGGAAGGTGCGGAGGGGAAGGTAGTCGGGGCCGTCGGCGGCCAGGGTCATGCTCCACGCCTCCTCTCCCTCGTCAAGGCGCAGGGGGTCCTCCTCGTGGGGCACATCCTGGATGCGGGCCTGGGGGTAGTGGGCCGATATCTGGCCCTTGACCACCTCGTCGTCGCGGCAGCGGGCCATGAGGGTCACGCCGTCGGCGTCTCCCGCCAGCTCCAACGAAAAAGGCTCAGGGACCGCGATGGACTGGAGCAGGTTCTCCACGCCCAGGAGGGTGCGCTCCCCGGTGCGGTGCGGGGCGGCGTCACCGCCAGCAGCACCGGGGGCGTTTTGTCCTTTTGGCCGCCCAGCAGCCAGCCTATGGGGTTCAGTTTCATGGTGGGTTCTCCTTCCTGAAGGTGAGTTGCTATGGGTAGCTCAGCTGTGTACAGCAGGCCGGGCGTCAATGAGCCCCTGCTCTTCGGTCGTGGCCAGGATGCGGACGGGGAAGCGGCCGCCCCGGGCGATCAGCATCCCATCCCCTCTGGGACAGGAGAGAAGCCACTGGACGTCGGCCTCCGAGAGGTCGAAGGACTCCCCGACCGCTCTCAGCGCCGCCGCGTCCTGCTGGAGCAGCAGCTTGAAGGCGCTGTTTTGCAGGAGTACACGTCCTGAATGGCCCACGATGGGCCTACTGGTGTCCTCGCTGAGGAAGTCCTGGACATCCTGGGTAATGGAGATGAGGCCCAGATGGTGCTTCCTTGCTCGCTTGGCCAGGGAGACCAGGGAGGAGGCCCCCTCGGGGTGCTGCATGATGCTCCACACCTCGTCCACCACCAGCACCCTGGGTCTGGGGTCCCTGGAAGCCATGGACCAGACCGCCTCGGCGCACACCAGCGTTGCGGCGGGCCTTAGCTCCGGCTCCAGCAGTCGAAGGTTGAAGACGGTGCTGGGAAGCTCGGTTCCCAGCAGGTCTGCCCCCTGGTCGGTGAGCAGGTGGCGCAGGCTGCCGGTGGCGAAGGGGCGCAGCAGGGATGCCATCCCCTTATAGCCCTGAGATTCGAGGAATATGAAGAAGTCCTGGAAGCCGGTGACGGCCCGATGGGTGGTGTAGTAGGCGGTCAGGGCCTCGTCCAGTGTGGCCCGCTGCTCCGGGGAGAAGCGCTCTCCCACCATGACCTCGATGAGTCTCCTGAGACCGCCCACTCGTTGCAGGACCTCGCTCTCATCCTCCTCTTCCAGAACGAAGGGGTTGAGCCCGTGACCGGCGACGCCGGGGGTCAGCACCCTTCCCCCTGCGGTCTGGGCCAGGGATGCGTACTCGCCTTCGGGGTCGATGACGTAGTAGACGATGCCCCTGGAGATGCCCCTGAGCAGCCCCAATTTGGTGGAGAAGCTCTTCCCCGCGCCGCTCCTGGCCATGACCACCGTGTTGGCGTTGAGGAAGGCCCCGTCGAAGGGGTCGTAGGTCACGACCGATCCCGACCGCAGGTCGAGGCCGAAGAGGGTGCCCTTGCGGGTGTCCAGGTCGGGGGGCGCGAAGGGCAAGAGGAAGGCGAGGGTGGTGGTGTCCACCGTGCGCCAGGAGCCCCCCGGGTTCAGGGCCAGGGGCAGCGTGGAGAGGTGGCCGTCGTGCTGCCGGAATCTCATGGCGTCCAGGACGGCCATGGACCCGGCGAAGAGGCCCTTCAGCTGCTGCCCCCGCTCCTTCAGCGAGTCTGCTGTCCCCGCATAGATGGTGATGGAGAAGGAGGCGTTGAACAGGCGCTCCCTGCCCCGGTGCACCTCGTCCCTGAGCCGGGAGGCGTCCTCCAGGGCGATCTCCGTCTCCGGAGAGGCCGTCCTGCCCCGCCGTAGCGAGATGGCGATGCCCGACTCCATCTTCACCCGCTGCCACTCCAGGGTCCTTACGGCCTGGGCGGTGGCGATGGGCGAGATGTGGATGGACAGGTCCATGGGCAGGCCCAGGGCCAACACTCGCTGCATGTACCCCAGGGGAAGCGTCCGGGGCCATCGGGTCAGCTGGTAGCTCTTTCCCAGGCGTTCTCCCATGTCGATCTGGCCTCTGCTGAGGCCGATGACCATAGGGGACTCCGATGATGGGGCCGGTGGAGCGCATCCCCGCAGGGTGGACTCCACCAGCAGCCGCAGAGCCCTGTCCTTGAGCGGGAAGACGGCGAAGCCCGCCCTGGTGAGGAGGCCCTGAAGCTCGTCGGCACGGGCCTTTAGGCAGATTGTGTAAAAGCGCCGGTCCACGACGCCGGGGCGCTCCTCAAGCTCTCCCAGGAACTCCCCTAAAGAGGCCGACGCCTGGGCAACGCCCTCGGCCAGGCCGCTTGGACGGCGCTCAGCCAGGGCGTCTCGGAGGGCGCCCAGCCGAGGCGGGTGCTGTCGCACCAGGAGCTGCACGGGGAAGTCCAACGCGTTGAGGACGGCGGCGAAGGCCCCCATGATGGGCTGCTCCACCTCCAGCCCCCGCACCTCCATGACGGAGACCTCCACGCCGCCGAGACGCACGATGGTCGCGTCATGCAGCCCCGCTATCGGAAAGTAGCGGGTCAGAGACGGCGGAGTTTTGGGTTTCTTTGGAGCGCGCTCCTCCGTCACGGGATGTTGGACCTCATCGGGTATACTGGTTACAGGCAGGGGTTCCTGCTCAGTAGCGGGTGGATGAAGACCCTCGCCGGTCCTGCGTCGAAGGGGTCTGAACTTGCGACGGGTCATGGGCGCACCTCCTGGGGTTTGAGTGGTATGCGAACGACGGCCTTCTGCGGCAGCCGGTGCCGGGGCAGGTGGCGGCCCCTCTTGGACCGCTTCCGCCGCCGTGGGCTCGCTCCATTGGTCGATTGGGTCTCCTTCTGGTCGACCCCTTTGCCGTTCCTTTGCTTGCTACGCATCAGGACTGCTCCTTCCGCCTTCGCCGGGAGGCGCGCAGGGTGCGGACGGCGGCTATCACCAGGTAGACGCCGGTGCCAAGGACGGCCACGCCGACGAAGGGAGACGGGGCCAGGGACGCTGCGGTCAGCCCGGCCATGATCCCGACGACTCCGGCCATCAGTTGAAGCCTTGGCTCCTCGGTCCAGTAGGCCAGGGCCACCAGGCCCAGAAACAGGATCGTGTCTGCGGTACTCATACATTCCTCCTTGTCTTCTTGCTGTTGTGGTTCCTAACGCGTCGGCAGCAGCACCGTGGTGCTGTCCACCAGGAGCACCATGAGGCCCTTGGCCAGGAGCACCAGCACCAGGCCGGAGATGGCTCCGATGACAGCGCCCTTGGCCCTTCCCCTGGCGTGGGGGTTCTCCGGCTCGCCCCACATGAGGACGAAGGCGGCCCACACCAGGCTGAAGCCCGCCAGGATGCCGGCGATGAGGATGAAGATGTTGAGGAGCCGGTTGTACTCCTCCAGCATCTCCGCCCCCGCCTCTCCCTGGGACGCTCCGGTGGTGAAGAGGGCGAAGGCGATAAGCGCCGCCAGGCTCATGATGCGTTGTATAGTTCTCAGCACTACCGCAACTCCTGTCCGACCAGCTCCCGGAAGACCTCCTGGGCTGGGATGGCTTCGCCGGGGATCTCCTCGGCGGTATAGCTCTTCTCCGAGACCACGGCCCCGGCCTCGTCCTCCATGAGCTGTCTTGCCTCGATGGAGATGGAGAGGCTGTCAAGCCAGGCCATGTAGAGCTCGGTACGGAGCTTGGCCGCCTCGTCGGGAGTCAGGTCGAAGTAGTTGTTGTCCTCCATGTGGTCCAGGGCGTCCTTGTAGGGATTGGTGGAGTCGTCCTCGTCTTCATCCTCGTCGTCCTGGTCCTCGATGAGCTGGAGGTACTGCTCCGGCTCCGAGGGGATGTCGGAGTCCTCCGGCGGGTCGGGCAATGCCTCGAATGGAGCGTCCGAGAGGATGGGGAAGGCGGTGGAGAGCACGTCCCGGTAGTGGCGCACCAGGGGCTCCTGCTCCGTCAGCTCGGCCGAGGTGTAGGCGGGGATGACGACCTCCACGTCCACCTCCTGGGTCACCTCCTTGCCCTCCACCCACACGTCCTCGCTGACGTGCTGGCTCTGGGTCTGCCCCGGCAACGTGACGGTCTCGCTGACCGTCTGGCTCTGGGTCTGGCCGGGGATGGTGACCGTCTCGCTGACGGTCGTCTGGTCGGTCTGGGCGGGAAGGGTGATCTCGGTGGTGGCGTAGGTGGACGCCTCGTCCTCGGCGTAGCCGATGGCGGTGCCCGAGGCCGTCCCCGATACATACTCCGATGCGTAGGTGGATGCCTCGTCCTCGGCGTAGCCGATGGCGGTGCCCGAGGCCGTCCCCGATACGTACTCCGATTCGTAGGAGTAGGCGGTCCCCGACGCGTAGCTCGAAGCCTCGGTGGAGGCGTAGCCGTAGGCGGTTCCCGATGCGTAGCCTGACGCGGTCCCGGAGGCGTAGCCCGTCGCGCTACCGCTGGCGTAACCGGTTGCCGTTCCCGATGCGTAGCCCGATGCGGTGCCGCTGGCATACCCAGAAGCCGTCTCCTGGGGCACCCATATATTGAAGCTCAGCCAGCCCAGGATGATGTTTGCCCAGTGACTGACGGCGGTGGTGAAGCCCCCGACGAGGGTGGAGACCCATGAACCGACCGTGGTCCAGACGGTGACGCCGACGATCCTGGAGACCCACGAGCCCACCGTCGTGGAGACCCATGAGCCCACCGCCGTGGAGAGCCATGAGCCCACCGTGGTCCAGACGCTGGCTCCGACGATGGCCGAGAGCCAGGTTCCCACGGTGCCCGAAAGCACCGCGCCAAGGATGGTCCACACCTCGGCGTTCACGACGGCCGATAGCCACTTGCCCACGGTGCCCGAAAGCACTGCGCCGAGCACGGTCCACACCTCGGCGCTCACGATGGCCGATAGCCACTTGCCGACGGTGGCGGATATCCACCCTGCCCACGGTGTGGGTGACGGCCCCCCAGGCCGCGCTCAGGGTTGCCGAGAGGGTGCGGACCAGGGGTGAGAACCAGGCGCTCAGAGTGGCCGAAACCGTATGGACCACCGGGCCGAACCAGGCGCTCAGGGTCGAGCTCACCGTGTGATAGAAGCCCGCAAAGTGGCCTATGACGGGTATCCGTTCGATGAGGGACTGCTCCTCGTTGTGGGTGAGGTCCACCCTGCCCGGCAGGGGGATCACACGGGTCGACGTGATGTCCGCTCGAAGGGATACCTGGTGGACGCGGTCCTCCTGGGGAAGGGAGAAGTTGAAGGGCATGTCGCCGTCCCGCGCGAAGGCCAGGCCGGTGGTAGAACCGGCCGCCGAGGCCGCCAGGTAGACCTCGCCGGTCACATCGGCGACGTCGGCATCCAGGAGGAGCTTCCGGCTCACCGCTGCGGCGGGGTCCGCCGGGTCGGTGAGGACAGTGGCTTCGACGACCTCCTCCGCCCGGCTGTTGCAGGCGCTGGAGAGGCGGCCCGTGACGTTGCCCAGCCGCCAACCCACCTCGGTCATGGAGAGGCCGCAGTCGGCGGTCTCCAGCCCTGGCAGGGGGTAGGGAAGGCTGTTCTGGTCCAGCACCCGGATGCCGCCGTTGCCCAGGGCGTCCCGCCAGGAGATGACGATGGCCTTGTGGTTTGCCGTGAGGGGGATGGTGTACTGCCGGGGCTCTCCCCGGTAGAGGACCCCCTGGGTGTAGAAGGGCCGGTAGCGGTCGTGGGTCTCGGTGGTGACCTGGACCTCCAGGGACGTTGCCGCACGAAGGGTCAGCTCGGCCTCGTTGCCCCGCACCCGCCACGCCTCGATGAAGAGCCGTTGGGGGTCGGGGCCGCTCGCCGGTCCAGCGGCAAGGGCCGCAGACGGCGCGATGGAGGTCAGGATGACCATCACGGCCAGGAGGAGGCTCAGGCACTTGAAGGGGAGTCCCTTCAGCCGGAACCTCCACAGTCTGCGGCGTCCCTTCTTCTTTTGAGATTTGGGCTTGGGCGGCGTTGCTACCGGAGGGTTGAGCAGCGCGGTGACCTCTCCCTCGTACCGTTTGGGCGAAAGGGCGAAGCGGAGCAGGTCCAAGATCACTATGGGCAGCCCCCTCCCTCCGGGGCGCACGGCCACCATGGCCAGCCCCAGAAGGCCGACGGCGATGGCGGCGCCCAGACGGAAGGCGCCGTCGGGGAGGAAGGCGGCCTGCTTCCATAGCCCGTAGGCCAACCCGACGACCGCGGCGATGGCCACGATCTGGGGGAAGGTCAGGCCCAGCAGGACCTTGTCCTCCGTCTGCAAGTGAGTGGGTACTTCGTGTTCACGCAAGGGCGTACACCTCCTAAGGCGAGTTGCCGGACGGGTTGCTCGGGTTGGGCAATTCGGGGGTCACGGGACTGCCGATGGCGGCGTTGATGATGAGGTTCATCACCCCATAGGCCAGCAGCGCCAGCACCACCCCGGCCAGGGCCGTGAACATCGCGCTCTTGCCCCGCTCCATCTGGTGGGGCGCGCCGGAGGCGGAGAGGTACAGGAAGGACCCGTAGATGAAGAACCCTGTGCCCACCACGCCGACCATGGCCAGTAGAATCCCCACGATGTTGGATACGGTCTGAATCAGATCGCTCATGCGTAAACTCCTTCTCACTGTTGTGTTGCCAGCTGATTGAGGCCCCCACTCAGGGGCCGTTGATCTACTCGTTCATGCTCCGGGGCGGCATCCCCGCCGACGTGTTGCCCGTGGACGCTTCGCCTCCGCCGCCGCCCTTGGCGAGGCCCGCCGCAGCAGGGAGCCAGCTTCCAACGCCGCCCCCACTGCCTGCCGCCCCGGCCTTCATCGCTCCGGCAGCCGACATAGCGCCGGTTGCCATGCCCGCCACGTGCATCATCCTGGGGAGGGCCATGAGCATGGATGCCCCGTAGTGGAGGGTGCGCAGCCAGGCGTCGAACACCCCGGTGGCGCCAAGCATCGAGGGGACCCTGGTGGTCAGGTAGACGAAGGCGATGCTCATCAAGAGCTGCCACAGGAAGTCGTTGACCGGCTGGCCTGCACCGATGGAGGCGAAGTCGTCCAGGAAGGCAATGGCCAGGGCCAGGGCGACCAGCTGTACCGACTGCTGAAACACCGTCACCAGGAAGGTCTTCAGCCAGTAGCGGCCCCACCCGGCGGTCATGGGCAGGACCCACAGCCCCAACGCCACGGGAGCCAGCACCAGCAGCAGGTCGATGAGGGCGAGGCGGATGATGAACTGCCCGATCACGTAGAGGATGAAGAAGCCGTAGACCAGGTAGAGCAAGGCCAGCGCCAACGCCAGTCCCGTGTTGCCCACCTGGATGGCCTGGAGGAACACGTCCAGGGGCGCTCTCAGCAGGTCTCCCGCCGTCACCTCTAACGAGACGGCCACGAACCGGGATATGCTGTCGGCCAGGTCGATGATGAAGCTGCCCCACCACAGCGAGGTGGAGGCGGCGACCACGGCGATCATCAACCGGGGCACCAGCTCCCTCCAGCCGAAGTCGTGACCCCCCAGGTGCTCCCGGAAGATCATGGTGATGCCCGCCCACGCCAGGATGACCCCCAGGCCCGCAGCCACGACGACCCACACCACCATCCAGGCTTGCTGGACGGCTTCGTGCAGGTAGGTCAAATTGGGCGGGGTGCCGGTGAGGATGTCGGTCATGTGTTGCATTCCCCCTAGCAGTTGGCCGGGTCCGAGCCGGTGACCTTGCTCAGGACGCTGCACAGGATTCCGTGGATGCCCTCCACCACCCAACCCGCAAATGCCTTGGCCCAGCGGGACGGGTTCAGAGCGTTCAGCACCCTGTCCCACAACCCCGAACCTTCATGGGCGGGGATGATGACCTCGAAGTCGTAGAGCTCATACTCGTGGAAGACGTACAGGACCAGGGTGTACGCCCTGTCCGGCTCCAGCTCGGGCTGCTCGTCGTACTCGGGGTAGTCGATGTCGTACTCCCAGCCCCGGTCCTTCTCCTTGGGGTCGTCCTGGATGAAGTAGAGGGCGGTAAGCCACTCGCCGGTTACCGGGTCCTTGACCCCGTAGCCTGCCCAGGTGGGGTTCGCGCTGAAGATGGGCTTGGCCTCAAAGCTACCGTCGTCGTGGCGCTTGATGAACTCCTCGTCCTCGTTGACCAGGGTGAACCCGCCGCTCTGCTGTAGGGGTGCGGCCAACGCCAGGTTGCTTGCGGGGATGGCCACCAGCGCCGCAAGGAGCAGCGCCCCGGCCATGAGCGTCAGCCGTATCGCCTTTATGGATTTCAGGGTCGATCTCAGTGCCATCTCGTCACCTCCTTGGGAGTCATGGAGTCACGTCCTGCTATCGAGTCTGAATAAAGCGACGGGGCCATGTAATGGGTTGAAAAGGAGGACACGCGCGTCCTCCCTTTCAGGACATGGGAATCGCGGGAGCGTTCGTGATGTCATAGACGTGTACAGAGATTGGAGTTTGGTGCAAGAGTGCAAAGTGGAGTCGTGAGCAAGCTGAATCGGGGGTAAATCACCCCCTATAGGACGGGAGCAGTAAGCACTTTGGAACAAGGGGTGGTTGCGGCAGAGTTGGACAGTCCTCACTGCGAAAGTTGACAAAAGACAACTGAGGAAATCGGAGGGGAGTGGACAGACCAAGCTGTGAAAATTGACGAAAGGCAAGTGAGAAGGGAGGGAGGATGAACGGCAAGGAATTGATGCAGGAGAGAAGCCGAAGTCTGGAGAGTCTGCGTCATCTGCGGTTGATGGCGCTGCTGCGGGACCTGGAGCGTGACGAGGGCCGGGTGAAGACGGCTGAGCTGCTGGGGATCAGCTACAGAACCCTGGTCAGAGCCGTGGAATCGGGCAGGCTTACGGGGCGGATGAGCGATGCGTTGGAGCGGATGCTGCTGTCCGGGGGCGGCTCGGCTGCCGCCCAGCAACGGGAGCGGTTCGACGCCCTGGAGCAGCGGATCACGGAGTTGAAGGAACGGATGGAGGGGTTGGAGAAGGAGATGCGCAGCGCCCTCGAAGACGGCGGCCCAGCCGTCCACGGGGAGTTGGGGCGCAAGTTGGACGAGGGCGCTCAGGCGGTCGGGGAGCTGGCGGGCAGGGTTGCCAGGCTGGAGGTGGCTCAGGCCGGGACGGGCATTCCAGAAGCTCATGGTTCAGGGAAGGAGCGGCGGCCTGTCTACAACGGCTCGTTCCGTGCCGGGGTGGTCACCAAGGACCCGCACCCCGGCGAGGAAGCCTCCTACGGTCCGGGGATGCCGCTGGTGGTGGAATGGCGGCATCTGTGGAGCGTTCGTGAGGAGGGCACCAGGCTAACCCAGACGAAGGGAAGGGAGCGGATCATGGCCCTGGAGATCGCCATGATCGGAGAGTACGAGCTGACGCTTCCGCCGGATACCGCTCCCCTGCACCCATCCGTGCGGGAGGACTACCTGGGATGGCGCAGAAGGGCGCTGGTGGACATACAGAGGGAGCGGGCCAGGCGGGAGCTGATGCGGCTCCTGCGGCGTGTCCTCACCCTGGGGTTGTGGTGGAAGTAGCGGCTGTCGCATTCCTGTCGCATTGGAGTAAGTGATGTGGGCGGAGAGGGCCTGAAACTATTGCCAAGGGCTCGGTGGAGCGGTAATACTAAGATCGTTATCAGGCTTTTCCAGCGTTTCCCGCCCTAGCAGCCTGTCTGAGGATTGGTTAGAGGTCTGGGTGGGTCATGGCGATCAGGCCGCGACGGCTATCGGAGCTGGCTTGAGCCACTCAAGCCCTGGTCGCTTTGCCAATGGCACCCTGGTCACGATCTCGACGAAGTGGCCCTTGCGTTGGACAGCCCCCTTGACCCGTGCTTTGGTGGACAGATCGGCCCCTGAGCGGAACAGCTTCAACAGATTGTGACCAGTGCAGATCAGCGACCACTCACCGTTGACCTTCTCCAGTCCCCGCATCAGAAACTGTCGGAAGCCCCGGCCCTGTTTGATCTGTCCGAATACCGGCTCCACCGTCTCCATTCGAAAAGCGTAACGCTGACGACCACGCCTGGTCTGTAGCTTCCGTCGCATCCGATCTCTGGGAGACAGCCGACTGGGTATGCGACCGCGGGGCGCTGGGGACGGCACCCTTCCGTGTCTGGTCTGATCCGGTGCAATGAACGGCTCCACCCCCAGCGCATGTAGCTCATCAACTGCCTTTGCCGAGTAGTAGCCAGCGTCGGCGATACTTCTCTCGGGACGACCGGTGTTGCGTATGGTCTCCTCCATCATGGTCACGGCCTGCTGCTTGTCCGAGGTCACATTGGTGGCTCGGGCCGCCACAATAACCTGGTTGGCGTTGTCCACCACCGCCTGACAGTTGTACGCCTGCACAAAGTCCCGACCTCCTGGAGCGGGCATAATCCGCGACTCGGCGTCGGTGAAGTTGCGCTGGGACTTGTCTTCGGGTACACCCGGATGCTCTTTACCCTCCGCCTCTGCCCGCTCAGCCGCCGCCTGCGCCTCGGCTTCCAGTGCCGCCATAGCCTCACGTATCTTCTCCAACCGTCCCTCCCGAAAGGACAACTCCTCCGGCAACTCGTCCCCACGGCGTCCTTGCCGTACCTGCGGTCCTCCTCCTCATCCGCCGCTTGAGCCCCACGCAGCAACTCCTCAACCTCCGCTGCCAACTGCTCCTCTTTCTCTTTCATCCTCCGGTAACTCATCGCCCTGTGCTTCGATGCGTTCGCCCTGACCTTGGTGCCGTCCAGCGCCACGTGACCCAGCTTGACCATCCCGGCTCGCCTGCACAACTCCAGTACCTGCACAAATAACCCAGACAACGCAGCCAGATTGTCCTTGCGAAAGTCGGAGATCGTGCGGAAGTCCGGTGTGTTATTCGCAGCCAACACCCGAAAGGCTATGTCCTCGTGGAGCCGTTGGGCGATGCGGCGTGAGGACGCCACCCCGACGCAATAGCCGTAGACCAACACCTTGACCATCATCCGCGGATTATAGGGCGGTCCACCGCGCCTTTCCCGCTCGTAACGCGCCGTGATCTCCGAGAGGTCCAGTTGGTCCACGACATCGGAAATGAAGTAGGCCAGATGACCATCTGGCAGCCACTCCTGCAGCGCAGCTGGCAACAGCAACTGCTGGTCTGGATCGTAAGGAAGGTAAGTCTTGCTCATCAACCACTCCGCTGATCTGATGCTCGACCCATCATACCCGCAATACCTCACAAACGGTGTTACTCGGACAGGCTGCTAGAAACCTGGAGGGTCCTTTCCCTGAGCCCGGGATGTACCAGAGGGATCGAGCCAGGCTCTCCCAACGGTCGCCCAAGAGGGATGCTTCCACAAAGGCCGGAGTGCGTCCTGCGTTTCGACCTTTCGATACGACGGTTGGAGTGCCCCATGCCCTCTGACCGTCTCCCCATGCCTGCGGCATAGCTCTTCAGACAGCTAGGCCGCAGCTTTGACACGCGCCGGTCTGCCATTTGCATCGCAGGCTGGCCGCTTCACGTCACCGCAGCCTCCCCAGAGTCGGCGCGCCATATTGACCCTGGCCGAGCTGTGCCCTTATTCACCCGCGTCTGTTCCGTGACCACGTCGTAGGGCAGCCGCGCCGCGTCTTCGTAGCTCCCCAGAACTCGCGTTGCGACGAAGAGACCCTGGCCGAGCTGCGTCTTCTTCACAACCACACTCCGTTCTCCGCGTTTGGCATCCGACCGTGGGCGGAGTGTGTCCATCGACAGTCAACCCATAAGCCACGACCCGTGCTGTGGATGCCGGTGCGGGCAACACACTAAGGAGGTGCGCATGCACATCAAGGAACGGGTTCCACGGGTCCTGGCCGCCGTCGCCGGGACCGGAAGAGCCATGTGGCGGCACAAACGGAGGACGCTGGCGGCAGGCGTGGCGTTGCTCCTGGTAACGCCCCTGTTGACCGGTTCAGGCGTTGACGCCTTCACCGTCAACGCTCTGGCCCTTGGATGCGGGGCGCTGATGCTCCGGCGGTTCATGGGCGCAAGGAACAGGAAACAGGCGATACAAGCACTACGGCAATCGAAAGTAGAAAGGAGAACACGATGACAACGGCAGTGATGAACAACAGAACGATGGTAGTGGGCGGAAGGCCCAGGCGCAGTCTGGAGGAGCTGGTGGACCGGGTGATGGATGCCCTCTTTGCCAGCAACCGCGAGCAGTCAACGGCGCAGAGCGTGGCCAAGAGCGTCCACGACGCACGGCGGCTGCGCAAGGCGGGGAACCTGGACGGAGCGCTGGCGGTGTTTGCCAGCGTCGAACCGGACACGACCGCCCCAAACGAGACGCGTTGGGCCTTCGCCGAGTGGCAGGACCTGGTGCGACGACGGTTCGGGCAAAGCGAGACCCTGGTGTACAGCCAGGGCGCCGGCAGAGCTGCGGCGCTCGCTCCCCACGGCGACGGGACCGTGAAAGTCCTGGCCGTGCTGGGGATGGTGTGGCAGCCGGGCAAGGTGGTCTCCGCGAGGAGCCTGCGGGGCCTGAAGCCCCTGAAAGGAGGTGGGTCATGGTCGTAGCCAACACACAGGTGGACCTGGAGGCCCTCAAGAGCCGCCATTCCCTGGCCGACGTGGTGGAGGCTGCGGGCGTGCAGCTGAGGGGAAGGGGCCGCGTCCGTCAGGGCGTCTGCCCCTTCCACCAGGAGTCGGAAGGCAGCTTTACGGTGTACGGCGATTCGGAACGTTGGTACTGCTTCGGCTGTGCGGTCTAGGAGGAGACGTGCTGGACTTTATCCAGCGGGCCGAGGGCCTGACCCTGCCCGAGGCGATACAGAGGC
Organism: Dehalococcoidia bacterium; assembly: GCA_965248005.1. Lineage (GTDB taxonomy): Bacteria > Chloroflexota > Dehalococcoidia > Lucifugimonadales > UBA1123 > CBDFIE01. Next base: position 803,647 of record OZ252049.1, read on the forward strand.
TGGGTGGTGGGACTGGGCTGGCTCCCAGCCCAGCCGTCCGGTCGAGGACGCAGGCCGCGCCACGGCGTACCGCTGCTCCCGTGGTTCCCCAGCGGGACCCGGCGGCGCTGTCGGCGGCAACGAGGTTCTACCTCCGGTCCATGCTGCGCAGCAGTCCGAGGCGCGTGAGTATCTGGCGTCCAGGGGCATCGGCTTCGATACCGCCTGCCGCCTGGGTCTTGGCTACGCGCCGGGGGACGGGCTGCGCCGATACCTTGAAGCCTACTGGATTCGGCGGCGAGCGGATACGGGCCTCGGGCCTGTTCACCGAGCGGGGAGAGCGGTTCGCAGGGATGGTGGTGGTTCCCGACCTGGCCTCGGGACGCGTCCGCTGGCTTGTGGGCCGGGCCATTGACCCGGAGCGGTCGCCGAGGTTCCAGGCGCTGCCCGGACCCAAGCCGGTGCTTGGACTTGGGCGGCTTGGGGCTGCGCCGTCTTGGGTGGTCCTTACTGAAGGGGTGTTCGACTGGCTTGCCCTTGTCCAGTGGGGCCTTGCCCGCCGTGCGCAGCCCTGGGAACCCAGGGCATGGAGCGGGTGGCAGGTAGCTTGCTTGGCTTCCCCCGCGTGTTCCTCGCCTTCGACTCAGACGACGCGGGACGCGAGGCCGCCGAGCGGCTTGAGAGCTTGCTTGGACGGCGGGCCGCCACGGTGCGCTTGCTTGAAGGGGTCACCGACGTGGCGGAGCTTGCCACGCATCCCCACGGGCGGGCGATCTTCCTGGGCTTGCTTGCCAGGGCGGCCCGCACCGCTAGGTAGCACAGTCCCCCTTCCATACGGGCTTCCCGCCCGCTCTTGTGCCCACGCAGCCCACCGTCTTGCAGGCTCTGTGCCCTGCGCCATCAAAACCCTACAGCATTACCCAAGGAGGCGCTATGCCCAATGAATGACGGGGCTTGCCCCGCCTACGGGCTTCCCATAGGGGAACCCTGCACCGACCAGAGAAACAGCAGTCAGCACATCACAGACATCACAAAGGAGAAGCACAATGACGAACGCATCGACCAAGAACGGAAGCAACGGCGTCCACCCGGACGCTGCCATCACTCCGGAGCACGACCTGCTCTGGGACAGCCTGTCCCCAAGGGTGGTGAGCGAGCTGGAGAAGCCCCTCGACCCGAGCCTGGTGTCCCAGCGTAAGGGCCGGGCCGGGCGCACATACCAGTACATCGAGGGACACACCGTCATCGACCAGGCGAACGAGATATTCGGTCGCGACGGCTGGGGATACGAACTCGTGGGCGACGTGACCCTGCGGGAGATCGAGCAGGTCGATCCCAAGACGGGCGAGATCAGCCGCATCCGCGCCTACAGCGCTCCCGTGCGGGTCACCGTCCCCGGCGCTCCGCCCCGCACGGACATCGGGTTCCACGCCGTGGCGGAGGAGACGGCGGAGGGTCACGACACAGCCTGCAAAGGGTCGGTTACCGACGGTCTCAAACGCGCCCTGCGCAGCTTCGGAGACCAGTTCGGGAATTGCCTCTACGGAGACCAGGCGGCCACCGGGCAACCGGCGAAGCAGGAAAGCGCAGCCGACTCCCTTGCTCCGTCGCTGCGGGCGACGCTGATCGACCTGGGGGCGATGCAGGGGTTCGACGAGAAGCAGGTGCGGGCTGCGGTCAAGGGCAAGACGGGCAAGGACCTTGAGGCGGTATCGGCATCGGAGCTGACGCCGCTGGTGCAAGGGGCGACCCGGAAGCTCCAGCAGACGCGGGAAGCAGAGGTGCCGGAAGCGGCATGAGCCCAACGCGCCATAGCGAGCCCACGTAACGGGGCTGTCTCCACACCGAGGCAGCCCCGTTTTCATCTACAGGACAGAAAGGAAGACGACATGAAAGTGAACACTATGTATACCCCGTGGGGACCTCCCCAGGACGTCGTAGCGCTGGCCGAGGGCGTGGTGCGGATCGAAACGGCCAGTCACGGCGGGCTGAAGCTGAGCCGGGAGCGGTGGGACTCCCTTCCCCCTGCCGTCCAAGAGACGCTGCTGACCCCGGCCTTCGCCGAGGAGGACTGTGAAGAGGCCATCGTCCAGACGCTGCTGGGCACCGGCGACGAGAGGGACCGGGAGGCTGCCCTCAAGGTCGCCAAATTCTTCGACCGCTACGCCCCAGCCCTTCCCTATCTCCTTGAGAAGGGGGAGGGGCCATGACCCCGGCGACACGGCCCAGGCCCCGGACGCTGCCAAGCAGCACCACCAAGCTCCATACCGAGCACGGCAACCTCTACATCACGGTTTCCCTGGACGAGGAGGGCTCGCCCTTCGAGGTCTTTGGCTCTATCGGCAAGGCGGGCAGTTTTACCTCAGGGGTGACGGAGGCGGTCTGCCGCCTCGTCTCGCTGCACTTGCGGCGCGGTACTCCCTTGGGCGAGCTCATCGACCAGATGCAGGGGGTTAGCGAGATGCAGCCCTTCGCCAATCAGTTGAGCGATGGGTCGAGCGTGTGGGTGCTGGGCCTCGCAGATGGCATCTCCCAGATCCTCAAGCTCCATCTGAAGGAGCGAGAAGAGAGGGCGAAAGAGGGGATAGAGGAATCCGAATCCAAAGCCGCCGCATGAGCGGTGCACACAACCGATGGTTGCTCAACTAGCGGGGCTGTCTCCACGGAGGCGGTCCCGCTTCTCATCTATAGGAACGAAGGAGGACAGACCATGAACCAGAACGAAGACCCCACGGGAGACCGGGCGGACGTTTACTCGCGACCGTCGGCCTACTTCGACGGCGATGGGGCGCTGGTGGTGCGGGCATCCGCCGCCAGCAGCTGCCGCCGCGCCCTGTGGTATGCCGCCACGGAATGGCAGCCCACAAACCCACCGACCGACGAATCCCTGACCGTCATGGAGGTGGGGCAGGCCCTTGAGCAGGTGGTGCTCCGGGCGATGGAGCGGGCGAGCTGGGACGTGATCCCAGTGGACCCCAACAACCCCAGGGAGGTGACGGCCCAGATCACCCCCAACCTCCGTGTTACCGGCCACCCCGACGCCACCGGCGTCCTCCCCTTCTTCGGAGGGCCGGAGGTGATCGTCGAGGTCAAGACCAGGGGGCCGGAAGCCTACAAGCGTTGGCAGACCCTTGGCGCAGAGCGGAGTCACCCCGAATCGGTCGCCCAGGCCGCTCTCTACACCTACGGGAGCTACGAGGAAGCCCGCGACGTGGTGATCGCCACGATGGATACCGGGAGCCGAGTTTGGGATACCGAGACGATCCCCGCCGACCGGGTGGAGGACGCGATGGAGACGGTCAGCTTCCGGCTCGGCGAGCTTGCCGACCACTACGCCGCCCACGGACAGGACCCGGACGAGCTGCCGGAGCGGGACTTCCGCGCCGGTAGCTGGCGGTGCCGGAGCTGCCCCTTCCTGAACACCTGCAAGCCCGGCACAGCCGAGGTTGAAGGAGACACGGACGAGGGATCTGAGAACGAAGGAAGGGAGGTGAGCGCAGAGGAGGCGCGGGGGGCGGTGCTGGCATACCTGGAAGCGCAGGAAGTCTTGAAAGAGCCGGAACAGGCGAAACGCCGGGCGCTGGACACCCTCAAGTCGTGGATGCGCCAGCGGGGTATGACCAAAGCAAGCGTCGAGGGAAGGGCGGTGAGTCTGGTCAAGACCCGGCGCTTCTCGGTCGACTACCGCAAGCTGAACGCGCTGCTGGACCCGGATACCCGCGTCGACATTGTGACGGAGGTCGTGTCTCAGTACGTGCGGGTGAGCTAGACGCTCCGTAACGGGAGCGCATGGACAAGGCCGTTCCCTTCCGAAGGGGACGGCGCTGCATTTCCATTCGAGTGCGGCAACGCCGCGCTACTACACACACAAAGGAGAACTGCTAGGAAGGGTCGGAGCAGACCCGGAGATGAAATACACGCAAGGCGGCACCGCCGTCACCCAGCTGAGGCTGGCCATCGACCGCCACCGCCAGGACGGGATCGTCGAGGCGGATTGGCACTCAGTTACCTGCTGGGCCAAGCTTGGCGAGGCAGTGAACCAGTACGTGGGCAAGGGCGACAGGTTGTACGTTTCCGGCAAGCTGGTTCAAAACAGCTACGAGACCGAGGACGGACAGCGCAGGCACCGCACCGAGATTCACGCCTCCGAGGTGGTCTTCCTCGACTCTCGCAACGGGAATGGCTCTGCGAAGGAGTCTGAGGACGCAGCCGCTGAGGAACCGGTGAAAGCCAAGGCACCCTTCTAGCAGGCTGCGGATAAAGGGGGTCTCCGGGAGACGACACTGTGAATGGTTGCCAATAGGCGCCGATATCCAGCTAAGCGGCGGTAATATTTGACGTTAAAGTACACATTGGTTGTGACATTTACGCTTGTCGCTGGCTTGAAGATGGCCTCGATTGGGCCCGAGGGTTTTTCAGCAGCCTGCTAGGCCAGAAACGCCTACTGCCGTCCACCGTTTCGCAGGCGCGCCACGGGGCCGCTCCCATCTTCGGGGCGGCCCCGCTTCTCGTTTCAGACCATCCACATCTAGGGGAGGTTCCTATGACCAATGCACAGCACAACGACACACTGCTAGAGACCCTCCGGCGCAACGTCAGCATCCTGGGGGAGCTGGCCGTGCGCTACGGGGTGGAGACCCATCCACCGCGCCCCGCCGACCCTCCGGCGGTCTATTCGCCCGAGGCGGTGCGGCTGCTGCTAGCCCCGGAGATGGCCCACCTCGCCCAGGAGCAGTTCCGGGTCCTCCTGCTGGACACAAAGACCCGGATCGTGGGCCAGCGGGTGATCTACCAGGGGGACGTGAGCTCCATCACCGTCAGACCGGCAGAGGTGTTCCGGCCCGCTGTCATGGAGGCGGTGCCCAAGATCATCGTGATCCACAACCATCCCTCGAACGACCCCGACCCGAGCCCGGCTGACGTGGCCCTGACCAAGAAGCTGATCGAGGCGGGCAAGCTCCTGGGGATCGAGCTGCTGGACCACGTGGTCATCGGCGGTGCGCCAAGAAGCGCATAAGTTGAACGTTCCAGGTGTGGAACCCGGCCAGGAGTGGGCCGGTGGCTAGGGAAGCAGGCACGGGGGCCAGAGGCAGAACCATGTCTGAAGCCTTCCCGACAATGTAGCGGCGGTCACCCTACTAAGCCGCGCGCCGCTAGCCAGAGTGTCGTCACGGTCACGAAAGAAACTGCTGTTTGAAGCGTCGCACCACGAACCACCCGCTCACGGTAGGGCGAGGGTGGAGTCACCGGAGTTCCTGTCTCGCTGATGCAGGGACAGTCCTTCTAGGGCAGGGATGTCGTCCTCCCTTTGACCGGCATCCTCCGATGACGAGCGCGGCAAGGAGCCGTGCCAGGCGTACAGGCAGGACCTAACACGACACGTAGACGCAACTTACGTGAACTTGGGAACCACGTTCGGCTCCCCGGCAATGGAGCCACTCCAAGAACAACCTGCGAGCAACACGGCTGGGCTACACCCGCTACCCATTAAGGGTGCTGGTACTCCCAGATCCTACTAGGCTCGATGAACACCACGCGGTTGTACACAATGCCAAGGGATACTCCGACAACGAGCCCGATAAGGAACCCTACAAGGATGGGGAACCAGTGGTTCCTCAGCCATCGGGTAACAGCTCTGGCTCGCTCTCTCATGGGCCTCCCAACCGTGGCAACTGTGCCAAATGGTGGCACAAAAATACTTGCAGGTCAACATGGAGCCAAACCGGAGTAGGCCAGCCTGCGGCCAATGCCGGACGTGGGGCAGAGCCCTCGTAGTAGTCCGAGGTCGGGAAAGCCGGCCACATGGCGAAGGAGGGCAGTTAGACGAGTGCAGAACACAAGCGAACTAAGCCAGAGGAGGGATGTATGCACCCGACGAAGATGGCAGAAAAGCAAAGGTTCTTGGCAAAGACGGCCAGTGAGCATCCAGACCACAGGTTCACCAACCTGTACGACCTATTGCACTGGGACTACTGGATGCACATATCGGCAAAAAGGGTACTGGCGCGACCGGGTAGCCAGACCGACGGCGTGGACAGCGTAACGCGGACTGCGTTCAAGGCGGACTACGAGCATCAAATGCAGATGCTCCTCGACCAACTGAAGCGCAAGACGTACAAGCCGCAACCCGTCCGGCGAGTCTACATACCCAAGCACGATGGCAAGAAGCGCCCGTTGGGCATCCCCGCCCTGCGAGACCGCATCGTGCAGGAAGCACTTCGGGCCATCCTCGACCCGATTTACGAGTCGGATTTCCACCCGCACTCCTACGGTTTCCGCAAAGGTCGTCGCACGATGGACGCAATCGCAGTCCTCATGCCCCTGTTCAACACCAACGTCAAGCAGTACTACGTGATTGAAGGCGACCTCCAAAGCTACTTCGACACCGTCCATCACCGGACGCTCATGAAGCTGCTACGGAGGCGGTTGAAGGACAAGGCGCTACTGGACTTGCTCTGGAAGTTCCTGAAATCGGGCGTAATGGAAGGGGGCCTCTTCGGTCGCACCGATTCCGGTGTGCCACAGGGAGGGGTTATATCCCCGCTGCTAGCCAACGTCTACCTCAACGAGTTTGACCAGTGGGCGGCGGCACAGTGGGACTTACCACCTCTAGCCCGACAAAGAAGACGGCGGGCAGGTCTCGGCAACTACAGAATGGTGCGCTACGCGGACGACTTCGTGGTCGTCAGCAACGGCCCCAAAGCCGAGGTCAAGGCCACCAAACAGGCCATACAGCAGTTTCTGGAGAACGAACTCCACCTGACGCTATCAGAAGAAAAGACGGTCATCACCCATGTCAACGACGGCTTCGACTTCCTGGGTTTTCACATCCAGCGCAAGCAAGTCGATGGCAGGTGGGCCGTTCACCTTCGACCGACGGCCAAGGCCAAGGAGCGAGTGAAACGGAAGCTCAAGGCCCTGACTTCCAGAAACTGGACTTGGCTGGACGAGGTAACTGAACTGACGACCCTGAACGCTATCGTGCGGGGCTGGGCCGAATACTATCGGCATACCAGTTTCGTCAACGACATCTACGAGATCACGCGGTTCGCGTGGTTCCGTTACTTCCACTGGTTGCGGAAGAAGTACAAGGGTAGTCACAAGGGACAACTCGTTCGGAACAAGTCCGGCGTACTCCACGGCAGAACCCGCTGGTACGCAGAGGTGCGCGAAGGTGATAACAAGCTGGAAGCGTACCAATGGCTCCCTACCCCACAGGAGCTTGACCGCCAACGCTACCGGCAGAAGGGGACTGCGGGTTTCCCGCACCCCTACCTGTCCGGCCACGCAGAGGCAACAGGTGACTATCCACAGGGAGCATCCGGCGCAGACGAGCGTGTCTACACGATGAGTATCAGGGTTACCAGCGACAATCGCGACGAACCCCTCGAAATCGTCGAACGGAAACTCCGGGCAAAAGTGCGTGACGGCATGAAGTGTCGGAAGTGTGGCACACGAGCAGATTTGCACGTCCATCACACCAAAGGCATGAAATCCCACGCGCTCAGCAACCTGGTCACGCTCTGCCGAACGTGCCATCAGGCCGTACACCGACCAAGCCAACTACAAACCGTCTAATGGAGAGCCGGGTGCCGCGAAAGTGGCACGCCCGGTTCGGTGAGAGGGATGGCGCAAACCAGTCGGAGCAATCCGGCCATCGGCGGCGCCGTCCCTACTCTATGGGACAAGGCCGTCAGCCTCAAGGAGCGCGGCCTCATCACCGCTCTCTAACCCTATAGGAAAACCCAGGCAGCCTAGCAACGACCCTTACCGGCCCCACGGAGTCACCGCACCTCCGCGCATCAGCATTCCAATTACCGAAAGGAGACATACCCATGCTTGCAACCGAACACACCCTCGACCCCGAAGCCCTGTACACCATCAATGCAGCAGGCTTCAGCGCCACCGCCGACGCCTTCGCCCGCGACCCCCACTCCCAGGGACTCTGGTTCCTCTCGATGGTGGGCTCCCAGACGGCGCTCAAGGCGATCTGGGCCTCCCTGCTCAAGCAACCGCCCGACGTCGCCCACCTCATCCAGGGCGCGGATGGGATGGCGCTCAGCGGCGGCTATGAGCGCTGCGGCATCCCATCCGGGACCGTCGGCACGTGGACGACCAAGATCGCCAAGCTGCCGGTGAGTGGGGGCTGGCACGCGTTGGTCTACACCAAGCTCGCCGAATACGCATCGGAGAACGACCAGTTCCTTCTCCTGGCTCAAACGGAGAAGGAAGCGCCGGACACCCACTACCGCTTCCTGGACAAGAGGAGCCCACTGCCGTTGCATCCCTCCTGGGCAGACTGGCTGTGGGTGCGGGGCCTTCAGAAGGAGGAGACCACCCAGCTCCAATCGGCGGGAGTGGTCGCCTACCGCTGCAACCCCAACCCCGAATCCCTCAAGGAGGACCTCTCGGAGGCGGTGGCTTCTGGGACGCTGACCCTACCGTACGAGAAGGGAGAAACAGATGGATAGCACCCTGACGAGAGCCAAACGCACCAATAAGCACCGGCAGGAGCGAAACTTCAGGGCCTGGCAGCGCTTCTCGCCGGACGGAACGACCTGCCGTTTCTGCCGGCACGACCACACGCAGCACCTGTGCACCTCCGCGCAACCGCGTTTCTATCGGCCTGCGACTGAGGCAGAGAGGCACGACCCCAGGGTGATGCTCTACCGACACACCAGCACAGACAACGGCTCGGTGCTGGTCAGACGAGTGACGGTGGCCCGCCACGCCGAGATCGTCACCGCCTTCTGTGTGGCATGCGCCGAGGCCGCTCAGACGGCTCAAGTGCTCTGTTACCAGAGGAGCCGCGCCATCGGAGAGGTGGTCGGCATCACGTCAGATAACCGGCTCGCTGCCTGAAGGCGGCGGCCAATGAAAGGAGATAAGCCATGACCACGACCCAGACCATCTACTTCACCTGCCCCCACTGCGAGGAGCGGTTCGCTCAGATAGAGGAGCCGGACAAGGATGTCCATGCCGGAGAGATCTACCACTGCAACTCCTGCGGCGTGCAGGTGATATTCCAGGCCGTGTCCGCCGAGGAGTACGTCCCGCCACCCAGGGCGAGGCGGGACTGCTACTTCTGCAGCCCCGAGCCCTGCAAGTTCGGCCCATCAACATCGACCGACCATGAGGAAGGAGAGACATCATGAGACTGGCAGCACAGGCCAAAGGGGGGTTTTACCCGACGCCGGAGAAGGTGGTGGACTTCATCGCCACGCTGATACGGGCGCCTGCGGGCTACTACTACCGCAACCGGGAGGTGGTCCGCATCCTCGACCCCTGCTGCGGAGCCGGGGAGGCGGTGGCCCAGCTGGGAGAGCGGCTTACCCAGGACAACACCATGCCCATAGAGACCTACGGGGTGGAGCTGCATACCGACCGGGCTGAGGAGGCCGCATCCCGGCTGCACCGCACCCTGGCGGCGGACCTGTTCCAGACCTCCATCGGCAACCAGGCTTTCGGCATCTGCCTGCTCAACCCTCCCTATGACCATGACCCGGAAAGCAAGCGGACGGAGCACGCCTTCCTGACCCACTCGACCCGCTACCTGAACGACGGCGGGCTGCTGGTGTTCATCGTGCCCCGCCAGCGCCTCGCGGTCTCGGCCAAGTACCTCGCCTCCTATTACTATAGATTGAGGTGCTGGGCCTTCCCACACCCCGAAAGAGAAGCCTTCGACCAGGTTGTGGTCATGGGCTACCGGATGGCGGAGCCCCGTCTCGACGAGGAGGCGCAGGGGCAGGTGCTGGCCTGGGCCGAGGGAGAGCCGGAGCCTCTGTACCCCCAAGGCTACCCCATCTACACCGCCATCACCTCGGATGCGGGGGACATCCTGTTCGCCACCCGCACCGTCGACCCCGTGGCGGCGGCGCAGGAGGCCCGGCGCTCCGGCCTGTGGGCCAGCGCCGAAGTAACGGATACCCTCTGGCCCAGCAAGGACCAGAGGACCCGCCCCCTGATGCCCCTGCGACGCGGCCACATGGCCATGCTCATCGCCGCCGGGTTCCTGGACAACCTCCAGCTCGAAGCGGACGGTCGGCGCATCCTGGTCAAGGGGAAGACCACCAAGGAGCTGGTGCTGGTCGAGGAGACCCCGGACAAGGAGACGTATAGGGAGAGGCTCCGCACCACCGTCGTCGCCCTGGACCTCGGGGACGGCGTAATCACCGACATCGCCGCATAGACGACTCCACCCCAGAGCCGCATCACGAGGCCCCGCTGGTTCTTTCCAGGACCACGGGGCCTCGCCCTTTATCAGGACCGAAGCAGCCAGAAGCGATACCTCTATAGAAGGAAGGAGAAAACCAATGGACCTCGCCCAGTTCATCGACAAGTACAAAGAAGCCATCGCCCAACGGGTGGTGGAGTCCTACCCGCCCCTCTACCGGCCCTCCCAGAACGGCCACGGCCTGCCCCAACTGCTCCGCTCCCCCCTGGGAGCCCAGGCAGACGCCATACGGGGCGTCACCCTCTCCCTGAAAGCCCACCAGGGCACCAACGTCGTGGGGGAGATGGGCACCGGCAAGACCTTCAGTGCGCCGCGTAACGCGGCATAGGATACCCGGCCCAACCGGGAAGAACTCGGAGAAAGTTCTTGGGCCAACCGACCTACCTCGAAGCGAAAGCCTAGGGGGAAAGTAGCATGTCGGTAAAGCGGCTACAGTCCCAAAGCGTTGTAGGACTGGTTCCGCAAGGCCCGCGCGATACGGTGAAAGCTAGACTGCCTGAACCCCAGTTCCCAGATGGTGTTCTTGCCACCCGCCGGTAGAACGCTTGTAACCCGGCGCCACTCATTGCCTCGGTATGATGAAGGTACCAATGCAACTCCGATGAGTGGACGATGACCGATGCGGTCTATTCAAGGGGGACGAACGGGGCACCTACAGTCGCGCTAGAACGTCCTATGTCGAACGACAACCGGGAAGAGGCTCTACCTCTACTGGAAACAGACCTAGTCGCCGGAGTTGCGCTCCTGTTCCATCTGAGCGCAATGCAGGGTTATGGCGTCAACCAGCAACGGCGAGTTCGATTTCGCCAATGCCTTGATGTCAGACAAGAGGATGCGGTCAGACATCCTGACCTTGTTCTCGGCCCGCCGTTTCGCCTTCCACCGTCGGTGGAGCACAAACGTCAGCACGGCGACCACAGGTGCCCAGGTAAGCAACCAGATAAAGAACACTAGCTGGGCACTAGAGAGCGAAAACTCCACTCCTGATACTCCCTATGGGACTGTCTGTGGAGATTAGCAGAGCCAACCCCCTCACGTCTACGGAACGCGGGATGGCCTACGGGGGGAGACCCCTATGGTCACGGAGTCCTCGTAGTAGTCCGAGCCGGGGAAAGCCCGGCACATGGCGAAGGAGGACAGGTGGTTTCGACGGAATACAACAGGGAGGTATGCACAATGCAAGACGCCGAAACTGTATTGAACGTCATACGCGAACGCGGAGAACGAGGATTGCCGCTGGAGAACATCTATCGGCTGCTTTACAACCGGAACCTTTACCTGCGGGCCTACGGGCGTATCTACTCAAACCAGGGGGCTACAACCAAGGGAGCCACCGCAGAGACCATGGACGGTATGTCACTGGCGAAAATCGACCGCATCATCGAAGCCCTGCGCTACGAGCGGTTCCGATGGACGCCGGTGCGTCGGGTCAACATTCCCAAGCCTAACGGCACGACCCGCGCCTTGGGCATACCGACGGGGCCGGACAAGCTGCTGCAAGAGGTCATCCGGATGATTCTGGAAGCCTACTATGAGCCGCAGTTTTCCGACCGCTCCCACGGCTTTCGGCCCGACCGGGGTTGCCACACCGCCTTGAGCAACGTGACAACCTACTGGACCGGTACCCGCTGGTTCGTCGAGGGCGACATCAAAGGGTGCTTCGACAACATCGACCACGATGTCTTGTTGTCGGTGCTCGGCGAGAAGCTCCACGACAACCGATTCCTACGCCTGCTCAAGTATCTACTGAAAGCAGGCTACATAGAGGACTGGAAGTATGGCCGCACGCTGAGCGGTACGCCGCAAGGCGGCGTGGTCAGCCCCATCCTCGCCAACATCTACCTAGACCGGTTGGACAAGTTTGTCGAGAACGTGCTGATACCAGCCCACACCCGTGGCTCAGCCCGGAGAGACAACCGCGAGTACACACGTTTGCTGAACCAAGCGGCCCGCCAGAGGAAGCGGGGGAACCACGCCGAGGCACTGCAACTGCGCAAGCAACTGCAGCAACTGCCGTCACGTGACCCCTATGACCCCGGCTACCGCCGGTTACGGTACGTGCGCTACGCGGACGATTTCGTGCTGGGTTTCATCGGGCCAAAGGCCGAAGCCCAACAGGCAAAGGAGTCCCTGGAAACATTCCTGCGCGACTCACTCAAGCTGGAGCTATCCAGGGAGAAAACTCTCATCACCCACGCCACCAGCCAGGCGGCGCGGTTCCTCGGCTACGAACTCGTGAACCAACAGGCCAACGACCAGTTCGACCGCAATGGTCGGCGCAGGGTCAACGGCCAAATCGGATTGCGGGTTCCCGCCGACGTCATCGAGCAACATTGCCAAGCCTACATGCGCAAAGGCAAACCGGCACACCGCAGTTACCTACTCCACGATGAAGATTTCTCCATCGTGGCACAGTACCAGTCGGAGTTCCGGGGCGTCGTCAACTACTACCTTCTGGCCTACAACGTCTCCCATTTCGGGAAACTGAAAGGGGTCATGGAGATGTCGCTGGCACGAACCCTTGCGGCAAAGCACAAGTCCACCGCCCGGAAGATGCGTCGCCAATTCAAAAGCGCCGTTGAAACCGAGCACGGGCCACGTGTATGCCTAAAGGTCATCAAGCACCGGGACAACGGCAAACGCCCTCTAGTGGCCCTGGTCCGACGGTAACACCGTTTGTGAGGTATTGCGTCGAGCATTCAGCGGAGTGGGATGAGCAAGACTTACCTTCCTTACGATCCAGACCAAGTTGCTGTTGCCAGCTGCGCTGCAAGTGGCTGCCGGTCATCTGGCCTACTTCATTTCCGTGTCGTGGACCAACTGGACCTCTCGGAGATCACGCGTTACGACAGGCGCGGTCTATAAGCGGATGATGGTCAAGGTGTTGGTCTACGGCTATTGCGTCGGGGTGGCGTCCTCACGCCGCATCGACGGCTCCACGAGGACATAGCCTTTCGGGTGTTGGCTGCGAATAACACACCGGACTTCCGCACGATCTCCGACTTTCGCAAGGACAATCTGGCTGCGTTGTCTGGGTTATTTGTGCAGGTACTGGAGTTGTGCAGGCGAGCCGGGATGGTCAAGCTGGGTCACGTGGCGCTGGACGGCACCAAGGTCAGGGCGAACGCATCGAAGCACAGGGCGATGAGTTACCGGAGGATGAAAGAGAAAGAGGAGCAGTTGGCAGCGGAGGTTGAGGAGTTGCTGCGTGGGGCTCAAGCGGCGGATGAGGAGGAGGACCGCAGGTACGGCAAGGACGGTCGTGGGGACGAGTTGCCGGAGGAGTTGTCCTTTCGGGAGGGACGGTTGGAGAAGATACGTGAGGCTATGGCGGCACTGGAAGCCGAGGCGCAGGCGGCGGCTGAGCGGGCAGAGGCGGAGGGTAAAGAGCATCCGGGTGTACCCGAAGACAAGTCCCAGCGCAACTTCACCGACGCCGAGTCGCGGATTATGCCCGCTCCAGGAGGTCGGGACTTTGTGCAGGCGTACAACTGTCAGGCGGTGGTGGACAACGCCAACCAGGTTATTGTGGCGGCCCGAGCCACCAATGTGACCTCGGACAAGCAGCAGGCCGTGACCATGATGGAGGAGACCATACGCAACACCGAAGTCGTCCCGAGAGAAGTATCCGCCGACGCTGGCTACTACTCGGCAAAGGCAGTTGATGAGCTACATGCGCTGGGGGTGGAGCCGTTCATTGCACCGGATCAGACCAGACACGGAAGGGTGCCGTCCCCAGCGCCCCGCGGTCGCATACCCAGTCGGCTGTCTCCCAGAGATCGGATGCGACGGAAGCTACAGACCAGGCGTGGTCGTCAGCGTTACGCTCTTCGAATGGAGACGGTGGAGCCGGTATTCGGACAGATCAAACAGGGCCGGGGCTTCCGACAGTTTCTGATGCGGGGACTGGAGAAGGTCAACGGTGAGTGGTCGCTGATCTGCACTGGTCACAATCTGGAAGCTGTTCCGCTCAGGGGCCGATCTGTCCACCAAAGCACGGGTCAAGGGGGCTGTCCAACGCAAGGGCCACTTCGTCGAGATCGTGACCAGGGTGCCATTGGCAAAGCGACCAGGGCTTGAGTGGCTCAAGCCAGCTCCGATAGCCTCGCGGCCTGATCGCCATGACCCACCCAGACCTCTAACCAATTCAGAAGGCTGCTAGTGGCGTACTTCGGTGGCATACCCCTGAAACGGCAACGGCAGGCAGTTCTAGTCGACCAACAGCCTCAGCGATACAGGTCTGACCGCAACGAGCTCATCAAACGGCTCCAAGCGGACGAATGCGAGATGTGCGGCTCAACGGTGGATGTAGAAGTCCATCACATCCGTGCGCTTCGCGACCTAAACGTGAAAGGCCAACGGGAAAAGCCCAAGTGGGTACAACTCATGGCGGCGCGGAAACGCATAACCCTCGTGGTGTGCCGGACGTGTCACATGGACATCCATCACGGGCGAAGTAATCCGCAGAAGCAGATATAGACCACTGGAGAGCCGGATGCGGTGAAAGCCGCACGTCCGGTTCGGGAGGGGGCCGACGGAAAAGTGCTTCGGGCAACCGGAGTAACTCGCCGGCGGCCTACCTTACTCGGCGCATCCGCAGCCTACGCTGCGGGTTTCCAGCGGGTGCTCGTACTCACACCCCCGCACCTGACCCGGAAGTGGAAGCGTGAGGTGGAGCAGACGGTGCCCAAGGCCCGCGCCGCCATCGTCGCCTCCATCACCGACCTGGAGAAGCTGCGCCTCTCCACCGGCCCAGGCCCCCTCTTCGCCATCATGTCCAGGGAACGGGCGAAGCTCTCCTACCGCTGGCAGGCGGCATACACCGAGCGGTGGGCCACATCCAGGGGCGGGCTCATCCGGGACGAGGAGACGGGGGAGCCCTTCCGGGTCCCCTGCTGCCCCATCTGCGCCAGCCAGATCGTGGACAAGGACGGTGTGCCCCTCACCGCCGAGGAGATGGGGCGCAAGCGCCGGACCTGCGCCGGGTGCGGCTCCGCTCTCTGGCAGGCCGACCCCAAGGGGCCGAAGCGATATCCACTCGCCGACTACATCAAGAAGCGGATGAAGGGGTTCTTCGAGCTCCTCGTAACAGACGAGGTGCACGAATACAAAGGAAGAGGCTCCGCCCAGGGCATCGCAGCGGGCGTCCTCGCCGACTCCTGCGGCCGCTCCCTCACCCTGACAGGCACCCTAACTGGAGGGTATTCGAGCACTTTGTTCCACCTGCTGTACCGGTTCAGCCCGGCCATCAGGACGGAGTTCGGGCGCTCCGAGGAGGGAAGGTGGATACAACGGTACGGCTTCGAGGAGCACACCATCGGCAAGGACGACGACGAGTCGGTGGAGGATGGACGGTTCAGCCGACGCAGGCGCTACCGCAAGGTGGTGCGGGAACGGCCGGGGCTCGCACCAGCCGCGTTGTTCCACCTCATCGGCAACTCGGTATTCCTCCGACTCTCGGACGTGGCGTCGGGGCTGCCCTCCTACGAGGAGCAGATTCTCCTCTCGTCGATGGACTCCGAGCCCGACTCCCTAGGCTACACCCAGAGGGGAGCCTACGGCACGCTGTACGACAAGCTGCGGGCCGCCCTCGCCGATGCGCTGGCCAAGGGGTCACGGAAGCTCCTCTCCACCTACCTTCAATCGCTGCTGGCCTATCCCGACGGCTGCACTAGGGGTGAGACCGTCTTCGACCCGGAGTCCCGGGACGTGCTCGTCCAGGTGCCGCCGCTCTCCGAGGAGAAGCTGTACCCAAAGGAGACGGCGCTCTTAGACCTGGTGGCAGCGGAAAGAATGGAGGGCCGGAGGGTGCTGGTCTACGCCACCCATACGGGAACGAGGGACGTTACGGAGAGGATGAGCGACATCCTGACCAGGCACGGTTTCAGGGTGGCGGTGATGAAGGCCGACGCCGTGGCCCCGGACCGTAGAGAGGCATGGGTGGAGAACAAGGTCAAAGAGGGCATAGACGTCCTCATCTGCCACCCCAGGCTCGTGCAGACGGGCCTCGACCTGATCGCGTTTCCAACCATCGTCTGGGCGGAAACGGATTACAGCGTCTACACCATGCGGCAGGCGTCGCGCCGCTCCTGGCGCATCGGACAGACCCGGCCCGTCAAGGTCGTGTTCATGGCCTATCGGGGCACCCTCCAGGCGGATGCCCTGAAGCTGGTGGCCCAGAAGCTGCAAAGCTCCCTGGCGGTGGAGGGTGAGCTGCCCGAGGACGGACTGGCGGCCTACGGCGACGACGGGGACGACATCATGCTGGCGTTGGCAAGGAAGATCGTGAACGGAGAGGAGGAAGAGGAAGGAGAGTCGATGGAGGATGCCTTCGCCCAGGCAAGGGACGCTGAGGCGGTCTCGGAGGAGCTGCTGGTGGACGAGGAGTGGCACGCGGTGGAGGTGGAACCGGAGACGGTCGAGGTGCATCGGAACGGCACCGGGATCGTCGTCGAGACTGCGGCGGCTAACGGTCATGCTGACGTGGTGGAAGAGACCCAGCAGTCGATGTTCTCCTGGGCCGAGTTCCTGGCCGAGGAGCCGCAGAAGCCGGCCAGAAGGAACGGGAAGCCGAAGCCCGCGACCCTCTCGATGTTCGAGTGGGCGCTGAGCCTGGAGGAGGAAAAAGAGGCTCAAACGGTGTCCTGAAGGGGGCGCCGCTAAGGTGGCGACGAAGCTAAGACAGCAACAGAGAGAGGAGGAGATGGTCGGCACAGGGCGCTGACTTGTACAAAACAGGGGCAGCTATCGTCCTCAAACGGTAGCTGCCCCTGCCTATCCATATGTGAGGTCTTTTTTTGTTGTCCATCAGAGTACGTGGTCGGCAGAAACGCTTCGGTCTATGACGAATAGGGAGCACGGGAAGAGACCAAATCGAGGTCCCCTTCATGTGTCCGATGCCAACCACCGTTTCCTCAGCTGTCTGACGCTGCGGCTGGATAAACCCAAGGAAGACTGTGGAAGGTGCCTCACCATTGCAAAACATATCGTGAATGATTATCATTGTACTCATGATGGACGCTACACTCCCCCGCCTCGTTGGGCCAAGCCTTCAGGACCGTCTCCGGGTCATGCCTGCGGTGGTGGTGACCGGAGCCCGTCAGACGGGGAAGAGCACCCTAGCCCAGGAGCTTATGCCGGGCGGACGGCGCTTCCTCTCCCTGGACGACCTCGACGTGGTAGATGCAGCCCGCCGCGATCCCGAGGTGCTCCTGGGGGGCAGCCAGCAGGTGACTCTCGATGAGGTGCAGCGAGAGCCGGACCTTCTGCATGCGGTGAAGCGGGCCATAGACCAGCAGCGCCAGCCGGGGAAGTTCCTCATCACCGGTTCGGCCAATCTGCTATTGATGCGACAGGTCTCCGAGTCCCTTGCTGGCCGGGCCAGCTATCTGACCCTCTGGCCGATGACCCGGCGAGAGCAGTTGGGTCTCGGACGTGGGGGCATCTGGGAGGAGCTGCTGAAGGCCCGCGACGAGGAATGGCTCGACCTGGTGGCTGCGCAACCTGACCAGCCGGAGGACTGGCGGGCGCTGGCGCTTCGCGGTGGCTTCCCGCTACCGGCCATCCACCTCAAGGCCGCTCAGGACAGGGCCGTCTGGTTTGACGGCTACGTGCGCACCTATCTGGAACGGGACCTCCAGGACCTCTCTTCCATCTCGGCATTGCCAGACTTTCGCAGGCTGATGCGGGCCGCCTGCCTCCGCATGGGCAACCTTGTCAACCAGGCGGAGCTTGGCCGTGACGTGGCGCTGGCGCAGCCGACGGTGAGCCGCTACCTCAACCTGCTGGAAACGTCGTATCTCCTCGTCCGGCTCCCCGCCTACGCGGTGAACCGCACCAAGCGGCTGATCAAATCTCCCAAGCTCTACTGGGGCGACACCGGGGTGGCGCTGCATCTCACCCAGGAGGAGGAGCCCCGAGGGGCACATCTGGAGAACTTGGTGCTTCACGATCTGCTGACCTGGCGGGACGCACGGCTCGACCGGGCTGAGGTCCTCTACTGGCGCACGGCCATCGGTGAGGAGGTGGACTTCGTGATTGAGGCTGGGGATCGGCTGCTGCCCATCGAAGTCAAGGCGACGGAGCGGCCGCGTCTCCGAGACGTAGCCCATCTGCGCACCTTCCGGGCCGAGTATGGCGATAGGGCCAGGGCAGGCCTGTTGCTCCACGCTGGCAATACCCTGGAATGGCTGGCACCGGATGTGCTTGCTGCGCCCTGGTGGAGGGTGCTATGAGGCGTCGTCTGGCGGGGATGGGGTTCAAAAGTCATCAGAGTTTTGGATATCGGCTCCCACAGAGGACCGCCAGGGTGGAGGCAGGTCTACTAGGGCCGGACCGGGTGGTAGCGATAAGCCCGCGCCATGGTTGGGTGGCCTACTGCTCATGCTGAACGTGACGTTGATCTTTACCGGCACAACTGGCATGGAGCTGTACGGCTTCTACACACTGGAGCCAGTGGCAGCTCAACCCCTGCCGCTGGTGCTGTCCACTCTGTTGAATCTGGGCATGGTCTTCCGGCCTACTGTGCCAATGATCACATTCGCGAGAGTTAAAACCCCAGATAAGGTTCCGGGCCAGCGGACCGGTCTGTCCACGGAGGCACTCTACACCCAGCCGAGGCCGAGTTGTTACGATCCTACCGCCGACTCGCCATACATAACCAACTACCATCTATGGAAGCTTGCGAAGGCTGCAAAGCTGACGGCCGACTTCCCAACTCAGCATAATGAATCCGAGTATACCGTAGCGGTGGACGGAGATACCGCGGTGATAGCACCGTACCGGGGCGACGATTCCGGTACGGCTGGCGTGTTTATCAGGGGTTCGGAATTCGGTAGGTGGACCTTGGCGGCCAAGCTAACCGCATCCGATGCCGACGATCAGGACATTATATGAGAGCAATCCATATAAGAACTTTCCCGCGGCTGACAATCATCGGCGTGCTCCTCGCCGTTAGTGTGCTGCTGCTCGTTATTATGGCGCCGGCCAACGCGGCCGTTGCGCCGTCCGGGTTCACCGCGACCGCGGGCGATAGCCAGGTGACGCTGAGCTGGGATGACCCCGGCGACTCTACGATCACCGGCTACCAGGTGCTGCAGGTGGCAATCACCAAGCTGGTCGTTCCCAGTACTGTTACAGGCGCCATCGAGGCAGGCGACAGGTTCGGAGATTCCGTGGGGATTGCCGGGAACAGGGCGGTGGTTGGAGCGCCCTTCCAAGAATCTCTGGACAACCAGAATACCTCCATTACTAACGGCGGATGGGGGCACACCTTCAGCAGAGGTTCCGGGGGGTGGAGCTACGATGAGTTCCTGGCGGTAAGTAACCCGCAGGTCGAAGGCCGGCTCGGAAGTTCCGTAGCGGTGGCCGGCAGTACGGTCATGGCTGGAGCCCCATCATACCACCAAACCAACAACACTGATCCCGGTGAGGTTACCATAGCCTCCAAGAGTAGTCTGACCAGCTCATGGGCCACCGAGTTCACGAAGACCGGCCAATTTGGAAATGACCTTTTCGGAAGTTCCGTGGCATTGGACACCGGCATCGCCGTCGTGGGGGCCCCGGGAGCCATGGTCGGCAGTGACGCTTTGGCCGGTAAGGCTTACCTGTACACCAAGAATAACAACGTGTGGGGCCCGGCGGCCACGGCCATATGGAGCGCCGGCACCAACGCCGGGGCCGGCACCATTTTCGGCAGTTCAGTGGCGGTGGACAGCAACACCGTTGTTATAGGGTCACCGGGGGAAGATTCTGGCTCGGGCGCGGCTTACGTGTTTACCAAGACTAACAACGTGTGGAGCGCCGTCAGGCTCACCGCCTCCGACCGCGCGAATGCCGATAGCTTCGGTCGGTGGGTAGCGGTAGACGGCGACTTTGTTGTGGTAGGGTCTTGGCGGGACGACGACGGCGGCACCGATTCCGGCTCGGTGTACGTGTTCACCAAGCCCAGCGGCGGTTGGGGCACCTGGGTAACCCTGTCAACCAGTTCGAAAGCTGCGTTGACCGCCAAGTTGACCGCCTCCGACGCCGCTGCAGAGGATCACTTCGGGTGGTCGGTATCGGTTGACGGCAACAATGTGGTAGTTGGGGCCTACGGGAATGACGATGACGGCACTGACTCCGGTTCGGTTTACCTGTTCACCAAGCCCAGCGGTGGCTGGGTAGATGCCACCGAGACGGTCAAGCTGACCGCCCCCGACGGTGCGGCGGACGATAACTTCGGGGATTCCGTAGCGGCGGGCGGAGGAAGAGTCATCGTGGGGGCACCCGGGGACGAAAGCGAGACTGGCGCGGCTTACGTGTTCAGCATCCCCACATGGACCGCCATCACCGGAAGCGGATCGGGGACCAGGTCCCACACGGTGACCGGCCTGGACAACGATGTGGAGTACACCTTCTGGGTCCGGCCGGTGGACAGTGGCGGCCCCGGCCCTGCCTCTGGGAACAAGCACGCCAAGCCGCAGCAAGCTCCGGCGGCCACGCCGACCAATCTGACTGCCGCGGCGGGCGTTGGCGAGGTGACGCTGTCCTGGGACGACCCCAACGACTCCACCATCACGGCCTATAAGTACCGGCAAAAGGAGGCCGGCGGCAGCTTCGGACAGTGGACCACGATCCCAGATAGCGCATACGGCGAGGCCAATACCACCGGGTACACCGTTTCCAACCTTACAAACGGCCAGACCTACACCTTCCGGATACGGGCGGTGGACGAGGACGACGATACCGCAAACTCGAACGACGTCACCGTCACGACGATACTAGCCGCTCCGACGAACCTCACGGCCACTGTGGGCGTGGGCGCCGGCCAGATTGCGCTTGACTGGGACAATCCGAACAACACCCTAATCACGAAATACCAGTACAGCACCGACGGCGGCACGAACTTCAACGACATCACCGGCAGCAGCGCCACCACCACCGAGTACACCGTGACTGGCCTGGGAAACGGCACCGAATATACCGTGGCAGTGCGGGCGGTCAACGCTTCGGTCAACGGCGAGGCAGCCACCGTGACCGCCACGACGCGCCTCCCGCCCGTGCCCCTGTACGTGAGCAACATCGGCCAACCTACCGACACCAGTGTTGGTGTCGATGCCGACTTGTCCAGCGACCAGGCTCAGGGTTTCCGTACGGGCAAGAATGTGACAGGCTACGTCTTAGGAAGTATCGACGTGCACTTTCAAAGCCCTCCAGGTAGTGGGGTCCTTACGGTGTCGGTGCGGGAGCCGAACGATGATGCCGAACCGGACGACACGGCCCTGTACACTTTGACCCACGCAGGCACCATAGAGGCGGGATTCGTGCGGTTCACCGCTGAAAACGCCCAGCTGGGTGCAGACACCTTCTACTTCGTACACCTGACTTTTAGCGGCACCGGAACTACACCCCTATTGAGAACTACGGCATCCGACGCTCTGGATTCCGGCACGGCCACCGGGTGGACGATGAACGATTACCGCTACTACCTCGTGGCAGGGAACGTACGCTGGTTCACCTATACCAACGCGCTAAAAATCAGTATCAATGAAGTGCTAGACGCTCCGGGCGCCCCGGCCAATCTCGAGGCCACCGTGGGTGACGGGCTTGTTGTGCTTTCCTGGGACGACCCGCTCGACGACTACATCACCAAGTATCAGTACAGCACCGACAGCGGCGCGAGCTACAACAACATCGCCCTCACAGCCATCGACTCCAGTGAAACGGGTAAGTTCAAATACACCGTTGAAAACCTGACCAACGGGACCACCCACACGTTTGATGTGCGCGCGGTCAACAGTGCCGGCAGTGGTGCGGTTTCCACCGCGACCGCTGTGATGATGCCGACCGCCCCGACGGGGTTCACGGCTATGCCGCGTGACAAGCAGGTCGAACTTTCCTGGGCCGACCCCGGGAACTCGACCATAACCCAGTACCAGCTATGGCGGCACGCGCAAAGGGCAACGCTGACTGCCGCCACCACCACTAAGTTCGGCTTTTCCGTGGCCGTGGTCGGCAACGAGGCCGTGGTCGGGATGCCCGAGGACGACGACACTTATGACGACTCTGGTGCAGTCCTCGTATTCACCCGTGATTCGGACGGCGACTGGAGCCAGGTGGCCAAGCTCAAGGCCGGCGATGCTGCTGAGGGTGACGCGTTCGGAAGTTCCGTAGCCTTCGACGGCAACACCATAGTGGTCGGCGCGCCCTTCGATGACGACAATGGCGATGATTCCGGTTCGGCTTACGTATTCACCAAATCCAGCGGTGACTGGGGCAACGCTCCGCCCTCAGGAGACCACAGAGTAGAGACGGCCAAGCTCACCGTTCCCGAAGCCGCGGCGGGAGACGAGTTCGGATGGAACGCTGTAGCGGTGGACGGCGACACCATTGTAATCGGGGCGTATGGGCACGCCAACACGAAGGGTGCGGCTTACGTATTCGCCAAGCCCACCGGAGGCTGGGGCGCCTGGGACGACTTGCCACAAACAGGCGCCAACGATCAGGTAGAAGACAAGAACGGGTTGACTGCTAAGCTCACCGCCGACGGCGCTGGGGATGGCGACTACTTCGGCAACTCCGTTGCGGTTGACGGCAACACCGTCGTGGTTGGGGCGAGCGGTGACGACGGTGCGTCCGAGACCACGGACTTTATGGGTTCGGCCTTCGTGTTCGTCAAGCCCGAGAACGGCGGCTGGGTCTCCACCACCACTGCGGCCAAGTTGACCGCCTCCACCCGCGGGGACGACGACTATTTCGGCCGTTCCGTAGCAATAGACGGCGACACCATCGTGGTTGGGGCCGACGGGCAAGACACCAATACAGGTGCGGCTTACGTGTTCACCAAGCCCACCAACAGCGTCTGGGCCGACGATAACCAGCCGGCCGAACTCACCGCCTCCGTCCGCTCCGGCGGCCACAGGTTCGGGTATTCCGTAGCGCTGGACAGCGACACTGTCGTAGTTGGGGCCTACGGGGAGGCCGGCTCGAGGGGTTCGGCCTACGTATTCACCAAGCCCGGCACCGGCTGGGCCAACGGCAATGAGGCGGCCAAGCTTACCGCGTCCAACGGTGCGGGGAACGACAAGTTCGGGTCTTCCGTAACAATAGACGGTAACACCGTCGTAGTTGGGGCGGAAACCGAAGAAGCGGCTTACGTGTTTGACACCCTGAACTCCGACATCGCCCTCACCGACATCGACTCCAGCAACGCTGGCACCAACAAATACACTGTCACCGGCCTGACCAACAACATCACATACACGTTTGCGGTCCGCGCGGTGAACCCGTCCGGTTTCGGTGGGGCAGCCACTGACACCGCCACGCCCATCCCGGTGCCGGAGGCTCCGGATAATCTCACGGCAACTCCGGGTGACGCTCAGGTTGCCCTGTCTTGGGACGACCCGAGCGTCAGCACCATCACCCGATACGAGTACAGAACCGACAACGGCGATACATTCACCGCCATCGACGGCGCAGGGGCGAACACAACCGGATACACCGTTACCGGCCTGGACAACGGCGTCACGTACACGTTGGCGTTGCGCGCGGTGAACGCCTCCGGCGCCGGCGCGGCATCCACGGTGACCTTCGACATGATACCGGCCGCCCCGAAGTTGTCGGCCGCGCCGGGAGACACAGAGGTCGCGCTCTCCTGGGCCGATCCCGGCAACGACACGATCGACAAGTACCAGCTGTGGCAGTCCGACCCCCCGGAATGGTCCGAAATCACCGGAAGCAACGCCACGACCACGACCCACACGGTAACCGGCTTGACCAACTACACAGGGTATTCATTCCAGATCCGCGCGGCAAACGCCTCCGGCGCCAGCCCAGCCTCGAACAGCGCCAGCGCTACGCCCCGGATTGCGAAGCCAGCCAAGCCGACCAGGCTGACCGCGAAGGCGGGCGACCGCAAGGTTATGTTGCGGTGGGATGACCCGGTCAACAACACGATAACCGGGTACCAAATTTCTGAGGTGGTCCCGGAAGACTTTCTCACCGCAACTGGCGGCGAGGCCGGCGACCATTTCGGGATTTCCGTAGCGGTCGACGGCGACACGGCCGTAGTAGGGGCGGACCGGGCTAATAGTAGGAAGGGTTCGGCCTATATATTCACCAGGGAGTCCAACGGTGACTGGACACAGCAGGTCAAGCTCGACGGCGAAGAGACGGGCGATCAGTTCGGGTGGTCGGTTGCGGTGGACGGAGACACCGTAGTGGTTGGAGCCCACGCGTTCGACGGCGAAGACGCTAGCAATACTACCCTGGTAAATTCCGGTGCGGCCTACGTAATCACCAAGCCCGACACCGACGCCAACGGCGACGGCTCGACAGACTGGAAAGACTGGAACTCGCTGGATGCCGATGGCAAGGACGGGCTGACGGCCAAGCTGACCCCCACTGACCCCGAAGCGTACGCCTTCTTCGGAGGTTCCGTAGCTTTGGACGGCAACACCCTGGCGATTGGGTCTCGCCTCTATGACGCCGGGGACCGTTTGGGCGCCGGTGCGGCCTATGTGTTCACCAAGAATTCGGGTACCGGTGTTTGGAGCCAAGCGGCCAAGCTGACCGCCTCCACAAGCTTGCAGCTCGCCTATCTCGGGTACTCGTTAGCGGTGGACGGCGACACTGTATTGGTAGGGGCGTACGGGGACGACACTGTCCGTGGTGAGTTAGGAAGCGGTTCAGCCTACGTATTTGAGAAGCCTTCCGGAGGCTGGACCGACGGAAATGAGACGGCCAAGCTGACCGCCTCCGACCGCCAGCCGAGCGGCTACTTCGGGTTTTCCGTGGCGCTGGACGGCGACACCGCGGTGGTCGGAGCCAGGCAGCACAACGACCCCGGAACCGGCGCCGGTTCCGGGGCGGCTTACGTCTTTGCCAGGGAATCGGGTGTGTGGGGCGAGAAAGCCAAGCTCACGCCCTCCGACGCCGCAGCTGGAGATAACTTCGGAGTGTCCGTGGCGGTAGAGGATGGCACGGTCGTAGTTGGGTCGTGGCAAGACGACGACAACGGCCGCAATTCCGGTTCGGCGTATGTTTTCGAGAAGCCTGACCTCGGCTGGGCCAGCACCTTTGAGACCCTCAAGCTCACCGCCCCTAACGGCGCGGCCAACGACAGGTTCGGATGGTCAGTGGCAGTGGACAAAGATGCCCAACGCGGTGATCTCGCACTCGTTGGGGCGTACAGTGACGACTATGACGTTAACGTTGACGACGACGTTGACATTGATATCAATGCCGGTTCGGCCTACGTGCTCGGAATCCCAAATTGGAACGACATTCTCGACAGCGCGGCCACCACCACCGCACACACGGTGACCTCCCTGGGCAACGGAAGTGCTTTGACCAACCGAACGGAGTACACGTTCCAAATCCGGGCGCTGAACCGGAGTGGCGCAGGCCCCGCCTCTGACGGCGTCAGCGCCACTCCCCTGGGGAAGCCGGCCGCGCCCTCCCTGAGTGCTGAGGCGGGCGACACCCAGGTGACGTTGAGCTGGACTGCGGCCACCGCTGACGCCACTATCGCCCCTATCACGAAGTACGAGTACAACACCGACGGCGGCACGACCTTCACGAGTATTCCCGACAGCGGGCCGAGCACCGACAATTACACGGTGCTCGGCCTGACCAACCTCACCACGTACACGTTTGCGGTGCGGGCGGTGAACGTAATCGGAGAGGGTCCTTCGGCCACAAAAGATGCCACGCCCGCAAGTGTGACACCGGCCGCGCCGAACCTCTCCGCAACCGCGGGCGACACCCAGGTGAAGCTGGAGTGGGTCGACCCCAACGACTCTTCGATCGATAAATACCAGTACAGCACCGACGGCGGCACTGGCTTCATCGACATCGACGCCGACGACATCGACTACAGCGTCGCGAACACCATCGGTTACACCGTTACCAGTCTGACCAACGACACCGAGTACACGTTCCATATCCGCGCGGTGGACAACCAGGCTCTTCAGCCATACGGCGATGCCTCGGACGTCACCGCGACACCGGCGGGTACGCTACCAGACTCGCCGTTGAATCTCGCGGCGGAGCCGGGCCACGAAGAGGTGCGTCTGAGTTGGGGCGACCCCGACGACGCTTCGATCGATAAATACCATTACAGCATCGACGGAGTCGCGAACTCAACCAACATCAGTGCCGACGCCACCACATACACCATTACCGGCCTCACCAACGGCACCACGTACACGTTCCAAATCTCGGCGGAGAACGCAACCGGCGTTGGCCCTGCCTCGGCAGCGATCGACGCCAAGCCTCTGCCGCCTCAACTAGTTCGCCCGGCCTTGGAGCCCCCGGAGGAGGGCAATGGTGAGGTGAAGCTGAAATGGGCTTACACACACGTTGAGACAAAAGAGACCATACTCAGATACGAGGTATTGCACCTCCTCAAGACCAGCAAGCTGGACGGCGTGGGGGGCGACAAGTTCGGGTATGCGGTGTCGGTGGACGGTGACACAGCGGTGATCGGGGCCTATCAGGATAATGGCAACGGCGCTGATTCCGGCGCGGCCTACGTCTTCACCAGGAATGACGGTGTGTGGGACGATGGGGTAAAGCTGACCGCCTCCGGTGGCGCGGCCTACGACAACTTCGGGATTTCCGTGGCGGTGGACGGTGATACTGTCGTGGTTGGGGCGCCTGGGAACGACGGCGCCGGCGCTGATTCCGGCTCGGTCTACGTATTCGTGAAGCCCACTGGGGCCTGGGCCACCAGTACTGAGACCGCCAAGCTCACGGCTTCCGACGGCGCGGCCCTCGACTACTTCGGGTATTCCGTGGCGGTGGACGGTGACACCGTCCTAGTAGGAGCGTACCAGGACGACGACGAGGAAAACGACTCAGAAGATTCTGGTTCGGCCTACATATTCACCAAACCCAACAGCAGTGGCGGCTGGGCCGACGGGAATGAAACGGCCAAGTTGACCGCCTCCGACGGCGCCGATGACGACTGGTTCGGGGTTTCCGTAGCATTGGACGGCAAAACCGCTGTGATCGGGGCGTCCGGGGACGATGACAAAGGCATTGACTCGGGCTCGGTCTACGTGTTCGTGAAGCCCTCCGGTGCCTGGGCCGACGGGAATGAGACCGACAAGCTGACCGCCTCCGACGGCGAGGCGCAGGATAACTTCGGGTATTCCGTAGCGGTGGACGTTGATACCGTGGAGGTTAGTGGTGCCGAGGTGGAAGTTGCCACCGTCGTGGTGGGAGCGTATCAGCACGACCCCATTGACCCCCATTCAGACCCCGATTCACCTTTGTACCTTCTGGATGCCGGTGCGGCCTATGTCTTCACCAGAGATTCGGAAGGCGTGTGGGACGGTGGGGAAAAGCTGACTGCAGACGATGGCGATGCTCTCGACTACTTCGGGTATTCGGTGGCGGTGGACGTTGATACCGTGGTGGTTGGTGCGTACGGGGACGACGACAACGGCTCTGCTTCAGGTTCGGCTTACGTCTTCACCAGGGATTCCAACGGTGAGTGGAGCCAGAAGAAAAAGCTGACCGACGAAGACGGCGAGGCGGGCGATTGGTTCGGGTATTCCGTAGCGGTGGACACTGCCGCTCACACCGCCTTGGTGGGGGCCGGCTCGGCCCACGTGCTGGACATCCATGACTGGGAGTCCGTCCCCGGAATCGGAGGCCAACTTCCCACCGAGCACACGGTGGAAAACCTATTTAATGGCCGAGTATATGACTTCCAGGTCCGCGCGGTGAACCTCCGCAGCCCAGGGCCCCAGGCAGAAGGGGAAGCCATCCCTCAAGCCAACGGCCCGCCAGTGGCGGTGGATGACGCCTCCACGACTGCCGAAGACACGGCCATCGTCATTAGGGTGTTGGACAACGACTCGGACGTGGACGGTGACAGCCTCAGCGTCATCGAGGTGAGCACACCAAGCAACGGGAGCGTCGCGATCACAGGCGCCGGGACCACCGTCACCTATACTCCTAATGCTAACTTCCACGGTTCCGACTTGTTCACCTACAAGGTGAGCGACGGAAAAGTAGTAACAGACGCCGCTACGGTCACCGTCATCGTCACTTCAGTTAACGACCCGCCTGTGGCGATGGGTGACTCCACCACGACTGACGAGGACACGGCCATCGTCATTAGGGTGTTGGACAACGACACGGACGTGGACGGTGACAGCCTCAGCGTAATCGCAGTGGGCACACCGAGCAACGGCGCCGCCGCGATCACGAGCGCCGGGGCCACCGTCACCTACACCCCCAACTCCAGCTTCCACGGGTCCGACTCGTTCACCTACGTGGCGTCGGACGGGAACGGGGGTACGGACACCGGTACGGTCACCGTCACCGTCACTGCGGTGGACGACGAACCTGCCAACCGCTCGCCTAGGTTCAACGAGGGCCTCAACACCACCCGCACCGTCCCGGAGAACGCAGAAGTGGGCATGGCTGTGGGGGACCCAGTGAACGCCAGGGACTCGGATAATGACCGGCTGGAGTACTGGCTGTGGGGAATGGATCGAGCCTCCTTCGACGTGGACCCTAGCACAGGGCAGCTCACCACCAAGACAGCGTTGGACTACGAGGTAAAGAACGAATACTCGGTGCGGGTGAGCGCCCGGGACCGCCGAGGGGGTGTCGATGGGATCATAGTTACCATCAGCGTTGAGAACGTTGATGAGCCACCGGCACGTCCAGCAGCACCCGACCTCAAGGCCACCAGCCACTCTACCCTGGCAGTAAACTGGACGGCGCCCGATAACCAGGGACCGGAGATCACGGATTACGACTTGCAATACCGTGAAGCTGACGGGGAGTTCAAAGACGCCGGGTACGGCGGCACCGGCATATCCATGACCCTGAGCGATCTTAAGCCTGAGACCGGCTACGAGGTGCAGGTGCGGGCTATCAACTCCGAGGGAGTCAGCCCTTGGTCGGAATCAGGCAGAGGCGAGACTGAAGAAGCGCCGCCCCCACCTACTCCTACGCCTACACCCACGGCTGAGCCAGCGCCTACACCCACGGCTGAGCCAGCGCCTGCACCCACGGCTGAGCCAGCGCCTGCACCCACGGCGGAGCCTACGCCTGCACCCACGGCGGAGCCTACGCCTGCACCCACGGCGGAGCCTACGCCTGCACCCACGGCGGAGCCTACGCCTGCACCCACGGCGGAGCCTACGCCTGCACCCACGGCAGAGCCTACGCCTGCACCCACGGCGGAGCCTACGCCTGCACCCACGGCGGAGCCTACGCCTGCACCCACGGCGGAGCCTACGCCTGCACCCACGGCGGAGCCTATGCCTGCACCCACGGCGGAGCCTACGCCTGCACCCACGGCGGAGCCTACGCCTGCACCCACGGCGGAGCCTACGCCTACACCCACGGCGGAGCCTACGCCGTCCGAGGCGGACGGCGGGGACGAAGGATTCCCCTGGTGGGCTATCGTCGTGGTAGTGATTGGGGTAGTCGCTGGAGTCGTTCTCATAATTGTGGTGCGACGTAGCCGGAGATAGGAGAGGAAGCTACTGTCGCATCCGTCTTGAATGACATCTCCAGCTTCGCCACCGCCGTCATTCCTCTGGACCAGGCAGGAGAACTCTTCGACTCTGGCAGCTGACCCGCCGCCGCTGGGATGTTCGGCGAGGCGCTACGGGCTGACCCTTTGATCCCGCTGAGCGTGCTTCTGGCAGCGCTAACTCAATCCTTCGCCTCTAGTATCTCCTTCTCCTTGGGATACTATGTCGTCGAGAGGATAGTCACGCCCTTGGACGGATGGGATAGGGTTTCTGATCGGAGACTCGAACCATTCAAACCAGGCCGTTTAGCGCCAGCTCGTTGGTCTGCACGCCGAAGCAGCTAGGAAATACGACCGTTCCCGATCAGCACGTCCAAGTCCATCGCCTCCCCCGCAGGGACACACTACCCCGCGAGCCGCACATCAACTGCGAGTCGGGCCGTGCCCGGAAGATATGAGCTGCTGACATTGCTATAATAACGATGCGACCTCTAGAGCTTACGTAGGAGATAGCTAGAATAGACATGTCCAAGATAGAGAACCCTGCCGTCGCACGAATATTCGACAACTACCCAGAGCCCATCCGCAAGAAGATGATGCGTCTCCGGCAGCTGGTCTTAGACACAGCCTCGGAAACAGAGGGTGTCGATATGCTAGAGGAGACCCTGAAGTGGGGAGAGCCCAGCTATCTCGCCAAGGGCGGTAGCAACATCAGAGTGGACTGGAAGGACAGAGAGCCGGACCAATACGCGATGTACTTCAATTGCAACACGTCGCTGGTCGACACCTTCAAAGCACTCTATGGAGATGTGTTCACATTCGAGGGCAACAGGGCGATCGTGTTCGGCGGAACCGACCAGTTACCAGCCGACAAGCTGAAGCACTGTGTCTCGCTCGCTCTGACATATCATCGTGTGAAGCACCTACCGTTGCTTGGCGCGGAACCGATTCGCAGTGCGGAGGAAAGCGGGAGGATCATGAAGACCACCAGCAAGTCCGTCATCTGACCCGCACCCTGCTTCCTACAGCGTCACCTCCCACCGAAAAGTTCGCAGTAGAGCCTGTCTCAGAAGGGTATTTGTAGAACAGGTTCACTCTGACGCAAAGACCTGATGGAGCCTGCGGAGTGGGCGGTGGTCGCGATATCGCCGCGTTCAGGACGCGGGATGAGGCTCCGGATCGCCAAGTCGAGGGCTGGAGACGTGGGAGGAGCTCCACACCCGCCAGAGGGTGCGCAGATTGAAGGCTGTGACCAACATGGTCCACTCGGCCGCCACGTTAGCGAGGCCGCGCAGCAGGAACCTCCGTGCCCCCTGTTGCTCCTTGATGATTCCGAAGACCGGTTCGACCAGTTGCTTTCTCAGCCTGTAAGCCTCTTTGGCTGCTGGAGGTGGACATCCAGGCACGATGACGACGCAGCACTGCATCGTGCGGCCCTATGGCCAGGCTCCGCCCAATCTCTTTGGCTCTCGTACAGGCTCTGAAGGCAGGGCATGCCTGGCAGACAGCACCTGCAGCCCGGTACAGACGCAACGGGACTCCGTTCGCATGCTGTATGCGGACGAACGCGAGCGTCTGTCCCTGGGGACACCTGAAGCTGTCGCTCTGGCTCGTTAGGTGAATCTGTCCTTGTGATATGGGTCTTCGAGGAACCGCTGCCGTTGCCTCTGACACCACCACCTTCTGACCTCGACGGTCGCACTCCGCAGGTGACTGGCGGCGAAGTAGCCGGCGTCGGCCAATGTCATCTGCGACTTGGTCCCCGTAGTCTCCTCGGCCTGCTCCATCATCGGCGCCAGCAGGGCATTGTCATTGGCCGCATCAACCACGTCCACGGCTGTGACCAGCATGCTTGTCGCTCCCCCATCGGTCTCCATGGGTGAGACCATAGCCTGGGCGTTGTAGCCAGCCACGATGCCCTGCCTGCCCTTCATCAGCCGGGCCTCCGGGTCGGTCAGGTTGATACGCCTGTGGCGCTTTTGACTCGCAAGATCGGCCATCGCATGCTTCACCTGCTCTCTCAAGACCTCCTTGTCAGCCAACTTCTCAGGCAGACGGGCAACGGCAGCCTCTTCTCCCGCCTCGTTCTGTGTCTCAAGGTCGGTTATCGCCCGCTCCAACCGATCCAACAGCCCTCTCAGCCCCTCGGCATCGTAGCTCCTGTTCACTGAGGCGTTGGCGACCACCTTCGTACCATCCACCGCCTGGACCGCCAGATCCACCAACTTCATGGCCACCGCCGTACGCACGGTACGCTCGAACAGCTTCCTCATGGCCTGCCGATGCCCTTTGTAGAACCGCCACAGCGTATTGTGGTCGGGATGCTGCCACCCGGTCAGCCACAGGTACGATATCTGGTCCCGGCAGGCCGCCTCCAGCTTTCGGCACGAGCGCACACCGGTCATGAAGCCGTACAGCCACACGCTCAACAATGCACGAGGATGGTAGGCTGGCGCTCCCATCGAGTCACCTTCGATGTCCACGCCAAGCTCCGCCCAGGCATCTCGATCCAGAGCATCGACGAACTCGGCGACGAACCGCGCCGGATGATCCAACGGCAACAACTCGTCAAGCGTCGGCGGCAACATCCACATCTGCTCTCGGCCCATCGGTCGAAGCGGCATATCAATATCTCCCCAACTGATGTCGCTTCAAACGTACACCTGACCCATACCCAACGCCAACCCAGACTTCTGAGACAGGCTCAGTACAGTACACGTAGGCCCACCAAACTTGACGAAATCAAGAACTTTCTCGTTGCGCTTCACGCTGGAGGTGTAGAGAGAGCCGCCATGGGTGCGTCAGGTTGAGGGCCACCGTCTGCCATCAGCCATCTCTTTGAGGCATCATGCCTTGCTGAGCTTGATTGTCCCAACCTCCCCCCTTCCGCGCCCCGTGTAGTAGTCGCCCTCAAGACCAGAGCCGATGGTTTCAAGAGTTGCCGTCCCCCGGTGCATCTCCATTGTGCCCGGAGCATTCGACCTGGGTTCGTTCACATACTGGTAGGACAGCTCTGGGTTGAGTAGATCGACGGCTCTCAGACTGGCCGAAATGCTCCGAGAGCGAGAATGTTCACTCTCCAGCCTCACGAGTATCTTGGACCACCGCTGTAAGATGACTAGGGAAACTGAGTGGGCTTGACCATCCTGGCTGTAGGAGGACTTGACTTCACCAATCCATCTACTATTGAGATCGGGTAGCTGGATGAGCTTGAGTTTCCGCAGCAATCTAAGTTTCCACACATAGCGGTCGAACAACCAATGGAGTCCTGAGTAGCAGCCCGCGAACGAGGGTACGCTCAACCACCACTGCGGCTCGAAGTCGACAGAGTCCAGTCCGATATGGAGGAGCCAGATCATCAAGATGCTGGCGACAGCGAGCGCTACTGCAACTTTTCCTCGTCCTTCTACTTCGTAGGAGTGCATCCGAGTTGGTCACCTCCAGTCGTTCCACAGAGAGACCAGCTGATTCGCGAAGGTTTTCGCATCCACTACCGACCATTGCTCGGGAGACGAACCGAACAGCCACTGTTGACCATTCTGGCAGACGAGCCTGTCGAGAGCTGACTCGACCGCCCAGTTGACAACGGAGCAGTAGGTCTCCTGAAAGCCTGTCTGAAACGCCGAGTCTGGCGCATTGTAGATAAGGCACTCGACGAAGTAGGACGGAGCAAGGTCAGCACTAATCCTGTCAGTGGACTCCAAGTGATTCCGGGCGTTCTTGAACATCCTCACCGTTCGTTTGTACCGATCCCAGGTGCGCGTACTCTTGGCCGCTCCGTTTTTGTAGTGCTCTTTCGGATAATTGACTATCCAGCGTTTATCATGCAGAGCCCAGAATGTAATGCCCTCCACGTATGCGTAGTAGCTGGTGTACCTCCGATGCTGCATGCAGACAACGACGTCGGCCGCCAATCTCGGTGGGGCCGCCTTCAGTTTGATCGACTTGTTGCCCTGTCCCACCATCCTACTGCCGAACCCGCCTTCCAGGGCCGTGAGCACCGTACGTCGGAAGTCGTTCCAATCGTAGCTGGCTGGCTGGAAAGATGCGGAAACTAACCCCTGTTCGTATTGGGAAAGTGAGCTCGTGTCGTATTTGATCGTCGAGGTCATCTCTAACACGACATCGACGTCACTGTCTCCCCGGATGTTCGTATCATTCCGGTATGACCCCTGTAGGTAGAAGTCGCGGGTCATGCCAGGAGTGTGAAGGGCGGAGAGATGATGTACCACCTGGGCGGTCGAGCGCTGAGGTGTGGCGTTTGAAAACTGTACCGCCTGTCGCCTTCAATCAGGAACGACAGAACCTGATTGAAGGTGGATTGGATGTACAAGGTGGGTATTTACCTCCGTGTTCGCAAGGCTTGTTTCGTCGAAGGGATGAGCGCTCGAGAGGCGGCCCGAGTGTTCGGGCTACACCGGGACACGGTGCGCAAGATGCTCGAGTACTCCGTGCCCCCAGGGTATCGACGGCAACGACCGGCTCGCAGACCGAAGCTCGATCCATATAAGGGTGTGATGGACCAGATCCTGGAGCAGGATCTGAGCTCACCGAAGAAGCAGCGTCACACCGCCAAGCGTATCTATGAGCGGTTGAGGGACGAGCACGGGTTTCCGGGCAAGTACACAATCGTCAAGGACTACGTCCGGGAACGCCGTCGTCGGACCCGCGAGATGTTCGTACCACTGTCCCATTCCCCGGGACATGCCCAGTGTGACTTTGGCGAAGCGTGGGTGGTCATCGGCGGAGTGGAACGCAAAGCCCACTACTTCGCCCTGGACCTCCCTCACAGCGACGGGTGCTATGTGAAGGCGTATCCCGCCGAGACGACGGAGTCATTCTGCGACGGACACGTCTCCGCCTTCGCGTTCCTGGGCGGAGTGCCTCAGAGCATCCTCTACGACAACACCACGCTCGCGGTAGCCAGAATCCTGGGAGATGGTCGCCGGCAGCGGACCAGGGTGTTCTCCGAGCTTCAGTCCCACTACCTGTTCGAGGACCGGTTTGGCCGTCCAGGCAAAGGGAACGATAAGGGCAAAGTAGAAGGTCTGGTCGGCTATGTCCGCCGGAACTTCCTGGTGCCCATTCCATCGTTCGAGAGCTTCGATGCCCTCAATGCTCATCTGGAGCAACACTGCCTCAGACGGTTCGAAGATCGACTCCGCGGCCGCAACGAGACGATAGGAGAACGGCTGGAGCGGGACCTGCAGAGAAGGCTCGCACGACTCAAGCTTCTGATCATCGACGAACTGGGCTTCGTGCCCTTGTCCAAGACTGGCGCCGAGCTGCTCTTCGAGGTGTTCAGCCAGCGTTACGAGCGTGGATCGGTCCTGGTGACCTCCAACCTGCCCTTCGTCGAGTGGACCGAGGTGTTCGGCTCTGAACGGCTGACCGGAGCTCTCCTCGACCGCCTCACCCACCATGTCGACATCCTGGAGATGAACGGGGACAGCTACCGACTCAAGCACAGCAAGAAGACTTCTGGCCGCCAGCTATCTGACTGAGCCTGATCTCCAACGCCCCACGAACCTTGATGCCCATTCTACGGCGTTCAGTGGTACAGTTTTGCTCCGCCCCGCTGGTACGTTTTCACACCGCCCTTGACAGCTTTCTGCCACATTCGGAGTGTATTGACCGAAATCTGTTAGCAGTACCTGTAAAGGGCTGGTTCCACCGAAAAATGGATGAAATTGCAAAAGCGGCCACCCCCTGTAGAAGGCGGAAATGACTCTTGGGAAGCCAAAGAGCAACGGCGGGCCAGCATCGCCGGCCGACGACAGTAAGCCCGACCTCAAGTGGGTCGTAGAGTGGCTCGTCGGGCGGGAGGGACAGCGCCGGACGGCGGCCCTCCTGGGAGTGAACCGGAAGACAGTGGCGCTGGCCCTGCGCCGGGAGCGACTGACGGGCAGGATGACCCTGCCGTGCAGCGACTCATGGCCAACCTGGACGACCCCGGATGGGAGAGAACGACGCCACTGGACCGGCTGGAGGCGAGGATGAGGCTGGCGGTTGAAGCCGTGGACGATCTGGCTAGGCTCGTAAAGCGTCTGACCCGGCGCGTGGAGGTCCTGGAGGCGGCTCGGCAACCCGAAGACGACGTTGGAGACCAGGCGGCGAATGCGCCCGACGCCGGGGGGCGGGGCTTGCGTCTGTTCGACTGGAGGCGGAGGCGCTAGCGACGTAGCGAGGAAAAGAGAGATGGATGAGCAGATTCGCTGGGTGACGAAAGCGAAGGCGGCGCGAGAGATGGAGATATCCCTGTCCACCCTCGACCGGAGGATCAGGAGTGGAGAGGTCGAGGTGGTCAGGGAGGGGCGCCGGGTCTATGTGCGTATGCACGGGCTAGAGTACGTGGGCGACGACGAACTGCTGCGTCGATCCCTTGGTCGGGAGGACAAGCTTCAGCGGACCGTGTGGGAGCTGGATGGGCGAGCATCGGAGTTGGAGCGGGAGCGAGACGAGGCCAAGGAGGCCGTCTCCTCCGGCAGACAGGCGTATGAGGAGTTGGAGGAGACGCACCGGAATGAGACCGCCGTGCACAAGGAGACGAAGGATCTGCTCAACATGATCCGCGTGATCGCCATCGTGCTGTTCGTGCTGCTGGTCGGCAGCGTTCCCGTGTGGTGGTTTGTGCTGAGATAGGGGTCGAAATCCCGACTATAATAGGCAGTGGCCGGGAGTCCGAGATCGGGCCTCCAGCGACGAGGGGGATTGGTAATGAGCGGCAGGCGACTACCGGATGGCTACAACGAGATAGGCCGATGGACCCTGAATCAGGCATCGGTGAAGGAGCTCCTGCTCTTTGTCCTAGTTGGCTTAGTCGCTTTCTTCGCGTCGCTCGCCGCAGCAGCCTTTATCGTCGGGACGGCGACCTACTCGGGCGAAATGACGATAGACGGGGGGACATTCTTCTCTGGATTGCTGTTGGGGTGCGTTCTCGGAGTCATACTGCACGAAGGCGTCCACGGCGTCTTCTTCCTGGCTTTCGGCGGCCGGCCGCGCTTCGGGTTCAAGCCGTGGACCAGATTCGGTCCGGTCTTCTACGCGGCCGCCCACGGTAGCTACCTCGACAGGCCTCGGTACCTCGCCGCCGGGTTGGCGCCGGCAGTGCTGTTAACCGCGGCGCTGGCAGCAGCACTAGCCCTCGTGGCCGAGGACGACCTGCTCGTCTCCACAGTCACGTGGGCCTTTGTGCTCAACGTCGCAGGCTCGGCGGGAGACATGCTCATGATGCGCAAGGTGATGTCTTATCCCCGGGCGACCCGCTTCGAAGACACCGGCGAAGGGTTCGTAGCCTACGGCTCTGCGGGCGGCCTGGAATCCCCGTAGGCAACGTGGTGGTGGCTCACCTTCATTGAACTCTGGCCCATTGATGCCCCTTTGCCCGTCCGCGTCTTTCCATCCGCTTTGCCAATTCTCCCTTCACCGCCAGCGACCCCTGGAATCTCGCGCCTTCTGAGGGGGGTCTGCGCGCGCGAGCCCTACCCGGTCCGTTGCCGTTGTCCAGGCGCTTGCGCTGGAGTCACTAACTCACTACAATATAGCTAACGCCCACTCTCTTGACAGTCAAGTCAAGACGAAGGAGACGCGACATGGCCGTAGACCGACTGGACAAGTACCAAGAAATGGTGATCCGAGGCAAGTACCAGAGACTGTACGCGTACCTGAGCAGTCTTCAGGTGCAGGAGTGGAGGACCTCCTTCAACGAGGTCGAGGCAGTCATCGGATTCGAGCTGCCTCCGTCCGCACGGCTGCACCGGCCCTGGTGGGGAAATCAGAGAGGCGGCAATGGCCACAGCCACGCCCTTGCCTGGAGCGTCGCCGGCTGGGAGACGGCGGAGGTCGATATGGATGGCGAGATGCTGCTGTTCCGGCGAACGCACCCGAAGCCCATACCCAGGCTTTCCCTCGACGAGGCGTGGCCCGTCCACCCCACCGCGGTGTGGCCGGAAGGCTTGAGCCTCAGACGTGAGGACCTCTACGAGGAGAGGGTTTAGTCCCGCTATGTTCATAGACACCAACGTGCTGGTGAAGTCCCGTGTCCCCAGCGCGCCTGACCACGACGCGGCTCGGGCGAGCCTGGAGCGTGCTTTTCGAGACCCTGAACCGCTAAGGATCAGCCGTCAGGTGATACGAGAGTACCTGGCCGTCGTCACTCGACCGCAGACCTGGACGGTGGCCATCACCCGTGAGGATGCCCTGGATGACGTGAGCAGGCTGATAGGCAGCTTCGAGATACTCGAGGACGGTCCCCTGGTGACCGAATCGCTCGTGGGGCTGTGTCGAGAGATTCCCGCGGGGGGATGGCAGATTCACGACGCCAACATCGTCGCAACCATGCTGGCGCATGGGGAGCGCAGGCTATTGACGTTCAACGCCGCAGACTTCCGCCGTTACGGTGACCGCATAGAGCTGGTGGACGGGTAGCAGGTTGGATCGGCTATTTGAACATGTAGGAGGAATTCTATGATGAAGACCAACAATCTAACGGCATCGCTTATTGGTTCGGTAGTCGTTGCCGTTTTCATGGCTGCCGCCTGTGGGGGAAGCGACTCAATAGCTCCTTCAAAGTCCGATCCCCCAGCGTTTACAAAGGCTTTTGTGCAGCAGGCCATTGACCGCTACGACGAAGAGGGTAGAGACGCTACCATTGCTTACTACAACACCAAGGAGAGTGTGGACGGCGAGTGGTACATCTTCATCACCGACGAGAGCGATGTCACCATCGCCCGCGCCACCGTTCCGGACAACATAGGTCAGAGCATTCGTGGCCCTCTCGGGGTGGATTCTACTGGCTACGCCTTCGGTGCCGTCATGGCGGACGCCACGGAAGAAGGCATGTGGGTGAGCTATGTCTACTTGAATCCGGTCACGGGTGAAGAAGGGACAAAGCACTCTTGGGTAGTGGAGCGTGACGGGCTTGTCTTCGGATCGGGTTGGTATGAGGCTACCAACTGATACAGTTGCTCTGAGTCAGTAGGGGGTGATAGTGGAGGATAGGCCAATGGTGACCGATACGTTGATGGGGTCCCGCAGGAATGTCGCCGCGGGAGGACGACAGATCCACGACACCAACGATGGTAGACGGTAGCTAATGTTCGGCGTGAAACGCCCTGGAACAGGCGGAACCAAGAAGGAGGACGACAGCATGAAACGACAATATCAACCATGCACCCCGGCGGCGCTCTACGCCAGGGTGTCCAGCGACCGCCAGGACGTTGACCTGTCCGTGTCGGCCCAGCTCAGGGCGCTCAAGGACTACGCCAAAGCCAACGGATACTCCGTGGCCCGCGAATACGTGGATGAGGCCGAGAGCGGCCGCGTGGCTGACCGTCCCCAGTTCAGGGAGATGATCGAGGAGGGCAGCCAGCCCAAGGCTCCCTTTGAGGTCATCCTCGTCTGGAAATTCAGCCGCTTTACCAGAAAGCGTGAACACGCCGTGGCATTCAAGTCCATGCTACGGCGCAAGGGTGTGAGGGTTGTCTCCATCACTGAGCACGCCGACGACTCACCCACAGGGAAGCTCATGGAGGCCATCATCGAGTCGGTGGACGAGTTTTACTCAGAGAATCTCGCGCAGGAAGTCGTTCGGGGGATGCGGGAGGCGGCATCGAGAGGCTTCTTCCTCGGCTCCAAGGCTCCCTTCGGCTACAAGAGGGTCAAAATCAGCGACGGGGCGAAGGAGCGTCCCACTTTGAAGGTTGACCCTGCCACTGCTCCGATAGTGAAGGAGATATTCGAGAGCTCCCTCAGAGGCAACGGCCTCAAGGAGATATGCAAAGAGCTGAACGATAGGGGCATCACCAACCGTGGCAAACGCTGGTACAAAGGTGGACTCCACTACCTGCTCACCAACGAAGCCTACACCGGAACTGCCGTCTGGGGCAGGACGGCGAAGGGAGAGCAGGCCCCGGAGCCAGTGCGGGTTGCCAAGGCCTGGAAACCCCTGGTGTCCAGAAGACTGTTCGACAGTGTGCAGCAGGCCCTCCATGAGCGGGCGCCGGTGGCACAGAGGTCCGCACGGGTTGGCAGCAAGTTCCTTCTCAGTGGACTATTGAGGTGTGGCGTATGCGGCAGGCCATACATAGGCCAGGGAGCCAAGAGCGGACAGTACGGCTACTACATCTGCGGCACGCTGTACCGAGAGGGCGCCGGAACCTGCGAGGCCCGCTACCTGAACGCCCCAAGGGTGGAGGGGTTCATCATAGACAAAATCAAAGAACGGATCCTCACCGACGGGACCATCACGGAGCTGGTCACCTTAGTCGCCGAGGAGATAGACGCTATGGCCGGTGAGATGAACGGGAGGCTGAAGGTCATATGGGCAGAGCTTGCGGACGTGGAGAGCAGGCTAGAGAACCTCTACGAAGCATTGGAGACGAAGCAGTTGACCATGGATGCCCTGTCGCCCCGCATCCTGTCCCTTCGGCATCGCCAGGACCAGCTCACTGCAGCACGGGAGGAGGCTGCCAGCCTATTGGAGCAGCGAAGGGTCGATCTACCCGGCACGGAGGAGCTCAAGGGGTACGTGGCGGACTTCCGGGAGTTCTTGCAGGAGGCAGACCGTCAGAAGTTGCTGTCGGACGAGCACTTCAGTGTAGACGGAACGCTGATAGAGGCTGCGGCGAGCATCAAGAGCTTCAGACGGCGAGATGAGGAACAGCAGCCGCCCGATGATGACCCCGGCAACCCTTCGGTGGACTTTCGTGGAGCACAGGAGAAACGAGACACATCAGAGCAGTACGGACCCGCAGGCGAGGTTGGTGCGCAAGGGCAAGGGGAAGGAGGCCAGGTTGGTGTTCATGGGGCACGCCCTGATAGAGAACCGCAACGGGATGCTGATGGACTTCGTGGTCAGTAGCGCAACTGGCACGGCCGAACGTGACGCTGTACCCGTGCTGCCGAACGATGCGCGGCAGCGGGGCTTCCATCCCAGTACGCTGGCAGGTGACAAGGGTTACGACACGCGTCAGTGCGTGAAGGATATGCGTGATCGGGGAGTGACGCCGCACGTGGCTCAGCGAACTCACTCGGCGATAGACGGCAGAACGACGCGGCATCCGGGCTATGGGGTTAGCCAGAATATTCGCAAGCAGATCGAGGAGATATTCGGGTGGATGAAGACGGTGGGAGGGTTCCGCCGAACCCGGTATCGGGGTGTTGTCAACGCCGGATTAGATTTGACCCACTATCGCCGGGTTAGTATTGACCCACCCCTGGCTGTGATTTCGTGTTTTGGGTTTCCTCCGATGATGGATTGAGCAGCTGTTGTGACTGGCCTTGCAAGACCCGAGTATCATGCCGCTATCTTGTTTGGGTTGCCCATTGAGCCTGAAGACTCCCAATATGGGAAATCCTGGCTGTATTCATAACTGACTTCTGAACCGCCGCTCAGGGGCGGAATCATCACCAGCACCGCCGCCTTCTCACTCCTTAAGCCCAGCCTCAACGTAGACTCCCCTCCACCCACATATATACCCTGTTCGCGGTCACCAGGGGGGGTTGGTGCAGCACGTAGACCTGAGCGGCGGCGACTGGTCAGTAGGCCCTGGCGATAGTAGGCTGCGGAAAAACTCTGCTGTCTACCTAGGGCCGAAAACTGTCCGACGATAAACGCCGTCTTATCGCGTGTCCTGAACGAATTATTCGAATTGGACTATCACATGCCGAAGGCCGCCGGGACAGTTGAGGCGCCATACACTGCGGCTGAGCGCCTTACCTTTCTTCCGCTCTTCCGCAGCCTGATAGACACCAGCAGACGGACACGCCCGAGTATGGCATGTCAGCGGTAATTGCGCGAGGAGATTGCCGCGGATGACAGCGCCTACTATCATAGGCACATGAAAGCCCTGCTCCATCCAATTGCTCCTCGCCTGGGATCGCTGGTCCTTTTGGCAGCTGCGTTGGGGTGCTTGTTCTTCCTTTTCGAGTTGTTCGCAGACCTGACACCCTCTGGCGGCAACGATTCATCGGCAGAGGGCTCTTCGCCTGGCCCAGGCGTGGAAGTCCCCAGCGGCACTTCGCTGGTGACTATTCTTGCGGGGGTCACCTGCATTGCGCTCGGAGCGGGAGCTCTCCTGCTATTTCTGCGATGGCTGAAGGACCGTCCAGCAAAATCAGGTTGGGTCATTTTCATTGGCAGTGCGCCAGCCGTGGTTATGATCGGACTTGGTATCTTTCTGCTTGTTTCTGGAACGCTGCACGGGAGCCTTCCCTACGGGAGCGTCCCTGACGTCAACTCCCAGGTGAACGGCAGGGAGATGGAGCCGACGCAGGTGGACGCCGGGCGGATGGTGCCGCTGCAGACGAACGTCTTGGGCATGGGACCGCTGCAGTTAACCATGTTGGTCACCACCATCCTTTTGGGGATGCTTGTGGTGATTGCCAGGCCCCGATTGCTGATCATGCTGTTGGTTGCCTTGTTGGTTACGCCTCTGTTGTTTGGACTACTCGCGTCATCCGGATTCCTTGGACTGAACCCTTTCGGGTACGCTGCCCAAATGCTACAGGTGGCCGGTATTGCACCGGGAATTAACCCCCTACTCCAGCAGGGTCCCACCGCCGATGTATCGAGCGAGGTGCCGGGCACAGGTGCCGGACAGCCGGAGGTAGTTTCGGGAATTGGCGACTTGCAGACGGGGGCAGCCGCCTCCGCATCGACCGGCGAAAATCCCCTGCAGACAACCCCAGCGGACCGGGACACGACAACCGGAGAGACCGAGCCGGTTTTCATGGAAGTCGAGGGAGCCCGCACTGCCCCGGTGGGAGTTCCCTACCGGGTAACCGGTACCCTAACCGGAGCGGATGACCAGCCCCTGTCGTCCATGCCAGTGACGATAGAGGTAGACGGCCAGCCCGAAGCGATCCTGAATACAGATGCCCAGGGGGGTTTTGCTTGGGAAACGGTCTTCAACGAAGCTACCGAAGCCACCGTAGATGTCGGTTTTCCCGGCGATGCCGAATTCAGCCCATCCCAAACCCAGTTGCCCGTCACAGTTGCAACGCCAGAGATCGTGGTGGACCCACCAAGCCCGGTGGCTCGGGGCGATACCCTGATGTTGGAAGGAACAGTCTCCGTCGGTCGCCAACCCGTACCGAACACCCCCGTTACCGTGGACGGAGAAGTAATGGGGCGCACCGACGCCAACGGCGGTTTCTCGCTGCCCTTCACCGTTCCGCTGGGAACCCCGCTGGGGTCGATGCCACTGGGTCTGGGAGCCCCGGCCCTGATGGGAAACGCGCTGGGATCGATGCCACCGGGGTTGGGAGCCCCGAACCCGAGCGGTTCTTCCACGGTGTTGGCGACGATTATGTCCGCCACGAGTCTGCTTTTGAAGCCGCTGGAAGGTCTGAGTCTCGGGCGTTCGGTGCCAGTGGAGGCTAAGTTGCTGGACGATCAAGGAGTCGGCGTTCCCGACGCCACGATCGACTGTGGTGACGGAGTGACAGGCGTCACTAACTCGGACGGTGTCGCGAATCTAGTCCTGACGCCATTGGAAGGGGCAGATTTATCGGAAACTCTGGAGAATTGCAAGTTCGATGGCGACGACTCGAACCTTCCAGCGGAGGCGGAGGTTTCATCTGACGGCGACGGCT
The DNA here is from genome assembly GCA_965248005.1 of Dehalococcoidia bacterium. Taxonomy (GTDB): domain Bacteria; phylum Chloroflexota; class Dehalococcoidia; order Lucifugimonadales; family UBA1123; genus CBDFIE01. The sequence continues at coordinate 846,939 of OZ252049.1, forward strand.
TTAATTGGCGGCTCTGGGTGGGACTTCCGCTGGCGGTGGTCGTTGGTTCCGTGGTGGCATATCTTCTTGTGCGGCGGCGTAGGTCCATAGCGACGCTGTTCCGCCGAGCCATCGTTCTGGTCGCGTCTCTACTGGGCGGACTGGCTGCTCGGCGGCGAAGAATTGCACGACCCGGTGAGGACGACGATCACACGCCGGTTACCGCTCCCGAGCGGCTCCGGGCGCGCGGGCCGATGGACACACACCTGAAGATTACGTTAGTCAAGTTGGCAGAAGACCTCCCGTACATTTGGGGAATCGGCGAGCAGGTTCAAGTGGAAATCATGCTCACGGATGATTCCGGCGAGGGTGTGGCCGGACAGACGGTGACGGCGGTCATTGATGAGTCGGGTAATCCGGTTGAAATGACAACCGATAAGGACGGCCGGTGCCACACATCCTGGACCGGTACCGTGCCCGGTACGTATCGGGTTGTGGTGGACTTCGCCGGGGGAGATCGATTCCTGTCAGCCTCGGCCCATCATGAGTTCGAAGTGGTGGATTTTCGAGAAGACATAGTCGGTCGTTACAATTCCTTCCTGCCGTGGGTCCGCGAAAGGGATCCCCGTATTTCGGAGCAGACCACGCCCAGGGAAGTGGAAGTGATGGTCGTCGACACTGGAATGCCGGTAGACCACCGGGCGATGGAAGTAGTAATCGCCAGGTTCGAAGAGGCTGACTATAGCCTGCACGAAATCGACCGGCCTAGGTTCGAGGCGATGTACCGCGCCCGCCGGAGGATAGTTGGAGATTGAACCGGGCATGAAAACCAACGGCGGGCTGATGGGATCGCTATTCCATGCAGCGGTGATAGTAATCGGAGCGGCTGCCCTGTGGGGCCTGGAAATCTCCCGCTTGCCGGAGGGCAGTCCGGAGCTCGATTTCCTGCTCTGGCCCGTCGCAGCCGCCGCCGGGTTGTCGTTGGCAATTGACCTGGTGCTGCGGCTGCTGCGCACGTCCCACGAGACCGCCGAGCCTAGTGTGCCCGAGGAATCCAGGCCGCCGACGGTCACTGCCCTGCTGATGGTCCGCAGACTCCTGAGGCACGCCTCGTGGTCGGCGCTGTTCATGGGCGCCATGGCGGTCTTGGCGGGAACCCAGCCGGAGCCTGGAAACTTCCAGTTTGCTATTGTTGGAACCGGCGCAGTTTTGGGGTTAACCGCGGCGGTCCGGACGGCAAGCATACCTTTCCCAGTCGTTGGGATGATTTTCAGCTTTCCTTGGTTCCGGTTGCTATTGCTTGGGTCAGTCTCTGTACTGCTGCAGCGGCAGGAGTGGTTCGCTGCCTACGGCTTCCACAGCGCGCCACTATTGCCAACCCTGTGGGCCGCAATGGGAGCCGCCTACCTTGGCAGCGCGTTGCGGAATGCCGACCAGGTGTCCGACGGGTCGGACGATCCAGACCCGCCGCCTCGGACCATGGCCGCCCAATGTGTCACCCTCGCCGCCGTGCTGGCAACTGCCTCCGTCGGCGCATTGATCGCATGGGGGATTCTCGGTTCTATGCCCAGCATACGCGCAGTGCTCCTGGACCGGTCGCTGGACGTGCTCCTGCCCGGTCGGACCCTGCTCTACTCCAGCCAGCTATTCGAAGCCAGACATCTCGTGGTCGGCTTTGTGCTGTCGCTGGGCTTGGCCAGAAAACTTCCCTCTGTAGAAGATGACGGGGCGGGTACAGACTACATTACGCTGCTCAAGGCTGGTGCGTACGCCGTATCCGGGTACATGGCGTGGCTGGTTGCGGCGAGGTTGGCGCCGCTGGGTCAAGGATACCCTCTGGTGGGGGCGGCCGTTGCCGGGGGCTTGTTTGCCTCGGCGGCGGTAATGGTGGTCCGCAGTCTTGTCACAGGCTCCGGCGGAGTGTTGACCGACGCCGCCCGATGGTTGTCCCAGTCCACCATTCGGGCATTCTTCCTGGTCGCGTCGCTGGTCCTGTATGGGCTGATTCTGCGGCCCATGCTCTACGAAGCTATAGCGTTCGCTCCGATTTACGAGTGGTTGTTGGTTCTGGTCTTCGCCTTCGGTCCAATCAATCGGCTGAGGAAAGGAGTACGGGCCGAAATCGCTCCCGAGATGGGCGCTCCCTCCTCCTGGACCGGCTGGACTCGCCACTACCAGGTGTCCGAAGAACGTCGCGATCCTCGGATGGTCGGGTTAGTCGGCCTCCAAGAGCGATTTGTTGGCACCGGTGAGTGGCAACGACTGTGGAATTACTTGGTGGGGTTGCTGCTGCGGAACGAGACACCCATTCAGAGCATTCCGGCCGTATTTGCGCCTTTGACGTCCTCCCATCTGGCGTCGGTGACGCCGCGTCTGTGGCCCCGCAGCCAGAAATCGGCCACGAAACGCCGGGAGGCGGCCCTGGCTGATACTCTGGACAGGGTGAAAGCCGCCCTGGCCCTGCCCTCGGCCCCCCTGGAGGCGCTGGATGAAGCCCGACTGCGGGAAATTGGATCTCCGCTCCTGGACCAAGGGGCCCCGCCTGAGCAATTAGCGGTGACCCTGACCGCCGCATATTGGCAGCACGGGCTCGATCTTGGTTCGGCAGCGGCGCGCTGGTTCTCGCTGATGATCTTCGTCGACGATCCGACCGCTGGCGTTGGTATTGGAGCCTGTTTGCGGTGGTGTTGGTGGAGCATCTTTCGGAGAGGCAGGCCCCGCTGGGACCGGCAACAGCGGCAGCAGATAATTGACGGTGCGGCCTCGCATCTGTTTGGAGCGAAAACTTGAGATGAATTACGGAGCGCGAAAACACTCCGGCAGGCAAAGGTCTATGGGACCGGCGGACGGGCCTGAACCACGGCTGCGACCCGCCTGAGCTGCGCAGGTGCTGGAGGAAACAGGTGTCGACTGCCGACACTACTGTTATAAAAAGGGAAAGGACCATGGTATGAGTCAAATTGAGGTGGAAGAGGCGGGGCGGGTCTGCGAGACGATTATCGACCGCGTCTCCCAGGTGTTCGTGGGCAACCGGCTGCTGTTGCGAAAACTGCTGGCGGCGGCCTTGGCCAACGGCCACGTCCTTTTCGAAGACTATCCAGGTTTGGGAAAGACCCTGCTGGCCAAGGTGTTCACTCGCGCCATCGGCAGCGAGACCAGGCGGGTCCAGTTCACTCCGGACGTTCTTCCGGCCGACATCCTCGGCGCCAGGGTCTGGCGGCAGAACACTGGGGAATTCCAGCTGGTCAAGGGGCCGGTGTTCACCAACGTGCTGTTGGCTGATGAGATAAATCGGGCGCCGCCCAAGACCCAGGCGGCGCTGCTGGAAGCGATGGAAGAGCGGCAGGTCACCATTGACGGCGATACGCTTATCTTGAACCCGCCCTTCCTTGTCATCGCTACCCAGAATCCCATCGAGCAGGAAGGGACCTACCCGCTGCCCGAGGCCCAACTTGACCGGTTCCTGTTCCGGTTGGGCACCGGGTATCCGGCCACCCAGGAGTTGGAAAACGATATTCTGCTCCGCCGAATCCAGTGGCAAAAGGACGACCCCACCGAAGACCTTGAGCCCGCGGTGGACCTTGAGACCTTCCTGCAGTTGCAGCGCAGCGTGGAGATGAATGTCTACGTAGACCAGGTGATGGTGGACTACATCACTCAAGTGGTGAGGCTAACCCGCGAGCATCCCCGCATATCGGTTGGGGTCAGCCCGAGGGGCAGCTTGGCTCTGATGAAGGTTTCCAGGAGTATGGCCCTTATCCACGGTCGAGACTTCGTTGTCCCAGACGACGTGAAGATGGTTACTTCGGATGTTCTGGGGCACCGGATAATCCTGAATATCGAAGATGTATTGGAAGGAGTACACCCGCCAGACGTGGTTGAAGAGATAGTAGCTCAGGTCCCTGTACCTACCGAGCTGGGGCACCGGTCGAACGTCTGATGTTCTCCGCGCTGCCGGGGCGATGGCTGACCTTGGCTTTTGGACTGTTGGCCCTGGCCTTGTGTCTGGGCAACCTGGTCCTGTTGGCGGGAGCCACCTACGCGTTGATCGTCGTGTTGGTGGGCTCCGCACTGGTTGCCCCCAACAGGATAGTGGTAAGGCGGAATACGCCGCGCCTTGTCTGCTGGGCCGGCGAGGGGCTGGACGTCGACCGGCAGGTTGAAGCACGCGGAGGATTGGGGCCGTTGTACATCTACGACGGGCTACCGCCGGAAGCGGACGTAATCAGCGGCAACAACCTCCGGGCAATCTGGAAGCGTCCGGGCGCAAAGACCTACGACCTGTCCTATCGTATTTCCTGGCCCAAGCGGGGCGTGTACACGCTGGGAGAGACGGCTTGGGAGGCCGAGGCTCCGCTGGGATTGCACCAAAGACGACAGGGATCGGCCGGTCCGTCACTGGAGATCTCCGTGGTCCCTCGCACTCAAGGCATTAGGAGGGTGAACGAAATCAGGGGCCGGGCCCACAGCCGCAACCCATGGGAGGACGTGGCCATCGTTGGGCCCTCCAGCACCGACTTCACCGAATTGCGTCCCTACACGCCTGGAGACCCGATGCGCTGGATTAACTGGAAGGCCAGCGCACGGAGTTCCGACACCGCCAACCCGCTGATGGTCAACCAGTATGAACCGGAAGGCCGGAAGGCGGTCTGGATCTTCCTGGACGGCGCCGACTACATGGAGGTGGGATCAAACCTGTCTGGGCTGATCGACCATGCAGTGGAAGCCGCTGGCAGTATTGCCCAGTATTACCTGACCCGCGGCTACACACTCGGAGCATACATTTATAACAGTGAGAGCGACATTCTGACACCAGAGGTGGGACAGAAACAGTTCCACAGGCTCACCAATATGTTGACCAGGTTAAGGTCGGCGCGGCCCGATCAAGATCTGTTGCAGGCGGTGGAACTGTGTAAGGGATTCCTGTTCCGGCTGCAGCCCGAAGTGTACGCCGTTACCCGGCTGGACGTTCACTACCCCCGCGGAGGAACGGAGTCGCCCTACACTGACAGTTTCATCCCCGGGATTAGGCGGCTGGTCTCTTTGAGACCCCGTTCCCGGCGCACGAACCAGGTCCGGGTGGTCCACCTGGAGTCAGAAGGCTACCAACGGCCGCAGACACCCATGGAGGCCCAAGCCTTGGAACTAATGCGGTGGGAGGTCCAACCGGTGCATCAGGCCATTCGCCGCTCCGGGGCCTCGGTAATGCGGTGGGACCCCCTCCAGCAGGACTTCCCTTCTGCGTTTTTGCGGCACCTCAACACCAGCCGGTGAAACTATGTCGCGATTCCTAGTTGTTGAGTCCCTGCTGTTGGCGTCGCTCCTATCCTTGGCGGGCTATGTATTTTGGGAGTCCCTGGGCCCGGACACCTTGTGGCGCGACCAATCGCAAGCTCAGGAACTGGGGCTTTGGGGACTTCCCCCCTTCGTGACGGTCGTAGCCGGCGTCTGTTGTCTTTCAGTTGTCCTTTACTGGCTGTTCCAATGGCTGCGAATGACCACACTTTCCTTCTGGATAGTGACCTTGGCCGCCCTCTTGCCCCAGGGGCCGGCGGTGCTTGCCCACAACCACCTGGATTGGGTCTCGTTCTTGGGGGGGGCCTCACCGTCCACCGAGTTGGGCCAAGTCACTGTGGGGGCGCTGTTCCTACTGTCCCTGGCCCTGCTGGCAGCGCTGCAACGAGTCTCCGAATTGAGGAGGCTGGCAGGCAGACTTAGAACCCTACGGCTGGACGGCGGCGAACAGGGAACGTTCATCGCCAGCGAGATCCTAACGCTGGTCGGGTTGGTTGGGTTCAGCCTGTTCGTAACAGCAGTGCTGGTCGCGGTGGCCGCAACATTGACCCGGTTTAGCAACCTGTTGGTACATTCTCCCTGGACGGTGGTAACAATCGGGGCCGCCGCACTCCTAATGGTGACTGCCTTTTTGCACCTCTGGCCGCGAACTCGCCAAGAAGAATAAATCCTGCTCTATCCTTCCGGATGCAGGACCTCGCCGCCGCCGTTATTATCAGAATAACCGCGCTGCTCCCCAAACAGTGCAATATGGGTGTAGACCGTCAGCGATAATGGGACACATATAAGGGTAGGAAAACCCGAGAGTCGGAGGGTGGTGTGAGCTCCTGAAATGAGGGTAGAGTTACCCACAGAAAGGAGCAGATGTGTCCCAATTAGAAGTAAGCAAAGCAGAGGCCGCCGAGGAACGAAGCGAGCAGACCAGGTCTTTCGTCCGCACAGTGAAGGCGGCTGCCCGACGTAAGTACACCTCCGAAGAGAAGATCCGAATTGTTCTGGAGGGCTTCCGCCGCGAGGTCACAGTCAACGACCTGTGCCGGCGGGAGGGGATCAAGCCCCACTCCTACTACTCGTGGACCAAAGAGTTCATGGAGGCGGGCAAGGAGAGGTTGACCCGTGACTCGGTTCGGGACGCCACTCAGCATGAGGTAGGGCAACTCAAGCGAGAGAACGGGGAACTCAAGGAGCTAGTGGCCGATCTGTCGCTGGAGGCGTACCGTCTCAAAAAAACGGCCATCCCCATGCCCCAGGACGCCACCGGTACCAGCGGATGAGCGCCCCGGAGAAGGCAGAGGTAGTTACCAAAGTATCCTCGTCTCCCCTCCCCAAGCGAAAGGTCCTCAGAGAGCTGGGCATCCCTAAGAGCACCTACTACCGGTGGCTCAGACGCCAAGACCAACAAGGACTTGAGGACCGACCAGGAGGCGATCAGCCACCATGGAACCGTCTTACTATTCAGGAAGAACGCTCAGTCCTGTTATCAGCCAGAGAGATGCCAGAGCTGAGCTGCCGTCAGCTGGCCGCGTGGATCACCGACAACCAGGGCTTCTCAGTCGTCAGAGTCCAGCGTCTACCGTATCCTGGGCAGGGAGGGCCTAGTGAAGAGGCCTGAGATGCGGTTGGCGGCGGGGAAGGAGTACCACCGCAAGACCACAGGACCTCACCAGATGTGGGCCACCGATGCCTCATACTTCAGGGTGGTTGGTTGGGGCTACTACTACATGGTCACCGTCATGGACGACTACTCCCGCTTCATCCTGGCTCACAGGCTTCAGAGGGATATGACATCCGACTCCTTCATAGAGGTGGTCCAAGAGGCTGTGGACAGGACCGGCATGGACCAGATCCCGATAACAGACCGGACCAGGCTGCTGAGCGACAACGGCCCCGGCTATGTCTCCAGAGCCTTCAGAGACTACCTGGGGATGGTTGGCATCAAGCACATCCTAGCAACTCCTTTCCACCCTCAGACCAACGGCAAGCTGGAGCGCTACCACCAGACCATCAAACGGGACGTCAACCAGGTGCCTTATGAGTTGCCCACCGACCTTGAGGCTGCTATCGTGGCCGTCGTCAGCTACTACAACTACCGGCACTATCACAAGGCTCTGGGCAACGTGACACCATCAGACGTGCTCAAGGGAAGACGGCAAGAGATCCTACAACGCAGGAAGGAGGTGAAGGCTCAAACCACCGAACGGCGACGACGCTACAACAGGGCCCTCAGGGAGCTCACCAGACCTCCAGCCAGCCCCTGATCTCTCGACTCCCAATGTGTCCCACTTTTGCTGGTTGCTAACAGTTACGTCAATAGGCGTGTAAGCAGGGTCAGGCGGCGGCCTCCTCAAGGGCGATCTCGGTGTCGACTCCATCCACGTATTTGGCCCCGGGATAAACATCTGTCATCAGGTGATTGTGGGTGTCGATAAGTCGCCCTGCCATGTTAGGGTGTTGGTAGAATCAATAGCAGGATCCTGAAAGACCGCTTCGACCATCCCCCTGGCCTCCTTCCGAGCCTGTCCAACCGAGCCTGTCCAAAAACTGGTGCCGTGGGCAGTGTACCCAGTTATTCGGCGGTGTTGCCGTGCCTGGGCAGTCCTCTCCGGATAGCGATTCGGAGCAACTTATGAGACAATCAGCGTATCCTTTAACTCGAATTATCTTTCTGAAGACCGTTGGGACCCAGGTCTATGAAGACCCAAGGAGGATGTGAGATGGCCAGCAGAGAAGACATCGCCCTGATGTCGCACCTGATGCGTCGAGCGGGATTCGGCGCGGCCAGAGATGAGATCGAGTCGCTGTGCGACCAGGGGTACGAGGCAACGGTCGAGGAGCTTCTTGACCCGGACAGCAAACCGCCCGTCGACGAGTATGCGCTGTACCGCCACCACCCGTCTATGGAGGCGACGTGGTGTCGACCGAACTGGCTGTACTTCATGACCACCACGCAACGCCCCCTCCAGGAAAAGATCGCCCTGTTCTGGCATCACATATTCGCGACCAGCTTCGTCAAGTTGGAAGCCAAGGGACATTTGCTGCAGCAGATCGCCCTTTTCCGTGAGCATGGCATGGGCAGCTACCGCGATCTGCTCATATCAGTGGCGAAGGACCCGGGCATGATATTCTGGCTGGACAACAACGAGAACCATAAGCGCGCGCCCAACGAGAACTGGGGCCGCGAGCTCCTCGAGCTGTTCTCTCTGGGCGTCGGCAACTACACCGAGGAAGATGTGGCTGAGTGCACACGCGCTTTCACCGGATGGACCATCGACGCCAGATTGCCCACAGTCCCCTACGGGCCATTCCGGTGGAAGTTCGCCTTTCGCGCGGAGGACCACGACTACACCGAGAAGGCGTTCCTTGGCCAGACGGGTAACTTCGATGGCGAGGACATAATCGACATCATCTTGCAGCAGCCCGCGTGTCCGCGATTCATATCCCGACACCTGTACAACTTCTTCGTGGCGGACGAGCCCCAGGTACCGGCGTGGAACGTTCAGGAGCCTCGCGACCCCGAGGCCGTGCAGCTACTGTCGGAAACTCTGGTCGAGAACGATTTTGAGATCAAACCGGTCCTTCGCACGCTGTTCAACTCCGACTTCTTCAAAGAGGCCACTTACCAGAAGGTCAAGAGTCCTGTGGAGGTTGTGGTAAGTACGTTGCGTAGCACTGGAGATCTGACCGGTCCGGACCCCAGGCTGGAGGCCCTCTCTAATTATCCAGGCTACATGGGCCAGAATCTTATGGACCCGCCCAGCGTCGAGGGCTGGCATACTGGGGTCGAGTGGATCAACAGCGGCTCCTTGGTCAATCGGGTCAATTTCGTCGCGGACCGCGTCAGCAATGCGGACCTTCCCGGAGTCAGGCGCATGGTCGAGCGTGTCGCGACCAACGGCGCCTCCATGACGGCGACAGAACTGGTGGACCGCTGCCTGGATATACTGGGCCCGCTCACCGTCTCGGATAGCACCAGGGACGAGCTACTCGCCCACGTCGAGAGCGACGGGGCAACTACTCCGGGCGACGACATCGAACGGCGCACCGCCGAGACCTTTGCCCTGATCGTCGCGACCCGGGAATATCAGTTAGCTTAGTCCTCAATACGCGAATCTGCGGCAAACGGCCCGCGGCAGCGCCGCCCGATCGAGGTTCAGAGAGGAGCATCAAAATGGCTGGCAACGGCAAGCCCCCGGTCCTGGTCATCCTGCAGTTGACTGGTGGGAACGACTACCTCAACACCGTGATCCCTTATAACGACGGTAACTACTTCGACAGCCGCCCGTCGCTCCAGATACCTCAGGACCAGGTCATCAAGCTGGACGACGACCTCGGGCTGCACCCTGCCATGGGCCCAATGAACGAGATCTACCAGCAGGGTGACATGGCGATTTTCCACGGCATCGGATACGCCAACTCGACCAGGTCACACTTCCGCTCGATGGACATCTGGCACACCTGCGAGCCGGACACGGTGGGTACCGAGGGCTGGCTGGGACGCGCGATCCGCGAGATTGATCCCAGCGGCGAGAACCCCGTGACCGGCGTCAACATCGGCCAGGCGCTGCCTCGGGCGATGGTTGCGCCGGGCGTATCGGTCGCGTCAGTGGCAGAACTCTCCACATACGGACTGCTCACCAGCATCGAGCAGCAAGAACAGCGCGACCGGATGCTGGAACGCTTCGCACGGATGTACGGTCCCGCCTTGGGATCGGGACCCGTCTTGGACTATCTGGGCCAGACCGGACTCGACGCCCTCAAGGGGGCCGATATCCTGAAGGTTGCCCCTAAAAAGTACGAGTCTAACGTGGAGTACGGCGCCAGTCTCATCGCAAAGAAGCTGCGGGACATCGCTCAGATTCACATGGCCGATGTGGGCACGCGGGTCTTCTACTGTGACCACGGTCAGTTCGACACCCACGCCGCCCAGGCCGTGAACCACACGTTGCTCTGGACCGACGTCTCCGAAGCGATCAGCGACTTCTGGGACGACCTGCGTGAGCATGACGCCGACGATAACGTGATCATGTTCCTATTCTCCGAGTTCGGACGCCGGGTTCGCGACAACGGCTCGGGCACGGACCATGGCGCGGCCGGAGTGGCATTCGCCATCGGGCCGAAGATAAAGGGCGGGATGTACGGCCGCTATCCAGAGACCCGGCTGGAAGCTCTCGAACAGGGCGACCTGGTCCCTAATCAGGACTTCCGCGGCGTATACACGACCATCCTGGAGGACTGGCTGCACCTGGATGCCGCGCCCATAGTCAACGGGCAGTTCGAGGCTCCAGGCTTCATCTGGAACGGCGGGTCCGGCTGATTCCGGGCCAGGGCAGACGGGCTAACCACGGCGGTGTGCGGCGCTATCCGTCCGGCCGTGAAGCGGTGATACGCGTCATTCGATTGGGGACTCATTCGGACAGCGTCAATTCAAGGGTCAGACACCCAGTTTTGTGAGGATATTGATATGCTGACTACCACCGTGGCGGGCAGGACCTGGAGCTTCAGCAATGCGATCGGTCGTGTTTCGGTGGGGGATGACGGTTTTCACATGCCGTGGTCAGTGGTGGCGAGGGCGGAAGGCGTCTTCTACGTATTGAGTCGGGGCATGGAAACCCTTGACAACAGGCCCATCGACATCACGCGCATCAGCCACTGGACCATGGACCAAGAGTTCATTGGGGACTTCGCCCGCAAAGAGATGACGTGGCCCGTCTCGATAGCGCTGGACTCCGACGGCAACCTCTACTGCTCGGAAGAGTACGAAAACATCATCGCGATCTACAACGAGAACGGCGAGCGCACCGGCCAGTGGGGTGAAACGGGCTCGGCCGAAGGACAACTCGACGGCCCATCGGGACTGGCTTTCGATCGGGAAGATAACCTGTTGGTCGTGGACGCCCGAAATAACCGGGTACAGAAATTCACCAGGGACGGCGAATTCCTGTCTGCCTTCGGCACAGCGGGCTCCGACGCCGGCCAATTCGACGAACCCTGGGGTATTAGCGTCGACGCGGGAGGCAGCGTCTACGTTGCCGACTGGGGTAACAGCCGCTTACAAAAATTCTCGCCGGCCGGAGACCATTTGCTGACCTTCGGCGGGCCCGACGCCATCGATGGAGGCGATCTGGACCACCCCGCCGACGTGGCCATCGACAGCGACGGGGACGTTTATGTGACCGACTGGGGTAACAAACGGGTGCAGATCTACGAGCCCAACGGCAGTATCATTACCGCGCTGTACGGCGATGCCATGGAGTTTTCCAATTCGGCGTCCGTGAAGGTGAGAGCCACGGGAGGAACCACCCAACAGGCATACCGTCGAGTAAAAGACCTGACCCCCCTTGGCCTGTTCGATCGGCCCGTGGGCATCGCCATCGACGATCAGGACCGCATCATCGTCACCGACAGCACGCGTTGCAGACTCCAGGTCTACGTCAAAGAAAGAGGCTACATGGACCCCCAGTTCAACCTGTAGTCAGGCGGGACTTGGTCAGTCTGTAGACGCCGACGGTCACGGCCCTCATGCAACGCGCCGTCCGGCGTCTATTAGCGTCAGCCGCTAGTCGAAGGCCGCCAATACCTCCTCGTCCAGGCGCTGGAGGATTTCGGCGTTGCTGGGCCGAGGGGCGAGCATGATCTCGTCGGCGCCCGCGTCAGCGAATTCGCCAACGCGGTCAATGATGTATTCAGCGGTCCCGGCAACCGTGCCTGGACCTACCCGCTGGATGAATTCATCCGCCTCAGCTTTATCGTTCGAAAGTTTGGTCGGCATGAAAACCGTGTGCCTGATCTCCTCCGGATCACGTCCTACATCTTCACAATGTCGATTCAGTATACCTATCTTGCGGTTGAATAGTTCTAGGGACATCCCGCCAAACTCGCGTTCACTAGGACGGCCTACCGCAAAACCATCCAGGTTCCATACATCCCCATACTTTGCCAGAGTGCGCAACGTTCGTCTCTCGCCCAGGCCGCCCACCATAATCGGGATATGCGGTTTCTGTACCGAACCGGGCGAGAGAGGCGCACTCTTTAACTGATAGTACTTGCCATTAAAATCAACCGGTGTTTCTGAAGTAAAAAGAGCCCTGATGAGGGCACAGGATTCCTCGAATCTGTCTGACCTTTCTCGCAAAGAAGGGTAATCCCAGCCATAAGCTTCATGCTCTCTGCCAAACCACGCCGCACCGTGACTCAGTGTGAATCTGCCTCTGGATATTTGGTCGATGGTCGTGGCCATTTTGGCCACCAGACCTGGGTTTCTATAAGAGTTGCCGTTCACCATGTGACCCATGCGAAGTTTATCCGTCATTCCCGCAACCGCAGCTAACAACGACCATGACTCATAGATAGGTTGGTCTTCGGAGCCTTTCCAGGCTGCGGGCGGAATGAAATGGTCTGGAAACCAGATGCTGCCCCAGCGCCCAGACTCCATAGTCTTGATAGCAGTTTCAATTTCATTCCATGTTGTGGAGTAGCTAGCTAACGATGCGCCGATTTTCATCTGTGTCCCCTCTTTGTCTCAGCGAGCTTGTCGCCCTCACCGTTAAGCACCCCTGAGCCTGGGGTCGATGAGGTCCCTCAATGCGTCGCCAAACATGTTTAGACTGTAGATAACGGCTGTCAGGCAAAGACCAGGCCAAAGAGCCAGCCATGGCGCCTGCTCCATAAACGCTCGTCCTTCCTGGCTGAGCAGACCACCCCAACTGGGAATCTCGCGTGACAGGCCAAACCCGAGAAAGCTCACAGAGGCCTCTGTGAGCATCACACCCCCAATGGTGATGCTGAACGAGATGATCACGATAGGCATGACGTTGGGAAGGACATGTCGTCGAAGAGTTGTGGTGCTGGGGCTGCCAAGTGCCCGCGCCGCCAGAAAGTAGTCATTCTCTTTAATGCCGATAACGGCGCCCCTGAGTACCCTTGAGCCGCCGATGCCTCCTGATATCCCCAGGACCAATATTAGCTGTAGCAAACCCTGTCCCACTATGGATATTATCGTTAGCAGCAGGATCAGTCCGGGGAAAGCTATCCACGCATCCACAAATCTCTGCATGATCAGGTCCAGTTTTCCACCGAGGAATCCTGACGTGCCGCCTACCAGGAAAGCGGCCACGATATTGACAGCGGTCGCGGACAGACCGATCAATAACGACAGACGAGCCCCATAGATGATGCGGCTCATAAAGTCCCGCCCCACCTGGTCGGTACCCATGAGATATGTGGATGATGGGCCCTGAAGCCTGTCTATCAGGTGTATTTCGTCATGCGGATAAGGCGCCAGAAATTCAGCAAAGATCGCGACGAAGACCAATAGCAGTACGATAATCCCGCTGGCAGTGCCTAGTGGCTTCTCCTTCCAAAGCCTTCGAACGAGATCAGCCGCCCGCGAACGTCTCTTCGGCGGAATTACTGCTGTTGGTACCCCTATCGCGTCGCTCATACGCTCACTCTAGCTGTAGCGGACCCTGGGGTCTAAATAGGGATAAATCAGGTCGATCAATAGATTGGCCAATATAACCACGGTAGCGAAGACCAGGTTTGCTCCGGCGATCACAGGGTAGTCTCTCTCAGTGAGCGCCCTCAGCGTGTAGCTACCTAACCCCGGCAGGTTGAATATGCTCTCGATGATCACGGAGCCACCAATCAGGATAGGCAGCTGCATGCCTATCGCGGTCACTACCGGGATCAGGGCGTTTTTGAGCACGTGTCTAGTAATAACTACCCGTTCGGTAAGACCCTTGGACCAGGCCGTCCGGACGTAGTCCTGTCTTAGGGACTCCAGCATCATAGTGCGCGTCAACCGCATGGTACCCGCGGACATGGCGGTCCCTAGAACCAGGCTGGGAATGATGAGTATCCCTAGATTCCCCAACGGGTCTTCGGTGAAAGGAACGTATTCCATCGGTGGCGACCAGTTCCACCAGATCGCCGGGTATATCATGACCATCATTCCCAGCCAGAAGTTGGGAGTTGCGATCCCGAGGATGGCAAGGGTGCGCCCACCGTAGTCGGCGGCCGTGTCTTGACGCATCGCCGAGTAGATGCCGACGGGCATCGCAATCAGGAGCCCGATTCCGATCGCCATGACTCCAAGCTCGAAGGTTACTGGCACTTTGTCTAATATCCGCTGCTCTATCGGGACAGCGTCGAACATCATTGATTCGCCGAAGGTGCCTTGAAACAAGATTCCTGACATCCAGTCCCAATACTGCGTATAAATAGGCTTGTCCAGTCCCAGCATGCGCTCAATTTCGTCGCGGTCCATCTCCCCTGCAGCGTCGAGCCTAATCTCCATAGCGTCAATCGCATCGCCCGGAATCAGGCGCACCGTGAGGAAGACTATCGTGGTCAATATGAACAAGGTGGGGAATATCAGCAATATCCGTCTGATGACGTAGGCTCTCATTTGCTATACCTCATCATTGCCATTTCCCCCGTCATTACGGTATATATCCCAACCCCGTAGCAGGTACGGGGTAGGCTCTCGTCATTCCGGTGAAAAGCCTGCCCCGCATTGGAGTCGTGGCCGGAATCCACCTGCCACGTCATTCCGGTGAAAACCGGAATCCAGTTAGACGATCTCGTCATACAAATCCCGCCAAGCCGGATTACCCTTCTCAATCAACTCAACCTTCCACACTCGCTTCCATTCCTTGATCGCCTTCTCGCGTGCGATAGCGCTCTCCATTGATTCATGAGCTTCAAACCACACGAGCGTGTGTACACCGTAACGCTTCGTGAATCCCTCCACGAAGTCGTTCTTATGCTGCCAGATCCGCTGCACGAGATTCGATGTCACACCAAGGTACAACGTGCCATTGCGCTTGCTCGCAAGAATGTAGACGCAGGGCAGTCCCATCTCTGGTTCTAATCTGCGCAGTACGATTTTCGGGTCTGCCTAATCTTAACCCCGGTGCAGTCCCGACTTATCGGGATCACCAAAGGCTTGGGGAGGAAATCCATTGGTTGGGTGACTTCGCCAACCTTCTGGATTCCGGCTTTCGCCGGAATGACGGCCCTATCCCGAGCGGTGGTGATGCAGACCTCTGACGGCCGGGTGTACCTGGCCCTATACCAAAGTGACTTGATATCAGGGCTTTTCAGGTTGAGCACTCATCAATTGCAGACCGCGTCACCCCCTCTCATTATTCGATAAGTTAGGGAGCTGGGAAGCCTGAGCCTCCCAGCTCCCTTTTTCCTTACCGTCAGCCACAAGGGGTGAAACCCCTAACGACCCATTGCTTCCTTCATCTGGGAGTCAATCCAAGTACGGGCGAAGATCTGAGCATAGCGCTGCTGGAAACCCAGGAAGTATTCGCCGTTGTAGCCGACGAGCCATGGTTGGACCACATTATAGTTTGGGATCTTGAAGTACCAGACGTAGTAGTGGTCCGCGATCTGGTGCATATCCGCCTCTTTAACCAGCATCTGCTGCTCCTCGAAGGTTGTGGCAGCCAGGGCGGCATCAATCAAGGCGTCAAGCTCCGGGTCGTTCGCCCCGGGCCTGTTGCACCCTCCGTCCGAGCGAGCATAACAGTTCATGAGGAAGGTGGGGTTTCTATCGTAACCGATATATGCCGGCCCCAGAGCTTCGTAAGTACGGTCTGCCATACTAGCGTTATGGGCAGCGGCGTCGGTGGCTTGCGTTATCTCCACATCAACGCCAATCGCTGCCCAGTAAGAGGCGGCTACGTCTGCGAGGGCCAAGTTCTTGAAATAGGTCCCGCCCTCATAGACTGTCTTGAATCTGATTCCGTCCGCGCCGCGGGGGAATCCAGCCTCATCAAGCAGCTTCTCGGCCCCCTCCGGGTCATACATATAGCCTTTCTTGATCTCTTCAGGCCACTCATCAAACGGCGTGAAATAATCGGCAGCGCCGTCTCCTATAATTCCCTGAGGTTTCCACTTGGCCTCACCACCGTACAAGACATTGTTGATTGTCTCGAGGTCCTGTGCCATCTGCATTGCCTTGCGCACCCGAACGTCTTCAAACAGCGGATTACTCATGTTCAAGGCAAAACTTGTCCCGTTGGACCGATAAATGTATGGGATATATTGCATTTCCGGGTTGGTCTCTTTGAGGGTGTTTGCCTGGTCGATCGGTACCATTGTGTCCCCAGACCAGCCCAGATAATCGATTTTCCCTGTGCGCAGTGCTGAAATCCGTGTCGCCTCATCTGGCATCTGGAGCATCCTTATCTCGTCGACATAGGGTAATCGGTTCTCCGGGAACTTCTCGTCGAATCCGTAGTAGTCAGGGAACTTGGTCCAGGTAACAGAGACGTCGCTGACCACTTCAGTCAGCTCAAAGGGCCCTGTGCCGACGACGTCCCTCCAGTCGTTAACCTCGCATTCTTTCTCTATCGCCTCGGGGGGTACTAGATGAGGAGGATAGGCGTTGAAGATGTCGTCGAGGAATGTGAGGTGCGGTTTAGTCAGCTTAAAAACAACCGTTGAAGCGTCGGGAGCAGTTATGGAATCGATTGGTATGGCCTTATATTGGTGGATGACACCGCCCTCACAGAACTCGCCTATACCAAAATAGCGCTCGTAGTTGACAACGACATCGTTGCCAACAAACTTGCGACCGTTCAACGGGGCTTTGTCGTGCCAGTTGACGCCATCGCGGATGCTGAATTCGAAGGTTGT
Organism: Dehalococcoidia bacterium; assembly: GCA_965248005.1. Taxonomy (GTDB): domain Bacteria; phylum Chloroflexota; class Dehalococcoidia; order Lucifugimonadales; family UBA1123; genus CBDFIE01. The sequence goes on from OZ252049.1 coordinate 863,862, forward strand.
ACCGTCATCTTTTACTTCCCAGGAGTCCGCCAGCTGACCTATCATGACCCAGAGAGGCACGGGGCGCTTCATGTGGTCATGTTCAGCCCTACTTATTCCCCAGTCCGCTATCGCTAGCATTTCCGCGACGCCACCTAATAGGTGCGACCCGTGGCGCGTGGGATAGTTTTTGGCCTGATCCCCTGAGCTGCTGGACGTGTAGGTTATCGTCCCACCGTACTCAGGCGCGGACAACACACTGCCGGTCGTCGGGTCGGTGACATACTTCTTCCCCTGCACCTCTACCTCGACGATTTTTTCTGGTCCCGCGACCGTCTTCACGACCTCTTTCTCCACCACCACTTCCTTGATCACCTCCACGGGCACCTCTTTTTCCACCACCACCTCTTTGACCACCTCCACGACCTCGGGGTCCGCGCCGCAGGCCGCGCCGACCACTAACAGCATGGCCGCTGCTGACGCTACGATTAACCACCGTATTCCAATAAACTTAGTCATTGTTCGACCTCCTCGGTCGGTGTCTTGACGTTCCGCAAGAGACGCGGGACCCAAACCCGCACGCGGACGGGGCAATTATCGTCGCTCCCCCCCATTTTTGTCAACACATCGGATTGCGAGGTGTTATGGGGGTTCGGCAGCGTCGTTAGGCTTAAATCAGGGCTACTTTCGCTGGATTCTGTACATAGCCGATTTGTCGCCTCCCAGCAGGAGATCCATACGTGGTACGGTGGCATCGTGCCCGAGGTAACGTCGAGACAGCACCTGCTGACGATCTTGCCTACGGTAGGCCAGGCTCGGACTACTCCGTGAGTACGGCCTAACCGTGCGTAAGCGCTATTTCTGCGGTGCTCAACAATCTTGCTAGCATCGGTGATATTGAAGGTCACATCAAAAGCCCAGTAGACTTCCAGGCCGCCCCGCAGTTGTGTTCGTCCCGAGTGACCTTCTCTCGAATCAGTGGGTGTCGGAAGTCAGAAAAGAGCTATGCGAGCAAGGCGGATCGGGTCGTAACACGACACGATTGCCGAATTGTCCGCCGAATTTGTGATCGCGACCGGTCAGCGACAGCTACAGATTGAACGGCTTTATCCGCCCCTGCGTAAATCGTGAGTCTCGACGCCGGGCGCGACGAGGCCGGTCATCGTACTTTTCTGTGAACTAGTACTTAGTTTTGATAATATCTATACGTAATGGTAGGCAGATGTTATGCTGACCGCATGCGAAGAGCAGAGACGATCATCACGTTGACAACCGGAGAGCGTGGGGAGCTGGAGACCACGGTTCGGAGCCGTACTGCTCCGTATCGAGCCGTACAGCGCGCGCGATTGGTTCTGCTGGCGGCCGATGGAACGCCCAATACAGCGATCGCCCGGGAGGTGGGTCTGACGCGGGCGCGGGTTGTGGTGTGGCGGAAGAGGTTTGCGGCGGAGCGGAGCGCAGGGCTGAACGACGGGGCCCGGCCCGGAAAGGCTCGGAAGTACACGGCCAGCACTGAGAGGCGCATCCTGGCGAAGCTGGTTGAACCGCCTCCCGAGGGATACAGCACGTGGACAGGGCGGCTGGTCGCTGAGGCATTGGGAGACGTTCCAGCCCACTATGTCTGGCAGGTGCTGAGGAAACATGGGATTCATTTGCAGCGTCGTCGAAGTTGGTGCGTGAGCACGGACCCCCAGTTCGCCCAGAAAGCGGCCGATGTGGTGGCCTTGTATCTGGACCCGCCGGAGAACGCGGTGGTGTTGAGCGTGGATGAGAAACCCGCCATCCAGGCTCTGGAGCGGGCTCAGGGCTGGCTGCGCATGCCCAACGGGCAGGCCCTCCGCGGGTTCAGCCACGAATACAAACGCCACGGAACCACCACCCTCTTCGCTGCCCTGGAGGTTGCCCGAGGGACGGTGACGGTAGGCCACTATCGCCGCCGCCGCCGGCGTGAGTTCTTGGACTTCATGAACCGTCTGGTCGCTCAGTACCCCGACCAGGAGTTGCACGTTATCCTGGATAACCTTAATACTCATAAGCCCAAGCATGACCGGTGGCTGGCTCGGCATCCCAATGTCCACTTCCATTACATCCCTACCCACGCTTCCTGGCTCAACCAAATCGAGGTCTGGTTCAGCATCCTGACGCGTCGAGCCCTGCGGGGTCTTAACGCCACCTCTGTGCGCGATGTCTGCCGTGCCATAGATGCCTTTACCCAGGCTCGCAACCAGTGCCCCGTCCCCTTCGAATGGACCAAGAACGTTGTGCACCCCGGTTCCCTTAAGCATACGTATCGTGATTTAGCTAACTAAGTACTAGTGAGTGGACGTCTTCGGCACCGAGGACATCCTGCAGGCAAAGATCGGCTCGGCTCAATGCGGCGTGGACGTAGGCTGGAGAGCAGCCGAGCTCCCCTGCAGCCATGACGATCTGACCGTGCCGGAACACCGCCTCGACAATGGCAGGGAGCCCGATATTTAGCCGAGGTCTACCCCGTGTGTGTTTCTTGGTCTCCACCGACGGCCTCATAAAGTCTCATTAAATCGATTCATCGATCCATGTGATCACTAAGCCGCGACCTCCCTCATCAGTATTATGTGAGACGAGCTGAGCGCTCTGAGGGCAGGTTGTGGGGGTCACCCAGGTCCCGAATTCGAACACACGACCCAGGATGCTTGGTCTCATTAGCTGATTCCGTGTTGCAGTCAACCTGTGAGTAGTCGTTTGACTGCCCGCTGGAGGTAACCTCAGGAGGCTCGGCCTCAGCGTGTCAAGGGCGGTGTGGCGCCGAGTCGCTGGTGCACACTCCGACGTCCATGGCCTCTATGCGGGGCGTCCGGTGCGGCAGCGGACCGCAACACGCTGATCGAGCACCCATCCCGTCCCGACTCACTCAGTCTACTTTGGAGCACGGCGCATGCGGCCTCGACGACGGGACCTTGCAGCGGAGCCTAAAGGATGTTCAGACCGGACCTACATCGATTAGCAGTGTTCTGCGCGGTAGTGGACGAAGGCTCACTGTCTCAGGCCAGCAGACGGCTCTTCATGAGTCAGCCCGCCATATCCGCCCACATTAAGTCGTTGCAGGAGCAGCTCGGACTGAAGCTGTTTCATCGAGTCGGACGCCGGTCTGTGGTCAGCAGGGCCGGAGAGGTGCTGTACCGAAGCGCCGGTGACCTCCTGGCCCAGGCGGACGAGCTTCGCACCCTCATGTCGAGCCTGAATGGGACCGACCAGGGCAGGCTCCACGTGGGCATGAGCCTGGAGTGGGAGCCGTTGCTGCCCCAGGCGCTGGGCAGATACAAGCGCACCTGGCCTTATACCGAAGTCCTCCTGACGGTGGACACGTGCGCCGGTGTCGAAAAGCTGAGGCTCGACCGCCACTTCGACCTGGGGTTTATCGCGCGCGCCGCGTTAAGCGATGGGCTGAAGTCCCTGCGCTTGGCGAACGACGAAATCGTCCCGGTGGCCGTCTCGGACCACCCTCTTGCCCGCCGCGGCCTCGTTCAGCCCACGGACCTCCAGTCGGAAATGATCTTCGTTCGGGAGTCCGGCTCCACGAGCCGCGACGTCACGGACGACTTACTGGACAAATTTGGACTGCGGTCTCGAATAGCCCTCGAAGCCGCCAGTTTTCAGACCTTGACGGCTTCAGTCGCGGAGGCTTCGGGCATCGGGATGTTGCCGAGATCGTCTCTTGAGGTCGACGGTCGGAAAGAGCGCTTCGCGGTGCTCGATATTCCCGAGCTCATGGCGCCGATCAGCCTGCACGTGGTCTATCTGCAGGACCGCAAGAGGAGCGAAGCGCTCGCCCGGTTTCTGGAGATTGTATGCCAGTCAAACCTTTGGGCCGACACCACGCCACCCCTGGCTCAAAGTGGTCCCGATGAAGCCGGCGTCAACGGTCTCCCCGTCGGCGCCGTTCGCGAGTAGCCATGCTCGTACGCGGCCTTGAGTCTGAGTCTTCCGGGTTGACTGCGCGCCGGTGTCGTACTATTGTTGGCGTAGCCCTAAACTTTCGCTGACTCGCCGGCATTGGCCAGGGCCTGGAGGACGCCGTTGACAGCGCCAGCAGTCCCTACCAGTCCGGCCGTACTCAGGCAGCTCGTCCGCAACGATAAGCTTGTCCGTCCCACCAGCGGCCTCGCGCCGGGCAGAGTTCAGACCAACCTCGCGGTGTTGCCAAGAGAGCAGGCCTTCGATTTCCTGCTATTTTGCCAGCGAAACCCGAGACCTTGCCCGCTGCTGGAAGTGGTCGAGGCTGGCGAGACGGAGCCCAGGCAGCTTGCGCCCGGCTCCGACCTGCGTACCGACATCCCCTTGTATCGGGTCTTCGAGCACGGCGAGATGGTCTCCGAAGTCTCCGACATCTCTGAATACTGGCGAGACGACCTGGTCTCGTTCCTGCTCGGGTGCAGTTTCACTTTCGAGTCGGCTCTGATAAGCGCCGGGGTCGGGCTGCGCCATGTCGAGCGGGGGTCCAACGTTTCGATGTATGTTACGAATATCCCCACACGCTCCGCGGGCGTGTTCTCCGGCCCCATGGTGGTTTCGATGAGGCCGGTTCCCAACGACCAGGTCGTTCGGGCCGTGCAGGTCACTTCGCGATTTCCCGCCGTCCACGGCGCCCCGATTCACATCGGCGAGCCCGAGGCAATCGGCATCGAGGACATTTCCCGTCCCGACCTGGGAGACCCGACCGAAATCGAGGAAGGCGAAGTTCCCGTGTTCTGGGCATGTGGCGTGACGCCTCAGGCAGTCGCGATGAGCTCCAAGACCCCCCTGATGATTACCCACTCGCCGGGGCACATGTTCATCACCGACATGATGGACGAAGACCTGGCGGTACTTTAGGCTCCTGAGTCAAAGTAAGCCCATTAATTCGCGGGCCTTCGACTGGCTCAGGCCGAACGGACGTGTTGCTTCCCCGTTCGTGGTGAGCCTGTCGAACCACAGTGCCGCTGAAACAGTGAGCGCGAATTATGCAGGGCATTTGTGATTAAGGACACTAGGCCGAATATGCGGAGCGCCCGTTGACGATCGACGACATCATTCTCGACCGCGACCGGCGCGGCATATCGGCCCTCAGACCGTATCTCCCCGAGAGCTTCACTCTGGACGCGGCCCGCCTGGTCCTGGACAACCCGGGCGTCGCGATAATCGTCACGGGTTTCTACATTCTTGACGCCGGGGCCGCCGAAACGGATGGGCCCCCGGGAGCTGCCGCGATTGGAAACGCGCTGCACGACCTGGGCTACACCGTCGTGCACGTCACCGATCGCTACGCGTCTTCGCTTATGTCGGCCATAGCCGGCGACCACGCCAGGGTCATCGAATTCCCGATCGTGGGCGACGAGGCCAGCCGCGAGTTCGCCACGGGACTGCTGCGCGATGTCGAGCCATCGGTCATCATCTCCATCGAGCGCTGCGGCATGACCAGCGAGGGACTCTACCGCAACATGAGGGGCAAGGACATTACCGCCCACAACGCCCGCATCGACCACATCTTCACCGACGCCCACGCCACCGTTGGCATTGGAGACGGCGGCAACGAGATCGGCATGGGAAACCTGACCGATCGGATCCCGAAGGTCGATACGCTCGTCGAGCTGCCATGCGTCACCAGGACCACGAAGCTAGTCATAGCCAGCGTCTCCAACTGGGGAGGCTATGGCCTGGTTGCCGCGCTGTCCCAGCTCAGCGGAAGGGACCTGATGCCCTCCGTCGAGGAAGAACGGCGGCTCATGACACAGACGGTCGACCTCGGCGCCGTGGACGGCATGAGCGCGCGTCAGGAGTACAAGGTGGACGGCTTCACATTCGACGAGAACAGCGAGACGGTCCAGGCCCTCCACGACTACCTATCGCGCAAGGCAGTCCCGGGATAGTCACCATCTGATAGCATTTGCGCATGCATGTTCTAGGTCGAGAGCTGGTCGAGCCTTTCGACGCGTTCTGGGAGACCTTCTCCCGTGAGCTGCCGGAGGTCGAAGCCCTCGTCGCACGCGGCCACAGCGCCGTCTTCGGCGAACAGGGCGCGGACCTGACGGCGCCCGATCCACCCGACTGGCTCTCGCTCCCAGATCCCGATCTGGCCTATCATGTCGCCCACGAGCTGACATACATCGTCATGACCAATCGGGGCTACCCGAAGACCATCAGAGGGACCGGCTATTCGGACGACACGTCGGAGGCCCGGGTCGGCGGCGACCTGGAAGAGATGGTCCTCCACCCCGCCCTTCAGCACCTGCTCGCGCCCTTCGGCTTCGAGCGCCGCCTCATTCTCGAACGGATGGCCGCGGGGGCCCTCATAGGAGTGCGGAGTAGTCCCGTGCCCGAGCGGGGCAGCCCCTGGTCCTTCACCTGGGCAATGCGCTACGCGGAGCTTCAGTCAGAGCTGCCGGCAAACTTATGGTCGCCTATCGAGGCCATCTACAAGGAGCGGGCACCCGGCATATCGGGGTTGGGCCAGGAGCTGGCCGAGATCGTGCTGCAGGGGGGCTGCGGTACACGCGAACAGGCGCTGGATACCCTCATACAGTGCCGCGACTCGCTCGGCTTGCGCGTGGACAGCCGAGTCCTGGTGCTGGACCCGACCACCGGCAATCTGCACTGAGCCCGCCGCGCCAGGCGCCAACGATCACCTTCTCCTGCTGTCGCTATTTTCCGGTCGGCGGCGCCTTTACGTTCGCGTCTCGGACAGCTCCAATGGCCTGAACACCCGCCAGTAGACCATGGTGAATGCCAGCTAGGCGGCGTCCATGAAGATGAACGGCGTAGTGAAGTTCCCAGCGTCCATGATGCGCGAGCCGACTACTATAGCCACGGCCGTGACCGCGCCGCCGACCGCCATCTCGAGTGCGGTGCCGGTCGCCAGCTCCCCGGGCTCCAGCACCTCCATGTTGAACGCACCCAGATGCGGACGCCACATTAGGCAAACGGCGAAACATAAATCAATACTTTTCCAAAAAAGAAGCGCGTCAATGTCCTTTCACCCGTCCACAAGTCGTGCTAGCATCGGGTTCACTCAGTTCCGATTCTAGGCGGGTTGTCTCGATCCAGTGCCATCTGACGGCCTCGTTGGCGCCCGACCGGTAAATCAGGTGGCCCCGGCGGCCAACCGCGAATAACAGTAAAGCTCTGGACACCTGTGCGTGACCACTAGAATCAGCGGCGGATCCTACAAAGGTCGAATAATACAGACACCGGCTGCCGCGAATCTACGCCCCACCTCAGAAAGGGTCCGGTCCGCCATATTCTCGATCATAGGGACCGAGGCTGTCATGGGGAAAAGGGTCCTGGACCTGTACGCCGGGACCGGGGTACTGGGCATTGAGGCGTTGAGTCGCGGGGCGGTTTGGGCCGAGTTCGTTGAACGAAACGGAAGACTTTGTAGCGCGATACGGGCGCTACTGCGGCAACTCTCTCTGGAGTCGAACGCGAGGGTGGTCCGATCGGAAGTGAGTCGAGCATGGCCGACGCTGGAGGGCGGCTACGACCTCGTATTCGCGGACCCGCCTTACGACTCCGACGAGATCAGAGTGATCGAGGGCGGAATGCAGAGACCGCGACTGATTGCGGAAGGTGGTCTGTTGGTTGTCGAGTACCGAGCCGGGTCCGACACCGTCGAGACGGGTGGTAAGTTTACGCACTTGACAGACAGGAAATACGGCGACACCGCGATCACAGTCGTGAGGGCCGGGGCTGTCGATGCCTAGGGCGATCTACCCGGGCAGCTTCGATCCAGTCCATAACGGCCACGTGGACATCTCCAGGAGGGCGGCCACCGTCTTCGATGAGGTTGTCGTGGCGGTCTACGACAGGCCTCCATCCAAGACGTTGATGTTCGGGACCGAGGAGCGCGTGAATCTCTTCGCTGAGGCCGTGGAAGGGATTTCGAACATCCGGGTAACGCCCTTCAGCGGCCTGGCCCCTGACTTCGCGCGGGCCGAGGACGCGGAGTTCATCCTCCGGGGGCTCAGGGCCGGATTCGACTTCGAGCTAGAGTTTGAGATGGCGCTTATGTGGCGGAACATCGCGCCCGACATCGACGTGGTCTGCATGATGAGTTCCCTGGAGCATCAGTTCGTCTACTCCAGCAGAATTAAAGAGGTAGCCCGCCTTGGCGCGGACGTTAGCAAGCTCGTCCCGGCGAACGTCCTGGAAGCGATGCGTAAAAAGCTGGATTCATAATCGTTGGCCGTCCGTTCATCGGAACAGCGGGCGGAAATTCGAGAAGCCGTATTTCACAGAACAGGAGGAAATCAGCGTGAACTTCGAACAGGCTATCCAGGAACTACGGGCGTTCTACGGTGAGAGCACACGAGTGCCCGGCTTGAGAAAAAAGGTGATGGTCGATGGCGACCGGTTCTCGGCGCTGATAGACGCGCTGAAGAATTCTGTTCCCGCCGAGATTCAGGAAGCGCGGGAGGTCCTTACTCAGAAGGATTCTATTCTCAATCAAGCCTATCTCGAGTCCCAGCGCATGAAGAGTGCCGGGGAGGAAGAGGTCGCGGCCCGTGTAGAGGCCCACAACGAGCACATGGCCAAAGTCGATGAGTCTGAGATCGTCGCGGCCGCCAACGCCAGATCCCAGGAGATCACCGACGAGGCAATGGAAGAGGCCCAGGCCATATTGCAAGACGCCCAGAAGAAGGCCTATGGCTCGGTCAGCACCGCCGACCAGGTCGCCGTAAGCCGGCGAGAGGGCGCTGACCAGTACGCCCGCGAGGTGTTGTTCAGCCTGGAGGAGCAGCTATCAGAGATGCTGGGCCAGATTCGCCGGGGCATCGACATACTGCCAGTTCAGTCCGAAAACCACACGTCGGAAGTGAAACTCCGCGCCTAGCCGCGCTGTTGCACTGCGTCCGGCCACAGACCGATCACCGGACGTCCTCTGCGCGAGCCCAGAGCGGGCGCTTTCTCGGCGACCAGGCATTCGTTCATTCCGGGCCCCGATTTCGTCTCGGAGCCTGGCAACCTCGCCGGGGCGACGCGTTCAGCCGCCCGGTTTCGTGGCCCTGATGTCCATGCTGCGCACCTTGGACCTCCAGCCCTCGCCGTTCCCCACGTGCGTCTCCGAGGCGACCTCGACGTCGGTAAATCCTGCATCGGCGATCTTGCCCAGATAGACCTTCTTCAACTCGGCGCCGGCGAGACAGGCAACCCAGTCGTCCCGTCTCGTCCGATCGGCCTCTTGCTCCTCGGACAGCTCCTCCACGAGCACCATGTCCGACACCATGAGCCTACCGCCGGGCTTCAGGACTCTATAGGCCTCGCGGAACACCGCCCCCTTATCCGGCGCCAGGTTTATCACACAGTTGGAGATCAGGATATCGGCCGTTTCGTCTTTAACGGGGGTGCGTTCAATATCTGACAGATGAAACTCTGTGTTGGATATGCCGAGCCTGGCCGCGTTGGCCCGAGCCAGGTCGATCATCTCCTGGGTCATGTCGATGCCGATCACTCTCCCCTGTTCCCCGACAGATCGCGCTGCGATGAAGCAGTCGATGCCACCGCCGCTGCCAAAGTCGATAACCGTCTCCCCCTCTCGCAGGGAGGCCAGGGCCGTCGGATTCCCGCATCCCGCCGAGGCGGCGAGCGCCTCCGTCGGCAGTCCATCGGTCTCGTCGGACGTGTACAGGGCTATCGTCGTTTCGAGCCCCGACTCCATCGGGGCGCAGCACAAGTCGCCGCAGCAGTCGTCCTCGCCCGCCTCCGCGTGTCGAGCCAGGTCGGCGTAGCGGTCGCGCACAATCCCCTTGATCTCTTCGTGTTCGAGCTGTGTCATGTGATGCTCCTTCCCTGAAATGGGCCAATATTCAGCCGGCCACTGGTACACCGTCCGCGAAGTTCGTCCTGCTCACCTACTCCACAACCAGGGCCTCGTGGGTTGTGGCCCTGAATCCAGTCGGGACAGGCATTTCGCCGCAAAGACGAACGACAGCGGGTTTACCCACAAACTCTTAGGCGGACGGCGTCCCGATTCACAGCGTGTCCTTCCCCTTCCCCAGCACCACCTCGTTCACCGATTGCTCCAGGTATGGGAGCACCTCGGACCACACCCTGGCCCCGGTCTGGTGGGCCGCCCGCCCGGACTCCGTTAGCCGACAGGTCTTTCGCACTCTGCCATTGACCAGCGCATCGTCACATTCGATGTATCCGTCTGCGACCAACTCCCGGATCGTCGGGTAGATCATACCTGCCGTGGGCTTACACCAGCCCTCGCAGCACTCCTCAATCGTGCTGGCGATTTCGTAGCCGTGCATCGGGCGCTTGGCCAACATGTCAAGCAACAGGTATCGGGAGACGCTGTGTTTAATGAGCATCTCCCAGTATCGCGAGCTCTGCAGGTCCTTGGTGGCCTTCGCGACCATGTATTACCCCTCTATGTATTGGGTGTCTATATATTAGCGCGGCGCTATCGGACCGTCAACGCCTCGTCGCCGGGGAGTCGATACCTGGCCAGCGGCCGATAGCCGCTCTGGCCTACCTCGATCTACTTCGCGCGCCCTTCCGACCCGGGACCCGGGTGTATTCAACTCCACAGACCTGTGCCCGGCGGACGAGCATCTTGCTGACCCGGTGCGCCCGCGCCCGATGCCGTCCGCGCTACGGATATTGGTGCAGGCACCAGTGCCAATACCGTGACCGCGCGGGTTCCGTGGATTCGGCGCTGTAATAACTTTGTCAAACGTGAACAAACCGTTAACAGACTATTAGTCGCGCCGGCGAATGCGCCCTCGTGGCGCGCCCGGCCCAACGGCTCGATGGCCCGGCAGCCGGGTCGCCAGCCGGCGGAGGATAGCAGAGTCTCGCCTACATCGAATTCGTCTGAGACATTGAGACTACTGGTAGCATACCGCGAATCGGATGACGCCAGCGCGAGATCGAAGCTCGTGCGCAACTACGAGCCACTGGTCCGCCGCCTTTGCCGAAAGTTTTCTTCATCAAGAGAGCCCCAGGACGACCTGTTTCAAGTCGGGATGATCGGCCTGCTGAACTCCATCGAGAAATTCGATCCCCTCCGCGGCTCAAGTTTCTCCTCGCTGGCGATACCGGAGATCATGGGCGCGATACTCAACTATCTGCGTGATCATGGCAGTCTGCTGAAGATCCCCAGGGGAGTCGGGGGAAACAAGTTGACGATGGACAAGACCTCCGAGAGTATCGCATCAACCCTGGGTCGATGGCCGTCGACGGAAGAGATCGCCCAGGCCTGCGAACTGACTCACAACGAGGTCATCGAAGCCGCGGTCCTCGGCCGCATAGGCGACCCCAGGTCCCTGGACGAGACTCTGGACTCCGACGAGTCCGACGACAGCTTCTCGCTCTCCGACTATGTGGGCTACGAGGACAAGGGATTCGACATCTCCCTGGACCGTCTCACCCTGGCGACCTCCCTGGACACGCTGCCGGAGAGGGAGAATCTGATCCTCCAGCTCCGCTACTACCGTGCTCTCTCCCAGCGCCAGACAGCGGAGATCATCTCGATCTCTCAGATGCACGTGTCCAGGCTCGAGCGCGCGGCGCTGAACAAGCTCAGACTCGTTCTGCAGCGCAGCACCCCTGCACAGGAATTCCACGGCAATAGCACCGCTCTCAGCGTTCGGCGCCTCCCCGCGGCATCCTGACTCGTCCCTCTATCGCTCATTTCGTTAGACGGATATCCTAGCCCCTCGCCAGCCAGCCTGGCGATTCACGCTGTTGGACGTCCCATCCCTTCAAGAACCGCATACCTCCACTTACCTGTAACCCGCCGTGTCCACAAAGCCACCGCTCGCCCCGTGACGGCTCGGACCGGCGGCGCGGCGCAAAATCTGCCCTGCCTAGAGCACATGCGGGTTGGGAGACGACGCGAGTTTGCGGTACGATACGTCTAAATATGGGTGCAGGGCGTGCCCTTCGGAGCGACCGATGTCCCACATAGACCTGGCATGCACACGCTGTGGCCGCGGCCATGAGCCAGTCATGTCCACGCTCCGATGCGAGAGCTGCCACGGGCCACTGGTCGTCCGTTACCCGGCCGGTCACCGTGCCGCGCACCAGTGGGCCGGGTTACCGATTCCGGTGCCGGTCCACGGACCGCCGTGGCCTGTAAGCCTCGGCGAAGGCAACACGCCCGTGATCGCAATGGGGTCCGCCGGCGAGGCCCTGGGGTTACGACGGCTTCACGCCAAGCTGGAGTACCTGAACCCCACCGGCTCCTTCAAGGACAGAGGCACAGCGGCGACGATGTCGATGGCCGTAGAGCTGGGCGTCACAACGGTCGTCGAGGACTCCTCGGGCAACGCCGGAGCTTCCGTCGCCGCATACGCGGCCAGGTCGGGCATCGAGGCCCACGTTTTCGCCCCCGCCACGGCGCCCCCGGCGAAGATGGGGCAGATCGCGGTTTACGGCGCGCAGACCCATCTCATCGATGGCCCTCGTGAGGCGGCCGCTGAAGCTGCCGCCGAATATTGCAGGGCGCACGGGCTCGTGTACGCCTCTCACAGCCTTAGCCCTTTCTTTCTGGAAGGGACCAAGACCTTCGCGTACGAGGTCGCCAGCCAGATGGAGGAGGCCATGCCCGACCACGTGGTAATACCCGTGGGTAATGGCGCTCTGTTCATCGGGGCCTGGCTGGGATTTCAGGAGCTGCTGGCCGCCGGCCGCGTGGGAAGAGCGCCGAGGATGCATGCGATACAGGCGCGGGCCGTGATGCCGGTGGCCGCTACCTTCGCCGGCGGCCTGTGGTCACCCAATCCCGACGCGCGCACCATCGCCGGTGGCATCGCCGTCGGCTCGCCGCCCCGCTTACAGCAGGTGGTGGACGTGCTGAAGTCCAGCGGGGGCCAGTCTGTGGCCGTCGACGACGAGTCCATCGTCGACTGGCAGAAGAAGCTGGCCGCCCGCGAAGGCATCTACTGTGAGCCCACGTCCGCCGCGGCCTTCGCCGGCCTCGAGGTCCTGGTAAACGAAGGGCAAGTCGGGCCCGACGACATGGTGCTCGTGCCGGTGACCGGCTTCGGCCTCAAGGCCGACCCTCCGGCTTAGCGGCCTATCCGGCAACCCTAACCTCTGCCCTTCGACGGGCTCGCGGCGAACGGCTTAGCTCCGTTCAAGGACGACCCGGCCGGCTTAAGAGCTTATCCGGCAACCCTAACCTCTGCCCTTCGACGGACTCAGGGCGAACGGCTTAGCTCCGTTCAAGGACGACCCGCCGGCTTAAGAGCTTATCCGGCAACCCTAACCTCTGCCCTTCGACGGACTCAGGGCGAACGGCTTAGCTCCGTTCAAGGACGACCCGCCGGCTTAAGAGCTTATCCGGCAACCCTAACCTCTGCCCTTCGACGGGCTCAGGGCGAACGGCTTAGCTCCGTTCAAGGACGACCCGGCCGGCTTAGCGGCCTATCCGGCAACACTAACCTCTGCCCTTCGACGGGCTCAGGGCGAACGGCTTAGCTCCGTTCAAGGACGACCCGGCCGGCTTAAGAGCTTATCCGGCAACACTAACCTCTGCCCTTCGACGGGCTCAGGGCGAACGGCTTAGCTCCGTTCGTGGTGAACCCTTCAGCAGGCTCAGGACAGGCTTGTCGAACCACACGGGCTCAGGGCGAACGGCTTACCGAGGTTCTCGGATAGGGTCTAGAACGTACCGAAGGCCTCGATCACCTTCCGGAACCCGGTCAGCGAGCCTGCTAGCGTCTTGTCGGTGACGCAGTACGACAGGCGGAAGTATCCTGGGGCGCCGAAACCCCGACCAGGCACCACCAGAACGTTGTGCCGCTGAAGCTCGGCGGCGAAGGCCGCGTCGTCGTCAATAGGCGATTTAGGGAACATGTAGAAGGCGCCCTGGGGCTTGACCAGCTCGTATCCCATTCCCGTCAGGCGGTCGTACATGAAGTCGCGCTTGTCCTGGTACTCCCGCACGTCCACGGTTACCGACTGAAGCTCGCGGACGATATGCTGCATCAGCGCCGGAGCGTTGACGAAACCCAGCGTCCGATTGCAGAAGACCAGGCCGTCCATCAGCTCCCCCGCGCCGTCGTAGTCCGGGTGGACGGCCACGAAGCCGATCCGCTCGCCGGGCAGCGCGAGGTCCTTGGAGTGGGAGGTGGCGACGATGCCCCTGACGTGGTGGCTGAAGATGTGCGGGTACTCCAGACCGTCGAACAGGATCTTCCGGTACGGCTCGTCGCTGACCAGGAATATCTCCGTGCCCAGCTCGCGCTCTTTACGTTGTATCGTCTCTGCGAGCTGCCCGAGCACCTGGTCCGAGTACAAGACCCCCGTCGGGTTGTTGGGCGAGTTCAACAGCACGACTCTGGTCCGCGGCGTGATCGCCGACTCGAAGACCCCCATATCGGGCAGGAACCCGTCGACCCACGGCACCGCCTTGCATGACCCGCCGTGGTTGTCGGCGTAGAAGAAGTACTCGACGAAGTAGGGGGCGAAGACCACCACTTCGTCGCCGGGGTCGAGCAGCGCCTTGAGCGTGACGTTCAGCGCGCCCCCGGCGCCGCAGGACATCATCACATGATCGGCGGTAAAGCCCAAGCCAGTCTCCTCACCAAGCTGGGCGGCCACGGCGGCCCTGGTCTCAACGTAGCCGGCGTTGGGCATGTAGCGGTGCATGCCGGGAGTGGTGTCATCGGCCAGTCGACGCAGCGCATCGTGAAACTCCCTCGGCGGCTCCATGATGGGGTTTCCCAGCGACAGGTCGAACACGTTGTCGTCGCCGTACTGCTGCTTGAGGGCGATGCCCTCCTCGAACATCTTCCGGATCCAGGAGCCCTGCTCCATCATAGTCTTGATCTTCTTGGACACGGCCATAACGCCCCTCGCGAACACATCAAGCTGGGAAGCAAGCCGAATGTAACCGCGGGGGCCCGTGTGTGTCAACAGGTGCGTGTCAACAGCGCCTTGACACCCAAAACCCCATTGGCTACGCTGATTCAGCCCTCCTCGTGGGCCCGTAGCTCAGTGGTAGAGCGGTCGGCTCATAACCGATTGGTCGTAGGTTCGATCCCTGCCGGGCCCACATTTTCGAACCTAGTAAGACTGAAATCATAAATCTTGACCGTTGTAGACGGCTGTCTCGTAGCCGGACTTGATGGCCGAAGACCCGGCCAAGTCGAGGCCGCAGCTGCAAGTCTCTCGATGTTCGAATGGCGAGGACACTTGAGCAGAAGCGTGCGGGAATGGCAGTCCGCGCGCCTAACCGGTAGATTCCACCGTTCGAGTACGATTTCTGCAGCCGGGTTGTTCAAGGGAGATTAATCCTCAGGTCGGGCCTTAGCGATGCCAGGGGCGGCAGACTAGGTAGAGTGTCGCTCCCTTGGGATATCTGAGCTGGCGACAGGCAGTCCGTATTGGCAAGTAGGACACAAGTCAGCCGGAGGCCCGTCGTTGCTTGAGTCTGTCGACCTCGCCCAGATGGCATCGCTTGTACTTTCGCCCGCTCCCGCAGGCACATGGGTCATTCCTATCCAGGCCATGCTTAGCAATGTCGGCTAGGTCAGACATATACTCCCGGAGACCCTGATCGCCGTGAGAATACTCAGCCCAGAGGTATTCCCGCGCAGCCACCAGACCACGGAGGTCGGTGAAGGAGAGCCGGTAGAAGAATGGGACGACCAGTTCGTCCATGAACTCTTTCAGAGTCGTCCGGCGGTCGGCCAGCAGCTGAAGGCCCAGGCAGCAAGCTCCGTCCGGGTAGAAATGCAGATCGATGGTCTCGACATTCTCCCGGTCTGCGATCCGCGCGTGCCTGCCGCCGACTTCATACACAGTGGGCCAGCCGTTCTGATCGAGGGCGTCCAGCTCGATCCTTATGGCGAATGAATCCCACAGGTACGAGTCCATGCTGGCCGTCGCGTCGTCACTACCGATGAGCAGCTTCTTCCGTCCTGTGTCGTAGGCGGCGCGCAACTCGAGCTCGCCGACGATGACGCCAGCCTCCCGATCGTAACGGAGATCGGGGAAACTGGCTGGCAGCCATTCGAGGTCGGCTTCATTTAGCCGGAGCCGACCTTGAACTCGCTGAACCGAGGCTGTGGCCCAGGGCTTGCTCGGTTTGACCACCCTCGGCGCCGCTCCCAGCGCAGCCGCGCCTGCAGCGGCACTCAGACTACCGAACCCGTCCCCGAAAAGGCCCCGCCACTTTCTGATGCTCGACTCCTCATCATCGTCACAGTACGATTCCTTGATTCTGTTGGCGTAACTGGAGACCATGTCCCTGAAGTGGCTGTACTTGGCTTGGTCCCAGTGCCGCGTAAAGGTCTCACTTGGGAGAGCAGGATTGCGGATCTCGGGCATGATTGGACGGGACCTCAGGAAGTCGTCAATGCGCGAGATCACGGTCTGCAGCGCATCCGGAAGGGTCTTGAACTGTCCGTCATCCTCCCGGTCATCCACCGTGTTTCCTATCAGCGTCGTCAGTAGGACCGACGGCGCCGTGAAGGTCTTCTTGTGGTCTCTCAGGTACTTGAGCAGCCGGGTGACGAGCTTGAGGTTGCCGTTGGTGATCCCGTTCTTCTCGTTGAACCAGTCGCGGAATCCTGTGCCGTCCGTAACTTCGTACTCGTTCGTCTTCCTGTTGCAGATGAATTGGTTGCCGTTGTAGGTTATGCAGGGAACAACGTCTATCTTGAACTTGCCTGCGTAGTTCACCGTGACGCACCTCGTGTTCTTCTGCACCTTGTCGGCGTAGTTGCCATTGTCCTTGAGGCACTGGTAAACGTCGTCGATGTAATCCTTCGGATCCTTGGAGTTGTCGTATTCCACGTAAACGAGGCGGTCCACGTCGTACTCGTCGGTGTCCTTGACGGGTCTTATGGTCGTACCGAGGGCGTAGGAGCCCTGCCGCTCGGTCTTCCTGAACCCGACCAGATTCTGGCTCAGGTACTCGGACACGGCCTTGTCGCTCCTCTTCAACCTCTCATACCGGGATGGGTTGAGATTCACGTGTTCTCTCATGAACTTGCTGAAGTCGTTCACTCGTCTTGTCATTTGATCCTCTCTAGATTGGCCATGATGGCCTTGCTGTAATGGGTGAAGTCCCTGTCGGCCAGGGCCTTCATGCTCTCCAGGTGTTTGATGTCATCCAGCTTCCAGGACTTGATCTCCGGGTCCAGGCGAAGGTGGCGATCCCCGAGCAGCAAATTGGCCATGTTGGTTGATGCCTGGGACTGTAGACCCAGCACATACGGGACCAGCTTTTGTCCGCCCCAGCCGGTCAGGAGGCCCCAGGCCCTGTTCTGGGTGTAGAAATTGGCAGAGTGTCCAGTGCCGATGGACAGGACCCGAATCTTGCCAAGGGGCAACCCGAACTTGGACAGTGCCTCGATGACGGCGATGATGGTGGGATTGTTGGCCCACAGACCCCCGTCCGCCAATTGGTACTGGCCAACCTGTCTGGGGTCGAAGTATGTAGGAGCGGCGCACGATGCCAGAATCGCGTCTCTCAGCCGCACGTCGCCGTCTCTCAGATACGGCTCTCCGAGGTCTTCCAAATACCCGGACTTGAAGACATGCACCCCACCGGTGGATATGTCTGAACTCGTAATCATTAGCGGGGCCGGTACCTGTCCCATGGTTACTTCGGGCACGTACTCGCCGATAACCCGGTCTAGAGGGTGTGTCGAGTAGCGGCTTCGTATGATGGGGAAGAAGCTGAACCTTCTTCTTCTAAAGATGCGGTCGGCCTGACTCTCGAAGAGTTCAACCAGAGTCTGCATTGGGATGTTCATCGATAACGCGCCCGCCAAGATCGACCCAGTGCTGGTTCCCGCGATGAGGTCGAAACGCTCCCGCAGAGGAACCTCAATGCTGTCCTCCAATCTGGCGAGGACGTGCGCGGCATAGATCCCCCTTATCCCGCCGCCGTCAAGAGCCAGTATGTTAAAAGCATCGTCGCTTCGCATCGTGAGTCAGTCGTCCTCCGGGGCGTAGGAGGCTTCCGGGCGAATGCCCAGAGGGTTTCTTCCAGGTCCGCCCCCCGTGCGAGTCGCCGCTGAGTGCCCTCGTGTCCTGGCAGAATCATGCGAATGAGCATATGTGGATGGTTTACACAAACGGCCATTATACCATAAAATGTAAACCGGAAGGAGGGAGTCCCATGTACAGCGAACGTCTCAAACTCGCCAGAAAACGCAGTGGCCTGTCGCTACGGGATTTGTCGTCAACCATGGGTGGCATTGTCTCAGCCCAGGCGATCGGCAAGTACGAGCGATCGGAGATGATGCCGAGCTCAACCGTAGCCATCGCCCTGTCAGAGGCCCTGGAGGTACCCCTGAGCTACCTGCTGACCCCTTCAAGCGTCTCCCTGGAATCGGTGGAGTTCAGAAAGCTGGCATCAGCCAAGGCGCGGGAGCGAGTCGCGGTGGAGGGGGAGGTCCTCGATCACGTAGACCGCTACTTGCAGGTGGAGGAGATCCTGGGGATCGACACCACGGAACTCGTCGAGCCGGATGGAGCGCCCTATCAAATCACCACCTTGGAGGATGCGGAGGGAGCAGCCATGTCAGTTCGCATCGCCTGGAATCTTGGAGGCGGTCCAATCCCGGACATAACCGAGCTGCTGGAGGAGCACGGCATCAAGGTGTTCAAGCTGAGCTTGCCCGGATCGGTGGATGGGCTCAGTTGCCGGGTGCGTCGGGTCGGCGGGGACGATGTTCGCGTTGTGGTCTGCACCACCGGGAAGTCTTTCGAACGACAGCGATTCACGATTGCTCACGAACTGGGCCACATGGTCCTAGATATCCCGTCCACGGTGCGTGAGGAAAGAGCCTGCCAGCGCTTTGCCGGTGCATTCTTGGCACCCGGGGACGATCTCGTCCGTGAAGTAGGGCGCCGCCGATTCAATTTCGGCTTCGGTGAACTCATCGAGATCAAGCATATGTTCGGCATCAGCGCCGCGGCTCTGGTCATGCGAATGCGTGACCTGGGAATCATCACCGAGGCGACGCTGCGGGACATTTTCGGTGGCATCGGAAGCAGTTGGAGAACCGAGGAGCCATGTCCTCTCAAACGGATGGAGAGTCCCACGCGTTTTCGCCGCCTGTGCTTGAGAGCCCTGGCAGAGAATGAGATTTCGGAATCCAAGGCTGCGGAATTGCTAAGACTGCGAGTCAGCGAGATCGAAGCGATCATGGCTGGTTCGGTCGCTTAGGGGAACAGATGAAGGTCCTCGTCAGCGATAGCTCCGTCCTGATTGAATTCTCGAAGCGCGATCTATTGGACAAGATGTTCGGGCTGGAGTTCCAGTTCGCGGTGCCGGACCTCCTTTTCCATGAGGAACTGATAGACCTCGGCGCGTACAGCCGTCAGGGCCTCCTCGGTTTCGGCCTAAGAGTTGAATCACTGGATGCCGATGGCGTGGAAATGGCAATGGTCTATCAGTTCGAGCGACCAGCCTTGAGTCTGGTGGATTCATTTGCTCTTGCGCTTGCTGACCGTCAAGGGTGGCACCTCCTGACGGAAGACAGGACCATGCGTAGCGTCGCCGAGTCCAAGGGCATCGCACACTTGGGCGCACTGTGGCTCGTCGACAGAATGCTGGATGCCGGAATTCTGTCCGTGTCTCAGGTCGTCGCTGCCCTTGAAGCGATGCAGGACGATCCGAGATGTCCCATTCCCAAACATGAGCTAGCTGCTCGCATCCGGCGGTTGGGTGTTTGAGTTGTGATAAGCCGATCTGATTCCGTAGGGAAAAGATCGCCCTTTGACTGCCGACGTGGGTAGGAGCGAAGTGGTCTTGGGAGATCCGAACCGTAAGCCGGTCTACGCCAGTAGGAATCGATGGAGATGTTGCTGCTGCCAATTGGCCTTATTGTAGGAGGCTACACCATTACACGACTGAGCGGGATTGACATCCCGGCAATCGTGGGGGAACTGAAGGCGGTCTTCGGGACGGTGTTTCTTGTGGTCCCGCTTCTGGGTCTCGCTGTCGCTCTCTCCACGGGCACGATAAGTCCAGATGAATTGAATGATCGCACGTCGGCATTGATTCAATCAGGGACCGTCCTGATCGCAGACCACTTGACCAGTATTGCCGTTGGAGCGGTAGCCACACCCTTTGCAGTGTTTCTCATAGCTGTGCTTGTACGCCCGATCATGGACGTATTCGATCTTTGAGTGGGACTCAGCGATAGCAAAGATGGCCTGCTCGCTAATCCGGTCGGTGGGCCGGTGGCTCGCGAATCCGACAAGGGGTTGATTGACCCCTTCCTTAAATCAAGAACTTTTGCCCTCAGGTTCAGGCTGGAGGTGTAGTCCTCAATCTGCGACGGCCCGGAGATAGCGCGTAGGTGGATGCGACAATGGAGATGAAGTACGTCAGGCGATCGTGGTTTCGCAGGCTGATGTCGCGCTTGGTGTTGCGCAGGCGAGGCTCCGACATGACCAGCCTTGCGATGCTTTCCTCCGGAGGAGGCGCTCCCATCCGGCAGACCAAGCTCGCGCCCGATGGTGTGGAGTTCTCCGAGGACGTGTCGGAGGCCAGGTGGGTAGAAGAGCGCCTGTCGGACTCAAACATGTCGACGGTGCGTTCCCTGTTACCAAACGGGTTTCCGGCATACGCCCGCGTGTTTCATCCCGCCTATCTGAACGACGATGAGGAGCAGCCCGTCCGATGGTCCACGGTGGCTTCGTGGACGGGACGGACCGTCCATCCCCTGATGCAGTTCGACCGTGTCGCAGGTCTGCCCGAAGGCCCTCACGTCAATGAACCAGACCCGCCGTGGGGTTCGCGTCCGACGGTCGGGTCAATTCCGGAAGCGGAGTGCCGTACCCTGGTCGAAACGCTCAGAGGCTTCACCACAATCCCCGACATCTGCTACTTCTGCCTTTGGGATGGCTGGGGAAACATCGACACCCGCCTCTACAAGGCCGGTTCTCGTGTGAGAGCGCCGCACCGAGACCACCTGCTGTTCCGCGGTCCTATCGACGCCATCATGGCCTTTCTCGCAACAGATTGGCCTCGCGGGAACGTCTGGAGCAACTCGCCGAACCTCTGGTGGCCGGAGGACCGGGCCTGGTGCGTGGCAACGGACATCGACCTGTGCCACACCTACATTGGCGGCAGCCGGGAGTGCATCGAGGTGATACTGAGCCACCCGGACCTGGAGGCGCTGCCCACGACCCTCGACGCGTCAACGTACCTGATCAGCGACATCATCAACGCGCCGGAAAAGTTCCAGGGCGGCAGCGAGTGAGCATGTCGTGTCTCTCGCCCGTAAACAACAAGCGTTCACACCGGTGACGCGGGCGGCAATGTAGAGGCCAATAGATGCTTGAGTGTATGGAGCACTCCGGCCAGAGGTGACTAAGTAAGGGAATGGTCGTCCATCTAGAGAATCGAAGCTTGAAGGTCACCGTTGAATCCTGGGTACCGGACTCATGTTCTGCTCTTAAGCCTGAGGAGTCGCGGAACAGATGGGCAGCAAAACGCCGGTCGTGCTCTAGGAATTCCTGGACCTAACACAGGAGACAGGTCACGTGAGGTCCGGCAGTAAAGGGCTAGCGGTATGGCCCAGCCGCTAGCGATCAGCATCATGTTTTTCATGCAGACCAGCCTCGTCAACTGTCGCTCACCACAGCAGTGTAGGGAACCTATCGTCTCAATGGCCTGTATATTCCTAATGAAGGCCGCTGGCGACCAGGAGAGAACGTGATCAACGAGCAGGATGCGGTCCGGCGCTGCCAGAGCGGCGACCGCGATGCATTCCGTCCGATAGTGGAGTACTACGGGGACGTGCTGATGGGTACGCTCTATCTCATGACACATGACAGGGCGGTCAGCGAAGAGCTCGTCCAAGAGACGTTCGTGCGAGCCTGGAAAGGCATAGCAACGTTCCGTCTCGGCGAGCCCGTGAAACCTTGGTTGGTCCGCATCGCGGTCAACCAGGCGCTCAACGTGAAGGCTCGCCGTCAGCTGTCGGTCGAACCGTTATCCGAGGCTGATCAAGGCAGCGCGGACCCAGAGTTCGGCTACGTGGACGACAAGGACGAGGTTCGGCGAGCGCTCAGCCAGCTGTCCGACGGTCACCAGCGAGTAGTTGCTCTCCGCTACTTCGCGGACCTATCGACGGGGGAAGTGGCGGATGCCCTCGGCGTCCGTGAGGGAACAGTCAAATCGCGCTTGAGCAGGGCGCTTGAGCACCTGCGAGGGATACTGGCAGACTGCGAGGATGAGACATGAGCGAACAAGACGAGAAGACCGAACGCAGGCTGCGGACGGCGCTCCACGCGGCGGGGAGTGAGGCGCCCGCCCCTGCAGACCTGTGGGTGCGCATCAAGCCGAGGCTGGAGGGATCCACCACAACTTCCACCTGGTGGCAACGGCGATGGGCCTCCCTAGCAGTTGGCGCCGCCGCTACCGTGGTGCTGGCCGTCGGCGCCACTGGTATCGTGCTGGTCGCCGCTGGTCTGACGGCAGGCAACGGCGATGGGCTGCTCGTCGCAGGCGATGAGAACTCATTCAACCTCGCCATCAGATCAGATGACAGCGCTGGACTCTTCGAATACTTAGATGTTGACGATGGAGCAGACACGCGCCTGTCGCGGGCGTTGGAGGAAGAGCAGTCGGGCGCGCTCGCGGATCCGGATCCGCAGCCCACCGGGACACCAGCGCCGCAGATTGTCTTGGGGTCCTGCTGGAAGTCCAGGGCCTGTGGGCACGCGGGGGCCAGCCCCGAGTCCCTCGGGCGACGCCCAGGACTTCCCGGTCTTCAATAGCGAGCGCCAGGTCATCTCGCAGGCGTCGCTGACGGTCGAGGTAGAAGACGTCGGCACGGCCATCACCGAGCTCCGCGCCTTCGTGGAGTCGGTTGGAGGCTTTATCGAGCACGTCTCCACGACAGACGGCCCTCAGCCCGGACGCGGCTCCGCCACCATCCGCGTGCCTGCCGAGCAGTTCAACCACACGATCGACCGCATCGAGGCGTTCGGCGAGGTGCTCGGACAGAGCCTTGGTCAGACCGACGTCACAGGTGACGCCATCGACCTCGCGGCCCAGCTTCGGAGCGAGCGGAGCGCTGAGGCGAGCCTGCTGAAGCTGCTCGACCGGGCCGTATCCGTCAGCGACGTGCTCACCGTGGAGCGGGAACTAGGGCGCGTGCGGGCAAACGTCGAGCGCTTGCAAGGGCAGCTCGACTTCATCGAACGTAGCGTCGCGCTCGCGACGATCACGGTGACCTTTGCGCTCCCTCCCGACCCAACGGCCTCCGCTCCCTCAGCGTCCCTGCGGATCGAAGTGCGCGACGTGGAGCGTTCGGTCAGGCGCATCCGCGACCTGGTCGACCAAGCCGGCGGGACGATGGGTCAGGTGGTAACGGTCTCGACCCAACAGGACGGCCAGGAGGCGTTCCTGAGTTTCCTGGTGCCCGCATCCGCCTTCGACAGCGTCCTCATTTCCCTGGTGGGAGACGGAGTCGTCCTCCACCAGGAGGTGCGGAGCGACGGGCGACTACCCAAGGACAAGCCTGACGAAGATGCACAAGCGAGGATCACCACCGAGCTCCAAAGCCCGGAAGAAGCGAACCCCTGGCGTTCCATCGGGATCCCTGTGGGTGGAGCTCTTGTGGTCCTCAGCCTGGTCGGGGCTCTAACGCTCGCGTTCCGCGCGAGGCGACGGGTCTAGCCAGTTCCGCAACGCTCGGCAATTATGGCCCATGCAGGATTGGGGTGTCGAGCGTATACCCGGCGGAGGCATTAGCGTACGAGTCGTGCAAGGGAGCGTCAGTTCGAATCAACGTTTTCTTGGTTTGAAACGTACTATCAAGTAGGACTTACTTGAACGTGGCGGGAGATCGCCGCAGCGGGTGCGAGCGAGCAATCCAAGTTCGCTGCCGTTGCGACGGACTTCGTTGTCATCGGGGAACTTTTTCTTCTGTCGATACGTCTTACATAAGAGTCCTCTCATGACAGGCGTGTTCAAGGCTTCCCTCGCAACACTCGCGCTGACGGTGCTGGTAGCCGCGTGTAGTACGAACGGCGGAGCCCAACCGGAGGAGCGCGGCGACGCCACGCCGGTAACCAAGCAAGTGTGGCCGGACAGTTGGCCGGTGCCGCCGCTGCCGGTCATGGCGCTTGAGCACCCGGACGGACTGGTTTGGGGCTCTCCCAGCTCCTACTGCTGGCGCTTCGGGGAAGCGACAGAGCCCGTCTGCGAGCAATATTCCCCCGGGTCGGGAGTCAATGCCTACCCTGGGATCGTACCAGGCAAGCAGATTCACGTCAGGATTGACTCCGAGACGAGACCGGACAAGATGTTCGCCCAGGTCTACACCAGGGACGGGAACATCATGGTCGACTTCCTGCAGCTTGGTACGAGGTATCCCGTGCTCGACCTCGACCTGGACCCCGGTGATTACCACATCCGCGTCGAGGGGCAGTGGCAATCCAACGAGACCGCAAAATACGTCGAACGGCGGTACAACACGGTAGGCTACGTGTTCGGCCTGAGTGTCCCCGGGACGGTCGACCTGATATCCGAGTGTTCAAGTACGCTAATCGGAGGCGATCTGAGTATCGTGCTGAGCTCCCTCGACGACCGGCTGCGCACCGCCATAGACAGCGCCAACGGCGCCGGCTGCAGGTTCAACAAGCCCATCGCCCGTGTCCTGCTGGTCCTGGCCAGCGACGACTCGATCACCTACACGGAGACCTTCCATATAGACCCGCCGTCTCTCACCGTCGGCTTCCCTCTGCCGGAAGACACTGCCTCAGAGAGCAGCGGCGGACCGCTCCCGCCCGGCGACTACTCGCGCCGCGTATCCGCCTTCACTGCGGACGGAGAAGAGTGGAAGGCCCCAGCCGGCTTCTTCCGGGAGACCGTTACCATAGCCGAGCGTTGACTGAGACCACTGTCATGGATATGATGCTGCCATAGCACAGGAGCACTAAGGAGAGTCGCGGATGCTATCCAAGTTAGAGGCCAGAGACCGGTCTAACATGAGATCTCACAAAGGGATAACACGAACACTGATTTTGGGGATTGTTCTCCTATTACTGGTGGCATGCAATGAAGCTGATGGCCCGGAGTTGTCGACTAGTCCTTAGTTTTGATAATACCTATACGTAATGGTAGGCAGATGTTATGCTGACCGCATGCGAAGAGCAGAGACGATCATCACGTTGACAACCGGAGAGCGTGGGGAGCTGGAGACCACGGTTCGGAGCCGTACTGCTCCGTATCGAGCCGTACAGCGCGCGCGATTGGTTCTGCTGGCGGCCGATGGAACGCCCAATACAGCGATCGCCCGGGAGGTGGGTCTGACGCGGGCGCGGGTTGTGGTGTGGCGGAAGAGGTTTGCGGCGGAGCGGAGCGCAGGGCTGAACGACGGGGCCCGGCCCGGAAAGGCTCGGAAGTACACGGCCAGCACTGAGAGGCGCATCCTGGCGAAGCTGGATGAACCGTCTCCCGAGGGATACAGCACGTGGACAGGGCGGCTGGTCGCTGAGGCATTGGGAGACGTTCCAGCCCACTATGTCTGGCAGGTGCTGAGGAAACATGGGATTCATTTGCAGCGTCGTCGAAGTTGGTGCGTGAGCACGGACCCCCAGTTCGCCCAGAAAGCGGCCGATGTGGTGGCCTTGTATCTGGACCCGCCGGAGAACGCGGTGGTGTTGAGCGTGGATGAGAAACCCGCCATCCAGGCTCTGGAGCGGGCTCAGGGCTGGCTGCGCATGCCCAACGGGCAGGCCCTCCGCGGGTTCAGCCACGAATACAAACGCCACGGAACCACCACCCTCTTCGCTGCCCTGGAGGTTGCCCGAGGGACGGTGACGGTAGGCCACTATCGCCGCCGCCGCCGGCGTGAGTTCTTGGACTTCATGAACCGTCTGGTCGCTCAGTACCCCGACCAGGAGTTGCACGTTATCCTGGATAACCTTAATACTCATAAGCCCAAGCATGACCGGTGGCTGGCTCGGCATCCCAATGTCCACTTCCATTACATCCCTACCCACGCTTCCTGGCTCAACCAAATCGAGGTCTGGTTCAGCATCCTGACGCGTCGAGCCCTGCGGGGTCTTAACGCCACCTCTGTGCGCGATGTCTGCCGTGCCATAGATGCCTTTACCCAGGCTCGCAACCAGTGCCCCGTCCCCTTCGAATCGACCAAGAACGTTGTGCACCCCGGTTCCCTTAAGCATACGTATCGTGATTTAGCTAACTAAGTACTAGTTGGGTGCTGAATCCCGATTCTGACGAGTCGGGAGGACAATCTTCACAATCGACGATCACGCCCAATTGTAGGTGCAGCGCTAGCCCTGGTGGGTGCGGGACCGGCCCTGCACCCAGTCCTCAAGTATCTGGTAATCGTGAGGGAACGGTAGCTCGGGAAGCTGTTCGTGCCGAAAAAATCGGGCGTCCTGGGCCTCGGCGCCCGGCCTCAGCTCGCCTCCGACCACATTGGCGGCGTATGCCGCCAGGGCCACCGGGCTGCCGTCGCGGGAGTACAGCCCTATGTGTCGGACGATCTCCACGTCGAGATTGGTCTCCTCTTTGACCTCCCTGATCGCCGCGCTCTCCACCGCCTCGCCTCGGTCCACGTACCCGGCCGGGAAGCTCCATTTCCCAATGTGCGGCTCGATGGCACGTCGCACGAGCAATAGCTTGCCGTCCAGAGAAGCCAGCACCGCTGCCGCAAGCTTCGGGTCGAGGTAAGCCACCTGCCCGCAGCCGGTGCACACGTCCCTTTGGACGCTGCCGACAAGCTTGTTGGCCAGCGGATGGCCGCAGCTCCGACAATATCTCTGATCGTTTTGCATTTTTTTGTAATTATGCCGCGGCCACGGGTCTTATTCCCGATTGGTTGAACATCATCGAGAACGTGGCTGCTGGCGGTACGCGGAGACTCGGCCAGTCTTGGCCGCGCGCCTCGGGGGCGCGGGACACATTATACAGTCGCGGACGACTGCTGCGACGGCGATGCACGGGTAGAGTTATCTCATCGAGGTAACGGCCCGCAAGACGTGTTGCGTCAATAGAAACGGTTACCGAAGGAGGTATCGTTGCCTCAATTATGCTGTTACCAAAGTTCGTCGAGATCGGCTTGAGTTGTTGGGCGCATCAGAAAGAGTCCAGAGTCGTGAGAGGGTATTGTCGATCTGTGAGCGCAGCTTGATAGGATTGAGGCGGGTATATGTATCGGCCAGGCGTCGCCGTTCATCCTCAGGCAAGGCGCCGGAGTCCAACAGTCGCTGATATGGCGTCCTGGCCCGGTCGTAGATCTTGTGCACCTTAGCCCCATGACGGGTCTTGTGCTGTAGCTTCATGACCGGCTGGAAGAAGTTGGTGTGCCAGCGCACAAGATCATACAGACGGTTGAAGGTCTCCAGGGCCGGCCGGGAGCTGTAACGGTCGTATCCGACCAGCTGACGCACCGCCGTCCAGTTCTTCTGCTCCACGTGGGCGCTGTCGTTCTTCTTGTAGGGCCGGGCGCGAGTGAAGGTGATGCGCTTGCGTTGGCAATAGGCAACCAGATGGTGATTGATGAACTCGCTTCCGTTGTCGGAGTCCAGTCCCAACAGCTGGAAGGGCAGGCGCTGAGCGATGTGATGGATCGCGCTGCCGACGCGGTCCTGGCCCTTCCCCCATACCCCCTGACACTCCACCCACCCCGTCGCTATGTCTACGGTGCTAAGAGTGTGGAGATAAAAGCCCTTAGTGCTCTCACCACAGTGGGCCACCAGGTCCACCTCCAAGAAGCCCGGCCCCTCGTCGTTCCAGTCAGCGAAGGTGCGGATCGGAATGCTATCGCGTAACAGAGTCCCTGGCTTGGTAGTGCTAAAGCGGCGCCGGCCGTCCCTGCTACGAATAGGCCCCAGTAGCCGGTCAATGGTCGATGGGCTCATCTCCACTAGCTGGGCCTCCGCTTCCCTCGTCAGTTGTTGCTCTCCATGCCGCCGTAGCACCCCGATCAGCTCGGCCACAAATGGATGTAGCCGGCGGGAACACACGCGACCGCTGGCTTCCCACAGCACCTTGAGTGCCTCCGACAACTCTAGTCCATACCGCCGTGGGCGCCCACGGCGGTATGGACCACCAGCCTTCTCCCTGCCTAGCAATCGCACTACCGCCTTGCGATGGTACCCAGTCACCCTCACCGCCTCGTCCAATATCCATCCCTTTTCTGTCTTGCCCGCTCCGACATACCGTCCTCGTATCGCTTCGATGTACTCCTGTACTCCAACTGAGGTCATCGCTGCCCCTTTCGGTAACCTGATTTCTGAGGCAACGATACCCCATTCGGTAACAATAATTATGAGTCACTTCGCAAGATTGACGCTCGACGGCGTGCGAACTATAATGGCGGCGCTTCGCTGCCGGTAGCGGCCGCGGGCGCTATCCCGGTGATTTCGCACAGGAGTTGTCCGATGCCAGAGCTGCGTGAAAATCGCGTCAAACGAAAGCTAGAGCGGGGCGAGGTGGCCACCGTGGCCACCGGGCACACGACCTCGGACATGGTCGAGATGGTCGGCATGATGGGCTTCGACGGCGTCTGGATCGAGACCGAGCACGGTCCCCTGGATTTCGCCGACATCCCGGACCTGACCAGGGCCGCCGACCTCTGGGGACTCACCTCCGTGGCGCGGGTGAACCAGAACGTGCCGGGCGTCATCTACCGCACGTTCGACGTCGGCGCTCAGGGCGTGGTTGTCCCTCATGTGAACACCGCTGAAGAGGCCCGCGCGGTGGTCGACGCCGGCAAGTTCGCACCCCTGGGCGCCCGCGGCATGTACACCAGCCGGCAGGGTTGGGGCGTCTCTGACTACGTTGGCCGCGCGAACGACGCGACGCTGCTTGTGGTCCTGATCGAAGACATCGTCGCAATCAACAATCTCGCCGAGATATTAACGGTCGACAACATCGACGTGTTCTTCGTCGCGCCCGGAGACCTTGCCCAGAGCATGGGGCTCGTCGGCCAGGCCCGCGACTCACGGGTCCAGGAGACGATGGATCGCGCCTTCGAGCAGATCCACGCGGCCGGCCGGGTGTCCGGCGCCGTGGTGAACGACGCGAACCTCGAAGCCTCGCTTGAGAAGGGCATCCAGTTCATGTTAGTCGGCTGGCAGGGATGGGCCGCCGCGGGCTCGCAAGCCTTCCACGACAAGGTGGCGTCCGCTCGCCGATAGCGCGCGCTATCGGCTTTGTCCGGCCCCCGTATTTAGCTCCGCCGGGCTTTGCACAGATTGTCATTCTGACCCCGACGTGTCGGGGGAAGAATCTGGTGGGCATATGCCACCGGAAGTACTATCTCGAGCCGGACCCTTCGCTTCGCTCAGGGTGACATGCGATAGGTTGTTTATTATGGGTCTCCCTTGACAGGGCAGGTTCTGTCGTGCCCAGCATCTCTCGCGCCCTCCAGGACACGGTACCCAAAGCGCACCTTGACGTCGCCAGGCGCGTAGGGGCAACGTGCGCCGACCTCGGCGTCGTTGCCTTCCTGGTTGGCGGAAGTGTCCGCGACGCCCTCATGGGCCTGCCCAGCGGCGATCTGGACATCGCCATCGAGTATCCCCCGGCAGACTTCGCTTCGTCTATCGCCGAGGCCCTTGGCGGCCAGGTGGTGATGGCGTCCCAGTTCTCCACCGCCCGCATTGGTGTGGCCGGCGTCGAGTTCGACCTGGTGATGGCTCGCTCGGAGAGCTACGCTGGTCCGGGGGCGCTGCCCACGGTTGCACCCGGGTCGATTGCCGACGACCTGGCGAGACGGGACTTCACCGTCAACGCGATGGCCGTCGAGCTTTCACCGGCGTCCTGGGGCGAGCTTGTGGACCCCCATGGGGGACAGGCCGACGTGGGCCGTCGAGTTATCCGGACGCTTCACGAAGAGAGCTTCAGAGACGATGGCACCCGCCTGCTCCGGGCCGCTCGCTATGCCTCACGCTTCGGTTTCGAGTTGGCGGAGTCCACCCTCCAGCAGGCCAGGGCCTCGGCCGAATACGTGAAGGCCATCTCTCCTGATCGGTTTCGCAGCGAGCTGGAGCGCGTGCTCGACGAGCGCCACGTCTGGTCGGCCCTGTCCATGTTGCACGAATGGGGCGCGCTGGACGCCTACCTGCCGGGACTCGAACTCGAGGCCGAGGTATGGTCCCGATTCGAGTCCGCCAGATCGGAGACGGTGGTGACGCGGCGAGCCGTCGCCTTCGGCCTGCTGGCGCTGGCCGCCTCGTCGACGTCGTTGGCGGCGTCACTTCACCTGGGCGCGGACACGACCCGCACCGTCGGGGACGCCGTGAGCCTACATCGGGATCTGGTCGACAAAGACCTGAAGCAGCTGCGGCCCAGCCAGCTTGTCGAGTTCCTGGACCAGTTCGACGCAGCGGCCGTCACCGCGTTGTCCCTGGCCAGCGCAGAGGATCGCGTCAGACGTAGGCTGAACGAATACCTGGACACGCTCAGGCACGTGCGCCCCTCGCTGAACGGCAACGACCTGCTGGCGCTGGGCCTACCCCAGGGGCCGCTGGTGGGCCGAGCTCTGGACGCGTTGCGCGACGCGTGGCTGGACGGCGAAGTCAGCTCTCGCGAGCAGGAGATCGCGCTGGCCCGAACTCTTGTGCCCCATAATGAAGGCCGACGCGACTAGAGCTCCGCCTCGATCCGCCTCCAACGGACTGATCCCGTTCGTGGTGAGCTTGTCGAACCACCGACGCAGCGCCCTTCGACAAGCTCAGGGTGAACGGAATATTCCAACGGCTTTTTCTACAACCAAGTACTAGACCACAGGCCACGCCCCGCGACCGCGCCAGCGGATGCGAGCACCTACAAGGCGGCGGAGCAGACCCCCTCACGAACTGCGCATTTCACCGTGTTGCGCGTTTTTACTCGTTGCTAGCATCTATCCACAGTGTCCTGAAATGGGACACCGCCTTTTCGCGTCTCATTGGACCCACCTTCAAGTCGGAGGAAACCGTCCACCCAAGCATGGCCCAACAAATTTCGGAAGAGGAATCCTGGGGCGGCAGGCAGGAGCCCGCACGCATTCTCGTGGTCGACGACGAGGAGCAGATACTTCGCCTGCTTTCGCACGTCATTTGGGACGCCGGGTACGCGGTGGAGACGCGAGCCGACGGCGCGTCCGCCCGCGACGCCCTGGGCGCCCAGAGGTTCGACCTAGTCATTACCGATCTGGCCATGCCAGGCCTCCCCGGAGAGGCCGTGTTGGAGTCCGCCAAGGCACTGGAGTCCCCTCTGCCGGTCGTGATTATCACGGCTCGCACCACCGACCGGGACAGGGAGAGACTTCGCCGTCTGGGCGCCGACGAAATCTTGCTGAAGCCATTTCGGATGGTGGACCTGATTTCCGTCGTCGGGCGGCTGCTCGGCCAGCCCGACTAGCACTAATTCGACACCGCTTCTCGTTAACGACCGTCCCGCCGGGCCGCGGATGTGTCCTGTTGCCCTCGCGCCGATCACCAATACGTCGACCGGGTCGGCGTTCGTGGCCAATGGCGCGGAATCAGGAGAAGCTGTGGCAACGCACGACCATGCTACCGTTCGCCGCCCCTGAGCCTGGGGTCGAGCAGGCGTCATATTAGCGTCAAATATGACTGCTCTATGTTAACATTGCCGTGTGAGCCACACGTTTCAGTTGGTCCTTGCCCTCACCGCATGCCAAGAAGTGAGGGTTTCGGATCATGGCTACGATGAGTTGGCTGAAGACGACATCCTTGTCAGGGATATCGTCGCAGGGGTTCAGGATGCTACGGTGGTTGAGGATTACCCAGCGTATCCCAAGGGCCCATGTGTGCTCGTGCTACAGAGGGATCACGACGGGGAACCTCTCCATGTCGTATGGGGAATCCCTCGGCACGCGTCATCACCAGCTGTCTTGGTGACAGGTTATCGGCCCGACCCTGGGCAGTGGACCGAGGATTTCACGCGGAGGAAGTCATGACCAAAAGACGTCGAACCAAGCTCGTGCGCGCGGGGCAATACGCTGCAGAAGTCGACGTCGAATTGATCGATGACCAAACAGCGTGGGCTCCGTACTTGCGTTTGGAGGATGCAGAGAAGTTAGATGATGTGAGGGAGGCACTACGCCTAGGGGATCTGAGCAAGGCGAGTCAGCTTGGTCGAGTTTTCAGACTCATGCCGATTGGCGTGTAAAATCGGCCATCCGCGCCAGCCCTGACTGTCGAAGCCTCCAACGATCTAGCGTCCCTGCTACAGACACAGCACGTCTATGCCCGCGTCGGCCAGGCTTCAGGGCGCCCGACGCGCCTCCGCCGATCACCAATACGTCGACGGGTCACTGGTTCGACAGAGCCTTATATGATGGACTCGGAGCGGCAGCACTCCTGTGTGAGAGCAGAGGGGGCGCTGCAAGCATGCCGACTCGAGGACCAAAAGAGCCTGATGCCTGCGGAGGATCAAGGGCAGACTGTCCCACGTCGGCAACGCATCGGACACGTTCAATAGAAAGTTGCCTCATCCGAAGGCCGATATAAGGCGAACAGGCCGTTGTCCGCTCCGTATACCATTCTAAAACAGGAGGTCGTGAATGCAACGGTACTATATCGGTGTGGACTGGGCGGATCAGGCACATGCGTTGTGGGTAGTGGATGAGAGGGGTGAACAGGTATGGAGTGCAGAGGTGGAGGAGACGGAGGATGGGCTGAGTGAGCTGGGCCAGTGGCTGTACACCCAAAGGAGCGAGGGAGTGGAACTGTGGGCGTCCATCGAGAAGCCTGAAGGTCGTATCGTGGACTTTCTTCTGGACCATGGGGTGGTGGTCTATCCGATCAACCCCAAGGCGTTGGACCGCGCACGCGATCGGTTTCGTATGAGTGGGGCCAAGAGCGATCCTTTCGATGCCCGGGTGCTGGCGGAGTTTCTCCGCACCGACCACCCTCACTTGCGTCCATTGCTGCCCAGCTCCGACCAGGCCCAGGAGCTCAAGCTGCTGGCTCGGGACCACCAGCGGCTGCTTCGGGACCAGACTCGATTGCTCAACCAGCTGAAGGCTACCTTGAAGGAATATTACCCTCGGCCCCTGAAGGTGTTCAAGGACCTGAGCACGGCCTCGGCCCTGGACTTCCTTGAGCGGTATCCGACGCCTGAAGCGCTGACGCCCCAAGGGTGGCAAGAGTTCGCTGCAGCGCATCGATGGCCTCGCAGCCGGGCTTCCCAGGCGTGGGAGTTGCTCAGCCAGCCTCCCATTCCTGTCCCCACCCATGTGACGCGGGCGAAATCTCGGCTGCTGCGGGCTTTGGTCGCCCAACTGCGGGTGATGGGGGCGACGCTGGGAGGGTACAAAGCGGAGATCGAGGATTTTTTCGTCTCCATGCCGGTGGCTGATGTGGCCCGCAGCCTGCCGGGTGGCAAGAGCGGCGTCACTGTCCCCAGCTTGTGGGCTGAGCTGGGTGACGCTCCTGGCCGCTGGGAGTCCTTTCAGCACCTTCAAGGGCAAGCAGGCGCCGTACCGGTTACCAAGCGCAGTGGCAAGAGCAGCGTGGTGCACTTTCGCTTTGCCTGCAACAAGAGGTTGCGTCATGCCGTCAACCGGCTGGCCTTCCTTTCCTTGCGCTATAGCACATGGGCGC
Source organism: Dehalococcoidia bacterium (assembly GCA_965248005.1). Taxonomy (GTDB): domain Bacteria; phylum Chloroflexota; class Dehalococcoidia; order Lucifugimonadales; family UBA1123; genus CBDFIE01. The sequence continues at coordinate 897,375 of OZ252049.1, forward strand.
CGGCCTATTACCGTCAGCAGCGTCGCAAGGGCCACACCCATCAGCAATCCCTGCGCGCCCTCGGCGCCAAGTGGCTCAAGATCATCTTTGTCATGTGGCGAGATCAAACGCCTTATAACGAAGAACCTCACTTGGCCAATATCGCACGTCAAACAATGTACCAAGCTGCCTGACCGGAGGCTTGACACGCTCATAGAAAGTCTGCCCTGAGCCCCGACGTGTCGGGGGGCTCACCACGAACGGGTTTGGTCCTCCCGACACGTCGGGATGAGGCTCGAAGGGCAGTACTAGCTGGCCTTTCCCGATTTTAGCGTTCGCCGCCCCTGAGCCTGGGGTCGAGCAGGTCCCGCATGGCGTCGCCGAACATGTTCAGACTCCAAACGGTAATCGTCAGCAAAAGTCCCGGAAAGAGAGCCAGGTGTGGTGCATTCTCCATATGCCTGCGCCCTTCCAATGCGAGCATACCTCCCCAATCAGGTATCTGGGCTGGCAGACCGTATCCGAGGAAGCCCAGAGCGGCCAGAGACAGGATCACGCCTCCTACGCGTATGCTGAATTGAATGATCATGACCGGCATAATATTGGGTATGACATGTCGCATAAATGTTCGCCATTTTGAGCTGCCAACCGCCTCCGCCGCCTCAAAATACACATTCTCTTTAATGGCGATAACGGCGCTTCGGATTATTCTAGCGTCGCCGATGCCTCCTGCTATCCCCAGGACCAGTATTATCTGTGGCAAACCCCGCCCCACTATGGAAATTATCGTTAACAATATGAGCAGTCCCGGGAAAACGTTCCAGGCATCGACAAATCTCTGCACTATGAGGTCAAATCTACCACCCAGGAATCCTGAAATGCCGCCTATCAGGGTGCCGAGCACCGTCATAATAGCGGTCACTGCCAAAGCGACAAGGAATGAAATACGAGCCCCGTAGATGAGGCGGCTCAAGACATCTTGCCCCAACTGGTCGGTACCCAGCAGATACCGGGCTGATGGGCCCTGAAGCCTGTCTCTCAGGTGAAGTTCATCATACGGAAAAGGCATCAGTAAATCGGCAAAGATAGAAACAAGAATCAATATCAAAATGATAATGCCGCACGCAGTACCGAGTGGCTTCTCCCTGACAAGCCTGAGAAAGAACTCAGCCAGCCGCGAACGTCTCTTTGGCGCTATTACAGCGGATGCTATCCCTGTAGGTCGACTCATCTTCCCGATTTCACCCCTTTAGCTGTAGCGGACCCTCGGGTCCAAATAAGGATAAATCAGGTCGGTAACTAGAATGCTGAGCATAACCATGATGGAGATAAACAGGTTTACTCCGGAGACCACTGGATAGTCTCTACTTTCGAGTGCTGTTAGAAACAGACGACCCATCCCCGGCAGGTTGAATATTTGCTCTATGATAAGGGCGCCGCCTACCAGCGAAGGCAACTCCATGCCTATCAGGGTAACTACCGGGATGAGTGCATTCTTCAGAGCGTGCCTCGTGACAACTACCCTCTCCTTGAGACCCTTGGACCAGGCCGTCCTGATGTAGTCCTGCCGGAGCACCTCCAGCATCATGGTGCGCGTCAACCGCATAGTGCTGGCAGCGCTGGCCGTCCCCAGAATAAGGCTGGGAATGAATAGCACCGCCAGATTCCCCAGCGGGTCTTCGTTGAAAGGGACCCATACGATCGGTGGTGACCAGCTCCACCACAGTGCCGGGTAGAGCATAACCATAATTCCCAGCCAGAAGTTAGGAGTTGACATGCCGATGACAGCGGCGGTGCGCCCGACGTAGTCGGCAGCCGTATCCTGGCGAAGTGCCGAGTATATGCCGACTGGCAGTGATATCAAGAGCCCGATTACGATTGCCATGGCGCCGAGCTCAATGGTTACCGGCAGTCTGAGTAGTATCTGCTCCTCTACCCGCCAATTGCCCAACAGTGAGTTGCCAAAAGTGCCCTGGAGGAGACCATTGAAGTGGGACTCACCGGTACGCCAATCAGTGGTCGGCAACACTCCCATCCAGCGTCCATACTGCACGTAGACAGGCACGTCTAATCCCATGATACGCACGAGAGCTTCACGGTCATAGTCGGCTGCATAGATCCCCGTCTTGCTTATCATTTGGTCTACTACATGCCCGGGGATGTAGCGGACCGAGAAGAAGACTAGGGTGGTCAGTATAAGCGTGGTGGGGATGAGCAGTAATACCCGCCTGATGACATAGGCTCTCATGTGACACACCTCATTGCGATTCCCCCCGTCATTGCGAGCCCCGATTCTATCGGGGCTTCGTCAAGTTCCTTCACAATGCTTCCTTGCGGTCCCGACAAGTCGGGACCCGTTCAGCCCGTACCCGTTCGTGGTGAGCCCGTACCCGTTCGTGGTGAGCCCGTACCCGTTCGTGGTGAGCCCGTACCCGTTCGTGGTGAGCCCGTACCCGTTCGTGGTGAGCTTGTCGAACCATCGACGGCCTGCCCTTCGACCGGCCCAGGGCGAACGGTTACGCTCCGTTGCGACCCACACCCGTTCGTGGTGAGCTTGTCGAACCATCGACGGCCTGCCCTTCGACCGGCCCAGGGCGAACGGTTACGCTCGGTTGTGACCAACACCCGTTCGTGGTGAGCTTGTCGAACCACCCCCGACTCGTCGGGGCCCTTCGACCGGCTCAGGGCGAACGGACTATCCAAACGGCTATTTCTAAACTAGGTAAAGTAAAGGACGATGACAAAAAGCAAGGGGGCTGGGAAGCCTGAGCTCCCCAGCCCCCTCTTTGTATCAGCTCAGCCACAAGGGGTGAAACCCCTATTTACCCATTGCTTCCTTCAGCTCCGAGTCAATCCAGAGGCGAGCCCATATGTGACCATTCCTCATCATTGGTCCCAAGCTGAGCTCACCGTTATAGCCTACGAGCCACGGTTGCGCAACGGCATAGGAGGGAACTTTCAGGAACCATAGGCTCGAATGCAGCCATATCGAGCGTAAGGCCGCCTCTTGCCCCAGGCTCTCCCGCTCCTCCTGGGTGGTAGCGGCTGCGGCGGCGTCATACAAGGCGTCAAATTCCGCGTCGCTGATTCCGGAGAAGTTATAAGTTCCCTTCGAGTGAAGCAGAGCGCCCATTAATCCCATGGCGTTTCCATTACGGCCCCCACCACCAGAAATAAGACCCTCGAACTCATTGTTCGTTCTCATAGCTACCCAGGTGGCATTGTCGCCCGGCGGCTTAATCTCTACGTCAACGCCAATCTCAGCCCAGTACGTGGTAGCTATGATGTTCATATCCATATCGGAGTCCGCGCCGGGTTCATTAAGGAACGTCTTGAATCTAATGCCGTCCGCGCCGCGTGGATATCCAGCCTCATCAAGCAACGCTTCTGCCCCTTCAGGGTTATAGGTATAGTATCCCAGGAGCTCTTCGGGCCACTCTTCAAATGGCGTATAAAATCCACCGGTGCCTTCACCGAGCAGACCATAAGGTCCCACAACGCCAAGACCGCCATAGTAGGCGTCGTTCACTTCCTCCAGGTCCAGTGCCATCTGCATTGCGTGGCGTACCCTGACGTCATCAAAGGGCGCCATCGTCGTGTTAATGTAAAAAGACGTGAACGAGTTGCGTGCGTACGGCCACATCTCGATATCGGGGTTGGTCCGGCTGAGGTTTCTTGCCTCGTCGATAGTTATCTCATGGGCACCAAAAGTTGCGCCATCAACCTGACCGGTGCGTAGCGCCGCTATTTGTGTTTCATTTGACATGATTAGCGCCCTTACCTCGTCAAAATAGGGCAAACGGTTCTCCGGGTATTTTTCGTCGAAGCCCCAGTAGTTAGGATTCTTGTCATAATTGTATGCGCTGTCGAAGACCATGTCAGTCAGCATCCAGGGCCCGGTGCCGACCAGGTTCTTCCAGTCCCGCAGGTCGCCGTGTTCCTCGATTACCTCTCTGGGCATTACCCAAGTTGCGTAGTGAAGGAGGATTTGCCTCTCCGCATCAAAGTATGGCTCACTCAGCTTCCAAACAAGCGTATTATTGTCCGTGGCCGTTATCGATTCGACTGCCATGTCCTTTAATGGATTACTTGGGGCGGGTTCGGTGAAGCCGTACTTGTCGGGGATACCACGCATCCGATGCCAGGAATATTCGACATCGTAGGCAGTCATCTCCCGACCGTTCATCGGTGCCTTATCGTGCCAGTTAACGCCCTCTCGGATGTTGAAGATTATAGTTAGTGGGTCGGGCGATTCCCAGCTTTCAGCCAGTGAACCATTGAGGGCAAATATAGGTGGTTCTGGCGCTATATGGTCAAATTCGTCCCTATCTACCCCCCAGTCCGCAATGCCCAACTTCTGCAAGACGCCCTCGATCGGAAATATGTGGTGGACGAACCAGGGGTCCACGTGGCTCTCAAGCATCCGCGAACGGATGGTCAATGTCCCGCCATACTGTGGCGCGCTCACCACCTTGCCGGTGGTGGGGTCGGTCACATACCCCTGCCGCACCTCTACAACTTTGAGGACCTCCTTCTCCACCACCACCGTCTCACCGGGGACCATTACCTCTTTCACGACCTCTTTCTCTACCACGATGGTCTCGCCGGGGACCTGTACCTCTTTCACGACCTCTTTGGTGACAGTGACGGTCTCACCGGGGACCATTACCTCTTTGATCACCTCTTCCTTCACCACCACCGTCTCGCCGGGGACCTCGATCGTCTTCGTCTCTGTGCCGCAGGCTGCGGCGAGGGCCAACAGCATGGCCGCTGCTGCCACGACGACTAACCAACGCATTCCGAGTGTCTTAGACATTTTTCTTCTTCCTTCGTCAGAGTTAAGGTGTTCCTTACCCATTCCAAGCGTCTTAGACATTGTTCGAGCTCCTTTCGGTCAACGAAAAAACGGGCACCAAACGACGCGGGCGTTCGCCCACGGGCGGACGGCAACCGCAGATGGCGACTTTGTACCACGCCCCCCCCACCGCTGTCAAGCCTCGGAATGCGAGGGATATTGGGGCTATGTATAGCGTTTAGCTGCTCATATTGGGATATAACTCGCGACATACCTTAGAACCAGCCGATATACCGTAGGAAACCCCGAATCGAGAGCTCGATCAGCCCCGACATCAGCTGTCTGCCATCAGCGGTCAGCGGTCAGCAGTCAGCAATCAGCGCTACATACAGCCAGGGCAGTGCTCCCGCGGCGAGCAGCGTTACGGCTGGCCTGGGTACGCACGGCGGAGATGCCCATGTCGCCTGGCGCGATCATGGAGGCACTGAACCGGAAGACGGGCCAGTGGCTCGCAAAGGCATGGCGGCCTGCGCTGCCAGGTCAGCCGTGGCCCATGGGGCCGAAGGCCCGCTGCACCGCCTCGGGCAGTGTCGGGTGCCCGTCGAGCGTCGATTTGCCAGGCCCAGCCCGGCCTTGGCGCTATTCGGTCATCCCCGAGGGATCGAGGATCCGGTCCAGCTCCGACTCGGGCAAGTCGGTCCTTACCAGCGCGACCTCTTTGATCGTCTTGCCCGTGGCCTGGGCCTCCTTGGCGATCTCTGCCGCGGCGTCGTAGCCGATATGCGGCACCAGCGTGGTCGCTATGGCCAGGCCCCGGTCCACCATGTCGGGTCCTACGCTTGTGGCCTCGATGCCGCTGACGCACTGGACGGCCAGGTTCTTTGACGCGGCTGCCAGCAGGTCGATGGACTGGAGCAGGTTGTAGGCGGCAACCGGCATCATCACGTTGATCTCGAAGTTGCCGGACTGGCCCGCAACGGCCACGGCCGCGTCGTTTCCGATCACCTGCGCCGCCACCTGGCATACGGACTCGGGTATGACCGGGTTCACCTTCCCCGGCATGATCGAGCTGCCCGGCTGGACCTCGGGCAGGCTGATCTCGCCGATGCCCCCGCGAGGGCCGGAGCCCAGCCAGCGGATGTCATTGCTGATCTTCATCAGGCTGACGGCCACGGTCTTGAGGGCGCCGCTCGCCGCCACGATATTGTCCAGGGTGCTCTGGGCCTGGAAGTGGCTGGAGGTCTCGTGGACCTCGACGCCCAGCATCGCCGACAGCCTGGCGCACACCCGGCCGGCGAACTCGGGATGGGTGTTGACGCCCGTGCCCACGGCAGTGCCCCCCAGGGCCACCTCGGCCAACTCGCCCTCGGCCTGCCGGAGCCGCTGGATGCTCCGCTCGATCTGCCCGGCGAAGCCCTCGAACTCCTGGCCCAGCCGGATCGGCGTGGCGTCCTGGAGGTGGGTGCGCCCGGTCTTGATCACCGGCATGAACTCCGCCGCCTTGGCCTCTAGATCGGCCTGGAGGAGCTGGAGCGCCGGTATGAGGTGGTCGTGAACGCTCTTCAGGGCGGCAACGTGGATCGCAGTGGGTATCACGTCGTTGGACGATTGGCCCATGTTCACATGGTCGTTGGGGTGGATGGGCGTCCGCGAGCCCTTCTCTCCGCCCAGCAGCTCGATTGCGCGGTTCGAGATAACCTCGTTGGCGTTCATGTTGGTGGAGGTGCCCGAGCCGGTCTGAAAGATGTCGACGACGAACTGGTGGTCAAAATCGCCCTCGGCCACCTGCCCGGCGGCCGTCACGATGGTGCCGGCCAGCGATGCGTCGAGCAGCCCAAGCTCGGCGTTGACCTCGGCCGCGGCAAGTTTTATGGTCACGATCGCCTCGATGAACGACCTGGGGAACCGTAGGTCGCTAATCGGGAAATTTAGGACGGCCCGCATGGTGTTGGCGCCGTAGTAGGCGTCCTCTGGGACGTTGAACTCGCCCATCGAGTCCCGTTCGACACGGTATTTGGTCTCCTGTGTCATCATCCGCTCCTTCTACGTCAGGTACAGCCGCTAGTGTAATCCGTTCGCCCTGAGCCTGTCGAAGGGCGTTGCGTCGGTGCCCGCGGGGGGATTGGTTACGTGGCCTGTCTCAAGGAAGTACTCGTGCTCTGTAGCCGCCGAACCATCTCCCCTGATCCCCTTCCTTCTCGGGAAGGGGGGAAGAGGATTCTGGGGGACACCCCCAGTACCCCCGGCCCTTCGGCATGCTCAGGACAGGCGCCAGGGCTTCGCCCCTCTGCACACCCCATTCTTCCGCAGCCTGCTAGTTTCGAAGATCGCCACTTGACACGCACATGCTCAAGCTCTCGTCGCCCTACACCCCAATTATGGGTCCAGGGTGTACCCTGGTCCAGGGCGTGCCCTGGCTACCCCAGCGACTCGCTGACGAAATCCGCCACGACCTGCCCAATCTCGGTCTCATGGCCTCGCATGCTGTGGTCGGCCGCTGCCACCTCCTCGAACCTCAGCGGCTGGCGCGCTCCGTCCAGCTCTCGCTGAATCGCCAACGACGGCGCTAGCTGGTCGTCCCGACCCGCGATCACCAGGCGGGGCCTGTCGTCCCTTCGAAACCCCTCGACCTGCAGCGACTGGACCGTTGGCGCCACCAGTACGACGGACCGCGCGGCCTTCAGGCGTCGAAACCCACGGAGGATCATGGTCGCCCCAAAGGAGTATCCGGCGACGGCAACCCGCTTGCCGTCGATGCCGGGCCATCGGCGGACCACGTCGAGAGCCGCCCTCACGTCGCGGTGCTCCTCCGCGCCGTTGGTGAACCGTCCCTCGCTCTCGCCGACGCTCCGGAAGTTGAACCGCAGTGTTGCGGTGCCGGCGGCGTCTGTCGCCCGGCATATCGCCAGGACGACGGGGTCGTCCATGCTGCCCCCAAGCATCGGATGCGAGTGGCAGACCACGAGAGCGGGCACTCCGTCGGGAAGCCCCTCGGGCGTCGAGAGCACTCCGTCCAGCGTAAGGCGGCCGCTGCGAAAAGAGATCGCCGACTGTCTCAAATCAGTCCCTCGAACCGCCGGCGGCCAGCCAGCTGGTGAAGAACGCTGCGGTCATCTCGCCCAGGACCGTCTCTTGGCCCCGGAAGAAATGGTCGGCGCCAGACAGCACGGAGACCTGCTTCGGCTCCGAGTAACGCCGGGCCAGAAATCGGAACTGCTCCACGGGAAAATCGTGGTCCTGGTCTCCTAGAATGAACAGCTTGGGGATAAGCAGCTCCCGCGCTCCCAACTCCTTGAACACCTCGACCGGACATGCGACCGTCGCGATGGCCTGGACGGCGTCCGACTCCAGGGAAGCTAGAAGGGCCACCGACGCCCCAAACGAGTAGCCCGCGATGCCGACGCGCGTGGCGTCGACCCGATCGTCCAGCGAAAGCGCGTCCAACGCCGCCCGGGCGTCCGCCAGCGCCCCGTCGCCGCCACCGGCGAAGTCGCCCTCGCTGACTCCGACGCCCCGATGGTTGAATCTAATGGCGGCGATGCCCGACGCCTGGAGAGATTCGCAGAGACCCACAACTACTCCGCTACTCATGTCGCCGCCATACCGTGGTTGCGGATGACAGACGGCTACGCCTGGGACCTTGCCGGAAGAGCTGGGCATATGGAGGACCGCCTCCAATGCAAGGCCGTCGCTGTCGAGTGTAAGCTGGTGCTGCGTCATCGGTGCCTGGCGAGGGTAATTTGCAGTTTCAGAACGAGCCGTTCAGGACCATCCGTTCGCCCTGAGCCAGTCGAAAGGCCCCGACGAGTCGGGGGTGGTTCGACAAGCCTGTCCTGAGCCTGCCGAACGGCTCACCACGAACGGTTCTAGCAACGACGACAATCGAAACGAAATGAAGTACCAGCCGTCGGGACAGCTAAATGTTAAGGAACGCCGGGGCGTTTGACAAGCAGCATCCGTTAACCTGTGGCCTTTGAACGGGCTTGTTGCTAGAATTGTCGGCGCCCCGACCCGTGTACAGTTTTGTCTGGAGGAATGCGCATGCGAGTGGTCGACCTTCGCAGCGACACGGTGACCCAGCCGACGCCCGAGATGCGCCGAGCAATGGCCGCCGCCGAGGTCGGCGACGACGTGTTCGGCGACGACCCCACCCTCAACCGTCTGGAACGGACCGCCGCGGGTCTGCTCGGTAAGGAGGCGGCCGTTTTCGTGGCCAGCGGGACCATGGGCAATCTGGTCTCCATCCTCGCCCACGCGCAGCGAGGTGACGAGGTGATCCTGGGGAACAGGTCCCACATCTTCAGGAACGAAGCCGGCGGCGCCTCCGCCCTGGGCGGCGTCTCCTACTACACTGTGCCCAACGACAGCCGAGGCATGCTGGACCCCGACGACGTGCTAAGGGCGATTCGGTCGGCCGACGTCCACGAGCCAAACACCGCCGTCGTGGCCCTGGAGAACACACACAACCTGTGTGGAGGCGCTGTGCTCACTCCCGAACAGACGAAGACCGTCGCCGATGCGGCCCATGGCCGCGACATACCGGTCCACCTCGACGGCGCACGGGTTTTCAACGCCGCCGTGGCCCTCGAGGCGCCCGTGGCCGAGCTGGTTCGAGAGGCCGATTCGGTCACGTTCTGTCTGTCCAAAGGGCTGTGCTGTCCAATCGGGTCGATCATCTGTGGCAGCCAGAAGTTCATAGACGAGGCCAGGCGGTGGCGCAAGATGGTGGGAGGTGGCATGAGACAGGTGGGAATCGTCGCGGCGGCGGGGATCGTCGCCCTGGACACCATGGTCGAGCGGCTGGCCGAGGACCACGCCAACGCCCGTAAGCTCGCCCTGGGTCTAAGCGAGGTACCGGGCATATCCATCGATCCCGACAGCCTGCCTACCAACCTTGTGTTTTTCGAGGTCGACCGGGACGACCGTGACGAGCTGGCCGGCAAACTCGAGCAGCGCGGCATCAAGGGCGCGGGCCATCCACCACTTTGGCGCTACGTTACCCACTACGGCATCACTTCCGACGACATCGACTACGCCCTGGACGTGATCGATTCGACATTCAGAGAGACCGCTCCTTGAGCTTCTACGGTACGCAGAGTGGTTCGTGGCGGGGCGGGTCGATCGATTCCGGTCAGCCCTGTTTGTTATTGCGGCACAAAACTAGCGTGGTGATCGGTAAGAACATTAACTAAGTCCGCCGCGCCCCCGACTTGTCGGGGCTCAGGCCGAACGGAGGGATGTCGTTTTCCCGTTCGTGGTGAGCCTGTCGAACCACCGAGCCCCGGTATGGAATTACTCAACGAACTTGGAAATCAGAACACTAGCGGCTAGTTAAGATCATGCTGACACTTCTGAGAGACCGGGAGTTCAGGGTTTTCTGGATCGCCAGCCTGTTCAACGATCTGGCGATGATCACGTATTTTACTGTCCACGGGTGGCTCGCCCTCCAGGTATCGAATTCCGCATTTTGGGTCGGCGCGACGGCGGGGATGGGTGGGGTCGCGTTGACGCTGTTCGCCGTGCTTGGTGGAGTGCTGGCTGACCGGTTTGACCGTCGGAAACTGGTCGTGGCCGCGTTGGCGGCCAGAGCGACAGTGGCGGTCGTCCTGGCGGTTCTCATTCTCTCGGGAGACATCCGGCTCTGGCACGTGCTGGTTGCCGCGCTGATCGACGGCACGCTCGTATCGGTCAAGATCCCGGCGATGATGACTTTGACCCTGGACATCGCGGGCAGGGGCAGGTTGATGAGCGCAACGGCCACGCGATTCGCCGCCATGTTGATTATGGGCATGGTCGCACCCTTGCTCGCGGGTGCCGTGGTCAGCCGCTTCGACATCGGCTGGGCCTACGTCATCATTGCGGCCGGCTCTTCCTGTGGAATTGCGGCCATGCTGATGCTGCATCCCGTTCGCCCTGCTCCAAGCCGCCGGACGTCTCCCATCCAGGAATTCAGGCAGGGGATCGGATATGTGTTCAGCACGCCAGCCGTCAGGCTGCTGATCATCATAATCTTCGCGACCGAGGGTTTCGGCTGGGCGCACGAGACGGTCCTTCCGGTAATAGCCCGGGACGTGCTGGACGTGGGGGCGTCGGGACTGGGATACCTGCTGGCGGCAGGGAGCGCCGGCGGCACCATTTCCACCATACTTATGGGCTCCATGGGCGACTCCGGTCGAAAGTCGAGATTACTGTTTCTCGGTGGATTCGGGTTCGGTCTGTTCCTGGTCCTCTTCGCCTGGTCTGCGACGCTGGTGCTTTCGTTGGCACTCATCGCTGCGGCCTACGCGTTTGCGATCGTCTACGAGACGACGGTCAGCACCCTGCTGCAGACTGTGGTTCCCGATGAGCTGCGGGGTAGGGTGGTCAGCTTTCAGGCGATGATGTGGGGGGTGACGGGACTGGCGGGCTTCCACACAGGGGCGATCGCCGGAGCGGTAGGCGCCCCGGCGGCCATCGCCATGGGCGGCGTCGTGGTAATGGTGAGCGCCGTGTGGGCGGTCCGGCTCTCTGGCCGATTCGACAAGGCCCCGGAAGTGTCCGGCGTGGTCGGTTGATGCCTCCCGGGCGCTCGCCTGCGCCCTCAGGGCTGTACGTCTCCCACCTTGGCATGATGTCCGACGCGATCGATTCCACCGTCGAGCTTCAGAATCTCACGGGACCCCTTGCCGGGTAACCACACGTTCGGGGCTACCTGGACTGGCCGCGCCATCGGCGTCGCGGATCACTCCTGTGGACGATGCGACTCGCCCCACCACTCCTCCAGGCGCTTGGCGACCTCGGACTCATGGCCCTGGTCGCCTGGCCGGTAATACTTCCGGTCCTTCAGATTGTCCGGGAGGTTGCTGGTCGGCGTGAAGTTGCCCTCGAAGTCGTGGGCGTACTTGTAGTCCTTGCCATACCCCATCTCACGCATCAGTCCGGTTACGGCGTTGCGCAGGTGCAGCGGCACGGGGTCGTTGCGGGTGTTGCGGGCGTCGTCGAGGGCGCTCGTGATGGCGACATATGCTGAGTTGCTCTTGGGCGCCGAGGCCAGGTACACGGTCGCCTCCGCCAGCGGAATACGCCCTTCGGGCATGCCAACGAAGTGGACCGCCTGCTGTGCAGCCACGGCAACCGACAGAGCGCCCGGGTCCGCCATTCCGATGTCCTCCGCGGCCAACACCACCAGACGGCGGGAGATGAACAGTGGGTCTTCCCCTGCCTCGATCATCCGCGCGAGCCAGTAGATGGCGGCATCGGGGTCGGACGCCCTGACCGACTTAATGAAGGCGGAGATAGTGTCGAAGTGCTGGTCCCCGGACTTGTCGTACCGTGCGACCCGCCGCTGCATCGCCTCCTGGACGACGCCACTCGTGATCGCCCGTTCTCCGGTGGCGTCGGCAACGGCAGCGTGGGCGGCGGTCTCCAGGGCGTTCAGGGCGGCGCGTGCATCGCCGTTGGACAGGTTGACCAGGACGTCCATCGCGTCCGGTTCCAGCGTGACTTTCAGTCCGCCCAGGCCCCTTTCTGCGTCGGAAAGGGCCGAGTCGACTATCCCCGCGATCTCCTCTCGTGTCAGTGGCCTCAGGTCATACACGGTCGCCCGGGAGAGCAGGGGAGAGACGACCTCGAAGGAGGGGTTCTCGGTGGTCGCTCCCACAAGGGCGATAGTGCCGTCTTCGACGTAGGGCAGGATCACATCCTGTTGGGCCTTGTTGAAGCGGTGTATCTCGTCCACGAACAGCACCGTTCGGCCGCCGTGCATGCCCAGACGATCGCCCGCCTCGGCGACGATCCGACGCAGGTCCGCCACGCCCGACGCGACGGCGCTGATGCTCTCGAGGTGGCTGCTCGTCATCGACGTCAGCAGGTGGGCCAGGGTGGTCTTTCCGCTTCCGGGCGGCCCCCACAGGATCATCGAGGGCAGGTGGCCCGAATCCAACGCCCGCCGTAGCGCGGTGTCTGGACCGACCACGTGGTCCTGCCCTACAAATTCCTCCAGGCTGCCGGGACGCATTCGCGCTGCCAACGGCGCTACACGCCTTTTTTGGTCCGTTGCCTGATGATCGAAGAGCGTCATGCCGTACCCTCCTTAGACGGGCCCCACCGGCCCAACATTTCTAGCGGAGCCGAGGAACGGCCTCCGTTGACATCGAATGGCCGCGAATCTACCATCCGCTCCGGGAGAAGGTTTTGCCCTTATGGTTGAGGACGCGAGTTGACGAATCCAAAGATTTCAGAATGCGAGCGCTGCCGCAAAAGGAGTGTTGCCCTGTACGTGCTTCGTGGCGGAGGCAGAGACATCGTGCGCTGCATCCGCTGCACCTTGATGCACCGGCCCACTCTCAGCAGATCGCTGAAGATCGCAGCAATTGTCGGCTCCGTCCTGGTGGCCATCAACCAGGGCGATGTCGTGCTATCGGGGGAGCTGGGGACCGTACTGCTCTGGAAAGCCCCGCTCACCTACGCGACGCCCTTCGTCGTGTCCCTCTGGGGCGCGATGGCCATTGCGAGGGTCGAAAGCCAACCTTCGAGGCCCTCCTAGCGCTGGTCAAGGAGTTCCAGGCGTCGTGGCAAGCGCCAGCGCCCGCACAAGGTCCGCTCCGTCTTCGGGCAGCACGGTGCGGGGGTCGATCAGCACCCGGTCACCCTCTATTCTGGCCACCACCGGAGGCGAGAGCTTTCTCAGAGCGCGAGCGACACCTTCCGCACCGCCCAGGTCGCTGGCCCCGGCGACGCTGACTAGCCAGGTTGGGAGCGTCTCACCTGGCAGGCTGCCGCCCCCGATCGTCGACTCGCCCCGTATGACCTCCGCGACATCTCCCACGGCGAGAGCCCACTCATCCGCCCTCGACTTGAGGTCCTGCTCGGTCGCGGTGATCATCCTCCAGACCGGTACCTCCGATACCGCCTCGCCGCGCACGTAGTGCAGCAGCGTGGCAGCCAGGGCCGCCATGCTGACCTTGTCGATTCGGACCGCCCGCGCCAGCGGGTGGCGTGAGACCGTCTCGATGGCCGCGGCGGTCCCGATCACAATGCCGGCCTGTGGCCCACCCAGCAGCTTGTCTCCAGAAAAGAACCCCAGGGTAACCCCGGCGCGCACGCTCTCCTGGGCCGTCGGCTCCGGCACCAGGCCGAACTGGGCGGTGTCCAGGAGGCAGCCGCTGCCCAGATCGTGGAGGACCGGCACACCGTGTCGCCTGCCTGTATCGACCAGCTCAGTCAGCGAAGGGGAGTGGGTGAAGCCTGACACCTTAAAGTTGCTGGCGTGGATGCTGAGTATAGCGCCCGTGCGCTCGGTGATCGCGGCCTCGAAGTCGCGGGCGTATGTCCTGTTCGTAGTGCCGACTTCCACCAGCGTTGCGCCGCTCTGTCTGAGCACGTCCGGAATGCGGAAGCCGCCGCCGATCTCCACGGCCTCGCCCCGGGAAACGATGACCTCTTTGCCGGAGGCCAGCGCCGCCAGTGCCAGCAGCACGGCCGATGCGTTGTTGTTCACGACCATCGCGGCGTCGGCGCCGGTGGCCTGGCGGACCAACCGCGAAATGTGAGACTGTCGGGAGCCTCTCGTGCCCGATTCCAGGTCCAGCTCCAGGTCGCTGTAGCCGGATGCCGCCCTTTGCATCGCCTTCGTCGCCTCGGCGCTCAAAGGCGCCCTGCCGAGATTCGTGTGAAGGACGACGCCGGTGGCGTTGATGACCCGGGCGGGCCACGGACGCCAGCGGTCCGCCGACTTTCGCTCGATGGCCGAGACCAGCTCCGCGACGGCCGGCGCTGGGTCCCCGGTGCCAACCTCCGAGCGAATCTCGTCCAGATGCTCGCGTATCAGGTCGAGCACTGCCTCTCTGGAGTGCCTCTCGATCAGGCCGATTATTCGGTCATCGGCCAGGAGGCTGGTGACCGCCGGTATCGCCCTGAAGCCCATCGCCATGATCGCGCGCCCCCGATTAGATTGGCGCCCCAATTATACCTGTCACGCCTTCGGCACGTCGCGTGGGACGATCAGTGCGAATTCAGGCGCGGGTCGTGCTTGATTGCTCTGCCTGTCATGGTTTAGAATCCCATAGGCGCTGCGGGGGGCGGTGATTTTCGGCGCATGGCGAAAATCCCAAGACGCCTTGTAGTCGTAAGTAGTAGCGTACGGCGCCTCCGCGTGGGGTGGGCCGGTGCTTCTGAGACTCTCAGGCCACGGCAACTGACAAACGCGGGCAAGTAGGGGGACGACGATCGGAACACCGACATGATCGAAGTTAACGGCGTCACCAAGCTGTACGGAAGCTTCCCGGCGATCAGCAACCTGACATTTAGGGTCGAGCCAGGGGAGATACTTGGCTTCCTCGGTCCCAACGGCGCCGGCAAGTCGACCATGATGAAGATCATCACCGGCTTCATGCCGCCAACCTCGGGCGATGTCAGCGTCGCCGGTTACGACATCGTCTCGGAGTCCCTGCAGGCCCGTCGACACATCGGCTATCTGCCCGAGACCGTGCCGCTGTATGAAGACATGGACGTTCGCGAGTACCTGCGTTATATGGGCCGGCTCAGAGGGATGCCAAAAGCTCGAATCGAACAGAGAATCGACGACGTCTTCGGCATCTGCCATCTCGAACAGTACACCGACACAATCATCGGGAGATTGTCGAAGGGGTTCCGGCAGCGGGTCGGAATCGCCCAGGCGATATTGCACGAGCCGGACGTGCTGGTGCTCGATGAGCCGACCATCGGGATAGACCCCATTCAGGTAGTGGAGACCAGGCAGCTAATTCGGAGTCTGGGCGGGGAACAGACCGTGATCGTCAGTACCCACATCCTGCCCGAAGTGAGCATGATCTGCGAGCGCGTAATCATCATTCACGAGGGCGAGATCGTCGCAGTGGACCTGCCCGAAAACCTTGGAAAGCGGCTGGTGGGCACAGAGAGGGTGGACCTGGACGTCAAGGGCCCTCAGCAGGAAGTCCTTGCCGTTCTGTCAGAGGTCGAAGGCGTCGAGGAGGTTGAACGCGTCAGCACCGAGCGCGGAACCGTACCCAGGTATCGCGCCCAGTCGGAGCTGGGTGTCGAGGTCCGGGCGCGACTGGCCTCCACGGTGGTGGCATCGGGATGGGAGCTGCTCAGGCTGGAGGGCGTGAACATGTCGCTTGAGGAGATTTTCCTTCGCCTCACCACCGAAGAGGATGAGGACGAAGAATGAAGACCTTTACAATCGCCTGGAAGGAAAGCAAGATCTTCTTCTCGACCCCGGGCGCCTACGTGGTTGGCGCCATGTTCTTGGTGCTCACCGGGATATTTTTCGTATCCAACATCACCACGCCCTTCGCCGAGGCAGGCGTGCGAGGCATCGTAGACTGGGCCTCCTTTTTCATGGTGTTCCTGGCCCCTCTCCTGACGATGCGCCTGCTGGCGGAGGAACAAAAGCTGGGCACGCTTGAACTGCTGTTGACGTCTCCCGTCCGCGACTGGGAAGTGGTCCTGGGCAAGTACATTGCCGCCTATCTCATACTCATCGCAACCCTGTGGCTGACCTTGTATTACGTGCTTCTTTTGTACATATTCGGCCAGCCCGATACCGGCCCCGTCTTAAGTGGATACCTGGGTCTACTCCTGCACGGCGCCGCGGCACTGGCCATCGGTCTCCTCGGGTCGTCGCTGTCCGGCAACCAGGTGGTGGCCGCGGTCATAAGCATTGCGGTACTGTTGATCCTCGAGTTCGTCGACCGAGTTGCCGTCCTGGTCACTGGGACCGCCGCCGACGTTCTAAACGGCTTATCGTTGAACGCCCACGCCGCGGACTTCGGCCGTGGCGTGATAGACACCGAAAACGTGGTCTACTTTTTGTCCCTCGTGGCCGTGTTTTTGTTCCTGACCATCCGGTCGGTAGAAACCCGCAGGTGGCGATAAGTTGGGAACCCAATCAGCTAACACCGAAACTATACGCGACACGTTATTGGCGGCATCTCGGTCCGCCGGCTTCTGGAGCGGAATTTCGGTCGTTGTCGGGGCCTTCGCGACAGTGGCAGGCATCGTTCTGGCCCTGTCGATCGAAGAGATCCGCGATTTTTCCATCGCCGTCCTCATCATCGGCCTCGTGTTGCTTTTCGTCGCCCTGGTGCTTTCGCCGCGTGCGGTGGCCCTTTTCATGGCTGGACGCCAGGGCAGATACGGCACCAACATCGCGGTGATGACCGTCGCATTCTTCGCCATCGTGGTCCTGGTGAATTTCCTGCTGTTCCGCACCTCCACCCGTTTCGACACAACCGCAACTCGCGTGTTCACCCTTGCGCCGCAGACCGTGAAGGTGTTGGAGCAGCTTGATTCACCGGTCAGGGCCAATGCCTTCTTCGTCTCGGATGATAATGTGACCGCCGCCAACCTTCAGCAGGCTTCGGACCTCCTAAACGAGTTCAGTCGGCAGAGCTCCAACTTCACCTATCGGTTCATCGACCCGCAGTTGGAGAAAGACCAGGCCCTGAAATACTCCGTTACGAACTTTCCCACCGTGGTCTTCGAGGATATCGACGAAGGCACCCATCAGGGTGTGGCCACCTTGACGGAGCAGGACTTTCTGACCGGTATTCTGATTGCCACGGGCATCGATCAAAAGAAGGTCTATTACCTGACCGGGCACGACGAGGCAGCCACGTCCAGGGCTCCGGGCACCGGAAGCATCGAACCCGGCGGGTTCGACCTAGCGATCGAAGGGATGCAGCGAGACAACTACGACGTTAGGCCGCTTAACCTCAGGCAGTTCGAATTTGTGCCCAAGGACGCGGCCGCGTTAGTGATCGCCGGCCCTACGAAAGACCTCAGCAGCGCGGAGGAGGAAATCCTGGCTGAGTTCCTCCTCCGCGGGGGGAAATTGCTGGCGCTTCTGGACCCTGACACTCCGGACTCCTATCGTAGGCTTCTGATCGGGTGGGGAGCCTTGCTTTCCAATCGGCACATTGCTGACCTGATAAGTAACGTCGCTGGCGAGTCGCTAACCCCAATGGCCCAGGAAACCAATGGCCAGTTCCAAATCGGCAGCGTCTCAGGCATACCCATTGCGGACGACGTCGAGGTCGCATTCTTTGCCGGCGCTACAGCAGTTTCCCAGGCGGTGCCCGACGAGGTTCTCCCTCCGTCAACTTTCTATTCGCCACTCGTCCGCACAACGCCGATAAGCTGGCTGGAAACTGACCCAGACAAGGTGGAATTCAACCCTGGCGACGACCCGGGCGGCCCTCTGGATATAGGGGCTGTCTTGATAGCAAACACAATGTTGGACGGCACGGCCGTGGCCACGTCAACAAATCCCATGAAAATGGTGATATTCGGAGACTCCGATTTTGCTCGCAACGGGTTCTTTCCCAGCAGCGAAAACGCTGACCTGTTCCTGAACTCCGTCAACTGGTTGGCCGATGACTTCGAGCTTATTGCTGTCAGGCCAAAATTGGTCCCATACAGGGTGCTCGTCGTAAACGCGCGGGAGCGCGACTTTATCAAGTGGTCCAGCTGGTTCGTGCCCCCCACGATAATGCTGATACTGGGGATCATAGTCTGGTGGAGGCGTAGGTAGGGGACGGCAGAATGAACTGGAAAGTGACCGTAGCACTGGTGGTGGTTGCCCTGGCCGTGGCCATCGTCGTCTATATCAATCCCTTCGCGGAAGAAGTGGAGCTAAGAGCCGGCTCGCCCTGGTTCTACCAGGTCTCGATGGACGACGTTATCTCAATCAACGTCAAGAGCTTCGACGACCGGGTCGAGTTTCACAAGGTAGGGCCTGGTAAGTGGGTGTTCGATGACCCGGAGGGGGTCCCCACGGACTCCTTCAGATGGGGAGGAATCGTCCTCCTGGTCAGCGGTCCTAGGACCAGCCGAGACTTTTCCACCGTCCGACAGACGATTGACGATCCCGCCGAGTACGGTCTGGACGAGCCCGGGCTGGTCGTCGACGTTGGTCTCACCGCCGGCCGGGAGCTGCAGTTTCGGCTGGGCGACACCACCACCGATGGCGATTCCCATTACGGGCAGGTGAGCGGTTTCTCCGAGCTATTCCTTATTGCTGACGCCTGGGGAGATGTGTTGACGCGGCTGGCGAAAGAGCCGCCGATACCGCCGTGGTATGTCAAGCGCGACACGGCGGACATCAGGGAATTCAACGTGACCTTCGGCGATCCAGCCGAAGAGGAGACCCCTCGTCTGAGGCTGAAACAGCAAGACGGTGCGTGGATCGCGCGCAACTTCCTCGAAGATGACGCCGACCGGCCTCTCGACGCGGACAAGTGGTCTGCGATGACTCATCTGGTGGCAGGCCCTCCGGATATTGAAGTGGAGGAGCCGTTCGTGGACGATCGAGATTACACCCCGTGGGGCGTCTCCGATGACAGTCCAACCATCCTGGTCAGGTTCGCCGATGTCTCCAGCCAGGGGACGGTATTCATCGACGGCATCCGGTTCATCATCGGTGACAAGACTCCCGATGGTGACCAGCACTACGTGATCCCGAGGCCCATGTCTCAAGACCCGAGGTCCCCGGTGCTGCGTGTCGACATCGAATGGGCCGACACTGTGTTAGGTCTGTTCGACACAGTCCCCTACGCTGAGACGGACGCCCTCGCCGAGAGCGCCACCAGCACTCCGGGCTAGACAGCCACGGTACCCCGCGACCGGATCTTGTGCCTTCTGGTCCCCCTGTGTCGACCGTGCGTCCCGCTTCCACGGCTCTCTTCCCGGTCTATTACAAGCGCCGGCTTCATGAACAGCAGCCCGGTGTCAGGATAAATAATGAACGCAGAGATCATCTCGATCGGCACGGAAATCCTGATGGGCGAGATCGTTGACACCAACTCGGGTTATCTGGCGGCCGAGTTGGCGAAGCTCGGTGTCGAGGTGCGCTGGGTGGCCAAGGTGGGCGACGACCCGGACCGCCTGGGCCAGGCGATTGCCCAGGCCTTCGACCGGTCAGACGTGACCCTGACGTCCGGGGGCCTGGGGCCAACCTCCGACGACCTGACCCGAGAGTCGATCGCCCGGGTCATGGGCGAGGAGATGACAGTCCGCGACGACCTGCTGGTCCAGCTAAAGGCCCAGTTCGAAGGACGTGGGGCGCCAATGCCGTCCACAAACCTCAAGCAAGCCACTCTGATCGAATCGGCCGAGGCCATTCCGAACCCCATCGGCACCGCCCCCGGCTGGTGGGTCCACAGGGACGGGAAGGTGATCGCGGCCATGCCGGGTCCCCCCAGGGAGTTGGACCGGATGTGGACTAACGAGGTTGCGCCAAGGCTTCGGACACTCAACCCTGACGTCGCCATCGTGACCCGCACGCTGAAGACCTTTGGCATGTCGGAAGGGGGCCTGGACGAGATGCTCTCGCCTCTGTTCGAGAGCGCCAATCCAGCCCTCGGCATCTACTCCAAAGAGGACGGGATTCATCTCAGGGCTATCGCGACGGCCAGCACGGCGGATGAAGCCCGGGACCTGATCGAGCCGATGGAGCGGGAGATCCGGCGAATCGCCGGAGACGCCGTATGGGGCTTCGACGACGAGACCCCAGTCGCCAAGGCAGTCTCCGCACTGAAGCGCACCGGCCGCACTCTGGGTGTGTTCGAGGGGTTCACCGGCGGGCTACTGGCCAGTCATCTGACCGAAGCCCCCGGCAGCGGCGACGTGCTCAAGGGAAGCTTGGTCGCCGCTGACGGCAATCTGATGCCTCGGCTCGGCCTGAACCCCCGTGCGGCCCCCAGTCCCGATGTGGCCGGCGCAATGGCCGAGGCGGCGCGAGAGTTCTTCGGCGCGGACGTCGGCGTCGGCGTCACTCACCTGGTAGACAGTCCGACCCTGGCCAGCGGTCCGATCGGGACCGTGCATATGGCCTTCGCCGTTGACGGCGGAGTCACCGTCAAGTCGGGCAGCTACCCCACCCAGAGGCTTCGGATCAGGAGCCGAGCAGTCACCCACGCGCTGCTGGAGCTTATCAAGGTTTTGGAGCGGGGGTAGCACTGCCTGCCGTCACTAGGTTATCTGCTGACCGCAGCGAGTCCCGCGCCATCTTTGCGCGCGACCGTGGCGGTTACATCGTCAGGCGCTTGTAGAGCACCAGCAGGCGCTCCGGCAGATCGTAGATATTGTCCAGCACCTCGTACCCCATGTCCGCGCACATGGTCTTGAGGTAGTCGTGCCCGTTCCTGTCCACTGTCAAGCAGAACGCGTTGATCTCTTTTCGCTTTGCTTCTTCCAGCGCCATGCGGGTGTCGTGCACGGCGTACTCTTTCTCGACGCCTTCGCGGCTATAGCCCCGGTCCTGGGGCCTGCCGTCGCTGATCAGGAACAGCAGCTTGGTGCGGGCGTCCTGCTGCTCCAGTTTGTAGGTGGCGTGGCGGATTGCGGGGCCCATTCTCGTGGCGTGGAGGGGCGCCACCCGGTCGATCCGCTTCTTGACCCGGTCTGAGAAGCTCTCCTCCAGGTCCTTGATGGTGTAGAACTCCACGTTCTCCCTGCCGTATCCGGAGAAGCCGTAAATCCCATAGATGTCGCCGATGGCCTCGAGCGCGTTGACGATGAGTACGATCGCCTCTTTCTCGACGTCTATGATGCGCTTGTACGAGCGCCGCGCCGCCTCGCCTCGACGGGTGCGCAGCCACACCATGTACTCGACGGGGTCGTCGGGCGCGTCCCAGTCGTCGGGTGTACGCTTGCCCTCATCGATAGCCTCGGCCGTCGACGCGCTGGTGTCCAACAGGAAGGCCACGGCCACGTCTCTCTGCACCTTGTTCCTGCGCCAGTAAAACTTCTCGGAAGGGCTTGCGCCGGATTTAATGTCGACGATTGCCTCTATCAGGTCGTCGATGTCGATCTGGTCGCCGTCTTCCAGCTTGCTGACCTTCCGGAACATCTCGGGTACCATCATCTCGAACTGGCGACGAATCCGCGCCACCAGACCGCCGTAGCCGTGCAACGTGGAGCTGTAGAAAGCGGAGTCGCCCTCCTGCATGGTCTTCTGCCGCACCACGCACCAGCGGGGCTTGTAGTCGTCCGCTCGAAAGTCCCACTCGTCGTATACGAACGTCTGGGGCTCGTTGGCGTCGAGCGACGTTCCGTCTTCGTCCACGTGAACGAAAGGCCCCTGGCCGAACTCCGGGTTCTCCGGCAGGTTCATGCCCGCTTCCTTGAGCAGGTTGTCCGCGAAGAGGCCCTCGGAATTCTGGATGTCGCCCTGCGTTGCCGCCAGGTCGAGTTCAGCGCTGTTTTGCAGCAGCTCTTCAAGCTGCTCCTGGGTGATGGGCTCGCTGCCGGCCTGGGCGGCCGAGTCCTGGTCCTGCAACCGAAGCTGCGTCAGCAGCTGTACCAGCTCCGGCTTGAAGTCGCCCCGGTAGTCGACGTCCTCTGTCGATTCGTAGTCCTGTTCGTCCCCGGGCCTCAGCTCCAGTTCCATCCCCTGGGCAAGCTGCTGCAACAGCTGATCCAGGTCAGGCGGGTCGGCGTACTCTTCCTCCTGGTCGTCGTCCATGTCGACGTCTTCCCAGTCATCCGGAGGGACCTCTTCGTTGGGGATGGCCGATATTATCGCGTAGATACGGAGGGTCGCCTCCGCCGTGTCCTCAACGGTGGCGCCGGGGGCGAGCACCCTTCGGGCTATGGAGGCTATCTGCTTCGCCTGCTCGACGTACTGCTCCGGAGCGGGCACGGTTTCGCTCTGCTGAAGGCTCAGCCGCACCAGCAGCTCCACCAGCGCCTCGCGCACGGCAAGCGACTGTATGTCGGGTCGACCCTCCGACGAGTCCTGCTGTACCCGCTGGTAGGCGGGGCGAATGCCGGGATACTCGTGCTTTACGCGGTAGTCCAGCCTGCCGTCCTCGACGACAGTGAATATGTCCAGCGACAGCTTGCGGTCTTCGAACAGGTTGAAGTACCGCTGCATGTCGGTAATCCAGGCCCTCTCGAGGCCGTCGACCTCCGCCGGAGTCTCGACCTCGGGGTCGGCCTCGGCCTCGGGCGACTCGACCGCTCGGCTGGCCCGCTGCTGGTCGAGCTCTGCGCGCTTATCGACGAACAGGCTGGACGGACGGTCGAATTCGAAGAAGAAGCTGCCGAACTCCAGGTGGGCGACCTGGTGGGTCGATACCACTTTGAACCAGGAGAAGTTCTCGTCCTTGGAGCCGTACCGGTCCACGATCGTGGGCACGAACACCGTCGAGCCCTCCGTAGACGGCGCCTCGGTGGATACCCAGCCGATGTTCTTGCTCACCAGGTCCTCGGATGCGGCCAGCTTGATCTCCGCTCCGGCCAGGCCACGGCAGTACATCTCCATGATGGCCTTGATTCGGTCGAACTCGATGCCGGACGAAAGGGCCTCCAGGGTCGACTCCGATTGGACCGACTCGATCTTGAAGTAGGCCAGCCCGCCGTCGGGGTTTTGCCGCAGCAGCGCGACGCCTTCCTCGAACCAGCGCTCTACTTGCCCAATCGAGAGCCTGTCCATCACCTGGGCGCAGCCTTTGATGAATTCGGGCACCGCCGCGGGAGACTCTTCCATCAGCGACTCGGACAGGCTAAGAATTCGGGCATGTGCTTCCGGGTCCACCTGCGCGAGGGCCTGGGAGGTCTCCAACATCACGTTGGGGATGTTCGCACCGCCCTCCTGAACCAGGCGCTCGGCGATCTTGAGGAACCGGAACCTCTCGTTCTGTTCGATCTTGGGCAGCGCTTTGGCGCCGGACTCGAAGAAGCTCTTGACCTCCCTCCATCCGGAGTCCAGCAGGGCGGAGGCCAACGAGATGAAGGCCGTCTTGTCCTGGCCGATCAGGGGAAAGATTTTCTGCCCCAGGGCCAGACATTCGGTCGAGAGGTCGTAGGACCTTTGGGAAAGGGAGTCTAGGAACGAGACGAAGCGTTCCAGCTCGGGGAACGTCAGGCTCTGCATCAACGCCGGGCTGTGGGCGAAGAACTTACAGGCCAGAGTGCTGGACTTCCAGGTGCCCTTGTAAAGGCTGTTGCCGAGATTGGCCCAGCTCTCGATATGGCGGGAGCGCAGCAGGCTCATGGCGGCCGGACTTGCCTCGAAGTAGGCCGCGGCCAATGTGGGCGACTCCTTGCACAGATCGGCGCCGCAGCTCGCCCACTGCATGAAGTAGTTGAAGGGCATGAACGACAGCACCTTGGGGCTGACCCGGTAGTACTGGGCGGCGGCCTCCCAGGACCTGACGGTCTGCTCTGCGATCGCCACGCCCGCGCCCGCCCACTGGGCCACCGACGCGTCGTCGATGGTCCTGGGCATCCTGGCCCGGGCCTTCTCGAACTCGTCCGCCACGGGTACGGGAAACCGTTGAATCTGCTCGCGAGCGTCCTCGAGCGTCGTTATCTCTTTGTGCTCCACGCAGCCTCCTTAAGACAGCGGCGCGCCTTCGACCACTTCAAGAAAGTTCGACAGGACCTTCGCCGTGGCCCCGAACACCAGGTGCCCTTGGTAGATATAGGAGCGTGCTACCTCAAGGCCGTCCTGGTGCACCCGTGCTTCGTCCCTCCAGTTCCGCTCGCTCTGTAAGTGCACGATCGGCACTTCCAATACCTCTGCGACTTCGCTTTCGCTCGGCAGGAAATCGTAGGGGTAGGGGATTGTCGCCACAAATGTGCTGATCAGGAAGTCGGAGATGGTGGGCACGTCATCTAGCTGGCCAAGGAGTTCGACGTCTCCGGGCGCAATGCCCATCTCTTCGTGCGTCTCCCTGAGTGCCGTCTGGAGCAGAGACTCATCTTCGGCGTCCACGCTGCCGCCCGGGAACGAGACCTCGCCCTTGTGGTGCTCGACCAGTTCCGTCCGCTTGTTTAGTAGTACGGACAGCTCCCCGTCCTTCGCATACACTACCAACAGCACGCCGGCGGGTTTCAGGGAAGGGTCCACAACCGCACGCCTGGAGTATCCGGCCAGCGCCTGCCTGAACTCTTCGGAGACCGGCGCCTTCAACGCGGCCCCTGACAAGCGCCCCGCCGTGAGATCGTACAGAGGAAGAATTGGCGTCCGGCTACTCGAAGATCGATGTCGTCAGCTCCTCGATACTGCGCTGGACGCTGAAATCGTCGGTCACGGCCCAGTTTATCGCCACCTGGCACGCCCGGCGTGGCGCGATGCCCTGGGTAATCAGCTGGCCGGCGTAGATCAGCAGGCGCGTGCTGGCGCCCTCTCCCAGGCCATGCTCTTTGAGGTTTCGGACCTTCTCGCCCAGCTTCGCCAGCTGGAGCGCCGTGTCCTCGTCCACCCCTGATTCATGGGCCACGATCTCCGCCTCGGTGTCGCGAGGCGGGTAGTCGAACTCGATGGAAATGAACCGTTGCCTCGTGCTGTGTTTAAGGTCCTTGAGCGCGCTCTGGTAGCCAGGGTTGTAAGAGAGGACCAGCAGAAATCCCTCCGCGGCCTCCAGTATCTCGCCCCGCTTTTCGACCGGAAGAATTCGCCGGTGGTCTGTCAGCGGGTGGATGAGGACCGTGGTGTCCTTCCGAGCCTCGACGATCTCGTCCAGATAGCAGATGCCGCCGACCTTGACCGCTCTGCTCAAAGGGCCGTCGATCCACACGGTCTGGTCGCCTTCGAGCAGGTATCGCCCGACAAGATCGCTCGCGGTCAAGTCTTCGTGGCACGCGATTGTGACCAGCGGCAGATGGTCTCGTTCGATGTCCTCCTGGCCGTTCTCTCCCTGCTGAGGCTTTTGGCGGACCCTCGTCAGGGGCTGGCCGAGTCGATAAGACATGTACTCGACGAACCTGGTTTTGCCGCAGCCGGTAGGCCCCTTGAACAGCACCGGGATCTTCTGGGCGTATGCGGCCTCGAAGAGCTCGACCTCGTCGCTGATCGGCAAGTAGTAGGGCTCATTGGTCAGGTGGTACTCTTCGATAATGTAGCTGCGAAAAAGTGTCCTGGTTGATGAGGTCATCTGCGGTGTTCGCTCTCCTTAGTTCCCTGTCTCCACGCGCTTCTGCCACGCCTGTCGGACCCGCGACTCAAGCTGCCGCAGGTCGCCATCGTTAGTGATTATAACGTCTGCGTGCGTTAGTCGTTCGGCCTGTGGCATCTGGGATGCGATTCGGGCCCTTATCGATTCCTCGGCCAGATTGCTTCTGCCTAACAGACGATTGACTACGTCCCCTTCATCGGAAGTCACGACCCACACCTGGTCGGCCAGCGAGGTCCAGTCCGCCTCGATCAGGAGCGCGGCCTCGACCACTACGTTGCTGACGCCCTCCCGGCCCAGGCCATCTATCCGATCGCGTATCATCTGGAATATGCGGGGGTGCATAATCGAGTTCAGCCGCTTCAGCGCGTCCGCGTCGCTGAATACGACGCCGCCGAGCTTCCTCCTGTCGATCTCGCCCGATTCGGACACAACCTCTCGCCCAAAAGCCGACACGACATCGGCCCAGGTCTGTGTGTTGGGGAGGTACGCTTCGTGCCCGACCAGGTCCGCGTTTATGATCGTAGCACCCAGAGAGGCCAGGATTTCCGATACCTGGGTTTTGCCCGTGCCTATCCCGCCCGTAAGTCCAATTACAAACATAAAAACTTTCAGATTGGGAAAGTCTTCACATTCTACAGGGCTGTCCAGAAGCCGGTCAATGAAGCCTATTTTTTATTCGGGAATGAGATAGAAGGGCAGGGACGAAGGAGACGCGAGGCGCGGAGGAGATTCGTCAGAGGCCATGCTTGCCGATAAGCTGGCGCAAGCCGCGTCTGCCAAGCCCAGTTTGTTTGCTGCTCAGAATCTGGTTGAGAGTTCCGCCGGGGATTATAGCCCTATCGTGCTCCATCGGCGAATTCTTTCCTGAGCCATGTCCCATGAGGGGCCTGTCTTACTACTCGCCATCCATCGGCTACCAGCAGCCTGAGAAGCTGCCTCCCTCGAAGGGAAGGGATATCTGCCATCTATACGCCAGTACGATCCCCTGCTCTTTGAAGCCGCTCAAGCGGGACCCGGAAAACGCTCGGCCGCAGGAAAGGTGGCCTACTGGGGGTCGAAGGGTCATGAAGCAATCTTGGCGAGTGGCGGCCAGAAAGTCGGAAGGTGATTTCTTGTGGTGAACTGGTGGGGTGAATTTCGATCTTCCACCTGTCAAAAAACCTCTCCCGTTCGCCTGCCTCCTCTAGTAGATTCAGGTGTTCGATGACTAGGTCTCTTAACTCGCTCTGGCACTGCTTCAAGGTCCTGGCATATGTGCTAGTGCTCAGTTCTTCGCAGGTTCCAACCCACTTGTTGCCCTCGCGTTCAAAAATGAGGGTCAACACTACATAACCTTCCGCATTTGTCGTCAAAGGCCAACCTCCGCCACCATTAGGCATATCCCGCTCGTCAGGGATCACGACGGACCGATTTATTCTAATATGATACTTGATATGGGAGGACTCCACTATCTTCTGCCGCTCTTGACCCGGATTGTATTCAGCGACGACCGAACGTCAACTGTGCGTGTAGTATGTCTGAGAAGCGGCGGCATTGGCCACTGTTCCGCGAAAACGTTCGGCGCCAAGTCGCGAGAACCCCGAACTGCTAAGAAACGATCTCATTTCGGGCGCCGGCCCTACACCCACCCGCCTCCCTGACTGGTTTTGGTGCTGGGGGCGCATCCCCAGGCCCCTTACCAGAGGGGCATTCCCTGTGCTGGATTTTGAGGTACATGCTAAGTTGTGTGGCCTCCGTGAACGGTGATAAGCTTGGTTACCGGCTGCGGAGCAGTCGTCCTAAACACCCTAAGGACACCACAAATTGCATCTGATAGTAGACGGCTTCGACGGAGACCCCCTGGCGCTTCGGGACCCCGACCTGGTACAAGGGTTCCTGGACACCTATCCGGATAAGATCCGCATGACCAAGATAGCACCTCCTCAGGTCTTCACCTACCGTGGGAAGCAGCCGGAAGACTGGGGCTTATCTGGCTTCGTGCTCATCGCCGAGAGTCATATCAGCGTCCACACCTTCCCGGACCGAGGCCACGTCAACATAGACATCTTCTCCTGCAAGCCCTTCGACGGGGACGGCGCTCTCGAGATCGTGAAAGACACCTTTGGCCTATCGCGCACGGAAGTGTGGACCTTGGACCGCGGCCTCGAATACCTGAACACCCAGGAGGCGTATCGCGGCATGGTCCGCGAGCGCGTCGGGCTGTTACCCTCCAGCGGCGAGCGGGATGCGTAATCACGGGAATCTAACCCGGCCGGCCGGCCCGTTCCAGTGGAACACCTTCCTGAACACCCCCCCTGACGAAGCAGCCTTCGAAACGGCGCGCTTCGTCGTTCTGCCCGTCCCCTACGACGGGACCGCCTCTTACAGGTCCGGCGCCAGATACGGCCCCGCCGCCATAATCGCCGCGTCGAGTCACCTGGAGGACTTCGACGTCGAGCTGGGGATAGACATCTCCGAGCTTGGGATTCACACCGCGCCCGCGTTGGTGCCGGACCTCAGCTCCCCGGAGGCCCTGGTGGGGCAGGTGCAGAGTCTGGTGGAGTGGGTGGTTTCGAGCGACAAGGTACCTGTGCTTTTAGGCGGGGATCACGCCGTGACCGTCGGCGCGGTATGGGCGATGCGGCAACGGCTACCCGATGTGTCGGTGCTCTACCTGGACGCCCACGGCGACCTGCGCGACGAGTATATGGGCACCCGCTGGGGTCACGCCTCGGCGGCCCGGCGGCTGACCGAGCGCTGCCGTGTTGTGCCTGTCGGCGTCAGAAGCCTGTGCGCCGAGGAGCACGCGTTCATCACAGATTCCGACCTGCCCGTACACTACTGGCCTCCAGGCGTCCCTTTCGACCGTTACGTCGACTCGGTGGTCGATGACCTTGGCCAGGATGTCTACGTCAGCGTCGACCTCGACGTGCTCGACCCATCCATCATGCCGGCCGTGGGCGCGCCCGAGCCGGGCGGCATGCAGTGGGAGCACGTCACCGCGTTGCTCAGAGAGGTCGGCCGGCGGCGGCGAGTCGTAGGCTTCGATACCGTGGAGCTGAGTCCCCAGGAAGGCCCGGAGGCCTGCGCCTACACGGCGGCCAAGCTGACATACAAGCTTATGGGCTACATTTGTTCTTCCGGCGAGGACTGGCCCCGTGCTAATATTACGTGAGCCCCCGCCCGTGAAGCGACGATGGATGGCCGATCGCCGGTCCGTGCTCCCACGTCTGCCACGGGCGTATCGCTGAGGCGGCCAGCGTCGCTCGAGGCGCTGACTCAGGAAGCTGACGAGCTGCACATCGGAAAGGAACGGGTCATGGCGACCCCCAATGGACCGATCTACATGGACTACGCGGCCACGACTCCGGTTCGGTCGGAGGTACTGGACGCGATGCTCCCATATTTCAGAGGCAGCTTCGGGAACCCCTCCAGCATATATGCCCTGGCCCAGGACAGCCGAAAGGCCGTAGACGAGTCTCGGGAGACCATCGCGAAGGTCCTGGGTTGCAGAATAGGCGAGGTGGTTTTCACCAGCGGCGGCACGGAAGCCGACAACGCCGCGCTCAAGGGAGTCGCTCTCGCGCTCAAGGGCGTCGGAAACCACGTCATCACGTCAAGCATCGAGCATCACGCCGTGCTACACGCGTGCCACCAGCTAGAGCAGTTCGGGTTTGAGGTTACGTACCTGCCGGTGGACTCGGATGGTCTGATCGACCCCGGCGATGTCGCCAACGCGATCAACGACCGCACCGTGTTGGTGAGCGTCATGCTGGCGAACAACGAAGTCGGCACCATCGAGCCCGTCGGCGAGATCGCCGGCGCGGTCAAGCGGGAGGCCCAGCGACGCGGCCAGAAGATTGCCGTTCACACGGACGCGGTGCAGGCCGCCGGATACCTGGATCTGGACGTCAACGCGCTCGGGGTTGACCTGATGAGTCTGTCCGCCCACAAGTTCCACGGGCCCAAGGGCGTCGGCGTGCTGTATGTCAGGCGGGGCACTCCGTTCGAGGCCCAGATCACCGGGGGCGGCCAGGAACGGGAGCGACGGTCGGGCACCGAAAACGTCCCGGGTATCGTCGGGATGGCAGAGGCGCTTCGGCTGGCCGACGCGGAACGCGAGACGCTGTCGGCCAAGTGCCAAGTGATGCGAGACCGGATCATTGAAGCGGTACGGGAGCGGGTAGGGCAGGTCAAGCTGAACGGACACCCGACTCGAAGACTGCCCAACAACGTTAACGTTTCCTTCGAAGAAGTTGAGGGGGAGCCGGTACTCCTGGGCCTCGACCTCGCGGGAATCTGCGCTTCGAGCGGCAGCGCCTGTTCGTCGGCCTCTCTGGAGCCTTCACACGTCTTGCTGGCCCTGGGATTACCCGCGGATCTAGCCCAGGGGAGTCTTCGTATTACTGTTGGACGAGAGACTACGGAAGAGGAGGTGGACTACTTGCTGGACGTGCTGCCTGGCCTGGTCGGCCGTTTGCGAGCTATGCCATCTCTCTCGAGCGCGTAGCAATAGCATCAGGAGCCAAAGCGATTGGGCCGCTTGAATAACTATTTCGGGAAAATCGTTCACCGGTCGTGGGCGGGCAGGCGCCTGCTCAGGCCCGGCGTAACATCGCTGGCGCTG
Source organism: Dehalococcoidia bacterium (assembly GCA_965248005.1). Taxonomy (GTDB): domain Bacteria; phylum Chloroflexota; class Dehalococcoidia; order Lucifugimonadales; family UBA1123; genus CBDFIE01. Next base: position 927,661 of record OZ252049.1, read on the forward strand.
GTGGCGATCGCGGGCATCACCGTTTCCTGTGGCGACGAACCCGATTTCCATTTTGGCCGGGGCAGGGCCATAGAGGTGCACGCGACGAACCCTGTGATAGCTGAGAGAGTTGCCTTTGTCGATGACGGTGGGCGGCATCGAGTCTTGAGGTCCCGGGCCTCCAACCGACAACTCGCGCTAGTTGAGGTAACGATCGTCAATAGGACCAGCGTTGTCACCCCGATGCTGATCGATCCCGAGGCGGCACAGCTAGGAAACCGACGGGCCCAGCGCGTGAACGCCATCGACCCGTTTGCCGCGGCGGCGGTTGTCGATACCGGCGGCACGGACTTACACGCTTTCGCGCCCCTGTTGTGGGGCCAGATCGACCTGGAGCGCAGGTTTCAGGTCACCGGATGGATGGCCTTCGACGTGCCGAAAGGGCTGACGCTTGGCACCCTTTGGTGGGGGGAGATCGAAACTGTCCTGGTGGACTTTATCGACTACAACAGGTAGGTGAAGAGGTCAAGGAAACCTGGTCGAAGAACGCCGCATCGAATACAATGGAGCCTGAACACGCGGGCCTATTGACACACGACCCATGGAGGAAACGATGTCCCACCCGATTGAAATTACTGACGCAACCTTCGACGAGGAAGTCGTGCAGGCCAAGACGCCTGTGCTGGTGGACTTCTGGGCGGAGTGGTGCGGCCCATGCAAGATGATCGCCCCCATCGTGGCGGAGCTTGCGGATGAGTACGATGGAAAGGTCAAGTTCACCAAGCTCGACGTTGACACCAATCCGCGCTCGGCGACCAACTTTGGGATTCGCGGAATCCCGACGTTGCTCATCTTCAACGGCGGCCAACCCGTCGACCAGGTGGTGGGCGCCGTACCCAAGTCAGTGCTCAAGAAGCGACTCGAGGAGGCGCTAGCCTAGCTCGTCCCGCGGGCGCCAGTTCCGGGCCCCGACCGTCTGCTATACTCCTATTTGCCCTCGTTAGGCATCGAACAGGCCTGGCACCGTTGGCTAAGTGCCGGGCCTGGCTTTATTTCGGGGGAGCGGATGGGGCCTGGTGGTCCTCGCGGTCTTCAAAACCGTTGGCGGCAACCCTGCGGTTGGCGCGGTGGGTTCGACTCCCTCTCGCTCCCGCCACCGCACGTTCATTCTGGTCCGCGGACCCTCCGGCAAACTAAAGAGGCGGCTGGCCACGGCCAGCCGCCTCTTTCTATATCCGTGTTACCGAATTCGGACGCGACCCTAACCGCTAACCCCTGGCCAGAAGAATCCTCAGCACGTCAGGCGCTGCCCGGGAGGCGCGCTCCTGGACTCCCGCTTCGTCCAGGCTGCCCAGCGGATGGGGAAGCACGGCGTAGGGATAGTCAGGGATGCCGCCCAGCTTGGCCATCGCGTCTGCGCTGCTGATAAAGGGCTCGGTGCAGATCACCGCGGTCGGGATGCCCCTGCGCTCGAGGGTGATTCCGTCATGCACACTGCACGACGAGCAGGAGCCTCAATCGCCAGAGGCGGTAATCACCACGTCGCACTGGTCTGCCATCTCCGCGATTATGGGTGCCGGGCAGGGCCTGGATGCGTTGCCCTTGTTGCGCGCGAAAGCACCGGCGAATTCGTAGCTGTCCGCGAGGACATCATAGACGGCCTGCAATATCTCTTCGGAGTTTCGCTTGCCGTTGGCCAGAAGGCCCACCGTCTTGCCGTCCAGCGTCGTTGGCCGCTGGGCCACGATCGTGTCGGCCGCGATCGGCTCTACTGTTGGGTCGAGTACCGCTAGTCTGGTCGCTGTCGTCATCTACTTACCTCCGGTGTTTGCCGTGGCCTGGAATACTGTCAGGCGTTAACTCGCTTGGAAACTGAGCGGGAGTTCGAGCCGCCGCCCCACAGCGGTATTATACTCGACCAGGCTCCGGCCGCTCCACCGGCTACCAGAACGCTGACGCTGTCCGGTTCGGCGGGCACGGGCACCATGCGAGAACCGCCGTCCTGGCGCTCGGGCATCAGCCGCCCCGCGGCCCGCCAATCGTCTTCGCTGCGCCGGGCCGATTCGAACAGGAACTGCTTGACCTGGGCCTTGCTCCATCCCGCGGCCCGGAAGTGTCCGACGTGCTCCGGGCAGAGCACCAGGACCAGCTCGCCCTGACCGGGACCGATGGAGAACATGGCGTCCTTGAAGCTCGTCAGTATCTCTTCCGGCGCCCGGGACTCGTGGTTCGTCACCTGGATGCCTGACAGCGCGGCGAATATGGTCACCACGCTCTCCTGCGCGGCAAAACCTCGCTCGACGTGCAGAGGCTCCCACGGGCTCGCCGCAACCGCTTCAGCTATGCAGAGGGTGTACTTGCCGGCGTGGCCCAGCGTCGCCTTGTCGATCTCGCCCGACATCGAGCCGGTGGCGTTGATGATAACGAGTCTGATGGCCCTTCCGATGGTCGCGTTGGCGCGATGCCCCGGCCCGAACACGCTCACGCCCGAGTTGATCCCCAGGTCCGTCGCGGCCGGTCCGCCCACCACGACCAGCACCGCGGCGCCCATGGTACTGGCAGAGATGGCGTGGAGATTGAACTCGGGCTCGCTCATGGCCTCTACGGCGGCGACGACGACCGGGAAGTGCTCCGGCAGGCAGCCAGCCATCACGGCGTTGACCGCGACCTTCTCGGCCGTGATCACCCGGCCCTTGGTCGGCTCCGTTGCCAGAATATCCGTCGGGGAGCGGCCGGCGCTGGCCAGGAACTGCCGCACCAAGTCGGGCGTGGGCGGGACAATCGGCAGCCCGTCGGTCCAACCTCTGGCGATATACTCTTCGACCACCTGCGACGAGTCGTCGAACTCCAGGCGTCGTGACGAAAGATCGGTCTCGACCATCGGTCTGCTCCATTTATTAAAGGTCGGCGCGCCGTGACGCCGACATGTCTGGGTCGTAATGTAGACCAGACGCCCCAAGATTGCAACTTGAAAGGGGGGTGGCCGCTAGCCGATCAGCGTAATGCGACGGTCTGTCCAAAGGTGCTTCCGCCAGTCGCTGTGCTAAACTCTCCCACGAACAAATGCCGACGCACTAGCGTCCACTATCCCGTGTTAGGTGGGGTTGGATGTCCCGGTCTGACGACCTGAACAAGCTCACGCCGGTGGAGAGCCCCGACCGGGGAGGGCAGCCGAAGTTCGCCCACGCCAGCGAGAAGGAGTTCGCCCAGATCCTGGACTTCTACGGCCTTCGCTGGGAGTACGAGCCCCGTTCATTTGCCCTCCGGTGGGAAGGCGAGGCGATGCTGGAGATGCTGACCCCCGACTTCCACCTGCCGGACCTGGACCTTTACCTGGAACTGACGACAATGAAGCAGAGCCTGGTGACTCAGAAAAACCGCAAGATCAGGCTGATGCACGAACTCTACCCGGACGTTAACATCCGCCTCCTCTACCGCAGGGACTTCCATCGATTGCTGGCCAAGTTCGGCTTCGGTCCTCTTTCAGGGTCGGGCGCGCCGGTCATCGACCGTGTGCTGCTGTCGGACAGGCAGATTCAGCAGAAAGTGGCCGAGCTGGGGAAACGCATTTCCAAGGACTACGCCCGGCGTCAGCCTCTCCTGGTGGGGGTGCAGAGAGGCATGGTCTGTTTTATGGCGGACCTCATGCGGCAGATTACCCTGCCGGTGATGCTTGACTTCATGTCCATCTCCCATTACGGAGGCGTGGGCAGCAGCGCCGTTCGCATAACCAAAGACCTGGATGTCGACCTGGAGGGGCAGGACGTCGTACTGGTCGAGGACATCATCGATACGGGCATGACCCTGAACTACCTCATCGGGCACCTGAAATCGAAGCGTCCCGCGTCCGTGAAAGTGTGCGCGCTGCTCGACAAACGTGCCCGGAGAATCGCCGATGTACCGATCGAATACGTTGGGTTCGAGGTGCCGGACGAATTCCTCGTGGGTTACGGGCTGGACCACCGGGAGAGGTACCGAAATCTGCCCTTCGTCGCCGTCCTGAAGCCTGAAAGCTGATAGCTGACCGCTGACCGCTGATGGCTGGCAACTGATAGCTAAAAACACATTCGCCCCAAGAGACTTCGCTTATCTGCTTTCAGCCCGGTGGCTTCGGCGGGTGGGCCGCCTCCGCGCAACCGACGTCAAGCATTGGGCTTGGTTCCTTGGGGCTACCCAATTATCACATAAATCGCTTGAGACGTGTGTCTCGAAAAGCGCGTGAATCGTCATCGCGAGGAGTCCCGATGAATCGGGACGACGAAGCAATCTGGGGCAGGCGGGACGCCATTGGCCTTCGATGCCGGCTAGGCGAGTTCCTTGGTGGGCCGCCAGGTCAAGACGCCCTGTTGCACGGGCTTCGATCCGGATATGATGAGCCCATCTGTCGCCCTCTCAAGACTGTCAGGCAACACCGCCCTCAGCCGCTCCTCCTTCACCGGATTGTCGCCTACGAACAGCCACCGGGTCAGCTCTTGCAGCGCCTCGTCGGGTGACTCGAATGTCCGCGCCGGCTTACTCGGGACCATGGCGATGTCGGGGTAGATGCCCAGCTCCCAGAGGACGCCCGCAAGCTCGGGCAGTGAGGGGAGGGTGATCCGAGGCTCGCCGTGGACCGCTTCCCAGAGGCCCGATAGGTACGACTGGGGCGCGTCGACGAACGACACCAGCGCGACCATGCGGCTGGCGTGTTGCTCCAGCTTGCTGACGAAGCGATCGATGTCGGCGACGCCGTACACGACGTGCGCGCACAACACCAGGTCCCGAGCCTCGACGTCCGCCGACTCCCACTCCGACTGGACCACGCTAACGTTCTCCAGGCGCTCCTCGTCCACTCCAAGCTGCAGCTGTGCCAGCATGCTCTCCGAGGGGTCCACGACGGTCACCGACGCACACTTCAGGGCCAGAGGGACTGCGAGCCTTCCGGCGCCGCCTCCGACGTCAAGCACAGTGCTCGTCTCATCCACAAGCCCCAGGAGGGTGTTCAGCGCTTCATCGTCGGCGCGCCGCGGATCGCCCCGGAAGGACGGGGCGATCCGCTCCCAGAAGTCGCCTGTACGCGCTGCCACGTCCATGACCCGCTGCGACTGGGCGTGGTGCGAATCGACGCGCGACCTCCATGCGCCCACGGCAGAGCCATCTTTGAGGTGAGCAACCATTGTCTCCTGTCCACCCGCGTTCCCGGTGGCGCCGCAACTCGTCATCGGCGTCAGATTTCGAATCAACTCCAATTATGTCAGGCGATGGCGTCAATTCCAAGACGCAGCCACGGTTGCGCGACGCACCGTAAAGTAGTAGATTTAGTAGCGGAACCAGGTGCCTCTATCGTGCGCAGCGTATTTAGGAGGAAATTGCCATGACCAATGGCGACGCCCGTCGCGAGAAAACCCTCGTTGTCGTGCAGCTATCTGGCGGGAACGACACCTTGAACACGGTCGTCCCGTTCAATGAAGGGATCTACTACGACAGCAGGGCGACAGTCGCTCTGGACCGTGATACGTTGCTTCCCATCACCGACGACCTGGCGTTTAACCCGAGCATGGCGCCGATGCAGCGTCTATGGGAACAGGGCAGCGTCGCTGTGATAAACGGCATCGGGTATCCCACTCCCAATCGCTCCCATTTTCGTTCCATGGACATCTGGCACACCGCCGAGCCGAACGAGATAGGCAAAGAGGGCTGGCTTGGAAGGGCGACACGGGCGCTGGACCCGCAGGGCGAGAACGTGCTGACCGCGGTTAATTTCGGCAGGGGCCTACCCCGGGCGCTGAGTTGCAGGGGTGTGCCCGTGGCCTCCGTGGGCAACCTCGAGACCTACGGCCTTTTCCCCGACCTGGAGGACCAGTACCTTCGGGAATACGCGCTCAAGTCCTTCGCCAAGATGTACGGTGGCGAGCGAGGCCGGGACGCGGTCATGGACTTCCTCGGGCAGACCGGCGCGGACGCTCTCAAGGGAGCGGATATTCTGAAGACCGCGCCGGAGCGGTACTCTTCCGGAATCGAGTACGCCGACTCGGGCATCGCCCAGAGTCTCAAGTCCGTGGCGCAGGTCATGTTCGCGGACCTTGGCACCCGTGTCTTCTATACCTCCCATGGTGGATTCGACAACCACTCGGGCGAGCTGGCTACTCACGCGAAGCTGTGGACGGAGGTTTCGGACGCGGTGGGCGATTTCTACGACGACCTGGCAGAGCACGGCCGCCAAGACGATGCAATCGTCTTTATCTTCTCCGAGTTCGGGCGGCGGATCAAAGACAACGGCTCCGGCACCGACCACGGCTCGGGCGGCGCCGCCTTCATCGTCGGCAACCAGGTCGCGGGCGGCCTCTACGGTGAGTACCCTTCGCTGGAGCCGGAAAACCAGCTAGAAGGCGACCTACATTTCAACAACGACTTCCGCTCGACCTACTCCACGATTCTAGAGCGGTGGCTTGGCATCGACGCCGACCCCATCGTTAACGGCCGGTTCGAGCAGCTAGAATTTATCGCCAGCTAGCCGGGGATAGGGGACCGAAGGCGGCTGGTACCGCGCCTTGGCCGGGCAAACCAACAATCGCTCCACCAGGAGTTTGTACAATGGGCGACCAGAATATCGACCTGATGGCGCACCTTATTCGCCGAGCCGGGTTCGGCGCCACCCGAGACGAGCTTGAACGCCTGCTACCCATGGGGTTCGACGCCGTCGTGGAGTGGCTGCTCCATCCTGAAGACGTTCATTCCATGGCCGACGACCTCATCCGACGTTACCACATCGACCAGTCGGAGCTTCGGGACCTGCAGTCTGCCGGGGCAAACTGGATATACAGGATGATCTCCACCGACAACCCTCTGGAAGAGAAACTCACCCTGTTCTGGCATGGTCTGTTCGCCACCGGCTACGCGAAGGTGGTCCAGGCGCGGGTAATGCTAAACCAGATCGACATGTTCAGGCGCCACGGTCTCGGCAACTTCCGCACGCTTCTGGTCGAGCTGTCCAGGGACCCCGCTATGATTATCTGGCTGGACAACATCGAGAACCACGACGGCGCCGTCAACGAGAACTACGGCCGAGAGCTGTTGGAGCTCTTTTCCATGGGGATCGGTAACTACTCCGAAGACGACGTCAAAGAGGCCTCCCGCGCTTTCACGGGCTGGACCCTCGGGAACGCCGATTACATGGCGGTGCGGGCGATGAAAGACTCCATCTGGCCCTACAGCCGCATCGCCTGGCACTTTGAGTACAACGACGATGACCACGATGACGGGGACAAGACCTTCCTGGGCGAGACGGGCAACTTCAACGGCGACGAGATCGTCGACATAATCGTCAAGCAGGATGCTACCGCACGCTTCCTCTGCACCAGGCTGTTCCAGTTCTTCGCCGCCGATGAGATCGACGACGAAGGCGAGCAGCTCGTGCAGGCGATGATGGCAACATACTTCGATTCAGATTACGAGATCAGAGCAGTGTTGCGCACGCTGTTCCAGTCCGAGTACTTCAAGTCGAAAAGCGCGAGATTCGCCAGGGTAAAGGCGCCCGTGGAGACCATCGTCGGCGCCATCCGCACCGCCGGCAGCTACACGGAGCCGACCCTGGGCGTGAATAGCGTGGCCAACCAGTCCATGGTCATGGGCCAGTACCTGCTGGCGCCTCCAACCGTGGAGGGCTGGCACGAGGGCATCGAATGGATTGACAGCGGTGCGCTGGTCGAGAGGGTGAACTTCGCCGCCAGCGAGCTGGGAGACGTGACCAAGCCGGGGGTCCGTGCCATTATCGACCGCCTCGCGGGTGAAGGGGAGGTCCTGACCGCCGATGGGCTGGTCGACCGCTGCCTCGATATCGTCGGGCCGCTCCCGGTCGCCGAAGAGACGCGAAGCGCCCTGGTGGAGTTCGCCGGCGTCGATGGCGACCTGGACCTGAGCAATCGACAGGACGGCGACGAGTCCGAGAAGCGGGTGGCGGACGTGCTGAGGCTTATCGCCTCGACTCGCGAATATCAGCTAGCGTAAGACCGCGACCTGAGCAGCTAGCCCACGCTACGTCGCGCTCCGGAGCAGGGCGGGGCCGAAAAGCCGCTTCGGGCGGGCGCCGATGCACATAATCGGCTATGCTCGACCGGCCTTGCCTCGGCAGGCCACGGGACGTATCCAAAGCAGAATCGACGGTGCGATATATGGCTTCCACTGGAACGAAAACCAAATCGCTGGACCTCGAATACGTAAAGACCATCGGCATCGTGAACAACGGCAACAACGGCCGCGGGTTCACCAATCCCTACGATGTGGCCGTTTCTAAGGAAGGCCATATCTATGTCCTGAACCGGTGCGACCCCGCCAGAGCGGCCGGCATCAGAGTCGGCATATGCAACCTGGATGAGGATTACCTAGGCGAGTTCGGCGACGGGTCCGGCAGGGGTGACACCCAGTTTATATGGCCGGTGGCCATCGCCTTCGATAGCCAGGACCGCCTCCACATCACCGACGAGTATCTCCACCGGGTAACCGTATTCGATTCGGACGGCAAGTTCGTTGGCAAGTGGGGAGCGGAGGGCTCGGAGGCCGGTCAAATCAACGGACCCGCGGGAATCGCCATTGACCCCGACGACAACGTCTACCTGGTTGACCAGAAGAACGCCCGGATTCAGAAGTTCACCTCCGAGGGTGAGTACCTGGCGGGTTGGGGCCAGTTCGGCGCCGGTCCGGGTGAGTTTAACCTTCCCTGGGGCGTAGCCCTGGATTCGGAAGGTTCGGTTTACGTCGCCGACTGGCGCAACGACCGTGTGCAGAAATTCTCCCCCGACGGCGAGCTCCTGACCATAATTGGCGCAGACGGCGATGACGACACTCGGCTCGACCGGCCCTCGGGCGTGGCGGTCGATGAAGAGGGGCTGGTCTACGTGTCGGACTGGGGCAGCGAGCGCCTAAAAGTATATTCACCGGACGGCGCCCAGGTCGCGAACCTGCGGGGCCAGGCGACACTGTCTAAATGGGCCATGGACTTCTTCGACGCCAACCCGGATGAGTGGGAGACCCGCCAGAAGTCCAATCTGTTTCCCGATCTGCAGGAGCACCTGCGCTCCCCCTACCATGAGTCCTCTCAGACAGAGGCATACTTCTGGGGGGCCGTCTCAGTCAAGCTCGACGACCGGGGACACGTCTACGTCACAGAGGCCGTCCGGCACAGGGTCCAGGTCTACCGCAAGCCGTAACCGCCGGCGGAACGGATGCGAACGTGGTGTCGCGGCGTCATTGCGAGGTCCGACGCAGGAGGGCCGTGGCCCCGATAGAATCGGGGGCTGGATGTGGGGTCGCGACCGAAGGTCTGTTTGTCCGATTGTCGGGATCGCTCGCAACCGCGGTTCAACGCCCTGTCGCTGCTACCGCACGCTGGCTCCGGTCGGTCCTCTTCACTCGCCTGGCTGGATGAACTCCAGGTAGTTGCCCTCCGGGTCTTGCGCGTAGCAGATCCCCCGCTGTCCGCCGCTGGGAAGCTCCGTGAATATGGGCTCGGTCACGAAGCGTACGCCCTGGGACCGTAGCTTGTGGTGCATGGTTTCCAGGTCTTCTACGTTGAAGCAGACGTGGGCCGCGCCTAGCTGGTGCCGGTCCAGGTGGCCGTCGGGACTGGGCGGCTCGATGAAATGGACCAGCTCCAGGGCATGGTTGCCCTCGGCCTTGCCCACGAACACCAGCGTCCGGTGCGCGCCCGGAATGCCGGTGTGGTCGCCATCCGGAGGGGCCACGCTGTCCACCTCCCGCAGAACGGTCAGCCCAAGGAGGTCTCTGTAGAACGCGACCATCTTGTCGATGTCCTTCACTACGAATCCCGAATGGTTGAAGCCTGTAATCATCTGATTCTCCCAAGATTGTCTAACGTCGGTGCTTTGTGGCTTGTCACGGATTCACGCCTGCATGTCGTCGATTCGAGGAGGCCGCAGTCGACGAAGCAGCGCGGAAGTGAGGGCCAGCCCATCCCCAGGAATCTTGAGCATAGTTCAAATACACCGTACTGGCCCCGAGTCTATCTGAGGTTCGAACCGCCTGCAACCCGTCGAAGATTGAAAGTTCGACTACACAGTTGTATCCTTCCTGCCGTGTCACTAATCAGGCGGCTGGACAGTTGGATCACCTGGGGTGTCGCGGGCCTGGCAATCGGACTGGGCCTGGGCGTCAACACCGTGTCCGTGGTGCTGGTCGCGGCGGGCCTGGGAGGCTCGATCGCCTACATGGCGCTCCACGGCGATGCCAGGCGCGAGACAGAGGGCGCCCTGTTCGCGTCGGGGGGCGTGTTCATGATGAGCTGGCTGCTCGGCTTCGTCGTCAGGGGCCTGGTGTTCTGACGCGGCCCACGCCGAATTCGGGATAACCGGGGCCGACTTCGCCATCGCAGAGACCGGCACGTGCGGGTGCATCGCCAGGACTACCTGGAGGGCGCCCCGGGCAGCTACATGGGCCTGATAGCGGGCACCAGCCGCTCTGCGAACATCGAGTTCACGCCGGTCACGGGCGTCCACGGTCCCGGCGAAGCTGGTGGGGTAGGGCGTTACGCCCCCGAGAAGAGCCGCCCGCCGACCTTGAGCATCCGCATCGCCTCCTCCGCCGCATCCGCGATCAGCTCGGCGGCGCGCTCCGACGACTCCTCGAGGGTAATCGGACCCATCGGAATCGCGACGGCCGCGTCGATGCCGTGCTCGTGGACCAATTTGTAACGCTCTCCCATCGAGCCGGATATGGCGATCACCGGTATGCCTCTGACGCCTGCTCGCTCGGCGACGCCGATCGGAGCTTTGCTGTAGACAGTCTGGTGGTCCAGGCATCCTTCGCCGGTCACCACGAGGTCGGCGCCCTCCAGGTGGCCGTCGAGGCCGACGACGTCGAGGACGATATCGACTCCCGTGCGCAGCTCCGCGCCCAGGAACGCCACCATGCCGCCGCCTAGCCCGCCGGCAGCGCCGGCGCCCCTCAACTGGTCGATCTCGACACCTATCTCCCGTCCGACCACTCGAGCGAAATGCCCCAGCGCCGCGTCCAATTCGTCTACGACTCGCGGGGACGCACCTTTCTGAGGGCCGTAGATGGCTGACGCCCCTTCGGGGCCCGTGAGAGGGTTGCTCACGTCGCAAGCTACGAGGAAAGTCGACTCCCTGGCGCGAGCGTCCAGCCCATCCAGGTCGATAGTGGCCAGCTCGGCCAGTGCGGCGCCCCCGAAGGGCAGGGGAGCCCCCGACTTGTCCGACAGCCCCACGCCCATGGCCTGGGCCATGCCGGCGCCCGCGTCATTGGTGGCGCTGCCGCCGATGCCCACGATAAACCGGCGGAACCCCTGGTCCAGAGCGGCGAGGATGGCCTCGCCCAGTCCGTAAGTGGTGGCGACCATCGGGTCTCGACGCTCCAGCGGCACCAAAGCCAGACCGGAAGTCCGCGCCATCTCGATCACCGCGGTAGTGCCGCCGCCCATGGCGCCCCAGTTAGCGGTCAGCTCCTCGCCCAGCGGTCCGGTAACCGTGGCAGACCTGATCTCGCCCCCGGAGCCTTCGACCAGCGTCTCCAGAGTGCCGTCGCCCCCGTCGGCCACCGGGACCAGCCTGATGTCGCTATCGCCCAGCACGCGCTGAACGCCCTCGGCCATGGCCCTGGCCGCTTTCAGCGCCGAAATGCTGCCTTTGAACGCCTGGGGCGCGATCACCACTTTCATAGCGGCGCGTATTATACATTGTTTTGTCTTGTGTATTTGTCCCTACCTGTAGGTAGCAGCGGGGTTCTTCCGTGGTCACTTGAGTCTATCCCCGCCTCCCCACGGCCGTGGCTAACGGTGTTAACCATCCGCCACAGCTAGCTGTCCGCCAAATATGGCAGCGGGTCCAACCCGCTTGACAATATGATGATATGGTTGTATCGTAATCGTGTTATGCAGAGACCCAAGCAGGAAGGACCCACCAGGCAGCTCTACGCCGCGATTCGCGAGGACATATATCTGGCCGCCAAGGCGCGGGCCACAGAGCTGCGTATCCCCATGCGGGAGTACCTGGAGCGCGCGCTGGAGCTAGCTTTAAGAGGCGCGCCACAGCCTTCGGAGCCCGAGGAAACTTCGGCAGCCCCTTCCGTGTGGGAGGACGAGTACATCGGAATGCAGGCCAGGCAGCCGATCGGGTCGCCGGTCGAGCTTTCAGAAGCCGAGGCCTCGGCTATAGTCCGTGGGACCTTCGACCAGCGGTAGCCGCAGCCCAGGCACCCCCCTCGTTACCTGCCTCAGGCCCGAGCACGATGCCCGTGTGGAGCCCGCGTAATGCCAGACCCGGCACAAAGTCCACAAAATACTCCGAATGCGGTCTTGATAGACATGTCAGTCGTGACCGACTACCTGGCAGGAGACCCGGGGGCCGCAAATCTGGTCGATAAGGCCCTCTCAGGCGAAGTCGCTGTCTCGATCTCCACGTTGACGGCGCTCCAGCTATGGCGTACCCAGGTGGACAACCGTCGCTCCGAGATCCGTCTGATCGCGCTGCTGAAGTTCGTGAATCAGGTTCCCGTCACGGAGGATCGCACGCGCATCGCGGGGCAGATGCGCTCCCAGTCAGGAGACCCTTCGCGGCCCAGGGAAGATGCAATGGTGTCCGTCAACGTCGCCATCTCCCAGGACCTGGGCCTCGCGGTATGTACCCGCGACGCTCAGATATACGAGGCCCACGGCTGTGAGACTGTCGCCTATTAGTCGGCATCCCGGAGTGCCTGGGTAAACTCTAGAGCACCATCGACGTGGGCCGGGCCTCCCATGCATGTATAATTCGGACACCGTGGGATATGCGTGGTCTGGAAGGGCAGGGGTGACAATGAGAGCCAGGTCGGTGGCCCCCTGGATGTTACTTCTAACGGGCGCCGCACTGCTATTGGTTTGGACGTCCCAGCCCGCGACGGCGAAAACGGAGCACCACGCCTCGCTGCTCCGCATCGACAGCGCTATCCACTCTGTATCCGGGAGGTTTTTCGAGCGTGGTCTGGAGAGGGCCGCCGCCGGAGGCGCGCAATTCGTGGTAGTCGAACTCGACACGCCGGGCGGCCTTCTGGACACAACTCGGGACATGGTTTCGGCGATGCTGGGGTCACCTATTCCCGTGGTCGTGTACGTCACGCCTCCCGGGTCCCGGGCCGCTTCGGCGGGAACGTTCATACTGGCCGCTGCCCACGTCGCGGCCATGTCGCCCGCCACCAACGTCGGCGCAGCGTCTCCCGTCGGGCCCGGCGGGGCGGAGATGCCCGATACCATCAAGTCCAAGGCCACCCAGGACGCGACGGCCTTTCTCCGGAGCATTGCTGAGCAGAGGGACCGTAATGCCGACGCGCTGGAGAAGACGGTGCTTGAGGCGGTGTCTTACTCGGAATCCGAGGCGCTTTCGGAAGACATAATCGACCTCATCGCCCGGGACCTGGACGATCTCCTGGCCAAACTCGAAGGCATCGCCGTGTCCGTGCCTGGAGGCCAGGTCACCTTTGACACGGGCGACATCCAATTCGATCCCATCGAGCCAAATCTGGTCGAGCGATTCCTGAACATCGTCGCGGACCCGCAGATCACCTTCATCCTGTTGACGCTGGGCGGGGTCCTGGTCATGGTCGAGATATTCAGTCCCGGCCTCATCTTTCCGGGAGCGTTCGGGGCGATCTTTCTGGCTCTGGCGTTCGTTGGCGCCGGCAACCTGCCAGTGAATTGGGTGGGCGTGGGGTTGATCCTTCTCGGGATGGGGCTGATCTATTTCGAGCTGATTGCGCCTGGGCTGGGGATTTTTGGGCTTGCCGGAGGGGTCAGCTTCGTCCTGGGCGCCTTCCTGATGTTTGCGGATTTCAACCCCCAGGGTATCCCGGCGCCATCGGTTGGTGTTAGCCTGTGGGCCATAGGCGCGGTCAGCGTGGTGCTCTTTGCAATCGTCGGGACGGCGTTCGTTACAATCCGCGCTTCGAAGCGGGGGAATTACGTTTCGACCACCAGCCAGATTGTGGGTGATACCGGCGTGACCACGACGGCCCTGGAGCCCAGGGGGACCGTCCAGGTTGCCAGCGAGCTGTGGACCGCTGAGTCGGACGATGGCGGTCCGATTCCTCCTGGCGAAAGAATCGTAGTCGCCGAAATCGATGGCATTACCCTTAAGGTGTTCAGAGCCGATGAAATCAAGGATTAAGGAGAAACCGTAATGATTCCGTATATCAAGATCGTCAAACAGTACGAGCTTCTGGCCGTGTTCATGCTCGGCAAGTTCCGCGGCATGACTCGACCCGGGCTCAAGATTCTCTGGTGGCCGATTCACAACGGCTCACGAGTTGTCGACATCCGCGAGGAGGTGGTAGATATACCCAGGCAGACCAACATCACCAAGGACAACGCCCCCATCGAAATCGACTTTCTCGTGTACATGAAGCTCATGGAGAACGATGCGGAAAGGGCGGTGCTGGACGTCGTTGACTACCACGCCGCGGTCGTCGGCATCGCCACGACCACCCTGCGCGCCGTCATCGGTGAGATGACCGTCGACGACGTCCTGTCCCAGCGAGAGCGCATCAATACTGAGCTGCGGATCAAGCTGGACGAGATCACCGGACGGTGGGGGATCAAGGTGAACCAAGTGGAGATCCGCGAGATTGAGCCTGCCAGGGACATCCAGGAGTCCATGAACCGGCAGATGTCCGCGGAGCGTCTGAGAAGGGCCGCGGTCACCGAGGCGGAGGGTACTCGTCAGGCCGCCATCACCGTTGCCGAGGGTGAGAAACAGTCGGCGATACTGACGGCCGAGGGCTCACGGCAGGCCGAAATCCTCACGGCCGAGGGGGACCAGCAGGCGGCTGTACTCAGGGCCGAGGGGTTCAGCACCGCGCTGGACCGGATTTTCAGCATCGCCCAGAACATCGACTCCAACACGTTGAGCCTACAGTACTTCGAGACGTTGAAGGCCCTGGGTTCCAGCTCGTCTACCAAGTTCATCTTCCCGATGGAGTTCACTAATCTCCTGAACCCCTTCATCAAGATGGCGGGAGACCGCGCCAACGGCGACGACGCGTAACGCCCAGGGGATGACGCGGGTTCAGGCACGAAACTAACCTGACTTAAACGAAAAATGGGCCCGCCGGGACTAGATCTGCGACTTCAGCGACCTTGCCGACCGCATGGTCATCCCCGGAACGGCGGCGATCTCTTCCAGCGGCGCCTCGCGCAGTCCTTTGACTGAGCCGAAGGTGCGCAGCAGCATCCGTTTGCGCTTGGGCCCGATCCCCGGCACCAGGTCCAGCACCGACTGGACGCTCTTACGAGACCTGCGCTGCCTGTGGAAGGTGATGGCGAATCGATGCGCCTCGTCCCGCACCCGCTGTACGAGGAACAGGCCCTGGGAGTTCCGGGGCAGTAGTATCCCTTCCTGGGAGTAGGGGACGAACAGCTCTTCGTTCTCCTTGGCGAGGCTGGCCAGGGGAACGTTGTCGATGCCGAGCTCCAGAAACACCTGCAACGCGGCGCCCAGATGGCCTTTGCCCCCGTCGATTAGCACCAGGTCGGGCACTACGCCCCAGGCGGATTCGCCCGACTCCGTGGCGCCGTTAGTGGATTCCTCGGACGCTTGCTTCCTCGTCTCCGACAGACGCTTGAACCTTCGTGTCAGGACCTCTCGCATCATCGAGTAGTCGTCGACTCCCTCTACGGTCTTGATCTTGAACCTGCGGTAGTGGGAGGTCATGGGTCTGCCGTCTTCGAATACGACCATGCTGCCCACCGAGTTGGTCCCCTGGATATTCGATATGTCGTAGCACTCGATCCTTTTGGGCACGTCGGGCAGGCTCAGCGCTTCCTGCAGTTCGGCCATTGCGGCAGAGCTGCTCGTCTCCTCGTGGATACGCCGGATGTTGAGCTGCTCCAGGGCCTGCCGGGCGTTGTCGGCCACCATCTGCACCAGCTTGCGCTTCTCTCCCCGTTCCGGCACGTGAATGCGCACCCTTGACCGACGCTTGGCCGATAGCCATTCCTGTATCGCTTCCAGGTCGTCAGGGCGCCGCTGCACCAGAATCCGAGGCGGCATGTAGGTCGTGGTGTCGTAGAACTGCTTGATGAAGGCTGACAGAATCTCGCCGGCGTCGTCTTCGTCGGTACCGTGCATCAGGAAGTTGTCACGACCGATTAGTTTGCCCTGCCTGATGAAGAAGACCTCGACCCAGGAATCGCGCTTGCCCTGGGCGGCGGCGATGACGTCCAGGTTCTCCGACGACAGATGGAGCACCTTCTGGCCTTCGTGTACCTTCTCGATGGCCTGGATCTGGTCCCTGAGAATCGCGGCCTTCTCGAACTCCAGCTTTTCGGAGGCCTCCTCCATGCGCCCCTGAATCCCGTTTACGATCTTGCCCGTTTGGCCTTCCAGGAACAGCGCGACCTGGTCGATGATCTCGCCGTACTGCCCGCGGTCCACCGCGCCGATGCAAGGTCCCGCGCACCTGTGGATATAGTAGTCAAGGCACGGTCTCGGGTCGCTGCCGGTAATGGCTTTGGTGCAGGAACGGTAGGGGAACAGCTTCTTGAGCAGCGCCAGCGTGCGTCGAACACTCGTTGCGCTGGCGTAGGGCCCAAAGTAGCGGGCGCCGTCGTTGGCGACGCGTCGCGTCACGTAAACCAGGGGGAAGTCCTCGGTCAGGTCGATTTTGATGAAGGGGTAGGACTTGTCGTCTTTGAGCCGTGCGTTGTAGCCGGGCTGGTGCTCTTTTATCAGATTGCACTCGAGGATGAGCGCTTCCTGCTCGGACTCCGTCACGATGAATTCGAAGTCGGCCGCTTTACGCACCATCTGGCGAATTTTTCGCGGTAGAGCGGCGGGCCCGGCGAAGTAGGAGGAGATCCGGTGCCTGAGGCTGGCCGCCTTCCCTACGTAGAGGACCCTGCCCGAGCTGTCCCGCATCAGGTACACGCCCGGGTCCGTCGGGGTTGCCCTGAGCCGTTCGTCGAACTTCCTGGAGGTGGCGACCACGCTGCCTCTCTAGCGATTCCGAATTACTTCGGCGCCCGGCTACCTCAGGACCACGGTCAGCGCGATCAGCAGTGCGACGATGACTACGGTCACGATGCCGATGTGCTTAAGCTCTGATCGGAGGTACGTGTAGGTAGGCACCGGCTCGAGCCGAGCAGAAGCGCCCCTGCGTCGGCCTCGCGGTCGCGGCTGCGCCGATTGCTCGATGACGGCCGGAGACGGCTCCCGCACCGGCGCCGGGGAGACGGCCTCGCTGGTTCCACTCTGGGCGTCCGCGTTGGCCGGATTCGCCTGCGGGGTCACGGTAGGGCCGGGCCCGGTGCCTTCGTGACCGCCCCGACTACGCTCGCGACGCCTCCGCTGGCTAAGCTGCGCCTGGCGGGACGCCACCCGTTTTTTCTTGCTTGGCATTGCTACTCTCCCGTATTAGGCCCGGATTTCAGGCGCGGGGATGGGCCTTGTCGTACTCGGTCCTGACATGCTCCGATGTCAGATGCGTATAGATCTGGGTCGTCTCGATGCTGGCGTGCCCCAACAGCTCCTGCACGTGTCTTAGCTGCGCTCCACCACGCAGCAGGTGCGTCGCAAAGCTGTGCCTCAGGGTGTGGGGCGTGATCCTGCGGTCCAGACCCGCTTTCCGTGCGCGGCCCTTCAGCAAGAGCCAAAAACCCTGCCGCGTGAGTCGTGCGCCCCGGCGGTTCAAGAACACCGCCCGGGCGGACCTGGCGTTTTGACGCGTGCCGCGACCGTCGCGCAGGTACCTCTGCACCGCCGAAATGGCGGCCTCGTGAATCGGGATAATTCGCTCTTTGCCGCCTTTGCCCAAGCAGCGGACCGAGCCGCCCTCGAGGTCGATGTCGTCCAGGTCCAGGGAGACCAGCTCGGTGACCCGCATCCCTGTAGCATAGATCAGCTCCACCATCGCCCTGTCTCGCAGGGACTCGGGCCCCTCGTCCTGGGACGGCACCGTAAGCAGCTTCTCGACCTCGTCTGTCGAGAGGGGGTCTGGCAGCGACCGGCTCAATCGCTGGGAGCCCAGGTTCTCCGTTGGGTCCCTTGCGACAACACCCTCGTCGACGAGGAAGCTGAATATCGACTTCATGCACGCGACTTTCCTGGCTCGAGTCGTATCCGCGTAGCCAAGCTCGTGAAGCCATGAAACATACGCAACTACTGTCTGGTCGTTCACCTGCGTCCACGGCTCACCATACCCGGACCCGCCGTTGCGGGATGCAAGAAACTCCGCCAGTTGGGTGAGGTCGTTCCGATATCCCGCCAACGTGTTCTCCGACACGCCTCTCTCGACCGTCATGTAATGGAGGAAACGTTCGACGCTCTCGTTCATATAGCCTCCTTCAGTTCAGGTGGACACTTGATTTTACCATAGTGCCTGGGCGTTTCGGCCCCTCTTGACACCCGCTAATGACAGGCTTAGATTGAACCTGGCGGCCGTCCCGTCTCTGGACCGAGTACGACTGGAGGCGGAGGCAAGCCTATAAAACCGTGATTCCTGAAATACGAAGAATTCACAGCGTCGCCCGAGAGTGTGGTAACGGATGATTGATATCGTCGTTGGTCCCAATCTTGTTCACTTTGGGACCTTTGTCATGAGCTGGCACGGCTTCTTCAGCTTCGTCGCGGTTTCGTCTTCCGTGTACCTGGTCGCCAGATGGGCGCCCATGAGCGGAATTGACCCCGACGACATCTATTCGCTCGCGATCTGGTGCATCCTCGGGGGGATCATCGGCGCGCGCGCCGTCCACGTAATCGACCATTGGGGGGACCCGTACACCCTCAGCGACCCCGGAAGGATCATCGCCATCTGGAGCGGCGGCATAGGCGTGTGGGGAGGAATACTTGGAGGGCTCGCGGGCGGAGTATTGGGGGTACGGAGAATGGGGCTTCCACTGGGGACGATCGCCGACATAGTCGCCCCGGTCTTGCTCTTCGCACAGACTGTTGGGCGTCTCGGCGATATCGTAAACGGTGAGCACTGCGCTAAGGCCTGGGACTTCGCCCTGGGCTTCGTCTGGACCAACCCGGCGTCCACCGCTGCGATCTGCGGACCCATTAACGGCAACGGTGTCGGAGTGTCCGTCCACCCCGTCATCGCATACGAGATGATCTGGAACATGCTGGCGCTGGTTGTGGTCTGGAGGCTTTTGGGTAGGTTGCGGCCGCCAGGCATGGTGTATGTCATCTACCTCGCGCTCTACTCCGTCGGGCGGTTCGGAATAACTTTTCTCCGTGACGACAACGTGATGGCGATCGGGCTTCAGGAGTCCCAGCTCATCGCGCTGATCGTCCTGGCCGTTGCCGTGCCGCTGCTGATAATCAAGGCGAGGCCCGCGCCCGAGCCGCAGTTGGCGGCGGACGGTCCGGCGCCCTTACTCGCTTCCGAGCGCGGCACCAGGGCGCAGCGCCGGAGACGGAGGCGAGGATAGAGTAGGGGGTGTGTGTTTCCTGACTAACCCCCCGCTGGCCTCAAGTCCTCCACCACAAGCTGCAGCGTAGTCCGACCCTGCCACTCGTTCAGCTCCATGGCGTACACGAAATCGATCTGCCCATCGGCCAGGTCCTCGCGAGCGCCCTGCCGGAAAGCGATGGCATCCCATTGGGCGCCGTCGTGGGCTACGCGCAGACGTAGATGTCGACCCCGGCCAACGGTGCGCTTATCCACAACACGGGCCCCGGTGGCGGCGAAAAGAGGGGAGGGGTTCTGAGCGCCGAAGGGCGAAAGCCGGCGTATGAACTGGAAGTTCTCCCCTTCGATCTCCGAGGGAGAGGCGACGCAGTCGATCGTCAGTTCCGGGCGTAGGTTCAGACCGCCGATCTGCGAGGTGGCGTCATCGGAGAGCCTGCCCACCAATTCCCTCATGCGGTCGGTTGGTATAGTGAAGCCAGCAGCCTGAGCGTGGCCACCGAATCTGGTGAACATCTCGGCGCACGCGGTCAAAGCCTCGACGATGTTGAACTCCGGGATGCTTCTGGCGCTGGCCCTGCTGATTTTGTCCTCGACGTTTACCGCGATGGCCGGACGATAATAGGTCTCGGCCAGCCGGCCCGCGATTATTCCCAGAATGCCAGGCAGCCAGCCGCGAGAGCCAACGACTATGATCGATGGGATTCCGTTGGGATGACGCTGCCTGATCTGGGCCTCGGCTTGCGTGATGCCACTCTCTGTAAGGGCCTGCCGCTCCTGATTGTGGAGCTGAAGCTTTTCAGCGAGACCCCGAGCTTTGTCGTCGTCGACGGTCGTAAGCAGATCGAGGCTGACTTTCGCGTGAGCAAGCCTCCCGGGAGCGTTCAGCCGGGGGATCAAACCAAAAGCCAGCGAGGTTTCGTCCATCGCCCCCAGGGTTAGTCCCGCCACGTCCGCCAGCGCGCGAATCCCCGGGTTCGACGTTTCGTTGAGCTGAGCCAAACCTTCGTTGACGAAGTAGCGGTTCTCTCCCGTCAAAGGCCCTACGTCCGCAATCGTTCCGAGGGCCACAAGCTCTATGAGGCCGTCGGGCAGCTCATTGCCGAGCCGCGCGAACAGCGCCTGCGCCAGCTTGAACGCCAGGCCGACCCCCGTTAGGTCGGCATAGGGGTACGCCGAATTCTGCCTTCTGGGGTTGACTACGGCGATAGCCTGAGGGGTATCCCCTATGAGCGCGTGATGATCGGTAACGATGGTGTCGATGCCCATGTCCGAGGCGACCCCGATCTCGTCTCGCGAGGTCACGCCGCAGTCCACGGTGACCAACAACTTGACACCGCGGTCGCGCAATCCGGCGAGGGCGGTTGAGTTCAGGCCGTGGCCCTCTTCGACACGGTGGGGGATGTATGGCAGAACTTCGGCGTTCAGGGCACGGAGAGCGCGCACCATGACCGCGGTGCCGGTGACGCCGTCGGTGTCGAAGTCCCCGAAGATGCCGATTGTCTCTCGAGCATCGATGGCCTCGACCAACCGGTCCACCGCGCGGTCCATGTCCATGAGCAACGTCGGGTCGTGACTTAGGCTGGAGTCGGTGGACAGGAACCTGGCAGCGTCCTCAGCGGTGCGCACGCCGCGGTTGTACAACAGTTGTGCCTGGACTCGCGGCAGCCCTAGTTCAGCACCGAACCGCTCGGGCGCGGCCGGCAGAATGTTCCATCTCTTACTCATGGGGGAATAATATTACAGAGACACCGGTGAGAGTGTAGGGGAGACTTCGAAATTGGGGACCACATTACGCGCTATTTGCCCGTGGTGGTTACCGACTCGCGGGCGCGTCCCCACGGATCGCCTGCTACGAATATTCCTGGAAGGCGAGGGTGGCGTTGTGCCCGCCGAAGCCAAAGGAGTTGCTGATGGCGGCCCGAACGCGGCCTCGACGGGCCAGGTTAGGTGTGTAGTCCAGGTCACAGTCCGGGTCCGGTGTTTCGAGGTTGATGGTCGGCGGAATGGCCCATTCGGATATGGCAAAGACCACGATCGCCGCTTCAAGCGCCCCTCCGGCGCCCAGCAGATGGCCTGTCATCGACTTGGTGGAGCTAACGGGGATCTTGTAAGCTTCCTCGCTGAATACGGTCTTCATGGCCATGGTCTCGAACTTGTCGTTAAGTGGAGTGGACGTGCCGTGGGCGTTTACGTAACCAATCTCGTCCGGAGTCAGGTGGGCCTGGTCCAAAGCGATGCGCATGGCCCTGGCCGCGCCCTCGCCCTCGGGCGCCGGCTGCGTGATGTGGTAGGCGTCGGCGGTGGAGCCGTAGCCGCTTATCTCAGCGATAGGCGTCGCGCCCCTGTCTATCGCGCTGTCCATGCTCTCCAGCACCAGAACGGCCGCACCCTCGCCCATGACGAAGCCGTCCCTGTCGGCGTCAAAAGGACGTGAAGCCTTCTCGGGCTCGTCGTTGCGTCGGGACAGGGCCTGGCAGGAGTTGAAGCCGGCCACCCCAACAGGGCATATCGCCGCTTCCGCGCCGCCGGCGAAGGCGATGTCGATGTCACCCCGTCGCACGGCTTCGAAGGCAAGACCGATGGTGTCGGCGGCACTAGAGCATGCAGAAACGCTGCTGTAGTTTGGTCCCTTCGCCCCGAGCAGCATGGCGACCTGACCGGACGCCATGTCAGGCAGCATCATCGGCACCAGGAAAGGCGACACCCGGCCGGGGCCCCGTTCGTTAAGGACGCCGACCTGCTCCGAAAGCGTGATTATCCCGCCGATTCCGCTGGCGATCATCACCGATACGCGGTGCGCCGTTTGGGGCGTGATCGAAACGTCGGCGTGTTCGACCGCCTCCATAGTCGCGACCGAGGCTAGCTGGACGAACCGGTCCATCCTGCGGGCCTGCTTCCGGCCGACGGCCGCCTCCGGGTCGAAGCCATCCACCTCCGCCGCGATGGTCGTCTGGAACCCCTCGGTGTCGAAGCTGGTGATGGGGCCCACGCCCGATTTTCCGACCAGCAGGTTCTTCCACGTCGATTGGCGGTCCAGCCCCAGCGGGCTGACGATCCCGATTCCCGTGACGACTACGCGATTTGGGGTCAAAACAGTCACTCCAATTACGCTAAGATCGACCAGGCCGTTCGACTGTGCCACCGTGGTCCGACTTGGGTGTGTCGAGCCGTCGCTAATTATAGCAGTCGAGGCGCCCAAGTAAATCAGGATTTGGGCCTGTTCGTGTCATAGAGGCGAGGGTCCGGACGGCCCCCGAAGAAATACCTGGCGAGCGTCGCCGGCCAGGTCACGGAAAATCGGCGAGGCTCGAGGCCTAGTCGCCGCGGTACCCTCGGTTCCGGTGCACGCTCTCCAGGTAATGGCGGACCATCATTGTGGCGGTGGTGCCCTCGCCGCCGGCGCCGGTCACCTGTTTCGTGCTGCCGCCTCGCA
>CBDFIE010000001.1:0-10591 GCA_965248005.1 Dehalococcoidia bacterium
GAACCGGTTGGTCGAATCCCTTGGCCTCGAACTCGCCACGTCCGGTAAACGGTATGTCCTTGCCAACCAGAAGATCACGCACGACTTGTGCCACCAGAATGCTTCCGGGATTGGCGTGGCTGCACAACCTGGCGGCGAGGTTGACGGCAGCTCCGTATAGCTGATTATCGTTGCGAACGGGCTCTCCCGCACTCATCCCGATTCGAAGCTTCATCCCCTCGTCCGGGTTCTCTTCACTGTGTTTGACCATCGACCTTTGAATCGCGACGGCACATTCTACTGCACTAACGGCCGAAGCGAACGAGACCATGAAGCCGTCTCCGGTATGTTTGATTTCCCGTCCTGTATGCATGCGGAGCGCATCACGTGTCAGCGCATTATGGATTCGGAGTAACTGAATTTGCAGTCATGCTTATCCTGAAGCTTCAGGTCAGCCGCGTGGCCTTCGGCGACTGCCTCAGGTGTGAGTTTTTCACCGTCGTGTCTGTCCATGTAAAGCGGCATTTTTGCGTTTCCTTCCCAGGCCTCGTGAGGGGTGGTCCAGTTGGGACAGCCCGCGCTCACAACTCCGACCATGGCTGATGCTACCCCGGCCAGAAAGCGCGGTCGAGGACCGAAACCGAGATCTGGCCGGTCACACGCTGCGAGGATTCAGGTCGATTGCCATCGCTTACTCGTCGATGCCGGTCTGTTTCCTTGCTTGTGCGTGCTGAGGAGGGTGGACGAGCTCCGGAATTCATGTAGACGCGAGGGGCTGTTTGACAACGTTCCAGCGCGCGACTACCCTTCAGTCGGCACATGTTTCTAGTGTGGAGGCTCGGACTTTCGTAACGGAAATATCGATATGCAAGAAAACTAGCGTAAGGAGAAGCGGTCATGGCAAAAGAAGCTCTGAAAGAAGATACCCACGCGTACTGCCCGGGGGAGTGCGGAGCGCAGGTCACCAAAGAGCGGTACGATGAACTCTGCCAAAACAACGGCGGGAATCCTGCAGTGTGCGGCGATCCCCACGGTGTAGGTTGCAGCCGAAAGGGGCAGCCGTTAATCGTACGCTAACCCCAAACGAGCACGACACCCGGAGGGCGCAGCGACGCAAGCCGTTTAGCGGCTGGCCGAAACCACGGCTTCCCAGGTGCTACGCCAACTCTGGTTCTGTCCCTGGGCTTCGTTTGTAAGTACACGTCTGTCATGGCTGATTCCTCCTTCTTTCCAGCTGCGTGTGACTTTGGTCCGTCACCGGACTCCCGGCCGTGTCCATGGACCCACCATAACGAGCGGAGTTGCAGAGGAATTTCGGATCGACTTGCATTTTGGTCGTGATCTGGTTGCGCCCGACGTCACGTGTTCGGGGCCAACACACGGTATTGGTTAGCCGAATCAGACGGGAAACTTCGGGACGCAGGTTGACGCGGGCATAAGGTCGGATCTCGGACGATTCGCAGACGGGAGATGTGCCTGCCAGCGGACGGCTGGAACACCGGTCCGGCACGGGCGGTGAGTCTGTGCCAGGTTCGCGGGAAACTCTGGCAAGCGCGCGGAAGAGGGGTGGGGGAGGGCCGGGGGAAGTTCCGGAGGCGGGGCGTCGCTATCGGGCGGTCAGCGCCCGAAAATAATCCACCACTTCCCGGCGACGACCAGCAGCGCAACCGCTATCCCCATGAGCCAGAACATCAAACTCATCAGGCTTCCGAGAATCGGTACGCCGGCTTCGTGGAATACGTCCGATAGCCACTTGAACCCGAGCATCGACAAGCCACACAGGCCCAGGACGACCACAAAGGCCGCGATGGCGGTGAATATATTCGTGTTGGCGATGCGGAAGGTCCTGCGGACCACCCTGGCCAGCACGTCCCTAGCACTCGATATTTGCCTGATGTCCAGGGCGGCCGCTATTGGGTTGAGACTCAATTGACTCCTCCGATAGCCCTGATGAACTGTGGGGACCCTGTCTGCCGGGTCCCGCGTACCACCGCGCTCGAGAATTCCGCCTGGTGGGCGATATGGACGGCCAGTCCACTCGCGCCAATCCGCAATGCTGCCCCGGTCCGGTATTCAGACTCTCTGGGCCTGTTCGTTCGACCACATGGTCTAGGCATTTTACCAAAGTGGGACACACCGCGTCCGAATTCGGCGCTGGGACTTGCCGGAGTGCATTTGTGGCCGCCTGACCATGAATGCGAAACAGAGTGACCACTTTCCGTGTGAAATCGAACCCGTACCAGCTCGAGCCGATGCCGGACGTGTCGGAGCATAAGCCATATCGCTGGCGACAGAGCGGTTCACATCGCCGGGCCCCCCAGTGCCCGGAAGGGCTCGGGGACGTAGTCGGAGAGGGCGTCCGCCCAGTCGTCGAGCAGCGCGGCGATCGTCGGATCGTCCTTGCGAAGCCAGGCAACGTGGCGCAAGGCGTGCTCCTGGACCTGCAGGATGTCGATCGCCGTTGGGGGAGCCGTCGCATCGCGGCGTTCAGACGTTTGACACGGCCCTGGGCGGCCAGTAATATCGCTCTGGGGGCTTGGGCCGAGCCCACCGCTCCGAACGGACGGTCAGGCCTGGAGCCGTCGGGGCCGAAATCACGGGAAACCGATAAGGAGGGTGTCCAATGCCAAGCGAACGAGAGATGTTGGAGGAGCTGCGAGAGTTCGATACACCGTCGATCACCAACGTCGTCGCTACGTATCCGAGCAATCCGCTTTGTCTCGGACTGTACAACCCCTGGACCGAGAACTGGTATACGGACCAGACGATCCGCTGCATGTATCCCGATCTGGGCCGAACGGTGGGGTACGCGGTGACATGCGTATACGGCCTGCCCGATCCGGGATACTCGAGGGGCAGCTTCATGGACGTGCTCGACGCCATGGGAGCGTCCAAGCAGCCGACGGTCTTCGTCTTTCAGCAGAAGTTCCCGCCGGAGATCGCCGATAAGGTGGGCCTGGTGGGCGGCAACATGGCTACCGCCATGAAGGCCGTGGGCTGCGTCGGCGCCATTTCCAACGGTCCGTCGAGGGACCTGGACGAGATACGCCCGCTGAAGTTCCAGTACATGCTGAGCGGCATCACCGCGGGCCACGGAGGCATGGCCGTGCAGGCGGTGAATGTCCCCGTCTCGGTCGCCGGCATGGATGTCGCGCCGGGAGAGATCATCCACATGGACGAGAACGGCGCCTGTAAGTTCCCCGCCGACAAGCTCGAGGCGGTGCTCACCAACGTCAAGGCACTAATAGCGGAGGAGGGCGACCTGCAGAGCCGGGTAAGCAAGGCAAAGAGCGTAGCTGAGGTCAAGGCTATCTTCAGCGGCCACGCCTACGGCGACGACGAGGAGGACGAGGCCTAAAGTCCTTTCGACGATGCCCTTGACTCCGAAGGGCGGTCTTGCCGATCGGCGCTTCGCTATCCCGTGCGCTTGCGACTTGAGGCCTGCTCCCGGGCGGTCTCGTATATCTCGATAAATTCGTGGACCGGCGTGCGGGCAACGGCCTCGCCGATCAGGTCGACGGGCAAGTGCCCCAGGCTCTTGAAGCGGACACAGGACTTGCCCATGTCCAGCTTTTTCCCGCTGGCCCTGTACCGCTCGGTGAACCACTCTTCGGCGTGTTCGTCGCCGTAGATGTTCATAAGATAGACGGACATGTAGTTCTTTTGCGACGCCAGGGCGGCATATTGCAGCGCCTGCCCGTTGTAGGTCTCAGGATACCTCTCCAGTGGAATTACGTAGCCGATCATCCCAAACTGCATAGTCTCCTGGTACCCCTCCGGCAGGTTGTCCAGGATGACGCTGCGAACCGTGGAGATCGCCTCCCGTCGGTCCGGCGTCAGCTCCGCGAGGTATTGGTCCACTGTTTGAGCTTTACTCTTCACCACGCTTACGTCTCCCGTTATCACTTCCCTGTGAGTCGGACGATTCTAATCTGGCGCGACCTTGGCTGTCTGTTAACATCTCGGTGACCGACCAGCCAGGCTAATTTGAGGGGGCTATGACCCGAAGATGGTGGGTATTCGTTACCGTGTTTGTCGTCGGCGTCACGCTGACCATCGCGGGCTTTGCGACGGCGAACGCCGGGCTTGTGCTCGTGGGCATCCTGATCGGTGTCGCTCTGTTTTTCAGCCGGCGATTTATGGAGTAGCCAACCGGGAATGCCGTGAGCACCAGGCGACTACTCCCGCGCGGCGGCCAGGTTGATCTGTGCGGCGAGGTAGCCGGCGCCGAAGCCGTTGTCGATGTTCACGACGCCGACACCCGGCGCACATGAGTTCAGCATCGCCAGCAGGGCAGCGAGTCCCTGGAAGCTGGCGCCGTATCCGACGCTGGTCGGCACGGCGATGATCGGGGCCTCCACCAGCCCGCCGACCACCGACGGCAGCGCCCCCTCCATGCCGGCCACGACCACGACCACCCGCGACCTTTGCAGCACCGGCATGTGGTCCAGCAGCCGATGGAGCCCGGCCACTCCCACGTCGAAAGCCCGTTCGACGCCGCACCCCATCAGCTCGGCGGTGACGGCGGCTTCCGTAGCGACTGGCAGATCGGCCGTGCCCGCGCACAGCACCGTGACGCCCGGGGCCGGCTCGGGCTCGTTCCGCCTATCGACCACGATCGCTCGCGCCAACTCGTCGTAGGTCGCATCGCTGGCCGCCCGCGACTGCACTTCGTGGTAGTCCTCGGGGCTGGCGCGGGTTACCAGCAGCGTATCGGACCTGGCGAGCAGCGCCTCGGCGATAGACGCGATCTGCTCAGGGGACTTCCCCTGGCCGAAGACCACCTCGGGGAACCCCTTGCGCAGGGCGCGGTGGTGGTCGACCTTGGCGAAATCCAGGTCCTCGTAAGGCAGATCGCGAAGTCGGGAGACGACTTCGTCTATGCTGAGTCCGTCCTGCTTGAACTGCTCCAGCAATGCACGGAGTCTTGACGCGTCGATTTTTCTCTCCTAACCACTGGTGGGTGTTCCAGCCATAGGAGTATATCAGTCCGGCGTGGGCAAGTTGCCAAGAGACCCTTCGAGCCGCCTGACCGGGCTCACCGCTTGATGGCTCGCCGCGACCGTGGCCGGGAGCTCGATAATAGCTAGCCCGCCGGCGCGGGGTGTGCCACCTCGGCGGTATCCAACGCGGCCTCGATTGCCCTCACCAACTCGCGGGCCGACTCCTCGGTAAGCTCGACGGCCACCCGGGCGTCAAGTCCCAGATTGGGGTTGACGAAGTCGATGTTTAGCGTGTGGTCGGCCGGCGTGTAGAAGGGGTGGTCGAAGTAGACCCGAGCCTCTGTCAGCGGCAGCCAGCCCCTGGGGCTCTTCCCACTCCCCGAGACCTTCGCGATCTCCGTAATGTAAGTGCACATATCATCCTCCTGCAGGAAGGGCTCGCCCTTCACCCATGTTTGCAGGGTACTCCCTGCACCCATATTCGATACAACGTACTTTGCGCCCCAGGCCGAACGCGAGGGCACCGCTATTACTTTTCTCCGCTGTCGATCCGTTGGGACAAATTGATTCGGATGCCTGCGACCGGTCTAATCTTTCAGATACTTGTCGTACCACGCGAAGACCTTGGCCCAGGCGTCGACGGCCTGCTCCACTCTGTAGCTTGGCCTGTCCGGCGCGAAGAAACTGTGTCCAGCGCCCTCGTACCTGTGAAACTCGTAGGTCTTGCCGTGCGCCTTCAACGCCGCCTCGTGCTGGTCGACCTCCTCCGGCGAAGGGGACTGGTCCTCCAGTCCGAAGATGCCCAGGAGCGGGCAGTTCAGGTCGGAGGTCATGTCGATAGGGGCGACGGGCATGCGATCGTTGAGGTCGTCGGCCGCCATCACGACCCTGCCTCCCCAGCAATCGACGGCTGCATCGACATCTAGCCTGGAAGCGACGATCACCGTTTGACGTCCGCCCGAGCAGAAACCGATGGCGCCCACCTTGCCGCTGTAGTAGGGCAGGGAGCCGAGGTAGGCGATGCTGCCGGCAACGTCGCCGACAACCTGGTCGTCGGGGTTCCCGCCCTCCGTTCGCACTCGGGCCACCACGTCGTCCAGGCTGCCCGGACCCGCGCGGTGGTGAAGGTTTGGCGATATGCAGACGTAGCCGTGGTACGCGAACTTGCGGACCATCTCCTGTGACGACTCGTCCCAGCCGGGCATGTGGTGGATTAACACGACGCCGGGGAACGGGCCGGCCCCAAGGGGACGGGCAAGGTAGCCGTCGATGACGTCCCCGTTGTGCCCTCTAACCCGGACGCTCTCCGCGAGCATTCCGTCGTAGGTCATCGAGACACTCCTCGTGAGTTAGGCGGATATTGGGTGTTGGCAAATTGCGGTAGGTCGGGCTTGGAGTACAGGACCATCGCGGTTGATGCGGTCGCCGGGGGCGAATGGTCGGCTGTTCTCTCCGGAGGCGTCCGCCCCAGCCCGGTCCCGTGGCTGTTGAAGCGTACTATCGGCCAGATAGGGTGTCAACAACGCCAGGTGCCGCGACTGCATCCCGCCGCTGGACCATCCGCATTCCGAACTCCCGTCCAAACTCCTGCGTCAACACGGAGACCACGCGGTCGATAGAAACTGTACTGCCCAGCTCACGGGAGACCGAGGTCACTTTCGCGTCCGGCATCCCGCAGGGAACTATGTGGTCGAAATAAGATAGGTCCGGGTCGACGTTCAGCGCGAAGCCGTGCATGGAGACGCCTCGGCTGATCTTAACGCCAATGGCCGCGATCTTGGCGTCGCCTACCCAGACGCCGGTCGGCCGCTCTTCGCTCCCGGCCACCACGCCGAACTGGCCGAGGGTGCCGACGATCGTCGCTTCCAGCGCCCGAACGTACGCCAGGGGACCGCCGCCCCACCGTCGCAGGTCCAGGATCGGATAGCCCACCAGCTGGCCAGGGCCATGGTAAGTGACCTGGCCCCCGCGATCGGTATGGTGCACCTGGGCACCCAGCCTCTCAAGCTCTTCAGAGTCTACAAAAATATCGGCGGCCTCGCCGCGGCGGCCCAGCGTATATACGTGGGGATGCTCCAGCAGCAGAAGCGTGTCCGGTCGCTCGCCATCAGCCACCTGTCGATGGACCTGCCGCTGCAGATTCAGCGCGGGCTCGTAGCCGAGAAGGCCTGGAAGGGCGACTATACACTTATCGTTCATCGGCCCACTGGTTGACGCTCGTATCCGCGTCGATCGCCTCCAGTCGGCGTTTTACGCCGCTGACGAAGGCGCTGGCCTCGGCCCCATCGATTACGCGGTGGTCGAAGGACAGGCAAAGGTTCATCATTGACCGTATGGCGATGGCGTCGTCGAGCACCACCGGGCGCTTCACAATAGCCTCGGTAGTCAGGATCGCGGCCTGGGGGTGGTTGACCAGGGGCTGGGAGGCGACGGAGCCCAACACACCTGTGTTGTTTAGCGTGAACGTGCCCCCCTGGACATCCTCCAGGCGTAGCTGAGCACTACGGGCCCTGGACGTGAGATCAAAGACTTTGTGGGCCAGCGCCGCGACGCTCAGCGTGTCCGCGTCGTGGATGACGGGCACCACCAGTCCGTCAGGCGCCGCGGTGGCGAGACCGATGTTTATCCGCTTCTTCAAAGTTATCGAGTTCCCCGACCACGACGAGTTGAGAAGAGGGTTCTCCTTGAGGCTCTCCGCAACCGCCGTGACTACGAAGGGGAGGTAGGTGAGATTGATGCCTTCTTTCTCCTCGAACTCGGACCGGAGCGCCTGCCGGAGCTCGACCAGCCGGCTGACGTCCACTTCGACCAGCGTCCAGGCCTGGGGAATCTCGGACGCGCTCTTGGACATGCGGTCGGCTATCATGCGGCGAATCGGGGTGAGAGGGCGTCGCTCTTCGAAGGGGTCAGCGGATTCGCCATCGACCTGGGCTCCCACGGGCGCTGTCTTCTCACCTCCGCCCTGGTCGATGAAGCGCTGTACGTCATCGCGGGTGACGCGTCCGCCAATACCGGTCCCCTCGGCGAGGGCAAGGTCGACGCCATAGGCCTTGGCGAGTCTGAGCACGGCCGGCGAATATCGCCTACGGCCAGCCTTGGGCTTCTGCTCTGACTGACCGACGGGGGGCGGACTGCCCGCGCCCGTTGGTCCCACCGGCGCCACGTCCGTCAGCAGCTCCCCGGTCCTGTCGACAGTCGGACTCTGGGGCGAATCGGCCTTCGGAGCGGGCTCGGCGCCCTCGACCTCGATCTCGGCGATCGGGGCGCCCATAGGCACGGTCGCGCCTTCGTCGGCCAGAATCGAGGTCAAGACACCGCTGACAGGCGACGGCATCTCCATGTTCACCTTGTCGGTGACGACCTCAACCAGCGGGTCGTACTTGTCGACGCGCTGACCGACCTGAATCAGCCACTTTCCGATCACGCCTTCAGTGACCGACTCTCCGACCTGAGGAAGCTCGATTATCATGGGTGGTTATCAACTCTCGCTATTACGACTGCCGCGCCTCCAACGATACCAGCAACTGTGTCATTCTAGAGGAGTCCCGATGAATCGGGGCCGACCTCACGCATAGATTCTTCGCTACGCTCAAGAATGACAGACTTGGATATGTCAGAGGCTGTCAGTAAGATGCCAGTCGCCGCACGGCCGCTGCGATCTTCTCGGTGTCGAGCATGTATTCGGCTTCCATGGCTGGATTGAAGGGCATGGCCGGCACGTCGGGTCCTGCCAACCGCGTCACGGGTCCGTCGAGGTATTCGAATGCCTGCTCGCCGATCATGGCCGCAACCTCTCCTCCGACGCCGCCCGTTTTATTGTCTTCGTGGACTATCAGCGCCTTGCCGGTCTTTCTGACCGAGGCCAGAACCGTTTCGGAGTCGATGGGACGCAGCGTACGCAGGTCGACGACCTCGACGCCGATACCGTCGTCCGACAGGCCGCGCGCCGCCTCGATGCAGTGGTGCACCATAAGCCCGTAAGTGACGATCGTCAGGCTGTCGCCTTCCAGCTTGACCTCGGCCTTGCCCAGCGGTACGGTGTACTCCTCTTCGGGCACCTCCCCGCGCACGAGCCTGTAAGTGCGCTTGTGCTCCAGGAAGACCACAGGGTCGTCGTCGCGAATCGCGCTCTTCAGCAGCCCCTTGGCGTCATAGGGGGTCGCCGGCGTTACAACTTTCAGGCCGGGTGTATGGTAGAAGAAGGCCTCGACGCTCTGGGAGTGGTAGAGGCCGCCGCGAATGCCGCCGCCCTGAGGTGCACGCAGGACCATCGGGACGGTCAGCTTCCCGTTGGTGCCGTACCGGACGCGAGCAGCCTCACCGACGATCTGGTTGAAGGTAGACCAGATAAAATCGGCGAACTCGATCTCCGCGATCGGCCGCATGCCCTGCATTGCCGCGCCCACCGCGACGCCCGCAATGGCAGATTCGGCCAGGGGCGTGTCGATTACGCGCTCCTCGCCGAACTCCTCCAGGAAGCCGTCAGTGGCGAGGAACACTCCGCCGCGTTGACCGATGTCTTCGCCCAGGACGAAGACTCGCTCGTCGCGGCGCATCTCTTCGCGCATGGCGTCGCGGACTGCCCCGAGGACCGTCTTAACGGCTATCACGTACCTCCTGGAAACGTCCCCAGCTCCCAGAGCCCGGACAGTTGTGTGCCCCGACATGTCGAGGGCGAATCGTACAAGGCTGGGCCTGTTTTAGGAGCACATTCATTCCTTCAGGAGGTGCAGCCATTTCCAAGCAAGTCCACGTAGGAATCGATGTCTCATCCACTGATTTGATCGTTGCAACAAGTACAGGTAGTGGGGTTAGACCATACTCAAACGATGCCGATGGGATTGTGGCGCTTGTGGAGTATGCGGCGTCTGTGAAGCCCTCCGGCGTAGTGTTGGAGGCGACCGGTGGATATGAGACATTGGTTGCCGTTGAACTGCAGTTGGCAGGGTTGGCGGTATCACTGGTCAATCCGGGGCAGGTGCGCAACTTTGCTCAGGCAACAGGCAGATCGGCAAAGACAGATGTGATCGACGCCCATGTGCTGGCACAATTTGCTGCCGTTATCCAGCCACCTGTTCGGCCGCTGCCGGATGAAGAGACCCGGGAGCTACGTGGCCTGGTGGACCGTCGGCACCAACTGCTGCAAATGGTCACCTCAGAACGGAATCGTCTGCGCACTGCTTCCAAACGGGTACAGCCCCAGATCCACAGGCACATCCGGTGGCTCAAGAAACAGGTCGAGGACCTCGACAACGACATCGACAAGATGATTCGCCAATCTCCCATGTGGCGCGCCCGAGATGAACTGATACAGAGCGTCCCTGGCGTCGGTCCCGTACTTTCTTCGATGTTGCTGACGAATCTGCCGGAGTTGGGTAGCCTGAATCGAGGCCAGGTGGCAGCTCTGGTCGGAGTTGCGCCACTCAACAGGGACAGCGGGGCATATCGAGGCAGGCGATCAGTCTGGGGTGGTAGACCCACCATTCGTGCCGCTTTGTACATGGCCACTCTTTCAGCTTCGAGATACAACGCAGTAATCAGGGCCTTTTATCAACGCCTACTCGCAGCCGGCAAGCTCCCCAAAGTCGCCCTTACAGCATGCATGCGCAAGTTGTTGCTAATCCTCAACATCATGGTCAAGCGCAACACGCATTGGGACCCCCGAATAT
>CBDFIE010000002.1:0-15687 GCA_965248005.1 Dehalococcoidia bacterium
TACGCCAACTCTGGTTCTGTCCCTGGGCTTCGTTTGTAAGTACACGTCTGTCATGGCTGATTCCTCCTTCTTTCCAGCTGCGTGTGACTTTGGTCCGTCACCGGACTCCCGGCCGTGTCCATGGACCCACCATAACGAGCGGAGTTGCAGAGGAATTTCGGATCGACTTGCATTTTGGTCGTGATCTGGTTGCGCCCGACGTCACGTGTTCGGGGCCAACACACGGTATTGGTTAGCCGAATCAGACGGGAAACTTCGGGACGCAGGTTGACGCGGGCATAAGGTCGGATCTCGGACGATTCGCAGACGGGAGATGTGCCTGCCAGCGGACGGCTGGAACACCGGTCCGGCACGGGCGGTGAGTCTGTGCCAGGTTCGCGGGAAACTCTGGCAAGCGCGCGGAAGAGGGGTGGGGGAGGGCCGGGGGAAGTTCCGGAGGCGGGGCGTCGCTATCGGGCGGTCAGCGCCCGAAAATAATCCACCACTTCCCGGCGACGACCAGCAGCGCAACCGCTATCCCCATGAGCCAGAACATCAAACTCATCAGGCTTCCGAGAATCGGTACGCCGGCTTCGTGGAATACGTCCGATAGCCACTTGAACCCGAGCATCGACAAGCCACACAGGCCCAGGACGACCACAAAGGCCGCGATGGCGGTGAATATATTCGTGTTGGCGATGCGGAAGGTCCTGCGGACCACCCTGGCCAGCACGTCCCTAGCACTCGATATTTGCCTGATGTCCAGGGCGGCCGCTATTGGGTTGAGACTCAATTGACTCCTCCGATAGCCCTGATGAACTGTGGGGACCCTGTCTGCCGGGTCCCGCGTACCACCGCGCTCGAGAATTCCGCCTGGTGGGCGATATGGACGGCCAGTCCACTCGCGCCAATCCGCAATGCTGCCCCGGTCCGGTATTCAGACTCTCTGGGCCTGTTCGTTCGACCACATGGTCTAGGCATTTTACCAAAGTGGGACACACCGCGTCCGAATTCGGCGCTGGGACTTGCCGGAGTGCATTTGTGGCCGCCTGACCATGAATGCGAAACAGAGTGACCACTTTCCGTGTGAAATCGAACCCGTACCAGCTCGAGCCGATGCCGGACGTGTCGGAGCATAAGCCATATCGCTGGCGACAGAGCGGTTCACATCGCCGGGCCCCCCAGTGCCCGGAAGGGCTCGGGGACGTAGTCGGAGAGGGCGTCCGCCCAGTCGTCGAGCAGCGCGGCGATCGTCGGATCGTCCTTGCGAAGCCAGGCAACGTGGCGCAAGGCGTGCTCCTGGACCTGCAGGATGTCGATCGCCGTTGGGGGAGCCGTCGCATCGCGGCGTTCAGACGTTTGACACGGCCCTGGGCGGCCAGTAATATCGCTCTGGGGGCTTGGGCCGAGCCCACCGCTCCGAACGGACGGTCAGGCCTGGAGCCGTCGGGGCCGAAATCACGGGAAACCGATAAGGAGGGTGTCCAATGCCAAGCGAACGAGAGATGTTGGAGGAGCTGCGAGAGTTCGATACACCGTCGATCACCAACGTCGTCGCTACGTATCCGAGCAATCCGCTTTGTCTCGGACTGTACAACCCCTGGACCGAGAACTGGTATACGGACCAGACGATCCGCTGCATGTATCCCGATCTGGGCCGAACGGTGGGGTACGCGGTGACATGCGTATACGGCCTGCCCGATCCGGGATACTCGAGGGGCAGCTTCATGGACGTGCTCGACGCCATGGGAGCGTCCAAGCAGCCGACGGTCTTCGTCTTTCAGCAGAAGTTCCCGCCGGAGATCGCCGATAAGGTGGGCCTGGTGGGCGGCAACATGGCTACCGCCATGAAGGCCGTGGGCTGCGTCGGCGCCATTTCCAACGGTCCGTCGAGGGACCTGGACGAGATACGCCCGCTGAAGTTCCAGTACATGCTGAGCGGCATCACCGCGGGCCACGGAGGCATGGCCGTGCAGGCGGTGAATGTCCCCGTCTCGGTCGCCGGCATGGACGTCGCGCCGGGAGAGATCATCCACATGGACGAGAACGGCGCCTGTAAGTTCCCCGCCGACAAGCTCGAGGCGGTGCTCACCAACGTCAAGGCACTAATAGCGGAGGAGGGCGACCTGCAGAGCCGGGTAAGCAAGGCAAAGAGCGTAGCTGAGGTCAAGGCTATCTTCAGCGGCCACGCCTACGGCGACGACGAGGAGGACGAGGCCTAAAGTCCTTTCGACGATGCCCTTGACTCCGAAGGGCGGTCTTGCCGATCGGCGCTTCGCTATCCCGTGCGCTTGCGACTTGAGGCCTGCTCCCGGGCGGTCTCGTATATCTCGATAAATTCGTGGACCGGCGTGCGGGCAACGGCCTCGCCGATCAGGTCGACGGGCAAGTGCCCCAGGCTCTTGAAGCGGACACAGGACTTGCCCATGTCCAGCTTTTTCCCGCTGGCCCTGTACCGCTCGGTGAACCACTCTTCGGCGTGTTCGTCGCCGTAGATGTTCATAAGATAGACGGACATGTAGTTCTTTTGCGACGCCAGGGCGGCATATTGCAGCGCCTGCCCGTTGTAGGTCTCAGGATACCTCTCC
Source organism: Dehalococcoidia bacterium (assembly GCA_965248005.1). Lineage (GTDB taxonomy): Bacteria > Chloroflexota > Dehalococcoidia > Lucifugimonadales > UBA1123 > CBDFIE01. The sequence continues at coordinate 2,568 of CBDFIE010000002.1, forward strand.
AGTGGAATTACGTAGCCGATCATCCCAAACTGCATAGTCTCCTGGTACCCCTCCGGCAGGTTGTCCAGGATGACGCTGCGAACCGTGGAGATCGCCTCCCGTCGGTCCGGCGTCAGCTCCGCGAGGTATTGGTCCACTGTTTGAGCTTTACTCTTCACCACGCTTACGTCTCCCGTTATCACTTCCCTGTGAGTCGGACGATTCTAATCTGGCGCGACCTTGGCTGTCTGTTAACATCTCGGTGACCGACCAGCCAGGCTAATTTGAGGGGGCTATGACCCGAAGATGGTGGGTATTCGTTACCGTGTTTGTCGTCGGCGTCACGCTGACCATCGCGGGCTTTGCGACGGCGAACGCCGGGCTTGTGCTCGTGGGCATCCTGATCGGTGTCGCTCTGTTTTTCAGCCGGCGATTTATGGAGTAGCCAACCGGGAATGCCGTGAGCACCAGGCGACTACTCCCGCGCGGCGGCCAGGTTGATCTGTGCGGCGAGGTAGCCGGCGCCGAAGCCGTTGTCGATGTTCACGACGCCGACACCCGGCGCACATGAGTTCAGCATCGCCAGCAGGGCAGCGAGTCCCTGGAAGCTGGCGCCGTATCCGACGCTGGTCGGCACGGCGATGATCGGGGCCTCCACCAGCCCGCCGACCACCGACGGCAGCGCCCCCTCCATGCCGGCCACGACCACGACCACCCGCGACCTTTGCAGCACCGGCATGTGGTCCAGCAGCCGATGGAGCCCGGCCACTCCCACGTCGAAAGCCCGTTCGACGCCGCACCCCATCAGCTCGGCGGTGACGGCGGCTTCCGTAGCGACTGGCAGATCGGCCGTGCCCGCGCACAGCACCGTGACGCCCGGGGCCGGCTCGGGCTCGTTCCGCCTATCGACCACGATCGCTCGCGCCAACTCGTCGTAGGTCGCATCGCTGGCCGCCCGCGACTGCACTTCGTGGTAGTCCTCGGGGCTGGCGCGGGTTACCAGCAGCGTATCGGACCTGGCGAGCAGCGCCTCGGCGATAGACGCGATCTGCTCAGGGGACTTCCCCTGGCCGAAGACCACCTCGGGGAACCCCTTGCGCAGGGCGCGGTGGTGGTCGACCTTGGCGAAATCCAGGTCCTCGTAAGGCAGATCGCGAAGTCGGGAGACGACTTCGTCTATGCTGAGTCCGTCCTGCTTGAACTGCTCCAGCAATGCACGGAGTCTTGACGCGTCGATTTTTCTCTCCTAACCACTGGTGGGTGTTCCAGCCATAGGAGTATATCAGTCCGGCGTGGGCAAGTTGCCAAGAGACCCTTCGAGCCGCCTGACCGGGCTCACCGCTTGATGGCTCGCCGCGACCGTGGCCGGGAGCTCGATAATAGCTAGCCCGCCGGCGCGGGGTGTGCCACCTCGGCGGTATCCAACGCGGCCTCGATTGCCCTCACCAACTCGCGGGCCGACTCCTCGGTAAGCTCGACGGCCACCCGGGCGTCAAGTCCCAGATTGGGGTTGACGAAGTCGATGTTTAGCGTGTGGTCGGCCGGCGTGTAGAAGGGGTGGTCGAAGTAGACCCGAGCCTCTGTCAGCGGCAGCCAGCCCCTGGGGCTCTTCCCACTCCCCGAGACCTTCGCGATCTCCGTAATGTAAGTGCACATATCATCCTCCTGCAGGAAGGGCTCGCCCTTCACCCATGTTTGCAGGGTACTCCCTGCACCCATATTCGATACAACGTACTTTGCGCCCCAGGCCGAACGCGAGGGCACCGCTATTACTTTTCTCCGCTGTCGATCCGTTGGGACAAATTGATTCGGATGCCTGCGACCGGTCTAATCTTTCAGATACTTGTCGTACCACGCGAAGACCTTGGCCCAGGCGTCGACGGCCTGCTCCACTCTGTAGCTTGGCCTGTCCGGCGCGAAGAAACTGTGTCCAGCGCCCTCGTACCTGTGAAACTCGTAGGTCTTGCCGTGCGCCTTCAACGCCGCCTCGTGCTGGTCGACCTCCTCCGGCGAAGGGGACTGGTCCTCCAGTCCGAAGATGCCCAGGAGCGGGCAGTTCAGGTCGGAGGTCATGTCGATAGGGGCGACGGGCATGCGATCGTTGAGGTCGTCGGCCGCCATCACGACCCTGCCTCCCCAGCAATCGACGGCTGCATCGACATCTAGCCTGGAAGCGACGATCACCGTTTGACGTCCGCCCGAGCAGAAACCGATGGCGCCCACCTTGCCGCTGTAGTAGGGCAGGGAGCCGAGGTAGGCGATGCTGCCGGCAACGTCGCCGACAACCTGGTCGTCGGGGTTCCCGCCCTCCGTTCGCACTCGGGCCACCACGTCGTCCAGGCTGCCCGGACCCGCGCGGTGGTGAAGGTTTGGCGATATGCAGACGTAGCCGTGGTAGGCGAACTTGCGGACCATCTCCTGTGACGACTCGTCCCAGCCGGGCATGTGGTGGATTAACACGACGCCGGGGAACGGGCCGGCCCCAAGGGGACGGGCAAGGTAGCCGTCGATGACGTCCCCGTTGTGCCCTCTAACCCGGACGCTCTCCGCGAGCATTCCGTCGTAGGTCATCGAGACACTCCTCGTGAGTTAGGCGGATATTGGGTGTTGGCAAATTGCGGTAGGTCGGGCTTGGAGTACAGGACCATCGCGGTTGATGCGGTCGCCGGGGGCGAATGGTCGGCTGTTCTCTCCGGAGGCGTCCGCCCCAGCCCGGTCCCGTGGCTGTTGAAGCGTACTATCGGCCAGATAGGGTGTCAACAACGCCAGGTGCCGCGACTGCATCCCGCCGCTGGACCATCCGCATTCCGAACTCCCGTCCAAACTCCTGCGTCAACACGGAGACCACGCGGTCGATAGAAACTGTACTGCCCAGCTCACGGGAGACCGAGGTCACTTTCGCGTCCGGCATCCCGCAGGGAACTATGTGGTCGAAATAAGATAGGTCCGGGTCGACGTTCAGCGCGAAGCCGTGCATGGAGACGCCTCGGCTGATCTTAACGCCAATGGCCGCGATCTTGGCGTCGCCTACCCAGACGCCGGTCGGCCGCTCTTCGCTCCCGGCCACCACGCCGAACTGGCCGAGGGTGCCGACGATCGTCGCTTCCAGCGCCCGAACGTACGCCAGGGGACCGCCGCCCCACCGTCGCAGGTCCAGGATCGGATAGCCCACCAGCTGGCCAGGGCCATGGTAAGTGACCTGGCCCCCGCGATCGGTATGGTGCACCTGGGCACCCAGCCTCTCAAGCTCTTCAGAGTCTACAAAAATATCGGCGGCCTCGCCGCGGCGGCCCAGCGTATATACGTGGGGATGCTCCAGCAGCAGAAGCGTGTCCGGTCGCTCGCCATCAGCCACCTGTCGATGGACCTGCCGCTGCAGATTCAGCGCGGGCTCGTAGCCGAGAAGGCCTGGAAGGGCGACTATACACTTATCGTTCATCGGCCCACTGGTTGACGCTCGTATCCGCGTCGATCGCCTCCAGTCGGCGTTTTACGCCGCTGACGAAGGCGCTGGCCTCGGCCCCATCGATTACGCGGTGGTCGAAGGACAGGCAAAGGTTCATCATTGACCGTATGGCGATGGCGTCGTCGAGCACCACCGGGCGCTTCACAATAGCCTCGGTAGTCAGGATCGCGGCCTGGGGGTGGTTGACCAGGGGCTGGGAGGCGACGGAGCCCAACACACCTGTGTTGTTTAGCGTGAACGTGCCCCCCTGGACATCCTCCAGGCGTAGCTGAGCACTACGGGCCCTGGACGTGAGATCAAAGACTTTGTGGGCCAGCGCCGCGACGCTCAGCGTGTCCGCGTCGTGGATGACGGGCACCACCAGTCCGTCAGGCGCCGCGGTGGCGAGACCGATGTTTATCCGCTTCTTCAAAGTTATCGAGTTCCCCGACCACGACGAGTTGAGAAGAGGGTTCTCCTTGAGGCTCTCCGCAACCGCCGTGACTACGAAGGGGAGGTAGGTGAGATTGATGCCTTCTTTCTCCTCGAACTCGGACCGGAGCGCCTGCCGGAGCTCGACCAGCCGGCTGACGTCCACTTCGACCAGCGTCCAGGCCTGGGGAATCTCGGACGCGCTCTTGGACATGCGGTCGGCTATCATGCGGCGAATCGGGGTGAGAGGGCGTCGCTCTTCGAAGGGGTCAGCGGATTCGCCATCGACCTGGGCTCCCACGGGCGCTGTCTTCTCACCTCCGCCCTGGTCGATGAAGCGCTGTACGTCATCGCGGGTGACGCGTCCGCCAATACCGGTCCCCTCGGCGAGGGCAAGGTCGACGCCATAGGCCTTGGCGAGTCTGAGCACGGCCGGCGAATATCGCCTACGGCCAGCCTTGGGCTTCTGCTCTGACTGACCGACGGGGGGCGGACTGCCCGCGCCCGTTGGTCCCACCGGCGCCACGTCCGTCAGCAGCTCCCCGGTCCTGTCGACAGTCGGACTCTGGGGCGAATCGGCCTTCGGAGCGGGCTCGGCGCCCTCGACCTCGATCTCGGCGATCGGGGCGCCCATAGGCACGGTCGCGCCTTCGTCGGCCAGAATCGAGGTCAAGACACCGCTGACAGGCGACGGCATCTCCATGTTCACCTTGTCGGTGACGACCTCAACCAGCGGGTCGTACTTGTCGACGCGCTGACCGACCTGAATCAGCCACTTTCCGATCACGCCTTCAGTGACCGACTCTCCGACCTGAGGAAGCTCGATTATCATGGGTGGTTATCAACTCTCGCTATTACGACTGCCGCGCCTCCAACGATACCAGCAACTGTGTCATTCTAGAGGAGTCCCGATGAATCGGGGCCGACCTCACGCATAGATTCTTCGCTACGCTCAAGAATGACAGACTTGGATATGTCAGAGGCTGTCAGTAAGATGCCAGTCGCCGCACGGCCGCTGCGATCTTCTCGGTGTCGAGCATGTATTCGGCTTCCATGGCTGGATTGAAGGGCATGGCCGGCACGTCGGGTCCTGCCAACCGCGTCACGGGTCCGTCGAGGTATTCGAATGCCTGCTCGCCGATCATGGCCGCAACCTCTCCTCCGACGCCGCCCGTTTTATTGTCTTCGTGGACTATCAGCGCCTTGCCGGTCTTTCTGACCGAGGCCAGAACCGTTTCGGAGTCGATGGGACGCAGCGTACGCAGGTCGACGACCTCGACGCCGATACCGTCGTCCGACAGGCCGCGCGCCGCCTCGATGCAGTGGTGCACCATAAGCCCGTAAGTGACGATCGTCAGGCTGTCGCCTTCCAGCTTGACCTCGGCCTTGCCCAGCGGTACGGTGTACTCCTCTTCGGGCACCTCCCCGCGCACGAGCCTGTAAGTGCGCTTGTGCTCCAGGAAGACCACAGGGTCGTCGTCGCGAATCGCGCTCTTCAGCAGCCCCTTGGCGTCATAGGGGGTCGCCGGCGTTACAACTTTCAGGCCGGGTGTATGGTAGAAGAAGGCCTCGACGCTCTGGGAGTGGTAGAGGCCGCCGCGAATGCCGCCGCCCTGAGGTGCACGCAGGACCATCGGGACGGTCAGCTTCCCGTTGGTGCCGTACCGGACGCGAGCAGCCTCACCGACGATCTGGTTGAAGGTAGACCAGATAAAATCGGCGAACTCGATCTCCGCGATCGGCCGCATGCCCTGCATTGCCGCGCCCACCGCGACGCCCGCAATGGCAGATTCGGCCAGGGGCGTGTCGATTACGCGCTCCTCGCCGAACTCCTCCAGGAAGCCGTCAGTGGCGAGGAACACTCCGCCGCGTTGACCGATGTCTTCGCCCAGGACGAAGACTCGCTCGTCGCGGCGCATCTCTTCGCGCATGGCGTCGCGGACTGCCCCGAGGACCGTCTTAACGGCTATCACGTACCTCCTGGAAACGTCCCCATGGACTTTGCCTAGTATCTAGTGTCAGAATTTGCCGTTAGGATAATCCGTTCGCCCTTGTATCATTGACGTGGACGTGGCAGATCGGTTCGCCCTTGGTCGGTCAAGACCGTTGCTCAGTGAGATCGTCACGTCCCCAGCTCCCAGAGCCCGGACAGTTGTGTGCCCCGACATGTCGAGGGCGAAGCGTACAAGGCTGGGCCTGTTTTAGGAGCACATTCATTCCTTCAGGAGGTGCAGCCATTTCCAAGCAAGTCCACGTAGGAATCGATGTCTCATCCACTGATTTGATCGTTGCAACAAGTACAGGTAGTGGGGTTAGACCATACTCAAACGATGCCGATGGGATTATGGCGCTTGTGGAGTATGCGGCGTCTGTGAAGCCCTCCGGCGTAGTGTTGGAGACGACCGGTGGATATGAGACATTGGTTGCCGTTGAACTGCAGTTGGCAGGGTTGGCGGTATCACTGGTCAATCCGGGGCAGGTGCGCAACTTTGCTCGGGCAACAGGCAGATCGGCAAAGACAGATGTGATCGACGCCCATGTGCTGGCACAATTTGCTGCCGTTATCCAGCCACCTGTTCGGCCGCTGCCGGATGAAGAGACCCGGGAGCTACGTGGCCTGGTGGACCGTCGGCACCAACTGCTGCAAATGGTCACCTCAGAACGGAATCGTCTGCGCACTGCCTCCAAACGGGTACAGCCCCAGATCCACAGGCACATCCGGTGGCTCAAGAAACAGGTCGAGGACCTCGACAACGACATCGACAAGATGATTCGCCAATCTCCCATGTGGCGCGCCCGAGATGAACTGATACAGAGCGTCCCTGGCGTCGGTCCCGTACTTTCTTCGATGTTGCTGACGAATCTGCCGGAGTTGGGTAGCCTGAATCGAGGCCAGGTGGCAGCTCTGGTCGGAGTTGCGCCACTCAACCGGGACAGCGGGGCATATCGAGGCAGGCGATCAGTCTGGGGTGGTAGACCCACCATTCGTGCCGCTTTGTACATGGCCACTCTTTCAGCTTCGAGATACAACGCAGTAATCAGGGCCTTTTATCAACGCCTACTTGCAGCCGGCAAGCTCCCCAAAGTCGCCCTTACAGCATGCATGCGCAAGTTGTTGCTAATCCTCAACATCATGGTCAAGCGCAACACGCATTGGGGACCGCCGAATATGCAGACCACCGCACTACTCGTATGAAACCTTGACATTTAAGACAGCTACTGAGCACGTCGAAGGGCCCCGACGTCCCGATCCCGATGCGGGACCAAATCGGGGAGCCGGGGGTGGTTCGACAAGCCTGTCCTGTGCCTGCCGAAGGGCTCACCACGAGCGGGGATGGTCCGCCTCAGGCGGATCGAGGGCAAGTGCTAGACCAACTGGTACTCTCGGGTCGCCACGATCATGCGCAGCAGGTCAGAGACCAGCTTGTCGAATTCGGGGCTGTTGGGATAGGCGGAAGCATCGACCGCCCCGTCACGGGAGACAAGCTCGATGAGCGAAGTTCTCGTGTCGGCGGACGCGTACACCGGCCCGAGAAGTTCGAGCACTTTGTCCACCAGGTCTTCCGGTGAGGGCTGCGGCCCGCACGATGCGACGACCCTGTCCACGAGATCGCGGATTCCGGGATGGTCCAGGTTGCCGATGTGCGAGGCGGCGAAGTTCACTCTGTCCATCAGCGTCCCGCTGTTGACCCATTCCTCGCCGGTGTGCCACCCCTCCACCGACGGCGGATAGAACAGTAGCTGTCCCATGTAGCCGGCCTCCGTGAGGGCGGACATCATGCCGAGGCTGGGCGAGTCCACCTCGCGCGTAAGCCGGAGAGTGCCGACGATCAGCTCTACCGGCCCCTTCACCTTCTCGTAAGCCGCCTGTTTGTAGAAGTCCGAGTTAAACAGGATCCTGAGCATTGCCTTTATGTTGTGGTCCGACTCCACGTAGACATCGGCCAGCATCGCTATCGCCTCGGCGTCCCGGGGAGGCGTGTCCGACCACGAGGGCACCGGGACCTCGTCCGCCACGAAGAAGTTGTACAGGTGCCGGGAGATGAATTGGGCCGCCGCGTCCTGCCGGCAGATGATCTCTACGATGTCGTCTCCGTTGAAGTTGCCGGTCTCCCCAAGGAAGGTCTTTTCACCTTCGTCGTGGTCGTCTTTCCGGTATTCGAAATGCCACGAGATTCGGCTGTACGGCCAGATGGAGTCTTTCTGGCCTTGCAACGCCATATACTCGGCGTTCTTCACCGACCAGCCGGTAAACGCGCGGGCGCATTCCTTGATGTCGTCCTCGGTGTAGTTGCCGACTCCCAGGGAGAACAGCTCGAGAATCTCTCTGCCGTAGTTCTCGTTGATTGAGCCGCTGTGGTTCGTCTGGTTGTCCAGCCAGATCAGCATGGCGGGGTCTTTCGACAGCTCAAGCAGAATGTCGTCGAACCTCCCTGTGCCGATCCGTCTGAACATGTCTATCTGGTTGAGAATGGCCTGGGGGTTGTTCAGCTTGTCGTTGCCCGTCGCGAAGATACCGTGCCAGAAGAGCGCCATCTTCTCTTCGAGGGGGTTATCGGTACTGATCATTCTGAAGGCCCAGAGGCTGCAGGCGTCTGGGCCCGGGGAAGCGTGGTATTCGGGAAAGAGTCGAAAGATGATGTCTGTGGGCATCGTCGTCGAGGATGGGCCGGGATCCAGCAACGCCTCGACAATGTCGGCATACGCCATTGTGCGGTACGTGTCCAGCTCCCCTGGCGTGGCGCCGAAGCCCGCCCGCCTCAGCAGGTGAGCGATCAACAGCGTCTCTTCGTCGGCTTTGGCTGGTCTCGCTAGCGTCGTCATTTCGGTCCTCCACAGCGCGCTGGCAGCGGTCCGTCAGTTCGTTGCGTAAACTTGAATCCGAGCCCTGCTGTGCTCAGATATGTAGAGCCTATCCTTATGGTCCAGTTTGGCGGAGACAGGCCCCCAGAAAAGGTGTTCAGTCTGCGCGCCGATCTGGTAAGGCGTCCTCAAATGCTCCGGTAGATGTTTGATATGAAGGTCGGACCCGTTTCGGGCCGACTGCTCGTCTCTGTTGACGTCCAGCCACTGCTCCGCCCACTTCGAAAGCGTCGCCTCGCCCCGCAGCATCTGCTTGAACTCTCCGTCGCGACCGAGCACCTGGACCCGCTCGTTGCCCCAGTCCGTGACGTAAATGGTCCCCGTGGCGTCGACCGCGACCGAAGACGGCCTGTGGAACTGTCCGTCTCCCGTTCCGGGCTCTCCGAACGAGGCCAAGAACTCGCCTTCCGGGGTGAACTTCTGGATACGATCGTTACGCCAATCGGCGACGTAGACGAAGCCGTCGCCGTCCACGGTCACCCCCCAGGGCATGTCGAACTGGCCCTCCGCGTCGCCCTCTTCTCCCCACGTCACGATCGTCTCGCCCTCGGGGGTCAGCTTGTGCACCCGGTTGCGGTCGCGTTCAACTACGTACAGGTTATCGTCGCCGTCGATGGCGAGGCCCGTCGGCGTTTTGAGGCTTCCACCGTCGACGCCGGCCTTGCCGAGCTGGGCGACCGGCGCGCCCTCCCGATCGAAGAGCTTGATCTCGCCGAGGCCCTCGTCGCTGACGTGGAGGATCTCCTTGCTGTTGAACGCGATCGAGACCGGGAGCTGGAAATTGCTTGGTCCCGTCCCGCTTCCCTCGCCGAATTCGCCCAGCCACTCCTCGTCATAGGTGAACATCTGTATGCGGCTGCCGGGGCCCTGGCCGACCCGTCCCCGGTTGAGAGCGTAGATCTGACCATCTGGGGCGAAGGCCACGTCGTACGGGTACAGGAACCCCCGCCCTCTGGGCTGGTTAGTCTTGATTCCGATGGTCTTCAAATATTTGACAGTCACTTGAGTTCCCGCTCGGTCGCGATTGCGTAACGTCTTCACGTATGCCCGACGCTGCTCCGGGGAGCGAACTATAGTCTATGGCTTTACCGGTCGGGCGGCAAGGCTTCGCGGAAACACGCTGTCTGATATGGTTCTACCGTCAGGGCTCGTCCAGTCATTCCACGACTGGACTGCCGTTCACTGGCACGTCAATCCTGAAAGGAGCTTACCGTGTACAAAATAAGACGGGTCTATCGGACCAAGCCGGGTGAGGCCGGGAACGTCGCGAGGTTGGTTTACAACCAGGCGAAGATCTACAAGGACACGGGGCACAGGGGCGAGTTTACGGTCTCCTATAACGGGTACACTCTCCCCGGAGAGCAAAACATCGTGATACTGGAGTGGCAGGACGACAAGATCATGTCCCCGAGCAGGCCGGGGAACGACATCCCTCAAGAGGCACGGGAGGCAGGAGCCAAGTACAGGCCGCTTATCGAGGGCCAGCACATCGAGTTCTACGAGATGATCGACCCTGCCACCGTGGGCGATTAGGGAGACGGGCTGCGAGCTCGGACGTGGAGCCAGCGGGCTGATTTGAACCGCCGACCTGCGGTCTACGAATTCTGTTCTGGCCGTTCGCCGGCGTCGATCCCCAATTGCGCCTTCAGCGTGCCCAGGTTAGCCGTACGAGAGCGGCTAGACCTGCGCGTCGCCGCCATGATTCGTGGCTATCTCGGTAAGCTTGCACTCGCTTTCGGCTCACATCTATAATTGGGCGGCGTCAGGTTGAGGCCTATGGTTTGGGGGGAAGTTGAGACTTGGATTTCCGATTTACTCAGGAACAGGAGGGTTGGCGCGAAGAGATTCGCCAGCTGATCGAGGATAGCCTCACGCCGGAGCTCCTCCAAGAGGGCCGGGCTATGGAAAAGGACGGCCCTGGCCCTGAGCAGATACGCTTCATGCGAATGCTCGGAGGGAAGGGGCTGTTGGGCATCTCCTGGCCCAAGGAGTATGGGGGCCTCGAGCGGTCGCTGATCGACCAGTACATCTTCTCCGAGGAGATGGGACGTCATTCGCTGTACGCCAACTCGACGGCGGTGAACATGGTCGGCCCCACGATCATGCGGGTAGGCACGGACGAGCAAAAATCCGAGTGGCTGCCAAAGATGCTAAGGGGTGAGGTCGACTGCTCGCTGGGCTACACAGAGCCGGGCGCGGGCACGGACCTGGCAGGCCTTTCGACCCGGGCCGTCCTGGACGGGGACGACTACGTTATCAACGGTCAGAAGATGTTCACGAGCAGTGCCCACTTCTCGTCGCACATCTGGCTGCTGGCACGGACCGATCCTGAGGCGCCGAAGCATCGCGGACTGAGCGTGTTCCTTGTACCGATGGACGCTCCCGGCATCACTGTCCGTCCGCTCTGGCGCATGGACGGCGGTAGGACCAACGAGGTGTTCTTCGACAACGTGCACATTCCACGCTCCAACCTCATTGGCGAGAAGGACCGCGGCTGGTACACCGTGGCGATGGCCCTGGACTTCGAGAGGGTCAGCCTGGGCGGAAGGTACACCGGGCTGCTCGAGAGGCTGAACCGGCTCGTCGCGTACGCCAATGAGACCGAGGTCGACGGACGGCCCCTGAGCGCGGACCCTACTGTACGGAACCGATTCGCGGACCTGGGCATGAAGCTCGAGGTGGTGCGTCTGTTCTCGTATCGGACGGCGTGGATGATTGAGATAGGGGAAATCCCCAGCTACGAGAGTTCTGCCCAAAAGATAATCGCCACCGACTTGATCCAGGAGGTGGCGGACTTTGGCGTCGAGCTACTGGGCCTGCATGGCCAGCTCACGGAGGACTCACCCCACGCGTTGCTCGGCGGCGAGATGGAGCACGCGTACCGGAGCGGCATCTTCCTGCGCTTCGGCGGCGGCGCCAACGAGGTGCAGCGGGACATAATCGCGAGGCGGGGTCTCGGCATGCCCCGGTAGCAGTGAGACTGACTTATGGACTTGGGACTGAGCGAGACTCAGGAGATGCTTTCCTCGACAGCCCGCGATTTCTTCGAGCGGGAGTGTCCGGCCGCTCTCGTGCGGCAGATGGAAGACGATGACCTGGGATACCCACCAGAGCTATGGCAGCGAATGGGCGAGCTGGGCTGGATGGGACTGGCATTTCCTGACGCCTATGGTGGCGCCGACGGGTCGCTGACCGAACTGGCCGTCCTGTTGGAGGAGATGGGACGGGCATTGGCGCCGTCACCGTTCTTTCACGGTGTCGTGCTGGTGGGGTTGACGATACTGGATGCCGGCAGCCCCGACCAGCAGCGGGAGCTCTTGCCCGGAATCGCAACCGGGGCCCTTATCGCGACGATGGCCCTGACCGAGGAGTCGGCGCGTTACTCAGCAGAAGGTATCCGGATGCCCGCGTCCACGGAGAGCGACACGTATACCCTGCGCGGTTCCAAGATGTTCGTTGAGTACGCCCACGTCGCCGACCACTTGCTGGTGCCGGTGCGTACCGATTCGTCCGGTACAGCCGAGCATGGCATCACGCTGTTGCTGGTGCCGAAGGACAGCCCGGGAATCAGCCTCGTGCCGCTGACCAGCATTGCGAGGGATAAGCAGTTCGAGGTAGCTGTTCGACGGCGTGGAGGTCCCGAGTTCAGCCGTGGTTGGACAGCCGGACCTGGGCTGGAACATCGTGAAACGGGCGCTGGATAGGGCCACTGTACTCCACTGCGCGGAGAGCGTCGGCGCCGCTCGACGCGTGATGGAGATGACCGTGGAGTACGCCAAGCAGCGCGTGCAGTTCGGCCGTCCCATCGGCAGCTTCCAGGCCGTGCAGCATGCGTGCGCCGACATGGTCAACGCCATAGACTCGGCGCAGCTGGCCGTCTACCAGGCGATCGCCAAGCTGGAGGATGGCATACCCGCCGAACGGGAGATAGCCCTGGCAAAGGTCCTCACCAATCACGCGTACAAGTGGACGACGCTTCAGGCACAGCAGATCCACGGTGGGATCGGATTCATGGAAGAGTACGACCTGCAGCTATGGACCCGGCGGGCAAAGGTGGCGGAGCTCAAATACGGCACGTCGTCACTGCACAGGGAGACCTTCGCGGCGTCCATGGGGCTTGCGGGAGTCTGACGCCTTGGCGCGCAGGAGGGCAGGGGATGAGTGAAACGGCCAAGTTGTCAGGTCTGCGGCTCTGAGATCGCCAAAAGCATCGAAGATGCGGTGGGACAGACCTCGTCCGGAGCGAACGAGATCGACCCGACCAAAGGTACGAAGCGGTTCTGGGACGGTCGGTGGTATTACTTCGACAGCCTGGCCTGCCGCAGCCGATTCGAGGCCTCACCTGATGAGTTTGTCTAGCGTCGGTCAGACGATTCGACGCTGAGACAGGGACTGGACTCA
>CBDFIE010000003.1:0-2472542 GCA_965248005.1 Dehalococcoidia bacterium
GATCCGACCTTATGCCCGCGTCAACCTGCGTCCCGAAGTTTCCCGTCTGATTCGGCTAACCAATGCCGTGTGTTGGCCCCGAACACGTGACGTCGGGCGCAACCAGATCACGACCAAAATGCAAGTCGATCCGAAATTCCTCTGCAACTCCGCTCGTTATGGTGGGTCCATGGACACGGCCGGGAGTCCGGTGACGGACCAAAGTCACACGCAGCTGGAAAGAAGGAGGAATCAGCCATGACAGACGTGTACTTACAAACGAAGCCCAGGGACAGAACCAGAGTTGGCGTGGCACCTGGGAAGCCGTGGTTTCGGCCAGCCGCTAAACGGCTTGCGTCGCTGCGCCCTCCGGGTGTCGTGCTCGTTTGGGGTTAGCGTACGATTAACGGCTGCCCCTTTCGGCTGCAACCTACACCGTGGGGATCGCCGCACACTGCAGGATTCCCGTCGTTGTTTTGGCAGAGTTCATCGTACCGCTCTTTGGTGACCTGCGCTCCGCACTCCCCCGGGCAGTACGCGTGGGTATCTTCTTTCAGGGCTTCTTTTGCCATGACCGCTTCTCCTTACGCTAGTTTTCTTGCATATCGATATTTCCGTTACGACAGTCCGAGCCTCCACACTAGAAACATGTGCCGACTGAAGGGTAGTCGCGCGCTGGAACGTTGTCAAACAGCCCCTCGCGTCTACATGAATTCCGGAGCTCGTCCACCCTCCTCAGCACGCACAAGCAAGGAAACAGACCGGCATCGACGAGTAAGCGATGGCAATCGACCTGAATCCTCGCAGCGTGTGACCGGCCAGATCTCGGTTTCGGTCCTCGACCGCGCTTTCTGGCCGGGGTAGCATCAGCCATGGTCGGAGTTGTGAGCGCGGGCTGTCCCAACTGGACCACGCCTCACGAGGCCTGGGAAGGAAACGCAAAAATGCCGCTTTACATGGACAGACACGACGGTGAAAAACTCACACCTGAGGCAGTCGCCGAAGGCCACGCGGCTGACCTGAAGCTTCAGGATAAGCATGACTGCAAATTCAGTTACTCCGAATCCATAATGCGCTGACACGTGATGCGCTCCGCATGCATACAGGACGGGAAATCAAACATACCGGAGACGGCTTCATGGTCTCGTTCGCTTCGGCCGTTAGTGCAGTAGAATGTGCCCTCGCGATTCAAAGGTCGATGGTCAAACACAGTGAAGAGAACCCGGACGAGGGGATGAAGCTTCGAATCGGGATGAGTGCGGGAGAGCCCGTTCGCAACGATAATCAGCTATACGGAGCTGCCGTCAACCTCGCCGCCAGGTTGTGCAGCCACGCCAATCCCGGAAGCATTCTGGTGGCACAAGTCGTGCGTGATCTTCTGGTTGGCAAGGACATACCGTTTACCGGACGTGGCGAGTTCGAGGCCAAGGGATTCGACCAACCGGTTCCACCAATTGAAGTCGCTTGGCGGGATACTTAGAGGCAACCGCAGGGGATACCGGCGATCATCTCGCAGAGCACAACCTGTCAGGGGTTACACTCTCCGGGGGCGAAACGGCCGAGTCACTCGGTGGCGTCGCTGAGCGGGGTCGCCCTTCTGAGGAAGCTGTCTGGGTCCGCCTCCGAGTTGTTGGCCGCCGCGGCGTCGACCATTCTGTCGTAGCGAGGGTCTAGGTCTTGCAGCGTGGAGCCCAGTGACCTGTGAAAGGCCACACTGGAGATGACGCGCGACGTGTTCGGGCTGGTGCATGAGCCGCACGCGATGGAGGGAGGGGCGTCGAATCCACGCCACAGCTTGCTGGTCTTATGCCGACAGTCCTGGCAACGGTACTCGTAGATCGGCAATGCGGACTCGCTTCAGAAGGTGGTGTCGATGCCAGCGGCGGTATCGAAGTATTTCTGGACGGTCAGATGGTACTGGGCGAATCGATTTAGGCCAAAGGTATCGTAGGACTTGACGACGGGCTCGGGCTCGGTCAGGTCGAGGCTGTTGAGGGTGTGTTCGGCGTCGGAGCCGCCGTTGGCGCGGATGTTCTCGATCAGCGCTTGCCACCGGGGCGAAGGCATCTCCAGGTAAAAATCGACGTCGTGGAGCGCGTCGTCGTCGACCTCGGCGACGGCGGTGCACTGGAAACCATCGAAGCCCATACGGAATACCCGCTCCCCGACCTTGACCCCTACGCTGGCATCGCAGGACCCTAGCGCGCGAAAGGCCGGGTCGCCGTTGGCCAGGTGTCTGGCCGCCTCAAACCACTGTAGCGATGGAAACTGTGGCATATCTTTAGCGGGCTCCTATCCGCTTAGCCTCACTCGGCCTGAGCGCTTTGGGCCTCGAACCGAGTCCCGATTCGAGACGAGGCGTCGAAGAAGTACTGGAAGGTCTGGTTGTACCTGTAGAAGAGGTCCTGTCGGTACTGGTCGCTTGCCCAGGACCGGGCCAACCCATTTTCGCTATCTAGGTCCAGCGTATTAAGCGTATGGTCCAGGTCGGCGCCCCTATTCTCTGCGATGTTCGAGAGCATCTCCTGCCACTCGGATGGCTCCATGTCCATATAGAAGTCCGCCTCGGCCAGGGAGTTGACGTCCACCTCGGTGACGCCCGAGCACTCGAACCCCTCGAAGGCCAGCAGGAAGGCCTGGTCCTGGTACTTGATTCCCACGGTGGCGTCGCACGTGCCGCCCCCAGCTTCCCTGTTGGAGTCGTCGGCGTTGAAGACCTGGCGGACGGCGTCGAACCACTCGATTGAGGGAAAGGCGAGCACTATCAGTCCTCCAGGTATCGGGCGAGTTCCTTGGAGAAGGCCTGGCCCCTGTCGGCGCCTATCCAATCAAGGGCGGCCAGGTACTTGCGGACGAAATCGCCCATCATGGTGTGGACCTGGCGCATGCCGGCCCTGGCACCCTCGACACCTCCACCAAAGATGACGGCCAGCGGCTCCAGCAGGACCGGGTCCTTGAGGTCCCGAACGAACACTTGCTCGCCGATGTTCAGCATCCTGCTGAATACGGAATCCTTGTCCGCTTGGTGCGTGACGGCATAGCGCAAGTGCTGCATCCCGTACGCCACGTGGCGCGCCTTGTCCTGCATAGCCAGGCCGAACAGCGCTTTCTCCGCTGGATTGTGGGCGAAGCGCTCGCCGTAGCGGTAGATCGTCAGCACGAAAATGCCCCGCAGCATGTGGAGGTACAGGGAGGTCTCCGACCAGCTGCCACTGTTCTCCAGGATCATCCGGTTGACCTCGCCCCGACTTTCGAGGCCCAGGCCACCGCCGTTGCTCAACGCCCGCTTGCGGAAGGCCTCGTGGTGGCGGCCAGCGTCAAACATGTTGGAGGCCAGGAACAGCTTGACCTCGTGATAGCCGTAGGACATCTGCCGAAGCCATGTGCCTATGGTTTCGAACTCCACGTTTGCCGCCTGGCTCAACTCGGTGCAGAGCTGACACATGGCAGCCTCAACATCGGCGGGCAGGGGCTCGATGGTGTCCCACGGGATGTCGGTGGAGGGCACCCAGCGCCGCTGTATGGCCTCCTCGTAGAGGTCGGCGGCGTTGTCGGCCCACATCTCCTTCTTCTGGCGAAGAGCGTAGCCGATGGGAGGGATGCCGGGCATGGGGTAGGCGCCCCGGGGCATCCTGGTCTGATCGTCCCACCGATCGGGGACCTCTCCGTAGATGCCCACGTTGAGGGAGTCGACAGTCAAGCCCTTCGGGCCGGGCTTCACGCGAACGCCCCATTCGAGGGTGCGGGGCATCCACTCGAAGGACGCCTCGTGGACCTCTACATCGGCGTCGACCGCGATAGCCCGCCCGCGCCGATCACGGAGTCCTGAGTCCGGGGTCTCGTCAGCGTTACGTGCGGGCCGATTTCGGTCCTTGGCCATAGGCGGCTAGGCCTCTGCGTACTCCATCAACTCGGGAAGCGCGCGGCCGTTCTCGAATCGTTCGCCGAAGCCCGCTGAACGAATCCTCTGCACGTACTCCTTGGACTGCCGCTTGCGGATGGCGAGAAGCTTCCGGTAGCCTTCGTCGTAGTTGTCCTTACCGCCGCCCAGGAGGACCGCCAGGGCCTCGCTTTGGGGCGTATCGCGGGCCGCCGGGTTTTGGTTTCCAGCCACTAGGCCGCGCTCGCCCTCGTCCAGGTAGGCATGGATCTCCTCGCGGCGGTCCGGCTCGGACTCAACTAGGTAACGCATGTGCATTACGCCGAAGGCCACGTGCCTCGCCTCGTCCTGGCCGGCCAGCCGGTATATGCGCTTTTCGGCCTCGTTATACGCCATCAGCTCCCCAGTACGGAAGAGGCTGAGCACGGCCCCCTCACCCGAAATGTGCAGCCTGGACGACATCTCCGTGAAGTCCCGGGCCGTATCGAGACTGCCCACCACCCCGCCGGCGGCGGGCCCGTCCTGCACCTGCATGAGGCCCCCGCCGTTGGCCAGGGCCCGTTTTCTGAATACGTCCAGGTGGCGGGACTCGTCCATGATCTGGGTGATCAGGAACATGCGCGGCTCAAAATAGTCCGGGCTGGTTGCGGCGACCCACTTTCCGGGAACGTCCGCCGCCACGAACTCGATTTCGGTGAGGAAGGTGGCAAGCTGGCACTGGGCCCTTTCAACGTCGTCGGGCAGGGGTCTGATGGTCTCCCACGGGATGTCGGTGGCCGAACTCCACTGCCGTTGAAGCGCCTCCTCGTAGAGCATCGAGGCGTTGGTCAGCCAGATGTCGGACTTGGTACGGACCTGGTACCCGCCGGTGCGGTAAGCCGCGGGACGGGCGGCAGCGCCCCGGGAGCGCCCAGTCATGTTATCGCTGGTGTCGGGCACGTCGCCGTAGCTACCGAGCTGTATGTCCGACAGAGTGAGGCCCTTCTTGCTGTCGGGCGACGCCTTGATTCCCCACTCGCCTCGCGTGTCTATCCACGAGAGGTCGAGTTCGTGGTCATCGGCGTAGTCTTTCACTGCACCAAGGGACTCGTTGAAGGTGGTCATTAGGTGTACTCCTTAGGTATGCCTACGACACTGGCCTAGAGCGGTCCTCGTTTGTTATGCGGTCGCGGATCTCGCAAGGTTTCCTCTACTATAAAGCGAGATTGCGGCCAGCACAAGAGTGTTCGCGACCTTCGATTCTCGCCTAGTCCTCTGACACCTTGATAAGGAGCTTGCCGAAGTTCTTACCGTGCATCATGCCGATCAGGGCGCTGGGAGCGTTCTCCAGGCCTTCGACAATATCCTCTTTATACTTGAGTCTTCCTGACAGGACCCAGCCCGTGAGGCGCTTCCGCGCCACGTCGGCTCGGTGCGGGAATCGCGTGACAATGAATCCCTCAACGCGGACCTGTTTCCCGACAAGGGTGCGCAGATTTCTGGGACCGACGTCGGGCTCGGCGAGATTGTATTGGGATATCTGGCCACATAGCACTACGCGAGCGAAGCCGGCCAGCAAGTCTATCACCGCATCGGCGACGTCGCCCCCGACGTTGTCGAAATAGACATCAACCCCGTCCGGGCAGGCTGCAGCAAGCTGAGAACGAAAGTCCTCGTTCCTGTAGCTGATTCCGTGGTCGAAGCCCAGTTCATCAACGATGTAGTCGATCTTCTGTTTCGTCCCAGCTATGCCCACGACGCGACATCCTGCCATTTTCGCCAGCTGGCCCACGACGGCTCCAACGGCGCCCGATGCCGCCGAGACCACGACGGTGTCTCCCGGCTCGGGCCGGCCGACTTCAAGCAGTCCGAAGTACGCGGTGAGACCGGGCATTCCTAGCACGCCCAGGGCTGTAGATAACGGCGCCGTATCTGGGTTTATCCTACGGAGATTGTGACCTTCTGACACAGCGTAACTCTGCCATCCAAGCCCTCCTTCGACATACTCTCCCACCGTCAGATCGGCCCGTCGGCTAGATACGACCTTTCCGACCGCGCCCCCCACCATAGTCGCTCCAATCGGGACCGATGACGCATACGACTGCGCCACGTTCATCCGGCCACGCTCGTAGGGATCGAGGGACAGCCAGAGGACCCTAATCAGCACCTGGCCATCCCGTAGGTCGGGAATCGGATCTTCGACTACCGAGAAATCTTCTTCTGTCGGGTAGCCGGCTGGCCGCGCAGCCAGCGCGACCCGTTGATTGACGCTCGTTTCGTGCATATGGACCTCCTGATTGAGGTTCGTTCGTGTGCGCCATCATAACAGTTGCGTCGGAAATTTCTCGTTGCAGAACGATCGTACCCGTCCCGTCTGGACTTTCGATGGCCGCGGATACGCTGCTGCGGCTGGCGGTCATCACCGGCAACAGCGAGTTCGAGTCGAAGGCTGTGGCATCGCTGAGATCATCCCGGGACCTGATGGCGCGGGTCCCCATGGGCGCTGGCCACTGGCTGGGGGCGCTGGACTTCTACCTGTCCAAGCCCAAAGAGGTGGCCATCATCGGCGGTCCCCTCGACCCGGACACGCGGGCGCTGGTCGAGCACGTCTACCGGCCCTTTATGCCGCACCGTGTTCTGGTGGTGGCCACCCCGGACGCCGGCGACGAGTCCGGATCCCCGCTGCTTTCCGGCCGGACGCTGGTGGACGGCAAGGCCGCGGCATACGTCTGCGAGAATTACGTCTGCAAGCTGCCGGTAACGGACCCCCGCGAGCTGTCAGCCCAGCTAGCGACCTAGTTTTTCATCGCCGCTCGCCGGGGCGATAGGTTCCCGCTTTCATGCTGATCTCAGGGTTTGAGGTCGTATATAGGTCCAGTGTGGGCGTATGGACTTGCGGCGATTGTTTCACTGCAAGCAGGATGAGATCGGCCACGTCTTCCGGCTGAGCCAGCTTCGACAATTCGTCTTCGTGGTTATCGCGGCGCATTCTTGTGTCCACCGGTCCGGGCTGGACGAGGGTGGCCTTCACACCATACGGACGACCCTCCGCGTTGGTCACCCCTGTGAATCCGGCAACCCCAAACTTGGCAGCCCCGTAGGCCCCATACCTGGCGCCCGGGTGCTTGCCGGCGAGAGAGGAGACGTTGACGATGTGCCCATGACCTTGCTCACACATGTGACCAAAAACGGCCTGCGTGCAGAGAAAGACCGCTTTGAGGTTAACGGCGATGTTCAGGTCCCAGTCCTCCTCACGGATCAGGGGGATAGGGTTGTGAATAGCCACCCCCGCGTTGTTCACCAGGATATCAACCTTACCGAAGCGGTCCAGGGCCTGTTGGACCATCGACTCTACTTCGGACTTGTTGGATACGTCCGTCGGAACCGGAAGCGACTCCCGCCCCGCTCCTCGGATCTCGTCCGCGACCGCTTCGATCTCAGAGGCGCTCCTGGCCGCCAGGACAACGTTCGCCCCCTCCCGGGCCAGGGCAAGAGCTGTGGCCCGACCGATTCCACGCCCGGCGCCAGTTACAATGGCGGTCTGCCCGTTCAGTTTCATGCTCAAGTCCTCCTTCTCAATCGATTATGCCACCTTGTCGTCGCTGGAACGGCGCCCCCTTCCTGGCCTTCCCCCACCGGGGGGAAGGTACTTTTCTCTCCCCCCTTGGGGGAGAGTTAGAGAGGGTACAAACCGGATACATTGGTAACAGATAGACCGGGCACATGGGTAACACATTGGGCGAAGATGGGAACGATCCCATCAGGAGGTGTGTGTTGCCCTGGAATGAAACGAGCCCCGGAACCGAGCAAATACGCTTCATTGAGCGATGGCAGGCAGGGGGAGTGACGTTCGCACAGATGTGCCGTCAGTTCGGCGTTAGTCGCAAGACCGGCTACAAGCGGGTCCAGCGGTTCCGGTCTTATGGCTGGGAGGGACTGGGAGACTGGAGCAGAGCTCCGCGACGTCATCCGAATACGACACCAGGCGCGGTAGCCGAGCGGCTGATAGCGGCTAGGCAGTCCCATCCGACCTGGGGACCGAAGAAGCTGGTGGCTTGGCTGCGAAGTGTGGAGGCAGAAGTTGCCTGGCCTGCGCCGAGCACCGCTGGGGATATCTTGGGCCGTGCAGGGTTGGTGCGACATCGTAAACGGCGCAGGCATGCTGCGCCCTGGAGCACACCGTTTGCAGCTGCCGACGAGCCCAATGACGTGTGGTGTATCGACTTCAAGGGGTGGTTCCGCACAGGCGATGGGGCCCGGGTCGACCCCCTCACATTGCAGGACGCCGCCCGCGGTACCTGTTGGTTTGCCAGGACCTGCCGCGGCCCCGCGGCCCACAGGTACGCCGGGTCCTTGAGCGTGCCTTCCGAGAGTACGGTTTGCCCTGGACCATCCGGTCGGACAACGGACCGCCGTTTGCCAGCGTCGGTCTGGGAAGTCTGTCGCCACTGGCGGTATGGTGGGTCAAGCTGGGTATCGTACCTGAGCGGATCGAACCCGGTCACCCGGAGCAAAACGGACGACTGGAGCGACTGCACCGGACGCTGAAGGCAGAGACGGCCAGTCCACCTCGGGCTACGACGCGGAGGCAGCAGAGAGCCTTTGACACCTTTCGCCAGACATACCATCGAGCGACCCCATGAGGCGCTGGGACAGCAACCTCCTGCCCGCCGCTACCATGCGTCGTCCAGGTCTTACCCCAGCCGTGTGCGCGCCCCGGAATACCTCGGGGTCAGTGCGACACGTGCGCACCAACGGGCAGATCAAGTGGAAGGGGAACACCATCTACCTCAGCGAGTCTCTGAAGGGGAGCCCATCGGACTGAAGCAACGGGACGATCGGTTCTGGACCATCTACTTTGGTCCGCTGTCTATTGGACCTGGATGATCATGCTTGTTGTATCTTGGGCCAACTAAAGTGTTACCTATGTCCCCGGTTTAAGTGTCACCCATCTGCCCGGTAGCACAAGAGGGGGGCGAGGCGCACCCCACAGGCCGTCTTCAGCCTCCTACAGCCTTTCCCTGTGCTAACGTTCAACACGAGATTTCGATTCATCGAACGCTGAGCACTGCTTGTGGACAATCTAAGTGTCGCCCCAACGATCCGTATTAGGCCAGGAGAACCCTGATATTGGCGGTTAATCTCACCTGGCTTTGGCGAGAAATCGTGCCCAGCTCTCTGAGAAAACGTCGGTTATCGATAGCTCGGATCTGGTCAACCATGACGTCGGATAGTTCCGCTAGGCCACCCTCGCCAACGGCAAGCTGCACCCGCAGGAAACGTGCCCGTGGCTGGACGTTAGTGGTGGCAAGGCACACAACCGTCGAGGGATGAATTTCGTTCAGAAGGTCAGTCTGTACCACGACCACCGGCCTAACCTTGCCGGGTTCTGTTCCCATATGAGGATTCAGGTCCGTCAGGTAAACGTGCCATTTCTTGATCTCCATGAGAGGCCTTACTCGACCAGTTGGTCCTCTAGCTGCTCGAAGACCTCTAGCACTTCCAGAGAGTCTGCTGCTACCAGAGTGGAGTCCTGAACCAGGGCTTCCTTGAGGACTCTGCGTTTCCAGAGCTTGTTGTACAGGTTGATGGCCTCATTGAGATAGGCGTTCCGAGGCTTCCGCAGGCGCTGAAGAATCTCTTCGGTCTCGCGAAAGATCTCCTCCTGTAGTTTGAGCGAAAGGACTTTGGACATGATGAGCCTCCCCTGGATGGCCGGGTGATACCAATAGTATATACCTGTCATCGGGAGGATCAACTGAAGGCCGCGAGCATCGGGAGGAAGGAGGGCTGTGGGGATCCAGCCCCGAAGGGGCTTTCCCCTTTCACCGCGCGGCTTCAGCCCAGCGCGCGTTGTGCTGGCCCGCGCCGTACGGCAAGTCCACGGGATCTCTTAGGGTCGGATGTCCAGGGCGCCCACATCCCGACGCCCCGATTTGGTCCCGCATCGGGATCGGGACGTCGGGACATGCCGGTCATGAATCGCACGTGGATGTCGTAGGGGCGGACCTGCGTGTCGGTCATGAATCGCACGTGGATGTTGTAGGGGCGGACCTGCGTGTCGGTCATGAATCGCACGTGGATTTTGTAGGGGTCCGCCCCAGGCGGATGTCCGCCCTAGGCCCCTCGGAACCGGGCGCCGGTCGTTACGGGCGCGTCACGCTACCGAGAATCGTGCAGCGGTTCAAAACCATGAGGCTGTCTATTCGAGGATCGGTAGGGGCGCCCCGACGCGTCGGGGTCGCCCCTACGACGTCCCCTTCACCGTTAACCACCCCTGAGCCTAGGGTCTAACAGGTCCCTTACGGCGTCGCCGAACATGTTCACACCGTAAATCACAGTAGCGAGGGCAAGCCCTGGCAACAGAGCCAGGGATGGTTTTATCTCCATGAATCTGCGCCCTTCGCCGCTGAGCATCCCCCCCCAACTGGGAACATCGGGAGGCAGACCGTATCCGAGGAAGCTCAGACCGGCCTCTGACAGGATTATGTCTCCGATCGAGATGCTAAATATGATGATTATGGGAGCCATAATATTGGGCACGATGTGCCATATCAGCGTTCTCGCATTAGTGCTGCCGATAGCCTCCGCCGCCAGAAAGTAGTCATTCTCTTTGACGCCGATAACAGCACTTCTTACTATTCTTGAGCTACCGATGCCAAATAATATGCCTAGGACAAGTATTATCTGTAACGTGCCCCGCCCCACCAAAGACATCACAGTTAGCAATATGAGTAACCCGGGGAAGGACATCCAGGCATCAACAAACCTCTGCACTATGATGTCATATTTACCGCCAAAATATCCCGAAGGGACGCCAATTATTGAGGCAACCACTATATTGACGACAGTCCCCGCGAGGCCGACAATTAGTGAGACCCGGGCCCCGTAGATAATGCGGCTGATGATATCCCTTCCTAGCTGGTCCGTACCCAGCAGGTACTTTGCTGATCGTGGAGCAAACCTGTCTTCCAGGCTAATCTCGTTCATCCCATAGGGAGCCAGGACATCTGCGAAAATGCCGCAGAACAGCAGAATCAGGACTATGACTCCACCGACAACGCCCAATCGCTTTTCCCGTACTAGCCTGAAGAAGAAATCGGCTAGTGCGTTGCGCCTCTTCCTTTCGAATTCTTGTACCGGGATTCCTCTAAGCTGACTCATCTTTTCGACTCGACTAGCTGTATCGGATTCTGGGGTCCAAGAAGGCGTAGGATATATCTACTAATAAATTCGCTACCACTACCACTGTCGCGAAAATCAGGTTTACCCCAGAGACCACGGCATAATCTCTTTGATCCAGTCCCTGTAACATGAGACGGCCTAACCCGGGCAGGGCGAATATCCTTTCTATAATTACAGCGCCGCCGACCAACACCGGCAAGGAAAATCCTATCATGGTCACCACTGGAATAAGCGCGTTCTTCAGGGCATGCCTCCTGACAACTGTTCTCTCTCTGAGCCCCTTCGAATAGGCAGTCCTGATGTAGTCCTGCCTCAGCACCTCCAGCATCATGGTGCGGGTCATTCTCATGGTCGTTCCAGCCATACCCATACCTAGAATGAAAGATGGAATGATGAACATCCCCAGGTTACCCAGTGGGTCCTCCGTAAAAGGAATAAGCTGCATGGGTGGGGACCACCCCCACCAGATTGCGGGGTAGACCATTATCATCGTTCCTATCCAGAAGCTCGGTACTGCGAAGAAAATTATGGCAAAGCTACGCCCTATATAGTCACCGATAGTATCCTGCCGCAATGCCGAATAGATACCTATGGGCAAGGCCACCAACAGTCCCATCACAATGGAGAGAAGGCCAAGCTCAAAGGTTACGGCTACTCTACCGAAGATCCTCGTCCTGACTGGTTCCGGACTGCGCCAAGACACACCCAGGCTACCGTGCTGAAAGATATCACGTACCCAGCGACCGTATTGAATATGGATTGGTGCGTCCAACCCAAGGAGGCGTTCGATTGCTTCGCGGTCAACCCGCCCGCCAGCGTTCTTTTCTCTATCCAAAACTATCATGTCTACTAGATCACCCGGTATGAAACGAAGACTCCCAAAGACTATGACAGAGATAATGAAAAGAGTGGGTATCATTAACAGGAATCTTCTGATCAAGTAGCGATGCATATCAGACCCCGGCAGTAGTACGGTTCACAGCCGATTGCTTTCCCGTGGCGTTTCTCGTTCTGCTTGTTCCTGGTGTGCCATGTTCCAGTTAACCCTTTAACCTATCCCAACCTCGTCATTCCGGCCCTTCCGAGGAAGGGGAATCCAGTTAGACGATCTCGTCATATCCCGACTCGTCGGGACCAAGTCGGATTACCCTTCTCAACTGGTTCTGGTCTGCGCAGTACGATTCTCGGGTCTGCCTAATCCCGATTCATCGGGACGGTCCCGATCTATCGGGAAGGCCTGGGGAGGAAATCCATGGTTTGAGGCATTTCACCAACATTCGGGATTCCGCCTTTCGCCGGAATGACGGTGACATTTGTGAAGAGCGGTCATGAGTGTCATTCCATATTCCGGCGATCGCGGGAATCACGGCCTCCTCGCGAGTCGATCTGGCCAGTGACGGCAGCGGTCATCCGAACCTCTTACGGCCCGGTTAACCCGAACGGACGTATCCGAGGCTGTTACAAATTAAACGGTGCCGGGGGCATGCCCCCGGCACCGTTATAAGTTTCAGCCACCCCGGAGAGGCAGGCACTAATGCCCCATCGCTTCCTGTTGCTGCTGGTCAATCCAAAAGCGGATGAAAGTCGAAGTTTTGTCCTGACCAGCCTCTTGACCATAGAAACCTTTTAGCCACGGCTGGTGGAGGGTATAACGAGACGTGGCAGGCAGCCATGTCGAATACTGTTGCTCGGCAAAGTGCTGGTTTGAATCTTTGGACCACTGCATGAAATCCGCCATGGTAGTAGCGGACATTGCTTTGGCCATCAGGGCGTCACCCGTTGGGTCGTGAGTCCCGTGAATCGCGCCCCATCTTCCAGTCGAGGTTAACTTTCTAGCGGCCTCGCTGACGGGATAATTCAAGCTGACACCGAGCTCACCATAGGTCAAACCTCCAGTAGTGGCAGTCTGGTAACGTTCAAACATTAAACCAGCTTCAACTACATTAATCGTGACATCAATGCCAATCTCCGCCCAGTAAGCTTTGAGTATCTGCGGTAGGTCTACATCCATCCCCCATCCGGGGGAGACGTCGTAATTGAGCTTAAATCTAACGCCGTCGGCACCTCTGGGATATCCAGCCGCTTCAAGGAGCACCTCAGCCGCCTTGGGGTCGTAGCTATAGCCTTCTTTAGTCTCTTCAGGCCACTCATTAAATGGGATGTAGAAGCCTTTGGCCCCCGGCCCAGCAAAACTATAAGGCGTCGGGTCGGCAAAACCTTTATAGTAGGTCCTGCTAATTTTATGGACGTCAATCGCCTTCTGCAGGGCCTGGCGTACCCTGAGGTCAGCAAGCTTCGGTTCTGCAGCGATCTGCAACGTGATAGCGATAGTGTACGATCCTTGTGATGGCACCTGTTTAATTTCAGGGTTGGTTCGCTGGACGCTCTCTAACAGGTCAAAGGGGAAACTGGTTTCGCGGAGAATTGCAGTCTTACCCGTTCGTAGCGCCGCCAGCCGCGTGGAGAAATCTGGCATGAGTAGGATTGTAATCTCGTCGAGATAGGGCAGGCGGTTGTCTGGGTGATTCTCGTCAAAGCGCCAGTAGTTGGGGTTCTTGGTGAAGGTCGTATAGCTGCCTTCGATAGCGTCAGTCAGCTCAAAGGGACCGGTGCCGACGAGATTCTTCCAATCCAGCATGTCTCCATACTGCTCGATGACTTCAGGGGGCTGTATTTTAGAGCCCCAGCCCACCAACAAATCTCTCAGTGTGACAAAGCTGGCTTCCGATGTCTTGACCTCCACCGTCCAATCGTCAGTAGCCGTCACCGATAATATTGGCAGGGCACTTATTTGACAACCTTCGCATACCTCGGTAAAGCCACTGCCCAACCCCAATTGCCGGTGCCAGGTAAATTCAACGTCATGCGCAGTTAGCTCCCGACCGTTCATCGGCGCCTTATTATGCCAGTAAACACCCGGACGAATGTGGAAGATAGTGGTCAGGAGATCCGGCTGCTCCCAGCTCACAGCCAGATTCCCTTGCATGACGGACATAGGATAAAACTCCGTATTAAAACCGTAGTCTGTAGGGGAAATTCCATAGTCCGGCGCACCCAGGGCTTCCAAAACGAGATCACAAACTGGTAAGCACTCAGAATAAGGGTCACTCTGGATGCCACGAGCGCCGGTGTCGGAAGCGACCAATCTCCCGCCGTACTGGGGCTTCTCCACCACCTCACCCCTGACGTTGCGGGTATACCTCTCCGATTCGACCTCTACCACCACGGTCTCGCCGGGCACCGCGACGGTCTTGATGACCTCCTTCTCCACCACCACGGTCTGGCCCGGGACCTCAACGGTCCTCACGACCTCTTTCTCGACCTCCACCACCATCGTCTCACCGGGGACCGCCACCTCTTTCACCACCTCTTTGATGACAGTCTCACCGGGGACCATCACCTCTTTGACGACCTCTTTGGTAACAGTGACGGTCTCACCGGGGACCATTACCTCTTTGATCACCTCTTCCTTCACCACCACGGTCTCACCGGGGACCTCGATCGTTTTCGTGTCTGTACCGCAGGCTGCGGCGAGCACCAACAGCAACGCTGCTCCTGCCGCGACTACTAACCAACGCATTCCAAGTGTCTTAGACATTTTTCTTCCTCCTTCGTCAGAGTTAAGGTGTTGCCTACCGACTTCAAGTGTGTTTCTCATTTCGTTCACTCCTTGTCCCTGCTGGGACTTAAGATCTTCACCACGCGCTCCGAGTGTCTTAGACATTTCCATGTCTCCTTTCGGTCAACGCAAAAACGGGCACCGAAGTACGCGGGCGTTCGCCCACGCGCGGACGGCACCCGCAGATGACGGAGTTGTACCACGCCCTCCCCCCCCTGTCAAGGCTGGGATTGCGAGGGATATCGGGGCTATGAGCAGCGTTTAGCTGCACATATTGGGATATAACTCGCGACATACCTTATATACAGCCTATATACCGTAGGACACCCCCGATTCGGGAGCTCGATCGGCCCCGGAGTCAGCTATCAGCAATCGGCCCACTGCCTGCCCCGACCCCGACGCGTCGGGGCGGGACCAAATCGGGGAGTCGCGGGCTGACAGCCTGGCTCCGTCCGCGAGCTGGTCGTCCATTCCGGACCAGTGGGATAGATGTCGGAGGTGTGTGGTGAGCCCTTCTTCCTCAGCTCGGATGGTATACTCGGCGTACGACCACAGGAAGGGACCGCTGGCAAATCCGGCGGAATTGCCCGAGGATAACCCGGAGCTCGATACGCACTTTCGTACCTGACCAAGAATGAGCTGACTCGGCCGACCCGCGCAGGGGCAATTTGGCAGCTCCAACAGCCTGGCGCACGCGTATAGCCTCCGCAAGAGGAGGTGCAACATGGAGTATAAAATATCATCTATGAAACGTTTGAAGAGGAGCCGAAGATTGCCAGGGTGAGTAGCGTGCGGCGCTCTCCGGTGCCGCCGACCAATATCGGAATATGCGGTATTTGATAACAGCCGGGCGACAGCGGCGCCTGGTCGAGCCGATAATATCGGCCGTTGTAGTCGACGGGCCCATCCGCGGTAAAGAGCTTGCGGATCAGCTCGCACGCCTCCTGAAATCTATCCGACCGTTCCTTCATCGAAGGGAAGTCCCAACCGTAGGCTTCGTGCTCCCGTTTGAACCAGGCGGCGCCGATGCCTAGCGTGAATCGGCCCTTGGAGGCCTGATCGAGCGTTGCTGCCATCTTCGCAACCAGCGCCGGATTACGGTATGTATTGCCCATCACCAAACCACCGAGCATGAGCCTTCGCGTCATGCCCGCGGCCACCGCGATCAGGGTAAAGCCGTCGAAACACGTGACATGTTCTTCTGTGGGCCATAGTTTGGTGGGCACGGGAGGAGGTAGGAAGTGATCGGCAAACCACAGGCTGTTCCATCGCCCCGCCTCCACCGTCTGGATATACGCGCGGATGTCGTCCCATGTTGCATTAACAGAATTGACCTGAACTCCGAATTTCATTCTCTCTGTCCCCTGTTCCAAATGTCAGCCGCCCCTGAGCCTGGGGTCGAGGAGGTCCCTCAGCGCGTCGCCGAACATGTTTAGACTGAAAACGACAATTGTCAGGGCAAGACCGGGCCAGAGAGCCAGCCCTGGCGCCACCTCCATGAATCGACGCCCTTCTCTGCTGAGCATACCTCCCCAGCTAGGAATCTTGGGTGGCAGACCGAATCCGAGGAAGCTCAGAGAAGCCTCAGCGATAATCACCCCCCCGACGTTGATGCTAAATATGATGATTACGACAGGCATAATATTGGGCAGGACATGT
This sequence comes from Dehalococcoidia bacterium, assembly GCA_965248005.1. Taxonomy (GTDB): domain Bacteria; phylum Chloroflexota; class Dehalococcoidia; order Lucifugimonadales; family UBA1123; genus CBDFIE01. Next base: position 16,302 of record CBDFIE010000003.1, read on the forward strand.
CGGACCAGTGTTGCGGTGGTGGGGCTGCCAATTGCCCGCGCCGCCAGAAAATAGTCATTCTCTTTTATGCCGATAACGGCGCCTCTGACTACTCTTGAGCCGCCGATGCCTCCCGCTATCCCCAGGACCAGTATTATTTGTAATAAACCCTTTCCCGCTATGGACATTATGGTTAACAACAGGAGCAGTCCCGGGAAAGCCATCCAGGCATCGACAAATCTCTGCACACCAGGTCAAATTTACCACCAAGGAATCCTGAAGTGCCGCCTATCAGGAGAGCGACGACAACATTGATAGCGGTCGCAGCCAGACCGACCAATAACGAAAGACGAGCCCCGAAGATCAGGCGGCTCATGAGGTCTCTCCCCAACTGGTCGGTACCCAGGAGATGCCGGGCTGATGAGCCCTGCAGCCTGTCTATTAAGTGTATTTCAGTATATTCATAAGGAGCCAGAACATCGGCAAAGATAGCCACAAAAATCAATATCAATATGATTATCCCGCAGGCAGTACCCAGTGGCTTCTCCCTGACCAGCCTGATAAAGAAATCAGCCAGCCGGGAACGTCTCTTTGGCGCAATTTCTGCTGATGGTATCCCTGTGGCGTCACTCATATGATTTCTCCCTTTAGCTGTGTCGGACCCTGGGGTCTAAGTACGGATAAATCAGGTCGATCATTAGATTGACCCCTATAACCGCGGTGGCGAAAAACAGGTTTACTCCGGAGACCACCGGGTAGTCTCTGTCATTGAGTGCAACCAGCAGGAGACGACCTAGCCCCGGCAGGTTAAATATGTTCTCCATGATAACGGCGCCGCCTACCAGGATAGGCAACTGCAGGCCTATCAGGGTAACCACCGGGATGAGGGCATTCTTGATGGCGTGTCTGGTAATAACTACCCTCTCCTTGAGACCCTTGGCCCAGGCGGTCCTGATATAGTCCTGCCTGAGCACCTCCAGCATCATGGTGCGCGTCATCCGCATTGTGGCTGCCGCATGGCCGTTAGAATCATGGGAATGATGAACACCCCGAGATTGCCCAGCAGGTCTTGCGGAGAGAGGTACAAGCTCCACCGGTGGCGACCAGCCCCACCAGATTGCCGGAAAGGTCATGACCATAATGGCCAGCCGAAGAGGCGTTGCCAGGCCGAAGATGGGAAGGGCGCCCCACGTAGTCGGCGGCTGTATCCTGGCGAATCGCCGAGTAGATGCCGACTGGCAGCGGTATCAGGAGCCCGATTACGATTGCCAGGACGCCAAGCTCGATGGTTACCGGCAATCTGCCTAATATCTTCTCCTCGACCGACCAGTCGCCCCACAGTGAATTGCCAAGGGTGCCCTGGAGCGAGACCATGGTCAAGAAGTGCCGCTCGCGGCCGGCAATCGAAGGTCAGAGGTATGGCATGGCTGTCCCTACCCAGCGTGTCCAGATGCGACGTACACAGGCTGCCCAAAATGAACCTCAGAGACAGACCAGAGCGCCTTCAGCGGTACCTGTACTGTGCGATCGATGACTGCACTCGCCTACATCCTGTGGGTAGCTCAGAGCTCACACCCCGGCCAGCACGCATTCCTACGAGGTGTTCAAAGAACCTTCCCTTTCCCCCTCCAGGTGGGTATGAGGACCGAACTGGTACAGAGTACACTCTCATCTTCATGGCCCATTGCAGAAGCCCCACCCCTTCGAAGAGGCTCTCGCTTCCAACGGGATACGCCATAAGCTCATCCCCGTAGCTACCCCCAAGCAAAACGGCAAAGTCGAGCGCGTCCATCGCACCATGGACGAGGAGTGCCTCAACGCCAGAGCCTTCCGCAAGCCCAGGCCTCAGGCAGTTTGCCATCAACCGTGCTGCGATTCTACAACTCCCAGCGCCCTCATTCCTCTTACAGTGGTGCACGCCACTCCAGAGCTACAGTCCTTCCCCGACTACCGAATGTTACCCTGGTTTGACAACATTACAATGTGCTTGCAGCACCGGCCGTCCCCAGAATCAGGCTGGGAATGATGAACACCCCGAGATTGCCCAGCAGGTCTTTGGAGAGAGGTACAAGCTCCATCGGTGGCGACCAGCCCCACCAGATTGCCGGAAAGGTCATGACCATAAGGGCCAGCCAGAAGTTAGGCGTTGCCAGGCCGATGATGGCGAAGGAGCGCCCCACGTAGTCGGCGGCTGTATCCTGGCGAATCGCCGAGTAGATGCCGACTGGCAGCGCTATCAGGAGCCCGATTACGATTGCCAGGACGCCAAGCTCGATGGTTACCGGCAATCTGCCTAATATCTTCTCCTCGACCGACCAGTCGCCCCACAGTGAATTGCCAAGGGTGCCCTGGAGGAGACCTTTAAAGTGGGACTCACCGGTAATCGGGTCAGGGTTTGGCAACACTCCTACCCAGCGTCCATACTGCACGTACACAGGCTGGTCTAACCCCAACTTCCGCTCGAGCGCTTCACGGTCTATATCGCCAGCGAGGTATTGCATATCCATCGCCATCCTATCTATTACATCACCCGGAATGAAGCGCACCGAGAGGAATACCAGAATCGTTAGGAGCAAGATGGTGGGTATGAGGAGCAGAACTCGGCGGATGATGTACGCTCTCATGTGATACACCTCATTGCGATTTCCCCCGTCATTTCTTTCGTCATTGCCACCCCTCTTTTGTCATTGCGAGGTCGCCTTTGGCGACCGTGGCAATCTCGTTGCCCTCTTTTCCGCCATTGCGTCTCCCCGTCATTCCTTTCGTCATTGCCAACCTGTACCTCGGGGTGACATCGAATCTCGTGCAGCGGATCTGGCAGCATAAGAACGACTTCGTGGAGGGATTCACAAAGCGTTACGGTGTATCCCGATAAATCGGGACTCGTCTGGTTTGAGGTTCATGAATCAATGGAGAGCGCTATCGCACGCGAGAAGGCGATCAAGGAATGGAGTCCCGACGAGTCGGGATGGAATGTCAAGGGCGGTCAGAAAACGTACCAGCGGGGCGGAGCAAAACTGTACCACTGAACGCCGTAGAATGGGCATCAAGGTTCGTGGAGCGTTGGAGATCAGGCTCAGTCAGATAGCTGGCGGCCAGAAGTCTTCTTGCTGTGCTTGTCCCTGTCGGTAGCTGTCCCCGTTCATCTCCAGGATGTCGACATGGTGGGTGAGGCGGTCGAGGAGAGCTCCGGTCAGCCGTTCAGAGCCGAACACCTCGGTCCACTCGACGAAGGGCAGGTTGGAGGTCACCAGGACCGATCCACGCTCGTAACGCTGGCTGAACACCTCGAAGAGCAGCTCGGCGCCAGTCTTGGACAAGGGCACGAAGCCCAGTTCGTCGATGATCAGAAGCTTGAGTCGTGCGAGCCTTCTCTGCAGGTTGAGCAGACGCCGTTCGTCCCTGGCCTCGATCAGCTCGTGAACCAGAGCAGCGGCGGTGGTGAAGCCCACGGACAGTCCCCTCTGACACGCAGCCAGACCGAGCCCGAGGGCGATATGGGTCTTGCCGGTGCCACTGTTGCCGAGAGCGATGACGTTGCCCGGGGACGCTCGATGTACTCGCGTGCCAGCTCCAGAACCAGAGCCTTGTTCAGGGACGGCATAGACAGGAAGTCGAAGGTGTCGAGACTCTTGGTCGTCGGGAAGCGGGCTGCTTTGATCCGACGTTCCACCATGCGATGGTGACGGTCGATCAGCTCCAACTCCGATAGTCGCAGCAGGTAGTCCGGATGGTCAGCTCCCTCACTGGCACACTGGGATGCCAGCTTGTCGTACTCCCTCAGGAACGTGGGGATCTTGAGTTGCTTGAGGTTGTGTTCGAGCAACATCGTGGACTTGTTGGTCATGACCGGCTCCCCGCCAGGAGGAATGGGCACCAGGAAGTTCCGGCGGACATAGCCGACCAGACCTTCTACTTTGCCCTTATCGTTCCCTTTGCCTGGACGGCCAAACCGGTCCTCGAACAGGTAGTGGGACTGAAGCTCGGAGAACACCCTGGTCCGCTGCCGGCGACCATCTCCCAGGATTCTGGCTACCGCGAGCGTGGTGTTGTCGTAGAGGATGCTCTGAGGCACTCCGCCCAGGAACGCGAAGGCGGAGACGTGCAGAATGACTCCGTCGTCTCGGCGGGATACGCCTTCACATAGCACCCGTCGCTGTGAGGGAGGTCCAGGGCGAAGTAGTGGGCTTTGCGTTCCACTCCGCCGATGACCACCCACGCTTCGCCGTAGTCGCACTGGGCATGTCCCGGGGAATGGGACAGTGGTACGAACATCTCTCGGGTATGACGACGGCGTTCCCGGACGTAGTCCTTGACGATTGTGTACTTGCCCGGAAACCCGTGCTCGTCCCTCAACCGCTCATAGATACGCTTGGCGGTGTGACGCTGCTTCTTCGGAACCCCCTGGTCTTCCTCGAGGATCTGGTCGATCACTCCCTTATATGGATCGAGCTTCGGTCTGCGAGCCGGTCGTTGCCGTCGATACCCTGGGGGCACGGAGTACTCGAGCATCTTGCGCACCGTGTCCCGGTGCAGTCCGTATACCCGCGCAGCCTCCCGAGCGCTCATCCCTTCTACAAAGCAAGCCCTGCGAACTCGCAGGTACATCTCCACCTTGTACATCCAATCCACCTTCAATCAGGTTCTGTCGTTCCTGATTGAAGGCGACAGGCGGTACAGTTTTCAAACGCCACACCTCAGCGCTCGACCGCCCAGGTGGTACATTATCTCTCCGCCCTTCACACCGGACTTACCTGACAATCTTCCTGTTGACCGGAGCACACATATAGGTCTTTCCGGCTTGACCGGATTCGTCCGGCATACGACATTGCAATTGCCAGCCGTGCCGTCACCGAACCCTTGTCACTCGAACTGCGAAGTTGCGGACGTCCGGCGCGATGGCGCGCGCTCTGTCGATGACGATTGCGAGCACCCACCCCACGGCGCTCGCTGTCCACTCCGGCAGCGCGACCGACACGCCGAGGCCAGAGTGCGCGGGGGAGATGGAGCAGATCCGCTCATCGAGTGACGTTTGTATCGCGTGCTGGTCAGGCACGGGTACTACCGAGCCGAACTCGAACGACCCGGTGTTCCTCCGCTGGAGGCTAGCGACCAGCTCTGCCTCGGTATGTGCCCCGAGCAACTCCTGGTCGAAGGCGATGAGCGCATCCGCTCTCCCCTCCGGCGTAAGGTTGAACCAGTTGAGCCCGGAGACAAGACCGCGGGCAGGGGACCGTGCGCCGGGATCTAGGCCGTATGCCGTCACCTGGAGACCGGACAACTCGACGTCTCCAAAGCGCCGGAGCGCGTCGTCGAAGCACTGGACCAACGCCGGCAGCATCATAGCCGGCTCGGCAGAGCGCCGACGTACCCCGAGCGGCGCATACGCATAGCCAACATAACCTGGACCCGGCGAGGGCGGAACTTCGATCCGCTCGAGGTCACCAACCCCCAGTCTGACCTGCACGAATCCGATCCGGGATGCGTCGCTCCCGGTGGTCAGTCCCGCCTCGTTCATCCCCCATAGCAACTGGCGGCCAGCAGAGGTGGTGGTCCATCCCATCAACTCAGCACGCGCTAGGAAAACGCTATAGAGGTCCTCCTCCTCTGAATCGATCAGGCCCGCGCCCGGGTAAAGCTGCCCGAAAGCCTCCAGGAAGAGCGTCGACACCATGACAACTCCTCTCCGTGCTGTCTATCGTCAAGTATCTTGAGCCCGGGGTTACTTCACACGGAACTCTCTTTGAGATGGTCGTTTCTTGGCCCTGGCTTGGCTACCTTCGGTATCAGCAGAGACCTCATAACCTAGGACTCAGGTCGGAAACCTATATGTCGCTGTTTCCGATTGGGATCTTGATCCTCCCATAGCTCGTTGATGAAATCGATTGCAGGTCTTAGTACCAGGCACTTGTGAATCATTTCAGCAGCTTTCTCGGTCACTTCGCCATTAAAGGTTAATCCGCTGGCTTTACAACGGTTGAACAAATCTGGAAGAGATGTAGAAACCTCAGATTGCATCCATGTGCCTCGACCCGTTTCTGTAAATGCTTTGAATAGCCCTGAGGCCGGGTCGTATCCAACGTAGAATTCTATGATTGAATCGCCTGAACTAACTGATTCCATCTTCAGCTCCTTTAAGGCTAGTCCTTAGCTTCAGAACCTAGCGGGTCTTCCATCGAGATTCTCAAAGGATGTCCGCCCTTCCGATCCCGGTCGGGCAGCCTTTCGGCGGCCGATGGAAACCCCCGAAGCCAGTAGGTCAACTCGGACGCGGTGAACAGAAGCATCGACACCCCACCTGTTGACTCGTAGCGCACCTGTTCAGTGGTGAGCAGCACACCGAGGCTCACATGGATGCCGTCCCAGTCTTCCGCCGCCGCTCCCCAATCCGGCACCAGCCATTCCGGGTCTGGAGGCCCGTCCTTCGTCCCCTTCGCAGGATAGCGGACGCACAATCCGTTCCAATCCTCCGGCCCGTGAACTTCAAAGACCCTAACGGAGGGGGGTATTCGAAGTCTCCAGCATTGAAACGGAGGGGACCACAAGCTTAGGTCACCGACCCGCCGGTCCAGTGCAACAAAAAGAGACGTGTCGCCCTCGATTAGAGTAGATGTGTATTGGTATTGCCTCGACCGAGGTTTCTGGGCATATCGTTCCCAACGACTAGGCGGGGATTTAGGACGTTGCCAGTTAGCCGTGTCCGGGGCTACTTTGTCGTGGGAAATCCAGACCTGGTTGTTCAAATCGATTGGATCGAACCACCAGGCTGTTGCCGGGTGTTCCAGCATTGTTCGGGCCAGGGGCTCGAGCCGTTCTCCATGTTCTAGGACCTTGACGACCGCTTCATCGCGGTCGGCCGTCCACCATTCCATCGCGTTGAGGGAGTCAGCCGCCAGCCAGAGACTGTTCATGGGAATGGTCGCCCCATCCGGGCTTAGCGCAGATGCTTCGATAGCAAGAAGGAACTGGCAGCCGATGGGGGAGTTCGTGATTTGTTGGACTTTCCTGTCTATATCATTCATATGTTCATCGGGCCTGGGAGTGTTGGGCTACTACAGATCTTGTCGCTTGTACCCCAGCCCTTCCTCGAACTCTTGAGGAAAGGGTTGTACTCGCCCAGTTTCCATTATGTTGGCTGCACAGGAGCTGTGGGGATGTGGTTCCTGTTCACTGTTGCTGTTCCTGCCGAGGAGTTCGTGCCGCAGTTGTTCCAGGACCTGCTTCTTCGCCAGCACTTGTGCCAGCCACCTGATGTCCTGATGGAGTTCCGGTTTGCTTTGGAGGTATGGCCTCGTTAGTTCATCCGATGTCCTCTCCCAGGCCAGGGCTATCCTGTCGGCCGTTTGGTCAGCGGCCGGTAGGATGGTCTGTCGGATATGCTCTTCGTCCCCTTTTCTCACCCAGACTAAGTTCCAGCGGAATAAAACCTGCTGGAATACTTGGTCTTCAAGCATCTCCTCCCGGGTGCTGAACTCGGTTATGGCGTACAGCAAGTATCCGAACTCGCTCTCCAGGGTTCGGGATGTCCTGGTCAGTTCAGCCCTTGTGTTGATGCAGTCCTGGTGGTGCTCCCTCAGAGCTTGTGCCTGCTCGTCGTTCAGCCCAGCCGCTTTTCCCCATGTTTCCATCATGTCCGCAGACGCCTCTTCGAGAGCAGTGGTAATTTGTGGCTCCAGCCGGTTGCAAACGTCGAGGAGTCCTGATTCATTCCTGGTCAACAGGGGCTGGATGGCGGCACGGAAGGCCGTTCGGTCTTGGGTGCAGTAGTCGCATCCACAGGTTCTGAGATCATGGGAGCCCATTCCCAGGCCTTGACGGTTCCGGCGGTAGGCCCTTCGTCGAGTTTCTCGATGGGATTCCCCTACGAACTCGGAGGCCGTTATCTTCTGAAATATGGGGATTACCGTCTGGGACACAGGGCAGATCTCGGCGATCAGGGAGTATATTCCCAGTTCGTCGCTCTCCCGCTCTTGTAACTCGGAGGTCTCGCATATCCGGCATATCCTTGAGGCACCGCCGAACATTGTGATAGCGAAGTCGTGCTTGGGACAGGTGAACTCCTCCAGTGGTTTCTGCGCCGGCTGCTCTACCGGCTCCCAGGGCTCCGTTCCGTCGGACCGGCTAGAATCCTGCAGTCTCCCGAGGAGGGGATTGTCGGCCTTTGCCCCGTCCGGCCAGAAGAGTACCCAGGGTGCGTGTAGGAGCTCCTCCTTGCTGAAGATCTGCGAGTCGTCCTTGTTGTCTTGAGAGGTCCCGGCGTACAGGTGGGAGGGCTGGACACAGTAGGGCCGGTTGCAGAGGTGGTTGACCTGTCTGTTCTCAGGGATCTTCCCCCGGGTCTGGCTGAAGACGGCCCGGTGGGCCAGTTCCTGCTTTCCGTCAATGGTCAGGATGCAGTAACCATCCCGGTTCAGGCCATACTTCCATACCATGCAGTAGCCGAAGGGGGTGAAGGGAGAGTTAACCTGCATGGGGATCCCGAAGCAGTCGGCCGGGGTGACGGGGCCTTCTCCCCAGCTTCTGCTAGGCCTAGGATTCCTGCGTTGCGGATTGCCGCCATACCACCTTTGGGTGATGGCGTCCCGCTCAATTCGGTAGTTTCTCGGCATCTTTTCTGTTCCCTGTCCATATCCTAGTACTAGGGAACCTCTGAATAACCCTTCATATGCTGGATTGAATTGATTGCAGGGGTAGTTCGAAGATGTTCAATTCTTTGCGATGGCTCATCAGGCTGTTGCGGCCCTAAATCGGGTCTGTTTGGGCTTCGAAAGCGGGCTCTGCCGGGGGCGTGTCGCCGCTATCAACCTGATTTGGGCGCACTTCTCTCTCGTCACACCGCCAAGTGGCGCTCGGCTGTCATCAAGTTGGCAAACCCCAGCAGCAACGCCAGCCGTTGCGTGTTCTTGGCCAGTCCACGATACCGCACCTTGGCGTAGCCAAAGTGACGCTTCACATACAGGAACGGATGCTCCACCTTCGCCCTGACCGACGCCTTGCGCTTCTCCGCCAACGCCTCCTCGCTTTCAGGTGCTAGCTGCCGACGCCGACCGGGCTTCATCGCCACGCGCCACTCCACATCCAACTCTCGGTTCTCCTCCCGCTTATCGACTCCCTGATACCCCGCATCGCCCCACACCCGCGTCTCTCCACCGTGTAGTAACCGGTGAGTTTCGGTCACGTCATGCACGTTCGCTGATGTCATAGCTACACTATGCACCACCCCTGTCTCTTCGTCCGCCCCGATGTGCACCTTCATACCGAAGCTCCACTTGTTGCCCTTCTTGGTCTGGTGCATCTCTGGGTCACGCTCCCGGGCACGGTTCTTAGTCGACGACGGCGCCTCGATGATGCTCGCGTCCACTATAGTCCCCTCCCGAAGACGAAGCCCCTGAGTCTCCAGGTGGACGTTGATGGTCTTGAACAGACCTTCGCCAAGATCGTGCTCCTCCAGCAAGTGGCGGAAGTTCAGGATCGTCGTCTCGTCAGGCAGAGGGCCCGACAGCCTCAGGCCCACGAATCGCCTCACCGACTCGACCTCGTATAGCATGTCTTCCATCCCAGGGTCGCTCAGGTTGTAGAACAGCTGCACGCAGTGTATGCGAAGCATCGCCGACAGCTCATACGGATGCCGGCCTCGGCCAGCCTCGGGATAGTATGGTCGAATGCGACTCTCCAACTGTCCCCACGGTATCAGACCGTCCATGCGCTCCAGAAACAGCTCCCGCCGAGTCTTGCGCTTCTTACACTCGTACTCCAGGTCCGCAAATGTCGGCTGGTTCATCTACTCTTGCTCCCGTCCTTAGTCAGTTCGTCTCCACTTGTCATGGTACTATGCCACCATAATCCACGGACTTGTTCAGAGTATCCCTAGGACTCCATGCCTTCCATGCGGGTCGACTCAGTTCAGTGGCTATCTCGAGTCCCGCTGGGTATGTGAATCCTACTTGAAGCATGATCCCACAAGTACTGCACATCACCCTATACGTGTTGCCTTTGCCATCCTTCTCTATTCCGACCCGGGCTTCGTCGCCGCACCAGCGACAGTGAATGAGTGTTTCGGCCCACTTTGTCCCCATCGAAATCTATCCTTTCATTACGGCGCACGCCGGATAGCAGAGGTGTCAGATGCCGATCGAGAGTCTCGACGTCGGGCAGCGTATCCTATCCTAGTAGTTATGGTGCGTACTGGTACCCTAGTACTTAGTTTTGATAATACCTATACGTAATGGTAGGCAGATGTTATGCTGACCGCATGCGAAGAGCAGAGACGATCATCACGTTGACAACCGGAGAGCGTGGGGAGCTGGAGACCACGGTTCGGAGCCGTACTGCTCCGTATCGAGCCGTACAGCGCGCGCGATTGGTTCTGCTGGCGGCCGATGGAACGCCCAATACAGCGATCGCCCGGGAGGTGGGTCTGACGCGGGCGCGGGTTGTGGTGTGGCGGAAGAGGTTTGCGGCGGAGCGGAGCGCAGGGCTGAACGACGGGGCCCGGCCCGGAAAGGCTCGGAAGTACACGGCCAGCACTGAGAGGCGCATCCTGGCGAAGCTGGATGAACCGCCTCCCGAGGGATACAGCACGTGGACAGGGCGGCTGGTCGCTGAGGCATTGGGAGACGTTCCAGCCCACTATGTCTGGCAGGTGCTGAGGAAACATGGGATTCATTTGCAGCGTCGTCGAAGTTGGTGCGTGAGCACGGACCCCCAGTTCGCCCAGAAAGCGGCCGATGTGGTGGCCTTGTATCTGGACCCGCCGGAGAACGCGGTGGTGTTGAGCGTGGATGAGAAACCCGCCATCCAGGCTCTGGAGCGGGCTCAGGGCTGGCTGCGCATGCCCAACGGGCAGGCCCTCCGCGGGTTCAGCCACGAATACAAACGCCACGGAACCACCACCCTCTTCGCTGCCCTGGAGGTTGCCCGAGGGACGGTGACGGTAGGCCACTATCGCCGCCGCCGCCGGCGTGAGTTCTTGGACTTCATGAACCGTCTGGTCGCTCAGTACCCCGACCAGGAGTTGCACGTTATCCTGGATAACCTTAATACTCATAAGCCCAAGCATGACCGGTGGCTGGCTCGGCATCCCAATGTCCACTTCCATTACATCCCTACCCACGCTTCCTGGCTCAACCAAATCGAGGTCTGGTTCAGCATCCTGACGCGTCGAGCCCTGCGGGGTCTTAACGCCACCTCTGTGCGCGATGTCTGCCGTGCCATAGATGCCTTTACCCAGGCTCGCAACCAGTGCCCCGTCCCCTTCGAATGGACCAAGAACGTTGTGCACCCCGGTTCCCTTAAGCATACGTATCGTGATTTAGCTAACTAAGTACTAGTCTAACTAATTAATCACGCTTGAATATCCTAGGCAAATTGGGTATCGAACTCTTGTACTTGGCTGAATGGGCTCACGACCTGAGCGATGGCGAGACCGCCAGTCGCAAATGAGGATTGACTAAGCGTCAATCAATATACGCTCCATGCTTCACAGATCAGTTTCGATGAGGAACGGCACATAAATGGGTTTTTGGTCAGGATTGAACATACATGCCGATGTTCGTTCAATGGTGAGTAAATTCTGAGCCATTGACGAACCGTTTTCGAGTATCGACGTGGGGACCACGCCCTGGATGTGGACCTCGTCTCACGAGGCCCTGCTCTGAGACCCGAGCCGGGAACGCGCAAGGAGTGGGCCACGTGGGGATCGCTGGCAAGCGGCCAAAAGCGTTCGGCTGTCCACGAGTCGACGGCGCCGCCAGGTGGGGGCTGAACCCGCCTGTAGGCCGTGCCCCTGGTCTTGACGTTCTCGATCAGGTCGAGGGCCACGCTCCAGAGGGTATGCCAGCGGCTGGGGCGGCCTGCCCTCCATACCCAAGCGTTTTAGCAAATCGGGGGTGGTGTAGTAGGCGTGACAACGACGGCGAATATGGGACTCCGAAGGGTTGTTGACGTGACCGAACAGCACCGATACACTGTCAGCCCCAACGGCAGACGATAACTTCATAAGGCGCTCAGTCCATGTGGGAAATTCTCTCCGAGACGCGGCTCTTGCCGCAGAAATCTGCGCCACGGCGAGATAGATTCTTAGGACGCTCCCCAGCGAAGGTGAGTGCTTCATGACAGCTCAGATCCTGGGACGTACTCAGTTCCGAGAGCCGACCGCCGGCTGGGTATGGCCCTCGACTCCATCACCAAGCCTTGAGCCTTACGGCGATGGGCTCAAGGTCTCAGCATCTCCTCAGGAGACTCTGAAGATAGACGGCCCGGGCGTGAGTGCTTCATGACAGCTCAGATCCTGGGACGTACTCAGTTCCGAGAGCCGACCGCCGGCTGGGTATGGCCCTCGACTCCATCACCAAGCCTTGAGCCTTACGGCGATGGGCTCAAGGTCTCAGCATCTCCTCAGGAGACTCTGAAGATAGACGGCCCGGGCGTACACACGCGGAACGGCGACAGCATCGAATTGCGGTTCCGCCGTCTGGAGCCTGGACCGGGCAGTGTGACGTTTGGATTCGACGCCGATACACACGAATTTGCGCGGGCGGAAATCGACTTCCAAGATACTGCGCTATCATTCGTCACCAACGATTGGACCAATTCTCAGCCGGTGGCATCAGCTCCACTCACGGTCAGCGTCGGCGAGTCCCACGTCATTCTCTTGGAAAAACAAGAAGGCAACGGCAACCTAGTTAAGAACGCCGACGTCCGAGTCTATTTCGACGGAGAGCAGGTCCTGACGATGCACGGTCTGAACCTGCTTCCCGAGATGGCAGTGAATATCAGTGTCGGCGGGACCCAGCTAGTAATTGAGGAATTTACCCACAGGGGCAACCCGTCCGGAATGCCGGAGGACCTGCATATCGGCGGCTGGCAGAAGCTGAACGTCGAGTCCATCGAGGAGAACTTGGACTCCTTATGTCGGGGCCTCGTCCAGGCAGCAGAACAGGGCGTCCAGCTCCTTGTGACCCCAGAGACGTCGCTGACGGGGCTGTTTCCAAGGAGCCCTGTGACAACCTCCCCCGCGGCCGTGGATACAGCAGAGCGCAAGCTCCGGCGGTTCATCCGCGACCTCGAAGATGCCCCTTACCTTGTGGCAGGCCTCCCAGTCTGGCAGAGCGTCAGTGGGCATGCGGTCGAGTCTACCCGTTACAACGTGTCCCGTGTTTATGACCCTGATGGCGAGATCGTCTCCTCACACGCCAAGTTCCACTCTGCCGAACTCGACTTCTGGCACGGCTATCGTTTAAACGAGTTTGAGGTACTGGGCGTCCCGATGTCATTGCACATCTGCCACGACGGCCGCTACCCAGAGACGTGGCTGTTGCCCGTTATGTTCGGGGCACGGCTGGTGCTGCACCCCTCCATGGGCAGCAGCCCTTCCTACGGTGGGTATGAGAAAGGCAGCGTGGACGCCTTTGAAGCTGGGGCCAAACACGACTCCGGCACGACGCACGCGTTTCACATGAACGTCAACGGAGGCGGTGGAAGCTACATCGTCGGGCCTCTGAGGGACGGGCCCGTGCTGGCCGCTAGCCGAGAGAGCCGGCGGGACAACACGGCGTTTCCGATGGTCGGCAAGCCGCAAGAAAGCCTCTTCCACGCTCGAATTCGGGTTGACGATGCGTTCGGCTACTGGCCAACACGCTCCTTCCGGGCCTCCGAGGCTGCGGCCGAAGCATATCTGTCTCTGTACAGGACCTTGGGTGGCAGGACGGAGGCCGGCTTCTAACACCTCGCCAGCGCGAGAAGTCTGTCCCATCAGTCCAGCAACAGGCCGCTCTGGACTTCTTTAACGCAATGAAAACCGAGTTCCTCACAGGTAGATTCTCAAGAGTGTTAGCAACCCGGAAAAGTGGGACTCTTTGAGACCCGAGAGATCAGGTGTTGGAAGAGGGTCTGGTGAGCTCCCTGAGGGTCCTGTTGTGGCGTCTTCGCCTTTCGATCGTTTGTGTCTGCACCTCCTTCCTGCGTTGTAAGATCTCGGCGCGCCTTCCTCTGAGGACATCTGACGGTGTCACGTTGCCCGGGGCTTTGTGGTAGCGCCGGTAGTTGTAGTAGCCGACGAAGGCCGCGATAGCCGCCTCGAGGTCGGCTGGCAACTCCTAGGGCACCTGTTTACGTCCAGCTTCAGCGTCTGGTGATAGCGGTCCAGCTTCCCGTTGGTCTGAGGGTGGAAAGGCGTTGCCAGGATGTGCTTGATGCCGACCATTCCCATCGACTGAAACCTGGCGGAACAATTGGCAATGTTTTCGACGTGCTGACGATTTAGCGTATTCAAACCTATATCGTCAAGATATACAGGGTCCAGACTCGCATCCGTTGCGGAACAATACCCAGCAGCGATGGGACTACGCAGGTAGACCACGGTCCCGAATCCAGGTGAATGGTCCCGGTGAATTATTAGCGTCAGCACGTAGACATGCCGATGTTCGTTCAATGGTGAATCCTTTCACAAAGGCTCAGGATTTCGTAGCTGGACCCCGCCCGGGCCGACGCGCATACCCTCTTAAAGGTACGCCCCGCCGACATCCGCTTCTTCTTTTCGCGAGTCCCAAGCCCGCCCTCGTCTACGACTAGCTACACCGTTTCGGGTTGCCACTAATCCCTAGCAATCTCGTTCGCTGGACCTCGCTGTCACGGCCACTGCAGAGCTTCACCATGATCCGTTGCCCGCAGTTGCCAAGGGTCATGTGACCATTATGTGACCATTGGCACTGTAGCGAGTGACCATTGGGCCTCTACGATGGCAATTGCGTACGACTTTTGCCACAAGGAGATTCAAATGAGTTCGAGAAAATGGTATCTGAGAGCTTTTCTTGAGATTCCCGCGGTCGCCCTGGTTGCCATCGGCCTAGGCATATTCTCCGGAGACTCGGATCCAGAGTTTCTGCGACCGCAGCCGGCGCTGGCTGCAATTCGTGGGGACGGTGCGTCGGGCGAGTTGGGATCAGAATCAACAATCTCACTCCCACATCCAAAGACACCTGTCGCTTTTGTGAATGTAGCGGTTATCCCAATGACCGACGATATGGGTGACAGCGGTCGGACGCTGCAAGCACAAACGGTCATCGTCGAAGGTGATCGCATAACCACAATTGGCCCAGTTGGTGAGATACAGATTCCCGAGGATGCTACGCTCGTAGACGGCACTGGCAAGTTCCTCTTACCGGGCCTCACCGACATGCACGTTCACATCTACAGCGACGACGGGGTTCGAGATCTGGAAGATCTTAACCCCCTTTATCTCAATCATGGCGTGACATCAATAGTTTCCATGAACGGAAACGACGAGCTACTGCGGATTCGCCAACAGAGTCGAACTCAAGAGGTGTTATGGCCGACGGTGTACACGGCCAGCCCTCTCATCAATCCGCCTGCGTATAGCACTCCTGATGAAGTCGAGCGCGCAGTCGTAGAGTTCGCTCAGGCAGGCTACGATTTCATTAAGGTATACGAAAACAACTCGGCCGAAGCAGTTGAACGTCTGATGACTACCGCTCAACGTGAAGACATTGAAGTCATCGGTCATGCGCGAAGGTCGAGAGATATCCAGGCTACCCTTGATCAAGGGCAGGACCTGGCACATGCGGAGGAGTATTTCTATGCCTACTTCAGTCCCTTTGATGGTCTGCTAAAAGGCTTTACCCTTGGAGTAATCGTCTTGGTCGTGCTGCTTGGCACCAACATCGTGTGGGCAATCAGAATACTCTGGCGGCGCGCACGCAAAGGCGGACAGGCAAAACAGCCACAACAATTAGCTCGGACCAAATGGATGTTTGCTCTGTTCACTCTCCTTGCCTGGACGTTTTTCCTTGGATTCTTCTCTGTAACGCCTCCGTTTGCATGGCTGGCTGGACTCGCGATCCCTCGGCTGGTGGTCACCGTCGTGGCAGCGGGGGTGTTGTTAACCGCACCGGCGTTGGTCTGGCAGGGAATCAGGCTCTGGAAGAATATAGGCGTAGGTCGGACGAGTCGGGCTTACCTAAACGTCCTTGCCGTTGCCGCCCTTGTCTTCGCTATAATCGCTATCATGGTGCTTCCCAGGACCTGGCGAACAACGGATGCCAGTCTGGAACGCGTTGCCCAGGCGACCGCTGATGCCGGCATTTGGGTGATCCCGAACATGGTCTTCTATGACTACATTAGACGTGTAAATGGAGATGAGTACTTCAATCTTGGTCAAGCCGAGATAATGCGGTACCTGACAGAATTTGAACGGGCCCACTGGGCGACAGGAGGCGGTCAAAGAGGCCCCGGAATAATTGCCACGTGGGGCCATCAGGCCCTTAAGAGGCAGATGGACATGATGAAATTCATGGTTGGAGCTATGCACCGCAAGGGTGTACCTCTGCTAGCCGGAAGTGACTTCCCAGCAGTCCCAGGGTTGGAGCCAGGTTACTCGCTGCATGAAGAGTTGAAGCTATTGGTACAGTCAGGCTTGTCCCCATATGAAGCCTTGCGGACTGCAACTTATAACCCGTCGAAGTACCTGAGCGCTGAGGACGAGTTTGGAACCATCGCTGAGGGTATGCGGGCTGACCTATTTCTTGTTGGGGCCAACCCTTTGGAGGATATCAACAACCTGGACCAAAGCGTGGGGGTAATGTTCAGGGGGCGCTGGCTGCCGATGGAGGAGATGGCTGAGCATCTGGACCAACTCGCACTGGTGCGTGGTAGCAAGGGGTAGGTAGTCTCGATCATGGACACGTGGTCTTTGCGCGCCAAATCGCCAGTCGCCAGTGAGAACGGAGTGAGCTGAGCATGACGCTAGTAAGTCGGGCAAGCCGAACTGACGCTCTGCTGCGCTTGTTGATGGCCCTCTTTTGGGCGGGTGGGGTCATCTTTGTCATGACCGGTGATGTAAGCGCTGCGCAGCGGGGGTATCTCCTCGGGCTCTTGGCGGCGTTTGCTCTCCTCATTTTGGTCGGACTTAGGCGACAAACGACTCCGAGGGGTATCTACTTCATTCTCAGCCTCCAGATCCTGATCTTACTCGCCGGCGCAGTCGTGTTACCGACGATCAACATCCTGATTGTGAATATAAGTCTCCTCGCGGTTGTCCGGCTCTCAACACGGTGGGGGATGCTATGGACAGGGTTAATTGCTCTGATAAACATGGGAATCCAATACTATGAGGGTGGTGGTCTTCGCATTTGCGGGATTCGCCACCAGTGTTTTGGAGGCGAATCGGGCCCGCCGCGAAGCCCAACAGCTTCTCAGCGACCTGCAGGCTGCCCACCGGCAATTGCAGGAATATGCGTCGCAGGTCGAGGAGCTAGCGGTCGCCCGAGAGCGCGACCGGCTCTCTCGTGACCTGCACGATACGCTGGGTCATCGTCTCACTGTCTCCATCGTGCAACTTGAAGGGGCCGGGCGCCTAATCGCCGCCGCCCCGGAACGAGCAAGCCAAATGGTCGACGCCGTGCGCCAGCAGCTGGATGAGGGTCTCAGCGAAGTGCGCCGGACAGTGGGGATGCTTCGCACGCCAGTTACTGCCGACCTATCATTGCCCAAGGCACTTCACGAGCTGGCAGTCGACTTCGAAAAGGCCACTGAGCTTACCATTCGGGTTACCCTGCCAGACAGCCTGCCTCCCCTTCCCGAAGCCCAGCGCCTGGCCCTTTATCGGGCCGCACAGGAGGCACTGACCAACGTACAGCGCCACGCACAAGCGGGGCAGGCTTCTCTGACGATGGACCTTTCACCCGAGCTGTTGACACTACGTGTGAAGGACAATGGAATTGGGATATCTGACGAAGCAAACCAGCAGGGCTTCGGCTTGCGCGGTATGCGCGAACGGATCATGCAGCTTGGGGGTAGTGGTGAACTTCGTTCCGGACGGTCGGACGGCACTACGGTGGTCGTTCAGCTTCCAAACACCACTGGAGAACATCCATGACTCAGCCCGACCCGGTCAGCGTCTTGATCGTGGATGACCAGCGACTGATGCTGGACGGCCTTCGGACGCTACTGGAATTGGAACCGGACGTGGAAGTGGTTGACGCAGTTGAGGATGGGGCGGCGGCGGTAGACGCCTATGAACGGTTACACCCAAACGTTGTTCTGATGGACATCCGCATGCCAGGAATTGATGGAGTGGAGGCGACCCGGCGTATTTGCAAACGCTGGCCGGAAGCGCGAGTAATCATCCTAACCACCTTTGACGATGACGCGTATGTATTTGAAGGCATTCGCGCAGGGGCATCGGGGTATCTTCTGAAGGCGATAAAAGGAGCGGAGCTAGCCCGGGCTATCCGCACCGTCGCAGCGGGAGGCTCGTTCATGGAGCCATCCGTGGCGCGAAAGCTGATGACGAAGTTCGCCCGGATAGCGGACCCGCAGCGGCAGGGGAACACGGGTCTTGAGGAACCGCTATCGCAACGAGAGCAAGCCATTTTGCTGTTGATGGCTCAAGGGTATACGAATCCGGAAATCAGCGCCAGGCTGAGCCTGGCTGAAGGCACGGTTAAGAACTACATCACCGCGATTCTGCAAAAACTGGGGGTCCGGGACCGGACCCAGGCCGCGTTGCGCGCCCGCGAGTTGGGTCTGTTGGAGGACTCGGCCTCCTAGCACCAACTCTCAAGTTAGCTACCCATCAAGCAGCCAACGGTAGTGGATGTCGTCGAAATGGATTGAGGCTGAGCGATAGGATGTCGTTGAAGCCCAGACCACGGTCATCACAAATAACGCGCTGACTGGACAGACATCCCGATGTTTGTCCGCGGTTTAGCGCCCTCGATCTGAACCTCTTCCGAAGACGCCCTGACTTGGAGGTCTAACACCTTCAAGATCAGGGTCATATCCTCATCCCCAGCTTGGAGCACCCGCTGCCGCAGCCTGGTGGCAACCTCTGGAAGTCTCTCCGATAGCTTGTCTATATCAACTGAGGGTGCGGGTGGCGTTTCGAGGGACAATAGCTCTAGCTACCTGGGACAGGATTTCCAAACGTGGCATCCGTAGCTAAGTCTGACAGCAGAAACTGCAGGAGATCGGCAATGCCTCGGAGTGTCTATCCGACCGGGACTGCGATCTACGACCCTGAGAAAGCCTGGAACGGCTACACGCTGTTGAAGACGTCGGGGCAGTGGTTGCTGCTGGCAGACCACCACGGGGCGGCCCAGCGGGTGTTCCGGGTCACCCGCAACGACGGCCTGGACATGTACCGCCGCACGATGACCGCCCTGAGAGCCAAGCTGGATGGAGTGGATCAGGCTGGCAACATCGTACGTGAGATGGCGCAAGAGGGTTGAGGTCCTGTGGGACCCCTGGCGGACTTGCCAACGAGAGTCGGGACAAAATAAGCTGGGTGCAGTCAATACGAACGAACTGAGGAGAGCACATGGCAGATATGCGGTTCGGTGCGTTCCTTGCGCCCCACCATCCCATCGGCGAGAACCCGTTGCTGCGGTTCCAGAGCGACCTGGAGTTTGTCCAGCACATCGAGCATCTGGGTTACGACGAGTTTTGGTGCGGAGAGCACCATTCCACCGGCTGGGAGGTGATCGCGTCTCCGGAACTCTTCCTGGCTGCCGCCGCCGAGCGCACCAGTCGGATCATGCTGGGCACCGGCGTGGTATCCCTGCCCTACCACCACCCTTTCATGGTGGCCCAGCGGATGGTCCAACTGGACTACCAGTCCCGCGGTCGGGTGATCTTCGGCTCGGGGCCAGGAGCACTGCCTTCCGACGCTCACACCCTGGGCGTCGACCCGATGGTCCTGCGGGACCGTCAGGACGAGGCGATGGGAGTGATCCGCCGCCTCTTTGAGGAGGAGGAACGCTTCAGCCACGAGTCGGAGTGGTTCACGCTGAAAGACGCGAAGCTGCAGCTAAAGCCGCTCCAGAAGAACATGGAGTTCGCCGTCGCCTCCATCGTCAGCCCCTCCGGGATGACCCTGGCGGGTAAGCACGAGGCCGGAGTGCTCTCGATAGGATCGGTCTCCAGCGCGGGGATCAGGGCGCTGCCGACACAATGGAGCTTCGCCGAGGAGTCAGCGGCCAAGCATGGTAAGACGGTCGACCGCAAGAGCTGGAGGATCGTGCTCAGCTGGCACATTGCCGAAACCCGCGACAAGGCCCGCCAGCAGGCGCGGGACGGCCTAATGCGGCACAATAACGAGTACGCTGTCGGCACCCTGGCGGGAGGCGAGGGCGTAATCTACAAGACCCCCGACGACGCGGTGGACGGCGCTGCCTTCTCCGACGAGAGCACCGCAGTCATCGGCACCCCCGACGATCTGGTGGCCAGGATCCGCCAGATTATGGAGTTGACGGGCGGTTTCGGCTGCGTGATCGGCTTCGTCCACGACTGGGCCAACCGGGAGGACACCCTCCGAAGCTGGGACATGGTGGCCCGCTATGTTGTTCCTGAGGTCAACGGACTACTGAACGACTACCGAGAGTCCAACCAGTTCGTCATCGAGAACCGGGACGCGTGGGAACGGGCCGGGGAGGCCGTGGCCAGCAAGATCCGCGAGAACGAGCGCGCCGTGGCCGCGGCGGAACTGGACGAAGCGGAGGGCCGGCCCGTGCTCAGGGGCCGGCGAATTACGCCGGGAGTTTCCGACACCCAGCCGGACCGTTGAACCCCCGGCTCCCACGCCCCGCTAACGTCTCTAATTTCTGTTCCCAAGTCGACGACGGCGCCGCCGTGAGGGGGCTAAACCTGCCTGTAGGCCGTGCCCCTGGCCTTGACGTTCTCGATCAGGTCGAGGTTGCCACGCTCCAGAGGGTACCCCCGCGGCTGGGGTGGCCTGCCCTCCATGCCCAAGTGCAGTAGCACTTCGGGGGTGGTGTAGTAGGCGTTGCAGGTGTGACGGACGAGCTGGCGGAAGAAGGCGGGATTCGAAGCCTCTACGCTCTTCAACGCCTCTACGCGCTCTTTTTCAGACAACGACGCGAACCCTCCGCCGATCCTTGCGGCGGTGATTTCAATGTCCTTGAGCGTGTCTAACAACTGCCTCCGAAGCTCCGCGGAAGTGCCTGCGACGGAGTCGATGTGCTCCGCGGCTCCGGTCTCCGAAGCGGCGGGCATCTGCTCTGTGCCGGGAATCACGCAGTCCACGACTTGCCGGAGCAGCTCCAGTTGGCTCTCCGCGAATGTTTGGCTCTTTGCTGTCATCTTGTCAGCTCACTTCCCTCGATTCAGTCCAGCAGGTGCCTTGCGTTGTCCCGCACGTAATCGGCGATGTAGAGCGCGACCGCTTGTAAGGTCGACGTGGGGTTGACCGCTCCTGCAGTCACGAACACGCTCCCGTCCACGACGAACAGGTTCTTCACATCGTGTGCTTGACCATTGGCATCCACGACGGATTTCGCGGGGTCGGTCCCCATGCGTGCCGTTCCCATCAGGTGCCAGCCCGCGACTCTACCCAGCGGGTGGACACGTATGTCGATCGCCCCTGCAGCCTTCAGGACTTCGGTCGCATTCTGGACACCGTGTGACAGAAGCTTCAGGCTGTTGTCGCTCATGCGATAGGTCACCTTGGGCGCTGGAATCCCGTCGCTATCAGCCAGATCAGGGTCTATCGTTACCGCATTGATCTCCTCCGGCAGGTCCTCGCCCATCACACCGATCGTCGCCATCTTGCCAAACCTGCTCTCGAACGCGCTATGGTGGTCTACCCCCCAGGGAGCGCCCATCGCCGTGGCCACTGGGCCCGGGCCCCTGCTGCACTGGAACATGTAGCCTCTTACGAACCCCCGTGAGGGGTCTGTCTCGTAGAACTCATGGCTTACGATGTTGCATCCCCGAGGTCCCATGTAGCCGTCGAGGCGCTCCTCGAACACCCCAATTACACCTGCGACCGGGTGGAACATGAGGTTCTTGCCCACTAACCCGCTGCTGTTCGCCAGTCCGTCAGGGAACACCGGTGAGCGGGAGTTCAGCATTAGCCGTGGGGTGCCGACGCCGTTACAGGCCAGAATGACAATTCGGGCGCGCTGCTCTTGAAGATCGCCGTTTTCGTCGTAAAATAGTGCGCCCACGGCGAGGCCATCTTTGCCAACGATCACCTCGCGCACCCTGGCGTGAGTGACCAGCTTAGCGCCTAGCGCGAGCGCCTTTGGCCAGTAAGTGACATCCGTGCTTGACTTCGCCTTTATGGAACACCCAATGTCGCAAGGCCCGCAGTTGTTGCATGCTGGCCTGCCATCGTACTCGGCCGTGTTGATCGCCGAGTCCGAAGGCCACCAGTGCCAGCCCAGCTTCTCGAATCCCGCGACCATCGTGTCGCCCAGTTTGCCAAGAGGAATCGGCGGAGTCTGCCGCGGCGACTTCTCCGGGTACGCCGTGTCCCCGGTGACGCCCGCCACGCCCATCATTCGATCGTTCAAGTCGAAGTAGGGTTCGAGCTGCTGGTACGATATCGGCCAGTCGTCGGCGACGCCGTCGAGGGTTTTGACGCGGAAGTCGGAGGGATGGAATCGCGGGAAGTGGGCGCTCCAGTGTATGGTGCTGCCCCCCACGGCGTTGTACATCAGCGGCGTGATTGGGCTGTCTTTGTCGTTCACGGGGTAGTCCACCGGAAGCTTGCGCACGTTGGGATCATGACTAAAGTCGGTCTGGTAGTGCAGCTCCCAGTCGTCCTGGTCGGTCGGATAGTTCCGCGGGTCGATCCAGCCTCCCTGCTCCAGACACAGCACGTCCATGCCCGCGCCGGCGAGGCGCCAGGCGACGGCCGCTCCCGAAGCTCCCGCGCCGATCACCAACACGTCGACCGGGTCGGCGTTCGAAGTCAATGGTCCCTCCCAAATATTCAAGATGAGTTGCGTCGCGCCGGATTATATCACCGGCGGCTGTAGACCGTCTGGGTCGCCATCGCGGCAGGTGGGGTTAACACAGCGGCGCTCAGGTAGAACGACCGCCTGCCGGCCGCGACGCCGTCACAGCTGATGTTTCCTGCGGCAAGTCCCTGTCCGGGTCCAGATACGCCTTAGTCGCGCTTAGGAGCGGGTTTGCGCTGATACTCCCGCCAGGGGGCATCCCTGAAGGCCAGAGCCGCCTGCATTCCCTGCTCTTTGACCAGCTTGTCAAACTCCCCTTTGATCCCAGTAAAGGCGCTCATGGCGTCTAAGTCGGCAGAGCTCCGTAGGGCTGCGTGTAGCCCCATGACCTCGTACCACCTGTTAACGCTGTGCTTATGCAGGGTCAGGAGCTCCAAAGGAACACGGGCGACGCGTCGCGCCAGATCATACACCTCATCCTCCAACTGGTCCGCGGGCACCGCCTTGTTGACCATCCCGATGCGCTCAGCTTCCTTTCCGTCGATAAAGTCGCCCGTGAAGAGAATCTCTTTGGTCTTTCGCATTCCTATGGTGTAGGGCCAGAGGGAGTTGGTGCGTAAAGTGCCCTGATATCTGCCGCCGATGTGGCCGAATGTGGCGTCTTCGGCGGCCACCAACAGATCGCACATGGCGGATAGTTCGGTAGCACCCGATAGACAGTAGCCGTGTATCTGCGCGATGGTAGGCTTGCGCAGGTTCCAGAAGTTGAGATACCGCTCCACTGAGGCGTTCATGCCTTTGCGATTGCGTCCGATGGTGAGCTGGACCTGCTCCGTCTCCTCGGCCTGTCGGGACCCTCCTCCCAGATCGTAGCCGGAGGAGAAGGCGCGTCCGGCCCCCTTTACGATGAGGACTACCGTCTCCGGGTCGCTGTCGAACTCCTCCACGGCGCTGTAGAACTCATTGAGCAGGTCCGTGCTGAGGGCGTTTAGCCGTTCGGGTCGGTTCAGAGTAATCCGGGCAATCTTCGGCTCCTCTTCAAACGTTTCATAGATGATATTTTATACTCCATGTTGCACCTCCTCTTGCGGAGGCTATACGCGTGCGCCAGGCTGTTGGAGCTGCCAAATTGCCCCTGCGCGGGTCGGCCGAGTCAGCTCATTCTTGGTCAGGTACGAAAGTGCGTATAGAGCTCCGGGTTATCCTCGGGCAATTCCGCCGGATTTGCCAGCGATCCCTTGCTGTGGTCGTACGCCGAGTATACCATCCGAGCTGAGGAAGAAGGGCTCACCACACACCTCCGACATCTATCCCACTGGTCCGGAATGGACGACCAGCTCGCGGACGGAGCCAGGCTGTCAGCCCGCGACTCCCCGATTTGGTCCCGCCCCGACGCGTCGGGGTCGGGGCAGGCAGTGGGCCGATAGCTGACCGCTGACCGCTGATGACTTGCCCCGACGAGTCGGGGGCTGATAGCTGATTTCAGGGTTGGTCGAGCTCTCGATGCGGGGGTTTCCTGCGGTGTCGAGGCTGGTTCTAAGCTATTTCACGAGTCCTATCCTAATATAACCAGCTAAACCCTGCTCATAACCCCAATATCCCTCGCAATCACAGGCTTGACAGCGGGGGGGGGGGGCGTGGTACAAGTCTGCCGTCTGCGGGTACCGTCCGCCCGTGGGCGAACGCCCGCGTACGTCGGCGCCCGTTTTTGCGTTGACCGAAAGGAGACATGGAAATGTCTAAGACACTCGGAGCGCGTGGTGAAGATCCTAAGTCCCAGCAGGGACAAGGAGTGAACGAAATGAGAAACACACTTGAAGTCGGTAGGCAACAATTTAACTCTGACGAAGGAGGAAGAAAAATGTCTAAGTCTCTTGGAGTGCGTTGGTTAGTCGTCGTGGCAGGAGCGGCCATGCTGTTGGTCTTCGCAGCGGCCTGCGGCGAGACGAAGACGATCGAGGTCCCCGGCGAGACTGTGGTGGTGGAGAAGGAGGTGGTGAAAGAGGTACAGGTCCCCGGTGAGACCGTCACTGTCACCAAGGAGGTCGTGAAAGAGGTGGAGGTCCCCGGTGAGACCGTGGTGGTGGAGAAAGAAGTGATAAAAGAAGTGATGGTCCCCGGTAAGACCGTGGTCGTGGAGAAGGAAGTCCTCAAAGTTGTAGAGGTGCGGCAGGGGTATGTGACAGACCCCACCAACGGCAAAGTGGTGTCCGCGCCAGCGTATGGCGGGACACTCACCCCAGCTATTTGCTACGTTCCCGAGGGTCCGGACGGCGGGTCCGCGGGTGGGGCGAGCCTCGCCAGTAGCGCTATAGAGAAGCTAACCATCGGGGACTGGGGAATAGACAGGGACGTATATGCCTTTACATTGGTGTCCTTCACACCTGAAGTTGCCATAAAAGGAAACCTAGCTGAAAGCTGGGACATTTCCCCGGACGAGCGGACCTATACCTTCAACATCCGCAAGGGCGTTAACTGGCACGATAAGCCACCGATGAACGGCCGGGAGCTAACTGCCTATGATATCGAATATAACTATCACCGTATAACGGGTACGGGCAGCGGCTATACCGAACCTACCCCCAAACAGTGGCTATTACCCGCCTTGTCATTTGAATCGATAACGGCCACCGACAAATGGACGCTTGTTATTAAGCTGAACCAGCGATACTTCGGTGCGCTGACAAACATGACCGACGACGCTCATATATTTATGTACGCCCCCGAGGTAATCCAGGAACACGGGGACGCTAATGACTGGAGGAACCTGGTCGGCACCGGGCCCTATGAGTTCACTGACCACGTGGAGGGCAGCTCTATCACCTTTACCAAGAATCCTAACTACTGGGGCTACGACGAAAAGTACCCGGAGAACCGCCTGCCCTATATTGACCAGATAGAGGGCCTGGTTATAACAGACCCGGCAACGCGCCTGTCGGCAATGCGCACGGGTAAGATTGATGCTCTATTTGGCAGCGTCGCTTGTTCGGCCAGTCTCGAGGATTTTGACAGCCTCCAGCGGACCAACCCCGAAATCGTGGCGTGGCCGTACTACCAGCGGTCGAATTATAGCTTTAGCCTTAACTCGACCGAGCCGCCCTTTGACGACATCCGGGTGCGCCACGCAATGCAGATGGCGCTGGACATTGAGACAATTAGCCTTGCCTTCTGGAAGGGTTATGCCGTCAATACACCTCAAGGGTTACTATCGAACAAGCTAACGGAATGGACCACCCCATTTGAAGAGTGGCCCGAAGAGCTCCAGGGATACTATACCTATGATCCGGCAGGGGCAGAAGCATTGCTTGATGCGGCCGGGTATACGCGCGGCGCGGACGGCATTAGATTTAAGACCAATATGGATGCCCTAGACATGTTGGCTTTGGTAGACTATTATCAAGTAGCCGCCGACTACTACGCTAAGATTGGGATTGAGGTAGACGTTCAAGTCACGTCAATGGCGAACTTTGGTGAGTGGCTAGGTCGTTTTGAGGATCAGGGTTATGGAGGTATGGCTATGGGGTTCGGGGCGCAAGTAGGTGACCTGCTCACTCGAGTAACAGACTTTCACTCGACCCTTTATGAACAAAATTTGCCGGGAGTCAATGACCCAGCTTATGATGCCATAATTGAAGCCGCCTTCGTGGCTACCACCATTGAGGAGCTGCAGAGGCTAGTGAACGAGGCAGATATGTACGGAATAGAGCAGCACTGGGACCTATGGGGTCCTATCGCTCCTGACCTAATACTGCAGCAGCCGTGGGTCACAGGTTACAACGGTGAAGTCCAGCTCTCAAACACGAACGCGACTGGTGCCCTATGGGCCCGCCTCTGGATTGATAGTGGGCTGAAGGCAGCGATGGGTTATTAGGGGTTTCACCCCTTGTGTGGCTTAGCTCAGGGAAAAAGGGAGCTGGGAGGCTCAGGCTTCCCGGCTCCCTAACTCGTTGTCATCGTCCTTCACTTTACCTAGTTTTAGAAATAGCCGTTAGCCCTCCCGACACGTCGGGATCGGGGCGAACGGGATTTCGGATGTTCCCGTTCACGGGGTGTTGGCTTCTCCCGTTCACAGGGGGTTGGATTTTCCCGTTCGTGGTGAGCCGTTCTACGGAGTTTATCCTGAGCGAAGCCGAAGGGCTCAGGAGAGCCCTGTCGAACCACAGGCCCCCTCCAGAACATGATGCGATTTATGCAACGAACTTCCGAGTCGGGACAATAGAATCGGGGCTCGCAATGACGGGGGAATCGCGATGAGGAGTGTCACATGAGAGCCTATATCATCAGGCGGTTATTGCTGATAATCCCCGCCCTGTTTATATTGAGCATCCTGGTCTTTCTCTCGGTCCGCTTCATCCCGGGCGATTTAGTAGACACAATGGTGGCTAGGATGAAACTGGAAGGTGGGGGGGGGATTGACCGTGAAGCTGTTGAGCGTAGGCTAGGATTAGACGTGCCTGTTTACGTGCAGTATGTACGCTGGATAGGAGTGTTGCCAACCCCTGACTGGATTACCGGTGAGTCCGACTTCAACGGTATCCTCCAGGGCACCCTTGGCGACTCACTGCGAGGCAGCTGGAGGGTAGAGGAGAAGATAATAAGTAGATTGCCAGTAACCATTGAGCTTGGCGTCATGGCAATCGTAATCGGGCTAGTGATAGGCCTGCCAGTCGGCATCTACTCGGCGATTCGCCAGGATACTGCCGCCGACTACGCGGGGCGCACCGTGGCCGTCATCGGCATGGCAACGCCCAACTTCTGGCTGGCACTGATGGTCATGCTATACCCGGCAATCTGGTGGGGCTGGTCGCCACCGATGAAGTGGGTTCCTTTAACCGAAGACCCGCTGGGGAATCTCGGGGTTCTCATCATTCCCAGCCTGATTCTGGGGACGGCCTCGGCTGCAGGCGCAATGCGGATGACGCGCACCATGATGCTGGAGGTGCTCCGGCAGGACTACATCAGGACGGCTTGGGCCAAGGGTCTCAAGGAGAGGGTAGTCGTTCTGAGACACGCCCTCAAAAATGCCCTCATCCCGGTAGTTACCCTGATAGGCGCGGAGATGCCTATGCTGGTGGCCGGCTCCGTTATCATAGAGAACATATTTAACCTGCCGGGGCTGGGTCGTCTCTTTCTGACTGCCCTCATTGGCAGAGACTACCCGGTGGTCTCCGGATTAAACCTGGTTTTCGGCGCCGCGGTTATGGGGATCAATCTAATGATCGACCTGATTTATCCGTACTTAGACCCCAGGGTCCGTTATAGCTAAAGGGGAGAAATCGAGGATATGAGCGACGCTATAGGGATACCATCGGCAGAAATTGCGCCGAAGAGACGTTCCCGGCTGGCTGAATTCTTTATCAGGCTGGTCAGGGAGAAGCCGCTGGGTACTGTCAGCGGGATTGTCATATTGATATTGATTTTTGTGGCTATCTTTGCCGATTTTCTGATGCCTTATCCATATGCTGAAATACACCTGGCAGACAGGCTGCAGGGCCCATCAGCCCAGTATCTGCTGGGTACCGACCAGTTGGGGCGAGACTTCTTGAGCCGCATTATCTTCGGGGCTCGTATTTCGGTACTTGTCGGTCTGGCAGTGACCACTCTTAGTGTTACGCTCAGTACCCTGATAGGCGGCATTTCAGGATTCCTTGGTGGTAAATTGGACCTGGGTGTACAGAGATTTGTCGATGCCTGGATAGCTTTCCCGGGGCTGATCCTGTTGTTAACGATAATGTCCATAGCGGGGCGGGGTGTGTTACAGGTAATACTGGTCCTGGGGATCGCAGGAGGCATCGGCGGCTCAAGACTAATCCGAAGCGCCGTAATTGCCATTAAAGAGAATGTGTATTTTCAGGCGGCAGAAGCGATGGGCTGCACAAAATGGAGAGCATTTATCCGACATGTCCTGCCCAATATTATGCCTGTCATAATCATTATGTTCAGCATGACCATAGGAGGCGTAATCCTGGGTTTGGCTTCTCTGAGCTTCCTCGGATTCGGTCTGCCACCGGCGATTCCTGATTGGGGAGGTCTGCTCAGCCGGGAAGGGCGCAGATACATGGAACAGGTGCCATGGCTGGCTCTCTTTCCTGGTCTTGCTCTGACTATTACCGTTTACTGTCTAAACATGTTCGGCGACGCCCTGCGGGACCTGCTCGACCCCAGGCTCAGGGGCGGCGAACGGTGAAGTCGTAGGGGCGACCCGCCTAAGGCGGGCTCGCCCCTACCGATCCTCGAACGGACAGCCTCATGGTTTTGAACCGCTGCACGATTCTCGGTAGCGTGACGCGCCCGTAACGACCGGCGCCCGGTCCTGAGGGCTTGGTTTCTGGCTTGGGATGGCTTTCGTTCGGGGGCCTAGGGCGCCCCCGCAGGTCCGCCCCTACGACATCCACGTGCGATTCATCACCGCCATGTAGGGGCGCCCCGACGCGTCGGGGCGCCCTGGACATCCGACCCGAAGATCACTACGATCCCGTGACCTTGCCGTACGGCGCGGGCCATGCTCCCTCCACTCGCACCGGGTCCTGGGTCTTTTCCCCCTTGCTGGTGCGGCCCCAGACGGCGGTGCCGGTATATGCCTCGTTCCTCAGCACGTAGTGGAGCGTTCCCTTGTACCAGCGTTTGCCACGGTTGGTGACGCCCCGGTCGTTCAGCTCCTTGCATATCTCCTTGAGGCCGCTGCCCCAGAGCGACTTCTCGAATATCTCCCTCACCACGGGGGCTGTGGCCGGGTCAACCTCCAACGTCGGACGCTCCTTCACCCCGTCGCTGACCTTCACCCGCTTGTAGCCGAAGGGAGCGTTGGAAGCGAGGAAGAAGCCCCTCGATGCCGCTTCTCTCATCCCCCGGACGACCTCCTGCGCAAGATTTTCGCTGTAGAACTCATCCACGCTCTCGATGATTCCCTCGAGCAGCCTGCCCGTGGCGTTGTCCTCGGCCTGCTCGGTGATGGAGACTACCCTGATACCCTTCCTCCGCAGCATTGACTTGAAGGCGACGGCGTGTTCGCGCTTTCTGGTGAAGCGGCTGAATTTCCAGACGAGAATCACGTCGAAGGGGGCCTTGGGCTTGCTACCCTCCTCGATCATCTCCCTGAACTGGGGCCGGTCGGCGACGAGGCCGCTCTCGGCCTCGTCCACGTACTCTCTGGCGACGGAGTAGCCGTTGGCCCCGGCGTAGTCCTTGAGCGCTCTGAGCTGGGCGGACACGGACAGGTCCACGTCCTGCCGGTCGCTGGATACCCTGGCGTAGAGCGCCGCAGGTGTGAGCGGCTGTAGGTGCTTCTTCTTCATGCTGTCCTCCTTGAGTGGATTGGTTAATCGTCAAGAGATTCGAAATGTGCCCCAGACAATGGCATACCTGTCCAAGATGCTTGGCTTACTCCCTCCCCGGGGGCAACGGGTCCTGCTCACTGGCCAACGCCTGAGACTCCCGAATAGACAGTCCTCGACTGGTCTTGTCTCCCCAAAGGCTCTTGACGTAGTTGAGCACCTCGACAATCTCTTCGTGGCTGAGCTGGTCCCCAAATGCAGGCATACCGCTCTTGAAGCTCGGATAGCTCGGGTCTTCCAGTAGCTTCCCGCCCTTGCTGACGATTCGATACAGGAGACCGTCTGAATGGTGCCACGTGTGGCCGTCGCCGTTGAGCGGTGGCGCTGGAAGCGTGCCGTCAGCCTTTTTGATATGCCAGTCGGGCTGACCTTCGGCAGCGACTCCATGACACACAGCGCAGTTCGCGACGAACAGCTCTCGCCCTGTTGAAGAGGCCAGAGGAGGAGAGGAGACTCTGCTGTCTGTTGGACTGTTGTCTCCGTTTGGTGAGGGAGAGCAGGCGGTCAACAAGACGAAGACCAGCATCAATGTGGCGAAAGCGGCGGCGTAGCTGCCTAACCCCACAACGATGGCGTGCAGGCAACAAACTACCGGCACGGTTCCCCGCTTGTGTATCACCGCACCAAACCTGCTGGGGACACTGTAGCTTCTGGCTGATTGTGGATGTTTCTTCACACTCAACTATCTGTCCACCAGTTCGATGCGGTCGCCGTAACGGTGAAAGTCTGAGACGTTGAACGTCAATAGCCTGCGCTCCCCATGCGCCAGCATGGTTGCGACGATGTTGGCGTCGTGAATCTGTCGTCCCCCAGCGGGAACCTCCCGGCACAGCGCCACCAGCGATTCGGTCACCAGGGGACCGTCCTCAAGTATCTCGAAGCTGCCTATCAGCCTGCTCACGTCATCGAGGGCATCCCCACGGGTGATGGCCACTGGCCAGGTCTGCGGTCGAGTGACGACGGCCAGGTACTCTCGTATCACCTGACGGCTGATCCTCAGCGGTTCAGGGTCTCGAAAAGCACGCTCCAGGCTCGCCCGAGCCGCGTCGTGGTCAGGCGCCCCGGGGATACGGGACTTCACCAGCACGTTGGTGTCTATGAACATGGCGGGACTAAACCCTCTCCTCGTAGAGGTCCTCACGTCTGAGGCTCAGACCTTCCGGCCACACCGCGGTGGGGTGGACGGGCCACGCCTCGTCGAGAGAAAGCCTGGGTATGGGCTTCGGGTGCGTTCGCCGGAACAGCAGCATCTCGCCATCCATATCGACCTCCGCCGTCTCCCACCCGGCGACGCTCCAGGCAAGGGCGTGGCTGTGGCCATTGCCGCCTCTCTGATTTCCCCACCAGGGCCGGTGCAGCCGTGCAGACGGAGGCAGCTCGAATCCGATGACTGCCTCGACCTCGTTGAAGGAGGTTCTCCACTCCTGCACCTGAAGACTGCTCAGGTACGCGTACAGTCTCTGGTACTTGCCTCGGATCACCATTTCTATGTACTTGTCCTTCTGGTCTACGGCCATGTCGTGCCTCCTTCGTCTTAGCTTGCCCTAACCGGAGGGTAGACGTACAGATACATTGTAGTGAGTTAGTGACTCCAGCGCAAGCGCCTGGGCAACGGCAACGGACCGGGTTAGGGCTCGCGCGCACAGACCCTCCTCAGAAGGCGCGAGATGCCAGGGGTCGCTGGCGGTGTCACACCCGTGTACAGGAGATCGCACGGGGCGGCAAGTTGCAGTTCGGGCGATTCCGTAGCTGAAATCGGGGTGAATGGGGCATCCTGCTAAATCGGAGCGAGCAATTTGATTCCGGTACTCGTGCCACCCCTACTGGACAGTCGCGGCTTTGGAAGTGGACAGGTTGCCGGTGGATGAGTCGGGCGGCACTGGACAGTCGCAGCTACGAAAGTGGACAAAATGCCGATGGCGTTCGCGGACGTGATTGGAACATGGGCTTTGGCCTGCGTCAT
Organism: Dehalococcoidia bacterium; assembly: GCA_965248005.1. Lineage (GTDB taxonomy): Bacteria > Chloroflexota > Dehalococcoidia > Lucifugimonadales > UBA1123 > CBDFIE01. The sequence goes on from CBDFIE010000003.1 coordinate 48,299, forward strand.
GGGGCATCGGCAGCTACGAATTGGGGAAAGTGGAACACCGACGCGTAAGAGAGGCGGATGGGGTTTGAAGAACCGGGGGTCCGGCTGGCGGGAACGTCGAAGGGCTGGCGGCGCCACCCCTACCTCAGCACAAACCACCATAGGAGAACGCTGCCGACCAGCAGCACGAACAGCACGATTGCGGTCACGCGGACCATGTTGAGCAGATTCTTCGTCTCCTTGTGCGCGGCGGTCTCCTTCCGGTACGCCTCCTCAAGCTCCTTATGCGCCTGTCTGCTGGCTAACGCCGCTTCCCTGGCCTCGTCTCGCTCCCGCTCCAACTCCGTGACTGTCCTATCCAACTCCCATACCGTCCGCTGAAGCTTGTCCTCCCGACCAAGGGATCGACGCAGCAGCTCGTCGTCGCCCACGTACTCCGGCCCCTCCAGCCGCACGTGGACCCAGCGTCCCTCCCTGCGAACCTCGATCTCCCCCCTCCTGATCCTCCGGTCGAGAGTGGACATGGATATCTCCATCTCTCGCGCCGCCTCCGCTTTCGTCACCCAGCGCACACGCTCATCCATCACTCTTTTCCTCGCCCTGTGACTGACGCCTCCGTCTCCAGTTGAACAGACGCAGGCCCCGCCCCTCGGCGTCGTGAGCATCCGCCGACTCCCGGCCCCCGGCGTCGTCTTCGGGTTGCCGAGCCGCCTCCAGGACCTCCACGCGACGGGTCAGACGCTCCACCACCCTCGCCAGATCGTCCACGGCTTCAATCGCCAGCCTCATCCTCGCCTCCAGCCGATCCAGTGGCGTCGTTCTCTCCCATCCGGGGTCGTCCAGGTTGGCCATGAGCCGCTGCACGGCCAGGGTCATCCTGCCCGTCAGTCGCTCACGGCGCAGGGCCAGCGCCACCGTCTTCCGGTTCACTCCCAGAAGGGCCGCCGTCCGGCGCTGACCCCCCCGCTCGACCAGCCACTCCACGACCCATCTGAGGTCGGGCTGATTGTCGTCGGCCCGCGATGCCCGTTCGTCACTCATTTTCGTCCTCTACAGGGGGGTGGCCCGCTTTGACAATCGCATCCCTTTTTCGGTGGAACCAGCCCTGGACAAGAACTGTTCACAGATTTCGGTCAGTACACTCCGAATGTGGCAGGAATCCCTAGCTGGCTGGCCCGGGATGTCCGTTCCTACCCATGCCCCAAAATCATGTCACGCAACCCGACATCGTTTCGCCGCAAAACCGATGGGCCACACTGGGCCGCGGACGCCGCCGACACGCCAAATCCTGTCCGGCGGATCAGCTGTGCCGACCCGCCGGACAGGTTCATACATAGCTGTTTCTTCGCCATCGGATGATGCGTCAGGGGTTGCAAAAGTGCAATCAGGTCATTGTCGGGGAGGCAATGTAGTTTAGTATGGCTTTTCATTCATTTGCATTTTCGGGCGCTGACCGGTCAGAGGATTTGTCGGCCTATTTCGTAGCTAAATTAGGGGCAAATCAGGTGGGTTGTGGCCTCACAAGACCTCGCCTACAGGCCAAGATGCACCATTTGCAGCCCCCAGCCAGCACAATGGGGAGATGGGGACGCATCGGCCCTATCTATTCCCCTCTACAGGACGGTGACGCACCCGGTGGTAGAGCGAGTCCCACTGGTAGGCCCTCAGCCCGGACAGGGGAAGTCTCGGAGACTCCGGCTCCCACAGTGGATGCCAGGACCGCCCCAGGATTCCTGCGGTGGACAGGACAGGGATGCACGACACGAGAATGGGCAGCGACATCCGAGTCATCCGCGCCGATGTGCGCACGTAGGTGGCCTCGACCTCCTCTGTGTCAACTACGAAGAGCGTGACGGGGAACGGAGGCTGGTCGTCGCCGGGCTCGGTGGACCAGTAGTAGCTCATGTAGGGACTCAGGCGGGCCAGGACTCCTTCGGGGTGACGGGCACGTAGCTCGTACTCGAGGTAGAACGGTATCTGAAGGCCCTCTGCGGTCATCTGCCCAACGGCGTCGGGGGCGATGGCAGACTGGCCCCAGTTGTATGCCCGGTCAGACCTCGCGGTGGGGACCGACCACAGCAACTCGCTCGAAGAATCTTCCCTGGTCTCAGCTTCCAACTTCGCGAGGAACCAGGTGATGCCGTCTGCGTGCTTCGTCTGCCGCGCCCACGTGTCGATCCGGTGGCCCACGTGCCGTCTCCGGCCCTGCCGGTCGGTAGTGAGGGCCGTGCTCCAGATGCCTTGCGTGGTGGGAAGCTGGGCGCGGTCCCTGTGGGTTACGTAGCGAATGCCCTCGGCGGACAACGTGTAGCGGATGTCTCCCCGTTTGCCCCGTCGCTCGACCAGGCCCCAGGTGTTCACGAGGCTGTGCATCATCTGGCTGACACGGCCCTCGGAGACGCCCAGCCAAAGGGCAAGGTGCTCGCGGGGGATCATCGGGTGGTCGGTGATGAGGTCGAGCGTCCGCTTCTCCGAGGGGCTGACGCCGAAGGCCGCCGCAGTCTGCGCCATCCGCTCGGGACGTGGCAGCGATGCCCGCTTCCGACCCGGCGACTGCGTCCGAAGCCCTCCGCCGGGGCTGCCGTGGGCGCTCACGTCCTTCAGCGTGTGGTACGAGCTGCCGACCCATGAGTATCTGCGCCATAGGCGAAGATCCCGTCTTTCGAGTGCGTCCCTGGTCTCCACGGCGACGTAGCAGTCATCGAGGTTCAGGTTTATGCAGAACCTCGTCGTCAGCCTCTCCTCCCAGACGCTAGGCGTTAGGATCAGGACGGTGCCGGGGCGGCGCGTGTAGTGGTACTCCGCTATGGCCCTCAGCCGGTCGTAGAGCGAGCGGCGCCGCAGGGCCAGGCGCTGGCGCACCACGCCGAAGGTCCGGCCGTCGTGGAGGGTGATGGTGACGTCGAACCGGCCTCTGCGGTGGAACTCCACGTGAGACTGGAGGCCGTCGACGCCGGGGGACATCGAGGCGGCGAGGCGGTAGACGCTGGCCACCGCGTCCATCCTGCGGATGAGCAGCGTCAGCCACTCCCTCGACACGGGGTAGGCGCGCACGAAGTCCGAGGGCGTCGTAAAGCCGAGCAACTCCGCGGCCTGTCTGATGCCGTTGGCCGTCAGGTAGTATCTCTGACTAGACGGCAGGTGGGCGGTGCCGTGGCTCACCCTCCCGACGATGACGGTGGTCAGCAGGCCGGTCAGGGTGCGGTGAACCGTCGCGTGTGGCTCCCCCAGGATGCCTGCCAACTCTGCTGAGTCGATGAAAGGCATCCTGCTGAGGGAGTCGAGCAGCTGTCGTTCAGAGAGGGGCATATCCGGGTCCCCATTTCACGCTGTGTCGTATTCGGGCAATTGCTCTAGCTGGCAGTTGTCCAACTATCAATTGTCGCGTGGAAAGGTGTCCTATGTAATGCCCTGCAAGCCATTGTGTCGCAGCCAATCTTGTGGTAGTGGCGAAACGGTTTCTGGTCGGAGCGACTGCAAGTGACGAACGGAAGGGTGGCAATCCGCCTGAGCAAGGCGGTCTTGACACAGAAGCGCCTAGAGACGTATCCTTGGATAGCATCCAAGGCCACCCCGCAGTCTCGTTTCGGGAGATATGAGAATGGCTTCAAAGAAACGCCTGCTACCGACTGGCGAGTGCTGGTGTGGTTGCGGCGCGGAGACGGCGATCGGCTCGTTCTTCCTGCCCGGCCACGACAAGACCGCTGAGTCCGCGGTTATCTCCGTCGAATACGGCGGCGTCCCCGGCTTCCTGGTCCGTCACGGATACGGACCAGGGGGCAAGAACGCCTTACGCGAGGTGGACAGGTGGCGGGCCGAGAGCAAGCGTAAGAGTGATACCAAATGACAACATCTCGACAGAGACCGCCCAACACCCAATCCAACGCCAACAGCGCCACCACGGGCTACGAGTCCGATCTATGGCGGATGGCGGACGCCCTGCGCGGCAGCATGGACGCCGCCGAGTACAAGCACGTGGTCTTGGGCCTGATCTTCCTCAAGTACATTTCCGACGCCTTCGAGGAGGCCTACGCTGGGCTGGAGGCCGAGGTCGGCCAGGGCGCAGACCCCGAGGACCCGGACGAATACCGCGCCCAGAACATCTTCTGGTCGCCTCTTGAGGCTCGCTGGCCGCAGCTCCAGACGCAGGCCCGCCAGTCCACCATCGGCCAGGCCGTCGACAACGCCATGATCGGCATCGAGCGGGACAACCCCGTGCTCAAGGACGTGCTGCCCAAGGACTACGCCCGGCCTTCGCTGGACAAGCAGCGTCTGGGCCAGATCATCGACCTTATCAGCAACATCCAGGTGGGCGACGAGGAGGCCCGCTCCAAGGACGTGCTGGGCCGCGTCTACGAGTACTTCCTCTCCCAGTTCGCCAGCGCCGAGGGCAAGAAAGGCGGCGAGTTCTACACCCCACGCAGTGTCGTTAAGCTCCTGGTGGAGATGCTGGAGCCATACAAGGGCCGGGTCTACGACCCATGCTGCGGCTCCTCCGGCATGTTCGTGCAGTCGGTGGAGTTCATCCGCGCCCACGCCAGCGGGAACGGCAACGGCGGCAGGGCGCGAGGCGACATCTCCATCTACGGCCAAGAGTCCAACTACACCACCTGGCGGCTGGCCAAGATGAACCTGGCGATCCGGGGCATCGAGGGCCAGATCGCCCACGGGGACAGCTTCCATAACGACCGTCACCCCGACCTGAAGGCCGACTTCATTCTGGCCAATCCACCCTTCAACATCTCCGACTGGGGCGGCGAACGCCTTCAGGAGGACAGGCGCTGGCAGTACGGCGCTCCGCCCAAGGGCAACGCCAACTTCGCCTGGGTCCAGCACATGGCGCACCACCTGTCGCCCACCGGCATAGCGGGCTTCGTGCTGGCCAACGGCTCAATGTCGTCGAACCAGTCCGGCGAGGGCGACATACGCAAGAGCCTCATTGAAGCCGATCTGGTGGACTGCATGGTGGCGATGCCGGGCCAGCTCTTCTACTCCACCCAGATACCCGCCTGCCTGTGGTTCCTCTCCAGGGACCGCAAGGGAGGGAGATACCGCGACCGACAGGGCGAGACGCTCTTCATCGACGCACGCAAGATGGGAAGCATGACCGACCGCACCCACCGGGAGCTGACCGAAGAGGACATCGCCCGCATCGCCGACACCTACCACGCCTGGCGGGGCGAGGATGGCGCGGGCGAGTACGCCGACGTTCCCGGTTTCTGCAAGAGCGCACCGCTGGATGAGGTGCGCAAGCACGGCCACGTCCTCACCCCCGGCCGCTACGTCGGCGCCGCGCCGCAGGTGGACGACGGCGAGCCGTTCGAGGAGAAGATGGCGCGTCTCACCGCCCAGTGGCGGGAGCAGCAGGCCGAAGCCGCCAAGCTGGATGCGGCGATAGAGGCCAACCTGGGGAGGCTTGGCTATGGGGGGTAGGCCGTGGACCCGTATGCACCTAGGCGATTTCGTGACGCTTCAGCGGGGGCATGATCTTCCTGATGCGATCCGACGGCCCGGTAACACGCCAATTCTCGGGTCATTCGGCGTTACTGGCTGGCATGACGAGGCCATAATAGCCGGCCCGGGCGTGACAGTGGGTCGAAGCGGTGCTTCGCTCGGCGTCGTTAGCTATTCAACAGTGGCCTATTGGCCACTCAACACCGCACTGTATGTGACCGATTTCCACGGTAACGATCAACACTTCGCCTACTACTTCCTGAAACAGTTCGATTTTCGGGCTTACAACTCCGGCAGCGCACAGCCGTCACTTAACCGTAACTTCATCCATCCAATACCTGTCGACGTCCCTCCCCTCCCCGAACAGCGAGTCATTGCCCACATCCTAGGGACGCTGGACGACAAGATCGAGCTGAACCGGCGGATGAACGAGACACTGGAGGAGATGGCGCGGGCGCTGTTCAAGTCGTGGTTTGTGGACTTCGACCCGGTGCGGGCCAAGATGGAGGGTCGATGGCGCCCCGGCGAGTCCCTCCCTGGCCTCCCCACCCACCTCTACGACCTCTTCCCAGACCGCCTAATGGACTCGGAGCTGGGCCCCATCCCAGAGGGGTGGGAGGTGAAAGCGTTGGGGGACGTTGGACGACAACGGCGGATTGGAGTTAAACCAAACGAAATCCCCAAGGGGACACCCTATGTTGCGCTTGAGCACATGCCCCAACGGTGTATTGCCCTCTCAGAATGGGGCATAGCTGATGGTTTGGCTAGCAGTAAGTTCAGATTCGAGCGTGGTGACATTCTATTCGGCAAGCTACGTCCATATTTTCACAAGGTTGGTGTTTGCCCGCTAGATGGTGTGTGCTCAACTGACATAGTAGTGATCACTCCGATTTCAGAACCATGGTTCGGCTTCCTCCTAGGCCATGTCTCAAGCCGAGAATTCGTCGATTACACTGATGCTGTTTCGACAGGCACAAAGATGCCACGCACCAGCTGGCGAGATATGGCTCGATATAGGGTCGCGATGCCGGACCTAACTCTAGTAGTAGAGTTTACTAAGAGGATTTGCCCGGCGGTTGAACGCATGTTAAGGGCTACGCACGAATCCCACACCATCGCTGCCCAGCGGGACACACTGCTGCCGAAGCTGGTGTCGGGGGAGGTGCGAACAAACCCTATCGACACAAAGGTGTCCAAGTGATTGTAGATTGTTAAGGGAAGTGGATTGAAGATAGACGATACTTTGAACCTGATCTCAACGATAGCTTTGACTGATAGTCCGCTAGGCACATCGCAGGCTACTGCCTTCTACTACAGCAGACTGGGTCCTAAGGAGGCAGAAGGGCCACAGTGGCGTACGGTAGAGGACATGTGGTTAGTTACGAACAGACATGTTGTTATTCCCAAGAAGGAAGAGGTTGAGTTCCCTCCGACAAGATTTACATTCTGTCTCAGGAAGTTGGGGCCGTCGGGAGCCTTAAATTGGGAGCCAGTTGTCCTTTCGGCAGGAGAGTTAGAAACTTTGGCAAAATGCCATCCAGACAAATCGGTCGACGTTGCAGTCGTAAACATCAATGAAGCTGTGACCAACCGCATAAAGAGCAGCGATCAATATGCTGCGCCGTATTTGCTTCACTCCGATAACTTCGCCGGTAAGAACAATATCGAAGTGGAGGCGTCAAACGATGTTCTTGTAGCAGGTTTTCCGAAGGGATTCTACGACCGCGTAAATTTATTTCCCATCATAAAGTCGGGTATCATCGCCTCACGATGGGGAGTTGGTTTCCAAGGCCAACCCTATTTCCTCATCGACGCAAAGTTGTTTCCCGGGTCATCAGGTAGTGTAGTCATATCGAAACCCATCGACATGGTGGTGAAAGACGAAAACGTAATGCTGTCGGCCGAGAAGCAGTTTGCGTTCTTAGGAATCTATTCTGGTGAGCCTACTTATGAAGAGGCTCCAGTGATGATCGGTGACCTTACTATTACCCAGAGGTCTGGATTCGACCTTGGTATTGTTTGGTATGCAGAGTTGGTGGAAGAGATTATAGATCAAGGCATCTCCTTGAGCCAGGCGTTAGAGCCATGACTACCATCACCGAAGCCGACGTTGAGCAAGCCGCCCTGGACTGGCTGCAAGGCCTGGGCTGGGGGGCCTTTGGCACCCAAGCAGTGTCAGCCAAGGTTGTCCGCAGCCTACCTATGAAGGAAGAGAGATTAGGTGACTGAGCCGCTGGGATTCTCGGTGCGAATCTTCATCCCAAATGGTGAGCCGGAGGGGTTGCGAGTTATTGAGAAATCGAACTGGACGGGCCAGGGGCTCTTCTTCCCCCGATCACTCCACTCGGAGGTCAGGGGCCGAGAGGAACTCGCTCGAACTGGTGTCTACATCCTTTGGGGTCCTAGCGAGTCAGGGCAATTGACGCGCGCATACGTCGGAGAAGGGGACGCGCTGCTGCCGCGACTGGATAGCCACATCCGGAACAAGGAGTTCTGGACTCATGGCGTCGTGTTCACCAGCAAGGACCAGAACCTGAACAAGGCACACGTTCAACATCTTGAGGCCCGATTGGTGGCGCTCGCAGCCGATGTCAAGCGCTGCGAGCTGGACAATGGCAACGTTCCTCAGCCACCTTCTTTATCTGACGCGGACAGAGCGGACGCCGAGCTATTCCTAGCGGATATGCTGCTGTGCCTGCCGGTAGTTGGAGTGAGCTTCTTCGAGAAGCCTGGCTCCGCAGCTTCGTCAGTCCGGCGGCTGTTTCTCAGCGGCAAGGGGATACGGGCGGAAGGGTATGAAGACCCAGGAGGCTTTGTGGTCCGTGCCGGATCGAAAGCTGTTAGGACCGAGGTTCGATCAATCCATCCGTACTTGACTGACCTCCGGTCGTCTCTAATGGCCCAAGGAATTCTATCGTCCGATGGTGATGCGCTCAGCCTCGCTCAGGACTATGTTTTCAACTCTCCTTCAAATGCAGCATCAGTACTACTGGGACGCAACAGCAATGGGCGCATCGAGTGGAAGGACGCCAACGGCCGCACCTTGAAGAGCATCCAAGATTCGGTCGTGGAAGAGCTATGACCACTATCACTGAGTCGATCGTGCGGAGTTGAGCCATTGAGTACACCGAGTCTAGGAAAGCTGGAGAGGGTCGATCTTCGGGCTGTCTGGTCCAACGAGACCGATGATTTTACGCCTTGGTTGGCGGCGCAAGCGAACCTGGATGACCTCGGTGAGACCCTGGGCATGCAGCTGGAGCTACAGGCGACTGAGGAACCCGTTGGCCCGTACTTTGCCGATATCGTGTGCCAAGACTTGGCAGATGATAGCTACGTCGTTATAGAGAATCAGCTGGAAGTGACGAACCACGACCACCTAGGCAAGCTGCTGACATACGCTGCGCATTTCAAAGCCTCGACGGTAATCTGGGTTGCCAAGACCTTTACAGACCAACACAGGGCCGCTGTCGATTGGCTTAATGACATGGCAACCGAGGGGAATCGATTCTTCGGCCTAGAGGTAGAGGTGTGGAGAATTGGCGAATCCGCCTACGCACCAAAATTTAATGTGGTGGCCAAGCCGAATAGCTGGACGAAGGGTGGACAAAAGCAAGTAGCTACACTATCCGAGGCCCGCCAGCTTCAGCTTGATTTCTGGCACGGATTCCACGAGTACGTTGCGCAGAACGGCCTTCGGGTCAGGCTGAACTCGGCTCCGGCAGCTCGAAACTGGATGGCTGCTGGTCGGGTCGAGCGTCCAGGATTCCTTCTCTCTGCCATCGCATCGACCTATTCTGAGTATGCGGGATGGGGTGGCCATGAACTGAGAGCGGAGCTTCTTATCAGGCGGGGAGACCTATCCACTCAATACCACCAACGCCTCCAGTCTCAAAAAGCCGTGCTCGAACAAGACATGGGGAGTGAGTTGAAGTGGTCTAATCCCCAGGAGACTACGGCCTTCAAGATTTATTCTCGCAAGGATGTCGATCTACACGATACCGAGGCCCGCAGCGAACAGTACGCCTGGCTGCTAGAGCAATTGGAGAGTTTCCACCGAGTCTTCGGAAGCCGTATCCGAGAGTTGGACAACCAGTCAGAAGGCCAATCCGAAGGATGACCACCATCTCCGAGTCCGTGGTTGAAGAGGCGGCCCTGGAGTGGCTCGCTGGCCTGGGCTGGCAGACGGCCCACGGGCCGGACATCGCGCCGGACACGCCCAACGCCGAGCGGTCAAACTATGACCAGGTGGCGCTGGAGCGTCGCCTGCAGGACGCCCTCGCCGAGCTGAACCCTGGACTGCCCACCACTGCGGTGGACGACGCCTTCCGCAAGCTGACCCACCCGGAGGGGCCGACCCTAGAAGCCCGCAATCGCGCCTTTCACCGGATGCTGGTAGACGGCGTTACGGTGGAGTACCGCACCTCCGACGGCGACATCCGCGGCGCACAGGCCCGCGTCGTCGACTTCGATAACCCATCCAACAACGACTGGCTGGCCGTCAACCAGTTCACCGTCACCGAGAACAAGTACAACCGCCGGCCTGACGTGGTCCTATTCGTCAATGGCCTGCCCCTTTGCATCATCGAGCTCAAGAACCCGGCGGACGAGGACGCGACCATCTGGACCGCCTGGCACCAGCTCCAGACCTACAAGGCCGAGCTATCGGACCTCTTCTCCATGAACGAGATGCTCATGGTCTCGGACGGTACCCAGGCCCGCATCGGCGCTCTTACAGCGGGCACAGAGTGGTTCAAGCCCTGGCGCACCATCACCGGCGAGACCCTGGCAGCCCCCAACATGACGGAGCTTCAGGTGATGCTGGAGGGCGTCTGTGCGCCCTCACGATTCCTCCAGATGGTCAGAGACTTCATCGTATTCGAGGACGACGGCAGCGGTGTGCTGGTCAAGAAGATGGCTGGCTATCACCAGTTCCACGCCGTGCAGGTCGCTGTCGACGAGACCCTGCGGGCAGCGGAGCTTCAACAAACGGCGGTTGCCGAGGAACGGGGACGGTACGAGGCTGGCCGTAAACCGGGTGGCGCGCCGGGTGACCATCGTATCGGGGTCGTCTGGCACACCCAGGGGTCGGGCAAGAGCCTGACCATGGCCTTCTACGCAGGAGTCATCATCCGCGAGCCGGCCATGGAGAACCCAACCGTCGTTGTCCTCACCGACCGCAACGACCTGGACGACCAGCTCTTCGGCACTTTCTCCCGTTGCCGGGACCTGCTGCGCCAGCCGCCGGTGCAGGCTGAGAATAGGGCCGACCTTCGCAGCAAGCTCTCGGTGCAGTCCGGAGGCGTGGTGTTCACCACCATCCAGAAGTTCTTCCCCGAGGCGAATGGGGACACCCATCCCTCCCTATCGGACCGGCGCAACGTCGTGGTCATTGCCGATGAGGCCCATCGGAGCCAGTACGACTTCGTGGACGGGTTTGCCCGTCACATGCGGGACGCTTTGCCCAACGCATCGTTCGTCGGCTTCACCGGCACGCCCATCGAGCTTCAGGACGCCAACACAAGGGCAGTGTTCGGGGACTACATCAGCATCTACGACATACAGAAGGCCGTTGAGGACGGGGCTACCGTGCCCATCTACTACGAGAGCCGCTTGGCCAAGCTGGCCCTCGTCGAAGACGAGAAACCTACCATCGACCCTGAGTTCGATGAGGCCACCGAGGGTGAGGAGATAGAGCGCAGGGAGAAGCTCAAGACCAAGTGGGCGCAACTGGAGGCCGTGGTCGGGGCCGAGAGTCGTCTCAAGCAGGTGGCCCAGGACATTGTCAACCACTACGAGCAGCGCATGGAGGCCCTGGAAGGCAAGGCGATGGTGGTGTGCATGAGCCGCCGCATCTGCATCGATCTCTACCGAGAGCTGGTGAGGCTTCGACCCGACTGGCACAACGACGATGACGATCAGGGCGCTATCAAGGTGGTGATGACGGGCTCCGCCACAGACCCGCTGGACTGGCAGCCCCACATCAGGAACAAACCTCGAAGGGAGGCCCTGGCCAACCGCTTCCGGCGTCCTCACGACCCCTTCCGCGTCGTATTGGTGCGGGACATGTGGCTGACCGGCTTCGATGCTCCCAGCCTGCACACCATGTACGTGGACAAGCCGATGCGGGGGCACGGTCTGATGCAGGCCATTGCCAGGGTCAACCGGGTGTTCAAGGACAAGCCCGGGGGCCTGGTGGTCGACTACCTGGGACTGGCCCAGGACCTGAAGCGGGCCCTAGCGACCTACACCGAGAGCGGTGGCACGGGGCAGACAGCCATCGACCAGGATGAGGCGGTGGCTGTGATGCTGGAGAAGTACGAGGTGTGCTGCTCCCTCTTCCACGGTTTCGACTGGTCCAAGTGGACGACAGGCACTGCTACGGAGCGGGTTGGACTTCTACCGGCCGCTCAGGAGCATATCCTGGCCCAGGAGAACGGCAAGGAGCGCTGCGTGAGCATCGTGAGAGAGCTGTCCCAAGCCTTCGCTCTCGCCGTACCACACGAGGAAACCATGCGCATCAGGGACGACGTGGGTTTCTTCCAGGCGGTGCAGTCGGTGCTGTCCAAGAGCGCCATCGGAGAGTCGCGGACGGAAGAGGACATGGACCATGCCGTTCGCCAAATCATCTCCCGCGCCGTGGCGTCCGAGGGGGTCATGGACATCTTCGCAGCAGCAGGACTGGACAAGCCGGACATCTCGGTGTTGTCGGACGAGTTCCTGGCCGAGGTGCAGGGTATGCCCCATCGCAACCTGGCTGTGGAGTTGCTCCGGAAGCTGTTGAAGGGGGAGGTCTCCGCTAGACGGCGGAAGAACGTGGTGCAGGCCCGCTCCTTTGCCGAGTTGCTGGAGCAGACACTGCGGAGATACCAGAACAGGGCTATCGAGGCGGCGCAGGTGATCGAGGAGCTGATTGAGCTGGCCAAGGACATGCGGGAGGCCAGCGCTCGCGGTGAGAAGCTGGGCCTGTCCGAGGACGAGCTGGCTTTCTATGATGCCCTGGAGACCAACGACAGCGCCGTCCAGGTCTTGGGCGACGAGACCTTGCGCTTCATAGCCCGTGAGCTGGTCGAGACCGTTCGGAGGAACGTCACCATCGACTGGACCCTGCGGGAGAACGTCCGCGCTCAACTCCGCGTCCTCGTCAGGCGTATCCTTCGCAAGCACGGCTACCCGCCCGACAAACAGGAGAAGGCCACTCAGACCGTTCTGGAGCAGGCAGAGGTGCTGTCACACGGGTGGGCGGCTGCTTGAGGAGTCAGCAGAAACGTTGGTTCTACAGCGCCAACGTGAACCTCAAGGTGAAAGTTCTTGATTTCGTCAAGTCTGGTGGGCCTAACTGGACGGTAGGCAGTACCATTTTCGAGATGTGGCTGGGGGCTCTGTGAGCCTTGACTCAGCGATCCTTACGGGGAGTTCGAGCCTCCTCGGGTGGGCTGTCCTAGATGTCCTGACCACCTTGACACCATCAACATACCCAGGATAGCTATGGCAACCGCACCAATACTCATCGCGGCCTCGGAATTAGTGATGATGCCGCGGATGCATGTTGACTGTTCGCCACCCGTTAGGGGTCCAACGCTAATGGTCCCTTGTCCTCCAACATTGGGTCGTGACTCCCACCTGGAGTATCCGTCAGTGCCTCGGGTCAGCACCCAACAGCGAACCTCCGAGTCCTGGTTATTCATCCAAAGCAGCGCAAAGAAGCCGAAGCCTACAATCGCAGCGATCAACAGTCCTGCGAAAGTGGCAGGTGCCACGGTTGCCAGCAGGCGCCCCGCCACGGTCAGACTTCTGACCGCGGCGAACCAAATCACGAATGTCGCAGGCAGAAAAACGAAAAAGAGCGACGAGAAGGTTGAGAAACTTCCGACCAACGACAGCAGACCTACGCCCAAAAGCAGTCCACCGCGTACACCAGGTTCTCGCACCCTAGAGGCAATGAGCGCCAGCGTATACGGCGAGAGGAAGAGTAGGGCCAACGTTATAGAGCCCGCACGCTGCGCGGCGACATGAGGTTCCTGTGACAAGAACGAGTAGAAGGCCAGCGTGATAGCTGGAATAAGGCCTATTGCGCCACCAACCACCGCCGCTCGAGCCCCGCGCTTCTGATTCTCCAATTCACTCATACACAAGCCAGCGGATGTAGAGTTGATTCGAACGACTGAAGGTCCGGACAGTACTTGCCTAGTGAGGACATTCTGGCGTTCATGCGATGCATACCCTCATGTTGGAGCCAGCTCGGTCCGTCAATCGCGCAGCCTGTCCAGCGATCTGAAACCAAACTCGCCGTTCCGAAGTGCAGTGCAAGCATGATAGGGCCACTACTAAAGAACATGAACGTTTCCCTCTCCACTGGCGAGGCTGGAGTTTAGACTTATCTCACCTATTCCACGGCCGTGCTGGACACCAGCGGAGGATGGTGGGGAGATCTGAGTTGGCACAGGTTCTTCTATCTCGCCCGTGGTAGTAGTTGTGGCAATTCCCGGCAGCGCAACAAGAGTAATCGCAACCAGCACCATCCCCACGACAATCGCTACGATGCCGAGCACGTGACGTACACCACCGTACTTCATCCTGACCACCCAGATCCCTGCAATCAGGAATAACGAGGAAGGCGGGAGCATTGAGAGAAGCCACAGTAATGCTGTCATCGCTTACGAATCACTCAACGCGGCTCTTTCGCCGCTTTGCCTCCATCGGGACATCGTTCTTTTCAGCCCCGACGACGGCGACCCGAGCCCCGCGCGAGCGACTCAAGTCGGTCACCGCCACGATGATCAGTGCGAGCGCCACCGGCAGATAGAGGAAACCGAAAGAAAATAACCCCAGCGCGCAGAACCCCAGGAACACGACAGAGATTGTCCAAAGGAGTAGCCTACGTCCGGCCGGCCCGGGGCCGGTTCGTCCGACGGCCATCAACGCGGTACCAGTCAGCAGGACGGGCACGATCGGCACCCAGATGACGTGCAGGCCGTTTGTCTCGATGAAGGTAGCGCTGACCCGTGTGGTCCCCTCAATCGTTACCTGCACACCTTGGTATGCTGGCCCGAACACTAGCCAGATACTGGCTGCCCAGGCCAATAGATGGGCCGTCCACGCCGATATGACGGTAATTATCAGTACACTCCTACGGCCTCGTATAGTCTAGTCACTGGCCACAACCTCCTCACACGTCCCTGGCATTGATGGTGTCTCCACCTATGTCAACTCGAGCGTCTAGAGTCGTAGGCAGCGCCTCCAGATCCGGGTTGCTTAGGACCGCCTCGATGCAGTCTTCGCTCCCACCAACATAGGTGTCGAACAGGTCAATGTCGGTTGCCTGTGAAGGGCGGAGAGATAATGTACCACCTGGGCGGTCGAGCGCTGAGGTGTGGCGTTTGAAAACTGTACCGCCTGTCGCCTTCAATCAGGAACGACAGAACCTGACTGAAGGTGGATTGGATGTACAAGGTGGAGATGTACCTGCGAGTTCGCAGGGCTTGTTTCGTCGAAGGGATGAGCGCTCGAGAGGCTGCGCGGGTATACGGACTGCACCGGGACACGGTGCGCAAGATGCTCAAGTACTCGGTACCTCCAGGGTATCAACGAGACCGACCGCCTCGTCGACCGAAGCTGGACCCATACAAGGGAGTGATCGACCAGATCCTCGAGGAAGACCAGGGGGTTCCGAAGAAGCAGCGTCACACCGCCAAGCGTATCTACGAACGGCTCAGAGACGAGCACGGCTTCCCGGCAAGTACACGATAGTCAAGGACTACGTGCGCGAGCGGCGTCGCCGGACACGGGAGATGTACGTTCCGCTGTCCCACCCTCCGGGACATGCCCAGTGCGACTACGGCGAAGCGTGGGTGGTCATCGGCGGAGTGGAACGCAAAGCCCACTACTTCGCCCTGGACCTCCCTCACAGCGACGGGTGCTATGTGAAGGCGTATCCCGCCGAGACGACGGAGTCATTCTGCGACGGACACGTCTCCGCCTTCGCGTTCCTGGGCGGAGTGCCTCAGAGCATCCTCTACGACAACACCACGCTCGCGGTAGCCAGAATCCTGGGAGATGGTCGCCGGCAGCGGACCAGGGTGTTCTCCGAGCTTCAGTCCCACTACCTGTTCGAGGACCGGTTTGGCCGTCCAGGCAAAGGGAACGATAAGGGCAAAGTAGAAGGTCTGGTCGGTATCTGCCCAGGACCAACGTTGCAACAACCTCGACCAGGGACTACATGGCTCTCCTGGCGGGGAGCCGGTCATGACCAACAAGTCCACGATGTTGCTCGAACACAACCTCAAGCAACTCAAGCTCCCCACGTTCCTGAGGGAGTACGACAAGCTGGCATCCCAGTGTGCCAGTGAGGGAGCTGACCATCCGGACTACCTGCTGCGACTATCGGAGTTGGAGCTGATCGACCGTCACCATCGCGTGGTGGAACGTCGGATCAAAGCAGCCCGCTTCCCGACGACCAAGAGTCTCGACACCTTCGACTTCCTGTCTATGCCGTCCCTGAACAAGGCTCTGGTTCTGGAGCTGGCACGATGCGAGTACATCGAGCGCCCCCACAACGTCATCGCTCTCGGCAACAGTGGCACCGGCAAGACCCATATCGCCCTCGGGCTCGGTCTGGCTGCGTGTCAGAGGGGACTGTCCGTGGGCTTCACCACCGCCGCTGCTCTGGTTCACGAGCTGATCGAGGCCAGGGACGAACGGCGTCTGCTCAACCTGCAGAGAAGGCTCGCACGACTCAAGCTTCTGATCATCGACGAACTGGGCTTCGTGCCCTTGTCCAAGACTGGCGCCGAGCTGCTCTTCGAGGTGTTCAGCCAGCGTTACGAGCGTGGATCGGTCCTGGTGACCTCCAACCTGCTTTCGTCGAGTGGACCGAGGTGTTCGGCTCTGAACGGCTGACCGGAGCTCTCCTCGACCGCCTCACCCACCATGTCGACATCCTGGAGATGAACGGGGACAGCTACCGACTCAAGCACAGCAAGAAGACTTCTGGCCGCCAGCTATCTGACTGAGCCTGATCTCCAACGCCCCACGAACCTTGATGCCCATTCTACGGCGTTCAGTGGTACGATTTCGCTCCGCCCCGCTGGTACGTTTTCACACCGCCCTTGACAGACGCCTGCTAAATCGAAGCGAGCAATCTGGCTCCGGGGTTCCTTCCACGAGGTGTATGCAAGGGCCGTAGTCGAGAGGGGCAAGTTGCGTACCAGGGAAGAGCGGTGCTCGTGAGCAAAGGCCCCCTACAGGACAGTGCAAGTTGCAGAGCAAGGGTGGAAGCATGAGAAATGTGGGGCCGGTCATCGAAGAGAGCGGGGTTGTGGAGGACGTTCACCACCTGCGGCTCATGGCGCTGCTGCACGAACTGGTGCGGGAGAGGTCAAGGCTGTGTACAGTCAGCACATTTGGGACACCTGATGGGTATTTGAGAAGCGACAGATAAAGCGATTATCCTGGCTCAGGCAGGAGAGTAGATTCACGGAAGTGAGGGGAGCCAGGATGCAGGAAGTCAGTCGAAGCTACGATCAAGCCGACGAGAACGCGAGGCGAGTGATCAGAGGCAACAGAAGGGCTACGCGTCGCAGATACACACCTGAGGAGAAGGTGAGGATCGTCATAGAGGGTATCCGCGGGGAGATATCGGTCAGCGCCTTGTGCAGGCGAGAGGGAATCGACTCTGGCGTCTACTACAAGTGGCTCAAGGACTACATGGAGGCAGGGACGTCGAGGCTGAAGGGCGACACCTTACGGGAGGCGAACAAAGGGGAGGTCGATGCATTGAACACGCGAGAATGAGCGTCTCAAGGAGCTCGTTGCCCAGCTTAAGGCCTATCTCCCCGGTCAATATGTTGCATCATTGCATGGCCTTCAGAATCCGCCCCCCAGGAGACAATCGAGCCCCGGTCTTCGCACCTCAAGCATAGCTGGCCCGGTGCTATTGGACTCCAAATAGCCAATCCCACGGGACCCCTGTGCCCGCAGGCCGGACAACGAGTAGTCGAGGGCATGGGCCACGACCGGCTATTGAATGCTGAGCAGATAGTTGGCAAATCTGAAATCGAACCAGTCAGTGCGGCAAACTTGTGTGACGGTCAGCTCGTTGCCGCTCCGGTCAATTTCTTGGTCGGTACAAGCCGCCAGATATTCCCGCATATACCGCTCTTCGGCTGTTTCCTCACCTTGTTCTGCTGTTTCCGCACGCTCTGCATCTGCTCGTAGTTTCGAAATCCCCTCTTTAGACTCTGTCTCCGCCAGCTTTGCGCCTTCGTCATCCGGGAAGGCGCCTGTTATCGTCTCCTTTAATGTGTCAGCCCCTGCCTTCGACCACATGGATTGCCTGTCGTCATTGTAATCGAAGTGAAACATCAAGCTGTTGCGTATGTCCGACACCACATCATCAATCGAGCCGATATCGAGTGATGCATCATCCCCTCGACCAATACGGATCCCATCCAGGTAATACTGCCAGTCACGGTCATCGTCCCAGGACCCGTACTTAATCAGGTTGTTCACACCACCTTCCAAGAAATAGCTTGGGTCTCGGTTCATTATCATGACCACGCCGTTCGGGAGAAATGTGAAGCTCTCCCATCCTTGATCGGGATTGATCCAGTAAACCACCTCTGCGATTTCTTGCTGCTGATAGCCCAGGGCAGCGACGGTTTCCCGCAGCCCTTCTATGTCCTCGATCCCACCCAGAAACACAGCGTTACTGGGCAGGGAGACGGCGAAGTCAGCATCCTGGAGAGTGACACCAAACTCATCGCTGCTGTCCTGGTTCCACCCGTTCCAGGTGTCTGTCAAGTTTTGACTCAGGGGCGCCAGTCCGGAGTCAGAACGAATTGACGCAAGGTCCAGAAACCAATACTGGCGGACATCGCCTTTGGCCAGCAGCCGCACCATGAACACTACGTCTTCGGATTGTGTAGACCGGTTGTTGCCGTCGTTGGTGGTCGCAACCTGCTCGGTTGGCTCTCCGCCACTGGTGGGTGTGGCTTGCTCGGGCGACTCTCCGCCACCGCACCCCGCCACGAACGCAGCGGTCAGCAAGAGAATCAGCATGATGAGAGAGTGGGGGTTAAATAGGCTGTGTTTCACGGCAAATCCACCTCCAAGTCTACGTAGCCTAGGAAATCATCAAACTAATGGACTTACATACTAATGATTTAGACATTTGTTGGCAAACGGCAAAATTGGGACACTTCGAACCCTGAGAGATCATGGGTCGGATGGAGGTCGCATGAGCTCCCTGAGGGCCCTGTTGTATTGTCTTCGCCGTTCGATCGTCTGAGTCTTCACCTCCCTTCTCTCCGTCGCAGTATGTCTTCACGCCTGCCCCTGAGCACGTCGGAGGGCGTCACGTTCTCCAGGGCCTTGTGATAGCGCCGGTAGTTGTAGGAGCTGACGAAGGCCACGATGGCCGCCTCTAAGTCTGAAGGCATCTCATACGGCAGCTGGTTCACGTCTCGCTTGAGGGTCTGGTGGTAGCGCTCCAGCTTCCCGTTGGTCTGCGGGTGGAGGGGGGCAGCCAGTATGTGCCTGATGCCCACCATGCCCAGGTAGTCCCTGAAGGCCCTGGACACGTAGCCGGGGCCGTTGTCACTCAGTAGCCTGGTACGGTCCGTTACGGGGACGTCGTCCATGCCCGTCCGGTCCACCGCTTCCTGCACAACCTCGATGAGCGAGTCGGAGGTCATGTCCCGTTGAAGCCTGTGGGCCAGGATGAAACGGGAGTAGTCGTCCATGACGGTGACCAGGTAGTAGTAGCCCCAGCCGACCACCCTGAAGTAGGAGGCGTCGGTGGCCCACAACTGGTGAGGGCCTGTAGTCTTCCGATGGTACTCCTTGCCCGCAGCCAGTCTCATCTCAGGCCTCTTCACCAGACCCTCCCTGCGCAGGATGCGGTACACCGTGGACTCCGACACCGAGAACCCCATGTTGTCGGTGACCCACGAGGCAAGCTGTCGCGGACTCAGCTCCGGCATCTCCCTGGCCGCCGACAGAACTTGGTCTACCTCCACGGATGAAAGCCTGTTCCTTGGAGGCCTGCCTCCTCACGTATTATCCTCGAGTCCCCGCTGCTCACTCCGCCTCAGCCACCGGTAGTAGGTGCTCCGGGGGACTCCAAGCTCTCTCAGTACCTTACGCTTGGGTGTGGAAGACGAGGCTACTGTGACGAGGACCTCACTCTTCTCCACGGCGTTCATCCGCTGGTACCGGCGGCGGCGTGGGGCATCGGTATAGCCGTTTTTTTCAGACGGTATCCCTCAAGAGACAACTCCGCCACCAGCTGCTTCAGCTCTACGTTCTCTCGCCTCAGCACCTGTATTTCCTGCCGCGTGGCGTCCCGCACCATGTCGCGGGTCAGCCGTTCCTTCCCCGCCTCCATGAACTCCTTCGTCCACGCATAGTAGGAGTGGGGCTTTATCCCCTCCCGCCGGCACAGGTCACTCACTGTGACCTCCCTCCGGAACCCCTCCAGCACCATGCGGACCTTCTCCTCCGGCGTGTACTTGCGCCGGGAAGCAGCCTTCACCGTCCGCACGAAAGACCTGGTCTCCTCTGTCCGTTCCTCTGTGGCTACTCCCTTGGCTGTCTCTGTCTGGGACATTGTTGCTCCTCCCTATGAAGTACTCTACCTCATCTAGGGAGCCAACCTCACCTCTTACCTCTCGGGTTTTCCTACCCCCTCAGTTGTCCCATTTTCGCTGACAACCTACACTAGAGGAGACCCTGAAGTGGGGAGAGCCCACTTATCTCGCCAAGGGCGGTAGCACCATCAGAGTAGACTGGAAGGACAGAGAGCCGGACCAATACGCGATGTGCTTCAATTGCAACACGTCGCTGGTCGACACCTTCGAAGCACTCTATGGAGATGTGTCCACATTCGAGGGCAACAGGGCGATCGTGTTCGGCGGAACCGAACAGTTACCAGCCGACAAGCTGAAGCACTGTGTCTCGCTCGCTCTGACATATGATCGTGTGAAGCACCTACCGTTGCTTGGTGCGGAACCGATTCGCAGTGCGGAGGAAAGCGGGAGGACCAAGAAGACCACCGGCAAGACCGTCATCTGACCCGCACCTTGCTTCCTACAGCGCCACCTCCCACCGAAAAGTTCGCAATTGAGCCTGTCTCAGAAGTCTGGGTTGGCGTTGGGTATGGGTCAGGTGTACGTTTGAAGCGACATCAGTTGGGGAGATATTGATATGCCGCTTCGACCGATGGGCCGAGAGCAGATGTGGATGTTGCCGCCGACGCTTGACGAGTTGTTGCCGTTGGATCATCCGGCGCGGTTCGTCGCCGAGTTCGTCGATGCTCTGGATCGAGATGCCTGGGCGGAGCTTGGCGTGGACATCGAAGGTGACTCGATGGGAGCGCCAGCCTACCATCCTCGTGCATTGTTGAGCGTGTGGCTGTACGGCTTCATGACCGGTGTGCGCTCGTGCCGAAAGCTGGAGGCGGCCTGCCGGGACCAGATATCGTACCTGTGGCTGACCGGGTGGCAGCATCCCGACCACAATACGCTGTGGCGGTTCTACAAAGGGCATCGGCAGGCCATGAGGAAGCTGTTCGAGCGTACCGTGCGTACGGCGGTGGCCATGAAGTTGGTGGATCTGGCGGTCCAGGCGGTGGATGGTACGAAGGTGGTCGCCAACGCCTCAGTGAACAGGAGCTACGATGCCGAGGGGCTGAGAGGGCTGTTGGATCGGTTGGAGCGGGCGATAACCGACCTTGAGACACAGAACGAGGCGGGAGAAGAGGCTGCCGTTGCCCGTCTGCCTGAGAAGTTGGCTGACAAGGAGGTCTTGAGAGAGCAGGTGAAGCATGCGATGGCCGATCTTGCGAGTCAAAAGCGCCACAGGCGTATCAACCTGACCGACCCGGAGGCCCGGCTGATGAAGGGCAGGCAGGGCATCGTGGCTGGCTACAACGCCCAGGCTATGGTCTCACCCATGGAGACCGATGGGGGAGCGACAAGCATGCTGGTCACAGCCGTGGACGTGGTTGATGCGGCCAATGACAATGCCCTGCTGGTGCCGATGATGGAGCAGGCCGAGGAGACTACGGGGACCAAGTCGCAGATGACATTGGCCGACGCCGGCTACTTCGCCGCCAGTCACCTAGCGGAGTGCGACCGTCGAGGTCAGAAGGTGGTGGTGTCAGAGGCACGGCAGCGGTTCCTCGAAGACCCATATCACAAGGACAGATTCACCTATGACGAGCAGAGCGACAGCTTCAGGTGTCCCCAGGGACAGACGCTCGCGTTCGTCCGCATACAGCATGCGAACGGAGTCCCGTTGCGTCTGTACCGGGCTGCAGGTGCTGTCTGCCAGGCATGCCCTGCCTTCAGAGCCTGTACGAGAGCCAAAGAGATTGGGCGGAGCCTGGCAATAGGGCCGCACGATGCAGTGCTGCGTCGTCATCGTGCCTGGATGTCCACCTGGGCAGCCAAAGAGGCTTACAGGCTGAGAAAGCAACTGGTCGAACCGGTCTTCGGAATCATCAAGGAGCAACAGGGGGCACGGAGGTTCCTGCTGCGCGGCCTCGCTAACGTGGCGGCCGAGTGGACCATGTTGGTCACAGCCTTCAATCTGCGCACCCTCTGGCGGGTGTGGAGCTCCTCCCACGTCTCCAGCCCTCGACTTGGCGATCCGGAGCCTCATCCCGCGTCCTGAACGCGGCGATATCGCGACCACCGCCCACTCCGCAGGCTCCATCAGGTCTTTGCGTCAGAGTGAACCTGTTCTACAAATACCCTTCTGAGACAGGCTCAATTCAGTACACGTAGGCCCACCAAACTGGACAAAATCAAGAACCTTCACATTGAGATTCAGGCTAGCAGCCTGACATGGACCTTGGGCTAGGAATGCCCTGATGATCCCAAGAGAGGAAGCCGCGACGTATGACGGGATGCCTCGCCAACGACTCTCCCGTAGCCCGCGCATTGGGGGACGACTTTATCAATCTACACACGGCGGTGCGTAAGCACTACTCTGAGCCAACGGTGGTTTTGAGTGGGGTCATGAACAGTATCAATGTTAAGACGGCAATCAGGCCAGTAGCATTGCTCTCATACATGCTGTTCCGTGCCCCGGTCCCGCACAACGGAGAGAATGTCGAATTCACCGTGCACAGCCGAGTCGATGGTTCGGGCGTGATGCATTGGCTTAGGACCTTCTTCGGCAACGACGGCTTTCGTAGGGACGTGACGTTCTCTTCTCACATGGTATTTTCAGGCGACCATAGAATCATCGAAACTACGAGATGGGGTCTGGGGGTAGAGTCGGACTTGCGAGTTGACGACGTAGGAAGCTTGGTCTATGACATCCGGAAGTACGTGTTAAGGGTACCTTTTCTTGGGCTGATTATTGGGTTCCCCACCTGGGTCTCGCCTTTTGGAGGTGGCTGCACCACCGAAACCGGAGAGAGTGAAGCCAGTTTCAGTGTCAGCTTTGAGATGACCCATCCGGTATTCGGACGAACTATCGGCTACTCGGGTAGGTGTCGGATGTCGTCCTCTTGAGCTAGCCAAGACTGGGCAGGCGGCAAAAGACATGGCCAAGGGCCAGCCACTGCCGCCGGGGTCGCCGTTGCAGCTGCGGGGGTTGCAAAGGGCGCGGCCATAGCTAGAATTGGGCTATCGCTCGGTCCCTTCGGGCGGCATCTCCAGGACGAGGCCAAATAGGAACCCCGCTAACGATTCGGAGAAATCAATGGTTCCAGCGCTGGGGCAACTGTGAATTCGAGAAGGAAATCACTCTCGACGACCTGACGGGCCCGGTCGATCTGTTGCGCCGAGTCAAGCCGCTCAGTGGGTTCAATCCCGACTCCTATTCCTGAGAAATCAGGGAGAGGTCCTGCCTCAGTGACATTAACGCCTGCCCCGGAAAGATCAAGTTCGACAAGCCGCTTTGCTTCCCGCTGAAGCTCTACGAGTGAGTAGGGTCTTTCAACTACTCGAACTGGGACGCTGGCCCGCAACGTCCGCACAAGCGCGGCCATCCTGTGAGGGACTTGTCCCTTCCAGTAGAGGATTACTTCCCCCTTGTCATTGTCAAACCGCATCCCTGTGAAGCCTTGCAAGCCTTCTCTCTGCCAAAGCTCGTAGATTTGACTCGACGCGTCTGCTAGAGGCATCTGCCTAACGATCCTAGGGTCTATCGTTCGAGGAGCGGCCTCGTGGGATATCTTCGATTTGTGACCAGGTGCCGATTCGTAACCACCCGTGCCTCGGGTGTACAAGAACCCCGCAGCGGCAATCAACGTCAGCGCTACTACCAGAATTGCAGAGTATGTGAATCTCCGCCTCATATCAAAGCTTCTTCGTCTTCACGAATGCAATTACTACAGCAATGTCGTCAAATCCAACGAACCCTACTAGAATAGAGGGGCATCTAAGTTTCGATTTTACCACGCCGGGGTTTTAGCCATCTCAACTCCGGCGCTTCGTGATATCCGGGAGTGGGGTGCACGAAACGTAGTAGCATTTGGTACGGAGGGACATCTGAGGTCTATCGGCGTAGCGGCAGTATCTGCATGGGTCGCCCATGCCTTTGCTTGGGCTGCCGTTGTCTTCTTTGCATTCGGACCCGTGTACCAGGGTGAATCAGTAACCCCGGCACTCCCTGGTGAGCCAGGCGGGGAGGTGACTCGGTATAGCGCTACGGCAATAGAAGCGAATGGCCTGTATGTAATCTTGTTGCTGCTAGTTGTAGTTCCCAAGGACATTGTTTACAGGCGGGAGGTAGGAACGAGTCCGCCGATGCCGCCATGGGGACGCTGATGATTGTAGTATCCGAGGAAGGTAGGCAACAAGTCCAGCCTTTGACTGTTGGAGTCGTAGGGGCGGCTGTAGGCCCACTCAGCCTGAAGTATCTTGATGAAGGCCTCGGCTTTCCCGTTAGTCTGTGGTCGGTAGGGCCGCGTACGCTTTAGGCTGATACCGTGAGTAGCAGCGACTTGCTGGAAGACTCTGGAGATGTAGCACCGGTCGTTATCGGTGAGGAGGCGCTGGGAATGAATTCCCCGCTGGGCGAAGTGGGCCAGGACCCGTTCCAGGAAAGCGGCGGTGGTGATGCCCTTCTCGTCCGGCAAAGCTTCGGCGTAGGCGTAGCGGGAGTTGTCATCGATGGCGACATGGACATAGTCGTATCCGAGGCCTCGGCCAGGGGAAGGGCCCATGCCGGTTTGGATGAAGTAGGGCGACATACGCTTGCCGCCGCCGGGAGGGATACGAGCCAGCTTTTTGACATCCAGGTGGATCAGTTCCCCCGGATGCTTCTTCTCGTAGCGGACCACCTCTCTGGTGGTGCGGTGGAGCCAGGCCAGGCGGTGCAGGCCCAGGCGACGCAGGACGGCGTAGACGGTGGATCGGGCCAGCCCCAGAGCCCAGGCGATGCGATGGGGTCCCCAGCTCCTGGAGATGCGCAGCCTGCGGATACTGGACACCAGGGCTGGGGATACCTGCCTGGGGCTGGAATGTGGCCTGCAAGACCGGTCCTGGAGCCCGGCTGTCCCTTCCTCCCGGTAACGGCGTATCCACTTGGCAACGGTGGCCCGGGAGACGCGGAACTGTCTCGCTATCTCTGCCTGAGTCAAGCCCGCCATCACCTGGCGGACCATCTCACCGCGCGCCCATACAGTCAGTCGTGCGTTACTATGGTACATGAGGAGCCTCCTGTCGCTTATGGTTTCGATTCCCATATAGCAACGGGGAAGGCTCCTCTATCTGTCAAGCTGTAAACAATCTATCTGGGAACTACAGCTAGTGCCTATCCTGCTGACCGGCATTGCGTTGTTGGCCTTTCGGCTCACCGCCAAGAGTCAAACGGTACGTAAGGTGCTTCATTGGGGTCCTGCCGTCGTGCTTCTGGGATTCTGTTTTGTAGCGATAGCTTCCATCGGCATGTTCTATTTGCCAGCGGCGCTTGCGCTCCTCGTTGCAGCCATTGCTGATCTCGGAGGTCAGGAAGGCAATGAGCCGATCTAGTCTCTCGGTCGTCACTGGGGCCTTTGGACACACGGGCAAGTACATCGCGCGGCGGTTGCTGGAATAGGGTGGCATTATGAAAACGTTGACCCGTATTGGGGTCCTGCCGTCGTGCTTCTGGGATTCTGTTTTGTAGCGATAGCTTCCTCGGCATGTTCTATTTGCCAGCGGCGCTTGCGCTCCTCGTTGCAGCCATTGCTGATCTCGGAGGTCAGGAAGGCAATGAGCCGATCTAGTCTCTCGGTCGTCACTGGGGCCTTTGGACACACGGGCAAGTACATCGCGCCTCTGGAATAGGGTGGCATTATGAAAACGTTGACCCGTACTCCCGCGCAGCCCCTTCGGTGATCGGGTGGAGGCTCTACCTCTGGACTTCGGCGACTTTGATGGTTTGGTAGAAAATCTCCGGGGAGTTGACACTCTGTGTAACACCTATTGGATTCGCTTCACCCGAGGCACGGTTACTCAAGACATCGCCGTTCAGAACTCCCGCATCCTGATAGGAGCGGCGGTCGAAGCCGGCGTTAGACGCATCGTCCATATCAGCATCGCCAACCCCTCGGAAAACTCGCCACTTCCTTACTTCCGGGGGAAGGCGCTGGTGGAGAAGGCAATCCGCGAGTCTGGGTTGTCCTACGCCATCCTCCGGCCTACGGTGCTGTTCAGCCCCGAGGATGTGCTTATAAACAACATCGCCTGGTTCCTGCGGCGGTTTCCAGCGTTCCCCATCGCAGGGTCTGGGGACTATCCGATCCAGCCGGTGTTCGTAGACGACCTGGCGCAACTTGCCGTGAATGCCGCGACGGGAAGTGAAGATGTCGTATTAGACGCGGTGGGTCCAGAAGCATTCACGTTTGAGGAGATGGTACGGCTCATAGCTAGACGAGTGGACAGCCGAGCCCGACTGATTCACGTACGGCCTTCGGTGGCGCTGCTGGCCGCCCGAATGGCGGGTTGGCTGGTGCGGGATGTGGTGCTAACCAGGGATGAAATAGACGGCCTGTTGGCGGGCCATCTGGTTTCGGTTGACCCGCCTACCGGCTCCACCCGGTTCACCGAATGGTTGGAAGCCGAGGGTGCCACGCTGGGACGCCGCTACGCCTCGGAGCTGGATCGCCACTATCGCTGCCCTTAAGGCAAGCTGGGGTTGTCAGTTCTCCCAATGGGGCCTATCCGCCGTTCGCGGATAGGCGGGCTGTTTCGCCTCCGAGACGTTGATCGTCGACACCCCTAGTCTGCAAGACTCCAGTAGCTATACAGTGGTTCAAGTATGAGCTTTATTCAGGAAAAAGGAAGAAAGAGAAGCCAACTTTTGCAGTACCAACATACGGGGTAGGCAAGAACGGCGACGGTCCCCTATGGAGAGAGGTGGTCTCGTTTGTCTGAACAGCGCTGCCCGGTTTGATAAGTGGAATCGCGCTGCCGTGCGTTAGGCCGCCGCGGACTTGGCAGGCGCTCTGTCAAAGAACTGGTCCGGCGTCATTCCCCCAAGGCTCGAATGGGGCCGTCCGGCATTGTAAAACTCGAAGTACCGCCCGAGTCCAGTTCTGGCTTCCGGGACCGATTCGTAGGCTCTCAGGTACACCTCCTCGTACTTGACGCTCTTCCACAGCCGTTCGACGAACACGTTATCCTTCCAGCTTCCCTTCCCGTCCATGCTGATCTGGATCCCATTGGCTGTCAGCAGGCCGGTGAAGGCGTCACTTGTGAACTGGCTTCCCTGATCTGTGTTGAATATCTCCGGCGCGCCGTGGCGTCCCAGGGATTCTTCGAGCGCCTCCACGCAGAAGTCTGTGTCCATTGTGACCGATACCCGCCAGGCCAGCACCTTGCGGCTATGCCAGTCCATCACTGCGGCTAGGTACACGAACCCCCTGGCCATCGGAATGTACGTGATATCCATTGCCCACACCTGGTTGGGCCTGCTCACCTCAAGCCCGCGCAGCAGGTACGGATACACCGTATGGCCGGGCCGTCGCCGGCTGGTGTTGGGCTTGCGGTACAGCGCCTCGATGCCCATCCGCCGCATCAGTGTGGCGATGTGTCTACGCACGGAGGAGAGTCCCTCCTGGCGGAGCAGGCCTCGCATCATCCTACTGCCTGCAAACGGATACTCAAGGTGCAGCTCATCGATGCGGCGCATCAGTCCGAGACCGGCTTCGCCCACCGGCCGTGGCCGGTAGTAGATGCTCCCGCGGCTGATGCCCACTGCCTTTGCCTGGCGGGCGAGAGGCAGCTTGTGATCGCGGTCGATCATCGCCTTGCGCCCGGCAATCCCGCCTTCGTGAGCGCGGCCTCTAAAAAATCGTTCTCCAACGCAAGCTCACCGATCTTGGCGTGAAGGACCTTCATATCTACCGGCTTTTCAGCCTGCCCTGTCCCGGCGCCAAATAACTGCGCCGCCCGATCCAGCAACTGGGTCTTCCACTGCGTGATCTGGTTCGGGTGCACATCGAACTGGCTTGCCAGCTCCGAAAGTGTCCGGTCGCCGCGCACTGCGGCAAGAGCCACCTTCGCCTTGAACTCTCCCGAGTGGTTACGGCGGGGTCGTCTGCTCATCTCTCGCTCCTGTCTCCGAGAGCACTATCATGCCCTCAATCAGGCAGCGATTCCACTTATCCCCCTGTTCAGATTTCCGGAGCCACTTCTCACTTTAAGATGAGATGAGATATCATAGATTGACTTTCCATAGAACTCAAAGGGTTGTACTTTCAGCGGATAATTGTGTGGCGTGAGTCGTATTGCGTTTTTGGTTTGACGCCAGTTCGGCGATATGCACCCCTTACGTACGAGTTATAAGGCACAACCGTGATGCGACCTAGCTCCCGGTCCCAAAGATTGGGCATGGCAGCGATGGTCGCTGTTTTGGTCCTGCTCTCTGGGTTCACCAGCCTATTGACCACGTCTGCGCAGAGTGAGACCCCTCCCGACAAGCCGTCCGGGCTGTCCACCGAGGCCGGCGACACGCAGGTGAGGTTGAGCTGGGAGGACCCCACAGATTCGACGATAGACAAGTACCTGCTATGGCAGATTGCCCAAAGCGCAACGCTCACAGGCACAAACGATGAGTTCGGCTATTCCGTGGCGGTGGTGGGCGATATCGCCGTGGTTGGTATGCCCGATGATATCGATAGCAGCGATGATTCCGGTGGGGCCCTCGTCTTCAGCAGGGTTGACGGTCTGTGGACCGCGAAGTACCAGCTCCGGACCGGCGATAATGCCGGTGTTGTTAAGGATGATGGGTTCGGAAGCTCCGTAGCCTTCGACGGTAGCACTATAGTGGTTGGAGCGCCTTTCGACGACAGCAAAAAAGGCGCTGCGTACCTTTTTGTCCAACCTGCCTCCGGCTGGAACAACCCGGACGGTACTGGCTTAGTCGATCTCACTGTCCCGGTCAAGCTTACCGCTTCCAACGCCGCAGAGGAGGACGAGTTCGGCCACTCCCTAGCGGTGGACGGGGACACCGTTGTGGTCGGTGCGAACTCGGACTACATCGATCCCAACGACACTAGCAACAACTTGGCTGATTCCGGTGCTGCATACGTCTTCACCAAGCCCGGCAACGCCTGGGTTTCCACCACCACCGCGGCCACGCTGACCGCCTCCGGCCCCGCAGCGGGCGACTACTTCGGCAGCTCCGTAGCGGTTGACGGCAACACCATAGTGGTTGGGGCAAGCGGTGATGATGGTGCGTCCGAGGTCGAGGACTTTATGGGTTCGGCTTTCGTGTTCATCAAGCCCACCGGCGGCGGCTGGGTCTCCACCAGCACTGCGGCAAAGCTGACCGCCGAAACCCGGGGGAATGATGACTATTTCGGCCATTCCGTAGCAATAGACGGTGACACCATAGTGGTTGGGGCCGACGGCCAAGACAGCGATACGGGTTCGGCTTTCGTGTTCACCAAGCCCAACGGCGACTGGGCCGACAATACCGAGGCGGCGAAGCTCACCGCCTCCGACGGCGCGGAGGACGACGAGTTCGGGTATTCCGTAGCGGTGGATGAAGACACGGTAGTGGTTGGGGCCTATGCGGATGATGCCGTTGACACTGATTCCGGCTCGGCCTACATCTTTGTTAGGCCCGGTGCGGGCTGGGCCGATGGTACTGAGACGGCCAAGCTCACTCCGTCCGATGGTCGCCAAAACCACAAGTTCGGCTCTTCCGTGGCAATAGACGGTGACACCGTCGTGATTGGGGCGGAAAACAAAGATGCGAACGACGTGAAGGCGGCCTATGTGTTCGACATCGTGGACTGGGAAGACATCGCCGATAGCAACGCGGCGACCACGTCCTACATCGTGACCGGTCTGACCAACGACATCGACCACACCTTCCGGGTGCGCGCGGTGGACGGCGACGCAACCAGCGATCCGTCCGACTCCGTGGCAGGAACCCCGAAGGCAGCTACCTACGCTCCGGTCAAACTCTTGAACTTTTCCGCCGCGCAGACCGGCGACGGTGAGGTGGAGATGACGTGGGACGCGCACCGCTACCCGCTGACCGTCAGTGGTTATGAGTACAACCGGGACGGTGGCAATTGGAACGCCATCACAGGGAGCGATTCCAGCACCCATTCCCATACCGTCACCGGCCTGGCCAAGGGCACCACGTACACCTTCGCTGTACGCGCCGTCAACGGCGCCGGTTCAACTGAGTCCGACTCCAGGTCCGTAACAATAGTCGGACAGCCGACGAAGCCCGACTCATTCACCGCCGTCGCGGGCGACGAACAGGTGTGGCTTGGCTGGAGAAGTCCCGCGGATTTCAGCATATCCGGGTACGAGTACCAGCAAAAGATCGGGGGCGACTTCGGCGACGATTGGACCTCCATTCCCGGGAGCAGGTCCGGGACCACCTTCCATATCGTGACCGGCCTGACCAACGACACGTCCTACACGTTCCGGGTCCGCGCCGTGAACGCCGCGGGAGGAAGCGATGCGTCCGTCGAGAAGCCCGCGACGCCGGGGGAGGCGTCTTCGGCCCCGGGCGTACCCGAAGGCTTTGCCGCCATACAGACGGGCATCGGCCAAGTGGAGTTGACGTGGGAGGCGAGTTCCAACCCGTTGAACGTCACCGGTTACGAGTTCAGACAGAACAACGGCTCTTGGACCACCATCTCCGGGAGCGATTCCCGCACCGTCTCCCATTCCTTCACTGGCCTGACCCAGGACGTCACGTACACCTTCCGGGTCCGCGCCGTCAATAACTCCAGCAATGGCGTCTCCTCCGGCGCCGAGTCCGTGATTGTCGTCGCCGAACCGGCAGCGCCGACCGATCTCGCCGCCAAAGCGGGCGACACCGGCGACACCCAGGTGAGGCTGACCTGGAAGGACCCCGGCAATGCGTCCATAGCCAAGTATCAGATCTTCCAGTTCCCTGAGAGTGTCACCAAGCTGATCTCCAGCGACCGCTTTGGCGGAGACGAGTTAGGGTTTTCGGTCGCCGTGGACGGTGACACCCTGGTGATTGGGGCACTTGGGGACGACCCCGACAATACCGGCGCCGCCTACGTCTTCACCAGGGGCGCCGGGGGCTGGTCCCAGGTGGGCAAGCTCACCGCCATCGATCGCAAGTTCGATGCCGGCTTCGGGCATGCGGTCGCCGTGCATGGTGACACCATCGTCGTCGGAGCGTACGAGGAGGACCACCCCAACCCCTTAGACGCCAACAACGATCTCAACGATGTTGGCGCTGCATACGTCTTCACCATGCCCGCCACCGGCTGGGCCGACATGACTCAGACGGCCAGGCTCACCGCCTCCGACGCTAAGGCCGAAGACGAGTTCGGAGCTTCGGTGGCCGTGCACGGCGACACCATCGTGGTCGGGGCGCCCGAGGAAGCCACCGGAGCGAGGGGTTCAGCCTACATCTTCACCAGGCCCGCAAACGGCTGGGCCGACATGACTGAGACGGCCGCACTGAGAGGCCAGTCAAATGGCGACCGGTTCGGTCGCTCCGTAGCGGTGCATGGTGACACGGTCGTGATCGGGGCGTTCGAAGTAAACGGCACAAGAGGTGCGGCTTACGTATTCACCGAACCCGGCGGCGGCTGGACCTCCACCAGCACTGCGGCGAAGCTCACCGCCTCCGACCGCGCCAGTGGCGACCGGTTCGGCCGAGCCGTAGCCATGGACGGAGACACGATCGTAATTGGTGCGCCCTACCACGACTACGACGACCCCGATAACAACACCAACGATGTCAGCAACTCCGGTGCAGCGTACGTCTTCATCAAGACCGCCACCGGCGGTTGGGCCACCGACACCGAGACCGCCAAGCTAACCGCCTCCGAACGCGCGGAGAACGACCAGTTCGGGTATTCCGTCGCGGTGGACGGCAACACCGTCGTGGTTGGTGCGGACCAAGACGACAACAACCGCGGTTCCGCGTACGTCTTCACCGAGCCTCAAGGCGGCTGGACCGATACGGAAGGTACGGACCCGCTCACGGCCTACGATCGCAGTCAGAACGAATGGTTCGGCAACTTCGTGGCGGTGGACGGCGACACCGTGTTGGTCGGGGCAGTCGGGGACGACAGTGGTAAGGGTTCGGCCTACGTGTTCGGCACCGGTGCGGAGTGGGCCGACATCCCCGGCAGCGGAGCGGAGACCATCTCTCACATCGCCAGGGGTCTGCGCAACAACGCCAAGCACACTTTCCGGGTCCGCGCGGTGAACGCGGCGGGAGCAGGCGACGCGTCTGAAGCAGACGCGAAGGCCGTGGCGGCGACGGGCGGCCCCTCCAAACCCGCAGCCCTCACCGTCACCCAGACCGGCGTCGGCCAGGTGCGCTTGGCGTGGCCCGCGAGCACTGAACCGCTGACCGTCAGGCGTTATCAGTACAAACAGAACGATGGTAGCGGCTTCGGTAATTGGATCGGCATCGAAGGAAGCGATTCCAGCACCGCCTCCCACACGATCAGCGGTCTGATCGGCGGGATCGAATACTCCTTCACCGTCGGCGCCGTCAACGGTGGCGGTCAAAACGCCTCGGACGTCGAGTCCGTAACTCTAGAAGCCCAGGCCGCGGCGCCCAGCGGGCTCACCGCGGACGCGGGCGACGAGCAGGTGGAGCTGAGTTGGGACGATCCCGATGATTCGACCATAGACAAGTACCAGCACTTCCAGATCGACCCGAGCAAGCTGACCGCCGGCGACGGCCTCCGGGGCGACGAATTCGGAATCTCCGTCGCGGTGGACGGCAACACCGCCGTGATCGGGGCGTACCAAGACGACCACACCGACGACGGCAACACCATCGGCAATGCCGGTTCGGCCTACGTCTTTACCAAGGTCTCCGGCGTGTGGAAGCAGGTAGCCAAGCTCACCGCCGATGACGGCGCGGCGAACGACGAGTCCGGGTATTCGGTGGCGGTGGACGGCGACACCATCGTGGTTGGGACGCATCAAAACGACGCCGATACCAACGACAACGACGAAGGCGCGGCCTACGTATTCACCAAGCCCGCCAGCGGCTGGGCCGAC
The DNA here is from genome assembly GCA_965248005.1 of Dehalococcoidia bacterium. GTDB lineage: Bacteria > Chloroflexota > Dehalococcoidia > Lucifugimonadales > UBA1123 > CBDFIE01. The sequence continues at coordinate 81,202 of CBDFIE010000003.1, forward strand.
ATGACTCAGACAGCCAAGCTCACCGCCTTCGGCGGTGCGGCGGGCGACGAGTTCGGAATCTCCGTGGCTGTCGACGGCAACACCATCCTGGTGGGAGCGCACCAAAACGACAGCGACGATGGTGCAGCCTACGTCTTCACCAAGCCCTTCACCGGCTGGGCCGACAGCAGCGAGACCGCCAAGCTCATCGCTTCCGATGCCGCGGCGGACGACGAGTTCGGAATCTCCGTCGCGTTGGACGGCGACACCGCGGTGATCGGGGCGCGTCAGGACGACGACAACGGCAGCCAGTCCGGTTCGGCCTACGTCTTTACCAAGGTCTCCGGCGTGTGGAGCCAGAAGGCGAAGCTGATCGCCTCGGACGGCGCGGCGAACGACGAGTTCGGAATCTCCGTGGCGGTGGACGGCGACACCGCCGTGATCGGGGCGCGTCAGGGCGACACCAGGAACGGCGCCGCTTACGTATTCACCAAGGTCTCCGGCGTGTGGAGCCAGAAGGCCAAGCTCACTGCCGATGATGGCGCGGCGGACGACGAGTTCGGAATTTCCGTCGCAGTGGAGGGCGACACCGTCGTGATCGGAGCATACCAGGACGACGATAACGGCGATCTATCTGGCTCGGCCTACGTCTTCACCCGGGACTCCTCCGGTGGGTGGCGCCAGAGGGACAAGCTCACCGCCTCCGACGGCGCGGAGCGGGACCGGTATGGGTATTCCGTCGGGGTCAGCGGCGACACCGTCGTGGTTGGTGCGTATTCGGATGATAGTAACGAAGCCAATACTGGTGCGGCCTACTTTTTGCGTATTCCGGGTTGGACCGACATCCCCGATAGCGCCGCGACGACCACCTCTCACATCGTCACCGGCCTGACCAACGACGTGGAGCACACCTTCCAGGTGCGGGGCGTGAACGCCGCAGGCAGGGGCTCGGCCTCGGCCAGCGCCAGTGGTACGCCCATGTTTGCGATACCAGAGCGGCCAGTCGGGTTCGCCGCGGATGCTGGCGATACCGTGGTGGACCTGAGTTGGGTTGACCCCGAAGATTCGACGATAGAGAAGTACCAACTGCTCCAGATTATTCAGGGTGGCAAGCTGCCCCCCGCCTCGACCGACGACCCGGTGGTGCGGGGCGACGGGTTCGGAATCTCCGTTGCGGTGGACGACAACACCGCCGTGGTCGGGGCTTATAAGGACGATGACGCTGGCGCTGATTCCGGTTCCGCCCACGTCTTTACCAGAAGCTCGTCTACCGCTCCGTGGAACTGGGCGGCCAAGCTCACCGCTTCCGACGCCGCGGCGAACGACGAGTTCGGAATTTCTGTTGTCATAGAAGGCGACACGATCGTCGTGGGAGCGCACCTGGAAAACGCCAATGACGACGACGTAGATACCACCAACGACGTCACTGACTCCGGTGCCGCTTACGTATTCACCAAGGTCTTCGGTGTCTGGGGCCAGAAGGCCAAGCTAACGGCTTCCGACGCCGCGGCGAACGACGAGTTCGGGATTTCCGTGGCGGTGCACGACGAAACAGTGATCGTAGGAGCTCACCTGGAAAACGCCAACGACGACGACGTAGACACCACCGACGACGTCGCTGACTCCGGTGCCGTCTACGTCTTCACCAAGCCCGAGAGCGGCGGCTGGGCCGACGCCACCGAGACCGCCAAGCTCACCGCTTCCGACGCCGTGGAGAACAACCAGTTCGGAATCTCCGTGGCTGTGCACGACGAAACCGTCGTGGTGGGAGCGCACCAAAACGACAGCAACAAAGGCGCCGCCTACGTCTTCACCAAGCCCGAGAGCGACGGCTGGGCCGACGCCACCGAGACCGCCAAGCTCACCGCCGATAACGGCGCGGCCAACGACGAGTTCGGAATCTCCGTGGCTGTGCACGGCGAAACCGTCGTGGTCGGGGCGCACAAGTACGATGTCGGCGTCGGCACCGAGAAGGAAAACGCCGGTGCGGCCTATGTCTTTATCAAGCCTACCGGCGGTCCTTGGGCCGGCGGCACTGAGACCGCGAAGCTCATCGCCTCCGACGCTATGAGAGGAGACGAATTCGGGATTGCCGTGGCGGTGGACGATAACGAGGACACCATCGTGGTCGGGGCCTACCTGGACGACGACAATGGCGACAATGCCGGTTCGGCCTACGTTTTCACCCAGGATTCCAACGGGTGGAGCCAGAAGACGAAGCTCACCGGCCCCTCCCGCGGAAAGGACGACTGGCTGGGGTATTCCGTTGCGGTGGTAGGCAATACCGTCATCGCCGGAGCGGACAAGTCCAACATCAGCGGGCCCGATTCAGGCGCCGTCTACCTGTGGACAGTCCCGGAGTGGGCCGACATTGCCAATAGCGACGCGACGACCACGTCCCACACCGTCACCGGTCTGACCAACCGGGTCGGGTACAGCCTTCAGGTCCGCGCGGTGGACGCGGTGGACAAGGTGGAAGGGGCCGGCGCCGGCCCGCCCTCGGACCCCCTCAGGGCCATGCCGTTAAAGCCGCGGCCAGCGAAGCCGACCGGGCTCTCCGCTGTGCCCGGCGATACCCAGGTGAAGCTGAGCTGGAACGATCCCGTCGAGGGCTCGCCGCCCATCAACAGCTACCAGCTATGGCAGCATGCCGAGCGCCCTATGCTGACCGCCGACGACCGGGCGGCGAACGACGAGTTCGGGTATGCCGTAGCGATTGACGGCGACACCGCCGTGGTCGGAATGCCCGGAGAGGACAACCCCGATAATTCCGGCGCCGCCTTCGTATACACCAGGGACTCATCCGGCACGTGGAGCCAGGTGGCCGAGCTCAGAGCCAGCGATCCGAATGCTCAGGATAGAATCGGTCTATCTGTGGCGGTGCATGAAGACACTTCGAATGGCGACACGATAGTGGTTGGCGCTCCCCACGGCTCGAGCAGTAAAGGTGCGGTGTACGTATTCACCGAACCCAGCGGCGGCTGGGCCTCCACCAGCACTGCGGCGAAGCTCACCGCCTCCGACCACGCGGATGACGACGAGTTCGGAATTTCGGTAGCGGTGGACGGTGACACCGTCGCGGTCGGGGCCCACAACAATAATGCAGCCTACGTCTTCACCAGGCCCGCTACCGGCTGGGTCAACGATACAGAGACACTCAAGCTCAGTGGCAGCGGGAGCAGCAGTTTCGGCAGGTCGGTAGCAATCGACGGTGACACCATCGTGGTTGGGGCCATTGGACAAGATGACGATAGGGGTTCGGCTTTCGTGTTCATCAAACCCGCCACCGGCTGGGCCAACAGCCCAGGCACTGAGGTGGCCAATCTCACGGCCTACTCCCGCAATAAGGACGACAGATTCGGGCGTTCAGTAGCCATCGATGGTGACACCATCGTGGTTGGGGCCATTGGACAAGATGACGATAGGGGTTCGGCCCATGTGTTCACCAAGCCCGATACCGGCTGGGCCAACAGCCCAGGGACTGAGACGGCCAAGCTCACCGCCTCCGACCGTACGGACGGCGACCAGTTCGGATTCTCCGTCGCGGTGGACGGTGACACCATTGTTATTGGGGCGGACGCCCTGAACGAAACCAACAGGTCAGGGTCGGCTTACGTTTTCACCAAGCCTGCCGCCGGCTGGGCCGACAGTACCGAGGCGGCCAAACTCACCGGGTCCGGCACCGGTAATGGCGACAGGTTCGGGCTTTCCGTTTCTGTAGACGGCCTCACCGCCATGGTCGGGTCGAACGGGCAAGGCAGCAACAGTCAGGGGGCCGCCTACCTTTACGACATCGCGGTGTGGGCCGACATCGCTGGGAGCACGGGAGAGACCAGGTCCCACTTTGCGACCGGCCTGACCAACGGCTTGGAGCACACCTTCGCGGTCCGCGCGGTGAACGACGGCGGCGCAAGCGGCCCGTCTAATCAGGTGTCCGCGGAACCAGCGGCCGAGGCCTCGGCCCCCGCGAAACCCAGGTACTTCTCCGCGGTGCAGGTTGGCGCAGGCGAGGTGCGTTTGGAGTGGGAGCCGAGCACCGATCCGCTGACCATCGTCACGTTTGAGTACACGGACGACGGCACAAATTGGCAAAAAGCCGTTGGGAGCCATTCCACCACCGTCTCCTACACCGTCTCCGATCTGATGGTGGGCACCACGTACACCTTCGCGGTCCGCGCCGTCAACAGCGCTGTCGAAAACGATGGTAGGAGCGCTCCTTCCGACCCTTGGTCGGTAACAATAGCTGTAGCGCCGACGGACGGGCCCACCGCGCTCACTGCCCGCGCTGGCGACGAGCAGGTGCAGCTGAGTTGGCGTTACTCCGGCAGCCAAACGTCGATTACCGGGTTCCAATACCAGCAGAAGACCGGGGGCGACTTCGGCGACGATTGGACCGACGTCACCGGAAGCACATGGACGACCACGTCCCACATTGTGACCGGTCTGACCAACGACAGCACATACACTTTCCGGGTCCGGGCCGTGAACGTGACCATCGGAAGCGACACGACCAACGAGGAGGACGCGACCCCATCAGCGTCCGGCTCCCGCCCCGCCCGGCCGACAAACTTTAATGCCGAGCAGACCGGGGTCGGCCAGGTGGAGTTAACGTGGGACACGGCCGGGGCGCGCCTGACGGTCACCGGCTATCAGTACACGGCTGACGGCGGTTCCAATTGGAGCGACATCTCCGGGAGCGATTCCGGCACGGTCTCGCACATCGTCTCCGGTCTGATGGTGGACACGATGTATACGTTCGCCGTCCGGGCCGTCAACAGCGGCACGCTCCCGGGCCTCTCTTCCTCCTTCCGCGACGTGACGATCATCGATGTGCCAAATATGCCCACCGGGCTCGGCACTACTAGCGGAGACACCCAGGCGACGTTCCACTGGAATGTGACGCCCGTGACCAGGAATCAGCCGATAGACAAGCACCAGCTATTGCACCTTCCCCAGAGCAAGCTGACCGACGACGACGGTGCTAACGACGACGAGTTCGGGTATTCGGTTGCGATAGATGGCAGCACCGCGGTGGTCGGGGCCTACCACCGGAACCTCAACGGGAACACCAACGTCGGTGTGGCCTATGTTTTCACCAAGGATTCGGACGATGCATGGAGCCAAGCCGCCACGCTGACTGCCTCCGACGGCGCAGCGAATGACGAGTTCGGAATTTCCGTGGCCATAGACGGAAACACCATCGTGGTTGGGGCGCGCCAGGACGACACTCGCAACGGCGCAGCGTACGTATTCACCAGGCCCGACGGCGGTTGGACCTCCACCACCACTGCGGCCAAGCTCACCGCTTCCGACGGCGAGGAGGACGACAGGTTCGGGCATTCCGTAGCGGTGGTCGGCGACACCCTCGTGGTAGGAGCATACGGTGACGACGGTAACGGTGACGACGGTAACAGGGGTGCAGCTTACGTATTCACCAAGACCGGCGCCGCTTGGACCTCCACCACCACTGCGGCCAAGCTCATCGCCTCCGACGGCGCGGCGAACGACGAGCTTGGAATCTCCGTGGCCATCGACGGTGACACCGTCGTGGTCGGCGCGCACCTGCACGACATTGATGACAACGGCAGCAGTATCCTCAACGCCGGTGCAGCCTACGTCTTTACCAAGCCCACCGACGGCTGGACCGGCAACACTGAGGGGGCCAAATTCACCGCCCCCGACGGCGCGGCGAACGACGAATTCGGGGTCTCGGTGGCCATCGACGTTGATGCTGTCGTGGTTGGAGCGCACCTGCACGACGTCGGTGCCAACGCCAATGCTGGTGCTGCCTACGTCTTCACCAGGGATTCGAACTCCGGCAAGTGGGGCCAGCCGGTCAAGCTCATCGCCTCCAATGGCGACCCGGGCGATGGGTTCGGGAAATCCGTTGCGGTGGACGGCACTACCGCCGTCGTCGGGGCGTACCTGGACGACCGCGACAACGCCGCTAGTGACACCGGTTCGACTTACGTGTTTGCCCGGAAGTTAGGGGTGTGGAGCCAGACGCTCAATCTCGCCGGCCCCGGTCCCGACCAGAATGACCGGCTCGGATACTCCGTTGCAGTAGACGACGGTACCCTCATGGCAGGCGCGCCTCAGGACGACAACGCTCCCGGTTTTGCCTACGCGATGGACATCTCAGACGCGGAGTGGACGGACTTCGGCTCAACAGAACTGACCGACGACGGCGAGGATTACTTCTACCGGGTGCTCAATCTGACCAACGACCAGGAGTACGCCTTCCGGGTGCGTTCGGTGAACGCCGCCGCCAATCGTCCGTCTAACGAAACCGTCGCGGCCACGCCCATGAGTGCAAAGCCCGGCAAGACCGATGGTCTGTCCGCTCAGCCAGGAGATTCCCAGGTAACGCTCAGCTGGGATGACCCGCGCGATTCGTCCCTAACCGGGTACCAGTACCAGCATCCTCCCGAGCAGACCAAGCTCACCGCCGGCTCGGACGGCGAGACGGAGGGAGAGTTCGGGGTTTCGGTGGCGGTGGATGGGAATACGATCGTGGTGGGTGCTCCCGAGCACGACGTAGGCAGCAAAGAGCACGCCGGCGCGGCCTATGTCTTCACCGAGGTTGACGGTGTGTGGAGCGACCCAATCGAGCTCACTGCCGGCTCCGATGGCGCGGAGAACGACTGGTTCGGGTACTCCGTAGCAGTGGAGGGCAACGTCGCCGTAATCGGCGCGTACCAGCACGACACCAACGATAACGCCGATGCCGGTGCGGCCTATGTTTTCATCAGGGACCCGCTTACCGGTGTGTGGAGCGAGCCAGTCAAGCTCATTGCCGACGACGGCGCGGAGAATGACTGGTTCGGGTACTCCGTTGCGGTGGACGGCGATACCATCGTGGTCGGGGCACGCTGGCACAACGGAAAGGCGGGCGCGGCCTATGTCTTCACCAGGAATTCGATGACCCGTGTGTGGGGCAACGATCCGGACTTAGGAAACCACAGAATACAGACTGCCAAGCTCACCGCATCCGACGGCGACGCATTCGACTATTTCGGTCACTCCGTGGCGGTGGACCGCGACACCATCGTGATTGGGGCGCCGGGATACAACGCCAATACGGGTGTGGCCTATGTCTTCACCAGGAATTCGATGACCCGTGTGTGGGGCAACGATCCGGAACCAGGGGAAACCCACAGGGTAGAGACGGCCAAGCTCACCGCCGCCGACGCCGATGATGGCGACCAGTTCGGGCACTCCGTAGCAGTAGACGGTAACACCGTGGTGGTTGGAGCCCGCAAGAACAACGCTGCTTACGTATTCAGCTCTGGTACGTGGTCCCAAGCGGCCAGGCTCGAGGCTTCGGACAGCGATGGGTCCGAAGAATTCGGGTTCTCCCTTGCAGTGAGGGCTAGCACCATCGTGGTGGGGGCGTACGCCGCCAACATCGACGTATGCGACGAATGCGACGACGACCCTCGTTCCGGTGCGACTTACCTCTTCACCAAGCCGGCCGGCGCAGTCTGGTCCAACGATCCGAACAAAGACTACAGAACTGAGTCGGACAAGCTCATTTTACGCACCGACGAAGAAGAAAGGGGCGACGAGTTCGGAAACTCCGTCGCCCTGGACGGCCAGAGCATCGTGGTCGGGGCGCCCGAGGGGAACAATGGCTTCGGTTCGGTCTACGTGTCGGACATCCCACAGTGGTTCTTTTTGACCAGCGGAGCAGAGACCACGTCCGCCACCGTGGGAGGCCTGACCAACGGTGTGGAGTACGCCTTCCAGGTCCGCGCCTTCGACTCATATGGAGAAGGCCTGCCCTCGAACATCGCCCGGGCCACGCCCATGCCGGCACCAGATGAGCCGGCCAACTTCACCGCAACCGCGCAAGACTCTAGCGTCCGGCTCGCCTGGGACGACCCCGACGACCCCGGCATCACCCGGTACGAGTACCGTCAGGCCAGCGGTGACGGCAACTTCGGCCCGGCGACCACAATCCACGGAAGCAGCGCGACGACGACATCCCACACCGTCAGAGACCTGATCAACCACCTAACGTATAGGTTCCAAATCCGCGCGGTGAACGTGTTTGGCGCAGGCGATTGGTCGCCCTCGTTGAACACCACTCCTCGAGCGCCCTCGTTGAACGCCACTACTCGAGCGGCCAACCGTACCCCCTACTTCATTGGCGGCTACAGCGTCACGTTCACCTTCGATGAGAACACGTCGCCGGGCACGCCCGTGGGCAGCGCCCTCACCGCCACAGATCCGAACGGCGATAGGCTCTCGTACTCGCTGTCAGGGATCGACGCGTCTTCTTTCGGCATTGACCGCAGCACCGGCCAGTTGATTGTGAAGCACCCGCTGGACTTTGAGACCCAGTCCGTCTACGAGGTGACGGTCCGGGCCAGCAACTACCGCAACGCCAGCGACGACGTCGATGTGACCATCACGATAACCAACGTTGATGAGGCCGGGACGGTGTCGGTGTCCTTGGAACAACCAGAGGTCGGGACCGCGTTGACCGTCTCATTGAGTGATCCCGATGGCTCGGTGTCCGACATCTCCTGGCAGTGGGCCGCGTCCTCAGATGGTTCCAATTGGAGCGACATCTCCGGGGCCAACTCGGACTCCTACACCCCGGTCGCAGACGATGCGGGCATCTACCTCCAGGCAACGGCCTCCTATACGGACGGGCACGGCCCAGGCAAGTCTGCACACGCCGTCATGGAACGGCAGACCGCCCAAAGAGATCCATCGTTCGATGGCGACGTCGCATTACTGACCGTTGATGAGAACACACCGCCGGGCACCCTCGTGGGAGACGCCATCACCGCGACAGATCCGGACGGCGATGTCCTGACCTACTCGCTGTCGGGGACCGACGCGTCTTCCTTCGTTCTAGACGGCTCCACCGGTCAGATCACCGTCGGCTCCGGGACCATGCTCGACTACGAGTCCGGGCCTACGAGGTACACGGTCATCGTCTCCGTCCACGACGGCAGGGACGCCTACGGCAACGACGACTCCACGACCGACGACCGCATTGAAGTGAGCATCGACGTCAGCAACGTCGATGAGGCTGGGACGGTGTCGGTGTCCTCAGAACGACCAAGGTCGGGGCCGCGCTGGCCGCTTCCCTGAGCGATCTCGACGGCTCGGTGTCCGACACCTCCTGGCAGTGGGCCGCGTCCTCAGATGGTTCCAATTGGAGCGACATCTCCGGGGCCAACTCGGACTCCTACACCCCGGTCGCAGACGATGCGGGCATCTACCTCCAGGCAACGGCCTCCTATACGGACGGGCACGGCCCAGGCAAGTCTGCACACGCCGTCATGGAACGGCAGACCGCCCAAAGAGATCCATCGTTCGATGGCGACGTCGCATTACTGACCGTTGATGAGAACACACCGCCGGGCACCCTCGTGGGAGACGCCATCACCGCGACAGATCCGGACGGCGATGTCCTGACCTACTCGCTGTCGGGGACCGACGCGTCTTCCTTCGTTCTAGACGGCTCCACCGGTCAGATCACCGTCGGCTCCGGGACCATGCTCGACTACGAGTCCGGGCCTACGAGGTACACGGTCATCGTCTCCGTCCACGACGGCAGGGACGCCTACGGCAACGACGACTCCACGACCGACGACCGCATTGAAGTGAGCATCGACGTCAGCAACGTCGATGAGGCTGGGACGGTGTCGGTGTCCTCAGAACGACCAAAGGTCGGGGCCGCGCTGGCCGCTTCCCTGAGCGATCTCGACGGCTCGGTGTCCGACACCTCCTGGCAGTGGGCCGCGTCCTCAGATGGTTCCAATTGGAGCGACATCTCCGGGGCCAACTCGGACTCCTACACCCCGGTCGCAGACGATGTGGGCATCTACCTCCAGGCAACGGCCTCCTATACGGACGGACACGGCCCAGGCAAGTCTGCACACGCCGTCATGGAACGGCAGACCGCCCAAAGAGATCCATCGTTCGAAGGCGACGTCACATTACTGACCGTTGATGAGAACACACCGCCGGGCACCCTCGTGGGAGACGCCATCACCGCGACGGATCCGGACGGCGATATCCTGACCTACTCGTTGTCAGGGACCGAGGCGTCGTCCTTCGTCATAGACGGCTCCACCGGTCAGATCACCGTCGGCTCCGGGACCATGCTCGACTACGAGTCCGGGCCTACGAGGTACACGGTCATCGTCTCCGTCCACGACGGCAGGGACTCCTACGGCAACGACGACTCCACGATCGACGACCGCATTGAAGTGAGCATCGACGTCAGCAACGTCGATGAGGCAGGGACGGTGTCGGTGTCCTCAGAACGACCAAAGGTTGGGGCCGCGCTGGCCGCTTCCCTGAGCGATCCCGACGGCTCGCTGTCTGACATCTCCTGGCAGTGGGCCGCGTCCTCAGACCGCGCGAACTGGCAAGATACGGCCGGCGCGTCTTCCTCCACCTATACGCCCGTTGACCTGGACGCGGACAAGTACCTGCGGGTCACGGCGTCTTACGCTGACGGCGAAGGTTCCGGCAAGCAGGTACAGGCCGTCTTGAGCAACCCGGTCCAGGGACTCCCCGAACCGGTCGCGACGCCGACGCCGACGCCGGCGCATACGCCTACGGTGGTCCCCAGCCCGACACCGGCGCCAGTCGTGCCTGTCGACGATGGCGGAATTAGCCTGTGGTGGATCATCCTTATGGCGGCCGGGGCCGTGGCGGGCGCAGCCGTGATATACATAATTGTACGGAAACGCGGCCGGATATAGACCGGCGGACGCCCAGATGCTGAAGCGACATAGGGCGGTCTGGGCGCCGGCCCCGCGGGTTGAGAATGACGGCATAACCGGCGAGCCTCCTGAGGTGTTGTCAACCAGCAAAAGTGGGACACTTTGAGACCCGAGAAGGTTATTGTTATGAGGAGTGTCGGGCGAGCTCCTTGAGGGTCCTGTTATAGCGTCTTCTCCGTTCGATCGTGTGGACCTGCACCTCCTTCCTCCGTTGTAGGATCTGCTCCCGCCTCCCGTTGAGCACGTCAGCAGGCGTGACGTTGCCCAGGGCCCTGATGCCCACCAGCCTGAGGTAGTCTCCAAAAGCTCGGGAGACGTAGCCAGAGCCGTTGTCGCTCAGTAGCCTGGTCCTGTCTTGCACCGGGATCTCAGTCATGCCGGTCTTGTCCACGGCATCCTGGACCACCTCGATGAAAGAGTCTGAGGTCATGCCGCGTTGGAGCTTATGGGCCAGGATGAAGCGGGAGAAGTCATCCATCACCGTCACCAAGTAGTAGTAGCCCCACCCGATGACCTTGAAGTAGGAGGCGTCGGTTGCCCACATCTGGTTGGGACCGGTGGTCTTGCGGTGATACTCCTTGCCGGCCTTGAGCTGCATCTCGGGTGACTTGACCAGACCCTCCCTGCGCAGGATGCGGTAGACCGTGGACTCGGAGACAGAGAAGCCCTGGTTGTCGGTGATCCAGGCGGCAAGTTGACGACAGCTCAGTTCAGGCGCTCGACGTGCCACCGTCAGGACCGCTTGCTCCTCAGGTTGACTCAGGCGGTTCCAGGGTGCCAGGCCGCCTCCCGGTTGGTTCTCAAGCCTTTGGCACCGTTGCTCGCGCGTCAGCCACCGATAGTAGGTGCTCTTGGGACACCCAGGTCCTTGAGTACCTGACGCTTTGGAAGCGTGGACGAAGCTACCCTGGCCAGGACCGTCGTCTTCTCGGACGCGCTCATGCGTGGTACCGACGTCGTCGGCAGGCACTGGGATAGCCGTTTTTTTGATACGGTAGCCCTCCAGGACGACACGGAGCTTCTCTTCGGGGGTGTATCTACGTCGGGTTGCCGCCTTCACCGTGCGGACGAAAGACCTGGTCTCCTCGCTCCGCTGCTGGGCAGCATCCGCCTTGCTCTCTTGTGACTGGGACACGGTCTGCTCCTTTCATGAGGTGCTTTACCCTCGCTTCAGGAGCTCACACCACTCTCAGACTCTCGGGTTTTCCACCCCTCTCAGGTGTCCCATTTTCGCTGACCGTTTACAGTCCATGTCTGAACGACTTGAAGCGGGAGCCAACTCCACGAATGTTGCCCCGTCTGGGGAGTTATGCAAGGGCTACGGATAGTCGACGATCTCTACCTTGAATCCGAAGGAAACGTCCCCTAGCTGGGACTTATAGAAGGTGCTGACAAAGTAAACGCCTGCTGGGAGGTCGAGCCTTAGCCCTTCCAGGGAATCGCTGCTGAAAAGCTCCTCGCCGGGCTTGACCGCTAGCCTGGTCTCCTGGGGGATGGATGCCCGAACACGGAACTCGTCTGAGGCAGGGTCGCTACCGGAGATTCTGATCGAGAACTCATCCCCTCGTTTCATCAATACAGCCGATACCTTGTCGAATCCTTGCCATCCTACGCTATCTGCGCAGACGCGGCTGTTCGCACTCACCGGCCAACAGTAGCTGCCTCTCCATCCTTGATATGAGCGGCCACCGTGCTCAAGGGACACTTGAGGAAGTGGCGGGGGCTGGGCTACGCTGGCGATGGTTGGGGTGGCAACTCCAACGTTCGGAACCGGAGTGAAGGTCGGCAAGGCTCGTGTCGTTGTGGGGGACCAGATCGGGTCAGGCATCGCCTCTCCGATTTCAAGCAGTTGCTCCATATACCAGGTCGGATGGTACAGTCCGATGTCCACCTGATTCACCCACCAACTGAGATTCGCAGGAGTATTGACTTGGCCGCCGGTGCTTAGAGTTTTGACGGCAGGGTCTTTGCCTGACGCCGGAATCCCTCGAACGTTCGCTGCTCGGAAGGGATCGTCCGCAAGCGCACTGTAGTCTATGGCATCGGGTCGCCCACCTATCGATAGCTTCAGGCCGTTGGCGTAGATGAGATAGACTCGCCTGAACTCGGTTGGAGCTCCTTCCTTCGAGGCCCAGACCTCTTGGATGTCGGCACCAACCACACCGTCCGGGGGAATAGGTATGGTGTACGGCGTCCGTCGCCGCGCCTCGTCCAGCGATACCTTTTCTCCAAGAATGGGGGGAGATGGTGGGGGTGATGGGATAGGGCCGACGCCTGGACTTTGCCGGTCGTTCGCGGTCAGTTGGCTTGATGTGGTCGGCCCCTGAGTAGGCTGCATCCCAACCGCAGCCTCAGTACGGGCCGGTGTAGGAGACGCGGGCGTCTCCGCACACGCGATGATCGCCAACAGCAAAAGGCTTACGACCAGCGAGGTGGTTATCCCCATCCTCGTATTCATTTCCGTTGCTCCTCGTCCAATTATTCTCTGATCTTCAGTAGTAGTGACGAAAAGCGTGGTCGGCTTGTTCCATTCCGCAGCCTACCCTAGGGCATGGCCAGGACCGGTTGTGATGAGTCCTCTTCCCTCACGTCGAGGACTCGGCCCCTGTACAGGTAGATGATCGCGACCAAGAACAGAATCCGCTCGATCAACCCGAGAATGTATACCCCGCCAGCAACGAATTCGCCCGGGCTAAGGGAGAAAGGCACCGACTCTGAACTCAGCCGGTCCATCCCAAACACTCCTCCGGCGCTAACGAGCGGCCACACGACGATCGCGGCGCTGAACCAGAGGAAGCCGGCGTCTCGAGTGAGGCGGTACTTCCAGAAGAGTGCAACGGCGATCGCAATAAACACGATCACGTTGAGTGACAAAACTATAAGCATGTCGACACCTCGCTGACTCGGGTCACCTCGAACTTGCTAACCCACATCTCTAGAGCCACCTACTGATCGCCCTGAGACTCATGAGCGTCGGTGGGGCCAGCGGACGTGCTACGCTGCCGGCCCTTGTACCTGCGTATCAGCCAGTAGCCTCCGCCGCCAACGACCAGCCACGCAGGACTGAGTATGGCCACCCAGATGACTCCGATCAGTGCCCCCTGACCAACCGCGGACAGGGTCCTCACAGCGGTCTTGCCCTGGTCGCTGAAGCTCAAACCCGTGATGACCCAGCCCGGCATCTCTCTAACCCTTACGTCGAGCGAGCTGGAGTCCTCCACAGTACCCGCCTCACTCTTGGCCGTTATCGTAAACGTCGCCTGATACGAGAAAGGCCGGTGGTGCTCATAGACGTGAGTCGCTACGGCGGTGGTGATCCCCACTCCCAGCATTCCCGTGGCAGGCTCGGAGCCGTCGCCGAAGTCCCACCTGTACTCGACCTCGTTCAGACCCGGCGGCCGAGTGAAGGACCCACTGAACTCGACCTCCTCGCCCTCGTCCACAACGATACTCTCGCCGGCGAAGACAACGATGTCGGGAATCCTGGTGACCTTGACCATCAGGGTCGTATCGCCTTCGGCGGCACCCGCTTCGCCGCTGCCCTGTATCTCGAACTGAACGATGTATGGCGAGTCCTCTTCGTCTCTGTACCTATGGGTCACAGTCGCCGTGACCCGGGTATCTTCTTTCTCCGTTGGCGCCGTCTGATGGCCGCGAACGCTCTCACCGTCACCGAAGTCCCACGTGTAGCTGAAGTCCTCGATCCCCTCGGGCGGCTTGAAAAAGGCACGGAACCTGACCCTCTCGCCGACACCGGTCGTCTTGTCTGCTATCTCCTCCACCGCCATGTCAACTGGCTCAAGCTCTAAGTTGACGCTCACCAGCGAAAACGCCGAAGTCTCCTCAAGAAGCTTGATCTTACCCTGCAGGCGCTCAACCTCTTCCTGGACTCCGGTCAAGGTCTGCTGGACCTTCAAAGCGGCCTCGACGGTCTCGGCGCGCCCCAATAGCTTGAGCAGCGCCTCTTCCGTGGCCTTCTGATTGTCCAGCCGCGCCCTCAGGTCGAAGTACTCATCGGTCACGTCTCGGCTGTCAGAGACCTCCGCTTTGACCTCGACGGCCATCTCCCTCAGACGCGCGGTCGCCTTATCCAGGGCTTCAGCCGGAACACGGAAGGAGATGAACCCACGGTGCTTCTCGAATCTACTGGTAGATACGACCCAACCGCCCAGCTCTCTGGCCATAGCCGTGATCAGGTCCATGGAGCGCTGCACGCCCGCCACCACGATCGTAGCCTCGAAAGTGCGGACGATGATTCGTTCCAGATTCACCAGCTGAGCCTGTGTCTCCGACGAAACCTCGATATAGGCCGCAGCAGCTTGTTCTTGAACTCTCACCAACCTAGGCGCAGGGGCCGCCGGTGCAGCGGCAGGGACCGCCATCGCCGTCACGACTACTTCCTTCACGACTACTTCCCTAGGTGCCGGAGCCGCTGCTGCTGCGGGGGCTGCTGGCGCCCCCGGCACACCTGGCGCCCCCGGCACACCCGGCGCACCCGGATGCCCAGCAGATTCGTCCGAGCCACCGCACGCGGTCACAGCCAGCAGTGCGACGAGCATAATTGGGATTGGGAATCGGCTAATTCTCAAAAGCATGGTCCAGCGACCTCCCTCTAGCAATGACCGTTTCAGATGCGTTCCATAGTGTAAGACGAAAGAATCACGCGATTTGTTCCCTGACCAATCGCGGATAGGGTCCTCACAGCGGCATCCGCCCGCAGCAGGGAGGGAGCCATGTCGGAATGACTTCAGGCGAGAGAATTAGCCAACTCCACGATGTTGCCCGGCCTGGGGAGCTACGCAAGGGCCTACGGCTAGTAGACGATCTCCAGACCGATCTGCCGGTCTTCACCGGCCGTACGTCGAGCAACACGCCCGGCGCAAACGGCGGCCGTAGCTCCTCGCACTCAAGGACGACGGCCCGCGGTATCGGCAGGTGTGCCTCGTCTAGTCGGGTTGGGACAACGAATGGAAGATCGTCCCGCCGGACGTTCAGAGTGCCCTGCCTTCCCTCCGGAGTGACACACGCATCACCAGCTCGTTTCTCGCCGAGAAAGTCGTGCACGATACCTGCAAATGGGAATGCCGAGACAGTCCGAAACGAGCCCGCATGGCGCTGATCTGCCTCCCAATAGTTGTACCACAAATCATGAGACACTGATAGCGCTTGGAGCAGAGGAGGTGAGGATGGCCTCTGGAGCAGGAGGGCGATAGCCCAAGGGCGCTGTGGGGGCGTTGGTGGTTGTACTCGTGGCGCCACTGCTCGGTGAGGACCTGCACCTCCCAGAGGGTATCGAAGAGCTCCCGGCAAGCGCGCCGCTCAGAGATGCCATACCGTTCCCGTGCCAACTCCACGCATCTCCGCCGGCGAGCCGGGCTCAGAAGTTTCCCCGTGCTGCCTCCTTTAGAATCTGGTTGTCCAACGTCAGGTCCGCTACCGCACGCCTGAGTCGTCCGTTCCCCGCTTCCATCTCCCGCAACCGCCTCGCCTGGTCTATCCTCAGCCCCCCATACTGCTGGCGCCATCGGTAAAACGTATGGTCCGATACCCCGATACCCCTGCATGCCTGGGCCACCGTCTCCCCTTGCGCCAGGGCCACCTCCGCTTCCCGAAGCTTCCCTATTATCTCCTCTACACTGCGCTGCTTACTCGCCATTGACTACCCCCTTTCAGCATGTCCAGTTTACGAGTCTATTACTGGACCAGTCTTTGGGGGGCAGGTCATGGGCGTAGGCCTCGGGTACTATTTCTTTGAGCAGATCTTCCTTGGCATCTTCATCAATCTCTTCGACTGGTTCCAGAACGTGGCGGACTTCCTGCTGGTCTATAATATCGGCGTCTTCATGAGTGGTGGAGATGCAGAGGGCTTCGCCGGCCCCACTCAAGGGGATGCTCCAGGGGAGCTCCACGCCTCTCTGGTGCTTGCGGCCTACGTTCTGGTCTTGGGCGGACTGGCCTTCTACCTTTTCCACCGCCGTGATATCCCCGGCGCCAGCAGGTCGTAGGAACCCGTTAGGGAGTTGGGCCCTCGCTGGAGTTCGGACAGCCTGAACACATCGGTTGATGCCGTTTTGGCTGGAGCGCGCCTGCGCGATGCCCTTAGGAATAGCCTTCGACAAGCTCAGGACGAATGGGCCGGGGCCCTCTAGCCCTTTGCTACAGGGGAGATTGGGTTGGAGTAGCAAATTAGTGGGTGAGGATCTTGCTTAGAAAGAGTTTGGTGCGGGACTCTCGCGGGCTGGTGAAGAACTCCTCAGAGGTTCCGACTTCGACTATCTCGCCCTCATCCATGAAGATCACGCGGTCGGCGACGTTCCTTGCGAAGCTCATCTCGTGGGTAACGCAGATCATGGTCATACCGGACGCAGCCAACTCGCCCATCACCTTGAGGACCTCGTTGATCATCTCCGGGTCGAGCGCGGAGGTGGGCTCGTCGAACATCATCAGCTTGGGACTCATCGCGAGAGCCCGGGCAATGGCGACGCGCTGCTGCTGGCCGCCTGACAGCTGCCCAGGGTACTTATTCGCCTGTTCAGGTATACCTACGCGGCGCAGCAGTTGAAGCGCGAGCTCCTCCGCCTGCTTCTGCGGCATGTGGCGGACCTTCTGCGGCGCGAGTGTTATGTTGCGTATGACGGTGAGGTGCGGGAAGAGATTGAACTGCTGAAAGACCATTCCCGTATCGGCCCGTATCTTGGCGAGAGTGCGGGCGTCGTCCGTCAGATCGACGCCGTCAACGACGATCCGGCCGGAATCGTGTCGCTCGAGCTGATTTATGGTCCTGAGCAGGGTCGATTTGCCTGAGCCAGAAGGCCCGATGATGACGACGACCTCGCCCTCGATCACTGAGACGTCGACTTCTTTCAGAGCAGCGAAATCGCCGTAGCGTTTCACCACTTTTTCTAGACGGAGTATCTCTTTGCCGCTCTGCTTTGCCATGTACCGGTCCTCTCTATAGCCTGGTCCGTTATCTCGTGCCCAGTCCTAATCGGGTTTCCGCCGCTCCGCCAAGCCGGGATAACAGATACGAAACCAGCCAGTATATGAGCCCTACCACAATATATATCTCGAAGAAGGCGCCCTCCGCTATGTCCGTCTGGCCCCCGAGGATCTTCTTCGCCTTTTCCAGTGTGTTGACGAGCGATATTGCGGCGAGTAGCGCTGTATCTTTCCATAGGGCGATGAAGCGCCCGATAATTGCCGGGATAACCGCCTTGATCGCTTGCGGCAGGATGATGAAGATGTACTTCTGCGCCGCGGAAAGACCTATTGCCTCAGACGCCTCATGCTGGCCACGCGGTATGGACTGGAGTCCGCCTCGCAAAACCTCAGCGATGTAGGCCCCGCCGAAGAAGGCAAAAACGATCATGACTCGATATACGAGGTCGATGTTGCTGAACGCTTCGCCGATAGGTCCGAACTCGTCATCGAGGAACGTGGCGAACAGTAGCCAGACGAGCAGCGGGGCAGCGCGCACGACCTCGATGTAGCCGACGGCGGATAACCGTATAGTCCAGTACGGAGAGGTGCGGCCCAACGCCAGTCCGAGACCGATGAAGAAGGAGAAGAATCCCCCCACGGCAAACACCAGCAGGTCGAGGAATGCGCTCTCCCAGTGGCTGCTGGACACCCCCAACTGGAGCAAGACGATCATCGGGATGAGCAGGACCCACGCTGCGCCGATCGCCTGAAGCAGTATCGGATTGCTTCTCCATCTGGAGAGGCGCCTGCCCGCCCAGGCTCCTCCTATCAGGACCGCAAAGAGCCCAGCGAGTAGCAGCCAAGATGTACCGAACGGGATTGCGAGTCCCAGTGAGAGCGAGTAGAGCCAGCGGGGTGCCCAGCCACGCTCCCACACCAGCTCTCTGTGGACACCGCTCACGATTGCGGTCTGTCCCGCGGACTGTATCTCTTGGGTGTACTGTCCCTCCTGGATCTGCAGATCGGTCCCCAGGCCGAGCGTGAGAGTTATCACCGCCACCACACCGATCGCCACTATGTAGGGCCGCAATCTTCCGATCCAGACGCCACAGGTAAGGGCAACCAGAATTACCACGATGAAGAGGGATATCCATATCCGGAAGGTGTCCTCCGCAGGATAACTGCCAACGAAGAACAGCTTTCGGTTGATCGCGACGAGGCCCCAGTTGGCCTGGAACAGAACGAACCTCAGCATCAGGAATCCGGCGATACCGCCAGCCGCTATGGAGGCTAAGCTGAGGACGGAGTTACGCCGTGAATTGAACAGGTTTGTCCTTGCCCAGGTCAGACAGTTGGAGACGATGGAGCGATACGCTGCAGATGCCGTCATCTGATCTGGACGTTTCGGTTTATCGTATTCATGATCAGCGAGATGATGAGGTTCGTGATGACGAAAACGAAGAATATGAACAGGTACGTCTGCAGGAGGTTCCCGGTGTTGTTGATGATCCTATTGGATATCAGGACTATCTCGCCGTAGGCTATGGCATGCGCAAGCGTCGAGTCCTTGTTGGCGTTTTGGTACTCGTTGTTCAAAGAAGGAATCATGATCCGCAGGGCCTGGGGGAGGATGATCAGGGAGAAGCGCTGGTACCCTGATAATCCAAGCGATGCGGAAGCCTCGGTCTGGCCGTGGGGGACCGCCTGAATCGAGCCGCGCACGATCTCGGCGATAAAGGCGCTGAAGTAGAGGGTGAGCGACACCAGCGCGCTCAGATAACCCACCCCGAGCAGATTGCCACCGGTATACGAGAAGAACCCGAACGCCGATTGAGTCACGTCAGGAAGAGTTAGGCGCACCGGGAAGAGCAGTGTGGCGTATGCCACCGCTCCTATGAGCAAAAAGACCGCTGTCCCCCACACATTGGGGCGCAGGCTCTCGCCCGTCTGGGCCTCCCTGCGCGCACGGCTGATCCTTACGAACCATGCGGCCGCCGCGGCGGCCAGCAACGCCACGGGCCAAAGCCACCAGAGCGAGTGGGCGGTCTCAAGCCAGGGGATGGCCAGCCCGCGGTTGCTGATGTAGAGGACACCGCTCCATCCTGAGCGCTCCTCTATTCTAGGCAGTCCCCTGGACACCGCGAAGGCGAAGAAGAACATGATCAGCAGCAGGGGCAGGTTTCTGAACAGCTCAACGTAGAGCTTGCCCAGCCGGTTGACCATGGGATTGGAGGAGAGGCGGGCCACGCCAACGGCCAGGCCCAACAGGGAGGAGAGGAGTATGGCAAAGACCACAACCGTTATAGTGTTACCAGCGCCTTTGAGCATCCCCAGCCATCTCAGGTCGCTCGCCTCTACGTCCAAGAGCTGGAAGATCGAGCTGCGGTCCGGGCTGCCGTAAGGCCCGAAGAGGAAGTCGAAATCGAAGAGGTTGATGGCTATGGAGTAGCCGGCATAGCCCACGACGATCCCGGAAGCGGCACCGACGATTAGATTGACCGCGAGGTAGCGCGAGCGTCTCTTGAACCAGATGTCTTTCAGGCGCTGCATCATCGCATAACAATCACACGAGACCCAACGTCTTTGTCAGAAAGCGCTCTTAGCGCATCGGCGGGGCGTAGATCAGTCCGCCGTCCAGATAGGAGGCGTTCAACGATCCGGCACGAGTGAGTCCTACCTGCTCGAGCGTACGGCTGTAGGCCTCACCGTAGTTGCCGACCTGATCGATCACGCCCTGCATGAAGGTGCTGGCGATCTTGCCGTGTCCCATGCCCAGGTTGGTAGGAGGGCCTCCGTCGAATCCCACTCCCAGGAGACGGGCCACTGTGTTGTTCGGCGGGTTCGCCGCCATCTGACCCATATTAGCCGAGGTGACCCCCTGCTCTTCGGCGATGATCATGCCATTCACTACCCAGCGCACCACGTCTTCCCACTCCGAGTCGTAGTCGCGTACACTCGGACCGAGAGGTTCTTTGGAGAGCGTCTCGGGGAGCACGATGGCGTCGGTCCCGTCCGCCTTTAGGGTGAACTGGTGACCGCCCAGCTGTGATTTATCGGAGGACCAGGCGTCACACTGATCGTTGATAAACGCTCCGCGGAGCTCCGGGTTGGCCTGGAAGGTGAGCTCAGAGTAGGTGAGCCCCTGTTCGGAGAAGAAGTCGGAGAGGGCGCCCTGGGTGCTGGTGCCGTCCAGGATGCAGATAGTGGCCCCGTCGAGCTCCTTGGCGCTGGACAGTCCGGCGCTCGCCTTCACCATGATGCCGGTTCCGTCGTAGAAGGTGGTGGGCGCGAAGGCGACGTTGAGGTCGGTGTCGCGGCTGGCGGTCCAAGTGGTTGTGCGGATGAGCACGTCGATCTCTTTCGCGGCGAGCAGCTCGAAGCGGTTGGCGGAGGTGGCCTCCTTGAACTCGACCTTGCTCCTGTCTCCGAAGACAGCCGCGGCCATCGCGTGGCAATACTCCACGTCGTTACCTTGGGCCGTGCCGTCCGGGTTGAGCACGCCGAAGCCTGGGGTGTCAGCTTTGATGCCGCAGACGAGGTATCCTCGATCGAGGATCTCATCAAGCGTGTTCTCTCGGGCCTCTCCTTCGTTGCCTCCACACGCAGCTATGGCTAGCAGCGCGACAACTACTACCATCCCAGTGGGTAAACGTACGTACCTGTCCATCTTGCCTCCTGGCAACGAAATCGGTTTTGGTTATTCGTCTCCTGATGGGTCACGTCCCGTGAAGTAGTGTAAGAGAGAGCGCCATCCTGTTGAACACATCTATGCCGCTGCCTTCTCTAGATCCGCCTTGGGATCGCGGCGGCTGCATCTACCACGTCGGGGTCGTCCAGGGAGAGGAAGCACCGTCCGCCCGGCATAAGCTCCTGGGCTAGGGTGCTCTTCCCCGTCTGACGGGCTCCGGTCACCACCACCGTAGGCATGACCCGCAGACGGTCCTGAAGGCTTGGCCCAACGAGGCGGGGGAGTGTATCATTCGCCATAGGCACCATGATAGTCATTCACGGTATGTTTTGCAATGGTGAGGCACCTTCCACAGTTTTCCTTGGGTTTATTCAGCCGCAGCGTCAGACAGCTGAGGAAACGGTGGTTGGCATCGGACACATGAAGGGGGACCTCGATTTGGTCTCTTCCCGTACTCCGTATTCGTCATAGACCGAAGCGTTTCTGCCGACCACGTACTCTGATCGACAACAAAAAAAGACCTCACATATGGATAGGCAGGGGCAGCTATCGTCCTCAAACGGTAGCTGCCCCTGTTTTGCGCAAGTCAGCGTCTAGTGCCGACCAACTCCTCCTCTCGCACTTCCTCGGGACCGACCGCCCACTCGAACAGCGACAGTGACGCTGGCTGGGGGCGCTGGCGCCGTTCCCACTGCATGGCACGTGTCGTCCCGAAAACGCGAAAGCACCCCAGATATCGACACAAGGAGATTGCTCCTCCATTAAGGCCCCAGAACCGATCCGAACCATGGCGCACATTTCCACCCCGTCCGATCCCGGGGCGCCTCCCCGGGTTCCAGACCGAAATGCAAAAAGCTCTGATACATGCGACCGCAGAGGGCAGGTGGCCGTCCTGGTGACAACCACCTGCCCTGTCGCTCCTAGCCGGGCCTCGCTATTCAAGGCCCGGCTCTCAGGACAGCCTCAAAGTCTGGGTCTGGTCTTGGACTGCCCCTTCCTCAACAGCTGAGTCCTGCGCCGATCCTCGTTCGCGGCGGGGCCGACGACCGCTCGAAGGAGCGGGTCGAGCATAAGCAGGATACCTGGGCGCGTCCTCCCACCTGGCTCTCGCCCTTTCGACCACCGCCAAGACTTCCCGCACCAGCCCTGATGGGTCCGCGTCATCGAGCAACTCAATGTGCGGGTCCGACGGGGGCCGATGTACCCCGATGGTAGCCCTGCCTTTGACCTGCCCCCAATAGTTGTACCACAAATCATGAGACACTGATAGCGCTTGGAGCAGAGGAGGTGAGGATGGCCTCTGGAGCAGGAGGGCGATAGCCCAAGGGCGCTGTGGGGGCGTTGGTGGTTGTACTCGTGGCGCCACTGCTCGGTGAGGACCTGCACCTCCCAGAGGGTATCGAAGAGCTCCCGGTCCAAGAATTCGTCCCTAAGCTTGCCGTTGAAGCTCTCAACATACCCATTCTCCCAAGGGCTACCCGGTGTGATGAAGAGGGTTGTGGCTCCCACCCCTTGGAGCCACAACCGCACCGCCCTGGCGGTGAACTCCGGCCCGTTGTCCGAGCGGAGGTGCTCCGGCACGCCACGCTGGACCATGAGGTCCCCCAGGCATTCAATGGCATGGGGTGAGCGTAACGAGCGACCCACATGGATGGCCAGACACTCCCTGGCATACTCATCCACCACTGTCAGGAGACGAACGGGTTTGCCGTCACTGGTACGAAGGGCCACAAAGTCGTATGCCCAGACGTGGTTCCGTCGTTGTGGCCTCAGCCGCACGCAGGAGCCGTCAGTAAGCCAGAGTCGACCACGCTTGGGCTGTTTGGCTGGTACTTTGAGTCCTCCCCGTCGCCAGATTCGCTCCACCCGCTTGTGGTTCACTCTCCATCCCTCCCATTGCAGCATGGCAGTCACCCGCCGGTACCCATATCGTCCATACCGACTGGCCAGCCGAACCACCGCCATCGTCAGGGCCTCCTCGTCGTCAGCCATTGTTGCAGTGTACCTCTGTGTTGACCGGGGTTGCTCAAGCGCCCGGCAAGCGCGCCGCTCAGAGATGCCATACCGTTCCCGTGCCAACTCCACGCATCTCCGCCGGCGAGCCGGGCTCAGAAGTTTCCCCGTGCTGCCTCCTTTAGAATCTGGTTGTCCAACGTCAGGTCCGCTACCGCACGCCTGAGTCGTCCGTTCCCCGCTTCCATCTCCCGCAACCGCCTCGCCTGGTCTATCCTCAGCCCCCCATACTGCTGGCGCCATCGGTAAAACGTATGGTCCGATACCCCTGCATGCCTGGGCCACCGTCTCCCCTTGCGCCAGGGCCACCTCCGCTTCCCGAAGCTTCCCTATTATCTCCTCTACACTGCGCTGCTTACTCGCCATTGACTACCCCCTTTCAGCATGTCCAGTTTACGAGTCTATTACTGGACCAGTCTTTGGGGGGCAGGTCATCTTCAAGCTCCAATGACAGACCGGACCAGGCTGCTGAGTGACAACGGTCCGGGATATGTCTCAAGAGCCTTCAGGGACTACCTGGGCATGGTCGGCATCAAGCACATCCTGGCGGCGCCCTTCCACCCTCAGACTAACGGCAAGCTGGAGCGATACCACCACCAGACGCTGAAGCGGGACGTAAACCAGGTGCCCTATGAGTTGCCCGCCGACCTGGAGGCAGCTACCGCGGCCTTCGTCAGCTACTACAACTACGGCGCCACCACAACGCCCTGGGCAACGTGACACCGTCAGACGTGCTCAAGGGAAGACGGCAGGAAATCCTCCGACGCAGGTGCAGGCTCAAACCATCCAACGGCGAAGACTCTACAACAGGACCCTCAGGGAGTTCACCAGACCTCCATCCAACTCCTGATCTCTCGGGTCTCAAAGTGTCCCACTTTTGCTGGTTGACAACAGATCACCTTCTATGACTTCCCCAAAGAGCACTGGGGGCACATCCGCACGACCAACCCGGTGGAGTCACCCTTCGCAGCCCTCAGACTCAGGACCGACGCCGCCAAGCGCTACAAGCGAGTCGACCGGGCCATAGCGGTGATCTGGAAGATGCTGATGGTCGCCGAGCAGCGCTTCAGGCGTCTGAAGGCCCATGAACTGATGGAGGATGTCTATCTCGGCGCTCAATACGTGGATGGAATCGCTGGTGGGGCAACGCTAGAGAAGGTCGCCGCCTGATGTTGTTTACACACCTACGTGCGACCTATTGACGTAACCTCGGTCTGCTCCTTTCATGAGGTACTTTACCCTCGTCCAAGAGCTCGCTCCACCCCCTCACTCTCTCGGGTTTCCTAACCTCCTAAGGTGTCCCATTTTCGCTGACGGGTTACAAAGGTGATCATGCGGTCCCAGTCCCGCTCAAGCGCCTCAGCCGCCGCCTCGTAGGAGCGGTCGCGGCACCACCTGGTGAACGCCGTCCTGAGCCGCTCCGCCTCTGTCCGACTCGGCGCGTAGGGGATGCGGCGCAGCAGGAGTTTGGCCTCCTCCTGACGTCTCTTCGGCAGTCTATCGAGCACGTTCATCACCTTGTGGTTCCAGCAGCGTTGCTCCGCCGCCTGCGGATAGACGTTGCGCAGTGCTCCCCAGATGCCCAGGTGTCCGTCTTCAACCACCAGCCGAGGGCAGCTCAACCCTCGACGCTTGATGTCCCTGAGCACATCGGACCAGCTCTGTGTCGACTCCCTGTAGCCGGGAACGGAGCTCACCACCACCTTCCTCCCATCGCTCAGAGCCGCCATCACCACCAGGGTCGCCGCCTTCTCCTTCTCAAGCCCAGCTTTCACGTACACACCCTACCCACACGTAGACCACCTCGAGGTCGTCCAGGGGTCTGGCGCGCCACTTGGCAAGCTCGGCGTTCCACTTGTCCTTGAGCCGAGCGACCGTGCTCGCCGACACCGGCGCGTCCTCTCCGAGCAGTCCCCGCAAGGCCAGGTCGAAGTCCCCTTCGGAGAGGCCGTGCAGGTACAACTTGGGGATCAGAGCGGATACCTGCTTGGTCCTGTGGACGAACAGCGGCAGCAGCCGGCTCTCGAACCGCTCCTCGGTGTCGCGGACTCGCGGACGCCTCAACTGAATCGTCCCCGAAGAGAGCGTAAGCCTCCGGGGTCTGCCGTATCCGTTCCGATAGCCGGCACCTGAGTCCGACTCAGACCTGCGGGCCGACTTCGCCCTCCCCAGAAACTCCGTCACCTCTTCCTCCAGCAACTCCTGGACCTGACCTGACCTCGAACCCAGTCCTCCAACTGGTCCCACTCCGGCCTTGACTCCGACCCGCTCCCAGTGCTTTTCTTTCCCATAGGCGGTGTATCTCCTCTCTTGGGCCTTGAGCCCGTGTTGTTTCAGAGAGAGGTTACACCGCCTGACTGTTTACACACTTTTTGAGGGTACCTCGGGAAGAACACGGGGTCCATCAAAGCCAGCTACGCCACCGTCGAAATGACCGGCAATTCCAGCAGTCAATACGCCGGGGGCCTCGTCGGGGAAAACCAGAGAACCATCAAGGCCAGCTATGCAACGAGTACCGTGGCAGGATACCGATACCTGGGCGGACTGGCGGGGAGGAACACCGGCACGGGGTCCATCAAAGCCAGCTACGCCGCGGTCGCGGTGACCGGCTCCGTCAGCAGTGAGGCATACGAGGAGTTGACAGAGGCGTATCGCAGGGAGCGCGCTGCGCACCGCAGAACCAAACGGATGGCTCGAACCCTGGGCGTGGTCACCGTCACGCTGTTCGCGCTGCTGGCCGTTGGCATCCTTGTGACGTGGCGTCTGTTCACGTAGGAGGGCTTGCCCCGATTGCACAAATGCAATTCTCAAAGCTGGCGATGTCCTCTTCGACCCTATTTCTCCGATTGCACTTCTGCAATCTCCAAATCTGCGACTGTCCTATAGGGGTGGAAGGAGCACCGGAATCGGATTGCTTGCTCCGATGTGGCAGGCTGGCCCATTCACCCTGATTTCAGCTACGGAATCGCCCAACCTGCAACTTGCTGCCCCACGAGTTTTTCTGTACACGGGTAGTACACCACCAACGACCCCGGGAATCTCGTGCCCTGTGAGGGGGGACCTGTGCATGAGCCTGTGTCAGGACCGCTGCCGCCGGAGCAGCATGTTCTCCCCAGTAGTCAGCAGTGTGCACCTTTGACATTATTAACTGTATACGTTAACATCATCAGCAGTGCACCGATTTAGAGATGACGACGCGCAACGCCTCTTCGCCGGACAAACGGTTCGGCGATTGCCGCCCGACATCCAGCGCAGGGCGCGTTTGAGGTTACAGCGAGTGGTAGCCGCGGCGGCGCTGACCGATCTTCAGGTGCCGCCATCCCATCGGCTGGAAGCATTGCGGGGAGACCGGGAGGGTCAGTACAGCATCCGCATCAATGACCAGTGGCGCGTGTGCTTCATCTGGACAGACCAGGGTGCGATGGAAATAGAAATCACCGACTACCACTGAGGAGGAACCCCATGACCGTCCCCGAACCGATACATCCGGGCGAGCACCTGTCGGAGATCATGGAGGAGTTGGGCATCACCCAATATCGCCTGGCAAAGACCATAGGGGTGCCCCCGATACGCATCCACGATATTGTCCACCGTCGCAGGTCCATCACAGTGGACACCGCGCTGAAGATAGGAATGGCCCTGGGGACAACTCCGGAGTTTTGGCTGAATCTCCAGAGGATGTACGACCTGGATGTGGCACGAGCCACTACCGACGTAAGCGGGATCGAGCCGCTTGTGGACCTATCTGCCTGAAACCGCCGGGAACCTTTGCGATAGAACGAGGAGACTCAAGGAGGACAGTATGAAGAAACATCCGCAGCCACTCACACCGGCGGCACTCTACGCCAGGGTGTCCAGCGGTAGGCAGGACGTGGACCTGTCGGTGGCCGCCCAGCTGAGGGCGTTGAGAAGCTACGCCGAGGCCAACGGATACACCGTCGCACGCGAGTACGTGGACGAGGCCGAGAGCGGGCGGGTCGCTGACCGGCCACAGTTCCGGGAGATGATCGAGGAGGGCAGGCAGCCAGCCCAACTCCCCTTTCAGGGAGATTCTCGTCTGGAAATTCTCCCGCTTTACTCGTAAGCGGGAGCACGCCGTAGCATTCAAGTCCATGCTCCGCAGAAAAGGCGTGAAAGTCGTCTCCATCACCGAACACGCCGACGACTCCCCCACCGGAAAGCTGATGGAGGCCATCATCGAGAGCATCGATGAGTTTTACTCAGAGAATCTTGCGCAGGAGGTCGTCCGTGGTATGCGGGAAGCCGCATCACGAGGCTTCTTCCTCGGCTCCAAGGCTCCCTTCGGCTACAAGCGCGTCAAGGTCAACGACGGAGCCAAGGAGCGGCCCACGTTGGAGGTTGACCTTGCCACCGCTCCTATAGTGAGGGAAATGTTCGAGAGTTCGCTAAGGGGCAACGGCCTCAAAGAGATATGCAAAGAGCTAAACGATAGGGGCATCACCAACAGGGGAATCCGCTGGTACAAGGGAGGACTCCACTACCTGTTGACCAACGAAGCCTACACCGGAACCGCGGTCTGGGGCAGAATCAGCAAGGGAGAGAAGGCCCAGGATCCGGTGCGTGTTGAGGGAGCATGGCCCGCCCTGGTGTCCAGAGAGCTGTTCGACGATGTTCAGCAGGCGATGCGGGAGCGTGCGCCGAAGGTGCGGAGGCCCGCGAGAGTGGGGAGCAGGTTCCTGCTGAGCGGACTGAAGCCTCAAGTGCGGCGTGTGCGGCAGGCCCTACTCCGCCCAGGGAGCCAAGAGCGGCCAGTTCGCCTACTACATCTGCGGCACCCTGTTCAGAGAGGGCGCAGGGACGTGCAGCGCCCGTTACCTGAACGCCCCGAAGCTGGAGGTGTTCGTGGTGGAGAAGATCAGGGACCGCATCCTCACCGAGGAGACCATCGTCGAGCTGGTGACGCTGGTGGCGGAGGAGATCGACGTCATGGCAGGGGAGTTGTCCGGCAGGCTGGAGGTCATCGAGGCCGAGCTAGGGGACGTGAGGAGGCGCCTTGAGAAGCTCTACGAGGCCATTGAGACGAGCGAGTTGACCCTTGAGGTGTCGCCCCGCATCATGTCTCTGAGGCACCGCGAGGAGCAGTTGGAGGCTGCGAGAGAGGACGCCGAGACCCAGCTTGAGCAGCGGAGAGTGGAGCTGCCCAACACCGAGGAGATCGCCCGATACGTTGCGGACTTCCAGGACTTCCTGCAGGAGGGGACGATCCCCGAACGCAAGGCGCTCATCCGCAACTTCGTGGAGGGCATCGAGGTGGTGGGAGACGAGGCCACTCTGACGTACACCATCCCTATTTCTCAATCGACACCAAAAACTGCGCTACTCCTGGGCAGTGGGATTGAGTGTGGCAGAAGGCCGCAACACCGGCCCTTCCAGCTAAGTATCTGGCGTCGCCTCCTCGATACGGTCTCTGCGATGACCCCGAGTAGGCGACGGGGCTGCGAGTACACAACGCGCAAGGCACCCTCAAAGCCCCCTAATCGAGGGGAGAGTGACAAACCTCGTGAGAATAACTAGGGAGACGTGCTAGTTGTCCCCTCTGAAGCCGACGGGGTGGGCGCAGCGGCGCGAGGTTCGTTGCTGGGAGTAACGCCCGTCAACCCTGGCGCACCACGCCGAAGTCGTGGCCGTTGTGCAGGGTGATAGTGGCGCCGAAGCGGCTCCAAAGTGCTCTATATCCAGGTCCAGGTCAAGAAGCTTATAATCTGTGCTCTTGGCAGCGGGCCTCATACCAGAACCTAGTGACTTCACTCTTAAGCATGTAGTAGCCGGCATGAGCCCGGTAAGCGTGTTGCACACACATCCCATTCCCGCATAGCCGTACTCGTTCCCACTATCGTACGAACATCTCTGCGGCTGCTGCCAGAGCCTCTTTCGAATGCGTGTCGGAATACAGGTGGACCCTGGTTCCGTTCTGCCACCAGATTATGACCCCCGGCTCACGGATTTTTTGACCGTGAATCACCTTGACTTCAGGATCGTCAACCTGTGCTTTGTAATCGCCTAACTGCACTCTTGTCATATCGGGATGTATCTTCTCCAAGGCGTGTCTAGGAGGACTAACATCGGTGAAAACACTAAGCAGGACTCCATTCGAGAACCGTACCTGCACTTCCTCGTGGGAGCCAGAGAGTCTATCTTCTCGCGGTGCCCAAATATCCATGGGGGCCCAGTCGCCAGTCAACTGATTCGGCAGGGGAAGCTCAAAGCTGACGCGGGTATGTGCATCCGAGATCGACATGAGCTTTTCTGCCCCAGGGAACGGTCGCTCAGGCGGAATCGGCTCTTCAGCGTACTGGATCTCTTCGTTGTTTGTCCATCTGTCGTACGCTAGCAGGAGGACTATGGGAGCGAGAATGAGTAGCAGCCCTGCCGAACCAACCAGTGTAATATAAGATTTGCTGAGGTAAGTCATTTTCCCCTCCATTAGCGGAACTTAGAAAGGCTGAAGCGCTACCTGTGTCTCAATCGCGATACAAGGGCGGTTCAAAATCGTAAGTAGTGGTCTGATATGGCCGGAACACAGTTGCACATGCCTAAAATAGGAGGTTGCTGGTACCCACCTACATCTCGTAGATGTCCTATTCGCCATAGTCACTACGGGCTCACGTTGTCCCATTCGGTATTGCTTACCCAACGGAAGTTCCAATCTGGGTCGGTGTCCCATGAGGAATGGTTGGGACCCCAAAAAGAACACGGACCACTGGCTGGGCATTTCTCAAGGTCCCACCAATGGGCATGTCCTGAGTTGCACGAGTTATGGTTCTCCCGAAACACACGAGGCATGCCAGAGATAAAACTGATTTGTCTGTCGTACATAGACACACCATCAAGGTAGAAGTAAAAGTGACCGTCCCCGTTGTTCCACAACGTGAATTCGCGTGTTCCGATACTAGGCGTTCCGGGATGTGTGTGGATAACTTGTCCACTTTCCCTCACCCAAACATTCAAATCACGAGTCGTCCCTTCTATATGCCAGCCCGGCTTTGCATGATAGGCCGAGTTAGCCCAGATATCTACAGAGTTGATGTACAAGCCAGTTGCGGAATAGTTCTGGACGTTGTTATCGCCGCGCACGCCGCGCCAATTCTCCTGGTTTGAGTGCTCATTACCTCCGAGTTCCCAATCTACGGATGAGCAGGATCGGATGTGAAGGGCGGAGAGATAATGTACCACCTGGGCGGTCGAGCGCTGAGGTGTGGCGTTTGAAAACTGTACCGCCTGTCGCCTTCAATCAGGAACGACAGAACCTGACTGAAGGTGGATTGGATGTACAAGGTGGGTATTTACCTCCGTGTTCGCAAGGCTTGTTTCGTCGAAGGGATGAGCGCTCGGGAGGCTGCGCGGGTATACGGACTGCACCGGGACACGGTGCGCAAGATGCTCAAGTACTCGGTACCTCCAGGGTATCAACGAGACCGACCGCCTCGTCGACCGAAGCTGGACCCATACAAGGGAGTGATCGACCAGATCCTCGAGGAAGACCAGGGGGTTCCGAAGAAGCAGCGTCACACCGCCAAGCGTATCTATGAGCGGTTGAGGAACGAGCACGGGTTTCCGGGCAAGTACACAATCGTCAAGGACTACGTCCGGGAACGCCGTCGTCGGACCCGAGAGATGTTCGTACCACTGTCCCATTCCCCGGGACATGCCCAGTGTGACTTTGGCGAAGCGTGGGTGGTCATCGGCGGAGTGGAACGCAAAGCCCACTACTTCGCCCTGGACCTCCCTCACAGCGACGGGTGCTATGTGAAGGCGTATCCCGCCGAGACGACGGAGTCATTCTGCGACGGACACGTCTCCGCCTTCGCGTTCCTGGGCGGAGTGCCTCAGAGCATCCTCTACGACAACACCACGCTCGCGGTAGCCAGAATCCTGGGAGATGGTCGCCGGCAGCGGACCAGGGTGTTCTCCGAGCTTCAGTCCCACTACCTGTTCGAGGACCGGTTTGGCCGTCCAGGCAAAGGGAACGATAAGGGCAAAGTAGAAGGTCTGGTCGGCTATGTCCGCCGGAACTTCCTGGTGCCCATTCCATCGTTCGAGAGCTTCGATGCCCTCAATGCTCATCTGGAGCAACACTGCCTCAGACGGTTCGAAGATCGACTCCGCGGCCGCAACGAGACGATAGGAGAACGGCTGGAGCGGGACCTGGAGAAGTTGCTGCCTCTGCCGGCCGTACCGTACGACGCCAGCGACAAGCACGCGACGAGGGTCAGTTCTCTGGCCCTGGTCAGATACCGGACCAATGACTATTCGGTCCCGGTGGCCTACGGTCATCGGGACGTTGTGGTCCGCGGATATGTACACGAGGTTGTGATCAGCTGTGACGCTGAAGTCATCGCCCGCCATCGGCGCTCATACGAACGCGACGACTTCGTCTTCGACCCTCTCCATTACCTGCCGCTCCTTGAGAAGAAGACGAGGGCATTGGATCAGGCGGCGCCGCTGGTTGGGTGGGAGTTGCCCGAGGAGTTCGGAGTGTTGCGGCGGCTGCTGGAGTCTCGGATGGGCAAGCGAGGAAAGAGGGAGTTCGTGCAGGTGCTCAGACTGATGGAGAACTTCCAGCCGGAAGAAGTCCACGACGCCGAACAGCGACGGGCCGTTTATCCGGTAGACGGCGACTCCAGGGTAATCCCGATCCCAATATGTCGGGAAGGCCGCCTACTTTCCGAGCCTCAGCCTCCCCCACCTAATCTGCGCTTCGCGACTGCGGTTCGCGGTGGGCGCAAGGCCAGTGCTATCATGGTCGGTGACTTCTCACTCTCAGGCCTCTGTCCCCCGCCAGCATGTAACCGTGCCGATCGTGGCGCGCGCCAGGCCCGCACCGTCCCCGTAGGCCCCATACGACACCGATACACCAGACAGGAGAGCTGCGGATTTGAACCACGCTCGTCCGAACGACGGCATTCGAAACATCGCCATCATCGCCCACGTCGATCATGGCAAGACCACGCTGGTGGACGCCCTGCTGAAGCAGGGGCAGGTGTTCCGCGCCCACCAGGAGGTTGGAGAGCTGATTATGGACTCCAACCCTTTGGAGCAGGAGCGTGGCATCACGATACTCGCCAAGAACACGGCCGTAACCTACGGCGGCACGAAGATCAATATCATCGACACGCCGGGCCACGCCGACTTCAGCGGCGAGGTGGAGCGTATCATGAACATGGCCGACGGCTGCCTGCTGCTGGTCGACGCCGTCGACGGCCCGATGCCCCAGACCCGTTTCGTGCTTCACCAGGCGCTAGTCCACAATGTGGCCCCGATGGTGGTCATTAACAAGATAGACCGCCCGGAAGCCAGAGTCCCCGAGGTTGTCGAGCTGGTCCAGGACCTGTTCCTGGAGATCGCGACGAAAGCTGAGCAGCTTGACTTTCCCATTCTGTATGCCTCGGCCCGAGAGGGATACGCCGTCACCGATCTCGACGCCGAAAAACGGGACATGCAACCGTTGTTCGAAGCGATGATACGTAGCGTGTCAGCTCCCGCCGGAGACCCTGAGGGACCGTTCCAGATGTTGGTGGCGGCGCTGGACTACGACAATTACCTGGGCCAAATCGCAATCGGCCGGGTGTTCCGAGGGCTGGCCGCTGCCCGTAGCCCGGTCACCCTGCTACGCATCGGCAGCGAGCCACAGGCCCACGACCTTGAGAAGGTGTTCGTCTTCCGAGGATTGGAGCGGCTGGAGGTCGCCGAGGCCCAGGTTGGCGACATTGTTGCCGTGTCCGGTGTGGATGGGGTGTCCATCGGAGATACTATCGCGGACGTCGAGCATCCCGAGCCGCTGCCTCGAATCGAGATCGACGAGCCAACGGTCAAGATGACCTTTGCCGTCAACACGTCGCCGTTCATGGGTAAGGAGGGCACGCACTCGACCTCCAGAACGCTGCACGAACGTCTACTTCGGGAGCTGAGGACGAACGTCAGCCTGCGCCTGGAGACCACGGACAGCCCGGACGTGTTTCTGGTGTCGGGCCGGGGCGAGCTGCATTTGACCGTCCTGGTCGAGACCATGAGGCGCGAGGGCCACGAGTTCGAGGTCTCCAAACCCGAGCCAGCCACAAAAGTCGTCGACGGTAAGGTCCAAGAGCCGTACGAGCATCTGACTATCGACACTCGCGAGGAGTTCATCGGTCCGCTGACGGAAGACCTCTCGGGACGACTGGCCGAGCTCATGAGCATGAACAACGACGGCGCGGGCAACGTGCGACTCGAGTACACGATCCCCACCCGCGGCCTGATCGGGTTCCGCTCGGCGTTTCTCAGGGACACCCGCGGCACGGGTGTCACCAACAGTCTCTTTACCGGATTTCGGCCCATGTCCGGCGAGGTCAAATCGGCGATTAAGGGCGCGCTGGTGGCGTCCGACTCGGGTACGGCGGTCACATACGGGTTGCTCAACGCTCAGGGCCGCGGCGAGACGTTCGTGGAGCCGGGTACCGTTGTTTACGAAGGCATGATCGTAGGCGTCCATCCCAAGGACCAGGACATCCTCATCAACGTGTGCAAAGAGAAGAAGCTGACCAACATGCGCTCTTCGACCGCCGACATCGCCAAACGGCTGAGTCCCCCGGTCAAGATGAGCCTGGAAGACGCTCTCAGCTTCATCGCCGACGACGAGCTGGTAGAAGTCACGCCTAAGAATTTCCGGCTGCGAAAGAAACTTATCTCCGGCACGGCCAGACACCGGCGGCGGCGCGATCTCTCCAAAGGCAAAGTGTGAACGGCGCTCGAGGCTGAAGGCGGACCTACGTCGTCCAAGCGATCGCGGTGGTGGGCGCGTCACCACAGCCGGAGCGCCTCAGTGCAGGGCCTGACGCTGGTATCACTCCTGGAACGTCTGCGAGCTGCGCGTCGCCTCTGTTCTACCCGGCGCGCCGACGGCGCTAGCTGCGCCGCGGCCGGCCTATCGCTCCCCGACTTCGATAGCGGCGATAGCCTGCCGAAGCGAGCGCTGGCCGTTCAGGACCTCCCCCAGGACCCCCGCGGGAATGACGATGCGCGCCACCTGCGTGCCCTCTGTCATCGGGAGAATGGTGACCGGCTGAGGGACGTCCATGTACGTCACGGCCACCATGGCCATGTTGATCCACTTGTTGAGGAGGTCGGCCTCGGCGGCGTCGGTGGCTTGCTCGTAGGAGATGGATATCCCATTTTCTCCCATGCGAGCCTCCGTGATGTTCGCTCCCATGAGGCTGGTCAGGGCAAGAGCCAAGAACTCGTTCTTGGAGATGTCCCAGATCTGGGCAGGGCTATGGCCGGCCTCCCGTTCGTCGAAGTAGGTCCTGCTCCGGACGATGAAGTCGGTGTCCTGGAGACCGCGTCCCATCTCTTTGATGGCCTCTATGGAGAACTCGACGCTCTTGACGGCGGCGCTCCCGGCACTGACTAGCTCGAAGAGGTCGACCGCCGTTTCGTTCTTGATCTGGGTCCAGGCCTTGGGCGTGGTGGTCTTGCCGTCGTCGAATTGGGTTTTCAGGTCGTCGAACAGATCCAGGGCATTGCTATTTCTGGCGCCTTCAACAAGGTCTCTCCCCTGGCTCCACAGGAATTGATGGGCTTGCCGCTCCAGGGGGCCTTTCACGGCCTTGTCCCACAGCTCGCCTTCGACCCTACGCCGTCCAGGATACGTATGCGGGTAACGTCGGCGCTCACGTTGCCGTCCACGACCGGGGCGCTGCCACCCGATGCGTCGAGCATGGCGTCGACTAGATCGCTGACGATCGACTCGACCGTCTCCGCTGACTCGTCCGCCTCCACCGGTACCTCCTCCGGCTCGTAGATCCAGTGGACGCTGCAGGCCGAGCAGTTCCACAGGAACGCGAATATCTTGATCTCCCCGCCAGGGCTGGCAGGTGGGACGACGAAGCTTCCGGTGACGGTATGGGACACGAACGGCTCCATCCCGATGGCAATGTAGGTTTCGCCATCCAGGTTGCTTTCGAGGACGCCCTCCGCCCGATACTCGAATGCGATGCCGCTCCCGTCCTTCGAAGTTACCTTCCCGCTGCCGGATACGGAGGCGGTAAGCTCAAGTTTGTCGCCGGGCTTGAGCACCGTCGGCGGCCGGTCGAAATCCGCGGTCCAGGTGACGTCATAGTAGTCGTAAGCGTTGTCCACCTCGTGCTTGTGGTGCGAGATGCTGGTCTCGGTGACCGTCCATTCGACCTGGGTACCTTGCTTCCGACCGGACACGGCAGCGCCGGTCAATTCGGTAGGCTCGTTTCTCGGGTTGACCAGCGTCTGAGACAACGTCCACACGAACTCGGCCTGCTGCGCCGCGTGGGGCGTAGACAAGGGCAGCTGAGACGCAAGCGCGGCAATGAGCAGCCCGAGGATCAGGAGTGGTCTAGTCATCCGCAAGGGTGTAATGCTCCGCAGTGGGTCAGAGTTCGCCACGATATTTTACAGAGATGCAACAGTCAATCTTCGGACCTCAACGCCGCAGCCGGTAGCTCAGCCGGTTAGAGCCTCCCGACAAGTCGGGGAGACCCCTGGTTCGAGTCCAGCTGACCCACGTTCGCTGCGGCGCGTATTCCCTCCGCCGACCCTGGGCGCTACTCCACTTTTCTACGCAGAGGTGTGATACGGTATGCAAACGCACCCAGCGGAGGCGAGTATGCCCTCCCGTGTCCAATACTGGTCGGATGCGCCACCAGTGGATGCAACTGGAACAAGGTCCGACCTCAACCCGACCGCCGCCGAAATCGGCATCATCTTCCCCGAGCCGGATGGTTAGTATTTAAGGACGATCACACTCATCGTCGTGACCCGGGTGCACGGCTCTGTAAATCCATCTACGCTGGCCTTACATTCGACTCGTAATCGCAGCTTTATCGCTGGCGACGATGTTGGTATAAATTTGGTGCTTTCAAATACATCTCGTATGACCGACAGGAGGGCTTAGAATGGCAGAAGACTACACGATTCACCTGGGGACTGTTGGCAACGGACTGTTTTTCAGCCGAGACGGTGGGGAAACCTGGAACGTGGGGAGCACTGACGCTCCGCCACCAGCAATGTCCGTGGCCGGTCTGGAAGGCAACGTTCGAGCCCTGGCGGTGTACCCTGATAGCCCTCACCGCATCCTGGCCGGAACAGATTGGACGGGAATCTACCGTAGCGAGGACAACGGGGATAGCTGGCAACACCTGGAATCGCCGATGGAGGGCATGGAGATCTGGTCCATCGACGTGGACCCGCTGGACTCGGACAAGATTTTCGTCGGAACTAGGCCGGAAGGTTTTCGCTCGCTAGACGGGGGCAAGACCTGGGAGGCCTTGCCGATAGGAGTGGACCAGAGCGCCCCGCTGTGGCCTCCGAGGACCACAAAAATAATGGTCGATCCCAGGGACAGCCGGACCATCTGGGCGGGCATCGAAGTGGATGGCGTCTACAAAAGCCTTGATGGCGGCGACTCATGGTTGAGACTACCCGACGTCGGTCCCAGCCAGTTTTTCGGTGATATGCACTGCATGGCCATCCGTAAGGACGAGAAGCAGGCCGTATACGCGACCGGCCCCCACGGCTTTTTCACCAGCCTGGACGAAGGGGAGACCTGGGACCACCACGAGTTTCCCGGGCTACGCGAGCAAGACTCCAAGTCCTACTGCCGGGGCATGATAATCAAAGAGGACGACCCCGACGTGATGTTTGTCGGGACTGGGAACACCATACCCGGGCAGATCGGCGCGATCCGGCGCACCAAAGATGGCGGAAAAACCTGGGACGCGGTGTCGTTGCCCGTGGTGCCTAACTCCACGGTCTACTGGCTTGGCACACACGAAGCCGTCCCCGACGTGATCGTCGGCGCTAGCATATACGGCTACGTGTACGTCAGCGAAGACGGTGGAGACACGTGGAGTAAGCCAGGCCCGGAATTCGGCCAAATCCGGGCCGTGGCGGTGACCCCCAACTAGCGTCCAGACCGCGTTACCGGTCGGATTACGCGCCCAGCGAGGACGGATTAGTATCAAGACGGGATACGGAAAGGAAACCTTCATGCGTCCGTTATCAGTCGCCGTGCTCACCGGGGGCCACAAGTTCCACGTTCGGCCCTTCATCGACTTCTTCAATGGACTCGACGGGATCGACGCGTACGTTTTCAGCTTCAACGATTGGCTAACCCCCTCGGGCATAGATGACCATCCCTGGTTCTCGAAGACACTCGATCCTATAGGCACCAAGTCCCTGCACGAAGAAGTGCGTGACAGCTTCGACGTCACACTCTTCTATACGATGTTCCTGGGACCATTGGAGGGCGAGGAAAGGGCCTGCGTCGACCATCTGATCGAAGCCGGCAGGCCCGTGTTCGTCATGCATCACGCATTGCTGAACTGGCAGGACTCCCGTTGGGGCGACATCATCGGCGTGACGGGGGAGCGAATGCCGCGGCAGGTGGACTACGGAGGGCCGGTGAACGGCCTCTGGTTCGGGCGCTACCCTATCAACGTTAACGACGATCATCCCGCATCCGCCGGGCTGGCCGACTTTGAAATCGTCGACGAGACCTACTCCATTCCCGACTGCAACGACGACTGCGACGTGCTGCTGACCACGTCGCACGAGCCCTCCATGCGCACGCTCGCATGGAGCCGTACCGAGGGGGACTCGCGTATCTTCTGTACGGAGCTTGGCCACGACTACAGGGCCTGGCAAAACCCCGCCTTTCGCACGCTGGTCCAGAACGGCATCCGGTGGTGCGCTGACGCTCCGGCAAGCAGCAGATAGACGGCCGCCGGACCGGTCCACCGTCGGTATGGCGCTCTGCGCCATCACTCTGCGGAGCGCACGCGCTGTTTCCCGGACTAAGGTGTTTGGACTCCAAGGCGGTGGCATCGATGGTCTCGCCGTGCCCCCCGTGGATTAGTGTCTGGACCAGCGACACTAAATCGGCGTTGTCGTAGATGCGACGCCAGTAACGCCCAACCGGTTGATCAGTAATTCGTGTCAGAAATAGCCGTCAGCCCCGACTTGTCGGGGCGTTCACCCTGATCCCCGACGAGTTGGGGGGCGTGGGGCTGGTGGTTCGACAGGCTCACCACGAACGGGTTGGCAACGCCGACTATCGAAAGATAGTACTGGATGGAGGCAGACCGATGCGGACGGTCCATATGCTCGGCAACAGCGAGGTCGAGGTAGTCGAATTGCCCGAGCCCGAGCCGAAGGATGACCGGGTGGTGGTCCAGATCATGGCATCGGGCATCTGCGGGACGGAGCGCCACACGTATGACGGCGAGGGACGCGACTCTAGGCGGCGCTACAACTCCGGCCACGAGGCTACCGGCATCGTGCACAGGGTCGACAAGTCGAGCCGCGTGCGCGAAGGCGACCGGGTTGCGGTGCATGCCACTAGCTACTGCGGCAAGTGTCGGCACTGCCTGTCCGGAGATTGGGTGATGTGCGACCAAGCCCGCCCACCCGAGGGAGAGCGGTTCCCCGGTACCCACTCGCAGTACATATCGATGTACGATCAGGCGTGTCTGCCGATATCGGACGATATTCCGTACGAGACCGGGGTGCTGTTCTGCGATACGCTGGGGGTGACTTATCACGCCATCAAGCGCCTGAAGGTCACGGGATTCGAAACGGTGCTGATTACCGGCCAGGGGCCCATTGGGTTGTCGGCGACCATGCTGTGCAAGTTCCTGAATGCGTTCGTCATTGCGCTAGATGTCGACCAGTACCGGCTCAACCACGCCCAGGAGTGCGGCGCGGACGTGGTCGTGAATCCGGAGGCGGAATCCGACGTGCCGGCCCGCCTGCGGGAGATCGCCGGGCCCGGCGGCATCGACGTTGCGCTCGATTGCTCGGGCAACTCCGCCGCGCAGACGCTCTGCCTCGATGCACTGCGCC
This sequence comes from Dehalococcoidia bacterium, assembly GCA_965248005.1. Taxonomy (GTDB): domain Bacteria; phylum Chloroflexota; class Dehalococcoidia; order Lucifugimonadales; family UBA1123; genus CBDFIE01. Next base: position 120,427 of record CBDFIE010000003.1, read on the forward strand.
CAGGAGGCCGCATGGCGTTCGTCGGTGTGTCGCATGAGGGCCCTGACATCAACACGGCCGAGCATATGATCCGTAAAGAGCTGGAGCTTATCGGTTCGTGGTACTCGAGGCCAAGTGAGCTCGCCGAGCTTGAGGCGCTCTACCGCAGGGGCCTGCCCGCGAACGATCTGATTACTCACCGCTTTGGAATCGAAGAGGCGCCGGCGGCTTTCGATACGCTTTTCGGTAGTGGGTCCGCCGCGAAGGTAATTATCGATCCGTGGCGGTAGACTGATTCTCAGATGTCCAGGGATATCTTGCTTGACCCGTTATTTACTCAGGGCAGCCCAACGGGCTCACCCTGCAGAGCTTTAATGACGGAGAGCCCCCGAGGAATCCATCGCGGACCACTGTCCGATGAGGAGTACGCCGAGGCCAAACTTGGACTGGAGGCTGTCGGGAATTGGCCGCGCTAGCCGCGACCGACCAATAGAAGGGAGTCGAAAATGGGCCAGAAAACTCTTCCTACCGCGGTGCTTGGCCGTACCGGCCTTGAGGTCACCAGGATAGGCTACGGCACGGCCGCCATGAGGTCTCAGGATGATCGGCAATGTGGACGACTGCTGAACGCTGTCCTCGACTCCGGCATTAACTTCATCGATACGGCGAACGACTACGGTGTCCGTGCGCCTAGCGGCCCGGCGGAAGAGCAGATCGGGCGGCACATCGAATCACGCCGAGCTGAGTACTATCTGGCGACCAAGTGCGGCTGTGTCCCCGGCGGTCTCGACCACGTCTGGACCAGGGAGAACGCCTTTCGCGGCCTCCACGAGAGCCTGGCGCGCATGAATACCGACTATGTGGATTTCATGCAGCTACACAACCCGACTGTAGAGCAATGCGAGGCTGGAGACCTGGTGAAGGCACTGCAAGATATGCAGCAGCAAGGCAAGGTCCGATGGATCGGCGTCTCGACCACACTCCCAGAGTTGCCAACCATTCTCGACTGGGGCGTGTTCGACGTATTCCAAATCCCATACTCCGCCCTCGAACGGGACCACGAGGAGTGGATTACGGGGGCGGGGCGGGGCACGTCCTCGTTGCGGACAGACGGCGGGCCGGCGAAGGGATGCGGATCGGCGGTTGCGGCGGTTGCCAACCCGAGCAGCTGCTAGGACGAAGGCCGTCAGGAGAATAGCTGCGGTCAGAGTCATTAGACCCGCTCTGGCTCCAAGCGACATCTCTGCCTCGAACACCAGGGAGCGGCTGGACCTACAAAGCATACATCGTCAGGATTAGGTTACGCTTAAGGGGAACGGTTTCGTCGTGAATCAGGCCATCGCGGAACAAATTGCATCGCTCTTTCGTCTTATACTATGGAACGCATCCAAGACGGTCATCACTGAACGGAGGTAACTGGACCATGCCATTTGACACCTGCCGATTCCTAATCCCAATCATGCTCGTAGGACTGCTGGCTGCGACCGCGTGCGGTTCAGACGAGTCCGAAGCATTCGATGAGTATCAACGCTTCGCTCTTTCCGGGCGTCCCGGCCCGCCGGGAGCACCGGGAGCGCCCGCCTCGGAGCGGGAGGTAGTCAGAGAGGTAACAGTGGTGGTGGAGCAGGAGGCAATGAAGATCGTTGAGGTGCCCGGCGAGACCGTTGTGGTGGAGCGGGAGGTAATCAAGGAGGTGCAGACATCAGCAGCGCGAGCAGCACCGGCAGCGCCAGCTCCGGCCGCGGCCCCCGCCCCCGCGAGGCGGCTGAGCGCGCAAAGCCGCTCCGAGGACGCAGCCACTGGGGTTTCATCGGAGACGCTCGCGCAGCTCGTAAATCTGGAACGAATCATCGTCCGTACTGCCGAGACCACAATTGTGGTGACGGACGTGCAGGACTCGATGGACCGCATCGCGGCGATGGCCAGGGAGCTGGGCGGTTGGGTCGTGTCCACGAATCGGTTCGAGAAGCACCGTGGGTTCATCTCATTCCGTATTCCGGCCGAAGACCTGGATGCGGTGACGGCGCGTCTGCGGGAGATGGCCGTCGAGGTGAAGGCTGAGGTCTCCGATAGCCAAGACGTGACCGACGAGTACTTCGACCTGAGGGCGCGGCTGGACAATCAGATGGCCGCGGAGGCGGCGCTGCTGAAGCTATTGGAGCGCGCCGAATCCGTCGAGGCTGCGCTGAAGGTCCAGCAGACCCTGACCGACGTGCAGGAAGAGGTCGAGCGCCTACAGGGCAGGATCAAGCTTCTCGAAGAGACCTCGGCGTTTTCGCTGGTGAGCGTCGATCTGGAGCTCGAGCCCGTCGAGATGGCGGTAGAGGAGATCCTGGACAAGACGACCGGCGTGAACGAGAACATCAGGTTCCGCGCTTTCTTCAAGCCGCCGGCGGGGATCGAGGAGTTCCGCTACACGTGGGACTTTGGTGACGGTGAGAGCGTTCGCGGTCGCCAGACAGCGCCGACCGAGGAAGAGGACACGCGGGTCACGGCGACCGTGACCCACAGGTACCAGGACGAAGAGGACTCGCCGTTCATCGTCCAGTTCGAGATACAGGGTAGCGGCGATGCGGGCGCCGCCGAGGGTGACTCGACCCTGATGGTCACGGTCACCAGGATCCCCGAGATCGTCGTCTTCGCGGGCGAGAGTGTCGTTGTGGACGAGGGCGAGGAGGTCGAATTTAGCGGCTCCTTCACCCGGCCGCCGGGGCTGCACGACGTCAAGTACAAGTGGGACTTTGGCGACGGCTCAGATCCTTTGACGGGAACGCTGGCACCGGGGATCACCACCGCCACGGTGATTCACGCCTATGAGCACCACCGGCCCTTCTCGTACCAGGTGACGCTTACGATATCGGCCGAGAGCGAGGCTGGGACCGTGGAGGCCTCCAGCTCCCTTGCGGTCGGGGTTAGAGAGGTTCCGGGCTGGGTAATCGCCGGCTGGAGCTTCGGCGACCAGGGCAAGACCGCGGTGAGGGCGCTCTCCGTAGTAGGTACGGGAGCGCTGACCGCGGCCATATGGCTGGCCATACTGAGTCCTGCGTGGCTGATCGTGGGAGGCGGAGCCTACTGGCTAGTACGCGGGTCGAGGCGCCGGCGCGGCGGATCGAGTTGAAGCAACGTCACCATACCGGATACGTTCGTCCTTGACGCCCGTCGGCGGGCGATAATTCTCGACGAGAGGGCCCCATGAAGATCACAAACGTCAAGGTCGACATGTTCAACTGGAGGTCCGAGCCCTGGAAGACCGGCGCGGGCGTGACGTTCGGGGATACCAGGCAGCTTGGCATCGTCACCGTGGAGACCGACGGCGGGGTGAGCGGGAACGCATTTCTGGGATCGTCGCGGATGGGGGCCGACCATTTCGCCAAGGGACTCATCGAGTTCATCAAGCCCCTGGTGATGGGCCGGGACCCCCAGGACATTGGCGCCATCTGGTGGGAAATGTGGAAGATGAACCGCTCCGTGTGGACCCACGTGATCGGCGCAATTGACATCTGTCTGTGGGACATCAACGGCAAGATCGCCGGACAGCCCATTCACAGGCTCCTCGGCACCTGCAAGGAGTCGGTGCCCGTCTACTCCAGCACCGCCTACCATGAGACTGTGGAGGAGTACGTCGAGGAGGCCCTGCGATTCAAGGAGATGGGATGGGCTGCCCACAAGATCCATCCGCACTGCGTCCCCCGATTCGACATCGAGATCTGTCAGGCGGTACGCAAGGCGGTGGGAGACGAGATGAAACTCATGCTCGACTCGATGTGGGCGTACCAGTACGAGGACGCCCTCAGGGTAGGCAGGGCCATCGAGGAGCTGGACTTCTACTGGTACGAAGACCCCCTGGTAGAGGAGGACATCTACAACTACGTCAAGCTGCACGAGAAGCTGGACATTCCCATAATGTCGACGGAATACGCTCCCGGACGTTTCTACGGCATGACGCCCTGGATCACCCAGTACGCCACCGACATACTGCGGGGCGACGTGGCGGTGACCGGAGGGATTACGCCGATGGTCAGGCTATGCCACCTGGCCGAAGGGTTCAACATGAAGTGCGAGATCCACCACGGGGGCAACTCGTTGAACAACGTGGCGAACCTCCACGTGATGATGGCCGTGCCTAACTGCGAGTTCTACGAGTTTTTCCCGTGCACGGGGGCGAACGAGTACGGACTGGTGAAGGACATCGAGTTCGACGAGCAGGGCCTCGTCCACGCGCCGACAGGGCCGGGATTGGGCTACGAGATCGACTGGGACCTGGTCAAACGGGAGCACACGGCGACGGTCGAGTAGGCTCTGGGAATCGGTCGTCGAAGTTTAGGTCCGGGTTAAGCGGTGTACTCTAGAGATGCCTTCGGTGGGCAGCGGCTCCCAAATCCCCGCCCGTCGAAGCTCCTCCTCTCGGGCGCCCGTGGTTGCGGGCGCGACACCGACGCCGCCCTGGCCAAGTCAGGCGGCGTTGGTACGTCCGTGTCGGGACCTTGACGGCCCTGAACCCAGGATGCGCCACTGAGATCGGGCGACTACCACACAGTCAGCCCAGGACCGACTCCCGGTAGGGCCCGAAGCGCTGCCGAATCATGTCGCAAGCGAGCCCAAGCCCCTCCATCACCTGCTCCGGCGACACGCCATCGGCGAAAGTCCCGGAAATCGCCTGTGTGTCGTGAGTGGCACTGACGCGTGTCCTGTGTAGCCATCGGGTATAGCCCCGGACCCAGTCGGCCAGCTCGGGAGACGCCTCTCGTGTGAAAGCGACAGGCTCGCCGGACGCCGCGTCGGACACCCGCAGGCCAAAGGCCGTGGCTTGGCCGGAGTCGGAGTCGGCGCTGAGGTGAATCTTGACGCCGGCGTTTGGGAACGCCAGGGCGATGTTGATTGACAGGCCGTCGGTTGAGGCCATCGGATTCCTCCTTCTGCAATAAGCGGTTCTAGAAGCTGACCTCGCAAGGCTGGGTGAGTATGCTTGCTCCGAATTCGAGATGCCCTCGGGACCTGCTTAGCACCGAACCATCTCCTGGCCCCTTCCTTTCCTGGAAGGGGGGAAGGAGGGTTCTAGGGGGCACCCCTAGTACCCCGTTCCAGGGGAGGTCGCCGCAATAAACTCCCTACCCTATCGGCCCAACGTTTCGCCGGTTTGGGCCACTCGGTGCTAGTCGTCTGCCGCTGCCCGGTCGTCGTCGGTGCGGCGCAACGGCAGGTTCTTGGCCGGGTCGATGGGCCTGCGCTCGATGAAGGCAAGCCTCCGCTCCTCGGCCTCCTCTGACTCCGCGTAGTTCGGCGCGTACCTCTCCGTGGCGCTGGGCACGCCCTCCATGTACTGAACCACCTCGTTGAAAGTGATCTTCTGAAGCTGAAGGATGACCGGGCTGTTGTTCTTGATGAGGTTGCAGTACCGCAGCACCTCGTCTCCGAGCCGGTCGTGGGACACCACCGAGTTCACCAGGCCCATCTCCATGGCCTTCTGGGCGGGGTACTGCTGAGTGAGCATCCAGATCTCCCTCGCCCTCTTCTGACCGACCACGTGGGCCAGGTATCCGACGCCGAAGCCCGACGCGGGGCTGCCCACGCGCGGACCGGTCTGGCCGAAGGTCGACCTGGTGGACGCCACGGTGAAGTCGCACATGTAAGCCAGTATGTTGCCCGAGCCGATGGCGAAACCATCGACCATCGCAATCACCGGTTTGGGCATCTGGCGGATCAGCTCCATGAAGTCGGTCTCGCTTGTGCCGGAGTACTCGGTGGTCGTCCGGTCCTCGCCCTGGTCGCGGCCGGAGCAGAAGGCGTTGGGGCCGGAGCCCGCAATGACGACGACGCGTACCGACTCGTCACCCGCGGCGTCCTCCAGCGCGCTGGCCATCTCGTCGGAGGTCCTGCCCCGAATGGCGTTGTACACTTCCGGTCGGTTAATCGTTACCAGTGCGATTCCATCTTCTTTCGAGTAGAGAATATCAGCGTATCGCATAGCCCAGAGGCCTCCTTCAGCTGGCGGCGGTCCCTATCGATTCTGGTATGGTATCGCAACTCGGTTGAATTGCAAGTCGGGGATGCGCGATCACGAGTGCCGGACGCCGCGCTGCCTGTGTCCCAGGGCCATGAGGAACATCACGCTGAGGCCTGCTGCCTCCGGCGAGAAGAACTCCGTCACGGCGTCGTCGAAGAACGTGAGTCCAGAGGCGCCGAACCGTTGCGCGTAGGCCGCGAGGTAGAGCTTGCCGGCGGTGATGGCCGCGTCGAGTTGGGCGGCCCGGTAGCCTCGATTGCCGAATCGTCGCAGCACGGCAGGAAGATCGGCCATCAGGTAGATGTTCACAGCGCTGTCAGCGGCCAACGCCTGCCCGAGACCCAGGTGCCCGGCTTCACGTCGGAAGTCCCCTTCCCTGATCAGGTTAAGCCCGATGGCGTCCCGGTCAAAGGCGTAGGCGCCCGGGGTTATTCCCTCCACGGCGTTCACGATGAGGAAGGCCCTCCACAGGACGCCGCCTTGTTGGGAGTAATCGGCGGGCGCGCCGCCCGTTGCCGCTGCCAGGGTCGTGGAGAGCTGGGCGAAAGTGATCGCCTCCCGCGAAAACTGGCGCGTCGAGCCTCTACGCTCGATCGCGCGCTGGAGCCCGAGGACCGGCTTCTGGCCCGTCGCTCGTGGCTCTAGCGGAACCGACGACGATGTGCGCGGAGTATCGGGGGTGTCCGGCGTAGCGCCCTGCCATTCGGTCACGGGCTGCGGCGAGTCCAGGGAGGACGCCGCGTGCATTTGCGTAACTGCCGGTACCGTTGGATGGTCTTCTGCATCCGTCTCGATTGCCAGTGTGCGTCCGCCCAGGGGTTGAGGCACGGCACTGCCACCGCCAACGGGCACCACCGCCACCGGTAGCTCCCGCTCGACATCAGCGCCAATCAGGTGGGAGACGGTGTCATCCACAAAACCGACGACGACCTCGGCCGCCATTCCCAGGCCATTACATACGGCCAGCGTGTTCGCGACTATGGTGCCGGAGTCCCAGAACGCGTGCCTGTACTCCCGCGCCTGGTACTTGACCGCGTTGCGCCAGACCACGTCCGCATAGACGATGGAGACCGGGGCGTCGGCCACGCTTGGGCGTCCGCCGCACGCGTCAGACAGATCGCCTCGAAAGTCGCCTTCACGCAGCCTGCTCAGGCCTGACCCCGCCACGTCGTAGTGGTAAACGCCCGCCTTCAGCCCTGGCAGGTCGGCGCATACGATGTATAGCTCGATGTGATAGAGGGCGCCGGTGCAGGCTGCGGCGCGGAAAGAGTACTCGCCCCACGGCCTGTGAACGCGCTTGGTGATTCCAGCCGAGAGGTGCAAAATCCTCGAGATGTCCTCAAGGAGAGGGGCAACGGCATCGCCAACCAACGGTCCGGAAGCTGCGATGGCCTCCAGGGCAGGTACATCCAACCGTTGCTCTGTCAAAGCAAGGGGTTGTGCCTCTACCCCCAAGTAGGTCTTGTGCAGGCGCGGCTGGCGCATCGGGTCGAAGGCGTGAAATCGGTTCATCAGCGAGCCGCTGGGGTGCTTGGTCCCGTCGTGGTACCTGAGGGCAAGCTCCGTCTGGTCGTTCATCGTCACGTGTGGCCACCCTCCTGGGAGGTCGCGCCCGGCCGACGGCCTCGTTCGGCCACGTAAGGTCGGCGACGCCTCAGCCAATGTCACACCGGGTCGTAAATGGAATTCTTCTCGAATCAGAGATGGGCCAGTCGGTAATCCCAAGACCGGCAAGGGTTTGAGGTCCAGGACGAGTACTGCCGCATTGTAACAGCCGCACGGCACCGCGCCGCCGTTGTGCCAGGCCTGTTGTCCCAATAGAGGCCGGTACGTATAATTCGGCCATGTTAGTTGGGAAGATTGGCGAGTTCGAACTGATCGACCGGCTGGCCCGCTCCATCGAGCGCCGAAACCGGGCCCTGGCGTCGGCTTTGGACCCCACAGGGACAGCCCTCAAAATTGGCATCGGAGACGATGCCGCCGCGTGGTCGACGGGAGCCGGCATTACGGTGGCCACGACCGACACCATGGTCGACGGCGTCCATTTCGTCCTGGGCCAGACACCCTGGCGCGACCTGGGCTGGAAAGCCATGGCCGTCAACCTCAGCGACGTCGCGGCCATGGGATGCCTGCCCACCTACGCACTGGTGACCCTGGGACTGCACGAGTCGTTGAGTGTCGACGGCCTGGAGGAGATGTACGCAGGCATGTTAGACGCCTGCGAAGCGAGCGGGGGGATGATCGCCGGCGGTGACATCGTCCGGTCTCCGGTCTTCTTCGTCACGGTGGCCCTCGAAGGCAGCGCGCCAGTCAGCGCGGCTGGCTCGTCGGAGACCACGCTGCTCAGGAGGGACGCCGCTTCGCCGGGGGACGTGATCGCGGTGACGGGCCATCTGGGCTGCGCCGCCGGCGGCCTGAAGCTTTTTTCTGAATCTGGGGCGACGGGGCATGTCCCAGACGGCGCGGCTGCCGCCCATCTGAAGCAGGCCCACTTCAGGCCAACGCCCCGCGTCGCCGAAGGGATCGCCTTGGCAGGCGCAGGAGTTCGCACGGCGATCGACGTTAGCGACGGCCTGCTGGACGACCTGGGGAAGCTGTGCCGCGCCAGCGAGGTCGCCGCAACCGTCAGGGCGTTCGACGTGCCAGCGGACGCGGCGCTCAGGTCGGCGTTCCCCGATGACTGGCTGGACCTGGCCATGGGCGGCGGGGAGGACTACGAGCTGGTGTTTACGGCCTCGGAGAGCATTGTGTCCCGAGTCACTCGCCTTCTGGAGACGCCCGTTACGGTAATTGGCGAAATCGGGGAAGGCCCGACGCGTGTGACCGTGCTTGACGAGGCGGGCGCGGAGATGCCCATCGGCGCTGGCGGCTGGGACCACTTCGCCGGCCCGCGGGACGATCGCGCCGTCTAAAGACGGCCACGGTTACACGCACCGACCGCGAGTAGGTGAAAGTTGGACACCGTCAACATCACGATCGAGCCTAACGAGCCATATCGTGCCACCGAGGTAGTCGCCGACCTTCGGAACGTCGCGGAGAGTCTCTATTTTCCCATGAAGCTGGTAGGATTTCGCGACAGCAGGGCGGACATCCATCTGTGCCCCGATGAAGAAAGGCACAATTCGTGCTCTCACCGCACGCCCGACGGCAGCCTGGACGTCGCCGCCTACGGGCGGTCGCTGGAGCGACAGCGGCGGGCCTCTCTCGAAGTCGCCTTCGAGCACGCCGGTGTTAGCGTCTATCTAAGCTGACTGGGATATGCGGCAGGATTGGCTCAGGCAGGGGCAACGCCGCTGGTCCACCTTCGGCGCCATCAGGGCATTGGCCGCCCCGTACGAGTCCCACCCAGTGCACGTAGTGCCGGCTGGCGGCGCCTAGTCGCGGGCGAGCCTGGAGCGGACGCCCCAGTACGACCGATTGGCGTGGCTGTCGGGCGCGATTGCATCGGACGCGGTCAGTGGTCAGCCATCAGCGGTCAGCCGTCGAGTAGTTCGAGCTGGCGGAGTACTTCGCTAGTTGGCGGACGGTCGTTAATCGAGCGCCCAACAAATTTCCACCTGATGACGCCCTGGCGGTCGATTATGAATGTGGACGGTGTCGCCAGGCTGTCCCTCAGCAGGTTGAACACGCCGTACTGCTGGACTACGTCTGCCGAGGGGTTGTAGAGGACCGGGAAGGGCAGGCCAAGGTCGCTCGCGATGGTACCAGCCCGCGACAGGTCGTCGGTGCTTACGGCCAGGACGACCGCGCCGTGACCGAGTATCTGGCCGTAGCTTCGGGTCAGCTCGACGAGCTGCGCACGGCAGTAGGTTCACCAGAATGCCCGGTAGAACACGAGGACGACCTTCTCGCCACGCAGGTCTTGCAGCCGATATTCCGGCCCCGCCGAAGAGGGCAGCACGAACGGGATGGCGGCATCCCCGACCGACCTCCCGTAGACCGGGGCCGGGGTGTCCGTGGCCTGCTCGGTCTCAGGCGTCGATGTCGGTTCGACCACAACGGTCGGAGTGGCGGTCGGCCGCGGTGTGCGCGTTGCCGTGGGCTCGACTTCCGGCGTGGGCTCGGCAGTCGGCGAAGGCGTCGGCCTCGGAGTGGGTTCGGCGGTGGGCACGGCCGTGGAGGTTGGCGACGGGGGCGGGGGCGTCGCCGTCGGCGCGACCCGAAGGTCCGGCACAGCCGTGACGGCCGGCTCATTCAAGGAGATGGGTTCGGGCGACGGTGGGGTCGTTGGTGAAGCGTAGACCGTCTCCTTTGGCGCAGGTCCGGGTGTCCCACCGTCTGCCTCTCTTCGTGGTGCGACTCCGGCCGGTGTAGCCCCGGGCGTCACTGCGTCGAGGGCTGTCGTAGGAGCAGCCTGCGCCTGAGTGTCGGGAGCCTGACCTGACGTCGAATCGGCGATCTGACTGTCAGTCGGTATCGGGGGCGACTCCGCGATCAGGGCCGTTGCGGTTGGGACCGGCGTGGGCGTTACGTCCATCGGCGGAAGAGTGGGAGGCGTGTCGACAGTCCCCCTCGCTGACGAGGGCCGGGGCGTCGCCACGGCTTCGGATGGGGTCTGCCCACCGCTAGGCGGCGAGCCGGTCGCGTCGGGCGCCGGCGAAGAACAGCCGAGCGCCCAGACAGACGCCGCGACAACGGCGAGCATAGCCCGGCAGCCGTGTCCCCGCGCCGTTCCGGTCCCGGACCGGGTCACCAGCTCTTCAACTTTTCCCACTGGTCGGCCCCCATACTGCTAACTCTACTACGGCAACGAGGCGGACGTGGTTCGCGATCTCGCAGCCGTCACGGCAATCTTGACCGTGCGGCGACCGTATCCGTACACTGGGGCAGTCCAAGCTCCAGGCAAGGCGTTTCGCGTGGCCCTCTCCACTGCCCTCTTCACGGACCTCTACCAGCTCACCATGGGCCAGGCCTACTGGCGCAGCGACGTAACCGGTGAGGCCACGTTCAGCCTCTTTTTTCGGAAGTTTCCCGACAACCGGGCCTACTATGTTTTCGTCGGCCTACAAGAGGTCCTGGACTTCTTACAGGGCCTCCAGTTTAGCGACCAGGACATCGGTGCACTGCGAGCCTTCGGCCTGTTCGACGAGGGCTTCCTTTCATTTCTGTCGACGCTCCGTTTCACGGGCGACGTCCGGGCGATGGCCGAGGGCACACCGTTCTTCGAGAACGAGCCGGTGCTGGAGGTTACGGGACCGATAATCGAGTGCCAGCTAGCGGAGACCTACCTGCTGAACCAGGTGAGCCTCCAGTCGATGCTGGCGACCAAGGCGGCGCGGGTGGTCCACGCCGCACAAGGAAAGCAGGTGGTGGACTTCGCGGCCAGGCGTACCCACGGCACGGACGCGGCACACAAGCTGGCACGGGCGTCGTACATCGCCGGGTTCGACGGCACCAGCAACGTTTTGGCAGCGGCGACTTACGATATCCCGGCCCGGGGCACCATGGCCCACTCGTTCGTCAGCGCCTTCCCGGCCGAGATCGATGCGTTCAGGGCCTACGCCCGTGCCTTCCCTGACTCCAGCACCTTCCTGGTAGATACCTACGACACGTTGTCGGGAGTTGGCAACGCGATCACCGTGGCGCTGGAGATGAAAAAGCAAGGCCACATGCTCCGGGCGGTGCGTCTAGACAGCGGCGACTTTCTGGAGCTGTCGTGGGCGTCGAGACGGATGCTGGACGACGCCGGACTCGGCGAGGTGCAGGTCTTTGCGTCGGGTGGGCTGGACGAGCACTCGATCGACGCCCTTGTGGGGGCCGGCGCTCCCATCAACGGCTTCGGCGTCGGGACCAGGCTGGGCACGTCGGCCGACGCCCCCCACGCCGACATGGTCTACAAGCTAGTGGCCTTCGAGGGGAAGCCTGTCATGAAGCTGAGCCCAGACAAGGTGAATTTTCCCGGGAGAAAGCAGGTGTGCCGGCATGCGGACGACGATGGGACGTACAGCGGTGACCTGATCGTTCGCGCGGAGGAGGTTGAGCCGCAGGAAGGCCGGTCCGAACCTCTGCTCTCAGAGGTGATGCGACGGGGTCGACAGGTCCGTCCGCACCCGGGGCTGGAACAGTTGCGGACGAGCTCTGCCGAGCAACTCGCGCGCGTGCCTGATGGCGTAAAGGCAATCGATGCGACTGATCCCTACGAGGTTAGTGTGTCCGACGAGTTGCGACTGCTGGCCGAGAACACGAGCCAGGCGCTGCGGGACCGAATCTAGTGCGGTGACTCTGAAAACACCCTGTTGAATCGTCATTACGAGGCGCGACGAAGGAGTGCCGCGGTCCCGATAAGATCGGGGGAAGAGAGGGTGGGTGTAAAGCGGGCGCCGGACTTACGAGGGTCCCTGGTGTGGGGTCCGCCCCGCCTCCGGATTGCTTCGTCTGCTCCCGCCTCCTCGCAAAGACGAAATTAAGCGTTTTTCAAAGACGGGACACTTGAGAACAAGAGGTGAAACATTGGCACGAGTACCCTACATCGATCGTGAAGACCTGGCAGAATCCGACAGGCTCATCTTCGACAGAATAGCGATCCCAAACGGAGAGGCCGGGACCGGCTCGCGCATGCCCAACTCCCGCCGCGCGCTGCTGAACAGCCCCGGCGCCGCCGAAGCGGTGGGCCGGCTGGGTGACTACGTCCGGTCCGAGTCCAGGCTGGACCCCGTGGCGCGGGAGATCGCCATCCTGAGCGTGGCGCGGCAGACCGACAGCGATTATGAGTGGGCCAACCATGAGCACAGCGCCAGGCAGGTGGGAGTCACCGACCAGGTAATCGAGTCGATCAGGACAGGGCGGGCGCCCATGGGGATACCCGCCAAGGACGGAATATACGCCCAGGCGGCTAAGGAGCTAGTGTCCCAAAGGACGCTTTCGCCTCGGACTTTCCAGGCGGTGGAGCACCTGTTGGGGCCCGGCGGCGCCGTGGAGCTCATAGTGCTGGTCGGCTACTACACGTTGCTGTCGACAGCCTTGGCCGCGCTGGACGTCGAGCTGGACGCCGGCCTCGAATCGAACCTGAACGCCTGACCCCAGGGTCATGGGTCCCGTGACGGAACGCTGACCACGCTCAGTAGCCGGTCCCTGGCGAACTCGATTGACCCCGTAGAGGATTGTCCTTAAAATCGTCAGCGTCAGGGACTGCGGGCGCTTCGACCACCCCCCGGCGTGGTTTGGCACTGGCGGGATAGGGCCGTCGGAAACCCGCCCCAAGGTCGCCCTATGGATGAGTTAGACCAGGAGTATGTCACTATGAGGAGATGGGTAAGATCGAAGAAAACCCTATCTTGAGCGAACGCAGAGGCAAGCAGAACGGCATCCTGTGGTTGACTTTGAATCGGCCGGCACGGCTCAACGCCCTTACGTTTCCGCTGTTACGGGAGATGCGGGAGATCCTGGTGGACGTACGCTTCGACCGAAGCATCCGGTGCATCGTCAACATACGAAAAAGCTAGTTCGGAAAGGCTCGAAGCGATATGACCCAGGTACTAGAAGGCATCACCGTCCTGGACTTCACCCAGGGGATGGCAGGCTCCATCGCGACAATGGTCATGTCCGACTTCGGCGCTGAGGTCATCAAGATCGAGCCGTCCGATGGTGACCCATTTCGATCGTTTCCGGCGGCGCTGCTATGGAACCGGGGCAAGAAGAGCGTCGTCCTCGACATGGCGGAGGAAGACGGCCGCCGGAAAGTCCAGGACCTGGCCCAACGCGCCGACGTGGTGATAGAGGGCTTCCGGCCAGGAACTGCGGAAAAACTCGGAATCGGCTATGACGCCCTGAGCGCCAACCGACCTGACCTCGTCTACTGCTCGATTACCGGCTTCGGACCCGTCGGGCCCTACGCGCGATACAAAGGCTACGACGGCCTAGTAGCGGCCAAGTGCGGCAGGCTGATGGGGTTCGCCGGACTGACAGGTCGCGAAGGCCCCAGCTATGCCGTGGTAAACGTCGCCAGCCACGCGGCGGCCATGGCGGCCGTGCGGGGCACGGTGGCGGCCCTGCTCGTCCGCGACACCACGGGCCAGGGCCAGAGGGTCGAGACCAGTCTGCTGCAGGCCATCGCCTACTACGACATAGATCACTGGATCGTCGGGCAGATGATGAAAAAGTTCCCGGAGGATTTCCCCTCGTACCCCTACGCCGCCGGCCGCCCGCCCTCGTTGCCGTACATGGCTACGCGCACCGCGGACGGGCAGTGGATCCAGCTTGCAAACGTAATTCAACGGCTTTTCGTCGCTGAGATTCGCGCCATTGGCCTGGGACACATCTTCGACGATCCCCGATTCGCCAGCGCACCTCGGTTAGGGGACGACGAACGCGAGGAGCTTCGACGGATGATCCTGCGACGGATGCAGGAGAAGACGCTGGACGAGTGGATGGACCTCTTCGTCAATAGCGAGGGCGACGTGGCCGCAGAGCCGTTCATGACGTCAGTGGAGGCGCTGGGCCACCCCCAGATTCTGCATAACGGAATGGTCCAAAAGGTAGAGGACCCCGCCGTCGGGCCCATGCGCCAGCTTGGAGTCCTGGCCCAAATGGACGCATCGCCCGCTTCCATCAAAGGCCCCGCCCCGTTACTGGGCCAGCACACGGAGGAGGTGCTGGACCAGCTGGCCAGGGATGCAGGCTCGTCTTCCGGACAACCTACGCCGGGCAGCTCTCGCATCCCGACGGACCCGACTCGGTCCGGTGCCGCCGCCGGCGGACCGCTGGCGGGCGTGACGGTGCTAGACATGTCCGCCGTCATCGCGGGGCCGCTGTCCGCGTCGCTGGTTGGAGAGCTAGGGGCCAGGGTCATCCGCATCGAGACCATTCAGGGCGACCTCATGCGCCAGAACTTGATGGGCCTCAGCACCAACCGGACCATGGCCGGGACCGAGGGGCTGTCGGTCGACCTGAAGACCGACGAGGGCCAGGCTATCCTGGGCAAGCTGATTCCAATGGCCGATATCCTGGTCCATAACATGCGGCCCGGCGCCCCCGAGCGAGTTGGCATCGGTCTCGAAAGGGTGCGGGAGCTGAACCCAGACATCACATACGTCTACGTGGGCGGTTACGGGTCAACGGGGCCCCACAATCGCCGGCCCGCGATGCACCCTATCGGCGGAGCAGTCTCCGGCGGCGCGCTGACCCAGGCCGGCGGCCGCGAGGGGCTGCCGCCCGCCGACGCGAGCATGACCATGGAAGAGATCGTCGAGGTTTCGCGCAAATTGGGCCGCGCCCAGGACGTGAACCCCGACCCGAATACGTCGATGGTCTCCGCGACCGCCATGGTCCTGGCCCTGTACGCCCGCCATCGCCTCGGCAAGCCCCAGTACGTCGAAGTCAGCATGATCGGCGCCAATGCCTACGCCAACGCCGACGACTTCTTCGACTACGAGGGGAAGCCGGACCGGGCCGTTCCCGACACCGATGGGTTTGGCCTCGGGGCCCTTTATCGGATCTACGAAGCCGCCGATGGCTGGGTGTTTCTGGCATGCCCGTTGGAAAGCGAGTGGCGCGCTCTATGCGATGCCCTGGGCCCCCCTGACCTGGCCGACGACCCCCGGTTCGCCTCCGCACCGGCTCGCCATGAGAACGACGCCGCGCTGGCGGCCAGGCTGGCGGCGGTGTTCGCCGCAGAACCGGCCGCTCAGTGGGAGAAGAGGCTCAGCGCCGCCGACGTGGGCTGCGTCAAAGTAGAGGACCGGAACGTCTTCGACTTCTTCGATAAGGACGACCACGTGCGCCAGAACGGTTTCACCACCGAGGTGGAACACGTTCGCCTCGGCAGCTTCTGGCGCCACTCGCCGGTGCTGGGGTTCTCCAAGACGCCCGGCAAGGTCGGCAGCGGCATCCTCAGGGGGCAGCACACCATGCCCATCATGAAGGAGCTGGGGTATAGCGAGGCGGAGGTCCACGCGCTCAAGGCCAAGGGCGTGCTGGACTGGGAGGAGCCGTAGCAGGGCTCGCCCGCACCCACCAGGGCTCGCCCTGGACCCATATTTGGGTCGGCCCACGCTGCCTGTCATGCACTCAACACAGCAGGCGCGTAGTCTATACAGCGAGTTGCGGCACGACCGCGTCGCCAGATTCACGAATCTCATTGCCCCAAAGTCGGATTCGCGAATTCAGCGCCCCACGGGGCGTTTACGACTCGGACGTGCTCTGGTATAGTTGCGCCAATCCGCTTGGAGGGAGATCGATGCCTAAGACCGTCGCTCACCGCGTGAACCGCCCGGGAAGGCTGCCAGGACATCCACCCGTGACTATCCCGGTTGCGGAGGACCTGCTGACTGAGCCTGGAATACCCAGCCGCGACCAGGATGTCTCGTTCTTCAGCCGAGAGTACCCGTTGGAGAACATGGCCATCGAGGAGAGCGCGTCGGTTGAATGGGCACGAGACCAGCGCCACGTCAAGGAAGTCGATTTCATGGACGAGCACCAGCGGCAGATGGAGCCCATCGTAGAATGGGTCCGGACCAGCGGCGACCTGCTGCCGACCGCTGAGCCCACCGGCGAGGACGTCACGGAGGCCATTCGCCGTAAGGCGCTGGAGCTGGGTTACGGAGAGGTCGGGTTCACCAGGAACGATCGCCACTACGTCTACCAGAACCGCAAGGCCGACATCAAGGGCGGCCTGCCCAACGCCATCTGCCTGGCGCTGGAGCAGGACTACGTCAAGACGCAGACCATCCCCAGCATGGAAGCGGAGGACACCCACTTCGGCACCTATTTCCGGCAGGGGCCTCTGACCGTGCGGCTGGTTGAATTCATCCACTCTCTCGGCTACCAGTGCCAGGTGTCAGGCCCATCGTGGCACTACGGCCCGATGATCCCGATGTTCGTCGAAGCGGGCTTAGGCCAGCTGGGCGCCAACGGCCAGCTACTGTCGCCCCACTTCGGTTCCAGGGCCCGGCTCCAGATCATATACACCGATGCCAACCTCACTCACGACAAACCCATCGACTACGGCATCCACGCCTTCTGCCAGGAGTGCAAGGTGTGCGTGGACCGCTGCCCCGGCCGCGCCCTGATGCCCGATAAGGTCTGGTACCGGGGCGTGGAGAAGAACAAGCTGGTGTTCAAGCGTTGCCGGCCGGTGATGGCGAAGTACGAGGGTTGCGGCATCTGCATGAAAGTGTGCCCGATTCAGCGATACGGCATGGCGCCGGTCATGGAGTACTACGTTGCCACCGGCGAGGTGCTCGGCAAACGCACCGAGAACCTCGAAGGCTACGCGCTCGACGACAAGGGCCATTTCGGCCCGGGTCAGCTGCCCAGCTTTGACAAGAATTTCTTCGACATGCCCCAGGGCAGGGCCGAGGACTGGCTGCTGATCGATTTCAGGAACAAGCTCATGGAGGCCGACGGCGGCGCGGAGGGACCCGAAACGGACGAGATGTGGCGGGAATTCCGTGAGAAGGTCGAGGCGTCGATCGACCAGCGGTCGGATTTGGTCGACGCGGGCATGGACCGGGGCATCTAGTACCTGGGGTCAGTAATTGCCGTCAGGATAATCCGTTCGCCCTGAGCCAGTCGAAGGGCTCACCACGAACGGATATGGTATGGCCAGCTATTGAAAGCAAGTACCCCTCACGCCTGGTCTGCTCCCGTCCGGGATGATGTCACCCCGATAGACCCCCCTCCGTCAGCACTCTCTTCTACGCTTTCAGCGCCTGAGAGCGGTGTGCCTCTGAACGCCGAAGCGGCAAGGGCAATCAGCAAGAGGCCGGCCAGAACCAGGTACGCGGACCGGAGCCCGGCCGTGAAGGCGTCGAGAAGGCCCGGGGCGCCGTCGGCGGTGACCCCGGACAGGCTCGGCACGTAGCCCATCGAGCCCATTGTCGCCGTGACGATCGCGGTGGCAAGCGCGACGCTCGTCAGGGTGCCCGCGTTGCGCACAAGGTTCAGGAACCCGGATATCACCCCGTACTTGCTGGGCTCCACGGCGCTCAGTACCGAGCTGTTGTTGGGCGGGAAGAACATGCCCATGCCGAAGCTCTGTAAGATCATCCCGGCCATCGCAAGAGCCACCGACGAGTGGGGGGTAAGCGCGGACAGCACCAAGACACCCGCGATCGACGCGACCATGCCGCTCAAGGTGAACCACCGCCAGCCGAAGCGGTCAGATAGCCTGCCGCTTACCGGTCCCATGACCACCATCATCGCCGCGGCGGGCACTATTATCAGCCCGATCTTGCCGGGAGAGAACCCCAGGACCGCCTGCAGGTAGAAGGGCATGAGGAACCTAACCGCGGTCATCCCAACAAACGAGAGGTAGCTGGCCGTTACGCCCAGGCTAAACAGCTTTCGCTTGAACAGCCGCACGTCCATCATCGGCGCCGGGCAACGCAGCTCCCACCAGACGAAGGCCGCCATTAGGCCGGCAAAGCCCCCAAGCATGGAGACGATGCCCGGGTTCGTCCATCCGAATTTCGGGCCCCAGGTCATTCCCAACAGGAAGGACACCAGAGCGCCGGTGGACAGGACCGCTCCCAGCCAATCGAAGCTGCCTTGGTCCCCTGCCTCTCGTCCCGTCCTACCGCCTTCCACCACCACCAGCGCCGCCAGCACGGCCGCCGAAGCCAGCAGCATGCTGCCGTAGAACGCCCAGCGCCAGTCGAAGGCGCCTATGATGAGTCCGCCCAGTGCCGGGCCGGCGATTCCGCCGGCGCCGACGACGCTCAATTGGAGCCCGAGGGCCCTGCCTCGTTCGGCAGCCGGGAACGTTGCTATCACCATGGCCATGGACGTGCCCTGGGTCATGGCGGCGCCCAGTCCCTGGAACATTGTGGCCAGTATTAGCACCAGAACGCTCGGCGACGCCCCGGCGATGCCGGACCCGATCATGAAAAGCGTGAATCCCGCCAGGTATATCGGCTTGCGACCGACCATATCCGCGACCCTGCCCATGGGCAGCAAAAATGCGCTGATAATCAGCGCATATCCGATGAGCACCCACTGGGCCGTCGGGAGGTCGGTACCGAAGTCGTCGGCAATTGAAGGCAGGGCGACGATGACGGCGCCCTGGTAGGCGACGGACGCGAACAGTCCGATGGCCAGCGCCAGAAACGCCCACCATTTGTAGTGCTGTCCCTGAAACGATCTCAAGCCATAGTCTCGAGCCCGATTAGCAGTCCTCCCGCCCCGTCTGACGTGGACCGATACTCCCCGACTCCCCGATTTGGTCCCGCATCGGTATCGGGGCGTCGGGGCACCCACGTTACGCCCTTCGACTAGCTCAGGGCGAACGGACCGATTCCGACGTGTCGCGAGGGTTGGCAGGTGCGTCCAAAAACCAGGTGGCAGCAATCATCTAGCTGCGGCGATTTGTGACTGGTCGTCCGATGCCTTAAACAGGCCACTCTTCCAGCCTGTGCGCGGCGTCCCAGAACATGTACTCGAGCTGGCTGCCCCGCAAAAAGGCCCTCTCCATCCCGGCCAGCTCTTGTGGACCGGACTCCAGCGCGGTCCGGTCTACGTACGACCGCAGCCATGCGGCCAGCTCGGCGAACTCGTCCGATGCATACATCTCGATCCACCTGGCGTAGAGTGGCTGGGGGCTCGGCGCGCCGCGAGAGGCCAGCGTCTGGCCGATCTCACAGTAGCCCCAGGAGCACGGCAGGATAGCGGCAGCGACCTCTCCCGTCCCACCTGAGTAGGCAGTGTGGACCAGGTGATTTGTGTATGCCAGGGTTGTCGGAGACGCCTCCGTGTCTCGAAGCTCCTGTTCGCTGATGCCGAAGTCGGCGCAGAAGCTCACGTGCAGCGCCATCTCGGTGTTGAGGGTCTCATGAAGCAGCCGGGCGAACCAGCTCATCTCCTCGAGACCGGTCGCCTTGGCCGCAGCCAGCGCTATGGCGCGGCAAAAGCCCACCAGGAAGATGAAGTCCTGGCGCATGTAGTACTGGAAGTTCTCCAGCGGCAACGTGCCATCGCCGATCCCCGTCACGAACGGGTGGCGCTGCTCCATCTGCCAGATGGGCGCCGCTTTGCGTCGCAGCTCGTCCGAGTACGCGAGATCTACTCCCTGGTCCACGGCACCGTCCGGGGCCAACCGCCTCAGGCCTTCTCGACGATGACCGGCGCACCGGACGGGACGGCCTTCAGAATCGTCGGGTCCCCGTCCATCTGGCCGATCACGTTGACGGGGCTGGCAGGTCTGATCTCGTCCCCCACGCTCATGGGCGTGGGACCGAAAAACAGGCACAGGGCTTGCCCCGGTGGCCAAAAGGCGATGTCGCCCATCTCCACCACCTTGCGGGCATCCTGCTCATGGGCGGATAGGTCCGTGCGGAAGTAGATCTCGTCTCCCCAGGTGCTGGCCGACGCGCTGATGGGCAGAGCGTCCCACACCAGCTCCGCGGTCTCGCTGTGGTTGAGCACCGCCACAACCTCGACTCCGCCCGCGTCGATTTTGATGCGTCTCTTTTGCATACGATTACTCCCTGGGGGTGATGAGCGGGTCATATTGGCAGGGCGACTCGCCGGCTGAGCGGGGCCGTGGAAGCCAGCGGAGCCACCAGCACAGGTAGGCCGTACCATTATGCGCCGCTCACCGCATTGACACAACCGCCTGTAGTCTCCCGCGTATTCCCTCCCCGTCTGGCCCGCCGTCAGCCCCCGACTCCCCGATTTGGTCCCGCATCAGGATCGGGAAGTCGGTGCAGGTAGTGAGCCGATAGCTGATCGCTGATGGCTGATGGCTGAAAGCTTCGGTCTGGCAATGGACCAAACCACCGGGGCTGAGCGGGCTCTTCATGCGGGGGTTTCCTACGGTATCTCGGCTGTATATAAGGTATGGCGCGAGTTATATCCCAATATGTGCAGCTAAACGCTGTACATAGCCCCAATATCCCTCGCAATCCCAGGATTGACAGCCGGGGGGGGCGTGTGGTACAAAGTTGCCATCTGCGGGTACCGTCCGCCCGTGGGCGAACGCCCGCGTACTTCGGTGCCCGTTTTTGCGTTGACCGAAAGGAGACATCGAAATGTATAAGACACTCGGAGTGCGTGGTGAAGATCTTAAGTCCCAGCAGGGACAAGGAGTGAACGAAATGAGAAACACACTTGAAGTCGGTAGGCAACAATTTAACTCTGACGAAGGAGGAAGAATAATGTATAAGACACTCGGAATGCGGTGGTTAGTCGTCGCCGTATCAGCAGCCATGCTGTTGGTGGTCGGTGCCGCCTGCGGCGCGGACCCCGAGGTCGTGGAGGTGGTCAAGGAGGTGGTGGTGGAGAAGGAGGTGGTGAAAGAGGTGGAGGTCCCCGGCGAGACCGTGGTGGTGGAGAAGGAGGTCGTGAAAGAGGTGGAAGTCCCCGGTGAGACCGTGGTTGTGGAGAAGGAGGTGGTGAAAGAGGTAGAGGTCCCCGGTGAGACGGTGGTGGTGGAGAAGGAGGTCCTCAAAGTTGTGGAGGTGCGGCAGGGGTATGTGACCGACCCCGCCACCGGCAGAGCGGTGTCCGCGCCACAGTATGGCGGGACATTAAACCTAGCCGCTATCATCGCCTGGGACCGTGAGCATGCTGACCCGATGACCGAAACCGGTGCGTACCGCCTTCTTAGACCGATAAACCAGGACTTGGGCCGGGGCGACTGGGCGATAGATAGGGACGTATTGAGCTATAGCTTTGTCGAGCCGACCGCAGATCAAATGGTAGGGGCTCTGGCGGAAAGCTGGGATATTTCCCCGGACGGCCTCACCTATACCTTCCACATCCGCAAGGGTGTTCGCTTCCAAGATAAGCCACCGGTGAACGGTCGGGAGATGACTGCCAACGATATCCTATTTGGCTGGCAACGTTATTTGGGACTGGGAGAATTTACCGAGGATGGGCCAACCCAGTTCGCGCAGCCTGCTTTCATGAAACAATTGGAATCGATAGCGGCCCCCGACAAATATACGTTTGTTGTTAAGGTAAAGCAGCCAGAGCTCGGAATGCTGGCCACTCTCCTCCAACACCACCCCAATCCTTACCTCCATCCACTCGCCCCCGAGGTGCTCGAGGAATTCGACGACCTTCAGAAGCAGGAGAGTCACATCGGCACCGGGGCCTTTATGTGGACTGACTGGGCCAGAGGCACCTCACTGACCTATATCAAGCATCCTGACTACTATGGCTACGATGATAAGTACCCGGAGAACCGCCTGCCCTATGTTGACGGCTTCAAGGTCCTGTTTATAGGAGAACTGGAAACACGTATGGCGGCGATGCGTACGGGTAAGATTGATATGATTGATAGCGGGTTTAGCTCTTTCAATTTTTGGACTATGGAGGTGGCAGAGGGCCTCCAGAAGACCACCCCCGAAGTCGTGGTGTGGCCGGCCGTGATTCGGAGTAACTTCGCTCTTGCTGTAAACACGCAAAAGCCGCCCTTTGACGACATCAGTGTGCGCAGGGCAATGCAGATGGCACTGGACCTTCCGACAATTGTCGCTACCTACTTTAAGGGTTATGCAGATGCGACACCTCAGGGGCTTACTGGGGCTAATAACATAGGGTATATGGTCCCATTTGAGGAGTGGCCCGAAGAGATCAAGGGATACTACACCTATGACCCGGAAGGGGCAGAAGCGTTGCTTGATGAGGCTGGGTATCCGCGCGGCGCCGACGGCATTAGATTGAAGACCAAATTAACCAATAACACAAAAATGACTGACTATATGCTAATCGCCATCGAATACTGGAAGGCGATTGGCGTTGATGTAGAAGGTGTGGGAACGGCAACATATGCGGAATATAGAAAACCACGAGACGACCGTACTTATGAAGGTATGATCAGGTATCATTCTGGCTTCCAGGGGAATCGCAACGCGGTAAAGCAGAATTACTACTCGACCAGCATAAACCCATCTAACGTCCAGGACCCGGTTCTTGACGCCATGATTGACGCCGTGAATGCCGCTACCACCTATGAGGAGGTGAGGAAGCTGACTAGAGAGGCAGATATGTACGGGATAGAGCAGCACTGGACTATATGGGGTCCTATGGCAATGAGTGCTAATGTGAACCAGCCGTGGATCATAGGTTTCAACGGTGAAGACTCTTATCAAATCGGTGTCTACGCCCGCATCTGGATAGACCATGAGCTGGCGGCAGCAATGGGTCGTTAGGGGTTTCACCCCTTGTGGCTGACCTCAGGGAGAGCTGGGAGGCTTGAGCTTCCCAGCTCCCACAAACGATGTCGTTGCGAGGAGCGCTTTCTTACTGTCATCCCGGACTTGATCCGGGATCCAGGAGTTATTGGCCTAGATTCCGGGTCAAGCCCGGAATCGCCGATGTCGGTTGCCACCGACACCACGAACGGTGAAAATTGGCTGTGCATCTGTCACCCTTCGTCCCGACCCGTCGGGACGAAGGGTCTAAGGCGAATCTCTCCGAACAAGGATACGCATTAGATTCTTCGTCACTCCGCGCCTGAGAATCACTCATGGTGGTTGCGACCACCGTAACAAAGGATGAAATATCGGTCCTGTCCGCAGCCGTCCGAGCGCGTACTGATTACTGTCACCCTGAGGCCGCAGCCGAAGGGTCTGGGGCGGTGGGCCGTTTCCGGCACGGACTCGTACTGCATGAGAGCCGCGCGCCCCCCTCCCCAGATTCTTCGCCCGCGGGCTCAGACGCCGTCCTGAGCCTGCCGAAGGAATGACACTTTCATTCCAATGACAGCTCATTTAAGCCCGTTTGGCTGGCCGAGAATTGTCAAGCTATCCATAGCACGAGACTGAAACATCCGGGGTTTTTTGCCGGACGATGTGGCTGAAATAATGAGGTGTGTCACATGAGAGCCTATCTCATCAGGCGGTTATTGCTGATAATCCCCACCTTGTTAATACTGACCATCCTGGTCTTTCTCTCGGTCCGCTTCCTCCCGGGCGATATAATTGACGCGCTGGTGCGTGACTTGGAATACTTGGGTGCGTTTGATTTTGACCAGTATCAGGCGATTGAGGATAACCGTGAAGCTCTTGAGCATTTTCTGGGAATAGACGTGCCTGTCTACGTGCAGTATGGACGCTGGATGGAAGGTATTTTCCTGCACGGCACCCTTGGCACATCACTGATGGGCGGTTTGGCGATAGAGGAGCAGATATTAATGAAATTGCCAGTAACCATTGAGCTTGGCATCATGGCAATCGTAATCGGGCTCCTGATAGCGCTGCCAGTCGGCATCTACTCGGCGATTCGCCAGGATACGGCCGCCGACTACGCGGGGCGCACCGTTGCCGTCATCGGCATGTCAGTTCCTAACTTCTGGCTGGCCCTGATGGTCATGATCTACCCGGCAATCTGGTGGGGCTGGTCGCCATCAATGGAGTATATCCCTTTCGTGGAAGACCCGCTGGGGAATCTGAGGATGTTCATCATTCCCAGCCTGATTCTGGGGACGGGCATGTCTGCAGGCATAATGCGGTTGACGCGCACCTTGATGCTGGAGGTGCTCAGGCAGGACTATATCAGGACGGCCTGGTCCAAGGGTCTCAATGAGAGGATAGTCGTTCTGAGACACGCCCTCAAAAATACACTCATCCCGCTGGTTACCGCAGTAGGCGGGATGTTGCCTTTGCTGGTAGGTGGCTCCGTTATCATCGAGAACATATTCAACCTGCCGGGGCTGGGTCGTCTCGCGCTGCATGCACTCGAAGACAGAGACTACCCGGTGATCTCCGGAGTAAACCTGGTTTTCGCCACCCTAGTTATGCTTAACATCCTAATGATCGACATCTCCTACGCCTGGCTTGACCCCAGGGTGCGGTATAAATAAAGGGGAGAAATCGGGAACATGAATCAAACCACAGTGCCCCCTTCGGTAGTAATCGGGCCTAAAAGGCGTAGCCGGCTGGCAGAATTCTTTATCAGGCTGGTCAGAGAGAAACCGCTGGGTACTGTGAGCGGGATTATCATATTGATCTTGATTTTTGTTGCTATCTTTGCCGATGTTGTGGCTCCCTATGATTATAGTGAAATACACCTGGTAGACATACTGAAGGGCCCATCAGCCAAGTATCTGCTGGGGAACGACCAGTTGGGGCGAGACACCTTGAGCCGCCTTATCCAGGGGGCTCGTATTTCGATACTTATCGGTCTGACCGTGACCACTATTGATGTTGTGATCAGTACCCTGATAGGCGGCATTTCAGGATTCCTTGGTGGTAAATTTGACCTGCTTGTGCAGAGATGGTGCGATGCCTGGACGACTTTCCCGGGACTGCTCCTGTTGTTAACCATAATGTCCATAGTGGGGAGGGGTTTGCCACAGATAATACTGGTCCTGGGGATATCAGGAGGCCTCAACGGCTCGAGAGTACTCAGAAGCGCCGTTATCGCTATTAAGGAGAGTGACTACTTTCTGGCGGCGCAGGCGATTGGCAGCCCAAGATTGAGAACATTTTTCCGACACGTCCTGCCCAATATCATGCCTGTCATAATCGTTGCATTCAGCATAAGCATAGGGGGCGTAATCCTGACTTTGGCTTCTCTGAGCTTCCTCGGATACGGTCTGCCCCCCGAGATTCCTGACTGGGGTGGTATGCTCAGCGTGGAAGGGCGTCAGCACATGGAGAAGGCGCCACGGCTGGCTCTCTTGCCTGGTCTTGCCCTGACTATTACCGTTTACTGTTTCAACATGCTCGGCGACGCCATGAGGGACCTGCTCGACCCCAGGCTCAGGGGCGGCGAACGGTGAGGGGGGATGCCGTCAGCCGTCAGCCCTCAGCCCCCGACTCGTCGGGGCGGGCAGTCAGTGCCGACGCGTAGGGGCGCCCGTACCGATCGGTGCCCGGTCCAGGGGGCCTAGGGCGGACATCCGCCTGAGGCGGATGCCCCAAGTCCTGTGGGCTGCCGGACGACTTGCATGCTAGAATCAACATCATGGAACAGGATACTTCCAGATTAGATGTCCTAGAGTCGCCGTCGGAAGCTCGAGCGGCTATCACGGGTTCCCTTCCGGAGAGCTTTCATCAGGCGCTCGGCCCAGTATCGCTCCGTTGGTCTGCTTAAGCTGGTGAGGTAAGAATCGTGTTGAGCTACAGGGCTATGTACAAATACCTCGATGAGGGCGTTCACGCTGAGGTGTTAGATTTCCCTGGCGTCATCAGTTGGGGCAAGAATCTGGAGGAAGCACGCCATCTGCTGGCCAGCGCCCTGGAGGACATGGCAGAAACCAACTTGCTCAACGGCGAACCGTTACCCCAACCGGATCCAAGCTGCACAGATCCCGATGCAGACCTTGAAGAGCCTATCTACTTATTGCTGAAAGCAACGACCCGAGTCGCGTTGGTTCCTCAAGATGCGCTTGCATGAGGCGTCGGGATCTACTGAGCCACTTGCGCGAACATGGGTGCCATTTCGTGCGAGAGGGACGAGAGCATTCGATTTGGGAGAATCCGGTCACAAAGCGGCGCACCTCTGTGCCACGTCATCGGGAGATTCACGATTACACGGCGCAGCGAATCTGCAAGCAGCTTGGTGTTCCCCTTCCGTAGTAAGCTACTGGTCATTGAATAGACAGCTAACGTGAGGCAAGCAGCGTCGCGTACAGAATCCCCCTCAGTCGCAATACCTTTCAAATGAAGTATTAGTTGGCAACCTAGGAAGCGTTTCGCCCCCTTCCCTTCGTCCGCCTCAGGCGGAAGAGAGGGGGCAAAGCTCCCGGCAGATTTCAGTCGTCCGCCTTATTTGAACGGTTTTGCCTTCAGCCCCCCTTTAGCAAATGAGTATTTCCCATGGCGCCCGATTTGGAAGTACGCTCATCCCTCGGTAGAAGATATTGAGGACACAGATGAAATTCGGCGTTCAGGTCGGGACTGCACTCCCGGGCTTGCTTACGAGAGGGAGCACATCGCACATACAAGAACGATTCAGCGCGGGTGAACGAACCGGAGGCGCGGCTGGGCTCGTGTCCGGCCATCGCGAACGTGCTGCCGAACAGACCGGCTACGACCGGTCGATAGCATTTTCTTGGCGCCGCTGGTATCCTCGCCAGCGGGATAGCGTCCACGAGCGTGACCCCGCCCATCGTGGCGCGTAGCCGAGCCGAGGGAGCAGCCGCCAGTTGAGTGAAGACAAGATCATCCTATCCGGCATGGTTTTCTACGGGTACCACGGGGCAAGCTCCAACGAGCAATCCCTGGGGCAGAGGTTCGTCGTCGACCTGGAGGCGGAGTACGACCTGCGGGCCGCTGGCAACGCCGACGCGTTAGCTTCGACGGTGAACTACTCTCACCTGTTCCGGGCGGTCAAGCAGGTCATCGAAGGCCCTCCGGTCAAGCTGCTGGAGGCGCTGGCGGAGCGCATCGCGGCCGGCGTCCTGGAGCAGTTCCCGGTGCAGGCCGTGCTGGTCCGCGTCAAGAAGCCCGAGGTGCCGATCAAGGCGTCGATCATGGACTACGCCGCAGTCCAGATCCACCGGCGGCGTGAAGGCGCTGATTAGCCGAGCGTGCTCACCCCGTGATGTGTTGGATGTACCGCCGCGCCGAGGCGCGGACGGCCTCCTTGCCGCCTGAGAGCACGTTTCGCCCCCACCAGCCGCCGTATATCCGATCGAACGGTAGAGGCTCGACGGCGTCCACAATGCGGACGACCTCTGACTTCGACAGCGGGACCAGGTTCGGGTAGCTGGTCATGAAGCTGACGTATCGCCGGTCCGGCACGACCGTGATCGTATCGCCAACCAGCAGCGCGCCTTTTCCGACGGCGCCTCCCGCCCAGTGGAGGACCGCACTGCCCTCGAAGTGGCCGCCGCACTGGACGAGCGTGATACCGGGGAGCAGCTCCCGCGGACGGCCGTCCCAGTAGCGGATGGCGGGGTCGGGCCTCATTACATGCTGCCGGTCCGCCTCGGGCACAACGATCTCCGCGTCTCCAAAGGCACGGCTCCAGGAGACCATGCTGTCGTAAAAGTGGGGATGCGAGAAGCAGATGAACCGGATTCCTCCCCGAGACTCCACCTCGGCGATGGTGGGTCCGTCGAGCAGGCTTACGCAATCGAAAAGCACATTGCCGTGACTGGTCTGGACCAGCAGCGCCCGCTGCCCGATGCTGAAGCTGGGGGTCATGCCGATGCCCAGGAGGCCCGGCTCCTCCTCCCGAAGCTCGTTCGTAAAACCTTCCGCCCTGAGCTGCTGCATGGTCGTCCATTGCTGGCCGTCCCAGCCGACGTACTGCCTGGGGTCCAGGCAGATTGGGCAGCTATCCGGCGGCTCCGCGGACTCTGCGAACTCGACGCCGCATGTCCTGCATATGTAGTTTTGCACAATTCCTCCCCTGCCCTTTGGTGGCCGCCGCCTCAGGCTATTTCGGGTCTGGCAGGAAGTCAACTCCTCTGGGCTTCGTGGCGGCCCCGGTGGCCCGACAGGGTGTCGGGCGGCATCCAGTTCGGTCCTCGGGAGCCTGGCCCGTCACGCCCGAATCCTGACACGCCTTGGCGGGCCGGCTGGGAGCACCGGACGGTTGCAACTCTAGTACGCGTATGAAAGACTGAAACCTACCGAACACCCCGACGCCCCAACAGATCGGGGGTCCTCCGCGAAACGGTGACAAGGCGCGCCCGCGCCCCAGGAGATCGTTCAGACATGCCCAGAAAGTCCAAACCCAAGAACATCCGGCAGCTGCGCAAGAGCGGCTACGAGGTCGTGTCGGTAAAAGATGAGGTCCGGCGAAATCTCATCCGCAAGATCGAGGCGGGGGAGGAGCTGTTTTCGGACATCATCGGTTTCGATGACTCGGTAATTCCGCAGCTAGAAAACGCGGTACTGGCGGGTCAGGACATTATCCTATTGGGCGAGCGCGGGCAGGCCAAATCACGGCTCATCCGGGACATCGCCACGCTGCTTGACGACGAAATCCCCGCGATCGCGGACTGCGAGCTAAACGACAACCCTTTCGACCCCATCTGTCGGCCATGCCGGGACAAGATCGCGGAGAGCGGCGACGACGTGGAGATCATGTGGATTGGCCGCGACCAGCGCTACTCCGAGAAGCTGGCCACCCCGGATATCACGGTCGCCGACCTGATTGGCGAGATCGACCCCATAAAGGTCGCCGAGGGACGCTATCTGTCCGACGAGCTGACCATCCACTACGGGATGATCCCCCGCACCAACCGCGGCATATTCTCCATCAACGAGCTGCCCGACCTGTCCGAGCGCATCCAGGTCAGCCTATTCAACCTGATGGAGGAGCGGGACATCCAGATCAAGGGCTATCGAATCATGCTGCCCCTGGACGTTTTCCTGGTCTGCTCGGCCAACCCGGAGGACTACACCAACCGCGGCAGGATCATCACACCGCTCAAGGACCGCTACGGGGCGCAGATACGCACCCACTATCCGCGTTCGCTGGACGACGAGATCGACATCATCGAACAAGAGCACCGGCAGTTCGCCGACGCCTCGGAATCGGTGACGGTGCCCCGCTACATGAAGGAGTTGATCGCAGAGATCACCGCCCTGGCCCGCCGTAGCCCGGAGATCAACCAGAGGTCGGGGGTGAGCCTCCGCGTCTCGATTTCAAACTTCGAGACTGTCGTGGGCAGCGCCTTCAAACGCAGCCTCAGGCTCGGCGAGCAGAGCGCGCCCAGAGTCAGCGACCTGCCAAACATCGTCTCGTCAACCACCGGCAAGGTGGAGATGGAGAGCGTCGAGGAGGGTCGTGAGTACAAGGTAATCGACGACTTGATCAGGAAGTCGGTGGTCAGCACCTTCGGCAGGTATTTCAGCCCCCGAGAGTTCGACGCAGTGCTCACGCGGTTCGAGGAAGGCCTGGTGGTCGAGACGGGCAGCACCGTCCAGTCGGACGCCTACGTGTCGAGGCTGCCGGAGATGGCCAACATGCGCGAGATGGTGGAACGGATCGAGCCGTCCGACAGCCCGGCGGCGGTGGCCTCCGCCATCGAGCTGATCCTGGAGGGCCTCCACCTGAGCAGGCGGCTAAACCGCGACCAGTCCGGGGGTAATTTTGTATATAAGGGCTGACGGGGCTCGTATTTCTATTTACGTGGTCTGAGCCGCGCCGGACGACTCCCGCGGACGCGGCCTTTAGGCCCGTCGAACTTGCCGGCCGACGGGCAGGCTGCCGACAGAACGCACTCGCCGCACCTGGGCCGCTGGGCCTTGCACACCTGGCGACCGTGTCTTATCAGGTACACGTGGAAGGCGAAGACGTCCTCCGCCGGGACCATAGGTTCCAGGATGTCATGCGCCTTGTCGGCGCTGACCTTTCTGCCCACCAGGCCAAGCCGCTGGGCCACGCGGTAGATGTGGGTGTCGACCGGCATTGCCGGCATGCCCAGTGCGAAACAGAGTATGATCGCCGCAGTCTTGGGCCCGACGCCCCGGAACCTGGTCAGCCAGGCCTTGGCCTCTGACAACGGCATCTCGGCCAGGAAGGAGAGGTCGTAAGAGCCCACCTCGTCATGGACCTCGTTCAGCACCGCCTTGATGCGCACAGACTTCTGCTTTGCCAGCCCACCTCGCCGAATCGCGTCCTCGATGCTCTCGGCGGTCGCGGCGGCCACGGCCTCCAGCGTGACGAACTTGCTCATCAGGCTTTGGAATGCTCGACCGGAATTTATGTCCGAAGTATGCTGAGAGAGTATCGTGTAAACCAGCTCTTCGGCGGCGCTGTATCTCGGTGCCCACTGAACAGGACCGTAGAGAGGCGCCAGGCCGGCCACCACATCGGTGGCCTTCAGCTTGGATTTCCGCTTCTTGCGGCCATATTCCGGCCGATCGAGAGAGGGCGCATCGTCGGGAGATCGTGGTTGGGAAGTCACGGTCGGATTATAAGGTATCCTCTTGACTCAAGCCCACTTGACAAACCCCGATTGGCTCGATTAGGTTCAGTTTTGTGGTCGCTAGGTGGGCGGCTGTCCACACAGATTGCCGGTCCCGGTTGCCCGCGGCACGAGCCTGGAAGCTCGACTTCGCTCTCGCGTGACGACCTGGGCGGCCATTACAAGGGTCCGAGGACCATACACGTTGCACGGAGCCATCGCGAGTCGGCCATGACCCATTCAGCAACAGGTATTCACATCAGGCCGGGCGCTCCGGTCGAGTCAGGTCCTTTGCCGAAACTTTTGCCGGTTGCGGTGCGGCGAGTTCAGGCTGGACCCGTGATGCCTCGATCGGGTGAATCACCGTGACTCTGGAGAGCTACCTCGCCGAGCTCACGGAGACGGCCAAACCGATCAATCACGTAGGGTTGCTTCAGCTCTCCAGCCTTAGCAATCCGGAGGTCCTGGAACTGGCGTCGGTGTGGCCTGGCATCCCCCTCGAGCGGCGGCGGGAGATGCTGGAGCGGATGATCGAGCTGGCTGCGGACAACCTGGAACTGGACTTTGCGTCGGTATTCAGGGCTTTTCTGATCGACACCGACGACCAGGTGCGCGCCTGGGCGGCTCGCGGCCTGTGGGACTGTGACGACCGCACGCTTATCCGGCCTCTGATCGAGCTACTCAAGGTAGATCCGTCCGACGACGTGAGGGCGGCCGCGGCCGTCTCCCTGGGAAAGTTCGCCGCACTGGCGCAAGAACGCAAGATTCTCCCGCGGGACGCCGAGAAGATTCATGACGCCCTGTTGGCCGTGGTCAGTAAGGGCGAAGAGGACCTCGAGGTCGAACGGAGGTCCATTGAGGCGATCGCCAGCTTCAGCTCTCCGCAGGTCGAGCACATTATTCGGAAGGCGTATCAGGACGGCGACGATAGGTTAAAACAGAGTGCCATCTATGCCATGGGGCGCAGCTCGGACGAGCGCTGGCTGCCGATTGTGATTCAGGAGACCCGCCACCAGGATGCATCGGTCCGCTACGAGGCCGCCAATGCGTGCGGCTACCTGGGCTCCGACGTCACGGTCCCCCACATCATCGCGATGTTGGAAGACGAGGACTCGCAGGTGCAGCTCGCGGCGGTCAAGGCGCTGGGCTCGATCGGCGGAGGGCTCGCCAAGCGTGCGCTGACACAGTGCCTCACAATGGGCGACGACGCGATGGAAGAGGCGGCGACCGCCGCGCTCTCGTCGGTCGAATTCGACGACGACCCGCTGGGCTTTACCTTCGAAACCTAGCTTGCGACCAGACTCGGTCCCACGCTGATGTGCGGCTTCGCCTTCCGCTGCGATGGGCCGACGCCTGCAAACCGCTCCCCGGGGCCATTCCCGTTAGCGTGGAGTCCTGGACCCCATTCAGGTAAGACATTCACCGGCTATCACGCCCAAGGCGCTGACCCGTCCGACGTGCGCCCCGGCAGAAACAGCGCCAATCGGGACTATGGCGACCTCCTCCTCGCCCATCACTTCTGACGTGGGTCGCCGCGGAACGCTGTGCTAAAATCCACCGGAAGCTGAACGCCAGCGGGACCGCGTCGGTCGTGTGGTCAGCGTACCTCGTATGCTCGAGTTATCTGTGCGATACCGCCAATGAACCCGTATGTTGCGGCCCAAGCCGCTGCCCTGCTCGAGGGCCTTCGGCTGCTCGAAGTGTACGTCACCGCGCCCCTTGGCCTGTACTCGGACATCAGGATGATGCGGGAGTCGCTGCCGTTCCCCGAGCCCGTAGAGCTTACGCGGGAGGAGATCTCCCAGCGACGACAGGCCCACGCCGCGCTGACCGACGACTACCCCGCCCTGGCTTTGCGGGCCATACTGGCGGTGCGGGCCGCCGTAGACTCTCTGGCGGACTGCCGAGACGACGGCGCCGCCGTGCTGAACGAATCATGGCTGAGGCGTTCGCGTATCGTCCTCACGCGAGCTGAACAGCGAGTTGGCGGCAACGTGAGGGCAAAGACCGTCGAGAAACTGAGGGGCGTCTACGTGATCGTCGATCCCGAGGCCACCAGGGGAAGGGATCCGGTGACCATCGCCCTGGCCGCGCTGGAGGGCGGCGCGCGGGTGGTCCAGTTAAGGGACAAGCAGAACGACAAGAAGCAGGTCCTGGACCAGGCCCGCAGGCTCGCGGCCATGTGCCGCGAAGACGGCGCCCTGTTATTCGTCAACGACGACGCGGACGTGGCGCTGGCGGCTGAGGCCCATGGACTCCACGTGGGGCAGACAGACCTGCCGACAGAAGACGCCCGGAGGGTGCTGGCGCCCGAGCAACTCGTCGGACGTTCCAACGGCAGTCTCGACGAGGCCCTGGAGTCTCAAGCCCAGGAAGTCGACTATATAGCCGTCGGCGCCATCTACGCGACCACCACCATGGGTAAGTCGGAGCGGAGCGCTCTGGGTCCGCAGATCGTAGAGCGGGTCAAGAACGCTGTGCCCCAGCCGATCGTGGCCATCGGCGGTATCAACGCCGAAAACCTGCCGGAGGTGGTCCGGGCGGGCGCCGACTGCGTCTGCGTCGTCAGCGCCATCACGTACGCCGACGACCCCACGGAGGCGACGCGGCAGCTAGTCGAGCTTTTTGATGCGTCATCGTCTTGAGTGTTAATTAGCCCGTCGCCCGCCCGATGGGACGGGCAGAAATTGACCTTCGCGAGTCGCCGAAACAACAGGAGTGCACGTTGTCTGAAAAGCCTGAAAAGCCGGATCCCGCCACCACGGAGCAGCTGGTCTCAGCCATACGCGCCGCCGGCCAGCAGGCCAGCGAGGCGATGGGCAGCACACACGCGGCGCGAGAGCAGGCGCTGCGCAGCTCCCGTCAGGTGATACGCCTCTCCGCCAACTCGATCCGCGCAACCCACCGGGACGAGTTCGACCTCGCGCGGTCCTTGATCGCTGAGGCCCGGGACCTGCTGGGTGGACTGGCGAACCTGAAAACAGAGCACCCGGAGGTCTTCTACGGCGGGTTCGTCGAGGACAGCCTCAAGGAGCACGTAGAGTCGTGCGCGACCCTTGCCTTCGTCGAGGGCACGGGCCTGCCCACCATGGAGGAGCTGAGCGTCGGCGCAGCGGCCTACATGAGCGGCCTCGCCGAGTCCATCGGGGAGATGCGCCGCTACACGCTGGACATGCTACGGCGCGACAACTTCTCACGCTGTGAGGCGCTACTGGAGATGATGGACGAGGTCTACTCGGTCCTCGTGACCCTGGACTATCCCGACGCCGTGACCCGCGGCCTGCGCCGGACCACGGACGTCATGCGGGGCGTAATAGAGCGGACCCGAGGCGACCTGACTATCGCCCTTCGACAGCGCGGCCTCGAACAGCAGCTAGCGCGGTTCTCGGACAAACTGGACCAAAAGGGCGGCACAGCGCTCTGAGCGGGGTCGCGCCATGCGTGCCAGCCTGAATCCGATCGTGGTCCGGGGGCGGCGGTTCCGGTCACAGGGGTCCGACAGTTTCCACCGTGGCGCTAGAGGGCATATGCGTGCACATCTTGCTTCAGCCGACCCCAGGAAACCTTGACCTCCCGATTTCGGCTGTGATAGCTTTGCGGCGTTAGGTAGCACCGGATCATACGGCCTGCCCGAACGACGGGGAGGCCGTTTTCGTGGAGGCCCGAATTGCCCGTCATCTACATGGCCATCGGCGCCGGAGCCCTCGCCCTGGTATACGCCGCTCTGCTCACCATGCGCATCCTGAAGAGCGACGCCGGGACAGAGGCAGTCCAGGCCATCGGCAAGGCCATCCAGGAAGGCGCTATGGCGTTCCTGTCGCGCGAGTACCGCCTGCTGGCCGGTTTCGTCGTGGTCATGTTCGTTATCCTGGCTGTCTTCATCGATCTCGATGTGCTGGACAAGGTCCCCGGCGACCGCGAAAGCGTCCCCAAGACCGCGATCTCCTACCTTGTCGGCGCCATTGGCTCGGCGCTGGCCGGGTTCATCGGAATGAGCATCGCGGTCAAAGCCAACACCCGCACCACGGTCCAGGCCCAACGCGGCCTCAACCCGGCCCTCAGGATCGCCTTCAACTCCGGCGCCGTCATGGGCGTATCCGTCGTCGGCATCGGCCTCATCGGCATCACAGTCATCTACTGGATTTTCCAGGACGCCAACATCATCGCCGGGTTCGGGTTCGGCGCGTCCTCCATCGCACTGTTCGCCAGGGTTGGAGGCGGAATCTACACCAAAGCGGCGGACGTTGGAGCGGACCTGGTCGGAAAGATCGAGCAGGGCATCCCCGAAGACGACCCTAGAAACCCCGCGACGGTGGCAGACAACGTTGGCGACAACGTCGGTGACGTGGCCGGCATGGGCGCCGACCTGTTCGAGTCTTACGTCGGCTCGATCATCGCGACCATAGCCCTGGCCGCCGTCGGCGCGGGCGCTCTGGGCATGGCTGCCCCCGCTGCCTTTGACGACAATCTGTTCATCCTGCCTTTCTTGATCGCGCTCATCGGAATCTTCGCCTCGATTCTGGGCACCTTCATGGTTCGGACCAGCGAAGGGGCGAACATGGGCCGGCTGCTCTGGTCGCTGCGGACCGGGATTTTCGGCGCGGGCGTGCTGGTGTTGATCGGCACGGCCATCGCCATATCCATGCTCGATCTGGACTTCAAGCTGTTCTGGATAGTCGTGATCGGCCTTGCGGCGGGCCAGATAATCGGTACAAGCTCAGAGGTGTTCACCTCCTACGAATACCGCTTCACGCGCAACCTGGCCGGACAAGCTGAGACGGGTCCGGCCACGGTAATCATCGGCGGCCTGGGCCTGGGGATGCTGAGCACGCTGGTCCCCGCCATCGTAGTGGTCATCGCCATGTGGCTCGCCAACGACCTGGCCGGCACCTACGGCGTCGCGCTGGCCGCCGTCGGCATGCTTTCGACGCTTGGGATCACGCTGGCGACCGACGCCTACGGCCCTGTCGCCGACAACGCGGGAGGCATCGCCGAGCAGGCGGGGCTCGACCCGGAGGTCCGCGAGCGCACCGACGCTCTGGACTCGCTGGGGAACACGACCGCGGCGACGGGCAAGGGGTTCGCCATCGGCTCCGCGGTACTCACCGCTCTGGCCCTCATGGCCGCGTATTCGGTGGTGGTAGACAATATCAACGAAACGAAGGCACTGGACACGGGTGTAGAGTTCGTGAAAATATCCTTCGACTTGTCCGACGTAAACGTGCTGATGGGACTGTTCGTTGGAAGCCTCACGCCCTTCCTGTTCGCCGCCCTGACGATGCAGGCCGTGGGCCGGACGGCGATGGCCATGGTGAACGAGGTCCGCCGGCAGTTCCGCGAGATCACCGGGCTGCTGGAAGGGACCGCCGAGGCCGATTACGCTCGGGCCGTCGACATCAGCACCAGCGGCGCAATGCGGGAGATGGTCCTGCCGGGCCTACTGGCGGTCGCCGCGCCAATCTCCGTTGGCGCCATCCTCGGCGCCGAGGCCCTGGGCGGGCTGCTGATAGGCTCGATTGCTTCGGGCTTCCTGCTGGCCATCATGATGGCCAACGCGGGCGGGGCCTGGGACAACGCAAAGAAGTTCATCGAGGCTGGCGCTCACGGGGGCAAGGGCTCCGCCCCCCACGCGGCCGCCGTGGT
Organism: Dehalococcoidia bacterium; assembly: GCA_965248005.1. GTDB lineage: Bacteria > Chloroflexota > Dehalococcoidia > Lucifugimonadales > UBA1123 > CBDFIE01. Next base: position 156,804 of record CBDFIE010000003.1, read on the forward strand.
CGGCGACACCGTGGGCGACCCCTTCAAGGACACCTCGGGGCCGGCACTGAACATCCTCATCAAGCTGATGTCCATCGTAGCCCTGGTCTTCGCGCCGCTTTTTTTGTAGTTTCTTGTAGACCTTCGGGCATCTAGCGCCTCATAGCACGACCTTAACCAGGGGTCGTTGGCCTATTGAGCCCGCCTCGGTCGCGCCGTCCGCTCAGCGCACCACACGTGGGAGCCGATCTCGCTGCACTACCCTCAGTACGTGCCTCTGGCCACGGCGCCCTCGACCTGGAGGAGCGCGGTCCACTCGACGAGGCCGCCCACGTGCGACCGCAGCTCGTAGGACTCCACCCAGCAGGTGCCCGAGTACTTGACCGAGCCTACCGCCGTTCCCTCGGGCGCGTACTCGAAGTCCACGGCGCTCCCGTGGGTGCGCAGCGGGCCAAGCACCGCGTCAGGGCCGGACGTAGCGGTGTCGTCGAAAAGACCGTCGAACGGGACATCCTCGACGTCCGGCACGAACGTCCTCGCCTTGTCCGACATCGAGGTTGTCTCTCGGAGCGTTCGCGGTCCGGGCAGACCGTCTATGCTGGTGACGTAGAGCGACAGGTCGCGCTGCGTGCCTCCGGTGTCGTCCAGCAGGAAACGGGACTTGCTCGAATCGAAAAGCGCCAATTTCGTAGACCTCTATGCGTGTGCATTGGGCCGTCGCTGCACTTGTGGCCGTGCGCTTCTGGCACGGCTGTCGTAGGTTATATAAGAACCTGCTTGACGAATCGGCACTCAAGGTCGGCGGCCAGGAACCGGCCCCCGGCGACCTCGACGTCCCGGACGGCGCCCACCTTCGCCAGCCTGCCGTCGTCCACGTTGCCGCCCCAGGTGTTGTCGGAATCGAGCTGCGCCTCGATGCTATTGGCGCCCAGCGGGTCCATGTACGCGCCCAGGTCCTCGGAAGCCTGCTGGCGGTCGGCCTTGGAGAGCAGTAGCGTCACGGTCAGGCTCCCGGCAAACGTCGAGCCGCTCAGGGTGAGAGCCGCGCTCCTGATGCCGAAGCGGACAAGCGCCGCGGGCAGCTCGTTGACTGACTCGGGCTCGTGGTCGTACACGCGCAGCCCGGCGATGTTCTCCAGGAGGGTTTTCAGGCCATCCCGGGCGTTCTCGATTTCGTTAGCCATGGTTTTGCTCCGTGGTGTGTATTGTCAATTCGGGAATCTGCGGGCGTGGCCTGCGGACTGCCGAACCATCCCCCTGGCCCCCTGCCTTTTCTGGAAGGGGGAATTTGGATTGGGGGTTTCACCCCCAAACCCCCGCCAACCCTGGGAGCGGGATTAGGACAGGGCTCCATACCCCCGGTCGATCCGCACGCCGGATGGAATACGGCGTGACCGCGTACCTCGTTTGCCGTGCAAGCCTGGTTATTGCGGGGCGCCATACGCCTGATCGGCCTGCACGCCGGATCGGATAGGGCGCTGCGCCCCCATCCGTCTAAACCTGGAGAGCGGACTGTTTTTAGGACATCATGCGCCTGAACCAGCACGAATCCCGGAACGAGAATGGCGGGTGATGTTGCACCACGCGCTCACGGTCCTCTATTGATTGGAGCGTCGGCCGTTTGGGCCCGCGCCGGCGCTCCGTCTCGGGCTGCTCAGAATTCGGGTACCAGGTCTCGTCCGCGCGCTGCGGTGTCTGGACGGACCGGGACTTCAGGACGCGCTCCGCGAGAATACCTAGACGGCCACGCCCAGGCGTCGGATCGGGGACAGAAGCGCGGTGACGTCGGGGTCCAGGCCGCCCACACGGCGAGTGTCCTCGGAATGGTTCGTACCCAGCATTGGGCTGTCCTTGCGCTTCCACAGGCGGGCCGACTGCAGCAGCGCCGCCTCCCCCACTGGTGACGGGTACCGGTAGATGCTGATAGCCGCCCCCGTTGAGTGGGCCGCCGCAGTGGTGCCGTTGACGCCCCGCACCACGGTCAATGTGTTGGTGCTGTAACTCTGGACGTACATCTGCTCGGTGCCGACCAGTACCGTGTAGCCGGCCTCGACATCGGTCCTGCTGGACACGTCGACTCCCGTCTCGGTGGCGTCCAACGCCTCGTTCAGCGTCTCCGTGGCGGTCAGGAGCCGACGCCAAAACCCCCAGTTTCCCGCGATCTGCACGGTCAGCCGGCCCTCTGGCCACGCCGACTTGGTGCCGGCATCGACATCGACGGTAATCCTGGTCAGGGGCCTCGAAAGGTCGTGTCCGCCCGCAGGGTCGGCGTTGGGCGGCTCCTCCAGATAATCGGTGGCAGCCCAGGTCGTCTCGAAGGTGCGGTCCTTGTCGTCGTCGGTCTTCAGCCCGCTGGCGTCGATCGAGACCAGGTCAGGCACCAGCAGCTCCTGCCCGCCGTCGGTGTCGAACTTCCGGGTGGCCGAGAGCTCGAAGAAGTGCCTGTTGCAGTAGGCGTCTATCTGTCGGCTCACGCCTTCGACGACCAGCCGGAGGCGTGTGTCGTTTGCCGTGCCGGTGATGTTGAGCACTCCCGACGACTTCAGCAGGTCCACGCTGGCGTATGCGTTAGTCACCGGTCACCTCTCGTCCTGCCGCGACCTCGATGCGCTTGGGCGTGCTGCCGCTTTCGGTATCCGAGTCAGAGCGTTCGGTTACAGTGAGGCGGGTTGGCTCACCGCCGTGAGTGGATATCCGTGACTCCGCAGCGTTCAAGATGTCCTCGACGATCGGCGCTGAGCGGGCCATGTTGCTGTTCTCCGCCAAGGCAATCACGACCTGCCGCAGCACCTGGAAGTCCTCATCTTCTAGGGCCAGGACGCCGGACTTGTCGGGACCCGCCTCAAGGATGTCTATGGCTCGGTTCAGCTTGCGAATGTCGGCGGTCTTTAGGGTCAGGCCGCGAATGGGCACGTAGCTGCCAGCGAGTCCCGCGAAGGTTGCCGATATGGTCTGGCCCTCGCCTGCCAGGTGGCCTTCAAAAGGACCATCTATCAAGTAGCGCATCGGGCGCATCTCCTACTTAGAAACTGTCTCGAATCGGGCGCCTGCTCTGCACCAGCCCGCCCGCCCGGACTGGTTTTGGTGCTGGGGGCACATCCCCTTCCCCATGCCAGGTTTTGAGTCCGATACTCAGTCCTTGGCTGTGTCGGCGAATATCGCGAGGCTCATGCGCTCCCGTCCCATGCCGCACAGATCGCGCATCCCGGGTGCAGCGCCTTCACATTGTTAATCAGCTTGGTGGCCTCGGTGGCCTTGTATTTCGCAGCGTTTCGCACGTACTCCTGGACACCGTCTGCGGCCTCCACGGCCAAACGTTGCGTCTCCGACAGGTGGCCCAGCATCTCGCTGTTGGATGTGACCATCACTTACCCTCCTCCATGAACTCTTCGACGAAGCCCCAGCCGAAGGTCTCTTCCAGCCTTTTGACCAGTCGCTCCATCCGCACGACGATCACGCGGCCCGTCACCGAGTGCCGCGAGTAGAAAATCCACTCGCCCGTGTTCGGGTCGTGGGGGGACAGGAGCGTCTCGTTGCCGGCCTCGTCCATGACGTGAAGCTCGGCCGATGAGGACACGTCCTTGGCGTAGAGCGTCACGCCGTTCGCCAGTGTTCCGGCCGGCACGGTGCCGTTGAACAGCGTCAGCCCGTTGGTGGGCTCGGTGGTTGCGCGGGCAGTCGTCGCGCCGATCTTGATGTTGGCCGTGTCCTGGAGACTCAGGAGCGTGGCCGTCCAGTCGTTGGCCGCGGCCCCGACGTTCACCAGGGTCGAGTTGAGAAGATCAAGCTGGGCGCCGTTGATTCGCACCCGCTGCACGCCGCCCGCCGCAAATCCCAGGACGTCGGCGCCTGATCGGTACATTCCCGTATCGGCGTCGCCGTCGAATCCGTACCCCGGCAGCGAAGCCGTCCCGTTTGCCACGTTAATGCGGCTCGCGCCGCCGAAGTTCCACACACCTCCAGCGTCATAGTGCGCCCGGACCACCCCTCCGGCTGTGAGCCCGAGTTGGTTGGCAGCGGGTGAGTAGATTCCGGTGTCGAGATCGCCAGTGAAGGCCAGCGAAGGAGCGGCGGCCGACCCGCCGGCGATGTCCGTAACGCCTGTAATTGTTGGACTGGCCAGTGTCTTGGTGGAGAAGGTCTGAGCCATGGCCAGCACGGCAACCGTGTCGTCAGCCGTGATATTCGGAAAGCTGGCCATGCGCAGTGTCCCCGCCGTCACCATCTCCACCCCCACGGTGGCGTCTTCCGAGGCGTCGGTCGGGTCGTCCAGCGTGACCTTGATGCCGGCGTACTGCGTCTTCGTGCCGCCGCTGTCCTCGCCGTAAACGCGCAGGTGCAATGGGACGTCGGCAGCTGCCGGCGAGGCGGAATCGTGGTGAACGTCTAGCTGTATGCCGGACGCGCCCGGGTCGTCGCTATAAAGCTCGATTCCAGTTACGTCTTGGTTGGCCTTGACCTTCACCCTATCGGTCTGTGTTCCGCCCGCGTCTTTGCTCTGAACCGTCCATTCGTCGTTCGTTCCGTCGTAGCCGACGCGAGAGTCCTTGGACGATCCGAAGTTGATCCAGATGGCGTCTGAAACGTAGCGTGGGTCTCTGCGCAACCTGATGGTGCTCTGATTTATCGGCATGTCTAAGCCTTGACGGCGTAGAAGTCCACGCCCTCGCCGTTGGTGTCCACGTCCAGGTAGACGTCAGCCAGGTCCAGCCAGTTGTCGGCCGGAATCTCCAGCTCGTCGCCCGGATTGAGGCCATCGTTTGTGGTGCTGCCCACATCGGAGCCACCCACGTACACCTGTCCCGTATTCGTGGTCTTAGCGACGATGGTCACGCTTCGGACTCGCCGAGCGCTGGCCAGGGCCTCCGCGGTCCCCGCCGAGGTCACGGTTTTCTCCGAGGCTACTATTGTTGGGGTCTGGCTTGCTGCCACGGTCCACCTCCGTATCTCGCCGCGGGAGCGTACCCGCGACGGCCATCATGCGGCGTCTGAAAGACGCGCCCTGCCCGGCTCTCCTAGCTAGTCGGGATGTAGACCACGTACGCGCTGCCGACAAGCCCGCTGGAGTCGGCTGAGGCCGTCCCGGTGACGTAGTCGTTGGTGCCGTCCTTGGCGTCCACACGCTGCCAGCCCTTGCCGTTGGTCCCCTCGTCGTCGAAGGCGTTGCCGACGATTGCCGCCGTCCCGATATCGATGCCGTCCAGAAGCGTGTCCGCGGTACTGGTAGCGTTAGCCGCCCTCCCCACGTCGGCATTGGCCGCGCCGGTCGCCTGGGTCGTGACGTCCAGCACGACCGTAGCGAAGACGGCCACACTCTCCGGGTTCTGCCACGAGAACATTCCTCCGTTCGCGGGCGACGCCTCGGCGGCCAGGGCCACCTTCGCCACTTTAGCGGGCAGATAGGTCACCCCGGAGACGGAAGGCCCCGCCAGGTGCTTCACGACCTCGCTCACAACGTCCGCCTGTGCAATTGCTTCGGCCATCAAAATGCTCCTTCTTCTGATCGAGGCTGTCTCAGTAATCTTTTCAATTTGGGTCGGCCGGCCCCACCCAAGGTTGTTTGGCCCACCCAGCCCACCCCGAACTTGGTTCGCACGCGCGCCGCCCTGCCGACCAAAACGTTCTGGGACGGTCTTGTTCGTCGCATGCGCTGCAAGGCGGGGGTGCAGGGGGCGCAGCCCCCGCCGGGGTCTGGGGTGTCCCCAGAAGGAAATGTTCCGGTGGGCGGGTGGGACAAAACGTGCATCTGCGGAACTGCCGTTACGCCACACCGGTGATGTCGTACTGCAACGACGTATGGGTGGCCGTCGACCGCGTGCCGCTGCGCTCGGACAGCGCGTGGCGGAAGCTCACGGTCACGACGGTCTGTCGCTTCTGGTTGTCCCGGTCCACGTCGATGTTCATCTCCCGGCGGAAGCCCTGGAACCACTGGGACCGGTTCACCGCCAGCACCCGGCCCGTGTTGGTGCCGTTGCCCGCGTCCGTGACTTTGCCGTCGGTATCGGCCAGCTTCATCTGTTCCGAGACGATCACCGGAATGCCCTCGATGGAGCCCAGCATGCCGGTCAGGATGGTCGCGTTGGGGCCCAGCTTGTCCATCGTCCGGAAATTCGCGATTGACTGGGACCGGATGAAGGTGTTCACGTCCATGATCCAGATCAGCTCCGACGGACGCACGCCGTACTTGCCCAGGAGGGCGCGTACTTCGTTGAACATGTCGTCGCTGACAGCCCCGTTGTGGTCGTTGGCCTGGCTGGTGTTGTCGACCAGCGGCAGGTGCAGCAGCCCATCGTAGCCGACGAGCCAGTGCGCCTTGCCGGCGTCGGTGGTCGCAATCGTCGCGCCATCGGCGTTGATGTTGTTGGTCGTCGTGGTGTCGGCGTTCAGGATGATGTCGTCCAACACCTCGGCGACGTTACGCACGAGACCCGCGCGGATCTCCGGCAGCACCGCGATGACCGCGTCCTCCTCCAGCGTGTAGGAGTAGGCCGTCTGACCGACCAGCTCGTAGGCGTTCAGCGTGGTCTTGCCCGTGGAGAGGGCCGTGGTGGAGCTGGCCGTGTTCTGAGCACCCGGGTAGAAGTTGACGTCGCCCAGCTGGGTTGGCACATCGAACGGATTCGACGGCATCGGTATGGTCGGGATTAGCTGAGCGACCTGCGTCCGAAGGTTCACGTCCATCCACAGACGGCGCGCCTCCAGGGTGACGACCAGGTCGGAGCCCGAGCCGGAGGTGGTGCTGTCCATGGCCGCCCGCTTTTCGTAATAGGACAGCATCCCGTGCGCAACCTTTTCGTACTCGCGCGGGTCGGGGAACCGCGCCCTCATGGTCCGCTCCGCCGACGCCGCCATGGACCTGAGAGCGCCCGGATCGGCCGAAAGGTTGGACATCATCGCGCGGCGCGCGTCCGCGGCCCGCTTCGCCCATGCGGCGCCATCGGTCTCTCTGGCCTGACTCAGCGCAATGCCCTCTATGAGGCGCAGATCGATCGGGTCCAGCCCAGCGTAGGGCCCGTTCGGCACCACCAAGCGATATTCCGAGTCCGCGGCCCTGTCCACGTCTCGACGCCGGATCTCGCGCATCCTCTCCTGGACGTTGATTACCTCGTCGGAGAGGCGCTTCTGCTCATCAGACATCAGGTCGACTCTTGATTCAACCGGGTTGAACCGCTCCTCGACGAACCCCCGGAGGCGCGCCATCGTGCTTGTCAGCTCGTTCCACTCGCTCTGTGTAGCCAATCCGGTCTCCTTTCTTCCGGTTAACCCCGGCCAGGCGTGTTGCCCGGTCGGGCCAAGACGTTGCTCAACTCCCTGGCCAGGTCCAGGGCCCTCGGCATCTCCTCCCTGGTCTCGACAACGGGTCCATCCCCAACTCCACCACCACTCCCCTCGAGGCCGGCCCCGGTGCGCGACGCATGGTCGAAGATGACCCTATCTCCCGTCGGGGCCCCGGCGCCGACGCCGGGCAGCGCCCGGTCGCCCAGAATGCTGCGCAGCATGTCCGTATAGGCGCTCCTCAGCGCCCCCGGGTCCGCCGGCACGGGCACCAGCGACCACTCCAACAGCTCCGACCTGGTGTCACGCCAGCCCTGCGGGGTCGGTTCCGTCTCCAGCGCCCGCCAGCCGATGGACGCGGCCCTCAGAAACCCCTGGTCCCAGGCGTTCTTGACACGGTCGACGAAGGCGTCTCCGGTCAGGAACTGGAACCAGGCGCGCAGCTCCCCCGCGCCCGTCTCGACCAGCTTGCGGGTCACGCCGATCGGCAGGCCAGCCGCAGCGGTCATTCCGGCGTGGTCGTGGTTCCACAACACCACCGGGTTCTCCCGGTACGCGGTGTAGTCGATGCCCTTCTGCACCAGCTCGACGGGGCCGCGGGCCACCTCGTTGGCCATGATGGTCACCGAATACAGGTTCTCGCCCACCGCCTCCACGTCGCGAAGCGCCACCGGCGCCCGCCTCACGTCTTTTGTAGTGCTTACCCGGTCTGCTGATTGATCCAACGCTCACCCCCTGCTGATGACGCCAACTTTGGACAAAAGAAAAGGCGTCCCGCATCCGTGATGTGAATGCGGGACGCCAGTGGCGTTCGATTAACCGCTTAGGCTTAACTGGTTTAGCCTATACTAACCTTACCAACGACTAATCCGTCTGTCAAACGGCGTTCTGAACTTCGGCCCCCACTGCGCCCCGCAGTCTCGGCCCCCCACACAACAGTCGTGTGCTTCTGGCCGCCGTGGCGGACGCGGACCTCCAGCGCGCCGTCCGGCCGCACCAGCGCCACCAGACGGCTGCACTCGGCGCAGCGGACTTCGGTGTGCGCAGGCTCGGCGCGGGTCATCGCGAGGCGCCCAAGCCGCCCAGAGGCGCGAGGCCCAGCTTCGCCCTCACCTCGTCGGGGGTGATTATCCCCGCTTTGACCATCATCGCCCACCGCTTGGCCCGCTCGGTCTCATCTTCCTGCAGGGCCTCGATTGTCGATAGCTCGAACTGCACCACCAGCGAGCGGTCGCCGAACATCGGCAGCAGAGATTCTTGCAAGATCTCCTGGTAGAACTTCAGCCGTGGCACGACCGACGTCTCCCAGTACACCCTCCTGCCGACCTGGAAGTTGGAGAACGTGGCGTGCTCGAGGTCGCCGAGCAGCATCTGGGGTATGTTGAAGACGCGAGCGGTGTCCTCGACGGTCCATCGCAGGGTCCGCAGAAACTCCAGGTCCCGCATCGTAAACCCCAGATGGGAAGCCCGCATGTTCGCGCCCAGTATGGCCGGTCGCCGCTGGTTGCCTGGCCCGCGGAACCTGCTGTCCCAGCGCCGGTAGAACTCCTTGACCTCCTCCTCGGTGGGCATGTCGTCTGTCTCGATAACGATGCCCGGCGAGCCGTCGTTCTCCAGCGCCGACAGGCTCGCCTGGAGCGCGGCACGCCCCACCTTCAGCGACTGCAGCAGCGGAGCGATGGGAGACAATCCGGCGAACTCGTCGAGCGGGTTGAATAGCCGAATCCTGATCACCTCGTCGGCGGCCAGAGCCACCCGCGCGCCATCCCGACCGGTGTACAGGTAGCCTTCAATGTACTCCTCGGGATGCGGTATCAGCTTGACTCTGTCAGGGCGGAGCGGCCAGAGCTCAAAGGGTCTGCCCGCCTCGTCCCGGTCCACCGCCAGGTAGGCGCTGCCCCACAGGTCCAGGTAGGTCTCCACCGCCCGCCACAGGTCTCCCCGCGTCGTGTGGGGGTTGACGCTGTCCAGCAGCTTCTGGACCGGGTGGTCGGGGCCGACCCACACGCGCTCCTCTCGCCCGCTGGCCACATTGCGCCGGTACACCTTCAGCGGCACGCTTGCGACCGAGCCCGCCAGTAGCTGCACCGCGGCATAGACCGGCACGCTCCGAGCCATCTGCTCGCCATAGGACTCGGGCGCCCAATCGTCACCAACGCCCATGACCCGTTCCATGGGACTGGAGATCACGTTGCCCACGGGGTTGGCCCTCGCCCGGTCCGGGCTGATCCAGTTCGCGATTGTCTTCCGCAGTCCCATCAAACGTCCTCCATCAGCGGATATCTCCGCACTGTATCTCACCCCGACTCGTCGGGGCCCGCCATTCAGCTACTGTTGAGCCTCCGGCACACCATTGGGCTATCCGCCCCAATGCCCGAACCGTAGATTATGGGTCCAGGGTGAACCCTGGCTAGACCCAGAGCCTGAACTCGACCTGTGGGGCGGCGAAACTCATGGCCAGGGCGTCGGCTTCGTCGGGGGAGTGCTCCATCTTGGTCTTGCTCTCGATGATGATGCGCCTGTCCGACTGGTAGCCGTATCCCCTGGACGACAGCTGGCCGATCAGCTCGCGGTCCTCCTCGATGTCGGCCGCGCCCGCGAGGAACCAGTCGCGCATCTCCATCCAGGCCTCGCTTATGGCGTTGGCGTACATCTCCGTGTTCCTGGCCCGGGAGCCGCCGTTGAAGGCGACGAGCTTCGTGGCGCCGGTGCCCAGCTCTCTCAGCCGGTCGACCACTCCGCCACCGACGCCGGTGTCGTCGACGACCAGCACGTCGACACTGTTTCGGTTCAGATACGCGCCCAACCGACCGACCAGGTGCATCGTGTCGCGGCCTTGCTCCTTCCACAGAACTCGTGCACGACCCCCCTGTCTGAGGACCGCCACGGTCTTGTCCCTGCCGAATCTTGCGACGTCACAGGCCACTACCACGCGGCCCTCGGGTCCCACCGTGCGCTCCACCGCCCGCTCCACCATCCACAGAGGTACAATCGTGTCGTCCAGCCGGTCAGGAAAGCGGCCCTGCACCCCGGCCAGAAAGAGGGGACTGTCCTCGCCCCACTCCTCGCGCCTCCGCTCTACGTCGTTCTTGGTGACCATGCCGGGGAACTGGGGCCACCCCCGGTCCGGGGCCCCGGGCAGCAGGTTTGGCGTGTCGAAGGCCGACAGCTGGATCGTGTAGTACAGCTCCCGTCTGGCATGGTGAGACTCGTAGAATTCCCCTGACGACGAGAAGGGGTTGCCCGTCATGAGCACGCATGTGGGGTTCAGACGCCTCAGCGCTTCGATGTGGCTCTGGGCCACGCCGTGCGCCTCGGATACGATCACCAGCTGGTGGGGCGAGTGGTACCCAAGCACGCCCCTCCCCAGCGTCATGCCGTATCCCCCGACGCTCTCGTTGGCGGTAAACCCCACCGCATAGTGGTACTCCGGTTCGTAGAGATCGACGATCCTGGGTCTGCGGTAGACCTTGAAGCCCCAGGGGTTCGCGACCTGCTTTCGGCCGTAGGCCGCTCTGATCTCCGCGAACACGATGTCGTTCACCTGCCTGAAGGTCGGCGCCATGACCACGACGATCGACCGGTGAAAGTTCACCAGCCACCACCAGGCCGCTGCGGCGGCGGCGAAGTCCTTGCCGGTGCCGTTGGCTCCGGTGACAGAGACCCTCGGATGCCTAGCCACGGCGCTGAGCAGCTCCTGCTGCTTGGGGTAGAGCTGCGCGCCCAGCACGCGCCGGGCAAAACGCATCGGATTCTTGATGTCTTCCGGGCCGAGCAACCCCTCGGATTCGGTCGTGTGCACTCCTGCCATGTCCTCCCTGGTTCTTGTATTGAGGCTGCCGTATGCCTGACAAGCCCATTTTCGGCTCGGGATTTGCCATGTGCCACGGGCACACCGGCTGCGCGGACACCTATCCCTGCGGGACCTCATCCATCGTCGCCGACCTCTGTCGGCCACACGCCCTGGCCCCCAAGCAGCGATATCGGCGGCCCTGCGCCGACCTCGTCGCCTTCGTCCGACGCGAGGCTCGACAGCTTCGGGCGGCCGAAACCCCGGTCCAACAACTCGACCGCCGCCTTCATCCTGTCCGCCACCCGCGCCTCCTTCACCCTGCCCTTCATCACCGAGATCAGAAATTTCACCACGTCTCGGCCGTCATTGGTCAGCTCCCGGACCGTATCGGGCAATGGCATTTTGCCCGACTTTTCGGTCGGAGCCACCTCGGAGGTCGAGTCCGTCAGGTCATCCAGCATGCTGTTCTCCAACACTTCGGCAATATCTGTCCTGCATAAACCGCGTCGAGCGATAGGTAATCGCGGCTCCGTGGACCATGGGGCCAACCAGGACGTAAACAATCAATTCGCGCTTGAGTGGTCGGGGCGAGTGCGAGCGAGCGGTGACTTTGCCCGACCGCCTACCCGGCGCCCCGAATCCGACGGCGGGCCTTGTCCTCTTCCAGCAGCTCCCGCACCGATCTGATCAGCTCTTCGTTCGACCTGGCGAACCGCTCCAGCTTTCCCTCGATGCGGTAGAGCAGCCAGGCCAGCACCATCCCGACCAGACCCAGGGGCCCGCCCTCCAGGAACGGTCTGATATCAACGTCCAACTTCGCCTCCTCTCGGCACCGGGGTGCACTAGGACCGTCATCCAGTCTCTTCTGCCAAATCGCAGAGGTAACGGACGGGTCCCACTCGCCCGCCCCAAGGGTTTCCGGAGACACCCCGGACCCCGCCAACGCGGTCACCCCCTTTGGAATCCCCCGAATCGAAGGGTTACCGGAGGTCGCCATTTCACAAGGAGAATACCCATCGCCACATGCGAATCCACGCGACAGTGCCCGGCAGTTCCGGTCCGCCTTTGATGCATTCCGCCCATGTCTGCAAGCCTGTTCGGCGCCCCTACAGGCGGCCCTATGGGCCACTAAAGCGCGCCGGCGCTGATAAGCGCGTCCACCAGCGACCGGCCCTCCCGGTCGGGCCTGACGGTCAGCACGCCGGCCACGTGGTCGCAGTTCGTCTCCTCGATCACGAAGGTCCGGAACGCGTCCAGCGAGACCGACCCCGAGTCGCCTGTCCGCGGCACGAAGTCCGGGACGCGCAGCACGTCCCCCGCCCTGACCCGACACAGCGGCCATTCGACGCCATCGACGTCCCACACCTTCGACAGGGCGATCCCATCCACCTGCTGCTGCGGGTCTTTCCGCAACGCAAGCTCTGTGTCCCGCCGCGAATTGGCGGTTCCCGCGTCCGAAGCTCCGATGTCCGGGACGTGCTTTTCTTTGCGCACCCACCGGGCGATACTGGCCGCGTCCGTGGCCGCCGCCGTGCGGGTCAGCGACCCGCCAGACGTGTACGCCACGATTACCGCGTTGGCCAGGTTGCGCCAAGATACCGATAGCGGCAGCCGCGAGATACCACCGCCGTACTCCTCGTGAACGTAGGCCGTCCAGTCCACTGCGCTGGGATTCCGCGACTTGTAGTGCACCTTCCTGCCATCCCACACCGCCAGGTCCATCTTGCGGTCGCTGCTGTCGCCAAATGTCATCACACCCCTGCGGCCGTCGGTCAGGATTTTCCAGGCCGACCAGTCTACCTCCGAGTAGTCCTGAGTGATCGTCACCCCCGGCGCTTCGATGTCGTCGTCGGCCGTCGAAAGTTGAAGTGAGTCGGCGTGGATGTTGTCCCTCAGGTCTTTGACGATCACGTCGCCCGTCGTGCTGTAGTTCGGCGTCTGGAAGCTGTCGGCAAAGTTTGACCAGTATCCGACGAATCCCAGTCGTGTAGCCCAGAGGCCAGCTGCTGCTGACACCAGCTCGACTTCCTCGAGGCGGCCCTCCCAGATACTCTTTCCCCCCGATTCCTCCAGCAGGACACGGGCCAGCAGGCGCTCTTCCCGCCACTGCCAGTATTCGGCCTCGCTCGAGGCCACGCCTACCTCCAGCCGCCAGAAACCGCCGGGCATCCTCGTCGAATGGGCGATACGATCGACGATCTCGGGCGCCAGGATGCCCGTCAACTCGCTGGACGACACATCGGCCACGTACAGTTTCAAGTATTGCGCAACGTTTCTCGGCATGGACTTGCTCTCGCTTTGGACATTCGGCTGACCGCCTGCCCCGACGTCCCGATCCCGATGCGGGACCAAATCGGGGAGTCGGGGGCTGATAGCTGACGGCTGATGACTGTCAACTGATGGCTGATAGCTACAAGCCCGCCACCTGGGGCACATAGGAAGGCGTGAAACGGAACTGGATATCAGACGGGTCGCCCGTGTCGTCCCGTAGCACGTAGATCCGGGTGTCCTCGGGACCTACGTCCAGCGGCCCACCCGTAAAGGTCGCGAACTTCTGGACGACGTCCGAGCCGTTCAACAGATAAACGCCCGGAGTATCCGACAACGAGTCGATCAGGATGCGGTCCGCCGACTGTACGGAGTCCACAATCGCCGCTCCCTCGTCGAGGGGCAGCAGGAATATGTAGTCCACTTTCCAGCTTGCGAATTCTCCAGTGGTCGCCGCGTTGCTCACGGTCTCCTCGTAGACCGCACGGACCTTCAGGCTGAAAGTCGGCGCCGTGAAGCCGTCCGGCGTCGCCGTGGGCCCCAGTACCAGCTCACCCAGGTCCAGCATCTCGTACTGGTTGAACGCGGAGCAGTAGAGTTCGTCTCCGTCGACCGGAGTCTTGGACTTGGCGCCAAAAGTCCAGCCGAGGGCGAACCCCAGGTTTGTCGCAGCGACCCCCGCAATGGTGGAGTTGGTCGCGGCCCGCGCCAGCACACGGTAAAACCCCGCCGGAATGGACCCGCCGGCGATGTCGTACTGGATGTCTCCCACGAGGTTGAACCCGGTCTTCCAACCGGAGCCTCCCGCGCCATCGTGCTGCCACTTCAGCTCGGACACCTGGCCGCCGCTGGTCCCGCTCACCGCGAGCCCGCCATCGCTGTAGAAGACGTCCTGGAATCCAGGAGTGCTCGACCCGGGGTTGGTGCCCTCGGTGAAGGAGCTTTCCTCTTCACCCTGCAAGAACAAGTCATCGGTCCGACGCTCGCCCGAGCGCTTCGTGATCCACATCTTCTTCGAGCCATTCCAGGCGTTGCCACCGCCATTATTCGGATCGTGGATTTTAAGCTGGAGCATCGCCGAGTGGGAGCCGCCAATTCCGGTGACGTCGATGTAATTCAGATTGGCCCCGTCTTGCTCATTCTCCAGGGTGTCCGCCGCCACGGTGACCGTGCTGAGCCGGCCGAACGGCTCGCAGACAAGTATTAGTTGCGCACCCGGGGCGACAAAGGCCGTCGACAGCGCTGGCTCGTCCAGGGCGTCCGGAGGCAACTCCAGCTCCCCCCACATCACCCGGTACTCGATGTCGTCCGCGTCAGCGTCGGCAAGCTGGCACTTCAAGACAACTTTGGTGCCCTGGTTCAGAGCCTGCCGACTCTGGGCCTTGGCCAGCATGCCCTCCAGGCCCCTCAGCTTCGATCTGAGGTCCGCCACCGAGCTACCTTTGACGTTCAGTCCGACTGACATCGTTCGAGGTTCCCGCCTCAGACCCCTCAACTGCCTTCCCGCGTAAACCGCACTGGCCGGCGAGGGCGGTATGTCCAGAGGCAAGCTGGCGTTGTAGTTGGTCCCAAGTAAGTCGATCGTCGTGCTGCCGTCGTGCAGCTCAAGTGTCGCCGCCATAGTATCTAGTCACCTCTTGATCTGCGCTGAGGACCCTCTATCGAGAGCGCCTGCTGAATTCAGTCCCGATGGCGAAGTCCAGCACCGTCGGACCGTCTCCGCGACGTGAGCCGCCGGTCACCGGTATGAGCTTCAGCCGCGCTCCGTCTCGCGCCCGAGTCGTCGTCGGTCGCGATTCAGCCCCGGCCCGTCGACGGCGCCCGGCGTGGCGTTTTCGGTAGCCGCGGCGCGGCGTCGCGTCCTGCTCAAGTTCGTCGCCCGAGATCAGGCCCTTCTCGTTGCCCGACCCATCGAGTCTGTCAACGTAGAAGCCGTCCATGGGATATTCCTCCGATTTCAGGACCCTGACAAGGGGACATCTAGTTCCGCGGAATTTCCTGCAAGAGGCCGACTGGCTGGCGGCGACACCGTCAATCGGGTCGGATTTGGACACTTCATCTGACGCCGCCACTGATCGAACCGGTCCATCCCGGGCGGCAGGTCGCGCACCCATCCACACTGCACGCATTGCCAGAACCGCCCATATTGGTCCCTATCGCGATAGATGTCGCCCCTCTGGCAGCGAGGGCAGGCCTTGAGCACTAACCAACGTTGCGACGGATCAACGACTGATCTCCGGCCGCGGGCCACTGAGTCTCCGAGCCTCGATTCGCTAAGCAACGGGTGTCACTCCCTTTTTCCAGTCCGTCATCTGCCCTTCGGAGTCCAGCGGGCGATTGCTGAAGGTCCTGCGCAGTCCGCACCTGGCGCAGAGACCCTCACTTTCTACGCCGTTGGGAGGCTCGATCTTCCAGTAGTGGACGCATTCGTTCTTCGCCATCCCCTAACTCCTACTGTGACCTTCTGGAGCGCTTCGTGTTTCGCCTGTGGTCTGCCGGCATTGGCCCGGGTATCGGATTCAATTACTTGTCGCGTCACATTGCTAAGGCCCGGCGCTGGATGAGTGAGAGTTGCTCGAATAGGTACTGCTAACCTTAACTCTCTTAGCCTTGCTGTAATATCATTCTACCAGCCCCTTTGAAATCAATCAACCTCGCGTGATATGATTTAGCCCAGACTGACTAATCCGCCAAACTAACAGTACCGGGAGTTGAAGCCGGTGAATCAGTACGCAAGCGACATACACCGCTTCGTCGATGAATGGCTTCGCGCCAACGGGACCAATTGGGAGGGGCTGCGAAAGCAGGCAGGCGTATCCGCGCCGGTGGGCACAGACATCCGCCGCGGCTCCACGCCCCGTCCCGAAACGCTCCGCAAGCTGGCCGACGCCATGGACGTGCCGCTGAGGACCCTCTATGTGCTAGCGGGCTACATCGACGCAGACGAGTTCGACAGCGATGAGATCGACATTACCGACCCGGAGATCAGCCTGTTCTTCCGCCAGTATGAGTGGGACGAGTTCAACGACGAGGAGAAAGAGGTCGTACGGCAGGCCATCAGAATGGCGACCGCCTATCGAGAGGCCAGGCGGAGCCGGGAGCAGCAGCCCGAGCTGGAGACGAACGCCGAAGAGCGCGCACCACGAAGATGATCGGCAGAGAGACGGCGGCCAGGACTATCCAGCGATTCGGCGCCCTCGACCCCGAGGCGATAGTGGGACACGAGGAGTTGCCAATCGCCACGCTCGACTTTGGGTCAACCAGATTTCGCGAGCTGTTCGTTCCGCCGGTTATCTTCGTTCCGGTGGACTATTCGCCGGTAGAGCGGCGGTCCCTGCTGGCTCACGCGCTGGGGCACCATTATCTGCACGACTGCAACCAGCTCTGGCTCAGGGGTTTCGACCGCATCTGGAACTGGAAGCAGGAAAGGCAGGCCGAGGAGTTCGCCGCCTGGCTGCTGATCCCCGAGGGCGACACGCCCGACCTGATCGGGCTCACCGTCGCCGAGGTCGCGGCCAGGTACGAGGTCGACGTCAAGCTGGCGGCGGTCCGGCTGGGCCTCTGACCGGCCGGCGGGACTGCACTACTGTGGTGTCTCTGAAATACGCCTTCAAATCGTCGTTGCGAGGAGGCGGTAGCCGACGAAGCAATCTGGTGGTGGGCCTCTGACGGCCGGATTGCACACACGTCGACCCTGGTGCTAACGTGATCCTGTGCCCAGGTGGCGGAACGGTAGACGCGGCGGACTTAAAATCCGCTTCCCGCAAGGGAGTGGGGGTTCGAGTCCCTTCCTGGGCACCACCAGAACGCACGGATTTTACCGGTGTAGCCATGACGCTCTCTATCGGCCCACTGAATATCCACAACGCTCAGCGTCGCGCGGCGGCATCCCATTCGGCGGCAGCCGACAGGAATTCGTCTCTTGCTCGCAATGTCGCAAAATCGAGCCGTGAGCTAGACGGCTGCTGGACCTCAGACCTTCGTTGAAGTACGGCCAATGTGGATACTGCCAGATATAGTCGTCCATGAGCGCCGCTCATCCAGCTGGCCGGCGCAGGTGTAGCCTCGCCGATGTCTCTTTCAAGGTCGTCAACCGCCCTGGTTAGGCAAGGCTGGGTTCGTTGCGCGGCGCATCCCTCGCTCTCGTCGCGAAATATCTCTAGCGCTCGCGGAATCCGGTCCAAATAGTCACGGGCCACGCGGTCTTCCTCGCTCCAGATAAGCGACAAAGCCGGTCCAGGCAGATATGGACGCGCTTGACCGTAACCCAATTGGCAAAGGCCCATCACCGCGAATGCGGCGAACATAATCAAGAGGCCCAAGACGGAAATTCCAATGGTTCGCAGCTTGTTATTCATTATCATGCTTCTGCTCGTCCGGTGGGTATGTGGACCAAAGGCTCCACTAAATTGGAAGACACTGTACAGTAATGCACCGGTCAAGGCCCTGCCACGCGGGAGCGCGAGTTTCAGCAGGGAGATAAGAGCGAAGAGAAGCACCGCTGCGAGCAGAAAACGCAGACCGGCGCCCCACAACGGGTCTAGCTCGCGGTTGCTAAACCGAATAGCAACGCCATTACCACCCGCAAGGAGGGCAAGGACACTGAAGGCAGCGAGGACCACCCCTGGTCACGGCGTTCGGTCACAGGAGTTCTCTACTTGGTCGCGCAAGGAGATGACCGTGCCGATTCACAATTGTCGACCTGGTTGTCAGCAAGCTATGCCTGGCCCGACTCGCAGATCAGCTCCGTTCAGCCATCCGGGCGATGTTCTTGACTACTTCCGCTTCGCCCTTCAGTCCGATCATAGGCGCTAGCAGTCCGCTGAGTGGGCCTGTCAGTTGGATCGAGTGGGTGATTCGGATTTTCCCTTCACCCTCGTCAGAAATGCGGTGATCGAAGCGGAGAGCCATCTTGACAGCCACCTGGACGCACGACAGCAACCGATGGCGGATATTGCCGGATGACGAGACTCGGGATAGTGTGTCTGACGGACGTGGGCGGACGGTGATCGACGAGGTGCCTTAGACTCAAATTCCGCTTCCCGCAAGGGAGTGGGGGTTAGAGTCATTTCCTGGGCACCACACGTCCCCCGCGGAAATAGCTGTCGGCGGCGCCGCTCAGACTGTAATCCCAGCTAGCTCACGGCCTTCTCCGCGTACCACTCTGCGCCCTCTTCGCCGGGCTCGGGCGCGACCCGACCGCCGCTCATCGACCATGATGCGGGGGCGTCCGAGATCTTCGCCGCGATGGAGTCCCGGGGGATACCGCCGATCTCTGAGAGCGCCCGGGTCAGGCGGTCCATGATCGCCTGTTTGGTCTCAGGCGACCGGCCCGCCCGATTGCCGCCGTCGATGAAGTAGGGCGTCGGGTAGCCGGAGTCCGCGCCCTCGGGCGTCTCGAAGAACAGCACCGACACGAAATTCCTCGGCGCACCGGTGACGCTTGCGTGAGCGTCGGTGAACGCTTTCGCAATCTCGTTGCGCTGTTCTTGGGATAAAGCGCCTACAGGGGTGTTGCAGCGATACTGGGGCATATCTTTACTCCTGTCTCCTAGCACTGCCATGCGATCCGTCGTCGGCGCACCTGCGCCGCTCGTTGCGAACTCATCGGACCAACCCCGACTCGTCGGGGCCCTTCGACGGGCTCAGGGTGAACGGATCACGCTGACGCTTTGTCGCATACTTAGAAATTCTATCCTTTGTAACTTTGATCGAGGACCGAGACTCCAAGCTCGTCGCTTGAGCAGCCGGCGATATCACACCACATGTCGGAGATCTCGCGAAGCAGCCTGTGACGCGTCCGCAGCTCGCAGCCGTCGGGAATGCGCCCTCTGACCGCGGACTTGCTAGCCGGTTCGCCGCCCATGAACCCATAACCTCTGGGTATCTCAACGAACGCAACGTCGACGTCGTCGGGCGAGCCGCCGAGGATAGCGGTGCTAACGCGAGCCAGCCCGGCGGCCAGATCGGAGCGCATCTCCTCCGGAACGTATCCCTCGTGCACGATGCAGTCAAATGAAATCATGTTCGCGTACCGCCTCAGACCCGGACGAACTTCTGCACGCTTCGGTCCCCCCGATCGATGCCCAGCCAGGATTCGCCGACCTCGGCCACGTAGAAGCTGCCCTCGGAGTCCACCGCGATCCCGTGAGGCGCAACGAAGAGGCCCGGTCCAGGCTCGTGCATCACCTTTCCCTTGATCATAGGGTTACGGCTGGGAGAGGTGGGCAGACCGCCGCCGGCGTCGCTGTCATCCAGCTCGGCGCCTGTTTCGCCCCAGCGGGCGAGAACCTCGCCCTCCGGGCTGAGGATGCTTACCCGGTGGTCCAGCTCTGCGACGTAGAAGAGCCCATCCGGGCCTTTGCGCACCGCGTTCGCCAGGTTGAGTCCGGTCCACTCCCCGAGGAACTCACCCTTCGGCGTAAAGAACTGCACGCGGTTGTTGTAACGGTCGGCGGCGTATACAGTGTCTCCGTCCTCCACGTCCACGAATACGCTGTGTATTGTGTCGAATTCGCCGGGCCCGCTTCCGTGACCACCCCAGGTGAACTTGTGCTCCCCATAGGGATCGAAGCAGTGAATGTGGGCGTTGCCGTAGCCGTCCGAGGCGTAGAAGTCCCCGTTGGAAGCTACCGTAAGGTGGGTGGGCGAGTTAAAAGGCTTCCCACTGTGCCGGGGCGCGCTGCGCATGGGCGTCCCGATGGTGAGCAGTAGCTTCCCATCGTTGGTCCAGCGTTTTACGGTGTGGTCCCGGTTATCACTGGTGTACACGTCGCCGTCAGGTCCTACGCTGAGACCGTGAGGGACCTGGAAGTCGTAGCCGATCTCAGTCCTCCCTCCGATCCTTCCCCAGCCATCCAGGTAGTCGCCGTCCTTGTCGAATATCATGACCGCGGCATAGGGCCCACGATTGAAGACGTAGACGTTGTCGTCTTTGTCCACGTCGACGTCGGCAGCTTCCATGAATGGCCACCCTTGCGGGCGCTTGAAGAAACCCTCGACGGGCGCGTATTTATAGCCGTCACTGCCGAATGTAACCATCCAGACATACCTCCACGGTTTGACTCATGCGATCCAGGACACA
This sequence comes from Dehalococcoidia bacterium, assembly GCA_965248005.1. Taxonomy (GTDB): domain Bacteria; phylum Chloroflexota; class Dehalococcoidia; order Lucifugimonadales; family UBA1123; genus CBDFIE01. The sequence continues at coordinate 177,203 of CBDFIE010000003.1, forward strand.
CCCTGCCGAAGAGCGCGGCGCACAATAGGGGTTTCCTTTACTTGGGGGAATTGTAGTGATGCGCGTTATGGCCGTCAATCTCGACGTCCGCCATCCCACGCGGGGAGACGCGGCCCGCCGGGTTTCGAGGATACGCTGTGAGTGGCCGATCGGCGGGCAACGGCGGTCAATTGGCAGCCGCGCCAGGGGCGCCTAAACCGTTGGCTCCACGTAGTCCTTGTCCTTGACGTACACCTGAAGCCTGCCGATCACGTCCGTGATGATGATTCGGTCTTTCTCGTCGATGGCGATGCCGACGGGCCGCCCGAATCTGGCCAGATGGGGCATCACTTCTGCGTTGGCATTCAGCAGTTTTATGGAGTCGGCGTCTCGACTCAGGTTGTACTCCAGCGCCTTGGAGAGCTTCGAAGCGTCGCCGTAAAGGGCTGTCAGGACCTCGCCGTCCGGCTCGAAAATCTGCACCCGCCTGTTGCCCCAGTCGGTGACGTAGACGTCCCCATCGCTGTCAACAGCGACCCCGGCCGGGTGGTCGAGCTCGCCTCCGGAACCCTCGGGAGTGCCGAAGCTCATCCTGTACTCTCCATCCGGGGAGAACTTTTGGACCCGGCTGTTTCCCCAATCGACGACGTACACGCTTCCTTCCAGGTCGACCGTCACGCCCCATGGCCGGTTGAACTCCCCCTCGCCGGCTCCGGACGTGCCCCAGGACGAAATGAATTTGCCGTGCTTGGTGAATTTCTGGACCCTGTCGTTCAGGCTGTCGACGACGTAGAGGTTGTCATCTCCGTCGAAGGCAAGCCCGCTGGGACCGTTAAGCTGTCCCTCGTCTTCGCCAGCCTTGCCCCAGCGCGCCAGGCTCTCATTCCTCAGGTTGTTCTCAGGATAGGGGTATACCGCGTCCGGGTCGAAGACTGCGATACGGTTCTCGTATTCGTCCGAGCAGTAGACGTTTCCGTCACCCGCGACGGCGATGCCGACGGGCCAGGTAAAGTCGCCCCGGGCGAAGTCGCCGATGTGCTCCTCGTCTATGGTAGTCTTACCGATCCGCCTCCAGATGTCCGTCCCGTTTATTGTCCGATGGTACCCCCAACCCCGGCTGATCACGAAGAGGATGTCGTTGCCGGCGGCGGCCACGTCCATTGGATAGCAGAAGCCCCCCGTCTTCCCAAAGGGACTTTCGTTTACCTCCCCGGTCTGACGGCCCAGGGAGTGGCTAAAGTGCCAGGTGCGTCCTGCAACGGAGGTGGTGATCATTTCCGAATCTCCGGAGTGTCACTGGGATGCACGCAGCATCCACTGCCTGGGGTGCCCGCCCGGGGCCTCGCATCCGGACCAAAAGGCCGGACGTGGCTCAGTGAGAAGAGGTACAGCCCTACGCTTCGATGAACGCGGGCTTTTCGAACTGCCCGTTGACGATGGGCGAGGAGTCCACGCCCATCCAGTCCTCCAAAACGGCTGAATAGAGTCCGCGAAAGTCCAGGCTAGGAGTCAGGTCGCCGTTCACGAGGGCCTCCGGCTCCATGCCCGGATACTCGCCGTACATGCCACCTTTGACGCTCGGGCCGATCACGAAGGACACGCCGCCCGCCCCGTGGTCCGTGCCTCCGCCGTTCTCCTTGACCCTTCGTCCAAACTCGGAAAAGACGAGCATTATTACATTGTCGTCCGCGTCGGCCGCCCTCAGGTCGTCCCAAAAGTCGGCAATAGCGCCGGAAACCTCGGTCAAGAGCCTGGGGTGTGTGACGGCCTGAGCGGTATGGGTATCGAAGCCGCCGTGACCGGTGTAGAGGATGCGCGTACCAAGATCGGCAAGGTGGACCTGGGCCACGTCCCGGAGCCTGCTGGCCACGGGGTTGGCAGCGTACTCGATCTCGGACTGGTACTTCTGCGGCGCCGTCTTGATTATGTCGGCGCCTTTGAGGGCGTCTATCCCCGTCCTGCCGATGTAGTCCATGACAGGCCCCGAGCCTACCGCGGGGGCGTACATATTCGCATACCGCTCCAACATGCCCGTGCGCTGCTCCTGCTGTTCGACGGACGTGAGCATGCCGTAGGCGTTGATATCGGCGACGGACGCCACCGAGACCCCGTCGGCGGACAGCGCCCGTGGCAGACCCTGGCCGATGTTGACGGTCGTTACCGGATTCTCGCCTTTGGGATCGAGCTGCCGCGCGGCCTTGCCGAGCCAGCCCTCGGTGGCAAACGAGTCCGGTTCGGCGGTATGCCAGATATCCATGCACCGGAAATGCGACCGACCGGAGCCGTGCCATCCAACGCCGTGGACAATCGCTACGTCGCCTCGTTCGTACATCGAGTGAAGCGGGCCCATATTCGGGTTCAGGCCGATCTCGTCGTTCAGCCTGAGCACATCATCCTCCCCCACGCGCAGCACTTGACGGTTGTCGTAGTACTTGGGGTCGGCATACGGCACGATAGTATTGAGGTAGTCGTTGCCGCCGCTTAGCTGCAGCACGACCAGGACCGGGTCTTTCTCCGTAGCCATCGTCAGCGACACTCCCTAGACGTGGGTTCGTCCCATACCATGTTTATTAGCCTGCCGGGCCGTCTAGCCAAACTGATACTCTCTCGTTCCCGCTATGAGTGCCAGCACGTCGCCTACGCGTCGGGCAAACTCGGCGTCCATATCCCCGCTCGGGTTTACAACTGGGCCACCGGACTCGACGTGCTCCACCAACTCCCTGTGTGTCTGCTCTTTGACTTCCAGCGGGCCCATCTCGTCCAGACACCGGTCTACCAGGTTCTCGGCCGTGGTGTGGTCTCCGTTGGACCCGATCCTCGCTATCATGGTCTCTACCCCGGGCAGTGCCGTGTCCCGGACTCGATCGGCCACAAAGTTGACTCGATTAATGAGCGCACCGCTGTTGATCCACTCCCTGCCAGTGTGCCAGCCCTCGACGCTCTCCGGGTTGAGCAGGTCCTGGCCCATTGTTCCCGACGCCGAGTAGATGGCCCCCCAGCGAGGGTCCGGACCGGCCAGCTCGCCGGTGAGCTTGACGGTACCCACCACAACCTCGACAGGGCTTTTGACCCTCTGATACATCGCCTCCTTGAAGAAGTCCGATTTGAAGAGAGTCTCGAGTACAGGCCTCATCTCAAACTCTGACGCGATGAAGACCTTCGACAGAAGGTCGATGGCCTCTGGGTCTCCGGGCGGCTCGTTGGGCCACATGGGGACCTCGGGTTCGTCGGCAACGAAGAAATTGTACAGGTGTCTCATGATAAACGCGGCGCACGCCGGCTGCTGCACGATGATATCGATTATGTCCTCGCCGTTGAAGTTGCCGGACTGCCCGAGGAACGTTTTTACGCCGTTGTCGTGGTTCTCCGGGCGGTACTCGAACTTCCACGGGATCGGTCCAAGCTGTATGCCGGTTATCTGTCCCGAGAACGTCCAGCCCGTGAACGCGCGGGAACACTCCAACACGTCTTCCTCGGTATAGTTCCCCACCCCCATCGAGAACAGCTCCAGAAGCTCCCGTCCCCAGTTCTCGTTCGGCGCCCGCTTGTGGTTCTCCTGGTTGTCCAGCCAAAAGATCATCGCCGGGTCCATGGCCAGGCGAAGCAGCAGCTCCCTGTAATTACCCGTGCCGTGCTCGCGGAACAGTTGGACCTGAGTATGCATTGCCGGCGCGTTCGTCACCTTGTCGTTTCCGGTCGCGAACACATGGTGCCAGAAAAGTGCCATCTTTTCTTGCAGGGGACGCTCGGTGTTGACCATGCGAAACAGCCAGTTTAGCTGGGCATGGGGCAGCGTGTTCGGGTCTGCCGAGCAGATCTGGTCGGCCATCGGGTGGTAACGAAAAAACAGCGCCTCGTCGATGTCGGGATGCTCCTCGGGACGAAGAAGCCGGTCAACCGTTTCGTCGTAACCTTGAAATATCAGGCCCTCAATCTCCCCTCGCGTTGCGCCGAAGCCTGCGCGCCGCATCAGGTGAGAGAATAGGGCGATATCTTCTCTGTTCGCCATCTTGACTCTTTCGCTCCCGAAACTCGCGTCAATCCCGGACCGAAGCATGGCGCTCGCGGCGATGACCTCGGTTTGCGCCAACCGCAGTCTAATGTCAATCTCAGGCAAGTGTCAACGACACGCACGATGCCGCCAACTCGAATTCATCTCGCACGACTTCTCCCACGGACTGTCCGTCGCCTGGACGTGTCCCTGACCGATCTGCAGCCCGACTATATCCGCCGCAATGTGGCTACATGCGGGATATCACGAATTGATCGACGAGGCGAAGTCGCATCGCCCGCCTGGCGTCAGACCGCAACATCTCACTGAATTCCCATCGAACCTGTCTCATGAGCTGCATAGGCCAAGACGCCTGCGCGCGGGCGTTTTGGAGCACCCCGGAACGGATCGGCCGGCCGATTCGTATACTAGTTTCAGAGCAGCCGGTACCAGCGAAAGCTATAATGTGTTGTCTCGTGGCATAGGATCGGTGGGCGACAAGCGATGGCAACGTCGCTGGACCGGTGTGGACCGAGGCAGCTAGCACCTCATGTTGCAGACACGAATAATCGGCTTCCCGAACTCGATGTACGACACCGGGCCGAAGAAGCGACGCGCAGCCGGCCTGGTCCTGCTGGCGGTGCTCCTGACACTCTTCCTGGTGTTCAACCGTGTGCCCAAGCTGGACACGGTCCAGGCCGACCTGGCGGTGGCGACCTCCCCGGTGGCCGAGTGCTTCCAGGGGTTCTGCATCGAAGCGCCGGCGGATACGTCGTTGCTCCAACGGTGGTGGGACTTCTCGCTGACGTACCTGCAACTGGTCGCGCTGGGCATGACCTTCGCCTTCCTGGTCGCCGGTCTGACCGAGGCGTTCCTGTTCCCGAAGTCCGCCGGCTGGGGCCTGTCGGCGACGGGGATCAAAGGGTCGCTCAAAGGTCTGCTGGTCGGCCCGGCCATGAACCTGTGCTCGGCCTGCATCGTCCCGGTGGCCTCCGCGTTCCGCAGGCGGGGTTCAGGCGTGGAGACCACCCTGGCCATCACGCAAGGGTCATCGACGCTGAACCTACCCGCCCTGATCATGGCGGCGATGGTGTTCGCGCCGATGATCGGAGGAGCGCGCATCGGGCTGAGCCTGGTGGGTGCCCTGCTGATCGGTCCGCTGGTCGCCAGGGTCGTGCGGGGAGAAGCCATTCCCGATCCCGATATATCGGGAGGAACACCACTCTCGCTGCCACAGGAGCCGGACCAGGTTAGCTGGCGGGAGGCTCTCGGAGAGGGGTTCCGCGAGTGGGTGAAGATAACCGCCAGCCACGTCATTCGGCTGGCGCCGGTGATGGTCCTGGCTGGGTTCGCCAGCGGGCTAGCCATCCAGTGGGTCAGCCCCCAGGCCGTCACCACCTGGCTGGGGGACGACGTCCTGGGGATACTCATCGCCGCCACCCTCGGCATCGCCATAAACGTGCCGCTGCTGTTCGAGATTCCGCTGGTGGCGGTGCTGCTCCTGGCCGGCATGGGGACCGCGCCGGCGTCAGCGCTGCTGTTCACCGCTGCGGCCGGAGGACCGATCACCTTCTGGGGCCTGGCCAAGGTCATGCCCAGGAAGGCCATCGCCACATTTGGCGCCAGCACGTGGGGCCTGGGGGCTGCCGGCGGCCTGGTCGTGCTGGTGTTCGTTTCGCTGGGCGCTGGGCCCGACTTCGGCCTGCGCGCGGACTACAGCACAGCGACCCAGCCTGACGGGTCCGAGACCCCGAAGCGCACCGGCGGCGGGGCAAGCGCCATGCGGTTTACTGACGTGACCGTCCAGGCGGGGATCACGTACACGCACACCACCCCGGACCCTCTCCTGGACAAGCCTGAACCGGCGGAAATGATCGGCGGGGCGGTAGCAGAGGATTTCGATGGCGACGGCTGGGTCGATCTTTTCGTCCTGCGCGGCGGCGAGTCGCCAAGCTTGTTGTACATGAACCAGCGCGACGGTACGTTTGCCGAGGAGGCGCAACCAAGGGGCGCCGACCTGCCGACAAAGGTGGGAGCGGCCGCGGCCGCCGCCGATTACGACAACGACGGGGACATCGATATCGTGGTCGCCGGCCAGACCGCACCACACTTCCTCCTGATCAACAGCGGCGCGGCACAGTTCACCGTGGATACAACAATGCTGACGGAGCCCGAGACTTTTGCGACAAGTCCGAGCTGGGGCGACGTGAACAACGATGGCATGCTGGAGCTCGCGCTCGGCGAGTGGAGCCCTATAAGAGCGGACGCATACCTCCAGACTCCCAGCGACCTCAGGGAGTACAGACCGCAGGACCCACCTCCTCCGATAGCGTGGCAGCAGGGTGAACCGCTGATTAGACCGACTCCAAAAACCGGAGCGAGCGGCCTCGCGCCCCTGTTCATGTACCGCAACATCGGAAAGGGTCGGTTAGAACTGCAGGAGTTCCGCATCGTGCCCGACATAGATTTGTGGGTCTTCGCCCCGAGATTCGCCGATTTTAACGGCGACGGCCTTGCCGATCTGGCCGTCGTGTCAGATTTCGGGAATTCGCGACTCTATCTGAACGCCGGGGACGGAACGTTCGGAGTTGCGGCGGGCGCTGAGGATATGTTGACGGACGAAAACGGGATGGGGTCTGCAATCGGCGACTACGACAACGACGGAGACCTTGACTGGTTTGTATCCAGCATCTTCGATAATAGCGGCCCTCCCAATCCGACCCATGGGGTGACCGGCAACCGCCTGTATCGCAACGAATCGGGCGCGGGATTCACGGACGTGACTGGCGAAGCGGGCGTTCGACAGGGCAGTTGGGGATGGTCCGCGAGCTTCGGCGACTTGGACAACGACGGCGATCTGGACCTGTTCCACGTAAACGGCTGGATCCAGGACAAACGAGAGGGCGACCCTACCGAGTTCAACGATCAGCCAGCAGTGCTGTTCGAGAATCTGGGCAATGGGGGATTCGATGAAGTTGCCGAACAGGCGGGCGCCGGCAACAGGGGCCAGGGCAGAGGGGTCATCCTGTTCGACTTCGATAACGATGGCGATCTGGATATTTTCATAACCAACAACCACCGGTACATCGTCGACGGCGCCACGCCGAATCGAATTCCCGCCGGACCGGCGTTGCTTCGCAACGACACACCTACAGAAAACCACTGGCTTAAAGTAACGCTGGAGGGCACGCCCCCGCTTCACCGCGACGGCATCGGTTCGAGGGTGTATGTCACGTCGGGCGGAGTGACCCAGATGCGAGAGTTGCACGCATCGACAAATTATGTGACCCAGGAACCCGGCAGAATCGCCCACTTCGGCCTGGGCGCGGCCACCGTAATAGACGAGGTCCGCGCCGAATGGGTCAATGGCGAGACCGATATATTGACCAACGTGCCAGCGGACCAACATATCTCTGTTTCGAGCCGCTAGCATCCGTATCGCTCGCTGAATCGCCGTAATTCTGCTGAAGAAACGTAGTACTAATATCGGTCCAGCCACGTGCATGCCAAGGCCGACCCGGAGCAGCAAGCCTCCTGGAAAACGGGGGCTGCGACAAGCACCTACGGTAGCTGGAGTGACACCCCAGTCGGCCCTCGGCTGCTCGGATGGGATGCCGGTGAGAGCCGAGGCGACTCACCGCCTATGCCTCACCGGAAACCCGAGCGCGGGACGCGTCGTCGAGGCCGTCTACCCTAATTCGAGAACGTTTCGTTGTGAACCATCTCGGAGAGGGCTTTGCGTGGAACGCCACGGCCACGAAAATCATCAGGGCGATAGCCTAATGGCAGAACCGTTATTAGGTCCATGTCTGCGGGTATCTCCAAGAGCTCGACAATCTTCTCACGCTCGTCGATAGTGAGAGTTACGAAGCATGTACCCAGGCCTTCTGACCAGGCCATTATCTCCATCTGCTGCAAAGCCCTGCCCCCATCCATCTGGGGCTGATCGGCGTTTTCCATTATTACCGCGATCGCCAAAGGCGCGTCCCTTATAAAAGAGCCCGTACCTGCAATCTGGCCTATCTGTGCCAGCATCTCGCTGTTCGTGACCACGACGAGATGCCAGGGCTGCTGGTTGCGGGAGCTAGGCGCCCAACGGGCCGCGTTCAGGACCTTCGTCAACGTTGCGTCTGGGACGGGCGTAGTTTTGAACTGTCGGACTGTTCGACGGCCTCGTAGACATTCACTGACGTCCATCTGATCTCCTCCTCGATGACTACCCCTGGCTAATGTATTGGGCCAGTCGAGATGCCCTAGCCTACCATGAAAGGAGCCTGCCGTTGACGTTGGACGGGGAGATGAGATACGCCGAACTCCCCGCCCATGGCTGTCAGAACAGGAGAACGCAGTGCCATACGCTTTGAAATGCCTAACCACGGCTGAGGCTGAGTTGTTGGGAAGGCGGAGAGATCAGGCCGCTGTTCGGGGAAGGGCTCCGGAATGCAGCCCAGACGACGGTGGTGGAGGCGGGGGAGAGTCGAGGCTCATCGCCCCCAATACTATCTTGAACAGCTTAAGAGATCGCCGCGCCCTTGCCATTTGGTTAGGTGGAGCAGCAGGCTTACTGGGAGCAGAGATGTTTTAGCGCGGAGACCAGGCTGGCTGCCAGTCGCTGGCGGCGTTGTTGGTGGGGCGCGTCGAGTTGGAACCGTCGGGGTTCATGACGTAGACCTCGCGGTTGCAGGGCATGGCGGCGATCTTGCCCGCGGTGGGATAACCGGGCGTAGCGGTGGTAATCGGCGTAGGAGCCGTAGGGTGATGACTACGGCAGCGGATGAGCCACGAAAAAGTCCCAGATCAAGTCGTTAGCGCTGATCTCGTGCGTAGCGCTGCCGAATTCCCGCGGCCGGAACTCGAACCTTGCGTCCGGCCACTGGTGTCCGCCACCATCGATGAGGTACAGCTCAACTGTCGCGCCATCGTCGCATTCCTCATAGCGCTCTAACCGAACGTTCTGGGTTACTTTCTCCTCCATTGGCACGCTGGCGCAGCCGTTGTGCGCCGCCCAAATCCGGCATGTCTTCGTCCACGATAGAAGCCCCTTTCACCATCGCTAATCCGCGACAACGTGGTGCGTTGACTCTAGCGACGCCGAGACGCGAAAATCCACAGACGGACGGCAACCTCACCGGACGCTGTTTGGCAGGTGCCGCACGAGCCTGCCAGCCCCTAAATGCATGAACCCCATGTGCATAGGTATCGGAGGGGCGTGTCAACTCAAATAAGAATGTTACCGAAGGGGGCATGTTTTCTTACGGTTCACTCAAATGAAAATGTTACCAGGAGACCAGCCTGCCTCCTCTCTTGTTCTGTGTGCGATTATTGGTGCCTAGGATCGGGCTCATAGTAAGCCTGTGGGTAAGTGGTCCTCCACTGATCCACAGGCCCTGTCCACTGCCCACGGGCTAGGAGGCAAGAGCGCCCACGAGCTCCCGCCTGTTTCGCTGCGGCTTTGGGCGCTCCCACATCTGTTGTAGCTGTTGATAGATCTCTCGGCGGAGCCGACGGGGGTTGGTCTGGGAGTACATGGCCGCCAATTGGGTCTGTTGGTGCGGCTTCAAGACCCCGCTGGCCAAGACCCGATCATAGGGCGTGCGGGCCTTATCCCATTTGCGCTTGAGTCGGCCGTCCACCATTGGTTTGCCGACCAGATGCAATACCGGCTGAAATTGGTTGTAGTAGACCCACATCTGGTCGTAGAGGGCGTTGAGGGCCGCACACTGGGCCGCAGTGTCCAACCGTTCGTAGCCCAGGTAGGCCCGTACCAGTGTGTCGTTCTTCTGCTCGACGATGCGGTTATCATTCTTGCGGTAGGGTCTGCTCCTGCTCAACTTCAGGCCAACGATCTCCTCTCCCCAGAACCGGATCAGATGGTTATTGAAGAACTCGCTGCCATTGTCTGGATGCAACTCCACGATGGGGAAGGGTAACCGGTCCAGGACGCGCCGAAAGCCAGCTTCCATGACTACCTGGCTGCGCCCCAGCACGGCCACTCGCTCGCTCCATCCTGTAGCCACGTCCACCAGCTGCAGGGTGTGTATATACTCTCCTGATGAGGTGGCGCCGCAGTGGTGTACCAGGTCCACCTCGAAGTGTCCTGGCTCAGTCGTCTCCCACGGTAGCCTGCCCATGGGAACCGCCCGAGTCAACCGGTTGGCTCGCTCTGGTCCTCGCCTGGGCAGACGTGGTGTGTCCTGACGCAGCTTGCCCATCAGCCGTTGCACCGTCGCTCGACTGATCCGGGACAACTGACCCTCCAACTCTGCCGTCAGCCAGAGCTCTCCAAACTCAGCCAGGTGCCGCGCCGTCGGAAGCAGCGCTGGAGTCAGCCGCTCCGCGCACACGTAGTCCAAGCTCTCCCATAACACTCGAATGGCATCCTCCACCTCAGGACCATATGATCTCCCCCGCACCTTATGCCGAGGCTTGCGCTCCAACGTTGCTCCTCGCACTAGCCGGATCAGGCTCTTGCGGTGCAGCCCAGTCACCACTTCCATCTCCGTCAGCAACTCTCCACGACCCATCCGGTCAGCCCCCCAATACCGATCCCTCATCCGCTTCAGATACTTCCGTCGCTCATCTATGGTCATCTCATCTTCGACTGGCATCGTTCCCTCAGTAACATTCTTACTTGAGTGAACTGTACCCGCCTCGGTAACATTTTAGATGAGTGAATACGAGGGGTTGACAGGTCGATAACATGTATCTACAATCCTGGGCATTCGCACCTCACGAAAATGCGTCGTGCGGCTGCGTATCAGGAATCAACCGGTTCTGAGGCCCTATTTAACCCCCTTGTCGATATTGGAAGCTTTGGAGCGACAAAATTGGGAGTGATGCAATGAGGTTACGAGTTACACTAATCACGGCGATGGTGACGTTTGCGTTTCTAGTAGGCGCTTGCGCCAGCGACCCCGAGGTCATTGAAGTAGTCAAAGAGGTGATAGTGGAGAAAGAGGTTATCAAGGAGGTCGAGGTCCCCGGTGAGACCGTAGTGGTGGAAAAAGAGGTGGTGAAAGAGGTAATGGTACCCGGCGAGACCGTGGTGGTGGAAAAAGAGGTAATTAAAGAGGTGCCCGTCGAGGTGACCGTGGAGAGAGAGGTCACCAAGGTCGTCGAGGTGCCCGTAGACGTAATAGTGGAAAAAGAGGTAGTCAAGATCGTCGAGGTGTTTAAAGAGTTCCTCAAGTTTGGCGAGGCGCCTGCCCTCGCTCAACTGGTGGCGGCTGGAAAGCTTCCCCCGGTCGCGGAGCGACTCCCTGCGCAGCCGATGGTAATGCCGCTGCTCGGGTCGGTCGGCCAGTACGGTGGGACCATACGGCGCTTCTACCTTGGCCCGTCGGACGCCTGTAACTTCTTCCGCATGTCCCGCGCTTCTTTCTCCCGCTACTCCACCGACGGCTTCTCGGTCCTCCCCTCTTTGGCGAAGGGCTGGTCGGCCAGTACGGACGGCAAGGAGTGGACCATATTCATGCGGGAAGGGGTGAAGTGGTCGGACGGCGAGGAGTTCAACGTCGACGACGTCATGTTCCAATACGAGGATGTGATCCTCAACAAAACCCTGACGCCCGGAGAACGGCTGACAGGCGATCTGAGGATCGGCCTGAAGGACGATGGCACGCCGTATTTGGCTACGATCGAGAAGATCGACGACTACTCCTTCAAGGTCAAGTACCCCCTTCCCAACTTCCTGTTCCTGGATACGCTGTCACAGGGCGACCAGGACTGCGGACGGCAAGATCGGAACTCCTTCTGGGACCCCGAGCACTACATGAAGCAGTTCCACATCGACTTCAACTCCGATGCGGATGCGGACGCGAAGGCGGCGGGCTTCGAGGACTGGACTCAGCTGTACGATAACAAGACAGCCTATGTAACCAACGCCGAAAAGCCCACCCTCGCGCCCTGGAAGTACGAGAATGAATTAGGCGCTTCGCTGGTGACGGCGAACCGTAATCCGTACTATTGGGCCGTCGACCCCGATGGGAACCAGCTCCCCTACATCGACAGGCTGACCTTCACCCTGGTGGACAACCCCACGGTCGGCACCCTCAAGGCCATACAGGGTGAGATCGACTTCCAGGGCCGGCACATCCGGCTCCCCGACTTCACGGTGCTGAAGGAGGGTGAGGAGAAGGGCGGATACCGCGTGGTGCTGTGGCCCGCTTTCGGCGGGGTCGATGCCATGTTGCGGACTAACCAGGCCTTCCAAGGGCCCACCGGCGAAGCTCTCAGGAATCCGGATTTTCGCAGGGCGATGTCCATCGCGATAGACCGCGACTCCATCAACGAGATCAGCTTCCTGGGTCTTGCCACTCCTCGGAATAGCGTCCCCGTGCCGGGGCACGCCCAGTATCCAGGGGCTGAATACGAATTTAAGAATATCTATTACGATCCTGCCGAGGCGATTGCGGAACTGGACAAGATATACCCTGACAAGGACGCGGACGGGTTTAGGCTGCTGCCTAGCGGCGAACGCATCGAAATGCTCATCGCCAATTCACCCATCTTCCTGCCGTACCCCGACATCGCCGAGCAGGTCGTCCAAAACTGGCTGGACGTGGGCGTATACGCAGTGTCGGAGACCCTGACCCGCAGCATTGCATTCACCAAGATAAGGAACAACGAGTTCCCGGTCTGGCTCTTTTCCGATTCCGGCGGCTTTGGCTTTAATAGGGCCGCCGGGGGAACTGGCGGAATCGGCAGCAGGTCGAATCCCGGTTGGGGCTTGTGGACGGGAACGGAAGGTGCCGAGGGAGTGATGCCCCCACCAATAGCTTATGAGCAGCAAGCGCTTAAATCGAACGCAGCTACCATGAACGATGCCGAGCGCTCTGCGGTTGGTCAGCAATACTACAAGGACCTGATCGATGTGACGTGGGAGATTCCTCTCGTAGGATTGAGCCCCGCGTCCCAGGGCGTGAACGTAGTCAACAATCGCCTCCAGAACGTGGCCGAAACGAATATGGCCAACCTCTGGGCGTTCAGGACCCCGAACGGGAGCTACCCCGAGCAGATTTGGTACAAGTAGAGGCATAACAGGGCCTTATTGAACTGTCGGGCCACCCTCGCACCCCGCGGGGGTGGCCCTCGGTATCGACTTGGGGTGGTCGGCTTATGCTCCGGTTTACGGTGAGACGGCTCGCGCTCTTCTTCCCGATGATGTTCGTGATGTCCATCGTCGCCTTCGGTCTTATCCAGGCGCCACCTGGGGACTTTCTCACCGACTTGCTTGCGTTTCGGGAAGCCGCCGATGGCGGGTCGGTGCGGGTGACCCAGGAGGAGAGAGAGGCGCTTGCAAGATATTACGGCCTCGACAAGCCCATCTACGTCCAGTACTACAAGTGGGTTACGGGCATCCTCCGCTGGGACCTGGGCATTTCCAATGACTTCGGGGTGCCAGTAACCGAGCTGATCAACGAGCGCCTCGCCTTGACTGTCATACTGGGCGTCATGACAATTCTCTTCACCTGGACCCTGGCGCTCCCGATAGGCATCATATCCGCGGTCAAACAGTACTCATTCATCGACTACGGCTTTACGTTCCTCTCCTATCTGGGTGTCGGAACGCCCAACTTCCTCCTGGCCCTTGTGATCATGTGGTTTATCTTTGCCTGGTTCGACATCAGGATCACGGGGCTTTTTTCGCCCGAGTACATCGAGGCCGACTGGGGTCTCGGCAAGTTGTGGGACATGCTGAAGCATATCTGGGTGCCCATGCTGATCCTGGGCACCGACGGCACTGCTCGCCTGACACGCATCGTCAGGGCCAATCTGCTGGACGAGATGACCAAACCCTACGTGGAGACCGCCCGCGCCAAGGGCCTGCCCGAATGGAAGGTGATTCTCAAGTACCCGGTGCGACTGGCGCTGAACCCCTGGATAAGCAATGTGGGCCTGGGCCTGACCCAGCTTTTCTCCGGCAGTCTAATCGTCGCCTCGGTCATGAGCCTGCCGACCATAGGCCCGCTGCTGCTCAAGGCACTGCTGTCGCAGGACATGTACCTGGCCGGCTCAATCGTGCTTATCTTGACCGCGCTGACGCTGATCGGGACGCTGCTATCTGACATTCTCCTGGCTGCGACGGACCCCCGAATTCGCATGGAGGGCTAGCGCGTGGCTTCAACACCTGAGACCGCCCTGCCCCTGGCCGGTGTATCCGAAGAAGAGCGGATATACATCGCCTCCCAGTGGAAGCTGATCTGGTGGCGTTTTCTCCGGCACCGCCTGGCCCTGGTCGGCGCGGCAGTCGTTCTGACCTTGTATCTCATAGCCGCCTTCCCCGAGTTTCTGACCATTCATGACCCTCTTGCTCAGGCAGCCACAAGCGCCTTCATCCCCCCTCAGGGAATCCACTTCTTCGACGGCAAGAAACCCGTGAAGCCCTACGTGTACGGTCTCGTCGGCGAGCGGGACCCGGTGACCCGGGCCAGGAACTGGCAGGCGGACGAGTCCCAGAGGTTTACCATAAAGTATTTTGTCCGGGGGCACGAGTACAAAATCCTCGGCCTGATCCCCACCAGCAGGCATCTGATCGGACTGGACACCGATCTGGTCCCGGCTCCCCTGCACCCCTTTGGCACTGACAGAATGGGTAGGGACCAGTTCTCGCGGCTCATGATGGGGACCAGGATTTCCATGTCCATCGGCCTGGTCTCAGTGATACTTAGTATCTTCCTGGGGATTTTGCTGGGGGGATTATCCGGCCTGCGCGGCGGCGTTACCGACGTGATCATCCAGCGGGTTATCGAGTTCCTGCGAGCGATACCGACTATTCCCCTGTGGCTGGCGCTGGCCGCGGCCCTACCGACGGACTGGTCGCCTATCAAGGTTTTCTTCGCGATTACAATCATCATCTCGCTGATAGGATGGACCCAGCTCGCCAGGGAGGTGCGGGGCCGATTTCTGGCGATGCGTGAAGAGGATTTCGTCATCGCCGCGCGCCTCTACGGCTCCAGCCAGCTCAGGCTGATCTTCCGCCACATGCTGCCCTCCTTCATGAGCCACGTGATCGCCGCGACTTCGCTGTCGATACCGGGCATCATAGTGGCCGAGACCTCATTGAGCTTCCTGGGGCTGGGTATCCAGCAGCCCGCCATAAGCTGGGGCGTTCTGCTGTCCGAGGCGCAGAACCTTACATCCGTTGCCAAGGCCTACTGGCTCATGCTTCCCGGTCTCTTTGTACTGGTCGCCATCTTGGCCTTCAACTTCGTGGGCGACGGCATTCGCGACGCCGCCGACCCATACGCCGTAAAGACCTAGTCCCCTCTAGCCGATACCGGCGTAACGTTCGGTGAACTGTCTGGCTCTCTCCGCCTATCGGACCGGGGTTGGAGTGTGCAGCCGAGACCAGTCGGGGCTTTGGCCCTTGTGCGGAAGGTTGACGGTAGGTCCCGCCCCACTTCGGGCAGAGACGGCGCAAGCCGATCATCGAGAAGATCAGAACCGCCGGGAGTGGCGCGCTTACCCCTTCGGGCTATTGATGGGCAAGCGTGAGCGTGGTGTGCTTCCGGGGTTGCCGACCGTGGTGGACGCCCGCACGAGGCCGAGCGATCGCCCGGCGCTAACCTAGCTTTACGAGAGCGTCCGGGGAGCCAAACAAGGCTATCACGACCACCATGCCTCCCAGGACCAGCACAATGGCCCACGGGCCAATTCTGGACGCCACCGGCCTCGTAGAGGCGTTAAACATGTTGACTGCCCACCCACCGGTGCCGAACAACGCCCCTGCCAACAGTCCGGTGTACAGGCCGGCCCCGCCGTTCACCACGGTGCTCAAGGGTGCGCGAATCCCGGCGTCCAGAATCTGCCCAATCAGATCGCTGGATTGAATGACGCCTAGGCTGAGATTCACGAATACCAGGCTCAGTGGGAACAGCGCGCCTGTCACGAACGGTAACAGGAGCCCGAAGGCGAGCCCTATGACCCACCATCTCGGCAGGCTGCTGCTCTCCGTGGCCCTCGCGCCTATCAGATAGCCCAGGGGCAGCGCTACCAGGACGCCCGCGATCCCTCCCGATAGGGAGATGAAAAACGAAGGGATCAGCGGCATGTGCTCAGGCTCAACGTACCACGGCTTGCGTTCCAGCTCCAAGATCAGGGCCGATGCGGCGCCAAGCGCGCCGCCATATAGCGCGAGACTAGTCATCAGCCTGATGCGGCGTGTGCGCTGCTCCGAATTTATGGTAAGGGCCGATAGCCCTGCCATTGCCACTTTGAGCGTCTCTCCTGCCTGGGGTCGCCTGGATTGTCGGGCTGGCCCTGCGCTCCCAACTCCCGCGCGAAAATATACGACTGCATCCACCTAAAACTATGGTAAGGGAGCCGGGACCGAGGGCGCAACCGGCGCTGTGATGGGCAGGGCGTTACCCGGAATGCCCAGAACCGTGCACACCGCCCGCACCGCGGGTCAGGACAGCGGCTTGCAAACTTCAGGGTCCAATCGACCACTTGTCGACCTGGAAGGGGAATGAGTCGAGCCTGCGCAGGGCGATGGCAGATCAGCCAGCTAACATCCTGCGCGGTGGCCGCTTTACGAAGGCACGCCAGGAAGCTCAAGCTCTTCGGCGAAATGGCAGGAAACGAAACGGTCGGGCGCGACCTCCCGGAACTCGGGAGCCGTCGTCTGGCAGATCTCTTTGGCAAAGGGGCATCGAGGGTGGAAATAGCAACCGCTGGGCGGGCTCGCCGGGTCAGCCACCTCGCCCTCCAGCGGGACCCCGCGCGACGCCACCTCGGGATCGGCCACCGGCACCGAAGACAGTAGGGCCTGCGTATACGGATGTTTGGGAGTCGTAAAAATGTCAGCCGTCGGCGCCAGCTCCACCAGCTTGCCGACGTACATTACCGCCACACGGTGGCTGATGTACTGGACGACGCTAAGGTCGTGGCTGATGAACAGATAGGTAAGCCCCAGCTCCTCCTGGAGGTCCAGCATGAGGTTCAGTATCTGCGCTTGCACTGACACGTCTAACGCCGAGACAGGCTCGTCCGCGATGACCAGCCGCGGGTTCATGATCAGCGCGCGGGCGATCCCGACACGCTGCCGCTGACCGCCGCTGAAAGCGTGTGGGAATCTGCGTGCGTACTCAGGCGACAGGCCGACGCGACGGAGCATCTCCGCAACCCGGTCCTCCAGTTCCTGGCCCGTCGCCATACTGTTTACTCGCAATGGGTCCGCCACCACGTCGAAGACTGTCATGCGAGGATTGAGCGAAGCAAAGGGGTCCTGGAAGATGATCTGCATCTCCTGCCGCACCAGCCGCAGCTCCTCCCCTTCGACGGTGGCGGTGTTGACGCGACTGTTGTCGCGCATCTTGAACAAGACCTCGCCGCCAGTTGGCTCCACGGCCCTGAGTATGGCCCTGCCGGTCGTTGTCTTGCCGCAGCCGCTTTCGCCCACCAGACCGAGGGTCTCGCCCTCGATCAGATCGAAGCTCGCATCGTCCACGGCCCTTACATTTCCGAGTGTCCGGCGCAATATCGTGGACAGTATCGGAAAGTAGACCTCGAGGTTCTTGACCTCCAAGAGCTTCGTGTCGTCCATTCCAGTTGACATGGTTACTCCTGCGTCACGGGCTGGCGATCGTCCGAGTGAAGGTGGCAGCTTGTTGTGTGCCCGGGCGCTATGGTGGTCTCCTGAGGCACCACGACGTCGCATAACCCCGGCATGGCATGCGGGCAACGAGGGTGAAACGGACAGCCCGGGGGCCGCACAAAGGGCGCCGGCACGTTGCCCGATATTGTGGCCAGCCGGTCGTCCTGTCGGACACGGCGGAGCCGCGGTATTGACTTTAGTAACTCCTCGGTATAGGGGTGTTTTGGATCTCGGAACAGCGTCTTGGTATCCGCCCGCTCCACCACCTTGCCGAGGTACATGACGATGATCTCTTCCGCCATCTGGGCCACGACGCCCAGGTTGTGAGTGATCAGCATCATTGCCATGCCGTACTCTTGTTGAAGCTCGGACATCAAATCGAGTATTTGTGCTTGCGTCGTCACATCGAGGGCGGTCGTGGGCTCATCGGCTATTAGCAGGTTGGGGTTGGACGACAGAGCCAGGGCGATCATCGCACGCTGTCGCAGCCCACCGCTGAGTCGGAAAGGGAACTCGTCGATACGAGACTCGGGATTCGGTATGCCAACCTTTCCCAGAGTGTCCACAGCAATGGCGCGCGCCTCGTCCAAGCTCGCCTTCTGGTGGAGCACTATCGCTTCCGTAATCTGGTTTCCAATTGTGTGAACGGGGCTGAACGACACCATGGGCTCCTGGAACACCATCGTGATCTCTCCGCCACGTATCTCCCGTATCTGAGCGCCGTCCGATGGAAGTTTGGCGAGGTCGATCACATCCACTCCTGACGCCGAGCCATCGCTCTTTACCGGGCGGCTGTATATTATCTCCCCTTCTATGGTCCTCCCCGGCGGCCTCACAATCCTCATGATAGAGCGCGCCAACACGCTTTTGCCGCACCCACTCTCGCCGACCACGCCCAGCACCGTACTACGTCCCAGCTCGAAGCTGACGTCGTCCACCGCGCGAACTTCGCCTTCATCCAGGTAGAAGTAGGTCCTGAGGTTCTTCACGTCTAGCAGAGCGTTGTCTGTGGTCACAGCTTCACCTCGTTCCACACAAGCCAGGCAGAGCGATACTCGTAGCGGGGAAGGCAAGTCAGGTCGAATTCGCGGCCATTATAGCACCTAAGGTTTTCGTTCGTGGCACGCGGTCAACAGCGAATTCACAACTCGAGGATCAGCCAGTCGGCGCAGGCGCAATACCTCCCAAGTGCGAGCCGCTTTGGCCCCGGACCCGCGGTGGCTGGGAGCGACCAGCCGAGCTCCCGTCGGCGAGCGCCGTTCCCGTGGCATGCGTGGCTGGAGTATCCGCTCGAACGGCTGACATTAGGGATGGGCTCCCCCCGTCGCCGATGGCAGCCTAGCTCGCCGCCATGCCGAACAGGTGGCGGCGACGGGCGTGCAAAAACCGCGTGGCAATTAGAGTGAGGGGCTTGCGCGCCTCGGTGAATTCTTCCTTGAGCAGGGCGAACACGTTCGAGAGGTCAAGAGTGCGCGCGGTGGGATGCGCCTGCGCCAGGGCATAGAACCTCCGGCCCTCTTGCTCGTAGTCCTCGATGCTGCGCCGCATCCTCTGACGTCGGGTCAGCGGTGCGACCGAGGCGACAGCCGATGCTGAGCCGCGCCGGGTATGGTCCGGGAATACCCCCGACACGAACAGGCACAAGTCCGCGATGCGCTTATAGTACCCGAACCGCCCCTCCGGGTCCGCATCGGACGCGAACCGGACGAGGCTGTCGATATCCATGTCGTTGAACCTGACTCTTCGACGTACGCCTCGTTTCACGCGGACCGGCACCACATAGCTGCGAATGCGTGTGAAAGAGGCCATCATCGAAGCGAGATACTCTATGATGTTCGGCGCCTTCATCAGTTCCAAGACCTGGTCCGTGTCGAACACTGGCACGTTGTCCCGACCCGACCGCTCCAAAGTGTGGGTGGCTTCCTCGAACTCCCTGTGGGCCTTCCGAAGCAGGATCTCAAAGTAGAGCGCTGGTGACACCTGCAAGAATATCTCGTTGTCGTCGACGACCCGGTCGAACAGCGATGGGTCTGCCACGACGGCGTCCCTGAACTCGGCGTCCTCCATGACGAGGCGTTTAAGCCGCTCGGGATCGTTACTTCCGGGAACGGCGTTCTCGACTATGAAGTCCAGGTCTTTTTCGGAAAAGTAGGGCCACTTACTGTCCCCTGACACCATGCCCAGCGCCTCCTGTTCGCCGACCGGTAACCGACCCCCAACGCTCATGGACCTGGGCGTTTCGGACCTCGTTCGCCGGCGCGACGCTCCTCTACTGCTCGAACATCTCTCCCACGGAGAGGCCGCCGTGAATTCGGTGTATGGCCTCTCCCAACAGCGAGGCCACTGGCAGGACCTGGGTCTTCGAAGTGCGCTTGCTGTTCGTTATAGGAAGCGTGTCCGTCACTGCCAACTCTTTCACCGCGCTGCCCTCGATCAGCTCGGGCGCCTGCCCAGACAAGACGCCGTGGGTGACGCCGCAATAGATATCGACGGCCCCGTTTTCCGCCAGTACCTCGGCGGTGGCGATCACGGTGCCGCCGGTGTCGATCTCGTCATCGACGATTATCGCGTTCCGCCCGGAGACCTCGCCTATCAAATTGGACGCCTCCACCCTCTCTTCGTTTCCGATTCGGTGCTTCTCGATGATTGCGATCTCCGCACCCAGCAGACTCGCCGTGTCCTCGGCCCTCTCCGCGGCGCCGACGTCGGGCGCCGTAATGACCATGTTTTCGATCCTGAGGTCCCGATAATATCGGGCCAGCATCGGAATCGCGGAGAGCTCATCCACTGGAATGTTGAAAAACCCCTGAATCTGACCTGCATGCAGGTCGACCGTAAGCATTCTGTCCGCGCCGGCTGTTTCGATTAGATTGGCTATCAACCGGGCCGTTATCGGCACCCTCGGCTGGTCCTTCTTGTCGCTGCGACCATAGGCGTAGTACGGGACCACCGCCGTGATTCGTCCCGCCGACGCCCTCTTTGCGGCGTCGAGCATTATCAGCAGTTCCATCAGGTTGTCGTTGACCGGCGCGCTTATCGGCTGGACTATGAAAACGTCCCGCTCGCGGATGTTCTCAAGGATTCGAACGAACGTATTGTCGTTCGAGAACTTGAAGACTTCGATTTTTCCCTTGCTGACGCCCAGGTAGTTGCACACCTCCGCCAGTAGCAGCGGGTGGGCGTTCCCGCCAAACACCTTGAGGTCCTCGAATACCGGCACTGTTGGCCTCCATCGATCCCGGCCGACTATCTAAGATTGACGACCGCCTGGCGTTGCTACGGAGTCTGGCAGGAATTAGCCGTGAAAAGCATCCCGAATTATAGCACATGGCCCTCGAAATCCTCATGGGTATTAGGCACAATTCCGGCCCATCGGGACCTCTTTTGTGGTAGCATTCGCCGGTTACCAAACCTTTAAGGAGACCATGCCGCCCGTGATCGAATCCGGTCTGCCCGAGCGCCCTCGGCTTCGCGCAGTCGACCCCCGCTGGGTGGAGCAGCGAGGCAGGCGTTTCCTCTACTTACGTGACCCGATCAGCACGTCGGACGAGGGCGTGCTGCTGCCGCAGCCCATAGTGCCGCTGGTCCTGCTGATGAACGGTGATCGGACGATCCCTGAGCTGGGGGCAGCCTTCACACTTCGGTCTGGCCAATCGCTCTCCGACCAACAGCTGCACGGAATAATCACTCAGCTCGACGAATCTCTTCTAATAGAAAATGGGACGTACGCGGAGGCCTACCGGCTCGCCCTGGACTCGTACCGGTCCGCGCCCTGCCGAGTCCCCTCCCACGCCGGCCTGGTCTACCCCGAGCAGCCCACCGAGCTCTCTCGGACGTTGGAAGGTTACTGCGATTCCGTCGGCCCGCCGCCCAAAAGGTCCGCGGCCGGTAGCCTGGTCGGCATGGTCTGCCCCCACATCGACTACGCCCGCGGTCACAAAACGTACGCATCGCTGTGGCGGGCAGCTGCGTCAGACCTATCCTCTGTCGAGCTGGTCATCATTCTAGGCACCGACCACATCGGAGGCCGCGGGGAGATTACCCTCACCCGGCAGCCGTACGCCACTCCTTACGGGGTCATCCCCACCGATACCGGAGTAATCGACCGGCTGGCTGACGAGATCGGGCCTGAACTCGCTTTCGCCCAGGAGATGAACCACGCCAGCGAACATTCAGTCGAGCTGGCGTCCGTATGGCTGCACCACTTCACCAGGGATCGAACGGTCCCGATGGTCCCAGTACTCTGCGGCCCACTGGAGACCCCGGGCGAAGTCGAGGGACTCGTGCAAGTGCTGACGGATGTAGTTTCTCAACGCCAAACCCTGATAATTGCGGCCGGCGACCTGTCGCACGTTGGCCCGGCATTTGGCGACCCGACGCCCCTAGATGCGACGGCCCGCGCCGAGCTTGGCGCCGCCGACCAGGGGTCCATCGACGCAGTACTCGCCGCCGATGCCTCGAAGTTCGGTGAGTCGTCGTGGGAAGAAGATGATGTCCGCCGGCTATGCGGTCTTCCTCCTATCTATCTCATGTTGAGGCTCGCACAGGGCGCGCGCGGCCAGGCTTATGCGTACGACCAGTGCCCTGCCGACGACCAGAACGGCTCGGTGGTGTCCATAGTCGGAGCGCTACTGTATCGATAGCGGAGCCAAAAGCCAGGGGTCACGATGATTGACTCCGAACCTGCGCCCCGCAATATGCGCCGCGCAACACACCGGAATCTGCGATGCAAGATTACCCTTCCTTCAAGACCATAGGCGTAACCGGAATCCCCGAGATCGGGACCGGCGACAATCTGGGCCAGCTCATCGCCGATGCGGCTCGAGCGCAGCGGACGCCGGTCGAGGATGGCGACATTCTTGTCGTGACCCAGAAGATCGTCTCGAAGGCTGAAGGCCGCGTCGTTCCCCTCGAGGGCGTTGAACCCTCCGAGTTCGCCAGGTCATTCGCCGAGGGCGCCGAGCGCGACCCCAGGCTTATCGAGCTTGTGCTTAGGGAAAGCGCCGCAATCGTGCGCATGGACCCTGGTCGGGGCATCCTGATTACCGAGACACGGCACGGGTTCGTCTGCGCTAACGCCGGCATCGACCAGTCCAACGTGCCGGGAGAAGGTCTCGCCTGCCTGCTGCCCCTCGACCCCGACGCCTCCGCCCGCCGTATACGGGCTGAAGTCCGGGACCGGTCCGGCGTTGCCCCGCCCGTGATAATCTCCGACACATTCGGCAGGGCATGGCGCGAAGGCCACGTGAACTTCGCCATCGGAGTGGCCGGAATGGACCCCATGACCGACTACCGCGGCACCCTGGACGCCAATGGCCGGGTGCTTCACGTGACAACGATAGCCGTGGCTGACGAGCTTGCCGCTGCGGCCGAACTGGTCACCGCCAAGGCGATCAGCGTAGCCGTGGCGATCATCCGAGGGTTCGCCTACGACGCGGCAGACGGCGCCGCCTCTCAGCTCATACGCGACCGGGGGCCGGATATGTTCCGGTAGGCGCGATCAGCCGGACGCGCCAGACTGGGCACTCAGGGTCTGGCATTCCAGTCATCGTCTCTCGGTCCGCCGGCTAATATAGTGGAGAGAATCTCCCTACTCGGACAGATGGCCTGGTATTGAACCAACGGGCACTGACGAGCCGGGGCGAACAAACTGGCGAGCATCTTCCTCAGGGTCCCGGGCGGCCCCGTAAAGCGCGTTCAACCCCTTGCGGGTGTCACTGGCTATCTTTGCCTTGTCGGATACCTTGAGGCGTCGCTTGAACAGCCAGTAGGTGAACTCCTTCAACTCCGTCAGCGTGATCGAATCTCCAGCTTGCGCTCCGGTCTCTGAATAGTAGGATTCTCGAAGCTCGGCCAGCGGTGCGCGGTAGATGCGGAAGAAGACCTCGTCCGACCGGTCCGCCGCATCCCGACGTCCGTTGGCGTAATAGCGCTTCTCGACCTCAGTCTCCACCGTCTGCTGCAACGCCGACTCCACCTCCACTCCGTAGAAATAGTTGAGGTAACCGCGATACTTATCGACGCCCAGCAATCCCTGGATGTCCGTCTCGTCGAAGGACGGCGGGAACCGGCCGGTGAATAGCAGCTCCTCCAGCTCATCGGCTGGGACCTGGCTTTCGACCTCGTGGCTCAGCCGCTCCAGCAGCGCCAGCCAGTCGAAGGCCTCGCCGCCGATGAGGTAGATGTAGCGCCGCTTATCGAACAACTCCTCCGGGCTGGTCCACAGAGCCATCGCTTCCAGCATCGCCGTCGGCCAGTCCACGCCGTCTCCCAGCGATGTCCTGAGACGGAGGACTGCCTCCTGCTCCGAGGTCCTCTGGGTCGACCGCGCCTCACCCATGGGCAATCGTCCATTTGCTTCTGGCCTGCTTGTCCAGTTCCAGCCACGCCGAGAAGCGGTCCGCGGGCAACGTGTTGAGGATATGATGGGACTCGCACCAGGCCCGGCGGGCCACCTTGACCCCGTGCTCCAGGTTGGCCAGGGCTTCCGTGGTGTGCGCGTCGGTCGTGATGACCAGCATCGCTCCCAACTCTCTAGCCCTGCGGACATGTGTGTCCTTCAGGTCCAGCCGCTCCAGCGAGCCGTTGATCTCCAGGGCGGTGCCCGTGGCCGCGGCCGCCCTGAACAGGGCATCGTAGTCGGCGTCGATGGGCTTCCGTTCTCCGATCCGCCGGGTGGACAGATGGCCGATGGCCGATACGTGAGGGTTGTTCATGGCGGCGATGATGCGGTCCGTCATTATCGCGGCATCCTGGCCCATGGCCGAGTGGACCGATGCAACCACCCAGTCCAGCTGCGCCAGCACCTCGTCCGCGTAGTCTAACGAGCCGTCGGCGCGGATGTCCATCTCGGTCCCATGGAAGACCCGGATGCCGCCGGCATCTCGCTCCACCTCGCTCAGACGCTTCATGTGGCTCCGAAGCCTCTCCGGACTGAGTCCATTGGCGATCCCTCTACCCACCGAGTGGTCGGTGATCGCAATGTATTCCAGCCCTCGGTCTCGAGCCTCGTACACCATGGCTTCCATCGGGTCACGCCCATCGCTCCAGTCTGTGTGGGAGTGGAGGTCGCCCCGGATGTCGCCGATCTCGACAAGGGCCGGCAATGCGTGGTCCGAAGCCGCCTGGACCTCGCCCTCGCCCTGTCGCAGCTCCGGTGGCGTGTACTGCAGACCCAGTCGGGCGTACAGCGACTCCTCGTCGGCGAAAATCTCCAGCTCGTCTGTTTCGACGTTCCTGAGGCCATACTCGTTGAGGGACAGGCCCAGGGAGTTCGCCTTATCTCGCAGTAGGACGTTGTGCTGCAGATTGCCTGAGAAGTACTGGAGCATTGCGCCGAGCTGGTCCTGGGAGGCCACCCGCAGGTCTACTTGGATGCCGGAATCCAGGACCACCGACGCTTTAGCCGCTCCGTGACCGAGCACCCGCGAAACCCCAGAAAGCCCGACGAAGGCCTCCAGGGCTGTTTCGGGATTTTCGGCGACGCACACTAGGTCGATGTCACCGATCGTCTCCTCGAACCGTCGCAGGCTGCCGCAGACTTCTAGCGTTGCGATTTCCGGGCACCGCTCCCGGAGGGAGTCCGTCAGCTGTCGGGCCACCGCCATGGCCCTGGCTATCGGGACGCGGTCGTCTTTGGACCGTGCGAACCGGAGGCTCTTACGAATATTCTCGGCGGTCTTTTCGCCCATTCGAGGCATCGCGGACAGGCGTCCGTCGTCTAAGGACGCCTCCAACTCCTCGACTGTGGTCACGCCCAGCTCTTTCCAGACCCGCACGGTCGTCTTGGGGCCCAGGCCCGGGACCTGCATGAGGTCAAGGATGCCAGAGGGGAACTCGCCTTTCAGCCGTTCCAGGTACTGGAGGTCGCCAGTGTCCACCAGCTCGGCCACTTTCTGAGAGATGGCCTTGCCAATGCCCGGAATCTCCGTCAGGTCTTCGCCATCCCGCAGCATCGCCTCGACCTCCGAGGGTAGCCGTTCGATGGTCCTCGCGGCGCGCTGATAGGCCCGGGCGGTGAACGATTTCTCGCCCTTCATCTCCAGAAGGCCGGCTATTCGCTCGAATACCTCAGCGACTTCGCCGTTGGTCATTGCCAGAAACCTGCGCTAGGGGCGGTAGTTGATCGAGCGGCATTCGTGGGCCCGCGGGGCGCCATCGGCACGCCGGTCAGGCGCCGTGGCAGCGCTTATACTTCTTCCCGCTGCCGCACGGACACTGCTGGTTGCGGCCCACCTTCTGGGCCGCCGGGACTGCATCTCTTTTCCGTCCGTCCAAAACGTTGGACATGACGGTATCCTTCTTGGGGATCGGCTTGGCCCGCCTGCCGCCGTTGGCCTGGCCGGGCCCGTTGGCGCCCATCGGCACCTGGACGCGGAATATGGAGTGCACGGCATCGTGCTCGATTCTCGCCTGAAGTTCCTCGAACTTCTCGCGGCCCTCCATCTTGTACATCACCAGCGGATCCCGCTGGCCGTATGCGTGCAGCCCGATGGCTTGACGTAGGTTGTCCATCGCCGTCAAATGCTGCACCCAGTTGGAGTCTACCGACTGAAGCATGATTCTACGCTCCACTTCGCGGACCACCTCCGACGCCACTTCCGCTTCGATTCGATCGTAGTACCACCGGGCATGTTCCAGCAGCCGCTCCTCGACAGCGTCCACTCCCATCGACTCCAGCAGATCGTAGTCGTCGAAATCAGCCGGCGGAGGCAGCACCGTGCTCACCTCTGTCAGCATGGCGTCGATGTCCCAGTGTTCGGGCCGCCTCTCGCCCAGGTGCTCCTGAACGCTGGCCGAAAGCTCACGGTCCAGCATCTCCTCGATGTTGGCCCGGAGGTCCGCCCCGGCGAGAATTTTGTCGCGCTCAGCGTATATCACGTCGCGATGGGCGTTAACTACGTCGTCATACTCGACCAGGTGTTTTCGCAGGTCGAAGTGGAAGGCCTCGACTTTGACCTGGGCGCTCTCGATGGACTTGTTGATCATACGGTTCTCTATGGGAGTTTCCTCATCCATCCCGGCCCACTCCATAACCGTCCGGATGCGGTCTCCCCCGAAGCGGCGCATCAGGTCGTCGTCGAGGGCGACGAAAAAGCGGGTGCTGCCCGGGTCTCCCTGACGGCCGGCGCGTCCCCGAAGCTGGTTGTCGATGCGGCGTGCCTCATGCCGCTCGGTGCCGATGATGTGCAGCCCACCCTGCTCCAGGACCCGGGCGTGAGCGGCCTGCCACTCCTCGGTGGTCATGCCGCTGGCGTCCGGGCTTCCGCCTAGCACGATATCCGTACCGCGGCCCGCCATATTGGTCGCGACCGTAACGGCCCCGGGCTTTCCCGCATCGGCGATGATGGAGGCTTCGCGCTCGTGTTGCTTGGCGTTCAACACCTCGTGGGGAATGCCCTTTCGCCGGAGCATGTCGCTCAACATCTCCGACTTGTCTATATCCGTTGTGCCCACGAGCACTGGCTGGCCCAGCTTATTACAGATCTCGATCTCTCGGACGACGGCACGGTACTTGGCCTGCTGGTCCTTGTACACCTGGTCACCCAGATCGTCACGGATCATTGGCATGTTCGTAGGCACCGACACGACGTCCAGCTTGTAGATCTTCCAGAACTCCTCCGCTTCCGTCGCTGCCGTCCCGGTCATCCCCGCCAGCTTTTCGTAGAGCCGGAAATAGTTTTGCAGCGTTATCGTGGCATAGGTGATGGACTCGGAGAGGATGCGCACCCCCTCCTTGGCTTCCAGCGCTTGATGGAGGCCGTCCGAATACCGCCTCCCTTCCATCAGCCTGCCTGTGAACTCGTCTACAATCACCACCTCGCCGTTCTGGACGACATACTGGCGGTCGCGCTGGTATATGGCCTGGGCCTTGAGGGCGTTCTCGAGGTGATGCACCACGCCGAAGTTCTCCGGGCCGTAGAGGTTCTTGACGTTGAGCAGCGCCTCCAGCTTGGTGATCCCGTCCTGGGTTAGACTGGCCGCCTGGTGCTTCTCATCGATCGTGTAGTCCTGCTCCGCGATCAAATTTGGAACGATCCTCGCGTACCGCTGGTAATCCCGAGCAGACATGTCCGCCGGACCGCTGATGATCAGCGGCGTGCGCGCTTCGTCTATCAGTATGTTGTCGACCTCGTCCACGATGGCGTAAGCCAGCTCCCGCTGCACCCTTCCCGAACGGTCGGCCGTCATGTTGTCTCGGAGGTAGTCGAAGCCGAATTCGTTGTTGGTGCCGTAGGTGACGTCTGCCGCATAGGCGTCCGAACGCTGCGCGGCCTTCAGATGCTCGACGCCCTTGTCACCATCGTCGTATGCGACGTCATAGACCAGGGCCGCATCGTGCTGCAAGACACCGATGGTTACTCCCAACAGGTCGTATATGCCCCCCATCCAGTGGGCATCGCGTCGCGCCAGGTAGTCGTTAACCGTGACCACATGGACACCGGCGCCGGTCAAGGAGTTCAAGTACGCGGGGAGCGTAGCCACCAACGTCTTGCCCTCGCCGGTCTTCATCTCGGCGATCTTGCCCTGGTGGAGCACCATGCCGCCGATAAGCTGTACGTCGAAATGTCGCTGCTCGAGAGCACGCCTGGCCGCCTCGCGCACCACCGCGAACGCCTCGGCCAGTAGGTCCTCCAGCACTTCGCCCTGGGCCAAGCGCTCTCTGAACTCGGCGGTCTTGGCGCGCAGCCCGTCGTCGCTGAGCGCCTCGGCCTCCGGCTCCAGGGCGTTAATCTCGTCGACGTCCGGCTGCAACCTCCGGATGACTTTGTCATCCGAGCCGCCGATCATCTTTGCAAGTCCCTTCAGCATCGCTGACAATCCTCTAGTTCTCGCTACCGAGTCAGACCGGGGCAAGGGGCCCCGGCGCCTGACCGCTCCAGCGTCGACAACCGGCCGGCCGTGGCGGGGCCAGTCGACGAATCCACGCCTGGCAACCCACCCCGTGCGGAAGACGCAGTCCGCTCCATTATACCCCACTCCGGGACGCCCACCGCGCTTACAACGCGCCTCAGGACGCTCCCGCGCACATGTGTTACCCTGACGCATCATGACTATTCTACGAAGCCCGCTGTTCGTCCCGGGCAACATGCCCAGAATGTTGGAGAGGGCCCTGGGACTACGTCCCGACGCCTTCATCCCGGACCTGGAAGACTCCGTGCCTCAGGATGAAAAGGCCAACGCCCGATCAGTCACCGCCTCGCATCTGGAGCGATTGGCGGCCACCGGCCGTCCAGTCATACCCCGCGTGAATTCGAAGGACAGCGGCCTTCTGGAAGAGGACCTGTCCGACATCGTCGGCCCCCACATATTCGGGGTCTCGTTTGGAAAGGTGGACTCGGCGGCCGACGTGGATGAGGTTGCCGCGGTTGTTGAGCGCAGCGAACAGAGGGCCGGCCTGGCTCTCGGCTCGGTAAAGCTGGTGCCATGGATCGAGTCAGCTATGGCCATCGTGAACGCCCACGAAATATGTGCTTCCAGCGACCGAATCGTTGCCGTGGCGTTTGGCGCGGAGGACTTCACCAACGACATGGAGATCCAGAGGCGGGACGACGACCGAGAGCTAGCTTACCCCAGGAGCGCCGTCGCCATCGCCGCCAGGGCTGCCGGCGTGCTTGCTATCGATACGCCGTTCTTCGCATTCCGCGATCCCGAAGCACTGCGCGAAAACTCCGGCGAGTCCAGGGGCTTCGGATTCCGAGGCCGGTTCGCCATCCACCCGGCCCAAATAGACGTTATTAATCAGGTCTACTCCCCCTCGGATTCCGAGGTCGAGCACGCGAGGGCCGTCATCGCGGCGTTCGACGAGGCGACCAGGCAGGGTCGAGGCTCGACCTCCCTCGACGGCAAAGTCGTCGACATTCCAGTGGTCAAGCGGGCGCAGGCCTTGCTGGACCTGGCCGAGGCCATGCGTACCCAGACCGACTGATCTCCGAATCGCATTTTCGGTCGGAAGTCCCCAGCCCCGTCCCAACTCCCTATCTCTCCGGTGGATTCACCCTCCCCTGTGCCGGTTTATCTAATTAGTTGGCAGACTGGGCTATCCAGCGGCCATTCCGCCTTAACTCGCCACGACCTCACATAGGAGATGGTCAGGATGACCGTTAGCGGAGAACTATTGACACGCGCACACCCCAACGTACCTCGTCGCAGAATCCTGATCGTCGACGACGACACCGTGATTCGCACCCTCCTCGTCGATCTGCTAACGGACCCGGGCTACCAGCTCGATACCGCCAACAATGGCGCCGACGCGATCGAGAGCTGGAGCGCGAGCACTTCGATCTGGTCGTCACCGACATGGTGATGCCGAAGGCCAACGGCCTCGACGTTCTCCTTGCCTCCAAGGACCTGGAACCTGACCGGCCAGTCGTCATTGTGACCGGATACCCATCTGTCGCGTCCGCCGTAAAGCTCGCGAGTCTCGGAGCGACCGACTACGTCACGAAGCCCTTCGACGTCGAACTTATCCGGATCACCATTGCCAAGGTCCTCGCTCAACGCGACTTTGCGCGCAAAAGGGACCAGGCCGCGCAGCGCCCGCCACCGGCCAGGACGGACGGTCCACCGGGACCTTACGACAGCACCGTCTTCGTACAGCTTCTAGAAAAGGAGATCGCTAGGTCTCGGTTTCGAGGCCACCGATTCAGTCTGATGGTGGTGAAAGTCGACGAAATCGTTGAAGAGATTATAGGGACGTCCAAAGACGTTGAGGGCGGTCAGATCGGGCTTCTGTTCGAGGCCGTTCGGAGCCACCTGAGGCCAGGCGACTATGTCGGGCAGACGGACTCTGACCAGCTATCCGTGATACTTCCGGAGACCGGGCAGGCGGAGGCGGCGCGCATTTGCGACAGGATCTCGACCGCACGGCTGCCGGGGCTTGACATCGTCGCGACGGCGGTCGGATTCCCGGAGGATGCTCGGGACTTGGAAACGCTCGTCAGTCGCGCCGAGAAGGCGATCCGGACAGTGCGCACGGGGACCATCTGATCCCTTTCACCTCCATCGGTCGGCTGGCTTCGCAGGCCGTCGCCACAAGTGCGATAATAACCTTGATCACAGCCGACAACCGCCAAGCCGATGGGAGGCGCCCCCATGACCCTGGCCCGCGAGAAGTGCGTCGCATGCAGAAGGGACTCGCCCAGAGTCGCCGACCAGGAGATCGCAGAGCTATCCCCCGAGATCGCCGACTGGGACTTGAAGGTAACAGACGGCGTGCCCAAGCTTGAGCGCAGCTTCAATTTTCCAGACTTCTCTCAAGCGATCGCTTTCGCGTCAGCCGTGGGCGATGCCGCCGAATCTGAGGGCCACCACCCGCGCCTGACAGTCGAGTGGGGTCGGGTCCTCGTGGAGTGGTGGACTCACAAGATCAGGGCGCTTCACCGGAACGACTTCGTCATGGCCGCGAAGACCGACGAGATTTTCTTGCAGCCTCGCTAGAAGGTCCCGCCGCAACCGCGATTAGCACGACCAGCTTGCCCAGGGGGACGCCGCTCCCCTCCTATAGCCTCAGTACAGAACTCAAAGGCTTGCGGCTCCTGCGGAGATTATTGTACGATGCCAGCGCCTTACCGCAATCGCGTTTTTGCTGCCTGCCCGCACCCTGCCCACACAACCCATTCTCTTCGGTGCGTGGCTCGACGGGCCAGGAGAGTCGCTTGCACGACGTCATCGTCATAGGTGCCGGGCCCGCGGGTAACGTCGCGGCCCGCGACCTCGCTTCGGCCGGCTATCACGTGGCCGTGGTCGACTGGCGCACCTCGATAGGCGACAAGCTCTGCACGGGGATCGTCGGGGTCGAGTGCGCGGACCGGTTCCCGGTGCCGCGGAGTTACGTCTACCACCGGGCAAAATCCGCACGCATATTCTCCCCCGCGGGCCGCGAGTACCCGGTGGTTGCCGCGGACGACCAGGCCCTTATCGTCGACCGACAGGCCTACGTAATGTCTGTCGCGCAGGCGGCGATGGACCGCGGCGCGACTTACCACCTGGGCGCCAAAGTGGCAAACCTCGACATAGATTCCAACGGGGTTGCCGTACACACGCGCGCGGGCCACTCCACCTCCACCCTGTGGTCGAAGCTGGTCATCATATCCAGCGGGTTCGGATCTCCGCTCATCGAGATGGCAGGGCTGCGCAGAGGCAAGCGTGACGACTTCATGCTTGGAACGCAATTTGAGGTCGAGGTCCGCGACCAACGCGATACGGAGGTATACGTCGGAGACCGCATCGCACCGGAGGCGTTCGGCTGGCTGGTTCCGCTCGATAGCTCCCGCGCCCTCCTGGGACTCATGTCGCGAAAGGGGCTGAACGGGCACCTGGAGCACTTCCACCGGTCCCTGACCGAAGGCGGGCGTGTCGGCCGACCCATATCCCCCCCGCGGCGCTGGGGAATCCCGCTGAGACCGATACCGCGGACCTTCGGCGACCGTACGCTGGTCTCGGGAGACTCGGCGGGCTTTGCCAAGCCGACCACCGGAGGGGGGATATTCTATGCCCTGCTCTCGGGCCAGATAGCCGCCGAGACCGCCGCATCAGCGCTGGCGGAGGGCGATCTCTCCGCCCGCCGGCTCAAGGCCTACGAGACAAGATGGAAAGAAGTCTTCGGAAACGAGCTTCGGCTGGGGTACCGCGCGCGTCTGCTCTTCGAGTCAATGAGCGAATCTCAGCGGGAGCGGTTGATGGAGCTGTTCCTGTCCGAGGTGGTGCTTCGCGACTTGATTACCGCCCCGGGCTTTTCGTTTGACTGGCACGGGCGCACCATATTGAAGACCATAATGCACCGCGAAATGGGCCCCGTCATCAGGTCCTTCGGACCGCTTGTCGCTCCCTTTTTCGCCCGCCTTCTCAGGTCCACTTTTTCGTGACCGAACGGCCGCGCCGCTCGTGTCCCTAATCAGAAGTTCGCTGTGCGAATCCCTTGGTGTGCTGAAGCGGAGCCGTGGTTCGACGCGCCTGTCCTGCGCCTGCCGAAGGGCTCACCACGAACGGTAAAACCCATTGCTCCGTTCGCCCTGAGCCCGTCGAAGGGCCGTCGACCGACCTTCAGTTCGTGACCGAACGGCCGCGCCGCTAGCCAAGCACGTGTCGGATCACCGCCATGCGGACGTAGAGCGCGTTCTCGGCCTGCCTGTAGAACGCCAGGCGCTCGTCTTCCACCTCGACCGAAAAGTCCCCGCTCCGCTGCATCGGGTCCATGATCACGCAGTGTGGCTTAAGCATCGCCATGAAGCGCTCGTCGATACGAAGGTCGCCAGAATTGCGAGACCGGAGAAGCTGCATGTGGGCGACGGTCCGCGGGCCATTTAAGTAGATCGCGTCGGCCTCTGACACCGCGTCGATCTCCTTGCGTGTCTCGAGCTTCAGACCCCGATCAGTGCAGTACTCGACAACGTCGTCAGCGACCTGACCGCTGAACGGCACCATGATGGCCTTAACGTCCTCGAACATTGCGAGGCCCTTGAGTAACGCGTTTACGTTGCGATGCTCCAGCCTGCCAACCACGGCCACGGTGGACCCGTCGATCTGGCCAAGCTCGCGCTGTATCGAGTAGAGGTCGGCCAGCGCCTGGGTCGGGTGGTCACTGGAGCTTCCGCCGTTGACCACCGGCATCGCGTCCGCGGACGCCGCCCGCGAGACCACCTCATCGTCACCCGCCCGCAGCACAACCAGGTCTATCTTCAGGCTCCCCAGTATGTTGATGATGTTGTCTATGTAGCTCAGCGTGTGGACAGGGAAGAACTGCGTGGCGTCTTCGGTGTGGTGGGCCTCGCCTCCCAGCAGCCCGGCGGCCCGTTCGAAGGACGTCCTGGTTAGGAAACTGGGCTCGTAAAACAGACAGTACAGCGCCCTTCCCCGCATCACCGGCTCGATCTCTGGTTCCGAGCGCATTCGGTCGCAGAGAGGAAACATCTCGTTTTCGACCCACCTTCGTTCCAGGTCCGCCGTCTCGATTAGGTGTCGATGGCTTGCCAATTTCGCCCTCCTCCTGGGGGTCCTACCGCCCGGATATGGAGTTTACATTAACGTCGAGGGCCGCGTCATTTCGCACCCGTGGATTTGACACGCCAACAGGCCGATGCTAAATTAACTCTTGGCGATGGCAGGCGTTGATGACGACTGCCAAATTGGTGTCGCCTGCGGAGGATTGTGCTTGCCCAGGTACGATTATCGGTGCGGCCAGTGCGGCCACTCGTTCGAGCTGCGACAGAGCTTTAATTCGGAGCCGGTGGCCGACTGCCCCGAATGTTCGAGCGTCGCGACTCGCCAGTTCCATGCTCCGCCCGTCTTCTTCAAGGGCAGCGGCTGGTACGTGAACGACTACGGCAAGGGCCGCAACAACGGAGCGGCGGCAGACAAGGACAACAAGGAAGCCACGGAGTCCGAGTCCAAGGACAACGCCTCCTCCAAGAAGGAAGCCCCTTCCAAGTCCAAGAAAGAGTCCTCCTCAAAAACCCCCGAAGGCGACTAACCCTTGCGCGCCCTTGCTCAAAGGGTGTCCGAGGCCTCCGTCAGCGCCAATGGCCAGCTTCTCGGCCACATTGGTCCAGGTCTGGTCGTGCTTCTGGGCATCGGTCGTGACGACGCCGAAGAAGACGCCGAATACCTCGTAACCAAGGCGCTGAACCTGCGCATCTTCGACGATGATTCTGGCCGGTTCAACCTCTCCGCGCTAGACGTTAACGCCGACCTCCTGGTAGTCAGCCAGTTCACACTCTACGCCGACACCCGAAAGGGCAGACGTCCCAGCTTCACCGGTGCGGCGCCGCCCGACCAGGCCCAGCGCCTTTTTCAGCTCGCCCTGGCCAAGTTTCGTGACTCCGGTCTGCGGGTGGAGACCGGCCAATTTCAGGCGTACATGCGCGTCTCTATCGAGAACGACGGACCCGTGACGGTCATGCTGGACTCCGCTGACAGGCATCGGTCACGCAGAGGCTGACCCGCACCTGGACATACTACGGAGACCAGAAACCCAGCAGGCCCTCGGCCACTATCGTGATCTCCAAGGTCGGACCGGTGTCCACGGTGAAGACGTGCGAGCCCTCGTGCCCGGGGTGCCTGCCCATCGACACCGGCGCCGCGCCCTCGCTCAGCGAGCCCGCGAACACCAGGTGGCGGCTGTCAGGCGACCAGGGTGAGTGCGAGTAGGCATACTGGTCGAAGAATTGGAACACGGGTAGCTGCTCCGCCGATGGTACGAAATCGACCAGTCGCGTCAGCTCCCCGGTGCTCACATCTAAAAGCGTCCAGCGAAGTGGACCTCTTCCTTCAGACATGCTGACGTAGGCGATCTTGGCGCCGTCCGGCGACCAGAAATATGCCAGGATGTCGTCCTGGAGGAGACCGCTCTCGTGGTAGGCGACCGAGTCCAGTATTCTGATCTGGCTGTACACCAGCATGGGCTGTCCCAGGTATGCGATAACCTGCGCCTCGTCCGCGATGGCCAAGTGCCCACCATCGGCTGACCACAGGAAGGCGGCGTTCGCCGAAGTCTCTTCGATGATGGACGGCGTGCCGAGCCCCTCTCCTACTACGTCTGCCTCGTACACCGCAAAGCCCAGGCCTCGGTCGTCTGGCACGAAGGCCACGGCCGGCTCACCGGGCTTCCAGGCGGGCACCCGATAGGCCGTCGATCGTACCCCAAGCTCGGTAACGACGACCGGGTCCATGGCGTTTACCAGGAAGTGTCGGTCGGACCTGTGGACCATCAGGTGTGCCGAGTCGTCGGACCACGACATCCACAGCGGCCCTTTGTCCAGCACGTACTCCGAGTCGGAGCCCTCGACCAGATCGTTCAGAAACAGGGTCAGGCCATGCTCTCGGGTAACAACTACAAAGGCAATTTGCTCGCCGTCCGGCGACCAGATCGGATAGTGCACAACGCCGTTTGCCAGCAGACCGGCGAAACCGGGGTCCCCCTCGTGAATCCGCCGATGCTCGTGGGTGTTGGCATCGTAT
This sequence comes from Dehalococcoidia bacterium, assembly GCA_965248005.1. GTDB lineage: Bacteria > Chloroflexota > Dehalococcoidia > Lucifugimonadales > UBA1123 > CBDFIE01. The sequence goes on from CBDFIE010000003.1 coordinate 212,728, forward strand.
TCGAACAGGATTACCTGCTGCTCTCCACCCGGAACGGTCACCACGCCGGAGAAGACCAGCTTGTCGCCGAGCGGCGACCAGGTCGGCCATGTATACAGCCCCTGCTCCGGCGACACCTGCCTGGGATCGGTGCCGTCCGGGTTGAAGGACCGTATCCGGAGTCCCGATTCGACGACCGCGATCCGGTTTACCGAGGTTGTTTCGCCCGGCGTGTCGGGCCCAGGCGCCGCCCCGCCGCGCCACGCCACCAGGAACATCACGGCCAGGGCTACGGAAAGCACCACTGCTCCGATTATGGCCCGAGCCGAGCCGGCCAACCTAACTCACCATGTCCAGGCTGACGTTCAGCGCCCTGGCCGAGTGGGTCAGTGCACCGACCGATATGATGTCCACCCCCGTGGCCGCCACCGCCCGCACGTTTTCAAGAGTGATCCCGCCCGATGCCTCCGTGAGCGCCCGCCCCTTGGCGAGCTCGACCGCTTTGGCTATGAGCCCGACGTCCATGTTGTCCAGCAAGACGATCTCGGCGCCGGCGTCCATTGCCTGCGCAAGCTGCTCCAGGTCCTCAACCTCCACCTCCACTTGGACCGTGTCAGGCGCCTTCCGCACGGCCTCGCGTACCACGTCGCCCAGACTCGCCCCACTGTTGGCCAACGCCTCGATATGGTTGTCCTTGATCAGGATGCCGTCCCCAAGGTTCAGCCGGTGGTTATGTCCGCCACCAGCGCGGACCGCATACTTCTCCAGCATCCGAAGCCCAGGGATCGTTTTGCGCGTGTCGACGATTCGTGCATTGGTCTCGCGCACCGCGGCGATGTACTTGCTTGTCTCCGTCGCGATGCCGCTGAGGCGCTGGACGAAGTTCACCGCCGTGCGCTCCGCTTTAAGTATGGCCGCAACGCTGCCCTCAATGGTCGCGATGCGGCTCCCCGCCTCCAGCGCCATGCCGTCGTCCAGCAGCGCCGTGGCTGCCAGTTCCCGGTCGACGCGTCGAAAGACCTCCAGCCCAACATCGGCCCCTGCCAGGACCCCTGGCTCTCTGCTCAACAGCTCTGCCCGGCCAGTCAATCCCGGCGGGACCAGGATGTCCGTCGTGAGGTCGCCGATGCTCAGGTCCTCGCCTAGCGCTCTGTCGATGAGGTCCACGACCTCTCGTGTGATCTGCATCGGTGCTTCGCGCTCTCCCGGATAAGACCGGACCCGCCCCGGAACGCTGTTTCAGTCCGAGGCGGGCCCTATCGCGTGTCGTCGGATTCTTGGGGCGTCTATACGACTGCCAGCATTCGGTCCAGGGCGACGCTCGCCTCGGCGGCGACATCGTCGTCGACCCTGATCTCGTTGACCACGACGCCCTCGTTCAGGCCGTCCAGCACCCACGAGAGGTACGCCGGATGGATCCGGTACATCGTGGAGCAAGGGCACACCACCGGGTCCAGGCAGACGACCTGCTTGTCGGGGTTTTCGGCCGCGATCCGGTTCACCAGGCTTATCTCGGTGCCGACGGCCCACTTCGAGCCAGCGGGCGCCTCGGTGATCACGCGCTTGATGTACTCGGTCGAGCCGTCGAAATCGGCGGCCTCCACGACGTCCAACGTGCACTCGGGGTGGACGACGACGTTGATGTCCGGGTGCTTGCGACGCGCCTCGTCGATCTGCCCCACGGTGAAACGAGTATGGACCGAGCAGTGCCCCTGCCAGAGGATAACTCTGGCATTCGTCAGCGCCTCCTCGGTGTGGCCGCCCATGGGCTTGAACGGGTTCCAGACCAGCATCTCGTCCGGTCGAATCCCGAGCTTTACGCCAGTGTTGCGGCCCAGGTGCTGGTCGGGCAGGAACAGCACTCTCTGAGCGCGCTCCAGCGCCCACTCGTAGGTGGCGGTTGCGTTCGAGGAGGTGCAAACGATGCCACCGTTGCGCCCACACAGAGCCTTTATGGCGGCAGTGGAGTTCATGTAGGTGATAGGAACGATTCCACCAGCGTCCTTGAGCAGGCCGTCCAGGTCGTCCCAGCAGTCCATCACGTCGTCGATGTGCGCCATGTCCGCCATGGAGCACCCGGCCATCAGGTTGGGCAGTACCACCTGCTGGTGGTCATCACTCAGGATGCTTGCCGTCTCGGCCATGAAGTGGACGCCACAGAACAGGATGTACTGGCTGCTCTTCTGGGACGCGGCGTACTGGGACAGCTTGAACGAGTCCCCCCGCAGATCGGCGTACTTGATGATCTCGTCCCGCTGATAGTGATGGCCCAGGACTACTGCCCGCTCGCCCAGCTTCGCCCTTGCGGAGGCGATACGCCCATCAAGCTCATCGGGCGTCATGCGCATGTACTCGACGGGCAGCTTCTGCCAGCGAACGCCAACGTTGAACTCTTCCTCCAACGACTTGGCGGCCAGCTCATCGTCCGTCCGACAAAAGGCCGACTGCTCGATCTCGGTGATCGGTATGGTCGGCGTTCTCAGCTTCGCTACCATGATCTTCTAGACTCCATCACAGCTTTCATGGCCGGAATTTCTGGCGGCTTCGGCGCCGCTAAAGTTGCGTTGCGCTCCAGCTATCGGGCCAGGACCGCCCGCGCGCTCCCGGCTTAATCTGCAATCGCGGCCGCGGCGTCGTTGGCGCTTAGTGGCGTGCCCTGCAGCGACCACGGGCTGGTCCGATCTATCACCACGTCGATGAGCTGGCCCTGCCTGTCGCGGTCGTCGTCGAAGAACACCAGCTTGTCGTTGCGTGTGCGCCCGTACCACCGCCCGCGCCGGCGGCCCTCAACCAGTACCTGCTGGGTACTGCGCTGTAGTCCCGCGTTGATCTCCGAGGCGATGCTCTCCTGCAGCGCCTCGACTGCCTTCAGCCGCCGCTGCTTCTCCTCGGCTGGAACGTCGTCCGTCTGTGTGCGTGACGCGATGGTCCCCGGCCTGGTCGAGTAGGCCGCCGCGTGGAGCTTGTCGAACCGCGCGTCCCGGACCATGTCGACGGTCCGCTCGAACTGCTCGTCTGTCTCGCCGCAGAAGCCCACGATCAGGTCGGCGCTCAGCGAAACGTTCGGTATCCGGTCTCGAATCTCCTCGATCCGATCGCGGTACTGCCGGCTGGTGTAGCCGCGTCTCATGTCGGCCAGCACCTGGTCGTCACCCGCCTGAAAGGGCAGGTTGATGTGCTCGCACACCTTGTCCAGACCGGCGATCATCTCGATGATGTGGTCACTCATATCGTTGGGATGCGAAGTCAGGAACCGTATCCGCTCCAGCTCTCGAACCTCGTTGACCGCTGCTAGCAGGTCGCCCAGGTCGACCGGACCGGGCAGGTCGTGGCCATAGGAGTCCACGTTTTGGCCCAGCAGCGTAACCTCTTTCACACCGCGCCGCGCCAGAGAACGCGCCTCGGCCACGATCTCGTCCAGGGGCCTGCTGACCTCGCGTCCCCGGCGGTACGGGATGATGCAGAACGTGCAGAACTTGTCGCACCCGTGGATAATCGGGATGTAAGTTGCAACGTCCGCCCTGCCCGACAGAGGACCGACGCAGCCCTCGGGGTCGATGCCCATCCGGTCGCCCAGCAGCTCGATGAGTGGCGAGAACTGCTGAGGCTGCATGAACACGTCGACGTACGGGAAGCGCTCCTCCAGAGCGTCCGCCTTTGGCCCGACCATGCATCCCATCAGCGCCAAGACCCGGTCAGGGTCGCGCTGCTTGAGCGGCTTGAGGCTCGTCACCATCCCGACCACTCGGTCCTCGGCGCTCTCGCGGACGACGCAGCTATTCAGCACGACGACATCCGCCTCGGCAGGCGTCGGTTTGGGGGCCAGACCCATCTGGCCCAGCGCGCTTTCCAGCCGCTCTGAGTCTGCCTTGTTCATCTGGCAGCCCACCGTCCAGATGTAGTAGCTTTCTATGCCCATATCTCCCCGTGATTCACCGGTTGATGGCGGAGGGGGCGGGATTCGAACCCGCGAGAGGGATTTCGCCCCCTAAGCGCTTAGCAGGCGCCCGCACTAGGCCACTATGCGACCCCTCCAGTAGCACAAAATATAGCAGAGATAATATGGTGCCGCAAGAAAAACATTGTGAATTTCGGTACTATTCCAAGATAGCGTCTCGAAATCAGTCGGTTTCCGACGGGATCATGACTTTTTTTCGCTATCCGTGTTTTTGTAGAGGGGCGATGCCAGTGCATTCGATAAATTTTTCACATATATGCGTAATCCGGCCTCTTGCCGCTCACAGACCCGCGGATGCTAGGCAGCAATGCCGCAACAAGAATCACGCCGAGATTGATCCGCATCTCGAAGCGTGGTAATCTCGCGGTCGGATTTGGCGAGTCAACAAGGAGGCAATCGATGGTCAAAGTCCACGAGGATACGATCCGGGAGTTGGCCCACCAGTTCAATCCCGTATTCGAAAATAGCCCCGACGGCGTCTACATTTGGCTAGACGATGACAACAAGGTCGCGTCGCAGACATCGCCCCCAGCGGATCAAAGTCCGCCTGGCTGCCCACCCAGACCTCTCCGTCCTCGAAGAACTCCTTCTTCCAGATGGGCACGATCTGCTTGATGCGGTCGACGCTATACTGGCACGCCTCGAACGCGCTCTGCCGATGTGCAGCCGAGACCGCCACGACCAGGCTGGTCTCGCCCAGCTCCAGCAGTCCCAGCCGGTGGGCGATGGCCACGCCGGTGAGCTCCCAACGTTCCGACATCTCCTCCGCGACTCGTGCCAGCTCCTTGTCGGCCATCGGCCTGTAGGCCTCGTATTCGAGGCGCAGCACCCGGCGGTCGCCGGTGTGGTCGCGGGTGGTGCCGAGGAAGGTGACCACGGCCCCGGCATGATCGCGCTTCACGCTGTTTGTGATGCGCGCCTCGTCCAGCACGTCGTGGGTGATCTCGATCATGCAGTGCCTCCGCTCACGGGGGGAATCAGGGCCGCCTCGTCGCCGTCGCTCAGCGCAAAGGAGTGGTCCTGGTACTCCTGGTTAACAGCCACCACCATCGACTCAGGCCGCTGGGTCAGCGCCGGGTACTGCCGCACCATCTCCGCGGCCAGCTCCCCGACGACGGCGTTGTCCGGAAGGTCGAGGACCAGTTGGCTTTTCTTGGCCTTCTCTTTGTAGACGGCGAACAGCCGGACGGTGACTCTCAGATCAGCGACTCCCATCTCACCCCCGGTGGGCGTGATAGATGATTATACCAACCGAGAGCCGTCTGTCGGCGTATGGCCTGCACGCACGCGGCACAGGGCTGCACGCTGAATCTGCGAGCGGCCCCACCCAGGGTGGTTTGGCCCACCCGCCCACCCCGAACGGCGTTCGCATGCTCCCCTCGCACACACACAACGGGACGAAGAAATGGCCGACACGGTCCCACGACAGGCCTATCGCCTCTCAGCCCGCCAGGGCGCCGCCGTTGACGTGGATGTTCTGCCCTGTCAGATAGCTGGCCTCCTCCGACGACAGAAAGGCGCAGACCCGCGCCACCTCATCGGGCAGCCCTAGTCTGCCGACGGGAATCCCGGCGGCGCGCTTGGGGTCCGGCGTCGCTTGTCCCGGCCCCGTCGGACTCGTGTCGAAGGCGCCGGGCGCCACGTGGTTCACGACTATCCCGTGGGGCGCCAGCTCCACCGCCAGCGCGCGGGTGAGCCCGAGCGCACCCATCTTGGACGCGCAGACGTGGGCCCACTCCGCCCGGCCTTTGAAGGCGTTGAGGCCCGATATGTTGACGATCCTGCCCCAGCCCCGCCCGATCATCCCCGGCACAACCGCCTTACAGCAATAGAATGGGCCGTCCAGGTTGACGCCGTTAACCGCCCGCCAGTCGTCGACCGTCATCTCGGTGAAGGGCTTCGAGTCCCGCAGTCCGGCGTTGTTGATCAGGATGTCGACTCCGCCCAGCGCTTCCACTGCCCGCCCCACCATCGCTTCCACCTGCCCCTGGTCGGCCACGTCAGCCACCGCCGCGACCGCCCTGACGCCGAGCCTCCGCGCCTCCTGGGCCACCGCCTCCGCCTCGTCTCGGTTCGTCCTGGTGTTGACAACCACGTCGGCGCCCATGCGTGCGAGCTGTAGCGCCGTTGCGCGGCCGATGTTCCGGCCGGAGCCGGTCACCAGGGCCACTCGGCCTGCGAGACTTGGGTGACTATTCATCGGGCACCTCGTACGTTATGGGAGTCCTCCGCGTCACGATGTCTGTCGATCTCGGGGTCTGGCTCGGTCTCCGTCAGCTACTGAACCATCCCCTTGAATTCCCCTTCCTTTCCTGGAAGGGGAAGAAGAAACTGGGGGTAAACCCCAGACCCCCTCCAGAGGGGCTGCCGCTCATCTGGACTTCGCTACGTTGGCATTGACCTAGATGCTAATCCTGCGAGATCGCCGACCGCGACCCGAAGGTACATCGAGGGCGCGGCACGAACTTAGCTGAGCCTACGGACGGCAGTTTGACGGCCCGATTGGACACTCGCCAGTAAAGATAATGCCGGTTGCACCGGTGCACCGGCTAGTCGGCGGCGGCAGCCTCGGAGCCGGGCGACCTCACGATCTCCGACTCGTGCAACTCCCGCACTCGGGCCTCGTCGTAACCCAGGATGTCCCGCAGCACCTCCGTGGTGTGCTCGCCTACTATCGGGGTCGGACCGACCACCATCGGAGTGCGGCTGAACTTGATCGACTTGCCGGTCACCCACATGGTGCCCGCGACAGGGTCCGGAATCTCCATCATGATCTCCCGCTCGGTCATGTGCGGGTCCGATGCGGCCTGCTTCACCGTATTGACCGGCGAGCACGGCACGCTGTGGCTGGACAGCCTGTCGGTCGCCTCCTCGGTGGTCCGCAGGGCGAACCACTCCGACAGCTCGGCTTCCAGCGCCTCGGTCTGGTCCCGGCGGTCCTCACGGGTCTTAAAGCGCGGGTCCTCAAGCCATTGAGGCTTCTCCAGGGCGTCGCACACGCGCCGCCACATGGCATCGTTGGCCGCCGCGATAATGATCCAGCCGTCGCTGGTCTGATAGGTCCCTCCAAGGCCGCTTCCGTTTCCCTCCCTGGTCTGCTCGTAGCCCGAGCCCAGATAGGCGGATATCGGTATCTCGTTGGTGGTAAAGCCCGTATCCGCCAGGCACACGTCCAGCGCCTGGCCGACGCCCGAAAGCTCGCGCTCTCGAAGCGCCGCCAGCGCCCCTATCGTCGCGTGGAGGGAGGTGATCCGGTCGATAAGCGGGAAGAAGGTCCGGATGGGCGGATCGTCGGGGAAGCCGGTGAGGGACATCAGGCCACTCATCGCCTGGCCGATGGGGTCGAACCCCACGCGGTCCCGGTACGGCCCGTACTGGCCGTAGGCGGACACGTTGATCATGATGATCTTCCGGTTCAGCTCTTTGAGCACGTCGTAGCCGAACCCCATGACGTCTATGGTCCCGGGCCGAAAGTTTTGCACCAGGAAGTCCGAGACCTTGACCAGGTCCCGTAATACCTCTTTGCCCTCTTCGGTCCTCAGGTTGATGGCGAGGCTCTTCTTGCCGCTGTTGTACTGGACCCAGTAGGCGCTCTGCCCGCGAACCGTCGGGCCGTTCCCGCGGCTCTCATCGCCGTCCAGCGATTCGATCTTGATGACTTCCGCGCCCATCCGCGCGAACATCAGCGCGCACCGCGGTCCCGCCTGGTACCTGCCCAGATCGAGCAGTCTGAGGCCTTCCAGCGGTGTGTTTAGCTCGGCCATTACTACTTACGCCCCTTTCTGTCCAGGAATGACTTGAAGCCCTCGAGTAAGGGTGTAGGCGCCAGCTTTCCGGCCTGGGCCTCAACCTCGTTGTCGTGCATCTGTCTCCAGCTGTCCCCGATGTCCTGGATCATCAGCTCCTTGATGCCCTGGACCATTCGGGGGTCGTTGCCCGCCACTTGCGCCGCCACGTCCATCGCCTTGTCCATCAGCTCTGCCGACGGGACCAGGTAGTTCAGCAGCCCTATCCGGTACGCCTCGTCCGCCTCCACCACCCTTGCAGTCAGCAGCAGGTCCTTGGCCACCGGCCAGCCCACCTGCATGGGTAGCGTCCAGGTTGAGTTAACGCGACCGTACTGGGCGGCGAGAAAGCGGAACCTGGACCGCTCGCACCCGACCCTGATATCGAAGCTCGACGCCATGACCGCGCCGCCTCCGTAGGCGAGGCCGTTCAGGGCGCCTATCGTCGGCTTGGTGCAGCTCGCGATGTGCCAGGAGTAATTCGGCCTACGTGGATCGGGAGGCGGCGGGTCCGCGGCTTCCACGTTGCGCACCATCTCGTGAATGTCGGCGCCCGCGCAGAACGCCCTCTCGCCGGCTCCGGTGAATATCACCGCCCGCACGTCGCCGTCGTCTTCCAGCTCGGTGACTGCTGTATCGATCTCCTGGGATAGCTGACGGCTAAGGGCGTTGAGGACCTCCGGCCGGTTCAGCCTGATGACGCCGACGTTGTCTCGGCGTTCAAGCACTAACAGCTCGTAGCTCAATTGCTCGCTCCTGGTGCTGCGTTGGGATGGCGCCATTATATTGACGAGCCAAGTTGGGGGTCAAGGAGGCGTGCTCGGACGCCCGCGTCGCCTGGTTCACGGGGCCACGCGTCGCGTTCCGCAAGACGGATCGTGCAGGAGCGCCAGCCATTTCAACTGAGGGTCTGTGTATAATGTGGCCGGGTCCGCGAATCGCCATCTCAAGTGGCGGCGGACGAGACTTCATCTTCCCGTCGGATGGCCCAACACGCCCGTTACCCGGAATGTTCCCTGCCTGATTAAAGCCCACGAGTGAAGGCATGACTTCACGGCCGCATCCTATTATTCCCAAGGCCGCCATCGAGAGCTTCGACGTCACGCCAAACTTTGACCACGCCAATGCCAAGCACATCGGCTGGGACCAGGTGTACCGGGAGATTGACTGGCTCCCCGGCGGCGGCCTCAACATGGCCCACGAGGCCATCGACCGCCATGCCAGCGGCCGGCTGAGGGACAAGGTCGCGATGATATGGGCGGGCAGGGATGGCGAGAAGGAGGAGTACACCTTCGGCCAGATGCACGCGCTGAGCAACCGGTTCGCAGGAGTGCTCCAGAGCCTGGGTATCGAAGCGGGCGACCGCGTTTGCATTCTGCTCAACCGCGTCCCCGAGCTTTACATCGCTTTCCTGGGCACGCTCAAGACCGGGGCCGTCGCGGTGCCGCTGTTCGCCGATACCGGACCGGAGAGCATACGGGACGTGCTGCGGGACACCGGCGCCAAGGTCCTGGTCACCAACCCGGAGATTCGTCGCAGGATTTCGAACGTGTTGCCCGAGCTGTTCGATCTACAGCACATCGCTGTTGTTAACCAGGCGCGGAGCGACCCCGCGCCTGCGTGGACGCAGGACCTCGACTTCGACGAGGAGATGGCCAAGGCCCCCGCCGATTTCCAGGTTGCCAACACCAGCGCATACGACCACGCGGTGATCAACTACACTTCCGGGACGACGGGCGAGCCAACGCCGGTAGTCCACCGCCACCTTGCCTGCTTGCAGCAGTATGCCACCGCCAGATGGGCTCTAGACCTGCACGAGGACGACATCTACTGGTGCACAGCCGACCCCGGCTGGGCCACCGGCACGGCCTACGGCATCACCGCGCCCTGGACCATCGGCGTCACTCAGCTTATATACGAGGGCCCGTTCCGCGCCAGCGACTGTTACGGGCTAATCGAGAAGCACAAAGTCTCGGTGTTGTACACGGCCCCGACAGCCATCCGCATGCTGATGAAGGCGGGCGACGCCCTGCCCCGGGAGCACGACCTGTCCAGCCTCCGATTTGCCGCCAGCGTTGGGTCGCCCCTCGCCCCAGCGGAAGTCGTCTGGGGCGAGGCAGCCATCGGAGCAGCCTTTCACGACACGTGGTGGCAAACTGAGACCGGGGCCATTATGTGCGCCAACTACGCGTCCATGCCCATCAAGCCCGGCTCCATGGGCAGACCGGTCCCCGGCGTCGAGCTGGCCGTCCTGGACGAGGGCCTGGAGCCGGTCCCGGCCGGCACAGACGGGCTTCTGGCCGCTCGGCCGGGTTGGCCTTCGATGTTCGCCGACTACTGGGGCAACACCGCCCTGTACAACTCCCGGTTCAAGAAAGGCTGGTACCTCACGGGCGACCGCGCCCGCGTCGACTCCGACGGCTATTTCTGGTTCGTCGGGTGCGCCGCATCAAGAGCCCCACGCCGATCGTGATCGGCGCCTCCGATGGGCTGGTCCGGCTGACCTACGCCGACATGCTTTCGTCGCGGGTACCGGATTCGCGCGTCCACGTGATGAACGACGCGGGGCGCCAGTTCAACCTCAAGCAGCCCGACGAGTTTACCCGAGTAATCTCCAGCTTTTTAGCCGAGTAGCCAGCGCGCTTGGTCCCGGCCCCGACCGCGTATGCCGCCTGGAGCTACGCATCGCCGCGCCTGCGGACGCGCCCTCGCCGATCACCAGTACGTCGCCGGGTCGGCGATCGTGGCCAATGGCGCGGAATCAGGAGAAGCTGTGGCAACGCACGACCATGCTACCGTTCGCCGCCCCTCAGCCTCGGGTCGAGCAGGTCTCTGACTGCGTCGCCGAACATATTCACGCCGAAAATCACCACGGCGAGGCAAAGGCCCGGGTAAAGAGCCAACTCTGGTTTTGTCTCCATGAATCTGCGCCCTTCACTGCTGAGCATACCCCCCCAACTCGGAACCTCAACAGGCAGGCCAAATCCCAGGAAGCTCAGAGAAGCCTCATCCAGGATTATCCCTCCCATGTTTATCGAGAAGATTATGATCATAGGTGCTGTAATATTGGGAACGATGTGTCGTATCACCGTTCCCACAGGAGGGCTACCGATAGCCTCTGCAGCCAGAAAATAGTCATTGTCCTTGATGCCGATAACGGCGCCTCTTATTATCCTTGAGCTGTAAATCCCGGACATTATTCCTAAAACAGATATTATTTGTAACATGCCCTGCCCCACTATGGACATTACAGTCAGCAGGATTAGTAGCGAAGGGAAGGACAACCAGGCATCAACGAACCTCTGTATCAAAATATCAAACTTGCCCCCCAAATATCCCGAAGGGACGCCAATTATGGAAGCGACTACGATAGTGACGGAAGTCCCTGCCAGACCGACGATCATCGAGATCCGGGCCCCGTAAATAAGGCGACTGAGGATATCTCTTCCCACCTGGTCGGCGCCCAACAGATGCTTCGCTGATGCTGGGGCGAATCTGTCTAATATGTTGATCTCATCCAGTTCGGCCGGGGCTATGACATTGGAGAAAATACCGACGATCAGCAATACCAGGATAATGATCCCACCCAGGATCCCGAGCGGCTTCTCGCGAGCCAGCCTGACGAAGAAGTCGCGCAACGCGTGGCGTCTCTTCCGTTCTACCGCCTGTACCAGGACCTCTGTAGGTTGACTCATCGTTTCCTTTCGACTAGCTGTATCGCACCCTGGGGTCCAAATAGGCATAGGAGAGGTCTACCAACAGGTTGGCTAATACTATCGCCATGGCGATAATCATGTTTACGCCAGAGACGACAGCATAATCTCTTCGCTGCAGCGAATGTATCATGAGATTTCCCATCCCAGGTAGGCCGAATATCTGCTCCATAATTACGGCGCCTCCGATCAGCAAAGGCAAGCTTGATCCTATAATGGTCACGACGGGAATAAGTGCGTTCTTCACCGCATGCCTCATGACCACTACCCTCTCCCCGAGACCTTTCGAATAGGCAGTCCTGATGTAGTCTTGCCTGAGCACCTCCAGCATCATGGTGCGCGTCATCCGCATTGTCATTGCAGCCATAGATGTTCCCAAAATCAGGGCGGGGATAATGAATACCTTGACGTGTCCCACTGGGTCTTCATCGAAATGGGTGAGCACCAGGGGTGGCGACCAGTGCCACCAGATTGCCGGATAGATCATGATCATGGTTGCGAGCCAGAAGTTAGGAAGTGACAGGCCGGTGATGGCGACTGTGCGCCCCACGTAATCGGCGATGGTATCTTGACGAATGGCCGAGTAGATGCCCACTGGCAGCGCTATTAAGGTTGCGAATAGGATCGAAAGGATACCAAGCTCAAAGGTTGGACCGATTCTACTACCAATCATTTGCGTTACCGGTAGCGCGGTCCTGAGGGAAATACCCAGGCTACCCTGGATGAGACCGTTGTAGCTCCACTCATGGGTGATCGGGTGTAGCGATCGCACTACCCCTAACCAGCGACCGTATTGAACATATATCGGCACATCTAACCCGAATGTGTGTTCCAAAACCTCTCGGTTTACACCAGAAACACCCATCTGCGCCATTTCCGAGATGATACTGTCTACTACGTCACCCGGTATCAGACGAATCATCAAGAAGACTATGACAGACACCAAGAAAAGCGTGACTATCGTCAACAATAATCTTCTGATTAAGTAGCGATGCATGTCAGAAACACGCTGAGGCTGCCGGGGGTGTAGCCCCGGTCAGCCTCAGCCCTATGTCTACTCCTGTGATAGTCGGAGATTACTGAGAAAGGCGCTTTAGGTCTTGGTCAACCCAGACCCGTTCCAATACCCCATTCGATAATACGGACTCACTGCCGGTCCCTAACTCACCCCTGTAACTTTTGAGCCAGGGCTGCCATAACACAGACGTTTCGGGTATAGGCAGGGCCAGAGTCCACATCTGTTCGACGTAGAGTTTGTCCATCGCCTTGACTGTCGCCAGCCACTCTTCGCGGTCGGTAGTCGCGTTCGCCTTCTCATGCAGAGTGTTAACCTCTGCGTTAGTTACCCCACTAACCCACCCGGGAGTCCCGTAAAAGCGAAGATTATACATACCCAGTATAGGGTGGGGATAATTGCGCCCATATGCGTGGACGATTTCTGAGCTCGTGCCATCGCCGTAGCTCGACCACACTACGCTGTCATCGGCCATGATATTAAGAGTGACGTCAACGCCAATCTTATCCCAGTAGCTTGCGATTACCGTTTCCAGGTCTTGATCATGCCCCCAAAGTGGCACGATATCCCAACCAACCTCAAATCGAATGCCGTCGGCGCCACGAGGATATCCGGCCTCATCAAGGAGCCGTTCGGCTTCTGCTACGTCATAGGCGTATTTATACCTTGTCTCTTCAGGCCACTCATCATATTGGTATGTCGCTCCTAACAAATTTTGATGAGTAGCCCCCTTGGGGACTGAGTCTGCCTTACCCTTGTAGTAGGCATATAATATCTCTTCAGTGTTGATCGCCTTCTGCATGGCGACGCGCACATTTTCGTTATCGAAGGGAGGGCGCTCCATCCTGAAGGCGGGGGTCGTCAGTTGCACGCCCGCTGGAACTGTTTTCGTAACCAGTTCCGGGTTCGTTCTCAGGAGGCTATCCGTGAGCTCCTGTGTTAGCTGTATCGCATTCGGCATCGCAATCTGACCCGTACGCAATGCTGATAACTGCGTCGCAATGTCCGGCATGAAAATTACTTTAATCTCGTCAAGATAGGGCAGGCGGTTATCCAGGCCGGGGAACAACGGGTCATACTTCCAGTAGTTGGGATTCTTGGTCAGGGTAAAGTTAGAACCAAATACAAAATCAGTTAGCTCATAGGGGCCGCTGCCGACCACGTCCCTCCAATCACTCATGTTGCCATCATTTTCATAGGCTTCCCGAGGTAGTATGATATCGCCGTTAGCACCGGAATCGAAACCCAACAATATTTCTAATGAGTCAAAACTGGCCGACGATGACTCGACGACCAACGTATAATCGTCGCTGGCCTCTGCTGATATCAGTGGTGTGTTCACAAACTTGAAATAATTCGTATTTGCCGGCTGCCCCTCAAACTCACCTATCCCATGAGCCATCTGGAAGGTAAATGCAACATCTTTGGCAGTCAAGCCGCGACCGTTCACAGGCGACTTCTCGTGCCACTTGGCATCCTGATGGAGATTGAACGTGTAGTTAATAAGGTCCGAGCTAACGTCCCAGCTCTCAGCCAATTCCCCTGTCATAGAGTCAACCGTCTTGAAGCCCAGGAACGGGAACTGGTCACGCGGTAATGCCCAGTCTAGTGTGCCCAGCTGTTCAAATACCAACCCCCTAAAATGGGCCCCGCCTACCTCAGCAGCTGGAGGATCGAAGTTCTCTGGGAAAGTATTTGCCGGGAATGTGATTGTCCCGCCATACCGGGGGCTCTCTTCCGGCTCTCCCCAGATGTTGCGAATAAACCTCTCCCCCTCAACCATGACCTCTTGAACGACGACCCGTTCCGGTCCCGCAACCGTCTTCACGACCTCTTTCTCCACCACCACGGTCTGGCCAGGGACCTCAACGGTCCTCACGACCTCCTTTTCCACCTCCACCACTACAGTCTCACCGGGGACCGCCACCTCTTTCACCACCTCTTTGATGACAGTCTCACCGGGGACCATCACCTCTTTTATGACCTCTTTGGTGACAGTGACGGTCTCACCGGGGACCTCGATCGTCTCCGTTACCACTTTCTCCACCACCACGGTCTCACCGGGGACCTCGATCGTCTTCGTCTCACCGCAGGCTGCGGCGAGGACCAGTAGCATACCCGCTGCCGCTACGACTACTAACCATCGCATTCCAAGAGCCTTACTCATCGTTCGACCTCCATGGTCAGAGTTAAGACGTTCCGCAACGGCGCGGGGCCATGCCCGCGCGCGGACGGGTAACTTGTATCATCCCCCCCCTTCATTGTCAATCACACGAAGTGACTCATAATTATTGTTACCGAATGGGGTATCGTTGCCTCAGAAATCAGGTTACCGAAAGGGGCAGCGATGACCTCAGTTGGAGTACAGGAGTACATCGAAGCGATACGAGGACGGTATGTCGGAGCGGGCAAGACAGAAAAGGGATGGATATTGGACGAGGCGGTGAGGGTGACTGGGTACCATCGCAAGGCGGTAGTGCGATTGCTAGGCAGGGAGAAGGCTGGTGGTCCATACCGCCGTGGGCGCCCACGGCGGTATGGACTAGAGTTGTCGGAGGCACTCAAGGTGCTGTGGGAAGCCAGCGGTCGCGTGTGTTCCCGCCGGCTACATCCATTTGTGGCCGAGCTGATCGGGGTGCTACGGCGGCATGGAGAGCAACAACTGACGAGGGAAGCGGAGGCCCAGCTAGTGGAGATGAGCCCATCGACCATTGACCGGCTACTGGGGCCTATTCGTAGCAGGGACGGCCGGCGCCGCTTTAGCACTACCAAGCCAGGGACTCTGTTACGCGATAGCATTCCGATCCGCACCTTCGCTGACTGGAACGACGAGGGGCCGGGCTTCTTGGAGGTGGACCTGGTGGCCCACTGTGGTGAGAGCACTAAGGGCTTTTATCTCCACACTCTTAGCACCGTAGACATAGCGACGGGGTGGGTGGAGTGTCAGGGGGTATGGGGGAAGGGCCAGGACCGCGTCGGCAGCGCGATCCATCACATCGCTCAGCGCCTGCCCTTCCAGCTGTTGGGACTGGACTCCGACAACGGAAGCGAGTTCATCAATCACCATCTGGTTGCCTATTGCCAACGCAAGCGCATCACCTTCACTCGCGCCCGGCCCTACAAGAAGAACGACAGCGCCCACGTGGAGCAGAAGAACTGGACGGCGGTGCGTCAGCTGGTCGGATACGACCGTTACAGCTCCCGGCCGGCCCTGGAGACCCTCAACCGTCTGTATGATCTTGTGCGCTGGCACACCAACTTCTTCCAGCCGGTCATGAAGCTACAGCACAAGACCCGTCATGGGGCTAAGGTGCACAAGATCTACGACCGGGCCAGGACGCCATATCAGCGACTGTTGGACTCCGGCGCCTTGCCTGAGGATGAACGGCGACGCCTGGCCGATACATATACCCGCCTCAATCCTATCAAGCTGCGCTCACAGATCGACAATACCCTCTCACGACTCTGGACTCTTTCTGATGCGCCCAACAACTCAAGCCGATCTCGACGAACTTTGGTAACAGCATAATTGAGGCAACGATACCTCCTTCGGTAACCGTTTCTATTGACGCAACACGTCACATCGGATTGCGAGGTACGGGGCTATGGGCAGCGCTGTTCGGCTTAAATCAGGGTGGCCCTCGCTGGGTACCTCGTTCAAAGCCGATGTTCTGAATGGCCATCCCGTTGAATCGAGATGAATCGGGACGACCGGCCCCGGTGGTTGGGGCCGTTGCCAGCCCCCGCGCAGGGCCAGATAGCCAGGGAGTACGTGGGCAACATCGACAAGCTGGAGGCCGGACAGATGGGGAGGCGATTGCGAACACCGTTCGGGGAGGGCCGGGTGGGCCAAATCCGCCTGAGGCGGAGGCGGGGCCGCCCGACGAGGTGTCCCTCGGGAGGCCTCAGCCCCTGGGCACCACGGGCAGCGTGACGCGCGAGGGGTACTCGCGGCTGTGGTGGACGTACTGTAGGGCCGACACCGTCTGGAAGTCCGATCCGATAGGCTCTCCCGTGTTGGTATTGCGGTCGAACCGGGGGAAATTGCTGCTGGAGACCTCCAGCCGTATCCGGTGCCCCCTCTTGAACAGGTTGCTGGTGGCCCAGAGGTCGATCGTGTATTCGTACACCTGTCCGGGCTGAATTAGCTCCGCCGGCTGGCGCGGTCGGCGGTACCGCGCGCGAATAATGCCGTCGGTCAGGTTACGCGCGTAGCCGTCCGGACCAACGTCGACCAGCTTTGCGGTGAAGTCGGTGTCGGCGGCGGACGTTGCGGCATACAGCGAGACGCTGATCGGACCAGTGACCTCGATGTCTCGGTCAAGCGGCGGGGTGCTGTAGACCAGTACGTCCTCGCGGCCCTCGATCCAGCGCTGGTCGTACACCCCCGGGGTCATGAACGCTGGGTCGCAGCAAAGCCCGCCGCCAACGGTGGGCACCGGGTTCACGGGGTTGTATGCATACACGTCCGGCGGCTCGTCGCTGGCAGGGGGCTCGCTGCTGAGGCCGCCGTCTCCGTTCAGCGTGTTCGCCTTGCCGCCGCTGTGCAGGAAGTAGTCGACGTTCGTCGCCCGCGATAGCGGCCACTCGTCCTCGTACCGCCAGACGTTCTCGCCCATGACGAATATCCTGACGGGCGGTTCACCGGGCACGCCGTTGTCCTCGCCACGCAGCCAGCGGTCGTAGAACCTCAGCATCTCGCCCTGAAGTCCCAGGTCGCCTGCCGCGGCGCGGGTGCCAAAGCTGTACTCTCCCGAGACGCTTGTGGGTGAGCCGCTGTGGATCCACGGTCCGATCACCAGCCTCTGGCCCTGGCGGGCGTCCTCTGTCGCGCCATGTTTTCGCATGCCGGTGAAGTTACTTATGGTTCCGCCGAGGAAGATGTCGTGCCAGCCACCGAAGTTGAAGGCTGGGACCGCGATCTCGGGATGCGAGTCCTCGATGCAGACCGATTGCCAGTACTCGTCGTACTCGGGATGGGCCAGCCAGTCGTAGTAGTAGGGCGCGAGCTCGCCTTTCAGATGAGGCATGTCGCTCATCGGGAGCGTCATATACGCGCTCGTGAGATCGTCTTTGGCCGCGATCAGGCTGTCCAGTCCGTCGGACGGGAGATGCAGTCGTCCGGAGAGGTTCGCCCAGTTTGCGCTGGTTAGCGGCCCCAGGGCCCATGAGAGATTGAACCCCAGCTCAAATGCTCCCCCCTGCCAGGCCCAACCCTCATGGTAGTCCGAGGCGGTGACGCCCGGGACGATTGCCGCCAGCGACGGGGGCCGCGACTTGGCGGCCAGCCACTGGGTCGCCCCGACATACGATGTGCCAAACATCCCCACCTTGCCGTCGCACCACGGTTGGCTCGCGACCCACTCCACCGAATCGTAACCGTCATTGATCTCATTCACGAACGTATAGAACGCGCCCTCGGATTGATATCGGCCCCGGACGTCTTGAACGACAACAGCGTAACCTCTAGCCGCCGCGTTGATCGCATCCAGGGCGCCGCCTCGGCTGGCCGCCGTCGACTTGTCGTAAGGCGTGCGCGTCAGCAGCGCTGGCACCTTCCCGGCTACATCGGGCCTGAACGTGTCGGCGTAGGTGATGGTGCCATCGCGCATCATCAGCGCCACGTTGCTCTCGAATTTCACCGAGTATTGGCCAGGCATGTCGTCTCCTAGAATGGTGCGTTCGCGGTCCGTGCGAGGCGCCCCCACCTCGACGGCGGATGTGACTTTAGCACAGCGTCGGTGTGCCCGCAACCATGCGAATCCTCGCATGGCCATCCTTCCAGATGCAGACACCGGAGGCCCCTGTGGTACCCTTGGCGCCACGAATCGCCTCAGCGCCGGAGGTAGCAGGATTGTTCGTGTTCGGCCACGTCGGCCTCACCATCAGCGCCTTTTCCGCGTACTCGTGGGCTGGCCTCAAGTTGCGGGCCGACAGATCGATGCCTCCTATCGACTACAGGGCCGTCATCGTCGGCGCCATGCTGCCGGACATCGTGGACAAGCCCCTGGGCCTCTGGATCGCGCCGGACCTGGTCGACCGCAGCCTGCGGAGCGTCGCGCACGGCCTTCTCTTTGGCCTCGTGGTCCTGGGCATTGGCGGCCTTTTACTGGTGGCCGGACGGAGGCCGCGGGTCTTGTTAATGAGTGTCGCTAGCCTGGGCCACCTGATATTGGACCGGGTGTGGCGCAATCCCTCGATATTTCTGTGGCCCGCACTGGGCTGGGACTTCGCCGTCGAATATCCGGGCCTCGGCGAGTGGGCCTCGGGCCACCTCGCCGACCTCGTAAATTTCTTTACCGATTACCCGGAGTTGTTGGGGTTTTTGGCCATTGTCGCATTCACCGCCCAGATCTTGCGACCCGGAAACTTGAGGCGCTTCCTCACCACGGGAGTTGCCGTCTCAACCCCGCGCTCAGGCCGGTAATGACGTCGCCCCTAAATTCGGCTCACCGGGTCGATGTTGTCGCGAAGCCCAGTGGCGTTCGCTTGCACCGAACAAACGCGCCTGGCAGCCGTCTCACGGCCAGCACCACGGACGCCTGCCTCTCCTCCGGCCAGCGAATTCACCGGACATCTGGCGACCGTCGCCCTCCAACGCCAACTTCCTCGAAGGCAAACCGTTACAATTACGGAGGCCGTATAATATGTGTCTGGAGTCTCGCCCGGAAACCCACTTGGCCAGGGGATTGCGGGTCCGCAACCGAAACGTTACTCCGACGCAACGCCGATGCGTCGTGATTGAAATGGCCGGGGTCTAGCGGACGGCCGACGGTGTCCCCGCGCGACGGGCCGCGGCGGTCCTGACATAATGCGGGTGGCAACGGTGCTGCGAGATGGTCGCGCTCCCTTTGCTCGGGAAAGAGACCCAGGGCGACGGTTACCAGTCGGGAGTGGTGCTAATGAACTTCGAAGAGCTTCGAGAGCTTAATCAGCAGGTGGAGCGGGAGGCAGTCTTCCTACAAGACCTGCTGGTGGAGATCCGAAAGGTAATCGTAGGCCAGGACGACCTGCTGGAGCGAGTGCTGATCGGCCTCCTGGCCGACGGCCATATCCTTCTCGAGGGCGTCCCGGGGCTAGCCAAGACGCTGCTGGTCAACACCGTTGCTCAGGCTACCGACGCCTTGTTCTCCCGCGTCCAGTTTACGCCTGACCTGCTTCCCGCCGATCTGATCGGGACACAGATTTATAACCCCAGGACAACCGAGTTCACCGTCCACAAGGGACCGATATTCGCCAATCTCGTCCTGGCCGACGAGATCAACCGCGCTCCCGCCAAAGTCCAGAGCGCGCTTCTGGAGGCCATGCAGGAACGGCAGGTGACCATTGGTGACGCCAGCTACCCTCTGGACGCCCTGTTCCTGGTGCTGGCGACACAAAATCCCATCGAGCAAGAGGGCACCTACCCGCTTCCCGAGGCCCAGATCGACCGGTTCATGCTCAAAGTGCAAGTCGAGTACCCGACTCGAGACGAGGAACGCCGGATCGTCGACCGGATGACCGGGAAGCCACTGGAGCAGGTCCTGCCGACGGTGGCGCCGGCAACGCTTTTGCACGCCCGCGAGATCGTACGCGGCATATACGTCGACGACAAGGTCAAGGAGTACGTACTGGACCTCATTCTGGCGACACGGGAGCCGTCCGCCAACGGCGTCGCGGGCCTGGGGCCTCTGATCGCCTATGGGGCCTCCCCCCGCGCAAGCATCTACCTGATCACCTCCGCTCGCGCGCACGCCTTCTTGAAAGGCCGAGGATACGTGACCCCAGAAGACATCAAAGCGTTGGCGCCCGACGTGCTCCGCCACCGGGTGATTCCAACCTACGAGGCCGAAGCCCAGTCCGTGACCTCATCGGACATCGTTCACCGAATCCTGGATCACGTGGAAGTGCCGTAGCATTTTTGACGAAACCCTACAGCTCTCATGCAGACACTCAGCTCGGAGTTAATCGAACAGATCAGGCGGATCGAGATCACCGCGCGCCGCCTGGTCACCAACAGCTTTGCCGGCGACTACCACTCGGTATTCAAAGGCCAGGGCATGGAGTTCGACGAGGTCCGGCCCTATTTCCCAGGCGACGACGTTCGCAGGATCGACTGGAACGTAACCGCGCGCATGGCATCGCCGTTTGTGCGCAGGTACCAGGAAGAGCGGGAGCTGACGGTAATGCTGGTGGTGGACGCCAGCGGCTCTTCGGACTTCGGCACCGTGGGAAGGTTCAAGCGGGAGCTGGCCGCCGAGCTTGCCGCCGTCCTCGCTTTTTCGGCAACGTTTAACAACGATCGCGTCGGGTTGCTCTTCTTCACGGACAGGGTGGAGCTTCTGATTCCGCCGCGAAAGGGCAGGCGCCACGTTCTGCGCATGGTCCGCGACATTCTAGTGTTCGCTCCCCGCGGGCGGGGCACCGCGATTCACGTGGCTTTGGACGCTGTCAACATGGTGCTCAGGCGACGGTGCATCGTGTTCCTGCTCTCGGACTATCTGACCGATATCGAGAGCATTCGAAAACCCCTGGGCGCCACAGGCAAACGTCACGACGTCATAGGACTTGACCTCCACGACCCCCTGGAGAGTAGCATCCCCGACGTGGGCCTCGTCGCCCTCGAGGACGCCGAGACCGGCGAGATGGAGTGGGTCGACACCGGTGACGCGGCGTGGCGACATGCCTTCGAGGCGAGGGTGGCTGACGCGGAACGGCAAAAACTCGATCTGTTCACCTCGCTAGCGATCGACCGCATCGCCGTGACCACCGACGGAGACTACGTTCCGGGCCTAAACGACTTCTTCGCAAGGCGGGCATTTCGACGGGGCCGGTGAGAATGTATTGAGCGCGAGCTCCACACACGCTACTGCCAATCTCTTCCCTAGCCGCGCCGCGCGCCTGGCTCTGGTTCTCGCGGCCCTGGCCGCGGCAGCGCTGTTGGCAACGCTGCCGTCGACGGCCAGGGCCCAGTCTAGCCAGCTTAGCGTCGGTCTCACGGTGGAAGACCGCCAGATTACGGTCGGAGACCCCCTGGCCCTGACCATATACGCGGTTTATCCCGATGACTACCATGTGATCTTCCCCACGCTGCCCCAACAGTGGGGTAGCTTCGAAGTGCGAACCCAGACCCCGCAGGCCACCGTGATCAACGAGGACCTCACCAGGACAGCCAGACAGTTGGTGGAGGTCGCGCTGTTCGCCCCTGGCGACCACCAGACCCCCACTTTCAACATATCTTTTCGCGGGCCGGAAGGACAGATTGTCGAGCGGCCGGTGGCTTCTGTCGATGTTCACGTCACGTCCGTGTTGGACCCGGAAGACCGCCTCCTGCGGGACATAAGGCCCCAGGCCGACATCACGGTCCCATCGTTGTGGCCTTGGACTCTGGGCGCGGCCTCTTTGGCCCTTCTGGGCCTGATAGTGTTCGCGATGCGGCGGCGTAGGACATCAGTCGGACTGCTCGCCGCGGACTGGGTGGAGCAGAGGACTCCATTCCAGATCGCCATGGAACGGCTCGACCAAATAAGAGATATGGACCTGCCCGCCGGCGGACGGTTCAAGGAGCATTACAGCCTGGTGACGGACGTCGTTCGCGAATATCTTCAGCGTGAGTACAGCGTCACAGCCCCCGAGCGCACGACGGCGGAGACCAGGTTGGCGCTTCGCACCTCCCCTGTCCCGGCCGGCGAGGGTAACGGGATCGTCGAAGTGCTGGAGGACGGCGACCTGGTTAAGTTCACCGAGATCGCACCCGGGTCCGACGCATCCTGGGACGCGTTCGACCGGACCAGGTCTCTGATTGAGGCCATCCGCCCCCAGGAACCGATCCCGGCAGCGCCCGAGACGAGGGAAGACTCGTGAACATCCACTTCGCCGCGCCCTGGGTGCTGGTCCTGCTGCCTGCGGTTTTGGCCCTAGCACTGCTTCCGCGATTCGCGCGAACCCGGTCGAAACCCGCCGGACTGCGCTTCTCGGACAACTCGTTGACCCGAGTGGCGCCACCCACCCTGAAGGTGGCCCTGCGGCCCCTGCTTCCGGCGCTCCGTTGGCTGGCCATCGCCCTGATAATCGTCGCGGCGGCCAGGCCTCAATCGCGTGAGGCCACCGAGATCGTCAAAGGGGAGGGCGTCGACATCGCCCTCGCCCTCGACATGTCGGGAAGCATGTCCGCCCTGGATTTCGCGCCTGACAACCGCCTCATCGCGGCCAAGAGCGTGATCACCGACTTCATCGCAGAGCGAAGATACGATCGCGTGGGCCTGGTGGTGTTCGCCAGCGAGGCGTTCATTCACAGCCCGCCCACCGTTGATCACCGCGTGCTCAGGTTCATGCTCGACGACGTGGAGCTGGCCTCCGAGGTCGGAATCGAGGACGGCACCGCAATCGGCCTCGGCTTGAGCGCCGCCGCTAACATGCTCAAGGACTCCAGTTCCGAGTCACGAGTCATCGTACTGCTGACCGACGGGGTGAACAATAGAGGCGCCATTGATCCCCTCACGGCAGCGTTGGTCGCCAAGACCCTGGGTATCAAGGTCTACACCATCGGGATGGGACGGCTGGGGGGTATGATGTCCCCTAGCGGTCGTGGCCTGGGCGGCCGCCTCAGGTTCATGCAGTTCGAGCTCGATGAGGAGACCCTCCAGGAGATCGCCGACACCACCGGAGGGCGTTACTTCCGGGCAACCGACACCGAGGGGCTCCGAAAGGTCTACGACGAGATCAACTCCCTCGAAAAGTCCGAGCTGGAGGTCCGCCATATCACGAGATTCGGCGAGCTGGCTTCATGGTTTCTGTTCCCGGCGCCACTGTTGCTGCTTCTGGGTATGGCAGCCGGAAGCACTTACTTCAGGCGGGTACCGTGACGATGCGGAGCGAGAGACATTGAGATGTTAACCTTCGGCCAATCGTCGCTTCTGTACTTCCTGGCGGCGCTGCCCTTGGCCGCGGCATTGGCGGCCTGGGCGGCACGCAGGCGCCGTGTCGACTTGACCAGGATCGGGAACCGAATTCTGGTTGAACGGCTACAGGCCACGGTTAACTTTCGTGGACGCCGCATCAGGACCGCCCTGTGGTTCGCCGCACTGACTATGGTCCTGGTCGCGCTGGCTCGCCCCCAGTGGGGCACCGAACTCGAGACGGTCGAGCAGCAGGGCGTTCAACTCATGGTGGCCTTGGACATCTCCACCAGCATGCTCGCGGAGGACGCCAAGCCCAACCGCCTGGCGCGGGCCAAACTGGAGGTGACAGACCTCATCTCGAGGCTTCAGGGCGATGACGTGGGTCTCGTGCTGTTCTCCGGCGCCGCCTTCGTCCAGTTCCCGATGACGTTCGACTACGGCACTGCCTTGACCTTTCTTGAGAACGCACACCCGGGGATGATCTCGAGGCAGGGCACCGCCATCACCGAGGCCATCGACGCCGCGGTCCAGGGCTACGACGTCCTACGGCCCAGCCAAAAGGTGCTGGTAGTGCTCTCCGACGGCGAGGACCACGAAGGCGACGCGGTGGAGGCCGCGACGCGGGCGGCGGATGCGGGAGTCATCGTATACACGGTTGGGCTCGGCTCACCGGAGGGAGAACCGATCCCCGACCCGGCAACATCGAACGGCTCGATAAGCTACAAGCGTGACCGCAGAGGACAGATGGTGATATCACGGCTGGACGAGACCGTTCTGCAGGAGATCGCGGCCGCCGGCAACGGACGCTACTTCTCTGGCGCGGCAGCCCCCAGCCCCGGCGAGGCCCTGGCGACGGAAATCGGCGGACTCAAGACCGCCAGTTTCGAAAGCGAACTCGAGACCAGGCGAATCGAAAGGTTTCAGATCTTCCTCTTCGCCACGCTGGCTGCCCTCGTGGCCTTCGAGCTTATACCTGACCGCGCGAGGTCTGGAATTCTGACTGGCGGCCCCCAGCAGGCTGGCACCCCATGAACGTCAAGAACCTGACAATCGCGTTGCTAGCCCTCGCGACCACCGCTGCGTCCGCGGCCTGCGGCGCCTCTGGGCCCGTGGCCAGCGGGCCGGGCCCGCTGCCCAACCGTACCGGCCCGCTATCCAATAACCTTGGCAACCAGCACTTCTCCGACGAAGCGTACGCCAAGGCCTTGGAGGCCTACCAGCGCGCCAGAGAGGAGCTTCCAAAGCGCCCGGAGCCCCGCTACAATTCGGGCAACACACAGTACCGTCAGCGGAACTTCGATGAAGCTCAGGGCCAGTACGAGCAGGCACTCGCCCGCGCCGAGGTGGATCTGGCCCAGCGGAGCGTCTTCAACATCGGCAACGCCCTCTACCTGACCTCCCAGCTCTATCAAGCTGTCGAGTCTTACCGGGAGGCCCTCCGCATGGAACCTGACGACCTGGACGCCAAATACAATCTGGAGCTGGCCCTACTTCGCCTCGCCCAGCAGACTGGAGAGCAGGACCTGGACCCGGAGGCCCTCGGACCGGACCCCAATGACACACAGCAGGGCGGCGGCGGCGAAGCGCCCAGTAATCAGCAGGATGACCCTAGCCAGGGTCAAGGAGAGGACTCTTCGGACCTGGACCCAGGCGACCAGGCTTTCGACGAGTCTCTACTCGATCCGGGCTCGGTATTGACCGAAGACCAGGCCCGCCAGCTACTGGATGCCGTCGGCGATGGTACTGAGACGCTGCGAAGCAGGCTGCACGAGGTTCTCGCGGTCCCGGGCCCTCCGCCCGAAAGGGACTGGTAGCACGGTGGCTAAGCGTGCGACGATAGCCCTGGCACTGGTCGGAGTGTTGGCAGCAGCCAGCATCCCGCTGGCCGCGGTTGCTCGGGCACAGGTCGTGCCGATTACCGCGACGCTGGACCGCGATACGGTCGACGTCAGCGATACTTTCACTCTGACCGTTACCGTTGTCGGGGAGACCAGCGTTCCTCTGCCAACTCTTCCTCCAATCGACGGTGCCCAGCTAGTTGGAAGAACGACGAAGTCCAGCATAGTTTTTCGGGACGGCGCAGCTTCCGCAACCTTCAATTTCGCTTACAATTTTCAGCCACTCAAGTCCGGCGTAGTGGTCATTGACCCGATCAAGGTGTCGATGCAGGGCACGACTTACGAAACTGAGCGCTTAAGCGTCACCGTTTTGGGCAGCGGCGTCGCGCCGTTTCCCAGCCAACAGCCACAGACGCTCACCAGCGACAAGCTAAGCGGCCAGAACTATTACATTGAGGCCGAGGTCGACAACGACAGGCCCTACCTGGGCCAGCAGATCACTTATAGGGTCCGGTTTTACGCCGCGGACTCCCAGCGAGGCGGAGATCGGTATCGCCCTCCAGCGTATCGGGGTTTCTGGAACGGCCAGGACACGATGAAGAGGGTCCTCTCCGCCCAGGCCGGCGGCCGGGAATATCGAGTCTCTGAGTTTCGCACGTTCTTACTTCCTACTCTGATCGGTGAATCGGTGATCGAGCCGGCGTCGATGCTCGCGAGGTCGCTGATGGGTATAATCTCGCTGCAGGAGATCCGCTACGCGACGGCGCCCGTAACCGTCAACGTTCGTCCACTGCCGGCGGGCGCCCCAACGTCATTCGCCGGCGCCGTAGGGAGATTCGCTATACAGGCGTCGGTCGATGTCGATCAGGTGGCCGCCGGCGACCCCATAACCATGACCGTGACCATCTCCGGGGAGGGCAACCTGCCTACCCAGGCCGATCCCCCTTTCCCAGACATGCCGGGATGGCGCGTGTTTGAATCGAAGACCGACACCAACGTGTCCGTTGTCAACGATTCGATTCGAGGCACCCGAACCTACGAGCGCACCCTGGTGCCAAATTCAGAGGGTAGCTTCATAATACCCGCCATCGAGTTCAGCTACTTCGAGCCCGAGGGTGAGCAATACCACTTATTGACGACGAAGGCTGTCCCCGTGCAGGTGTCTCGCGGCACGGCCCCGAGCCCTCCCGACGTCGCCCTTCCATCAACTCGAAGCGAGGTGGTGCAGACCGCCTCCGACATACGGCATATCCGGCCCGTGCCGGACAGCCTGCGAGCCCGAAGCGACGGCGTGACGTCGAGCCAACTGTACTGGATTGCCTGGCTGCTCCCGGTCGTCGCAATGGCGGCGGCCGGTGCGTGGAAGTACAGGGAGCGGTTGGCGCCTGCGATCCGTGGGGCTGCAACCTCGACCACACCCGTCGAGGCCGCGCTGGCGGCCACCCAGACTGCAAGAGACTCCGGCATCGACCCCTTCCCGGCCGCGGGACGCGCGCTGACCGACTATCTTCAGGCCAGGCTGGGTCGGCCGGGCTCAGGCCTCAGCCGAACGGCGATCGTGGACACTCTAAACGGGCGAGGCGTCGAATCGGAGCTGGCGGCCAGGGTCGACGCAATGCTGACGCTAATCGAGGGCGGACGGTACGGCCCCGGCGCCGCGACCGATGCGGCCGCCGATTTGCTGGACGACACCGAACGCCTGATAGAGGCTCTGGAACGGGAGTTCGGCCAATGAGATTTGCCCACGCGTTGCTGGCAGTGGTGCTGATCGTCTTCGCTGCCTCCACGCCCAGGTTGGTCCGGGCGCAAACGCCTGATGACGCCGCCATCTTTGCGGCGGCCAACCAACTCTACGAGGACGCCGAGTACTCGCGGGCCGCCAGCTCGTACGAACGGCTCGCCGCTCTCGGGTACGACGACTCGGACCTCTACTACAACCTGGGTAACTCCTATTACAAACAGGGCGAGTTCGGGCGCGCGGTGCTCAGCTATTTGCGGGCCAAGCGTCTCGCGCCCAACGACCCTGACCTGGAGGCCAACCTGGGTCTCGCGCGAAAGCACGTCAAAGACCTGATCGAAAGACCCGCCGCGTCTGGACCTCTGGTCGCGCTGGCCGACACGCTGTCACTCCTGTCCCGCGGTGATCTTGCTGCCGCCGCGTTGGCGCTGTGGGCAGCGGCGAGCATTTCGGCGATATGGGCGTTTATGTCTCGCGGCCGGCGGGGCCGGAGGATTGCTCTGCGGACACTGCTGGCCGCTGCGGCGCTGCTTATGGTGAGCGTGCTGGCTGTGGCCGGACGAATCCAGCAATATGCTTCGCTCGATGACGCCGCCGTGGTCGTAGCCGAGTCAGTGGAGGTCCTCAGCGGTCCCGGCGACCAGTACGTCAGCCAGTTCACCCTTCACGGCGGGGCCGAAGCCGATCTGGTCGAGGCCATAGGCCAATGGTCACGGGTCTCCATCCCCTCCACCGACCTGCAGGGCTGGGTGCCCAGCGCCGCAGTCGAGTTGGTCTTTCCACCCACCTCGTAAACGGTCTCGTCTAGCCCGGTTCGCGCTGAGCCACTCGCGCTGGCAGTGTATCGGTCTCGGGTAAGGCCCCCTAACAGATTCAAGGCATCGGATGGCTCATTCCCCAATCTATCCGGACAGCCGCTACCGTCGGTGTGACGACGTTGGTTCCATGTAGCGTCACCATAAAAACGATTGGATGCCCACCCGCCCGCCTCTTTGACTTACCCGCGGATCGCGATAACATACACGTTAGTCAATTCATGGCACACCTTTCATCATTCGGTCAGGCCAGGGCGCGCGTACCTCATACGTTCGACGCATTCCGGGTCTATAGCTACCGAATGCTGTGGCCTGCAAACTTCTTCACTTACGTTTCCCGCTGGATGCAGATCACGCTGCTGAGCTGGCTCGTCCTCGACCTCACCGACTCGCCCTTCTTCGTTGCCCTGGTCGGTTTCTTCAGCATGGCGCCCCTGCTCTTGTTCGGCCTCCTCGGGGGCGTATTGGCGGACCGCATCGACAGACGCCGGCTGCTGTTATTCAGCCAAGCATCGACCCTGGCCGCGTCGCTGGGGATGACAGCCATGCTGGTCTCGGGACGGGCGGAGTTCTGGCACGGCTATATCGCCGTGTCGGTGAGCGGCCTCGCATGGGCCCTCGACATGCCCACCCGCCGGTCGTTGGTTCACGACATATTCGGGAGCGCGACGTTAACCAATGCGGTGGCCCTGGACTCCGTTGGGATGCACTCCAGCCGCATGCTCGGACCCATCATCGCCGGAGGAATGATCGTTGCCGCTGGCGTCACCGGCGGATACGTCGTGATGGCGCTGTTCCACTCGGTATCGATCATCTTCATGGCGCTGGTGAGGCTCCCGCCGAGCCGAGTGGAGCGGCCCGCAACCTACAGCATCTCAAGGAATCTGGCCGAGGGCTTCACCTACGTGCTGGGCAACCGGGTGATCATTGCGACAGTCCTCGTAACCGTGCTGATGAACTTTCTTCTGTTCCCGTATATGCAGATGGTCCCGGTCATCGCCCGCGACTCCTTCGGCGCCGGCCCCGGCCAGATGGGCCTGTTGATGGGCGCGGACGGCTTGGGCGCGATCGTGGGCTCGATTGGCATTGCCAGCCTGGGCTCGATTAGACACCACGGCCGGTTCTACCTGGGAGGTTCGGCCGTCGGTCTGGTCATGTGCTTTGCATTTGCGCTGTCGAACTCCTTCGCAATCGCCATGCCGATACTCGTGCTGCTTGGACTGGGCATGGCCGGATTCGGGACGATGCAGGCTACCATCGTCCTGCTAGCCGCCCGAGCCGAGATGCGTGGAAGGGCCCTCGGAGTCATCTCGCTGGCCATCGGCGCGTCCCCAATCGGGTCGCTGATTATAGGGGCCCTGGCAGACCGTACTGGAGCCGAGACGGCCGTGCTTGTATTCGCGACCGTCGGTCTGGTGTCCATCGCACTCGTTACAGTACTGTTGCCACAGCTCAGGGGGCAGATAGCAGCAGACCAGAGCGCTGATACGGGGGAGGCTGCCCGGTCCGCCACAGCGAGGGCGTCCTAACGCGGGGTTGCAAGTACAGTGCCCATTACGAGGTCCCGGTAGGCGCGCCCTGAACCCCGCCCGCGACCTGCTAAAGCAGTACGTCGCCCTCGTTGATGAGCATCAGGTACGGCTCGCCGAATTGGGACTCGTCCGCCACGTTCCAATCGGCCGGCGATTCCTCGGGCTTGAGTCGGATCCCCCAGTCACCGCCATAGACCAGGTGGACCTGAGCCTGGCCCGAGTCGGAGACCGGTGCGTACAACGCGGGGCACGGCGCACCCCCGTCCTCGCTGCACCAGCCGGTAACCAGGTACACTCCCCAGGGCCGGTCGGGCTCCTCCAGCATCACCCGGCCGACGGGCGCCGGAGGTCTGTGCGCCTCATACACCTGCAACGGCATGTAGCCGCAGTTGGCGCTCTCTTCTACTTCCAGCCAGATCGACTCCATGTAAAGTGTCCTGTCAGCGGAGGGACTGGGCGTTTTCTATCCCAGGAACGTCTGCCTGAACCTGTAAAGCGTCATCTCCGGCTCCACCGGCGCCACCGGTAGATACCCTTCTTCCTCGACTTTGGCCACTATGAACCAGGGACCGTCGTTTCCAAGCGACTGGAGGAAGATCGCCTCCAGCTCCTCCTCATCCCTCACCGTGGCCGTGCAAGCGATCCCGCAACCCAGCGCTACCTGCTCCAGGTCCGTGCCAAAGGCGGTGTGGCTGGCCTGGTTGCCGGTCTGTGCCCACTGCTCGTTGTCCCAGACGATCACGATCAGGTTCTTCGGCGCCTCCCGACCGATAGTGGCAATCGTGCCCATGTTCATCAGCAGCGAGCCGTCGCCGTCCAACGAGACGACCTTTTCGCCGGTGGACAGCGCCATGCCCAGCGCCACCGATGAGCAAAGCCCCATCGACCCGTACGTGTAGAAGCTGCGGTCCCGGGGGCCAGCGTGCCACAGCTCATCGGACGTGGGCCCAAGATTAGCGACTACTGGCATGTCACCGACGTGCTTCAGAAGCATCCTGGTGGCGCTGAACCTATGCAATTTTGCCCCCGTGAAGCATCGGCGTCATGCACAGGGCGAGGGGCTGCCTCGAAGAGTGGCACAGCGTCAACGCCCCGCTCACCCTCTGCATCAGACGATCGTCAGAGTCCAGCGTGTAGTGGGTGATCCCAAGCACGTCCAGGACGGGCCGCGTCGCCCTGCCCATCGCGACCTGAGCGATATTGAACTCGCCAACCTCTCCCCTCATGTTGATGAACATGGGAATCGGGATCCGGCAAGGAATGCACAGGCTGGCCAGGGCGTTCAAGCAGTTGCCGAATCCGCTGGACTGCATGAACACAGCCGAGTTCCGGCCGGCCGCGTAAGCACCCGATGCGATGCCGATCGCCTCCTCCTCCCGGGTGGCCGAGACCAGGTGGAAGTAGTCGTCAGCGTCGATCAGCTTCGTGACCTGATCGATGCTGATGTCTGGCACGTAGGCCACCAGCGAGGTTTGGCTCACCTTCAGCGCCGCCACTATCGTCTGCGCCCAGTCCATCGCCTAGATACCCATCACGTTGTAGCCGCTGTCGACGTGAAGTATCTCGCCGGTGATGCCGCTGGCCATGGGGCTGCACAGGAACAGCGCCGTATCGGCCACCTCCCGGTGGGTAATGTTCCGCCCCAGCGGCGACCGCTCGGCGTGGACCCGCTTCATGTCCTTGTAATCGCTGATGACCCGCGAGGACAGCGTATCCAGCGGCCCGGCGGAAACTGCATTTACCCTGATGCCATCGCGACCCAGGTCCCACGCAAGCTGCCTCACCTCGTTCTCCAGCGCCGCCTTGGCGGTGCCCATGATGTTGTATCCGGGAAACACCCGGCTGGACGCCTGGAAGCTCAGTGTCAGTATGCTGCCCCCATCGTCCGCCATCAGTGGCGCGCAATGCCTGGTCACGCTCACCAGCGAGTATGCGCTGATGTCCAGGGCCAGCCGGAACCCCTCGCGCTGCGTGTCTACGAACCGTCCCCCCAGGTCGTCCCTGTCGGCGAAGGCGATGCTGTGGACCAGGACCTCGACGTGGCCGATATCCTTGGCGAGCCCTTGAAACATGGCTTCCACGTTGGCGTCGTCGCTGACGTCGCACTCCACCAGCAGCGGCTTGCTCGACAACGAGTCTGCGAGCTTTTCGACGTTTCCCCGAAGCCTGTCGTTCTGATACGTCAAGACCAGCCGCGCCCCGGCCTCCTCCAGCGCCTGGGCGATGGCCCAGCCTATGCTCCGCTGGTTTGCGATGCCGAACACCACCGCGTTCTGACCAGAGAGGTCTATCGGGTACATTTGCTTCTCCATCATGGCTCTTGGGTCTGTGGCAATGAGCATTGTATTGCTCAGGGCGCCGCCCGGACAACCCGCCGGGAGGTGTCGCGCTCGCCGGCATCCGCGCCGACGAGCCGGTGTGCGTTTAAAGTTCACCGGCCGGACGGGTCGGTGAAAAGTGCCGCAGGCCGGAGGTTTGAGAGTCTGCCCTGAGCAACGCCAAAGGGGTGACCCCCAAAACTATCGAGGGCGGGCGAGCCAAGCAGCGGGACGTTCGGTGTCGCCGGCGCCAGCTCGTTCAGGCGACTGCTCCGTCCTCGCTGGCGTGGTAGCGTCCCACCACTTCGTCGGCCAGCAGGGCCAGCTGATCCATCATCATCGAAGGAGGGCAGGCGGGTCTCGCGACGAATTTGGTGGCGCCGGCCTCGATGTACCGGTCGATTAGCGCCGACACCCGGTCAGGCGGCCCAAAGGCCGAGAACTCCGAGTAGGACACGTCCGACCGTCGCCGGAGCATGTGGGGCGCTGCCAGCCCCGCTGCCTCCTCGGCCGTGTCAGCGATGCAGAAGCTGAACAGGGCCCCGTAGTGGTCGTCCTCGATCTCGTTGCCCGTCTCCAGCGTCATAGCCTTGATCTGCTCGATCCCCTGCGCCACCTCGTCGGGGGTGGCCTGGGAGACCAGCCAGCCATCGCCCACCCTCGCGGTCCTGCGGAGGGCAGCTTCGCTCCTACCGCCGATCCAGATTGGCGGCAGGTCTCGCTGGACCGGCTTGGGCTGGACCGTGACCTCATTCAGCGTGAAATAGTCGCCGTGAAACGTCACCTCGTCCTGCGACCAGAGCAGCCGCATGAGCTTGATCGCCTCGTCGGTCCGTGCCCCACGCTGTCTCTTGGGCGAGCCGCACGCCTCGAACTCACGCTCGTCCTCGGTACCAAGCCCCACGGCCGGCAGCACACGTCCTCCGGACAGGTAGTCCAGGGTCGCGATCTCCTTGGCCAACACCGTCGGGCCGCGCAGCGGCAGAGCCAGCACGCTGGTTCCAAACTTGAGCTTGGTTGTGCGGGCGGCGATAAAGGACAGCGCGATCATCGGCTCGAGATTCAACGCCTCCGACACAATCCGGTCGCTGAGCCAAATCGAGTCGATGCCCAGCGCCTCGCACGCGTCCACGTACTCCCAGAGTCGTTGCGGGTCGGCGTCCGAGAAGGGCCATCCGCCAAAGCCGACGCCTATCTTTACCGACATCCCTGACCTCCTTCCGGGGGCGCGGTCGCTTGCGCCCGTAGTTCGGCGCATCGTATCACGAAGCACTCTCGGGCCAATCGCCCGCGTCGACCAGCGAGTGGATCAGGCCCGGCTCACGGCAAGCCCCGTCAGGTCGATCTCGCCGCTGGCGCCGGTAACGACCCCATCTTCGATCTCCAGAATCGCGTTGCAGTAGGTCAGTGTGCTCGGCCTGTGGGCGATCATGAATGTGGTGCGGCCCGACATCAGCCGCTCCATCGTAGCCATGATCCCGCTCTCCGTTTCAAGGTCCACGGAGCTGGTTGGCTCGTCGAGTATCAGTATGGGCGCGTCTTTGAGAAACGCCCTGGCCAGAGCGACCCGCTGGCGCTCCCCGCCCGAGAGCGTCATGCCTCGTTCACCAACCAAGGTCTCGTAGCCGTCTGGGAGGCCAACGATGAAACGGTGGACGTTGGCCGCCTCGGCCGCTTCTTCGATCTCCCGTCGAGTAGCCTCGGGCCGGCCGTAGGCGATGTTTTCAGCGATGGTCGATGAGAACAGCACCGCCTCCTGAAGCACGATGGCGAACTGGTCGCGCAGGTCCCCGAGGCCGTACTCACGGATGTCCACGCCATCGATCAGGACGGTCCCAGCGGACGGGTCGTAGAACCTTGGCAGCAGGCTTGCGATGGTCGTCTTTCCCGCGCCGGTCCGTCCCGAAACGCCGACCCTTGCGCCGGCCTGCACCCGAAACGAGACGTCGTGGAGCACCGGCGGGGTGTCACCGTACGCAAAGCTGACTCCGCGGAACTCGACCTCTCCGCGCGCTCGCGTCAGGCGCCGCGGGTCTGGCCGCTCTTCCACGTCCGGCTCTTCGTCCAGCAGGTCGAAGGCCCGCTCCGCGGCAACCAGCGACGACTGGAGTGCCGCCGTCTGTCTGCTGATGGTCCTGAGCGGCCCGTATAGCTGGGCTATGTAGGCTAGCACCACCAGCAATTCGCCCAGGGTCAGTAGGCCGTCGAGCACGTTGCGGACGCCCACGAAGAGCACCAGCGCCGTGCCCAATGCGATCGTCAGGTTTACGACCAGCCCGAACAGGCCCTCCGCCACGCCCAGTCTGATGCGCATCCGGACCCCCTCGTCAGCCCGCCGCCCGAACCTCTCCTGCTCGCTCTTTTCCCTGCCGAAAGCCTTCACGACCCTGAATGCTCCCAGCGCCTCTTGAACGATTCGAATCGCCGAGCTCTCCAGCCGCCTTGCCTCTCTGTACCTGGCCCGCATTCGGCGGTTGTAGTACGTGGCTAGAGCGAACAGGGCCGGCGATACCACCAGGGCCACCGCCGCTAACTGCCAGTCTATGCGGACGATAATGAAGACCATGGCCACAAGGGTCGTGGCAGCTCCGAACGTCGGGATCACGCTGTTGATGGCGACATCTCGGATCGCCGGTGCATCCTGCTGGACGCGGTAGACTGACTCGGCCACACCCCGAGTATCGTGGTACAGCAGCGACAGACGTTGCAGTTGGGCGAAAAGCCGCGAGCGAAACTGCTTGACCATGCCCTGTCCCGCCATCTCCCGGAGAGCGTAGCTGCCCAGCTCCTGGAGCTGAGTCAGCAGCACGATCAGCACCTGGAGTCCCGCGGCGAACCCCAGCAACCTGAGCTTGGAGACCATCAGAGAATCGGGGACCAGCGGCGAGATGAACCCGGGCACCGGATCGGTCCCCACGACGCTGTCCACGGCGATCTTGAGTGGAAGCGGGATCAGCAGCGCCAGGGGCACACCCAGCATCCGCAAGGCCATGATCGCTGATATTTGGCCCCAGAACGGCCGCGCCTGCAGCCCAAGCCTCGTGAACAACGACCTGTCGCTGTGGACGTTACCTGGCAATACGCGTTTCCTCTCGTCTCGGGCCATCCTCAGGGGCTGACCGGCCGGGACAACCGGCTACCGCCGCGACATAGCCGTCTCGATCTCGGCGACCACCTCATCCACCTTGACGGCCTCGAAGTGCGGGGTGTCGACCGTGATCAGCCTGCCGGGTATGTCGAGGGGCTCCCATATACCTTCCGCGAGCCCCTGGCGCAGCCTCTTCACGTTGGCCCCGTCGAAATGGGCTGGGTGCCGGGACCCGGAGGCGCCCCGAGCCCGGTACCGCGATACGATGGCCTCGTCAGAGGCGGAGCAATACACCTGCACAATCCTGTGCGGGCAGCGCTCAGCAAGCCGTTTGAATCTGGGCGGATGGTCGCGCGCGCAAAAGTTGCTCTCGGCGATCATTCCCTGCCCGGCTGACAGCTGGGCCTCCATTAGTTTGAAAAGCAGGTCGATGCTCACCCGGCCGAGGCGACGGGAGGATTCGAGGTCGTCTCCGCCAAGCGAGTCGTACAGGGATTCCTTCAAATCGTCCTTGGTGAAGACAGGCAGCCCTAGCCGCTGGCCTATGTCTCGGGCCAGCGTGGTCTTCCCGGTCGCCGGCGGGCCAGACACGACCACCAACGTTGGGACCGAATCGGCGCCCAACCCTCAGCCTATCTTTGGATAGTGTAGCGACATCCCGCCCATTCCGATCTCGTATTTTGTCAGGTGCCACTGTCCACGCTCACCGACAGCACCACGTCCAGGTCCCGCCCGCGGAATACTATGCTCGAGCTGCTATCTGGCTGCCCTGGTAGTCATCCACCAGCGCCTTCAGGCCCGCCCAAAGCCCTTGGCGAACGCGCGGTGGCGCCTCACCCATCTGGGCCGCCTCCTCCCACGCAAAAAGGGGCGCCTGGCGCCCCTTTTTCGCTACTTCGAACGGACCCTAGTCGTCGGATTGCGCCACGGCGACCCTGCCCACTCCCAGAGCCTCGGCGCGCCTCAGTAGGTCCGCTTTGGCCTCCGGTGAGAGCGGAGGCGACGGGAGCCTCGGCTCGCCGCAGTCGATCCCCAGTCGCTCGCTAAGCAGGGCTTTGACCGCCGCGTGCATGCCGAATCCGCGAATCAGCATCACTAAATCCGTGGCGCGCCTCTGCGCCGCCTCGGCACGCGGAATGTCGCCCGCCTTGTAGGCGTTCCATATCTCGACCCACAGCTCGGGAGCCGCGTTCGGAGGACCGTCGACACATCCCGACGCCCCTATCGTTAACCCTGGCAGCATCAGCGCGGAGCTTCCGATGAGCGAGTCCAGCCCCATGTCCGCGAAGTCGCGTATGTTGCCAAAGCTGGGTGCCGAATGCTTCAACCCCTTAAGCTGGGGGACGCCGTCCTGAATCTTTTTCATCATGTCCGGGGTAATCTCGACCCCGGTTGAGCCGGGCAGATTGTATACGAACAGGGGTAGGTCGGCCGCCGAGCCAACCGCCCTGTAGTGGGCGACAATGGCGTCGTCGTTTTGCCTGTAGAAGAAGGGAGGCACGCAGCAGATGGCCTCGACGCCCACTCGTGCGGCGTTCTCAGCCAGCTTCGCGGCACGCAGCGTGGTCGACGCGCCGACGTGCATGATGTTCTTGACGCGGCCTCGATTCTGGTCCGCGGCGATTTCGGCGATGCGTATGTTCTCCTCGTCGTCCAGGAGCACGCTCTCTCCTGTCCCTCCAGCCACCCAGAATCCGTTCACACCCGCCTGGATGTTGTGCTCCATCACCTCGCGGAAAGCCGCCTCGTTGAGCCTGCCGTCTGCAGCCATGGGCGTAGTGTGAGCGGGAAGTATACCTTCGAAATCGGCCATCGGTGCCCTCCTTGGCGTCACTTGGGCGTCACTTGTTTCTCAACAGGCTGACATTCTATCACGCATCATCGCGGCTATAGCTTGCGAGCGGGAGCGCCGCGATAAGCACTTCATCCCGAAAGTCCTCGTGTCCTGAGGTCGCATGAGCCGTGGGTAGCAAGCCTATGCGTCGCGAGTTGCAGGGCTTCCGTAGCCCTCCGACGCCCGAAATTTCTGGCTCTGTACCAGCGCCGACTGACGGGCAAGCAGATCCGCTCCTCCCGCAGCGAGCCGGAGCGACCGTATTACCGGACCCCAGCACGATTGACGCTCTAGTGGATGACCTGTAAGATATCAGCAGGAAGTCCATGTTCGTCACTGGGTGAACGATCCCTGAGTCCGGGGGAGGAACCATGACAACGGCTACACCCCAGCCACTGACCATCAGCATATCCGAGCAGGCAGCGGAGCACGTCCGAGGGTTCGCCGAGCAGATGGGCAAACCCGACACCAGCCTCCGCGTCGGGGTCAAGGGCGGAGGATGCTCGGGGCTTACCTACATCCTGGACCTTGTGGACGCTCCCAAAGAGGGAGACAAGACCATCGAGGACCATGGCGTCAAACTGTACGTCGATCGAAAGTCGTACATTTTCCTCGCCGGCACCACTCTGGAATACTCGGGCGGCCTCAACGGCAAGGGCTTTGTCTTTAACAACCCCAACGCCAAGACCACCTGCGGCTGCGGCACCTCATTCAGCGTATAGATCTCGGCTAACACGTTCCGACAGATGTAATCCCGAATCGCCGCGCACTTGACCGCGGCGATTTGACTTTCACCGAGGAGGCGGACATGCCTGCCACAAACCGGGCACTCGGCGCCGTGGCCCGGTCGAGAGCGACGGCGGACGGCGCAGCACAGCATAGCTCGAAGCTGCTCCAATACGAGTCGCTGACCCGGTCCGCAGCCACGGTCGATCGCTCCGACGTCGGACGCCTGATGGTGTCAGGCAGCGATGCCCCTGACCTGCTCAACCGCCTGTCCACCAACAAGCTCGACGAGGTCGCACCGGGGCATGGGACGGGCACCGTCCTGACGACCAACAAGGGGCGCATCGTAGACCTGCTCTTGGTCGCCGCCCTCGACGACGGCCTTCTGGTGCTAACCAGTCCTGGCAGGCAGACGAAGGTCGCCGAGTGGATCGAGTTCTACACTTTCACGGAGGACGTGGAGGTGCGGGACATCTCCGAGGAGACCAGCATGCTGGGCATCGTCGGCCCCGAGGCCGCTGCCGCGGTCCAGCAGGCGCTCGATATGGAAGTCGCCGAGCTGGCCCGGTTTGACTCCGTGAGCTCCAGAGACCACGTCATCGTCAAGACCGATTTTCCGGGAGCAACCGCTTTCGACATCCTGGTGTGGTCCGCAACGGCCGATGATGTCGTCAAGCTGTTCGAAGAGCGAGGCTTGTCCGCCGCCGACGCCGATGTCGCCGAGTTCCTGCGCGTGGAAAACCGCGTGCCCGGCCCCGACGGCGAGCTAACCGAGGACTACAATCCCCTCGAAGCGGAGCTGCTGTCGTACGTCAGTTTCAACAAGGACTGCTACATCGGACAGGAGGTCGTGGCCCGCCTCAACACCTACGACAAGGTACAGAAACACCTGGTAGCCCTGGGCTGGGAATCGGACGCGATTCTGGAGCCTGGCACGACGCTAACGGCGGACGGTCAGAACGTCGGCGCAGTGACCTCTGTGGCGTCGGCGACGTGGACCGACCGGCGCGCCGCTCTGGGCTACGTACGCAAGAGCCACGTCCAGCCCGGCGCCAGGCTTAACGCGGACGCCCCCGGGAGCCAGCTAACCGTAACTGTGGCGGGTCCGGCAGACGAGAGATAGCGTCCCGACAGCCAACGTTCAACACTGGCTGGGAGCACGAGAAGGATGCTGATCCAACTCGCGCGGACGACCATCCCCCTGGCCCCCTCCTTCGAGGGGGAAAAAATATCTGAGGGACACCCCTTCGGCGCTGCTCAGGGCAAGCACTCAGACTCCCGGCAAAGGGGCTTCGTCCCTCTGCTTTCTCGCAAGTTCGTTGGCGCGCGCCCCGTCAGTTCCGGCCCAGCCACACGCCCAATTATGGGTCCAGGGGTGTGCCCTGGTCGGCGGTTAGAGTTACGCCGCCATCCACCAGGATTATCTGGCCTCGGATCATCTCCGCGGCCTCCGTGCAGAGGAACACCACCACCCTGGCGATATCCTCGGGCGTCACCATTCTGCCCGCGGGCGTATTGCGCCCCGCCTCGAGCATCTTCTCCTTCGTGGGGAAGTGGTCCAACGCGCCCGTGTCCACGTAGCCGCCCGACACCGCGTTCACGGCGATGCCCAGCGGCGCCAACTCGACCGCCAGGTACCGCGTCACCGCCTCCAGCGCGGCCTTGGACGCTCCGACCGAGAAGTAGTACGGGAGCACACGCCGCGAGCCCTCGCTGGTGATGTTCACGATTCGTCCACCCTCGCCCATCAGTCGCGACGCCTCGATGGAGCACAACCAAGGCGCGCGGGCGTTCACGTTCATGGTCCAGTCCCAGTGCTTGGGCTCCAGTTCAGAGGCCGGGCGCTGCACACCTGTCGCAGCGTTGTTCACGAGGATGTCCAGGCGGCCGTACTCCTGGTCCAGCTGGGTGAAGAGGTCGCTGATCTTGTCGGAATCCCCGAGGTGGGCGCGAACCCTGAGACACCGCACGCCCACGGCCCGGATCTCCTCCTGGGTCGCGGTGGCAGCCTCGTGGTCTCGAAGATAGTTGAAGGCGATGTCCGCGCCGCTGCGGGCCAGCTCCAGCGCGATGGCTTTTCCGATTCCACGGGAGCCGCCGGTGACCAGAGCGACCTTGCCCTTTAGTGACATCAGCGAAGGCCGCCTAAATCGCCATTCCGCCGTCGACGCTGACGACCTGGCCAGTCATATACTTCGCTTTCTCGCTCGCTATAAAGGCGACCAGGTGGGCGACGTCGTCGACCTCCCCAAAGTGGCCCTGTGGGATCGCGGCCCTGATCCGCTCTTTGGTCTCCTGAGGCAGCACGTCCACCGTATCGGTGCTGATGTAGCCCGGCGTGACCGTGTTAACAGTAATATGCCGGGTGGCAACCTCTTTGGCCAGGGCCTTCGTGAAGCCCATGATTCCGGCCTTCGACGCAGAATAGTTCGCCTGGCCCGCGTTGCCGCGGATGCCCACCACGGAGCCGATATTGATGATGCGTCCCCATCGGCGCCTTAACATCCCTCGAAGCACCGCACGAGTGCAGTAGAAGGTGCCGTTGAGGTTGGTCGAGATCACGTTGTCCCAGGCCTCATCGGACATGCGGACCAGCAGGCCGTCGTCGATTATGCCCGCATTGTTGACCATTATGTCGATACCGCTCCAGGTCTCCTCCACCTTGTCGATCATAGCGGTCACGCGCTTGAGATCGCTGACATCCGCCTGGACCGCGAAGGACTCGACGCCGATCTCCCCCAGCATTGCCACCACGTCCCGGGCGGCGTCCTCGGAGCGGTTGTAGTTGACGGCGACCTTAACGCCCATCTCCGCCAACCGGATGGCGACAGCCCGGCCGATCCCTTTGGACGCGCCGGTGACCAGTGCCGACTTGCCTTCTATATCAGACTTGCCCAAAATCCCTCCC
This sequence comes from Dehalococcoidia bacterium, assembly GCA_965248005.1. Taxonomy (GTDB): domain Bacteria; phylum Chloroflexota; class Dehalococcoidia; order Lucifugimonadales; family UBA1123; genus CBDFIE01. The sequence continues at coordinate 252,855 of CBDFIE010000003.1, forward strand.
GGTCGATGTCCGGCCGCCCGAAGGCGAAGCGATTTGAGTCACTCGCCTAACCTGGAGTCGATTGCGCCAAGGTCGTCGAACATCTGTGCCACAAATCCCGTATCTGCGACCTGCTTCGCCATCTCCATGGCACGCGACACCGCCTGCGCCTGGGCCGAACCGTGACCGACGATGCTCACCCCGTTGACGCCGAACAGCGGTCCACCGCCCTTGGTCTCCACCACGTTGCTGAGTTCGTAGACCTCTTCGACCAGGGCGTCGACATTCTCCGCCGATAGCTGATCGGCCAGCCTGGTCCTGAGGTGGTCCACCATGGCCGCGCCCATGCCCTCGGTCAGTTTCATAACGATATTGCCGACGAATCCGTCGCACACCGCCACGTCCACTTTGTCGTTGGACAGCTCGTTGGCCTCGACATTGCCCACAAAGTTCAGGCCGCTCTTCCCCAGCAGTTCGGTGGCCTCCCGGACCTGCCGGTTGCCCTTGCCCACTTCGGCGCCGACGCTGAGAAGCCCAATCCTGGGACTATCCATGCCCCACACTCGACGGGCGAACACGTCCCCGATCACCGCGAAGCTGACAAGCTGCCGCGGCCGGCAGTCGACGTTGGTGCCCAGGTCCACCACCACGGTTCGCGGCGCCAGCCCGACGATGGGGCCGCCCAACGCCGGTCGATCGATGCCCTTCGCCAGGCCCAAAACCAGGGCCGCCGCCGCCATGGCCGCACCGGTTGAGCCCATGGTTACACAGGCGTCGGCGTGGCCTTGCTTGACCAGGCCCGTGGACACAAGAATGGACGCCTTCGGATTCTGCCGTAGAGCCATCGCCGGTGATTCGCCCTCCCGTATCACGCCTTCGGAGGGGAAGACCGAAACCGGCAGGTCGGCCGCATCGTGCTTGGCAAGCTCGGCCTGTACGACATCCTGGTCACCGACCAGCATCACCTGCCCTGCGCCGGACTTCGCGAACTCCACCGCGCCCGCGACGATCTGTTCCGGTGCATGGTCGCCACCCATGGCGTCCACGGCTATCCTGGTCGAGTTCTGGTTTTCGGTCAATGCTCTAGCTCCTGTGCCGGGTTGCCCTGGGCTTCCGCGACAACCATCGGCAAGTTACTGCTCTGCCTGTTGGCATGACGCTCGGTCCGTTCCGACTCGTGCGCTCGGTGTTTCTAGGCCCGCGGGATTTCGCCACGGCCGTCACCCGATTGGCCCTCGCTCTGCCGACAACGTCACCGAGGCATCTCCGGTGATCGCCAGCTCGCCGCTTCCCCTGGCGATTTCTATTGCGCACGCGATCTCGGACCCGTCCTCGGTCTCCCGCACCGACTTGACCCGGCCAGCGGCCGTGATCCGATCACCCGGATATACGGGTGACCTAAACTTGATCTTCATCCGACCCGTATCGGCCCACGCGCCTCCAAATGCCGACGTCATCATCTCCGAGATTGTCGCGGCAACCATCATCCCGTGGGCAATCCGAGTGCCGAACTGAGAGCCGGCGGCAAAATCGGGGTCGATATGGATGGGGTTAAAGTCGCCAGAAGCTCTAGCATAACGCTCGACGTGGTCCTGCGTCACGTCTTTCTTGACGGCCACAAGTTGGTCGCCGACGTTCAACTCGAGGCCTTCGGCGAGGCGTCCTCGGGGACCGGTACCAGGACCGTGCTCCGGCCAGACATGACGTTGCGTCCCTCGGAGTCCCGCACCTCGGATTCCAGGACCATGAACCTCCAGCCGCCGCGGACCGAGTTCTGTTTCACAGTGACCTCGCAGCTCAGAGATTCGCCCAAGGGCACCGCCCTGACGAAGTCTATCTCCTGCCCCACATGGAGGCTCCCGCCCGGTATCTGAAGGTCCTTCACGACGCCCCCGACGCTGAGTGCGGCGATCGACATGGGCGGAGCGAGGGTCGTGCCATCCCGGGAGCTGAGGTGACCCGAGCCGTCCTGGACAGCCGACATGTAGTCAGCGATCATCTCTCTGTCCAGCAAGTAGCTACGTCGAGAAACGCTCTGACCCGGCGTCAACTCCGAGTAATCGATCGTCAAATGGCCACCCCGTTGCCCTGAAAGCGTGCCCGCAAGCCCGCAACGATTATAGAAGGAAGATATATCCAAATCAACGCAGCGGTCACTCGGCCTGGCTTTTGGCCCCCCGCTGCATTTCCGCCTCATCCAGCAGCCTCTCCAGGAGAACGTATGATGCCTCCTCGGCGAAGTCAAGCTGGCAGATGCCCAGCGCGCGGAACAGCACACCGGTGGAGACCCGCGGTTCCACGGACGCTCCAAGAGCGGGCACGTTGACTCCCAGGGCCTGAGCCAGGAAACCGCCGGCGATCATGCCCTCTCTTGTCAGATAGCACTCAGCCAATACCTGGCCCTCGTGAAATAGGGTCAGGCCGGCTTCGTCCTGCTGCAGCTCGAGGCGCAGGTGTGCCCGCGGAGTGTCAAGCAGACCGGCCGCGTAATCGGTAACCATCGACTGACTCTGGGGCATTGCGCGTCCTCTCGTTGGCGCCGGTGTCCGGGGAACGGCGACATCATGATTATACGCCGACGGCCGACAAGCGATCGCAGACCTCTAACAGGCCAGGACGTTGTGAGGTTTGCGGTTCTTGCGCGGACGGTCAGGATTCCGGTAAGTCGGCGCTGGACTCCTTCGATCCCCGAGTTCTCGCCAGCTTCCAGGTGGTTCAGGGGGCAAAGCCCCTGCCGGGGTCCGGGGTGTCTCTGGAAAACCTCTGTGGGCGGGCGGGTGGGATGTAACCATGTACGAATTTGATGTTCTTTCGCCACCGACTCCATCGCCGTCGAGACCCCACCTTCGATCCCCGAGTTCTCGCCAGCTTCCAGGTGGTTCAGGGGGCAAAGCCCTTGCCGTGGCCCGGGGTTTCCCTGTAAAACCTCTGTGGGCGGCCGGTTGGGATGTAACCAGGTACGAATTTGATGTTCATTGGCCACCGACTCCATGGCCGTCGAGACCCCAGGCCGGGCCATGCTGAATGCCTTTTATAAACCTTTGTCGCGATTTTTGTGAAGGGAGCATGCCCGGTTTACCGGATTCCCCCTCCGGTCGTGGAGCATCGGAATGGCCCTCGGACCCAGCCTGTAGTCGACCGCAGGCCCCAGGCCGACCTCGCCGGGGTTGCGTGGCAGATTCCGCGACCATAGAATACGGTCTAGCCAGCCAGCACCACTTCAGCCGCTCTTTCGCCGAGGCAGGTTTTGTTAAGCATAGAACTGATACGAAGCGACCCCGAGCAGGTCCGACTCGCCCTGCGCAAGCGGGGAAAGGACGCTCCCATCGACGAGGTCCTGGAAAACGATAAGGAGAGACGGTCGGCTATCGCCGAGTCCGACTCCCTCAGGGCCCGCCGCAACGAGGTCAGCAAACAGATCCGCTCGCCTGAAGACGTGACGCCAGATCTAAAGGAGGAGATGCGCGAGATAGGCACGCGCATCGACGAGATCGAGGAACAGGTCCGCGTCGCCGACGACCGCCTCGACGCGCTCCTGCTTGCGCTGCCCAACCTCCCAAGCGATGACGCTCCCGTTGGCGACGACGAAGCCGCGAACGTCGTCGAGCGCACTATTGGCGAGATGCGACAGTTCGACTTCGAGCCCCTCCCGCATTGGGACATCGGCCCAGCTCTCGGTATCGTAGATTTCGAGCGCGGCGCCCAATTGGCCGGTTCGCGGTTTTTCGTTCTGAGCGGACAGGCGGCCCGGCTGCAGCGAGCCCTCATATCTTGGATGATAGACCTCCACGTTAACGAACACGGGTACCGGGAGGTCTACCTGCCGTACCTGGTCACCAGCGACACAGTGCGGGCCAGCGGGCACCTGCCCCACTTTGAACAGGAGATGTACCACGACGAGGAAGACGATCTGTGGATGCTGCCCACTGCCGAGGCGGCGATCACAAGCCTTCACCGGGACGAGATACTGGACGCCGCCGACCTGCCTATCAGCTACGTAGCCCACACGCCCTGTTGGAGGCGGGAAAAGTTCTCAGCCGGGCGTGACACGCGGGGCATCAAGCGTGCCCACCAGTTCGAGAAAGTGGAGATGTACAAGTTCGTCGAGCCGGAATCCTCCGACGATGAGCTCCACAAGCTTGTCGCCGATGCCGAGGAGTTGGCCGCCCGCCTGGAGGTTCCCTACCGTGTACTCCAACTGTGCACCGGGGACATGTCCGCTCCCGCCGTAAAGGCGTACGACGTGGAAATGTGGGCGCCGGGCGCCAACGAGTGGCTCGAGGTAAGCTCGTGCTCGAACTGCACCGACTACCAGGCCCGACGGGCGAAGATCAGGTACCGCACGGAGCGCGGCTCCAGGCCCAGGTTAGTGCACACCCTGAACGGCTCGGGGCTTGCACTGCCTCGGGTGATTATCGCGGTCCTGGAGAACTACCAGCAAGAGGATGGTTCAGTGGTGGTGCCGGAGGTGCTACGGGGGTACATGGGCTCCGACCGAATCCGCTGACGAGACAGCGCCACGGCCGCGTGCGGACTTAGCTAGCGGCCGCCAGTCAGCCGGAAGCCGCTATAGGTTCGGAGTGGCGCTCCCGCAATTCCGTTTTGAGCACCTTGCCCATGGCGTTCCGTGGCAGCTCATCCACCACTACCACCGACTCGGGCTTCTTGAAGCTGGCCAGCCGCCCACGACAGTACTCGATGACCTCCGCCTCATCGACATCCTCGCCTGGATTCGCGACAACGATAGCCCGCACGCGCTCGCCCCAGTCCAGGTCTGGCACGCCAATGATCGCCGCCTCGTCGATGGCTGGATGCGACTGCAACACCTGCTCGACCTCCTCCGGGGAGATCATCTCGCCGGCCCGCTTTATGAAGTCTTTGGCCCGGCCCGCGAGAAAAATGTAGCCATCGTCGTCCATGTAGCCCAGGTCGCCCGTGTAGAGCCAACCCCCTCGGATTGTCTCGGCGGTGGCCCCAGCCTGGTTCCAGTAGCCCTTCATCAGCCGGCCGCCCTGCGCCACGATCTCGCCCACGTCACCCAACTCCACTGGCTCGCCGTCCTCCCCCACGATCCGGACTTCAACATCGTCCAGGGGCTTGCCGATGGACGATAGCCGCCTGAGCTTGACCTCGATCTCCTCGGGCGTCCCATTCAGCATGTGGTCATCAGGAGGAAGCATGGTGATGGTCGCCGCGGTCTCCGTCTGCCCGAACGCGTTGATGAAGTGGGCTTTGGGGAATTCACTAATTGCCCGTTTTATCACCTCCAGCGGCATGGGCGCCGCGCCGTAGGTGATTACCCTCAAGCTGCTCAAATCGTGGTCGTGAAACTCGGCATGGTCCATCAGCCCCTTGAGCATGGTCGGCACCATCATCGCCCGGTCGACCCCCTCCCGCTCGACCAGGCTCAACCACTCCCCGGGGTCGAACTGCGGCTGGATCACCAGCGTGCGGCCACCATACATCGCGGACAGCACAGCCTGCATGCCCGCGATATGGTACATGGGCACCGTCAGGATGTTGCGCTCCTCCTCGTCCGGGTCGGCGGGAGTAACGCTGCTCATGATGTAAGACGCAAAGCTCTCGTGGCTCAGCATCACGCCTTTTGGGTAGCCGGTAGTGCCGGCGGTGAACATGAGGATCGTGAGGTCCTGGTCGTCGGCGGTCGGGTACCGCTCGTCGTCCGCATCGATGCTGACAAGGTCATCGTAAGTCAGCCAGCCGCCGACCTCGGCGTCCATGGCGACGAAGTGCTGCACGCTAACCAGGTCCCCGGCGAATGAGCGCACTGACTCGGCGTATCGGGCGCCTGCGAACAGTACCTTGGGGGTGGAGTCGTTGAGCATGTAAGTCAGCTCATCGGCGCGAGACCGGAAGTTCAGGGGCACGAATACGGCATCCAGCTTCGCGGTAGCGAAGTAGGTCTCGATGTACTGGTCCGTGTTGACCTGCAGAATCGCGACTCGGTCTCCCGAAGCAACGCCAAGCTGCGCCAGTCCGTTGGCGAGCCCGTCGACACGGGCCTGTAACTCTTCGAACGTCGTGCGACGGTCCTCGAAGACCAGTGCCTCTCTGTCGGGCACGATGGCGGCTGAAATAGCAAGGAACTCGGAGGTGTTCATCTGTGCCCTGGGCGACCCCTATTCGGAAATATCCGCACGATAGATTACCACCAACGACACCCATATTCCAGGCAGCTAATCATTCACGAAAAGCCCGTGTGCCAGCCGGCGCTCGAGGGCCAGGCCCTGCTCGTAGGCAAGTTCTGCGCCGTCAGCTACCGCCTGCTTGAGAGCGGCTACCGCCTTCGGGTCCAGCCTCGACAGCCGGGCAGCCTGCGCCTCCGCCTCGGCCTCCAGCGACTTTCGACTGACGACCCGATGGACAAGTCCTATCTCGAGCGCCCTCTCGGCGTCCACGGGCACCCCGGCTAGCAGCATCTCCAGGGCCCGCCCACGACCGATCGTCCTCGGCAGCGTCTGCGAGCCGCCCGCGGCCGGGACCATTCCAAGCGCTGTCTCGGGCATCCGAAACACGGCATCGTCCGCCGCGATTCTGATGTCGCACAGGCAGGCGATCTCGACCCCCGAGCCTATTACGTGGCCATGAAGCGCCGCCACCAGGGGTTTCCGCACACTGAGGAACAGGCCCCACAGGTCTCGCTCCCAGCGCACCTCTCTGGCCACTGCCTGGGATGGCGCAGTGCCGAACTCCGTCAGGTCCGCGCCGGCACAGAACCCCCTGTCCCCGGACCCCGACACAACGATGGCCCTGGCGTCCGGATCGACCGACGCGGCCTCCAATGTCGCGTACAGATCGTCACGCATCTGCACGTTGAACGCGTTGATAACCTCAGGCCGGCTGAGGACAACGTGGGCCACGCCGTCGCGTTTCGAGTAGATGACCGTGCTCGCGTCTGACGTCATGAGCGCACTGCCATGGCGCTACCGGCCTTTGTAGTCCGGCCTGCGACGCTCCAGGAACGACGCGATGCCCTCGGCGCGGTCGGCTGTGCTCTGCAAGAGGAAGCTCAGGTCGGCCTCCAGCCTTAGGCCCTGCTCCAGTGTCAGGTCCAGCCCTTTGTCCACGGCCTCCTTGACGTACCGTGTCGCGATCGGGCCGTGCCCCGCAATCGCGCCGGCGAGCTCCATCGACCGGGAAACCACGTCAGCCGGTTCCACCACCAGATTCACTAGACCGATCGACCACGCCTCGTCAGCTGACACCTTGCGAGACGCCAGCAGCATCTCGATCGCACGGCTCCGGCCGATAAGCCTGGGCAGCCGCTGGGTGCCGCCGTCCCAGGGGATGGATCCATTTTCGAGATGCGTCAGTCCAAACTTGGCGCTACTGGCCGCTAACCGAAGATCGCACGCAAGCGCCAGCTCCAGGCCCTGGCCGAGGGCATCGCCGCTCAGCGCGCCCACCACGGGCTTCTCGATATGCGCCACGTGCTCCGCGACCCTGAGCGTCGACAGAAGACTCGGATTGTTTGCCGCCTTCGCCAGCGACTCGGCGTCCGTGCCCCCGCAAAAAGCCGTCCCGGCGCCGGTAAGAACGACCGCCCAGACGCCCGCGTCCCGTCGAGCCTCCAGGCAGGCGTCGGCCAGCTCGAAAGCCGCGGCCTCGTCGACCTCGTGGCGCTGCATGGTGATTACCGCCACTCGATCTTCGCGCTCGATTGACACCGCGCTGCCCGTCGTAGCCACGTTGAGACGGCTCCTTCGTCTTCCCGTCATTTCTGCTGCCTGCGACGTGCTCCCGGGGTATGGGCATTCACGTCAAGATTGGCGACGCCCCAGACAGGGAAGGCCCCATCACTTCTCGCGCCAGTTCCGCAGTCTATCCTCCACCTGGGCCCTGGTCGGTATCCCCAGCGTCCCCTTGGCCTCTACACAGAAGCTGGCGGCGGCGCTGGCGAACGTGGCCGCATGCAGGGGGTCGCCGCATTCCTGGAATCTTACCAGGTACGCCGCGGCAAATGCATCGCCGGCGCCGGTGGGGTCGACTTCGTGGGCGGGATAAGCTGGCAGATCGTGCCGCAGACCATCGTAGTAGACGCTGCACCCTCGACGACCTTGGGTGCGTATCGTCACCGGGCAGAGCCCGGACCAGTCGAGAATCTGGTCCTCATCGGCCAGGTCGTCGTCCGAGAATATCGCCGCGGCCGTCTTGGGAAGTACGTTAATGCCGCTCCACCGACTGGGCGAGACCTGGCCTGAGCTGTCCCAGCTCCTGAGCCAGCCCTGTATCGAGGCTCCAACCGTCTGCTGCCGAAAAATGTCCGCTACCGAGTCATCGAGTTCCTGCGCCAGTGGCGCCAGCAGGACCAGGGGCGTCCGCCGCCAGTCCGGGGGAACATCGGACGCGCTCAGCGTTCCGGCGACCCCGCGTATCGACTGCCGCCTTCTGCCCCGCTCGTAGACGTTCACGAAGGTCGTCGTCTCAGCCGCCGGCGCCACGTGCACCCGAATTCCGGGCAGCGCCGCGTGGAGGTCGAGGTCCGGTCCGCAGCTTGTCACCACCGCCGGCCTCAGCCCAAGAGCCCTCGCTGTAAGCGCGGCGAATGTGACGGCGCCGCCCAGAACGTAGCCGTCTGGTGTGAGGTCCTTGGCCACGTGGCCTATGGCCAGAAAGTCAGGGGGCATCGGAGGCTAGCGCGGTAAATTCGAACCCGGAGCGGAGATGTCCCTTCACCGAGCCTGGACGACTACCTGGCGTCCGACGCCTTCACCGACGCTCTCCGTGGTGACGCGCGGATGGTCGGACAACGCCATGTGGACGATCCGTCGCTCGTTGGGTGGCATCGGCTCCATCGTGATCGGCCTGCCTGTGTCAGCCACCCGCTGGGCGACCCGCCGGGCCATGTTGGCAAGCGCCTGAGACCGGCGTTCCTGGTATCCCTCCACATCGACATGAACGTTGGCGTGGGCGCCAAGCCGCTGGCTCACCATGTGCCTGATCAGGAACTGGAACGAATTGAGGGTCTCGCCCCTACGGCCTATCAGTAGGCCCGCGTCGTCCCCCTCGATATCGAACGCCGGACCGCCCATGTCTTCTTGCTCGGCGTGTGTGAGGGTCGAAACCACCGAGATACCCAGCAAGGATATGACCTCATCGATGAGTTCGCTCGCGACCTTTAGCACATCGGACGGCGCGTCCAGGACTTCGACTCTTACTCTGGCGGGCTCACCGCCGATCCCGAGTATACCGGACTTGCCCCTGCTAACGACGCTTACTTCGACCTCGGCGCGCTCTACGTCGAGCTCCTTTAGGGCGAGCTCTATTGCTTCTTCGACCGTCTTGGCCGTCATTACTATCTCGCGCATCGTTTGCCGTCTCCTCGACAGTAGGCGCCAGTGACGCGGCGGTGGGTGTTGTCTCCGCCTGTTCTTTGGCGCGCCCAAAAGCAAGCAAGGACTTCAGCGGGTCCCATCCCGTTATGAACCCCTGAATCGCCACACCGATTATGTTCGACGATACCCAGTAGAGCGCCAAGCCGCTGGAGAAGTTCAGGGTGAAGAACCCGAACATCAGCGGCATCATCCAGAGCATCATGCGGTTCGTCGATGCCTGACGCGCATCCGCCGATGGCATCGTGGTCATCTTCTGCATGACCCACATCGAACCGCCGACCAGGACCGGCATCACCATCGGCGACGGATCGGGCAGCCCCAGGTCCATCCACAAGAACGAGGCGTCGATCGGGATGGCGTTGTGGACCTCGGGCAGCCAAGAGTACAAGTGTTGGGACAACCCCACCAGGCTCTCCGGCGTCGACGCCACGGTCTGCCTGATTGTCTGGAACAGCCCGATCCAGATGGGGAACTGTATCACCATCGGGCCCAGGCAACCCAGCGGGTTGACCCCGCGCTCTTTGTAGAGGCGCATCGTCTCCTGCGATGCCCGCCCCCGGTCGCCCTTGTACTTCTCCTGAACCTGCTTCATTAGCGGTTGAAGCTGGCTCATGGCCTTCATCTGCCTGGCCTGCTTCACGGTCAGCGGGACCATTACTAGCCGCACCAGCACCGTGAACAACAGGATCGCGATGCCGAAGTTGCTGAAGAAGACACTGTACAACAGCACTAGGCTGTTGATCATCGGTCGGATAATTAGCAGGTTCCAAGCGTCGCCTATGAACTCCAATTCGCGATCACCCTGCCCCTAACATGCCTTGGCCCGCTCCCTGGGAATCGGGTCGTCGCGGTCGGTATAATACACCCACTCCTCGTCAGGGTTGCCGCTGGCCTTTACCCGCAGCGCCCGAATCGAATGGTCGGTTACGCCAAAGTATATCAGGTCGCCCTCGGCCACCAACGGCGTCCGGACGTCGTCGCCGATCTTGCAAGCCTGGCGGGAGGACCCGTTCATCTCGACCATCGATATCCTCGAATCATCGCCAGCGGCCACGGGAACGGCGATCAAGTTGCCCACGACCACTGGTGAACCGACGATAGCGCCCTCGGTCTCGAATGTCCAGCGCGGCTGCCCGGAGTCGGCGTCCAGGGCGTACAGATTACCGTCCAGCGACGGCGCGTAGATCACACCCTCGTGTGCGATCGCCCTGGCCCAATACCAGCGCTCGGCGCCGTCGAACCGCCAGACCTCGTCGCCCGTGCCGGCGTCCAGAGCGTAGAACACACTGTCGAAGTCGCCCAAGTACAGACGGCCGTCGTCGATCAGCGGCGGGGCGACCACGGCGCCCCCGGAGTTGAAGCGCCAACGCTCCCGACCGTCCTCCACGCTCACGGCGAACACGGTCTTGTCCAACGTACCGAAATACACTGTCTCTTCAGACACCACGGGGGCAGACCAGATGGGTCCGTCGGTAGGAAAGCTCCACACGCTGTCCCCGGTTTCTATGTCGAAGGCGTACAGCGCGCCCTGCTGGCCTCCCATGGCTTCGTCCAACGCAACGCCGGCGATCACGATGTCCCCGGCCACGGCCGGTCCACCGATTATCCGCCCACCCAGTGGCTCCTCCCACTTCTCCAGACCCTGCAAGTCGTATGCGTAGAGAATGCCGTCATAGCCACCGACGAAGACCCGACTTCCGGCCAAGGCGGGCATCCCGTAGACCGCCCGATCGGCCTCCTGCTCACCTCTCAGTCCCTGCACCCAGATCGTGGTGCCCTCCTCCTTGTCCACTGCCAGAACGGTGCCGTCCTCGGTGCCGATAATCAGGGCATCGCCTGAAATGACGCCGCCTGACCATCCCCGAGGCTGGCTAACGCCGGTGCAGGCGATCGCCAAGAAGAACAGCGTCGCGATGACCGCCGGGAACCCAAGGCCGCGGACGACGCGATTCGTATTCGTCAGTACCAACGGACCGACAGATGGGCGGCATTCCACGGCGTGTCGCTCAGCGCCGCTCGGCGCACGGGTCTCTTGCATCTCGTCCAGCATTCAGTAAACACGCTCCGGCGCGGGGAGAGAGCCAGTGGCGAAGCGTCCCCTCGCGGGTACAAGTCCAACATCGACCGGCTCGGAATGGTCACACCGAGCGGGTGTAATTCCGTGCCGCTCCATGACCTACGGCACGGGATCGAAGCCACTGGAGCCGAACGGTCGGCACCGCCCCAGCCGTCGTACCGCCATCCATCCGCCTCTGCGGACGCCGTGCCTGGAAATCGCTTCTTGCGCGTAGTGCGAGCACGTCGGCTGGTGACGACAGTGGCTCGGCCAGTAGGGCGAAGCCACCAACTGATATAGACGTATCATGGCGAGAGCGATCTTCCCCATCGTCGATCCCGTTTCGCTCAGTCCGGTGATTGGCCGTCCCTCGTGACCCCAGCCCTGCCCAGCAGACCGGCCAGAGATCTGCTCAACGTTTCGGCCTCGGAATCGGCGGCAGACTTGCGGGCTATCACCACCAGATCCCATCCATGACTCACGGCTGGCTCCGAAGCGACAGCTCGCAGCCTTCGCTTGACTCTGTTTCGCACTACCGCGTTGCCCACTCGGCGACCCACAATGAACCCGAACCTGCTCACCATGAGACCGTTGGGTCGTGTCACCAGTACGAGCAGATGATCAGCCCAGCTACGCCCCGCTCTTCTGACGGCCGCGAACTCGCTGGACTTCCTGAGGCGCCGATCTTTGCGCATGCGTGTCCTGTCCAGACCTGCGAGAGGGGCGATTCCAGGGATCGCGAGGTCAGAAGCGGTCTCCCACTCAAGGAGAGATCGGGGTGAAACAGGGCGAGCGGTCAGACGGTGAGCCTATAACGCCCCTTGAACATGCGCCGCTTAAGCACGTTTCGCCCGTTACGAGTACTCATCCTCGAACGAAACCCGTGAACTCGCGCGCGCCTTCGCTTCCGGGGCTGGTAAGTACGTTTCGGCATTTACAGCATCCTCAACCAATGACTGATTATAATGACCAGCAAAATTGGGTGTCAATTCGCCCGTGTGCCAACCATTGCTTCCCCGAATTCGTTTAATACAGTAACCAAGCAACCTTTCACAATCGATTTCAATACCGCGACAATTACCACCGTCAACCAATGTGACGGGTTTCGTTACCTAACCTGAGAGTGTATCTAGAACATCTAACCGGGACAGGACGGTCGTCCGCCGAGCTCGGGAAGGAGGCCCCATATGCCACCCGCAACATCGAATGACCCCCGCGAAACCATCGCCCACCACCTTGAGGCGCTTCACGGCTACGCGCGTAAGGCCCTCGTCCACGGAGAACAACTCACCGACGAGGAACAAGCGGACAAGGCCGCACGGATTGAAGATCTACTTGAGGTCGGCACCTCGTTCAAGCTAACCCAGAGAGAGATGACAACCCTCGTCTTCAGGGGCCTGCTTCGCGACCAGAAGCGCTGCGGCTGCCCTGCTTGCACCGCCCGAGAGTCGCGCAAACCCTAACGCCCCGCCACTGGGTCGTCCACCCGCGGCCGCCAGTCCGACGCCCCGGGTCCGCACCGCACCTTGCTGGCCGGCGGCCACCGTTACCATGCCCGCCGCTTCGTATCGGCGCCGACCCCGTGACCTGCTGAACGACTCCGCGTTTTTCCTGATGTCGGCCACACCAACCAAATCAGACCTCCAAATCCGCCCCTAACCGCTGAGTTGATTCGCGCCGGCCCTGTATAATGAAGCTCCATTACACTCGGAGCCAGCGCGATGACCGGCATGGCGGACCCCAGCTTGACCGACGAGCTGCCTGGCGAGAGTGACCGAGATACCGGTCACGGCGAAGATGTACCGTCGTTCCTCCAGTTAACCGACAAGCTCACGGACCGCCGCTGCGCGATTCTTCTCGAAGACGGCGATCTGGACCTGACCATCGACGCGATGGTGGACCGTTTCCTGCGTCGCTGCCCCATCGACCGTTTTGTCCACGAGCGGCGTATGTCCGTCGAGTCCGGCGAGGCGCTGCGGGCAATCCAGGACGACTACTTCATGCTATCCGACGCGGGCCAGCTCATGAGGCCCACCGCCGGCGCCGCCATCGAGCAGCAGGGCGCATACCTGGACGGCGCCGACCAGCCGCGAGTGGCCCGGGTCATGGCCGACGGGGCGCCAATCCAGGTGATCGACCTGGCCATCGACCGCACCGCCGGAGGCTACACTCGCAACTGGGCTGGCTTCCATCGGCGCCGATGGTACAGAGGCCGCGACCGCTACGCGGACTTTGTGAGGGACGCCGTCGAGAGCGCCCATCCCACTCCCCAGACTGAGAATATTGTGGCCCTCGAATCTCCACAGGACCGTACCGAGTTCGTCCGCTGCGTCGCGCGAAAGATCTGGGAAGCAGACTTCGAGAGCTACTCCCGTTTCTCGGGCGGCAAGCGCAGGTACAGGACCGGCGACGAGAGCGTGAACAACATATCCGACGGCGCCGGGGGCATATGCTCGGAGAAAGTACAGGCGCTCAAGTTCCTGACCGACGCCTACGGCCTGGAATCCTCCTACGTGCTCTCGGGACCCGACGTGCCGGCTCCCCCTCCGGAAGAGAAGCTTCGCGAGCTGCTAGACACCTTTGATTTCAGCTTTGCCAAGCGCCACATGCAGTACTGGCAGCACCTGGCCCTGCTCTACAAGCTGGATGGCGTGGAGCTGCTCGTGGACGCGACCAACGGCAATATACCGTTCCTGTTTGCTCGCGGCGCCGAAGCCTCCCGATACCTCGACTACGCCGACAAGAAGGCGTTGTCCGTCAGGATGGCCGTCTACCCGGAGCGGTTCTACTACCATCGCGTCACGCAGACGCTGGTTGAGGACCTGTACTTCGCCATGGAGCACTTCGTTCCCGAGATCGATCTGGTCCAGGTGTTCGACAACGAGCTGGGTCTCTTCATAGACAGCAGCGTCTTCGTGACGCCGGTGGTTTATGAGGATGACGACGACTACGCTACACAGCGCACCGAGTACGCCGCGACATGCGACAGCCAGGGACTTCCGCTGGAGATTACGCCCTCCTGGGACCTGGACACGCCCCTCGGCCGGGTGCTGCAAGAACGGCGGCCGGCAGTGGCGAGGGCAATCCTGGGATCGGAGGCGCACCTGCTGGGCCGGTACGACTACTTCGAGGGCCCCGGACATCGGGCGGGCCTGGCCGTAGTCGGACTGCAGCCTTCCCGGTAGGACCGGGGGAGCGCCAGCCGGGTGTAATGTAACTGCCGGTCCGACTGGCGACGCCGTATGCGCGTCCGAGGACGCGGTTGGCTGTGGAGCCAGGCAGGTCGGTACAGCCGCGATGTGGTACATTACAGGCCAGACCGCCACCGGAGACCCGGATGCCCTACACCACTGAAGACTATTCCGCCCTGCTTGGCGTCACCGAAACGCCGGCCCTCGTCTTCTCGCAGGCGCGGCTCGAAGCGACGGCGCGGCGCATAAGGTCGGTGGCCGACCAGTCCGGATGCGCGCTGCTCTACTCCATGAAGCCCTGCTCGCTATTCTGGGTGCTTCAGACTATCGCGCCGTACGTGGCTGGATTCGGTGCCAGCTCACCCTTCGAAGCGCGGCTTGCCAGACAGGTCCTAGGCGCGACCGGCAAGCTTCACTACTACTCGGTAGCCATCACGGAGCAGGAGATCGACGAGGTCTCGCGACTGGCCGACTACGTCTCCTTCAACTCCGTCGGACAGCTGATGCGGCACCGGGACGCCGTTTCGGGCCACGCGAGTCCCGGCCTGAGGGTAAATCCCGGCATCTCGCTGGTCGAAGATGAGCGGTACGATCCCTGCCGGCGCCACTCCAAACTGGGCGCCCCCATGGCCGGCGTAGTACAGCTGGAACGGGATACGAGCGCCGTATCCCGCGGCACCAGAGGGCTGCATCTGCACACAAACTGCGACTCAGA
This sequence comes from Dehalococcoidia bacterium, assembly GCA_965248005.1. Classification (GTDB taxonomy): domain Bacteria; phylum Chloroflexota; class Dehalococcoidia; order Lucifugimonadales; family UBA1123; genus CBDFIE01. Next base: position 268,152 of record CBDFIE010000003.1, read on the forward strand.
AGATTTCCACGACCTGCTCACCACGGTTACCTCCGTAGAATCAGACTTGGGAAACGTTATCGACGGCCTTGACTGGGTGAACCTTGGTGGAGGCTACCTCTTCGGCGAGACCATCAATCCCACACCGTTGGCTGAAAGCTGCGCCGTGATTGGGCGAGGCCGCGATCTCGAAATCTTCGTCGAACCGGGTGCGGCCTTCGTTCGCGACGCGGGATTCATCGTCAGCACCGTGCTGGACGTATTCGACAGCGACGGCGTGGACGTCGCAGTCCTCGATACCACTGTGAACCATATGCCCGAGGTATTCGAGTACCAGTTCGAGCCGGACGTGCTGGAATACGAGCCGGAGGGCGCCCACCGATACATACTCGCCGGCCGCTCCTGCCTCGCCGGCGACGTCTTCGGCGACTACAACTTCGACTCGCCCCTGGAGCCGGGCAGCCGGGTCACCTTTTCCGGCATGGGGGCGTACGCTCAACCCAAGGCCCACACCTTCAACGGAATCAACCTGCCGACGGTCTACGCGCTGAAAAGTTCGGGCGAACTTTCGCCCATCAGCGCGTACAGCTTCGAAGACTTTGCCGCCAGGAACGGAGCGCGACAGTTTGCGTTTAGCTGAGCGCGAGCTGCGGATTCCCAAGGCGCGCGGGGCGGACGTGATCGGCCACCTGCGCGACGGCGTGGAGGAAGCGACAGGCGGAGACGGCATCCCGGTCCGCCTGGTGGTTAGCGGGTCCCTGAACAGCACCTACGCCTGCGAAGTAGGCGTGCTGCAAGCCTCGGACTCCGAACAGCTCCCGACCATCCCTTCAATATTCGACTTCTCGAAGCGGCCGTGGGAGAACACCGAGCATTTCAACACTGTGCTTGTGGTGCCCACGGGCATCGGGGCCGAGATCGGCGGCCACTCGGGAGACGCGACGCCCGTCGCCCGGTTGCTTGCCCAGGTCAGCGACACGCTGATAACGCACCCCAACGTCGTCAACGCCTCGGACATTAACGAGCTGCCCGACAACGGCCTGTACGTGGAGGGCAGTGTCCTGTGCAGGCTCCTGATGGGGACCGTCGGATTGAGGAAGGCCCGGTCGAACCGCGTCCTGGTCGCCCTGGATGCGGCCTATGACAAGCGCTGGGTCGAGGCCGCGGAGAACGCCGTGAACGCGGCCCGCGCCACCTACGGCTTCGACACCCCCGGAATCGCTCTCCTCGACCCGCCACTACGGCTCATCAGCCGGTACACCGCGTCCGGGCGCGCCACTGGGGAGGTGGAGGGCATAGAGGGACTCTTGAGTGTACTCGACTCGTCGCGAGGGAGTATCGACGCCGCCGCAATCGTGTCCGTGGTCGAAGTGCCTCTCGCCTACCACCTGGACTATTTCTCCAGCGGAGGCGAGATGGTTAACCCGTGGGGTGGCGTTGAGGCGCTGCTAACCCACGTTACTTCAGGCGCGTTTAACATACCGACCGCCCATGCACCGATGATGGAGTCCGAGGAGGTCGCGGCCGTCGACCCTGGAGTTGTTGACCCGCGGATGGCTGCGGAGATAATCTCGGTAACGTTCTTGCAGTCCGTCCTCAAAGGTCTGCAGCGCGCCCCGGGACTGGTGCCGGGCGCCGAGGCCATGGCGAGGCCAGGAGTAATCACAGCGGCGGACATTTCGTGCCTGGTCATACCGGACGGATGTGTAGGTCTGCCGACGTTGGCCGCCCTGGAGCAGGGCATACCCGTAATCGCCGTTCGCGAAAATCGCAACCTCATGCGCAACGACCTGACGACCCTGCCCTGGGATGACGGCCAGCTTATTCTCGTAGACAACTACTGGGAGGCCGCCGGCGTTGCGAGCGCCATGCGCGCCGGGATCGCGCCGGCCTCCGTACGCCGACCCATATCTCCGGCGCCTCGAATATCAGGCTAGATCCGTATGCCTGAGATTAGCCTGTAGATCGTCGTTGCGAGAAGGCCGCGGCCGACGAAGCAATCTTGGAGGGCGGTGGTGGCTCCCCTTGCCGCCCCGATTTTATCGGGGCCACGCCCTTCTTCGTCGAGCCTAGCAACGAAGCCGCCATTGCCTGATACAATCAGTGCACGCCGATACACGCCTACAGGGGCAGGCCGAATGAGGCACCTGGCAACAACAGCCGTCCGCGCACTAAGCGCCGCCAATATAGCGGCCCGCTTGCGCCACCGTTTCGCGGCTCCCGATACCGCGGCGCTTCGATGGGCGTCCGGCTGCGCCGACCTGGTCGCCGATGCGGACGTCGCCGACCTCTCGGACGCAGGTCTCAGGGCCGAGCTTGCCACCCTCGCGACCGCGCCCGATGTCCTCACCCACGCACCAACCTTGTCCAGAGGACTGGCGGTTGTCGGCGTCGCAACACAGCGCCGGCTGGGAGCGTGGAGGCTCTTCGAGCTCGACGACCTCCCCGGTCGCCTCGCCGTGTGCGTCGAGAACGCCGATTCGATCGGCGAGTCTGCCAGGCCGGCCGGCCGTGGCGAGGACCCCTCTGACGTCCCGTTCGCTTATACGGCTAAGTTTTGGTCCGAGCTGGCGGCGCGGCTGGACCGCTACTGCCTGAGCGCCGACCAGCGCGAGATCGTCCGCGGCCTGGTCTATGCCGGAGAGCAGGGCCGGCTCGTCCAGCCCGCCGACGTAGCCCTGCCGTCGACGTTCTACGATGCCCTTCGCCGGCTGGACACCGAAGGCGCGCTACGCTTCGAGCCTACCCGGGAACAGACCATGACCGCGGCTCTGCTGGTCCGGGGCCTGATCGTCGAAATGGACGCAGGCGAGGGCAAGACCGTCTCCGCGGCAATGGCCGCAGCCGTCACCGCGGCAACCGGGCGCACGGTGCACGTTCTGACCGCCAGCGACTATCTTGCTCTGCGGGACGCCGATTGGCTCGCTCCGGTTTACCAGTCGCTGGGCATCAGCGTCGGGGCGGTCCTATCGTCCATGGAGGACGACGAGCGCCGGCCTGCCTACACCCAGCAGGTCGTCTACACGACGGCCCGCGAGGTCGGCTTCGACTTTCTCCGCGACAACCTGAGACTGCCGCCCGAATCGCCGGTCCAGCGCCGTCTGGACACCGCGATCGTTGACGAGGCTGACCACGTCCTGATCGACCAGGACCAGACCCCCCTGATCATATCCGGCGCGGAGGTCGGGGACCTCGGCGGCTTCCACCGGGCTCATCGGACAGTCAGGGACCTGGTCCGGCTTCACGCAGCGGAGGTGGCCAGGGTCGCCGACGCGGTTTCGAACGCCGCGGAGGACGCCGCCACCGACGACCGGCTGGCAACGCTCTACGCCGCGGACCCCGACAACTCGGTGCTCCGCGAGGTCGCCGGGAGACTTGGCGTCGATCGCCAGCACCTGAAAGCAACACTGGAAGACCTGGTCGACTCACACATCTCCTATGGCTACGAGCAGCGTTTCTACTTCGTCCACGACCCCAAAACACGCTCCGTGCGCTTCACCGACCGTGGGGAGGCCTTTGTGGCCGGCAGCCTCGGTCCCGCAGCGGTGGTCGCCGATCGGCCCGCCGATTCGGAACCCCGGGAACGTCCCAGTCACGAAGCCATGTTCAGCATGGCGCACCAGTTCTTGCAGGCCCACACCCTGTTCAAGAGGGACCGGGACTACGTGGTCCATGAAGATCACGTGGTGCTGGTAGACCAGCTCAACGGCAGACTTCTGCCCGACAACAGGTACATGTACGGCATCCAGGCGGCGCTCGAGGCCAAGGAAGGCCTGCCGCCGAGTCCTGAGCTGGAGACCCTCGCCCAGATCACAGTCGCCGGGCTGATGGGTCTCTACCGCCGAGTCGGCGGCCTGACAGGCACCGCGCTAGAGGCGCGGGATGAGTTCATGCGTAGTTACCGCCTGCGCACCGTCAGGGTCCCGCCGTCGCAGCCGTCTCGGCGGAAGGACCGTGCGACCTCGGTGTTCGCCACCGCCGCGCAGCAGCAGCAGGCGGTGTTAGACGAGGTGCGACAATGGCACTCGCTGGGCCGGCCCGTTCTGGTTGGGACCGCCAGCGTTCAGCAGTCTCGGGAGATCTCCGGTCTACTGTCCAGGGCGGAAATTGAGCATACCCTGTTAAACGCGGTAAACACCGAGGGTGAGGCTCGGATTGTCCGCGATGCCGGCCGGTTCGAGGCCGTTACCGTGGCCACGAACATGGCGGGCCGCGGCACCGACATCGTGCTGGAGCCGGGGCTGGACCAGCGGATTCTGGGGGCCTGCCGCCGGCGGGTGGAGGACCTGCTCAGCCAGCATGCATCGACCGCGATCGAGCTGCCGTGCGACAGTCGTCAGGAGGCGGAGCTTGTCCGAGACGCCCTGTCGGACCTCGCAGGCGCCGCGGTCGCTGTCGCCGATGGCCCCAAGCCCTACGAAGCCACGGTCCTCGTGACCACCGGCGACGCGGGTATCGAGGCGCGCCCGGTGGCCCTCGAGTTTGGCCTTGGCCTGTGTGTGGTTGGGACCACGCTGAACCCGACCTCGAGGGTCGACCGCCAGCTTCAGGGCAGAGCAGGCCGCCAGGGGGCCTTTGGCGGCACCAGGATGCTGGTCTCAGCACAGGACAACCCCATCGCGTTCAGCCGACAGGCGGCGTCGTTGTCGGAATCCGCGACGCCCGACCACCCGACGAGCAGTCGTCGAGCGTCATCCCGCGTGGCCCGACTGGTGCGCAACATACAGTCGGAAGCGGAAGCCGACGGCAGACTGGCCTCCGCCCTCTCCCGCGACTACTGGGCCGTGCTCGAGGCCCAGACGCTGGAATACTACAATGCTCGGAGGCGGGTGTTCGGCTCGGCGAAGTGGCACGACGACTGCATCGAGATGGCCAGCCGGTGGGCCGGCGGCATGGTGGCCCATAACTTCGATCGGCGAAGCGAGTCCGACTATGTATCCGCCTTCGAAGACCTGGCCACTCAACTCTGGGCGGACCTCGCCATCGACTGCGGCGGGCTATTCGGGGCCGGAAGGGCGGCGCTTGCGGCGGAGCTAGGCCTCATGGCCGCACGACGACTCGACGAGGCGCGATCGGCCATCGGCGCGACACGATTCGACGAGGAGTCGAAGCTCGCGCTGGTCACGGCCTCCGACGCGCTCTGGCCGGGCCATCTTTCGCACCTTCGCGACATCGCCCTCTGCAACGCCATCGCAGGGCCTACTCATCGCGGCGCGGTCGCCCACTTCACGCGGCATTCCAAAGCGGCCTACAGAAATTTCGTCACGTCAGCGTGGTCAGAGGCGGTCCCACAGATGTTGACCCTACATTTTCGGGACCGGCAGCTTTCCCAACTCGAAACCAACACCGCCGTACAAGAGGAGATCCTCAGCATACTCGCCTAGCCGGCACAGAACGGAGCGAATACCATGGGAAAACGCTTGAAGCTCAAGAGACGCGGTAGTGCCACCCTCGCCGTCGCAACGTTGATGGCAGGCCCTGTGGCCGTTGCGTGCAGCAGCGGTCCCACCTACGACGACTGGGCCTCCACGGACGGCGCGGCCGGCCGAATAAACCTCGACGAGGTGCAGGACGCCTTCAAGAAGTCCAAAAGCGCCACCGAATTCGAGGACCGCGTAAACCAGATATACGAGGGCGACGGCATCGTTCTCATCCGCGCCAAGGAGGACGGCGGGTCCCGGGTCGTGGAAGGCTGGGAGGACCTCAACTCCAGCAAGGAGATCGACGACGGCACCGACGACCTTCTCTTTACCATCGTGAGGGACAGCGACGACCAGCACGAGATGCGCGGCCACGGGGCCAACGGCTACTACCGCAGCGGCTTCGGCGGCGGGAACTTCTTAATGACCTACATGCTTATCTCCGCGATGTCGCCCCGAGGCTACTACTACAACACCTCTCCCGGCAGATACAACACGATGAACCGGAACAGGACCAACTACCGGTCTTCGACCAGGTACAGGTCCCAGGTCTCCCGAAACTCGACCTACTTCACCAGGCAGAAGAATTTCGCGGGCACCCGATATTCCCAGGCGGGCAGAAACACCAGTTCCGCCCGAAACAGCTACCTCAGCAAGCAGAGAAGCTCAGGTGCATTCAAGAGCAGCGGCACCGGCGTAAGAAGCAGTTGGGGCGCCGGCTCCCGGTCCGGCCGCAGCTCCGTTAGCCGCGGCGGCTTCCGCGGTGGCGGAGGTGGGGCACGGGTGATCGGAGTCCTCAGGCCCAGCCGGCGGTGAATCCTGATCGGGTCGACGTCAGGATTACCCTCGGCGACATGCCCGCCGAGGACGCCTTCCAAGTCGTCGTGCCCTCCGCCATGGCGAGCAAGACCATCGGAGGCTTGCTGGAGAGCCTCTTCCCGGTCGACCAGGCCGAATCCCGCCAGGTCCTCGATATGCTGGACACGCGAGCCAACCCTGACCTGCCCGAGATGTACACCGCCCTGACGGAGATGATGTCGAGATGGCGGGCCGGCACGTCGCGAATCGACCTGCGCACCCCCGACGGCGATCACTTGCTGTTTTCAGACCAGGCGTCGTCCCGGCTCGCATCCCCTCCATCCGATGGGTCCGATTCCCTTGCAGCTCTCCACCTGGTCTTGGAGCACCGTTTCTTGCCCCTGGAGGCGTACGCGCGGGAGGGCGGCGACCGGCGTGAAGTGCTGGGGTGGATGCGTGGATGCGTACTACTCTACTTCCTCGACAAGCACGGCTACAGACCCCCGGTCGGCCCGGATGGCCGGGCAGAGCCACACATTCAGACGGTGGTTGGCGACCTTTCGGCCCAGGGCCTGATCGCGCCTTCGACTCCGGATGAGACCTTCGAGATTACCCCCGCCGGGCGCACCTATATCGGTCAGCTGATGAGAGAGACCGAATCCTACATCCGAAGGTTCGATAAGTTCAGCGACGTGATACCCGGCAACGGCCTGAGACCCACTGAGTTCGGCACAGGCCGGGGGATGGACCTGCGGGTGCAGCTTTTCGTCGCCGAGGGAATCGACGCCTATCGCGCCGTGTTCCTGCTGCGGATGTACGACGGCACACTGGACACTTTCGGGGACAGTTGGCAGCGGCGCGTTGGCGACGAAGGCTTCTTCGACATGCTGCTGGAGCCCGTCCTCGACTACAGCAGCGTGGCCGAGGAGGACCTGGAACGCGTCAACGACGCCGGACGGGAAAACGACCGCGCCCTCGCTCAGCCCCCTGGCACCACGCCGCTCTCCGGCCGCTAGCGGGCTGTAGCTCCGGGACCCGACCTACCCCGACTCACAAGGTGGTCGTACCGCTCCGCGCCGAGAAGGCCTGGCAGGCAGAACACGGTGTCGGGATGCGCTGTGCCCCACGAGAAAGCCGAGTGTGCAGGGGGCGGCGCCCCGGCCGGGGCGCCGGGGCGTCCCCGGAAAACCGCTGCGGGCGGGCGGGACAGAACCCGTGCGAGATAGGACGGTCGGTCGCACCTCGATTACCTGGCCCCCAGGCCATGCGACGTGACGGTCTCTGCACAGAGGTTTAGGCCGGCTATGCGCCTCGACTAGATGGCGAAGAACAGTATCAGGCTAACGCCGATCACCGCCGCGCTCTCGATAAACGCGACCCCGATGTTGCGATCGTTTACCAGCTCGTCGGCCACTTTGACTCTGGGAAACAGCACCAGGTCCACGGCGATTCGCACTGCGAACAGCAGTATGAAGCCGAAGATTGCGAATGTCAGGAAACCCGCGATGCCATCCTCCCAGCTCACGAAATTGCCCGCCACCGCTTTGAACACCACAATACTTATGGCGATCAGGTTTCCCGCCAGCGACACGCCTACAGCAACGTTGTCGCCCTCTATCTGCTCATGCACGTCGAACGAGGTAGTCAGCTCGTAGAAGAGCGTGTATAAGATCAGCGCCGCCAGGCCCATACCGAGGAAGGCAAGCGACGTCTCGGGCCCTCCACCTTCTCCCGATATGGACGCTGCAATTACCAGGCCCACCGCGACATACACCGCGAACTCCACCGCCCCGGTGCCCGCGTTATGGTCCTCGATGATCTCTTTCTCGGTGCTGAACTTATACAGCATCACGTTATCGACCAGGACCCGGGCAACGTTCAAGACGACGATTCCTACCACGGAATAGACCAGCACCCGCAGCACGTCCTCCCAGTACTCCTGGGTGAACCCCATGTCGAATTTGTCGTCCGCTATCAGCGTGGCTGGCTGATAAACGGCCCCCAGGAAAACGATTACGATACCGACGTAGTAGCCGGTTATGCTCAGCGCCAGTGCCATATTGTCCTTGTCCCGAAGCTGCTCCTGAATCTTGTAAGGTGTGATCACATCCTGGACCAGCCGTGAGACGGCCAGGAGGACGACCCCCATCAACACGTAGATAAGACCCCTGGGAAACTGCTCCACTATGTCTACGAATGCGTCGATCATGGTAATCACCTGCTCCCGTTTGGGTTTACTTGCGGTACACGCGGACCACGTGGGGCGACACGGCCGTCGATGCGTAGACCTCGAAGGGCATCCCTTCCCACTTGACCACTGAAATCGCCTGCTGATCGTCTTCGCTGCCGAAGTCCCACATGTAGAAGCCTTCCATAGCGGTCCCGCCGTCCTTGAAATAGCTGACCTCGTAGCTGTTGCGGTAGAAGTAATGCTGCCCCTGGTACTCAACGAAATTCTCGGTCGACTTCTGGTTGTCCATGCGGACCAGCTTGTCCTCGTCGATGCCGATCTCCGACATCTGTATTGTTTCGCCGTGCTCCGTTACCAGGATTGAAGGGTCGTCGCCGTTGGACCACTCGATCGATACTTTTCTGTCCCCGTCAACCGCGGCGAGTTCGTAAGCGTTGCCGAAATCGCTCTCCAGGCGGCTTTTGCTTTCGATGAGAAACATCGCATCGTCTAAGGTCGGCGAGAATCCGGGTATAACCACCACGTCGCCGACGCCGGCCGACCGAATAGAATCGTCCTTCTGCGCGTCGCCCGCGGTCGGCCGACGGCCCTTCTTCTTTCCGAAAATTGACTTGAACATGCTCCCCCTGAACGCCCTTAGCTTACCACGTAGCGGGTCCTGCCCTTTTTAGAAGGCCTCGGGCGTGTGGCTCTTCCAGCGAGCGATAGCCGCCTCGGCCCTCGGACTGGCCTCGCTTCGCGTCCGCACGTTCAGCAGAGCGGGCCGTCCGATGTCGATGGCGCGCTCGATGGCCGATGGAAGCTCCTCGATACTTTCGATAAGTTCACCGTGACCACCCAGACCCTTCACCACCTGATCGTATCTGGAGGGAAGCAGATCGGTGGCGACGGTCTTCCCATACACCCCGAGCTGGATATGGCGGTCGATGCCCCAGGCCGAGTCGTTGCCCATGATCCCTACGATCGGCAGGTCGTGCCGCACCGCCGTGTCGAACTCCATGCCGTTGAATCCGAATGCGCCGTCCCCGGTAAACATGAAGACCCGTCGCTCGGGATGCGCGACCTTGGCTGCGATTGCGGTAGGCAAGGCCGAGCCCAGCATGCCCGAGGTTGGCAGGTACCACCAGCGCTTCGGCGCAAGCGCCGGATGGTAGGCCCGCCCGAAGTGGCAGAAGTCACCGCCATCGAACACCAGGAAATCGTCACGGCCCAGGTGCGGCTGCACCGCCGCGTGCACGGCCATTGCGTGTAACGAGGCCTCCGGCGTCGCCAGCGACTCCAGGTGCTCTTCCTGGGCGGCGCGCTCGGCCTCGAGCCGCTGGAGCCACGGAAGGTCCGTCCATTGGTGCTTCGCCGCCTCCGTGGCCATCTGCCGCGTGACCGCCCCGATGTCGCCCACGATGCCCACGGCCACACCCCGGTTCCGTCCGATTTCGGCCGCCGACGGATCGATCTGTACGACCCGCGCGTCCGCCGAAATCATCGGCGGCATGGCGTACCCGACGATCAGGTCCTGCTTCCGGCCCATTAGCACCACCACGTCCGCCTCTCGGACCAGACGCGCCGCCCGGTTCAAGCCATTGTCGAAGAACCCGTAGCAGTAAGGGTGGGCGTCAGAGACCAGACCACGAGCGTCGCCCTCGGTCATCAGAGGGGTCCGAGTGGTTTCGATAAGCTCTTCCAGCGCTTCGCCGGAGCCGGAATAGGCGCCGGCGCTGCCGACGATGATAAGCGGTCGTTCCGCACTCTTCAGGACCTCTATCGCCGCCTTGACCTGGTCGCCCGGGGCGATGGCGGCGGCAGTGCTGCGGTACTCCGAGGGCTGGTAGAAGGTCACCTGGTCCTTGGGCACCTCCTGCTGCTGAACGTCCACCGGTATGGTGAGATGGACAGGTCCTCTCCAGCCGCTAAAAGCCACCCGCAGGGCGTGCGCAATCATGTCGGGTATGCGCCGGGCGTCGGTGACCATCCAGGCGCCCTTGGTGGTGGGCGACGCCATGCCGACCTGGTCGATCTCCTGCATGGCGCCCCGACCCAGCTCGGCAAGCTCGGCGCTGCCACTTATCGAGATCAGCGGGCTGCCGGAGTGGGTCGCGTTGGCCAGCCCCGGCACCGCGTTGGCAAAGCCGGGCGTCGTATACATCGCGACGCCGGGCTGGCCGGTAATCCTGCCCCACGCGTCCGCCATGTGTACCGCGGCCTGCTCATGCCGGGTGTCGATGAACCTGAAGTCCTCGTCGGCCATCACGTTCAGGACCGGGAGGATGTGGTCTCCAGCCAGCGTGAACACGGTGCCCACGCCCTCGCTCCTGAGGGCCTGGGCTATAAGATGACTGCCCGTAACCGTTCTGCCCACTGCGCTCCCCTCCGGCCTTCCGGACGCCCTGGGAGGGCATCCGCCCTGGCTGCGCCCACGATAGACGCTGCCATTGTATTATCGGCAACCCCCCTGTCAAGTGTGCCTGAGGGTCGTGCCTGCATTGCCACGAAATCGACCGATTGCTATAATATGTCCCACGAATGGAGGCTTTCCACTGCTGGGGATTCGTCTAGCGGTAGGACGACAGACTCTGGATCTGTAAGCCGAGGTTCGAATCCTCGATCCCCAGCCACCGGTACTGTCGATAGCGTGGCGCATTCGTCTAGGGGCCAAGGACACCACCCTCTCAAGGTGGAGATCACGGGTTCGAATCCCGTATGCGCTACCACCATACCGCTCGAAAATTCAACAGCTTGGACCGCAACACGTGGCGCATTCGTCTAGCGGCCTAGGACACCACCCTCTCAAGGTGGAGATCACGGGTTCGAATCCCGTATGCGCTACCACCGAATGAATCGGGCCGCCCGGAGGACCCGGGCCTTACAGCCGTGGCGCGTTCGTCTAGCGGCCTAGGACGCCACCCTTTCAAGGTGGAGATCACGGGTTCGAATCCCGTACGCGCTACCAGCCCCTGCTAGCCCAGCTTCTTCAAGGGAGCAAACTCCAGAAGCAGCCGCTTTATGCCGTGCGCCTCGTCGAACACGACGGTGACCTTGTAGTCGTTGCCCTCGGGTTCGCAGCTCATCACCATGCCCTCGCCGAACGTCTCGTGGCGCACTTTATCGCCGGCAGAGTAGGGAGCCGCAGACGTAACCCTGGACCCTCCACCGTCGCCGGACCTCGGCCCGGTCTTCTTCCTCGCACCGCGAGAACCGGGCTTCGCCTCCGAAGTCGGACCCTTGCCGGTTGCCGCCCTACGCCGGCGGCCGGCGGCGACGCGCTCGGCAGCCTGCCTGGTCCCCAACGGGCCTCGGCCTGACCGGTTGGACGCTCGCCCTCCGTCGGTTTCGCCCTTGGTCTGCATGACCAGCTCTCTGGGTATGTCCAGCAGGAACCGTGAAGGTATCCCAGGTCCGGAGCCGCCGCGCGGACCGCCACGAAAACCCCTTCTGAATGCCCTCATCAGGTAGAGCCGCTCTTTCGCCCTGGTTACGCCGACATAGCACAGACGGCGCTCCTCCTCGACCTCCGACGGGTCGTCCATTGAGCGCGAATGTGGAAGCACCCCCTCCTCCATGCCGACGATGAAGACCACCGGGAACTCCAGCCCCTTGGCCTGGTGCAGCGTAATCAGCGTAATGGCCTCCGGCCGCTCCTCCATGCTGTCCACGTCGCTGACCAGGGTCACACTCTCAAGGAACGCCGTCAACGCTTCCCTCGCTCCCAGGCCCAAGTAGTCCGCGGTCTCGCCCTTAAACTTCTCGATGTTTTCGAGCCGCTCCTCGCTCCGGTCTGCGGCCTCTGTCAAATGGGCGCGGTATCCGCTCCTATCCATAACTTCGTCCATCAGGTCTGAAAGGCCCATGGTCTCGGCGTCCTGACGAAGGCCCTCTATCAGGTCGCGAAAATCGGTCAGTGCTCGCACGGCCCTGGCAGTGAATCCCTGCGCGGCTGGAGCGCCTGGCTGCTCCTCGTCTTGACGCAGAAGTCCGACGGCGTCGAACATCGAGACGCCGGAGTCCCGCGCCAGCCGCGCCAGCTCGTCCATCGTGCGCTGTCCGATGCCACGGCTGGGCAGGTTCACTACTCTCGTAAAGCTCACGTCGTCGCCGGGGTTGGCTACCAGCCTGAGGTAGGCCGCCAGGTCCTTGACCTCCTGCCGCTGGTAGAATTTCTGCCCGCCGACCACCTGAAACGGCACACCGTATCTGCGGCACCCCGCCTGCAGAGCTTCAGACTGCGCGTTGACCCTGTACATCACCGCGATTTCACCAAGCTTGTATTTTCTTTCGTCGCCTCTGCCATCCCTGGTCAGGACGCCGATTTCCCGCAGCACCATCCGCGCCTCTTCTTCGTCGTCGTAACCCTCTCCCACCACAATAGGGACTCCCTTACCATTCTGGGTGAAGAGCTCCTTCTCCACCCTCTGGGAGTTGGACGATATCAGCCCGTCGGCCGCGTCGAGGATGGTCTGGGTCGAGCGGTAGTTCTCCTCAAGTGCTATCAGCTTGGCGTCCGGGTAGTCCTTCTGGAAGCTGAGAATGTTCCGGATGTCCGCATTCCGCCACGAGTAGATCGACTGGTCGGGGTCGCCCACCGCGCACAGGTTGCGGTGCAGCTTGGCAATCTGCCGCGAGATGGCATACTGGGCCGTGTTGGTGTCCTGGAACTCGTCGATCATGAAGTGGACGTACCGCTCCTGGTACTTTTTCGCTACTTCAGGACGCTGCTCCAGCATCTGAAAGGTTTTCAGTAGCAGGTCGTCGAAGTCGACGGCCCCAGAACGGGCCAGGAGCTGCTCGTACCGCTCGTACACACGGGCGACCACCTCCTCAAAGTAGTTGGACGCCCGCATGGCGAACCCCTCCGCGCCTACGAGCTGGCTCTTGGAGCTGGAGATCGCAGACTGGACGGACCTCGACTTGAAGAGGTTCGGGTCCACGTCCGTTTCTCGCATGCTTCGCTTGATCATCTCCACCTGGTCGGCGTCGTCGTAGATGGCGAAGTCGCTATCCAGGCCGATGGACGACCCATCGCGTCGCAGCGCCATCGCACAGAACGAATGGAACGTGCCGACAGTCACGTCGCGGGCGGTCTGGCTGACCAGGGACTCCAGTCGCTCCTTCATCTCCCGCGCTGCCTTGTTGGTGAAGGTCACGGCGGCGATCCGCCACGGCGCGACCCCACAGACTTTTACCAGGTATGCGATGCGATGGGTAATCAGCCGGGTTTTGCCGCTGCCAGGTCCGGCGACGATCAGAATCGGGCCGTCGATGGCCTCAACGGCCCTTCGCTGGCGCTCGTTCAGTTCGCTGAGAAGATCAGGTGGCATCAGCCCAGTGCGCTCGTGGCGTGAGACTCTCTCCGTGGTACGTCCGCCGGTCCGCCGGTTGCCGTCGTGACTGGCCGACGCCATAGATTAAAACACACTTACCTGAGGATATGCTGGGCTCCGACCAGTCGATTAAAGGCCAAATCAGCGCGCACACCGCAGGACGAAACGGACCGGTCACGTCGCAGCGAATCCTGAGATGCGATGCACCGCTCAAGTCGCGGTGTTCGCATCGTCAGAGGTCGTGATGAACGGGTGTCCAGAGGGACGGTGTCCCTCTTGTCCGAGCCTAGTGTGAAGCCTCAGATCACCTTTCGAGTGGGTGGATGGGAGAGACAGCAGGAAATGCACCGGGCGCAAGATGAGTGTCGTGAGTCAGAAGTTAGCCCAAGAATGCGCGGGCCTTCGACTGGCTCAGGCCGAACGGAACGTGTTGCTGCCCCGTTCGTGGTGAGCCCTTCGGCGGGCTCAGGACAGGCCCGTCGAACCACAGTGCCGCTGAAACGGTGAGAGCGAATTATGCAGCGCATTTGCGATTCGGGGCAATAGTTGGAAGTGACCAAAGAACCCGATGGCCGGCACGCTCAAGGCCGTCCGGTCAGTACACCCCAATGTGGGTGCAGGGCCAGCCCTGCTGCGGCACGAGTAGCGGCTGCTCCCGTATAATCGTCCATCTTTTCGGACAGGGGCGTGGCCGTTTCAGGGGGTATTGGGGCTTTCCCCCCAAAGGTTCCGGGCGGGTGGGTGGGCCCACCCACGATGGGGCGGGGCCGCCCTCCCCTACCGAATCAAGGCACGAACAGCGGTTGGTCCCGCGTAATGGTGCGCATCTCAGCGGCGACGGCGTCCCGCAGGTACTTCGGCACCGAGGTCATCCCCCGAAGCGTGAGGCCGTCGAGGTACCGTAGCTCGCCGTCCACCCGCTCGGCGATCGCGCGGTCGACTTCGTCCATCTTGAGCGCTGCGGGGTCCGGTCCCAGGGACCCGATAACAAACCCCCACACGGTGCCAAACGACGGCACAAAGGCCTCGGTGAGGCACGCCGCCGGGAAAACGCCGCCAACCGTGTGAGCGACGGCAGAAAAGCACTGCTCGTAAAACGCGGGCCCGGTCGGACCCGCTTGGGCGACCATGATGCCGCCAGGGTTCAGGCGCTCCTTGAGTAGCGCGTAAAACTCCCGTGTGAACAGCAGGTAGGCCGGTCCCGCCTCCATGGGGTCGGGCACGTCGATGATCGCCACGTCGAAACGCTCCGACGACTGCTCCAGGTGCCGGAAGGCGTCCTCGTGCCGAAGCTCGAGCCTCGGGTCATCGAAAGCGCCCCGGTGATGGTTCGGCAGGAAGCGCCGGCAAAGCTCGACGACCTTCCGATCGATGTCGACCATCACCACCCGTTCCACGGTCCGATGGGAGAGCGCCTGGCGCACGGTCGCGCCCTCGCCCCCTCCCGCAACGAACACGCTTCTGGGACCCGGGTGTGCAATCATGCTCGGCTGGACCAGCGCCTCGTGGTAGACGAACTCGTCTACCTCGGTCGACTGGGTCTTGCCGTCCAGCACCAGGCTGCGGCCAAAAGCGCCGCCGTCCAGGATTTCGACGTGCTGATACTCGGTATCGCCCTCGAAGACCACCTGAACGACCCGCTCCATCTGGAACAGATTAGGCGTAATGAGCTCGTAGTGCCACGCGCCATCTGGTGGGCCTTGGATCATGCACTAATTGCTCAGACGGCGGCCGAGGTCTCCTGGTGGGTAAGCAGGCCGCGGGGAATCTCTCGAGTCGAGGGGTTCGAGCAGTGGAGCTTTTCGATGAGTATCTCCGCCGCTTCGCCGGGGTCGAAGTCCTCCCCGCAAGTGAACACATCCGCGGCGGCGTAGCCGTACTCCGGCCACGTGTGGATACATATGTGTGACTCGGCAATGGCGACCAGTCCGGTCACCCCATGTGGCTGGAACTTATGGAAGCTCTCGCCAACGATCGTAGCACCTGCGTCTTCCGCCGCCCCTATTATCGCGCCGCGTATGAAGCTGAGGTCGTCAAGCAGCTCGCGGTCGCAGCCCTTGAGCTCAAGTAGCAGATGCCTGCCAAGTGCATTCAATCACCCACCCTCCGACACGGTCTAAGACACGTTGTTTCGACAGGGACGAATTATACAGCATGTTTCGGGCCAACAACAGGCTCGCTTCCCTCGCGGCGGCACATGACCAATCGGGAGGTCCCCGGCGTCGGACATTGACCATAGTCGGAGGCCGTAACCTACCCCTCCGATTAATTTCTATGCACCCTCCTCAAAGTCTCCCAAACTCCTGTCCGAGCGCGTCGCCATCGCTTTACATCGCGTCGCGCCATCCATTAGCATTGCCCCGTGCGGCGGCCGGTCCTCTGTCCCTTTGTTAGGATGGGCCGACCCCCCAAGTCAGGTGAGCGGTTTATGCAGGGAGTCGACTTGTCCGATTACCAGGCCCTGGTCGAGCAGATTACAGACTGCACACTGTGTCCTCTGTCCCAGGGCCGGACTCATGCTGTGCCCGGAGAGGGCTCGCTGAGCGCCGACATTATCTTCATAGGCGAAGGTCCCGGTTTTTACGAGGACCGCGACGGCAGGCCGTTCGTGGGGCCCGCTGGCCACCTTCTCGACGAGATGCTTGGGACGATCGGACTGAACCGGCAGGACGTGTACATCACGAACATGCTCAAGTGCCGGCCACCCCGGAACCGAGACCCGTTGCCCGACGAGATAGACTCGTGCAGACCCTACCTGGACCAGCAGATCGAGATGATCTCGCCGAGCGTAATCGTCACCCTGGGCCGGTACTCCTTCTCCAAGTTCTTTCCCGGAGAGACCATAAGCACGGCCCGCGGCAAGGCCCGCAGGTGGCGCGACCTCATGGTATATCCCATGTACCATCCGGCGGCCGCGCTCCACAACCCCGGCCTCAGACCGGCCATCGCAAGCGACTTTAGCAAGCTGCCAGAGATCATCGAGCAGGCCAGTGTCCCGGATACAGCCGCGCCTGCCCCAGCCCGGCAGCTACCTATGTTCCAGTAGCACTGGCAAATGCCCCAACAGCCTCTTAAAATAATCCCCTTGGGCGGTCTCGGCGAGATCGGCCGGAACATGATGGCCTTGGAATGCGATGGCGACATTGTCGTGATCGACGCCGGCGTCATGTTCCCGGAACAGGACACTCCCGGCGTCGACTTCATTATTTCCGACATCTCCTACCTCAGGGAAAATCGCGACCGGGTCCGGGCCATCCTGATCACCCACGGCCACGAAGACCACATCGGCGCCCTGCCGTTCGTCCTGGCCGAGATCGACGCCCCCGTGTACTCGTCTCGCCTTGCTAACGGGCTAATCAGCGTCAAGCTCAGCGAGCACCGCAACCTGACCGACGTTCGGCTGAACGTGATAGAGCCCTATTCGCAGATCGATCTGGGCGCGTTCAGCGCCGAGTTCTTCCCGGTGTGCCACTCGATTCCCGATGCGATGGGCATCGCCATCGATACGCCGCAGGGCCGCGTCATTCATACCGGGGACTTCAAAATAGACCATACCCCCGCCGACGGACAGCCTACCGACTTCTCGTCCCTCTCCCGTCTGGCTGCCGACGGCGTGCTCCTTCTCCTGTCCGACTCCACTTACGCGGAGGTGGAAGGGTACACGGAGTCGGAACACGTTGTGGGCGAGGCCCTGGAGCGCGTAATCTCCGAGGCCCCGGGCCGGGTCATGGTCGCCACCTTCGCGTCCCTCATATCCCGCGTGCAGCAGGTCATCAACGCCGCCGTGCGCCACGGACGCAAGGTTACGATGGTCGGCCGAAGCATGCAGAAAAACGTGGCGATGGCTATGGACATGGACTATCTGTCCGCCCCGCCCGACACGGTTGTCTCGATGTCTCAGGCGAGACAACTCCCGCTTGACCAGATCGTTATCATGGCCACCGGCAGCCAGGGTGAGCCAACCTCGGCACTGGTACGCATCGCCAACGGCGACCACCGCGACATCGAGATCGTCTCGGGGGACACGGTCGTTATCTCCGCATCCCCAATTCCTGGAAACGAGACCCTGATCTCTAAAACCATAGATAACTTGCTGCGTCAGGGCGCCAACGTGCTCTACAGCAGAATCGCGATGGTGCACGTTCACGGACACGCAAGCCAGGAAGAGCTTAAGATGATGCTCTCTGTCGTACGGCCCAGGTATTTCGTGCCTGTCCACGGGGAGTTTCGGCACCTGATGATGCACTCCTCAATCGCCCGGTCCATGGGCATACCCGAGTCCAACGCCTTCGTGCTGGAGGACGGCGACGTCCTGGAGCTGACGCGCGACCACGGCGAGGTCGTCGACAAAGTCCGCGCGGGGCCCGTTTTCGTCGACGGCCACCATTTCTGGAGCGTGGACAGCGGCATATTGAACGAGCGCATGCGCCTGGCCCGCGAGGGCGTGGTATCGGTCCTGGTGACGCTGGACGGGCGCACGAATCGGCTCGCGGGCTCGCCACAGGTTGTCTCCTACGGCTTTATAGAATTGTACGAATCCCAAGACTTGTTCGAAAAAACTTCCAAAAAGGTCGCCAGTTACCTAGACGACCTAGGCGCAGATGAACTAGACTTGGTACAAGTAAAATCTAACCTCAGCAAGGCCGTAGCGGACTTTCTGTACGATGCGACTCGCAGGCGGCCAACGGTCCTGACGGTTATCGAGCAGGTTTAGACGCCGCTTCTCATGGCCGCGGCATCGGTTCCCGCATCCGACCGTCCGCCTGAGAGGGAACACCAGCTCCAAGCCCTTCAGAGCGTCCCCAAACCTAGTCACTCCACAAGACAAGACATTGGCGGTGCATCATGCGAATCCCACTGCTCAGGCTAAAGCCAGGCTCCGGAGGAACACCATTTCGTTCTTCGTGGATCATGCTGGCAGTAGTGGCGGCGGCGGCGGCGGCGGTCGTGGGCGCGTCCTTGTACCTGTCACGCACCGAGCTATCCGAGTCCCTGGGTGCGAGCCGAGACCGCACACTGTCAGCAGTTGGCATGGGCGTGGTGCCCCTGGCTCTTTGGATAGCCCTGTTGTCCATGTCGATCGCCTTTAGACGGTCTTGGCTAAGGCATCCACGACTCTGGATCAGCTCGCTGGGGCTAGTCGCCGTGTCGATCGGTTCTATGGCATTCTTTCACCCCTATGATGGCGCTCAAGGTTGGTTCTCTCTGTACGGCAAGGGCACGCTGGGCGGCTACGCGGGTGACGCCATCATCGGCTCGGCCACCTGGGTGGGCACATTGCGCCTGTTCGGTATCTTCTTGGTGTCCTTGGCCATCGCCACACCGGCCCTGGCCATCGACATTGCGCTGATCTTCAGGCAGATCGGCGTCTACATGTACGTGCTGGCATTTATGGCCGTCGGAGCGTTAGCCAGCCTGGGTCGTCGGCGAAAATCCAAATCTGCGGACGACGATTTCGATTTCGAACAGGCGACCGCGGGCATTCCCGCCGATGTCATGACCCCCTATCTCAAGACCGAAGATGATGACACGACAGAAAAATCCGACGAGTCGCCGAGTCCCGTACGACTTGAACTGCCGGAGTTCGGAGACTTCGCTGCGGCGACTTCGATAGACGCCTCATCTTCAGAGCCCGCCACCGCTGACTCAGAGTTCGACGAGTCGGAGGCCGACGCGGATACCGAATTGGGCGGGGACCTGCCGACGGTGGCCGAATCGGACACACCCGAAGCGCCCGACGGAGGCGGTCAGGACTGGACCCCGCATCGAAAGGTCAATCGATACTGGTCCACCGACGGCGACGAGTCGAGCGAGCCGGCGCCGGCCACGGGGACGGCCCAGGCCACCCTGGCGCGGTATGAGCCTCAGACCGGCGGCGAAACCAGTGGCGCTGCGGCACACCTCTGGAAGACGCCTCCGATGGAGTTGCTTTACGACGCCCCGGAAGGGGCCATCACCGAAGACGAAATCCGCGGCACCGCCGAGACTATTCAGCGAACGCTCAACGAGTACGGCGTGGAGGTTGAGGTCGGCCACGTGCGGCCCGGGCCCACCGTCACGATGTACGGCCTCATCCCCGGATGGGTCCGCAGGTACAAGCAATCGAAACAGGTGGACGACCAGGGCATGCCCGTCCTCGATGAGTCGGGCAAGCAGGTCGTCGAGCGGGTAGAAAACAAGACCCGCGTGAAAGTCGATACCATACTCGCCAGAGAAAAAGACCTGGCCCTGGCGCTCAAGACGCACAGCATCCGAATCGAGACCCCGGCGATGGGCAAGTCGCTGGTCGGAATCGAGGTGCCCAATCCCGAGCCCAGCCTGGTCACCCTTCGGGGCGTCATGGAGGGCAAGGAGTTCCAGCGCCTTAGAGGCAGAGCCGACCTTCCCGTCGCACTCGGCAAAGGAAGCGGTGGAGAGACTGTCGTGATCGACCTGGCGAAAATGCCCCACCTGCTCATCGCGGGCGCCACGGGCAGCGGCAAGAGCGTCTGCATCAACTCCATAGTCTCGTGCCTGATCATGGAGAAGTCCCCGGCCGAGATGAGGCTGTTGCTGGTGGACCCGAAGCGGGTCGAGCTGACCCCATACAACGGCATCCCCCACCTGATGGCCCCGGTGGTCGTCGAGACCGACCAGGTCGTCGGATACCTCCGGGGGCTAACGCGCGAGATGCTGAATCGGTACCGCCGAATGGAGGAAGTGGGGGTTCGCAATATCGAGGGTTACAACAGGCGCATGCCGGACAAGATGCCGCTGCTCGTGGTCGCCATCGACGAGCTGGCCGACCTCATGATATCGGCGGCCTTCGACGTTGAGCAACATCTCTGCCGTTTAGCCCAGCTTGGCCGAGCTACCGGCATCCACCTGATTGTCGCGACGCAGAGGCCCTCGGTGGACGTGGTCACCGGTCTCATAAAGGCCAATTTCCCGAGCCGCGTCAGCTTCGGGGTCACCTCCCAGGTGGACTCCCGCACAATCCTCGACAGCGTTGGAGCGGAGAAGCTGCTAGGGCGCGGGGACATGCTATATATGCCGCTGGACGCATCCAAGCCCTCCCGCGTACAGTCCGTCTTCATCTCCGATCGCGAGATCGAATCGGTGGTGGATTTCTGGCGCTCGACTCCGTGGCCGGCCCTTGAGAGGATCGACCTGCTGGCCTTCGACGGCGACGATGGCCGCGAGGATGTAGACCCGGTGGACCCCGATCAGGACCAGATGCTCGGCAAGGCCATCGATCTCGCTCATGCCCACCGCAAGATGTCCACATCCCTGCTTCAGCGTCGACTGCGGGTCGGCTACCCCAGGGCCGCCAGGCTGATGGACCAACTCGAAGAGGCGGGAGTCGTGGGTCCAGGCGATGGCTCGAAATCACGTGATGTTATAATGAACCAGTCTTAAGATACCCAAGGCTGAGCGAAACGGGGATGACGACTGGTGGTCCGCAACCTGGCTGGCATTTTGGGCTCAGTGGCCAAGCGTGGCCGGGAAGACTCAGAGGAGTCTGAAGCCAGGGACACCTGCCTGGTATGCGAAGAAGACCTCGCTGCCTCGGACGTTTACGCCCAGTTCCACGTATGCCCCCGGTGCCGGTTCCATTACAGCATGACCGCCCGGAACCGCATCACCTCCCTGGTCGATCCCAACAGCTTTCGTGAGTTCAACGGCTCCGTTATTTCCCTGGACCCTCTGTCCTTCTCTTCCCGCGACTCCTACACGCGCCGCCTGTTCCGCGACCAGCGCCGAACCGGACTAACCGAGGCTATCGTAACCGGCTCCTGCGCGATCGGCGGCAGCCCGACGATCCTGATGGTGCTGGATTTCGGCTTCATGGGTGGCACGATGGGATGCGTCGTCGGCGAAAAGGTTGCCCTGGCCCTGGAACGAGCGGTCAAGCGCAAGCTCCCCGCCGTCGCGGTCGTAACAAGCGGAGGCGCGCGCATCCAGGAGGGCGTGCTGTCCCTTATGCAGATGGCCAAGACCTCCATCGCCTCCAACCGCATGAGCGAGGCTGGCCTCCCATTCGTTACGGTCATGGCGAACCCCACCACCGGCCAAGCCTACGGCAGCTTTGCGAACCTGGCCGACGTCCTTCTCGGCGAGCCGGGCGCCATCGTGGGCTTCTCATCGTTCCGGATGATCACAAGGGCTACTCAGGCCCCACTGCCTACCGAGTCTCACACCGCGGAGTCCCGTCTCCAACACGGCCTGCTGGACGCCGTCGTGGACCGCCGCGAGCTCCGCACCGTCCTGGGCGTCCTGCTGGACCTGTTGGGACCGCGATACAAGCTGACCAGGGCTAGCCGCGCCAAGCGTGAAGCGTCCGAGGTGTCGCGCCCGCAGGCGTGGAACTCGGTACAGCTCGCCAGACACCAGTCCAGGCCCAGTTCGTCAGACTACCTGGCCCGGATTTTCGACAACTTCGTTGAGTTGCACGGAGACCGCACCTACGGTGACGACAGCTCAGTCATATGCGGCCTGGGCCAACTTGCCGGCCAGACCGTGATGGTCATCGGCCAGGAGCGGCGCCGAGAAGAGCGCGACGGCGACCCCCCTTCTGGCGGACGCACGAAGCCGGAGGGCTTCCGAAAAGCGCAGCGCGGCATGCGGCTGGCTGCCAAGTTCGAAATGCCCCTTATCACCATGATCGACACTCCCGGCCCCGACTTGAGCGAGGACGCCGAGGAGCGGGGCCTTGGCAACGCGATCGCCACAACGATGGAGCTTATGTCAGGGCTCGAAATCCCGTCGATCTCGGTCGTGATTGGAGAGGGCGGCAGCGGCGGCGCCCTGGCTTTGGGCGTGGCCGACCGCAGCCTGATGCTGCAGAACGCGATATACTCCCCCATCTCGCCGGAGGACGCCGCCGAGGTCATGTACCAGGACTCCGGGCGCGCAGACGAGGCCGCGGAGTCCCTCAGACTAACCGCACATGACTGCCTCGACCTGCAGATCATCGACACGGTGGTGCCGGAGCCCCCCGGTGGTGCCCACACCAACCCCGACGAAGCGGCCCGTCAGCTCAGGCGGATTCTCGTGAGCGAAATGACTTCGATTCAGTCGATGTCATCCAGGAAGATGCTCCGGGAGAGATACAAGAAATACCGGAACATCGGCGAGTACAGCTCCCACTTCCGGGCCGCTATCACCCGCGAGGTGAGCACCTTGCGCGGCGCGGTCGCCTCCGGCGTGCGGCGAATCGCTCGCAGAGGGTCGAACGCGACTCCCGAGGACGCCCCGCCCGCGCTGCCCCACGAACCGGAGAATCAGCCCGAGTAGCGCCCTGGGCGCGCCTCTCAATTCCAGCCCGTGACTCATCCCCGCCGGCTGGACCGCCCTACTTTGTACCCCGTACTACGCCTCACGCCCCGAGTACTACAACGCCACCCCACCTCAAAGAAAATGAAAGCGAACCCGGCCTTGTCGGAGGTCCAGGGGAGCCTATGGTCCGCCACTGAGCACGTTGTGAGAGGGTAAGACATGACGCCCATTCGCTAGTGTCCTGAGCCAGACCAACGTAGGACAATCTCGGAACGCGCGATGATCGACGCTGCGGGAAAAGAGGGTCTCCAGAGGGGTGCCGCCCTCTGGTCGGGGCCTGGGGTGAAACCCCAGATTCCTATTCGGGCGGGTGGGAAACAAAGGCCAAGTGGCGCAGGGTTCGAGAGTGCCGAGAATTGATCAAGAAGATGGTGGGACAGATGCTAGAAGGCGGGCCCTGCCCTTCTCGACTCGAACGCCGCGATTGCGTCCTCGTGCTCCAGGGTCAGGCCGATGTCGTCCAGTCCGTTCAGAAGGCAGTGCCGCCGGAAGGGCTCCACGTCGAAGCTGGAAGAGACCTCTTCGGAGTCGTCCCAGACTCTCTGCGATTCGAGGTCGACGTGGAGACTGTAACCGGGCGTCTTTTCGGCGTTTTCGATGATTCTCTGCACAGTCTCTTCGGGCAGCACCAGCGGGAGGACTCCGTTCTGGTAGCAGTTGCTATTGAATATGTCGGCGAAGCTGGGGGCGACCACGCAGCGGAAGCCGTAGTCGGCCAGCGCCCACGGCGCGTGCTCCCTCGACGACCCTGAGCCGAAGTTACGGCCCGACACCAGGATCGACGCGCCCTCGTAGCCGGGCTTGTTCAAGATGAAGTCCGGATTCGGTGAGCCATCCGACTTCAGGCGCCAGTCGAAGAACAGGAACTGCCCGAATCCGGACCGCTCCACCCGTTTGAGGAACTGTTTGGGAATGATCTGGTCGGTGTCGACGTTGACTCGATTCAACGGAGCAACGACGCCATGCAAGCTTACGAAGGGTTCCATCATCGACTCCTGACCAACTGATTCACGCGGCCTGTCGCGAAGCCGCCACTGTCACGCCGGGCCCGTATCGATCGATTCCGAGCGCTCGGAATCGATTCACAAGCTGTCGCATGTTGCATCGGGCTCGTGGTTCGACGGGCTCACTACGAACGGCAGGGACCCAGGCTCCGTTCGGCCTGAGCCTGTCGAAGGCCCTCCAGATAGTTGAGGGAACCTCGGACACAGAACACTAGCCAGGTTTCGCGCCAGCCCACTCTCGGACGTCGACGAAATGGCCCGCGACCGCCGCGGCGGCGGCCATCTGAGGGCTGACCAGATGCGTCCTGCCTCCCTTGCCCTGCCGCCCTTCGAAGTTGCGGTTGGACGTCGACGCGCAGCGTTCTCCGGGATCCAGGATGTCCGGGTTCATCCCCAGGCACATCGAGCACCCCGCCACCCGCCAGTCGAACCCCGCGTCCTCGAATATGGCGTCGAGGCCCTCGGCCTCCGCCTGTGCCTTGATCGCCGCGGAGCCCGGGACCACCATGGCGTACACACTGTCGGCGACCTTGTGCCCCCTGGCCACCTCCGCGGCGGCCCGCAGGTCCTCGATCCGGCCGTTGGTACACGAGCCAATGAATATGCGGTCAAGCGCTATCGCCTCTATCGGCGTGTCGGGCTCCAGGTCCATGTACTCCAGCGCCCGCCCGGCGGACTCGCGCTCTCCGGCATCGCCGAAGGAGGCCGGGTCCGGGACTCGGCCCGTCACCGGCGCCACCATGCCCGGGTTGGTGCCCCACGAGACGAAGGGCTGAAGCTGGTGGGCCTGGATCACCTCGACGCGGTCGAACTCGGCGTCCGGGTCTGACGCCAGGCCGGACCACTCTTCGACCGCCCTCTCGAAGTCGCTACCCTGAGGAGCATGGGCCCTGCCTCGGACATATTCGAATGTAGTCTCGTCGGGCGCGACCATGCCCGCGCGGCCGCCACCCTCGATCGACATATTGCAGACGGTCATCCGGCCTTCCATCGAAAGCTGCCGGATGCCCTCGCCCGTGTACTCAATGACGTGGCCGGTGGCGCCGGCGACGCCGATCTGGCCGATGATCGCCAGGATGACGTCTTTAGCGGCAACGCCGAAGGGCAGCGGGCCGTCGACCTTGATCTCCATCGTCTTGGGCGTGAACTGCCTCAGAGTCTGGGTGGCAAGAACGTGTTCCACCTCGGACGTGCCGATGCCCAGGGCGAAGGCCCCAAAGGCGCCGTGGGTGGACGTGTGGCTGTCGCCGCACACGATCACTTTCCCGGGCTGGGTATACCCCTGCTCCGGCCCGATAATGTGCACGATTCCCTGCAATGGACTGAACCGATCGTACAGGGTGACGCCAAACTCCCGGCAGTTTCGCTCCAGGTATTCGAGCTGGGTTGCGGCAATTGGGTCCGTTATGGGCTGCGAGAGCGCCCACGTGGGTGTGTTGTGGTCCATGGTCGCCACGGTGAGGTCCGGCCTTCGGACCTGCCGACCGGACATCCTCAGCCCCTCGAAAGCCTGGGGAGATGTCACCTCGTGGACCAGGTGGAGGTCGACGTAAAGCAAACTTGGCTGACCGGGCTCCTGGTGGACCAGGTGAGAATCCCAAATCTTTTCGAACATCGTCCTGGCAGTCATACGTTGACCTCTGCGGGAGTGATCTCTTGGGACGTGACGTTCTCGTTAGCGCGCGGGCGCGGTCCCCTGGGACCCCAGTTTAGCCTTAAAGGGTCCTACGGCGAGGGGTCTGGCTGCTTCCCGTGGCCGTCGGTCGTGGCCAGCAGCCTGTTGAGCGCGTTCATGTACGCCTTGGCGCTGGCGACGATGATATCAGTATCCGAGCCGCGCCCGATAAACATGCTGCCGTTCTTTTCTATACGAATCGTCACGTCGCCGAGGGCATCGATCCCCTCGGTAACGGCATCGACTCGGTATTCGGTGAGGGTGTTCTCGACCTGTACGATCCTGTTGATGGCCTTGTACACCGCGTCCACCGGTCCCGTACCCGTGGCGGCGTCTGTCGACGATGTGCCGTCGGCCGACAGCAGGCTGACCGTGGCGGTGGGTACCTCGTGGTTGCCGCACGAGACCTGCACGTGGTCCAGTTCATAGGTCGATGGGACGTCCAAAACGCGCCGGCGGTTCGACATCAGCGCCACCAGGTCGGCGTCGCTCACTTCGCGCTTCTTGTCCGCCAGGTCCTTGAACTGCTGGAACGCCGTATCCAGCTCCGTCTGCTCCAGGTGGTAGCCCAGGTCCTCCAGGCGGGAGCGCAGCCCCGACCTGCCGCTCAGCTTGCCGAGCACCAGCTCGTTGCTGGGCCAGCCGACCGACCGCGGGTCCATGATCTCGAAGGTGGTGCGCTCCTTCAGGATGGCGTCCTGGTGGATCCCCGACGCGTGCCGGAAGGCGTTGGCGCCAACGACGGCCTTATTGGGTTGCACCGGAAACCCCGTGATGTCGCTCACGAGCCTGCTTGTCCGGTAGATCTGCCTCGTATCGATACCCGTGCCGGCCCCGTAGAGCTCCTTACGGGTCTCGATGCCCATGATGACCTCTTCCAGTGAGGCATTTCCGGCCCGTTCTCCAAGGCCGTTGATGCAGCCTTCGATCTGCCGCGCCCCGACAGTGACCGCCGCCAGGCTGTTGGCCACGGACATGCCCAGGTCGTTATGGCAATGGACGCTGAGGATGGCCCGGTCGATGTTTGGGACGTTTTCCTTGATCAGCCTGAGCCGCTCGGCAAACTCTGCTGGGACCGTGTAGCCAACGGTGTCGGCGATGTTTACGGTCGTGGCGCCGGCGTCGATGACCGCTTCGAGCATCGTGTACAGGTACTCGATGTCAGTACGTGTGGCGTCCATCGGCGAGAACTCGACATTGTCACAGTAGCTTTTCGCCCTCTCCACAGAGGAGACGGCCATCTCCAGCACCTGCTCCGGGTTACGCCGGAGCTGGTGCATGATCTGAACGTCGGAGCTCGATATGAACACGTGTATGCGCGGGTTCTCGGCCTCCTTGATCGCCTCCCAAGCCTGATCGACGTCGTCGGGGTGGCAACGGGCCAGCGACGCGATCTGCGGTCTCCTGACTTCACGAGCGATGGTCTCGACAGCTTCGAAGTCGCCCGGCGAGCTGGCGGCGAAACCCGCCTCGATGATATCGACCCCCAGCCGTTCGAGCTGCTTGGCGATCTCCAGCTTCTCGGGCGTCGTCAGGCCGATGCCCGCCGACTGCTCGCCGTCTCGCAGCGTGGTATCGAATATGAGTACTCTGTCCTCTGTCATGTCAGTTCCCCTTCTTAATCGGAGCCGGTATGAACTCCGGCCCCGCTCTCAGCACCGCACCGGCAGGGGCGTTCAAAGGACAACGCGGTCCGCCATGACCGGTCTCGCCAGGAGCCGGCCAGCGTGGCGAACTGCGCGAAATACCTCTTTGTTCAACATCGTTGGTCTCGCATGGACTCCTCGGTCGCGTGCCCAGACCTAATCGGCGTCGCTCAGGAACGACATCATCCCTCGCAGCTCTTTGCCGATACTCTCGATCGGGTGGCTGGCGTTCTCCGCGCGCAGCCTGTTGAAGCGCGGACGGCCCTCGTCGTTCTCGGCGATCCACTCCCGGGCGAAGTTGCCGTTCTGGATATCGGCCAGCACGCGTCTCATGTTCTCCTTGACGTGCTCGTCTATAACCTGGGGCCCGCGGGTGTAATCACCGTACTCAGCCGTGTCGCTTACGGAGTAGCGCATGTACTCGAGCCCGCCCTGGTAGAGCAGGTCGACGATCAGCTTTAGCTCGTGCATGCACTCGAAGTAGGCCGACTCCGGCTGGTAGCCGGCGTCCACCAGGACCTCAAAGGCCGACTTGACCAGCTCGGCGACACCCCCGCAGAGCACCGTCTGCTCTCCGAACAGGTCGGTCTCGGTCTCTTCCTTGAAGGTGGTGTCCAGCACACCGGCGCGGGTGCAGCCGATGCCCCTGGCGTAGGCCAGCCCCAGGTCGTGAGCCCGGCCAGAAACATCCTGGTGGACGGCCAGCAGGCCCGGCACGCCCGAGCCCCGCGTGTATACCTCACGCATCCTGTGGCCGGGCGCTTTCGGCGCCACCATGGAGACGTCGACGTTGTCAGGCGGCTTGATCGCCTCGTAGTGGATGTTGAATCCGTGGGCGAACATCAGCGTTTTGCCCGGCAGCAGGTGGGGGATAATCGATTCCCGATAGACCTGCGCCTGCGTGTGGTCATGCACCAGCATGATGATGATGTCGGACCGCTCGGCGGCCTCCGCCGCCACGCCCACGTCCAGCCCGTCGGCTTCGGCCTTCGCCCAGCTCCGGCTGCCCTCGTAGAGCCCCACGAACACGTTGAGTCCCGAGTCCTTGAGGTTCAGCGCATGTGCGTGGCCCTGGCTACCGTATCCGATGACCCCTATCGTCTTATCCTGAATCAACGACAGGTCTGCATCGTTCTCGTAGTACATTGTGGCCATGCCTTTGGCTCCTCCCATTTAAATCCGTTGGCTGTGCCGATTCGCTTGTCCGCAGGGTCGACTAGCCGCTCGCGCGAGGCCAGGTTAGCGGCCCGCTGCAATCACAGACCGCTCTCCATTCGAGGCCTGTTTCCGTCGTCGGCATGGCCTTCGACGCCGCGGCTCATGGCGATAGTGCCGGTACGCATGACCTCCAGCCCGCCGAAGCTGCGCAGGAGGTTTGCCAACGAGTCCACCTTGTCCTCGTCTCCGGTGACCTCGATGATGATCGATTCCGGTGCGACGTCCACTATGTTCGCCCGGAAGATGTCCACGATCTGCATTATCTCGCTACGGGTCTGGACGTTGGCCCGGACGCGGACCAGCGCCAGCTCGCGGGACACGCAGTTGGCCTCGGATACGTCGGAGACCTTGATGACCTCCACCAGCTTGTGGAGGTTCTTGGTGACCTGCTCGACGATAGCCTCGTCCCCCTCGACCACGAAGGTCATGCGGGACAGATTTTCGATCTCGCTGTGCCCGACGGCCAGGCTGGCGATGTTGTAGCCTCGCCGTCGGAACATGCTGGATACGCGGTTGAGGACCCCCGGCCTGTCTTGCACTAGCGCCGTGATTGTGTGCCTGGATGTCTCGGTCGTGGTCATCGCTGCACCCTCTCTGGCTGCGGCTCTTCGATCATGTCCTCGACTGTCATTCCCGACGGGATCATCGGGTAGACGTTCTCTTCCTGCTCCACCACGAAGTCGACGATGGCCGGGCCGTCGTACTTCATGGCCTCGAGTATTGTCGGCATCACCTGGGACTTGTCGGTTACCCTCGCGCCGAAAATGCCGAAGGCCTCCGCGAGCTTCACGAAGTCCGGGTTGCCCGTGTAGCCGGTGGCTACATAGCTCTTCTCGTAGAAGATCTCCTGCCACTGCCTCACCATGCCCAGGAAGCCGTTGTTGATGATTGCGAACTTCACCGGAATGTTGTTTTCCGCCAGCGTCGCCAGCTCGGACATGGTCATCTGGAACCCGCCGTCGCCCGCTATGGACCAGACAACCCTGTCGGGCCTGCCCACCTGGGCGCCCATCGCCCCGGGCACTTCGTAGCCCATAGACCCTGATCCGCCCGAGGATATCAGGGTGCATGGCTCGGTGTAGGTGTAGTGTTGTGCCGCCCACATCTGGTGTTGGCCCACGCCCGTCACGATTATCGCCTTGCCTTTTGTGGCCTCACCAAGCTGTTGGATGATGTATTGGGGGAGCAGCTTATCGGTGTCCCTGATCTGCATCGACGGGTGCTCGCGCTTTAGTTCGTCGATCCGCTGGACCCACTCCACGTGGGTCGCCGATTTCACCTGTTTATTGAGCTGAGTCAGCACGCGCTTGACGTCTCCGACGATCGGCACGTCGACAGGTACATTCTTGCCGATCTCCGAGGGGTCGATGTCGACGTGGATCTTCTTCGAACCGCGGGCGAAGGCTGTCGTGTCGCCGGTGATCCGGTCGTCGAACCTCATCCCCAGAGCGATCAACAGGTCTGATTCGTCGATCGCGAGCGAGGCGTAGGCCATGCCGTGCATGCCGGGCATTCCAACGCAGAGCACGTGGTCATCGGGGAACGAGCTGATGCCCAGGAGCGTGGTGATCACAGGTATCTGGACCCTCTCGGCCAGCTCCATCAGCTCGTCGTACGCGTGTGAGAGAATGACCCCGTGACCCGCTAGAATTACCGGTCGCTGGGCGGCATCGATCAGCCTGGCGGCCTTGCGAATCTGGTTCTGATGCCCTTCCAGCGTCGGCTTGTATCCGGGTAGGTCGATGTGGTCCGGATAGTCGAACTCCGCCTCCTCAGTGAACACGTCCTTCGGTATATCCACCAGCACTGGCCCGGGACGGCCGGTGTTGGCGATATAGAACGCCTCGTGGATGACGCGCGGGATGTCCGCCGCATTCATAACCAGATAGCTGTGCTTGGTTATCGGCAGGCTGATGCCGGTGATATCCGTTTCCTGGAACGCGTCCGAGCCGATCGCCGCGCGTGCGACCTGGCCGGTAACGATTACCATGGGCACCGAGTCCATATGCGCCGTCGCGATTCCGGTTATCAGGTTCGTCGCGCCCGGACCGGAGGTGGCCCAGGCCACGCCAGGCCGTCCGGTTACGCGGGCGTAACCATCGGCGGCGTGGGCCGCCCCCTGCTCATGGCGCACCAGGATGTGACGGAGCTCCGGGAACTGGGGCAGCGTCTGGTACAGCGGCAAGATCGCCCCGCCGGGAAGGCCGAAAATTACATCTACGCCTTCCTGGATCAGGCTTTTGCACACCATTTGACCACCGGTCATTCGCATGGCGTCGATACTCCTTTAGGTCTCATACGGAGAGCCCTTCCGCTCCATCTCCCAGATTCGCCGGGCACGAACAAATTGAAAAATCCCGTCCACAAAGGGACGGGATTGCTGCTCGAAATCTTCCCGCGGTACCACCCTAATTGTCCAGACTCCGGTGTTCTGGACCGCTCGGCGGCGATGATAACGGTGCCATCCCGTCCAACCCTACACGGCTGTTGGCTTACTCTGGCTCGACGCCTAGAGCACTATGCCAACCCCTGCCTTCGGGCCGGATGCTCCGGGGCGAGTTCCCGCGCTTCCTGGCATCGGCATTCCACCATCGCCGATTCTCTAGCGCCGGTGTAGCTCGGTACTGCTCCCCATCATCGCGTTTGTGAATTATTTTTCAGGTACGTTATCGAGGGATAGTAGCACGCACCGCTCGCGCATGTCAATTTGGGCGGCGATTGGATACGTGACACACCCTAGGCGCGCCAGAATGAGTTACGGGGTCTCGCAAGGCATGGCAACGCTTGCCGTGGCAGGCGAGGCTTGGGAAGCGGCACCCTACCGCGCAATTGTGGTCGGATGCCCCTGGTCATATGACGGCGACCACTACGATAACGGCGGTAGCGGTCACCACCAGAATGACCAGCACGGGGGTACTGGCCATCTAGCCTAACACCCTTCCGAGGCTCCAGCGTAAAGGTCCTTCAACCGCGACCTGGAGCCTCGACTTATTCCAGACGGACTACTCGGTCCGTCCGCTGGTGGTCAATGTAAAGCCCGCATCGTTACCTGCCCCTGAGATGTGAATACCCGTGGCATTCCCCCCTTCGATCACCAAGTTCGCATCGTTCGTCGTGGTGGCTGCTCCGGATACGTAAACTGACGACGTGTTTGCGTTGCTGACCCCCGTCCCGCCGGTAAACACAAGCGAATCGTCCGACGCGGTATTTACACGAAGTAGTACGCCGTCTGACTGAAGCAGGCGAAACGCGCCCTGACCCTCACGCGTCCACTCGTCGCTGTCGAGCATTAGATGATAGAGATTGGAGTAGAGGGAGCGTCGTTTCGCATTGGACCGTCTAGATGCCTTGATCGCGTTTACGGCTTCGGCGGTTCGCACCACTCCCCCGCAGCGATCGGCGACTAGCTTCAGTGCGTCCATGTGGGTTTCCTCTGCTGCGATTGCCGCCAGGGTGACCCCTGCAATGCCGCTACTTCCCGTCGCCTCGCGGCTACGTCCGAATTCTAACGACCTCTTGAGGGACGTGAGGTCAGTGGCTGCGGCATTGTAGGCAACCTGAGCGTCCTCTAGAGCCGTCTGCGCCCCTTCCAACTCCCTGCTGGCGATGTCGATCCAGTCCAGGAGCTTGTTTTCTGCCGCGTTGCTTGTAGTCATCGTTATGTCCTCCTGATCGGTCGCTATCGCATCCAATATGCTTGTTTGACAGCCACATACACCATGCCGATAAGGTCTTATACAACGAGAGCAGCCACCCACCTCAGTGCGGCCTACAACACCGCCCCGAGGGTCTCTTGTTTGATACCATCAGGCAGCCAAGGTGACTGCTCTCGATTTCATAGTACCGTCGGCGTAATACGGTAGTCAAGGCTAAAACGACTTAATTCCAATGTCCGGCAAATAAGAGACAAACGACAGGCCCGTATCACTTCACCCCTTCTGGGTTTGAGGACGCGATAAGGGCGCCAGCTCAACCTAAGCGTTCGGATTCTGAGACTGAGGCGTCTGGCAGTACCAAAGCAGACGCCCCTGAGTCTTAGATATTTGAGCCGCCCAACGCTACGCTTCGGACATCTTCCGACGATTGAACCTGAACCCGGATTTCGCCAGGTACATCGGTAGGAATTCTACCCCAACGTTGTGGAACTCCCTATAGACACCACAGTCTCATGGTGCTCACCGGACCTCCATCCAGCATCTGGCCTCCCGGTCTCAAAGCGTTCCACCATTCCTGACTGACAACGGTCTGTCCGGTGCTGGGGCCAGGCATCACCTCGAAGCGTACGGTAGCGCTTCGTCGAGCTGTCCCATTTTACGTGGCCATGGCCTCTGGTTGTCCAACCTCTCAAAAAGCGATAGAGTTGCCAGAAAACACCCGAGTGGACTTCGCCACGGTATTCCCTTTTGCCACGGGAATCCCTGACATAGGAGCGTGCGGGCATGGTATGGCAAAAAGAGATCGACGAGCTGAACCGGCGGCTGGAGATGGCCAGCAAGATGGGGGGAGAAGAGGGGGTCTCGAGGCAGCATGCCAACGGCAAGCTCACCGTCAGGGAACGGATTGATGCACTTGCCGATCCAGGCTCGTTCAAAGAACTGTCGGCGCTGGCCGGAAGTGCCAGCTACGAGAACAACGAGTTGGTCGATTTCATCCCCTACCCGAGGGTGTTCGGCACATCGACGATAAACGGTATGCGCGTGCTTCTCGATGGAGGCGACTTCACGGTGCGCGGTGGCGCCGGTGAGCGGGGCCTCGGGAGCAAGCCGAGCGCACTAAAGTACGCCGTTCAGTGGAGACTGCCTTTGATCAGGCTGCTAGACGCCGTCGGGGGGAGCGTGAGGACGTTCGAGCAGTTGGGCAGGACCTATCTTCCTGATAGCCTCGGGACCTCCCTTGCCGTGGAGCTTCTGAATCAGGTGCCGGTCGTATCCGCCGTCATGGGCTCTGTCGCCGGCCTTCCCGCCATCGACGCGTGCCTGTGCCACTTCAACGTCATGGTGAAGGGGACCAGTCAGGTATTCGCGGGCGGTCCGCCCGTAGTGAAGGCGGCTCTCGGATACGACATAACAAAAGAGGAGCTGGGCGACTACCGCAGCCAGGTCTTGAAGTCCGGTGTCATCGACAATCTGGCCGATTCAGAAGAGGAGGCCTTCGAGATGATTCGGCGGTTCCTGAGCTTCATGCCCTCGAGCGTGTGGAAGAAGGCTGAACGGATCGAGACCGACGACCCCCCCGACCGTCGTGAAGAGGAGCTGTTGTCGATCATCCCCCGGGACGCGAAGAAAAGTTTCGATCCGTACAGGATACTCGAGCATGTCCTCGACAGGGATTCGTTCTTCGAGATAGCCCCCCATTACGGCAGGGCACGCATCACCGGACTGGCCCGTGCCAATGGCTATCCGATCGGCGTGATGATCAACAACTCCAACCACCTGGGTGGTTCAACCGACGGGGCGGCCGGCGAGAAGGCGATGCGCCTCTGGAGTCTCTGTGACACCTTCCACCTTCCTGTCGTCTCTTTTGTGGACGAGCCCGGCTTCATGGTGGGCGTGGAAGCTCAGGACAAGGGCATCGTAAGAGCGGGCGCGAGGATGGTCGTAGCACAGTGCCGGAGCCAGAGTCCCTGGATAAGCTTCTACATGAAACAGGCCTACGGTGTGGCCGGACAGACGCACTTCCGTTCCACTGGCATGTACCACCGCTACGCATGGCCGTCGGGAAAGTGGGGGTCGATGCACATCGAAGGCGGCGTTTCGGCGGCATATCGGAGAGACATAGCCTCGTCGGACGATCCGGAGACGCGGCGGCAGGAAATAGAGGAGAGACTGAATGCCATGGCATCTCCCTTCAGGACGGCTGAGGCGACCGGAGGTGACGGCGCCCACGGGATCGACATAATCGACCCGCGAGACACCCGGCGGCTGCTCTGCGACTTCGTGGATATGGCGCAGGATATGCTCGATACCCAACTCGGTCCGCCCGCGGTCCCATACATGCCCTGAGCGTGCCAATAAGTTCCACAGCAATCCTAAACGTGTGCAGAAGAGATCGATCTGGCACGGCTGTCGCAGGGTCGCGCTCCCAGATAGGCATTCGTTCGTCTTGAAGTCCGAGAAGCGGTACACGATTGGCCGGGGATGGAATGCTGATGCGAACCGCTCCAATTCGTCCGCCAGGTGGCGCGTAAAGACGGCGCCTCGTCCGGAGTCGAGCATCGCCCGAGGATGGTCTCCGCGGAGTAGGCTGCACAGAGCTGTCTCGCCCGGATCGTCGACGGACCGTAGCCACCTCAATCGCTCTGTCGACGCCCTTTCGCACCTCGTTAAACAGGTCCTGATGAGCCTGCCAAACCCTGTGATTAACCGTTTGTTGGCCCGTATGTCCGGCTGATATACTCCGGTCATCGTGCGTGCGTCGATTCCAGATGCGAAATTACGGGTAGGAATATTCGGCTACCCGCTGGGACATTCGATCTCCCCCGCATTTCAGCAAGCGGCCTTCGACCACTACGGCCTGAACGCCCGGTACGAAGCGTGGCAGACGACGCCCGAGGCTCTTGCAAAGTCGGTTGCGGGCCTGCGGCAGAATGGCTACCTCGGCGCCAGCGTCACCGTGCCCCACAAAGTGGCCGTCTGCGACCTCGTCGATGAGCTGGACCCCTGGGCCGAGGCCATCGGGGCCGTGAACACGATCGTCAACCAGGACGGGAGTCTCGCAGGGCTCAACACCGACGCCTACGGGTTCATCGAGTCGCTGAGGGCGGAGGCGGGCTTCGAAGCTCGGGGCAAGAATGCCGTGCTGGTCGGCGCCGGCGGCGCGGCCCGGGCGGCGGCTCATGGTCTGGCCCGCGAAGGCGTGGCGTCGCTGGTAATTGCCAACCGGACTGTCGGGCGGGCCGAGGCGCTGGCCGGCGAGCTTCGCGACTCGGTGGCGCACGTCCTGGCACTGGACCTGACATCATCGACGCTCCGGACGCGGATGGCGTCTGCCGACCTAATCGCCAACGCCACCTCTGTTGGAATGAAGGGCGGCTCGGCGGAGGGCCTTTCTCCAGTAGCTGAAGACATTATACCGCCCGGCAGCGTGGTCCTCGACATGGTCTACAATCCAGAGGCCACACCGCTGCTCAAGAGGGCTGGCCATGCCGGGGCCCGTGTAGTGGGTGGGTTGCCGATGCTGGTCTACCAGGGCGCGGCGGCGTTCGAGCGATGGACCGGTAAGGACGCGCCTGTAAGCGTCATGTTCCGCGCGGCCCACCGGGCGTTGGCGGCCCACATTCGCTAGAACTGTCGTCAGTCGCGTCTGACGCACATCGGCCGGACACGAGATTCCGGTGCATCCCGCGGGCACCGTCGCAACCGCCCCAAAAAACAAGAAAAGGACACGCTGGAATGAAACTTCTTCCCGGGCCAAAGGTCTACCTCGTGTCGCGCCCCGTCGTCGACTGGGAGCAGGTCGCGGCGTTCCTCAGCGAGGAGGACCTTCCACCTGTACCCGACAGTATTCGCGCCGGGACTGAAAACTCCAGCGCGATAATCGAGATTTCGGCGCGTCTCTGTTACATGAGTTACGGCCGCGGCCGGCGGGACATCACGGACTTCATCAACAACCTCTTGTCGTCCAAGGACGGCAGCGTTTTCGAGCACGTCAACTACGGCTTCGTCTTCACCGGGGTCTCCCGCAGCCTCACCCACGAGCTTGTCCGGCACCGGGCGGGGTTCGCCTATAGCCAGCGCTCCCAGCGATACGTGGACGAGACAGAAGCCGCCTTCGTGCTCCCGCCTGCGCTTGCTTCAGAGAGCGAAGGGAACGCCCGGGCCACCAGGATATTGGAGAAGGTGCTGAAGACCGCCGCCGACGGTTATGCCGCCCTGGTCGAAGCGCTTCAGGATGCGTTCCCCAGGGAGAATTTCGAACACGCCACCGACCGCCGCAAGGCCATCAGGCAGGCCGCCCGCGCTCTGCTGCCCAACGCCACCGAGACCAAGATTTTCGTCACCGGCAATGTCCGCGCGTGGCGCCACTTCATCGAGATGCGCGCCGCCTCCTACGCGGACTGGGAGATCAGGCAGCTGGCCCTGGAGGTGCTGCAGGTCCTGGAAAAGGAGGCGCCGCTGCTGTTTGGCGACTTCACCATTTCGGACCTTCCGGACGGCACCAAGATCGCGGTCCCCGAGCACTCCAAAGTGTGACCACGGCCCGTCTGCATCGTTCTTAGAGCTCCTCATCCGGTCACTGGTTTAGCCTCAGATCAGTCCCAAATTTGCGCCGTCCTGGAGGGATCCCCCCGGCAACGCCCGACTAAATCTAGCAGCTCCGCCCGTGGATTCTTCGCGGAGTCTATCCTGAGGCTAGCCGAAGGGCTCAAGAATGACAGGCACGGAGCGCTAGACACCCCAGGTCTTCAAGAATTTCTGTTGACGGTCATCATACCCGCTGCTACACTCCCACGAACCAGCCTGGCAACGCTCCGGTATGATTCTAACGGCCCTCTGAACGCGTCAAATATAAAAAATGCCTAGCAAGGAACTATCCGCCGTCATCGACATGCTGGCGGCCCGAGAACAGCCCGATAGCCCAACCATAAGCGATCGCCGGGAGGGGTTCGCACGGTTCGTCCAGTCCGTCGGCGGCAACACTGGCGCGGACATCGTGCAGCTCGATGCCGGCGGCGTGCCCGCCGAGTGGGTCACCGCGCAAGGCGCCGCCAGCGACGCCGCCTTGCTGTACCTCCACGGTGGCGGGTACATCGTTGGCTCGACCGCCACCCATCGGGAGCTTGCCGCCCGAATCTCCCTGGCGGCCGGATGCCGGGTGCTGGTGCTCGACTACCGGCTGGCGCCCGAGGACCCGTATCCGGCGGCCGTCGAGGATGCGACCAGCGCCTACTGTTGGCTGCTCTCCCAGGGCTTCGAGCCTTCGCGGCTGGCCGTCGCGGGCGACTCCGCGGGCGGCGGCCTGACTGTCGCGACCCTGGTATCCCTTCGCGAATCTGGCCTGCCACTGCCCGCGTGCGCCGTGTGCATATCGCCCTGGGTCGACCTGGAGGGCCTGGGCGAGTCGATGCAAAGCAAACGCGGCGTCGACCCGATGATCTCTCGCCAGGGCCTGGTCGACGCCGGGGTGCTCTACGTCCATGGCGCCGACCTCCGCAGTCCGCTGGCCGCGCCCTTGTACGCCGACCTCCGCGGCCTGCCTCCTCTGCTGGTCCAGGTCGGGACCTGGGAGACACTTCTCGACGACTCTGTCCGGCTGACCGACCGCGCTCGGGCCGCGGGCGTCCAGGTTGAGCTAGAGCGGTGGGAAGAGATGATCCATGTCTGGCCACTGTTCGCCCCGATGCTCCCCGAGGGCCAGCAGGCCATTGATCGCATAGGCGAGTTCGTGCGGCAGGCGCATGGCGTCAAGACCATTGCCTGAGCGCCGGACCGGCGAGCGAGACGTCACCCGCGATCCGGACTGCCGCCGCGGCTTGGAACCGCGCACTCGGACAAGATCACTGCGCATCAACCGAATCAGGCTCGTTCAACCGTGAAGACAACTCCCAGACCGGAGCCGCGCTTCGACTGGTTCATCCCGATAGACGGCGACGGCGCCCACATTGGGACCAGTCGGGCCGAGAGGCCCCCCAGCTTCCCGTACCTGCGCCAGGTCGTGGAGACGGCGGAGCGCAACGGTTTCGACTCGCTGCTCATTCCCACCCGTTTCGCCAACGGCCTCTTCGACGAGGGCGCACCCCTGGCGGAGACCTGGACCACCGTCAGCGCCCTGGCGGCCGTCACTTCGAAGATCAGGTTCCTGGTCGCGGTACGGCCGGGTTTCGTGTCCCTGGGTCTGTTCGCCCAGATGGCTGCCACCCTGGACCAGATCAGCGGTGGCAGGCTGGACCTGAACATCGTGCCCGGTGGCATACAGGGCGACTTCGAACGGTTCGGCGAGCAGAGCGACCATGCCCATCGCTACGAGCGCGCCGAAGAGTTTATCGCCGCCCTCCGCCAACTGTGGGCTTCACCCGAGCCGGTGACCTTCGAAGGCCAGCACGTGAATCTCAGAGAGGCGCTGTGCTCTCCCGGCGTGGTCGACGGAGGCCTCAGGTTCTACCTGGGCGGCGCTTCCGAGCGCGCCTTGGCACTGGCCGGACGGCAGTCGGATGTGTACCTGGCGTGGATTCTCCCCCGGGACGAGATCGCCCGGCATCTGGACCTGGCCAGGGAGGCTTTCGCCCGTGCGGCCCGACCGCCGGAATTCGGCCTGCGCACCCACCTGATCGTCAGACCGACGGAAGCCGGCGCCTGGGACGCGGCCGAGGAGCTGCTCTCAAAGGCCGACGGCGTGGTAAAGTCCCAACGGCGGGCTGTCTTCGCCGGCACGCCAATGGTCGGCCAGCTCGGCCAGAGCCGGACGGTCGCCGATCACAGACTGGGCCCGCATCTGTGGAACGGCATATCGACGGTCCGCGTCAACTGCGGCACCGCCATCGTTGGGACCCCCGAGCAGGTTGCAGGAAAGCTGCTGGAGTACTGGAGGCTGGGCGTAGACGAGTTCATACTGTCAGGCTTTCCCCACGTCGAAGAGTGCGACCGGGTGGCGACCGATCTGCTGCCCGTGCTCAGGAGCCTGATCGCACGGGATACCAGCGGCTAGGCGCCGAAGCGAGGCAGCCGACAGACCTCAGCCGTCAGCCGACCATCACCAGAGACTGTCATCCAACGCCATCGAGGTGAAGAGGATGCTCGGAAGAGTCATCCGACGTATCCGCACCGACCGAGTGAGCTGACCGCTGATAGCTGATAGCTGACCGCCGATAGCCGATATCTTGTATCTCACGAGGAGGAGTAGCCATGCCAAAGATCAGTTCAGTACTGGGACCGATGGACACGGCAGACCTGGGATTTACGCTGTCCCACGAGCACGTGATAGTCAGCTCCGCTGGCATCCAGTACGTCTACCCCGAGTTCGTCGACCGAGCGGGCACCATCGAACGCGGTGTCGTCGATCT
Source organism: Dehalococcoidia bacterium (assembly GCA_965248005.1). GTDB lineage: Bacteria > Chloroflexota > Dehalococcoidia > Lucifugimonadales > UBA1123 > CBDFIE01. The sequence goes on from CBDFIE010000003.1 coordinate 307,715, forward strand.
GACCACGGCTTATAGCGAGGGTCTTCGCACGATTATCGACGTGACCACTATCGATCTGGGCCGCGACATCAGGGCCATCGAGCAGGTTTCGAGGGAGTCGGGTATAAACATCATCTGCGCCACCGGCACCTGGCGAGACATCCCCAGGGCCTTTCACACGGCGTCCCCCGACCACATCGCGTCGCTGTACATCCGCGAGATCGACGAGGGAATCGAAGGCACCGGCATCAGGGCCGGCATCATCAAGGTGGCCAACGACAAGGGAGGCGTGACGCCCGAAGGGGAGATCATATTGCGCGCCGCAGCCCGTGCCCAGAAGGCCACCGGCGTCCCAATCTCGACGCACACCTGGGCGCCGGAGCGCGTCGGCGAGCAGCAGGTGCGTATCTTCGAGGAGGAGGGCGTCGACCTGGACCGCGTATACGTCGGCCACAGCAACGACACCACCGACGTCGACTACCTGACCGGGCTGTTGGCCAAAGGCGTCTGGATTGGCCTCGACCGCTACCCGGGGCCCCAGGCAGGTGAAACGCCAGACTGGGTAGCCCGTACCGAGACGGCCAAAAAGCTGATAGATGCCGGATACGGCGACCGGATCATGCTGGGCCACGACTGGCAGGTCACTATCACCATGGCCAACCGAGACACTCTAGACGAACGCGATCGCCGTAACCCCGACGGCTACCTGTTCATCACACGAAACGTCATCCCCAAGCTCAAGGAGCTTGGCGCCACGAACGAGGACGTCCAAAACATCTTTGTCAACAACCCGCGTCGCTTTTTCGAAGGCCGGTAGCCCGAGGTAGTCGCTCTCAGGAGAGGCGTCGCCCGCCGCTTCGGACCCGGGCGGCAGGATAACCCTTCGTGTCGGGCGCCCATCGATCGCGGATATCCGGGATAGTCAAGGGAACGGGGCAAAATAACAGGGCCCCGCCCGAAGGCGAGGCCCCATGTTTTCAGAGGTGCTCCGAAGAACACCTATCCGGACCACCTCTTACTACTACTATCCAAGTTCCTGCCTCCTTCCAGAAGACCTCCGCTGTAAGCTGTCAACAACCTCCACCCGGGCCTCCCAACGCTATTATATACTCGGCTGCCCCGATTTGAAAGCGTAACATAGCCTAATCTGTCATTCTTGAGCCCTTCGGCAAGGCTCAGGATAGACTCCGCGAAGAATCTATGCTTGACGCCGAGACTCTTCGTCGTCCCGATTCATCGCCGATTCATCGGGACTCCTCTAGAATGACGCAAGGGCGTGTGTTGTCAGAAGCTCTGAGTCCGCGTTTGGCGCGAGCCCGCCCAGTGGACGCCGACGGACCGAGGGGCCGCAAGTGCAAGGAGCGGATCATGATAACCGGCGTGAACGGGGTAATAATCTGGACCGACGACCTGCCCCGCCTCAAGAGCTTCTACTGCGACGTCCTGGGACTCGACCCCCATTCTGCCCGTCCCCACTTCGTATCGTTCAAGTGGGGCGACTTGCGCCTGGGGCTGGGGGTCCATCCCGAGGTCGAGGGGCCGGCCAGGGACCCGCACCGAATCATGGTCAACTTCCACGTAACGGACATCCACGCCGCTTACCGGACTCTGGTCGGGCGGAAGGTCGACTTCATAAGGCCGCCCGAGAAGGAGCACTGGGGCGGCTGGGTGGCAACACTGCTGGACCCGGACGGCAATCTCCTGCAGCTCCTCCAGCAGCCATAGCGCCAAGCACAACCTGAAGCGCATCTGACGGAACGCTATTTGGGCGATCGGGTTGGCCCACCTGCGGAAGGACCATTCATAGTTCAGAGAATCTGACGCGGTGGGAAGGGGCGGTACGGGTGGGCCGCCAGCCGCTCCTCGTCCAGCTCGATGCCCAGACCGGGGCGGTCCGGCAACCGGATGTAGCCGTCCTCAACCACGAATGGATCGACCGCTATCTCGCGGCCGAACTCCTCCAGGTTCACGAAGTACTCGGTTATCAGGAAATTAGGTATCGCCGCCGATACCTGTATCGTCGCGGCCAGCCCAATAGTTGTGCTGTTGAAGTTGTGAGGCGAGACCGCTACGAAGTATGGCTCGGCCATCGCCGCGATCTCCTTCAGCTCCAGGATGCCGCCCACGTTGCACACGTCGGGGTTGATGATATCGGCGGCCTGCTTCTCGAACACCTCGCGGAACTCGAACTTGGTGTACAGCTCCTCGCCGGTCACCACGGGCAGGTTGATGTCCCGTTTCACCGCCGCCAGCGCGTCGACGTTCTCGGCAAGCACCGGCTCCTCGTACCAGAAGGGGCGGAACCGCTCGATCTCGCGGGCAATTCGGCGGGCGTGCATAGGCGCGAGCCTGCGGTGCATCTCGACCAGGATGTCTATGTCCCAGCCCACGGCCTCCCGTACCGCTCTCACGTTATCGATCGCGGCGTCCTCCACCTCTTTTCCGACGTAGCTCCGCCAGGGCCCGGGCACCGGGTCGAACTTCATCGCCGTGAAGCCCATCTCGACCACCTCCCGCGCCCGCTCCGCCAGACTTTCAGGCGTGCCGGCGCCCCCCGACCAGCCGTTGGCGTACACCCTGATCTTGTCTCGGCATGCCCCACCCAACAGCACGTGGACCGGAGCGCCCGCCTTCTTGGCGCTGATGTCCCACAGCGCTTGCTCGATGCCGCTCAGCGCGCACCAAAGGTCCATTGCGCCGCGCCTGCCCGCGAAGTCGTCGTAGGCGACCTGCATGAAGTGCTTGATGTTCCGTGGGTCGCGGCCCACCAGGTACCGCTTGAGCTGGTCGATGTGGGCGGTGATTTGAAGGTCCCGGTCCGACTGGGTATACGATTCGCCCCAGCCGTGGACGCCCTCGTCCGTCTCGACCTTGACGAAGCAGAGGTTCTTCGCTACTCCCGGATGTACAAGGAAGTGCTTTACATCTGTTACTTTCATCGGCGTCCTCCAGGTGGGATACGAGCTATCAGCTATCAGCAGTCAGCTTTCAGCGGTCAGCAGTTAGGAAGGTTTGCGTGGTTTCCTGTGCCGGTCAAGAACTGAACCTGGCAGGTCGCCGACTAGGCCGGCTCCGTGACGGCGGGCGGGCCGGCGTCGGTCGCCTCCAGCTCGGACCGAGGCTCAGCGCTCCAGCCTCTATAAAAATACAAAAAAATGTCTCGGGCCAGGGCCGCCACGGGCACCGCCAGTATAACGCCAAACAGCCCTGCCGCTTCGCTGGCGATTACGAGGATCAGCATGATCAGAGCCGGATGCAGGTCGACGGCTTGACCCTGTATGCGAGGCACCAGCAGGGCGTTCTCCACCAGCTGGATCCCCACGTAGAGGGCTATCACCCAGACCAGGTCGCCGGGAGAGGTTGCGAGGGTCACGAGGATACCGGGAATCGCCCCGAGCAACGGACCCACAACGGGGATGAGCTCCGATACGCCAGCGATAACCGCCAGCAGAACGGAGAACTTTATCCCCAGGGCGAACAGTCCCAGGAACACCAGAATCCCTACCGCCAGGCCCAGGATGAGTTGCGCTCGGATGTACGCTCCTAGCACCCGGTTGGCAATCGCCACGACGTTACGGGCGTGGTTCTGGGCGTGCACGGGCAGTAACGAGTAAAACCCCGCAACGGCGGCTTCTCGGTCTTTGAGCAGGTAGAAGAGCATAAACGGTATGACCGATAACCCGATTACCATCGTCACGGCGTTTGACACGGCGCCGACCGTTCTGCTCAAGACCGTCCGGCCCGCGCTTATCAGCACGGAGCTGCCGCTCTGCAGAGTGTTTTCTATCTGCTCCCTGACATCGTCGGGGACCCTGCTGGTGTATCGCTCGTTCCAGTCCTCAATCGTCGTCCGCGCATCCGAGAACAGCTCGGGGATGTCGTCGACGAACTCCGAGCCCTGCTTGAAGGCGGGAGGCACGATGATCGCCAGCGCTCCAACAAGAACGGCGATTGCGGCGACGTATATGAGCAGGACCGCGCCAATCCGACTCGCGTTGGGCCAGCGCTCCCGCCACGGCATCCACGACTCCAAAGTTCTAACCACCGGATGGAGCAGGTACGCGAGGATCGCGCTGAGGACGAACGGAAACAGCGCTCCCCGGGCGAGTACCACCAGTCCGATAACCAGAGCGAGGCTTACTGCAACAAGTATCAGGCGGTTCCGGCTGGGTTGCGGGACGGTGACCATGCTGCTCCTCCTGTTCGACCGTGTCTGACCCAATTGGATGGACGCCGATAGGTTAACGAGTTTCGGATTTAAAGATAGGCAGATGAGATGAGTGGAAACGCGACCCCAAGAGATTCAGAGGCCCCGACGCTTGGCGAAAGACCCACGATTTGGCCACGGACCTGTATACGGCCACGAACGGGCTCCCTGTCAGCGAGCTATATGGCTTGGCCAGCCAGATTCGGAGATCGGCGGTCTCACTTCCCTCGAATATCGCAGAGGGATGTGGCCGAGGGGGTGACGCAAATATCGCCCGCTACCGTCAGATCGCGCTGGGGTCGGCCACGAGAAACTTTCATCAAAGGTCATCGAGGTCAAGAAGATGCTAACCGCAGTTATCCGATGCCTCCAAAGCAACCGCCCAGACTGAAAGCTGAAGGCTGATGGCTGACAGCTAGTCGCCCATCTCCCGCACGAGTCGCTCCGCCCACTGGCGAAGGTTGTCCTCCAGGTCCGTGCCGCACTGAGGGCATTCGAGGTCGCCCACCCGGTACCGCATTCCACACCCTGAGCAGGGCCTGATCGTATCCAGGCTGTCGATGGCCCTCTGAATTCGCTCCTCATCCACCATGTTTCAAGCTAACCCCCGCTAAGCAATGACCGCGACAGTCTGATCGCAGAACGGCATCAGGGTACGTCCGTCGGCGCCCGGGTCCCGGAAGTCCGCATCACCAGGCCGTATACCGAGGTCCGCGCCTTAAAGATCATAGTCCTGTTCTCCGGACCGCCCCAGGCGCAGTGGCTGGGATCTCCGGCAGGCGTATCGTACCCAGGTGTGCGCCGTTCGCGTCGCCGAAAGCCGATAGCTGACGGCTGATACCTGCCTCACGCCGGTGCGCACGCCCTCATAGCCGCCCGGACCGAGTCGAGGCCCGGCCCGGATGCCACCACGCGGACGATCGCCGTGTCGAGGCCCTGCGCAAGTCGCTTGAACGCCGCTGCGGCGCCGTCGGCCCGTCCGAAGTAGGCCACTGCTTGCAGCACGTGCTCCGGGAAGGCGGCTGCCACCTCGTCCCGGCTGGCGCCCTCAGCCCTCATCGAGTCCAAGTCCGCCAGCTCCTCGGCGAAGCCCATTCGCTCGAAGTGGGCGCGGTAACCTAGCTGACGCTCCCGGTCCGACGGCACTCCGGCCCCCAGAGCGTATCCCATCGTGGACTTGGCCAGCGCAACGCGGGCCGCGTCAACGTCGTCGTCAACACAGATGCGGATGTACTCGGCCATCTTGATTTCCGAAGGCTGGCGGCCTTTCCGAACAGCCCCGGCGTCGATCCGCTCCCGGCTCCACGCGATCTGCTCCGGCGAGCACCAGTTCAGCGACGCTCCGTCGGCCATCTCGCCTGAAAGCTCCAGCATCCTGGGGCCCAGCGCCCCCAGGTAGACGGGCGTTCGGGGCGGCGGTGAGATGCCCAGTCGCATGCCCCGTAACGTCACGGTCTCGCCTTCGTAGTCGACCTGCTCTCCAGCTAGCAGACCCCGAATCACCGTCAGGTAGTCGCGCATTAGTGCCAGCGAGGACATGCGGCCGACGCCCAGCGCGCGGCGGGCCTGGGGCCGGTACGCGCCGCCGGCGCCGATTCCCATGATGAACCGGCCCCCGGTGATCTCGCTGACCGTGCCCCCGGCCATGGCGAAGGATAGGGGCGTCCTGTACATCACCGGGGATACGCCGATCCCTGTCCCCAGCCCTTCGGGCACGACCTCCCGGGTGGCCATCCAGCGCTGGACACAGAGATGGAACGAGTCCTGACCGTTGCCTTCCGGGGTCCAGATGCTCGTGTAGCCCAGCTCGGCTGCCTCCCGCGACAGCTCCTCCTGGTCTGCCCACGACATGCCCAGCGAGGCGTCAAGCCCAACGCCGATGTCCATGCTCTCTCCTCCAGTCAAAGCCCCCTCATTACTGGGCCAGCGGTATCGTTGCGAGAACGCAAGGCTGGTCGCCGTACACCGCCGTGGTATGCCCCTGGCCGGTGGTGTCTTCCACAAGCCTGGCGTCGCCGGCCCCAAAGACGTGCTTGGTGCCGTCGCCTAGCCCGATCTCCAATTGTCCCGAAAGAATTATTACGAACTGCCTTTTCGGCGCCGGATGCCAGTCCTGGAACTTCCCGACCGGATCGGTGCGGAAGACGATCGTCGTCGCCGCCTGGGGTGCGGTCCAGTCAGGTTTGTGGGTCAGATCTATCGCCTCAATGTGCGACTGGCCATCATCCCCCGTGTAGAGCCTGTGAGTACCCAATTCGCCGTGCCTCCAACGTCAGTTTGCGATATCGTAGTCCTGGGCAACCGCCATGGGCGGTTCGCCCTCCCAGACGCCCTTGATGTTGCGGTAGGCGAACTCCGCCCGCCGAAACCACGTGTCCCAGGTTGTCCCCGCGCTGTGGGGTGTCACCGCGACGTTCGCCATCGACAGCAGCGGGTTGTTCGGGTCGACGGGCTCCTTCTCGAACACGTCCAGCCCGGCGCCGGCAATGCGCCCCTCGCGAAGCGCCTCAATGATCGCGGGCTCGTCAACCACCGGCCCTCGGCTGGTGTTGATCAGCACGGCCGTCGGCTTCATCATCGCGACGCGCTCCCGACTGACGATGTGGCGCGTATCGGGAGTCAGCGGTGTATGGCACGTGACTATATCCGAGGTCCGGAACAACTCGTCGATGGTCACCCGCCCCACGCCCAACTCCCGCTCCCGCTCTTCGGTCAACGGGAACAGGTCATAGTACTGGACCCGGGCGTCGAAGCCCTGGACACGCCTGGCCACCTGGCGTCCGATGTTGCCCATGCCGAGTATCCCCACCAGCTTGTCAGCCATCTCGAAGGTGTTCAGTCCGTCGATCGGGGCGTTCCATCGACCGCTGCGTGTGGAATCGACCGGCGGCAGTAGCTGTTTGTACAGGGTCAGCATCAGCAAGACGGCCTGGTCCGCCACCGCCCAGGAGTTGGCGCCGCCGTTGTTGCAGCAGGGGACCTCCAACTCTCGGAGCAGGCGCAGGTTCATTGTGTCGTATCCCGCCGCCAGGAGCTGGACTATCCGTACCTTCGAAGCCGCCCTCAGAACTCGGTCGTCCAGGGCCGCACCAAAAACCATGATGAAATCGGCGCCTTCGACCGCACGAGTCTGGTCTTCGACGGGCGCGTCCCCAGGGACCACTTCGGTCTCGAAACCCGCTGGGGCATATCCGGTAACGACTTCGACGATCTTCTCTGACAACCCGGTGATGAAGACCACCTTCGCGTTTGACATCTCTCTGTGGCTCTCCCAGGCGCTGCTACTTCCTTCCGACAGTCCGCATTACCAAACGCGTTCATGGTGAGCTTGTCGAACCACCGACGCGGCACCCTTCGACTGGCTCAGGGCGAACGGATTACCCCAGCGGCTATTCCCAAGAGCAGGGGCTAGTAGCGCTCCCCTAAAACGGCTTTGAGCTTGGCCACGGTAAAGTCTGGCGACTTGCAGAGACCGATGACCTCCTGCTCTTTCGCCTCCACTCCCTTGACCGCCGCGGGAATCTCGCCGGCGATAATCTTCGGAATGCCCACGACGCCGTGCTGATCGCCCATCACAATGTCGCCCGGTTCCACCCGTAAGCCTCCGACTTCTACCGGAACGTTTACGTCGGTGAGGTGAATGTACGCGTGGGAAACCAGAACGGTGGACGCGAATGCGAAGAACCCCGCTTCCTGCATCTCGTCTAGGTCCCTGACGCCGCCGTTCGTCACCGTCCCCACGCAGCCCAGCGCCTTGTGTACGTTCGCCTGAACCTCGCCCCAGAAGGAGCCGATCGGGTTTGGATAGTCCATATCCTGCAGCACGACGACCCGCGGCTCGGGGATCTTGAGGATCTCGTCGACCCAATCCCTCCGCTGGACACCCATGTTTCCGGTGGGGGGCGCGTCGGCCCGGATGACCCCGGTGACGGCATGGCCGATCATGTGGCCCATCCTCGGGAACATCGCCTTCACTTCGGGGCCCATGAATCCCTGATTACGCGGCATGATGTCGAAGGTCTCTATCGCGTTGGCGATGCTGCAGGAAGGAATTATTCGAAGCGCCTCAAGCTGTTCACGCGTTACCTCTGCCACTTGTTGGTCCTCCTAACGTTTTCGTACCGTTTCGTTTATGGTGGGGACTTGTGTCCCATCCTAGAATTACGGCGATCACTCGTCCCCAACTTCAATGATCGTGAACGTGCTTGTTACGTTGGTTCTGCCCGCAATGGTCGCGCCGACGGAGCAGTACCTGTCCTCCGAGAGCTCGATGGCACGCTCGACCAGCGCCGGGCGCAGGTCCTTTCCGCTTAGGATGTACTCGAGCTCCACGTCCTCCCAACTCCACGGCGCTTCGGGACTTTGCATTCCCTTCACCTTGATTTGGAGGCCCGTAACCTGTTGCCTCTGACGCGCCAGGATACCCACAACGTCGATTCCGCTGCACCCGGCCAACGATGTCAGCAGCAGCTCGCCGGGCATGAAACCCGCGAACTCGTCACCGTCGTTCTGCGGGGCGTCCACCGTAACGCTGTGACCGTAAGCGTCCGACGAAGTAAATCTGAGACCGCCATCCCAGCTCAAATCGACGGTGCTGGTGGGCCTGTCCGTCATCTCTGTCTCCGCCTACTCGGGCATCCCGGAATCGATCCAGCGGGCGATCTCATCGATCTCATCCGACTTCATAAACGGGCCCCCCATGGGCATCCTGGGTATGCTGCCGAGGCCCCTTCTCAGTGCGTGAATGAGGGTCGTCTCCTCAGCGGGCACACTCGGTTCGATGAATCTTCGTCCCATCGCCTGGTCATTGGCCAGTTGCCGTGGCGAGTCCCAGTGAAAATCGTGGATACCCGGCAGCCCCGAGCGGCCCGCTTTTCGCTCCCAGCGGGCCATTATGTCCTCCAACAGCTGGCGCACCCGCGACCAGCGCACCGTCTCGTCACTCATTTGGCTGGCGCACCTGATTGAGGCGTGGAGCATGGTCGTGCGGGCCCCAGGCTGTGATAGACAGCTCGGAAGACCCGACTCCCGAGGCATCGTCATATTATCCGTGCCATCTGGCCCAGTCAATCCCTGCCCGGTCATGGGCCCTGTGACCCTGGGCCAGGAGGTCCAGCAGGCCTCGGGATAGGCTCACTTGACCGGCGAGTCACGCACCCATTACTCTTTGCACTAAGTCGGCCGGAGCAACAGGTCCCGCCCCGCTCCGGACGCCCATCGCACGATTGTCGCGTCGACTTTACCCGATCTGCGGCGCGCGCATTTTAGGAAGGAGACTCCCATGCCCAGTGGAGAAGTTGGGTTCGTCGGCCTCGGCATCATGGGCAAGCCCATGGTCCGCAACCTTATGAAAGCCGGCTACTCGGTAACCGTCTACGACATCGTCGGCTCTTCAATCGAAGAGGTAGCTACCGACGGCGCCACTCCCGCGTCCTCCGCGAAAGAAGTCGCGCAGAAGACCCCAGTGGTCATCACGATGGTCCCCGACTCGGCCGACTCCGAGGCCGCGATACTCGGCCCAAACGGCGTGCTAGAGGGCGCGTCCCGAGGCTCTGCCGTCCTCGACATGAGCTCCATCGCCCCAGGCACCTCCCAGAAGCTGGCCGCCGCCTGCGAGGCCCAGGGCGTGGACTTCCTGGACGCGCCGGTCAGCGGCGGCGAGCCAGGAGCTATTGGGGCAACCCTCGCCATCATGGTCGGCGGTAAGCAGGAGGTGTTCGACCGACACCACGACCTCTTCTCCGCGATGGGGTCCAGCATCGTGCTGTGCGGGGACTACGGCGCCGGCAACACGACCAAGCTGGCGAACCAGATCATCGTGGCGGCCAATATCGAGGCCGTCAGCGAGGCGCTCACCCTGGCCAAAAAGGCCGGCCTCGACCCCAGTACGGTACTCGAGGCGATCCAGGGCGGACTGGCGGGGAGCACCGTGTTGAACGCCAAGGGGCCCATGATGATCGAAGGGAACTTCAATCCCGGATTCAGAGTCAGGCTGCACCACAAGGACCTGAACAACGCCCTTATTACCGCCCAGGAGCTGGGAGTCGGGCTTCCCGTTACCGGGCTAGTGCAGCAGATGTTGACCTCGCTGATGAACGGCGGCAAGGCCGACGCCGACCACTCCGCCATCGCCAATTTCATCGAAAATATGTCTGGGACGACGATCAGCGGCAAGTAGCGGACAAAGGTCCTGCCGTGGACTCCCCGCCGCGGGTAGCGCCGCCGCTACTCCCAGGCTAGCACGCCAGGAGCAAACCCATGCCAGAACCCCTCGACCGGTCCCGAAGGTTCCAACTCCACTGGGGCGGCGGCACCATTGCAGAGCAGGCGTCCCACGAAGGGGAGCACCACCGGCCGACCGTCCAGCTCCTCGAGTTCGACGATGGCGCCGTCAGCCTGAGGTTCTGCAACTACAGCCACAGTGGCAGGTTCTCGAGAAGCCCCTTGATCGTCAGCGAGCCGGATATTGAAGGGCTCCGACTGGCCCTCGAAGACACTCCCCGTATCAAGGAGCTGCTCGAGCGTCTGGTCGGTTAGGTACCGTCCAGGAACCTTCACACCAGTCTGCGTCCACGACCCGATCTAACTCCTCGCCTCGGCAGCACTCCATTTGCTCAGCCGGCCTGCGGTATAAAATGTCGGTTTTTTGCGCAATAATTTAGCCTCCCTGGTCTGGCGCCCCGACATCGGTATGCTACAATACTGTACCCGTTTCCGAGAGCCGCCCCGCGGCTCGATTCCAGTACGCTCCGGGGGTTCCGCGTCGATCTCATGAGTCAGTCGGTCTTTCGTACGGCGCCAGTCCACACCATCCCTGACCACCCTCGCCACTCCGAATCAGTCCGCGAACGACTATTGGAGAAAGAGGAATCCCTCTCTCCTTACGCCACCCGGTCGGCCCAGAGCGCGGGGCGCGAACGTCCGGAGCCACAGTCGCCCGTCAGGACCGAGTTCCAGCGCGACCGGGACCGCATCCTCCACACCAAGGCCTTCCGAAGACTGAAGCACAAGACCCAGGTGTTCATTGCTCCCCTGGGCGATCACTTCGCCACCCGATTGACCCACACGCTGGAAGTCGCCCAGATCGCCCGCACGATTGCCCGCGCTCTGAACCTGAACGAGGACCTGACCGAAGCGATTGCCCTTGGGCATGACCTGGGCCACACGCCCTTTGGACACATTGCCGAAGACGAACTGGCCGAATTGCACACGGGTGGATTCAGGCACAGCCTCCAGGGCGTTCGAATAGTAGAGCGGGTGGAAAAAGACGGCCGCGGCCTGAATCTCACGTGGGAGGTCCGCCAGGGAATCCTCCAGCACTCGAAGCCTCGCGGCGATTTCTTGGCCGGGGGCATGACCGACGGGTTGTCCCTGGAGGGGCAGGTCTGCAGGATTTCCGACGCCGTCGCCTACCTCAACCACGACCTCCAAGACGCCTTTCGCGCAGGGGTGCTCGGGGAAGACCAGCTTCCAGACCAGGTAGCGCATGTGCTCGGCGCCCGCCACTCCCAGCGAATCGATACCATGGTGACCGACATTATCGATAGCTCCTGGGCGGCCACTGGCTCGAACGGCGCTCAGGACCCACGTCCGGCAATCGCGATGGGCAACTCGGCCCGCGAGGCCCTTAACACTCTGCGAGAGTTCATGTTCCACCGGGTCTACGAACCCGAAGCGCGGACCGAGCAAGGCAGCGCCGCCAGAGTCATCGTCCGAATGCTGTACACGTACTTCGACTCCCACCGGAGTGAGATACCGGACGAGTTCCGCGCACGAAGCACGGAGGACGCCGTCGTCGCCGACTTCATCTCCGGCATGACCGACCACTACGCTCTGAGGACCGCTGATCGGATTCAACCGGGCATTTCGGCGCCCTTCAGCGTGAAAATTTGAGTCCCCAGGACAGGATTCGAACCCGGTCCGTGGGCAATCAGATTCGGCTCATTAGCGAGCACCTCGAGGCGATGCAGCGGGACGCTCACGGCGCGGAGTACGCGCCTTGGAAGGCCGAAGTCGACGCGCTCTGGAAGGCGGTATTCGGCCAGATCAACCGTATGAAGCCGGGGTTACAGCAACCCGCCCTCGAGTCCATCCGCGAGCTCTGGACCACGTACATCACCCACTACAATGTTGGTGTTGGCTGAAAGGCGAAATTCAATTGATCTCCGGCGACCAGCCAGTTGACCACCTTCAACGACAGCCCCGCCTCCAGCAGGCGAGGGACGCGTCCGTCATGGCCCACAGAGTCCTGGTCAAACTGAAGGAGCTAGGATTGCCCGCCGACCTGGACGAGGCCCTCGGCCATCTCTGCACCGACCTGGGAGACCTCTGGAGCGCGCAGCGGACGCTCAACGACCAGCTCGAGGCGTTTTTCACCTCCGACGAATGGAACGAAGCGGGCGACAATCTTGTGGACCTCAGATCGAGCCTGGACCACATGGCCTGGCACATGAAGAGCGTCCGACGGCCCATGACGCAGATCACACGATTCGCCTACAAGAAGGGGCAAGTGCCGCAACCGCAACGTTAACGGGTTCCCACGCTCCTACAAAATCGAGCCCAGCCGTGCACGACTTTATTTGCTGGCAGACGAGAGTGCCTGTAGACTATCCGTAGAGAGTGGCCTTGAGCGACATCGACGACATAAAGGCGCGGACCGACATCGTTGACCTGGTGTCCACCTACGCCGCACTCCAAAAGTCGGGAAGCACGTTCAAAGCTCTCTGCCCGTTCCACACTGAAAAGACCCCCTCCTTCATTGTGAATCCCGATCGCCAGAGCTGGCACTGCTTCGGGGCATGTAGCACCGGTGGCGACGCCTTCACGTTCGTTATGCGTAAGGAGAACCTCGACTTCGGTGGAGCGCTCCGCCTCCTGGCACAACGGGCGGGAGTCGAGCTCCGGCGCCGCGGCCCCGACGACTCGGCGCGGGAAGACGCCCTGCATCGGGTCACGCGGGCCGCGGCCAGCTTCTACCAGGAAAACCTGAGCTCCGACGCCGGGGCGGCGGGTCGAGCATACCTCGAAGCGCGGGGCGTGGACAGCCAGACCGCGCAAAAGTTCACGCTCGGCCTGAGCACGGATACCTGGGACGGCCTGAAATCCTACATGCTCACGCACGACTTCCCGATTGACGACGCCATCCGGGCCGGCCTCGTCAACCAGGGCGACAATGGGAACACCTGGGACTTTTTCAGGGGCCGGCTCATGTTCCCAATTGCCGACCGCCAAGGGAACATCACCGGGTTCGGCGCCCGCGCCCTGGACGACTCGACTCCCAAGTACATCAATACGTCAAGCACGCCTATCTTCAACAAGCGCGGTACGCTCTACGGTCTCCCGCTGGCCATGGAGTCTATACGGCGCGGTCGGACCGTAGTAATCGTGGAAGGCTACATGGACGCCATCGCGGCCCATCAGCACGGCTACGATAACGTCGTAGCGTCCATGGGCACGGCGCTAACCGAGCAGCAGGTCTCACAGCTAAGGTCCCTCGCCGACCGCTATATCCTCGCCCTCGACCCTGACTCCGCTGGGCAAGCGGCGACCCTGAGGAGTCTCGAATCCGCCTGGCACGTAATCCAGAGCACGGCGGCCCGACAGCGACAGCAATCGCAGAGCGCGCTGCGCCAGTCCAAGACCACGGACCTTCGCATCGCCGCCCTGCCTGAGGGGCTGGACCCCGATGGGCTGATACGACAGGACCCCGAACGATGGGACCAGCTTATGGGCGACGCCCTGCCACTGCTGGACTACATGATCCCAAATATTTCGTCAGGATTTGACCTAACCGCCGATAGCGGAAGGGTCCAGGTCGTGAATATCATATGGCCTCTGATACGGTCACTGGACGATCTCGACCAGGACCACTACTTGCAAATGTTGGCCGCGGCGATCGGCGTCACGATCGAGGCGCTGCGAGCCAGCCTGGGGCGGGGGTCGTCCCACCGAGCATCGAATCGCCAGGGCCGACAGGCGGAAAGCACTCGGGAGATCACCCAGTCCGCCCTGACCGCAGCGGGAGGCGACGCGCTGGAGGATTTCGCCTTGGCGATGATGGTCAACAGGCCTGAGCTGGCCGCCAAGTCCGAGAGATTCAGCACCGAATACCTCCGGAAGATCGAGAACCGCCAGGTGTTTGCGCAGCTGCTATCGTGCTCTACAATAGACGACCTCTGGGATTCTATCGACGAATCTTTGCACCCGCACATTACTCACCTTGCGGACGCCGATCTTGTAACAACTGACCTCGCGATAGGCGAGTCGGCGTTGGGCCAGATGCTGAAGCGTTTGGAAGACCGCTACTGGCGGGAGGTTCAAGCGACCCTCCTCGCCACCGACGATCCAGGGCAGCCGCCGCCAAGGGAACTGGAGGCTGAGGTGGAAAGCGTTAACGCACGGATTCGAGAGTCCGAGCCCATGGGTACCGGACCAACATAGCCAACGTCTATTCCAAAGACCGCAGGACGGATGTCGTAACCGGCCCGCGTGCGATATCTGCCCGGGCAGTAACACCAGGGGTGAGTTGATCTTATGAACAGAAGCATGGATTCCGACGGTGGCGACGATCTCATTCGAGGACTGATGACCGATGTGTCATCGACCGCCGACCTCATCAGGACCACTCGGTCCAGGGAGGACGGTTACAAGATCTCCGACGAGGATGAGAACTCGAATGATCGTGGCGCGGCCACCTACAACGGCTCCTATAAGGAGGTCGTTGAAAAAGAGGACGACGACGGTCCGCTAGATCCCAGCGACCCGAGCTCGGACGCAGCTGACGCCAAGACCAAGCTAGAGCAGGACCTTAGCAGCGCCGAGATCATCGACGACCCCGTGCGCATGTACTTGCGGGAAATCGGCAGAGTCAACCTGCTGAAGGCAGTGGAGGAGCGAATTCTGTCGCGGGGATTTGAGGTCGGCCGATACGTCACTCAGCTTGAATCGTCCCTGGCGACGCCCGAGGGCAGGATCCCACGGGCATGGGTTGTCATTGAGCAGTTCCTGGAGCGCATTGCCCATTTCGACGAGCTCGCCCACGCCGTGGCCAAGTACAAACGCGTGCCCTTCGACGGCCCGCTGTCTCAGCTTATGACCTCCCCAGAAATGCGAGAGGCCCTCGACGGCGAGCTGCCCGAGGAGATGCTCTTCTTCCTGGCCGAGATGGTAAACACCGAGCCCGACATGGTCAAAGCGGACGTCCAGCTCCTCTCCCTGACAACCAGGCTGCTGCCAGACCAGGTCCTGGACGCGCTGGGGTGCGATCCCATGGCCTCGGAGCTGCGCACGATCCTGGACCAGGACAGCTTCATCTCCAGGATGGAGTCCTACGAGCTCGTATTCCACAACCACCTGCAGCGTGTCAAAGAAGTAGGAGACCGCTCCCAGCGCCACCTGGCCGAGGCAAATCTCCGACTGGTGGTCAGCGTAGCTAAAAAGTACATCGGGCGAGGCATGTCTCTGCTGGATCTGATCCAGGAAGGCAACATTGGCCTCATCCGGGCCGTCGAAAAATTCGACTATCGTAAAGGGTACAAGTTCAGCACGTACGCGACCTGGTGGATACGACAGGCCATCACTCGCGCCATCGCCGACCAGGCCCGCACCATTCGCATACCGGTACACATGGTCGAAACCATCAACAAACTTCTGCGAGTGACACGGCGGCTGGTCCAGGAATACGGGCGAGAGCCGACAAGCGAAGAGATTGGCCACGGAATGGAGATTCCTCCCGAGAAGGTCCGCGAGATACTCAAGATCTCCCAGGAGCCGGTGTCCCTCGAGACGCCCATCGGTGAAGAGGAGGACAGTCACCTGGGTGACTTTATCGAAGATGCGACCGCCCTAGCCCCAGCCGAGGCCGCATCCCAGCAGCTCCTGAAGGAGCAGGTGGACGACGTGCTCTTTACGCTCAGCGAGCGAGAAGCCCAGGTCCTGCAGCTCCGCTTCGGGCTGGAGGACGGCCGCGCTCGCACCCTCGAGGAGGTTGGCCGTGACTTCGGAGTCACCCGCGAGCGCATCCGCCAGATCGAGGCCAAGGCCCTCCGCAAGCTCCGTCATCCGAGCCGCTCCAAAAAGCTGAGGGACTTCCTCGAGTAGGACCGCGGGTAATCCTGGACCCGAGTCCGGCTCTCGGCGTAAACGAGGCCCGGGCCAACTTCGTGATCGGCGCGCCGACCGCGACCGGACGCCACTGTGACCCCAGCAATTCTGGCGGTGCGGGCTGAATACGCCTCGGCCGCCTGGCATCCGATCCCCCAATGACATCTGCACAGCAAACTGACGCAGCCGCGTCTACCCCCAGATCGTCCCGGCCCAAAGTCGCGGTCGTCCTCACCCACCCTGAAACGGTGCTCGACGACTTCGCGAGGGCGATGAGTCTCGCCGAGTACCAGGCGGCCCTCCCCGAGCGCCTACGGACCCTGCTCAAGATCAACATCTCATGGCAACACTACTATCCCGCCTGCTCCACCACGCCATGGCAGCTCGACGCCGTAATCCGAGAACTCAGGTCCAAGGGCTACCATGACCTCGTGCCGACCCACAACGGTACAGTCGTAGTGGACGCAAGAGATGGCGCGGTCAACAACAAGCATCGGTCGGTAGAGAGGAGCCACGGTCTCGAAGCCGCGTTTCTTGAAGACGTCAAGTGGATCGAATATACGCCGAGAGCGCCGATGTTGGTACTGGACAAGGTGTACCCCAACGGGCTGCAGATACCGGAGATGCTAATCGGCAAGAACATCGTCCATCTGCCGACCATGAAGACCCACGTCTTCACCACGATAACCGGCGCGATGAAAAACGCCTTTGGCGGGCTACTCAACTACCAGCGCCACTGGACCCACTCCGTTATCCACGAAACGCTAGTGGACTTGCTGAGGATTCAGAAGGAGATCCACCCGGGCATCTTCGCCGTGTCAGACGGCACCATCGCCGGCGACGGTCCGGGGCCAAGGGCTATGCGATGGCACGTAAAAAACCTGGTGCTCGCCAGCGCCGATCAGGTCGCCATCGATGCCGTGGCGGCTAAGATCATGGGGTTCGACCCTATGTCCATAAAGTTCATTCGGCTGGCGCACGAGTCGGGGCTCGGCTGCGGCGAGATCCACCAAATCGATGTCGTTGGGGAGGACATCGACGAGCTAAACTGGCGCTTTAGCTCCGGGGAGAATACGCTGGCCAGCCGAGGCCAGAAGCTGATCTACTGGGGACCGCTCAAACCGCTGGAAACGCTGCTGTTGCGCTCTCCGCTGACTCCATTGGCCTACCTCGCATCCAATTTGTACCACAACGAATACTGGCTACGATTTATTGGGCGGAGAAGGGTCCGGGCATCCAGTGAGACCGGGTGGGGTAAGCTATTCAGCTCTTATTGACTGGGCTCGGTCCTGGTACAAAGACCTAGACACCGTCTCGATCTTCGCTGAAGGCTGCTCACCAAGCTCGGACGCGACTATGTCACGGTAATCTCGATACCGATGCTCGCCGGCCGCGTAGTTCCCGGTTGCGGCGAAGGCGGCCAGCACGACGGTCAACGCCTCTTCGTTGTATGGATCTACGCTCAGTATCTTGTCTCCCACGCGCCCCGCTTCCTCGTGGTCGCCGAGCTTTGCGTGGTGCCGTGCCACCACACTCGCCGAGTGCATGAACCACCGCTCTAGGGCGGCCCGCTCGTCGATACACCACTCCGAGTAGAACTCCGGCAAGAAATCGCCGTTGTATAGACCAACCGCCTCCTCGACGTACCGGAACCGGAGATTGGCGTCTTGCGGCATCCGGCCCGCGATATTCAGCGCTTCCTTGAAGCGCGTCACATCGAAATGGTACTTGCCCTGAGGCGCCAGGTGATACTTGCCGTCCTCGTAGACTATCCAGTCCTGATGCAGCGCCCTGCGCGCCCTGAACAGGCTGGATTTTAGGCCGCTCTCGGCCTTGGCTGGCTCCTTTTCCGGCCACAGCGCCGCAATTATCTCCCCCTTCGTGATGGGTCCGGCGTGGTAGGCCAGCAGGAAAAACAGCTCCTTGGCGATCTTATTTCTCCAGTCGCCCGACGTTACCTCTCGACCGTCGACCTCGACAAGAGTCGCCCCGAAGCCCTTGACCGAGACGCTTCCCGGCAACTCGCCCGATTCGGCGTCCATAAATGCCGGCTCGTCTGGCTCATCCGAGTCGATTTCCTGCAGAATCCGTTCAACTTCGTACCTTAGCGTTTCTACGGTATGGTCTACCCCCGGCACTTTGCTTATCACGACCTCTAGCGCGGGCAGTCCGGTGATGTCGGGCACCAAGAAGTAAGGGTCCAGCTCATCGGCCATCAGAACATGGCCCAGGCGATCGATCTCCAGCATCGCCGCGTTCCGATCGCCCAGCTCCTGGAGCACGTGTGCGCGGTAGAGCCTCGTCCAGCACTCCTCTGGGCCTCCCAGGTCTTGACCCAGGAGCTCCAAGGAGTTGTCAAGCTGCTCCAAGGCCCGCTGATAAGACCCCATCCTAATGTTAATCATCGCCCGCGAAACGCGGAGGAATGCCAATTGTCCGGGCGACCCCACATCCTCCGCAAGTTGTTCCGCCTCGTCGAGCTGTATCTCCGCCCACCTTATTTGGCCCGAGTTCGCGGCACACCTTGCCAGGCCTTCCAAGGCGAAAACCACGAGGCGCCGCTCGTCGCAACTTCGCCCGAGCCGCAGTCCGCGGGCGTACGCCGTCAGCGCCTTCCTGAACCATCGTCGCGCGACATACCCGTCGCCGAGCGTAACTTGGGCGTATGCCTGCTCCCGCTTAAGTCTGAGCCTGGACGCCTCCGAGATCGCCTCCACCAGCACCTGCTCGGCGACGTCGAACTGGGCGAGCAGATGGTAAGCATAACCCAGGTTGTTCATGGAGATTGTCCGGCCCAGCTCATTTCCAGCCCTTTCAAACTCCGTTGCCGCGAGATCGTAATGGATTTTCGCGACGCTCGCTTTGCCCTGCTCAGCCGCCAGGGTCCCGAGATCGCTGTTCACCTTCGCCGAATATCGGGTCAAGCCGCCAAACTTCCCGCAGACCTCCAGAGCCAACTCGAAACACTCTTTGGCAGCATCCGGCCTTCGGCTGATGGCGTGCAATACCCCGAGGCTATGGTATGCCTGGGCGATAACATTCGGGTCCGGCTCGCACTCCAGCAACAACTCTTTCGCCCGGACCGTTAGTCTCTCAGCTTCCGCCACTTCACCCTGGTGCAAGCTGATGTTGGACTTCTCCAGGAGGGCCCAGGGCAAATGTCGGGCGATATCGGCGCGTGATGGGTTTGCGATGACCTCTTCGATAATCTGAGACGCAAATCTCAGGTCCCCGGCGACGACCGCTGAGTGGGCGCGTCTTATTCCCAGCTCCGGGACCGAGACGACTATCGGCCTTGGCATAAGATCAATCAAGGCTGCCAGCTTCGACCACCGTTCTTCACCCGCCAGCTGGGCAGACACGTCTACGAGCAGGTCCGCGGCCTGTTCATAGGCCCCTGCATCGCTGAAGAGTTCTAACGCCTCTTCCCAGTAGCCTTCCCGCCGCAGCAAGACCCCGGCCGATGCGCCCAGCGCTTCCAGCTGGTCCTTTCTGCCGACATTCAGCCGCTCACACAGAAACTGACGCAGCAATGTGTGGATGCGGTACACCGTCTGTTTTCCGACGCCGGGGACCTCTACGGCGAGATTCTTTCGCCTGAGCTCCCACAGAATATCGACCGAGTGGTCAATTTCGAGCAGAGCATCGCATGCCTCCGGCGTCAGGACAGGGAACAAGCTGGTGCCGACGAGGAACGACTGGACCGCGGAGGATTGCCGCTCCAAAAGCTCCTCCGCGAGGTACTCGGTGAACAGCTCGCCCGTGCCCGGGCCGCCCGGCTGCGGGTCGGCTCCGGTACACGCCATTACTATCGCTCCCGGCCAACCATCGCACATCTCGACGATGGCGTCCGCCCTTTCCTCGTCCATGGGATTGCCGGAAACCTGTCTGATCAGATCCCTTGACTCGTTCGGATCGAGTTTCAGGTCGCCCTGCGAAAGGACAAAGCCCTCTCTGTTCACGATCAGGCGCCGGAGCTCGCGAATTCTCGGTACGCTGCGGGAGGAGATCACCAGATGACAGTGGTCTGGCAGGTTGGGAACAACCAGATCGAGAAAGCCGGTTACCGATTCCGATTCCTCGACCTGATGGAAGTCGTCGACAACCAGCATGAAATAGTCTTCGGCGTTGGACTCAAGCTCTTTGACGAACATCGCCGCGAGACGCTGGATGTCGTCTCCGAGGCCCTGATACGTGGCGAGCGCGGATTCAAGGTCGGCCCCAAACTTGGGGAATCGTTGACTCAGGGTCTGACAGAGGTCCGCGACGAACGTGGCAAGGTCTGCGTCCCACGGATTCAGCGTGATCCAGCAGACTGAGAATTCGACCTCTCCGGCGAACTGGGCCAAGAGCGTGGACTTGCCGTAGCCGGGTCCCGCGGCGATTACCACGAGCTTTCGATCGATGTTCTCGTGCAGGACATTCAGCGCCGCTCGACGGGTTATGACCGCGTTGGGTAGCCGCGCCGCGTGGTACTTAGGTGAATCGGACCCATCGGATCGCCTCAGCTCCTGCAGGTCGTATCTTTGTAGCCTCTGCCTAACTTAACTGAGCTGATAAATCGCGGCTTCCTCCAAATGTTCACGCGATCTCCCCATGTTGATCAACAACATCGTGGCGGAAATGTCGCGCGTAGGAGGAGTAATCTGACACAAAATGGACCGCGCATACGCGTAATCGTCCAACCCGCGTTGTCGTGGGTTGTCGCATCCTTCACGCCTAACGCCCAACGCTTTCGTGTATCATACAACAAATCGGCGCGAAATCTCACATTTTCCCCCAGCGTCGGAAAAAGTGACGAATTCGAGCGTGCTCCCGAGTCACAGACACCTTGGCGTCACTCGCCGCCACCATCGTCGGCGGGCACCGCTGGCCTGAGGTAGGAGAGGCGCGACGCTTACGTTATGGACGCGCAGCCAGAGTTACCGATGCTTCGAAACCCTGGTTCTCCCTTATATACTCCACCTGGACGGCATCGGCTACGGAGTAGCTCCAGAGCAGCCTGAGGAAGCTCGACATGTCGGGTGTGGGGATTCCGTCGAGCTTCGTAATTACATCGCCGACCTGAAGCCCGGCTTCGAAGGCGGGGCCTCCTTGGCCGAGCCTGGTTATCACGATGCCCTCGGACACATTGAAGTTGAATCGGTTCGCAATTGCGGGTGTTACGTCCGCCCCGTTGAGACCGATCAGAGGTCGGATTACCCTCCCGTGTTCGACAAGGCTGTTGATGATTGGGACCGCAGCGTCTGAGCTAATCGCGAACCCGATCCCCCTGGCCTCCCTCAGAATCGCGGTGTTGATACCGATTACCTCACCGTCAAGGTTCACCAGCGGACCGCCGCTGTTCCCGTCGTTGATCGCCGCGTCAGTCTGGATCATGTCGTAGAGCTCGCCGCGCTCCGTGTTGACGGTGCGGCCTCGGGCGCTGATTATCCCCATCGTTACCGTGGGGCCGCCCTTCAAAGCCAGGGCGTTCCCGACGGCCATGACCCAGTCCCCGACCTTGAGGCTCGCTGCATCGCCAAATTTCACCGTGGGCAAGGGTTGAGCCGGGTCGATCTTTATGACCGCCAGGTCCGTCACCACGTCGCCGCCGACCGTCACCGCGTCGTACGACTCTCCGTTGGGCAGGTTAACTCTGATGCCCCGAACGCCCTGGATCACGTGTAAGTTGGTGACGATATACCCATCCGGCCGGACCACGATCCCTGACCCAGCACCCTCGTCGGTAAAGTCGAAGAACAGCCCTCGTGAGACCGACTCGACCGATATCGACGCCACCGACGGCCTGACGCGGTCGACAAGAGACGCGATGGACGGAAGAGCGGGAATCGCCGACGGGGGCGGTGGCGCTGGAGTCGGGATATCGACAGTTTGACTGGCGCTTGGCTCCGGGGAGAGAGCGGGAGAGGCTTCCGACTCGGGCTGGGTCTGTGCCGCTGCAGCACCGGGGGCCTGGACCTCGGCGGGGTCCGCCGACGAATCGCCGCACGCGACCGAGAGGGCCAACAGGGCCAGTAGGACCGCTAGGAGGCTCGAACTACCCTGCCGCCTTTGCCGACGCCACAACCCTGAGCCTAACACGCGATAGACCAGTCCACAGAAGCTTGATGCCCCGGGTTTCGCGGCCCGCTTGGGCCGCGAATTCGGTGTACCTGGACGTAGCCAGGGCACCGAACAAAAGAATGATAGACGACACGTATACCCAGGTCAACAGAGCCATGACCGCCCCCACCGAGCCGTATACCACGTTGTAAACCGGGAACGTACTCACATACCACAGGAACCCCCACTTGGCGCCGTCAAAGGCGACCGAGGCCGCGAACGCCCCCAACCAGACGTCATTGAACGTCACCTTGGTATTGGGCAGATACCGGTACAGGATTAGGAACGTCGCGAAAGAGATCACGGGTGAGGCCACCATCGACACCAGCCCGAACAACAGCTCCAGATCGGCGTCGGGCGCAACATATACCGTCGTCTCGTGAACGAACCCGAGAATTGGGGTGAACAGCATTATCAGGACGAGAAGCAGGCCCCCGCCCAGCACCAGGGCGAAGTCCATCAGCCGTTCCCTGATGAATGGACGGGTCCTTTTGACGCCCCAGGCAGCGTTTATGCCCTTGCGTATCGCTCCGAATGCGGCTGACGAGGCCCAGAGTAACCCCAGTACCGACGCGACACCTGTAATTGCCCGGGCGCTGGCTACGCCGTGGACCGTCTCGCCTAGGAACTCCGTCGAGACCGGTATCGCCTCGCCTATACGCCGCGCCAGGTCCGTCTGCTCAACCTCAGGTCCCAGCAGGAACCCCCAGATAGAGATTATCGCGAGTACCAGAGGGAACAGCGAGAACAGGGTATAGAAAGCGATCGCCGCGGCGATGTAGGGACAGTTCTTCTCCAGGAAGTCGTTAGCAGCATCCGTGCAAAACAGCACGAACCTTACGAAATACACTCGGTCGCTCCGTAACCCTCACTACAATCGACGGGTCGCCGAATATCCGAGAGATACTACCCACGCCGCAGCAGCCGTGTCAAGCTGGGTTCGGTCCGCCTCCGGTCACGACGCAACCTGAGGAGTGTGGACCTAGGGCACAGCCGACGGCTCGATCCGGCTTATCCCCTCGATGCGGTCGAAGTCTGTATCGTAGCTGTAAACCTCATCGAGGCCTCGGGACTCCATAAAGGCGGCGATATAGGCATCATTGAAGCTGATGTTACTTTGGCAGTAGAGGTCGAAAACTCTGGAGTAGAGGAACTTGTTTGTAAGGCGGACGCCGCGCAGGTTTATGAGCGGCTCCAGCAGTTGGCGGACAAGGTCCCGTGGTAGGCCGTACTGGCGAGGTGATTGGAGCACATACACGGCCTCAGCGATAACGAGATCAGAAGTGACCAGCACCTCCTCTCTGAGCTCCGCCCGTAACAGAAGAGATCGACAGGCCTGTGCCTTTTCCTCGTCGTCTCGTGTGAGGTGCCGCACGAGAATATTGGTATCGAGAAACCGAGGCATCAGGATTCCCCGATGACCTCGTCTGCGATTTCCTCTTCTATCTCGCGCCGCATTTTGCGGAAATCTTCGGGTTTCCGTTTCGGCTTGACCGCTCCAAAGCTGGTCACCACGGGGGACGCGACAGGCCGCAGATGCACCTCGCCATCCGCCAGAGTAAACGCCACCAAGTCTTTGGGCTTAATGTTCAGGGCCTTTCGGACGGTGCCGGGTATGGTTACTTGTCCCTTTTGTGTCACGGTCCTCAAGTATCGTGTCACAATTCTTACCTCCTACATGCTGTATGACCAGTCATACGAAGTAATACTAGCATAGGTGCCCATTACCTACTTGACCCACCGCGCAGCCTTACAGAATAACCATACAATCCCCAAAGCTGTAGAACCGGTACCGCTGCTCGATCGCCTCGGCGTACGCCGCCAGCACGCGCTCTCGGCCCGCAAAGGCCGACACCAGCATGAGCAGCGTCGATTTCGGCAGGTGGAAGTTGGTCAGCAGGCCGTCGACGACCCTGAACCGGAAGCCCGGCAGGATGTACAGGTCTGCGCGGCCCGAGCCCGCCGCGACCACCTGCCCCCCGCTCCTGTTGAGCACAGCCGCGTTCTCCAGCAGCCGGGTGGCGGTCGTCCCGACCGAGACGACCCGTCGTCCTTCGGCCTTCGCCCGATTGATCGCCGCCGCCGCCTCGGGCCCCAGCTCCCACACCTCGGAGCGTATCTCGTGCTCCCGCGGGTCCTTGACCTGCACCGGCCGAAACGAGCCCCAGCCCACGTGCAGGGTCACGAACACCGTCTCGACGCCCATGGCCCCGACCCTGGACAGCAGCTCGTCGGTAAAGTGCAGCCCGGCCGTGGGCGCAGCCACGCTTCCGTCGGTCCGAGCGTAGACGGTCTGGTATCGGTCCGGGTCCCCGAGTGTCTCGTGAATGTAGGGCGGTAGCGGCACCACCCCAACCTCCCGGACGAGGGCGTCGTCGCCAGACAGCTCGACCACGCGCGTCCCTGACTCTTCCACCTCCAGCACCCTGCCCGACGTTCTTGCCGCGCCGGTCCGGTCGACAACGTCGAACCGCGCGCCCGACCGAAGCCAGCGACCCGGCCGCCCGAGGGCGCGCCACCGCCCGGAGCCCAGGCGGTCCAGTAGCAGCAGCTCGATGGCGCCAGCTCTCGCAGCGCGGCGGCCATAGAGCCTAGCCGGCACTACCCTGCTATCGTTGAACACCAGAACGTCCCCAGGGAGAAGCAGGTCCGGCAGGTCCAGAAATCGCCGGTGCGCAAACGAGCCGTCCCCCTTCGACACGGTCATCAGGCGCGAGCTGTCCCTGGGCTCCAAAGGCGTCTGGGCGATCAGCTCCGGCGGAAGCTCGTAGTCGAAGTCAGACGTTTTCATAATCTTGATGTCGGCTCGGACAGGCATCGTATTTGGGGCAGCGCTCGCCCACGTATTGAAGAGGGATTGCGCGGGAGCAATCTTTGCGACACCTGCGTGCAGAAAGCCGGCTCCTCACGAGGCAACTCACACGACCCCAGCCGCCAGAATCTAGTCGTCGCTGCCGGGCTGACAGGAGCCTCTGGGCGCGAGAGTTGGCGCACGATATGCCCAATAACGGCGGGGCCTGTGTAGGTGCGTGATCCTGCCGCCACCACGCCTGTTTCCGAACTATAGCACACGAATTGCGGCCTTCACGCTATCTTTCCCGTCGATGTCCCCGTTGTATACACTGGTAGCCAGACATCTACCGTGGTGTCCCGACTCTTGGCGCTCCCCTGAGAGAAAGGCGACCATGCAGGCACGGAATGACGACCGGAAAGCCGTCGAAGCGCTGGTCAAGCAGGCGCAGCAGCGCCACCAGCCGGCCTTCGCCGCGTTGTACGAGTTGTACTACGATCAGATATTCAGATACGTCTCTTTCAAATGTGGCAGCCCCACGGAAGCTGAAGACATCACCGGAGAGGTCTTCCTGAAGATGCTAGAGTCAATTGACCGCTTCCGATGGAGAGGCCACCCGTTCACGTCGTGGCTTTACCGTATCGCCCACAATCTGGTGGTCGATTACTTCCGGAAAAAGGGCGCCCGGCCGACGGCGCCCCTGGACGCGGCGGCCAACAAGATTGGCGCCTCCGACCTGGAGTATCAGGCCAGCATCAGTCTCACCATGTCCGAGGTCACCGTCGCGATGGACGTGCTGACGGACCTTCAGCGGGAAGTGATCGCACTGCGTTTCGCGTCGGGACTCTCGATAGCCGAGACCGCCGAGACCATCGGTAAGAGGCAAAACGCCGTCAAGGCGCTACAGCACGCGGGCCTGAAAAAGTTGCGCCAGGCCCTTGCCCCACCGGCGCCAGTCGCCAGCGCCGTCGCAGAGGGCGAGGCAAGATCATGACCAGCGTACTTCCCGAATGGCCAGCCCCCAGATTCGGGCCGATGCGCCCGCCGGAAATGGCGGTCGCCCTCGCCGACAAGGGCACCGAGGTGGGAAATGAGTAACAGGTTCGACGACGCGCTGAACGATTGCCTCGAGCGCATTGCTTCCGGTGAAAAGCTCGAGACCTGCCTTGGCGACTATCCGCAGTACAGGCAGGACCTCATACCGTTGCTCCAGTTGGCGCAGGCGACGTCCGATGTTGCAGCGGCAACTCTCCCGAATCCCGGGGCGAAAGCCCGAAACTTCCAGCGGTTTACGATGGCCGCTCGCACCGTCCAACGCTCCCCCGGCCGGCTGTCATGGCTTTCGGCTCGGTGGGTCCCGGTCGCCCGTCCCATCGCCTTAAGCGTGGGCGCCATCATGCTTCTGGTCATGGGCGCGGGAGTCACCACGGCGGCCTCATCCGATAGCGTCCCCGGCGATCGCCTCTACTGGGTTAAGACAACCAAGGAGTCGCTCCAACTCAGGCTCCCGCGGTCGAGCGCCAGCCAGGCCGAGGCGTACGCTCATCTGGCGACCGTCCGCAGCCAGGAGATGCGTCGCCTAATGGAGCGAGGCCGGTTCGCCGATGCCGAATTTGTGATGAAGCGTATGAACCGCCATCTTGGACGCTCGGCCATTCACGCCGGTGTCGAAGTCAGCCCACGCCCAGAGATGCCTATCGCTTCCCGCACGGGATTCGAAACCTCGGACAAGAGCCGGCTTAAAGCGTCTCTGGAGAGGGACAACCGCAATATGCGCGCCGAGTTGCGCGCCATCCTCCAGGTGCTCCCACCCCAGGAGCGTCAGCAATTCGTCAACTTCATGCGCCGGTCGGAGCTGGGTTACCGCATCATCATCGACGCGCTGAGGCAAGATCGGAGCCCGGGCAGCGTTCCTTTCATCCGAGTTGGCCCCCCTCAGGGCATCACCGGCCGTTAGTCCAGACTTATAACGAGGCAACACTCGCAACATGGGATTCGTCACGTCACTAAAACCATGGCAGCTAGCAGTTCTTTTAGCCGTGCTCATTGCCGGCGCCGGCGCTTCCTACGGGATTTACTCCGTTGTCACTGACACTGCCGAGTCGGAACTCGCGGCCGACCAGCAGCTCGTACCAATCCAGTTAGGCGACCTGGTCAACGAGGTATCGGTCAGCGGCAGCATCGTCTACCCCAATCGGGAGACGTTGACATTCAGCTCCCAGGGGACCATCGCCGAGCTGCTTGTGACGGAGGGCCAACGCGTCGCGGAGAACGACCCCCTGGCCTCGCTGGACTCAGAGACCGTCGCGAATCTGGAGCGGTCAGTCGCCCAGGCGCGTGTGGCGCTTCGCGACTCCGAAGAGGCGCTGGAGCAGTTAGAGAACGTTCCCTCTGAGTTTGATCTCGCCATCGCGCTGTCCAAGGTAGTCGACGCCGAAATCGTGCTGGCGGACGCGTCCGAAGCTCTCGACCTCGTTGGCGACCTTTCCGAATTGCTGATAGCCCAGGCCGAGGCGAAAGTCGCCACGGCAAATATCGCCGTCGCCAACGAGCAGGACGCGCTGGATGCGCTGACCGCCCCACCCTCGGGTCAGGAGGTTGCATCGGCGGAGGCCCGCGTCGCCGGCGCGGAGCTCGCCCTCCAGAGCGCGACCGATCTCCTGGAAAAACTCGGAGAGCCTGCTTCGGACTTCGAAATCGCTCAGGCCGAGGCAAAGATCTCGGCAGCAAGACTAGTCGAAGCCAATGCCGAGGAGGCGATGAAGGCCCTCAAGGACGGACCCTCACAGGAGGACCTGGCCGACGCCGGTCAGAAGGTCGAATCCGCTCAGACAGCGCTGGCCAACGCCCTGGCAGAGCTCACCTTCGTAACCGGAGACTGGGACCGCAAGCTCGAAGACGCCTCAACCGATCTGCAATCAGAGGCCGATCACTACCTCACCGAGCTGAGAAAGTGGCTCGGAGGGGACCTTGACGTCGGCCAGCTGGACCGGGACGTGAGTGTCGTGCTGGACAAGCTGGGCGTCGACCTGACAGCCCTGTTCGAACCGGACCTGCGGTTCGCGGACCTGGAGGACGGCGGCTACTTCTCGGAAGGTATGCCGACCGACAACCCGGACACGTCGTGGGACGAAGCGACCGTGTTCACCTGGCTGAACTTCAGCCCCGCCATAATCGTCGCCACCTGCGACGGCGTCGCCGCTCCACCTCAGGGCTATTGCGTGCGGAAAGAGCTAGACGACGCCGCCGCGAAATACGATACGGCTGTCGACAGCCTGGATTCCCAGACGCTGCAGTCGGCCAAAGCCATCGAGGCTGCCCAGACCGCCGTTGCCAAGGCCGATGACTCCCTCACCGCGTCCCTCGACGCCGAGGCTGACCTCGCCGAGCTAGCCGACGCCCTCTCCCTCGAGGACGCGGAACGCCAGCTAGCGCTCGCGTCGGCCTCGGTGCACAGCGCGGAGGACGCGCTGGCGGAACTCCTGGAGCTGATGAGCCAGGTCGCCCTGGCTGACCAGGCAGCCCAGGTCGAGTTGGCGCGGGCAAACCTTCTCCAGGCAGCCGAGGACCTCGCGGACCTCGCCGCGCCCCAGCCAGACGCCGTGTTGGAGGACCAGCGCAGGCAAGTAGACCTTGCCAAGGCCAGCCTCGACCAGGCAAAAGAAGACCTGGCGCTACTTTTCGAAGGCCCCGATTCCACCGAACTCGAGGCCCGGCGCCTGGACGTCGAGGTTGCCAGGCTCAACCTGCAAGACCTGACCGTAGACCTGGCGGACTTGAAGCTAGGTCCCGAGCCGCTGGACGTGTCGCTGATGCAGGCCAACGTGGAGGCGGCCCTGGCTGCCTACGACCAGGCGGAAACACAGCTGGCGAGCGCCATCATACGCGCGCCCTGGTCGGGTGTTATATCGACAATCGCTGCCGAGGTCGGCGAGACGGCGGGTCTTAACACGCCTATTATGGAGATCGTGGATCCCACAATAGTCGAGGTCGACGGGGCCGTCGACGAGATCGACGTATTGTTCGTCCGCATCGGCTCCAGATCCATCGTCTCAATGGATGCCCTGCCCGGCGAATTTATGGAAGGGACCGTGTCCTCCGTCGAATCGGCTGCCCGCAGCCAGCAGGGTGTCGTTAGCTATCCGCTTCGGATCGCGGTGACCCCGCCCGACGGCATGGACCTGCCCGAGGGGCTGAGCGCCGTCGCCAGCATAGTAATCCGCGAGGACCGGGATGTTCTTCTGGTGCCGATCCAGTCCCTCTACGGTACCTTCGAGGAACCGTCGGTCAAGGTGATGGTGAACGGCGCCATCGTCGACCGACCGGTAGT
Source organism: Dehalococcoidia bacterium (assembly GCA_965248005.1). Taxonomy (GTDB): domain Bacteria; phylum Chloroflexota; class Dehalococcoidia; order Lucifugimonadales; family UBA1123; genus CBDFIE01. Next base: position 337,229 of record CBDFIE010000003.1, read on the forward strand.
GCTCGGCAACAATGACGACTTCTGGGCCGTCGTCCGTGACGGGGTGGCCGAGGGCGACTTCGTAGTTATGCAGTCCCAGGAAACCCAGACCGACGGATTCAGGTTTGGCGGCGGCTTCCGCGGGTTCACGAGCGGAGGTTTCGGCGGAGGTCGCAGGCCCACGGGCGCACGTTGACACGCTAGCGAAAGTACACATTTCCTGTGATCGAGCTTAGTCACGTCACCAAGACGTACCACATGGGCGAAGTCGAGGTCGGCGCGCTCCAGGGTGTAAGTCTGCACATAGAGCGCGGCGAAATGGCCGCCATTATGGGGCCTTCCGGCTCCGGCAAATCGACCGTGATGAACATCATCGGCTGCCTGGACGTCCCGACCACGGGCCGGTACCACCTCGAAGGTCAGGACGTAGCCCAACTCGGAGACGACCGGCTAGCTGAGATCAGAGGCGGGCAAATCGGCTTCGTATTCCAGACGTACAACCTTTTGCCCAGACTCACCGCCCTGGCCAACGTGGAGCTGCCGCTGGTCTACGGGCGGGGCCGGGACCGCAAGCGCCGCGCGCTCGAAGCGCTGGAGCGTGTCGGACTCTCCGATCGAGCCAGTCACCGCCCCACTGAGCTTTCGGGCGGTCAGCAGCAGCGTGTGGGAATCGCCCGTGCCCTGGTGAAAGAGCCCTCGATCCTGTTGGCCGACGAGCCTACTGGAAACCTGGACAGCCGCTCAAGCGAGGAGATACTGGCGCTCCTGGAGACGCTCAACGGCGACGACGGCCTCACAGTGATCATCGTTACCCATGAGTCGGACATCGCCGCCCGCACCCGGCGCGTGCTCTCCATGCTCGACGGCAAGCTGGTGAGCGATAAACCGCCGGGACCCACGGCAACGCCATGAGCCTAATCGACATTTTCCGGACGGCCCTCTCTTCAATGGGCGCAAACAAGCTCCGCGCCGGCCTGACGCTCCTGGGGATCGTAATTGGGGTCACCGCCGTAATCTCTCTAATGGCCATCGGACGCGGTTCTCAGGAGGCCATAACCTCCCGGATCGAATCTCTGGGCACAAATCTGCTCTTCGTGCGCCCCGGGGCATCCAGCCAGGGTGGCATATTTGGCGGTCTCGGATCTGCCGGCACGCTCACCTTGGAGGATGCTTACAGCCTGACGGACCCGGTGCTGGCGCCGTCGATTGCTGCCGTCGCGCCGGAGTTGAGCACCGGAGCTCAGCTAGTCGCGGGGCGCAAAAATACATCCACGCGGATAGTCGGCGTCACCCCCGAGTACGAGACCGTACGCAATTTCCCAGTGCAATCGGGCACGTTCATATCCACCGGACAGGTGCTGAACAAGTCCGAGGTCATCGTGCTCGGCTCTCGGGTGGCCGAAACGCTGTTCGGTTTCCGCGATCCCGTCGGCCAGAACGTACGCGTCAACGGACGTCAGTTCACCGTCGTCGGCGTCCTTGAAAGCCAGGGCGGCGGCGCCTTTGGTCTCTTCGACGATCAGGCCCTGGTGCCGATAACAACGGCTTACTACCGACTAGCGGGCCAGAGGACCAACCAGGGCGGGATCACCGTCAACACCGTCAACGTGCAGGCCAAAGACATCGACTCCATGGACCAGGCCATTGACGAGATCGCCACCGTGCTGCGGCTGCGCCACCGGATCACGGATGAAGACGACTTCACAGTCAGCAGCCAGCAAGAGACGATCGAGACCTTGGAAGAGACGACAAACACCTTCACCGTCTTCCTGGGCGGCATCGCTAGTATTTCGCTGCTGGTCGGAGGCATCGGCATCATGAACATCATGCTGGTGTCGGTAACCGAGCGTACCCGGGAGATCGGCGTGCGCAAAGCCATGGGCGCCAAACGGCGCGACATTCTATTTCAGTTCGTTGCCGAGGCCTCGCTGCTCAGCCTCGGTGGAGGTGCGGCGGGCGTTGCCGCGGGTTACGCCGTGTCCCGAGCCCTCGACGGGCGAGAGCTCATCGGCCAGGCGTTCCAGACCATATTTAGCCCGGAGATAGCCGTCCTGGCCCTGGCGGTTTCGGCCGCCATCGGCCTGTTCTTCGGCATCTACCCGGCCGTGCGGGCCGCCCGGCTGCACCCGATCGATGCATTGAGGTACGAGTAGTAGTGCTGACAGCTAGGATCAGGGTAAGTCCCCGGCGGGCCAGGAAGACGTTAGAGCCCGTTAACGGAGCTAGATATGAGTAACAAACTGTTCGTGGGATTGATGATTGGGATTCTGGTAGTCGGCGCGGGCGTCGGCGGCGCATTCGCCGGCGGCGTGGCTTATGGACGAGGCCAGGAGGACACGACGCCCGTGGTGTCGGCATCGGCGCTTCCCTCGCCGTCCGGGACCCAATTCGACGCCAGCCGACCTGACGGCATCGAGATTACCGACCTGCGTCAGCGACTACAATCCGGGGACATCACGCCGGAGGAGCTACAGCAGCTCAGGGCGCAGTTCCAGGGACAAGACGGTGGCGGTGGGCGAGGAGGGTTCGGAGCGACCGGTGCCGATGGCTTCAGGTTTGGCGGCCGCGGAGGGGGCCTCACGGGCACCATCGAGTCTGTGGTCGACGGGGTTCTGATCGTCGACACGCCGCAGGGCCCGCTCCAGGCAACTATCGGCCCTGACACGGTAATTCGCAGCATCGTCGAGGTGTCCCTGGAAGACCTTCTAATCGATGCCCGCGTCACCGTAACCGGCCAGAGGTCCGAGGACGGCGTCATTGAGGCCAGCTCGGTCCTGATCACCCCCGATGGGTCTAGGTTCGGAGGCGAAGGGGGCTTATTCGGAGGCGGCGGCTCCCGCCAGTCGCCTTAATTTTCGCCCCAGTACTATCACGCGGGGATGCCTGACGTCGTTCCGACAGGACGGGCTCCCCTCCCCGCGCGATTATCCCGGTGCTGTCGAAGCGCCGACGCCAAAGAGCTGGCGCCGTCTCGGCGTCCTCCAAGCCCACCGCGTTGAGCCGGCCGATCGCGCCGGCGGCTGAATACGGCTTTCCGCCCCTCGATGCGCCGACGATTCATGAAGCGTAGTTTCCGAATTCTTGGTGCAATTACACTTGCCAAAGGCATGTTCCAGGTGTACATTTAGTTGTCGGGGGCATCCTCTCGAATACCTCCGACGACTTCCGCCAAGTCCGTTACTTCAAGATCGGAGGCTCGCCCAACCGCACCATCTATGAAGATCATCCTTAGAATTACCGGCATAGCGCTCCGATATAAATGGAGGCTGATAGTCGCCTACATTTCGACCATCGGAGCGCTCATTGCGTACGTCGTGCTCCCCCGCTTGTTTGGCGAAGCCGTCGACCAAATCACCGTAGCCTTCATTTCGGGCGACAGCGATCAAGGGCCCATCATCGACATCGTGCTGATAATCTTCGGTTTGAGCGTGGTTCGTGGCCTCCTCTCCTATACCCAGACCTACTATGGCGAGGCGTTGGCCCAATCCGTCGTCTACGACATCAGAAAAGAGTTTTACGACCACACTCAGCGCTTGAGCTTCGCGTTCCATGACCGGCATCACACCGGCAACCTGATGTCCAGGGTGCTTTCGGATGTCGAACATATTCGGATGTTCATCAACATGGGCCTGGTAAGGGGGCCCTACTTCGTCGCTCTATTTGTCATTGTCGCGGTGATCCTAATCCGGATGGACTGGCAGTTGGGGCTCATAAGCGCCAGCTTCATACCAGTCGTAGCGATATACGCGGGCATGGTACGGCTCAAGATGCGCCGTATCTGGCTGATCGTGCAAGAGCAGATGGCCAATATGAGCACCGTCGTCCAGGAGAACTTCACCGGAGTTCGCGTGGTGAAGGCCTTCGCGTCCGAAGCCTACGAAGAGCGCAAGTTCGCCAAACGAAACAAAGATATCGCAGTCAACTATGTCGCGGCGCAAAAGCTGAGGGCGTCCAGCACGTCATTCATGCTTTTCAGCTTCCTGATTTCGATGGGACTGATCCTCTTGATCGGCGGCAAGCGGGTGATCGACGGGGACATGACAGCGGGCCAACTGGCACAGTTCATTTTCTATCTACAGGTGCTCCAGATGCCGGTGAGGATGGCGGGCATGCTCGTGAACGAGTACGCCCGAGCCGTCACCGCCGGTCAGCGGCTGTTCGAGATACTCGATGCCGAGTCGCCCGTGCAGGAAGCGCCACGAGCCATCGACATGCCACGCGCGCAGGGGCGCGTGCGCTTCGACAACGCCAGCTTCTCCTATGAAACCAATCAAGCCGTGCTTAGCGAAATAACCTTGGAAGCCAATCCTGGCCATGTCGTGGCGCTGTTGGGCGCGCCGGGCAGCGGCAAGTCCACCATCGTTAATCTGATCCCCCGGTTCTACGACATTTCCGGCGGATCGATTACTATCGACGGAACCGACATCCGGGAAATCACGCTGGCCTCCTTGCGTCGGAACATCGGGATCGTTCAACAGGACGTATTCCTGTTCACCGCGACCGTCAAAGAGAACATCGCCTACGGCCGCGTGGATGCCTCGGACGATGAGGTCGTCCGCGCGGCGAAAGTGGCCCAGCTCCACGAGTTCATCGAGTCGCTGCCGGACGGATACGAGACTCAGATCGGCGAGCGAGGATCGACGCTATCGGGCGGACAGCGCCAGCGCATGTCTATCGCGAGAGCGGTGCTGCTCGACCCTCCCGTACTGATTCTTGACGACTCCACTTCCAGCGTCGACGCCCAGACCGAGGACCTGATCCGCCAGGCCATGGAGTCGGTGATGGAAGGCCGGACCACCTTCGTTATCGCCCACCGACTGAGCACCGTGCACCGAGCAGACTCCATCGTGGTGCTGAAGAATGGGCGAATCGTCGAGCGCGGCACACACCAGGAGCTGCTGGCCTCGGACGGGTTGTACCGCGAGATATACGATCTCCAGCTCCGTCCTCAGGAAGAGGTCATGCGGGAGATGGAATCACCAGTCCTGGCCGACCAAAACGCCCCCGCGGACTAGCAGGCGGCGCTTCGACTAACTCGATTCGGGAGACAACAGTATGATGATGGGCGGCCACATGCACCACGGCGCCAGCCGCGGGCATCTGGACGATCTGGAAGAGGAGTTCGGGTCCGTTTATGACCAACGGGTCGTGGCCCGGCTGCTGCCTTACATCCTCCAGTACAAACTCCTGACGATATTCTCCTTCGTGGCGATGCTCATCTACACCGCCACCCAGGTGGCGCTTCCCTGGATCATCAAGATCGCCATCGACGATTACATCATCCCGTCGAATTTCTCCGGCCTTACATGGATGTTCGGCATTTTCATTGGCATCGCGGTCGTCAACTGGCTGTCGAACTACTATCAGCAGTTAGCTATGGAGAAGGTCGGCCAGGGCGTGCTGTTCAGTATCCGCCGACGCATGTTCGGACACGTCCAGAAACAGTCTCTAGTCTTCTTCGACAAGACCGAGGTCGGCAAGCTCATGTCGCGGGTCCAGGGAGACGTATCCCAGCTCCAGGAGTTCAGCGGACTGATCGTCATGACGCTGGGCGAACTGCTCAGCCTCGCGGGGATAGTTGTTGCGCTGCTCATATTGAACTTCGAGCTGGGCCTAATTACGATGAGCGTAATCCCAATTCTGTTGCTCATCATGTTCGTATGGCAACCCTATGCCCGGAAATCGTTCATGGTGGTGCGCCGCCGAGTCGCCGTCGTTAACGGCGCTTTCAACGAAAACATCACAGGCGTCCGTGTCGTCCAATCGATGAACCGCCAGGACCTCAACGCGACTATATTCGATGGCAAGAACCAGTCCACCCTTTCGTCTAACCTGTGGGCCAACAAACTTTCCGCTCTCCTGATGCCGCCGGTCGACATCTTGACCTCCGTCGCCATCGGCCTCGCCCTGCTCTTCGGCTCCCGCATGATCTCAGCGAACGAGCTGGAAGTGGGCGCCCTGATCGCCTTCGTGCTCTATATCCAGCGGTTCTTCGACCCAATACGGCACCTGACCATGCAGTACTCACAGCTCCAGCGGTCGATGGCGTCCGGGGCCCGAATCTTCGACATGCTGGACTGGAAGCCGGACCTGTTGGACGCTCCTGACGCGGTCCCCATGCCAAAAATCAAGGGCGAGATCGAGCTAAAGGACGTCAGCTTCGGCTACGTTCCGGGCGAGCTCGTCTTGAACAAAGTCAACCTGCACGTGAACCCCGGCGAGGTCGTCGCGGTGGTGGGCCCGACTGGAGCGGGCAAGACCACCCTTGTATCGCTGCTGTCGCGCTTTTACGACCTCTCTCCCAGCGGGGGCGCCATCTTGGTGGATGGACGCGACATCAGAAGCGTGACCCGGAACACGCTGGCAGGTCAGATGAGCATGGTGCTGCAGGAGCCGTTTCTCTTCTCCGGCACCGTTACCGAAAACATAAAATACAACCATGGCAGCGCGACAGACGACCAGATGGTCGCCGCCGCGCAGGCGGTCGGCGCCCACGATTTCATCACTCGGCTGGCGGAAGGATATGACACCTTCCTGGCCGAGCGTGGCGTGAATTTGAGCGTGGGGCAGCGTCAGCTTATAAGCTTTGCCAGGGCCATCGTTGCCGATCCACGTATCTTGATACTGGATGAGGCTACGGCCAACATCGACAGCTATACCGAGATGCTCATCCAGCGCGCGCTGCTACAGCTTCTCGAAGGCAGGACCGCCATCGTTATCGCCCACCGGCTCTCTACGATCAGGGGCGCCGACAAGATCGTTGTCTTGGACAACGGGGCCGTGGAGGAGGTCGGCAACCACGCGCAGCTTATGGCGCGGGACGGCCTCTACGCTCACCTGTACAAGATGAACTACGCCTCAATCGAAGCGCCTATGAACGGCTCGAAGAACGGCCTCTAGCTCCGGGGCGCCTATTCCACGCCTCGCCCGAACGCGACGGCCCGACCCCCGACTTCAGACCCCGCCCGAGTCGCTTTCGCACTCCGGACCCTGGCGAAGCATCGTTATGGCGATCGAGGCGAACCGGCCGCCGCGGTCGACCGGGTGCGGGTCCCCATCGGACTCAATGGCGGCCCCAACCCTTGCCAGGAAAGCCCCGTGCAGCTCATCCGGAAGCAAGAGCCCGTTCTCCATCAACGCCAGGTAGACAACGGCCACGTCTGTGCGGGCCGCTACGTCTGGAAGACTGAGGCCGCGTGAGTATCTCAGGTGCCGGAATAGCCTGCCAACGCCTTCGATCGCCTCGGTTTCTGACGAAGATAGACGGGCCAAGGCGGCGGACCTGGTGCGAGCTTCGTCCCTGAACGTCTGGAATTCGGCGGAGTCAGCTTCCCGGCGACCCGGACCCCGATCGGACATTTCGTTTCCCTCGCGATTCGCTCGCGGAACGCCTCTAACTTCCTCCTGGACGCCAAAATCCTGCTTCGGACCGCCTCAGCGCTCACTCCAAGTACTGAGCCGACGTCCCTGCTGGTCATGTCGGTCAACACGTTCATCTTAAAGGCTGCCTGCTGTTCGAGTGTCAGCCCCGCCCTCTCCAGCACGGTGTCTATATCCGGTCCGAACTCACGCAATAGCTGCTGGTACGATAGGCTCTCCACCGCCGCGTCCAGCGCCTCGTCCGCATGGGGATCGCACGTATCGAACCCCTCGGCGAACGCCAATACCCGCGACAGGCGCCGTCTCGATCTACGGTGGTGGTCGATCGCCAGATTGCGAGCTACCGACCTCAAGTAGGTGTCCACCGAAGCCTTTCGATTATCGTACTTGCCCCTTTCCATCGCGGCGACCAGCCTGTAAACGGTCTCGCTGGCCAGTTCCTGCCAGTCTTCATAGCACAAGTCTCGCGCGAAGAGATTCTTGTGCCATCCGTACGCGAGACCGTATAGCCTGGTGAACTCTCCCTGCTCAAGATCCACGCGGTTTTTCGCCGCCTGCGCGTTGGACATCTCAGAGTATTGCCCTCCGTACCCCCATACGAGCTTCCACGTCCGAGTTGCACAGCGTGTTGGGATGGCTGACGATTGGGTCCGCGCGTCTGCCGCGGTGTGGCGGCGCAGGTATGGGCGATTACAAGGGCCCACTGGATCAGCCTAAAGGCGTAACGGACCTCCTCGATACGCGTCACACGTGTCAAACCCATAGATATGCAGGCAATCATGGCTTGCACACCCAATGAGTGTCACATCCAGTTGTAACACACATATTATTAGCCTCTTTCGGCCATCCCCACTGATTCATTTCCGCATTTCGGTGCGGAAGCGCCAATCCTCCGACGTCTATCGCACGGACCCTCCAAATGCACAGCGAGAGAGCGGGCCCCGATTTTCGGCGAATTGTCGAACGGGACCCTGGCCTGACGCCTGCCGTAACGGAGGCACGGGGCCGGCCCGCCACGTCCTTGCCGTGGATTGTCGTGGCGGGCCTCCGATTCCCACGCCGCTCTGGTAAGATTAGCTTCTCGGACCGACCACGGTGGTGCGCCGAATGTACACCTTAACGGCGCGGGCACTGGAGACCGGCAATGCCCGAGGCCGGGCTCCAGGTTAGCCCGCCCAATATTGGCCACACAAATGCCACATACCATCTACACAATAGGGCACAGCAACCACACCTGGGAGAGCTTCAGCGCGTTGCTCCGCGCCCACGCCATCGAGATCTTGGTGGACACGCGCTCTAACCCTGTGTCCAGATTTGCTCCGTTCTCCAACAGCCGGACTTTGCCAAGCCTGCTGGAGCGCGAGGACGTGGAATACGTCTATCTCGGGGGACCGCTCGGCGGTAAGCCCGACAACGAGTCCCAATACGACGACAAGGGGAATCCGGACTATCGTGGGATGCGGGCCGAAGATCATCTCCAAGAAGCTATAGACGCCGTGGCATCGATCGCTAGTCGCAGGAACGTGGCGCTCATGTGCTCGGAGGAGGACCCTTCACAGTGCCACCGACTGCTGCTCTTGGGCCCCGCCCTCGAGGAGGACAGGGGCCTCAGGATGCTCCACATTCGCGCCACAGGCGAAGCCGTTGCCACCGCGCGCCTGGGCAACCTGCGGAAGCACCGACAGCAGATTCAGGGCAAGTTGCCTCTCTGAGGAACAGAGTTTGACCCTCTACACGATCGGATTTACCGGCAAGACCGCCCAGGAGTTCTTCGATGCATTGCGAGAAACGCGGGCCAAGCACCTCCTGGATATCCGGCTACGCAACAAATCCCAGTTGGCCGGGTTCACTAAGAAGGGCAACATCGAATACTTCGTGGAACGACTAACTAATCTGGTCTATCGAGAAATGCCCTTACTGGCGCCCGAAGACGAAATGTTTAAGCAGTACCGAACCGACGGGGACTGGGAGAGCTTCGAGGCCAGCTACCTTTCCTTGCTGGACAGAAGAGAAGCGTCGGAACATGTCGACCGTGGGCTGCTGGCCGACGGAGCGGTTCTCCTGTGCACCGAGCCAACGCCGGAGAAATGCCACCGCAGGTTGGCTGCCGAATACCTCATCGCTGATACGGGCGCCGTGACGGACCTCGTCCACCTCTGAGGGCCGCCGAATGCGAGAGCTGATCGCCATAACCGACGTAACCCACATGTGGGGCGACCACGTATGCATAGCCGGCGTCAATAAAGACCTGGCCTGCATCAGGCCTGTTATCGAAAACGGGGTCTTGATCTGGGATCTGCTGCGCGCCGGCAAACCGGTGATATTCCCCGGGGCGAAAGTCGAGTTCGACCTGTCGCCTGCCGAGATCACCCCTCCCCATATCGAAGACGCGACGTTCGACCCGGACTTGGTCGAATCCAAGGGAGCGTTCGAAGAAAAACACTGGGAGCGTCTACTACGGATGATCTCCTTCGGGACCGTCGCGGAGGTATTTGACGGGCACCTGGAAGACCGCAAGGTGCCGCCGGGCGCTAACACAAGGTCTCTTGGGACCATCACCGATGTGCGGCCAATAAAGCTGGAAGTCGACGACAGATTCGAACGCCAGACGCTCCGACTAGATTTCCAGGACGCTGCCGGCCACACCTACACCCGCCTCCCGGTCAATGACCTGGCATTTCGGGGCTTCTTCAGGGAGCACGAAGACAACGCTCTGGGGAAGGGTACGGCCGAACTTGAGGTGATGACGGCGTTAACGTCGGCGCGACGAGTATACTTGCGCGTAGGCCTGGCGCGACCAACGGAGATCGGCGACTACGAAGAAGCCTGCTGGGCCCAAATCACGGGCGTCTACACTTTCCCGGACTACCTAGACGGTCGGACTTTCGCGGATTTCTTGTAGCTGCGATCGCCTCGAGCTACTCCCACCGAAAGCTACTCTGCGCCGTGTCTTGCCCCTTTGGGTACTCGACGCCCAGGTGTTCGTAGGCGCGCCGCGTCGCCACCCTGCCGCGCTTCGTCCGGTCCAGGAAACCCAGCTGCAGCAGGTACGGCTCATATACGTCTTCTATCGTGTCCGACTCTTCGCTGATCGAGGCCGCCAGAGTGTCCAACCCGACGGGGCCGCCCTCGAACTTCTCGATGATCGAGCGCAGCACCCGGTGGTCGATTCCTTCCAGCCCAAGCTGGTCGACCTCCAGGCGCCCAAGCGCCTCTCTGGCCACGTCGACGGTGATGACGTTGTCGGCCATTACCTGGGCGAAGTCTCGGACGCGCCGCAGCAGCCGGTTCGCGACCCTGGGCGTGCCCCGCGCTCGTCGGGCGATCTCCTGGATGCCCTCTGGCTCGGCCTCGATCTCCAGTATCCGCGCAGACCGCTCCACGATCGTCAGCATGGCATCGTAATCGTAGAAGTCCAGGCGGTAGACCGAGCCGAACCTGTCACGGAGGGGCGCGCTGACCATGCCGAAACGAGTGGTCGCGCCTACCAGGCTAAAGGGCTTGATCGCCAGGTTCATGCTTCGCGCCTTCAGGCCCTTGTCGATGACCCATGAGACGAAGAAGTCCTCCATCGCCGGGTACAGGACCTCCTCGACGACGCGGCTCAGACGGTGGATCTCGTCGATGAACAGCACATCGTCTTCGCGGAGCTGCGTCAGAATTGCCACCATGTCGCCAGGACGCTCGATGGCGGGTCCCGAGGTGGCCTTGATGCGAACCCCCATCTCGGTGGCGATAATGTTGGCCAGGGTCGTCTTGCCCAGCCCGGGCGGGCCATACAGGAGCATGTGGTCAAGCGGCTCGCCCCGCTGCCGTGCCGCGGTGATGCCGATCTGAAGGTTGTCCTTGACCGTCTCCTGGCCAATGTAGTCGGCCAGCTTTCGAGGCCGTAGACTGTTGTCCGCGGAGTAGTCGTCGTCCTGAGGGGCGCCGGAGACGATGCGTTCGGCCTGGGCCATGTTAGGCTGTACCTCGCTTGTGCGACGTCGGTTCGAGGCCCCCGTTTGAGGCTGTTACGGCGACGCTGATAGGGGCCACGCCACAGGTCTGTTTAGAACGTGTGTTCATTCTAGATTGGCCCTTTTATGGGTGTCAAGGAAGGAAACCGCCTGTCAGATCACAGATTCGAGCCGCCGGCCGGCTGTGCGAGGATGTAGTATTAGGAGACAATCGGCTGGCCGTGGACGGAAGGCCGAACAGCATACCTTCACCGTCGACGCGCTGGGAATCGACGTCGAATTGTCCGCCGGAGAAACCGCGGAGATTTAAATCCCCTTCGTCCGACGCGGTGAGTTCGAGCTCATCTGCGTCCCCCACCAGTCCGTGGGGATGAAGGGGACCATCACGGTCAAGTAGGGCCCATGGTCCGGTCAGACCCGGAAATCGGCCGGCGGCGGCTGACCCGGCGCTCCCTTCATCATGTCCCGCTCGAACGCCCATCGAACTAGCTCGGACCGGCTCCTCAGTCCCAGCTTCCCGAGCATGTTGCTAACCATGTTTCTGGCGCCCATCGAACTAGCTCGGACCGGCTCCTCAGTCCCAGCTTCCCGAGCATGTTGCTAACCATGTTTCTGGCGGTGTATTCGCTGATAACCAGTTTTTCCGCGACCTCCTTGTTGGTCGCCCCCTGGGCCACCTCGAGGAGCACCTCTTTTTCCCTTGGGGTTAGCTGCTCTACCTCACGCTGCCGCTCGTTGCCAACCAGTCTGGAGAACTCCTCGACTTCGACCTTGGTGATGGAAGGATCGAGAATCGACTCGCCTCGGCCGACAACCCTGATAGCCTGAAGCAGGTCTTCCCGCCCCGCGGCCTTCAGCACGTAACCCTGGGCGCCAGCCACCAGCGATGCCGTCGCCGACTCATAGTCCCCGGAGGCGGTGAGCATGACCACGCCGGTCTCCGGAAGGTGGTCCCTGATCTCCTGGCAGGCATCGATGCCGCTCATACCGGGCATCGCGACATCCATCAGGACCACGTCGGGCCTTAATCGTCTGGCCTTGTCCACCGCCTCCGCTCCGTCGCCCGCCTCTGCTACGACCTCGATGTCCTGTTCAATCTCCAGGGCCATGCGCAGCCCTTCCCGCACCACCCTGTGGTCGTCAACGATCATCAGCTTCAAGATGCTCAACTGGCGCCTCCTTTTGCGGCAGAGAGAGCGTTACGGTCGTGCCCTCCCCGGGTAAACTCGACATGCCCAGGGTCCCGCCCAACTCCTCCGCCACCTGTCTCATGTTGCGTATTCCGTGGCCCGAGGTGGCGTCCACCTCCGAGGCGTCCAGGCCCACGCCATCGTCGCTGACTGAAAGCTCCAAGGCATCGGTGTCGTACGACAGTTCCACCGCGACATTCGAAGCCTGAGCGTATCTGTATGCGTTCGTCAGCGCGTTGTGGGCCACGGAGAACAGCCGGTGTTTGGTTACCGCTGGAAGAGGCCTTTCGCCGCCCTTTACAGAGAGAGCGGTAGGGATAGAGGTTATCGCCCTGAAGTTATCGATGTGGTCGTTCAGAATCTGCGCCAGGCCCCTGCCTTCGAAGAGTGGGCCCAGGTTTATCGGATAGCGAAGCTCCCACAGGGCCTGCTTGGACTGGGCGTGGAGCGCGCCGAGCCTTTCTTGCAGCATGGGATTGTCCCCGACGAGCTCTCGGCTCGTCTCCAGACCCAGGCTCAGCACGTAGGCGGACTGGGCCGCTCCGTCGTGGATCTCGTGGGAGATGCGAATACGCTCCCTCTGTATCTGGCGCTCGGCGTCTTCTGCCCTTCGTTGAAGCCGCGCGTTCTCGACCATGCGGGCTCGCTCCGCCTCTATCGCCTCACGTCGCCTTTCTCGCTCGATCCTGGTCATCAGGTTCGCCACCACAACGACGGCGAACATGCTTACAATCCTCACGGCCAGCGCCTTCTGGCCAGGATTGAACCACTCCTCGAGGTCAACGCCAGGCTCCATGCCCAAACTGAACCCGGCGTAGATTCCCGCCACGATTGTGACGATAGCGAAGCTGACGCGACGGCGGAAAATCAGTGCGACCGCTAATAAGGCGGGGTAGTAGAAGACGAAGAACGTATTTTCGAACCTCGTTGTAATTATTATTCCCGCGGTAATGATCGAGAGGTCCATGACGCTGAGGAGCAGAACGTAGGGCCAGGTGACCGGGACGCCTCTCAAGATCCTCCATTGGAGGAAAGCATTGAGCAGTAAAATGGCACCTCCCATGGCATTCAGGATGACCAGCGTAGTCGCGGCATCGTCCGTGTTGACGTTGATCAGGATAAGCCAGGTGACCAGAACGAACCATCGGACCGCGACGGCTATTCGCTGGCTCGAACGGTAGTCTTCGAATTCGGCGTAGCTGGGTACCGCCGTCCTCTCGGTGTCGGCTTCCTTCAACCGATTCACACTCCTCGGCAATGCGAAACTGGGCGATTCCGCTGCCCAGCCCAGGGATCTGCGCACGCTCACACGCCACGAAACTAACATGGGCGCGACAGGGGGTCAAGGAGCGGGAGAGACTCAGTCGTCGCTCCCGCTCCGGTCGCCATCGCGCCGGCTCCCGGTGGGGGACCAGCTACTTTCCGGCGACGTAGGCAGCGATAACGGCATCGGCGATAAGGCTGTAGCCGCTGTCGTTTGGATGGATATCGCCCGTCGCGATGTGGGTGTGGGTCAGCGCCTTATCCGATATTACAGGGTAGAGGTCGACCACCGTCGCACCGGCCGCGGCGGCGGAGCAGGTAATTATGTCGTTGAGGCCCGCCTTGGTGGGGTCGGTGGCGTTAGCCGCGCAGTCGACAGTCCCGTCCGCCCCGAAGAAGATTCCGTCGGTCGGGAGATCGAACGGGCTGCAGGTGCCTTTGTAGGGGTTATAGTACGTGGCGACCAGGAGCTGCTCTTCCCCGGGGTCGGCGTCAAGGGCCGTGTTGAGCTCACCCAGAATGGCCGCGTAGTTGACGGCGAACACCATCAGGGCGGTCCCGACGGCGACCTGACACTCCTGTCCGATGGGATTGGACGCGCATGACTCCTGTCCGACCATCGGAAGAAAGTCGTTGCCGCCTATGGTGAGCGTGACCACCTCCACGTCGGTGTCCTCTTCGCCGATCACCTGCACGGCGTTGGCTACCTGGTTTGTGATAATGCTTGAACTCGTCTCGTCCTGCTGCACATATGTCGTCAGAAGCTCGGGACCATCATGGTCCTTTTCATAGAACGCGTTGAACCGACCGACGTAATCGAGGCTCTCATGGTCCGTCGCGCCCCGCCCCTCGGCTATGGAGTCTCCAAGCGCTATGTACCGTGTGGTGTCAGGTCCGCAGGCAAGCGCCATTCCAACCGTGATCGCCGAGACGACGACCGCCACAACAGGTACACTGGTCCTAAAATATCTACGAAACATCTGATGCTCTCCTTTCGAGTCCTATGTTTTTAGCAACGCTTCGACAAGTATTGCCAAGAAGCGGGGCCGCAAAAAGTTATGGATTAACCCATCTCGGGTAGTACATGTACCGTTCTTCGGGGGTACGTCCCAACCAGGCCAACATTCTTGTCCACCGTATTCGGCCTCTCGAACCGCTGAAGGGCATCGACGTGGCGCGGCTCCCAGGTGATGGCCGGATTGCACCAGCAGCGGAAGAGTCTAGAATCGCAGCGCATCATGCTGAGCCAGTGCGCCATCGGGTACCATTGAATCGTGGACTCTGACCCGGAATCTCTGACCGCCAATTCGGTCTAGCGCCGATGACCAGCGAAAGAAGCACAATGCCGGAACAGTCACGTCAACACGAATTCGCCCACCTAAACGCCGCGGCCAACGAGATTTGGGACTCCAACGCCGATTTCTGGGACCAGCGCATGGGCGAAGGCAACTTGTTCCACAACACGCTCGTTCGCCCGACCCAGGAGCGGTTGCTGGCCATCCAGCCAGGCGAGCGAGTCCTCGACGTCGCTTGCGGCAACGGCAACTTCGCCCGGCAGATGGCCGACCTGGGCGCCCTCGTTGTGGGCGTGGATGCATCGCCACGCATGATCCAGCATGCCGTCGCACGGAGCGCCGACTACGGCGACCGCGTCCAGTTCCACGTGATGGATGCCACCGATCAGGCGGCGGTCGCCGAGCTGGGCGACGCCAGCTTCGACGCGATAGCGTGCACCATGGCGATCATGGACATGGCCCGGGTCGAGCCGCTGGCGGCCGCAGTGGCCCGGCTGCTAAAGCCCAAAGGCCGCTTCGTTTTTTCGCTGATGCACCCGGCCTTCAATTCTTCAGCCGGCCTGACCCGGGTCGCCGAACGCGTCGAGCGTGAAGACGGGACAATCACCGACCAATACTCGGTCAATATCTTCCGCTACATCCAGCCGCACTCGCATATGGGAGTGGCGATGATCGGCCAGCCCAGGGCCCAGCACTATTTTCACCGGCCTATCGGCGTCTTGCTTACGGCGTTTTTCGAGGCGGGGTTCGTGGCCGACGGCATCGAGGAGCCAACCTTCGACGAGCAGAGCGCGGACCATTCGCTGGATTTGGTCAACTTCAAAGATATGCCGCCGGTCCTCGCGGTCCGCTTGCGGCAATTAGGTTGACTCCGAATCGCCTTCAAAATTGACACCCTAATCAAGGTTCCCTACGCTCGGAGCATCCACCAGAAACCTCGCAATCCCAGTCAGGAGATCACCCCGTGGCCAGCACCACCAAGCAAGAATGGCAAGACAACACGCTGCAGCCGCTGAAGGAGCGCTTCGGCGAGCGCCAGGAGCACTTCGAGACCGGCTCCGGCCTCGAGGTCGACACCGTCTACACCCCGGAGGACCGGGACGGCCCGGCCGTGGAGTACCCGGGCGAGTTCCCGTACACACGAGGGGTCCAGCCGAACATGTACCGCGGCAGGCTCTGGACCATGCGGCAATACGCGGGCCTGGCATCCCCTGAGGAGTCCAACCGCCGCTACCGCTACCTGCTGGAGCAGGGCCAAACCGGCCTGAGCGTTGCCTTCGACCTGCCCACCCAGACAGGGTACGACTCCGACCATCCGCTGGCACGGGGCGAGGTGGGCCGCACCGGCGTGCCTATTAGCAGTCTGGCCGACATGGAGGTGCTGTTCGACGGCATCCCACTGGACAAGGTCAGCACGTCCATGACCATCAACGGCACCGCATCGGTCCTGCTGGCGCTCTACATCGCGGTAGCGAAGAAGCAGGGCGTCTCTCCCGACAAGCTGAATGGCACCGTCCAGAACGACATCCTCAAGGAGTACATCGCCAGGGGCACCCATATCTACCCGCCCGGCCCGTCCATGCGCCTGGTCACGGACTCTTTTGCCTATTGCACTCAGCACGTGCCCAAGTGGAACACCATCAGCATCAGCGGATATCACATGAGCGAGGCGGGCGCGACGGCGGTCCAGGAGTTGGCCTTTACCTTCTCCAACGCCATCGCCTACGTGGATGCCGCGGTCGCGGCCGGACTCGACGTGGACGCCTTCGCGGGTCGACTGTCCTTTTTCTTCGTGGCCCAGAGCAACCTCTTCGAGGAGGTTGCCAAGTTCCGCGCCGCCCGACGCATGTGGGCCGGGATAATGCGAGACCGGTTCGGCGCTAAGAACCCGCGATCGTGGATGTGCAGGTTCCACACCCAGACCGCCGGCGTAACGCTGACGGCCCAGCAGCCGGACAACAACGTCATCCGCACTACCATCCAGGCCCTGGCGGGCGTGCTGGGCGGGACCCAGTCGCTTCACGTCAACTCCCGGGACGAGGCGCTGGCGCTGCCCACCGAGGAATCGGTGCAGCTATCCCTCAGGACTCAGCAGGTCCTCGCCCACGAGACGGGTGTTGCCGACACCGTTGACCCGCTGGCGGGCTCCTACTACATCGAAGACCTGACCGACCGGCTGCAAAGCGAGGCGACGGACTACATCCGGCGTATCGACGAGATGGGCGGCGCCCTGGGCGCCCTCGACCGTGGGTTCCAGGTCGCCGAAATCCACGAGAGCGCCTATCTTCATCAGCGTGCCATCGAATCCGAGGAGCGCATCGTCGTGGGCGTCAACCGTTTCCAGGCCCCTGCCCCGCCAATCGAGCAGCTTCAGGCCATCGACCCGCGCCAGACCGTGAGACAGCTTGAACGCCTGGCGACCGTCAAGCGCGAACGCGACGAGAGCGCGGTGAAGTCCGCGGTCCGGAGCCTGGAGCGCGTCGCTGGCGGGCCCGAAAACACCATGCCGGCCATCCTCGAATGTGTCGAGGCTTACGCTACCCTGGGCGAGATCTCGGACGTGTTCCGGCGCGTCTTCGGCGAGCACCGCGAGGGGTCGGCGCTGTAGCCGTGCCGCAGGTTTGCTCCGGTCCTCGATCTACCAAGTTTCCGATTGCTGGACATCGCCTCGGACATCGCCTAGAGTGGACTCGCGACCTGGATCATCCAGAAGGGCTTTCCACAATGACTAAGCCGTCGCCTGTCACCCTGAGCGAAGCGAAGAGTCTGGTGAGATGTGGTACCTCATGCGGCCCGCGCCCCCAGATTCTTCTCCCCGACAAGTCGGGGCTCAGAATGACAATTTGTGCAATGCCAATCCGAAGGGGCAAAGGATGAGTTCGGAGCTTCTAAGCGAGGATGAGCTTCTTCTTAAGAACACCGTCAAGGAGTTCGCCGACAGCGAGCTGGCGCCCAGAGCCGCTCACCACGACGAGACCGGCGAATTCCCATGGGATAACATCCGCGGGCTCGCCGACCTGGGCCTCCTTGGACTGGGCATCCATGAGGATTACGGCGGTGGTGGCGGCACGGTGCGCCAGACCGCCGTCGCGATCGAGGAGATCGCCAGGGCCTGCGCGGCAACCAGCACCATCTACATTGCCCACGTTTCCCTTTGCACCCAGTTCATCCAGATGTTCGGCACCGAGGGCCAGAAACGACAGTTCATCCCGCCCCTGGTCCACGGGGAGAAAATCGGGGCGTTCGCCCTGACCGAGCCCGATGCGGGCAGCGATCCGGCCTCCATGACGACGACGGCGGCACGCTCCAACGGCCCTTACCGGGTGAACGGCACCAAGAGCTTCATCACCAACGCCATCGAGGGTAGCACCTTCGTCGTGATGGCCACCATGGACCAGGCCCTCCGCACAAGAGGGATCAACGCGCTGGTCATCGAAAAGGGTACTCCCGGTATGAGCGTCAGCCGTCTGCCGGGACAGATGGGCATCCGAGCATCGTCGACCGCCGAGCTCGTTTTCGACAACTGTCTAGTTCCGGACGAGAACAGGCTGGGAGAAGAGGGCTCCGGGTTCCGAGAGGCCATGGAGGTCCTCAGCACCAGCCGCATCTCCATCGCGGCCCAGTGTGTCGGCATCGCGCAGGCGGCCTATGAAGCCGCCCTGGACTACTCCCAACAGCGCCGAGCTTTCGGCCAGCGGCTTGCGGATTTCCAGGGGCTCCAGTGGATGCTGGTAGACATGGCCACCTCGGTCGACGCCGCCCGCCTGCTAACCCTAAGAGCGGCCACCCTGCGAGACAAAGGCTTGCCCTTTGTCACCGAGGCGTCCATGGCGAAGCTGTTCGCCTCCCGGGTCGCGGTGGAAAACGCGGACAAGGCCGTTCAGATTCACGGAGGCGCCGGATATTTCGCGCCCTCCAACGTCGAGCGATACTATCGCGACGCGAAGATCACGGAGATTTACGAGGGAACATCGGAGATACAGCGACTGATAATCGCAAGGAACCTGATCCCCACCGTCCGCATTTGACAACGCCGATGCTCGCGAGGCGATCACCACGCGGGCCGAAAAATATAGGGTGTGCAGAGGAGCGAAGCCCCTTTGCCGGGAGTCTGAGGGTGTCCCTCAGATACAACTATTTCCCCCTGCTCTTAGCAAGGTGGACAGGGGGACGGTCGTCGGACTGGAGCAGACCGGCAAGGTGCTCGTGAACCGACCGGCCGAACAATTTGAACGATGTCCACCGTCCGAAGTTTTCAACGAGCCAGGCGAACTAGAGCCTTAGAAAGACACAGAGGCACCGAAAACGTGACTAATCAGACAGCTCCCTGCACTACCCGGCACATCAACCATGTGGCCATAGCCGTGAAGGACATCGAAGAGACCGTCCGGTTCTATCAGGACACCTTCGGCACGGTCCGTCCCGACATCGAAGAGATCGCCGACCAGGGGGTTCGCGCCGCGCTGGTGCGCGTCGGGGGCTCCCAGCTTGAGTTCATCGAGCCAACCGACCCCGATGGCGCTGTGGCCAAATTCATCGAGAGGCGGGGCGAGGGCGTCCACCACATCGCCTTCGAGGTCGAGGGCCTGCAGGACACTCTGGACCGACTGAAGGAGTCAGGAGTCCAGCTTGTCGACGCAGCCCCCAGAGCGGGCCTCTCCGGAGACATCGCGTTCATCCATCCTCGCTCCACTCGCGGCGTCCTCGTCGAACTGGTGGACCAGGATAACGCCAGGAGGTAACACCCCATGGCCAGCCGTATTCTGCGCGTCCTAGTCGCCAAGCCAGGCCTGGACGGCCACGACCGCGGGGCCAAGATAATCGCACGCGCCCTTCGAGACGCGGGTATGGAGGTCATCTACACCGGAATTCGCCAGACCCCGGAGATGATCGTCGAGGTCGCGCTGCAAGAAGATGTGGACGTGATCGGACTCAGCATATTGTCCGGCGCGCACATGGAGCTGTTCCCACAGATTATCGACGGCCTGCAGGCGAACGACATGGGCGACGTTCCGGTGATCGCCGGCGGCATCATCCCCGAGTCCGACCGTCCAATGCTTGAAGATATCGGCGTCAGCGCCATCTTCGGTCCGGGAACGCGGAAATCGTCGAGGCCGTCAGCGAATTGGGTCGCGCCAGAGGAGATGGCTAGTGGTCGCCGATCTAGGGACCCTCGATGCTCACCGGGTCACCGTACGCCGACAGTCGAATGGACAGCGAGGCGACGCCGCTGCCGGTGATGCCGGCGGCGCCCAGGCCCAGGCCCAAAGCGTCCAGGTCCACGGGCGCTTCGACCTCCACCTCCCGCACCAGCAGGTCCTCGGCGCCAATCCAGATGTCGGCTGTCGTCTCCCCCGTCCGGTCCGTCACTGCGCCTAGATCGGCGACGCCAGACAGATGGTGCACTTGCTCCCCCCGCCTTTCCTCCAGCCCAACGTAGATTGCATCGTTTACTAGAGGTGCGCCTCCTGCCAAAAACGCCGCTGGATTGAGCACACCCAGTGCCCCAGCGTCCGAACTCTCCCAGACGCCCGATTGGGGGTTCGTCGTGTATGTCGTCTCGCCGATAGTCACAATATCTATCTCAAGGGCGAACACCACCACTGAGAGCGAAAGCTTGCCCCTGGTCCGGTCCGGCGCTTGCACGTCGCCGGCGTAGCTGATCGGTATATCGGCCGCCGCTGCCCCGGACGTGAAGTTGATATTCCCTGAGATGTCGAAGTGAAACGAACCGGCCCCGGCCATGGCCTGCGCCGATTCTTCCAGTAACCGGTCCGGATCAGGCCCTTGGTCTGCCTCAGCGGGCCGTGAGATGACCCGCGTGCTGGTCAACGCCAACGGCGTGGGTGTCGGGCTTGGCGTCGGTGTGGGCGTGGGTGTCGGCGTCGGAGTTGGGGTTGCCGTGGGCATCGGGATGAGCGTCGGAGTGGGCGCGACCTCTGCGTCGCCGCCGCACGCCAGCGTCATCAAGATCGCCAGTGCAGCCGCCGCCAAAAGGCCCCCACGCAATGTCCTCATAACCAGAATTATATTGTAGCCCGGTTCCATTCACCAGTCGCGGGCCCCGGGGATCCCCCAAACCGGCATGAAGGCCCCCCAATCGGTTCCTCCCGAGGCCGGGGCGGCCCGTCGTCTCGCCCCCGGAGACAGAGGGGCTTCGGCGCCTGGCGGTGCTATACTGACGGGATCGCAAATCCGGCTGGTTCAGCCGCCCGCAGTCCTCGTCGGGAGTCAATGATTGATCAAAGCTATCGTATTCGATTTCGACGGGGTCATCATAGACACCGAGACCCCTGACTACGCCACGTGGCAGACCATCTTCAGCGCCTACGGCGCCCACCTCGACAAGACGATATGGTCACGCCTAATCGGCGGCGCGGAGAGCTATGATTTCGTCGCGCATCTTCAGGACCTCACGGGTCTCGTCTTTGACGGGGATAAGCTCAGCCAGGGGCGGCGCGCCGAATACCTGCGAATGGTCGAGGATAACCCCGTTCTCGATGGTGTCGTGGAATATATCGAGGCAACGGCGAACCTGTCTCTGGGACTGGCGCTGGCTTCCAGCTCCGACCGCAATTGGGTGCGGGGCCACCTGGAGCGGCGCGGGCTGGACCGTCACTTCAGCGTCGTCATGACCAGAGACGACGTCGCCCATGCAAAACCGGATCCTGACCTGTTCCTGGCCGCCGTGGACGCGCTGGCCGTACGTCCTGACGAGGCCATGGCCATCGAGGACTCGCCGAACGGGATCACCGCAGCCAAGCGTGCCGGTCTGTTCTGCGTCGCGGTGCCCAACCAGATGACCAAGGACCTGTCGCTGGACCACGCGGACCTGCGGCTCGATTCTTTGGCAAGCATGCCCCTGCCCCGGCTCGTGGAACTGGCCAACGCGAGTGCTGTCCGCTAAATCATCGCCATGTGCAAGGCGCGACCGACGACCCGGCTTCAAAAACGACACCCCGGGTGCGGGACCCCGGCCTAACCCTTTTGGGCTCGGCAGTGTTCGTCACCGCACGGCGCATCCCCGGCAGCTCAATCCGGAGACTTGGAGGCGAACATCCACTCCTGGTCTCTTGCAGGACCCCGCAGCCATCCCAGGACGGACTCCTGGCCCTGCGGGGGATACTCCACGCCCAGTCCGTCGGCTAGCCGGGTCATGAAGTTGAAGACGCACGTTATCAGCACTACCGATAGCACTTGCTCGTCGGTCAGGCCCAACCCCCGAAGGTGCTGAACGTCCGACTCCCGCATCGAAGACGGCTCGCGGGTGAGCTTGGCGGTGAAGTCCAGTAACCCTCGCGTCTGAGCGTCCAGGTCGGCCCTGGAGTAATCGTGCATCACGTGGCTGGCGAGTTCCGGGTCGGCCGAGTGCTGACGGAGCAACGCCCCGTGAGCCAGAGATCAGAAGTGGCACCGGTTTATTACCGAGACCGTGGTCGCGATCGCCTCTTCCTGGACTCGCGTTAGCGCCGAGGCCCCGAACGTGATCTCCCGATTGAAGCCCTCCACCGCCATCATCGCCCTGGGGTTTATCGACATCACCTTGATAATATTTGCAACGTCCAGGTCCTCCTCGCGAATCCACGCCATTGCCATCCCTCCCATGTGCAGCGCTGTGTACTGCCCGCACTATACCAACGTCGCGTCCAGGAATCACGCCACCCGGCCACATCCCCAGCTCCCTTTCTTCCCATCGAAACCGTCTGACGTCGCAATTCCGTTCTTGCGCGGCAGGTGGCCCGATGCTATATTTATCGCTGCCCACGCCAGTGTACGTGGGGCTGTAGCTCATCTGGGAGAGCGTCCCGATGCCAATCGGGAAGGTAGGGGGGTCCCCCCATTGGGAACGGGACCATAACTCCACTCTGTCGCTTTTACCACTATGTTCTGCGTTTACATTCTCCGTAGCGAAAAAAACGGCCGCTACTATGTGGGTAGCACCGGTGACCTAAACCGACGTTTGGGCGAGCACAATTCCGGCACGACGCTGTCCACTAAGGGCTCCAGGCCCTGGCTGGTGGTTCACACGGAGCAGTTCGAGACGGCGGCGCTAGCTAGACAACGCGAATCCCAAATCAAGGCCTGGAAGAACCCGAGATACATGGAGCGGGCTCTTGGTCTGGCTACATCGGAAGATAGATAGATCGTCCCGATGCCCGTCGGGAAGCTAGGAAGCCCCCTTGCAAATGGGGTCTCGCTCGGCTCACGCCCGCCTTCACTCGCAGTTCCGTTCTTGCGCGGCAGGCGGCCCGATGCTATATTTATCGCTGCCCAGGCCCGTATATGTGGGGCTGTAGCTCATCTGGGAGAGCGCTTCAATGGCATTGAAGAGGCAGGGGGTTCGAGTCCCCCCAGCTCCACCAAACTTGACAAAATCAAGAACCTTCACCTTGAGGTTCAGGTTGATGCTGTAGCTGGGCACCCACAACGCTGGAGTTGGTCATGGTCATCACACGGAAGGTCGTCGCCTACATCACCGCTGGCCGTCGGCTCTTGGTATTCGAGCATGTGGGGTTTCCCGAGGCCGGAGTGCAGGTAGTCCAAGGAACCGTTGAGGAAGGAGAGATGCCGAAAGACGCAGTGATGCGGGAGGCTCAGGAGGAGACCGGACTGAAAGGCTTGACCCTAATAAGCTTCCTTGGCTGCGAGGAGTATGAGCTTTGCCGTGACGGGTCTCACGAGAGGCAGCAGCGCTCGTTTTATCACCTTGGTCTAAAGGGGCCACCGATGGAACGATGGAGGCACCACGAAGAACACCCTTCTGGGGGTTCTGCATCCATAGAGTTCGAATTCTACTGGGCGTCGCTTGATGAGGTTCCCCGCCTTGCGGCGGGGCAAAGCTGATACTTGCAAGAGCTGCGGTAAAGCGGCCATCTGGCTGGCCAGGTCCGCCGCCCACGAATGCCGTAAGGCAGGAGGTCAGCATTGCCGAGCGGTACTTCCTAAGGGTACCTCAGAGAAAAAGTGTGTAGGCGTTCAGCGATAATGGGACACTTTTAAGGGGAGAAAAACCTGAGGGTGATGGTGGGTTGGACTCCTGGTGTTGGGTATAATTATCCACATCAAGAAAGGAGCCAGAAGTGTCTCAGAACAACAGCGATCAAGGCCAAGCCGCAGAGCCCCCGACTCAAGAGACCAAGACTTTCATCCGGCAAGTCAGATCCGCCACCCGTAGGAAGTACGCCCCGGAAGATAAGATCCGCATCGTCCTGGAAGGGTTCCGTCGGGAAGTGACCGTTAGTGACCTCTGCCGAAGAGAGGGGATCAAGCCAGGCGTATTCTATGCCTGGACCAAGGAGTTCATGGAAGCGGGGAAAGAGCGTCTCACCCGGGACACGGTGAGAGACGCCACCCGTCAGGAGATCGAACACCTCAAGCGGGAGAACTACGATCTGAAACAACTGGTTGCCGACCTTTCCCTGGAGGTCCACCGCTTCAAAAAAACGGCCAGCCCAGCTTTCAATGGGGCCGCAGGCGCATGAGCGCCCAGGAGAGGTCGAACATCATAAGCCGGGTGGAAGAGACCCAGTGGGGAAAACGGAAGCTACTCACCCAACTGCAGGTGCCCAAGAGTACCTACTACCGGTGGCGGGCCCGTGCACTGCAAGGGAAGCAAGACAGCTCCACCGCCAGTACCCGGATTCCCTGGAATAAGCTTAGCCCACCGGAAGAGGCCACGGTCTTGGCGGCGGCCAGGGAGTCTCCGGAGTGGAGCAGCCGGCAACTGGCCACTTGGATCACCGACTACCAGGATTTATCGGTCGGTGAATCTACAGTGTACCGCCTCTTGAAGAGGGAAGGGCTGGTCAAACCTCCCGAGATGCAGCTTGTTGCTGGTAAAGAGTACCAACGCAAGACCAGCGGTCTGCATCAGATGTGGGCTACCGATGCCTCGTATTTCCGGGTGGTCGGCTGGGGCTACTACTACATGGTCACCGTGATGGACGACTACTCCCGATTCATCCTGGCCTGGAAGCTGCAACTGGACATGACATCTGATTCCCTGATCCAGGTGGTCCAGCTAGCCATTGACGCTACTGGTATGACAGAAGTGCCCTTGGAGGACCGGACCAGACTGCTGAGTGACAATGGATCGGGCTACGTGTCCAGGGCTTTCCGCGATTACCTGGGCCTGGTAGGGATCCGCCATATCCTGGCGGCGCCTTACCATCCCCAAACCAATGGGAAACTGGAGCGGTACCATCAGAGCATCAAGCAGGAGGTGAACCAGGTCCCGTATGAGGTCCCTGGTGATCTGGAGGAGGCCATCGCTGGCTTCGTGGACTACTACAACCACCGTCGCTATCACAAAGCCCTGAGCAACGTGACGCCAGATGATGTCTTAAGGGGGAGACGGGAAGGGATCTTGATCAGAAGAAGGGAGGTGAAAGCTCAGACTTTACAATGGCGTCAACGCTACAACCGGCAGCGCCGGGAGTCCAGCAACGCTGCCACATCCCCTTGATCTCTCCTTAACAAAAGTGTCCCACTTTTGCTGGTTGCCAACAGTCCATCTTCCCACCTACCCGCTTTCCTACGGCGCGGACAAGGGCTATCTGCTTCTCGATGGGAGCGTTTACCCAGCCGTGTATCTTGAACGCCTTGTACCCCATTTCAAGGCACTCCTCGGCAAAGTCCGCATATGCTTCTGGCATGCTGAGTCCGTCGGGTTCATCGTCGCCGAGGGCAGTGCTCACGTAGCACGGCAGCTTCTTCCGCTCGCCCCCCAGCAGCACGTAGATGGGGGCGTTGTAGTACTTGCCCGCCAGGTCCCACAAAGCTATGTCGAGCACGCCCATGCCCATGCGGGCGTGCTGCCGAAGGGCCAGCTTGGCCCTGTTGTAGATAACCTCTCGCGCCAACGCTCTCTCTTCCAGCACATAACCCACGAAAGCCGGTATAGCGGCGTACTCCACGGCGTTCCCACCCACGTAGTCGCCGATGATCCCCTGGTCCGTGTGTACACGGAGACCCATGGCTCGGGCTTGGTGGGTGTTGCCGGGTTTGTAAGTCAACGTCGGCACCTTGGTTACCTGACCCCAGTCTTTGACCGTGTACTCGAACTCGACCACCTCTACTTTGGTAACGAAAGGTTCGGCTGCCATCGCTGTTCCTCCTCGTGATCTCTGGGCTTCAAGGCCGGGATTCCCCATTTCGGCCACACCCATGCCGATAGTCTGGCCCGAATATGGAGGTCGGAGCCTGTTGTCGGTCTTTGGTGCCTGTCAACCGGAACTCCCCATATCAAGCTGCCTGGACCGAAACACCTTATGCTGCGGGACATTACCCACCGGCGTGCCGTTTCACCCGGAATTACCCATATCAAACCGCCTGGGTCCAAGCAAAGTACCATCCTCGACGAGAGCCATCGTAGTAGTACTCCTGAACGCCGTCAACCATCCCATCGAGCCTACAAAACCATCTCTAGGCGTCGTGAACTGGCGTTCAATGGGCAGCGGAGGTGGCTTTCACTAAACTTACACTCCGTTTCAACTCCTTCGGGCACTCACCTTGCCATTCATTGCCTCTCTTCACCCGACAAAGGTAGGCCTTCGCGGGATTTCTCTGTCACATCACCGCGCGTATGGGGCTCGTACACGGCGGTGCGGTAAGCTAGGCAGCTGGGCCGACAGCCTCTACTGCTAGGCAGCTGGGCCGTAGCCTCTACTGCCAGGTTTTCAGCGTTGCGTCTCGCCATTGACCCTTTGGTCCCTTCCGTCCGTCCGCGAACATCCCGTGATCAACAGGGCTTCACTCCTACGTGCCACGCCCACCTTTCGGGCCTTCATGCCTTTCCCAGCGTGACTACCATGCCCTCTGCTGACTTCTGCGACGCGCTCGACGATTCTCACGAGTCCCTACGTCCCCTATTGGGGACACGTCGCGAATCTCCCTGGTTAAAACCGGTCCTCTTCACCCCGCACCCATCAAATTTACGGCCGCGGCCCT
The DNA here is from genome assembly GCA_965248005.1 of Dehalococcoidia bacterium. Taxonomy (GTDB): domain Bacteria; phylum Chloroflexota; class Dehalococcoidia; order Lucifugimonadales; family UBA1123; genus CBDFIE01. The sequence continues at coordinate 364,244 of CBDFIE010000003.1, forward strand.
TGAAATCGAATGTGGAATCCACCGAGGCACCTTCATTTCAGACTTAGAACCCTTGGAATCCGATGTACTTTACAGGAAGATAGGGCGCGTGGTAAGAGTCATGACGTCCGCGCGCGGGGTTGGCCCCGCGGCTTGAGGGCATCACAGGCTTTGAGCTCAAGGAGGCTGGGGGTTCGTGGCGGACGTGAAGATAACAGGATCGCCGTCGATTGCCGGCCAGACGCTGTACGTAGGGGATGCTGAGGGCGGCCTGTACGGAATCGACATCCTCACAGGCGAGACAACGTGGCGGTTCTGGGCGGACGACTCCGTAACCTCTACGGCAGTACCGGCCAATGGTATGCTCTATGTGGCCACGGCCAGCGGGACCCTCTACGCGATCCGGTAGATCGAGTGGCCATCAGCGCCCGTGCTATCAAGCGCGGCCAGAGTTCATTCTCACAGACCACCCCGTTGCGGGGCCCCAAATGCTAAGCGGCCCCACCTGGAAGTTGGCGTCCGAAGCAGCGCCGCTTCATGGTCCGGCGCCAGCGGTCGGAAAGCACAACGGATATGTCCTGGGTGACGTGTTGGGTTACCTGCCGGAGCGCCTTGGCTCGCTGGAGCGGGATGAGGTAATCGGCGACGTGCCCCTGGAGGGCGCGAACATGCGTAGCGTGCGAAGGCTGGGGCGGCAACAGTCCTGAAAAAGCCAGGGGCGAGTCTGATACCCGCCCCGAAAGTTTCGCAGCAGGGCCGCTTACTTCATCGGAGGCGGCGCCGCCTCGTCGTCGTCGGTCCAGATGTGCATCGACTCCGTGTTGGTGAACGGCACGCGCAACGACGTCTCGTCGCCAACCGTGCTGATGAGATGGCGCATCCCTCCAGGCACTAAGACGATGTCTCCCTCTCGGGCTTCGATGAGCGGCCTGTTCTCGCCCACCTCCCAGGTCAACTCGCCCTTGAGAATGGCCCACCACTCGTTGAAGTCGGGGTGCCAGTGAGCGTTGTTGCTCATGCCCGGGCTGTTGGCTCCGAGGGTCGCGATGTTTCGATCGTCGGTCAGCAACACCTCCGACCAGCGCGGCTCGCCGAGGTGCTTCTCCAGCATCGCATCCCTGGAGCTCAGCAGCAGGTTGGGCGGCTCGGACTGGTCCGGGGCGGGCTTGAGGATGTTGCTGCGTTCGCCTTTGCTGTCGTGATTGGAGCCGGGCTTACTTATAGCGAGCCGCAGTGAGGGTTCTGTGCCCACCGTTTTGATGGAGTGGCGCAGCCCCCTGGGGCAGATAACCATGTCTCCGGCCCGAGCGCGGACCTGGGGATAGTCGCCTATCTCCCAGATAAGCTCGCCCTGAAACACGATCCAACACTCGTTGAAGTCAGGGTGAAAGTGGGGGTCGTTCTCCAGTCCCGGCGCGTCGCAGATCAGGACGACGTCGTTGCGGCCATCGTTAAAGAGCGGCTCGAACCATGGCGGCTCACCGTGCCGCGCGACGATCTCCGAGATGCGAATTAGCTGCGGCTTGGTGCTCACGGTGGGCTGCTGTGTCATCTTCCTGCCTCGATCGCTCGGGATATCACTCCACCTGCGTCTCGGACCGATTATAGGTTGGCGCCTGACCCCGGTCAAATGAAGGGGCGACTCGAGCCCGAATCGCCATATCCCGGTGGAGTTCCGCCCCATTAGCTCGCCTGCCGGTGGGGTAGACCGGTCACCCGTGCGTTACGGTCTGGTTTCCGCGCTTGTTGCTCGGGATGCTGGCCAAACTCCAGGCGAGTGAGCTCTTGAGCTAGGCGGCCTCACTCGTGATAGGACGAGTGGTGTCGAGCTTAGCGATAGCCGCCCATTTCCACATGAGGCCTCCAAGAACAGCCGCAACTCCTTAAATACAGCCGCACGGTCGGAATGCCCACGATGCGCGGTCGGGGCTTCTACCACCCTGTGGACTCCGCCATGGCCGGAGACGGGCGCATCTATGTGGTGAACCGCTCAGTGGAACGCCAGGAAGCCTAGCTCAATGCGGAGGGGGAGTACTTTGGCGTGTTCGGTACGAAAGGCAATGGCGACGGCGAGTTCCTCCGGTCCTGCGGTATCGCCCACGACGGTGTTGCGGGCCGGGCTGTGACAGGAGACGCCGCTAGCCGTCGGTCAGGATGTAGGGGACCGATAGCTCGCCGCAGATGTCGCGGAACCACTCGATGACGTCCGGATGGAAGGGTATGCCGTTTGCGCCGCGCTCGACCTCGGATTCGGCCTCGGGCAAGCCCGGATACAGCACTCGGTCGTGGCCCTTGGCCGGCCTTGTAGTCCGCAGCATGTGAAGGAACTCGTCCATGGTCCGCTTAAACTGGGCGGTGTCCATGAAGGCCTCGACGCTGTAGGCCGCCACGTAGTGGCCGAAGTTGGGGCGCCCCGGGTTCGCGCCGTAGCCGCCGCCCGAAAGTATCCCGCCCAGGATGTCGACGATGGCGCCGAACCCGTAGCCCTTGTGCGAGCCAAGCTCGCGGGTGCTTCCAAGGGGCAGCAGAATCGAGGTCGCGCGTCCCGCCTGGCCCGGTTCCGGAGCGGCGACTTCGTCCATGATCGGCTCGCCATCGGCGTCGGCGACCCAGCCCGGCAGCAGATTGTTCTCGTTGCGTCGGGCGAGGACCAGCTTCCCGGCCGCGACGGCGCTGGTGGCGGCGTCGAATACAAACGGAGGCTCCTTGTCGGCGGGAGCAGCCACGGCGATGGGGTTGGTGCCCAGGCGCGGCTCCGCGCCGAAGGTCGGCAGCACCAGGGGCGGGCAGGAGGTCATGCACGTGCCGATCATGTCGTGCTCCAGCGCCATCATGGCGTGATACGACGCCATCCCCAGGTGTCGGCCGTTTCGGATGGTGACCATGCCCACGCCGACTTTGCGCGCCTTCTCGATAGCAATCTCCATGGCCTTGGGCACCACGATGATGCCCAGACCCCGGTCCGAGTCTACGGTCGCCGTCGCGGGCGTCTCCCTGACGACTCGCCAGTTGGGCGAACGGTTGATGTCGCCTGAGCTGTAGCCGGTGACGTAGGACCGCAGCAAGTTGGAGACGCCGTGGGTCTCGACGCCACGCATGTCTGCCTTCACCAGCACGTCCGTTGCCAGCACGGCGTCGGACTCGCTCACGCCCATCTTCTCGAAGACGCTGGCCACGGTCTGCCGCAGGGGCGTCTCCTGGACCATGACGGCGTCGGCCTTCTTGACCTTGAACTGCTCGAGCACGTCGACTTCTCCTCACGTCGGCGAGGGCCAGATTTTTCGCCTCGAGATCGCCGAATAGCTGGTGGGATTATATGACCGATGGCGCTGATTCGCAACACGCCGAAGCATCTCGCGCCTTCGGGCCGATGCCCGGCCCATGCGAAGTCGGTTGCCCTCGCTGGATTGTCTCATGTCACCGAGGCCCCGCCCCCTGTCCCGCCACCACCGCCCTGACCTCCTCCCGCTCTGAATCGGTCATCACCCGGTCCGCGGCGACGACGTCGTGCTCGATCTCCTGCGGCCGCCGGGCGCCCACAAGCGCGACGCTGACCACCGGCTCCGAGATCACCCAGGCGAGCGCTAGCTGTGCGACGCTCATGCCCCTGGCCGCCGCCATCTCCTTGAGCGCGTCCACCTTTCGCAGGTTCTCGAGGAACGTCTCCCCCTCGAACAGCGGCTGTCCAAAGGCCCTCAGATTTCGTCGCCAGTCGTCGTCTTCGAAGGTGGTGTCCGGAGTCATGGTGCCGGTTAGCAGGCTGTGGGCCAGAGATCCGTAGGTCATTATTCCCAGGCCGTTGTCGCGGCAGAAGGGCATCGTCTCCGACTCCGGCCGGAAGTCGAACAGGTGGTAGCCCACCTGGTTGGTTACTATGGGAAATTTCTCCAGCGACTCACCCATCTGTGCGACGCTGAAGTTGCTGACGCCACCGTAGCGAATCTTGTCCTCGCTCCGGAAATCGGCAAACGCCTCCATGGGCTCGGAGAAGGGCCGCGATTCGTCGGGCCAGTGAATCAAGTACAGGTCCAGGTGGTCGGTCTGGAGGTTGCTGAGGCTCTCGTCAAGCCCCTGTGCCAGGTACTCCTTTGAGGCTGTCCCGCCGGTCTGGCCCGCCGGGCGCGTCCCGACGGGTTCCGCGCTTGCTGACGAGCACAACCCGGTCGCGCTTGCCCTTCAAGGCCTTGCCCAGGAGCTTTTCGCCCTCGCCCCAGCCGTAGACGGCGGCAGTATCGAACAGGGTTACGCCAGCGTCGATGGCGGCGTGAACCGCCCGCACGATCTCCCCGTCGTCGAATGAGACGTAGTCTCGGCCCATGGGGCAGCCCCCGAATCCGATGACGGAGGTCTTCAAGACCGACTTGCCAAACCTTCGATATAGCATATAGCCCTCTCGAGTCGAAGTAGGTACGCTGCGGCGAGACCCGGCTCGTCACACGTCACCGGTCCCTGATCCAGGTGGATGCAGTCAGCTAAAGACTATCTCAAAACTCGTCCAGGGGAGTTCAGAGGGGATGCCCCCCTGGCAAGGGTCCCGGGGGCACATCCCCCAGCACCAAACCCAGTCGGGGCGAGCGGGTGTGTGTAGGACAAGGGCACTATTTGAGATGGTTTCTCAGTTCTTAGTGTCCCGAGTCATAACGTTTTGAGTAATTCGGCACAGCCAGGCGAGATTTGGTAATTATGGCCTGGACTATGTCGATCCCACCCTATAGCTTCACTGGAAGGATAGACCCTCTATTCTTACGCAGGAAACGTTAGGTTACCTCGCATGCCGAGTCCTTGACACTCGCTGCGTGCCGTGATAGAAGTTATCCAGTCCGTCGTGGGGTAGGTCCCACGCCGTCGCGGCCCGCGTCGACTCTGAGCGAGGACGCGACGAAACGGGTGAGGCTCCTGGGTTCCGGCAGGACCGCCGATGGCCCCGGGTGCTTGGACGCATCGGTAATTTGGATCGAAGTATAGAACACAAAGGAGCATATAGGCATGAATAGAAAAGCATGGTGGCTTTCAATAGTGTCGGCTGCGTTGCTGACGACCATCCTGGCGGTCGCCTGCGGGGCCGATGTAGCCGAGGAGCCAGCAGCGCCCGCGGCCCCGGCGCCCGCCGCACCGGCAGCGCCCGCACCAGCCAGCACAGCCCCGGGGCCCGCCGCGCGCGCTTTGCCAGAAGCCCCCCAACCAGCAATGCCAGCGCCGAAAGCCGCACAGGCACCCGCAATGCCTGCACCGGCTGGGGCCGTCATGAAAACAGGTTCCGAGTATGGTGGCACACTCAATTTCCACAGACCCTATGCGCCTACCAGTTGGGATCTCGGCCAAGCCCATTGGAAGACACAGGGGTGGAACTTCACCGCTGAGCGGCTAATGATCTGCGACATAGACGGCGCCGGGGCAAGAGGCGCGAATATAACTACATTTCGTACTGAGGGTGCCTGCCCTCTTGCCGCAATTGTGCCGCACCTGATAGACAGCTTTGAGCTACCTAACGACACTACTATCATCTACCACCTGAAAGAAGGAATCAAGTTCTTAGATAAGGCGCCGGCATTTGGAAGAGATTTGGATGCTGAAGATGTAGCAGCAGCCCTTACCCGCCTCCAGAATGTCCCCCGGTTTTTGACCGGCTACTGGGACTTTGTGGACAGTATAGAGGCGACGGATAAATACACGGTCAAATTCAATTTGAACTCCTTCAATGCAAACTGGAGTTGGTTGTTTGGACCAGGGTGGTATAACTCGATATACCCGCGTGAACTGGCAGAGCAGGGCATGGACCTTAAGTGGGAAGATGTTAACGGGACAGGACCTTTTATGGTGTCGGGTTACGATGTTGACGTGAGTGCCACCTATGAGAGGAACCCAGACCACTGGGCCACGACCGTCATTGATGGCACGCAGTTCCAGCTACCGTTTGTCGATAACATGCGCATCACGTTTGTTGAGGACCAGGCAAGTTTCATGGCAGCATTCCGAACAGGTAAGCTGGACTTCATTCTCGGCCTAAACCTAGACCAGAAAGAGGACTTGCTAAAAACGTCACCTGGCCTTCAAATATTTAATTCCTTTGACACAAAACGTGCGAAAGGGATAGGTATCAGGGTTGATCTCCCTGACGAGCCTACATTTGACGTAAGGGTCCGAAAAGCGCTATCGATGGCTATAAATCGGGAAGACTTCCACGAGAAAATATACGGCAATAACTCTGTACGCAGATATTATTCGATCGTTCCTGCTGGATGGTCTAAGAATGTGGTTACACCGGTAGACGAGCTTCCAGCCGATCTCGTTGAGGGGCATACGTGGAACGTGGCAGGCGCGAAGCAGCTCCTGGCTGACGCAGGCTATCCGGATGGCTTTAAGATGCAATTAAGCATAGAAGACGTTCCGGTTTCAGTTGATATGGCGAGCTTGTTAGCAGCCTACTGGAAGGACATTGGTGTTGAGATTGACATTAATGTTATGGAAGTGAACGTGCTCAAGAACCAACTTTTGGATGGCAAGCATTCCGCGCTGGGCTTATACGCGCTAGGAGGCACGCCGCTGGCTTCCCTTGGGTTGCAAAGTGCCGTGGCCCCTTATAACTGGGCCAGGTGGTCGCCCCCAGGTTTTGAGGAGATGAAGAGTGAGATTTTGGAGGAATCGGACCCGGACGTTGCCGCTATGAAAGTCAAGGAACTGAATATCCTGTCAGCGCAGGGCTACCATAATATGCAGCTAGGCACGGGATTCGGGTACAATGCGGGCCACCCGTGGGTTAAGAATTGGTACGGTGAGTTTGATATAGGACACGCACTCTACGATCCCATAATGTCCCGCATCCAGATTGACGAGGGGCTCAAGTAAGAGTTGGAATGTTAGGGTCGGTCTCCCTAACATCCAGGTGGAAAGAGCAACCCACCCTGTGACCCCGTGCGGGGTCACAGGGTGGGTTGTTTAGGTGGAATGAGGCAGTATTGAACCGCACGACGACACCAGCAGTAAAAGCGATCGAGGTCGCAAGGAGGCGGCGTGCGCTGGCCGAGTTCTTGGGGAGACTGGTCAGGGAGAAACCGCTGGGCTCTCTTGGTGCGATTATAACCCTGGTCTTCTTCATTGCCGCCATCTTCTCCGAATTTCTGGCTCCGTACGGTGTGAACGAGATTGCCGTCGGACCCAGGCTGAGCTCCAGTTCATGGCAGCATTGGATGGGCGTAGACCATTTAGGCCGAGATGTACTCAGCCGCATTATTTTTGGAGCCCGGCTCTCCGTAATTATAGGTCTGGCAGCGACCTCCGTTTCTATTGTTGTCTCGACGGCATTAGGCACTATTACTGGATTCATCGGTGGTAAATTGGACCTGGTGGTGCAGAGGTTTGTAGATGCCTGGATATCTTTCCCCGGGCTGCTCGTTCTCATAGTAATGGTCACTGTAGTCGGGCCGGGCACATTGCAGATCGTTATTGTTTTGGGGATGTTGTACGGAATAGGTGGTTCCAGGATAGTGAGAAGTGCAGTTCTCGGCATTAAGGAGAATGACTACATTCTGGCGGCCCGGGCAATCGGCACCCCGACCAGCAGGACACTGATGTGGCATGTCCTGCCCAATATTATGGCTCCCGTAATTGTCTTGTTTACGACACGTGTGCCGAGCATGATTCTATATGAGGCTACTCTAAGCTTCCTCGGTATGGGCGTACCTCCCCCGGCTGCCAGTTGGGGACGAATGCTCAGTATGGAAGGGCGTCGCTATATGTTGCGGGTCCCCATGCTGGCAGTATGGCCCGGTCTTGCTCTGAGTGTTGTAGTGTACGGGGTAAATATGTTTGGCGATGCCCTCAGGGACCTTCTTGACCCAAGATTGAGGGGTGCGGGGGGGCGCTATTAAAGGAAGTAAAAGTGAAGCTACAAGAGTTGCGCAATAAGGGGGGAGAGATGAATCAAATAGTATGCGCGCCTATCTAATCCAAAGATTGCTCCTGGTTATACCTACCTTGTTGATAGTAAGCCTGATAGTGTTTTTTGCTATTCGTCTCATCCCGGGCGACATAATAACCGCTATGCTATCTGAGGAGCCAAGCATAAATTGGGAATCTCAAGACAAAGAGCGAGAGATCCTTGAGGCGCGCCTGGGACTGGACGTGCCGGCACATGTTCAGTATGTACGCTGGCTCAAGGGTATCGTTTTACATGGTGACCTTGGGGTGTCATTGTGGAGAAATAGACCTATCAATAGTGACATGGCCCAGAAAATTCCCATAAGTTTTGAGCTCGGCCTCTTGGGTATAGTGGTGTCACTGCTAATATCATTCCCCATAGGAATATATTCGGCGATACGCCAGGATACGATCGGCGACTATATTGGGCGTAGCTTTGCCATAGGCGCTATTGCTATCCCCAATTTCTGGCTAGGGGTTATGGCGCTGACCTTTCCTGCCATCTGGTGGGGCTGGTCGCCGCCGATTGCCTACATCCCTTTTCTAGAGGATCCTCTGGGAAACCTGGCCCAGTTCGCCGTGCCTTCAATCATTTTGGGCATGGCTATGTCTGGCGTAATTATGAGGATGATGCGGACCATGATGCTGGAGGTGCTCAGGCAAGATTACATCAGGACTGCCTGGTCAAAGGGACTGCCGGAGAGAGTAGTGATTATGAGGCATGCCATGAAGAATGCGCTACTCCCGACGGTGACTTTACTAGGACTCACGTTGCCGGTCTTAGTTGGGGGCACGGTTGTCATTGAGCAGATATTCAACCTGCCAGGGATGGGTCGTTATCTGATAAGTTCTGCCGAAAATCGGGACTTCACTGTTGTTTCTGCGATAGTCTTGATAATTTCTGTCTTCGTTGTACTCACCAATCTAGTTATCGACATGTTCTACGGCGTTTTAGACCCAAGGATTCGCTATACGTAGGGGGAATGGTAGTTTCCCGGTCCCGCCAAGCGCGCAGGCAACTGCGGCGTCTAGAGCCACAGGGATGCCCTCGTTGCCCAGGCGGTCTAACGTTACATCACCCACGTGTGCTCGTATCAGGTCCACTACCTGCCGATGCCATTGCCCATTCGTCAGGGCCTACGATGCCCCCACTCAGCCCCTCCACCGCTCCCGGCCGTGCTGCTCGCCCAATCTCTCGGCGGCCACCGTGCATCTCATCCGTAGACACCCGGCGAACTTCTCGTGGCCGGGGTATGGCGTCCGGAAGGAGATGACGATGCTGATACCGAAGAAGCTCGCCGTTGCCATTATCGCCACCGTTGGCATCGTGATCGTTGCCTGCAGTAGCTCCGATGACGAGTCCCAGGCCATCTCAGACGAGTCTGGCGCTGTGCCGAACGGGGCGGTTGCTGTGTCGGCGCCAACTCCAGTCCCCACGCCGGAACCCATCGGTACCCCTACTCCAACGTTGGCTGAAAAGCTATCCGTCGATCCGTCGATCCCCGAGCTGGTCGAGCCCACGCCGGCGCCGGGACCGTCGCCACAGCCTCTGGCCAACGACGAGGTGTCTGCGTACCTCTCCTTCGGCTGGAACACCGATTTCTCGAAGCACTCGGTCCCATATTCCGAGATACGCTCGGCCGTGCCCCGGGACGGCATCCCGCCCATAGACTCCCCGACGTTCGAAGAGGTGTCCGGCAACCCCGGTTCGCTCCGCGACCATGAGCCGGTGATCAGCCTGGAGATCAACGACGAAGCGAAGGCGTACCCTCTCGCCATTCTGATGTGGCACGAGATCGTGAACGACGAGCTTGGGGGCGTGCCTGTTACGGTCACCTACTGCCCTCTTTGCAACACGGCCATCGTATTCGACCGCAGGGTGAACGGCCAGATACTCGACTTCGGCACGTCGGGAAAGCTCCGCAACAGCGACCTGATCATGTGGGACCGGCAGACCGAGTCCTGGTGGCAGCAGATCACCGGGGAAGCCATTGTAGGTGCGATGACCGGAACGAAACTTACGTTCATCCCCGCACCTCTGGTCTCCTGGTCGGATTTCAGGGACTCATTCGCCGACGGCGAGGTGCTCTCCCGGAATACCGGGTTCACCCGGGACTACAATCTCCCGATGTATATCGGATACGACGAAGCGGACAACTCCCCGTTCCGGTTCCGCGGACAGATCGATAGCAGGCTCGCTGCCATGGAGCGCGTTATCGGAGTTACGGTTGGCGATGTGGTTGTGGCGTACCCGTTCACTCTCTTCGAGTCGGTCCCGGTGGTCAACGACACCATCGGCGGGCAGGACATAGCCATATTCTATGCAGGGAACACCCTGTCGGCGTTCATTGAATACGAATCACGGGACCACCGGCAGGTCGGCTCCACGGGAGTGTTCGACCCCAACCTGGACGCCCAAAAGCTGACCTTCCGTGTGGAGGCCGACAGAGTCGTTGATGACCAGACCGGCTCCACGTGGAACCTCTTGGGGCAGGCCGTCGAGGGCCCCTTGCAGGGAAGCAAGCTGGAGCAGGTGGTCCACGCAAACCATTTCTGGTTCGCCTGGCAGGCATTCAACCCCGAGACCGAGATCAGGTCCGAGGAGACCTTCACCGCCCGATAGGCGTCGGTTACATGCCGTCGTACTTGCGCGCTGCCGCTCGCATCGGCGGAGGGCACCGCGCTGCGAATGGCGACATAAGTGAGGGTCACGGCATATGGCCGGCCGCGTGGGCAAGACCACCTTGGGGCGGAGAGACGGCCCACACTGGCAGGCCCTGGCCAGCAAGGGGGTAGGATTTGTAACTGAGGGACACCCCTTCGGCGTTACTCAGGGCAGGCTCTCAGACTCCCGGCAATCATCCCGACAAAGCGGAGCCAGCGGTCGTCCCGGCGAGTAAGGTCGGCGGCGGGACGACCGCATACCCGGTGTTCACAAGCTGGCTATGGCTGGAAAAGGCGGTCGTCGGCCGAGTCCTGCGGCTCGTAGCCGATGACCTCCTTGGCATGGGACAGGTCCCGGAAGGCCCAGCGGTTGTTGGACACCGCGTCAAAGATGTCGTACTTGACGCTGTCCGGAGCGTCGATGCACCTCTGGAGTATCTGTGATATGTCACGGTGGCCCAGGTAGTCGGCGTTCTGCCTGACGCTAGCCGGCCTGTTGGTCCGGTGGACGGACCCGATTCGCACGCAGATTATCGAGATGCCGTAGTGGTCGGCGAAACGCCTGCCCAGGGCCTCGCCCCAGACCTTGGCCGCGCCGTATAGGGCCACTGGCCAGAGTTGCTGGTACGTAATCATAGGGAAATCCGCGGGTACCTGGTCGAAGCGGCCAGCGCAGATGTCAGAATAGGGCGGGACCCCCTCAAAGCCCCTGATCGCCATACCGCTGCTGGCGAAAACGACCCGCTTGACGCCCGCCAGACGTGCCGCCTCGTAGACGTTGTAGGTGCCGACCACGTTACCGGTGTGCTGGCCCTCCCAGTTCTCGTCGTCTTCGAGGTAGGCGGCCAGATGCACCACGACGTCCTGCCCCTCGAAGGCGGGCCTGATGGCTTCCAGGTCGGCGATGTCCGCCTGAAAATTAGTCACCCCCTCGACGTGCCTTCGGTTGAGGGCCGCTAGCGCATAGCCTCCGGCCTGTTGCAGGTGGTCCTTCAGGAGGCCGCCGATCATGCCGCTCATGCCAGTGATCAGGACTCTCATAGCCATATTTTTGCTCCTGCAGGACATTTCCGTAAACCTGGACACGTTGGGTCGATTCAACATGACCTATTATTACGACTGTTCAGAGGTCGCCCGCCGCTTCTTGTCCCGCCTGCAGCGCCGCCGATCTGTAATCGTGAAGATTATATCTCAAGAGTCTCACGGCGGTGGGAAAGTGTACCGGCGGGGCGGAGCAAAACTGTACCACTGAACGCCAAGCGTGAGTATCAAGTCTCGTGGTCCGCGTGAGCTTGGCCCGGTCCGCTGGCTGATGCTGGTTGGTTTGCCTGCTGTGTTTGAGGCGGTCCTGGCTGGTGATCCCGTCCCAGTCTTGTCGGACTAACTTAGCGAGTGGTACGAATCCCTGGGGGCAGGTCAAAGCGTTCGTATCCGACGCCGTCCTTGTCGTCGTCGGACCCGTGGGAAAGGGCGGCCGACTATCGGACCACCTCCGCGCGCAGGGATCCGGAGTCCGAGGCGTGAGTTGTGGGAGAAACGGCAAGATTGACCCACTCCTATACCAAGGGTATCATCGTGCCGGGAAATATACGGTGCCATGCCGTGAATAACAAGAAGGACCCTCTGGGGAGGCGTAGCCTTGAAGTACGACACCATAGTTGTCGGCGCAGGATCGGCGGGAGCGATCCTCGCCACCCGGCTGACCGAGGACCCCGAGCGCTCGGTGCTCCTCCTGGAGGCCGGCCCGGACTACCCGGAGCTGAAAGATCTACCAGACGAGTTGCGCAACGGCTACTCCATCGATTTGGGCTTCACGACCAGCGACTTTAACTGGCAGTTCACGGGCCACGCGACGGACAAGGCGGAGCCGATCTTGGTGCCAAGAGGCAAGGTCACCGGAGGCTCGAGCGCCATCAATGGACAGGTCTTTCTTCGGGGAATGCCCGAGGATTATGACAGCTGGGCGTCGTTAGGCAACGACAAATGGAGCTACGAGAAGCTTCTGCCCTACTTCCGTAAGTTAGAAACCGATATGGACTACCACGACGACTTCCATGGGACCGACGGCCCTATAATCGCGCGCCGGTTCAAGAGAGAGGAATGGCTCCCCGCCCAGCATGCGTTTTACGCCGCAAGTAAGGCCGCTGGTTTCCCTGACGGTAGCGACCAGAACAATCCCGATGTCTCGGGCATAGGCCCGACGCCCTACAACAATCTCGACGGGGTCCGCTGGAGCACGAATCTGGGATATTTGAGTCTCTCACGCCACCGCCTCAACCTCACGCTGAGGCCCAACTGTCTGGTGCACAGAGTCCTCTTTGAGGGCGATCGAGCGGTAGGGGTTGAGGTCGAGAGCGGCGGAGAGAAATTCACGGTGCATGGCGACGAGATCATTCTGAGCGCCGGGGCGGTCGCGTCTCCCCAGCTACTCATGCTCTCAGGGGTTGGTCCTGTGGACCATCTTCGGGACTTCGGAATCCCCGTGGTAAAGGACTCGCCAGGGGTCGGGCAGAACCTGAGAGACCACCCCGTCGTCTGGATCACCTGGAAGACGAAAGAGGGCTTTCCGCTCGACACCCTCTGGCCCAGGAACCAGCTTATGCTCCGCTACACCGCCACCGGCTCCGAGCTGCGAAACGATATGCATATTCACATGGACTCGCCTGCCTCCAAGCGCGTCGATCCGGGCGGGGACCGCATGAAGCCACTGGGCCTTATTTGCATGTTCATAGTGCTCGATCTGGCTCTCGGGTCCGGAGAGCTACTCCTTACGTCGACCGACCCAAGCGTTCAGCCTTTCCTGAACTTCAACTACTTCAGCGAGCCCTTCGACCGGGAGCGGATGCGCGACGGAGTCCGTCGCGGCATCGAGCTGGCGAAACACTCGGCTATCCAGGATTTCATCGAGGAACGGATCGACCTTCTGGACTCGGACCTAGAGTCGGACGACGCGCTGGACGAGTGGATGATGCGCAAAGTGTCTACCAGCGCGCACATCTCCTGCACCTGTAAGATGGGATCTTCCTCGGACCCCATGGCGGTCGTGGACCAGTACGGCAGGGTTCACGGCACGGAGAGCCTCCGCGTGGTCGACGCCTCGATCATGCCCGACTGCGTTCGGGCCAACATAAACGTTACTACCATGATGATCGGTGAGCGCATGTCTGATTTCATCAGTGGCAAAGCGTAGGGATCAATCTTGTTTCAATTCCGGGTAGCGGAGGTAGGGCTGGAGGCGGGCGGACCGAATCCTACGCGATTGACAACCCTTGGTATAGGCGTGGGTCAACGAGGGAATACAAAGCAAATTCCCCGGCATCGGCCAGTGCGTTCCGGATATCATCGTGCCGGGAAATATACGGTGCAATGATGTGGATGACATGAAGGACCCTCTGAGGAGGCGTAGCCATGAAGTACGACAGCATAGTTGTCGGCGCAGGATCGGCGGGATCGATTGTCGCGACGCGGCTTAGCGAAGACCCTCATAGGTCGGTGCTGCTGCTGGAGGCAGGTCCGGACTACGCGGAAATCGACGACCTCCCGGACGAGGTCAAGTTCGGATACGCCACCACAACTGACGTAATGGTGAGCGACCACAACTGGCAGTTCATGGGCAAGGCTACAGACACAGCCGAGCCTATGATGGTGCCGCGAGGCAAGGTCACAGGCGGCTCAAGCGCAATAAATGGCCAGGCGTTTCTGCGCGGCGTGCCAGAGGACTATGATGCGTGGGCATCTATGGGTAACGACCAGTGGAATTTCGAAAAGCTGATGCCTTACTTCCGCAAGCTGGAGACAGACACCGACTTCTCGGACGATTTTCACGGCACCGACGGCCCCATTATCGCTCGCCGGTTCAAGGAAGACGATTGGCTACCTGCCCAGTCGGCCTTCAATAACGCCTGTATAGCCGCCGGGTACCCCTTCAGCCCCGACTTGAACAACCCTGACTCTACTGGCTTGAGTCCTTTGCCTCTAAATAACCCCAACGGCATACGTTGGAGCACGGCGGTAGGTTACTTGGGCCTGTCGCGGCACCGTCTCAACCTGACCATACGCCCCAATTGCACGACACATCGTGTCATCTTCGAGGGCAAGCGTGCCGTCGGGGTCGAGGTCGAAAGCGGCGGCGAAAAGTTCGCTGTCTATGGTGACGAGATAATTCTCAGCGGAGGCGCAATCGGGTCCCCGCACACCCTGATGCTATCGGGCGTTGGCCCTGCTGCCCACCTGACGGAAATGGGAATCCCAGTCGTCCACGACCTATCCGGCGTGGGCCAGAACTTGCGCGATCATCCTATCGTATTCGTCACCTGGAAAACCAAACCTGACGTCGAACTAGACGGCGTCGCCCCACGGGCTCAGCTCTGCTTGCGTTATACAGCCGAGGGGTCAGAGCTGCGCAACGACATGATATTTATCATGAGTTCATACGCCACCGAGCGGGTCAATCGTGGCGGCGGCCGCATGGAGCCACTGGGTATCCGCATGATCATAGGACTGTATCTTGCCGTTGGCGCCGGTGAGATGAAGCTGCAATCCACCGATCCCAATCAGCAGCCCTTCCTTGACTACAACTACTTACAGGAAGAGTTCGATCGCAGGCGCATGCGCGACGCTGTACACAGAGCCGTAGAGCTTGGCAGACACCCGGATTACCAGGCGCTGGTCGAGGAGCTCATCGAGCCGCTGGAGTCAGACATGGCGTCGGACGATGCCCTCGACGACTGGCTCAGGCGTGAGGCCACAACAGGACATCACATCTCCGGAACGGCTAAGATGGGGCCAGCATCAGACGATATGGCCGTTGTCGACCAGCATGGGCGCGTGCACGGAATGGAGGGCCTACGCGTGGTCGACGCCTCCATAATGCCCGACTGCATCCGCGCCAACACCAACGTCACGACCATGATGATCGGCGAGCGCATGTCTGATTTCATCCGTGGCAAAGCGTAGGGATCAATCTAGTTTCACTTCCGGTTGAATTCCAGTACGCACTGGCCCATGCCGGGGAGTTGCTCCCGGAGGGAATGCAGGCGCGTGGCGTGCTAGCGGGTGACCGTAGGCACCATCAGGGTATTGGACAGCAGACGCGACGGAAAAAACACAGACTCCGCTAGCCACACTTTTCTTCGATAGGGCTTGCTTGACAATCCTCACACGCCTGATTAGAGTGGGCCGAAGCTGGATGTGGGACGGTTCTAACCATTTAGGGGCGGACTTCCCATGGCAATGGCCCTACAGGCCCGGGCGCCTTAGTCTTGAACGCCGCCGATGGCTGGCTGCCAGGGTCGCAGGTGCGCCTGTGACGTCCGGGGGAGGCCCGCATCGCAGGTAAGTTACCCTGGAGGACAGGAGGCAGGTGATGATCAATAAGGAGGACATCGCCCTGATGGCCCACCTTATGCGTAGGGCTGGTTTCGGAGCAAACCGAGACGACCTTGAAAGGCTTGTCGAGCAGGGATACGAGACAACCGTGGAGCACCTGGTCGACCCTCCTGAGGATCTTCTCCGTGCAGATGAGTACCTGCTCTACCGATACATACCGACCGTTGAGACCGGCGGACCCAGTCCCGCGCCCGGAGCGGGCAACTGGCTTTACCACATGCTGAACACACAACGTCCGCTCGAGGAGAAGATGGCCCTCTTTTGGCATCACGTGTTCGCGACCGGCAACTCCAAGGTGGACAATGATAACCACTTGACCATGCAGGTTCAGATGTTCCGCGACCACGGCATGGGCAACTACAGGGACCTGCTTTTGCGCGTGGCCAAGAATCCGGCCATGATCTTCTGGCTAGACAACAACGAGAACCACAAGCGCGCGCCCAACGAGAACTGGGGACGCGAGCTCCTCGAGCTTTTCTCTCTGGGCGTAGGGAACTATACAGAGAAAGACGTCTTCGAGTGCTCACGTGCCTTCACCGGCTGGACTATCAGCGCCAAGATCCCCAGGGCGCCGCATCACCGTTTTGATTGGCATTTCGAGTTCCGGCCGGAGGAGCACGACTTCGGCGAAAAGACCTTCCTCGGACGTACAGGCAACTTCGATGGCGAGGACATTATCGACATCATCCTCAAGCAGCCCGCGTGTGCGCGGTTCATTTGCCGCCACCTGTACAATTTCTTCGTGGCGGACGAGGCCCAGGTGCCCGCGTGGAACATCGAGCCTCCACGGGACCCGGAGGCTATAGAGAGCATGGTGGAGACTTTCGTCGACTCTGGCTACGAGTTCAGGCCCGTGCTTCGGCATGTGTTCAACTCCGACTTCTTCAAAGAGGCGATGTACCAGAAGGTCAAGAGTCCAGTGGAGGTGGTGGTGGGGACGCTCAGGCTCACGGGTGATCTACAGGGCCCAGACCCGCGTTTGTCCACGCTAGGAGGGGAGCCAGCCTACATGGGCCAGGGTCTTCACGACCCGCCCAGCGTCGAAGGATGGCAGACAGGTAGAGACTGGATCAATAGCGGTTCGGTGGTGAAGCGGATCAACTTCGTGTCCGACCATGTGAGCAACGTCGACCTACCCGGCGTCCAGAGCATTATCAGGAGGGTGGCCTCCAACGGCGCCGCGACAACGCCTGAGGCCCTGGTGGACCGGTGTCTGGACCTGATGGGACCCGTCGAAGTCTCCGAACAAACTCGTCAGGAGCTAATATCCCACGCCGACGAAGAGGGAGCCATCTCGTGGGCTTCCGACGAGGAGTATGCGAACTCCTCACGACACGTCGGAGACATGCTGGCGCTTGTTGCTGCCACGACCGATTACCAGTTCGGCTAGGCCCACCCAGGCTGAGTCCTTCGGAGGAGAGCAGGCGATGACGGCTAAAGATAAACCCCCGGTCCTGGTTGTGCTCCAGTTGACCGGAGGTAACGACTACCTCAACACCGTAATCCCGTATACGGACCCCAACTACTACGACAACCGGCGGGCGTCGCTGCAAATTCCCGAGGAGAGCGTGCTCAAACTCGACGATGAGCTGGGCTTGCACCCTGTGATGGGCCCTATGAGGGAGATATATGAGCAGGGGGACATGGCCATCATCCACGGTGTGGGTTATGAGAACTCCCCCAGGTCCCACTTCCGGTCCATGGACATCTGGCATACCTGCGAGCCCAATAAGGTCGGCACCGAGGGCTGGCTGGGCCGTGCTATTCGCGACCTGGATCCCAGTGGCGAGAACCCTGTAACCGGCGTCAACATCGGTCAGGGCCTGCCGCGAGCGCTGGTGTTGCCGGGCGTCTCAGTGGCATCTGTCGCCGACCTTTCGACCTACGGGTTGCTCACCAGTATCAAGCAGGAGGAGCGGCGGACAAAGATGCTGCAGCGCTTCTCTAACATGTACGGCCAGGCCATCGGTACGGGCCTGGTCAAGGAGTACCTGGGCCGGACAGGCCTAGACGCCCTCAAGGGCGCCGACATACTGAAGGAGGGCCTTGGCCGATACTCCTCCAACGTGGAATACGCCACCGACCCGATAGCTAAGAGCCTGCGTGACGTGGCCATGATACACACCGCCGATGTGGGGACCCGGATCTTCTACACCCAACACGGCAGCTTCGATACGCACGCCGCTCAGCCGCCGGCGTTCGACAAGCTCTGGACCGAGGTCTCTGGGGCTATCGGCGACTTCTGGGACGACCTCAGAGAGCATGATGCCGACGACAACGTCATCATGTTCCTATTCTCGGAGTTTGGGCGCCGCGTCCGCGACAACGGCTCCGGCACCGACCACGGAGCCGCGGGCGCGTGCTTCGCCATTGGCCCCGCGGTCAAGGGCGGGATGCACAACGTATACCCGGAGACCAGGGCCGAGGCGCTCGAACAGGGCGACATGGTGCCCGCCCAGGACTTCCGCGGGGTGTACTCCACGCTCCTTGAGGACTGGCTGAGTCTGGACCCCGTGCCCATCGTCGACGGGCAGTTCGAGCAGCCCAAGTTCGTTGAGACAAACGGCGGCTCCGCCTGACCGGGTGGCGGTGTGGCCTACCCGTTCGATCCCGGGCAGCCGTTCCGATGGGCGTAGTCCAGCCAATCTGTAATGATTTCCCCGTACCGTTACAAAAAAGTATCTCCGAAGAGAAGAGGGCCGTCAATAATAGCTCTATAGGCTTGGAGGGTCCGCCATGCAAACTACAACCGTTTCCGGACGCACCTGGCACTTCAGCCATCCAATAGGTATACAAGCGGGCAGGGGTAGAGGCTTTTATTTTCCTACAGTCGTGGCCATCGCACCGGGTGGCGTCCTCTACGTACTGAACACCGGGGACCCGTACTATCCGAACGCCGCCACGCACGTAAGTAAACTGACCATGGATGAGGAGTACATAGGCGATATCGGCCTTGACGACTTCGTCTGGCCGGGGGGAATGGCCCTGGACAGAGATGGAAACGTTTACTGTTCAGATGACTACGAGAACTTCATCGTCGTTTACAGTTCGGACGGCGAACGGCTAGGACAGTGGGGAAACGTGGGTTCAGAGGAGGGTCAGTTCAGGGGACCCGTGGGCCTGGCCTTCGACGGCGAAGACAACCTGTGGGTCGCGGACAGCCTGAACGACAGGGTCCAGAGATTCACCAAAGAGGGTCAGTTCCTGCAGAGTTGGGGAAGCACGGGCAGCGACGATGGGCAACTCAATCGACCGTGGGGCATCACAGTAGACCAGAATAACGATGTCTATGTGGCCGACTGGGGCAATGACCGCGTACAGAAGTACTCACCCGACGGCACTTTCTTGTTGAGTTTTGGGTCTCTGATCCCCGACGGCGGGGAGCTCAACCACCCGTCGGATGTGGCAGTTGACAGCGACGGCGACGTTTACGTGACCGACTGGGGCAACAACCGGGTCCAGATATACTACCCCGACGGCGAAATCATCACCGGACTCTACGGCGACGCCCAACAGTTTTCCAAGTGGGGGCAAGAGCATTTGGACGCCAATCCTGACTATGTCAGAGCGATCCAGAGGGTAGACCCTACGGAAATGGTCCGGCTGGGCCACTTCGGACGACCGAGGGGGATAGCGATCGACAACGAGGACCGCATCGTGATAACCGACAGCATCCGGTGCCGGCTTCAGGTTTACACCAAGGACAATAACTACCTGCCCCCACAGTTCAACCTGTAGTCGAAGTCGAGCTAAGGGATGGCGAAGGAGTTAGTCGGGGCTACGGGCTCTCTCAGCTCAATATCCAGGATCACTCGTCGGTGATGTGTTCGGGCCATGGCCTAGTCCACCCATTAACCTTTCATTCATGCCGGTCTCTTAAGTTTCTCCTCTCGGATGCCTACCTCCGTCTTGAACGAACCCATGCTGCTGAGGTCACGTCTCGTCAAGTGGTGTAAGAGGTATCCATCCTCAGATTGTTCTCACCCGCGGCGGCATGGAGGACGGCAAGTCCTTCGATGCCATGCCTCGTGGTTTCGCGGCGCAGACGTCAAGGTAACGCCCGCTGATCGTCCATTCGTCATTGTGGTGGTCCTGGTCGCTGTCATGGGTGCGCGCTTGCGCGCCCCGTTCTACGACACCTCCGTGTTCACGGTGGAGTTCGACCCTCGAGCCTGTCTCAAAAGGGCGTGCGCTGAAGTCGGATGCGCCGTTTCGTTGCTGACAACTGTGGTCTTGGGTGGAGTTCGGGTGCTGGCAGAGTGTTGGTACTGGGCCTTGACACAGTACCTAGAGAGGTAACGGGCTCGCGTTGAGTGGCCGTGGGGATTGTCCGGCAGCCCAGGCCCGCCAAAGGACGCGGAGATTGAAGGCCATCGCCAGCATTGTAAACTCAGCCCTGACGTTATCCAGGCCTCGTAACAAGAACCGCCGGCCTAGCAGCTGCTCTTTAATGATGCCAAAGGCTGGCTCGATCAGTCCCTTCCGCCGAGCATAGAGGGTCTGGGCTTGCTCAGTCGCCATCCACTGCCGGTGCTTACGGAGTAGGCTATCGCTGGGACCTATCCACAAAGCACGTCCCGTGTGCGCGTCTTTCGTGCAGCCACCGTAGGCTGGACAAGCGCGGCACACAGTTCTCGAGGCTCGGTAGACACGAAAGGGTCCTGGTATCTTGCCGTTGTTCCTGCGTAGCCCGCGAAAGGGGAGCCGCTGGCCTTCAGGGCACAGATAGCTGTCCGTAGTAGCGTCGTAGGCGAACCGGTCCTTGAAGTAGGGACCCTGCACCCCTGGATGATAGCGTTCGGACATCACGAACACGTCCCCTCGCCGAGCACCTGCTTCCAGGTTTGCCGCTGTATGGTACCCTCCATCCGCCAGGGTGATCGGGACCCGCACTCCCGTCGACTCTTCTGACTTTACCAGCATGGGCACCAGCTGGGCGGAGTCAGCCGCCGTACTGAACACCTCAGCCGCTGTGATCAGCATCCCGCTTCCCGATGCTTGAGTTGGGTCCAGCGGCGAGACCATAGCCTGAGCGTTGTAGGCAGGCATGATCCCCTGCCGGCCCTTCATCAGTTGGGCGTCTTGGTCTGTAAGGTTCACCCGCCTAAACCCTTGCCTACTGAGATGATCCATAGCGGAGTGGACGCGTTCCCGCAGGATCTGCGCCTGATGAAGCTCCTCCGGGAGCCGTGGTGGAGGCAAATCGTCGCCCCCTTCGTTCTGGGCCTCCAAGTCTCTGATGGCCGCCTCAGTCTGGGCTAGCAGTCGCTCCAGGCCAGCCGGATCGTAAGTCCTATCTCCCGCAGCGTTCGCTGCCACCTTCGTGCCGTCCACTGCCTGCACCGCCAAGTCCACCAATCCCACTTCCACCGCGGTCAGGACGGTGTGCTTCAGCAGGCTGCGAACAGCATGTCGGTGTGCTTGGTAGAATCGCCAGAGAGTGTTGTGGTCCGGATGCTGCCAACCAGTGAGCCATAGGAACGAGATCTGATCTCGGCAGGCCCCCTCTAGCTTCCGGCTCGACCGAATCCCCGTCATGAACCCGTAGAGCCACACACTCAGCAGGAGATGCGGATGGTAGGCCGGGGCACCCAAAGGGTCTCCCTCCACGCCGATCTCCATCTCTGCCCAGCTGGCTCTATCGAGCCCATCCACGAATGCGGCGACGAAACGGGCAGAGTGATCCTGGGCCAGGAGGTCATCGAGTGCTGGCGGGAGCAGCCAACACTGTTCCCGATTCACCGGTCGAAGCGGCATGGGCACTCTCCTTATCGGAAGTCGCTACCCATTCTAGCCGCTTCCCCAGAGTGAAGTTGCGCCACCGACTTTTGAGACAGGCTCCCTCCCCCGTCTCCACCAAGAACACGATTCGTCAGCCTCTTGCCCTCCGGGCGGAGGCTGATTTGGCTTCTCAGTGTCCCCTGCCCGATCATGTACCAGCACGATCCCTGACCCTGCCCGCATAGTCGCGATCTCGAGGAGAGGGCGAAACGCCGGCCTCGGACGAATGGCCACGATTCGCCTTTCATCGACCGTGTCGACGTAGACGGCATCGAGCATCGTCACGAGTATCCGGTGACGTTCTGCCAGGTCTGCGTGCTCCCATAGCTCGGGCAGATGCTCCAGGAGCTTCCCCGCGTCTGCGGCGACATCGGCGTCGGGCACAACAAGCGACTGGAGCTTGTCATCCAACACGCGCTTCTGGCGTCGGTATTCCGCGTCGTCGTACATGCCGTCGACGTAGGCCGTACCCAGTCTCTTCAGGCGTTGCTGCACCTGCTCTCTCTCGCGGTCAACACGCTTCACCTCGTCGGCCCCGTGAACCTGGGCGAGCACCCGGTCTAGCCATGCCTCGGGCAAGACGATAGCGGAGATGATTCGCCCCATCTGTTCGTCGGGTACTTCGCCTGGCATAGAGCCGCTCCGACTTACGCAATAGCCCGCACCCCGTGAGCCCTTCTGTTCCCGGTAGTACCGGCGACCGTTCTTGAAGGTCTGGGCCCACATGGGCATCCTGCAGTGGGCGCAGTGGATGAGCCCCTTGAGCAGGTACTCCCGCTTAGGACGTTGCTGTAGTGTCTGGCTGCGACCTGAGTTGCGTCGCATCGCATCCTGAACAGTCTGATATACGTCCTCGGGCACCAGACCATCATGTGCGCCCGGCAGAATTTGGTCCCGATGGCGGATCCTCCCCATGTAGAAGGGGTTATGAAGGATATTGCGGACCGATGCGCCGGTGAACATTCTGGGACCAGCTGACCAGGTTGCCGTTCCCGTCTGGTAGCTTCTTGGTGTTGCGGGTCCCGAAACCCTGGTCGTTGAGCCATGATGCCAGGGTCGCCAGGGTGACGCTGCCGCCAGCGTAACGCCGGTACAACTCCCGGACGGCAGTGCCTTCCTCAGGATGAATGTGGACACCGCCAGGATGCTCAGGCTCACACTTGAGCTTCCGTTCGCCTCCTGACTCTTGCCAGCAGGACTCGTAACCGAAGGGTATCCCGCCAGTATGCCTCCCTTCGATCGCCCTCTGGCCCAGCCCTTTGCTGACATGGGTCCCAAGTGAGTCGGAGAAGTACTGGGCGAAGCTGCCCAGCATCTGCGTGAAGAGCATCCCCTGAGGGGTGGAGTAGTCGATGTTCTCGGTGATGGAGACCAGCGCCACGTTGTTGCTAGCAAGGGTTGCGATTGACTCCAGCATCACCCGGAGGTTGCGTGCCCACCGGTCGAGGGTATGGACGACCACGACGTCGAACCCGCCGTTAGCGGAGTCGCTTAGGAGTTGTTTGAAGACGGGTCGCTTTCTGATGGAGTCGCTGTGGGCGGACTTGCCCTCTTCACGGTAGACATTGACGAGTGTCCAGCCCCGGACCTTGCACAGCTCGGTGAACAGGCGCTCCTGGGCGTCCAGGGAGTGGCCCTCGACCTGAGATAAGTCGCTGACTCTTATGTAGGCTACTGCCCTCTTGGTATCAGTCGCGTTCATCCGGCTGCTTCGCCTCGGTGTCTCTGGCGGCCACCGCCAGGGCTACTTCTGACAAGGTCTCCAGGAAGGCGTCGATCATGATCCGGTCGATCCCACTCTCCGGCTCTACCCCGTCTTGTGTGGCGACACAGTGTATACTCGCGGGTATACTTGTCAACCCGTTCAGAGAGGGTTTTTCGTCTGGGTACCTGGGTCCGTGCAGGTGGTTGGCGCTCATTGTTCAGGACCTAGCGGACTCGGCATCGAGGAGGCGCTTGAACGTTGGCGTAGCGTGGCGCCGATGTCGAGCTCATCGGCGGCCCTACGTCTTGAAATATTCCCCGCGGCAAGGCGCTCCAAAATAGCTCCAAAACGACGTTCGAACCCCCGGCGCTCCGTTACCCTGGGTCGCCCGATCCGCTTCCCCTGACGACGCGCTCTGTCCATCCCTGCTTTCACACGCTCACGAATCATCTCCAGTTCAAACTCGGCCAGTGCGCCAAGGATATTCAGTAGCAGCCGACCCACCGCAGTCGAGGTGTCGAACTGCTCCCGGACGCTTTGAAAACCCACGCCTGTCATCTCCCAAACCGCCAGGGTGTCGTGCATATGCTTCACGGACCGGAAAGCACGGTCCAGCTTGAACACCAACACAGTCTTGAACTTCCGCTTTCCGGCATCGTCCAGGAGGTCCCGCCATTCCGTCCGGTGGGCGAAATCGTTGGCCGGCGCCTGATCGACGTACTCAGCGTGGACCACGAGACCTCGGGCACTCGCGTACTCCCGAAGGGCCATCAGCTGTGTCTCCGGGTCCTGGTCCTTGTCGGAGGTGGACACCCGGGCGTAGAGGGCAACTTTCATTCGTCTGTCTCCAACATCTCCACCACCTTACTCACATACTCCTTGTCGGCTATGAACCCTCTGAAGTGTCTGCCATCCGCCGGGCACCGCAGCGACAGCGATGGTTTGCCCTTCTTGCTCCTCGCTAAGCTCACAGCGATCTCTGACCGGCACAGCGGGCACGGGAACATCGGTGTGCTCTTATTCATCTGGATTATCTTAACGTTCGAGATAAGCTTCGCAGATTAGGTAGATCGCGGTGCCTCTGAGGTTGGGAGAGTCTCCCTGCCGTTTTCTGGCCTCCGGGATGACCCGCTCAAGCGCGTCCTCGACCACCTCCAGCTGTTGCGCGGTTAGTTGGACTTGCAAATGTTTCAGTTTGGCCGACTGAGCCCGATTCCAGGCGCTCAACTGGGCAGCTACTTCTTGCTGCCCGAGGGCTGACAGTGCCCGAAGAGATTCAACCGTCTCGGGTAGGACCGAAATGATCTGCGCCTCCGGTAACGTCTGTAGCAGGTTCCGGACCAGCTCTGCTCTCAGCCCAAGGTCGTCTTCACCGTGTACCTGGTTGAGGGCCTGGGACAGCAGTCGCGACTCAGAGTCGTCCAATTCCACCTCGACACACTGGGCAGTCTCTTGACCCGAGTCGACAAGTATCCCGAGCCGCTGAATGCCGCCTATAACCTCGTAGATTTCGTGGTCTAGACGCCTCACCACTAACGGGACACGCAGACCGAAAAAATCGATCGAACGTTCTAGCCGCGCGCGCATGGAGGCGTCCATTTCGTTGGGGTTCCACGCGGCGCGTCTGAGACTCTGAGTCGGTACCTCGATGAACTTCATAGATCGCACTCCTTCTTGGGATAGGGCAACACGGAAACGTTGAGTAGCTCGTCCCAGCCAGCGGTCAGAAACTTTACGTAGCGGTGTTTCCTGGATTGCGAGACAGGCTGAACGTTTATACCCGGGGCTGTGAGATACCGGATGCTGTGAGTGCCGAACCTATGGGACACAGATCGGCTGTGTCTGGGATGTCCGTCGCCGAGGTCGTAAAGGGGCATCGCTTCAGACTCGCCCACGTAGTCCCATCCTGCGGCTTGGTAGATCGTCCCTACGTGGCCGACTGATGGGTCTGCGTAAGCCAAGAGGAACCGAACATTGGTATGCTTTGTCAAGAGACGCGCCACGATGGCGAGGATTCTGGACTCGCTGTTCTTGGGCAGCAGATCGGATAGCCATAATCGGGAAAGGCACAAATAATCTTCAGTTCGGGCACCTGCAACTAGGTTGTGCCCGTTTGTTGGGCCGGCACCCAGGGTGATGGCTCCTAGCAGCCGGAGTCCTACGAAGACGCCGAAGCAAAGTTTTGTTGCACCAGGCAGCGACCCCAAGTAATGGTGAGCGGTGACGATCTCCTTGGCGATCCGGTGCGGAATGGGAATGACCTTTATTGCATGGAGCGCCGCCCTCGGACTCCCACCGGGACCTGTCCGCAGGTCGCGGACCGTGCTCGTTCTTACACCAACGGCGCAGGTTGTCATTCCACGTCTCTCCTCTAATCCATGGTGCCGGTTTTCTTCGAAATGAGTGAACTTGCACACTTAAGGCAGGCTCAGATCTCTCGTTGAGTTGCGCGCAGTCGCACACGGGGGGATCTGACATGCTCCTACCGGAGGTCAAAAATGGCGAAGCAAGGCAGGCGAATTCCCGAGACGATACGGGCGTTCATCCTTCAGACCCTGCGCAATGCACCAAACCTAATAGACAGACTCGTCGTCGATCTCGTAACGGAACGATTCGGCGAGGCGAATAAGGTCGACAGAACGACGGTGTCTCGCATAAGAATCGGAGCTGGCCTGGCGAAGTCAACGACCCGGAAGCCTGTCGCTGGGTCCCTGAGTCCTGTACCAAGTGACTACGCGTTCGATCGGCATAGGGCTCAGCTAATCGAGGCGGTTCTCAGCGTGCGTGGTATAGAGCCAATGGCCTTACATCACTACGACCTAGCCGTCTGGTGGTCGAATCCCCAGGAGCGTTTTTGGCCGATACCCAAAGGACACGCGTATCAGAACGAAGATGAGGGTGTGTCGGTTACTCTTGAGGCCGAGAAGAGGCTCGAGTGGAACTACCTGCGGCAGCACCTACTCGACGATCCGATGTGGAAGGCGGTCGAAGCCATGAAAAACTCCATCGGCGACGATCTCGCCGCTAGGATGGCCCTTTTAGAGGAGGTCGTCCGTCGCGTCGAGTTACCAGTCGTTGATGGAGGGACGGGATTACCTCTGCTTTCTGAGATAAGGTACGACGGCACTCCCCACCCCGCCGTGAGTCTCCACTACGCCTTTGATGTCTTCGATCAGGTATTGTCCCAAGCCCTGAATCTGAGGCAAGCCCCGCATCCTCGGGAGTCTTTTGATGAAGAGGTTAAAGGGGTTACCCAGCTTGCAGGGCAACGCATGGTTTCTTCAGCCGACCCCGAACATCATTCGGCCGCCATCGACGTGGCTATAAGAGCTTCGCGCGAATGGAAGGCTATGCCAGAGGCCGAAGTAGCCGCAAAATGTTACCGGTCAGCGGAGGAGCGTACCGCGCTCGTCAACAGTCACGTCGACCGAATCAACCTCATGGTGAGATTGCCCAGCGGCACGACTTGCGAAGGATGTGCCGCTTGAACTAGCGGGCCCGATAGGGGTAGTTATGGACGTAATTGATAATTGTGCCCTTTGACACTCCCAGAACCCTCGCAATTTCTCCGTACGAGTACCCTTGGGACCTAAGCTCTCGGGCGTGTGTAGCACGCTCGCTCGGGGCCAGCTTCCGGCCTACCCGCGGATCGGCTTGGCTCCCTCCGGCGGCGAACAGCCTGCTTAACCCAGGCTTCCAGAACGACGGGAGATCATTTTCCAGCAATCCGGCGAAATCGGCGTCCGGGAAATAGAATAGGCTGGCTGAGCTGGCCACGTTCCGGTCCACCTGTCGAGCTTCTTGGGAAACAAATATCAAACTTTGGTCGCGCTGACGGGACAAGTTCAACGCCTGCGACATCGCCTTGCTGTCGCCGGCCATGCTATGACGGGAGTGGTACGTCATGTACGCCTCATCAACCAGGGCGATGGACTTTGGGGGAAGATCTTCGAGACCCGATACGATCCCGATCCAATCTGGCAGCAATCTGCGAGCGCCTGGCGGGACGCCTACCACATACGGAGTGAGTCTGGACTGAAACAGCTCCAGCAAGCGGTAACCCAGCGCTGATTTCCCGCTTCCTCGCTTGCCCACGATCATCACCACCGCGGGCGGTACCACTACTGATCGCCACCGTGCGTCAGGTTCTAGCGATACTGGAGCAGCCCCTGCGGTCCCCGACGTGCCAAGCCCCGCCAGCACGGTCGCTATATCGATATTAACGAGGCCGCCAGATCTACTTAAGTCATCGCTGGCGGATGGAGAACCGATGATCGCGGGTCCACCGCCTATGTCTCCAGGCGTTAGGGAACCTCTGAATAACCCTTCATATGCTGGATTGAATTGATTGCAGGGGTAGTTCGAAGATGTTCAATTCTTTGCGATGGCCCATCAGGCTGTTGCGGCCCTAAATCGGGTCTGTTTGGGCTTCGAAAGCGGGCTCTGCCGGGGGCGTGTCGCCGCTATCAACCTGATTTGGGCGCACTTCTCTCTCGTCACACCGCCAAGTGGCGCTCGGCTGTCATCAAGTTGGCAAACCCCAGCAGCAACGCCAGCCGTTGCGTGTTCTTGGCCAGTCCACGATACCGCACCTTGGCGTAGCCAAAGTGACGCTTCACATACAGGAACGGATGCTCCACCTTCGCCCTGACCGACGCCTTGCGCTTCTCCGCCAACGCCTCCTCGCTTTCAGGTGCTAGCTGCCGACGCCGACCGGGCTTCATCGCCACGCGCCACTCCACATCCAACTCTCGGTTCTCCTCCCGCTTATCGACTCCCTGATACCCCGCATCGCCCCACACCCGCGTCTCTCCACCGTGTAGTAACCGGTGAGTTTCGGTCACGTCATGCACGTTCGCTGATGTCATAGCTACACTATGCACCACCCCTGTCTCTTCGTCCGCCCCGATGTGCACCTTCATACCGAAGCTCCACTTGCCCTTCTTGGTCTGGTGCATCTCTGGGTCACGCTCCCGGGCACGGTTCTTAGTCGACGACGGCGCCTCGATGATGCTCGCGTCCACTATAGTCCCCTCCCGAAGACGAAGCCCCTGAGTCTCCAGGTGGACGTTGATGGTCTTGAACAGACCTTCGCCAAGATCGTGCTCCTCCAGCAAGTGGCGGAAGTTCAGGATCGTCGTCTCGTCAGGCAGAGGGCCCGACAGCCTCAGGCCCACGAATCGCCTCACCGACTCGACCTCGTATAGCATGTCTTCCATCCCAGGGTCGCTCAGGTTGTAGAACAGCTGCACGCAGTGTATGCGAAGCATCGCCGACAGCTCATACGGATGCCGGCCTCGGCCAGCCTCGGGATAGTATGGTCGAATGCGACTCTCCAACTGTCCCCACGGTATCAGACCGTCCATCCGCTCCAGAAACAGCTCCCGCCGAGTCTTGCGCTTCTTACACTCGTACTCCAGGTCCGCAAATGTCGGCTGGTTCATCTACTCTTGCTCCCGTCCTTAGTCAGTTCGTCTCCACTTGTCATGGTACTATGCCACCATAATCCACGGACTTGTTCAGAGTATCCCTAGCTCTTACGCCTATAGCCTGAACCTCAACACGAAGGTTTTGATTTTGTCCAGTTGGATGGATCATCAGGCCGTTGGCCGCAGCCGGGGCCATAGGCTTGACGAAGGTCTTGTCCCACTTCCACTCGAAGTGGATTGACATAATCAGAGCAAATGGTGCATCCTTCACGCAACTCATTCACTGGGGATCTTGGCTATGGCCCGCAGACATTACGTGTACTCTCTCCGAAGAAGGGGCAAGACGACCTATATCGGTAAGACCACCAGTCCAAGACGCCGAGCAACGCAACATCGACGAGACGGCAAGACAGGCACCATGAGAATCGAACGGTCATTCTCCAGTGACCGGGCCGCTCGCCGATCTGAGGCTAGTCGTCTTTTCAACTTCCGCCGAAAGCAAGGACGGAACCCTCGGCACAACAAGACTGACAGCGGTGGATGGCTTCGTTGAACACCGACGCCAGTCACAGAACTTAGTCTATTGGTGCCTTGAGCCTAGATTGACAGGAGGTCCCTGGCAGACGTGCCAACACTTGAGGTTGTTTCACTCCGCGATGCGCAGCTTGAACTGTCCGTAACCGGAAAGCGCGGCGCGATAATGCGACAGTACATGGACTATATCGGACAACTCGAGACCGGCCAAGCCGGGAAGCTCACCCCGGACGCAGGCGAAACTACGGCTGCCATCCGTCGCCGCCTCGGTGCGGCAGCTGAGTTGCTGAGCAAGAAGCTCGTAGTGAACCGGCAGGGGGACGTCGTATTCTTCTGGGAAGAGACCAGCGCCTCCGCTCCGCGTCGGCGAACTCGGCGCAGGAAGACCGAGTAACACCTAAGCCGAATAGTCACCGAGGCATCTCCCTCGGACGGGCCACGCCAGGCATCCACTCGCCGACCCTCCCGGTGTGGTTGGGGAGCCGTCATGCGCACCTGCACCACGTCGCCAGAAGGCGCGGGACGATCAGTACGACGGCGATCACCTCAAGTGATAGCGGCGCCTAGGGGCCGTGGCCGGTCATACACCCGTTCCCGCACGCGCAAAGCTTGGGAGGCTACAGGGCCAACCTGAACCTCAGGGTGAAAGTTCTTGATTTCGTCAAGTCTGGTGGGCCTAAGTTGACGGTAGGCAGAACCATCTTCGAATTACTGGTCGTTCTGTAAGCTACGTAAACCAACTCATTCGTTCTTATGTGAGGACCGCAGTTGATAGTACCATTCTTCAAGAACTAGACCCTTGCATAGATTAGCGGTGGCGCGGGGGGATTACCTTATGACTATAGCTCTGTTTGGTGGCCCCCCTATTTGTTGCCTTTGATGGTTATAACTCACGCGCCACACAAAACATAGTTCGAACGGTAATCAGCCACCTCCTTTCGCGCTTCTCTGCTCAATATTCTCATAAGAGTTAGAGAGGTGGTCTCGTTTGTCTGAACAGCGCTGCCCGGTTTGATAAGTGGAATCGCGCTGCCGTGCGTTAGGCCGCCGCGGACTCGGCAGGCGCTCTGTCAAAGAACTGGTCCGGCGTCATTCCCCCAAGGCTCGAATGGGGCCGTCCGGCATTGTAAAACTCGAAGTACCGCCCGAGTCCAGTTCTGGCTTCCGGGACCGATTCGTAGGCTCTCAGGTACACCTCCTCGTACTTGACGCTCTTCCACAGCCGTTCGACGAACACGTTATCCTTCCAGCTTCCCTTCCCGTCCATGCTGATCTGGATCCCATTGGCTGTCAGCAGGCCGGTGAAGGCGTCACTTGTGAACTGGCTTCCCTGATCTGTGTTGAATATCTCCGGCGCGCCGTGGCGTCCCAGGGATTCTTCGAGCGCCTCCACACAGAAGTCTGTGTCCATTGTGACCGATACCCGCCAGGCCAGCACCTTGCGGCTATGCCAGTCCATCACTGCGGCTAGGTACACGAACCCCCTGGCCATCGGAATGTACGTGATATCCATTGCCCACACTTGGTTGGGCCTGCTCACCTCAAGCCCGCGCAGCAGGTACGGATACACCGTATGGCCGGGCCGTCGCCGGCTGGTGTTGGGCTTGCGGTACAGCGCCTCGATGCCCATCCGCCGCATCAGTGTGGCGATGTGTCTACGCACGGAGGAGAGTCCCTCCTGGCGGAGCAGGCCTCGCATCATCCTACTGCCTGCAAACGGATACTCAAGGTGCAGCTCATCGATGCGGCGCATCAGTCCGAGACCGGCTTCGCCCACCGGCCGTGGCCGGTAGTAGATGCTCCCGCGGCTGATGCCCACTGCCTTTGCCTGGCGGGCGAGAGGCAGCTTGTGATCGCGGTCGATCATCGCCTTGCGCCCGGCAATCCCGCCTTCGTGAGCGCGGCCTCCAAAAAATCGTTCTCCAACGCAAGCTCACCGATCTTGGCGTGAAGGACCTTCATATCTACCGGCTCTTCAGCCTGCCCTGTCCCGGCGCCAAATAACTGCGCCGCCCGATCCAGCAACTGGGTCTTCCACTGCGTCATCTGGTTCGGGTGCACATCGAACTGGCTTGCCAGCTCCGAAAGTGTCCGGTCGCCGCGCACTGCGGCAAGAGCCACCTTCGCCTTGAACTCCGCCGAGTGGTTACGGCGGGGTCGTCTGCTCATCTCTCGCTCCTGTCTCCGAGAGCACTATCATGCCCTCAATCAGGCAGCGATTCCACTTATCCCCCTGTTCAGATTTCCGGAGCCACTTCTGTTAGACAGTCTGAACCTAGTGAGAGCCCAGTAGAAGCTCGTCCTAGAACTGCGCGCCCTGAAGTTAGCTGCGGCTCTGAATGTGTAATTATCCCGAGATCGTAAAAAGAGCCCTACCATCTGGGCTGTTTCCACTGGAGTCCGTGGGTTCGCATCGGATACCCATTGTTGTTCGCGATTTTGCAGCAAGAGGCTTGATAGAGTAACTAGGATGTCCTGCCCGGCCGCAACGTGTGCCCTAGCTAGGATCAGAGTTCGTACAACGGCTTTTCGTCTTGGTCCTCGGGGCAAGCTGCTCGATCTGCTAGGCGCGTGGCGATCCTAGACCATTGACCAATGCGTTGAACGTGGCTCCTGATCTGGGGTTTGCCCTCAAGAATTACGTCAACTGGGATGATGTCAGCCGCCTCGTCTGGGAGTCCAATACGGAGTTCACGACAACTTTTCGGCTCGCTGCTCAAGGCCTCGATTTCGTCAAGATGAGACAGTTCAGTTAATAGCTCTATAGCCAGCGAGCTTTCGTCTGTCTGGTCTCTGAGACTGGCAGAGTCGAAGGTAAGCTTTAGAAGTTTCTGGCCAGACCCTGTAATGAACGGACTCCTCAGTTCGTCAAACTGATTAAACTGGCTCCATCTGACAGGCGGAATCATCTGAACGTTCTCTCACCGTTAACCTGAAGCATGTAGGGCAACAGCTCTTGGCAGTGACCAGTGAAGCATATGCCGCGCCCCTCAAGACGTCAAAGGCACTTCCCCACACAGTACTTTCTGCGACTACGTATGCTCGAGCCAAAACGATTTCCTTCCGGAGCACCCCATGTCCAAGTTTGTGCCGTAGCTAAAGCCCACGCCCCGCTTTTGGAGCACGTCTCAAGTGGTTTTGTTTCGGTCTGCTTAAGAAAAGGGCCGTCGAAATGTGGGTCCCCAGATTCCTTGGTTTATAGCTTTAGGGTGTGGCTGTCTGCAACTGTGTCAGACCTCCTTTACCGTAACGCAGGTATTCGACGAGAGCCTCCGTCCGACGCGTATTCGCCTACTCGCCCTGCTTCGAAGGGCACTTGGCCGATTTACGCGACCCTCACGTCACTTGGGGCCACCCGAACTTGTCGAAGCGACGGTAGAGTTCATCAACTGCTTCAACTGTGATGGATACGCCGCTCTCGAACAACTCGATGTTCGACCGCAGGTGCGACAGGTTGGTGGTGGCCACGAGCCCCGTGTCCACCTCCGGATGCGCGAAGACAAACCCCATTGCCAGCATGATAGGGTCGTCTGGAGCGCCGGAAACCGGCCCAGCCTGTCCCATCTCCTGGGCCCGCTCTAAGTAGGCGACATGTGAAGGGTGGTAGGTGGGTGTCCCGTGGCCTTTTCCCCACATCCCCATGGCCAACGTCCGCTTGATGATTATCCCCATGTCCCTGGCCTTGGCCGCGGCGAACAGGCCCTTGCGGGCCTGCTGGTCCACCAGGTTGAAGCTTGTCTGGAGGGTGTCGAACACGCCGCTGTTCACGGCCCACTGCGCGGCCTCGTTGTCTCCGCTGTAACCCAGGAATCTGGTCTTGCCCGCCTCCTTGGCCCTGAGCATGGCATCGACGATTACGTCGCGGTCCAGTGTCAACAGGTCGATAATGGGTTCGGGAGAATGAAGCTGCAATATGTCCAGATGGTCAGTCTTCATCCTCCTAAGGCTACGGTCGATGCTCTCTTCGATCGTCGCCTCGCTAAATGCGCCCCTTGCGACACCGAACTTGGTTGCCAGGACGTACTCATCACGGCGATGGGCTATGGTCTTCCCGATGAGCTCTTCGGTGTTTCCGTAGCCTGCCGCCGTGTCGAGAAAGTTGATACCGCCGTCAAGCGCCGCCTCCAGCACTCTGCCGGAGTCGGATACGTCCTTGCCGCGTTGTCCACCGGTTGCGATCGCTGCCAGGCCGAAGCCCAGTCGGGTCACTCCTAAACCGGTTCTGCCGAGCCTTATCGTCTCAATCTTGACTTACCCCTATGTTTTTCAGAATTCCCCATTTCGGCACAGCCTAGTACTTAGTTTTGATAATACCTATACGTAATGGTAGGCAGATGTTATGCTGACCGCATGCGAAGAGCAGAGACGATCATCACGTTGACAACCGGAGAGCGTGGGGAGCTGGAGACCACGGTTCGGAGCCGTACTGCTCCGTATCGAGCCGTACAGCGCGCGCGATTGGTTCTGCTGGCGGCCGATGGAACGCCCAATACAGCGATCGCCCGGGAGGTGGGTCTGACGCGGGCGCGGGTTGTGGTGTGGCGGAAGAGGTTTGCGGCGGAGCGGAGCGCAGGGCTGAACGACGGGGCCCGGCCCGGAAAGGCTCGGAAGTACACGGCCAGCACTGAGAGGCGCATCCTGGCGAAGCTGGTTGAACCGCCTCCCGAGGGATACAGCACGTGGACAGGGCGGCTGGTCGCTGAGGCATTGGGAGACGTTCCAGCCCACTATGTCTGGCAGGTGCTGAGGAAACATGGGATTCATTTGCAGCGTCGTCGAAGTTGGTGCGTGAGCACGGACCCCCAGTTCGCCCAGAAAGCGGCCGATGTGGTGGCCTTGTATCTGGACCCGCCGGAGAACGCGGTGGTGTTGAGCGTGGATGAGAAACCCGCCATCCAGGCTCTGGAGCGGGCTCAGGGCTGGCTGCGCATGCCCAACGGGCAGGCCCTCCGCGGGTTCAGCCACGAATACAAACGCCACGGAACCACCACCCTCTTCGCTGCCCTGGAGGTTGCCCGAGGGACGGTGACGGTAGGCCACTAGCGCCGCCGCCGCCGGCGTGAGTTCTTGGACTTCATGAACCGTCTGGTCGCTCAGTACCCCGACCAGGAGTTGCACGTTATCCTGGATAACCTTAATACTCATAAGCCCAAGCATGACCGGTGGCTGGCTCGGCATCCCAATGTCCACTTCCATTACATTCCTACCCACGCTTCCTGGCTCAACCAAATCGAGGTCTGGTTCAGCATCCTGACGCGTCGAGCCCTGCGAGGTCTTAACGCCACCTCTGTGCGCGATGTCTGCCGTGCCATAGATGCCTTTACCCAGGCTCGCAACCAGTGCCCCGTCCCCTTCGAATGGACCAAGAACGTTGTGCACCCCGGTTCCCTTAAGCATACGTATCGTGATTTAGCTAACTAAGTACTAGGGCAGCGCTTGAACAGCACCGCACTCAAGTTTTTCCGGCGTACCAGACAGACATCAATCTTTACTTACAACGGTTCAACGCGGGCTTTCGGTTGGACAGCATGACGTACGTCAATACCAGAGGCGGACAAGCCGCCACTTACAACGTCCTGATAAATGATACGCCCGTGCCCGTTGGGGGGGCTGAACCCGAACGAGGAGACCCAGCCTTCCGGAATACGCTCAGCTCCGGTGATCGCAATACGCTCGCCTTGGCGCTTTTTTTCGTCTCGCTCGACCAGGACCCACGTCTCGCGAACAAGGTTGTTGTCATTCACGACCCTAATTCGAGCCTCGACGAACATCGAACGTTCACAACGGTGCAGGAGATCCGAAGGCTGACCAATCGAGCCGCCCAGGTGATAGTCCTCTCCCACAACAGGCCTTTCTTGGGCCCACTCTGGTCGAATGCCCACCCTACCCCACGTGCCGCTCTCGAACTGGTGCGAGACGGGACCGGCTCCACTCTACGCGAATGGGATGTCGCGCAAGACGCAGTCACGGAACATGACCGTCGCGATGCCCAACTAGTTGAATTCTTGGCCAGCGGATCAGGTGACATGCGTGAGGTGGCTCGCGCCATCCGCCCGCATCTGGAGCAGTTCCTTCGTGTGGCGTGCCCGGGGGACTTTCCACCAGGAACTCTTCTCGGCCCCTTCTTGAATAACTGCCGCCAGAGGATGGTGACGGCTCAGAATATCTTGGATGGCGCAGCAATCCAAGAGCTTCAGGAAATCGTCGATTACGGGAATAGGTTCCATCACGACATGAACCCAGCATGGGAGGCCGAGGCCATCAACCATGGTGAACTGACCGGCTATGTGGGAAGAACCCTGCGCTTCGCGCGCGCATAATCGCCGGGGCAATACCGTGTGCCAAGAATCTCTCGTCCAATCTACAGGTTTGTCAGGTTCGAACTGCAAGCTGGGGAGAGTCTAATAGTCCGTCCTGCGGGCGCGTTGCTGTGATTGGAAACTTCCACTAGGCACCTGCCTTTCACCCAACCCCGGACGGATATTGGACAACTCCAGGCGCGAAGAAGAGACTAGACTTGGAACAAGCTCACTTTCATTGATAGGGGTGCTCGAACCTAGTACGCAGCCGCACCAAATCGACTCGGTTCTGACCCCTAGCGCAGGTCATCTATGGCACCGCCTCGAACGGTCCAGCTTCAGATTCAGAACATCGAGAGGTTTCAGTTCTGGCTCGAGCACCGCAGAGACAACCGAGACGTCCGAGACGAGCTGGCCCCGAGATCGGTCAAGGAGGCACGCAATGCTGGCTGAGCATGACATGCGGACGGTGATCGTGGCCCCAAGGGCCTCAGTATTGATAGAAAGCATGCGAGAGATTGGATATTCGCTCGCATCCGCGCTGGCAGACATCATAGACAACGCTATCACGGCCGGGGCGACCACTGTCCATCTTCTTGTCGACACCGAGAGCCCAGAGGTTCGCATCGGCGTTCTTGACGACGGTAGCGGTATGATCGCAAGCGAGTTAATCGAAGCCATGCGACCAGGCAGCCGAAGTCCGCTTGAGGACCGAAAACCATCAGACCTCGGGCGGTTTGGTCTGGGACTAAAGACCGCCCCATTCTCTCAATGTCGACGGTTGACGGTGGTTACGCGGTGCAACGGTGAGACTCACGTGGCTCGCTGGGATCTTGACTACGTGGCTGAAAAAGGCGATTGGCTAGTACAGATGCCAGATGACCCGTCCCCGGTTCCGTGGGCAGAGCGGGTACCGGAGAGTGGGACGCTTGTCCTCTGGGAAAAATTGGACAGGGTGATTCAAAAGAACGCTTCGGATACGGACCTATCCCAATTTATAAGAGAAATCGACGACGCCCGCGATCATTTAGAGCTCGTCTTCCATAGGTATCTTTCAGCCGGGCCTGGGCAGCGGAAATTCCACATCCTGCTCAACGAACGTCCGTTGGAACCGTTCGACCCATTCCACACCAGCCATCCGGCTACGATCGCTGGGCCTGTCGAACGGATACGTGTGGGCTGACGAGAGGTCGTGATTCAATCCTTCACGCTTCCACACCATCGCAAGGTCACCCCGAGCGAATGGGAACGTTATGCCGGCGCCGATGGATACCTGAAGAATCAAGGATTCTACGTCTACAGAGAGAGGCGACTGATCATATACGGTACGTGGTTCGGGCTCGCTCGGCAGACGGAACTGACGAAACTTGCTCGAGTGCGTATCGACATGCCAAATGATCAGGACGCCGAGTGGAGGATCGACGTTAAGAAAGCTTCGGCGCGGCCACCGTATCAGGTCAGGCAGAGGCTCCGCCGGATCATTGAGACGATAGGTGCGCCGTCGAGGCGTATCTACACCACGCGAGGAAAGAAACTTGCCGAAGATAACCGCATTCCAGTCTGGAGTCGAACTCAGGATAAGGGCGAAATCGTCTACCGAATCAATCAGGAGCACCCCGTTCTTGCCGATTTCATGTCGCGACTTCCGTCAGAAGTGCAGCACGAGTTCCCGCGGCTCTTGGAGATGACCAGTGCTGCACTCCCGATGGATGCGCTATTTGCGGACATGGGCGGAGAGCCAGACAAGGTGGGCAACGTCGCGTCGGACGATACCCTGCTTTATGCAGCTCTCGCGACGTACAGGGTACTCCTCGAATCCGGGATCCTAGCGGAGGAAGTGATTGGCATGATGCGAATTGCGGAGCCATTTCGCTCCAACTGGTCCCGTACGGAAGAGATTCTCAATGAAGAGAGAAGCGGAGAGCCTTCGGATGTCTGAGCAGTTGAACTCGTTGGAGAGCATCGTGGGAGCCGCGCTTGCACAGGAGTCAACGCCCACACCTGAAAGGGTTCGGGAATTGATAGCCGCGGTTCGTGGAACCCCGTTGTTCAACTCAGTGGATGATGATGCCGCTGAGTCGCTGGCCAAACGATTTGAAGAGCGCTACGGGGTGACCATGAGGATCGGCTCCGTCCTGATCGAGCGTGGTCACAAGCCTTGGCTTGCTGACGCGCAGGCGAGCATCACATCGTATTACTGGGATCGTTACAGAAAGTTTCTTATTGACAGAGGCTTCCCGGTCCCGGTGATTACCACCCTTGATGAGGAGACTGATCGCATTCTAGGCTTCATGGAG
The DNA here is from genome assembly GCA_965248005.1 of Dehalococcoidia bacterium. Classification (GTDB taxonomy): domain Bacteria; phylum Chloroflexota; class Dehalococcoidia; order Lucifugimonadales; family UBA1123; genus CBDFIE01. The sequence continues at coordinate 402,237 of CBDFIE010000003.1, forward strand.
AATCCATCCAGGGAGGGTTCTTGGGATAGCCGCGGAATGGTTGTGGGTCATGTGCAGTCGGGTAAGACTGCCAATTACGCCGGTGTGATATGCAAGGCGGCTGATGCGGGATACAAGCTGGTCGTCATCATCGCCGGAATACACAACGTTTTGCGGAATCAAACACAGTTCAGGGTCGACGAGAGCTTTGTCGGTCGCGATAGCGCCAGGTTGCTCACGAGTAGGGATGAACGTTTCATAGGTGTGGGCCGCTTTGATCAGACCAGGAGGCCAGTGACATTTACAAACTCAGTCAGGGCCTGTTGGCAACCAGCACAAATGGGACACTTTGAGACCCGAGATATCAGGTCGTGGATGGAGGTCTGGTGAGCTCCCTGAGGGTCCTGTTGTAGCGTCTACGTCGTGCGATCGTTTCGGCTTGGACCTCCTTCCTGCGCTGTAGGATCTCCTCGCGCCTTCCTCTGAGGACGTCTGAGGGGGTCACGTTGCCCAGGGCCTTGTGGTAGCGCCGGTAGTTGTAGTAGGCGACGAAGGCCGCGATAGCCGCCTCGAGGTCAGCGGGCACCTCATAGGGAACCTGGTTGACGTCCCGCTTGATGGTTTGGTGATAGCGCTCCAGCTTGCCGTTGGTCTGAGGATGGTATGGTGCTGCCAGGATATGCCTGATTCCCACCAGGTGCAGGTAGTCTCCGAAAGCTCGGGACACGTAGCCAGAGCCGTTGTCGCTCAGCAACCTGGTCCTGTCTGCCACCGGGACCTCAGTCATGCCGGTCCTGTCTACCGCATCCTGAACCACCTCGATGAAAGAGTCAGAGGTCATGTCCCGCTGGAGCTTGTGTGCCAGGATGAACCGAGAGAAGTCGTCCATGACCGTGATGTCTCCGAGTCCACCATCTACCGCATCCTGCGCAGAGCAGGCCTGGTCAAGTCACCCGAGATGCAGCTCAAGGCTGGCAAGGAGTACCATCGCAAGACCACCGGCCCCAACCAGATGTGGGCCACCGACGCCTCTTATTTCAAGGTGATCGGATGGGGCTATTACTACATGCATCGGTAGTAGGTGCTCTTGGGGATGGCCAGCTCTCTGAGGACCTTACGCTTGGGATGAGGTGAGGAGGTCACCTTGGCCAGAACTGTCGCCTTATCTGTGGCGCTCATCCGTTGGTACCGACAGCGCCTTGTGGCATCGGGATGGCCGTTTTTTTCAATCGATAGGCCTCAAGTGACAGCTCTGCGACCAGTTGCTTTAGCTCGCTGTTCTCACGTTTGAGCGCCTGGATCTCCTGCCTGGTGGCATCTCGCACGCTGTCACGGGTAAGCCTCTCGTTGCCAGATTCCATGAACTCTTTGGTCCATGCATAGTAGGAGTGTGGCTTAATCCCCTCCCGCCGACATAGGTCGTTCACCGTGACCTCCCGACGAAAGCCCTCCAGGACGATGCGGATCTTCTCTTCAGGGGTGTACTTACGCCGGGTAGCTGCTTTGACTCGTCTGACGAAGGACCTGGTCTGCTCGGTTCGCTCCTCGGCGGCCTCTGCATTGCCTACTTGTGACTGGGACACATCTGCTCCTTCCGTGAGGTAACTCTACCCCCACTCTAGGAGCTCACACCACCTAAGAACTCTCGGGTTTTCGACTCCTCCGATCTGTCCCATTTTCGCTGACGGTCTACAATAATTGACATGAGGGCAGAGCCGTGGTGATTTGATCGCTATCCGCCCATGTGGGCGGGCCCGCGATGTCGCGGGCAGGATTAATTTTCAGCCTGCAGGAGGACGAAATGCTTAAGGCTATTGGTATCCGCTGGATAGTCGTGGGGGCAGCAGCGGCCATGCTGCTGGTGGTCGCCGCGGCCTGCGGCACGGAGACCGAGGTCGTTGAAGTCGTAAAAGAGGTGGTGGTGGAAAAAGAGGTGCCGGTTGAGGTGGTGAGGGAGGTGGTAGTGGAGAAAGAGGTCATAAAAGAGGTAGAGGTGGAGGCTGAGAGGTATACCCGCAACGTCTGGGGAGAGCTGGTGGAGAAGCCCCAGTATGGCGGGACAATCCCCGTCGCCATGCCCACGACGGGCGAGCAGTTTGACCCTTGGCATGCTGGAGCAACACCGGACGTGTGGGCCCCGTTGGTTTTGGACAACAAGATGGGCGACATAGACTGGGCACTACCCCGTGACGAATATGACACCACATCGGGGTATTACGACCCAAACTTTATAACAGGGGAGCTAGCGGAGAGTTGGGATATATCCCCGGACGGCCTCACCTATACCTTCCACATCCGTGAGGGCGTTCTCTGGCACGATAAGCCACCGATGAACGGTCGGGAGGTAACTGCCTATGACACTGAATTTAGCTGGCAGCGGGCGTTGGGGCTAGGTGAATTTGCCGAAGCGGGGCCAAGTACCGCTATGTGGGGCTTCACGGATCAACCAACGGAATCGGTGACGGCTACCGATAAATATACGCTGGTTGTTAAGCTACACACTCCCAGCCTTGCGGCATTATCCCAGTTGACAGCCACTTCGTATCCTTCTGGTTACACACTGCCCCCGGAAGTCATCAAGCAGTATGGTGACATGAAGGATTGGAGGAATGTCGTCGGCGCCGGTCCCTATGAGATCAGTGGGTTTGTGCCTGGCTCCTCCTTGACTTTCACCAAGAATCCCAACTACTGGCAGGATGACCCACGTTACCCGGACCTGGAGCTCCGCCTGCCCTATGCCGACGAGATTAGAGTGCTCGTCATACCAGATATGGCGGCGCGGGTGGCGGCGCTGCGTACCGGTCAGAGTGTAATGGGGGGGGGGCGATACTTGGCACTTGATCAGGTAAAGAGCCTGCGGCGAAGTAACCCTGAACTGGTTGTGGTAAAGCTAGTCGGTACTTCAGGAACAGACGCCACCTTTGGGGCTGCAGGGCCGCCCTTTGATGACAAGAACGTGCGCATCGCCATGCAGAAGTCAATTAACCTTGAGGAGATTAACACTATCTACTATGAGGGTGATGCCGACCCAGAACCGGTGGGGTTTGCTCCGCGGGTTGCCAAAGGCCTGTACGCCCCGTATGCTGAGTGGCCTGAAGAGGTTAAAGAGATGTATCGCTACGACCCAGTAGAGGCCGAGAGGCTCCTCGATGAGGCTGGGTATCCTCGCGGCGCCGATGGCATTAGATTTAAGGTCGGTTGGGATATCTTTCCACCTTGGGGGTCTGATATAGACCTGGCGCAGATAGTGACCGGCTACTTTGATAAGATTGGCGTTGATGTCACTCTTATGGAGCAACCAGATGGCACTGTGATGTTTAACCGCTTAAAGGCGGGAGAGCATGGAGGAATGACTGCCTGCGGTTGCCGACACAAGAACTATAACCCCATGGTTTCTCTGCCTGGTCGTTTTTACGGGGAGCCGGCGACCAATAGTCAGATTACTGACCACGAGTTGAACGCCATAATCGACGCAGCAAGGGCGGCTACTGACCCTCAGGAGTTTAATAGGCTAGCCAGAGAGATGGACGCGCACTTCATCAAGAAGATGTATTCGCTAATGCTGCCTGTAGCTGCTCAGTATATGTTGCACCAGCCGTGGCTCAAGGCTTACCGGGGTGAACTTGGAGGCAGTGGTGAGGTCTGGGTTAGCATGTTGGCGTACTCGTGGGTTGACCAGGAGCTGAAGGAAGAGATGGGGCATTAGTGCCTGGCTCCTCTTAGGGGAAAAGGAAACTGGGGGGCTTCAGCCCCCCAGTTTTCCCATACTCGTTGAATAATGAGAGGGCAACTTGTCATTCTCGCGAAAAGCCTGCCCCGGACTGGATCCGGGGCAGGCTTTTCGCGAGAATGACGGGGGAAAGAGGCACGAGATTGCCACGCCTTCGCCCTTCACTTCGTTCAGGACAAGGCTCGCAATGACCCCACTACTTAGTCATTGCGAGGAGTCGTTCCCGGAAGGACGACGAAGCAATCTGGTGGGGCAACGAGATTGCCACTCTCCTAAAATCCCTCTCATTCTCCCTTTACGAAAGGGAGAGGTTTAGTTTCCCCCTTTTGAAAAGGGGGATTAAATAATGAGATTGCCACGGTCGCCAAAGGCGACCTCGCAATGACAGGGTTGGGACATATGCCGGATTGACGGGGTGATGACATGCAAGCTTACCTTATCAGAAGATTACTGTTAGGCATTGTCACTCTTTTGATGGTCTCTATCATAGTCTTTCTGATGATTCGTCTCATACCGGGTGATGTTGTAGACAGTATGATGGCGGACGCGGACAGACAGGGGGGGAGAGGGGCCCCCGCGACGACCTACGCTCTTACCCGCGAAGCGCTGGAAGAGGCCCTCGGGTTGGACGTACCAATGCATGTTCAATACGGTCGCTGGATAGGCAATATATTTCGGCACGGTAGCCTGGGTGTTGGCCTGCGCACTGGGCAACCGGTTACGTCGCTGATTCTCAGTAGAATAGGGGTAACCGTTGAGCTTGGCGCCATGGCACTCGTAATCGGGCTCGTCATAGCCCTTCCCGTCGGCATCTACTCGGCGATTCGCCAGGATACGGTCGCCGACTACCTGGGGCGCACCCTCGCCATCATCGGCCTGGCAACGCCTAACTTCTGGCTGGCAACTATGGTCATCATCTTCCCGGCACTCTGGTGGGGGTGGTCGCCAACCCTGCAGCTTATTCCTTTCAGGGAGGACCCACTGGGAAACCTGGGGCAGTTCTTTATTCCCAGCCTGATTTTGGGGACGGCCATGGCTGCAAGCACAATGCGGATGACGCGCACCATGATGCTGGAGGTGCTGAGGCAAGACTACATCAGGACTGCCTGGTCAAAGGGTCTCAATGAGAGGGTAGTGGTCACAAGGCATGCCCTGAAGAACGCCCTGATTCCAGTGGTAACCATAGCAGGAGCGAGCTTGCCTATACTGGTCGGCGGCGCCGTAATTATGGAGCAGATATTCGCCCTGCCCGGGATGGGACGTCTCATGTTAGAGTCGCTGCATCGAAGAGATTATACTATCGTCTCTGGAATAAGCCTGGTTATCACCACCGCGGTAGTAGCCGCCAATCTATTGGTGGATATATCCTATGCCTATTTGGACCCCAGGGTGCGATACCGGTAGTTGAGGGGAAAGGATGAGTCAGCTTAGAGATATCCCCCTCCTGGAAACCGAAACGAAGAGACGCAGCGGCTTTGCCGACTTCTTCGTCAGGTTGGTACGCGAGAAGCCATTGGGGGTTGTTGGTGGAGTGATAGTCCTGATACTCCTGTTCAGCGGCACCTTCGCTGATTTATTGGCTCCCTACGGGATGGATGAGATGCACCTGATAGACAGGCTGGCGGCACCATCAGCAAAGCACCTGCTGGGTGCGGATCCGGTGGGAAGAGATATCCTCAGCCGCCTTATCTACGGGGCGCGCGTCTCACTAATCGCCAGCCTGGCGGGGACTACGGTCACTATAGTGGTCGCCTCAACAATAGGCGTCCCTTCGGGATACTTTGGCGGTAAGTATGACATCATATTGCAGAGGTTTGTTGATGCCTGGATGGCCTTCCCGGGGCTACTCATACTGCTGACTGTAATGTCCATGGTCGGGCGGGGTATGTTACAGATAATAGTTGTTTTAGGCATATTGTACGGCATTCATAACTCAAGAGTGGTAAGAAGTGCCGTTATCGGCATCAAGGAGAATGACTACTTTCTGGCGGCAAGGGCTATCGGCAGCACTAACGTGAGAATGGTGATGCGTCACATCATGCCCAATATCATGGCTCCCATAATCATCATATTTAGCATCACCATCGGAGGCATAATCCTAGATGAGGCTTCTCTTAGCTTCCTTGGATTTGGTCTGCCTCTTGACGTTCCCAGCTGGGGAGGTATGCTCAGTGGCGAAGGACGCCGATACATGGAGACAAAACCAGAGCTGGCTCTTTTACCGGGTCTTTGCCTCACTGTGGTGATTTTCGGGACAAACATGTTCGGCGACGCCATGAGGGACCTGCTCGACCCCAGGCTCAGAGGCGGCGAACGGTGAAGGGGCTGTGCCGCAACCCGAGGAGTGCATGTTCAAGGGATCATCGTGATCGCGGATATCGCACGGGCGACCCTGTTGCGATTCGGCGCCATGGTAGCTCGTCGCTCGTCCACGAGCGTCGTTAGCCTGCGATTCACGAACGTGGTCTGGCCGGAGGTCCTGGCAGAGTTCTCTGGCCGGCGCCGACGCCTGAAGAACCCCGCACGTTGGTGATGTGGGCGTACGCAGATCCCGACGACGTGCCGAAGGCCACGTGCTGGCGCTTGAGGCCGATCTGGTGGGCGACGAGGCCTTCATGCTGGCTCAGCCCACGACCCGCTTCGGAGTCCACGGCCCGAGCTCATCGAGTTGAACTTCGGGTCGAAGGTGGAGATTCGTGGCGAGCTGAAGGGGAACGCCAGCGTGATCAGCGCAGAGAAGGCGCGGCGGATGTTGGGGTGGAGGCCGCGGGCTTCGGCATGGCAGATACCGCAGCCGGCCGGTCCGTGACCGCCCAGACGATCTTCAACGCTGGCTCCATCTCCAAGACCGTCACGGCCTGGGGCGTGATGCGACTCGTCGAGCACGGCACGCTCGAACTCGACGAGTCCGCGGCGACCCACCTCACGCGCTGGCGGTTTCCCAAGTCGGAGTTCCATAGAGGTGGGGTTGACCTTACCCCCGAAAACAGTGACAGTGGTAAAGAGAGTCCTCCGGGTAAAATAGGACATAGTAAGGAGGGCTCATGGCACGGTAGAGGTACACAGAGGAGCAGATCATAGGGGTCCTGAACGAGGCCAGCAAACTCTTTGGGCGTATTTACCCTTCAGGGAACTGTGTGGCCTGACCTCGTTGTAGTCCTGCCGCCAGCTCTCTATGATCTTCCTGGCATGCCTTACACTCATGAACCAGTTGATGTTCAAGCATTCGTCGCGTAGTCGGCCGTTGAAGCTCTCAGCAAAGGCGTTCTCTAGCGCTTTGGCAGTCCAGGTTGCACATCATGCCAGGACGTATAAAGCTTAACTTGATGCCCCTCCGATAGGCCCACTCATCCATGGCCTTGCCTGCGAACTCCGGGCCGTTGTCCACAGTGATCACCTCAGGTAGTCCCCGTGTCTCTTCCAGTCTCTCCAGGACTCCCACCACTCTGGCGCCTCCCAGAGAGGTATCTACCTCGATGGCTGGGCACTCCCGTGAATAGTCGTCCACTATGGCCAATGCCCGGAAGCGCCGACCGGTCACAGTGCTATCAGAGACAAAGTCCATGGACCACCTCTGATTAGGACGTACAGGAGATGGAATGGTTTCCCGGACCCCTGCCGCCCCTTTGCGCCTCCTCTTCTTCCTGAGCGCAAGCCCCTCTTCACTGTAGATGCGCTCTGTACGCTTGTGATTGATCACCAGGCCTTCTCTCTTCAGCATGATGTGCAACCTGGGACTGCCAAAGCGCTTCCTCTCCCATGCCAGCTCACGCATTCTGCGACGCAGGACAGCATCATCACCCTGCTTCGACTTGTACCGATAGACCGAGGGTGAGATACCAGTAAGCAGACAGGCCCTCCTCTCACTCAGCCCAAGACTCTCTATGGCATATGCCGCTGCCATCTTCCTCACCTTGGGCTTCAGAAGTTTTTTGCCAGCAACTCCTTCAGAGACCAGTTGTCCAACGCCTGCTGGGCCACAATCTGCTTCAGGCGCCGGTTCTCTTCCTCAACGGACCTTACTCTTCAACTCGTTCAACGTCAGCCCGGCGTACTTGGCTTTCCACTTGTAGAAGGTGCCTTCGCTCAAACCGTGCCTGCGGCACAGCTCCCCTGTCTTGGCCCCTGCCTCTGCCTCGTTCAGGACCCCTATGATCTGCTCCTCTGTGTACCTCTTCCGTGCCATGAGCCCTCCTTACTATGTCCTATTTTACCCGGAGGACTCTCTTTACCACTGGCACTGTTTTCGGGGGTAAGGTCAACCGCTGGTACGTTTTCACACCGCCCTTGACAGCTGAGGAAGACAGGATTGAGTCCAAGGCGAATGTGGAAGTCCTGGAATCACTCGCGCAGGCGCGGCCCACGACTACGGGGTGGCACCTCGTGCCCAATGGCGCGGAATCAGGAGAAGCTGTGGCAACGCACGACCGTGCTAGCGCTCGCCGCCCCTGAGCCTTGGGTCGAGGAGGTCCCGCATGGCGTCGCCCAACATGTTTGTCCCGAAAACCACCACACTCAGGCAAAGACCAGGATAAACAGCCAGCACTGGTTTCAGCTCCATGTATCGACGCCCTTCGCCGCTGAGCATACCCCCCCAGCTGGGAACATCAATAGGCAGACCAAATCCAAGGAAGCTAAGACCGGCCTCAGCCAGGATCACCCCTCCTATGTTTATCGAGTATATGACGATTATGACGGGCATGATATTGGGCATGATGTGCCGTGTGACCGTTCGTGCATTAGTGCTGCCGACGGCCTTTGCCGCCAGAAAGTAGTCATTCTCCTTAATGCCGATAACGGCACTTCTTACTAATCTTGAGGTACTGATGCCGTCAAATATGCCTAAAACAAGTATTATCTGTAAAATACCCCGCCCCACCACTGACATTACAATTAGCAGTATGATTAGCCCCGGGAAGCACAGCCAGGCATCAACGAATCTCTGCACTATGATGTCATATTTGCCGCCAAAAAATCCCGAAGGGACGCCTATTATGGCGGCGACCACTACAATGATGGTAGTTGCCGCCAGCCCAACGATTACTGAGATGCGCGCCCCGTAGATAAGGCGGCTGAGGATGTCTCTTCCTAGCTGGTCTGCGCCCAGCAGGTTCTTTGCTGATGGTGCTGCCATCCTGTCTAACATGTGAATCTCATTTATCCCGTTGGGAGCCAGGACATGGGCGAAAATGCCCAAGAACAGCAGTATCAGGACTATGACTCCGCCGAAAAGCCCCAATGGCTTCTCCCTTACCAGCCTGACGAAGAACTCAGCCAGTCGGGGGCGTCTCTTCCTCTCCGCTTCTTGTAGGGGGATTTCTCTAAGCTGACTCATCTTCTCGCCTCCACTACCCGTAGCGGATTCTGGGGTCCAGATAGGCGTAGGATATGTCCACCAGCAGATTAGCTAACACTATCGCGGTGGCGATAACCAGGCTTATTCCAGAGACGATAGTATAATCTCTTTGGTACAGCGCGCTTAGCATGAGACGTCCCATCCCGGGCAGGGCGAATATCTGCTCCATAATTATGGAGCCACCGACCAGCATCGGCAACCCCGCTCCTATTATGGTCACCACTGGAATCAGCGCGTTCTTCAGGGCATGCCTTATGACCACCACCCTCTCCTTGAGACCCTTTGACCAGGCAGTCCTGACGTAGTCCTGCCTCAGCACCTCCAGCATCATGCTACGAGTTATTCTCATGAGCCCACCAGCCCCAGCCATACCCAGGATGAAAGCTGGGATGAAGAACTGCCAAAGGTTACCCAGTGGGTCCTCCCTGAAATAAATAAGCCCGAGAGACGGCGACCACCCCCACCAGATTACCGGGAAGAGCAGTATCAGCATTGCCACCCAGAAGCTGGGAACGCTCATAAAGATGATAGCCAGGATACGTCCTGTATAGTCACCGACCGTGTCCTGCCGAATTGCCGAATAGATACCTATCGGCAGCGCCATTATTACCGTAATCACTAAGGCCATCAGCCCAAGCTGAGCGGTTACCCCTATTCTACCGAGAATCAGCTCCGTCACGGGTCTCGTTTCCCACAGGGAAACACCGAGGCTGCCCTGGAGGATACCGTTGTAGATGGGCTCACCGGTAAACCGGTCAGGGCCCGGCAACACTCCTATCCAGCGAGCGTATTGAACATGTACTGGTACGTCCAACCCGTAGACGGCTTCCAGCACTTCGCGGTCAAGAACATCCCTTCCTTGATCTATCATCTGCAATATCATGACGTCTATTACGTCACCTGGTACGAGACGAATCATCAGAAAGACTACGAAAGACACCAGGAAAAGAGTGACTATGGATAACAGTAATCTTCTAATCAAGTAATTACGCATGTCATCACCCCGTCATTCGGGTATATATCCCAACCCCGTATCAGGTACGGGGCAGGCTCTCGTCATTCCGGCGAAAAGCCTGCCCCGCATTGGAATCGGGGCCGGAATCCACTTAGACGATCTCGTCATCCTCTCCCCAGTCATTGCGAGGTCGCCTTTGGCGACCGTGGCAATCTCGTTATTAAAAATCCCCCTTTCCCAAAGGGGGAAGACAAACCTCTCCTTTTCGTAAAGGGAGAATGAGAGGGATTTTAGGAGAGTGGCAATCTCGTTGCTTCTCCACCAGATTGCTTCGTCGCTACCGCTCCTCGCAATGACAGCATGGTGGAGTCATTGCGAGCCTTGTCCTGAACGAAGTTCAAGGGCGAAAGGCGGAATCCAGAGTAATTTCAAATGGCTGCGTTTTCTGGATTCCGGGTCTTCGCCCGGAATGACAAGTTGCCCTCTCATCGTTTACCGAGTCTGGTAGCTGGGGGGCTTGAGCCCCCCAGCTACCTTAGACGTCTCAGTTATCCCCAAGAGCCTGGCACTAATGCCCCATTGCTTCCTTCAACTCCTGGTCAACCCACAACATGTGACCAACCAGCATCCAGAAAGGACTACCGGATGATCCCTTTTCACCCCGGTAACCCTTGAGCCACGGCTGGAGCATTACCTCCCCAGGAATTATCGGGAAGGCTATCGCCCACATCTCCTCGATAAATATCATGTCTAACTCTGCGATTAATGCATTCGCCGTCTCCGGGTCTCTTTCCACAGCTATTTGGTCGATTAGAGCGTCAAACTCGCCAGACGCGCCAGTGCCGTCTAGCGAGGACCAGTTGACGCCGCTCGAGTTAAACATTTTATTTATATAGCGGATTGTATCAGCTGGGGTTTTCCGGCAAGTCCAGCAACCAATCATTCCTCCATGCTCTCCGGCGGCCAAACGCTGGTGTATGGCAGGCCTATCTGGAGCCATAAAAAGCTCCACATCAACGCCAATCTCAGCCCAGTAGCTTGCCACTAGCTGCCCCAGGTCTACATCACCCCACTGTACATACAGATCCCAACGGGCCCCCATCCCTCTAGTGCCGTCGGCACCAATCGTGTACCCAGCCTCATCAAGGAGCCTCCCGGCCTCCGCCGGGTCATACTCGTACTGCCACTTAACCTCTTCAGGCCACTCAGCATACGGGGCGTACGCGCCTGCGACAACGTCCCCAGCAAACCCCCAGGGATTTGGGTCGGCATCACCCTCATAGAAGACATCGACAATCTGCTGGTAGTTAATTGCCTTCTGCATGGCGATGCGCACGTTCTTGTCATCAAAGGGCGGCACGTCGGTAATGAACTGTATGCCGTTGAATGCAGTACCTGATACCGGCATGAAAACGAGTTCAGGGTTGGTTCTCCGGATGCCCTTTACCAGCGCAGGTGGAAGGAAGTTCTCAAATCCATTCTTACCGGTACGCAGCGCCGCGACCCGCGACGCCTCGTCTGGCATGAAAAACAACCTTATCTCGTCAATATAGGGGAGGCGGAGGTCCAGGTCCGGGAAACGTGGGTCATCCTGCCAGTAGTTAGGACTCTTGGTGAGGGTCAAGTCGCTGCCTTCGATATAGTCAGTGACCATATAGGGCCCGGTGCCGACGGCATTCCTCCAATCCAGCCCGTCACCATACTGCTCGACGACTTCGCGGGCCGGCCCAATCATACTTGGATTATTCTCACCCATGACCAACTCGAATAGTACGTTACGGCCGAAGCTCGGTGTCTTAACAACAACCGTCCATTTGTCGGTGGCCGTTATCGATTCGAATTCTGTCGTCCACCCAATATTGGCGCCCCGTTCGGTAAAGCCACTGCCCAGACCAAATAGGCGGTGAAAGGTATACTCTACGTCCTTGGCATTGAACTCGCGGCCGTTCAACGGCGGCTTATCCTGCCAGTGAACGCCCTTGCGGATGTGGAAGACATAAGTTGTATCGTCGGGCATTTCCCAGCTCTCAGCGAGCCCCCCTGTTAGAAGCTCTATAGGATACCACTCCGTTTCAAGGTTATATTCGTCACGGGGTAGTGTCCAGTCCGGTTGGCTCAAGTGTTCGGAAAACAGGGGCGACCAAATCCCAATCCAGCCATAATAAGGGTCAAAGGTGGGAGGAAAATCTAGGAAAGTGGCGTGCGGGAGTGACCCGCCATACTGGGGCTTCTCCACCAGCTCACCCCAGACGTTGCGTGCAAACCTGTCACCTACCACCTCTACCTCTTTGATGACGATCCGTTCCGGTCCCGCAACCGTCTTCACGACCTCCTTCTCCACCACCACGGTCTCGCCGGGGACCTCAACGGTCCTCACGACCTCCTTCTCCACCTCCACCACCACGGTCTCACCGGGGACCGCCACCTCTTTCACCACCTCTTTGATGACAGTCTCACCGGGGACCATCACCTCTTTGACGACCTCTTTGGTAACAGTGACGGTCTCACCTGGGACCTCGATCGTCTCCGTTACCACTTTCTCCACCACCACGGTCTCACCGGGGACCTCGATCGTCTTCGTCTCACCGCAGGCTGCGGCGAGGACCAGCAGCATACCCGCTGCCGCTACGACTACTAACCAACGCACTCCAAGAGACTTAGACATTGTTCTTCCTCCTTCGTCAGAGTTAAAACGTTCCGCAACGGCGCGGGACCAAAGAGCCCGCGCGCGGACGGGTAACTTGTATCATCCCCCCCCTTCATTGTCAATCACACGAAGTGACTCATAATTATTGTTACCGAATGGGGTATCGTTGCCTCAGAAATCAGGTTACCGAAAGGGGCAGCGATGACCTCAGTTGGAGTACAGGAGTACATCGAAGCGATACGAGGACGGTATGTCGGAGCGGGCAAGACAGAAAAGGGATGGATATTGGACGAGGCGGTGAGGGTGACTGGGTACCATCGCAAGGCGGTAGTGCGATTGCTAGGCAGGGAGAAGGCTGGTGGTCCATACCGCCGTGGGCGCCCACGGCGGTATGGACTAGAGTTGTCGGAGGCACTCAAGGTGCTGTGGGAAGCCAGCGGTCGCGTGTGTTCCCGCCGGCTACATCCATTTGTGGCCGAGCTGATCGGGGTGCTACGGCGGCATGGAGAGCAACAACTGACGAGGGAAGCGGAGGCCCAGCTAGTGGAGATGAGCCCATCGACCATTGACCGGCTACTGGGGCCTATTCGTAGCAGGGACGGCCGGCGCCGCTTTAGCACTACCAAGCCAGGGACTCTGTTACGCGATAGCATTCCGATCCGCACCTTCGCTGACTGGAACGACGAGGGGCCGGGCTTCTTGGAGGTGGACCTGGTGGCCCACTGTGGTGAGAGCACTAAGGGCTTTTATCTCCACACTCTTAGCACCGTAGACATAGCGACGGGGTGGGTGGAGTGTCAGGGGGTATGGGGGAAGGGCCAGGACCGCGTCGGCAGCGCGATCCATCACATCGCTCAGCGCCTGCCCTTCCAGCTGTTGGGACTGGACTCCGACAACGGAAGCGAGTTCATCAATCACCATCTGGTTGCCTATTGCCAACGCAAGCGCATCACCTTCACTCGCGCCCGGCCCTACAAGAAGAACGACAGCGCCCACGTGGAGCAGAAGAACTGGACGGCGGTGCGTCAGCTGGTCGGATACGACCGTTACAGCTCCCGGCCGGCCCTGGAGACCCTCAACCGTCTGTATGATCTTGTGCGCTGGCACACCAACTTCTTCCAGCCGGTCATGAAGCTACAGCACAAGACCCGTCATGGGGCTAAGGTGCACAAGATCTACGACCGGGCCAGGACGCCATATCAGCGACTGTTGGACTCCGGCGCCTTGCCTGAGGATGAACGGCGACGCCTGGCCGATACATATACCCGCCTCAATCCTATCAAGCTGCGCTCACAGATCGACAATACCCTCTCACGACTCTGGACTCTTTCTGATGCGCCCAACAACTCAAGCCGATCTCGACGAACTTTGGTAACAGCATAATTGAGGCAACGATACCTCCTTCGGTAACCGTTTCTATTGACGCAACACGGCACATCCTTTGTCAAGCACATCGGATTGCGAGGTACGGGGCTATGGACAGCGCTGTTCGGCTCAAATCAGGGTGGCCCTCGCTGGGTTCCGCAAGCCGCGTGGACCCAACGCTCCCGCTGCGGGCAGCGCCCCGCCACCGATCGGCTATACTAACCCCCGAGGCAGGGTCATGCTCAGGGCGAAGTTGATTAGGAATCCACACCCATGTTCTTGAGTGGAAATTGACCGCAGTCCAATCTTAGCCGACGCCTTCTCGGTGCCGGAATCAACGACTCGGAATGGAGATGTGCTGGTCCGCTGGAACGTCGGTCAGCGTCACGGTCTCGCCGTTGACCCATTCGGCACGGACCTCGTCGATTACGGTGGCAGCGCCTACGCCGAAGTGGGCGATCCTGCCCGGCTCCTGGGCCGCATAATTGGTCGATGCGTGCAGCTCTCGCATCTGGGTCACTCCGCCCGAGGTGACATACACCCTGGAGCCGATGCCGTCCCGGTGAAGCGGGGGTGTGCCCTCCAGCGTTACTTTGAGCCAGTGGTTTGCAGTTGGAGTGTCGTTGCGAAGCAGGGCAGGCGCTGCGGGATTACGGACCGGCGTCTCGCCATTGAGCGCATATTCGTGGTTGTTGGTTAAGAAAATATCGAGATCACCGTCGTTATCGAAATCGAACAGGATGACACCCCTGCCCTGGCCCCTGTGACCGGCGCCCACCTGTTCCGCGACGTCCTCAAAGCCGCCTTCGCCCAGGTTCTCGAACAGCACGGCGGGCTGGTTGTTGAACTCCACCGGGTCGCCTTCTCGCTCGTCCTGGATCCAGCCGTTCACATGGTATAGGTCCAGATCGCCATCGTTGTCCAGGTCGCCGAAGCTGGCGCCCCATCCAAAGCCACCCACTCGGACGCCCGCGTCGCTGGTCACGTCGGCCAGCGCCCCGTCCGCTTCGTTGCGGTAAAGGCGGTTGCCGCTGCCGGCACGGCCTACCAACGAAGGGTCGGTCTGGCCGAAAATGCTGGACACGAACCAGTCCAGGTCGCCGTCGTTGTCGTAGTCGCCTATCGCCGACCCCATACCGAATTCGTCCGTGAGGACATCAGTGGCGCCAGCCGCGTTTTCGAACATCCCGTCGCCGACGTTCAGGTAGAGGCGCGAGTTCCCGAAGTCTGACACGACGGCCAGGTCGGTGAGGCCGTCGCCGTTCAGGTCGGCGAACCTCGGGGCGAAGACCCAAAAATCGGCGGTGTACTGCTTGCGAAAATCGTATAGCTGCAGACGACCCTGCCCGGTGTTGCGGTACATGAACAGAGAAGTAGACGGATCCATGGCCGGCGTCGCCTGAATCGAACCCGCGATCAGTTTCGAATCGTAGCCCAACTTGGTGGCCAATTCGTAAGCCTGTGCCTGTTGGAGTTCCACTCGCCCAGCACGAGTTCGAGCATTCCGTCGTTGTTCACGTCGCCCCAGCTCGGGCTGGTCGCGAAGCTCGCGGGCTCCATGAGCATGGCGGCATCCACGGTGAACCGCCCGCCGCCGCTGTTGATCAGGAGGAAGTGGGGTGCGGTCTGGCCGGCGACCACGATGTCTATGTCCCCGTCGTTGTCGTAATCGGCGGCGGCAGCGGCGGCTCCCAGCTTCGTAGGCAGGTCGGCGCCCCTCGCTTGGGCCTCCTCGGCAAACGTACCGTCCATCTGGTTAATGTACAGCAGACTGGGCGCTTCGCCGCCACGCAGGACGAACAGGTCGACCCATCCGTCGCCGTCGAAGTCCTCGGCGACGGCGCCGCCGACCATCTCCTCGTAGTCCTGCGCACGCAGGGTGGTCCTCCGGTCCCCTGGGCTTCGGTCTTCCGCCGGGTCGAGCTTGCTGAAGGCCAGGAATGGCGCCGTGTGTTCATGTGTGATCCCCGCCTCCCGGGTCACGTCGGTAAATCGCATGGCGCTCACCCAGCCGCTGACGCGCCTCGCGGTCTCGGAGCCGTCAGGATGGGACGCGGTGCTGTAGTCCGCACGCAGGCCGAAGTCCGGCCCGGCGCCGAGCGAGACGAACACCAGCACGACCAGACCGCCGGCGGCCCCCAGGCCCCACGTGCTGGCGCCAAAGGTCGCGATGGCCTTGCGGGGCATCACCTTGGCCAGGCCCCAGAAGGTGATCGGCCCTCCCGCCGCAGCGGTGAACAGCAGGGCCACCGCCGGCGCGGTCCCCATCCCGGCCAGGAGTAGCACCGCCACCAGCGGTATCTCGAACAGCAGCGGCACGTTGATGGCGATGCCGAGCGTCGCGGCGATGAGTATCCCCAAGACGTCGTCGCCAAGCCATGTGGTGACGGTCTGAGGGCTGACCCACTGGATGGCTAGCCCGCTGGCGAACCCCGCCAGCACCATCACCGGCGCCAGACGAATTACGTGGCTGGCGGTGATCCTCACCCACTCGCGGGTCCCCGCGCCGAGGGCCTCCTTCCAACCGACGTCGTCCGGCTTCAGCGGCAGCGAGAGTGGTGGTGGGTCATCGACGTCGTCATCATCCCCTCGCACGACCCTGGCGACCAGCGGACCGATCAGCAGCGCGCCCACCAGGCTCAGCCCGATGCGCGCGCCCCCGATCATCGGCGCGAACACCATCGCCGCCATGATGAGGGCGGGCAGGTTCAGCGTCGAAGAGCCCTGCGTGATGGCCAGGGTGGTCTCCACACCCGATCCTCGTCTGCGGAACGCGGAGGCCACCGGCACGATGCAGGCCGAGCACAGGTTCATGGCCGGGCCGACGAGCAGTCCTTTGAGCGAACCCTTGATCCCGGTCGCTGAGAGGCCCCAGCCGCTGGACCTGGGGAACAGGAAGGCCTCGGTCGCGCCGGCGACCAGGAAGGCGAAGGTCATACCCAGAAACACGAGCCTGAGGTAGGTCAGCGAGAAGTCCCACCACCGCGAGAGCAACGACGACTCCGGCGGCGCTTCGATGCAGAACCCCTGAAAGCACTGGGCCACCGGGGACGTCGCCACCGCCAGGTCGGCTCGGACCGTGTCCAGCTTGGGCACACGGTTGAACGCCAGGAAGAGCGCCAGCAGGACGGCGAGCAGGACCAGGCCGGCTATGCGCCGCTTCTTCGCCCCGGTGTCGCAGAAGGAGTTCGGAATGCCGATCGATTGAATCTGTAACACGGGCTGCTAGCTGCTTCGGTTTACGTCGTACCGGCGAGGCCGGCACGCTTCGGGTACGGCGGTCCAAACGCCACGAGGCAGTATATTATAGCCGCCGCTGGTCGATCCTGCCCCACGCCGCGGCGTGCACGTGCTGCGGATTTGGGGCTCTGGCCCGCAATAACAAACGGGGTGTGGCCGTTATGTTAGCCACACCCCGTTCGACTAATCGCGAGCTTTAAGCCGGAGAGGCTAGTCCTTGAAGCCTGTCCTCGCCGCCCTTGCATCTCGGTCGATCCAGGCGAATGCCCAGTGAGTAGACCTGTCCGCAAACTTCAGGTGGCGTTCTCCATTGTGGTTCAGCACCCACGGCTGCCAATAGTCGGCAATATTGAAGGCTGGCACCTGGACGGCTGGAGCCAATTCCAACCACAAGCGCGATGATTCCTTGATCAGACGCACTTGCTCCCCTGAGTCAGTTGCGGCCAGGACATCGTCCCACTTTTGAAGGAATTCAGGGTCGGCCAGGTTCGACCTGTTGTATTGGTGTCCTAACCTGAAGTCGTTCAACGCATTGGGCCTCCCTCCAACCGGACCAGACATCAGGTCGAACTGTTTTTCGAACAACCTGGTCCTGCCAACAGCGGGTTCCACAAGGTCCAGGGTAACTTTGACACCGATATCATCCCAGAAGCCTAACGAGATCTGTGCTGCATCTAATTCTAGCTGATTATTATTGGCGATCATCATCTCTACCTCGAAGCGCACCCCGTCTGCGCCTCTCGGCAACCCAGCTTCATCCAGAAGCTCCTCTGCCTTTGCCGGATCGTACTTGAAGTAATCCTGTACCATTTGTGGCATGTCCTCTAGCGGAGAAGTGGCTCCGGAAATCTGAACAGGGGGATAAGTGGAATCGCTGCCTGATTGAGGGCATGATAGTGCTCTCGGAGACAGGAGCGAGATATGAGCAGACGACCCCGCCGTAACCACTCGGCAGAGTTCAAGGCGAAGGTGGCTCTTGCCGCAGTGCGCGGCGACCGGACACTTTCGGAGCTGGCAAGCCAGTTCGATGTGCACCCGAACCAGATCACGCAGTGGAAGACCCAGTTGCTGGATCGGGCGGCGCAGTTATTTGGCGCCGGGACAGGGCAGGCTGAAAAGCCGGTAGATATGAAGGTCCTTCACGCCAAGATCGGTGAGCTTGCGTTGGAGAACGATTTTTTAGAGGCCGCGCTCACGAAGGCGGGATTGCCGGGCGCAAGGCGATGATCGACCGCGATCACAAGCTGCCTCTCGCCCGCCAGGCAAAGGCAGTGGGCATCAGCCGCGGGAGCATCTACTACCGGCCACGGCCGGTGGGCGAAGCCGGTCTCGGACTGATGCGCCGCATCGATGAGCTGCACCTTGAGTATCCGTTTGCAGGCAGTAGGATGATGCGAGGCCTGCTCCGCCAGGAGGGACTCTCCTCCGGGCGTAGACACATCGCCACACTGATGCGGCGGATGGGCATCGAGGCGCTGTACCGCAAGCCCAACACCAGCCGGCGACGGCCCGGCCATACGGTGTATCCGTACCTGCTGCGCGGGCTTGAGGTGAGCAGGCCCAACCAGGTGTGGGCAATGGATATCACGTACATTCCGATGGCCAGGGGGTTCGTGTACCTAGCCGCAGTGATGGACTGGCATAGCCGCAAGGTGCTGGCCTGGCGGGTATCGGTCACAATGGACACAGACTTCTGCGTGGAGGCGCTCGAAGAATCCCTGGGACGCCACGGCGCGCCGGAGATATTCAACACAGATCAGGGAAGCCAGTTCACAAGTGACGCCTTCACCGGCCTGCTGACAGCCAATGGGATCCAGATCAGCATGGACGGGAAGGGAAGCTGGAAGGATAACGTGTTCGTCGAACGGCTGTGGAAGAGCGTCAAGTACGAGGAGGTGTACCTGAGAGCCTACGAATCGGTCCCGGAAGCCAGAACCGGACTCGGGCGGTACTTCGAGTTTTACAATGCCGGACGGCCCCATTCGAGCCTTGGGGGAATGACGCCGGACCAGTTCTTTGACAGAGCGCCTGCCAAGTCCGCGGCGGCCTAACGCACGGCAGCGCGATTCCACTTATCAAACCGGGCAGCGCTGTTCAGACAAACGAGACCACCTCTGTCAGACTTGCCAGGCTTGGTTTAGGCCACGCGTTCCAGTAAAACCGAGGTCGCCAAGAAAGAGGTGGTAACTCGGCGACCTCTGGCAAAGCAACAGCGAGGAATGCGAACTCGCCGTTGGTTTGTGCCAGTCTACCTCGTATGGCGAGGTATTTCAAGCGCCGGCCATTGTCGTCACGAGTTTGACTGAGCGGCCAACACGAGGCTGGAAAACGGGGGCGCTCCTGAATGTCAGCGCCGCTGTGCCTGTGCATCTTTGAGCCAGATGGCGGAGCTACCTGCCAGTGCGAACGAACAAGGGGGTAGGCAAGGAAGCGCCGACCCCCCGCGAGAATTCCTAATGGCGGAATGGCTAGCTGTGGCTCTTGATATGCTCCACAGCCCCGGCTAACTCATCCTTGAAGGTGTCGACGTCGTAGCCTATGCTGTAGAAGTAGGCACTGAACCCCATGGTGGTCTGCGCGGCGGCAGCAGCCTCCTGGATGTCGGCCTCGTTCATCCCACTGAGCCTTAACTGCTCAGTATGGAAAGGCGTTCAATACCGGCACTGGACGGCCGCGGCTGCCCCAAATGAGACTAAAGCCTTGTCTCGTGCTGACAGCTTGGTGTCGCTGAGAGCCCATGTTAGCGTACCCCACGCACGCTCAATCTGGTCGTCGGGATAACTAGCTAACCAGCCCGGCACCCCACCTAGAGTCGCGGTGATCTCGTCATAGACTTCCTGTCTCGTAGCCATGCGTCTTCCTTGGTATTTATAAGGTGGCAGGAATCTACCATGCTGATCTGGCGCCGTCTGTCAAGGGCGGTGTGAAAACGTACCAGCGGGGCGGAGCAAAACTGTACCACTGAACGCCGTAGAATGGGCATCAAGGTTCGTGGGGCGTTGGAGATCAGGCTCAGTCAGATAGCTGGCGGCCAGAAGTCTTCTTGCTGTGCTTGAGTCGGTAGCTGTCCCCGTTCATCTCCAGGATGTCGACATGGTGGGTGAGGCGGTCGAGGAGAGCTCCGGTCAGCCGTTCAGAGCCGAACACCTCGGTCCACTCGACGAAGGGCAGGTTGGAGGTCACCAGGACCGATCCACGCTCGTAACGCTGGCTGAACACCTCGAAGAGCAGCTCGGCGCCAGTCTTGGACAAGGGCACGAAGCCCAGTTCGTCGATGATCAGAAGCTTGAGTCGTGCGAGCCTTCTCTGCAGGTTGAGCAGACGCCGTTCGTCCCTGGCCTCGATCAGCTCGTGAACCAGAGCAGCGGCGGTGGTGAAGCCCACGGACAGTCCCCTCTGACACGCAGCCAGACCGAGCCCGAGGGCGATATGGGTCTTGCCGGTGCCACTGTTGCCGAGAGCGATGACGTTGTGGGGGCGCTCGATGTACTCGCATCGTGCCAGCTCCAGAACCAGAGCCTTGTTCAGGGACGGCATAGACAGGAAGTCGAAGGTGTCGAGACTCTTGGTCGTCGGGAAGCGGGCTGCTTTGATCCGACGTTCCACCATGCGATGGTGACGGTCGATCAGCTCCAACTCCGATAGTCGCAGCAGGTAGTCCGGATGGTCAGCTCCCTCACTGGCACACTGGGATGCCAGCTTGTCGTACTCCCTCAGGAACGTGGGGAGCTTGAGTTGCTTGAGGTTGTGTTCGAGCAACATCGTGGACTTGTTGGTCATGACCGGCTCCCCGCCAGGAGAGCCATGTAGTCCCTGGTCGAGGTTGTTGCAACGTTGGTCCTGGGCAGATACGGGTACAACTCCATGTCGAGTCTAGGCGGTCGACCCTCGATCCTGCACAGCACCAGGTGCTTGACAGCATCGAAGCTCACAGCCCCGAGTCGAATGGCGTCTCGTACGGCGTCGTGGACTTCTTCCGGCTGGAAGTTCTCCATCAGTCTGAGCACCTGCACGAACTCCCTCTTTCCTCGCTTGCCCATCCGAGACTCCAGCAGCCGCCGCAACACTCCGAACTCCTCGGGCAACTCCCACCCGACAAGCGGCGCCGCCTGATCCAATGCCCTCGTCTTCTTCTCAAGGAGCGGCAGGTAATGGAGAGGGTCGAAGACGAAGTCGTCGCGATCGTATGACCGCCGATGGCGGGCGATGACTCCAGCGCCACAGCTGATCACAACCTCGTGTACATATCCGCGAACCACAACGTCCCGATGACCGTAGGCCACCGGGACCGAATAGTCATTGGTCCGGTATCTGACCAGGGCCAGAGAACTGACCCTCGTCGCGTGCTTGTCGCTGGCGTCGTACGGTACGGCCGGCAGAGGCAGCAACTTCTCCAGGTCCCGCTCCAGCCGTTCTCCTATCGTCTCGTTGCGGCCGCGGAGTCGATCTTCGAACCGTCTGAGGCAGTGTTGCTCCAGATGAGCATTGAGGGCATCGAAGCTCTCGAACGATGGAATGGGCACCAGGAAGTTCCGGCGGACATAGCCGACCAGACCTTCTACTTTGCCCTTATCGTTCCCTTTGCCTGGACGGCCAAACCGGTCCTCGAACAGGTAGTGGGACTGAAGTTCGGAGAACACCCTGGTCCGCTGCCGGCGACCATCTCCCAGGATTCTGGCTACCGCGAGCGTGGTGTTGTCGTAGAGGATGCTCTGAGGCACCCCGCCCAGGAACGCGAAGGCGGAGACGTGTCCGTCGCAGAATGACTCCGTCGTCTCGGCGGGATACGCCTTCACATAGCACCCGTCGCTGTGAGGGAGGTCCAGGGCGAAGTAGTGGGCTTTGCGTTCCACTCCGCCGATGACCACCCACGCTTCGCCGTAGTCGCACTGGGCATGTCCCGGGGAATGGGACAGTGGTACGAACATCTCTCGGGTCCGACGACGGCGTTCCCGGACGTAGTCCTTGACGATTGTGTACTTGCCCGGAAACCCGTGCTCGTCCCTCAACCGCTCATAGATACGCTTGGCGGTGTGACGCTGCTTCTTCGGTGAGCTCAGATCCTGCTCCAGGATCTGGTCCATCACACCCTTATATGGATCGAGCTTCGGTCTGCGAGCCGGTCGTTGCCGTCGATACCCTGGGGACACGGAGTACTCGAGCATCTTGCGCACCGTGTCCCGGTGCAGTCCGTATACCCGCGCAGCCTCTCGGACGCTCATCCCTTCGACGAAACAAGCCTTGCGAACACGGAGGTAAATACCCACCTTGTACATCCAATCCACCTTCAGTCAGGTTCTGTCGTTCCTGATTGAAGGCGACAGGCGGTACAGTTTTCAAACGCCACACCTCAGCGCTCGACCGCCCAGGTGGTACATTATCTCTCCGCCATTCACAGCAGGCGCTCCAGGTTCAAATCAAGGCCTCGCGAGACGAGGTCCGCATCGAGGGTTTATTGCCTACGTCGATACCTGAAAATGGTGCGTCAACGGCTCAGGATTTAGTCACCATTGTACAAACATCGGCATGACGACGTGGACGTAGCCTTCTTTGCCCAGCGGGCGTATGACACCGGGAGACGAGGGTGTCGTTGTCTCCACGGCCACTTCGCCGCCGCCCAGCACGTCCAGCACCTCACTGAGGTACTTGCTGTTGAAGGCGATCTTGGACTCCTGCCCCTCGACGGCCGCGTCGATTTCGCCCTGATTGTCTCCCAGCTCCTCGGCCCGTGAGCTGATCGCCAGCTTGCCACTGGAGCCGTTCTCACCCTCGAGCACGTTCACCCGCACGATGCCGCTGCCGTCCCGCGCGAAAATCGAGGCCGTGCGAGTCGCCCTCAGGAACGCCCCCTGGTCCACCACCGCCCTGGTGTCGTACTTGTCCGGGATAAGCTGGGAGTAGTTCGGGAACGTGCCCTGGACCAGTTGCGAGAGCACCTCAACGTTGTCCAGCCGGAAGAGGGCCTGGCTCTTGGACGGGGTCACGGTGAATTCGATCGGCTCGTCCTGACTGCCGATCAGTCGATTGACCTCGTGGAGAGACCTGGCGGGAATCAGAAAGCTGACTTCCTCCGACACCGGGTCCGCGAGCTTGCCGTTGTAGACGGCCAGCCGGAAGCCGTCGGCGGCGGCGAAGGTGAAGTCGTCCCCGGACAGCTCGACTTTAACGCCGGTCAGCACGGGCCGCGAGTCTTCGGTGGCGGCGGCGAAGGCCACGTGAGTTATGGCGTCCTTGAGCACCTCGGACGACACCTTGCCGATGACGCCCGATTCAACGGTGGGGATCGGGGGAAAGTCGTCGGCGTCCTGACCGTTGATGTGGGCCTCGAAGCGGGCGCAGCTTAGCTGCAAGCCCAGGGGCTGGGGCACCATCGATATGTCGATGCGCTCAGGCGGCAGCGAGTTGACGAACTCGGTCAGTAGCCGAGCCGGGATCGTAACCGAGCCCTCGTTTTCCACCTGTGCGCCAATCCACGTGCTTATGGCGATTTCGAGGTTGGTGGCCGCCAGTTTCAGCCGCCCGTTGTCTGTCGACATCATCACGTTCTGGGTGATGGGCAGGGTTGTGCGGGTGGCGACGGCGCGCTGCACTATCGATAAGCCACGGCTAAGGTTTTCCTGCAGACATGAAAGCTGCATCTCATTTCCCCTGTGTCAGTTTGTTGTTTGGGCTAGTATAGGATTTCGCGCATTAGCCGTCAACGCAATATACCGCATTTTGCGCTCAGTCCCAGGCGATACCCCAGCATATTGTTGCGACATCGGACTCAGGTGTCCACCGCAGTCGCCGCTTCGAAGCTGACAAAACGGGCGCTCCCAACCGCCGGCCGGGAACGCCCATTCCAGTTGACCTGTAAGCCTACTTAACGCTTATCGTGCCGACCATCCCCAGCGCGCTGTGAGGTATGCAGATCAGCTCGTACTCGCCGGGCTTATCAAAGGTGTAACTGAACTCCACTACCTCAAGGCCCGGTACCGCCACATCGATTTCGAGGTCTTCTACGGTGAACGTGTGGAGCTGAGACTCCGACTCGAATACGAACGTTATAGCCTCGCCCGCATCGAAGCTAAATTCTTCGGGGGCGAAGGTGAAGGGACCCAGCCCTTCCGCGTCGGTGAGTTTTACCTCGACCTCTCTGCCGGCCTCCGAGCCGCCGTTGGTAGGTTCTATAGCCGCGGCCTCTGGGGCCGGAGGCGGCGGTGGCGGTGAAGCCCTCTGCGCCGTCACCGGCTCCGACGATTCGTCCGAGCAGGCCGCGAGCACGGCGAATACGACAGTCAAAATCACCAGGAGAACTACCAGTCTCATCCCGTGCTTCCCCTTCGTTCGCGGTAAAAAATCGACCCTATGCGCCAGGCTGCACAGGGTCATTGGTGAACAGTTTCACATATCCTAGCACCTTCAAAATCGGAACGTCAATCGAATCAATAGCCTTGGGCAACCTCGCTTGCCGCAGGCGCCGCTCGGATGGTCGTGAGCTTACAGATGCCCTCGAAATCCGGGCCGGCGGTGACAACCCGGGCTTGCTGTTCTCGAGGCGTCTCGGGACGTCGATTGTCACTTAGCCCAAAACTGATGTACCAAAACGGGTTGACATAGCACATATGCTCTGATATTTTGGGATAGAACATTAGTGCGCGAGGACAGTTTCATGAATATCAAGATATCCCGCCGCCAGCAGCAAATGCTCGAATTCATCCAGGGCTTCATGGACGATCATCAGTTTCCGCCGACGGTGCGGGACATTCAACACGGCTGTGAAATCAGCTCGACGTCCGTTGTCGACTACAACCTCCACAAGCTTCAGACCCACGGTTTTCTGAAAAGACTTCCGGAGGTGTCGCGAGGCATTGAGCTGGTCGGCGAAGGGCTGCGCGGTCTCAAGCGCGACCTGGTCAGCATACCCGTAATGGGCAACATAGCGGCTGGCGAGCCCCTGCACGTCCCCGGTGCGCCTGGCACCGCCGATGAGAGCGACGATTTCGTCGATCTTCCGTCATCCATGACCGAAGGGAAACAGGACGTGTTCGCGCTCAGGGTCAAGGGTCTCTCCATGATCGACGCGCTGGTCGCCGATGGCGACCTGGTGCTGCTGGAGCCGCCGAACCACGTAAACAACGGCGACATGGTGGCGGCCTGGCTCGACGACTCCGAGGAGACCACCCTCAAACGGTTCTACATGGAGGGGGACATGGTGCGGCTGCAACCGGAAAACGAGACCATGGAACCCATCATGGTGGCCGCCAAAAACGTCTCGGTCCGCGGCCGCGTCGTCGGGGTGATCAGGACGCTTTAACTCCGACCCCTGCCCGTACGACCCAGTTTCCCGGCACGGCCCCGAACCGGCCACGGTTTAGTTCGCGCTTGTCTTCCCCCGTGTGCTGACGCGTCCGGCCCCCACTTCTGGCCCGGCTGACCGCCTCGCTCGCCTGCCCCTTCAGCGCCGCTGACTGGCTGATTTTAACTATCCCCCTTGACAGCCCTGGTGGGCCTCCGTATCATTAAATGTACCCCCTCCCAGGGGGTATGGGTAAATCGCCTCGAAAGGGTGTCGAACATGGTTGCAACAGACATATCTCACACACACGGTCAGCTTCCCGAGGCCAAGCAAGATGCGCTCAAACGTCTCAGCTACATCGACGGGCACCTCAATGGCGTCCGCCGGATGGTGGAAGAGGACCAGTACTGCGTGGACGTCCTCAAGCAGACCTTCGCCGTGCGCCGCGCGATCCAGAAGCTGGAATCGGTGCTGCTGCAGGGCCACCTGCACTCCTGCGTGATCGACGGGGTCAGGGACGGTCGGGAAGACCAGGTTTTGGACGAGCTACTCGAGCTGTTCGCGCTGTCGGACAAGAGTTGAGAGATGACGACTGAGACCGCGGATCGGATCGCGCTGCCAATCAAAGGAATGACGTGCGCCTCGTGCGTGGTGCACGTTTCGCGCGCGTTGGGAGAGGTTGAGGGCGTCGAGAATGTCAGCGTAAACCTGGCGACGGAAAAGGCTACCGTTGCGCTGGACTCGCGGAATGCTCCCCTCGAAGCCCTGGTCTTCGCAATCGAAGACGCCGGTTACGCCGTAGCAACGGAGAAGGCGACACTTGGCGTTGCCGGCATGACCAGCACATCGTCCGTGGCACAGGTCGAGACGGCGTTACGGGGCGTCGAAGGAGTCGCCTCGGCCGTGGTAGACCTGACGACCGAGCGGGCCACGATCGAGTACGTCCCCGGCGTTGCCGGCGTTACCGATCTGCGCCACGCTGTTGAAGACGCAGGCTACAGCGTTTCGGTCGTAGTAGGCGACGACGACGGCGGCGCCGCAACCCCCAGGGACGTCTTGGTGCTCCGAACGAAGTTCGTCGCAAGCCTGGCCATCGCCGCGTCCATCATGGCACTGATGGCAGTCCCTAGAGCGCTGGACTGGTCCCCTATCGACGCCAGCTACTTGCTTCTGGCCCTGGCAACTCCCGTACAGTTCTGGGCTGGCAGACAGTTTTACGTTAGCGCATGGGGCGCCGCGAAGCATCTTACGAGCAATATGAATACGCTGATCGCGGTGGGCACGTCGGTGGCCTATTTCTACAGCGCGGCGGTCACGGTGTTCGCAGGAGCGTCCTTCTTCGAAGGCCGGGACACAGCCACCTACTTCGACACCGCCACTGCGATTATCGGCCTGGTGCTGCTGGGCAGATTCCTGGAAGCGCGGGCCAAGAGTCGCGCATCAAATGCTATCAAAGCGCTTATGGGGCTTCAGCCCAAGACGGCCCGGGTGGTCCGGGGCGACGAGCATGTGGACGTCCAGATCGATGATCTGGACGTCGGCGACCTCATACTGGTACGACCCGGCGAACGGATCCCCGTCGACGGGGAGTTGGCCGACGGGGAATCCAGCGTGGACGAGTCGATGCTCACCGGCGAAAGCGTCCCGGTGGACAAGGGCCCCGGCAGCGAGGTGTTCGGCGCGACCATCAACACCACCGGCAGCTTCACCTTCCGTGCAACCCGCGTGGGCCGCGACACCATGCTATCCAGCATTATCCGGCTGGTGGAGGAGGCCCAGGGGTCCAGGGCGCCGATACAGAGGCTTGCGGACCTGATAGCGGCCTACTTCGTGCCCGCGGTGATCGGGACGGCAGTGGTAGTGTTCCTGGTTTGGCTGTTCCTCGGTCCGGCTCCCAGCTACGTTAACGCGATACTCACGACCGTTGCGGTCCTTATCATCGCCTGCCCGTGCGCCCTGGGCCTGGCGACTCCCACGGCGATCATGGTCGGCACGGGAAGGGGCGCCGAGCACGGCGTGCTGATACGCAGCGCCGAAGCCCTGGAGCGCGCTCACAAGGTCGAGGTCGTGGTGCTGGACAAAACCGGCACGCTCACCCGTGGCGCCCCCGCCGTCACCGACATCTACGCGCCCGGGTTCGGCGACGACGAGCTGCTGAGGCTGGCGGCCTCCGCCGAGCGTGGCTCCGAGCACTCGCTGGGGGCCGCGATCGTCGAGGCGGCCCGCGAGAGGGGCCTTGAGCTCCAACCTGCCTCCGATTTCGCCGCAACGGCCGGAGCCGGCATAACTGCCCGGGTAAACGGTACGACCGTGGCCCTGGGCAACCTGGCGCTGATGGAGCGGCAGGACCTGTCCTTGAACGGTATGGAAGCCTCCGCCGAGCGCATTTCGGCCCAGGCGAAGACGCCCATGTTCGTGGCGATCGACGGCCAGGTCCGCGGCGTAATCGCGGTAGCAGACACTGTCAGGTCCGAGGCAATCGACGCGGTGCGCGGTCTACGCTCCCAGGGCGCCGAGGTGGTGATGCTGACCGGCGATAACCGCGCCACCGCCGAGGCCATCGCCGAACAGGTCGGCATCAACCGTGTGATCGCGGAAGTGCTACCGGCGGAGAAGGCCGAGCGGGTGAGATCGATCCAGGCGGAGGGACATACAGTGGCGATGGTCGGGGACGGCATAAACGACGCCCCGGCGCTGGCCCAGGCGGACATCGGCATCGCCATCGGCACCGGCGCCGACGTGGCCATCGAGGCGGCGGACGTCACCCTGGTAGGAGGCGACCTGCGAGGCGTCTCCACGGCCATCGCCCTGAGCCGCGCAACCATGCGGGTCATCAGGCAGAACCTTTTCTGGGCCTTCGCCTACAATGTGGCTCTCATACCGGTTGCGGCGGGCGCTCTGTACCCGTTGTTCTCGGCGGGCGGGGTGCCCGATTCGCTTCGTCCCGTGCTGGGCGAGCACGGCTTCCTGAATCCCATCCTGGCCGCCGGGGCGATGGCCGTAAGCTCCGTCACGGTAGTGACCAACTCGCTGAGGCTGAAGCGGTTCCGGCCGGGTAGTTAGAATCCAGGTTCCCACGATCGACTCAGCCTGACCACGACATCACCGTCCGCGATATAGGAAGTACGACAAGACAAGAGGAGGGGCCGATGAGACTCCCGCTATTCAGCAAGGGCGGAGGATCGACCGCCAAGGACCCGGTGTGCGCCATGGACGTCGACGTGCGCAAGCCTCCCGGCGGCACCCACGAGCACGCTGGGGAGACCTACTACTTCTGCGGACCGGGCTGCAACCGCGCCTTCCAGAAGGAGCCCGAAGCCTATCTTTCGGGCGAAAAGAAGCTCGAGATGTAGACCTCGCGGCTCACTCGGACGACTCCTCAGGACGAAGGGTCTGGCGACGGAAGACATCCCGCACTCCCAGATTCTTCCCCCGCCCTCCGGCGGCCTCAGAATGACATCCCGTCCGAAGCCTGTTTGAGTAGGTGGACCTGTTGCCAGAATCGAAGCCGTCGAGTTAATCCCGATTGCACAATGACATGAAGCGGATCGTGGTCATGGGCACCAGCGGCTCCGGCAAGACCTCCCTTGCTCGCGAGCTTTCACGCCGACTCGGCGCACCACACGTTGAGTTCGATGCGTATCGACACGGTCCGAACTGGTACGAGACGCCAGACGACCTGTTCCGCCGGCAGCTGGCCGACGCCCTTATGGGAGACCGCTGGGTGGCCGATGGCAACTACAGCATCACGCGGGATGTCGTTTGGCCGAGGGCAACACTGCTGGTCTGGCTGGACTACCCGATATATGTCCCGCTGTGGAGGCTCGTGCGAAGGACATTCCGAAGGGGACTCAAGCGTGAAGAACTCTGGAACGGCAACAGAGAGAACATTCTGACGCACCTGTTTACAAAGGAGTCGCTGTTCCTGTGGGCATTGAAGTCCCACTGCAGGCGTCGCAGGACGCTGCCCATCGCGTTTCAGCAACCCGAGCACGCGCACGCTGAGATAGTTCGTCTACGCTCACCCAGAGCTACGCGACAGTGGCTGGAGAGCGCGGCGCAATAGCCGCCAACCCGGCGCGTCGTCGTCTAGCCAGGCGCCATCGCGGCCGGTAGCTTGTCGGCTGTCGCCATGCGGTCCGCCCGTCTGACCAGCAGCCTGGGCACCACGACCAGCAACAGCGCCTCCACGATAGTTGCGCCGACGATCAGGATCGTGGCGTCGAAAAAGAAGCCCTGTGGGAACATGGCGATCAGAGCGTCCCTCGTGGGGTCCAGCAGCCATAGGTCATTGCTGAAGCTGACCTCGTGGAACGCGAGGAATAGCCTGTCGAAGCCGGCCAACGCTCCGAGGCCCACCAGCGCCACCAGGGCGAGGGTCAGACCGCCTCCCGCGACGGTCAGCTTGCTCAGGCGCCGAAGGCCTCGCTCGTGCCGAGACATTAGCACCACCACCGCGAACGCCAGCAAGTACAGCCCGCTGAGCTTCCAGATTCTGTCGACCCACCGGACCAGTCCCTTGACGTCCTTCATGTGGGCCACCTCGCGGGCGTTGTACAGGTTGTCGACCCGAGTTCCGCTGACAACCACGCTGACGGCGAGAAACTCCTCATCGTCATTGAAGTAGTCCCTGATCTGCTGACCGGCGGAGCGCAGCTCTTCGTCCGAGATGTCCAGGTAGTACCCGATCTGGTCCCGGTACCTGCTGAAGCCGTAGCTGTACAGCAGTGGCGCGTCTATGACCAGGCTCGCGTTCGCCGCGATCAGAAATGCGGGCGTCAGTGCCACGAACACCGCGAAGGCGATTACCCTAGAGGACCTGGTGATTCTGTTTCTAGCCGACATGCGATAGCATCTTAGGGGCGACAATTCAGGGCTGTCAAACACTTCTTTGTCTTTGCACCTGACCGCCGTTTGCCGGAGGGGCCCGTTGCGCCGTCTTTGAAAAAACACTCATGAATCGTCATTGCGAGGAGGCGGTCGCCGACCCAGCAATCTGGACGAGGGTGGTGGAGCCCCACCGCCAGATTGCCACGGCCGGCATTCGGCGGGCCTCGCATTGACGTTTTCGCTGAACTTTGGAGCCGGGAAAATATGAATAACTACAAAACATTTCCGGAGAGTTACGACGGTGTGCGTCAGCTAGTTGAGCGGTTGAGGGGCCCCGATGGGTGTCCCTGGGACCGGGAGCAGACCTCCAGCTCGCTGAAACACCTGCTGATGGAGGAGTGCTACGAGCTTCTGGAAGCTATCGAGGAGGACGACACGGCCAAGATGGTCGAGGAGCTGGGCGACGTGCTGTTTCACGTGGCGCTCCAGGTTCAGATCGCCGAGGAGTCGGGGCGGTTCACCCAGGAGGACGTGTTCGGCTCCGTGCTGGACAAGCTAGTGCGCAGGCATCCACACGTGTTCGGTGACGTGACGATGGACGATGCGACGGAGGCAGTCACCAGATGGGACGCGCTCAAACGTCAGGAGCTGGCGGGCTCGGACCGGTCGATTCTCGACGGCGTTCCAAAAGCCATGCCGGCGCTGTCCTATGCCCAGGCCGTCCGGGGCCGAGCGTCACGAATGGGATTCGATTGGGACAGCTACTCAGGTGTGGTGGACAAGATCGGCGAGGAGCTGCGCGAGCTCCGAGAGGCGCAGTCCGCCGAGGAGAGACAGCACGAGTTGGGCGACGTGCTGTTTACCGTCGTGAACACCGCGGCCTGGCTCGACGTAGAAGCCGAAACCGCCCTTCGACAGGCGAACGGGCGCTTCTACCGGCGGTTCACCACCATGGAGCGACTGAGCCGCGAGCGCGGCCTTTCGTTCGAGGAGTTACCGCTGGACCGCAAAGAGGATCTATGGCAGGAGGCAAAGGCCATCGAGGACCAGGGCCGAGAGGGCCCTGAGTGACTGCCACCGGCCTCGGCGGGCCCGCGAGCCTCCCTGTCTAGAGCCTGAGGCGGCCGGGCCACAATCTCTGCTCGACCTGGTCGGCCATGGCGGTGACCGCCGACTCGGCCAACGGACCGAACAGCAACTCGCGAAGCCCGCGCCTGGGCCGCATGAACACCGGGTTACGGGGCGCGCCCGAAAGCTCGGCGGCGATGTCGATGGCATGGTCCAGGTCGCCCAGCTCGTCCACCAGGCCAAGCTCCTGCGCCCGGTCTGCAAGGTAGACCTCGCCCGTGGCAAGCTCGCGCACTGCGCTCTCCTCAATGTCCCGCGCCTGGGAGACGATGTTCACGAAGCTGGTGTAGGTGTCGTCGATCAGGTCCTGCATCTTCTGCTGCTCTTCCGGAGTGGCCTCACGCCAAAGAGCGCCCATGTCTTTGAACTGGCCGCTCTTGGAGACGTTAACTCCTACGCCGACCCGCGCAAGCAGCTCTTCGAGGACCGGACGGACGGAGATGACGCCGATGGAGCCGATTATCGCGCCTGGCGAGGCGACGATCCGCTGGGCGGCGCAGCCGATCATGTAAGCGCCAGATGCACCGGTCCCCCGGATACTCGCCACCACCGGCATGCGCTCCCCCACTCGCAGGACGCTACGGTAGATGTAATCGGAGGCGGACGCGCCCCCTCCTGGCGAGTCGATGTCCAGCACCAGCGCCCGGACCCGCGGGTCCTCCCGGACCTGAGTCATGAGCCGGTCCACGGTGGGCGACTTGACCGCCCCTCCGATGATACCGAATACCTCGACGACGGCGATGCGCTGTTGCAGCCTTCTCATCAGCACGATAGACATCGGACCATCTCTCCTCGAGTTCGCTACCGCCGCCGGGCCGGCAGGCCCGCGATATGGGCGCCGTGGCTTCTCATTTTGGGGGCCCAGGAAGGGTTGACCTGGTACCACGGGAGGACGCCGCACCGCTCGGCCCACTCGTCGTAGAGCCTGGCCATCGTCCGGGCGCGCTCCCGCTCCCGGCCGGCCAGGTCGTGTAGCTCGGTCCGGTCCTGGACCATGTCGTACAGCTCCCAGTCCCCGCCTATCTCGGCTACCAGCTTCCACTGGCCGATTCTCACCGCGCGGCTGCCCTCATGCTCCCAGAATATGGGTTGCTCCCTGGCCCACTCGCGGTCCTCGATCACCGGCAGCAGGCTTTCGCCCTCCAGCGGCGTCGTATCGGCGCCGTTCATCTGGGACGGATAGCTCGCCGAGGCAGCGGCCAGGCAGGTCGGCGCGATGTCGATCAGGTGGACCGGTTCATGCACGACACCCGCCTGTCCGATTCTGGCCGGCCACGACAGGATGAAGGGCGTGGAGATGCCCCCCTCGTGAGTCCACCGTTTGTACCGGCGGAAGGGTGTGTTGCTGGCGTTGGCCCAAGGGAGATCGTAGCTGGCGAAAGTATCCGCGGGCCCGGGGGTGATCTCCGGCGTGTTGCCCACTCTGATGGGCAGGCCGTCCGGGGTCGGTATAGAGTACCTAGAGGGCTCGGGTCGGCTTGAGTCCTCGGCCAGGAACTCGGCGCAGCCGCCGTTGTCCGACAGGAACATGACCAGCGTGTTCTGCTCAACGCCTTCGTCTCGCAGCTTGGCAAGTACGCGTCCTATGCCCTGGTCCATCCGATCGATCTGGGCCGCGTACGTCGCCATCCGCAGCGCCTCCCAGTCCCTGTAGCGAACATCGTCCCAGGAAGGCGCGTCCTGGTCGCGCGGCGATATCTCCCAGGCGGGGTCCACCAGGCCCAACATCTTGAGCTGCTCGTGCCGGCCGGTCCGCAGTGCGTCCCAGCCTTGGCGGTACACGGTCTCATATCGGGCGATGTCTTCTTCGAGAGCGTGCAGCGGCCAGTGGGGGGACGTATAGGAGAGGTGCAAGAAGAAGGGTTTGTCTGTTGACGATGCGCCGTCGATCATCTCAACGGCGGCGTCGCTTATCGCGTCGGTCAAGTAAAAGCCCTCGGGCGACAGAGGAATGAACTGGTCATCACGCATCAGCGTCAGCGGGTAGAAGTAGCTGGCCGCCCCGGCAACGATGCCGTAGAACCGGTCGAACCCTCGCTGAGTGGGAATCGGGTGCGTCGGGTCGCCCGGCGACCAGCCGTCCGGGTTTTTCAGGTCGTAGTCGCTGCCCACGTGCCACTTGCCTGACATGAGGGTGGTGTAACCGCTCTCCCGGAGCGCCTCGGCTATGGTGACGCTGCTCAGGTTCAAATATCCCTGATAGGCAGGCGCCCCCAGGTTACCAGTCATGTAGCCGACGCCGGTCTGCTGTGGGTTCAAGCCGGTCAGGAGCGCGGCGCGCGAAGGACAGCACCGAGCCGAGTTGTACATCTGGGTGAAACGCAGTCCTCCCTGCGCCAGGCTGTCCAGACTGGGAGTTCTGATCTCCGAGCCGTAACAGCCGATATCAGAAAAGCCCATGTCGTCGGCCAATATCACTACGATGTTGGGTCGGTCCGGCATAGGTACACCTGCTGGGGAATTTACGACCGATGGAGTTGGTTCGGGGCAAGTCGGAGTGTATTGGCGGGCTGGGCGGGTGTCAAGCAGCTTCGCCCGGTGGCCTCGGCGGCACCATGGCGCCCTTTAGCTTGACCGGCGTGCAGGCCGGGGGTGGAGAGAGAATGTAGCGTCGGGAATCCGCCAAGTTAGCCGCTGGCGGCAGGCGCTAACCATTGTACAGCTCCGTATCCGGGTTCCAGTCGGTCCAGGCGAACCAGAAGGACAGGTGAGATAGCGCCCGCTCCAGGCGCTTGCCTTTGAGCTGGCCGCTGATCGCCAACCCGGTGAACGCCGTCCACCTGGAGCCGGTCTCGTCGTCCACCAATGTCGTCAGTGCGCCCTTGGGCTCGCCGTCCAGCCGAAATGTCAGCGTCCTGCCGTCGACGGTCCAATCATACACCACGGCGGTGCCGGTGGAGTCGTCGAAGTAGACCAGCCTGGCGTGGTCGGCGACCAGGTCGTTCACCACCGGCTCCCGACGGAGGGCGCTGAACGGGTAAGCCTTTCGCCTGCCGTCGATCTCCACGCCCACGACCAGCTCCTTACGGCCCAGGCGGTCGTCGCTCGTCGACTCGCCGAGGACCCCTGTCCGACCGCTTAGATAGTAGCTGGTGTAGTTGTCGTGGCGGTAAAGCCCTTGCTTGTCGAGCACGATCGTATCCGGGTGAAGCTCCAGCCACGCCTCTCATGTCGTCTGTGTGACCGGCACGACCTCCAGCTCCGTGCCGGTCAGTACGCCTGAGACACCCTTTCGCAGGAACTGGCTCCACAGGGTGCGAGTCTGGTGGTCGTACATCACCAGGGCGTTCATTATGAGCTTTCCCGATACGCCGAATGTGAACTCCTCTCCGTTGATTACTCGGCCATACACGATGGCGGAGAAGCAGAGCGGTCACCACGTGATAGTAACAGGCACGCCCCCCACTTCGTCGTTGACGATCTCGTGGGCGCTGAGCATGGGAATGGAGTAGGCGCGAGCGTCCCCGTTAATCGATAGCCCCAGCACCGGCTCCTCGGGCCTCACCTGGTCCCGCGCCTCCTCAGCGGTCACGAACTCGGGGTCCAGTATCGCGGGAATCCCGTCGAAGCCCAGCAGCGTAACCAGTTCGAACTCCTGCCGCTCCTCCGGTTCCGCCAGCGGCTCCACGCCGTTGGGACCGCTGGGCACCGAGATGGTCTCGCTGCTGGAGCCAAGAGTGGTGAGCGCTCGCGACAGACCGTCCCGGACGGTGGGCACGAACAGCGCCACCAGAACAATAGCCACCGCCGCTACCAGCACGACCCTACGGAAAGATAGATCCACGACCACCTCACGTCGACCGGGATACGGTCCGTTAGATGAAGTCCCGTGCCGTGCGGTTCAGGGCTAGGAGAGTCTGCGCTTCGCCCTACCCCACCGCTGAACGTGGTCCCGGACCAGCCGATCGAGCTGCCTGGAGTAGTCGGACGAGTGAATCTGGTACGTGGACATGATGAGCGCGTCTTCGCGGTTGTCGGTGTAGTAGCCCTTGCGCACGCCTTGCTCCGTCATGCCAAACTTCCCGTACAAGTTGCGTGCGACGCTGTTGGAGACGCGGACCTCCAGCGTGACGACGCTGGCATCCAGCTCGAGCGCCTGCTCGATCGCGGAGATCAGCAACAGCTCGCCTATGCCCTTGCCCCGGAACTCGGTCCGAACGCCGATGGCGACGATGTGGGCCTCGTCGACCATGTACCAGGTGCCCACAAAACCGGCGATGAACTCCTGGCCAACCTGCCAGGCCGAGTTTCTCTGCCGCCAGACGTTGCTTAGTAGCCGGTTGATAAACGGTCGGTCGCCGTCGGTCTCGCTGGCGTCCGGCGCCCGAGCGGACCCGTCTTCGTCGACGCGGGCCACAATCAGGTACCTGGCAATCTTGTTCTTGAACTCTCGCTTGAACGAGGTGGGTGGGAACAGCGCCGGAAAGGCGTCGCGCTCGATTTCGGCGCACTGGAGCAGGTCGCGCTCCTCCATCGGCCGAACGGCGAACGCCATGGTCTTCGGGCTGGTGTTTTCTTCGGCCAGAGTCAACTGGGGCCTCTCGGGCTGGGACTGGCTACAGCAAGATGTTTGACGAGAATTTCTGCTCCGCGGACGTGGCCTGCTGAGGATGAACGTACGATCGTGCCGCCTTGAACGTGTTGCTAAGCAGCATGGCGATAGTCATCGGGCCGACACCGCCCGGGACAGGTGTTATGGCCGCGGCTTTTTCCGAGACCGGACCGAAGTCGACGTCCCCAACGAGCCTGTAACCGCGTTTTCTCTCAGGCGCATCGATCCGATTTATGCCGACGTCTACCACTACCACGCCGTCCTTCACCATGTCGGCGGTGACGTACTGCGGTTGGCCGATCGCGGCGATCAGAATATCGGCCTGGCGAGTGATCTCCGGCAGGTCCCTGGTCCGGGTGTGGCAGACGGTGACGGTTGCGTTGGCCCCAGCCGCCCGCTGCATCAGCAGGTTGAAGATCGGCTTGCCGACGATCTGGCTCCGTCCGCAGATGACGACGTGCTTGCCCTCGGGATCGAAGCCGCTGCGCAGCAGCATCTGCTGGATGCCCGCCGGAGTGGCGGGCACAAAGCGGGGCCGCCCCGCCATGAGTAGGCCCATGTTGTACGGATGAAGCCCGTCGACGTCCTTTCGCGGGTCGATGGCGTCGATGACCGCTTCCTCATCGATGTGGTCCGGCAGCGGGAGCTGAACGAGCATCCCGTGAACGCGAGCGTCGGCGCTGAGCCTGCGAACTACGCTCATCACGTCATTCTGACTGGCCGTGGCGGGAAACTGCTCAGTCTCGGACACCATTCCCGCTTCCGACGCGGCGCGCTCCTTGTTACGGACGTAGACCGCCGAAGCCGGGTCGTCGCCCACCAGCACCACGGCGAGGCCTGGGGCGATGCCATGCCTGGCCCTCATCTCCGAGACGCGCTCAGACACTTCTTGCCTGACTTCCTGGGCTATGTCCGTGCCGCTTATGACCCTGGCTGCCACGAGGCACCTCTCGGAAACTGTCGCCGGAACGTCGCTGGCGACAATTATACATGCACTTGGCGCCCCCGCTTCCAATGGCGGACGAGCCGGTAATATAATGACGGGGTCCGGAAGACGACGAATCGAGTACCGGAGTAATAGTTGCTGATAGCAGGCGTAGACATACTCGAAATCGCCCGCGTCCGTCGCGTCGCCGATCGCTATGGCGAGCGGTTCTACCGGCGAATCTACACAAAAGGAGAGATCGCCTACTGCCGGGGCCGCGCGCCCCAGCTGGCCAGCAGGTTTGCGGCGAAAGAGGCCGTAATGAAGGCCCTGGGCACGGGCATCAGAGGCGTGAGTTGGAGGGACATCGAGGTGGTCCGTGGCCGGGGACAGCCGCCGCGAATCGAGTTGCACGGCACCGCGCTGGCGCGGGCTGAAAGGATAGGCCTCTCCCACCTGGCCCTGTCGCTGTCCCATTCGAAGCACTACGCGGTCGCCTCGGTGGTGGGGGAGAGTCGTCACGGAAATATCCTGAACCGGACCAGCGGGTCCGTCTGAACCCAAAGGAGAACAACGTGCTTTTCGTTTCTATACTGACTTCCGACCGGTCTCGCGATCCCGAGCTCTGGGCCACGATCTGGCACGGACAGCCACCGCCCTCGCTGGAGCTGATCGGCGCATACAACCTCGGAAATGACAAGCGAGTGTTTATCTGGAACGGCGAGTCGATCCACGATATCCAATACATGGACCGCTTCAACGAGGTGGGTGTGCTCGAGACCTCCCCTGCCTTCGACCGCACCAGGGGGTGGATAGCGGCCTTCGCCAAGGACATCGAGGGGTGGCGAAGTGGAATGCAACGCGCCGGCCGGACCGACCAGGAGCTTGACATCGCGGTCGACCTGCGTCATCGCGGCATGACCGCCCCCAACAGGCACGCGGCGCGAGCCGCCGCCCGCGAGTGGACGCGCGAGCGGGAGTCGGGCTGATT
This sequence comes from Dehalococcoidia bacterium, assembly GCA_965248005.1. Classification (GTDB taxonomy): domain Bacteria; phylum Chloroflexota; class Dehalococcoidia; order Lucifugimonadales; family UBA1123; genus CBDFIE01. The sequence continues at coordinate 440,213 of CBDFIE010000003.1, forward strand.
GGCAAGCGCACAACTACCTAGTGTCAGAAATTCCCGCCAGCCACGCCAGTGGTTCGACAAGCCTGTCCTGAGCCTGCCGAAGGTCTCGCCACGAGCGTGGATGGGGTAACGCTGACTATCGAAAGCAAGTACTAGACCGGAGGTAATCATGCGTATCGGGCTTTTCATAGGCACTTCAGGCGCCACACCCACGCTGGAGGGCCAGGTCCAACAGGCCGTCGCTGCGGAGCGAGACGGTTTCGACGGATACTGGATACCGCAGATCGCCGGGGCGGACGCGCTGACCCTTCTGGCTTTAGTCGGCCGCCAGACCAGCCGGATTGAGATTGGCACCGCGGTGGTGCCCACGTTCCCGCGACACCCTGAGATGCTGGCACAGCAGGCCCTCACCACTCAGGCTTCCGCTGGTGGTAGGCTGGTGCTCGGCATCGGGCTTTCGCACAAGAACACAGTGGAGGGCCGATGGGGCCTGAAGTTCGACACCCCCGCGCTGCACATGAAGCAGTACCTGACGGTGTTGCGCTCGCTGGTGGATACTGGGATGGTGGACTATGACGACACGCTGTTTCAGGTGTCGGGCGAGATTCAGCGGATGAGCACCTCTCCCCTTCCCATCTGCATCGCCGCGTTGGCGCCGAGGATGCTGCAGATCGCCGGGGAGCTGTCCGACGGCACCATAACCTGGATGACGGGTCGAAAGACCATCGAGACCCACATCGTGCCGCGGATCAGCCGCGCCGCGGAAGCCGCCGGCAGGTCCGCGCCAAGGGTCTGTGTCGGCCTACCTGTCTGCGTGACCGACGACCGGCACACGGCTTTCGAGGCAGCAGCTCAGACCTTCGGCCGATATCAGGCGGCGCCCAGCTACCGCCGCATGCTGGACATCGAGGGCGTCGAGGGACCTGCCGAGGTGGCGGTCATCGGAAACGAGGCAGAGGTGGAATCCCAGCTCCGGGGCCTGGCGGCGGCGGGCGCCACCGACTTCCTGGCGGCCATGTTTCCTGCGGGCGAGGATGCCGCCGGTTCGGTGGCCCGCACCAGAACGCTGTTAAAGCGACTGGTCGGCAGAGTCTAGCTCTATGAAGATCGTCACGGTCCAGCAAATGCGGGACATCGAAGAGCGTTCGGAGAGCGCCGGCGTCTCGAAGGGCACGCTGATGGAGAATGCCGGGCTCGCCGTGGCGGACCGTATCCGCTACCACTGGGGCCCCGCATCTGGCGTCCTTATTGTCATCCTCGTTGGTCCCGGCAACAACGGCGGCGATGGGCTTGTCGCCGCCCGGCATCTGAAGGGTTGGGGGGCCGAAGTCGAAGTTTTCCTTTGTGGAGAACGGCTCGGACCGGACCCCAACTTGGACCTGGCGCGGGAGGCCCAGGTCCCGGTAGCCTCGGTCTCCGACGACGACGGCCTGTCCCGGTTGTCCCAGACCCTGTCGCGGTGTCATGTGGCGGTCGATGCGATCCTGGGCACGGGACGCGCCCGGCCCATCGACGGGACGATTGCGGCGGTCCTCGAGACCCTTAAACTGAGTGCTGCCGCTAACCCGGTGTTGAGGGTCGTGGCCCTGGACGTGCCCACTGGCCTCGACGCCGACACCGGCCGGGCCGACCCGGCCTGTGTATCGGCCGACGTCACCGTCGCGTTCGGCTATGCCAAGAAGGGCCACTACGCTGAACCCGCTGCGAGCGTCATCGGCACGCTGGAGGTCGTCGACATCGGCCTCCCGCCGGGAGTCGAATCCGACGTTGACCTCGATCTGGCCGACGGACCGTGGGCCCGAGGGCTGCTCCCGGACCGGCCTCCCCACGCCCACAAGGGCACCTTTGGCCGGACGATGGTGGTGGCGGGCTCCCGAAATTACCTGGGCGCAGCCTATCTCGCCGCCGCGGCGGCGACCCGCGTGGGGTCGGGCCTGGTGACGATCGCGATACCCGAGAGCCTCCAGGTGGCGGTGGCGGCCCACACCGTCGAGCCGACGTTCCTCCCGCTACCAGAGTCGGCGCCCGGCATCGTCGACCCGGAGGCGGCGCAGCTAGTCCTCGAGAGCGTGCGAGACTACGATGCTCTGCTGGTCGGATGCGGCCTTGGACAGGCCGAGGCCACCAAGGCGTTCATCGAGCGAATGCTGCTGAGCAACTCGCAACGTCCGCCACTCGTGGTCGACGCCGACGGGCTGAACACGCTGGCCCAGCACGAAGACTGGTGGGACGCTCTGAGCGCCAACGCCGTGCTCACACCCCACCCCGGCGAGATGGCCCGTCTCGTGGGCGCGGGAGCCGATCGGGACCGCATCACGCTGGCAAGCTCGCAAGCCGCCATCTGGGGCAAGGTCGTGGTGCTGAAAGGCGCCCACACCGTTGTGGCGTTTCCTGACGGTGGCGCGGTCTTAAGTCCCTTTGCGAACCCGGGGCTTGCGACGGCTGGAACGGGCGACGTGCTCGCAGGGGCGATCGCGGGTCTGGTATCTCAGCGTCTGCCTCTAGCTGACGCCGCCGCCCTTGGCGTGTTTCTCCACGGCTCCGCCGCGGAACGGATCAGAGGCGAGCTGGGAGACATGGGCGTGGTGGCCGGCGATCTGCTGCCGGAGTTGCCGCGGGCCATCCGCGCCATGAGATCCAGCCAGCGTTCCCTTCAGTCCCCGGCATGATGAGAGGCGGCGGTTGGCCCATCTGACGGGACAGGAGCGATCACAATATGTTACGCGAATGTTCGCCCGCATATCGCGCCGCTACGATCTGCTGAACGCCATTATGTCCGGTGGGCGTCACCACGCGTGGCGCCGCATGGCAGCCCGCATGGCGGTGGAGGGTCTATCCGGACCGGCGCTGGACGTCGCCAGCGGCACCGGCGACTTCGCCTTCGAGCTGGTACGGCTGCCCGGCGTCTCGTCGGCTGTCGGCGTCGACTTCACCCGCGAGATGCTGGAGGTCGCCGACCGCAAATCGGGACGGCGCCGGACCTCACAGCAGGTGGCGTTCACACTGGGAGAAGCCCATGCGCTGCCTTTCCACGACAATGAATTTATCTGCGCAACCGTCGGGTTCGGGGTCCGCAACTTCGCGGACGCAAACCGAGCGCTCAGAGAGATGGCCAGGGTCGTGAGGCCTGGTGGACGCGTCGTATCGTTGGAGATCGTCAGGCTGGAGGGCAACGGGCCGATCAGCCGGCTGTTCCCGTTCCATTTCAGGCACACCGTGCCTCTGCTGGGAGCGGTCCTGGCCGGCGACCGACAGGCCTACACCTATCTTCCCGAGTCGGTAGAGGGGTTCCTATCGGCCCGTGAGCTGTGCCAGGCGATGGAGGCGGCAGGCTTGACCAACATCAAGCACCGTAGCCTTGCCCTGGGCGCCGTCGCAATCCACGTGGGGGAAAAGCCCTGATGAGCGTCACGCGGGCGGACCGGGTCCTAGGCGTAACCGTGTACAATTAACGGTGGAGGCAGGTACCGTCGGGCGCCGATGACGGCGGACGCACACGGCTATCGCACTTTGCGTGGCCTAGGAGCGAGTTCCCTCCCCATTCAATCCAATTTGGAGCTACGAGAATCCATGACAGTCAGCAACGTGGACCCCGGCCTGCAGTCGGTCATCGACAACGTCAACACCGTGGTCGCCTCGGAGGGCGGCTCGCTGGAGCTGGTCGAGCTGCGCGACGGCCGCCTCACGGTCAGATACACGCCTGGTGTCAACGAAGAGTGCCCCGAGTGCGTCCCCGACCACGCGCTGGTCCGCATGATGATGCAGACCTCGATCAGCGCATACGCCCCTCACGTCACACAGATCGAGGTCCGGTAGGCGCCGAGTAGACTCCGTCTAACAATCGGGACCGCGGCGTCGCTGTGCTTAGCCAGGCGCGCGGTAATATTAGCCGTCAGGCCAGTCCGCGGATTCGAACGGTTTCCAGCGCATTAGCCGCCTGCGCCGAAGCCCAACCCCCGCGATTTTCAACACCGGTTTGCCGTTACCGCTTGGGGCCATTTTCCTGGCAGCCTACACACCTCCGTGAGAAAAGAGAGACCCATGCCAGATCTGCGAGTCACCACGGGCACTGACCAGGAGACGGTCCTGCGGGAACAAGATATCGATAAATTCAAGGCAGGCTTTCGCGGCGAATTACTCCGTTCCACCGACGACGGCTACGATGAGGCGCGCACTGTATGGAACGCCATGATCGACAAGCGGCCAGCTCTTATCGCCGCTGCGTCGGAGTCGCTGACGTCAAATTCGCTGTCCGGTTCGCCCGCGACCACGAGCTGCTCGTCTCAGTACGGGGTGGTGGCCACAATGTCGCCGGCAGCGCCGTGTGCGATGGTGGTCTCGTCATCGACCTATCTCGCATGAAGGGGGTCCACGTCGATCCCGTTCGCCGTAAGGCCCGGGCCCAGCCTGGACTGACTCTAGGCGACCTCGACCACGAAACCCAGGCATTCGGACTTGCCGTTCCGGCGGGTATCGTTACGACCACCGGCATCGCGGGACTCACCCTGGGTGGCGGCTTCGGCTGGCTCAATCGCAAGTACGGTCTCACCTGCGACAACCTGCTGTCCGCTGATGTTGTAACCGCTGATGGCGAAATGGTGACCGCCAGTCCGGAAGAGAACGAGGACCTGTTCTGGGGTATTCGCGGCGGTGGCGGCAACTTCGGTATCGTCACTTCGTTCGAGTACCGGATGCACGAGGTGGGCCCGACGGTCCTGGCTGGCCCGGTCGTCTACCCCATGGCCGAAGCGCCGGAAGTCCTGAGGTTCTACCGGGACTTTGTCGCCGATTCGCCCGATGAGTTGACCGCCATCCCCACCCTTCGTATCGCCCCGCCGGCGCCCTTCCTGCCTGAGCATGTCCATGGCAAGCCCATAATAGCGGTCTTTGTCTGCTATTGCGGGTCCATCGAGGAAGGGGAGCGAGTCTTGCGTCCCCTCCGCGCGTTCGGCTCGCCCATGGCCGACGTGATCGTTCCGAAACCGTTCGTCATGCATCAGGCCATGCTGGACGCGGTGCAGCCGCCCGGCCGCAACTATTACTGGAACTCCGACGATCTGCTTGATCTGACCGACGACGCAATCGACACCATTGTCGCCCACTCGGAGGCCATAACATCGCCGCACACAATCGTGCCCATCTTCCAATTCGGAGGGGTGGCGAGCCGAGTGGCCGAAGATGCCACGGCGTACAGTCATAGGAATGCCTACGGCGCCCTTAACTGTAACGCCTCCTGGACGGAAGGGGAGCCTGAGCAACACATCCAGTGGGCACGGGACTTCTCCACGGCAATGCAACCCTATTCGGCCGGGGTATACGTCAATTTCCTCAGCGACGAGAGCGATGACCGGATCATGGCCGCGTATGGCGCTGCGAAGTACGAGCGGCTGGTCACGCTGAAAAATAAGTACGACCCGACCAATTTCTTCCGCATCAACCAGAACATCAGGCCAACGGCGTAATTTGCGCCGGCAGACGCCTGGCGAACTGCTACGTGGCCGAAGACAGAAGACCTAGCGGCCGCAAACAACACCACGCCTTACACAACTTCCAGGTATTTCAGACCCGAGCCGGTGTTGAGGAGCAGTATCGTCTCGTCGGGCAACAGGTCCCCCGACAGAAGTAGTTTGCTCAGGGCGGCGGCGGTCGCCGCTCCCTCAGGGCAGACGAACATCCCTTCCAGGGAAGCGAGCTTGGCGATGTAGTCGCGCATCTCGTCGTCGGTGACCGTAACCGCGCCGCCTCCGCTGTCCTTGATGGCTTGTAGTATTAGGTAGTCCCCGATGGCCGACGGCACCCGGATACCGGCCGCCATCGTGGTGGCGTTCTGCCACGGCTCCGCGAATTCCGTACCCTCGTCGAATGCCCTGACGATAGGCGCGCAGCCGTCGGCTTGGACCGCGTACATGCGGGGTCGCTCGGAGTCGGTCCATCCCATGGCCTCCATCTCGGCGAAGGCCTTCCACATCCCGACAATACCCGTGCCCCCGCCGGTGGGGTAGATGATCGCGTCGGGCAGCGTCCAGCCCATCTGCTCAGCGATCTCGTAGCCCATGGTCTTCTTGCCCTCGACCCGGTAGGGCTCCTGCAGAGTCGAGATGTCGAACAGCCCCTCGTCGGCGGCCCACGCGCGTGAAGCCTGCCCGGCGTCGCCGATCAGGCCCTCCACCAGTGTCAGGTCGGCCCCGGCGATTTCGACCTCCACCCGGTTGGCCTCCGGGGCGTCCTCCGGCATGAAGATCGACGCTTGCATTCCCGCCCTTGCGGCATAGGCAGCCATGGCCCCGGCTGCGTTGCCGGCCGAGGGCATGGTCAGCTTCGTAATGCCCAGCTCTCGCGCCTTGGAGACAGCCATCGCCAGCCCGCGGGCCTTGAAGGAGGCCGTCGGATTTAGCCCCTCGTCTTTGATACGCAAATCACGGCAACCCATCTCGGCACCCAGCCGCTCGGCCTTGAGTATCGGCGTGAACCCCTCTCCTAGGGTGATGACATTGGACTCGTCGAGGATGGGCAGGACCTCAAAGTATCGCCACATGTTTGGGGCGCGGCCTGTCAGAGTTGCGCGGTCTAGCGCGAGCTTCGCCGCGACCAGGTCGTACCTCGGATACAGGACTTTGCCGCACGCGACGCACAGTCGCTGGGGTTCGTCGGCAGAGTGGCAAGCGCCGCAGTAGGTGCACTCCAGGTGAGTCAGGAAGCTCTTCATGGCGGGCCCATACTAGCACACGGTCCCGCGGGGTCAGCTGCGGCGGTCTCCGTGGCTTCACTCACGACCGTCAGGATGAACGGGGAGCCGGGGATGGCAGATCAATCTCAAAAAGTCTGGGCGGGTCGTGGACCCGCCCAGCGTCGCTATATGCTCGGTTCAGCCTACTCCCGTGGTGGAGCAGGTGGCATGGGGTTGGTGAGACCCTGTGCCAGGGAGATCGGCAGTAGCTGGTCCAGCTCGTCCAGGGTCCAGCGGCCGTTCTTGTGTATGCTCTTGGTCACGTGCCGCGGCGAGTACAGGCTGATGTTCCAGCCGCTGACGCCGATGACCTGCCCTGTGATGTCGCCCGCGGCCTCGGTGCACAGGTGGACGGCCTTGGGCGCGTTGTTTGCCGGGTCGCTGGCCTCGGGCGGACCCTGTATCGGAGGACCCTGCGCCTGCATTGTGGGCTGCTGCGCCGCCTGGGCCTGGGTGCGCAGGTCGCGGGAGCTCTCGGGCACGGACGCGGTCATGCGGGTTGCGCCACCGGGATAGACGGCGTTGACCGTGATGCCGTAGGGCCCCAGCTCCTTGGCCAGGGAACGCGCGAAGCCCACCATGCCCTCTTTCGCCGCCGAGTAGTTGATCTGTCCCGACGAGCCAAGACCGGACCCCGACGAGAACAGGACGATTCGGCCGTATTTCTGCCGTATCATGTGGGGTGTTGCCTGGCGCACCATGTTGAACGCGCCGTTCAGGTGTACGCTCAGCACCGCGTCCCACTCGGCCTCGGTCATGTTGAAGACCATCCGGTCCCGCAGGATGCCCGCCACGTGGCAGACGGCGTCCAGCCGGCCGAAGTTGTCGATGGCGGACTGGACGATGCGCCCGGCCGACTCGTACTCGGCCACCGAGTCGAAGTTGGCCGCGGCGGTTCCGCCCTTGTCGCGTATGCCCTGGGCCACCTGCTCCGCCGGTGCGTCGGAGGTGCCGGTGCCGTCCAGGGCGCCGCCCAGGTCGTTTACCACCACCGACGCGCCGTCAGCGGCCATCCACGCCGCCACCTCGGCGCCGAGGCCTCGCCCCGCGCCCGTCACGATCACGACCCTGTCTTTTAGTCTGTTGCCCATTAACTGCCCTCTCGTCTTTTATGATGTGGCCCCGGACGCCGACGTTGTTGCGTTCGGCGGGGGCCTGCCAGTGTGGTTAGTATCCGGGGCCGATCATCTTCGGCACCAGCACATCCATCTCCTCCATCGTGAAGTTGCCCCACTTGTGGACGGAGCGCTCGACCTCGGGGTTGGAGTACAGGAAGATGCTGCCGCCCCGTACGCCGAACACGTAGCCGTTGACGTGGGGCGAGGCGTAGGTGCTCAGATAGACGGCCAGCGGGGCCACGTTGTCGGGGTCGTCGGGCCAGCCGGGGCCTTCCCAATCGGCCAGCGCCGGTGTCTCGCCGATCCCCGCGCGCTGGTCGCGGCTGGGACCGGGCGCCACGGCCACTCTGTGCTCCTCCACCGTGCCCGGGAACAGACGGGTCTCTACCATCGGCGAGATGGCGTTGCAGGTCACCCCGTACCTTCCAAGGTCACGGCCAGCGGTCCGTGTGACTCCGATGATCCCCTCGGAGGCCGCCGCGTAGTTGGACCGCCCCACGTCGCCAAGGCCCGCGTCCGACGTCATGTTGACGATGCGGCCGCTGCGCTGCTGGCGAAAGACGATGCCGGCGAACTTGATGGGGGTGAATGTCCCCTTCACGTTGTTGACCACCACCCGGTCCCAGTCGTCGGGCGTCATCTGGTAGATCATGCGGTCTCGGAGGATCCCCACGCTGTTTACCAGCACGTCGAGCTGGCCGTAGGCGTCGACCGCCTGCTGGACCAGCGCTTCGCCACCGTCCATCTGTGCCACGTTGTCGTAGTTGGCGACGGCCTCGCCACCCTGGGCCTTGATCTGCTCGACCACGCCGTCGGCTGGAGCCTGCGACGAGCCCGTGCCGTCGACGTCGCAGCCCAGGTCGTTGACGACGACCCTGGCCCCTTCCTCGGCCAGTAGCAGCGCCACGCCGCGGCCGACGCCCCTGCCAGCCCCGGTCACAACCGCCACCTTGCCCTCCAAACGGTTTCCCATTGTCAACCTCCGGTATTTTGGCCCGGCCCCGAATGGGCGCTCCACTCAGCGGCGGGGTGTGTCCTGTGAAACAGGCAACAATATATCTCATTCGAACTCTCTTGGAAAGATATTTTGTGTTGCGGTCGTGAAAGGTCACGCAGTCGAGAGACTGGCGGGCGATTACAGTGCGTCCCTGGAGGGGCTTTGACACAAACGGCGACCGCGCATAGATCTTGTGCCAACCTGGTGATTGGCGTCGGCGAACACACCGGCGAGTGTCTGGGATTGCCGAAACATTTACGGGCCGCCCAACGTTCTCATGAGATATACTCCAAGCGATCGCGCGACGACGCGTGAGACGGCCCCGAAGGCAAAGAAGATTACGGACTGGATGATCGAACCACCTGACGGCATCCAGGTTTCCGGGAGATCACGGTAGGAGCGGAACGTATGGCGAAACGGGTCCTGGTCACAGGCATGAGCGGGCTGATCGGCGGCATGCTAAGAGAGCACCTGCAGCAGGCTGGCGGCTACGAGTTGACGGCCCTCAGCAGACGGTCGGTCGAAGGGGTCACCAGCATCCAGGCGGACATCGCCGACTTAGAGGCCATCAAGCCCGCCTTCGAGGGACAGGACGTCGTGGTGCATCTCTCCGCCTACCTCGGAAGCCCCGATTGGGAAGGCCACAACGCCGGAAACGTGGTCGGCAACTACAACGTGTACGAGGCAGCGCGCCTGGCAGGCGTCAAACGCGTGGTCGTCGCCAGCAGCAACCAGACGTGCGGGAGCTTCGAGCGGGTCCTGCCCTACTCGGACATTTGCGCGGGCCGCTACGACCGGGTGCCCGAAGACTTCCCAATGATTACTCATGAGCACATCAGGCCAGCGTCTCTATACGGAGCAACCAAGGTCTGGGCCGAGGCCCTTGGCCGGCATTTCGCCGACGAGTACGGCATCTCGGTCATCTGCCTGCGAATCGGGGCCGTCCGCCAGGAGGACCGGCCGACGAGCGTGAGGGAGAACTCGGTCTATCTCAGTCACCGAGATATGGTCCAGGCGCTTCAGAAATCCATCGACGCCCCGGAGAGCCTCAAGTACGGCGTCTTTTTCGTGGTGTCCAACAACCGTTGGAACTACCGGGACCTGTCTCACGCCAAAGAGCTTGTTGGCTTCGAGCCCCAGGACTCGGCCGACGACAATCCATTCCAGCCATAGCATATCGGTGGCGCTGGCGATGGACGAAAGTCGTCGCCAGCGCGGGCGCCGGATTCACGGTCCACCGGAACACGAGCAGGGATGAGTTCCGGCGCTGCCGAAAACGGTACACTGGCCCGCGCGGGAGGGGAAAAAGCATTTCAAGATTTGCTGCCACTGGAGACCCGCCCGTCTCGCCTCGCTGCGGCCCCTTTCGCCACCACTCCACCACCGATGGTGTCCTCCCGTACTTCAACCCCTATATCCGCTAAATACTGGGCTTCGGGGGTTTGACTGACAATTGCTGGTGGGGATACAATTTTGTTGAGAGGAGCGGCCGCTTCCAGAAGCTTACCAGTCATGCAGGAGGACAAATATACATGGACTCAAGCCTCATTAGAAAGATCGAAAAGGCCAAGGACTATGCGCTCCAACCAGAGCGTATCCGGTTTACGAACTACCAGGCCGAATTCCGAGGCGATAACGGGAACCACACGATCACTTATGAGGCGCAGCAATGGCGCTGCGATTGCAACTTCTACACCGGCCGAGCCACCTGTAGCCACATCATGGCGATGCAGTTCCTATTCGAGGGTATGGTCTCAACCGACCTGATCCCGATCTCATAACGGGGATTATCGGAGTCCGAGGCAGGCGCCCCGGACGACCGGCTCAGAAACTAAAAGGTGGCCGTTGTCTGGTAATCAGGCAGCGGCCACCGTCATTTGCGACCTGGCGCGCCCTCTAGCCGTCGTACCGCTGGAAGACCAGGCAGGCGTTCTGGCCGCCGAAGCCGAAGCTATTGGAAAGTACCGTGTCGACCCGCTGCTTCCTGGAATGATTCGGCACGTAGTCCAGGTCGCAGTCGGGGTCCGGAAACTCGTAGTTTATCGTTGGGTGGATCTCGCCCGTCTCGATTGTCTTCACGCACGCGACGGCCTCCAGCGCCCCCGACCCTCCCAGGGCGTGGCCGATCATAGACTTGGTGGAGCTGACCGGGACCTTGTACGCGTAATCGCCCAGGGCCTTCTTTATGGCCAGCGTCTCGACGTGATCGTTCAGCGGGGTCGAGGTACCGTGGGCGTTGATGTAATCGATTTCCGAGGCGGACATGCCGGCGTCCTCCAGCGCCCACTGAATCGCGCGAGCGGCCCCCGACCCGTCCTCGTCGGGCTGCACCGCGTGGAAGGCGTCTGACGACACGCCGTACCCCACGACTTCGGCCGCGATGTTGGCTCCGCGTTCCAGAGCGTGGTCGAGGCCTTCTATCACCAGCGCCGCGGCGCCCTCGGCCGGCACGAAGCCGTCCCGCCTGGCGTCAAACGGCCGGCTGGCGGTTTCCGGGGCGTCGTTCTGTCGGCTTAATGCTTTGATGATGTTGAAGCCGCCCAGGCCGATCTCGCAGATTCCCGCTTCGCACCCGCCGGCAACCACCAGGTCGGCGACGCCGCGCTGGATGGCAACAGCGCCCTCCCCGATGGCCTGGCTTCCGGCAGCGCAGGCAGTGATAACAGTCGAGGTGTACCCTTTCAACCCGTAAATTCGGCTGACGTTCGCCGACGCCATGTTCGGCAATATCATCGAGATGAAGAAGGGGCTCATCTTCATCCCACCCCTTTCGACCAGGATGCGGGTGTTGTCTTCCGTCGTCGGAAACCCGCCTATTCCGTTTCCCATTACCACCCCCAGACGGCCCGCATCCTCGCCTGAGAGATTCACGCCCGAATCTTCTAACGCGACACCGGAGGCAGCGACCGCCATCTGGGAGAATCGCGCCATTCGGCGGGCCTGCCGCGGGTCGATGTACTGGCCCGGATCGAAACCGCTCACCTCGCCGGCGATCTTGGATGGGAATTGCGACGAGTCGACCAGCGTCAAGGGCCCGATTCCCGACCTGCCTGCCAGTAGGCCGTCCCAGAACTCGTCCACCGATTCCCCCAGCGGGGTAATCGCGCCCATACCGGTGATTACGACTCTCCTACCGTTATAGCTCATGGTCGAATGCTCCAGAATGCCGTCTGTCGAACGGTGACGCTGTTCTCGCTCTGAATTATGATACCTTAACCGTAGATGGGCCGGGGGGCCCCTGCAGATCTGGGTAAAGTTCGGGTGGAATGTCTCGGACCTCCTCTATTACCTCCGCCGCCACGGACAGAGACCCTGTACAGAGCACCAGGTCCCCCTCTCCCGCGATTTCCATCGCGCGGCCGAGTCCACCGCTCACCGTCTCCGCCCGGCCCGCAATCTCCAGGCCAAGCTCCGCCACCAGGCCCGACAACGGCGCCACCGGGCCGGACCTAGGGTGCCTCGACCTGACGACCACCACCCTGGGGGCCAGCTCGGCTAGCTCGGCCAGCATGCCTCTTGCGTTGTGCCCGCCCAGGGCGGCGAACACCACGACCACGCGGTCGAAGCTGAAATACTCTCGCACCGCCTGAACCAGGCGCTTCACCGAATACGGGTTGTGGGCGCCGTCCACCGCCACCGTATGCCCTCGATATTGAAGTGACTCCAACCTGCCGGGCCAGCGTACGTCTCGCAGACCCGCCGCGATGCTCTCCCACGAAACTCTTCTGTCGCCAAGGGTCTGCACTGCCGCAACCGCCGTCGCGGCATTCTCCAGCTGGTGGTCTCCTATCAACGGCGTCCACAGCCCTTGGGCAGGCCCCATGCCGCTGAGCGTGAACGCCTGTCCAGCGCTGTCGGACTCCCGGCGCGTCCATCTCAACCGGTCCTGGACCTCAAACACCGGGGCCCGCCGTGCCTCGGCCACCTCACGGATCACTCGGCTCGCGTCGGGATCGGCCTGGGGCGCCACAACCACCGGCGTCCCCGGCTTTATGATGCCTGCTTTCTCGCTGGCGATCATTTCGATCGTGTCTCCGAGTATTTCGACATGGTCCAGGCTGATGGACGTGATAACGGTCAATGCGGGGTCAACTATGTTGGTCGAGTCGAGTCTGCCGCCCAGCCCTACCTCCATCACCTGGTAGTCGACGGGCACTTGCCTGAAGTGAAGGAACGCCAGCGCAGTCATCAGCTCGAAAAAGGTTACGCCCCCGTAGCCACCGTCGGCGCCCACCGACTCGACGGCCGGCCATATCTGCTCGACCAGGGCGGCGAAAGCCTCTTTGCTGATGGGCTCCAGGTCCACCCGCACTCGCTCCACGATGCTGTGAAGGTGGGGTGACGTGAACAGCCCGACCCGGTACCCGGCGGAGGTCAGGATCGCCGAGATCATCGCGGCGGTGCTGCCCTTGCCCTTCGTGCCGGCGATATGCACGGTGGGGACACCCTGGTGGACTCTACCGAGTTTATCCGCCAGCAGGCTCATCCGCTCGAGATGAAACGCCGAGTGCCCCGGGCTGTGTTGGGAGCGCTCGAAGTCGGCGAGGCCCATGGCTTTCGCGACCGCTGACTCAAAATCGGTCATACCGCTATCATCGCCTGGTACTTCAAGGGGACATCGGGCTAAGGGGTGATGACGCCCACGCCGTCGCCGACCACCAGGTCCACCCCAAATGGCCTGGAGAGCTTTCGGACGCGTTCGAGTGCCTTGCCGGCCAGCGCGCCCCGCGCCAGGATCGGCCTGCCCCGCTGAGACCGGGGACTCCCGTGTCCCAGGTCAACCGGGTGGAGGGTCACCCGGGAGAGGTTGTGGTCGTGGTACTCACAACGGGCCACCACGGTTGCCCAGTACAACGACTCGCCGGGAAACCCGCGCGTGCCATTCTCGGAGCGGGCGTCGTAAAAGTCGGCCGGCGTGGCCCCGTGGTCGAGGTGAACTGATTCGTAGTTGACGGACGGCTGCCATCGAACGGTCTCGTTCTGGAAGATGAAGTTGCCCAGGCTGTAGAAGATCGGCTTGCCGTGGTATATCTCAACGCCCCTGGTGACGTGGGGCCCGTGGCAGAAGAACCCATCGGCGCCCTCATCGATGCAGGCATGCGCAATTGTAGTCAGGAACTCTGGTGGCTCGCCGGGGGAGCCACCGCTCTCGTGGCAATGAAACCCGACAAACACCCAGTCGGCCATGCGTCTGGCGTCCCGGACCCATTTCAGGTTTTCCTCCATGTCGCGAGCGTTTGGTTTCGTCGATGTTGCGAACCGTTCGCCAAGCACGAACTTCTCGCCAAGGAATCCAAGCTGGGTATCGGTGTCCTCGATCATCGCTCCCGCGGGCCGAAATTTGCGCAGCGCAGCATTCACAGCTTCGAATCCCAGTTTCTTGTTGGCCCGCCGGATCTGATCGAACGCCGTGCGGTCGACTGTGTGTGTCGAATCGAAACGGAGGGCGTTCAGCCCCGGACGCCCCTTGGCGTCGGGACGCTGATCCAGGGCGCGACCCGCCTCCGGGAACGTGGACGATGCGGATATTAGCGCTACGCGGCCCTTGGGCGTATCGAGGTAGCCGGGAGAACGGGCCTCGCTCAAGTTGCTCCCCGTCCCCGCATGGGCGAGGCCGGCGGCGCGAAGGTTCGTGAGATTAGTCAGGACGCCGCCAGGGCCATAGTCAAAGCTGTGATTGTTGGCGGTGGAGACCAGGTTGATCCCCGCCCATTTCAGCTCTTCCAGATTATGAGGCTCGGAAGCCGTGTAAGTCCCTCCGGCGCTCCCCGGGGGATGCTCGTACTCGTGAAACAGCATCTCCAGGTTCGTGTAGCCCACGTCGGCCTGCCTGAACAGATCGAACAGCGAAACGTAGTCAGGCTCCCGGAATACCGAGAGCCTCCGCGTTATCATCGTGTCGCCGCTGGCAACGACAGTCAGGTCGCCAGACTGGGCCTCGTAGATCATCCGGTCCTCCAGGACCTAGATCGTGTGCGACGTTTCAGGACCCTGTCTCTCTCGCCTCCGATCGTACTCGGCCGCCAGCATCCCCATTACAACCGAGTCGTAGCGAGACCCTTCATGGGGCCTGCTCTTGCGCAGGGTGCCTTCGTGTACGAATCCCAGGTGCTCGAATAGCAGGACGGCCGCGGTGTTGTATTCGGGTATGTCTACCCACACCCTGAACAGCCCGTACTCTCCGAATCCCAGGTCCAACGCCGCCCGTACCGCGGCCGTCCCGTACCCGAGGTGCCACATGTCCTTGCGGCCGATCAGTATCGAGAGCTGGCCATCGCCGAGGGACTCCTCGATGGCGATGTGGGCCTCGCCGATGTGCTCCCCTTCGCCCGTATAAACCGACAACGTCCGATGCTCCGGATCATCGAATACCTGATGGAACTCTTCGTCCGATGCCCCCTCCATCTCGACGGGGTGGTAGCCCAGATGGGCGGGCTCGCCGTAGGAGTATCTGCCGAACCACAGCTCGGCAACCTGGTCGTCCTCCAGCCACTGTCGAATTCGAGTCACGTCCGGTCGGGTTACGGCCGTCAAAACAACATTCTGCTGTGCCATGACAAGTCTCCAGGCTAATGCGAAACGCCCTGCGGTTATGAGGAGTATCGGATTTTATCAACTTTTATCAGATTCAGTAAAATTTATCCACCGCCCGCGTCACGGGGCTGCGCTTGCCCGGCCCAGATGCGACCGCTATGATTGTGCCGCATCCCAAAAAGGCAGGTCGCTGATGATTCGCGTTCTCGTGGGCAAGGACCCAGTTTTCGTGTACCCAAATGTGCGTGCAGTGAGGGCCCTGCCGGGGGAACGAGCCAGATGACAGTTCATGCAGTTATCCGACAGGCCCAGGAGTTCATGAACGCCGGGGAGTTCTCGGGGTGGTTGCTGTACGACTACCGTGGCCTCAATCCCATTTTCTGGGACACCGTGGGCAGCGTACCCCACGTCACACGACCCTGCTGGCTCTGGATACCGGTCCACGGAGAGCCACAGTTTCTGGTGAGTTTCGTCGATCAGGGCCGCTTCAGCCACCTGGGCATCGAGACCACCCTGTTCGTGAACCGGCAAGACATGGCGGACAAGCTCCGGCAGATGCTTGGCGGACGCGGCCGCGTGGCGATGGAGTACTCCCCCGACGGTGCATTGCCACGGGTATCGAAGGTGGACGCCGGGACTCTCGAATTGGTGCGAGGCCTGGGGGCCGAGGTGGTCTCGTCCGCCGACATGCTCCAGTACGCAACCCAGCGCTGGGACGGCGCCCAGCTCCAGTCCCACGTGTTCGCCGCCGAGAAGCTGACCCAGATAGTGCACGAGGCCTTCCAGTTAATCGGCGAGTCGCTGTCATCGGGGCCGACGGAGCACGACGTGGCCCAGTTCATCCGAGACCGGTTCCGGGCGGAGGGCCTGGTAGTGACTGACGGGCCAACAGTCGCGGCCAACGAACACGCCTCGGACCCCCATTTCGACCCCACCCCCGAGAACGCGGTGGCGATCAAACAGGGGGACTGGGTGCTCATAGACCTCTGGACCCGGTTGCCTGACGACGACGCCATGTACGGCGACATCACCTGGACCGCCTACGTGGGGGAGCGGGTACCGGCGAGAAACCAAGAGGTCTTCGATGCGGTATTGGGGGCGAGGGACGCGGCGTTGGACGAGCTGGATGCCGCCTTCCGAGAGAGTCGCCCGCTCCAGGGGTGGCAGGTGGACAAGGTCGCCAGAGACCACATCGACAGCGCTGGTTACGGCGGCTACTTCAACCACCGGCTGGGCCACAGCCTCGGTCGCGAGGTACACAGCAACGCCGTCAATCTCGACGGATGGGAGACCCACGACACCCGTCCGATCATCCCTGGCATCGCAATCACCATCGAGCCTGGCATCTACCTGCCGGAGTTCGGAGTACGCTCCGAGATCGATGTGTTCGTCTCGGAGGACGGCCCTGTGGTCACGACGCAGATGCAACGAGACGTCGTGAGGATAGCTTCCTGCGCCTGACGGCCGCCTGTCGGTGGTCTCAACCCGGCCTGCCCAGAGGCTCGCCCAGCAAGTCCGGCACCGGGGGCGGCTCGGTCAATGCCGCCGGTCCGCAGTGAACTGGTGTTTCTCGTTCCGCGTCTACTCTTCGTCGGCGGCGATCTGGTTGGCTGTCCTGGGAAGCTTTGTCATCGCCAGCACCACCGTCGCGAGAAGTACGATCGAACCGCCGTATATGAACGTAATGTGGGTGCCGAACTTATCGGCGATTATTCCGGCGAATACCGGCGACATTGTTCCCAGAAAGCTCGCCCCATAGATCAGGGACACGACCGTCGACTGCACCTCGCCGCCCGCAACGTCCATCGCCGCGGCGATGAAAATCGTGTGCAGGGAGTAGAGGAACGCCCCCGTGGCGATGATCGTGAGTACTAGCTGAGCCCCTGGATCGGCGTAGGTCAGGGCAAAAAAGAGCAGGCCCATGGCCGTCATCGCTGGGACCAGCACGACCTTGCGCCCGAACCTGTCTGAATAGTGCCCCATCGCCGGCTGTACGAACAGGCCGACGATCTGGGCGAGGGCCAGGTAGGTTGCAACTCGCGCCGCCGATAGCTCCAGGTCCTCCCTCAAATACACCGGCAGGAAGATCTGTATCGCCGTCTGGCCCATGCTTCGCAGGGCGGTGACGCCTACCAGGACCGCCAGCTTGCCTTTCTTCAGCAGGCCACCGATGGACCGCAAATACTCCCCTGTCGATGCCGCGCCGGCCGTCTGGCCGGGCACATTGCGCATCATGCTCCAGATCAAAACGGCCGCGACGAGCGCCGGAAACAGGCTGACGCGCAGCACGTCTTGCCACACGAGCAATGTGAGGGCGCCCGCCGTCACCAGTGGCCCCACCACCTCGCCGAAGCTGCCACCGGTCCCGTGGAGCGAGATGGCGAACCCTCGCTTGTCCGGGAACTTGCGCGACAGCGCGCCGATCGCGGGAGGGTGGTAGAGCGACGGCCCGATGCCCACCAGCAGCATCGCTCCCAGCATCAGTCCGTAGCTGCCAACCGAACCAGCCAGGAAGTACGCGGCCCCCATCAGCGTCATCGATATACCAAGCATTAGCGAGGCGCGGTTGGCGAACCTGTCGCCCAGGTAGCCAGCGCCCACCGTTGTCACCCAGCCGGTTATCTGGCGGGAGAAGGCGAGAGTGCCAAGCTGAGTGGCGCTGAGTCCCAGGCCCAGCTTGATTTCCGGAAGAAGGATCGTCTGGAGGCCGGAGAGGTAAATGTGCTTGATAGCGTGGCCCAGGACCACGGTAAACGCCAGGCGGTTTCGCCCCCTCTTGAGCTCCTCCGAGACCCTGATCGATTCCATTTAAGGCTTGGTCCCTCCAGATGAGACTTTCAAGCGCACTCTCGGCGGCCGGCCACCGGTCTGAGACCACGGGCGCGCACGTGGTCGCATCCTCTGTCGGACCGCGCCCCCGGATCGCCCACGAGATTATATGCGGCGCCCGATTCGAACACAACACGATGGGACACCCTGGGCCTGAGAGTACTAACGCCCCTTGATGCCGCTACGTCATGCATGGTACTAAGCGCGCAGGGGGCGGCTTTCGGGACCCGGGTGGGACGGTCCTCCCGGTCGGTCGGACTGAGCGCGGAGAGTCTTCGGCGTCCGGATTGGGCGCTCGCGTCGTTTGGTGGAGTAGCCATGCGGGGAGATGGGGCGTTCGGACACCCCGGACGGGGCTAGATATGCTGTCCGCCAGAGTGGGTTGGCTGCGCAGGACCGCGCCTAGTGCATGGGAGAGCCGCCGTTGACGTTGATGGCCTGTCCCGTGATGTTCAGGGCGTACTCAGAAGCCAGAAAAACCGCCAGGTAAGCCATGTCCTCCGGCGTCTGCTCGCGTCCCAGCGGGATGCTCCGCGCGACTGCAGCCTCGAACGCCTGCCGCGGCGTCATGCCGGCGGAGGACTCATATAGCCCAGTCTGGCGAGTTGCGATTCGCTCCCACATGGGCGTCCAAAGCAGACCGGGACAGATGGCGTTCACGTTAATGTTGAACGGGGCCAGGCCCAGCGCGCTTGCCTGGGTCAGGCTGATCACGCCAGCCTTGGAGACGTGGTATGGAGGGTTCCCTGGGCTGCCCTGGCGGCCCGCGATCGAGGCGATGTTGACGATCTTGCCGTAGCGGCGTTTCTTCATGTGAACTGCCGCGGACTCGGTGACTCTAGCGACACCTCGAACGTTGACGTCGTAGATCATGTCCCAGTCTCTGTCGTTGCTCTCGGTCCTATCTTCCCAGCCGGGGGCCGCGATTATCCCGGCGTTGTTGACCAGGATATCGACCTGGCCAAAGCGGGCCACCGCGCCCTTGACCATGCGATCCACCGACGACTGTTTCGTCACGTCTACCGCGACGGCCTCGGCTTCCTGCCCCTGCCCGTTCAACCCCTCGACAACTTCGGCCGCGTTCTCGACGTCCAGGTCCGCGACAACAAGCCGGGCGCCATGCTCGGCCATCTTCTCGGCAATCGTTCGGCCGATGCCCCGGCCGGCTCCCGTCACTATCGCGACCTTACCTGTCAGGTCCATGTCGTTCCTCCCCTTGCGTCGGTCTGATCGTGAGTTGCCAGCGGGAATTATAGCACCGAGCGCAGCCTGGGACGCATCCAGCGGGGCGATCTCGGGGGCGACGGCGCGAGGTGTGCTGCCGTGGTCCGCCTGCATCAGGCGTCCGGCCAGTCCGTGCGGCGCGACCGGCCTTTACCCGAGGTCGACGGAACCTGTAATCTTGTGTGTGCGGTCCGGGGTGTGGCGCAGCGGTAGCGCGCCTGTTTTGGGAACAGGAGGTCGCCGGTTCGATCCCGGCCACCCCGACCAGGTTTGGTCCACGCCTAGCCGAACGCCGTCGTATCCTACTGGAACTCGCCCGATGACAGCAACATTGACAGCAACCGAACCTCAAATCACGCTACTCTTCGCTGGAGCTGACGCTCCCGGCACCTGAGCGCACTCCGCGCGGCGCGGTCAATCCTTCGAGCGCGCGCCATGAGCTACGAAGGGTCGAACGGGAGTCCCCTGTGAACGTCTGGCTCATATACGAACCCGATCGCGGGAGTCCAAAGCGAATCGAGAAGTACTGGAGTCACTTGCGGAAGCGCGGACTGCTTGCAACAAGATTTGGTTTCAGGGGTCCCAGGGGCGTTTCGCACAGTCCGGGCGTCTCGCGCGCTTGGAGTCTCCATGGCGTCCCCACCTGCATCCGGTTCGGTGTGAGGTCCCGTCGCAGTCATTGTGGCTCCAGGCAACATCCGTGCCACGACGCGCAGTCACTGGCAACGTATTCATGTGCAGACCAAGCGCGTGATGTCCGACTTACATAGCATCCTGTTGATGCGACCACTTGGCCAACCGTAATCGGTCATGCTCCGCTCAGTTCTTGTTAACAGTCTAGCCTTGGTCCAACCCGTCCTCCCCTCAGCCTCGATCCAGAGCTCGTCCGCGGACCTTGTTCTTCCAAGCAAATCGAGAGTAAACGCTTCTAGGCCGAAAGCTATCCCTGTCTTGACGAGGTCGTTACGGTAGATAACAAAGGTGTCGGTCGCAGAATCGGCAACCCGGGTAAACTTCTCAGGATTGTCGAAAAGGTTTGAGTCGAGGCCGGTTAGAGTTTCGCCGGGCTCGGACCTGTACAGCGGAAGCGCGTCGGCCACGGAATCGAAATCCGCATGCGCCAGTGCGTAGTCGCCCATCGCTGTGTATGGCCAGCCCCTAACCTCGTAAAGCATGCGCAAGTCGTCACCACCGTACGTGCTCCATATCGCAATTACGTCAGTCAGTTCGTCGACCGCCTCTCTCAGCGACGTGATGTCACGACCTTCCACGAACACCATGTGATGCCGCACTTTCGCTCTCAAGGTCGTTGCAATTCTTAGAACCCTGGCCTTGCCACCTAGCAGCTCGACGTCCCTATGGTTGATACGGGCAGCTAACGTGTTAAGTGCGAAGTCCAATTTAGGCGTCGTGCCAATACTGCTCGGCGGCTCCAAAGGATGCAGTGCCTCGAACTCAGCGTCGTCCATCTCCAAATACAGCTGCGCTAACCCCATCAGAGCGTTTCTGCACCTCCCCAACGCCGTCAATTTGGTCGTCCACATCGGATCGGAAAGGTCCTCTAATTCGGCCTTCTTCTTTTCTAGTGCCGATTCGTACAGCTGCTGTGGCGCCATCAGGTCTCCGGCCATTTCCGCCCGCTGCCCGAGATCGTCGTACAGGTTTAGCCTGTCTTGATAGTAGCTACACCGGTTCGGCGACAAAGAGATCGCTGCGGTAAAGTCATCGATTGCAAGTTGCAGGCTTTCCGGGTCTCTGCCGATTCGCTCCCTAATCTTGCCACGAAGCTCAAAGTACCAGGCAGATTGATCCTGCTGGCTAATCGCCTCGCTGATGTCCCGGAGGGCAAAGAAATCGTCGTCGCCAAACAGGTAGCGCACCACGTAGCGAGAGTGGAGTGGGCTGTACCTGCATTCACCCCATGCATCAGTATTGCTGGGGTAAAGTACCACCGGCGGCAATCCGACTTCTTCTGCGCTACATGGATTCCGGCTAGACACTAGCTCGCGATGAAATTGCGAAAGCTCTCCCCGCGTAGGCTTCATGGGAACTCGGATCAAGTTCAATGGCCCGGGTTAGCCAGTAGGCGGCAAGGATGGGTTTGAATTCATCCAGGAGGTCATACCCCTCGTCGACCAATTCGCCTGGGTCCTTGTTGAGGAATTCTTCGGAGTCAAAGAAGCTCGTTGCAAGACCAGGAGTTCGCAACCGACCGCGACGTGCGCACCGGCCCCACCGTTTGCACTGGCGCAGGGCCGGGCATGACCGTGGACGCAACGGAAGGCGTAGGGGATACTGCTAGAGCCGCCGTAGGCGACGGCCGCGCCTCAACAGTGGCCAGTACTCTCGCCTGGACAGTGGCTTCGACATTTACGTCCATCACACGGTTGCCGCCGCAGGCTATCGCAGCCAGCGTCAGCAGCGCGATTGGGACATACTTGAGGGACATGGGGTATTTTCTGAAGATTAGTATCCACATGTATTTGTTGTGCCGCGAGCGTCAATTTTGCGGCGGCGGGAGTGCATCTGTGGTGGTACGCCGCTCGCGCAAGCATCAGTGGCACAGTCTGCATACGACCGCGAATACTGAAAAACAGCACGCCAACGCCGGAAGAAGCGTTAGCGATCAACGCTGAGCTGGTTACGGCACGGAGGGCGCTAATACACGGTTGCCCAAGGACGTTTACTGCCACCTGGGAGCCCGAGTTTGCCTCGACGCCTCACGCTTAAGCAATCCGCATTTGTCGACGCCTATGTCACTAACGGCGGCAATGGCGCCCGCGCATACCGCGAAGCAGGTTATAAAGCGCCTAACCCCGCCGCCGCCGCTACTGGTGCTCACAAACTGGTGACATCTCCCCATATCGACGCGGCAATTACCCGTCAACAAGGCGACCTGCAGGCACAATCGTACCTCACAGCTCACGACGTAATTGCGGGCTTGTTGGAGATTGCCAGGTCTGAAGACACAGCATCTGCCCGTGTGAGTGCGTGGTCGAAGATAGCGGACATTCTGGGGCTCGTGGTTCGTCAGTCTCGTGTCGACGTACGGGAGCGTACCGAGTCGTTGAGCGTGGCGCTGGACGGCAAGAGCGTTGACGAGCTCGCCTTCCGCTGTCAGGGACTCCGGCCGTTACGCGCTAGGCGTACCGCAAGTGACAGCGCCGCCCAAGACCCTCCGACCCACAGCCACCTGCTACTTCGGCGATTCCCCGCGTCCTGAGATTCGCTGGCCGCTGAGTCCTCTTTAGCGCGTGTCCTAGGAGCGAACCAGCGTAGGAAGACGTTCAACGGGAACAGCCACACATGCAACCCGGTGTGAAATCCGACCGTTGGCGTTGCGACCAAGATCCCAAGCCGAGCCCCGTCGAAACCCGACCTTATCTTATCCGTAGTCGTCGGATCGGCTATAGCTTCCTTGTAATTACCGGAGTGTCGGTACCCAGACGATGCTATCATGGCCCAGGGCTTGTGACACTTGGCCAGGCCGGTGAAACCGCCATGTCTATCCCCAATTAGCACGACGCTGGCTGAAACCAGGGCCAACTCGGTGGAGATCGGCGCGTCTACTTGATACCTGGAGTTCTGGTCACTGGTCACCAGAGGTGGCAAGATAGAGGAAAAGATGGCAACGCTTACGGGCAAGATCATCGACGGGGACAGTGAAGAGCAAATGCCGGCCAGGGTGCACGTGCTCGCCTCCACCGGGCGCTTCGCACACCCGCCCGACGCGATCCTGAAGGTCGGGCCGGGAACGCCGTTCTTCTACTCCGACGGCACCTTTAGCGTGGACGTGACCCGCGGGTGGACGCGGGTGGTCGTGGAGCGGGGCACCGAATACGTGCCCGCTAGGATCAACCTGGAGGCTCCTGCAAAGGGGACCGTGGCGGTGGACATAGCGTTGGAACGTTGGTCCGAGCTGGGCGAGCACGGCTGGCACCCGGGCAACACTCACATTCACTACGACGAGAAGGAGGAGCGTCCCGACGAACGGCTCCAGCTCGACCCGCGGATTGAGGACCTGCGCATGACCGCGGTGAGCATCCTCAAGCGCTGGGACCTAGAATACGCAACCAACAAGTATGCTCCTGGCATGCTCACCGAGTTCTCCTCTGCACACCACTACGTCCAGTGCGGGGAGGAGAACAGGCACAACGCCGGGGGGGCCTACGACCCCGGATACGGGCACATCATGCTCCTGAACATACGTAACGTCGTGGAACCGGTGAGCAGGGGGCTCCTGGTCGACGCCTCCGACCCGGACTATCCTCCCCTCTCCTACGCCTGCGATGACGCCCGCCGCCAGGGGGGCATCGTGATCTGGTGTCACAACGGCAGGGGCATGGAGGCGCCCGTGGCCGCCGCGCTAGGGAAGCTTGACGCCTTCAATCTCTTCGACCCTTTCTGGGCGGACCCCGAGTACGATATCTACTACCGGATGCTGAACGCCGGAATCAGGCTGCCCGCCTCTACGGGGTCGGACTGGTTCATCAGCTCGGCCAACCGAGTGTACGCCAACACCGGCGGGGCCTTCGAGTACGAGTCCTGGCTGGACGCACTCAAGGAGGGGCGCACGTTCATCACTAACGGGCCGGCCCTGTCACTGACGGTCGAGGCCCAGGGACCGGGCGGCGATATCGAGGCCGAGCCAGGCCAGCGACTGTCCACGCTGGTGAACTGGAAGTCACACTACCCCATCACAAGGGCCGAGGTCTTGTTCAATGGCAACGTCGTGGCCCGCGACTCGATGCCGGATGGGTCGGTGGATGGACACCTGGAGGCGGAGGTGGCAGTACCGTGCGACGGATGGATCGCCGCCAGGCTTTCCAGCGAGGCCCGGGACAGCTTCTCGCACCCGGTATTCGCACACACCAGCCCTATCTACGTGAGAACCGGCGTCGACAGCGCTGAGCGGAGGGATGCGGCACGGTTTTTCGACGACTCCATCGAGCGCTCGCTGGAGTGGGTCCGCACGAAGGGCAAGTACTACAATGATAACCAGCGCCGCGAGGTCTCAGACCTCTTCAGGCAAGGCCAGCAGGTGTACAAGTCCATGCTGAGGTAGCCTGGGGTCGTTGTGCCCTGCCCACGAGGACATCCCGTGCGGAGGCCAGGCTCAGGGAGCTGGACGTGCAGTTGAGACGGGCGACCGAAAGCCAGTAGTATCGACAGCCCCGCCGGCCCGCTCAAGATGCCGGGCATTCCCTACAAAGTGTCGAAGACACCGAACCAGATCCGCATGGCGCCGCCGACACAAGGCCAGCACGCCGACGAGATAATGGCCTCGATAGACTTCACATCGGACGAGATCGAACAGGCGAAGCAGGATGGAGCCGCCTAGCGGCTGGGCTCGTACTCTGGCCCACGAATCTAACGCCAACCGAATGGAGATTCATCAGTGAAGGTAATACTGGCAGGAATCGAGTACGTCGGAGCAACGACGATTGCCAACAAGCTCCGCGTGTGGAAGACGGAGATCATGGGAGCGCCCTTCGCCGGAGGCCTCATTCACGACCACTCAAAGCTGCCTCATACGTCAGGCCACCCCGACAATACGACACTCGAAGAGCAGCAGCAGATACTGGCGTTGTCTCCGAAATTGAAAGAGATGTACCACCGGTACAGCATGTACTATCATCTACACCACTACAATGGGGTGGACGACCTGACCGTCGGCTTCCATATCGAAGAATCGATCTACGCCAGAAAGTACTACGGCTACGGGCTGCCCGGAGACGAGTACGACCGAGAGGCGGTGTTCGAGCAGGTGGAACGCCGAGCCAAACAGATCACGTCGGACCCGATTATCATCGTCCACATGACGGCGGCTGAGAGCGTGATCGCTCGGCGCATGGCGGAGTTAAAAGGCACGCCTCATCACTCCAACAGCCCTCTGAAAGAAGGTGATATCGCGGAGGTCATGTCCGAGTACGAGCGACTCGTCGCGAAGTCTGAGCTCGGTCCCAAAATCCACGTCGACACGAGCATTGACACGCCTGACGAGACGTTGCAGAAGATGACGACGTTGATGGAACCCCATTTCACCGATCACGACAGGAAACGAATCAAAGCGCATTCCGGCTGAATAACCGTTGCGTATTCGGAGACCCTGCGCTTGGCGCCGGGTCAAGAGGAGGCGCGCACGCCGAGCGCCGGTTCGATCCCGGCCACCCCGACCAGGTTCGGGCCGCGCCCAGCGCCGCAGGGCAGTCCAGGCGCCGTCCACCCAGATTCTCGCGTTCAGCTCGATCTGTGGCGCCCTCAGGGCGACGTCAGGACCCGGGGTGCTTCCTACCACGTGGTCTCCGTCACCTTCGATATCGCCGCTCGCAGGTCACGCTCGGTTATAGGCTTGCCCACAATCAAGTCGACTGTTGACAGGCGGTCGCCGGCGGCGTCCATCATCTCACCGACTCCTGTCAGCATGATGATTGGGACCTCCGAGGAAACATCCCTGCGAAGCGTGCCTGAGAGGTCTCAAGCTCAAGCTCCGCCAACCGGCGAGCCGTGACGTCCTGCACCATCGCCACGCATCGGAACCCCAGGTCAGTCGACCCCAGCGCTGAGACAACGACGTTGGCCCAAACGGTTGAACCGTTCTTGCTGATGTACCGCTTCTCCAACTGATAGCCGTCTCGTATGCCCGCGATCATTTCTCTGAACAGCCTCAGATTCGACGCGCGGTCGTCCGGATGCGTGACATCAGCGAAGTTCATGCGCTCAAACTCATTCTCCGTATAGCCGAGCGTGTCCTGAAAGGATGGATTGGTCTGTATCAATCTCCCATTTCCGTCCGCGATGGCGATGCCAACGCCGGCGGAATTGAACACAGTGCTGAACCGCATCTCAAGCTCTCGATTGACCTGCAGCGCTCTCTCCGTCAGTCGGACCCGCTCAGTTACGTTCTCGAAAATAATGCCTACGTTTCGACCGGGCGTCGGGAAAGCCCGTATCGACCAGTAGCTGTCCGGCGCCCGTCGGTTGTGATCGTAATATATGGGCAAGAACTGTTTGGGGACTCCCGTCAGAGCGACTTCGGCGTATGCCTTAGGCAAGTCGGTTTCGACTATCTCCGGCATGATTTCGACGAGGCTCTTCCCGATCAGCTCTTCAGGACGGTAGCCCGCGTGCAACTCCACGGCCAAGTTGGCCCCGACGATTCTGAGTGAAAGCTCGTCGTCTGGGTCCTCAAGGTGAAAAATGATCACGCCGAGTTCCATGTGCTGCATTGCGTCGGCATACTCGCGTACCTCAGCGGTCCGGTCCTCAACGATATTTTCCAGGCGCTCCCGGTACCGGCTTAACTCCGCTAGCGAGCCTTCCAGTTCCTCCCCCAGGACGTTCAGGCCGACGACCACCGCATCCAGATCGTCGTCCAACCCGGACGGTTTCAGGCGAGCACCCAGATTGCCACGAGCGTACTCGAGCAGCAGGTCGACGATATGCGCGACCCTGGGGTCGTCATGGGGGGACCGATCTGAACTTCCTAGAGGAATCCCTTCAGCCATACGACTGCCTCTTTTTCGGAGGTGAAAACCTTGGTGGGAATAGGGACTCTATTGAGTCCGGTGAAAAGGCTTCCGATTATCCAATGCGCTCTCGTCCTCACCACGATGGCGGAGGCACCTAGCGAGTAGTTGTGGTGCTTCGCGTGGTCTCGGGCGTCCTTGTCGATTGACGCGCCCACCCCAACGACTCCCATTAACGGAAGTTTTCTTCCGTCGGCGAGGCGCTCGAAGGCGACGATGTTTTCCTTGACGTTTTCGAGAGTCGCCCGGCTGCCGGGATGAATATTCGACTGTATGATGTCATCTTCCCGCAGCCTCATCGTGGCGTTCTGGGTTTCAATTACCTCATTTTCCAACCGTTCGGCCTCCTGGTCACAAGTTCGCTCGGTGTCGCGAGGTCGGTCGCAACACGTCGAGCGCATATGTCCCAAATTCGATCAAGGGTTGAGCGCCAGATATCCTGCTCGGTAGCCCGTTGTCGGGGGTCAGCCAGGGCTGGCTAACCGGTCGCGGCCGCCACCGTGTCCAGGAACCTCTTGGAGCCGGCGGCCGCCCACGCCTGCCAGCCGACCATCAAGAACCGGACTCCTATGTCGAGGTGCTCTTCGACGTCGGCGTCGGACACCAGCGCTCCCGCCGTTCGGCCGCTGGCCACGATCTTCGCCATGGCGCCCTTCAGCGTCTCCTGGAGCTTCGGATGGTCGGTCTGGCCGATCAGTCCCATGCTCTGGGCCAGGTCTCCCGGTGCGACGAAGAACACATCGATATGGTCGACCTCCAGGATCGCCGAAAGATTATTTACGGCGACGATATCCTCGATGAGCACCACCAGTAGCGTCTCGTCGTTGGCATGGGCCAGGAAGTCGTCCACGCCGAACCCCTGGCGGCTGCCACCGATGCCACGGGCGCCTATAGGCGCGAACTTGCCCGCGCTGACCACGGCCCGGGCCTGATCGGAGGTGTCCACGTGGGGCACCACAACGCCCTGAGCGCCGACATCGAAAGTGCGATAAATCACGCCAGGAACGTTCTGGTTCACCCGCACCACGGAGGTCATACCCCAGAGGTCTGCCGCCCTTGTAAGGTCCGGGATGTCGGCGAAGTCCAGGGCGCCGTGCTCGGTCTCTATCCAGACTCCGTCAAAGCCCAGCGGGCCAAAAGCGTCGACCAGGTCAGGCGTCCGCAGCCCGGACGCGACAACGGCTGTCTCCCCCCGCTCAAGCTTCCGCTTAACCCGGTTCTCTCGTAGTTTTAGCAACGCAAAACTCCTTCAATAATTCTAGGAGGCAGACCCCGGCGACCGGTGCTTACGCACCCCCAGCTCGGAAAAGCCTCTTCCGATTCCGCCGCGATCAGGCCGTCGACGCCCGCGGGCAGATGCGGGGTGGACCGCCCGACCCGACATTGATCGCTCCGTGATCCGCTGGATCGAGTCAAGCTTCGGACAGGGCGCATGATAACACTCCCATCCCGCCTCGTCATCAGCACCGCCGAGGAGTGCCCTGATCGGGTCGCAGCGTCACTCGGTGCCGAAGTTAGTGTCGTTGCATCCCTGAGTTCGAGGGGAAGACGTTCAGTCCACGAGCGTCCGTTCCATTCTGGCCGTCGGAAAGATCGCCATCACCCGCGCGGAACTTCCGGAGCGGTTCACGAAGCCATGCTTCACGCCGGGCGGCCCCAGTATCGTTTGCCCAGCAGTTACCGTAACCACCTCGTCGCCGACGATAGCCTCCAGCTCCCCCTCCAGTATCACCATCGCCTCTTCGGTGGGGTGCATGTGGGTAGGCACGCTGGCGCCGGCGGCAAGAGTCACGTCCCCCACGCTCAGCGACTCGGCGCCCTTGTCGCCGTCGAGCAGCGCCCACCGGTCGACTCCCGGCGCGAGCTCCTCTCTCCGAATATCGGCCTTGTCGGAGATCTGCATCTCTTCCTCCTGTAAAACGTGAATTTTGTTGAGTCGCTTGGGGCTGTGTCGCGCCAATCAGCGCTTGGAGCGAACGGAAGGGCCGAAGGTGACCAGGTCCTGTCGAGCCTGGATTCAGTGTGTCTGCCAGGTGTCGACCTCGGCGTAGTCGATCAGCTCTGTGAGTCGACTGAAGACCTGGGCAAACACCTCGCGGTATACGGGGTCGTCTCCCCCTTCTTCACCGAAAACCATCAACTCAGATATACTCTCCGCCTCCCACTCCATCACTATCCTATCGGTTCGCCCGTTGTTGAAATCCGAGAGTACACGCGGTTTGATCGCGATTCCCAGCGCACGCACGATGAAGTTCCCATCGTGGCAAATATCTATCAGCTCATTCCCGCTGCCGGGCTTTCCTTAGAATATGCGCCTCATCACATAAGCCATCTTGACCTCCTTTGGTCTGATTTAACCTGCAAGCCGGGGGCATCGACAGGCCGACCTCGCCACTCCGCGTCAGCACCCTCAATCCCAAGCCGACTGCGCGAGCAGCCGGGCGCGATCTCCAGGCCCGAGCCGCGCCGGGCCGCTTTGCTATAATTGTACGCCCACGGTCAACCGACTCAATTATCAGTCGAGGTAGCCTTGGTCGACAACACCCAACACACGGACATGGAGAAGATCGTATCCCTCTGCAAACGCAGAGGTTTCGTCTTCCAGAGCAGTGAAATCTACGGCGGGCTGGCCAGCTCCTGGGATTTTGGACCGCTGGGTGTTGAGCTGGTACGTAACGTCAAGGAGGCCTGGTGGCGGACTATGGTCTGGGGACGTGACGACATGGTCGGCCTCGACGCCGCGATCTTGATGCACCCCGAAACCTGGCGCGCCAGCGGTCACGTCGGCAGCTTCAGCGACCCGCTGGTCGAATGCAAGTCCTGCCATCTGCGACACCGCGAAGACCACCTGGAGTCCGATACCTGCCCCAACTGTGGCGGCGAGATGACCGAGCCCAGGCAGTTCAATCTAATGTTTCGCACTTTCATCGGGCCGGTGGAGGATGAGGCGGAAGCGGTCTATCTCCGTCCCGAGACCGCACAGGGGATATTCGTCAACTTCAACAATGTAGTCGCGGCCACAAGGAAACGGCTGCCCTTTGGGATTGCTCAGATCGGCAAGGCGTTCCGCAACGAAATCACCGTCGGCAACTTCATCTTCCGGAATCGCGAGTTCGAGATGATGGAGATCGAGTACTTCGTGAAGCCCGGAGAAGACGAAGAGAGCCACCAGCAGTGGATCGCCGACTGTCTGGCCTGGTACACCGACCTGGGCGTCGACCCCGACCGGCTTCGCGTACGCAACCACACGGCCGAGGAGCTGTCGCATTACGCTAAGGCAACGGCCGACGTCGAGTACATGTTCCCTTGGGGCTGGGGCGAGCTGATGGGCATCGCGAATCGCACCGACTTCGATCTTCGCGCCCACTCGGAGGCCAGCGGCCAGACCCTTTCCTATTTCGACCAGGACTCTGGGGAGCACGTCGTGCCCTACGTGATCGAGCCGTCGATCGGTGTCGGGAGGGCCGTGCTGACATTCCTGCTGAACGCCTACACCGAAGAGGAGGCGCCGACCGCGTCGGGAGAAACCGAGACCCGTGTGCTGCTCAAGCTGCACCCCACTCTTGCGCCCGTGAAGATCGCCGTGCTGCCCCTATCCCGAAACGAGCGACTGAGGCCCCTGGCGCGGGAGGTGTTCGACAACGTCAGGCGCTCGGGCAGGTTCGCCGGCTATGTCCAGTTCGACGATAGCCAGAGCATCGGCCGGCGATACCGGCGCCAGGACGAGATCGGGACTCCGCTGTGTGTGACCGTGGACTTCGACTCTCTGGACGACGCGTCTGTCACGATTCGGGAAAGGGACACTATGGCCCAGGTTCGCGTGCCAATCGACGAGCTGGTAGACGAGCTGGCGACGCGCATTTCGGATTACTGAGCCGTCGCTTCCCTTAGTCGGACCACATCGGTGCGGTCCTTCTAAACCCCCAAACGCCCATGCTCCGAAATCCCCCGTTCCGACACCCACGTAGTATAAGTTGACCGGGCGGACCCACGCTCATTGCTGGTCCAGGCGCATCCCCGCAGGTCGCCGAGGCATCCAACGGACATCGGAAAGTGCCAGACGAGAACTCGAATGGGGATGGGTTAGATGCGAATACAGGGACCGATGAAAAACCTGTTCAGACAATTGTCGGCTCGCCGCCCTTGGACCTCCGGGCGCACGCTGGCGTCTGTTGTTACGCTGACCGCTTTCCTGGTTGTCGCTTGCGGCGGCGCGGCGGCGCCGGCAATTTCAGAAAATACCGATCGCAAGCCGGCCACCGATTTCGAGCTAGTCCTCTTCGGGAATGGCGAGCACCGGGGCGGCGAAAAAATCAAGCTCTCGCAGTTCGAGGGAGATCCTGTGGTCCTCAATTTCTGGTTTCCGTCTTGCCCGCCGTGCGTGGCGGAGATGCCGGACTTTGAGAGCGCTTACCAGAAGTACAAGTCCGAGGGAGTGCAGTTCATCGGCATCCAACTCCTGGGCCTGGACACCGCGGAAGATGGGCAGAGGTTCGTGGACGACATCGGGGTTAACTACCTGATCGGCGCCGACCAGACCGAAACCACCTCGGGCGACATATTCAGAGCGTACGACGTGTCCGGTTTCCCGACCACCATATTCATCGACAGGGACCACGCGGTAGCTCGCAAGTGGACAGGCGCCCTCAACCTGGAGAAGCTGGATGAGCTTGTCACGAGCCTGCTGAACTAAGGCCGCGACCGCCGTCTCACGGGAACCACCACGGCAAGTCGGAATCCTGCCCTCTTTATTTTCTGCCACGGCGTCGAAGCGACGGTCGTACTCACGAAGCCGCGAACCCCGCTTTGCGACGCTATCCGCTCGTACCAATTGCGCCGGTGTGGGACGCTCGGCGCCGCGCGCGTGTACAATAGCTGCGTTTGGCGCATCGAGGGTCCCGCGGGGTAGCATGAGCGTTGGCGATCTGTTCCTGGTCGTGGTCCGGTGGGTCCATCTGGTGGCCGCCGCGGCCTGGATTGGAGGGAGCCTGTTTTACCTCCTGGCGCTTCGTCCGGCGCTGCGATCAGCCCCGGATTCCGGACACCAGGTCAATGTGGCCACGGCCACCGAATTCCGGGCCTGGGTCGACACATGCATCTTCGTGCTGTTGACCACGGGCGTGATTCTCACCTTCAATCGGCTGACCCCCGGGGTAATCGGCGTGCCATACGCCGCAACGCTGGCAGCGAAGATCGCGCTGTCGGTCTGGATGTTTGTTCTGGCGCGTGGGCGTCGCCGAAGGCATGCGCTTCTCGAGGCTGAGGGCGATCAGACCGCGGCTACCGGCCTGCGCCGGTTGGCCAGGGCCTTTTCCGGCTACAACGCCATCGTGATACTGGGGATCATCGTATTCTTGCTGGCGGACGCCCTCAAACTGTTGTTCGAGAACGCACTCGAGAGCATCTAGGGCTCATGCCCACAGCTTGAAATCTACAGAAAATCCTGTTACACGAGTAGCGGAGGTGGACTAGACTATGAAGCGCGACCTCATGGATATCCTGGTGTGCCCGGTATGCCGAGGCGAGTTGGACCTCACCGTGACCAAGGAGGAGGAGGACGAAATAGTGGAGGGAAGACTCCAGTGCAAGGCGTGCGGAGAGACCTACCCGATCGAAGACACCATACCCAACCTGCTGCCGCCCTCCCTCAGAGACTGACCGAAGGCGATCGACGCACGACTCGACCCGACCCCGAGCGCAGGCGACCCAGAAGTTCCGTAACGGTCAGACCCAGCACCGGGTGGCGGAGCGATGGGGCCAGCTCGGCCAACGGTTCCAGCGCGAAGGACCGCTCCGCCAATCGGGGATGGGGCACGATGACCGGCGGGCTATGGAGCCGCATCGACCCGAATAGCAGTATGTCGATGTCCAGGGTCCTGGGACCATTAGCGACCATCCTGGTCCGTCCTGCGTCCGCTTCGATCGTCCGGATTACGTGCATTAGCTCGAATACGCTGAGGCGTGTCCTCACCCGGCATGCCGCATTAAAGTATTCGGGCTGACTCGCAAAGCCCACGGGCGTGGTCCGATATAAAGAAGACAGCTCGGTTTCGCCCACCCTCTCGGCCAGCTGGGCGGCGCCCATTCGCAGGTTTGCCGCCCGGTCTCCAAGGTTGCTGCCAAGACCCAGATACGCCTCGGTAATCGCCAATCCGCGCTCCTATCTGGCCAGACGCCGCAGGACCGCCGCCACCAGGTCCACGCCGACGACCAGTATCAGGTAACAGAGCAGCAGCAGCGCCACCCTGTCGTACTGGAACCAGCTCATGCTCAACCGAAACTCTCGGCCCAGTCCGCCGGCCGCCACGAATCCGACCACGATGGTCGTCCTGATTATCACCTCCCACCTGTATAACAGGTAGGTCACGAACTGGGGAAGCACCTGCGGCAGGACCCCGTACGCCAGCATCTGCAAGTTTCCGGCGCCTGCGGCGCGCAGTGCCCGGGCGGGACGAGGGTCCAGGTCCTCCACTACTTCGGCCGACAGCTTGCCGAGGATGCCGTAGTTATGGAGACCCAGGGCCAGGGCTCCGGGCAGAACGCCGGGCGCGAAAACGAACACAATCAGCATCGCCCACAGCAGCTCCGGCACCCCGCGCGCGAAAGCCAGCGCCGCACGAATTACGAAGAATGCCAGGCCGCCGACCGGAGAACGGAAGCCAGATAGCTCTCCAAATGCCACGTTTCTGGCCGCCGGCATGAATGTGACGAGCACCGCGACCGCCGCGAAGACGATAGCCAGCACGCTCATCGTCAGTGTCTGCAAAGACAGAGCCAGGGCATCTCCCCAGGAACCGGGATCGAGGAACGCGGGCGTGCGGTCGATTCCGGCGCCTGCCAGCGACCCGATGAACTCGCCGGCTTCCTGCCAGGTGCCCGCCCGAAACAGGTCGGAGAACCCGGCGGTGTCGCCGAGAATAATGTACGCCCAGGAGACGACGCTCAAGAGACCAAAACCCACGGCCGACGCCATGGGCACGCTCACTCGTCGGCGGGATGCGCCGGGCGTCACGGCGCTCATCTCGTCAGACTCTTGCGCACAAAGCTGCTCCACACGTCGACGGCAATGATGAGACCGATCAGAAAGAACAGGAGGGTCCAGACCTGGTCGTAAAACAGCTCGTCCAGCGATAGCTGGATCTGGTATCCGATCCCCTGGATGCCGACAAAGCTTAGGATCGCGGCGGACCTGATGCCGCACTCGAAGCGGTAGAAGGTGTAGCTGAGCATGTCCGCCAGGGCCATCGGGACTCGACCATAGGCCAGTACGCCGACTGGAGTGGCCCCCGCCGAGCGCAGCGCTCTCAGCGGATCTTCAGGCACGTCGTTTAGAAAGTCCGCGTACAGACGGCCCAGGATACCGGCATAGGGTAGCGCCAGCGCCAGCACCGCCGCCATCGGAGACAGGCCGATAGCCGCGACGAAGAGCCACGCCCAGACCAGCTCGTGGGCCGACCGCAATACCGCCAGCAGCAGCCGCGATCCCGCCACGGTGATCGACCTGACTCGGCCCCGACGGAGAAGCACGCCCGACGCCGCCACGCCCAACGGAAATCCGAGGGCGACCGCCAGTGTTATGCCCGCGACGGCGTAGGCGACCGTTTTCCAGGTGGCCTGCAGTGCAAGCTTCAGGAAGCTCGGACTAGCCTCGGGAGAGATTAGACCGCTCAAGATCCTGGCGGCAGACGCGCCGCCGCCCGTATGCATGAGGCCGCCGCCCCAGTCAACGGAAGCGAGACTCGCGACGACGGCGCCCACGAGTACCAGCGTCAGCAGCCACCTTCCACTAAGAGCGCTGGCCATCTCTGATGCCCTCACGTCCCAGTCATTCCAGCTCGTACAGCCCGGTAAACATCGCGCTGGTTACGTCCTCCGCCGGCAGGTCAAACTCCAGGGTCCCGTTCCTCAGCCCAATTAAACGGCCGAAGAACTTTCTGGCAAGCTCAATGGAGTGGATACTGGCGATGAGGGTCTTTTCAGACTCTCTGGCGATCTGGGACATCAGGCTGAGCAGGTCGGTCGCCCGCGTTGGGTCGAGTGAGGCAACAGGCTCGTCAGCGATGATAATGCGGGGGTCCTGCACGAGCAGCCTTGCGATTGCGACCCGCTGCTGTTCGCCCCCGGACAGCCGCGACGCGCGCTCGTGAAGCCGATCGGCGAGACCGACCCGCTCCAGCGCCTGCTCAGCAATCCAGGCGTCCCGAGGCCAAGCCAGCGATACCAGCGAGCGCGCCAGCCCCCAACGTCCCAGACGTCCGGCCAGAACGTTGTGAATCACGCTTAGATGGGGTACCAGGTCGTATTGCTGGTGGATTACCCCTACCAGGCTGGCCAGCTCGCGGCCCGGTTTTAGCGTCGCCAGCCTGCTGCCGTTCAGCGCTATGCTGCCCTCGTCGGGCTGGAGGACGCCGGCGAGCAGGTGCAGCAGCGTCGTTTTGCCGCTGCCGCTCGGTCCTACCACCGCGATGGATTCCGTGGCCTTGACCTCGAAGGAGAGAGGGGCCAGTGCCACCCGCCCGGGATAGCTCTTCGAGACGCTGCTCACCCGCAAGATTCGATGTTCGCTCTGGGCCGCCACGACTATTCCACGATCCCCAACATAATTGCCACCTCTTCGATCGCGCTGTAGTTTTCGTTCTTCGTCTCGATGAACCCCTGTGCGGAAAACAGGTCCAGTATATCCTTGTGGTCCTCGCCCAGCGCTAGCAGCGCCCCCCGGAGCCGGTCCGTAAAACCCGCGCCGAACCGCGTATCGACGTCGGCGCGGACGGTCCAGTTGTAGTCGAAATAGGCCGGCGTCGTGTAGAACTCCCTTACCCTGGTGGTATCCACACGACCTTCGCTGACCGCCTGGTCCCATACCGCCTCACTGAGTGCCCCGGCCTGAAATGCACCGCTCTCGACAAGTGCCCAGGTCTTGTCATGGGAGCCAGAGAAGTTGGCCTCGCCGCTGAAGTCGGCGTCCGCGTCGATTCCCGCTTGCGACAGGAAGAACCTGGGCATCAGATACCCTGAGGTGGAGCTTTCGCTACCGAACGTGAAGCTTAGCCCGGCCAGGTCCTCCAGGCCGGCCAAGTCCAGTCCCGCCTGAACGATGAACTTGGAGTGGAAAGTGGCGTCCCGGGGCCGCTGGGCGATGGCGGTTGAACCCGGGACCGCCCTCCTCGCCTGGACCCCGGTGAGACCTCCGAACCATGCCATCTGCACGTCGCCACGTTTGAAGGCCAACACCGTGGCCGCATAGTCCACCGTCGGCACGTATTCGACCTTGACGTCGAGGACGTCATTCAGGTGCTCGGTCAGTGCATCGTAGCGACGGACCAGGGTAGAGGCGTTCTGATCGGGTACGCCGGCGATCCGGAAAGCGGACTCCCCGTCGCTCGCGCACGCGACCGCGACATTGGCCGAAAGAAGTAGGGCAACGCCCAACAAAGCGGCCCTGCTCAACTGTTGCTTCTTATAATTATGATGCCACGCATTCTATTAGACGACATTCGCCAGATCAAACAAGGCGTCCTTCGTCCGTCCGTGTTGCCAATCCCGCTCGTCGTCAACCCTTCGGCAGGCTTAGAGTCTCTAACAAGACCCGCATTCGTGTCATTCTGGAGGAGTCCTTCTGGGGAAGGACGACGAAGAATCCCAGAGTCACGCATAGATTCTTCGCGGAGTCTATCCTGAGCCTAGCCGAAGGGCTCAAGAATTACAGCCTAGGTCATGTTAGACATTCTTAGGACAGGCTCGTCGAACCACTTAGCCGGCGTAACCCGCGTATAGCTTGCTTCGAGACAGGTCGACGATCTGGTACGGAAGCCCACAATCTCTGGCCGTGTCCTCCCCCTGTTGCGTCACGAGTAGCGTTCCGCCCGTGCCTGTTACACGGCCCCGGTCCATGATCACTTCGCCGGCTACGAGGCTCATACGCGGCTGGTTGCAAGCCGGGTCGAGGACGGTGACATCGGCGTCGGCGCCTGGCGTGAAGTGGCCCTTGTTGAACAAACCCAGCATACGAGCGGGGTTCCACGAAAGCTTCTCGGCCATCTCGAGCGGGGTCAACGCACCAAACTGGACCAGCGCCATCGTGCTCTGAATGGCCACGTTCCTTGGGTGGGAGCCTCCGTCGGTGCTGACCGCGTCCACGATGAACTCGGCTGATTCGTTCTTGGCCGTTGTAAGCCGGAAGGCCGACGAAGGAACGTTCACCGGGAAGCTCATGCCAACGTTCGACCGCGCTCTGTCGAACATTTCGAGGGCTTGGTGGCCACCGGCATAGTACATCCGTCCACCTTTCTCGGCCACGACGGAACCGTAGCCGTCCAGGATAGCCCGCCTGATGCCTTCGATGGTGGGTGGATAGCCACGAAGCTTGAGGCAGTTACGCATGACGTCCGCCACGACGTTGCCGTCGTCGTCGCACCGCCCGCTGGTGCCGTTCTGTACCGCGTGGTAAACCTCCGAGTTGAGCTGACCTCGCATCGACTCGAGGACCGACAGCGCCTCTTCGGCCTCGTCTTTCGCGTCCTCCAAGACACCCCGGCAGTAGGAGTTGACGTGGCACACGTGCAGCCTGCCCCTGCCAACCAGCTCTGGCACCTCCCGGACTCCTCCAAGGTGACTGCCCGACTCGGTGGTGCCCAGGTGGAAGGCGACATAGGCGCGCTGCTCGTTCGCGGTGCGAATCACCTCGGCAGAGGTCTCCGGTGTAAACGGGTGGTAGCCACCCAGCATCTTCACACCCAGGCAGCCCTGGGATAGGGCGTTGCGCACGATATCTCTCAAGTTCCCAGGCTTCGGCTC
Source organism: Dehalococcoidia bacterium (assembly GCA_965248005.1). GTDB lineage: Bacteria > Chloroflexota > Dehalococcoidia > Lucifugimonadales > UBA1123 > CBDFIE01. The sequence continues at coordinate 477,944 of CBDFIE010000003.1, forward strand.
GCCGGTCGGTATGGTCAGACCCGGGATCAATGCGAACTGGCCGGCGACATTCAGCCCGGCCCCGCGGCGCTTGATGCCGTCGATAAGCGACACGCCGGTGCCCCCCATGTCTAGGACCGTGGTGGTACCTGCCCGGGCAAGCATCCCGTAGCCCAAAGCGGGGTCCCAGTTACGGGCGATCCCGGCGACGTGGGCGTGGGTGTCGATCTGGCCGGGCATCACCCACATGCCGCCCACGTCAATCTCGTCGCCTGCGAGGCCAGGGTCGACCTCGGGCTCCACCCGCTCGATTTTCCCATCGGAGATACAGACGTCGGCACGGCTCGCGGTCCGGCTCGCCGGGTCCAGCACGGTACCCCCGCGGAGTATCCGATCGTAACTTGGCATCGTGGCCTCTGAACACGTTAGCCCAGGCACGGCCCCAGGCGGCGTATATAGTACACTATGGCCTTGCGCCAACAAGACGGACAAAGCCAGTTCTAAGGAGGACCTGACGTGAAGATCGGAGCAGTCTTTCCGCAGACGGAGATCGGAGCGGACCCAGGGGCCATCAGGGACTACGCGCAGGCGGTCGAGTCCCTGGGCTACGACCACATTATCGCGTTCGACCACGTGCTCGGCGCCAACGCGGCCAGCCGTCCCGGATGGAGCGGCGCCTACCGTCATACAGACGCTTTCCATGAGCCGTTCGTGCTCTTCGGCTACCTTGCGGGGGTCACGGAGCGTATAGAGCTCGTCACCTCCGTAATCATCCTCCCGCAGCGTCAGACAGTACTGGTGGCAAAACAGGCGGCTGCGATCGACGTCCTCAGCGGAGGCCGGCTGCGGCTGGGAATCGGCACTGGGTGGAACCCGGTCGAATACGAGGCGCTTGGCGAGAATTTCCACGACCGAGGTCGCAGGTCCGAAGAGCAGATAGAGCTAATGCGCCAGCTATGGACCAACGACCTCGTGACGTACAAAGGCCGCTGGCACTCGGTCACCGACGCCGGCCTGAATCCGCTGCCTGTTCAACGGCCGATTCCAATCTGGTTCGGAGGCAGGGCGGAACAGGTCCTGAAGCGTGTGGCGCGGCTAGGTGACGGCTGGTTCCCCTTGTTTCGACCGGACCAGGAGGGTGGCGAGCTAATTCAGCGGGTGCGAGATATGGCCGCCGCCGAGGGCCGCAGCCCTGACGACATCGGCATCGAGTCGTGGGTATCGATACGGGGCCGACCACAGGACGAATGGATGGCAGACGTCGAGGCATGGGTGGCGCTGGGAGCGACCCACATATCGGTAAACACCATGAACGCGGGGCTGACCTCGCCCCAGGGTCACATTGACGCCATCACGCGGTTCAAAGACGCCGTCGGCTAACGTGCATGTCTCCGAAACTCATCGCTCCGCCGAGTCGGGGGTGGAGGGCTGGCCCCCCGGCCGCCAGATTGCATAGTCGTATCGCCCCTGAAGGACTCCTCGCTACGACGAATCATGAGTGAACTCCAAAGAGACCACTCTGGCTGCAACGCGGCCACACCTGCAAACCAAATGGGCGGACCGTAGGGTCCGCCCGAGTTTCTCTTGAACAGGCCGGTGACGGCCTAGCTGTTGGCGTGCACGATCAGTCCCCGGGCACCGGCGCGGGCGACATATCCGCCGCGGGAGGTGGCGTGTCGAAGACCTCCTTGACCTGGTCCTCTTCGATCGTTTCGTGCTCGAGGAGAAATTCCGAGATGCGGTCCAGCCTCGCCCGGTGCTCGACCAACACGTCCTTTGCGGTCTGGTGAGCCGTCTCAATCAGCCGGTGGACTTCTTCGTCGATGGTCTCGGCCACGTTGTCGCTGTAGTCTCGTTGCTCGGAAATCTCCCGGCCCAGGAATACCAACTCCTCGCGCTTGCCAAAGGTCCGCGGCCCCAACTTTTCGCTCATCCCGTACCGGGTCACCATCGTACGCGCGATGCTGGTCGCTTGCTCCAGGTCGCTGCCGGCACCGGTTGTTACCTCGTCGAACACCAACTCTTCCGCCGAACGGCCGCCGAGCGCCATGGCCAGACGCGCCTCAAGCTGGTTTCGTGTAATCAGGTTCCGGTCCTCTTCCGGGAGAGTCCTGGTATATCCTCCGGCGTGTCCTCGGGCAACAATAGTGACCTTCGAAACGGGGTCGGAGTCGGGCAGAACATGGGCGACCAGCGCGTGGCCTGCCTCGTGATAGGCTGTGATCTCTTTTTCGCGAGCCGTGATCACACGACTCTTGCGCTCGGGTCCCGCTATCACACGGTCTATTGACTCCGCGAATTCAGACTGCCCAATATCCTTTTTGTTCCGACGTGCGGCAAGTATCGCGGACTCGTTCACCAGGTTCGCCAGGTCGGCTCCGCTGAATCCGACCGTCTGCCGGGCCACCTGCTGAAGGTTTACCTCTTCGCTGATCGGTTTCCCTTTGGAGTGGACCTCTAGAATCTGCTTGCGACCTCTTATGTCGGGGTTGTCCAGGGTCACCCGACGGTCGAACCTGCCGGGCCTCAACAGAGCTGGGTCCAGTATATCGGGACGGTTGGTGGCCGCGATCACGATAACATTCGTCGTTGTGTCGAACCCGTCCATCTCTACCAGTATCTGTTCAGGGTCTGCTCGCGCTCGTCGTGGCCTCCACCCAGCCCGGCGCCCCGGTGACGACCAACGGCGTCAATCTCGTCCACGAACACAATGCAGGGTGCGTTGCGCTTTGCCTGGTCGAACAGATCCCGTACTCGGCTCGCCCCAACTCCAACGAACATCTCCACGAACTCAGAGCCGCTAATCGAAAAGAAGGGCACACCGGCCTCACCCGCAACCGCCCGAGCCATCAGCGTCTTCCCAGTGCCAGGCGGGCCGACCAGCAACACCCCTTTGGGTATCTTGGCCCCAAGGGCAAGGAAACGCTCGGGGAACTTCAGAAACTCCACTACCTCCGTCAGCTCCTCCTTGGCCTCCTCGACTCCCGCCACGTCGTCGAAGCTCACGGCCGGGCTGTTCCCGACGAACATCCGCGCTCGGCTCTTCCCGAAGCTGAAGGTCTGGTTGGTGTTTCCCTGAGCCTGGCGCATCATGAACAGCAGAATCGCGCCAAAGAAAATCAGCGGCAGGAAGTTGAACAGGATGCCCAGCAAGCTAGAAAGGCCGCTGGAACCCTGCACGACAATGTCGACCTTGGTGGTTACGGGGTCCACACCGGCCCGCTCCAGGATCTCGACGATGGACGAGCCGTCCTCCTTGCGGGAGGTCAGCACCTCTCCCGTCACCGTCTCGATGGTAAGATGGTTGCCGTCAACCTCGATAAGAGCGACGTCGCCCCGGGCCGTCAGCGCCACCGCCTCATTTATCGATATCTCTTGACTGCCGCCGACCGCGTCGGAAAACAGCGTGAACACAATTGCTGTTATCGCGACGATAATCAGCAGATAGATCATGCTTCTGCGCATTGAGTTCCCGTTCATCCTAAACTGAACAACTCCTTCGAGGGGTCGCCGTCGATTGCTCGCACGGACGGGGAGTTGCCGGCGCCGCTGCAAGCGGATTCGCCTAAGGCTCAATCCGTAGTCAGTATAACATGACCGACTGCTGCACCCCATGCGCGTAACGACATCCCGCGAGAGCGCCGAACCAGCCACCGCTCCCGTGTACGCCACCGCGTGGATAAGCGGAACGATGCTCCCATGCGATCCTTCATCTTCTGACCTCGATCACAGGTCTCGTTGACACCTGCCGAGGCCAGGGACTACTATGCGTTTGAGCGCCGGAACCGTGTCTGCCGCGTTAGCCAGTGTGAGTCCCACGCCACTATGATCCGCAGCCATATTCGCCCCAATATCCTCGGCGCCGAACACTCAGATTGAGCATCTCGGACGCTCTGAGCCACACGCCCTTGCACGAGACCCACCAGGCCCTGGGCGCCCGGACCGCGCCCTTTGCAGGGTGGGATATGCCGGTCCAGTATTCGGGCATACTCGAAGAGGCCAGCGCCGTCAGGACCAGCGCGGGGCTTTTCGATGTATCCCACATGGGCCGGCTGGAGCTGAAGGGTCCCGACGCCGCCGGCTTGCTGGACAAGGTGCTGAGCGTTAGCGCTCCCAACATGCGCCAGGGCCGCGCTCGATACAACGTCCTGTGCACCGAAGAGGGCGGCATTATCGACGACGCGATCGTATATCGTCGAGGTGACGAGGATTTCCTGCTGATACCAAATGCCGCCAACACTCGCGCGGTGTTCGACTGGCTGGCCGCCAACTCCAAGACATACGGGCGGGTGAACATTGAGGATGTCACCCAACAGACCGCCATGATCGCGCACCAGGGGCCTCGGGCCGCGGAGATGCTACAGCCGCTGACGAAATCCGACCTGTCCGCGGTCCGCCCGTTTGGGGCCTTGCGGACCCGTGTCGCCGGCGCCGACGCCTACGTGGCTCGCACGGGATACACCGGCGAGGACGGCTACGAGTTGATCGTCCCTGGTGACGCGGCGACCGCAATTTGGGACCAACTGATGAACAACGGCGCGGCTCCGTGCGGACTGGGTGCGCGGGACGTCCTGCGGCTGGAGGCTGGACTGCTACTCCACGGCAACGACATGGACGCCTCCGTTAACCCCTACGAAGCGGGGCTGGAGCGCTTCGTCGACCCGGACCGGGACGCCTATGTGGCCGGGCCGGCACTCCGGCGTAGCCGCGACCTGGGCGTCGCTCGGAAACTGGCCGGATTCAAGATGGTAGAACGCGGCATCGCCAGGCACGGCTACCCTATCACTGATGGCCGCGACGTCATCGGCAGCGTCACCAGCGGTGGCCCTTCTCCGACGCTTGACATGAATATCGGATTGGGCTATGTTCCTACCGGCTCGGCGACCCCCGGAACCCGAATCTACATAGAGGTCCGACGTCGCCCGGTAGCGGCCGAGGTCGCCACCCTCCCGTTCTACTCCCGGAGCAGGAACGCATGAACCCTCCAGAGCTGCGATATTCGAAGGAACACGAATGGGTGAGGCCCGGCCCCGATGGGGCCGTAACCGTCGGCATAACCCACTTCGCCCAGGACAGCCTCGGCGACGTTGTATTCGTAGAGTTGCCCGAAGTCGGCTCTGACGTCGTGCAGTTTGAGAAGATGGGAGAGATCGAGTCGGTCAAAGCGGTCTCCGACCTGTTCTCCCCGGTCAGCGGCAAGGTCGTCGAAAGTAACGAGGCCCTCGTTGACAGCCCCGAGCTGGTGAACGACAGTCCGTTCGATAGAGGCTGGATGCTCAGGGTCCAGCTCAACAACCCCTCCGAGGTGGACAGCCTGCTAAGCACCGCGGACTACGAGTCGTTCCTGGAGTCGGACGCCGGCTAGGGCCGCTCATGGTCGACACGTTCCAGTCTCCCTACGTCCCCAATACCGACGACGACCGACGCCAGATGTTGGACGCGATAGGCGTGGGCTCCGTCGAGAACCTGTTCACGGACATCCCCGCCGCGCTCGCAAACCCAATTCTCGACCTTCCGCCCGCCGCCTCGGAACTCGAGCTGATGGAGTACGCCCGCCAACTCGCCTCGATGAACAAGGTCCCGGGGGATTACGCGTGCTTCCTTGGCGCGGGCTCGTACCGCCACCACATTCCCGCCGTCGTGCGCCAGATCACCGGACGCAGCGAGTATATGACCGCGTACACACCCTACCAGCCAGAGGTCTCCCAGGGCACCCTTCAGACGGCATACGAATTCCAGACGCTGATCTGCCAGCTAACAGGAATGGAGGTCGCCAATCTGGGCATGTACGACGGCGCGTCGTCGATGGCCGAGGCCGCGCTGATGGCGGCAAGGATCACTCGGCGCGACCGGATAGCCGTCATGGATACGGTCTCGCCACGTTATCGGGAGGTGCTGGACACATACGTTCAGGCGCCTGGTCTCGCTGTGACCGCGGTCGCGCCGGACCGGGCCGAGCTCGACGATGGCGCCGCCTGCCTGATCGTCCAGCAGCCGAACTTCTACGGCTACATGGAGGACCTGTCGGCGCTGTCGCGGCTTGCCCACGATGACGGCGCCCTCCTGGTTGTCAGCGTGGACCCCGTGTCCCTCGGAATGTTCAAGCCGCCCGGCGAGTACGGCGCGGACATCGTTGTCGGCGAGGGCCAGGCGCTGGGGGTGCCTCTCACGTTTGGCGGCCCCTACGTCGGCCTGTTCGGTTGCAAGCAAGAGTATATCCGGCAGATGCCAGGCCGGATCGTGGGCAAGACGGTGGATACCCGAGAGCGCACCGCCTACGTGCTGACGTTGCAGACCAGGGAGCAGCACATACGCAGGGAGCGGGCCACCTCGAATATCTGCACCGCGGTCGCGCTGATCGCGCTAATGTCGACCGTGTATATGGCATCCCTGGGCAAAAGGGGTCTGAGGCGGGTGGCCGAGCTCTGCTACCACAAGGCCCACTACGCCGCCAGCCTGATCGACCGGATACCGGGCTACTCCCTGCCAATGAGCGGCACGTTCTTTCAGGAGTTCGTCGTCGAATGCCCGCTGCCGCCTTCGGAGCTCAACGAGCGGCTGTTGGGCCACGGGATCATCGGCGGCCTCGACATCAGCGCTCAGGTGCCGAACGGGATGCTGGTCTGCGTCTCGGAGCTTAACAGCCGCGATGAGATCGAGGGGCTGGCCTCGGCATTGACGGAGATCGGGGCATCCCAGTGACATCGCTGTCGGAGAGGCTTAGCACGGACCGGCGTCGGCTCCTCATGGAGCGCAGCGTCCCGGGCAGAATTGGAACGACCCTGCCGCCTCTGGACGTGCCCGAGGCCGACCTGCCTGAACGTCACCTACTGCGCGAAGAGCTCGACATGCCGGAGGTCAGCGAGGGAGAACTGGTCCGCTACTTCTCCCAGATCAGCCAGTTCAACTTCTCGATCGACCACAACTTCTATCCGCTGGGCTCCTGCACAATGAAGTACAACCCAAAGCTCAACGACGAGCTTGCTTCGCTTCCGGGATTCATCCAGGTCCATCCCCTCCAACCCGAGTCAACCGTCCAGGGGGCGGTCAGGTTGCTCTGGGAGCTGCAGGAGTCGCTGGCCACGATCACGGGGATGCCGGGGGTATCGCTCGCGCCCATGGCCGGCGCCGACGGGGAGCTGGCCGGGATGCTGATGACCCGAGCGTATCATCTCGAGCGCGGCGACGATCAGCGCAAGAACGTGCTGATTCCCGACAGCGCCCACGGCACGAATCCGGCATCAGCGGCCATGGCGGGCTTCAACGTGGTCACGCTCGCGTCGGACGGCAACGGCAACACCGATCTTGAAGCCCTCAGGGCCGCCGCCGACGACCGCCTGGCGGGCCTGATGATTACGCTGCCGAGCACCTTGGGTCTGTTCGACGCTAATATCGAGGAGGTCACCCGGATAGTACGGGACGCCGGAGGCATCGTTTACGGCGACGGCGCCAACCTGAACGCGATCGTGGGCCGAGTCAGGCTGGGCGATCTGGGCTTCGATGTCATTCACTCCAACCTGCACAAGACGTTCACCCAGCCCCACGGCGGTGGCGGCCCCGGCTCGGGCCCGGTGATCGCTGGGCCACGGCTGCTGGACTACTTGCCCGCGCCCGTCGCGTCCAGGGCCGTCGGCGCCGATGGCAATGAGTCCTTCACGCTCTCACGTCCGCCGAAGAGCATCGGCCCCCTGGGTGCGTTCCACGGTAATTTCGGCGCCCTGGCCCGGGCTTACGCCTACATTCGCACGCTGGGAGCAGAGGGGATCCCGCGGATCAGCCTGGACGCGGTGATAAACGCCAACTACATCCTCAGCCAGCTTCGGGGACACTACGATCTGCCCTACGATCGCATCTGTATGCACGAGGTTGTATTCTCCGCGTCGAACCTGAAACGAGACCATGGCGTCAGCGCCCTGGATGTGTCCAAACGGCTGATCGACTATGGCATACACCCACCGACCATGTACTTCCCGCTCATCGTGGACGAGGCGCTGATGATCGAGCCGACCGAGACGGAGTCGAAGGAGACGTTGGACTACTTCATCGCGGTGATGAAGGCCATCGCCAGAGAGGCGGCCGAGGAACCCGACCTGCTTCACGAAGCGCCCCACGACACGCCAAACAGCCGCGTCGACGAGGCCCGCGCCGCCCGTCGCCCTGAGCTACGTTGGAGACGGTAGGCCGCCCTTTTGCGCTAATGGCCGTCCGTGCGCGGCGCAAATCGGATAGAATAGCTTTCTGGGATTTCCCGGGCACCGGATTAGTCACCTCCGGTCGACGGAAAAATATCGGTCCCCGAACCGCGTTAGGAGATAATCACAGATGGTAGACGTAGGCCAAGCGGCGCCGGATTTCACCCTGCCCGCGCACGACGGCAGCGATGTGACCCTTAGCCAATACAGGCAAAAGAAAAACGTAGTCCTGTCGTTCCATATACATTCGTTCACTGGCGGTTGAACGTTCCAGGTTTCCTCGTTCCGGATGTTCAATTCCGAGTTCGAGGAACGCGATACCCAGGTCCTGGGTATTAGCACAGACGCACGCTCCACTCAGACCGCCTTTGCCGCTTCGGTGGGCTCGGTACCCTACCCCGTACTGGGCGACTTCCATCCAAATGGCAAGGTATGTCAGCTCTACGGTGTATACAACGCCAAGCAAGGCACCGCCGTCCGGTCCGTCTTTGTCATCGACAAGGAAGGCAAGGTCCGATGGAAGCGTACGTATACGAATGCCGCCGACGTGGACCCCAAAGACATCCTGGCGGAGATCGACCGGCTCTAGCGCCCGGGCGACGAGCCTATGACCGAGAGCGCGCCCGCACGAGACCACATATTCCGCGAGGCCGACTACTGTCTTCTAGTAGACCGGCGGGAGAGGCATTACCTCGTCCACCTGACGCCCGGCAGCAGGTTCGAGTCGCATATCGGCAATTTCGACCTGTCCCAGCTGATCGGCCAGCCGGCGGGCAGCTGGGTCGAGTCGGCCAAGGGCCATTGGATGATCGCCTTCAAGCCCACTCTCGCCGACTTGACGCTGCGCATGCCCCGGATCGCAACGGTCATGTACCCGAAAGACCTTGGCGCCATGCTGGTCTACGCCGACATATTCGGCGGCGCCCGCGTGGTGGAGGCGGGGACCGGCTCCGGAGCGACGACGATGTCGCTGCTAAGGGCCGTGGGCCCGACAGGCAAGGTATTCTCCTACGATCTGCGCCAGGACATGCTTGCCCAGGCGCTGGCGAACGTCGAGAAAGAGTTTCCTGAGCACGACAACCTCAAGCTCAAGCAGGGCGACGTGTACCAGGGGTTCGACGAGACCGGCGTCGACCGGATAGTCCTGGACCTGCCGGAACCATGGCAGGTGGTGCCCCACGCCTCTGAGAGGCTGGTGCCCGGGGGCATACTGTTCAGCTTTCTGCCCACCGTGCTGCAGGTGCACGAGCTGACCAACGTGCTCCGGTCACAACGCACCTTCCAGCTCATCGAGACCCTGGAGGTGATGATGCGCCCCTGGTCGGTAGGCGGGCGCAGCGTCCGCCCCTCCCACCGAATGGTCGGCCACACTGGCTTCATCACGACCGCCCGTAAATGCGCCCCACGCCCGGATGCCGAGCACGACCAGCCCCCGGATTCGCGGGCCGCCGAGACCGAAGACGCCCCTCCAGGAGAGTAACCAGATGGACCGCGACATCGTGCTCGGGATAGTCGAGGAGCACGCGAAGAGCGACAGCCTTCGCAGGCACCTGCTGGCAGTCGAGACCTGCATGAAGGCCTTCGCCCGTCAGGCGGGTGAGGACGAGGAGCTGTGGGGCATCGCGGGACTGGTCCACGATTTCGACTGGGAGGTCTGCCCCACCCCCGAGGACCATCCCACGTATGGCGCCGAGATCCTGCGTCAGAGGGGCTTCAGCGAGGTGATCGTCCGCGCCGTGCTGTCCCACGGCAACCACACCGGCATAACCCGGGAATCCCCGATGGAGAAGGCGCTGTTCGCCTGCGACGAGCTATCGGGTTTCGTCACCGCCGTCGCCCTGGTAAGACCTTCCAAGAGCCTGTCCGACACCAAGGTCAGCTCGGTCAAGCGCAAGATGAAGGACAAGCGCTTCGCGGCCTCGGTGAGCCGTGAGGACATTTTTCAGGGAGCGGAGGAGCTAGGTGTCGAACTGGACCAGCACATCCAGTTTGTGATCGACGCCCTGAAGCCTATCGCGCCGCGGCTGGGTCTCGAGCCGTAGGCGCTTCCCCGTGCTTCGCCCATTCCAGGGCTATTTGGGTGTGGTCCCCTGGTCGTCGGGCTGCTCAGCGCCGAAGGGCCAGAGCGACTCCAGCCCCGGGTCCTGATGAGGATACCTGGCCGCAAATAGCTGAGCGTGCTCGGGTCTAAGCACCGGAGTTTCGAGACTCTCGGTCCTGTTGGGCAAGGGGGCCAGGTCGTCGAGCCCGCCGATGCCTGTGCTCTTCTCTTGGACCAGGACCTTGAATCCGCCGAGACCCTCGGGCCTGATCAGCTCCCTCAGCGCCACCATGTTCGCGTCACGGTCGTAGGAAGAGAGCTTGGCGCCGCGCATACCCTCGGCCATTCGCGTCCAACCCAGGCCCTTCAGGTAATCGGCTTGGGTCAGCAGGCCAACGGTCCGCAGACCCGCCCTGTCACCCTCTGATCCGACGGTCGTGAAGTCGACGTGGGCGGTGATGTCCTGAGACCCGATCCGGTGGAAGGGACCTGACCCCTCGGTGTGCCGAAAGTACGTGTGCAGCGTACCGCGGTTTCGCGCCGACGAATATAGCTCGCGCGCTTCGTGCCCGTAGTCGATGGTTACCACGAGGCCGCGAGCCAGAGCGGTTGACACCTGGTGCATCCACGGCCCGATACCTGGGTTGACCTCCCCGAGGAAACCTTCGGGGAGATCGGCCCCAAGTTGCGACAGCCGCTCGTCGATCACACTGGTGGAGGCCTCCACTGGCTGCTCGACGAAATCACCAGATGGGTCCAGGGCAACGAATAGCTCCAGTGCCCTCCCCGACCGGACCCGAAAGCGATGGACAGGGAACGCGTCCAGCAGCTCGTTGGCAATGAAGAGCCCGGTGACCCCGTTTATCGGAACCCCGTCGGCCAGTATCGGTTGGTGACTCTCTGACGGCGAAGCCGTGGAGGGGACCGCGCGACGCCTGTCTATCGCAACGTACGTTAGAGCCTTCGCGAACCCCTGGCTCAGGCCCTGACCGTATCTGACGAAATCGCTGGCCATCCGGCCGTCGCCGGCGCCCATCTCGACCACGTGGAAGGGGTGCGGCTTTCCCATAACCTCCCAGGCTCGCTCAGCCTGTAGCGCCAGCAGGGCGCCGAACGCCGGATGGGCGGCCGAGCTGGTGAAGTAGTCCCCGGAAGCGCCGTCGGCGCCTCGGGAGTAGTAGCCGCCGGCCCGGTGATACAGCGCGATTTCCATGAATTCGGCGAAGGGGATTCGACCTCGAAGGGCGATCCGCCTTCTGATCTCCGCCTCCGCTGGGGCGATTTCGACGCCGGTCTTGCTGGACTGTGCGCCCCGACTCGTCATCCTGGCCCCCTACTCCAGAGCGCTGTGAAAGCATCGTGAAATAAACGGGGCGTCCCCCTGCAAGAGGGACGCCCCTGTTTGGTCCGAACCGTCGAGCTAGGACCTCTTTTGCCTCCCTCGCCTGCCCTGTCCACCGTCCCTGTCCCAGCCCGAACCCTGTATGGAGTTTCGGAACTCCTGTGTCTTACCACACCGCTTGCAGACCCCAACACTCGTGGGACCGTTGGGCTGATCGATCATCCAAAAGTGCGGGCATTCGGCGGTCCCGATAACCTCATCGCTCACGTTTGCTCCTCTCGGTTGTGCTCCTCTTGCCTATCGTAAGTAGCTCCCACTACTCCCTTTTGTCTATGGGTACGTACTTCAGGTCCATTGGCCCGGTATACAAGAGCCGGGGCCTGAGCAGGATATTGTTCTCGAACTGCTCGATAACCTGAGCGGTCCAGCCTGGTATCCGTCCCATGGCGAATATCGAGATGAACAGGTCGTCAGGGATGCCCAATAGATAGTAGATGGTTCCCGAAAAGAAGTCGACATTCTGGTAGATGCCCCGTCGGCGATACGGCTCCATGGCCTCGATCAAGCCCTGCAGGATTCCGAACCATTTCGGCTCGCCCTTGCGCTCTCCCAGCGCCTTGGCGTCGTCCTGGAGATGAAGCGACCTGGGGTCGACGGCCTTGTAGACGCGATGGCCGAACCCCATTATTCTGCCGCCGGCGTCCAAGGTTTCGCGGACGTAAGACCCGGTGTTCTCCTCGTTGCCGATCTCGAACGCCATCTTCATAACCTCTTCGGCGGCCCCGCCATGTGCGGGGCCCTTGAGGACGGCGACGCCGGTCGTGACGGCGCAGTGAAGATCGGCGTTGGTCGACGCGGCGACCCTGGCACCGAACGCCGATGCGTTGATGCCGTGCTCGGCGTGGAGAACGAAGTCCTTGTCGATCAGCTTCGCGTCTCCAGCCTCGGGCACCTCCCCAAATAGCATGTTCAGGAAGTTGGTCGCGTGGTCCAGTCCCGGGTCCGGTTCGACGAGTTCGTTCCCGTCCCGCATCCTGGAATGTGCGGCCACGATGGTCGGCGCCTGGGCTGTCAGCCTGATACCTTTTCGCAGCGTCGCCTCGATGGAGTTGTCTTCGGTCTCGGGGTCGAATGCCGCCAGTCCGGAGATCGCGGTCCGAAGAACATCCATGGGGTGGGAGTTCCGAGTCAGTTTTATGAGGTCCAGTATCTCGCCGGGGAGAGAGCGAGACGATTTGAGTTGCTGGTCGAATTCCGCCAGCTGCTGGCGCGTGGGCAGAGCGCCGTGCATCACCAGGTAGGCGGTCTCTTCGAAGTTCGACTTCTCCGCCAGCTCGTGGATATCGTAACCGCGGTAGAGCAGTTTCCCCACGTCGCCATCGATGAAGCTGCTGGTGGTCCGGTCGATGTACACTTCGCGAAGGCCGCGATGAAGCTTGACCTTCTCCTCGGTCATGTTCGTCTCATCTCCCGGACCGATTTTGTCGGCGACAGCCGAACATTGCGCTCATCGAAGTGTTAGTGCGCGGGGGAAGCGCGACCAGCCGACGTGTGTGAGCGGGGAACGACCTGCCCGAGCCGGAGGCCCCTTCAAAGAAGCACGGCAATTCTAGCATCGGCCAAATACGGTGTCAATTAATTGAGCGGCCACCGCACTACTACGCACGCCTCCCTGGAAGGCGTACCGCAACAGGCTGTAAGGCCCTTTATCGGCCCCGCGCAAGGCTGGCAGGGAAACATTCTCGGACCGCCGATTCTTGCATGTCCTGTGCGTCGCGGTGTCCGCCACCCTGATGGACAGTACCGGCGACTGAGGCAGGCTTGCCGCTTGTGGCTGCGTCGTGGTTTGGCCTCGTATCGTTGAGCCGGAACGGTACCTGTGTATGCTTTGTATCAGTATTGATTCACGTGTACGGTATCTATCTGACCGGATACGTTAGGCCCGGACTCGTCCACGGCTATGGCCGGTTGTGCGGATTCCGGTTACCGAAGATAATGTCCTGCAAATCTGGAGGCGATTAAGTTGATCTGTGCCCCGAAGCGCGGCTGGTGAAATCCGCTATCGCGATTCCCGCGGCGGCTATGCTGCTGTTTCTAGCGTGTGGCGTCGGAGGCGAGTCGGACGTGCTGCTGGTGTTCGCCGCGACCAGCCTCACCGACGCCATGGGCGACGTCGAGGAGGAGTTCGAGTCTGGTGGCGGCTTAGACGTGCTGTTCAGCTTTGGTGGATCGCAGTTTTTGGCCAGGCAGATAGCCTCCGGGGCGCCAGCTGACCTGTATATCTCGGCCGGCGCCGGGCCGGTGGATTTTTTGGAGGCTGAGGGGATCCCATTCGCCGAAACTGTTGGTCTGCTGACCAATCAGCTGGTGGTGGTCTCTGGCAGACACGTCGACAGGCCAGAGAACCTTGCCGGCCTCGCCGGTACCGATTTCACACGTATCGCACTGGCGGACCCTGGTCTGGCCCCGGCGGGCGCCTACGCCAAGGAGGCGCTGGAGACACTGGGACTCTGGGATGCGCTGGAGCCAAAGCTCACGTACGGGTCCGACGTTCGAGCGACGCTGACATACGTCGAGACCGGGAACGCCGACGCCGCCATGGTATACGCAACGGACGCCCGCTCGGCGGACCTGGCGGTAAGCGACGTCGTGCCCGACGGGGCGTACTCACCCATTGTGTACCCGGCGGTGATCTTGGATGAGTCCTCGCACAAGCCCCTGGCCCGGAGTTTCCTCGATTTCCTCCAGTCCGGAGTAGCGGACGAGATCTTCAGAAAACACGGTTTCGGAACGGCCGACCGTCAATGACATCCGAGCCTGGGCAGGGATTCTATTGTCGGACCTAACGCTAATTCTGCTAACGCTGCAGGTCGCGGTGGTGGCTACCGCCGTGAACATCCCCGTGGCCCTGGTCATAAGTTGGCTGGTCGTCAAGTACCGTGTCCGGGGACGGTTCATCATCGACGTGGCGGTGTCTCTGCCGCTTGCGGTGCCGCCCGTGGTGACCGGTTATGCCTTGCTGTTGCTCCTCGGTCGAGAAGGCCCGATCGGGGCGTTGTTGCGTAGCGCCCTCGGGGTGGAGCTCGTGTTTACGTGGGTGGCCGCGGCCCTGGCCGCCGCCCTGGTGTCGTTTCCACTGCTTATCAGGGCGGTAATGACCGCCATGGAAGGCGTCGACGAGCGGTTGGAGCGCTCCGCCCGCAGCCTGGGCGCCGGACCGCTGCGGGTCGCTCTGACCATCACGCTTCCCCTCGCCTACAGGGGCATCCTGGCCGGCGTGCTGCTGGGGTTCGTGCGGGCGCTCAGCGAGTTCGGGGCGACCATAGTTGTGGCGGGCAACATACCGGGACGCACTCAGACGCTGCCCCTGGCGATATTCGAGAGTGTCCAGCTAGGCAGAGACTCCGACGCCCTTCGCTTCGTCGCGGTCTCCGTGGGCCTGGCCGTGGTCACTCTGGTAGTCCATAACTGGCTGCTGTCCCGGCCGGCCGGTAACGGTTAGGAGCGAAGATGTCAGAGCCGTTAATACAGTTCTATGTTCGAAAGGCGTATCAAGGATTCGGGCTGGACTGCGCGGCGGATTTCGGCGACGGGGTTACGGCGCTATTCGGACCGTCAGGCGCTGGCAAGACGACGCTCCTCGACTGTATCGCGGGCATACTCGCGCCGGACGAAGGCCACATAGTTGTCGGCGGGCGCACGGTGTTCTCGTCAGCGGAAGGCGTCTCGGAGCCGCCGGAACGGCGTCGGTTCGGATATGTGTTTCAGGACCCGGCGCTCTTTCCCCACATGAGCGTGGAGCGAAACATCCTGTACGGATTCAATCTGACCCCTGAGAGTGAGCGGGAGATAAAGATCGATCATCTCGTCGACTTGCTGGGTCTGGCGCCGTTGATGGAGCGGCAGGTGGCGAACCTCTCCGGCGGCGAGCGCCAGCGAGTCGCCCTGGCGCGGGCGCTCGCGACGTCCCCCCGGCTTCTGCTTTTAGACGAGCCGCTGGCATCGCTCGACGCTCGCTACAGGGGCACGATAATCGCCTATCTCAAGAGGGTGGCCCGAGAGCTTCGCACCCCCATGGTCTACGTGTCGCACTCGCTTTCAGAGGTCATGGCATTGGCTGACGAAACCCTGGCCCTGGAAGGAGGAAGACGCGTAGCATTCGGCGCCCCCAGCAGTGTTCTGGCCAGCCCGAGCCTCTTGGGCATCGCGAATTATGCTGAGCTGGAGAACATACTGGAAGCGCGCGTGGAGGAGGCCGCCGGACCCCACGGGACTTCGACGATCACGGTCGGCGACGCCACGCTGGTATCGCCAACCATCGACGGGCTGTCCGGAGAGTCGGTCATGGTCTCCCTGCGGGCCTCGGACATCATCTTGAGCCTCGATGCCCCATCCAGAATCAGCGCCCGGAACATTGTCAGGGCCAGGGTCGAGGAGATTCACGACGTTGGGCCACAGGTGCTGGTTTACCTCGATGTCGGGGAAAGACTGGTGGCCGAGATTACCCAGGGCGCGCTCCAGGAGCTGGACCTGCACCCAGGGGCCGAGGTTTACCTGGTAATCAAGACCAGTAGCATCGGCGTGACCGGCCGCGCATAGCTAGCCCACCGTCTTGCGGCCCGTTGGGCAAACCTCCAGGAGCGGGCAGTCGGCGCAAAGGGGGCGTTTTCGGCACGTCTCGCGGCCGTGGCGGACGATGAGCGCGTGGTACTCGCTGAACATCGCGGCATCACGCGGCAGATTTCGCATGAAAAACGACTGGTGGCCGGCGTAGCCGGTCAAGCCCTTCGCCACACCGAGACGCTCGAACGTCCGGTGGGAGTAGGCGTCTACCACGAAGACGGGGTGACCGAGGGCGTACAGCAATATGGCGTCGGCTGTCTCCTCGCCGATTCCGAACACCGCGAGAAGCTCACCACGCAGCGTCGTAGTCCCCGACTCGGACATGGCCTCGATATCGTCGTCATGCGCCTGGCCGACATATTCGCAAAGCGCCATCAGCCTGCGGGCCTTGACGTTGTAGAACCCGCTGGGGTAGACGAGGCGCGCGAGCTCGGCAGGCGGCATGTCCCTGATGGCCGCGGGTGTCAGCGCGCCGGCCCGATCGAGGTTCGCAATGGCTTTCTCGACGTTTGTCCAGGCGGTGGACTGGGTCAGCACCGCACCCACCATGATTTCGAACGGAGTCTTGGCGGGCCACCAATATTGGGGCCCGTATCTGTCGAGCAGGCGGGCGTATATGTCCAGCAGTTGGGCTTTCAGGTCCATCTCTGGTAAGTCCCGTTGCGGGTCTGGTGAGCCGGCTTGCGTGAACATGCGACAACTCACGCCGACACGAGTGAGCGTACACCTCGACGCGGGACTCCGACGCTTCCGGACCATGCTACCAACCCCGTCGAGGCCGGACAACTTGCGGGCCCATGTACGGCCTCTTACACTGTATGCGAAGCGCCAAGAGTTTGCTCCGGCCGCAACCGTCAAACTCTTGAGACAACAAAGGCTAGCGATGAGCCGTTTCTTAGACCGTCTATCTTCGATTTCCAGAAAGAACCGGAGCCTCGTCTGCGTGGGGCTGGATCCGGACCCCGCGTTGATGCCGATCCCCGATGTGCTGGCGTTCAACAAAGCGGTGGTTGACGCCACCAAGTACCTGGTATGCGCCTTCAAGCCCAACTTGCCCTTTTACGAGGCGCTCGGAATAGAGGGGCTGAGCGCCCTTGGCGACACGGTTGAGCACATCCGTAAGGTGGCGCCGGACGTGGTGGTGATCGGCGACGGCAAGCGCGGGGACATTGAATCGACCAACCGGATGTACGCCAGGGCGCTGTTCGAGTTCTGGGGATTCGATGCCGCCACCGTCAATGCCTACGCGGGTGTCAGCTCCCTGGAGCCCTATTTCGAATACGGAGATCGGGGCGTCCTGATCTGGTGCCGATCGTCTAATCCGGGAGCGGGCGAGTTGCAGGATATCGAGGTCCCCGGGCAACCCGTTGGCATGCCTGTCTACGAATCGGTTGCGCGGACAGCGGTCGAGTCGAACAGCAGAGGCAACGTCGGCCTGGTGGTAGGGGCGACCTATCCGGAAGAGCTGGGGGCCGTCAGGGAACGCGCCGCGGAGCTGCCGATACTGGTGCCCGGCATCGGCGCCCAGGGCGGAGACCTCGAGCGCAGCGTCAAAGCGGGTCTGGCCGAGGGCGAGCCAAACCTGCTGGTCAGCTCCTCCCGCGGGATAACCTACGCATCGAAGAGCCGTCGGGACTTCGCTGACGCGGCCGGCGCGGCAGCGGCCGGTCTCCGCGATCGGATCAATCGGACGCTGGATGGGATCGGCCGCGGATGGTGACCGAGTACAAGATGGGGTGGGTGGTCCGGCTGAAGAAGAAGCACCCCTGCGGCAGCTTCGACTGGCTTGTCGTGCGAATCGGCGCCGACATCGGGCTGCGATGCCAAAGCTGCCAGAGGCGCGTGGTTATGCCCAGGTCCACGCTGGACAAACGGCTCAAATCGGTCGTAACGTCGGACGGCTGAAACCGCGACCGGGACGGTCGCCACCCTCACGCGGCCCGCGCCGGCGTCGCTTCAGGATGCGTTGACACGCAAAATTGCCGGAACTACAATGGTTTCAAGCTAAGCAGGAGGACGGGTGGCGCATGCGCGAAATGGCGATCGACAGCATCCGCGTCAGTGTGACCAATTTCCAGAGGGTGGTAATCCTAAAGGTCAAGGAGACCGACCGTTATCTGCCTATCTGGATTGGCCCCAACGAAGCGGACGCCATCGCGCTAAAGCTCCAGGAAGTAAGCGTACCCCGACCGCTGACCCATGATCTGCTCGGCGCTATAATCACCGCTGTCGGTGCGACGGTTCATCGGATCATCGTCTCCTCCCTCGACAACGACACCTTCTTCGCGAAGATTGTCATTCAGCACAATGGCTCCACCATGGAGATCGATTCCCGCCCCTCAGACGCCATCGCATTGGCGGTGCGGACCCAGGCGCCGATTTTCGCCGAAGACG
The DNA here is from genome assembly GCA_965248005.1 of Dehalococcoidia bacterium. Taxonomy (GTDB): domain Bacteria; phylum Chloroflexota; class Dehalococcoidia; order Lucifugimonadales; family UBA1123; genus CBDFIE01. The sequence continues at coordinate 496,515 of CBDFIE010000003.1, forward strand.
AGGTCATCGACAAGGCTAGCGTCGAAATGGACGCCGAAACCGGCAAGCCGGTTATTCCGGGCAACGGAGATTCGCCGGAGGACAGGCCGTTGGACGAAGAAGAGCTAAAACGGCTTTCGGCCTTCACGGATTTCATCGACACGCTAAACCTCGAGGACCTGGGCGAGGACAAACCTTCCAGCACCGCGACCTGAGAGCGTCTCGGCGCCAACCCGTCTCGTGTTGACCCCGCCGCATTGGCGGGGTTTTGTGTGCCCGCACCCTTTCGGATTTTCGTTGACCCTCAGAATTTCTTTGTGATACACTCAACGGGCTCCTGAGGAGGCCGTTTTATGACGGGCCGCAGGATGGGAATCGCACTCCAATTGCTGGGTATCGGGTGGTACGTGGCGGTGTGCATCGGCGGCGGTGGTCTGGGCGGGTACTGGCTGGGCCAGCGGTTTGAGCTCAACCCCCTGTTAACACTCCTTGGGATAGGTGCGGGAATAGCGGCCGCGGTTTATGGGATGTACCGCATGCTGATGGCTGTTATGGCGAGCGCTTCCGATCAGGAAGAGTATTAGACTCGGAGGGGAACGGCAGGTTTGTTGCGCAGCCCGAAAATACTCCTCGTTCTGATCGTAAGCGTCGTAATCTTCATCGTAGCCCTGGCCGGAGGAGCGCTCGGCAACGCTTTCAGCGGCGGATTCCTGGGCGCCCCGCTGCCGGCCATCGCACTGCCCGCCGAATCGGTCACCTCCGGCACCATCGTTGGGGATTTCCGTGTAACCAACACCATGGTCACCGCGTGGCTGGCGATCATCGTTCTTCTGCTCGTTACGCTGATGGTCAGGCGAAAACTGACCGACGTGCCAGGCCGGCTCCAGGGTATCGTGGAGCTGGTTATGGAGTTCTTCCTCGGACTGACCGAGAGCATCGCCGGACGTGAGCGCGCCCTTCGCTTCTTCCCTCTGGTGATGACGATATTCGTATTCATCGTAACGGCCAACTGGATGGGCATCCTTCCCGGTTTTGGGACCATCGGGCGAATAGAGTCGGTCGAGGATGTCATACACCATCACGAGAAAGCGGACGGCGGAGAAGTCGACAAGAGCCATATCAAAGTCGACATTTTCGATGGTGATGGAGGCGTAGGCGTCCTCTCATTCGGGTCCATCGACGATTCGCGAACCGTGGCCGACGTCGAAGAGCACGGACCCGGCGAGGGCAAGCAGGCCGGCATCCTGGTGCCCTTCTTGCGAAGCGCCAACACCGACGTGAACATGACCCTGGCCATTGCGCTGGTGGCGATGTTTATGGTCCACGCGTGGGCGTTGAAGGCGCTGGGCGTGTTTGGGCACCTGGGCAAGTTCATCAACTTCAAAGAGGGGCCGATAGGGCTTTTCGTGGGGCTGCTGGAGGCCATCAGCGAGGTTGCGAAGATTATCAGCTTTACATTTCGTCTGTTTGGCAATATGTTTGCGGGCGAAGTTCTGCTGGTCGCGATGTCCTTCCTGATCCCTCTAGTAGGCATAATCCCGTTTCTCGGGCTTGAACTGTTCGTGGGAGTAATTCAGGCGTTCATATTTGCGATGCTCATCCTGGTGTTCGCGACGGCGGCCACCGTCAGCCACCACGCGGAACAACGCTGAGCGCAACTTACCCGAATTTGACCGGGCTCGCTCTCGGGCAAGAAAGGTCCGGTCTGCCGCAAAAGTCGAAGGAGAAGCGAATGATCGAGGGTAATATCCAGGACATCGGCGCTGGCATCGCCATAGGGCTGGGCGCCATCGGCCCCGGTATCGGCATCGGCCTTCTGGCTGCCAAAGCCATGGAGTCCCTTGGCCGAAATCCGGAGGCCGCCGGCCCGATCCAGCAGAACATGATTCTCGCCATCGCGTTCGCCGAGGCTATCGCGATCTACGCGCTGGTGGTGGCGGTCATAATCAAGTTCGTCTGATCCCGGATTGGGGAGCACGGCCCCCGCCAGCGAGATATCCGCGTATCGGACAGTCGGCGTCTTGAGTACTCGTACTACACAAGGGTGAAGGCATGGCCTTAGGAATAAACCTATCCGGTCTGGTTACCCAGATAGTAAGCTTCGTCATCCTGTTCGTCCTTCTTTGGAGGCTCCTCTACAAGCCGGTGCTGCGAGTGCTGGACCAGCGCTCCGAGAGGATCAGGGAGAGCCTCGAAGCCTCGCAGCGGGCGCAGGAGGAAGCCGCACGCTCCCAACAGGAGATGGAGGCCCGGCTGGACGAGGCACGGGCCGAGGGCCAGCAGCTAATAGCCCAGGCCCGGGAGGTCGCCGACAGGTTCCGCCAGGAAGAGACCGCCAAGGCCCGCGAAGAGATTGCCGCCGAGAGAAGCAGGGCCGAGGCCAACATCCATCGGGAACGCGACGCCGCAATCGAAGAGCTGAGGCGGGAGTTCGCCGGGCTCGCCATCAATGCCGCCGAAAAGGTTATCGGGCGCACCATCGACGGCCCGGCCCATGCTGAGATCATTGAGCAGGTGCTGGAAGAGGGCCCCGAACTGGCCGGCCGCAACTAGCATCGCCGAATAAGACATGCCACGACGCGTTTCGGCCAGAAGGTACGCACAAGCCATCTTCCAACTCGCTTTGGAGTCCGACGAGCTGGAGAAGTGGCTCGACGACCTTACGGTCCTGGCCGACTCGGCCAGCAACAGCCAGTTTCTTGAGTTCATGACTCAGCCGCGGGTCCCGGCCGCAACCAAGCTCGAAGTCATTCGCGAATCCCTGGGGGACTCGGTAGGCAGGCTGGCGCTGAATCTCGTATCGATGCTGGCCATGCGGAATCTTGCGCACATTCTGCCCGAGATCGCCGACCAGTACCAGGGTCTGCTCGACCACCACCGGGGTATCGAGCGGGCAGAGGTGGTCTCCGCCGTGCCTCTGACGGACGAGCAGCACCGGAGCGCCGTCGAGTTGCTGGAGGGAATGTCCGGCAATGAGGTCCGCTTAAGCGCGCGGGTGGAACCGACGCTGATCGGCGGCATAATCATGCGCATCGGCGATCGTGTCGTCGACGGAAGTACGAAGTCAAAGCTTCAGGCCATGCGTCGAGAGCTGGCTGAGAGGCGATGAGTCCGAAGCACGGCGACTGGCCCGCTCCGGCTGATCTACCCTGTGCTCCGAGGATTACAGGTATCCACACCAGGCCACTCCAAGAATAAAGAAAGTGCCAGGGGGCTTAAATGGCGGTAAAAGGTCAAGATATAGCGTCTGTGATCAGGCGCCAGATCGAGGGATTCGACCAGGAGCTGACCGTAGTCGACGAGGGTACGGTGATCGAGGTCGGCGACGGCGTGGCCCAGATTCACGGTCTAACCGGAGTTGGCTATACGGAGCTTCTGGAGTTCGAAGGAGGCGTCACGGGCATGGCCCTTAACCTGGAGGAGGACTCGGTGGGCGCCGTAATCATGGGCGACCCGCTGGCGGTCAACGAAGGCTCCACGGTTCGCGGGACTGGCCGCATCGTTGAGGTCCCGGCAGGCGACGCCCTGCTTGGCAGGGTGGTAGACGCGCTGGGCAGCCCCATGGACGGCAAGGGGCCCATAAACGCCAGCGAGTCCAGGCCCGTCGAAGTGGTGGCGCCGGACGTCTCTACTCGGCAGTCCGTGGACACGCCCGTCCAGACGGGCATCAAGGCCATTGACGCCATGATCCCGATCGGCCGCGGTCAGCGCGAGCTGATCATCGGGGACAAGTCCACCGGCAAGTCGGCGGTGGCACTGGACGCGATCATCAACCAGAAGGGTGGAGACCTCGTCTGCATCTACGTGGCCATCGGACAGAAAGCGAGCAAGGTCGCGCAGACCGTATCGCTTCTGGAACAGCACGGCGCCATGGAGCACACCATCGTCGTGGCCGCTAACGCGGCCGTGCCCGCATCTCTGCAGTACATCGCGCCCTACGCGGGGTGCGCCATGGGCGAGTATTTCATGGACCAGGGCAAAGACGCCCTGATCGTGTATGACGACCTCACCAAGCACGCATGGGCCTACCGCGAAATGTCGCTGCTGTTGCGGCGGCCGCCGGGTCGCGAAGCCTACCCGGGCGACGTCTTCTACCTTCATAGCCGTCTGTTGGAGAGGGCCGCGAAAATGGACGAGGCCCACGGCGGCGGGTCCCTGACCGCCCTGCCTATAATCGAGACCCAGGCGGGCGACGTGTCCGCCTACGTGCCGACCAACGTAATCTCGATTACAGACGGTCAGATCTATCTTGAGACAGAGCTGTTTATGTCGGGGATCAGACCGGCGGTCAACGCCGGCCTGTCGGTGTCGCGGGTCGGTGGCGCCGCCCAGACGCGGGCGGTCCGCTCGGTGGGCGGCCGGCTGAGGCTCGACTTGGCCCAGTACCGTGAGCTGGTCACCTTCGCCCAGTTCGGGACCGCCGATCTGGACGCGGCGACCCGCTCGCAGCTCGAACGAGGGCAGCGTGCGACTGAGGTGCTCAAGCAGGACCAGAACGTGCCGCTGGCCATGGAACGGCAGGTGGTGATACTGTTCTCCCTCGTCAACGGGCATCTGGACGATGTCGAAATCCCCAGGGTCGGCGCCTTCGAGCTGGCGTTGCATGGTTTCATGGAGTCCAGCCATCCCGAGGTGCTGGCCAAGATCGCCGAGGAGAAGCAGATAAGCGACGAGACTGAAACCGCGCTAACCGCGGCCATCGAAGAGTTCAAGTCCAGTGTTCCCTACTGATCGACCGGTGGTCCCCCATGGTTCGCGGTTGTGGTGCCTTTGAAGTACGTTTAAGTATCGTCGTTGCGAGGAGTCATTCCGAGAAGGACGACGAAGCAACCTGGAGGCGTGGGGCGGCACCCCGCCACCCCCGACTCGTCGGGGCCACGGCCCTCCTTCGTCGCGCCTCGCAATGACAGTTTCGATGAGCCACAGAGACGTGCCGCTGTAATTATGTCGGGTCGCGAATGATTGCAACCTACCGAATAACCGAGACGCTGGAATTCAACCATGCCGAGTGTTAGGCAGCTCAGGCGGCGCATTCGGAGCGTCGAAAACACCGCGAAGATCACCAAGGCCATGTCGATGATCGCGGCGTCCAAGATGCGTCGTGCCCAGGAGGCTGCGCTAGAGGGTCGACCGTACTCGGAAAACCTGGCGGCGCTGCTCGCCGACCTGGCGGCCCAGCCCCACGAGGAAGAGGGCCTTCACCCTCTGATAGACACCCGCAAGGTCAACCGCGTCGAGCTCGTGCTTATCACTCCGGACAGGGGCCTAACCGGTGGCCTGAACTCCAACCTGAATCGGGCGGCAGGCCAGTTCCTGGCGCCCTACGAGGACCGGGGCAGCGTAATCGCCGTCGGCAAGAAAGGCCGCGACTTCATGGTTCGCTACGGCCGGAATGTCAGAGCGGTGTTCACCGACATCGGCGACCGGCCGGCCTTTACCGACATCACACCCATCGCTCGTCTCGTCACGGAGGCGTACGCAAACACAGAGGTGGACGCGGTCCACATCGCATACGCCCAGTTCGTGAGCACGACCGTGCAGCGCCCGGTGGTCCAGCAGCTCCTGCCCGTCGTGCCCGCAACGCTGGAGGCACGGGACGCCGTCGGTTACATCTTCGAGCCGGACGCCCTCGCGGTGCTGAGCGAGCTTCTGCCCCGCTACGTCGAAACACAGATTTACCACGCCCTGCTGGAGAATATCGCCAGCGAGCAGTCGGCCCGCATGGTGGCCATGCGCAACGCCACCGACAACGCCAACGAGATGACGGCGGACCTTACCCTGGTCATGAATAAGGCCAGGCAGGAGTCGATAACTACGGAGCTTCTTGACATAGTAGGCGGCGCCGCGGCGGTCGAATAGCGGATGTCGACAGGGCTCCGCCAGCTTTGCGCCACACATTGGGAGGGACCATGGCAGAAGGAAAAGTTACCCAGGTCATCGGCACCGTCGTGGACGTGGAATTCCCGTCCGAGGCGATGCCGTCGATCTTCAACGCTCTGCATACTCAGATCAACGGCCAGCGGTTGGTTCTGGAGGTCGAGCAGCATGTGGGCAATAGCTGGGTGCGTTGCCTCGCGCTGGGGCCGACCGAGGGGCTGAAGCGGGGCATAGCGGTGGAGGATACGGGCCAGCCGATTACTGTGCCCGTCGGCGACCCGACCCTGGGTAGGCTCTTCAACGCGCTGGGCGAGACCCTCGACAATCTGGAGGAAGTGGACTCCGACGCCGCCTGGCCGATCCACCGCGAGCCGCCCGGCTTCGAGGACCAGTCGACCGAAGTCGAGATGCTTGAGACCGGCCTGAAGGTCATGGACCTTATCACGCCGTTCACCAAAGGTGGAAAGGTGGGCGCCTATGGCGGCGCGGGCGTGGGCAAAACGGTCATCATCCAGGAGCTGATTCGCAATATCGGCGCGGTCCACAAGGGAGTGTCGGTCTTCGCCGGCGTCGGCGAGCGCTCCCGCGAAGGGAACGACCTGTGGCGCGAGATGCAAGAGTCCGGCGTCCTGAGCTCGACCGTCCTTGTGTTCGGCCAGATGAACGAGCCGCCTGGCATCAGGGCCCGCGTCGGCCTGACCGGTCTGACGATGGCCGAGTACTTCAAAGAGGAGCGCGGCCAGGACGTGCTTCTGTTCATCGACAACATCTATCGTTACATTCTGGCGGGCATGGAAGTGTCCGCACTGCTGGGCAGGATGCCCTCCGCAGTGGGCTATCAGCCGACCCTGGCCACCGAAATGGGAGCGCTGGAAGAGCGGATCACCTCCAGCAGAGAGGGGTCGATCACCTCGTTCCAGGCGATCTACGTCCCCGCCGACGACTACACCGACCCGGGCATCGTGACGACTTTCGGCCACCTTGACGCCGTCGTCGCGCTGGAGCGGTCCATCGCCGAGCAGGCGCTGTTCCCGGCCGTCGACCCGCTGGCGTCGTCGTCTCGGATACTGGAGCCGGCGATAGTCGGCCAGGAGCACTATGACGTCGCCCGTGGCGTTCAGCAGGTACTCCAGCGGTACCGGGACCTGCAGGACATCATCGCCATCCTGGGCATCGAAGAGCTGTCCGACGACGACAGGCTGACGGTGTTCCGCGCCCGCAAGATCCAGCGCTTCCTGTCGCAGCCCATGTTCGTGGCGGAGGTGTTCACGGGCCAGGAAGGCCGCTACGTGTCTATCGCGGATTCGGTGCGGGGCTTCAAGGAGATCCTCGACGGAAAGCACGACGAGCTGCCCGAGCAGGCCTTCTACATGGTCGGCCCCATCGAGGAGGCCGTCGAGAAAGCAGAGCGCATGGCCTCGGGCGAGAATTAGCAATTGGTATCGATAATCGGCGTTTTCAATTCCCCCCGATTCGTCGGGGCACCGGCGCCGGGCGCCTGAACTTCGACTTGAAGGCAAGCTGCACATAGTATGGCTGACATACATCTAGAGATCGTCACGGCGGAGCGGGTGGTCTACTCCGAGGACGTCAGCGTTGTCGTGGCGCCCGGCGCAATCGGCGAGCTGGGGGTGCTGCCAAGCCATGCGGCTCTGCTGACGATGCTGAAGCCGGGGCAGCTCCGCGTGGTCAAAGACGGCGAGGAGAGTTATTTGGCCGTCAGCGGTGGCTTCCTGGAGGTGCTGGGCAACAGAGTGACCGTTCTTGCGGACACGGCCGAGGAGGCCGACGAGATCGACGTCGAACGGGCGGAGGCAGCCCTCAAGCGCGCCCAGGAACGGGTGACCAGCGCGCCGTCGGACCTGGACCTTCAGCAGGCGCTTGCATCGATGCGCCGGTCCCAGGCCAGGTTGGCCGCCGGCCGCAGGCGCAGGCCCCGAGGGCCTCGCCCCGGAGCCGGTGGACCAGGCCAGCCACCAGCCTGATAGCTGATAGCTCGGGGCTAATCCTTCAAGTAGTAAGTCATCGACTGTAGCGACAGGACCGGGTCGATGTTCCGCATGACGATGCCCTGGGGCACGTACGGGGCCACGGGGGCGTAGTTGAGGATACCCCGGATTCCGAATCGGACCAGCAGGTCTATGACGCTCTGGGCCTGCGCCGCGGGCACAGCCACGATTCCAATGGTCACGCGGTCGTCGGCGATGGAGCCGCTCAGCTCGCTCATCGGCCGGACCGTGAGGCTGCCGACCTCGGTACCTACTCTGGCGTCGTTGCTGTCGAAGGCGCCGACGATCGCGAAGCCTTCTGGTGCGAAGCCCGTATAGTTGATGATCGCGCGGCCCAGCCGGCCTACCCCTACCAGGCAGGCGCTCCACGCCCGCGTAAGACCGAGGATGTCCTCAAGCTCGGCCAGCAGGAAGTGAATGTTGTACCCGCGCCCCTGCTTGCCGAATCTCCCGAAGTAGCTCAGGTCTTTTCTAATCTGAGCCGGAGTCATCTGCAACCGGACGCCCAGTTGCTGTGAGCTGACGACCTCGCTCCCCTCTCGCTGAAGCTGCGTGAGCGCTCTGACGTAGAGGGGCAGTCGAAGCACCACCACCTCGGGGACGTCCACAGAATCCATCCACCTTTCTCGGCAGCGCCGTCAACCCATCCACACGCGGCAGACTGCCTGGCGGCCCGGTTATCGGGGCTGATTTGGGAAAAGCATATCCCTTAGATTTTGAATCGTGAATATTGTAACAGACAGCCGCACGCCCGCCTGGAGGTTATGGCCGAGCGACGTTACGACAATTTGCCCCGGACGTTCGACGCGCACGCGCGCTTGTGCCCACCCAGGGGAAATGGTATACTCCCGATGGAACATCTGCGAAGTCTTTTTTTGAAAGTGGGGAGGCCCCACTTTCTTTGTTGACAAGGGGACGCGGACCTTACCAGCGAGGAGGTGGACGAAGCGATGAAAAGCGACTTTCTTGTCGCCTTGACGCAGTTGGCCGCCGAGCGCAATCTGCCCAGAGAGATCGTGCTGACCGCCATCGAGGCTGCGCTCGCATCGGCGTACCGCAAAGACTCCGTTGCGGCGGGCCAGGACATCTCCGTTAAGCTGGACCCGGGCAGCGGCGAGGTTACGGTAAACATCCTCAAGACCGTGGTCGAAGAGGTCGAAGACGACGTTACCGAGATCACCCTAGGCGACGCCCAGACAATCGACCCCGCCGTTGAGATCGGTGGCTCGGTTGCCACCGAGAGCATACCCCACAGCGCCGGCCGCATCGCCGCGCAGACCGCCAAGCAGGTGGTAATGCAGAGGCTGCGGGAGGCTGAGCGGGAGATCGTCTTCGCCGAGTACGTGGACAAGGTCGGCGAGGTGCTGTCCATCACCGTGCAGCGCGTCGAGCCGCGTCAGGTAATCGTCGACATGGGACCCGGCGAGGCCGTGATGCCCTTTACCGAGCAGATGCCCGGCGAAAGGTACCGGCAGGGCCAGCGGATGAAAGTGCTGCTCAGCTCGGTGGAGCGAACTCCCAAAGGCACCGAGATCATCGTGTCGCGGGCCGACAAGGACTTGCTGAAACGGCTGTTCGAGATGGAGGTGCCGGAGATCTTCAACGGCGCCGTCGAGATCGTCGCCATCGCCAGGGAGGCGGGCGCCAGGAGCAAGGTCGGCGTGAGGGCCCGGCAAGACCGGGTCGACCCCGTCGGCTCATGCGTCGGGCTCAGGGGCGTCAGAATACAGAACATCGTTAACGAGCTTCAGGGCGAAAAGATAGACGTGCTGGAGTGGGACAAAGAGGTGGGCCGCTTTATCGCCAACTCACTGAACCCGGCCCAGGTCCTTCGGGTCGAGCTCGATACCACGACCAAGGCGGCCATCGCAATCGTGCCGGACCGCCAGCTCTCGCTGGCCATCGGCAAAGAGGGACAGAACGCCAGACTGGCCGCCAAGCTCACCGGCTGGAATGTGGACATCAGGAGCAGCACCGAAGCCGAAACTCTCGCGACGGAAGGGCCACCGGAGGCCGCGGAGGTGGCGACGGCCACCGCCGAAACGGAAGTCGCGGTCCCCGAGACCCTGGAGACACCCGCCGTGGAGGTCCCTGTCGAGGTCGCCGCCGCGGAGGAGCCCGCTGAAGCAGAACTGATCGAGGCCGTCGCCGAAGTGGATCAGGCCCAGACCGAGGCCGAGGAGATCGTCCAGGCCGCCGCCGAGCTGGACCAGGCGCAAGCCGAACCGGAACCCGCGGAGGCCATCGAAATCGGCATAGACATCGACGGCACGGCGCTGGAACTGGAACCCGAGCCCGAGCCGGTTGCGCCCGAGCCGGACCTTGCGTCCCTCAGGGACGTACCCGAGGACGTCTGGTCCGTGCCTAGGCTCAGGACGGCAGACGAGCCTGGGGTCATCAGGTTCGCCGAGGACATCACCGGCCTGAGGGGCGGTGTGACAGTGCGGCGTGCTCGGAGAGGCGGTGCAGGCGGCACCGGCGACCCGCCTCGCGGCGGCCGGCGACGCAAGGGCAGGGGCAACCGGCGTCGGTGACGTACCGGCCCTGCTCCGACCCGCGTTCGCGCCGCGACAAACGACGGGTTTGCCATCCCTCGCGGCACGAGTTGATTGAGCGATGGCCAGGCAGAAGCACATCCCCATGAGAACCTGCGTCTCGTGCGGCGCCAAATCGGCCAAACGAGAACTTCTGCGAATCGTCGCGTCGAAGAGCGGCGAAGTCCAGCTTGATCCCTCGGGGAAGGCCCAGGGCAGAGGCGCGTACGTTTGCACGGCCCGGGATTGCACACCTGGGGGGCTTTCGCGAGGCCGCGTACAGCACGCTCTCCGGCTGGAAATAGACGATGATCGATGGGACGACCTGACAAAGTCCCTGGCAGGGACCCTCGCCGCACCAGGGTAAACGCCCTCGGCGGGATTCGCAGACGGCAAGGACACGAGAGGAAGATCGCGCAATATGACCAGCAGATCACAGGGAAGCCAGAGCGCCGCCGCGGTCCGGCATACCCGCGAAGAGATCGCCACGGCCATCCAGCTTCAAGGATTGAAGCCCCTGGAAGTACCGTCAGCCATCTCGATCTCGGACCTGGCCAGTATCATGGATATCGGCGGCGTCGAGATCATCAAAGAGCTGATGCGCAGCGGCTACATGTACAACATCAACGAGGTGATCGAGCACGACATCGCCGCGGTTGTCGCCCAGGTGTTCGGCTTCGGCGTGTTGCCTCTGGCGGAGCCTGACACCGGCCCGGCATCCCTGGTGATATCGACGGACCAGGAAGACGATGCGGACCTCGAGGTCCGCCCTCCCGTGGTCACCATCCTGGGACACGTCGACCATGGCAAGACCACGCTGCTGGACAAGATCAGGAACACCAGCGTGGTCGACGGCGAGGCAGGCGGCATCACCCAGCACATCGGGGCCTATCAGGTCGAACACGACGGCACTCAGATTACGTTCCTCGACACCCCGGGCCACGAGGCATTCACCGCCATGAGGGCGCGGGGCGCAAAGGTAACCGACATCGCCGTAATGGTCGTGGCCGCCGACGACGGCATCATGCCCCAGACCATCGAGGCGATCGACCATGCCCGGGCTGCTGAGGTCCCGATAGTAGTGGCCATCAACAAGATCGATTCTCAGTCGGCGGACATCGATCGTGTCAAGCGCCAGCTCGCGGAGCAAGACCTGCTGATCGAGGAGTGGGGTGGCGACACGGTCGCGGTCGAAGTCTCCGCTCTGAAAGGCGAGGGCGTGTCCGACCTTCTGGACAACCTAGTCGTAGTAGCCGAGGTTGGCGACCTCAAGGCCAACCCCGAAAGTCCGGCCCGAGGCGTGGTTGTCGAGGCACGGCGGGAGAGAAGCCGAGGGACCGTCGCGACACTACTGGTCCAGACCGGGACACTAAATTCGGGTGACAACATGGTGATCGGCGCGATTCGCGGGCGCATCCGAGCCATGTTCAGCGACCAGGGCGATAAAATCGGGTCCGCGGGCCCGTCCAGCCCGGTCGAAGTCCTGGGTCTCGACGACTTGCCCGTGGCCGGCGCCACGTTCTTGGTGGTGCCCGACGAGAAGACCGCGCGCCAGATGTCGGACGATAACGAGCGTAACGCCCAGATTCAACAGTCCGCCGGGCCCACACTCGAAGACGTCCACACACGCATCCAGATCGGCGAAGTGAAAGCCCTGAACTTGATAGTCAAGACTGACGTCCAGGGCACCGTCGAACCCGTGCGAGGCGCCCTCGAGAAGCTGACCTCTGACCTGAGCAAGGTCAATATCGTGCACGCTGCAAGTGGAGCAATTACCGAAAGCGACGTGCTTCTTGCCGCGGCGTCCCAGGCCATCATCATTGGGTTCAACAGCCGGCCGGGACAGGGCGCCGACGCTCTCGCGAGCCAGGAGGGCGTGGAAGTACGCCGCTACGACGTCATCTACCACCTGACCGAAGACGTCCAGCAGGCCCTCGACGGACTACTGGAACCGGTCTACGGCGATGTGCTGGAGGGGCGCGCCACGGTGCGGGCCGTCTTTAGCCTCAGTCGGCGGGCGAAGGTGGCGGGTATCTTCGTGAGCGACGGAAAGATCAGCCGAAACGCCACCGTCAAGGTAATACGAAACGGCGAGGAGCTTGCCTCCGTGCCGATCGCCAGCCTCAAGCACTTCAAAGACGACGTGCGGGAGATCAACACCGGGTTCGAAGGGGGCCTTGCGGCCGAGGGATTCAGCGACTTTGAAGAGGGCGACATCATCGAGGGCTACCAGTCCGAGAGGGTGCGCTAAAGAGAACCCCGGCGCCCGCTTGTCGGACCGCGGCCCGACGCGTGTATTCGATCTCTGACCGCCGATGCCGCGATGCCCGCCGATGGCAGGCCCCAAGTCTGATTCCACACGCGGCCAAAGGGTATCACCAATGACCCGCAGGACCGAGCGCCTGAACGCGCTTTTGCGCACCGAGATCAGCAGCCTGATCTTCAGAGGCATTAAGGACCCACGTATCTCCGGCGTAGTTAGCGTGACTCGTGTAGACGTGTCCAACGACCTCTCGTATGCCACCATCCACGTGAGCATATATGGGTCGACCTCGGACAAACAGAGCACCATGAAGGCTCTAAAGTCAGCCACCGGGTTCATGCGCCGGGAGCTACTGAATCGCGTATCCATCCGCAGCATGCCTATCCTCAGGTTCAAGCTTGACGAATCCCTCGCAGCAGGCAACGAGGTACTCGACCTGATCGATTCCCTCGACATACCCCCCGAGCCGGATATGCCGCCGGATGACGCGACCGCGGAATGAGCTCCGCGCCGACCGACGGGATCATCAGCGTCGACAAGCCCCACGGCATGACCTCCATGGACGTGGTGCGCGGGGTCAAGCGGGCCAGCGGCATCAAGCGCGTGGGCCACGGCGGGACCCTCGACCCGATCGCAACGGGCGTAATCCCAATATGTGTCGGGCAGGCCACGCGCATGATGGAGTACCTGGTGGACAGCTCCAAGGAGTACAGTGGCGTCGTTGAGCTGGGCGTATCGACCGACACATACGACTCGGAAGGCGGGGTCACTCAGACATCTGATGTGGATCATCTGGACCGCGGTCAGGTGGAGACCGCTCTGGAAACGTTCCGAGGTCAGATCGACCAGGTGCCGCCGATGTACTCCGCTCTGAAAAAAGATGGAAAGCGCCTGTACGAGCTGGCCAGGCAAGGCATCGAGGTGGATCGGGACCCGCGGACGGTAAACGTATATGACATCGAGCTGGTGGACTGGGCGCTACCCCTCGCCACCATACGCGTGCATTGCGGCCGCGGCTTCTACATGCGTTCGCTGGCCCATGACCTGGGCCAGGCCCTCAGTTACGGAGGCCATCTCAAGAGCCTGGTCCGCCAGCGCAGCGGGCCATTCAAACTCCAGGACTCGGTATCGTTACAAGAACTGGAGGAGTCGTTCTCCGACGGCACGTGGGCCGCTCATGTCCACTCGCCGGACGCGGTGCTGGTTAACTTGCCTGCAATCATCGCCGGTCGCCAGTCCCAGGAAATGATCCGGAATGGCAGGCCAATCTCCGTGGGCACGGCAGACCTCGTAAGCCCGGAGAACGGCCGGTGTCGCGCATACACGGCCGACGGCAGGTTCATCGCCATCATGCGGTTCGATGCGCCCCTCAGGCAGTGGAAACCCGAAAAGGTTTTCCACACCGGTTAGCGCGGCCAGAGTTGCCTTGAGCGCCCGATCACGCATCGTCATTTCCCGGTGCCGGGCCGGGCGAGGCTTCTCCCGCAACCCTGTCATGCGCTCTGCGGGCACGCTCGTTGGACCCAACCGTGCCCCGCGTCGGCGGCATTTGCCTTGACTGAGCGCCGCGTGCGTAACTACAATGTTTCGGAGAGGTAATCAAATTGGCTGACTACGCTATAGTCCGGACCGGCGGCAAGCAGTACAGGGTCCAGACCGGCGACACCATCCGTGTGGAATCGCTCGGAGGCGACACCGGCGACACGATTGAGTTGACGGACGTGCTTCTCGTCTCTCGTGACGGAGAGGTCACGATAGGTAGCCCGACGGTCGCGGGCGCCAAGGTCGTCACCGAGATAGAGGCCAACGCCAGGGCCAAGAAGATCGTCGTGTTCAAGTACAAGGCCAAGACCCGCTACCGGCGAAAGCAAGGTCACCGGCAGCGGTACACCCAACTCAACGTTACCGACATCTCAATAGAGTAAGGTCCTGATAGGACGGGAGACCGACGATGGCGCATAAGAAAGGCGGAGGCAGCACCCGCAACGGGCGGGATAGTGCGGGCAAGCGGCTCGGTGTCAAGCGATACGACACCCAGGGCGTTCGGGCCGGGACGATCATCGTGCGTCAGCGCGGGACTCGGATTCATCCGGGGACTAACGTGGGCCTCGGAAGGGACCACACGCTGTTCTCCCTCGTGGACGGCACCGTAAAATTCGAGCGCGGCAAGCTGGGCCGCAAAGTCGCCAGCGTCTACCCCCACGGAGGCTAAGCAGCAATGAAATCGACCATACACCCCGAGTACCACGAGGAGGCCAAAGTCACCTGCTCGTGCGGCAACACGTTCACCACCGGCTCGACAAAGCCTGAGCTCCGCGTGGAGATCTGCTCCGTCTGCCACCCGTTCTTCACCGGGGAGCAGCGCATAATTGACACCGAGGGACGGGTCGAAAGGCTTAAGCGCCGGTTCAGTCTTGAGTGACTATTTGACGGCAGTTAAATCAAGAGGGGTGAGACCTGGCTGTCTCACCCCTCTCTCTATTAGCGACAGCGGCTTGTCGCTACCGCCTACCCTGTGCGAGTGTCTCCCCCGTTGACCACCGACAACACGCCGACCTATGGCGGTCAGGCCGTGCTCGAAGGGGTGATGATCCGCGGTCAGAGCCATGTCGCGGTGGCCGTGCGCAGGCCGAATGGCGGCATCGCCGTTCAGTGCAAGCCCCTGGGCACGTGGCTCACGGGGCGGCTGCGCAGGCTTCCGCTGGCCAGAGGCGTCATCGTGCTCGTCGAGACCCTTGCCCTGGGTATGCGCGCGCTGAGCTACTCGGCCAACGTGGGCATGGAGTCTCCGGACGCGGTTGAGGAGGACGAGCCGGAGGAGATCGGCCGCGGCGCCATCGCCGGGATGCTGCTCCTCTCCCTGGTCTTCGCCATCGGACTGTTCTTCCTCATTCCTCTGTTCGCCAGCAGGCCCCTCGAGGGGAAGTTCGGAAACGATCTGCTCTCCAACGTAGCCGAGGGGCTGATCAGGCTTGCCCTCTTCCTGGCCTACGTCTGGCTCATCGGGAAGATGCGGGAGATCAACCGGGTGTTCATGTACCACGGCGCCGAGCACATGACCGTGCATGCTCAGGAGCATGGCAGGACGTTAAACGTGGAATCGGTCCGCATGTATTCGCCCGCCCACCCCAGGTGCGGCACGGCCTTCCTGCTAACGGTCATGGTCGTGGCAATAGCGGTCTTCGCCTTCGTCCCCCGCGAGCCCTTCTGGTGGCTCATCACATCGCGGATCGTGCTGATCCCGGCCATAGCCGCGGCAAGCTACGAGATCATCCGCTGGAGCGGCAGATACGCCAACAATCCGCTGGTCAGCGTCATCACCAGACCCAGCCTGGCACTGCAAAAACTGACCACTCGGATTCCCGAGGACGACCAGATCGAGGTGGCCATCGCGGCCATGGACCGCGCCATCGAGGCGGACGGCTCGGCGACCCCTTAATGTTGTTGCGAGGAGGCGGACCATCCCCGCTCGTGGTGAGCCCTTCGGCGGGCTCAGGATAGGCTCGTCGAACCACCCCCGACTCGTCGGGGCCCTTCGACCTGCTCAGTAACTGTCTTAAATGTCAAGGTTTCATACGAGTAGTGCGGTGGTCTGCATATTCGGCGGTCCCCAATGCGTGTTGCGCTTGACCATGATGTTGAGGATTAGCAACAACTTGCGCATGCATGCTGTAAGGGCGACTTTGGGGAGCTTGCCGGCTGCAAGTAGGCGTTGATAAAAGGCCCTGATTACTGCGTTGTATCTCGAAGCTGAAAGAGTGGCCATGTACAAAGCGGCACGAATGGTGGGTCTACCACCCCAGACTGATCGCCTGCCTCGATATGCCCCGCTGTCCCGGTTGAGTGGCGCAACTCCGACCAGAGCTGCCACCTGGCCTCGATTCAGGCTACCCAACTCCGGCAGATGCGTCAGCAACATCGAAGAAAGTACGGGACCGACGCCAGGGACGCTCTGTATCAGTTCATCTCGGGCGCGCCACATGGGGTCTTGACCGACCAAGGGCGAACCGATCTGCCACGTCCACGTCAATGATACAAGGGCGAACGCCCCGACAAGTCGGGGCTGACGGCAATTTCTGAGACCAGGTACTAGTGTCATCCCGACGCGTCGGGACGAAGTAGAGCTGGGTACCCCCCACGGCATCGCCTGATTGCTTCGGCGACTGCCGCCTGTTCGCAATGACGATTCACGAGCGCAGTTCAAGGACGCCCCCGTAGGAGGTCTCGGCTACCCCCGCCGGCTCCTGAGCTCGCTCCAGACGTCTTCGGGCCTCGCGCCGACCGCAGAAAGCAGTACTAATGCGTGGTAGAGCAGGTCCGACGTCTCCCGTACGACCTGGTCACGGTCTTCTTTCGCGCCCGCGATCGCGACCTCAGAGCCGGCCTCCTCGATTACCTTCTGGGCTATTCGGTCGACACCTTCTTTGAGAAGCTCCGCCGTGTAGCTGCCTTCGGGCGCCTCCTGCTTCCGGTCCTGTATCACCGAGAACAGCTCTTCGAGGACCCCGGGCCCTCGGTCCGCCCGCTCGAAGTCAGGCAACTCGGCGAACGGCGTGAAGAAGCACGTGGGGTTCCCGGTGTGGCATACCGGGCCGTCGGGCTCGACCTTCAGCAGGATCGCGTCCCCGTCGCAGTCCATCGCGGCGGACTTGAGGCGCATGTAGTTGCCGGACACCTCGCCCTTGTGCCACAGGTCCGAGCGGCTGCGGCTGTAGAACCAGACATCGCCCCCCTCAACAGTGCGCTTCAGCGCCCCCGGGTTGACGTAGGCCAGCATGAGGACCTCCCCGGTGGTGGCATCCTGGCATATCGCCGGCGCCAGGCCATTCTCGTCGAGCTGTATTGTTCCCATGTCCGCTACCTCTCCGCCTGATCGGAATTTTTTGTAAATCCGGGAAGTTGTCGTGAGTCCGCGACAAACTGCGCGTGCCTGGGAGGTGCTCGGCTAAGCCGATGTCAGTGGCCTGACGGGCACTCCGTGGGCGGCCAGGTACTCCTTGACGTGTTTCACCCGGTAGCTCCCAAAGTGGAAGATGCTGGCCGCTAAGACTGCATCAGCCTTACCTATCTCTACCGCCTCGTAGAGGTGGTGCGGCTCGCCCGCGCCACCGCTGGCGATGACGGGCACTGAGACCGCATCGGAGATGGCCCGGATTAGCTCCAGATCGTATCCGTCCTTATGTCCGTCTGTGTCCATACTGGTCACCAGCAGCTCGCCCGCTCCCAGCGCGGCAACCCGCCTGGCCCAATCGACTGCATCTATGCCCGTGGGTGTCCTGCCACCGTGGGTGTAGACCTGCCAGCCAGCGCCGTCGCCAAGCTGAAGTGACGCGTCAGATGGCGCGGGCAGACCGGGCTCGCCGGCGCTCACGGCTTTGGCGTCGATGGCCACCACAATACACTGAGAGCCGAAATACTCGGACGCCTGTGCCACAAGCTCGGGATTTTCGACAGCCGCCGTATTCAGCGATACCTTGTCCGCGCCCGCCTCGAGCATTCGCCGGACGTCGGGCACCTGCCGCATTCCGCCGCCCACGGTGAGGGGAATGAAGAGTTGCGCCGACACCTGCTCGACGACGTGCACCATGATGTCTCTGGCGTCCGAGCTGGCGGTGATGTCCAGGAACACCAGCTCGTCCGCGCCCTCGCGGTCGTAGAAGGCGGCCAGCTCGGCCGGGTCGCCCGCGTCGCGGATGTCAACGAAACTGACCCCTTTGACCAC
Source organism: Dehalococcoidia bacterium (assembly GCA_965248005.1). Lineage (GTDB taxonomy): Bacteria > Chloroflexota > Dehalococcoidia > Lucifugimonadales > UBA1123 > CBDFIE01. Next base: position 514,899 of record CBDFIE010000003.1, read on the forward strand.
CCTGCCCTGGTCGATGTCCAGGCAGGGAATTATCCGTTTGGTGAGCAACTTCAGGCCCTCTCCGCCAACGTCTCGATGGCATCGGCTAGCTTGATGTCGCCAGTGTACAGCGCCGTGCCGACGACCGCGCCCGCCACGCCCAGGTCCGCCAACCGCGACAGATGTCCGACGGTGGAAATTCCACCTGCGGCGATCACACCGCCCCCGGCCTCTCGCACGAACTCAGCGACAGCATCGAAGTTGGGCTCGGTCAAGGTCCCATCTCGGGCAATGTCCGTGTAGAGGAAGCTGTGTACGCCAGCCGCCTTCATTTGCCTGACCACTTCCGCCGCCGGCACCTTGCTGTCGGAGGTCCAGCCTGAGACCGCCACCAGGCCATCCCGGGCGTCCACGGTCACGACGACGGCCTCGGGGCCAAGCTCTTTGCAGAGGCGCCGCACCAATTGCGGCTGCTCCACCGCAACGGTGCCCAACATCACCCGTGTGACGCCCGTGTCCGTGACCTTGGCGGCGGCGTCGAAGGTCCTGATGCCACCTCCCGCCTGAACCGGGACGTCGACGGCCTCCACGATCTGCCGGACGACGCTCAGATTGGTGGGCGCACCCGATCTGGCCCCGTCCAGGTCCACCACGTGGAGGCGTGTCGCCCCGGAGCTGACCCACTGCCTGGCAACTTCAGCGGGGTCCTCGGAAAATACGGTCTCCCGCTGGAAGTCTCCCTGGTAGAGCCGAACGCACTTGCCGCCGAGGAGGTCGATCGCCGGGATAACCTCCATTGGCTACTCCCCCAGGGGGGCGAGCGCACGGACGCGCGACACGAAGTTCTCGTACACCTTCAGACCGACGCTGCCGCTCTTCTCGGGGTGGAACTGGACGGCCACGACGTTGTCCCACATGGCAGCGGAGCAGAACTCCACACCGTAATCGGTGGTACCGCCCACGATGGCTTTGTCCTCCGGGTCCGCGTAGTAGCTGTGCACGAAGTAGAAGTGGGAGCCGTCGGGCACTCCCTCGAACATGGGATGGTCGGTTTTGAAATGGACCTGGTTCCACCCCATGTGAGGTATCTTTTGGCCCGCGGGCAGCTTGCGGACCTTGCCTCCGAGCACGCCCAAGCATGGCTCGTCGCCCTCGTCAGACGCCTCCAGCAGTAGCTGCAGGCCCAGGCAAACTCCGAAGTAAGGCCTGCCGCTGGCGATGAACTCCTTGATCGGCTGCTCAAGGCCGCCTGCGCGGATGTTGCGCATGGCGGAGTCGCAGGCGCCCTGCCCGGGCAGCACCAGAGCATCAGCCTGCCGGACCTGCGCGGGGTCCGTGGTCACAAACGGGCGCCCGCCGTATCTTTCCAGCGCCTTCTGAACGCTGTGGAGATTGCCTGCCTTGTAATCGACCACTGCGATTCGGGGCGCGTTCACTTCGTCCTCCGGGCCGAGCCCGTGAGCACATCCATGGGAAGGCGCCGGTCTTCGTAGCGGGCCAGCATGAACAGCAGGTCGGCGAGGCGGTTCACATACCTCAGCACCTCGGGGTTGGCCAGCAGGTCGCGCTCCTTCAGCTGCACCACTCGCCGCTCGGCGGTCCTGAGCTGGCTCCGCGCCACGTCTATGGCGCCGGAAGCCGCCGACGCGCCGGGCACGATAAAGGCGCTGGGCAATTCGATTTCGGCGTCAAGCTCGTCAATCAGCTCTTCAAGCCGGCTGACCATCTCCTCGTTCACCGTCCTGAAGTTGTCTTCCAGATGCCGGTACTGTGACGGGTCGGTGGCCAGCTCGGCGCCGACAGTGAACATCTCGTTCTGCACCTGGAGCAGGATGTCCCTGACCTTCGGCTCCTGGGACAGCCCGCGGGCCAGTCCCATGGCCGAGACGGCCAGGTCCGTCGCGCCGTAGGCTTCGCACCTGAGATCAGTCTTCGAGACGCGTCCGCCAAATAGCAGACGGGTTTCGCCGCCGTCGCCGGTCTTGGTGTATATTTTCACAGCCTGGGTCCTCCGCCAGCGTATTATAGCAACTGGTCTCCCCGGAGAGCACCGCGGCCATACCGTGACTCTCGCGGACCACTGGTTGGGCTGCGACATCGGTGGCGACAGGTGCGGTGTCTCGACCCTCGCCGCCCCCGACTCGTCAGGGTTTTGTCCGCCGCGGCCTCCTCGCAAAGACGATCGATGAGCGCATTTTGGGACGGGACGCTCGGAGAGATAAAAAAAGTGCCCGTCCCGACATGTCGGGACGGGCACTGACTATGGCATACGCCCGATCGGTTAGCTGCCGTTGACGTTGAGCCGCTTGGGCTTCTTCGCCTCAATCTTGGGTAGCTTTATGGTGAGTACGCCGTCGACGTATCGAGGCTCTGCTTGGTCCGTATCCACGGTGTCTGGCAGCCTGACCACGCGGTGGAATTTTCCCGAACGTCTCTCGCGGATCACGTAGTTGCCGTTGGCCTCTTCGGTATCGGCCTTGGTCTCACCATCGATCGTGAGCAGGCCGTCCTCCACGGTCACATCTATGGCGTCGGCGTCGAGACCCGGCAGCGACGCCGTGACCACGACGCTATCGTCGTCCTGGACCACGTCCAGGGGTATGGCCCAGCTCTCGATCTGATAGTTGGCCGCATGAGGGGACCTGCTCCTCCAATAGCGGCTCAACACCTCGTCCGCCCGCCTGTAGTCGCTAAAGGGATACCATCTCTGAATTGCCATCGTTTACCTCCTGGCGGTTCATATTGCCGTCAGATTGGACCTAGCGAATGGTCCATCTGCTGAACATGATTATATGGTACATGCGTATCTCTTGTCAATAAACCTATTACATCCATATTAAGTTAAGTTATATAAGGATGTGACGTATGCTATAATAACCCACGACTGTCGAGACGCACGAAAAGATAAATAGGATGCCGGACAACTACAAAATACTCGGGGTGGCCAAGGGCTCCAGCGAACAGGATATTCGGCGGGCTTATCGAAGCCTGGCGAGGAAGTACCATCCTGACCTGAATCCGGGCGACAAGAAGGCCGAGGAACGCTTCAAGCAGATCAACGAGGCCTACGAGGTGCTGTCCAACGCCGATAGCCGCCGAAAGTACGACCTCTACGGCGATCAGTGGAAGCACGCCGACCAGTTCGAGCAGCAACGCAGACAAAGCACCGGTTCGCCCTCGGACCTGTTTGGGGTCAACTGGGGCCGGCGCTCCCGTGGGCGACGTGCGTCTAGCACGGATGGGTTACCGGGACTGGACGACCTGCTCAGCGGCCTGGGAAGCGACTTCGGGGGCTTCACCGGCTCCCGCCCCTCGCGGGCCCGACCGGAAGCGCCGGTCACCGTGTCCCTCGAGGAGGCTTTTGGCGGCACTGACGTGAACGCCACGCTTACGGTGAGCGGCCGCGAGCGCCGGTACAACGTGAAAATTCCGCCGGGCGTAGACAACGGCAGCGTGGTCCGCATCTCGCCGGATAAGCAGACCGATCTGCTCATCAACGTCACCGTCTCGCCCCATCCCGGGTTTACTCGCAAGGGCGACGACCTGTACGTCGAAGCGGACATCCCCTTCGAAGACGTGATACTCGGGGGCGAGGCCCAGGTCCAAACGCTTGACGGCCGACAGATATGGGTCAAGGTGCCGGCCCAGAGCCAGAACGGCCAAAATATCAGGCTGCGTGGGCAAGGGATGCCCAATCTCAAGTCCCCGAAGTCGAAGGGGGACCTCTACGTTACAGTTCGCCCCAGTCTGCCCAGGGAGACCAGCGACGAGGCGAAGGAGCTGCTCCTCAAGCTCAAAGACCTGCGCGCGGAAGAGGGCGGCGGACCATGACCACCGAGCCGATTTTCGACCACGAAGAGCCTGTATTCATCATCAGCGTCGCTGCCCGCATGCTGGGCGTCCAGACTCAGACCCTACGGTATTACGAACGGCTGGGACTGATCGAGCCCGCTCGGACCAGGGGCAACCAGCGGGTATTTTCGCATGACGACATCGACAGGGTCCGGCGCATTCGCGGACTCATGGACGACCTGGGCGTTAACCTGGCGGGCGTGGAAGTGGTGCTAAGACTGCTGGAGCGATTACGCGAGGCGGAGCAGGAAAACCGCCGGCTCCAGGCCCGTATTGACCGCCTCCGTGCCGCCCTTGGCGACGGGCGCTAAGGCCAGCGCTTCGCCCTTGCGGTGTCTGTGCTCCAAGGACATGGGTCCCGGCTGGGCACCAGGGCCGTACCTCTCTTGGCGGGGAGCTACTCCAGCTCGACGATAGGCGTGCCGTCCGGCACCTGCTGACCGATGACCACGTGGACCGCTTTGACCACCCCCGACCAGTCGGCCTTAAGGACCTGCTGCATTTTCATCGCTTCAAGCACGCAGATCGGGTCACCGGTAACCACCTGGTCGCCTACCTCTACCGCCAGCGAAAGGATCGTGCCCGGCATGGGCGCCACAAAGAGCTTCGTCGCGGACGAAGGCTGTTCCACGACCGGCGCCGGGGGCGCGGGTTCAGGGCTGGGCGCTGAAGGTGCTGGCGCCACTGGCCTCGGGACGCGTGGTGTTGCGGGTGGGGCGGACGTCGCCGCCGCTGGAGGGGGCGCAGGCGCCTCTTTCGACTTGACGCTGCCGACGTCCACGTCGATGGCGTGACCTTCGACCACGGCTCGAACAGGCCGGGCCGACAGGTCTTCGACCTCGACCAAGTACCAGCGCCCTTTGACTTTGACCTTAAGCGTCTCAGCCATCGGAGGCCCGCTCTCCCCTACCAATACGCGCCGTCACCCGCCTGTCGCCAGCCCCGGAATGATCGCGATAAACACCCCGGCCACGACGGCCGACCCGATCACCCCGGCCACGTTGGGCCCCAACGCATGGGGAAGCAGGAATACGTTCGGGCTTGACTGTTGGCCGATGTGGTGGGATATCCGCGCCGCCATCGGCACTGCCGAGACTCCTGCCGAGCCTATGAGAGGGTTGATCTTCTCCTTGACCACCAGGTTCATCGCCTTGGCGAACAGCAGCCCGCCGGCCGTGCCGCAGGCGAAGGCCACCAGCCCCAGGCCCAGGATAACGAGCGTGTCTAGCTCGAACACCTTGTCAGCGGATAGCTGCGTGCCCACGGTCAGCATGAGAAAAATGGTTGCGATATTCAGCAACTCGTTGGACGCCGCCGAGGTGAGCCTCGGCACGACGCCGCTCTCCCGGAACAGGTTGCCGATCATGAGCATGGAGATAAGGGGCGCGGCCCTCGGCACGATGAGGATCACGATTATCATGCCGATAGTAGGGAACAGCAGCTTCTCGGTCTTCGACACCTCGCGCGGGGGCTTCATCTCAATCTCACGCTCGCGTTTTGTGGTCAGCAACATCATCAGGGGAGGCTGGATGAATGCAATCGCCGCCATGTAGGAGTATGCGATCACCGCTGTCACGCCGAGCAGCTCCGGCGCCAGCTTCGCCGAAAGGAAGATTGTGGTGGGACCGTCCGCGCCGCCGATTATCCCAATAGCCGATGACTCCGACAGCGTAAACAGGCCGGATGCGAGCGCTCCCCAAAATGCCAGGAAAATACCCACCTGTGCTGCCCCACCCAGCAGCAGCGTTTTGGGGTTTGCGATGAGCGGGCCGAAGTCGGTCATGGCCCCCAGGCCCAGGAATATCAGCGGCGGCAGCAGGTTCCAGAACGAAAGACCGTAGTGGAAGATGATCCCGAATAGGCCGGAATCCTGGTAGCCGCCTGCCGACGAGAAGTCGAGCAGGCCCGTGAGCGGCAGATTGCCGATGACGACGCCCAGCCCGATCGGGAGAAGCTCATAGGACTCCATCTCTTTGCTGATCGCGAAGTAGATGAACGCAATCCCGAGGCCCAGCATGATCCCCTGGCGCCAGTCCACGTTGTAGACGCCGGTCGACCGCAGAAATTCGTCGAGAAGCTCCGCCAAAGTACCGCCTACTAGCTAGCCGGGCTCGGCCTCGGAGCCGGCCGAGGCGGGCCTGGCCGCGAGAAGCGCCGTCACCGCCAGCGCGGCTGCCAGCGCCCGGTCACGCGCTTGGGTTTCGTCCCCTGGATCCGGTGAACCAGGTCCTTCCGTCGGCTCGGCAGCGCCGACCGTCACTTTGAGCGACACCCAGCGGGCGACGAGCGTGATCACGAGCATGAGCAGCAGCACGGCGAACGCCGTGACGATGCCAATCGCGCTCAGGATTGCCGCGTCTTCCGCCACGGCCCGCTCCACACCCATCCGACACTCCGGTCCTTCCGAAATTGCCCTGGGAATTGTACACCACCCGTTTTAGCCGGGGCTAGCAGGCGGGACGCAGCCCATGCGCTCATCCCGCCCTCGTCCGGCCGGGCTGGAGCTCGCCCCCGCCCGAGGCCGTGACGCCCGCGAAAAGCCGGCCCCGGATTGCATACAGCGCTGGGCGCGATTCGCAGCTTTTCGACCGAGGTCGACTTGAGGCTCGACCTGGCCGACGGGTACAATCTGGGCCAGTTGGCCCGGGCTCGATGCCACCGTCCCTCATCGAGCGGAACGGATTCAGGAGCGCCGGACCGCGGGTTAACGGAAAACTTGATTCAGAAGCGAGGAGAGATGCTCAAGCTCGCCGCGAGGGCGGCGTTCTTCGACGGCGCCGTGTTCGGCGAGATCGGAGAGCAGCCCCAAGACATGTTTCGAGCGCTAGGCGTGGTGCTCGTGGCGGCCGTCGGCTTCGGCGTGGGAATCAGAAGCCTCATCGACGTGACAGCGGCGGTGGAAAATCCGATCGACACAAACCTCCGCATGTTCGTCGCGATGTCGACGATCATAACTAGCTGGGCCGTCTGGACCGTGTTGGCGTGGCTGCTCGGCAGCAAGCTCTTCCGGGGTAGAGCAACCTACCGCGGACTCCTCCGCGCCCTCGGACTATGCTACGGACCGGTGGTGCTGTGGATGTTCGTGAATCTTCCGGTCGGCGGGCCGCTGCTCAGCATGTGGGCGCATGTCTGGACGATGATGGCGGGAGTGCTGGCGGTCCAGCGGACGCAGGACTTCGCCTGGTGGAAGGCGAGCATGTCGACATCGATAGGCTGGCTGTGGGGCCTGGTGATCGTGCCCTACGTCCTGGTAGCCCCGTTTCTGGTCCCGGTGGTGTAAGCCGACGGTCCGGGCCGACGGCCGGTTGATCGCCTGACAACGTCTAGGCGATTACGGCGAGGCGTGAGAGCCGGTCTAGACGTCAGGAGTCGCTAAGTGCCGCTCAACCGATTCCCACCTCGGCCCCAGCATTTTTCGCAAGTTGCCAGTCGCGACTTCCTCGATTTGCGCCAACGCCACTCCCTGAAGCTCGGCCAGCTTCCTGGCTACGTCCGTAACATGCCTTGGCTCGGTCCAGTTCTCCCGCTTGGATTTGAACGGCTGCGGCGCGGCATCCGTCTCCAGCACGATGCTCGCAAGCGGAATTTTCGCCGCAGCCGCTTGCAGCGCCGGCAGTCTCAGCAAGGGTCTCGCCAGCGATACGTAGAATCCCAGGTCGATCGCACGGCCGGCAGTCTCGAGGTCCCCCTGGAAGTAGTGCATCACGCCTCCGACCTCGAAGGCGCGCTCCTCCTTCAGGACTCGGAACACCTCGTCGTGTGACTCGCGGCTGTGAAACACGATGGGCAGCTCCAACTCCCTGGCCAGCCGCACCTGCTGCCGAAAGGCATGATACTGCATGGCGCGGTCAGGCATGCCGTCCATGAAGTCGAGGCCAATCTCGCTTACGACCAGCACCTTGTCGCTGGACGTCGCCGCGTCGCGAAGCTGCCGATACGTCGTTTCAGTGAAGTCCGCTTGGATGTCCATCGGATGTATGCCCACGCCCGAGAAGAACTCACGGTGCATGGCCGACAGCTCGACAGAGCGCAGCGACGATGCCACGGTGGTCCCCGCGGAGATCACCGCGCCCACGCCAACCGCGCCGGCACGTTGCAGGACCTCGCCCACTTCCCCGTCGGAGAAAGCGTCAAGGTGTACGTGGCAGTCTATGAACATCGCCTACTCGCTGTGGACTGTCAATAAACCGATCCGATATCGCAGGCCGCCCCCGGTCCGGCCGGCCCGTGCAGGTTACAATCGCAAACGGCATTGATTATACTACTGGGCGAAACGGCCCGGTGGCCACACTCTGGATTCGCCAAGTCACCCGCGGTACCAGGTCATGATCCGCAAACTGCTTTCTCCCGCAAGGACCAGAACAGGGCGCCAGTCGTGCGTCAGCCCGGTGTCATTCAGCCTGATCGCCTGGGGGACGCGTCTGGTTAGCCCCAAACCTGTGCCCGTAGAGGCGGACGCTGCCTGAGATGCGCAGGCTGGCGTGTCAGCACTGGAGTTCGGTCGGGGTTATTGCCGCCCTGGTCTGGCTTACTGCCGTGGCCTGCTCCGACTCGTCTCCCGAGCCCATTCCCTCGCCGTCCCCGACGGCGGCCGCGCGCGCGGCGACACCCACCGCAACGGCGGCGGCCAGGCCACCGAGCCCCACATCAACGGCCGCAACTGCGACGTCGCCAAACGCTCCCGCCCCACCGTCGCCGACGCCCACTCAGTCGCCTGTCGCCGCGCCCGCGCCATCGACCCCGCTGGCATCGCCGACCGTCGACCCTCGTCGGCCCGGAGGGACCCTGAGCCTCGCCAGCCAGGCGAACATCGCCCACCAGGACGTTCATCTGGACGTGTCGCCCGCGCTGTCGACGTGGGGCCCGGGCCTCGCTTATTCGCGGCTGCTTCGGTTCACGTCGGGGCCGGACGTGGAATTGCCCAGCAGGGCCGTGGAGTGCGACCTGTGCGAGTCGTGGGAGAGGGAGGGTCCCAGGTCGTACCTGTTCCGGCTACGAGAGGGAGTCCGTTGGCAGGCCATCGAGCCCGTGAATGGGCGGGACCTGACCGCCGAGGACATCTCGTTCAGCTACGTCAGGCAGAGCCAACCGGGACTCCCTAACGCCCCTCTGCTGCACAACGTCGATACGGTCCAGCCGCTGGCCCCGATGTCGCTTCGAATCACTCTGGTGTCGCCCGACGCCGATTTCCTCGGCACGCTGGCTGACGGCCACACCAAGGTCGTCGCCAGGGAGGCGGTCGGACTCACCGGGGACCTCCGGGACGGGCCGACCGTGGGCACCGGGCCGTGGGTCCTGGACAGAACCGTCGCCGACGATTCGCATCTCTTCAGTCGCAGCACCAGCTACTTCGAGCCCGGTCTGCCGCTACTGGACAGCATGCGAGTCCACATACTGCCCGATGCTGCGACCCGTACCGCGGCATTCAAAGTTGGCATCATCGACGTTCACCCGATGGGGCCCGGCGAGTGGCGGGAACATCTCCAGCGAGAGCCGCTGGCCCCCTCAACTCTGGTCAAGCAGCCGGGCGCCGGACTCGAGGTGGCCCTGAACGCCGGCAGGCCGCCGTTCGACGACGCCAGGGTGCGTCAGGCGGCGTTCCTCGCCTTCGACCCTTTGCACGCAATCGAAGCGCACTGGGGCGGCTTCGCATTCGTGTCCATGGGCTTCCCTGTTCAGGGACCGGATTGGCTGCCCTCGGAAGACGATATTCGGCGCTACCTCAATCGACCGGCGGACGCCCGGGCGCTCTTTCAGGACGCCGGGATAACCGACCCCGTACCCGTGACAATCAAAGTCGGCGACTTCGGAAGCGCCTACATCGCGCATGCCGAGAGCATGGCCCGCGAGATGGCCGCGGTAGGGTTCGCCCCAGAGGTCGACGTGGTGAACCGCAGGGAATTCGGCGAGAAAGTCTGGCTCGGTGGTGACTACCAGATGTTCGCGGGGCCAGCCGCGCCGGTCGCATCTCCCAACGGGTTCCTGCTTCCGGTGCTCCACAGCGAGGGCGTCTGGAACACGACCGGCCACGTGGACGAAGAGCTGGACGCTCTCCTCGAAAATCAGGCCGTCGCCACCGACGCGGCCTTAAGAAGCCAGACGATCGGCAAGATACGCCAACGGGTCTTTCAGAAAGCCTACCGGTTTATGCCCGCCGCTCGGGTCACGATCTGGACCTGGCGTCCGCGCGTAAAAGACTTCTACCCCAACTTCGCGGGGTCCGGCTACTATCATTGGACAAGGGTCTGGCTGGATGGGTGAACCTCAGCCTTTCCGGTAGCTTGCGATGCCATCCTCCAGCGTCGCCCACGCCAGCAGCGCGCACTTTATTCTGACGGGAAAGGCTCGCACGCCCGCCAACGCCCCCAGGTCGCCCAGCTCGGAGCGCTGCGCCCGCGTCGGTTCGCCGTCACCTCGGAGCATCTCCCGGAACAGGTCCGATATAGCCCCGACATCGGACAATGTCATACCCTCGATGGCATCGGTGAGCATCGAGCCGGTTGCCCGGTTGATCGAGCACCCGGCGCCCTGAAATCCGACCTTCGAAACGCGTCCATGGTCGTCGAGGCTGACCTGAAGGTGAATCTCATCGCCGCAAAAAGGATTGACGCCGTCGGCAATGATGTCGGAATCCGGAACAACGTCCGGGTTGCGGGGGTTGCGGCTGTGGTCGAGGACTGCTTCGTTGCGGTAGAGCTCGTCTAGCTCAACTGGCCCCATCCGCAAAGTACCTCAGAGCGCGCTTGATGGAGTCGACCAGAAGGTCGACTTCTGCCTCGGTATTATACAGGTAGAAGCTGGCCCTGGCCGTGGCGAATACGCCGAGGCTGCGCATAAGCGGCATGGTGCAGTGGTGGCCGGTGCGGATGGCGATCCCGTCCCTGTCGAGGAAGGTGCCCAGATCGTGAGGATGCACGGCATCGGCGTGGAACGAGACGATGCCACCCCGCCGATCAGGCTCCACGGGGCCGAAGACGACCAGGTCCTCCTCCAGCTCTTTGAAGGCCCCCATTGCGTACTGAGTAAGCTGTACCTCGTGCTCGCGGACGTTCTCCATCCCTGCGGCTTCCAGGTAGTCGATCGCAGCGCCAAATGCTATCGCGTCACCGATGTTGGGCGTGCCCGCCTCGAATCGCATCGGCAGGTCGTTCCAGCTCGCGCGGTCGTACCACACCTCCAGCACCATCTCGCCGCCGGTCAGGAACGGCTCCATCTCCTCCAGCACCTTCCGTCGAACGTACAGGCAGCCGATTCCCGTGGGCGCCAGCATCTTGTGTCCCGAAAAGGCCATGAAGTCGCAGTCGATATCCGCCACGTCGACCGGCATGTGGGGCACGCTCTGGGCGGCATCGACGAGCACAGACGCGCCAACGGCCCTCGCCTTGGCCGCCAGCTCCTTCACGGGGACGATGGAGCCAACGCCGTTGGAAACCTGGGAAGTTGCGAGCAGCTTGGTTCGGGGCGTGATGTAGTCGTCGACCTGCCGCATGTCCAGGCTCGCGTCCTCGGCCAGGGGAAGTATGCGGAGCGTGGCGCCGGTCTGACCGGCAACCTGCTGCCACGGCACCAGGTTGGAATGGTGCTCCATCGGCGTCACGACGATCTCGTCCCCTTCGCCGATGTTCGCCTTCGCCCACGTTCCGGCCACCAGATTTATGGATTCGGTGGTGTTACGGGTCCAGATCAACTCCTCGGGCTCGGCAGCGCCGATGAAGCGGGCTATCTTGGCCCTGGCCCCTTCGTAGCGCTCTGTGGCCTCCTGGCTGAGGTAGTGGACGCCCCGGTGCACGTTAGAGTTGTAGGACTCGTAGTACTCGACCAACGCCTCGATTACCTGTCGCGGTTTTTGAGACGTGGCCGCGTTGTCGAGATAGACCAGGGGCTTGCCGTATACCTCTCTCGACAGTATCGGGAAGTCCCGTCTAATTTGGTTCACGTCGTACATTCAGGTTCCTCGGCAGGCGGCAAAAAAAGATCCCGTGGTCGTCTACGCGTCCAGTTCTATGTCCTCGCCGTCGACTCTCACGCCAAAGGTGTCGATCGGAACTACCGCGGGCAGTGCCTTTACCTCGCCCGTCCGAACGTCGAAGCGGGCCAGGTGGCGCGGGCACTCGATCTCGAAGCCGTCCAGCTCGCCCTGGTCAAGAGAGCCTTCGTCGTGGGTGCAAACGTCGTCCACCGCGTAGAATGAGCCGTCCACGTTGCAGACCGCCACGAACCTGCCCCCTACCTCGTAGACCTTAGCCGTTCCCGGGGGCACCTCTCCGACCTTTCCGATCTTCACAAATCCCATTCCGTTTACCCTCCCGCTGGCTGCTTCTCAGTTCTACCGATTGACATAGGACGCACGCCGCCCGAACGGGCGGCGCCGGCGGCCATTACCCTTCCCCTCGACGCCAGGTCGCTGATTGTCCTTGAGTCCAGAATATTGAACACGGCCAGCTCCACGGTCTGCCAGACCTCTTTCTGAGCGCACAGCGGAACGTGGACGCATGAGCTGGGATTATCCAGGCAGGCCACTAGATTCTCAGAACTACCCAGGCAGTCCATAACCATGCTGAGCCGTATGTCGCCGGGGTCCAGGGCGAGCGCGTGACCTCCCGAAGGGCCCCGCTGGGAGCGGACGACGCCGGCCTTGCCGAGCGCGTGCATCACCTGGGCCAGGTAGGGTTCGGGTATGAGGGTCCTGCCGGCGATCTCGCTGGCCCTAATTGGCTGGTCGTCGGCATGCATCGCCAGGTCCACCAGGGCCCTGACTCCATAGTCCACTCTAATCGGGATATGCATGTCCAGTGCCTCCCTGTCAGTACTGGCCGCGTTACGGGAGTATCGCGTTACGAGGTTTGCACATTACCGGGCCCCGGCTACTCGCTTACTATTGTCTGGCCGCCTGGCTGCTGGCCTTCCAGCGCGGCGCTGAGCGTGTGCCACGACAGGGTGGCGCACTTGATTCGGACCGGGTATCGGACGACGCCGCCGAGGAACTCGAGGTCGCCAAGCATCTCGACGTCGACCTCTTCGCTGGGCGGACTGGTCAGCAGATGGCGAAACGCATCGAAAATCTCTCGGGCTTCGTCGGTGGACTTCTCCTTGATGGCCTCGGTCATCATGGACGCGGCGGCCTTGGAAATCGCGCACCCCGTGGCCTCGATGCCGACGTCCGTGATGAGTCCGCCGTCGTCGACCTCCAGGTGGAGGGTTATCTTGTCGCCGCAGAACGGGTTGAACCCGTCGGCGGACCGATTGGCGTTTTCCAGCTTTTTCATGTTGCGGGGATGACGGCTGTGGTCCATGACCACCTGCTGGTAAAGCTCGTCGACGTCGTACATCATCGTGAAAACTCGAATCTGTGGGCAGGAACAGCGTCGAGGAATAGCTCCTCCAGGTAGCTTCCCAACTCGGGGACTCTAACGGTGTCGATTACCTCGGATGCGAAGCCGTAGATCAGCAGGCGGCTTGCCTCGTCCAGGTCGACGCCTCGGCTCCGCATGTAGAACAGCGTGTCCTCGTCGATGTTGCCCGCGGTCGCACCGTGGCCGCACTTCACGTCGTCGGCCCAGATAAACAGAGCGGGTTTGCTATCGATTTCGGCGTCGGGCGACAGCACCAGGTTTTTGTCCGACTGAAGGGCATCGGTCTTGACGGCCCCTTTGCGCACGAAAACCGTGCCGCCAAACACCGCCCTGGACTTGCCGGACAGTATCCCTTTGTAGAGTAATCGGGATCTGGAATCAGGCCTCACGTGGTTTATGTTGATGAAGTTGTCAACGTGCTGTTTGCCAGAGGTCATGTATAAGCCCGCCAGGTCGCACACAGCTCCGGAACCGTCGATGGTGACCTGGAGGTCGTGCCTGCCCAACCCCACCCCTCTGTAGAATGCCCTGGACCTGAACACGCTGGCGTCCTTCTGGACGACCCTGGCCGTACCGACGTGGTAGGCCGCGTCGCTCTCGTCGGCGAGACGATAGTGGTCGATACTCGCGCCCTCTTCTACGACGATCTCGGCGACGCTGTTGGTGAAGTAGCTGCTGTCACGCGCTCCCACGTAGCTCTCGATAACCGTCGCGCTGGCGCCGCTGCCGGCCACCAGCAGCACCCTGGGATAGGTCACGAACGGTTCGTCCTGGCCCGTGGAGTAAAAGAGCAGGTGTAGCGGGACGTCTAGCCGCCCGCCCTCCGCCAGGTGCACCAGCGCCCCGTCGTCTACAAAAGCGGTGTTCAGCGCCGTGAAGCCGTCGTCGTCGGTGGGCGCCAGGCTGGCCAGGTGAGACTCGATCAGCGCGCCGTCGTGCCGCACCAGGTCCGCCAGGTTCGTCACGTGCACGTCGCCGTTCAGCGTGGCATTCGACAGCTCGGGCGAATACACGCCGTTCACAAATACCACGGTGGCCCACCGGTCGCTCCAGGGGACGGCCTTTTTCAGCGAAGCTAACGCAACCGGCTCGGGCGGTCCGGTTGCACGGCCAAACTCGGCGTTGGCGATCGCCGCAACATTGGTGTACTTCCACTTCTCGTTGCCGCGTCTGGCGGTGGGGAAACCCAACCGGGAGAAGTCTTCCATTCCCTTCTGACGGACGGCCCGCAGCCACCCAGGCACCGCAAGAGACTGGGCGGCGCCGATCTTCTGGAACTGGTCGTGGTACCGCTGGTACCTGTCTAAGGTTTTAGTCATTTGTTTCGTAGTTTTCGGAGCCTTCCTGATGGCCTTTCGTTGACTGGGCAATCATTTTCGTCGTTGCGAGGAGGCGGCAGCCGACGAAGCAATCTGGACCCGACCCGCCCCTACACCGACGCGGCGCCGACCTCGTCGACGATCCACTGGTAGCCCTTCTCTTCTAGCTCCAGCGCCAGGCCTTTGTCCCCTGAACGGACTATGCGCCCGTCGACGAGCACGTGCACGAAGTCCGGCGTGATGTAGTTCAGTATCCTCTGGTAATGCGTCACCAGGACGATGGCTTTGTCCGCGCCCCTAAAGCCGTTTACGCCTTCGGCAACGATTCTTAGGGCGTCGATGTCCAGTCCAGAGTCGGTCTCGTCCAACACGGCCAGCTTCGGGTCCAGCAACGTCATCTGAAGGATCTCGTTGCGCTTCTTCTCGCCGCCCGAGTAGCCTTCGTTGACCGACCGCTTCACCAGGTCCGGGTCGATCTTCACGATCTGTCGCTTCTCCTCGAGCAGCGCGTCGAACTGGCGGATGGACAGCTCGGACTCGCCCCTGTGCTTCCTTATCGAGTCCACCGCGGCCTTGAGGAACTGCCACGTGCGCACGCCGGCAAGCTCCGCAGGATACTGCATGGCCAGGAATATGCCCTCGCGAGCGCGGTCCTCAGGCAGCATCTGAAGTATATTTCGTCCTTCGTAAAGCAGCTCTCCTCGGGATACGGTGTATCCGGGCTTGCCGACTATCACGTTGGCGAGGGTGCTTTTGCCCGAGCCGTTCGGCCCCATGATCGCGTGGACTTCGCCGACCCCGACCGTCAGGTCGATACCTCTCAGTATCTCGGCGCCGGAGACCTCTGCATGGAGGTCTTTGATTTCAAGCATAGTGCAGTCTGGATATTTCCTTTCAGTGGCTGCTCGGCTGTCGGGCGCCGATGGGTCCAGTAGTGTGTATAGATAGAGCGCGAAGTGTGATGGAAGTCCTGATAGTAGAAACGGTCAGGCTAGCCAACCACTCCTTCGAGGCTGACGCGCAAAAGCTGCGACGCCTCGGCCGCGAACTCGAACGGAAGCTCTTTGAATATGCCTCGACAGAAGCCGTTGATAATCATGTAGTTGGCTTCCTCCAGGTCGATGCCCCGCTGCTGAAGGTAGAAAAGCTGGTCGTCGTTGACCTTCGACGTGGTGGCCTCGTGGGCCATCTGGGCCGTGGGGTTGCGCACCTCGATGTACGGCACCGTGTGCGCTCCGCACTCCTCGCCTATCAGCAGCGAGTCGCACTGAGTGAAGTTGCGGGCGTCCGTGGCCGTCGGCATGATCTTGACCTGACCGCGGTAAGTGTTCTGCGCCCGGCCCGCCGAGATGCCCTTGGCCACGATGGTGCTGCGGGTGTTCTTGCCGATGTGCGTCATCTTGGTGCCGGTGTCGGCCTGCTGGTAGTTGTTGACCAAGGCCACCGAATAGAACTCGCCGACCGAGTTGTCGCCCTGTAGGATGACGCTGGGGTATTTCCAGGTGATGGCCGACCCCGTTTCGACCTGAGTCCACGATATCTTGGAGTTCTTGCCCTGCGCCTTGCCCCGCTTGGTCACGAAGTTGTAGACGCCGCCGACTCCGTCCTTGTCGCCCGGATACCAATTCTGCAAGGTCGAGTACTTTATCTCGGCGTCGTCCAGCGTTACCAGCTCGACCACGGCGGCGTGGAGCTGGTGGGTCTTGCGCATGGGGGCGGTGCAGCCTTCGAGGTAGCTGACGTAGCTGCCCTTGTCCGCGATGATCAGCGTCCGCTCGAACTGGCCCGAGTCCAGGGCGTTGATGCGGAAGTAGGTCATCAGCTCGATCGGACAGCGCACGCCCGGAGGCACATAGCAGAAGGAGCCGTCGCTGAACACCGCCGAGTTCAGGGTAGCGTAGAAGTTGTCGCTGTACGGGACCACCGAGCCCAGGTACTTCCGGACCAGGTCCGGGTGGTTCTTGATGGCCTCGCTGATGGGGCAGAAGATTACCCCGGCGTCCTCCAGCATCTTCTGGTAGGTCGTGGCCACTGACACGCTGTCCAGGACCGCGTCCACGGCGATACCGCTCAGGCGCTTCCGCTCTTCCAGCGGGATGCCGAGCTTCTCGAAAGCGGACAGTATCTCGGGATCGACCTCGTCGAGGCTTTTAGGGCCGTCGGCCTGGGACTTGGGAGCGGCGTAGTAGATGATGTCCTGATAGTCGATCGGCGGATACTCTACGTTCGCCCACGTGGGCTCCTCGTCTTTGAGCTTCTCCCAGTGTCGGAAGGCTTTCAGTCGCCACTCCAGCATCCACTCGGGCTCGCCCTTCTTATGCGAGATGAACCGGACGGTGTCTTCGTTTAGCCCCCTGGGCGCGGTATCGGACTCATAGTCGAATTCAAAGCCCCACTTGTACTGGGATTCGTCGAGGCCAGTCTCTCTGGAGATGACCTTCTGATTAGTCATAGATTACGCCACTCCGCCTCTTTGTTGATCAATTTGGTCAAGAATACCGCGTTAACTATATCATCGCCAATTCTGCCAGGTCAATTAGACTTCATGAGCGGGTAGTGCCGCTGCCGGACGACCCCCGCCTACACTGGACAAAGCTCTCTGGCCGAAGCCGGCGCCCAGGTCTTCCGGCTTTGCCCGGGACTGGCAGGAGGCCGACACGGTGTCCGTCTCGCATAGGAAGGCACTGTTCCCTCGATTCCCACGGGGTGCAGCCTGTTACACTGACCTGTCGAATTCGATTCCAAAATCTAGGCCACGGGTAGTTTCATCAATGTCCACCAACCGCTCTCTTCTCTTTGATCGCTGGCCTCGGCTCGCCGCCCGGCACCCTTGGCGGGTGCTGGTTGGCGCGCTCCTGATTATCGTCCTCCTTTGGGCTTTGAACGCCGCAGCGGGCGGCTCGTTCGTTGACGAGTTCAGCATACCGGGAGCCGAATCCCAGCAGGCGTTCGACGTCTTGCTGGAGCGATTCCCACAGCAGTCCGGGGACGCTGCGATTGTCGTTCTAAATTCGGAAAATGGCATAGAGTCTCCCGACGCCAGGGAACGCGTGGCGGAGCTGATCGCCGGGTTTGGGGAGCTTCCCGGAGTCAATTCGGTCTCTTCACCTTACGACGTGCCGGGATCAATCTCGGAGAACGGCACTGTCGCACGGTTCGAGGTGAGATACGGCGAACCGGCTTTCGGGATCGACAAAGCCCATTTCGAGGAGTTGTTCGATTACCGGACCGAAGTTTCCACACCTGAGCTGAAAGTCGAGCTAGGCGGTCCCGTGCCCGCGGCGGGCGAGATCGAGCCGCCGGGCGAGTCGGAGCTGATTGGATTCGCCGCCGCGGTCGTGATCTTGCTGATAGCGTTCGGTTCGGTGGTCGCCATGGGTCTCCCAATACTCACGGCGCTGCTGGGACTCATACCGGGATTCATGATCATCGGAATTTTCTCGGCATTTGTGAATATGGCATCGTTCACGCCTCAGTTTGCATCAATGATCGGGATCGGCGTAGGCATCGACTACGCTCTCCTGATTTCGACCAGATTCCGCGAAGGCTCCGCATCGGGGCTTTCGCTCGAAGACGCCGTCGCCCGGGCGATGGCGACGGCCGGGAAAGCCGTGCTCTTCGCCGGCGCGATAGTTGTCATTTCGCTGTTGGGGCTCTGGGCTTCCGGCATCCCCTTCCTCGGGTGGGTGTCGACCGCCGCGGCGGTCCTCGTGGCAGCGCTGGTGGTCGTCGCTCTGATGGTGCTCCCCGCCATCCTGGGTCTTTTTGGGCGCCATATAGACAGGTTGTCGGTCCCATTCGTCTCGAAGAGCGGCACGTCCACGGAGCCGGGCGCCGGTGCAAGGTGGAGCCGCATGGTGCGACGGTCGCCCGTACTGTTCCTGGTTCTGTCGCTAGCAGTGCTCCTCACGTTGGCAAGTCCCATACTCGGAATGAGACTGGGGTCTTCGGACGCTGGGAGCAATCCTGAATCGTTGACCACTCGACGGGCTTAAGACCTCATCACGGAGGGTTTCGGCCCCGGGTTTAACGGGCCGATTCTGCTCGCCTTCGAGATTCACGATGCGGAGGCAATACCGCTAATCGAGGCGCTGCCCGAGCAAATTGAGCAGATAGAAGGCGTGACATTCGCATCGCCGCCCCTGTTCAACGAGGACTCCGACGCCGCGATATTGAGCGTGATACCCGCCTCGTCTCCGCAGGACGAAAAGACCGGTGAACTCGTGGACCGTCTTCGGGCGCTGATGCCCGAGGCAACCAGGGGAAGCGGCACTAGAGCGTTTGTCGGGGGACAGACCGCCGCGTTTATCGACGTCGCCCAGAAGATCTCCGACGGGATGCCAGTCTTCTTCCTGGCGGTCATCGGTCTGAGTGTGCTACTGCTCACAGCCGTGTTCAGATCGCTGATAGTGCCGTTGAAGGCGGCGCTGATGATTCTGCTGTCGGTCGGGGTCGGGTTCGGCGTTGTAACGGCTCTCTTCCAATGGGGATGGCTGAGTTTCCTAACCGGAGTCGACACCACTGGTCCTGTCGAGTCATTTCTCCCGATGATGCTCTTCGCGGTCGTGCTCGGGCTGTCCATGGACTATGAGGTCTTCCTCATCACTCGGGTCCACGAAGAGTTCCTCAGCACGGGAGACGGACGTCACGCCGTTGAGCGCGGACAGGGCGTCACTTTTCGTGTCATCATCGCCGCCGCCCTGATCATGAGCTCTGTGTTCTTCAGTTTTGCGTTGGTCGATTCCAGGGTCATCAAGGAATTCGGATTCGGGCTGGGGATCGCTATTCTCGCCGACGCCCTGATCGTGCGCATGGTGCTCGTGCCCTCGATCATGCACCTTGTAGGTGACAAAGCCTGGTGGTTCCCTTCTTGGCTGGACCGCTTAGTTCCTCGGTTGAGCGTGGAACGGGACGCCTCCCGCGTTCCCGCGCCTGAGCCCAACGACTAAGCGCAGCAACTCGCCTATGCACAGCAGGCTATAGTAAGAGCTCGCGGACTCTGGCTCAGAGCCGGACGAATCCCCGGGTCCGGTCGGAAGCCTGCCGGGAAGGCGGGAAGGGTCCGGGTCGCCCAGGTGAGTATTTGTCGACGCAGTTGGGTGGCTGTCGACGCCGGTTCACCCCGACTTGAGGCGTTCGAGAACCAGCGCCCTCGCACGGTCCGCCTCCACGCGGCGGGCGACCTTGACCGTGCCGCTGCCGTACGCCGCCGTGGTCCGGCCGTAGCTCTGGCCGTCCTCCGTCTCGACGACCACGGTAGCGGCCTCGGTCGCCAGCAAGTCAGGCTCGATGGCGGCGGCCATGGCCAGCGGGTCGCACAGGCTGTACCGGTCCTCGTCGGGATGGGCGTCGAACCAACCGGCCAGAATCCGCGAGGCCAGACGCTCGCCCGGGCCGTCGCCGTCGAGCAGGGGCAGGTCGTCGCGCCGGAAAGCGACCTGGTTGCACACGTCCAGCCCCACCAGCGTCACTGGCACGCCCGAACCGAACACGACGTTGGCCGCATCGGGGTCGTTGTAGATGTTGAACTCCGCGTACGGGGTGACGTTCCCGGCCACCTGCACTGCACCGCCCATGACGACGATCTCCCGAAGCCAGCCCGCCAGCCTGGGCTCTCGTTGGAGCGCTCGCGCCACGTTGGTCAGAGGCCCCAGGGCGATCAGCACGAGTTCCGTCGGGTACGATTGCGCCATACTGACCAGGTAGTCCGCCGCCCGCAGGGGATGAGGCCTGACGTCCGCCTTTGGAAGAGACACGGTCAGTCCTCCGGGACCGTGAAAATAGTAGCCATAATGGTAGGCGCCCTTCATCGGTCGCGATGCGCCGCGGGCGACGGTCAGGTCGGGCCGGCCCAGGTAGGACATCAGGGCCAGTGCGTTGCGGGTGGTGTCGGCCAGCCGCGCGTTGCCGCCAACGGTCGTGAGGCCCTGCACGCTGAGCTCCGGCGAGTTGAGCGCCATGATCAGGGCAAGCGCGTCGTCTGTCCCCGGGTCGGTGTCGATGATGACTTTCGGTAGCGTCATATCTCCCAGCAGCGCGAACCTACGATGTGACCCGCACGTTAACGAATCGTCGTTGCGAGGAGGCGGCGCCCGACGAAACAATCTGGAGGGGTTGGCCCCCCGCCGCCCCCGATTCTATCGGGGCCACTGCCCTCCTTCGTCGGGCCTCGCAATGACGGTTACGGTGAATTTCGGGCACAGGCTACTGGCGGCGAGCCGCCCCAGGCACCAGCGCCGTCGGCTCTATGCCCCCGATCCCCCGCCACGGGCGAAAGCCTCCAGTGACTGTCGAGACGTGTATCGAAACTCCGCGCCCAACTCCCGCCTGACTTTGTCCGTGTCGGCGTTCCAGCGATACTTTATGAAATCCAGGCCGCGGGCTGGAGACTCGCTCTGTAGCCTGAGATGCCAACCAAGGGCGGCCAGCGTGTATAGCACGGGCGCCGGCAGGTTCAGCAGCCTTCGTTCCAGCAGTCCCGCCATCTCGCTCCAGAGCACCGTGCCGTTACCCGCCAGGTTGTACGTGCCCGACCGTCGGTCGGTCAGACACTTCAGCATTATCTCGACCAGGTCGTCTTCATGGAGAAACTGCATCGGCGGGTCATATCCTCTGAGGGCCACAAGAACACGCTTGGACAGCGCTCTTGATATGAAATTGTCCGCGAACGGGCCCAGGACGGGACAGGCGCGGAGCACGGTGACCGCGGTCCCAGAATTCGCCGCCGCGAACGCCGTCAGCAGGCCCTCGGTCTCGGCCTTGTCCTCGCTGTACTGGAACCCCTTTAGCGGCCTCATGGGGGCATCCTCTGACAGCAGTTCAGGGTTGTCCAGATGCGCCCCATAGACCGACGTGCTGCTCACGTACAAGATATGCCTGACGCCGGCTCTCGCACAGGCTTCGAGCAGGTTCGCCGTGCCCTGCACGTTCACCCGATGGGCCGCCCGTCGATCATGGCCGGGATTGAGAACGTAGGCGAGATGCACGACAGCGTCCAGCTCGCGTCCGACAAACAGATCGGGGAACGGTTCGCCCACGTCCTGGCGCAGGAACTCGACCTTTGGCGACGGAATGCTCTGCGGCTGCCGTATGTCGGTGGCCAGGACGCTCTCGACGCTCTTCAGCGCCACCAGACCATCGATTAGCCGTCCGGCTATGTAGCCCGCCGCGCCTGTGACGCCGACGCGCCGGGGCAGATCACTCACCCGCCACCAGGTCGGTGAAGTCGAAGCGGAGGGTGCCCAGTCCCGGAACGTCGAAGCCGATGCCGATCTTTCGCGGCCCCGGCTCCAGCGCAAACCCGGTCACTGCGATGGTAATCGTCCGGTTCATCGCCAGCGAGAAGGTGCGCTCCCTGGTCACCTGGTTGAACGCGGTCGTCTCGCCTTCCAGCTCGAAGAGCGTGTCTTCGGCTGGGACCTCATTACCATCGACGGTCAGCGGCCAGACTTTATGGGCGTACCCCGACCCCAAGCGGTTCCTGAGCTGGAACTGGAACCCGCCTGCGGTGTTCGCGAGGCTCCCCTTTACATACAGCCTTCTTAGAATGAAGCCGGGCACGGTAACCATTAGCTCGCACCATTGTCATCCGGATTTTGCATGCGGTATATCTCCTGCTCCGCCTCCGTCACTTCCTGAGGCAGCTGGATAGCCCCACCCATGGCCGAAGCGTGAACGAAGATCTCGGCCACTCGCTCGAGGACGGTGCTGACCTCCAGGGCCTCCTCGAGACCGCCTCCCACGCAGACCGCGCCGTGGTTGGCCATCAGCGCGGCCTTTCGCCCTTCCAGCGCCACGCATACGTGGACGGCCAGCTCCTCGGTGCCCGGAAAAGCGTACCGGGCGACCCTGACGGGTCCTCCCAGATGAATCGCGACCTCGTCGATCACAGCCGGGATCTCGAGGCCGGCCACGGCAAGCGCGCTGGAATACACCGAATGGGTGTGGATAACCGCGCCGACCGCCGATCGGGCCTGGTAGATCGCCGCGTGCAGCAGGCTCTCGGTCGAAGGCACGAGCTCGCCCTCGACTGGCTCGCCCTCGAAATCCACGACGACGATGTCGCCGGCGGCCAGCGAGTCGTACGACTGACCGCTCGGGGTGACCGCCATCAGCTCGACCCCATCACCGCCGAGGCCCAGCCGCGTGCTGACGTTGCCGCTGGTGCCGGTGACCAGGCCCAGGACCGACATCTTTCGAGCGGCATCGGCGACCGCCTGTCTCTCGGCCTGCCAGGTGGTGGACATCTAGCCTCCGCTACCCGCGATTCAAGGGGCCAGACGATGCACCGAAGCGCCTGTGGAGTGTCATGCAAGCCTCTCGGACAGGTCGTCCCCCGCCTCCAGCCACTCAGCGTAAAGGTCCGCGTACTCTGACGCGTTCAGCGGAGCTGGCTCTATCATTTCACCGGACGGTTGAAGGCTCCACACGGCCTCGTCCAGTGAACGATGGGCGCCCAGGGCCAGCCTCGCGCACAGCGCCGCGCCCGTCGCGGTCGACCGGTGGTCCGCGCCACGTCGCACCGGTCTGCCCAACACGTCTACCAGTATGCCCACAAAGGTCGATGAGCGCGTCATCCCACCACCCACGGCGATCGCTTCAGAGCGCTGGCCTGAGACTTCCTCCAGCTGCTCGATGTTCGCCCGAACCGCGAATGCGAAGCCCTCCAGGGCCGCCCTAATCAGGTGGGCGCGTCCAAAATCTCCCAGCGTTAGCGGCACCGGAAACTGGATGCCTCCTTGCCTCATGCCCAGACGGGAGACATCCATGCGCCATGGACCCAGAAACGCTCTCGCGCCGTTCGAGCCCAACGGAGCGCTGGCTGCCAGCTCATCCATTTCGCCATACGCCTCGTCTCCGCCACCCAGCATCGTCTCTCTTAGCCAGCGGTAGGCGTTCCCCACGTCTCCTGAGCTGCTCTCCAGCACCCACCTGTCGGGCGTGGAGTGCAGGCCCGTCCAGGTGGCGGCGGTGGAGGCGATGATCGGCTCGTCGGTCACCATCTGCGCCGGGGCGCTCCAGCCCGCGATCACGCCAGTCTGGCCGGCGGAGCTCACGCCCAGTCCCAGCAGGCCGCACTGAGTGTCGGCGCCAGCCGCCACGACGGGCACGCCCGGCGGCAGGCCGGTCTGCGCGGCGCTCTCGGCGCTGACCTCGCCCGCCACGTCGCCCGGATCGAGCAGCTTAAGCGAGTTGACCGGGAGGCCCACGCTGTCATAAAGCCCCGTGGCCCAACGTCTGGTCCCCAGGTCCAGCAGCGCGGATTCGGCGGCCAGTGTCCGCTCGGCCGAAATCGACCCCGAGAGCTTCCAGCACAGCCAGTCCGCCATCGAAAAGACGGTGGCTATTCTAGCATAGGCATCCGGCCGGTGAATCTGGAACCAGCGCAGCTTTCCGGCTGCCATCATGAAGCTTGGCGTATGTCCCGTGGCGGAGTAAAAAGAGGGCCCATGCTCCTCGTCAATCTCGGACCCCTCGAACACGGCCCTTAGGTCGATGTTCGGGCCCAGGTAGAGCTCGCGGCCGTCGTGGTCGAGAAAGGCCAGCGCCTGCCTCTGCGAAGTGACCGCCACCGCGGCCACGGGGCGGCCCTGGAGGCAGCGCCCCACAGCGTCGCAGACGCCACGCCACACCTGATCTGGGTCAAGGGCGCGAGCCAGATCCGGGGCGTCCGGCTCGCGGATAAGCGCCCACGGACTGCCGGCCGACGAGACAATGCCCCCGCCGGGTTCGAGGAGGTGGCACCGTAGGGCGCTGGTCCCCGCGTCGATCACGAGAACCGTCCTATCCGACACGGCGTTCCCACGCGTCCGGATTTACCAGATTGACCGGCCGCTGACCGTTTACGAACCGCAGTATGTCGTCAGCCATCATTCTAGAGTGTCGCTCGACGGTCTCCGAAGTGGCCCCGCCCAGATGGGGCGACAGGAGCACGTTGTCCAGCTCCAGTAACGGGCTTTCCGGAGCAAGGGGATGGGTCTCGAACACGTCCAAGGCCGCCCCGGCGATACGTCGCGCGGCAAGGGCGTCTACCAACGGGCCCTGCTCGATGACCGCCGCGTCGGAGCAGGTCACCAGGTACGCCGACGGCCGCATCAGCGCCAGCATCCTGGCATTCAGCAGCCCTTCGGTCTCCGGTGTCAGGGGAACGTGGACGCTGACGAAATCGGCCCTTGTCAAAAGCTCTTCGAGGCCCGTTAGGATCACTCCGTCGGGCCCGCTCGAAACGTGGGGGTCGTGTGCCAGCACCGACATGCCGACAGCTAACCCTAACGCAGCGGTGCGCCGGCCTATGGCCCCCATCCCAACGACGCCAAGAGTGCGCCCGGCCAGCTCGACGCCACGCAAGGACACGTACGGCTCCATCGGGTTTTGCCAATGGCCTTCCTTGACGTACTGGTGTGCTGCGGGGATCCGTCTGGCCATGGCCAGCATCAGGCCCAGGGCATGCTCCGCGACGGCCTGAGCGTTCCGACCCGGCGTGTTGACCACCAGCACGCCCATCTCGGTGGCCGATTCGATGTCGATGGCGTTCGTCGAGCCGCGACAGACGCCGATCAGGCGCAAGTCATTGGTGGCCTGGATGGACTCCTCGAACACGAAGTCGGCCTCGACGACTAAAACGGCAAAGTGTCCGGCGCCGAGCTCCGCCGCCAGGGTGTCGGGCGCAATCAGCTCGCGAGTCTCGAGCCAGGAGCGGTGGACCAGCTCCATGTGGGGTCGCAAGCGTAGGAGGTGGCTGGAATCGAACGGGGCCAGTATGAGCGCGCGCACCGGTGCTGAGCGGCGGCTACCGCCGCAAAAGCGGGACGGACGGCATCAGGTTGCCCACCCAGAGTCTGCCCGCGATCATCAGCTTTTCGGTCTTGGTCAGGCCGATGCGCCGCGAGAACACATCGTAGTCGGATGACTCGATCCGGTCGAGGATCGCGCGGTACGCGGCATGAAGGACCCTCGGGCAGGCCCTGGACTCGGTCGATACCAGCGAAAACAGCCGGCTGGAGCTGGCGTAGTAGGCCCTCGCCCTGTCCACCTGGAAGGCTATCAGCTGGCGGAAGGCATCGTTGACGACGCCGCGCTTCAGCTCATCCTCGGTGTAGCCGAACCGCTCCATCTCGTCGAGGGGGATGTAGATACGATCCCTGCCGGCGTCTTCCTTCACGTCCCGCAGGATGTTGGTTAGCTGCATGGCGATCCCCATGTCAACGGCGTACTCCTTGGCAGACTCGTCGTCGTATCCAAAGATCTCGATACAGATTAGACCGACGACCGATGCGACGCCGTAGCAGTAGTCCTTCAGCTCCGCGAAGCTCGAGAACCTGCTCTTCACCAGGTCCGTCTCCACGCCCCGGATTACCTGCTCATAATAGGCGGGAGGGATGCCGAAGACTGCGGTCGCGTCTTGAAGGGCCGTGAACTCGCGGGGAAGCGGATTCCCAGGGTCGCCGGGCTCGCCGGAATCCAGCGAGTTGGCTAGCATCTCACGCGTCAGGGCGAATCGGCGACGCTGCTCCTCGAGGGTTCCCCCCTCGTCGGCGATGTCGTCGCAGAGCCGACAGAAGGCGTAAACGGCGTAGATCGCTTTGCGCTTTGGGGACGGCAGCGTGCGGAAGGCGTAGTAGAAGTTTTTGGCCTGCTCCCGCGCCACGCGCTGGCAATGGGCATAGGCCTGCTCGAGCTGAGTTGCCATCGGCGCTGTGCCTACCTCAATCGCAGTGGCGCACGCGCTGGCGCACCGGGCCCCACCGGGGGGTGCGCTCGCCGGGGCATTGCTATACACCCATAATCTGAACGAGCACCTGGCGTCGGGCTTTTTCAGGGTCCAGCTCGACCACGAACACGCGCTGAAACTCTCCCAGTGCAAGGCTACCGTCTATCACTGGAATCGTCTCGCTGGCGCCCAGCACCATGTGTTGGCAGTGCGAATGACCGTTGGGGCATTCGTTCTCGTGCATGTGCACGGTCCGAACGTCAAAGTCGTTGTGCCGGTAGTGAGCGTTCGAGGGCGCGAACCGTTCCAACGTGGACTTCATGTCCGTCAGAAGCAGCGGCTCGTCCTCTTGAATCGTGATGGCTGCGGTAGTGTGCTTTGAAAAAACAAGGGCGAAGCCATTTCGGACTTCGGATTCCCTCAGCACCCGGGTCACACGCTCGGTGATGTCTATGAACTCCGGCGCCCTACCGGTATCGACATGTAGCGTGAAAACGCATGTGTTGAATGCAGCCTCGCGGACTTTCATAAGAGAACCTCACTAACGGTCGTGAACTGGACTTCACGCAATCGCAACAGGTTCATGACGCTGAACCCTAACATGATTTGGAGAGTCGATGCAATACAGACCACTCGCTATTCGAATCCGATTCGACGCTGTTCCCCAAGCACACCGTCGCCGCCCGCGGCAAGCATGGCCGCCAACGAGGAATTCAGCTTGCGATATCGTCCCAGGGCCATCAACGGCCAGCAGTTTCTATACATGTGGTAGTTGATCATGAAGCCCGCCGGAAGCTCGTGGGGGAGTACGCCGTCGCCGTCTTTTTCGTGAGGCCCAGAGAGCTTCTGGCCGATCCCGAAACCCGGGAACCCGGTACCTGTGAAATAAGGCTCATCCCAGGAGCCGTCGGTTAGCTGGGTCCGTGTCAGATAGTCCACGCCGGCCCTGACCGCCGGGTGGTCGACCTTGTCGGCCGCCAGCAGCGCGACCAGTGCCCAGGCCGTCTGCGATGCCGTGCTAGGGCCCCGTCCACGATAGGCCGGATCG
Source organism: Dehalococcoidia bacterium (assembly GCA_965248005.1). Taxonomy (GTDB): domain Bacteria; phylum Chloroflexota; class Dehalococcoidia; order Lucifugimonadales; family UBA1123; genus CBDFIE01. Next base: position 542,160 of record CBDFIE010000003.1, read on the forward strand.
ACGTACGACACGCAGCTCTCGCCCCAACCTCCGTCGTCGTTCTGGTGATGAATCAACCACCTGACCGCCCGCAATACGGGTTCGGAGTGCATGTCCAGTCCCAACGCCTTGAACGCGGGAAGCACCGCCCCGGTGCCGTACACGTAGTTCACCCCCCACCTCCCGAACCACGGACCATCCTCTTCCTGTTCCTTGAGAACGTAATCAAGGCCTTTGGCCACGGCGGGATGGTCGGCGGAGTAACCCAATTGGCCCAACATCTCCAGGATGTGAGCGGTCACGTCAACGCTGGGGGGATCGATCGTTTCGCCAAAGTCCAAGAAGGGCAGCTTGGCTATCAGCGCCTTGGTATTGTCCTTGTCGAAGGCAGCCCACCCTCCGTTGCTGCTCTGCATTCCCAGCAGCCAGGTGACGGCGCGCTGAACGGCCTGAGTCTTGGAATCGTCGGAGTGCAGTTTTAGGCGGTCCAGGGCCATGACGATCTCGGAGGTATCGTCCAAGTCCGGGTACGTGTCGTTATGGAACTCGAACGCCCAGCCCCCTGGCGGGACGTCCTTGGCCTTCACCTGCCAATCGCCCCCTGTCAGGATCTGTTCGGCCACAAGCCACTCGCCCGCACGGACCAGCGCAGGGTGGTCCGCGTCCAGTCCAGCATCCAGCAGCCCGATCATCGTCAAGCACGTGTCCCAGAGTGGGGACACGCACGCCTGGACCCTGAGTCGGTCGCCCTCCTCGATCGAAAAGGACCGGAATCCCTCGATGCCCTTTTGCATCACAGGGTGGTCGACCGGATAGCCCAGAGCGTGCAGCGCCATCAGTGAGTAGACCCACGGAGGCTGGATGCCACCCCAGCTACCGTCGGCCTCCTGATGCTCCAGGACCCACCGCTCGGCCCGCTTCACGGCCTGTCCCCTTGTGGGCTTCCACGGCAGCCGCTCCAGCATGCGCAGGACCCGGTCTCCCGCGTAGAAGAAGGTCCCCCATCCGATCAGGCGATTGGGACGCTTTGTCGAATAGTCGGCCTGACTTCGGGGCTCAGGGTATAGATCATATATGTTGGCACTCTCGGGCACGGGTCGGACCGGCTTACGGTCCAGGATGATAAGCAGGGGCACGATGGTAGCCCTGGCCCAGCTGGAAAAATCGTAAATCGTAACGGGAAACCACTTGGGAAGCAGCACGATTTCGGCCGGCATCACCGGCACGCCCTTCCAGTCGTACTGACCGAACAGAGACAGCCAGATCTTAGTGAATATTCTGGTCCTCGGAACGCCGCCCTTAGACAGGATGAATTCCCGGGCCAGCTTCATTTTGGGCTCGTCGGGCGACACTCCAGCTAGCTTCAAGGCAAAGTAGCATTCGGTGGAGGTACTCAGGTCGCCGGGCGAGCCAAAAAATTGACCCCAGGTGCCGTCCTCGCGCTGCTGGGCCAAAAGATGGTTGCCGAGCTTCTTCCACGTGACGTCGTCCCCGATTCCAAGGAAGTGGGTCAGAAGCAAATACTCGGCTTCCATGGTGGGGTTCGATTCCAGCTCCCCCCACCAATATCCATCCGGATGCTGGACACGAAGGAGATGCGCGACGGCGCCCCCGATCGCCGCATCTAGCTCCGCGACAGCGCTATCGGCGCCCCGCCTAAACACGGGCTCCACTAAAGTTGCCTTCGCCGTGACCGGACCATTGGACTACCTTCCCGCAACTGCTCCCTGCGTCGCGACAATTCGAGACAAAAATTTCGCCAGCACCTTGCTGGACCTTTTCACTTGCCTGGCGAGCCGGAATAGCCCCGGCGCATCAAGCGGATTCCTGGCGATATACGCCGCACCTCTGACCGCCCGGTACGCGGGGCTTCTGGACACCGTATCTCCCACGAAGCTGGGCACCGAATCCTCGACCGGGTCCAGCATCACCTTCACCGACAACTGGGGCACCCCGGCGCCCCTTGCCGCCTCACTCACCCAGTAGCTCTCCATATCTATTAGCCGAACTTCAAACGTGTCGCCCAGCCAGGACTTCATCTCGCTGCTTGATATGAACTGGGGCACCGTGAGGCAAGCGCCGACCTTATACTCCGCGCCCCCGCCGGGGAACCCGGACCGGATTCTTTCCAGCAAGTCCCGGTCCAAGTGCTCAACAGCCCCACTCTTCTCCCACAGGTACAAAGGGCCATCGACCGCCACGAGGCGGTCGCAGAAGAAGGCTTCGCCCGCGTCGGAGCCAGCCATCGTGCCGCCGGCGAAACCAGCCGATATCACCATGTCTGGCTGGAATCGCTCGACTAGCTGTAGAGTGCCCATCTGAGACAGCTCCTTGCCAACGCCGCCCTCCGATACTATGACTTCCGGGATCAGCTCCGACTGGTAGATGCGGAGCCGCCCCTCGGTGACCGTTACGCGGTACCGGCCTGTGTTCAGGAACTCCGAGATCTCGTCCTTGAATGCTGCTACGATTGCCAGCAACACGATCGCCTCGGAAGCATTGAGCGCGCTATCCCGCTCCAATCCCAGAGTTTTGTACCGCACCCCCCTTTATCAGTCGGATCGCTTCCTTCGGGCTGGACACCGCGCTGAAAATCGACGCCGACTCGAAACCGCAATGCATCATGCAGTTGGCGCACCGAGGGTCCTTGCCTACGCCGTAGCGGTCCCAAAGCTTCTCGTCGAATAGATCGTTGACGTCTTGGGTGTGCCGGTCGCCGAGCAGATAGCAAGGTTCGCGCCAGCCCATCACCGTATACGTGGGGTTCGACCACGCGGTGCACTGATACTCCCTCTCGCCCCGGAGAAAATCCAGGTACAGGGGATTGTTGTAGAAGCGGATACCTCGCTTGGGATCGAGGATGTTTTTGAACACTCTGCGGGCGTTTTTCCTGCTAATGAACAGGTCCTGGTTGGGCACGGCGTCGAAATGGTAGCCGGGGGAAACCATTGCGCCCTCGACTCCCATCTCCGTCACCATCTCGAACATTCTGATCACGTCATCCTCATCCACGCCGTTGAATACCGTTGTGTTCGTCGTCACGCGATACCCGTTGTCGAGGGCCGCCTTCATGGCCCGTGTTGCGATCTTGAACACACCTTTGCGGTATACGGAGCGATCATGGGCCTCCTCCATCCCATCCAGGTGTACGACAAAGCAGAAATACTTGGACGGAGGTATCTTCTTCATGACCCTCTCCATGAGGAGGGCGTTGGTGCACATATACACGAACCGCTTGCGCGCGGTTATCCCGTTGACGATGTCGTGTATTTGGGGATGCAGCGTTGGCTCGCCACCGGCTATCGAGACTATAGGCGCTCCGGATTCCTCCACGGCGGCCAGGCAGTCGTCCACGCTTGCGACCCGATCGAGGACCGGCTCGTACTCGCGTATTCTGCCACAGCCTTCGCAGGCGAGGTTACACTTCTCAAGGGGTTCGAGCATGGTGACCAGGGGGAAACGCTTGCGCCCCTTGATCTTGTTCTTGGCGATGTACAGCGCCAGCCTGGCCGCTAGCTCAATGGGTCTCGACATTGCGCGCCTCCTTTCGCCATCGCCTCAGGCCAGTCCACGGACCGCCCGTGGCGCAGCGCTGAGCGAAGTGCCGGACGCCCCCGCAAGAAGCTGGGCCGGGTAGCGCCCGATAGTCGCAAGTTGCGTTTGTGGACACCATGGTCAGCGGTCCCGAACCAGCAAGAACTGCGTCAGGTCCTCTATCTCCTGGCGCGACTCTTTGGACAAATCCACGCCCGATATAGAGTCCAGCGCGGCCGCAGCGTAGCTTGCGGCGTTGCTCTGCGCGTGCAACATTACGTCCGCCCTGTCCATGACGTCAAGCACGGTCACCACGTCATCTTCGGCCAGGCTATCCTTTTCATAAATTTCAGTGAGCGTCTTCACGTCCTGGTGGCGCGCCGTCTCTTTCGCGTACACCACGGGATAAGAGTTTTTCTTGCGCCGTATGTCGGCCCCGACCGGTTTCCCCGTGATCTCCTCTTCTCCCCAGACGCCCAGGACATCGTCCCTGATCTGGAACACGTACCCAAGCGCGCGGCCGCACTCGCGGAACGCCTCGGCCGCCTCCGGGTCGTCGGTGCCCACCGCCGCGCCGATAGCCATGGAGCACCGGATTAGCGCCCCGGTCTTTCGAGAGATCATGTGAAAGTAATCGTCGACGCCTACGTTGGTCTTGCCTTCAAAGGACAGATCGAGGTACTGACCTTCGATCATCTCGAGATAGGCCTCTGTAAGCAGGCCCATGGCGGAAAGCGCCCGATCATGCCGCAGACCGGCGTGCACGAGCTTGTGGAGGGCCTGGTCGGCCACGACTCTCAGCACATTTCCGGCAACCAGCGCCTTTGGCACTCCCCAGACCTTCCATAAGGTCTCTCGGTTGTGCCGCATCTCGTCCTCGTCCTGAATGTCGTCGTGAATCAGCGAGAAGGTATGGATGAATTCGAGCGCGACCGCCGCCGGCATCGCCATTTCCGGGGTGCCTCCGACCGCTTCACATGCGAACAGACACAGTGTCGGTCGCAGGGCCTTGCCCTCCATGCGTTCCGCGGGCGCTCCCTGGTTGTCTACCCAGCCCATGTAGTACTTGAGCAGGTTGTACACCTCGGGGTCGTCTTGCGATAGAGTGCTTCGCAGGGCGCTCCTCACCTCGGACCTGTACCTTGCAAAAACCCCGGGAAGTGGAACGGACTTGCCTTCCGTGAGAGAAGATTTCGGGCGATCAGGCAAAGACTTGCCCCTATCAGGCGGCATCTCGGTGGACGCCCACGGGTACCCTGAACATTGGCACTCCGACCCGGCTCCGGGAGGAAGAGCCGCGGGACTTTCGTCGAAGGATTCTCCTGGGCCTAATTTGCTAACAGAGGCATGTAAAACTACATCGTATTACGATGCGGCCATGCTAGCATCGGGGGAAACGGAGTGTCAACACGATTTCAAGGCGGAATCCGTGACCCACGACCGCCGGTCCACATCGCCAGATCCACCAGCCTGAGTGTGCCTGAGGATTGGGCCGACGCGCCGGTCGATTGTAAAAAATTTCACTTGCAAAGATTCATTTGGCTGTGCTATATTTCGGCCTGATCGCCGGGCCGCGTCCGGCTGCCTAAGAGAAGCTGAAATCCGCTGCCGCGGACGCCTCCCATACTCCAGAGCTAAGGTCCCGAGCGCCTTATGGAAGATACCTACTTTCAAAAGTACGCCCTGATCGCGATATTCGGGGCGCTGGCGGTGGCGGTGCCCACGGGGATGCTCTTCGGCAGCTGGATGCTGTCGACGCTCAATATTCGGCCCCATAATCCCAGCGTCATCAAGCAGGCCATATACGAGTGCGGTTTTGAGACGCTCTCAGGCCGCTGGAGCCTGTTCAATTTCAGGTTTTACGGCTTCGCGTTGATCTTTGTCGTCTTTGATGTGGAGGTCGTGTTCCTGTTCCCCTGGGCCGCTAGCTTTGGTGTACTCTCCGCCGAGTTTGGCGCCTTTGTGCTGTTGGAGATGGTCGCCTTCGTGGGGATACTTGTGGTCGGCTGGCTGTACGCGTGGCGAAAAGGCTCGCTGGAATGGAGCTAGGCTATGGCCGCTGAAAACCCTCAATTCCCTCTCGAACTGCATACGACGACCTGGGACATCGATCGCCAGGAAGGCGACTTCATAAACCAGCTTAAGGCGACCCACACCGAGCCTTTTGCCGAGCCTCTGGTGGAGGTCCCCGACGACATAAGCCGCAACGTCGCCGTGACCACCGTCGATGCGCTGCTCAACTGGGGCCGCAAGTCCGCCGTATGGCCCCTCTCGTTCGGGCTCGCATGCTGCGCGTTCGAGATGATAGCAAGCGCCATGTCCCGTTTCGACATCTCCCGGTTTGGCATGGAGGTTTTCCGGCCATCGCCTCGGCAAGCAGACCTGATAATCGTGGCTGGCACGGTCACATGGAAGATGGCGCCCGCCATCCAGCGCGTCTACGAGCAGATGGCCGAGCCCAAGTGGGTCATCTCGATGGGCGTTTGCGCTACCAGCGGCGGGCCGTACTACGGCTCCTACAGCGTGGTCCCCGGGGTCAACCACATCATTCCGGTGGACGTGTACGTGCCGGGATGCCCGCCTCGTCCGGACGCCTTGCTGTACGGCATAATGCAGCTACACGAAAAGATCAAGCGATACTCGATCAGGGGCCGGAACCCGGCCTCCCCATGACCAGAGAACTCTCAGCCGAGAAGGTTGCGAGCCGCATCGACGAGGCGGTCCCTGGCGTGGTTGTCGGGCACGAGGCTAACGACGTCTGGGTCGACCCGGACTCGACGCTGGAAGTGTCGCGGTTCCTGCGGGATGACCCTGAACTAGACTTCGCCTTTCTCACCGCCATCAGCGCCGTCGACTACGTCGAGTACTTCGAGCTGGTGTACCATCTCCTCTCTTTGCGCCGTAACCACAGCGTCGTGGTCAAATCCCGCGTCTTCGGGCGGGACGAGCCTTCCGTGCCTTCCGTTGTCGACGTCTGGCAGGGAGCGGACCTCCAAGAGCGCGAGGTATGGGACCTGATGGGTATCCACTTCGAAGGCCACCCGAACATGAAGCGGATTCTCCTTTGGGAAGGGTTTCCCGGTCACCCGCTGAGAAAAGATTACCTGGGCTAGAAGGTTGTACCCGGTCCAGCGCCGGGCAGTTACGCAATGCCGGTAAAAACCGAGCCAGTAACCATAAACCTGGGGCCTCAGCATCCCAGCACCCACGGCGTCTTCAGGCTCCGCGTCACCTTTGACGGCGAGGTTGTTCTTGACGTGGAGCCCGTGTTCGGCTACATGCACCGCGGCACTGAGAAGCTGGCGGAGTCACGTACTTACGTCCAGATCGTGACACTGACAGACCGCATGGACTGGTTGGCCAGCATGTCCAACAATCTCGCCTTCGTGATCACTGTCGAGAAGCTGGCCGGTATCGAAGTCCCTGAGCGTGCAGAATACATCCGCGTGATCTGCGCCGAGCTCCAACGAATCGCCAGCCATCTGATGGCCACGGGTTTCCTTCTGAACGACCTTGGCGCCTTCGCCACCCCGCTCATGTACTGCTTTCGCGAGCGGGAGCGCATCCTCGACCTTTTCGAGATGCTATGTGGCGCCCGGATCACGGTGAGCTACATGCGACCCGGCGGCGTCTTGCAGGACGCTCCCGACGACTTCTGGCCCGCGTTAGGCAGGATCATTGAGGACTTGCCCCAATACATCGACGAGATGGAGGACCTTGTATCGGGAAACGAGATCGTGCTCTCCAGGACGAGGGACATCGGCCTGCTATCCGACGTGCAGGCCATCAACTCGTCCACCAGCGGACCGGTGCTGAGGGCCTCAGGCGTGGAATGGGATGTGCGAAAGGCAGCCCCGTACTCGGTCTACGACCGGCTCGAATTCGACGTGCCTATCGGGGCCGTGGGCGACACCTTCGACCGCTACCTCGTCCGCATCCAGGAGATGCGCGAGAGCATTAAGATTATCCGCCAGTGCGTCGATCAGATTCCGGATGGGTCTGTTCGCGCCAAGACCCTCTTTAATGTTCGCGCACCAATCGGCGACGCCTACGCTGCCATCGAAGGACCCAAAGGGGAGCTGGGCTTCTATATCGTCAGTGACGGCGGCATCGCGCCGTACCGCTGCAAGGTCCGAGCGCCCTCATTCATCAATCTCACCACCCTCAGGGACCTTCTGGTCGGCTGGAAAATGGGCGACTTGATCACGATTTTCGGCTCGATTGACATCGTGCTCGGGGAGGTGGACAGATAGTGGACAGGGTGAGTCTCGACTTCGACAGCGTATACCGTTGGTTCATCGATCTCCTTCCCGATGGGAACGACCTCGAGTGGCTGGCGTTCGGGCTGGCGGGACTCACGTTCGCCATGATCGTGATTAACGTGATCGTGCCCATGACGGCCATCTACACCTGGTTCGAGCGGCGCGCCCTCGGCCGGTTTCAGGCCCGGCTGGGGCCAAACCGATGGGGGCCTTTTGGCCTGCTTCAGCCCTTCGCGGACCTGATCAAGCTCATGACCAAGGAGGACACCGTCCCGGCGACGGCCGACCGATGGGTGTTCCTTCTGGCGCCCATCGTGCTGGTTGCGCCTGGACTGGTTGTGGTCTCGGTAATCCCTTTCGGGGAGCACTCTTACCTGGGTCGGCTGAACATCGGCATCCTCTTCGTCCTGGGCGTCACCTCTGTCAACACCATTGCCGTATTCATGGCGGGCTTCGCCTCGGCCAACAAGTACGCGATGCTGGGGGCAGTTCGCGGCGTGGCCATGCTGGTCAGCTACGAGGTGCCGATGGCGCTGTCCATCGTCGGGGTGCTCCTTCTCTCAGGGTCCTTATCGATGTTCGACATCGTCGCAAGGCAGGACGTGCCCTTCGCGCTGGTCCAACCTCTAGCCTTCCTGATATTTATCGCGGCGGCCTCGGCCGAGATGAGCCGCACGCCTTTCGACCAGATCGAGGCCGAGTCCGAGCTCGGCTCCGGCTATAACACCGAGTATTCGGGCATGAAGTTCGGCATGCTGTTCCTGGGCGAGTTCATGGCGCCGCTGATCACCGGCATGATCGTTACCACCGTGTTCCTGAGCGGATTCCGCGGATTCGAGCCCGTTCCCGGACAGGTCTGGTTCGTGCTCAAGACCTTCGCGGTGGTTTACGGCCTGCTCTGGGTGCGGGCCACCTGGCCGCGCCTCCGCGTGGACCAGGTGATGGCCCTCGCCTGGAAGGGGCTGTTCGGCCTGGCGCTGCTCAACATCTTCGTGGTTGCCGTGGAGGTCGCCGTGTTTCAGGACAGCCAGGGTGAGCTGTCGACCGACGCGCTCTGGCTCATGGCGGTCATTAACTGGGGCGTGACCCTCGTCTCTATCGTGGCCATGGCTAACATTCTGGGCCAGCGGAAGCTGGAGCGCCCCGAGCCGGTGGCGTCGCCGCTGGCCAATATGTACGCGGAGGCGGACTGATGTATGGACTGGGACTGTTCAAGGGCCTTGGAATAACTATGAAGAACATGGTGCTGCCCAGCCGCCAGTTCACTCTCCACCAGTATCCTGACCGGAAGATCGGACTTTTCGGCCTGGCCAGTCGGAGCGGACGCAATCCCTTCTCATTCGCGGTAAGGCAACCGGGAGCGGCGCTCAAAGCCACACTTGGCCTGATCTCGGTGCCAGACCGGCAATACCAGCACCCGCGCTTCAGAGGCGAGGAGTTTTCCTGGTACGAGGACCGCTGCACCGGATGCGCAAGCTGCGCCAAGTACTGTCCGTTGGGCATCATCCGCATTGTAACCAGTCCCAGCCATACGGACGCGCAGGAGGGCGACAAGTACGCTATCGATGTGTTCGACATAGACATCGGCAGGTGCATGTTCTGCGGCCTCTGCGTTGAGGCGTGTCCGTACGACGCCCTGCACATGGGAAGCGGCTTTGAAGAAGGCACCTATCGCAGAAGCGACCTGGTCATCAATAAGCAGCAGCTTATCGACGCCCCGAAACGGCCAAGCCAGTGGTTCCGTCCACAGCTGGCTTCTCGGGACTATAACCCGCTGACGGGCCAGGAAGCCGACTCGGACGACGTTCACCGCCACGAACGCCCGAGTCACGACGAACAGGAAGGGCGGTGGGCCAAACGATGATCGGCCAGGGCGCGGAGAGCGCGCTCGCCACCGACATCGCCTTCTGGGTGCTGGCGGTATCCACCATAGCTGCCGCATTCGGGGTCGTCCAAATCCGCGACCTGTTCAGGGCCGCCCTATTCCTCGTGCTGACGTTCCTGGGCATCGCGGGCATGTTCATCCTGTTGCGAGCCGAGTTTCTGGCGGCGGTCCAGGTGCTCATATACGTCGGCGCCATATCCGTGCTCATTATCTTTGCGATTCTGATGACGGGCGAAGTGGAGGAGGGCAGCCCATCCCATACGATGCGGGTGCCGGTGGCCGTCCTGGCGGCACTGTTCGGCGCCCTGGCGATATACGTCAGCGTCTCAACAGATTGGGGCCTGCTGGAGACCGCCGTGGAGAGCGGTAAGGTCTCGGCACGCGCCGTCGAAGGCGTCTACTCCAACACGGTCCCGGGTATCGCGCGGCTGTTGATTCGAGACTTCGTTCTGGCGTTCGAAGTCGCCTCGGTGCTGCTCCTGGCGGCAATCATCGGTGCCCTGGCCCTGATCAGGGAGAGGTGACGGCTTGAGCCTAGAAGGCTTTCTAGTAGTCTCCGCGATACTGTTTTCGATCGGGCTGTACGGCGCGTTGGCCAAGCGCAACGCCATCACGGTGCTGATGTCGCTGGAGCTCATGTTCAACGCCGTTAACCTGACCGCGGTCGCTCTATCCCGATACGTCGTTCCGTTCAGGCTGATGGAGGCGGGCCCAGGCGGTGGGACCGATGCTGCCGTATCCCTGCTGACGGGGCAGGTGTTCGCGGTTTTCATCATCGCTGTCGCCGCCGCAGAGGTCGCCCTTGGCCTTGCCATCGTGATCGCAATCTACCGCAACCGCGGCTCGATCCTCGTGACCGAAGCCACGCAGATGCGCAACTAGGGACGTCGGACAATGTGGATGGAATATAAGAGCGCTCCGAACCTGATGATCGCCGAGATGTGGAAGGACGTGCTTGAGTCCGACGGCCTCCCCACCAAGATTCTCCCCGTGGACGACATCCTCACTTGGGGCGAGCGGGTGCCGTTCAAGCTGTACGTGCCCAAGGGTCGCGAGCACGTGGCGGACGAAATCCTGAGGAAAATCTAGATGGCCTGGGAACCCCTTGTATGGCTGATACTGTTCGCGCCGCTGGCTTCGGCGGCCGTGATCGGCTTCGGTATCTGGCCGCTGCTGCCCGCGGTCGGCGACGCCGCGGCCCGCGTCCAGCGCACCCCACTGGCACTCCTGGCCGCGGCCCTGACGATCCTGGCGGTCGCGGTTAGCTTCGTGATGTCGCTGATCGTGCTTGGGGATACGATCGACAGCGACGGAAACGTCCCCTACGCAGCTCATGAGTGGCTCACGGTCGGCGACCTGGAATTCACCGTTGGCATCCTGATGGACCCGCTGACAGCCATCATGCTCGTGGTGGTCACCGGCGTTAGCCTTCTGGTGCAGATATATTCCGTCGGCTACATGGAGGCCGAGGACGATCGGGGATACGCCCGGTACTTCGGGTTCATGTCGCTGTTCACGGCCTCGATGGTCGGCCTGGTCCTGGCCAGCAACATCATCCAGCTATTCGTCTTCTGGGAACTGGTCGGCTTATCCTCTTATCTGCTGATCGGCTTCTGGTTCACCAGACCTTCCGCGGCCTCCGCCGCTAAGAAAGCGTTCATCGTAACTCGCATTGGGGACTTCGGCTTCCTCCTGGCGATAATGTACCTGTTTTTTAACAACGAAGCTTTCGCCGCCCAGGGTCTAAGCTCGATCGACATTCGGGACATCTACGAGGCGGTAGACAAGAAGATCATCGCCGGAGGCGTCGCCACATGGGTCGCGGCGGGCATCCTCGCTGGGGCGATAGGCAAGTCGGGGCAGTTCCCACTCCACACCTGGTTGCCCGACGCCATGGAAGGCCCCACTCCCGTCAGCGCCCTGATTCACGCTGCGACTATGGTGGCCGCCGGCGTCTTCCTGGTGGCCCGGTTCTACCCGCTGTTCGAGGCCTCCCCGGCCATGATGAAGACGCTGGTTCTGGTGGGCGGCTTCACGGCGCTGTTCGCGGCGACCATGGGACTGGTCATGCACGACATCAAGCGAGTGCTGGCCTACTCGACCATCAGCCAGCTAGGTTTCATGATGCTTGCATTGGGCTCCGGCGCCTACGCGGTCGCGATATTCCACCTATTTACCCACGCTTTCTTCAAGGCGCTGCTGTTCCTGGGGTCCGGCAGCGTAAACCACGCGTCCGGAACATTTGACATGCGGTACATGGGCGGTCTGCGGAAGGTCATGCCGTGGACGTACGCCACGTTCCTGATAGGCTGCGTCAGCCTGGCGGGGATACTTCCCACTTCGGGCGGCTGGAGCAAGGACGAGGTGCTGTCCGCCTCGTGGGCCGCCAGCGGCCTTGTCAACAACCTGGGATTCCTGATGGCGCTTATCGCAGTGTTCATGACCGGTTTCTACATCTTCCGAGCGCTGTTCATGACATTCGAAGGCGAGTTCGGTGGCGGGATCGGAGGCCGATCCCGACAGCGGTCCTCACGGCGGCCCGGTCCATCTAGGGGAGTCCGCCCTGGGTGATGACCGCCCCGCTGGTCGTTTTGGGAGCGGGGGCGCTGTTAATCGGGTTCCTGGTCAACCCGGTGGTCGATCTCGGGGTGGTGCCCAAGCACTGGCTATCCGACTTCCTGGGGCAGGGACCGGTTCACGTCGAGGCCGAGCACTTCAACGTCGGCCTGACCGCCATTGCCACCGGCAATAGCCCTGTCGGGCATGGCGCTTGCGTACCTGATGTACGGGGCCAGGACCATATCCCCCGAGCGGCTGGGCGCCGCCGTCCGCCCGTTGCACACGCTGGTGTACAGAAAGTACTACATGGATGAGCTGTACGAGGAGCTGATCACGACGCGCTTGTTCTACGGCGGCGTGGCCCGCGGGCTGGACTGGATCGACAAGTCGGTCGTGGACCGCGTGTCCAACTGGATCGGCTGGCTGGGGGCAAACGTCGGCACGGCCGTCGGGCAAGTCCAGACCGGACAACTTCAGGGATACGGTGCGGCCATATCCGTTGGCATACTTGCCATAGTTGGGCTTTACCTGTGGTTCCTGTAGCCGGGGTTGGACCCCGTTTTTGTGCCTCGAAGTTCATTGCCGAAGTCACTACGCGCGAGTCTTAAGGACAGGACGCTAGACGTTGTTTGAAGGATGGCTTACGGCGGTCGTATTCCTGCCTCTGGCGGGGGCGGTCGTCATCGCTCTGCTGGTCCGGGGCGACACTAACGTCCGCGTATTCGCCGCGGCGATCGCTCTGGCGGAGTTCGTCCTGTCCATCGTGGTCTTCGCGCGCTACGACCTGGCGCCGGGTGAGGGCCAGTTCCAGCTAGCGGACAGGCTGGAGGACTGGATCCCCGTGGAGTCCTTTAACGTCCAGTACTATCTCGCCATCGACGGACTCAGCGCGCCGATGGTGCTGCTGACGGGATTGCTGGGAATGGTGGCCGTCTACGCGTCGTGGAGCATCAAGCACAGGGTCCGCGAGTACTTCGTGTGGCTGCTGGCGTGCAGACGGCCGTCATGGGCGTATTCACGGCCCTGGACTTCTTCCTGTTCTTCCTGTTCTGGGAGCTGGAGCTTGTGCCGATGTTCTTCCTGATCTCCATATGGGGAAGCGGACGGAAAGAATATTCGGCGATGAAGTTCCTTATCTTCACTTTCCTGGGCAGCGCCTTCATGCTGGTTGGAATACTCACGCTGTTCTTTTCAACAGGCACCTTCGATATGACACAACTACCGGCGGAGATCGAGGGAGGCAGGCTGCTGCTGCCGGCGGGCCTCACCTTCGCCCTGCTCTTCGTCGCCTTCGCGGTCAAGCTTCCCGTCTGGCCGCTGCACACCTGGCTGCCCGACGCCCACACCGACGCCCCAACGGCCGCCAGCGTCATGCTGGCCGGGGTGCTGCTGAAGATGGGCGCGTACGGGATGCTTCGCGTTTCGGTCACGATGTTCCCGGAGGTGACGCGCGACATCGCGTGGCTGCTTGCCGGCGGCCGGCGTCGTGAACATACTGTATGGCGCCGCGGTCGTGTTCCGACAGACCGACTTGAAGCGCCTGATCGCCTTCAGCTCCGTTAGCCACATGGGCTTCGTTCTGCTCGGGCTGTCCTCCGTCGTGGGGGTCGATGGGCGCATCTCTCCGGTCGGCCTGACGGGGCGCGTCCTACAGATGTTTGCCCACGGTGCGATTACCGGCCTGCTTTTCCTGTTGGCCGGGTACGTCTACGAGAAGGCCCACACGCGCTACATGCCGGACCTGGGAGGTCTGGCCTCCCGCATGCCGCTACTGGCGGCCTCGCTGGTCGTCGCCGGACTCGCGTCGCTGGGCCTGCCGTCGACTGCAGGGTTCGCCGCCGAGATACACGTGTTCCTCGGCGCCTTCCCGGTGTGGAGCTGGCTGACTGCCGTGGGGGCGTTCGGCGTCGTGCTGACGGCCGGTTACATTCTCTGGATGATTCAACGCATCATGTTCGGCGCTCGGAACCAGCGCCTTGACGACGTTTCGGACGCGACGCCGCTCGAGCTGGTGCCCGTCGCCCTGATGATAATCGCCATCATGGTGGTCGGCATATACCCGGCGGTCATAGCCGACGTGTTCAGCAGCGGAGTGCAGCCCATCGTCGACTCGCTGGAATCGGCGGCGACGGCAATTTCCAGATGATGGACATAACGTCGTGACTTTGAGAAACCCTCGTGAATCGTCGTTGCGAGGAGTCCCGATGAATCGGGACGACGAAGCAATCTGGAGGGGGGCACCCCCTCGGCCGGATTGCCACGGCACGTCTTCGTCGCGCCTCGCAATGACACTGGCGGTGAAATCCGGAGACATCACCGTGGCCGAGGCTCGAAGCAATGACGACTCACGACATATACCTGCTGTCCCCGGAGATCAGCATCGCCGGCCTGGCCATGGTCCTGGTGCTGCTCGACCTGGTGGTCAGCCGCAAAGAGGCTCTGACCTTCGTCGCGTTCGTTGGCCTGGCGGCGCCCCTGGCATTGAGCATCGTGCTGTGGGCGGACCTGAACGACCAGGCGTCCCTGGAGATGAGCGCCGACTTCGGCACCGAAACCGTGACCTTTGTCGTCGACAAATTCAGCCTGTTCTTCAAGTTCCTACTGGTGGCGGTGGCAGGGGTGGTAGTCCTGGCCTCGGCCGAGTATGCAGACAGGTTCCAACGGTACCGCGGTGAGTTTTACGCGCTGCTGCTTCTGTCTACCTCGGGCATGATGCTCCTGGCCTCGACGGTGGAGCTCATAAGCATCTACGTCTCGTTGGAGCTCACCGCGCTACCCATCGCGGCGCTGGCGGCGTTCATGCGGGACGGGCGCAGCTCCGAGTCAAGGCATGAAGTTCCTCATCCTGAGCGGAATCAGCTCAGCCGTGATGCTGTACGGGATGGTCATCATATACGGCTTCACCGGCGCCACCGCCCTGGCCGACATCGCAAGCCAAATCGGAGCCTCGGACCTGGTTGCGGACACACCATTTGGCGCAAACGCGCTGCTGTTCGGCGTTATCCTCGTAACGGCGGGCTTCGGGTTCAAGATAGCCAGCGTCCCGTTCCAGATGTGGGCGCCCGACGTGTACGAGGGCTCCCCTACCCCGGGCACTGCGTTCCTGTCCGTCGCCTCCAAAGCGGCCGGGTTCGCCGTCATTTTGCGGGTCTTTTACATCGCCTTCGGGTCCGAAATTCTAAGTCTGGATTGGAGCGCGGTGTTCGCTGTTATTAAGCGTCCTGTCGATGACCTTCGGCAACCTGGTCGCCATTCGTCAGAGCAATATCAAGCGCATGCTGGCCTATAGCACCGTTGCCCATGCCGGCTATCTGATGGTCGGCCTGGCCGCCGTGGCCATGCGCACCCCGGAGGGCCAGACCGTGCTGGGACCGTCGGGAGTGCTGTTCTATCTGTGCGGCTACGCCGTGACGAACCTGGCGGCCTTCTCGGCGGTCATCGCAATTTCCAACCGGATCGGCTCCGACGAGATAGACGCCTTCGCTGGAATGTCAAGGCGCACGCCGTTCCTAGCCGGTGTCCTGGGCTTCTCGATGATATCTCTCATTGGCGTGCCGCCGACCGTGGGCTTCATCGCCAAGGTCTACATATTTGGTGCGGCGGTTAACACCAACCTCGAGTGGTTGGCGGTCGCGGGCGTGGTGAACAGCGTGATCTCCGCCTACTACTACCTGCGCGTCGTCAAAGTCATGTATCTGCAGCCGCCCGCCGACGAAAGCCCGATCGCGTCGGGTTTCCCGATGACAGTGGCCGTGTCGGCGACCCTGGCAGGGACGGCATTTTTCGGCATCTACCCCACTCCGTTGATCGAGCTGGCGAGGACGGCGGTAGGCGTTCTGGCCTCCTGACGGTTGGCCTCGTTGACACGCCTATACCCCAGTGCTAGACTTGGCCCGCGTCGCGAGTCTGCCTGCATGATCGCGCAGTCCTCCCCACATGACCCGGGGGCGTCGGTCGGCTGGCGCGTCGGATTCGCCGCTCTCTTCGTAAACACCGCTCCCGACGACTCGATATGGCTATGGTTGGATTCGTATACAACGCCCTGATCGCCGAGGCGCCGGGCCTGATTCGCTCTCTTATCGCCGCGCTGGACCTCTCCTCGCGCTCCTGGGTGTGCCCCGCGGAGGACATCTCTTCAAGGACGGAAGAGCTTGAGGAGACGACGCTGATCGTGGTCGCCGGCGGCGATGGTACGATACTGCGGGCGATACAGGTAATCGCGGCCCATCAAGTGCCCATCGTGGCCGTGAACATGGGGCGGGTCGGCTTCATGAGCGAGCTCAGGGTCGAAGAGGCTGCTGAGCGCCTGCCAACGTACCTCAACGGCGAGATGCGCGTGGAGCGCCGCATGATGCTCCAGGCGACCGTCATAGCTCATCCGGAGCAGGGCGATTCGTTCACCGCCCACGCCTTGAACGACGTGGTGGTCGGCAGGGGCGGCGTGGCGAAGCTGCTGGACATAGAGACGCGGGTGGACGGCGTCCCGCTGACCAGCTACCGGGCCGACGCGGTGGTAGTCTCAACGGCCACTGGAAGCACCGGCTATGCCCTGTCCGCCGGTTCACCGATACTCTACCCGGAGGCCAAGATGCTTATCGTGCAGCCGGTCGCGGCGCACACCGGCCTGCGAGACGGCCTGGTGCTACCCGGGGACTCGGTGATCGAGCTATCCGCCTCGGACGAGAAGCCGGCTTCTCTGAGCGTAGACGGTCTGGACGATTACCCCCTCGGACCGAATTCCTCCGTTGTGGTGGCCCGAAGTCCCTACGAGGCGCTGTTCTTGCGAGCCAGGCCCGCCAAGGACTTCTACTCGGAGCTTACCCGCCGCCTTGGTCTCGTATACAACCTGACGCCTCCCGGCGCCTGACGGCACGGATTGACGGGCGACTCCGACCGGACGCTTGCCCGCCGCCAGCCGCCAGCCCGCCTACACGACCTGGCGCCACCAACTTCACCAGCAGCCCATGGGAGCCGCCGATGTCCACAACGCCCGAGCTCGTCGAGCAGAACCAGATCTACGACGGCAAGATAGTCAGCCTGCGCGTCGACACCGTCCTGCTTGCCCGACGGCAGGCAGGTAGATCGCGAAGTGGTCGTGCACAACGGCGCGGTTGTGATCGTGCCAATCGACCAGGACGACAACGTGCTTCTGGTGCGGCAGTATCGCCACGCCGCGGGCGAATCGGTATTGGAAGCGCCCGCGGGTATGCTCGAAGACTCCGAGTCGCCGGAGGAGTGCGCTCAGCGAGAGCTTCAGGAAGAGGTTGGATACGCCTCCACGAACCTCCGAGCCCTCGGCGGATGGTGGTCGGCGCCTGGATTCTGCACCGAGTTCATATACGCCTACCTGGCCCGCGACCTGGTGGAGAGCAAGCTCGCCGCCGACGATGACGAAGATATTGAGGTGGAGCGGCTGCCGGTCAGCCGCGTCCCCCAGCTAATTCGGGTGGGCGAAGTCCAGGACGCCAAGACGATCGCAGCCCTGCTGATGGCCACGTATCTCTTCGAGTAGATCCGACCGCAATCGCTGGGACTGGTGACCTGCAGCCACTCAGCGAGGAGCCATCATGCCAGACCTGAAAGCCATGTTCAGCCAGATTGACGCTCTCGAGACCGAGATCGTGGCCCTGGCGCGCGACCTGGTCCGCATACCGTCGGTCAACACCGGATTCATGCCCACCGGCGGCGAGACCGCGGTGTGCGAGTTCGTTCGCGACTGGCTGGCGGAGGATGGCATACAGTCGGAGATCCTGGGCCGAACGCCCGAGCGGGGCAACATAATCGCTCGCCATTGAGGGCCGGAGGCCTGAAGCCCGGTTGATGTTCATGTCCCACACCGACGTTGTCCCGGTGGAGGACGCCGACAAGTGGCGGTTTCCGCCCTTCAGCGCAACGGTCGCCGAGGACCGCGTCCACGGCCGCGGGGCCACCGACTGCAAGGGGCCCTGCTCACGGCCCAGCTCATCGCGCTGAGGCTGCTTGCCCGAAACGGCGTCGAGCTTGACCATAGCCTCATACTCTGTTCCGGCGCCGACGAGGAGCATGGCGGGCGCTACGGATTCGGCTGGCTGGCGGAGCACCATCCCGACAAGATCGCCGCGCCATTCGCCGTAAACGAGGGCGGCGGCGCCCCCGTAGACGCCGCGGGCGGACTTGCCTACGTCGTCGGCGTCGGCGAGAAGGGCCGGCTCCAGGTAGAGTTCGAGGTCAAGGGCGTCAGCGCCCACGCCTCGGTCCCCTGGCACGGCTCCAACGCGCTGTATGGGCTTTCGAAGCTCCTCGGCCGAATCGAGACTTATGAAGCGGAACGCGACACCAGCACCTCCGTCTTCGACCACCTGTCCACCTTTGCCATCGAGCACAGGCCTTCGGCCGAAAACGTCGACGAAATCGTTGCCGAGGCACAGCGCGATAACCCACGGCTCGCTTCACTGCTTCGCGCGCTGTCCCGGATGACCGTCCACGCCGACGATAGTCGGCGGAGGCATTAAGTCAAACAGGCGTTCCCGAGTCGATCCGCCTCACGTGCGACGTGCGCACGCTGCCAAGCCAGGACGAGGCCTACCTGCGGCCGAGAGCTGGACGGCATGATCGAGGGCATACCCGGCGTGTCCTACGAGGTCGACTACATGGCCGTGCCCAACTCATCCGACTTCGAGACGGAGCTGGCCGATCACATCAAGACCGCGACGGCCATGGCGCTCGAGCGTGACGATGTTCAGTGGGTCCCGGCCATCAGCACGGGGTTCACCGACTCCAGGTTCACGCGGCCTCTTGGCACCGTCACCTACGGATTCTCAGGCTCCCACCCTGACGACGACCCTATGCTCAGCCATGCCCACGGCACTGACGAATCGGTCGGGATCAAGAGTCTCGTCAGCGGCGCCAAGATCATGCTGGCTCTGGCCTGCTCCGTCTGCGGTGCCTGGCAAGACTAAACAGCCGTGGTCCCGTCTGAGACTTCGGCCGAATTATCCCTGCCCTGATATCAGTGGCAGCAGCGCGGCCATTTGTCGGACCACGACCCACCGCCGCTAAGGCTTCCATCTACGACCGTACTCGTTGATCAGGCGGTCGTTGAGAACGGCGCCAAGCCCCGGGCCGCCTGGAAACCACAGTCGCCCCGCTTCCACGCGCTCGGGCGGCTCCAGCAGCTCGGCGCGCCATTCCGCCTCGTATACCGCGTGCTCCAGCGGCATAGAGCCCTCGACCGCAGCCGTGACGTGGCCGCTGGCCAGCAGCGACACGGGTCCCGAAGGACAGTGCAGCGAGAAGCCCGCGCCGGCAGCCACCGCCCGCCGTCCCGCCTGCACTGCCTCGGCCACCCCGCCGCAATACTTGGCGTCCGGCATTATGATCGCGGTCGCTCCCGAGGCGACAAGCTCCTCGAAGAACGCGGCGCCGTACCCGCTCTCACCGCCGGCCACCGGGATATCGACCTGCGAGGCGATTCGGGCCAGCTCGTCCGGCGCGCTGGTCGGCTGCACGGGCTCCTCGAGCCACGCCACGTCGAAACCGGACAACTCCCGGGCGATCGTTGGCGCGGTGTCAGCCCTAAACCTGCTATGGCAGTCGACCAGCAGCCGGGCCTCCGCGCCTATGGCCCGCCTCACCGCCGCGACCCGCTCAAGGCCGGCCCGGGCCGTATCTACGGTAGTATCGGAGGAGGTTGCCTCGTCAAAGGGCGCACACTTGAATATGCCGAATCCGGCGCGGGCTGCCCGGTCGGCAACGCTGGCGAAGGCCGCTGGGCTCCTGTCGGTGGCGAACAGCGCGCGGTTGATGTTGGCGTACAGCTCGACGCTGTCCTGCGGCGTTCCCTCCAGCGCTTGAGTTAGCGGCAATTCCCGGCGGACCGCGTCGATCTGGACCGCCGCCGTCCTGACGGCGCTGACCGAGGTCCCCAGGGACCGATCGGTGCGGAGCGATGCTTCATCGAGTCCGAGCCGCTCGGGGATTTCGTCCTCGGACGCCGCCTTCTGATTGCCCAATTGCGCCACGAGGCTGGCTATCTGGTCGACGACTTCCCCGGAGGATATCTCGACCAGCGCCTCGACGCCGTCGGTGTCCTTGAACAGGGCGTGAGTCCAGGTGGTCCTGTCCGTCACGTCGACCGAGATAAATTCGACTCGGTCGATGCGGACTGAGCCGCCCGTGACGATGTCCAATTCAACCTCCGTGGTCCATGAATAATATGGCGCCCGATGCACGTCGTGGGAGTATATCACTATGCCTGGGTTGGTCGAGAAACGCCTTGGTTTTCCCAGGGTCGGATGTTACACTGAGGGCCAACTTTAGCCTTGACGGAGCCCCCATGGATGGCCTGATCACACATGAAACGCCGGACGTGAAGCTGCCGACGATGATCGTGGCCTTCGCCGGGTGGCCCGACGCCGCCGAGGCCGCCACCAGGGCGATCAGATACCTGGTCCGTAAGCTGCCCGCACAGAAGATCGCCGAGATCGACCCCGAAGAGTTTTACGATTTTACCGAGGTCAGGCCCCAGACCCGGATCAACCGCCGCGGCGAGCGCATCATCAGGTGGCCCCGCAACGACTTCTACTACTTTATGCCAGACGACGCCGATCGCGGGCTTCTCCTGTATGTTGGGACCGAGCCGAACCTGCGCTGGAGGGCCTTCTCGAACATCATATCCAGCGTCGCCGTCGACTACCAGGTCGAGCTTGTAGTCTCGTTGGGCGCGCTCCTGGACGCCGTTCCCCACACCCGCGAGTCCCGCGTCACAGGCCGCGCGGGGTCCCAGGAACTTGCCGAAAAGGTAAAGTGGCTGGGAATTCAGAACTCCAGGTACCAGGGGCCGACGGGCATACACACGGCCTTCATCGACGCCTGCAAGCAGCACAACCTCTCCCACGCCAGCATTTGGGGCCATTGCCCCCACTACGTCAACACTTCGCCCAACCCGCGGGTCAGCCACGCTCTGCTGACCAAGCTCCGAAGCCTGGTGGACTTCGACGTCGACCTTCAGGAGCTGCGGCTGGCCGGCGATGCCTTCGACGCCGAGGTCAGCAAGGCGATCGCAAAGCAGGACGACGTCAGCGCCTACGTAGTCCGCCTAGAGCAGCGGTTCGACGAGGCGCGGCAGGCCGAGGAGGAGATGCCCAGCCCAGGCGACATGGTCAAGGAGCTCGAAGAGTTCCTCCGCACCCAGCGCAAGCCTCCTGACGCCTCAAGCAAAGGCTAGGCTCATTCATCATCGCCCTCCTGTGACGAACCGAAGTTGCCGGCGGCAGCCCGCTTAAGCGGGCTGGGGACCTCGAACCAACACCCGGTGATGGCGTGGGACCGCCCTCCTTCCAAGTCTTGTCGCCCTGTTCACGCCGAACATTGAAAGGCCCTATGGAACGAGGGACTCGAGACCTTACCGCGAACCTGGCTGACCTGAGGTTCCACTATCGCGATTGGGGCGGCGACGGGCAGCCGATCGTGTTATTGCACGGCCTGGCGTCGACGTGCCACATCTGGGACCTGGTGGCGCCGATACTGAGCGCCGAATTCCGAGTGGTTGCCCTGGACCAGCGCGGCCACGGGGAGTCGGACAAGCCCGAAAGCGGCTACGATTTCGCCACCGTCACCGAGGACCTGCACAAGTTCGTCACCTACATGGAGTTTCCTCGGCCTCTCATCGTCGGCCACTCCTGGGGCGGTGACGTGGCATTGGAGTACGCCGCTCGGAAAACGTCCTCGCCCCTCGGACTTTGCCTGGTGGACGGCGGGACCATCGACATCTCGTCCAGGGAGGACTGGGACCTGGAAACGGCCAAGCGCGAGATGGCGCCGCCGGTCTTCACCGGGAAGACCATAGACCAGCTCTTGGGGCGGGCCCGGCGCCGGTTCGCCGATGCCGTCAACGACGATCAACTGGAAGGGATAGTCGGGGCGAACTTCGAAGTGCTACCCGACCGGACTATACGCGCCAGGCTCACCCGAGCCAACCACATGAGGATAATAGAGGCGCTCTGGGACCATCGTCCCCCTGAGTTGTATCCGAGTGTCGTCTGCCCGGTACTCTTGATGCCGGCTCGTCAAAAGGACGACACAACCGAGGCGTCCCGGGGCTTTCGGCGTAGCGAGGCCGTGGCCGAGGCTGAGAAACTGCTGCCGACAGGCAAAACGGTGTGGCTCGAAGACAGCATCCACGATGTTCCGCTTCAGAGGCCGGATCTGGTCGCCTCGGTCATCGCCGAGCACATCCGCAACGGGTTCTTCAGCGCCTAGTGTCCTGAATCGCAGATGCGTTGCATAATTCACGTTCACTGCTTCAACGGCACTGTGGTTCGACAAGCCTGTCTTGAACCTGCCGAAGGGCTCACCACGAACGGGGAAGCAACACGTTCCGTTCGGCCTGAGGCAGTCGAAGGCCCGTAACTTTTTGAGCTAACTTCTGACTCAGGACACTAGTCGGCTAGAACATTGGCCTCGTGTCGCTGACGGCGGCATGAGCGTGGCCGTTGGGTGAGCCGGGGTCCGTCAACACCGCGATCTCGTCCGCGCCACTCTCCCCGGCTACGCTGCTGCCGCTGACCGGGCTAACCGCCGGAGAGCTTTCGACACCGGTCGCCACGAGCGTGATGCTTACGCGGCCCTTCATCGTTCGGTCCTGGACCACGCCGAAGATCACGTTGGCATCTGGTCCGCTTGCCGCCTCGACCAGCTCCGCGACGCGGTGCACGTGGCCCAGTGTCAGGTCTTCGCCTCCCCGTACGTTGAAGAGTATTCCCGTCGCGCCCCGCAACGGCGCCCCGAGCAGCGGGTCTGAAACAGCAAGCTCGGCGGCATCGACCGCGGCTGAGGGACCGCGCCCTTCTCCGACCGCCATGAACGCGCTGCCGCCGCCCGCGATTACCGACTTCACGTCGGCAAAATCGACGTTGATCAGCCCAGGCAGCGTAATGATGTCGGAGATGCCCTGCACGCCCTGCATCAACACACGATCGGCAAGTTGAAACGCGGCGTCGAGCCTGACGTTATCTCCGAGGTTCTTGAGCAGTCGATCGTTCTCGACGGTAATCAGCGTATGTACTTTAGAACCCAACCGCGCTAGCCCCGCCTCCGCGACGCTCCGACGCCTGGGCCCTTCGAACGAGAAGGGAAGCGTGGCGATCCCGACAGTCAGCGCACCTTGCCTTCTGGCGAGGTCCGCGACCACTGCCGCGGCCCCCGAGCCCGTTCCGCCGCCCATGGCCGCCGCTAGGAACACCATGTCGGCGTCCTTGAGCAGCGTACTAACCTGGTCCTGGCTCTCCTTGACCGCCTTCCGCCCAACCTCGGGCTTTCCGCCCGAGCCCATGCCGTCGGTGGCGTCGGGTCCCAGGGCGAAGGTCGGGATGCCGTTGAACATCCGGAGCGCCTGGATGTCGGTGTTCAGCGCGAGCAGCTTGACACCCTGCAATCCGCCCTGCGCCATTCTGCGGAGGGCGTTGCCGCCTCCCCCTCCCACTCCAACGACGGTGATATTGACCCCGGCGGGTGCGCCCTTTTGGCCGGTGCCGTTTGCCGGCGTTCGACGATTCCAACGTTTGAAAAACATTAGCGACATCCTGTTAGCGGTCCACCCGTGGCGGACAGCGCTATACTTGCGCAGATGATAATTGGGCGTGTTGCAAAGCGGTCAAACTGGGCCGGTCCCGCATCGAGCCCGCGTGGGGCTGACCGCGAATCCGGCCGTCGGGATGAGCGCGCGGACGCGCGTCTCATGCCGCCACTGGAACCGACAGAAAGTGGTAGGGAATGTTCCAGGTCCCGGCCGGGCCGAGATCCACGACGGCCTTGCGCCTCAAGGTCCGTGTGACGGTACCCTGGCTTCCGAACCGCGGACCGCCGGGCACCCATCCGAGGTACTCGACCGTCTGTCCCTCAACGACACTCCGGCGGTCCCTCACCCGAGGTCGAGACGGGGGTCTCGGCATGCCGGGCATTCTGAGCTGGGCTGCTGCATTGGAGGAAATCGGTTCGCGCATCAAGCCACCTGAGTCGCACGCTGGTCAATGTTTTAGAACAGTTTAGAACAGTACATGCGTTCTTGTCAAGGCTTTCGCGGTGTTGCCCCGTCGTGGCGCTTGCGGCTACAATGGGCTATCGTCGTCGGGGTGTGGCGCAGTTGGTAGCGCGCTACGTTCGGGACGTAGAGGCCCCGGGTTCGAGTCCCGGCACCCCGACCAGTCTCCAGCCACGCCGCGGCCACGGCGTTCCCCATGCCTGGACATGCCAAACTCCACGGCGGTCGCGTGCCGGTTGAATTTGCCACGATGATTATGCCGGTGCATCCCCACGCCGCGATCGATGTCGCCTGCACCACGCCTTAGCTCCAGCCCGGCCTGTGGTGGCTGAAATCCCGACGAAAAACTTAACCGGGGCATGTCGGTCGACGACCAGACATTCGGGGGGCTGACACGTGAGCAGACGTGCTCTATAATTCACGTTATTAACGCCAGTCCAGCGGATTGCTGTTAGAGTCCGAGGAGAAACGACGTGGTCGTAACCAAGGCCAGGCACGAACTGACCCTGATGTCCCATCTGCTCAGGCGGGCGGGTTTCGGCGCGACTCCCGACGAGCTCGACCGCGCCATGGAGAAGGGCTACGACGCCACGCTGGAAGAGCTCCTGGACCCCAATAAGCCGGACGTCATCCCCAACGACCTGATACGCAGGTATCACGTCGACCAGTCGGACCGGCGTGGCGGGGGCGCATCGGCCTACTGGGTCTACCAGATGGTGACGACCGACTCCCCCTTGCGCGAGAATATGTGCCTGCTGTGGCACCGGGTTTTCGCCACGGCGCAAACTAAGCTCATTCAGGGCCGCGTGGTGAACAACCAGATCGACATGTTCAGAGAGCATGGCATGGGCAGCTTCGATAACCTGCTTCTCCAGCTCTCCCGCGATCCGGCCATGATCATGTGGCTGGACAATCAGGACAACCACAACGGCTCGATCAACGAAAACTATGGGAGAGAGATACTCGAGCTCTTCTCGATGGGGGTAGGCAACTACACCGAGGAGGACATCAAAGAGTGCGCCAGGGCATTCACCGGTTGGCGAGTCGTCAACCCTGACTATATGTCGATCAAGATGCGCAACAATACTGCGAGGCCCTACGGCTACATCTCCTGGCAGTTCGAGTACGACGACGATGACCACGACCACGGCCAGAAGACGCTGCTGGGCGAGACGGGGGACCTCAACGGCGAGGACGCGGTCCGCATAATCTGCGAACAGGAAGCCACGGCCCGATTCATCGCCCGGCACCTCTACCACTTCTTTGTGGCCGACGAGCTGCCGGTGCCCCAGTGGCCCCATACTCAGCCGCGGGACCCGGAGGCAATAGACCTTCTGACTGCCGCCTACTTCGACTCCGGACACAGCATTAAAGAGATGCTCAGGGCCATGTTCGAAGCCGACTTTTTCATGTCGGAGTCCTCCCGGTTCGCCAGGATCAAGAGCCCGGCCGAGATGGTGGTTGGTACGCTCCGGCTCGCGGGCGGCCTGGAGATACCGTCAAACGACACCTACGCGGCCGCCGGCGCCTGCGGTGCCATGGGCCAGGGGCTGCTGACGCCGCCCAGCGTCGAGGGCTGGCAGGGGGGCAGCGAGTGGATCAACACCGGGACGTACGTGCAGCGGGTGAATTTCGTCAGCAAGATACTTGGTGATCCGAGCAAGCCGGGAGTAAAGGCAATCGTCGATCGCGTCGCCCGGTCCGCCGGGGGCTCGGAGCTTTCGCCCTCGGAGCTGGTAGACGCTTGCCTGGATGTCCTGGGACCGTTGGAGACTCTGGACAGCACTCGCGCCAGCCTCGTGGATTACGCCAGCAAGTACGGTCGGGTGAGCTTTTCCGACGATCAGGCGGCTTCCAGGGCCGAGGAGGCGGTGGTTGCCCTCATCCAGCTTATCGTGTCGACCCAGGAATACCAGATGGCGTAGAGGCCCGGCTGGCCTCCTCGGGAGACAGGTCCCATGACGACGACCGCCCTCAAGTTGAAATACATCGACAACGTCGGCTTCTTGGCGGACTTCGGGGGGCGAGGCTTCTACCTTCCGACCGCCATGGCGATTAGGGGCGACGGGCGCATATTTGTTGCCAGCCGGGCCGTCACCGGCGGGTCGTTCCAGACGATCGGAATCCAGATGGTTACCAGGGACCACGATTTCTTCGGCAAGCTCGGGGGCCCGGGCCGGGATCCGGGTGACATGGTCGGGCCCACGGCCCTGGCCCTGGACAGTGATGACAACCTGTACCTGGCCGACGACGTTCTGCAGAGGATAACCGTATACGACAGGGAGGGCGAGCTCAGGACCACGTGGGGCGCCGAGGGAAGTGGCGACGGCGAATTCGACGGACCGTCTGGTATGGTCTTTGACCGCGACGACAATATGGTCCTCGTCGATCACAAGAACCACAGGGTCCAGCGACTGACAAAAGACGGCGAGTACCTTTCCAAGTGGGGCTCCTTTGGCGACGGCGACGGCCAGTTTAATCTCCCGTGGGGCATCGCCCAGGACAGGGACGGGAACCTCTACATCGCCGACTGGCGAAACGACCGCATCCAGAAGTTCAGTCCCCATGGCGATTTCCTCGCCAAGTATGGCAGCTCCGGCACCGGTGACGGCCAGTTCAACCGGCCTTCGGGCGTCGCGGTCGACTCGGAGGGAAACATCTATGTGGCCGACTGGGGCAACCAACGGCTGCAGGTGCTGGACGCGGACGGCATGTTCCTGCAAAAGCTGCGCGGAGAGGCGACGCTCAGTCTCTGGGCGCGGGAGTACATAACAGCTCAGAAAGACGAAGAGAGGGCCCGGTCAAAGTTCGTGCCTGTTTTTGACGTGGACACCGACGACCTCAACGAGATCTCCGCGCGGATTGAGCCGTACTTCTGGGACCCGGTCGCCGTCGCTCTGGACAGCGATGAGCGGGCCTACGTGCTTGAGACGTGCAGGCACCGCTTTCAGATTTACGAGCGGGTGTAGGGTGCTGAGGGCTTAGGCCAATACTTTAGGCGCTTGGAGTGACTAAGGTAACCTAATCTGTCATTCTTGACGAGTCTTTCGGGGGAAGGACGACGAAGAATCCCGGGAGCTCGCGCAGATTCTTCGCGGAGTCTATCCTGAGCCTTGCCGAAGTGCTCAAGAATGACGGATCAGGCCGAGTTAGGCTCTCTCATTAAGAACCCCAAGACCTAGGCCGATACAGGCTACGCTAGGAGAATACAAGGTGGCAGCTAAGAAGAACCGCAAGCTCGTGGTCGCGCAGATGTCGGGCGGCAACGACTACCTGAACTGCATAGTCCCGTACAACGACCCGCTCTACTATGATAGTCGACCGCGGGTCGCCATTTCGGAGGACAAAGTCATCCCCCTCGACAGAGGGTATGGCATGAACCCGGGCATGCAGCCGATAAAGGAGCTGTACGACCAGGGCAAAGTGGCCATCATCCATGGCACCGGCTATCCGAACCCGAACCGCTCCCACTTCCGCTCGATGGACATCTGGCACACCGCGGAGCCGACCAAGGTGGGTGACGAGGGCTGGCTCGGCAACGCCATCCGGCAGATGCACCCCAACGGCGAAAACGTCGTGGCGGCGGTCAACTTCGGAGCTGGGCTGCCCAGGGCGCTGGTGGCCAAAGGGGCGCCGGTCGCCTCCGTGACCAACCTCGACTCCTACGGCCTGATGCCCCACATAGACGGCGAAGACCAGCACAACGAGGCCCTGGAGGTGTTCAAGAATATGTACACCCAGGCCCTCGGCAGCGGTCCGGTAATGGACTTTCTCAGCCAGACGGGTCTGGACGCTCTCAGGGGCGCCGACATCCTCAACACCGTGCTGCCGAAATACTCCTCTAACGTTGAGTACGGCTCAGACGGCTTTTCCAAAGCGATGCAGGGAGCGGCCCAGGTGCTGCAGGCCGACATCGGCACCCGCATCTGCTACGCCCAGCACGGTAGCTTCGACGCCCACACCAACGGCATCGCACTTCAAGAAGGGCTGCTGCGGGACGTCTCTGCGGGTATCTACGACTTCTACACCGACATGAAGGAGCACAACAAGAGCGACGACGTGCTCATCTTAGCTTTCTCCGAGTTTGGGCGTCGGGTGACGGACAACGGCGACGGCACCGACCACGGATCGGGCGGCGTGGCGTTACTCATTGGCGACGGCGTCCAGGGCGGCCATTACGGCGAGTACCCGTCGATGCGGCCGGACAAGCTGATCGAGGGAGACCTGGAGTTCAGCCTGGACTTCCGCAGCATCTACACCGAGATACTCGAGGACTGGCTAGAGGTCGATGCGAGGCCCGTCGTCAAGTCCGAGTATGAGCGGGTCGGTTTCCTGAAGGGCTAATTCCGGGATTCGGACCGGCGTTGCGGGCCACAGTGACCGTCGCAGCCCGACGGCAGCTCCAGCCTTCGGGCATGGAACCTCTACTCAGGGCATCTGCGTTAAGCCGGGGCATGCGGGGTTACAAGTGTGCCATCGACTTGATCGAGGTCCGCACATCCGACTCGGTTTAGAAAGGAGATACAGAATGAACCAGACCAGGTTGAGGCTGAGTGGAAAGGTTGCCATCGTCACAGGCGCCGGTTCTAGTGGCCCGGGCATCGGCACCGGAAAAGCCACCTCGATACTATTTGCCCGCGAAGGCGCCAAAGTGCTGCTGGTTGACGTGGCAGCCAGCCGCGCAGAAGAAACATTGGCTACCATCGAGGAAGAGGGTGGCGAAGCATCGGTGTTCGAGGCCGATGTTTCCCGATCCGATGAGTGCCGAGCCATGGTAGACGCCACCCTCGAGCGCTACGGCGCCCCAAGTATTCTGTTTAACAATGTAGGGGTGAATGCCAGAAGAGGCGGCAGCGTGGCTGATCTGGAGGAGGAGGAATGGACCCGCGTAATAGACACCAACTTGAAGGGCATGATGCTGACCAGCGGGCATACTGTTCCGGCCATGGCCAAAGGCGGCGGCGGCTCGATCATCAACGTTTCGTCCACCTCCGGCATCCGGGCGGGCCCTGAAGTATCCTACTCGGCGGCCAAGGGCGGCGTTATCTCCTTGACCAAGTCCATGGCGATGCATCACGGCCGGGAGAATATCCGAGTAAACTGCATAGTCCCAGGACACATTTACACCCCCATGGTTGCGTCGATTGCTGCCAGTATGTGGAACAAACCCGTGACCGAGGAAGATCGTGACATACGCCGACGAGCCGGGGCCCTGGGTACCGAGGGCACTGCGTGGGACGTTGCCTGGGCGGTGGTATTCTTGGCGAGTGATGAGGCCCGCTGGATTTCCGGCGCGGTCCTCCCGGTGGACGCCGGAATATCGACCATGCAGCCGCACAATATGGTAAGGGAATTGGCGTGACGCGCCGAGGACCGGCTGGCCATACCGGGGCAGTCGGTGAGGTGCAGATGATGCGCAGCATCTCGGGCGCGGGACTGGTACCCATCGGAAGAGGAGGCGCCCCTATACAGCAACGGCGTGTATACTCCGGAAGGTCGGAAGACCCCTCGACATCGCCAACGCGATAGCGTTCCTCTGCTCCTACGAGGCCGACTTTATCACTGGTCACGCACTTGTCGTGGACCGCGGCCTCACGATTCAGCTGCAGGACTCCTTCGGGGTCCGGCAGGCCGAGTACCTCAACGCCCATCCTGATACGGAGCTGCCGTCTTAGCCAGAACCGGTAAGGTCTCAGTAGACCGGGGAGTGTCACATTGGCCGACGAATCTCACCACTTCAAGACGATCACCGAGGTCGCAGGCCTCATCGAGTCGAAGCAGGTCTCGCCGGTCCAGCTCACCACGGCGCAGCTAGACCGCATTCAAGCCCTGGATGGGCGGTACAAGAGCTACGCTACGTTGATGGCCGACTCCGCTATGGACGATGCCAGGACGGCCGCGGATGAGATCGCTGCCGGCCGGTACAAGGGTCCGCTGCATGGGGTCCCGGTCGCGGTCAAGGACCTGTGTTTCACCAAGGACGTCAAGACGATGGGAGGCACCCGGGTGTTGGCTGACCACGTCCCCTCGTTCGACTCCACCGTCGTTAGCCGGCTCAGAGCCTCGGAATAACGGCGCTTGCCAGCGTCCAGCCGCGATACTCGATGCTATACCGGGCACCCGAGGCCGAGCTGGTGCCATTTTGCCAGAAGTACGGCGTCGGGATTCTGCCCTATTTTCCGCTGGAGAACGGCTTCTTAACCGGCAAATACAGGCGCGGCCAGCCCACGCCCCAGGGCACTCGGCTGGCTGCCGACGATCGCGGCATGTTCACCGACGCCAACTTCGACATCCTGGAAGGCCTTGAGGCCTTCGCACAGGAGCAGGGCCATTCGGTGCTAGAGCTGGCCTTCGCCTGGCTGCTGGCCAACAGCGCCGTTAGCTCGGTGATCGCCGGGGCCTCCTCCGCCGAGCAGGTCCAGGCCAACGCGAAAGCCGCGGAATGGACGCTCACGGATGAGGACGTGGCCCGGGTGAACGAGATTCTGGACGCCTCAGCGTGAGCTGAACTCATGAGATTTGGGTTCAGGCTGCCACGACCACACCCATGGCCACGGCGGCGGCGTCTCCCACGGTCGAGCCCAGGGAGCCACCGACCACCCCACCCAACGGTGCTGGCCAGCGCCCACCAGACCCAGAAGTGCCAGCCTGCGGGCGTCTTCCATTGCCAATCACCATAGCGTCCAATTGTGGTCCCGGCCATCACGGGCATCCTTGTACGATACAGGCGCCTCCGACCCTCCACATTAAACATCAACGTATCCGGTTCGCGGGATCTAGACCAGATGCTAAAGTACTGTCTTCCGTGATGACGAATGTACTGGCAGGAGATTGGCTATATCCTGGGTCGGGACCGGCGTGACGCGACCAACCACTAACGCTGATCAGACAGGGCGCTGCGCCGCGGTCCAGGTCGGTAATACGCGGACCGCGGCTTCGGCAAGCCGCTTCAGCCGTCGCGAGTCGACGTGAACGATAACCGTGCGTCGGTCCGTGAAAAACTGAGGCGTTTGTTCAGGTTTGATGAATTGCTGGCGATACGCGATCAGATGGCAGCGCTAGAACGTGCGCTGCCCGAAGGCAAGGCTATCGACGGCGAGGCACCCTCACCGTCATGGGGCGTCGCTAGGTCGTTCCACCGCGGGACTGGCGCACCATCTCCCCTTGCCCCTGTAGGCTATACTCTCCCCAGAGCTATGTTTGCAGGCAAAAGTCATACAGCCGTATAATTACGCTAGTAAGCAGCCGAAACGAGCCAGCAAAATGAGCGCATTAATCTTAGTCACGGAGATTCATTCATGCCCCAGTTGATAGACACCCACGGAACTTTCAATTTTCGTGATTTTGGCGGGTACACTTTGAGCACCGGTCAGAAAGTTCGTTCAGGCTTGCTGTTTCGTTCTGGCTCGCTCGACAGAATTGCAGACACAGAGGCCCGCTCTCTCCAAGACAGCCTTTCCATACAAAGCATTGTCGATCTCCGGCACCCTGACGAATTCAACGACAACTCCACCAGAGGCTCCCTGGTAGATATCGTACAGAACCGGTATTCTCTCTCGGTGATTGATGCCACCCAACCACTGAGAAATCACGCAGAGGCATTAAATATTGCCTATGGATTAGGCCAATCTGGTCCCAGATATTTTGCACTGCTAGAAAACGGAGAAACGATTTGGCGAGAAGTAATCCAGATATTACTTGACCCAAATTCGTATCCGATCCTTGCTCACTGCACTGCCGGGAAGGATCGAACAGGGATCACTGCAGCCTTAATCCTTGATCTAGTTGGTGTCACCCAAGACACTATTTCCGAAGACTATGCCATGAGTTCAGCAAGCGTCGATCAACTTTTTAGCTATCTGGTTGAATCTGGTCGAAGGCCTGAAGGAACATCCGAAGCCGCCAAATCAAGAATGATCACTAAACGGGAATATATGGATGACTTCCTGAAACTTTTGCATCAAAAATACGGAAATGCCGAAGGATACATCACGAAGCTTGGTTTCAATGCCTTCGATATTGCTCGAATTCGCGATTTTCTCATCGCATAGATTCAGGGTAAGGATACAGCTCTACGCGGAGCAGCTCCGGCCCAATCAGACGCCTCCATGATACCTTCGCCTACCTCTACACCCTCACCCGCCGAACTGGCCGCGGCAAACCCTAGTCGAAAGCCGCCACTATCTCCTCCTCGACGCGCTGCACGGTTTCGGCATCACGGAACGGGGGGAACTTAATGACCTCGACACCAGCGTCGGCGAACTGGCCGATCCGGCGGAAGAGTGCGGGCAAGAGGCCCCCCCTCACCGTTAGCCGCCCCTGAGCCTGGGGTCGAGGAGGTCCCGCATGGCGTCGCCGAACATGTTTAGACTGTAAATGAGAACAGTCAGGCAAAGACCAGGCCAGAGAGCCAGCCATGGCGCCATCTCCATGAATTCACGCCCTTCCCGGCTGAGCATACCTCCCCAGCTAGGAAACTCGATTGGCAGACCGAATCCGAGGAAGCTCAGAGAAGCCTCACTCATAATTATCCCCCCGATGCTCATGCTGAATCCAATGATTACCACAGGCATAACATTGGGCACGACATGTCGCATGAATGCTCTCCATTTTGAGTTGCCAACCGCCTCCGCCGCCAGAAAGTAGTCATTCTCTTTTAGGCTCATAACCCAGCCTCTGATTACTCTACTGCCGCCGAGGCCTCCTGATATACCCAGGACCAGTATTATCTGTGGCAAACCCCGCCCCGCTATGGACATTACGGTTAACAACAGGATCAGTCCCGGGAAGGTCTCCCAGGCATCACAAAATCTCTGCACAAGCAGGTCGAATTTACCACCAAGGAACCCTGAAAGGCCGCCTATCAGGCTACTGAGCGTAACACTAAGAGCGGTCGCGGCCAGACCGACAACTAACGAAATACGAGCCCCGTAGAGAATGCGGCTCAGGAGGTCTCGCCCCAACTGGTCGGTACCCAGCAGATACTGGGCTGATGAGCCAGTCAGCCTGTCTGCCAGGTGCATTTCATAATACGGATAAGGAGCCAGAACGTTGGCAAAAATACTGCCAAAAATCAATATCAATAAGGTAATCCCGCAGGCAGTACCCAGTGGTTTCTCTCTGACCAGCCTGCCAAAGAACTCAACCAGCTTGTTACGTCTCTTTGGCTCACTTACTGGTGATGGTATCGCTGTGGCGTCACTCATATTCCCGATTTCCCCACTTTAGCTGTATCGGATCCTGGGGTCTAAATAAGGATAAAGCATGTCAATAAGTAGAATGCTCGCCATAACCATGGTGGCGAAAAATAGGTTTACTCCGGAGACCACCGGGTAGTCTCTCTCGCCGAGTGCAGTCAGCAAGAGACGACCCATCCCCGGCAGGTTGAATATGTTCTCCATGATAACGGAGCCGGCTACCAGGATAGGCATCTGCCCGCCTATCAGGGTAACTATCGGGATGAGCGCATTCCTGAGGGCGTGTCTCATAATGACTACCCTCTCCTTGAGACCCTTGGACCAGGCCGTCCTGATGTAGTCCTGCCTGAGCACCTCCAGCATCATGGTGCGCGTCAACCGCATTGTGCCGGCAGCACCGGCCGTCCCCAGAATCAGGCTGGGAATGATGAGAATCTTGAGATTCCCCAGCGGGTCTTCCGTGAAAGGAACCCACTTCATCGGTGGCGACCAGCCCCACCAGATTGCCGGGAAGATCATGACCATCAGTGCCAGCCAGAAGTTAGGAGTTGCTATGCCGATGATGGCGATGGAGCGCCCCACGTAGTCGGCGGCCGTATCCTGGCGAATCGCCGAGTAGATGCCGACTGGCAGCGCTATCAACAGCCCGAGTACGAGTGCCATGACACCAAGCTCAATGGTTACTGGCAATCTATCTAATATCATTTCCGTTATTGGAGTATCGCGTAGCATTGATTCGCCAAGGCTGCCCTGTAGGAGACCCTTGAACTGGGTCTCACCGGTAACCCAGTCAGGGGTCGGCAACACTCCTACCCAGCGTCCATACTGCACGTAGACAGGCACGTCTAATCCCAGCATACGCTCAATCTGTTCACGGTCAACCTGGGCCCCCGGACCAAGAAAGGTTTCCATCCTAGCCGCCATCAAGTCTACTGTATCGCCGGGGATGAAGCGGACGGAGAGAAAGACCAGGACGCTCAGTATAAACAGGGTGGGGATTATCAGCAATATCCGCCTGATGAGATAGGCTCTCATGTGACACTACTCCTTGTCATTGCGAGCCGAAGGCGCGGCAATCTCGTCGCCCTCTCTCCCCCATTCCGGCGAAAAGCCTGCCCCGCATTGGAATCGGGGCCGGAATCCACCTTCCACGTCTTTCCGGTGAAAACCGGAATCCAGTTAGACGATCTCGTCATAGAAGTCCCGCCATGTCGGATTAACCTTCTCAATCAACTCAAGCTTCCATCCCGACTCCCCGATTTGCCCCGATTCGGTCCCGCATCGGGATCGGGAGTCCCCCATCGGGATCGGGAGTCCCGCATCGGGATCGGGACGTCGGGACTCCATTCCTTGATCCCGACTTGTCGGGATAGCGCTCTCCATTGATTCATGACCATCAACCCATCCGACGTTCCAGTGCGGGACCGCATGTTCGCGCCAGATTTCGGGAAAGCGGGGCCGCTACTTGAGCAGGTGCTTGCCAAGGAGCGGACGGTTGACGATCCGGTAGCCGCAATCTTCGGCGAAGCGGCGAAGGGTGTCGCCCGTGCTGCGGAACTGCTGGCACGCCAGTACATACTTGTAGCAACAAACGTGCCATATCTAACGCGCGGGAAGCAAGGCGAGAGGCTGAAGGAGTTCATCATCGCCCGCACCATTCCGCACGCTGGGCTTCCACATAGTCCCTGAGCCCTATCTACTTGACAGAACCGGGCAGGGGCGATCTCTTCATTTTCTCAGCCGAATCCTGGGGCACCCAACCGAGGACCTGCCTCGGATGCTCCAAGTCTCGATATGTCCACTTGTTGTTCGAGGTCGCGAAGAAGATGTCGTACTGGACGCTTTCAGGTGCCTCTATGCACTTGTGCAGCATCGTAGCAACGTCCCGATGGCTCAGGAGGGCCGAATAGTCGTGCTCGTCATGCGGGAGATCGTCAGACCGCACCTGCCCTAACCTGACACAGAGAACAGATAGGCCGTAAGCATCAGAGTAGTGCCGTCCAAGCGCCTCACCCCAGACCTTGGCTGCGCCGTACACGCCCTGGGGGCGGATTACCTCGTGAGTAAGCTTGGGAATGTCATCGGGAACATCCTCGTACCTTCCTTCGAGTATGGCCTTATAGGGCTCCAGCTTGGTGTAACCTCTAATAGTCATCCCGCTGCTGGCGTATATCACCCTCTTCACTCCCGCGCGTCTGGCGGCCTCGTAGACGTTGTAGGTACCAACGATAGTCCCAGAAAGCTGCCCCTCCCAGCTACCCTTTCCCACCGCTAGATGGACCACGACTTCCTTTCCAACGCTGGCCTTCTCTACTGCTTCCAGGTCAGCAATGTCGGCCTTAAACCACTCAACGCCTTCTACGGAACTCCTGTTGAGGGCACTAAGCTCGTAGCCACCTACGCTGTCCAGGTGCCGCCTCAATATCCCACCTATCAGCCCGCTCATGCCCGTTATCAGGACCTTCTTCATGGATGCGTCCTCCATCCTGGTTGAACAACCTAGCGCTTGGCTGCATAGTCTTGAACTCGGATTGCCCATTTCGGCTGGCCTCAGGTTTCGAGGGCAGCCCAAACGAGATGGCGACATCATAACTGGTCTTTCGATGGCGGCCAACCCCTGGCATCTCCAACAGAAGCCCGGACTTCCTGAGCTCCTCAAAGGGAATACGACTCCCCAGGAGCCCCCTCGAATATATCGCTCGGGCGACTGAGGTCAGTCCACTGGCTAAGGAACTCACCCTGAGCATTAAAGATCTGGATTCGGCTATTCTCACGATCAGCAACCCATACGCGGTCCTGTTTATCCACATAAATGCCGTGAGGAAGTCTGAACTGGCCCGGGGCAGTACCCGGTTCCCATATATTTTGGTGTCTCTGTAAATAGACATTAAGCATTACGAGGCAAGCCGTGGCAATCTCGTTGCTTCGCCACCAGATTGCTTCGTTGTCCCGATAGAATCGGGACTCCTCGCAATGACATCGTGTGTGGGAGCTGGGAGGCTGAAGCCTCCCAGCTCCCCTTTTTCCCTAAGGTCAGCCACAAGGGGTGAAACCCCTAATGACCCATTGCTGCCTTCAAGTCCTGGTCAATCCAGAGGTAGGGAAAAGGCCAATTGTACTCAGCGGCTCCCAGTGGGAGTTCACCGTTATAACCTTTGACCCACGGCCAGTTCGCCTGAAACTGTGGCGATTCGGTACCCCATATGAACCAGTGCATCTCTAGCTGGCGCAGTTCCATCTCTCTACCCAGCCGCTTCAGCTCCTCAATGTCCCTAGTGGCTTCGGCGGCTTCGGCGGCTTCATACAGGGCGTCATAAACCGGGTCAGCGATGCCACTCCAGGCGTACACTCCAGGCTTCGAGTAAAGCAGCGCGTAGTGACCGAGAGCCGGCCTCCTAGCGGCCAGGGAATTGGCCCAGAAACCTTCAGAAAGCCCCGACTCTTTTAAGGCCTTTTCCGCAGCCGAATCCAGCATCCTAATCTCTTCTACCTGGATGCCAATCTCACGCCAGTATCCAGAAGCTAACTCATGATAGTTTATATCGCGCCCTTCGCCACTGTTCAGGACGGTCTTGAATCTAATGCCGTCGGCACCACGCGGCAACCCAGCCGCATCAAGCAACGCTTCGGCACCTTCAGGGTCATAGGTATAGTATTTCCTGACTTCTTCGGGCCACTCTGCAAATGGGGTGGTGTACCCTGTTATGTCAGTCGACAAGCGCCCCTGAGGTACCGGGTTTCCATAACCCTTGAAGTAGGTATTGTTAATTGTCTCATGGTCCAGTGCCATATTCATTGCCTGGCGCACCCTGAGGTCGTCAAAGGGCTCCTTAGTCAAGACAAATACATAAGAACTAGCCGAAGAAGTCCAAAGCTTCGTTAGCACGATTTCGGGGTTGGTCCGCGCCAGGCTCTCTACCTGGTCGATAGACCTTATTTGACCCTCACCTACAAAATCAACCTTGCCTGTGCGTAGTGCCGCCATACGTGTTGCTGGTTCCGGCATAAAAAGAGCCCTCATCTCGTCAATATAGGGCAGGCGGTTCTCCGGGTATTTTGGGTCGTTGCCCCAGTAGTTGGGATTCTTCTTCCAGGTTACGCTGCTATCTTGGACCAAGTCAGTAAGCATAAAGGGTCCGGTGCCGACTATGGTCCTCCAATCCCTAGCGTCGCCGTGTTCCTCGATTACCTCGGGGGGGTATATATCAGAGTGGTAGCCGGCGGCGATTACCTGCGCAATATTATAGCCCAAATAAAAAGTCTTGCCGGTGACGTCCTCCTTCAGCTTGAATTCAACCGTATATTTGTCGGTGGCCGTTATCGATTCGATAACACCAAGACCGATAAACGCAGCATATTGGCCTGGTTCGGTGAAGCCGCTGCCCGTAGCTGATACACGGTGAAAGTTATATACGAAATCGTCGGCAGTCAGCTCCCGACCGTTCATCGGTGGCTTGTCATGCCAGTAAACGCCCTTGCGGACGTGCAGGATAACAGTTAGTGGGTCGGGTTGCTCCCAGCTCTCCGCCAGGTGCGGTACAAAGTATTCGGGAGGTCTGTACGATGATGTGAAGGCCCATACGTCCCTATCTATTGCCCAGTCCATGATGGCAGGTCTCTCTATAACGGCACTGACAAAGTAATTCGCCCCTCCGACTAAATAACTGGAGTCAGTATGCGGGCTGAACGATTTCAGGGCAGTGGTTAATGTCCCGCCATACTGTGGTGCGGTTACCGCCTTGCCGGTGGTGGGGTCCGTCACATACCCCATCGGCACCTCTTTCACGACAACTTTTTCTGGTCCCGCGACCATCTTGATGACCTCTTTCACGACCTCTTTCTCCACCACGACGGTCTCACCGGGGACCTGTACCTCTTTCACGACCTCTTTCTCCACCACGACGGTCTCACCGGGGACCTGTACCTCTTTCACGACCTCTTTCTCCACCACCACGGTCTTACCGGGGACCTCGACCTCCTTGATCACCTCTTCTTTCACCACCACGGTCTCACCCGGGACCTCGATCGTTTCCGTCTCCGCGCCGCAGGCTGCGGCGAGCACCAACAGCAACGCTGCTCCTGCCGCGACGACTAACCAGCGCATTCCGAGTGTCTTAGACATTTCAGTAACTCCTCATGCTCAAAGCTAAAAAGCTCCGCAGCGGCGCGGATTGATGTGTTATACCACCACCCCCCCTTATTGTCAAGTACACGTATTCACTCATCTAAAAGCGCATATCTCTTGTCGAGGTGTTCCCGGTCGCCGATATGGCAGTAGACGTCCGCCTCGAACTTGGCCTTGACCTCTGGCAGACTTTGCTTCGTGACCGCGAAGTCCACCGAGATGTCGTGCTGGTCCCAGATCGCCCGCTGGACGCCGGCCGGACGGTCCGAGCAGCTGCCGATCAAGCACCCTTTCCGCTGGGCCGTTCTCACCATGTCCATGGTCAGGATTCCGGGAGGTTCGCCTACCTCCAGGGTGCCGTCAATGTCGAAGCTTATCAGAATCACCAAATAGGTCCCTCTCTTAACAAGAACCATTTCGAGTTGGGCTGCAGTCTCACTCCCAGCCGTCCGCGGTACCAGGGCCTCCCGATGAGCAAGCAGACGTCAGCTCCTGCGGTAGGCGCTCTGGTCGACCGCCGCCGACTCGAAGTCCCGCGACCAGCGCTGATCGATGCCGGCGCGCCAGTCCTCAGCCAAACGCCTCAGCTCAGCCGTCAGCTCGGGCTCCTGGTCCGCGAGGTTGACGGACTCGGCCGGGTCGTCCTCGAGGTCCGCAAGGTGGACCTCGGCGATCGGCTCCTCGTGCTCCACGAGCTGGCCGTTGAGCACCAGCTTCCACTTGCCGCGCCGTACCGCGGTCTGGTTCCCCATCTCCCAGAATATAGCGCGCTCTTCCAGGGGCCCGTTGCCGGTCAGGTGGTCAAGTAGGCTGGCTCCGTTCAGCTCGTATTGGCTCTTGTCTAGGCCCGCCGCGTCGAGCACGGTGGGCACGACGTCCATCGAGGCGCATGGCTCGGAGCTCACTACACCGCCTGGGATGCGGTCCGGCCAGTGGATGATGCCGGGCATGCGGATGCCGCCCTCGTAGAGGCTGCCTTTGTGGCCCTTCAGACCGCCCGAGGTGCCGCCGTAATAGGGGTCGAGGTTGCCGTCGAGCCAGTTGCGGGACTCGCGCGACGGACCGTTGTCGGAGGTGAAGACCGAAAGAGTGTTGCCGGCGACCCCCAGGCGTTCGACCTCGTTCATGATCTTGCCTATGGCGTCGTCGACGGCGCTTATCATCGCCACCATGACCCGTCGGTCCCAGGGCAGGTCGGGGAAGCGGTCCATGTACTCCTGCGGCACGTGCATCGGGTAGTGAGGAGCGTTGAACGGCACGTAGAGGAAGAAGGGATTATCCGCTGCGCTCATCTCCCTGAGGTACTGGACGGACTTGTCGGCGATCAGCTCGGTGAAGTACTCGCCGTTCATCCAGACCTCTTCGTTGTCCTCCCACAGGTCGTGGGTGGGATTCACGCCGGGTCCCGGCCGGTTTGCTCCGTAGTAGAAGATGTGGGAGTAGTAATCGATGGTGCCCGCAAAGAACCCAAAGGACCTGTCGAACCCGTGGCTGTGGGGCCGGCATTCCTCGGTAAGCCCCAGGTGCCACTTGCCGGCCATCGCCGTGCCGTAGCCTGCGTCCCGTAGGATCGTCGCCAACGTCGGCGTGGACGGCGGCAGGCCGAACGTGAGTCGGTGGCCGCGCAGTATCCATCTGACGCCGGCGTTGCCGGGGTAGCGGCCGGAGAGCAGTGCCGCGCGAGACGGGCTGCAGACTGGGCAGTTCGAATACCAGTCGGTGAACCGGACGCCCTCGGCTGCCATGCGGTCCAGGTTTGGCGTGCGGAAGTCCGTGGCCCCCATGCACGACAGGTCGCCGTACCCCTGGTCGTCGGTTAGGAAGATGATTACGTTGGGCCGTGAGGCGGACCGATTTGGGTCCGCTTTTGTATCGGGAGTCACTGACTACATCCTCCTACCGGCGGTATTAGTGCGGTATCCTCGTAAACCGCTTTTACTGCGGATCTTCTCTTCTGGGGTGTACCTACGTCGCGTTGCCGCCTTTACCGTGCGGACGAAAGACCTTGTCTGCTCGCTCCGCTCCTCGGCGGCCTCTCCTTTTCTTGCTTGTGACTGGGACACATCTACTCCTTTCATGAGGTACTCTACCCTCATTTCAGGAGCTCACACCACTCTCAGACTCTCGGGTTTTCGACCCATCCAATGTGTCCCATGTTCGCTGACGGTTTACACATACGCATGATTGTCCGCTACTTCCTCGTTCAGCTCGATACCCAGGCCAGGTTTGTCGGAGGGTATGATGTAGCCGTCCTCCCACTTGATCGGCTCGATAAGGATCTCTGAGTAGAATCCTCCGAATTGTTCAATACTCTCCTGTATCAAAAAGTTGGCGCTACATGTGCCGATCTGGATGTTGGCAGCGGCTTCCAAAGGTCCGCAGTAGAGGTGCGGAGCCATCTGGACGTAGTGCGCCTCGGCCATGCCAGCAATCTTCTTGGCCTCCATGATGCTCCCTACCCTTCCCAATGCGGGCTGAAGTATAGCGGCGGCCTGCCTTTCCATTAGTTCGGCGAACTCGTACTTTGTGCTCAGCCGTTCGCCCGAGGCTACGGGAATGTTGGTGTGGTTGGCAACGCGGGCCATTTCCGTCCTGTTTTCCGGCGGAACCGGCTCCTCGAACCACAGGGGATCGAATGGCTCCAGCCGCTTGGCGAGCCTGATGGCGCTAGAAGTGGTCATCTGGCCGTGGGTACCAATTAGCAGGTCGCACCGGCTTCCAACGGCCTCGCGTACGTTCTTTGTGACGAGCTCGGCGTTGTCGAGCACCTGCAGCGAGAGTTGCCTGGGATCGAGTGGAGTCATACGGTCGATTGGATCGAACTTGACGGCCGTGAAGCCCTGGTCGGCGTATGCGGCGGCCCTCTGTGGAGCGACAATCGGGTCGTCATGGACGCCGAGGATGGCTCGCCCTCCCTCTACGGGATTGGCTCCCGGAGCCGGATACAGGTAAGTGTAAGACCTGAGTTTTTCGTGGATCTGCCCACCCAGTAGGTTGTAGATCGGCTGGTCAAGAGCTTTGCCGACGATGTCCCAGCACGCCATCTCGATGCCGCTGAGCAAACCCATCGTTGTCAGGTCGGGATGCTGAGCGTACCCGCCCGAGTAGATTGTCCGCCACAGTTTTTCGGTCTGGAACGGATCGGTGCCGATAACGTACCGCTCAACAACGTCTTCGATCAGCATCGTCACCTTGGCCGGGCTGAACGGCACTCCGTAGACTTCGCCATAACCCCGGACGCCGCCGTCGGTGGTGAGTTTCAAGAAAACCCAATACGGCCCTCCATGATGAGGAGGAGGATTTGCTACCACGAATGTCTTGAGTTCCTGGATTTTCATTGTCAGATTTTCTTTCGTCAAGCTGTCAACAAATCGGGGGGGTTACCGCTCTGACACACCTCCAGGCAGCAATGACAGGTACAGCTCATGCCAAGTTAGCCGTCATAACCGTGATGCTTCGCCGGTATCTGGGTCGGTTCTCTCCATTAAGCGCGCAATCCCCAACTGCCGGACCTACATCAGGCCATGGTCTGGCCGCCCTGTATCGGGGCGTACGCTTCGTGGTCTATCACCACGTCCACGATGGCCGGCAGGTTGGAGGCGAAGGCCCGCCGGGCATCGAAGGTGGCGAAACGGGGGTCCTCTTGTAGGTCCTCGCGCTCCATGATCTTGCAGAAGGTTCTCCACTGGTCATCGCGGACCACGGCGCCGGTGAAGGTGTAGTAGCCGTCGGCACATTGCGCGGGGGCATTCCCCACCGGACGCTTCTCAAACCACTCGTGGAGCTGGGAAGCCTGAGCCCCCCAACCCCCTCTTTGTATCAGGTCGGCCACAAGGGGCGAAACCCCTAATAACCCATTGCTTTCTTCAAGTCCTGATCAATCCACATGTAGGCATAGGGCCAATTGAACTCAGAGTATCCCAGTGCGTATTCACCGTTGTAACCTTTGAGCCACGGCTGGTTCGCGTTAAACTGTGGCGATTCGGTACCCCATACACTCCAGTGCATCTCTAGCTGGCGCAGTTGCATCTCTCTAGACAGCCGCTTCTGCTCCTCACTGCCGGTCCCGGCGGCTTCGGCGGCTTCATACAGGGCGTCATAAACTGGGTCAGCGATGCCCATCCAGGCCTGGACTCCCGACGGCGAGTAAAGCAGCGAGTACTCACCGAGAGGGTCCCCCCTACGGGCCGTGGTCCAGACCCAGAAACCTTCAAAATCCCCCGACTCTTGCATGGCCGAGGCCTCAGCCCCATCCACTGTCCTAATCTCTACCTGGATGCCAATCGCACGCCAGTATTCAGAAGCTAACTCCTGATAGCTCAGATCGCGATCGTCCCTATTGTTCAAGACGGTCTTGAATCTAATGCCGTCGGCACCACGCTGCAACCCAGCCGCATCAAGCAACGATTCGGCACCTTCAGGGTCATAGGTCCAGTATTTCTTGACTTCTTCGGGCCACTCTGCAAATGGGGTGGTGTACCCTGTAAAGTCACTCGACAAGATCCCCTGAGGTTCCCAGTTTCCATAACCCTTAAAGTAGGCAGCGTTAATTGTCTCATGGTCCAGTGACATATTCATTGCCTGGCGGACCCTGAGGTCGTCAAAGGGCTCCTGAGTCAAGCTAAATCCATAAGAATTATCCGACCGAAACCAAATCTTCGTTAGCTCGATCTCGGGGTTGGTCCGCGCCAGGCTCTCTACCTGGTCGATAGACCTTATTCGAGAGCCTCTACCTACAAAATCAACCTTGCCTGAGCGTAGTGCCGCAATCCATGTTGCTGGTTCTACTATATAAAGAGCCCTCAACTCGTCAATATAGGGCAGGCGATTCTCTGGGTATTTTGGGTCGTTGCCCCAGTAGTTGGGATTCTTCTCGTAGGTTACGCTGCTCTCCAGGACGTAGTCAGTAAGCATAAAGGGCCCGGTGCCGACTATGGTCCTCCAATCCTGAGCGTCGCCATGTTCCTCGATTACCTCGGGGGGGTATATATCAGATTTGTAGCTGGCGGCGATCACCTGCGCAATATCAAGGCCGCCAAAAAAAGTCTTGCCGGTGACGTCCTCCTTCAGCTTGAATTCAACCGTATATTTGTCGGTGGCCGTTATCGATTCGACAACACCATAACCCATAAACTCAGCATGTTGGCCTGTTTCGGTGAAGCCGCTGCCCGTACCTGTTACACGGTGAAAGTTATATACGAAATCGTCGGCAATTAGCTCGCGACCGTTCATCGGTGCCTTATCATGCCAGTAAACGCCTGGGCGGATGTGGAGGATAACAGTTAGTGGGTCGGGCTGCTCCCAGCTCTCCGCCAGGTGCGGTACAAAGTATTCCGGAGGAAAGTACGTTGATGCTAAGCTCCATACGTCCCTATCTATTGCCCAGTCCAGGATGGCAGGTCTCTCTATAACGGCACTGACAAGGATATTCGCAAAGCCGGTTGCATTAAGGCTGTCAGTATGCGGAGGCACCTCCTTCCAGGGAGTGGTTAATGTCCCGCCATACTGTGGCGCGGTTACCGCCTTGCCGGTGGCGGGGTCGGTCACATACCCCTGCCGCACCTCTTTCACGACGACTGTTTCTGGTCCCGCGACCATCTTGATGACCTCTTTCACGACCTCTTTCTCCACCACCACGGTCTCACCGGGGACCTGTACCTCTTTCACGACCTCTTTCTCTACCACCACGGTCTCACCGGGGACCTGTACCTCTTTCACGACCTCTTTCTCCACCACCACGGTCTTACCGGGGACCTCGACCTCCTTGATCACCTCCTCTTTCACCACCACGGTCTCGCCGGGGACCTCGATCGTTTTCGTGTCTGTACCGCAGGCTGCGGCGAGCACCAACAGCAACGCTGCTCCTGCCGCGACGACTAACCAGCGCATTCCGAGTGTCTTAGACATTTCAGTAACTCCTCATGCTCACAGCCAATACGCTCCGCAAGCGGCGCGGGAGCCCGCACGCGCGG
Organism: Dehalococcoidia bacterium; assembly: GCA_965248005.1. Taxonomy (GTDB): domain Bacteria; phylum Chloroflexota; class Dehalococcoidia; order Lucifugimonadales; family UBA1123; genus CBDFIE01. The sequence goes on from CBDFIE010000003.1 coordinate 586,692, forward strand.
ACGGCTAACTTGTATCACCCTCCTTGCATCGTTGTCAATCACACGAAGTGACTCATAATTATTGTTACCGAATGGGGTATCGTTGCCTCAGAAATCAGGTTACCGAAAGGGGCAGCGATGACCTCAGTTGGAGTACAGGAGTACATCGAAGCGATACGAGGACGGTATGTCGGAGCGGGCAAGACAGAAAAGGGATGGATATTGGACGAGGCGGTGAGGGTGACTGGGTACCATCGCAAGGCGGTAGTGCGATTGCTAGGCAGGGAGAAGGCTGGTGGTCCATACCGCCGTGGGCGCCCACGGCGGTATGGACTAGAGTTGTCGGAGGCACTCAAGGTGCTGTGGGAAGCCAGCGGTCGCGTGTGTTCCCGCCGGCTACATCCATTTGTGGCCGAGCTGATCGGGGTGCTACGGCGGCATGGAGAGCAACAACTGACGAGGGAAGCGGAGGCCCAGCTAGTGGAGATGAGCCCATCGACCATTGACCGGCTACTGGGGCCTATTCGTAGCAGGGACGGCCGGCGCCGCTTTAGCACTACCAAGCCAGGGACTCTGTTACGCGATAGCATTCCGATCCGCACCTTCGCTGACTGGAACGACGAGGGGCCGGGCTTCTTGGAGGTGGACCTGGTGGCCCACTGTGGTGAGAGCACTAAGGGCTTTTATCTCCACACTCTTAGCACCGTAGACATAGCGACGGGGTGGGTGGAGTGTCAGGGGGTATGGGGGAAGGGCCAGGACCGCGTCGGCAGCGCGATCCATCACATCGCTCAGCGCCTGCCCTTCCAGCTGTTGGGACTGGACTCCGACAACGGAAGCGAGTTCATCAATCACCATCTGGTTGCCTATTGCCAACGCAAGCGCATCACCTTCACTCGCGCCCGGCCCTACAAGAAGAACGACAGCGCCCACGTGGAGCAGAAGAACTGGACGGCGGTGCGTCAGCTGGTCGGATACGACCGTTACAGCTCCCGGCCGGCCCTGGAGACCCTCAACCGTCTGTATGATCTTGTGCGCTGGCACACCAACTTCTTCCAGCCGGTCATGAAGCTACAGCACAAGACCCGTCATGGGGCTAAGGTGCACAAGATCTACGACCGGGCCAGGACGCCATATCAGCGACTGTTGGACTCCGGCGCCTTGCCTGAGGATGAACGGCGACGCCTGGCCGATACATATACCCGCCTCAATCCTATCAAGCTGCGCTCACAGATCGACAATACCCTCTCACGACTCTGGACTCTTTCTGATGCGCCCAACAACTCAAGCCGATCTCGACGAACTTTGGTAACAGCATAATTGAGGCAACGATACCTCCTTCGGTAACCGTTTCTATTGACGCAACAGTACATAGGATTGCGAGGGGTATTAGGGCACATCCTCCAGGCGGACCAGGGCTGTGACTTCGATTTTCTGCGCACAGATTTTTCCGGAGGCAGAATTAACAATATAGCAATATGGTCAGTCCTGGCGTATCTGGACTTTGACGGCGCCCGAGTTCTTGTCGGAGGCGGTCTCGAACGCGGACTGAATCTGGTCGAGAGGGTACTTGTGCGTAACCATCTGTTCGATGCTGGTGCGGCCGGAGGCAATCATGTCGATGGCCACTTCATAGTCATGTCTCCCATCTATCACTGAGTAACAGTTACTGAAGATGATCGACTGCTCCCTGAACCCCGGGCGGAGGAAATTGAACTCAAACGGCCTTCTGTAGACGCCCAGTACGACGATCCGGCCCTGCCTCCGCGTAACATCAACTGCCTGAGCCGCGGTCTTGTCCTGGTGTCCCCCGACGGTCTCGATGGTCATGTCGGCTCCCCTGCCCTCTGTGACCTCTTTTATCGCTTCCTTGAATTCAGGGCCCGTGTCCGGCAGCGCTTCGTCAGCACCCAGCGCCTTTGCCAACCTGGCCTGCTGCTCGTAGCGCGCCGTGGCGAATATCTTCCCGGCGCCCATGGCCCGGGCCGCGGCGATGGCCGTCAGCCCGATGTTGCCCGAGCCCAGCACGGCCACCGTCTCTCCGCCGCTCAGTACCCCTCGACGCACGCCGTGGACGGACACCGCCAGGGGTTCCACCAGGGCCGCCTCTTCCCACGAAAGGCTGTCGGGAACCGGGTAGCAGCCCATCGCCTGCCGCTTCATGTAGTCGGCGAACCCCCCGCCTTCCGTTGGGGCCTTGTTCTCACAATAGGTGAACTCTCCCTGGCGACAGTACCAACATGTCGTGCAGGCGCGCCCCGAACCGATAATGTCTATGGTGACGCGCTGTCCCATAAGCGAAGGGTCGACGTCTTCGCCGATCTCCACTACGTCACCGGCCACCTCGTGCCCCTCGGGCAGCTTGTCGGGGGCGTCCTTGTCGGCGTTCATCTGGAGGTCGGAGCCGCATATGCCGGTGGCCCGGAGTCTGATGACCGCCTCCCCCGGCCCTGCATTCGGTTTTGGATGGTCGTGCAATTCCATCTGGCCTTTGCCGTTGAAGAACGCGGCTGTCATTGTTGCCATTCTTGGCCTCCTCTAGTCGTCTCGCTGAACCGGCGATTTACCTTGTACGTCCCTTTGACCCTGAGCCCTCGGGAGTACCAACCCGACATTTCCCATTTCAAACTGCTGGCACCCTGATTGACGGGGCGACGGTGATGGAGTGAAACATAGCAGCAGCCTCCGATGCCGTCAATCCCGATCTGATCCCCAGGTAAGGCTGATCTTGCGATTTGCTGTCTCCATATGGCTCCCGAAAGCGTGTCTGGCATGTCTCCACCGGGGTCGCACCCTTCGATGGACGCACCTTCCCCCAGGTCACCTCGAATCCGCCTCGACATCAATGACAATCACTACCCTGGTACTGGACGGAGCCGGCCGATACGCTCCAGCACCCCCTGGAACAGCTCTCGCGAGACGGCCACCTCAGCGAGCTGGAACACCAGCCGCCGGGCGTGGCGCACCAGCCGTGCCCCGATCTTGGGGACGGCTATCAGGCCGCGTTGGCGAACTTCGGATACTTGGCCAACGGCGCCATCACCACCGAGGAAGCGGTCCAGGCCATGACCGGTTGAAACCCCGCGTCCGGCTGTCGGAGTCGCCCCTGTCTTTGCAGCTAGTCGGGGGTGATTTCCCGCTCGGGTCGGGCGCTGTTATAATCCGTCTCATGAGATCAGGACTGTCGTTGCTCTTGATGTTGGCGGTCGCCGGATTTGCCGCCTTTGCCTGCGGCGACGAGCAGACCGTCGCGCCTGTTCCGGTCGCGGCATCGACGCCTCAAACTGCGGCCGAACCTCTCGTTAGGGCCGAGTCAACCGCAGCTCCCGCTCCCACTCCAAGCCCGACGCCCGTTCCGAGCCCTGCACCGGCGCCCACATTCAGCCCGTCGCCGACTGTCGCCCCGCCCCCGCCGAGCACGCCGACCGCCACCCCCGTTGTCGTCTCGGACAGCTTAAGAAAAGGCGGGGGCCAGATCGCCTTCGTGGGACTGGACCGCCACATCTATACGGTGAACCCCGACGGGTCCGGCCTCCGTCGCATATCACCGGAGGAGGGCGTCTATACCTGGCCTACATGGTCTCCTGACGCGAGCAAGTTAGTGTACTCCGGCGTGGTCGAGGATGCTGGGGGCGACTCCACCATCGTTCTCTTCTCGTCAAGTGCCGACAGCATTGGCCCGGAGGAGCTGCACGTGGGAGAGCAGGGCGTCGCTGGGCTCCTCGCCGAGGGCGTGGTCCACTACCCCCTGTGGTCGCCTGACAGCACGCGGGTCGCCTTTATTGCCTTTACTTCGCGGGGCCTGTCTCTGTTCATTGACGACGTTACGGATGCCGCGGAGCCCGAGTTCGTCCTGGACAGGGGTCCGCTTTGGATGTCCTGGTCGCCCGACTCCCAATACCTATTGGTACATCGGGCCGAGGACCATTTCCTCGTAAACACTCAGGAAGATGCGCAGGTCGAGCAGCTAAGCGTCAAAGCTGTAGGTTACCGTGTCCCAGCCTGGAAACCGCCCGGCTCCACTGTGACGCTAGCCGCGGGAGAGGAGCGGGGACGCTACGCGATCCTTAACGCTAATGTCGTCGCCGACGGCCTGGACCAGCCGCAGCCGATCACATTTCTTCGTGAGATCGGACTCCCGCTTACCCCAGCTTTTCTCTGGTCACCCACCGGCGAGCTGCTGGCGTTATCCGGTTCCACGCGGGTGATGAGGTATCTCGGCAGGCCCATACTTGCATATCGAGACCTGCTCGTGTTTTCCGAGACCCAGAGTACACAGGAGACGCTGATCCAAGAAAACGTGATCGCCTACTTTTGGTCACCGGACGGATCAAGGCTGGCATACGTCGCCCCATCCGACAAAGACGGCGCGCTGCGCTGGGCGGTGCTGGACGCCAAGACGGGCGAACGCTGGCCCCTGGTGGACTTTATACCGTCCCGTGACCAGCTTACGTTGTTCGAGTTCTTCGACCAGTACGCGTACTCTCATTCCCCGTGGTCGCCGGACAGCCGGTCGCTGGTGTTCGCCGGCGAATTATCCGATAGAGCGGCGTCGGTCTCGGCTACCTCCGTTATTGCCGACCAGCACCCCGAGATCATAGTGGTGGACACGGACCCCGACCCATTGACGCAGACGATCGCCGACGGAATTTTGGGATTCTGGTCCCCCAAGTAGCTCGCAGGCACCCGGCGACAGTCTGCGACCCGGGCATCACACCGGTCTCAGCGGTGAGGCTGCTCGCGGTACTCGCTATCGGAATTACGTAACCAGTGGCCGCTCCGCCCCCATCGCAGTGGGCGAGGCCAACTAGTCGAAACGAAATGTACACATGGAGGGAATGAAATGGCGGGTCGGGTTGAAATCGCAACGGTCGGAGAGCTATCCGACGGAGAGTTAAAGCCGGTCGAAGTTGGAGACCGCACGATCGTGCTGCTCAACGTCTCGGGCGACCTCTTCGCAATCGACGATGAGTGCACGCACCAGGGGTGCTCGCTGTCTGACGGCGACCTGGACGGGGACCAGCTCTCGTGCGTTTGTCACGGTAGCGTGTTTAACGTCCGGACCGGCGAGGTGGTAGAGGGTCCGGCAGAAGAGCCGGTGCCCACGTACCCTGTGCACATCGAAGGTGACACGGTCTTCGCGGACGAGGGGTAGGCGCATCCGGCATCCACGGTCGTAAGTCGGGCGAGTCAGCCTTCCTTGACGGCTGCCACCAACTCCATCACCATCTGCTTGGCGTCGCCGAAAAGCATGAGCGCGTTGTCGGCCGCGAAAAGCGGGTTCGGTATGCCCGCAAACCCGGGGGAAAGGCTTCGCTTGATCACGACGACAGAGCGGGCCTCGTCCACGTTGAGTATCGGCATTCCCGCGATGGGAATCGATGGGTCCGCCTCCCGCGCCTGGGGATTGACGACGTCGTTGGCGCCGAGGACCAGCACTACGTCCGTCTGGCGGAACGTCACGTTGATCTCATCCATGTCCTTCAGCCGCTCGTAGGGAATGTTCGCCTCTGCCAGCAGCACGTTCATGTGCCCGGGCATCCGACCGGCTACTGGATGGATGGCGAACTCCACCTCCACGCCCTTGGAGTCCAGCAGGCTCACCAGCTCCTGCACCGCGTATTGGGCCTGAGCGGTGGCCATGCCATAACCGGGCGCGATGACGACCCGCTGGGCGCCATCCAGCAGCATCGCCACTTCATCGGACGAGGCCGACTTCACCCGTCCCGCGTAGATGTCATCGGTCTCGGCGGCGGTGGCCACGGTCGCCCCGACGCCGGCGAACATGATGTTGGGCAACGACCGATTCATGGCCCGCGACATTAGTACGGTCAGTATGAACCCGGCGGCGCCTACCAGCGAGCCAGCTATGATTAGCACGCTGTTGTTGAGCACCCAGCCGTGCCCGGCGGCGGCAAGTCCGGAATAGGCGTTCAGCAGGGCTATTACCACCGGCATGTCGGCCCCGCCGATGGGTATCACCAACATGAGACCTAGCAAGGAGGCCACGCCCACCAGGATCCAAAACGGCAGCGACGTAGCTGCGCCAGTATCTCCCCAGATGGCCTGCCCTACCAGCCAAACGCTCAATCCCACACACGCCAGTGCCAGGACGACGTTGATCACGTGCCGGCCGGGTAGAAGCGTGGGACGTTCAGGGATCAGTCCCTGGAGCTTGCCGAAGGCTACGGCGCTTCCCAGGAAAGACAGCCCGCCGATCAGGCCGGCGATTGCTACCGAAATCGCGAGCTGGACGTCGAATTCCTCCACGAACAAGCCCGCCGGATTGAGGGTCTCCTCCAGCGCCGCGCCAACCGCCAGCGCCGACGCGCCGCCGCCCAGGCCGTTGAATACGGCCACGACCTGGGGCATCGCGTTGACCGAGGCGCGGTAGGCCATGACCCCCCCGATCAGACCACCCACGACCAGCCCCGCGACGATGACCTCGAAGCTGACGATGCGTTTGTCCAGCAGCGTGACCACGATGGCTATCAGCATCGCCGTGGACCCCATGAGGTTGCCCCGCACCGCGGTACGTGGATGGGACAGCCCCTTCAGCCCTAAGATAAATAGGACCGCCGCCAAAAGGTAGAAAAGGTTTATATATTCCGCAGGCATGGCTAGTCGTTCCGCCGGAACATCCGGAGCATACGGTGCGTCACCATGAAGCCGCCCACCACGTTGGCCGTTGCCATCGCGACGGCGATGAAGCCTAGTGTGGTCGTGAAAGTTGAAAGTTCAGTTCCAGAGGTCACCAGCGTACCCACCAGCGTGATGCCTGAGATCGCATTGGCGCCGGACATGAGGGGTGTATGGAGAAGGGGTGGCACCTTGCTGATAACCTCGTAGCCGACGAAGAGCGCGAGCACGAAGATGGTAAGGGCCAGCACAAACGCTTCCATTAGGAGCTGCTCCTTTCATCCGCCGCGGCTTCCGTGGCGGGCACGCCAAGCAGTTCTCGGACCCGAGGGTGGACGACCTCGCCCCCTTGAGCGACGAGCGTCGCGCTGACTATCGGGTTGTCCATGTCCAACCGCATCTCGCCGTCGGTCACCAGCTCCTGGAGAAAGGCAGTGACGTTTCTGGCGAACATCTGGCTGGCGTGAAAGGGCACCGTAGCGGGGACGTTCACGGGGCCCAGAACGTTGACTCCACCGACGTCGATGGTCTCTCCAGGCTGAGTGAGTTCGCAGTTCCCGCCGCTCTCCGCCGCCAGGTCCATGACAACCGAACCGGGTCGCATTCCCTGGACCATCTCTGCTGTAATCAACACCGGAGCGGGCCTGCCGGGGATCGCCGCGGTGGTGATAACCACGTCGCTGTCACTGACAGCCTCTGTCATCATCTCGCGCTGTCGGCTGTAGAACTCGTCTCCCTCTGCTTTTGCGTAGCCTCCGGCGCCCTCGGAGCCCGAGGTGTCCAGCTCGATCTCCAGGAACCTGGCGCCCAGACTCTCGACCTGCTCCTTGACCTCTGGTCGCACGTCATACGCATGCACGACGCCACCCAGGCGGCGCGATGTCGCGATCGCCTGGAGTCCCGCCACTCCGGCGCCGACGACGAATATCCGGGCCGGAGCTATTGTGCCCGCGGCGGTTATCATCATCGGGAATATCTTGGGAAGGGACTCCGCGGCCAGCAGAACGGCCTTATAGCCCGCCACGGTCGCCATCGAACTCAGGACGTCCATCGACTGTGCCCGGCTAATGCGGGGCATAAGCTCCAGCGCGAAGGCGGTTACTCCCGCCTCCGCCAGCCGGCGTGCCGCCTCCGGCGCTCCGAGAGGGTCGAGAAGTCCGATCACACTTTGGCCGGAGCTCAGCGATTCGAGGTCGGCGGCGCCCGCATCCGCGTTCGCGCCCAGGCCACGCACGTAGAGAAGCACGTCAGCGCCAGACAGCAGGTCAGCCCGGCCTGGCGCTATCTTCGCCCCTTGCTCCACGTACTGCGAGTCGGGGAACCCGGCGTCCGCGCCAGCCCCCGATTCCACGTGGACGTCCAGGCCGGACTTTGTTAAAGCGGGCACGACGCCAGGCACGAGGGCGACCCGGCGCTCGCCGGGGTAGGTCTCCTTTGGAACTCCAACTATCATCGGCGCCTCTTATCGAGCACTCTGGGCATCGCCGCAAACGCAACGATTGTACGCCATCTAGCACCTGCCTCGCCACGGGTACCACTTTCCCCGGGATCGGAGAGCCTGTCGACGGCGCATCGTTTGAATCTTCACATGGGCGAGGAGGCGCGTCCGACCTATCGGCGTGCCGCACCCTGCTCCAAGTTGGCCGCTCCCAACACTGAAATGCGCCAGGCTTGAGTCTGGTATTGCGCCGTCTTACAATTGACGTGAAGTCGAATCCACGCTGCACCTGGCGATCGGGCAGAGAGTCTCTTGGGAGGAGCGACCCGCGCCGGCCCGCGTAGAGGGGCTGACCAACCACGACAGTCCAATGATGGGGTGATAAAGCAGTGCAATCGACGGAGGTATATCAGCCGGACGGGAACCATGAAGTTCGAGTACGGGACGTCGAGTACTTGCGGACCCCTGGAGAGAACTGGGAGGCCAGGATCTACCAGCCCCAGGGGACCGGTCCCTTTCCCGCGCTTCTGTTCGTGCATGGAGGGGCGTGGAACGCCGGCGACCGGACGAACCAGGAGCTGATGAACAACAGCCTGGCGGCCAGCGGCCTCGTCGTCGCCGCCGTGGACTTCCGGCTAGCGCCAGGCCACGCGTACCCGGCGCAGGTGGCCGACGTCAATTACGCCACCCGCTGGGTTAAGGCCCACGCCGCCGAGTTCAACGCGCGCCCCGACTTGGTCGGGGGAACGGGAGCGTCCAGCGGCGGCCACACCATCATGCTCAGCGCCATGCGGCCCGACGATCCGCGCTACGGGACTCATTCGTCTCCTGGGCTGGAGGGCCATGATGCCACGCTGGACTACGTGCTGCTGACCTGGCCCGTCCTGGACTCCCACGCCCGGTACCGGTACGCGGAGGACTCGGGGCTGGACCGACTGGTCCAGAGCACCGAGAACTACTTCGTCAATCAGGACGCGATGAGAGAGGGCAGTCCTCAGGGCATTCTGGACCGCGGCGAGGAGGCCGCTCTGCCGCCCGTACTGATCATACAAGGTACCGCCGACGAAAACGTTCCCCTTTCCATTCCGGAAAAATTCGCCGCCTCGTATCGAGCGGCGGGCGGCGAGATTGAGTTAGAGCTGTTTCCCGACATGCCCCACGGGTTCGGTCAGGAACCACGGCCGGAGACGGCCCGAGCCCTGGGCCTGATGAAACGCTTCGTGGCCCGCCAGCTGGCGGCGCTTACCACCCCGGCCTGAGGACCGGACGCCACGACCCCTGCCCCGGCCCCCGACCGACCCAGCGCTTGCATCGCCAGGACGGAGCTGATCGCTGTCGTCCCATTGATCTCGGGACCTGGAATCGGAGAGCGGAGCGCCGGGTGCAAAATGACCAGCATATCAGTGGTCCCCGTGCGTTGGGCTCGGAGCGTCGCGACCTCGCGAAAAAGCGTGCGCCAACGCGGATGAAGCGTTAGGAGCGGAAGCATTGCCAGCCGTTAAAGTGGACAACCCAACGACGTTGCCTCGTATCCCGATGCCCGACGCAACTGGCGTGCGCGAGCGCGCGGTCCTTGCGGTGACCCAGACGCCGAGGATGTTGGAGGGCGCCGGCTTCGAGGTGCGCAGGGCCTTCGCGGGTATCGACCTGCGGCTGGCCGACCCGTTTATTCTACTGGACCACCTTGGGGCGGTCGAATACGCCCCGGGCGAAGCAAAAGGGGCGCCCGATCACCCGCACCGCGGCTTCGAAACGGTGACCTCCATGATGGACGGGGAGCTTGAGCACCGCGACTCCAACGGCGGCGGAGGCCTGATCACGGACGGCGCTACTCAGTGGATGACGGCGGGCGCCGGGATCGTGCATTCCGAGATGCCCACCGACCGCATCGTCACCAGAGGAGGGCTGTTTCACGGCGTGCAGCTATGGGTCAATCTGCCCCGGACCGAGAAGTGGTCGCCGCCCCAGTACCAGGACCTGCAGCCCGACCGTACGGTGCTGCTCGCCACCGACGACGCCGGCGCCGTGGTCCGGTTGATCTCAGGAGAACTGGCTGGACACCGAGGGCCCGGCAGCACCCGCACGCCGATCACCTACGCTCATGCGAGCGTCAGCCCGGGAGCGAGACTTCGCATACCCTGGAGGCCTGATTTCAACGCGCTTATTTACGTGCTATCGGGCACCGGTACGGTAGGCGCTGAGCCCCAGGCGATCGGAGAGGGGCAGCTCGCGTCTTTGGGCGACGGAGACTTCCTTACGATAACGAGCAATGTCAGGCAGGATAGCCGGTCGCCGGCCTTGGAGTTATTGCTGCTGGGAGGGGCGCCGCTTCGAGAGCCAATTTCCTGGCACGGGCCCTTCGTGATGAACACCCGTGATGAGATCGTCCAGGCGTTCCGCGACTACCAGACGGGGCGTATGGGCAGCATTCCGGCGAAGCAATTGGCGGATTGACCGGACCAGCGAGGGGCGCTGTTAGACGAGGGCTTCGATCAGACAAGCGCCAGGCCGCCGCTCCGGGGCCCTCGGGCGGGGAGCACGCCCGATCCTGGTTTCCCGGCAGCGGCGGCCTGGCGCTTGTTAATAGGAAGGTGTCGAGCTAGTTGATTGCGAGGCCTGGGACCCTCGCCACCGCGTAATCTCTGACGAAGCCCGGGGCGGCTTCCAGGAGGGCCGGCCCCTTCCTCATCAGCGTTCCCGCCACTGGGGCGCGCTCAACGACCTCGGCAAGCTCGTCGCTGAGGTTGGGCACGACTACGTTAAGGCCCACGGACCACACCCCCAGCAGGAGCGCGAAGCCCGCGATGGCGCCGGCAGAGGCGTCCAGCCAGCCCAGAAACAGAAACTGGAAGGCCCGCCTTAGCATTACCCCCGCGACGATGGAAGCGATCAGCACCCCGAGGACCACTGCCATTACGCTAATGGCCTGGGCCATCTCCGGGTCGTTGAACACGCGGCCGACGTACGGGGTCACGTGAGGGCTGCTGTATTTGGCGAGCATGACGCCCCCGACGATCCCGGACACCGCCGTCCCCGCCCTGATTATCCCTAGGCGCAGGCCGAAATAGGCGGCGGCTACCGTGGTGACGACGATTGCAATGTCAAGCGCTACGTTCATCGAAATCTCTCCTGTTCCCAATTGGCGTCTCTAGAATTGACACTTTCCATCATGGACCCACTTGCAACGAATTGCCTGAAGCGGCGCCGATAACATCCTGAAATCTTGCTGAATGCCGGTGCCGCCGACATAGGACGGCGCGATCTCGCGCGAAGCGCCGAGTGCCGTCACGACCCGGGCCGTCAGGGGGAAGCCCACCGACCGGGCATCTTGACATGCTACGAGCGGACGCGGCACGCTATTCACGGACGCGCCTGAGCTGCCACAGGCAATAGAGACACTTGCTGAGATACACGGTGCTCACCGTTGCGGCGACGAATGCTAAATCAAGCGCTACGTTCATCGAAATCTCTCCTGTTCCCGTTGGCGTCTCTAGAAATGACACTTCCCATCATGGACCCACTTGCAACGAACTGCCTGAAGCGGCGCCGATAACATCCTGAAAATTTGCTGAGAGCTGGCAGGTCCCCCCTGCAAGGATCGGCGGACTTGACACCCTCTGAATACTTGATCTACCGGTCGGGCCTGGCGTAGAGTTCCAATTGACACCGTGTCTGCGCATCAGCTAGACCTGGGGTGGCGAAAGCCAGTCGAAATGGTATGCTTGACTGTACGCCAGAGGTCCAGTCCCATGATTGGGGGGTTGACGCGCAGCAATGGCTCTTAGTTGGGGTCCGAGATAGAACTGACCAAGAATAGGGGCATCTAGATCGTTATTCGGCCTTGGCTCAAGGTGCAGACCGTGGGTCAACGGTTGAAAATGTGGTTACGATACTTGGCACGATCAAATCGACCAGGATACAATTCGACCTCTGGAGGGAACAATGGAAGGCTTAGCGCTAACTCTCATAGGGGCAGCAATATTCTCCCACTCGTGGTATCTCCTGGGACTATATTCCGACGGCCGGACCGTTGGCATTCTCATGGCCGCGCTGGGAGCGGGCTTGCTTATCAGTCTTACCCTCGAGCCACAACTTCTTGGACTCCAGGGGGCCGATGGCGCTCAGAAGCTGGGCGAGATTACGATTATGAAGACGCTTATCGTGCTGTGGGCCGCCTACGCGGGCGCGGTGGCGGCCCAGGGTTGGTCCGACCTCGAGGAACGCGCGCTGGGCTTTTACGCCGCGGTGCTCGCGGTGGGCAGCCTGGTAGCGGTTGTATACTTTGTACTCCAGCTATATGACCATAACGACCTGCCTGGCGTCGAGGCGGCGGTTGTAACCGCGAGCTTCACGGCGGTTTCGGGCGTCCTAGCGGTGATTGGAACGATGCTTTTCTTCTACATGGCGATTCCCTTTTTTGGCCTCCGCTTGGTGGCCGGCTGGTTTTCGCTCATCGGCTCGATTGCCGTCGCCGCCGTGGGACTGGCTATAATGACCAATGTAATCGCGTACTAGGCCGGGACCGTTTACCGAACACGAGTACAAACGGTTGGCCGGACTCGAATAGATCTACCCCAACGGTTGAGCCTTGGGGCTGACATGAGGTTACGAGGGGAGCCATGGTGACCAGCAAGTCGGTGGCGGACAGCCTGCTGCGCGAAGCAGAGCAGGCTGCTGAAGAGTATTCCTGGGAAGGCCCATTTTCCGAGTACCTGCGCATGGTAGTCGAGAACCCGTCGGTCTCCCGGTTGTCCCACAAGATCGCTTACGACGCGATTGTGGACCACGGGGGCCACGAGTCGGCTACCGGGGACCCCGTATACGGCCTATTCGAGGACAAGATTTTCGGCCTGGACACCACCCTGGACAAGTTAGTCCAGTACTTCTATTCGGCGTCTCGGCGTCTGGAAATCCGGAAGCGAATTCTGCTGCTGATGGGCCCACCGGCCGCCGGCAAGTCGTCAATCGCGACACTGATAAAGCAGGCCCTGGAACGCCACACTCGCACCGAGAGAGGCGCGGTGTACGCGATCAAAGGCTGCCCGATGCAGGAAGAGCCGCTTCACCTCATACCAGATAGCCTCAGGCCGAAGCTGCTGAGCGAGCACGGCATCTATATCGAGGGCGAGCTTTGCCCTCGATGCAGGTACATGTTCAGTGCCGAGTACCTTGGCAACTCCGCCGACGTGCCCGTGGTGCGGGTGGTATTCTCCGAACCGGAGGCGGTGGGCATCGGCTATTACGTGGCGACGAACCCCAACCCGACCGGAGCAGCCTTGCTAGTCGGCAGCATCAACGATGACAAGCTGGAAGGCGACCGGCTCGATGTGGCGGGAAAGGCCTTCAGGTTGGACGGTGAGTTCAACGTCGCCAACCGCGGGCTGATCGAGTTCGTCGAGATTTTCAAGGCGGATACCCACCTGCTCACTGCCCTGCTCGGCCTCTCGCAAGAACAGCTTATCAAGATGGAGCGATTCGGGTCGGTCTACGCCGACGAGATCATACTTGCCCATTCCAACGAGAGCGACTTCCAGACCTTCATGGCGGACCCGCACTCGGAGGCCCTGAGGGACCGGATAATCGCAATTCAGATCCCCTACAACATGCGCGTTACGGACGAGGTGAAGATTTACGACGCCATGCTTGAGCGCAGTGGGCTCGAAGACGTGCATCTTCCGCCGCAAACGCTGCCTGTCATGAGCGTCTTCGCGGTACTGTCCCGCCTCAATCGGCCGAACAAACAGGGCGTCAGTCTCTTAGACAAGATGCGGGCATATGACGGTCTGCTCGTGCGCGGCTTCTCTGCGGACGAAGTGGAGCTTGAAAGGCGCCACTACCCGAACGAGGCCATGACCGGAGTATCCCCCAGATACGTGATGAACCGCCTCAGCGCGTCTGCGACCACGCCCGGTATTACCTGTGTCTCACCGTTGATGGCCCTGGATAGCCTGTGGCGGGGCCTCAGTGAGTACCTCAATCCCCAGCAGGAGAACATCTCCAGGTACATGTCCCTAATCAAGGACACGGTGGACGAGTACAGCGAGCGAGCCATTCAGGACGTTCAGAGGGCCTTCGAAGACCGATTCGAAGAGACCGCCGCCGTGCTGCTCACCGACTACCTGGCCAACCTGACAACGCTCTTTTCGAACGATCCGGTGCGCGACCCAGTCACCGGCACCGTCCGCGAGGCCGATGACGGCGAGATGCGCGAGATGGAGAAGAACGCTGGAGTCACCGAGCGCGACAGGCAAAAGTTCCGCTGGGAGATCCATCAGTTCTTCAACATCCTTGACCACAAGGGTGTTAAGTACGACTACACCTCCGAGCTTCGAATGAAGGCCGCCATCGACGCACGGCTGTTCCCGGACCGCAGGACGCTCGCCAATACTCTTGGCAAGCCCCGGTCCGCCAAGAACCAGGTCGAGTGGGCCCGGCGGCGCGGTGTGATACACAACCGACTCATGAGGTCCTACGGATACTGTGAGCAGTGCGCCCTCGACACCGTCGAGTACGTAATTCACGTTCTCAGGAGCAAAGGCGTGTTGAGGACGCCGAGGAAAGAGGCCATCGAGTGGCTGTGGCGCCTGGACCCCAGCCTGACGGTGACCACAAACTCGGTCGAGCCCTCGGACGAAGAGGCTGAGGAACCGGCGTAACAGCTCGGGCAACCCGCGTTTCGGTGCGACAACCTTCGGCCGTAACCCCGGGCGCTGGGACGTCCCAGCGAGAGGCGTTCGCCGCTCCACGCGGCCACCTCGGCAGCTCAGCCGTCATCGGCGCATCCCACGGGCATCGGCAGCGCTCGGACCGGCGACGCCTTGAAGTGGGTTGGCTACGTCGTCGCTGTTCTGGTGGGCGTACCGGCTTCATTCGTCCCCGGGGCGGCCGTGTTCGCCGACGGACCACCCATTCTCAGCGCCGAGCGGATACTACCCGTAGTCGCCGTTTACCTGATCGCGTCGGCGCTACTTAGCCTCGTATCCAGATTGGTATTGCCGACATCCTCATGGTGGCGCCTGGGGGTCTCGATCAGCATCGCGGCGCTCTTCATCGTCGGGCTTATGGGCAGGGACATCGGCATCGGACACCAGGCGCTCTTCGTCGCAATCACCTTGGTTTCGGCGGGCCTGGGCGCCTTTGCCGGCGGGCTGCCCGCGGCAGCGCTGCGACCCAGGTGGCCCTGACTCAACTGGGCCCTGCCACCTGCCCCCGGACTTTCTGCTAGACTAGGCCCGCGACCGAGATTAACGACCCGAGGAGGCTCGTAGCATGGACGTGCAACCCTTCCAAGTGCACATTTCAGATGACGTTCTCGCGGACCTGCGGGAGCGCCTCGCCCGCACCCGGTGGCCGGACGAGATCCCCGGCTCGGACTGGGACTACGGGTCCAACCTGGGCTACGTGAAGGAGTTGGTGGACTACTGGCTCAACGACTTCGACTGGCAAGTCCAGGAGAAAGCCATAAACACCTTTGCCCATTACCGCACGGACGTGGACGGCCACGGCATCCACTTCATCCACGAGCGCGGCAAAGGCCCGGACCCGATACCGATAGTCGTCACACATGGCTGGCCCAGCACCTTTACGGAGATGCTGAAGATCATCCCATTGCTGACAGACCCCGCAGCCCACGGCGGAGACCCTGGCGACTCCTTCGACGTCGTGGCGCCCTCCCTGCCCGGCTACGGGTTCTCGGACCGGACGAGGCAGCGGGGTGTCAGCCAGTTCAAGGTCGCGGACCTGTGGGCGAGCCTGATGACGGATGGGCTGGGGTACGGTCGCTTCGCGGCCCACGGCGGCGACTGGGGCGCGGGCATCACCGCCCGACTCGGCTATGCCTACCCCGAACAGGTCGTCGGGATTCACGTGACCGCGGTCTCGGCCCAGCCATACCTGGGCCCCGGCTCCCGCGAGCTGTCGGAGGCCGAGCGGGCGCTGGTCGAGGACCGGGAGCGCTGGCGCAACGAGGAAGGCGCATACGGCCATCTCCACGGCACCAAGCCCCAGACCCTCTCCTACGGCCTCAACGACTCGCCCGCCGGGCTAGCCGGCTGGATAGTGGAGAAGTTCAGGACCTGGAGCGACTGCGGCGGCGACGTGGAGAGCCGCTTCACGAAAGACGAGCTCCTCACCAACATCACGATCTACTGGGCGACCCAGACCATCAACTCATCGATTCGTATCTACTACGAGTCTCAGCGCGCGCCCTGGCAATTCGAGCGGGACGACGGGATTCGTGTGCCATGCGCGGTGGCGCTGTTTCCGAAGGACCTGAGCTACCCGCCCAGGGAGTGGGCCGAGCGGTCCTACAACGTCCAGCGCTGGACCGAGATGCCCAGCGGAGGCCACTTCGCTGCCCTGGAAGAGCCGGAGATGCTGGTGGAGGACATCCGCGCCTTTTTCCGTTCTCTAAGGTAGTAATGGCTCTGCGCGGTCACCTTCTCGCCGTCATACACCCGTGCGTCCACCTGAGCGGGTGTGGACCATTCAGACTGGAACCGGCCTAAAACCAAAAGTGAGGCGAATAGCTATGGTCTCGCAGCTACGTATCTACACTATCAACCGAGGGATGATGGACTCGTGGCTTAAGCTGTTCCATGGACATCTCAAGCCTAACCATGAGAAGTACGGCATACCCATCATGGCCTCCTGGGTCAACGTGGACCGGACAGAGTTCATATGGGTGCGAAGCTTCGATAGCGTGGAAGCGATTCAGGCCAAGGAGGCCGAGTACTACTCGTCGCCGGAGCGCCTCGCGCTTGGCGATCAGCCACAGACCCACATTGCCAAGACCGAGGTCCGCATCGTAGAGCCATCTAACCCTTAGGTCCAGCGGCGGTCGCCTCGGCGGTGTCTGTTCCCGGTATCAGGCGATTCGGGAATGTGCCGTTGTCGACTGACGAAGCGCGATACGGGTCGGTCGATCTCAGATGACATAACCCTTGTCGCGCTCCCTGTGTGTCCTCGCCGCGCGCCAGGCGACATGGGCAGCTCCGCCATCCGCACCTCCGTCGCCGTCGCGCTGCTCGCCGCGGGAGCGCTGCTCTCCCGCATGTAGCCCTGACCGCTGATTTCGGGGCTGAGCGAGCTCTCGGTTCGGGGGGTTCCTACGGTAACTCGGCTATATATAAGGTATTTCGTGAGTCATATCCTGAAATGAGCAGCTAGACGCTGTTCATAGGCCCGTACCTCGCAATCCGATGTCCGTGTCAACTCAAATAAGAATGTTACCGAAGGGGGCATGTTTTCTTACGGTTCACTCAAATGAAAATGTTACCAGGAGACCAGCCTGCCTCCTCTCTTGTTCTGTGTGCGATTATTGGTGCCTAGGATCGGGCTCATAGTAAGCCTGTGGGTAAGTGGTCCTCCACTGATCCACAGGCCCTGTCCACTGCCCACGGGCTAGGAGGCAAGAGCGCCCACGAGCTCCCGCCTGTTTCGCTGCGGCTTTGGGCGCTCCCACATCTGTTGTAGCTGTTGATAGATCTCTCGGCGGAGCCGACGGGGGTTGGTCTGGGAGTACATGGCCGCCAATTGGGTCTGTTGGTGCGGCTTCAAGACCCCGCTGGCCAAGACCCGATCATAGGGCGTGCGGGCCTTATCCCATTTGCGCTTGAGTCGGCCGTCCACCATTGGTTTGCCGACCAGATGCAATACCGGCTGAAATTGGTTGTAGTAGACCCACATCTGGTCGTAGAGGGCGTTGAGGGCCGCACACTGGGCCGCAGTGTCCAACCGTTCGTAGCCCAGGTAGGCCCGTACCAGTGTGTCGTTCTTCTGCTCGACGATGCGGTTATCATTCTTGCGGTAGGGTCTGCTCCTGCTCAACTTCAGGCCAACGATCTCCTCTCCCCAGAACCGGATCAGATGGTTATTGAAGAACTCGCTGCCATTGTCTGGATGCAACTCCACGATGGGGAAGGGTAACCGGTCCAGGACGCGCCGAAAGCCAGCTTCCATGACTACCTGGCTGCGCCCCAGCACGGCCACTCGCTCGCTCCATCCTGTAGCCACGTCCACCAGCTGCAGGGTGTGTATATACTCTCCTGATGAGGTGGCGCCGCAGTGGTGTACCAGGTCCACCTCGAAGTGTCCTGGCTCAGTCGTCTCCCACGGTAGCCTGCCCATGGGAACCGCCCGAGTCAACCGGTTGGCTCGCTCTGGTCCTCGCCTGGGCAGACGTGGTGTGTCCTGACGCAGCTTGCCCATCAGCCGTTGCACCGTCGCTCGACTGATCCGGGACAACTGACCCTCCAACTCTGCCGTCAGCCAGAGCTCTCCAAACTCAGCCAGGTGCCGCGCCGTCGGAAGCAGCGCTGGAGTCAGCCGCTCCGCGCACACGTAGTCCAAGCTCTCCCATAACACTCGAATGGCATCCTCCACCTCAGGACCATATGATCTCCCCCGCACCTTATGCCGAGGCTTGCGCTCCAACGTTGCTCCTCGCACTAGCCGGATCAGGCTCTTGCGGTGCAGCCCAGTCACCACTTCCATCTCCGTCAGCAACTCTCCACGACCCATCCGGTCAGCCCCCCAATACCGATCCCTCATCCGCTTCAGATACTTCCGTCGCTCATCTATGGTCATCTCATCTTCGACTGGCATCGTTCCCTCAGTAACATTCTTACTTGAGTGAACTGTACCCGCCTCGGTAACATTTTAGATGAGTAAATACGATGTCTTGACAAAAATGGGGGGGGCGATGATAATTGCCCCGTCCGCGCGTGGGCCAGAGCCCTTGTCGTCGCGGAGCGATTCGGCCGTTTCGGCTATGAGCATCAGGCAGGAGGAACAGGAATGAGTAAGGTTCTTGGAATGCGTTGGTTAGTCGTAACGGCAGGGGCAGCTATGCTCCTGGTTCTCGGCGCGGCCTGCGGTGAAACGAAGACGATCGAGGTCCCCGGCGAGACTGTGGTGGTGGAGAAGGAGGTAATCAAAGAGGTAATGGTCCCCGGTGAGACCGTCGTAGTGGAGAAAGAGGTCGTGAAGACCGTCGAGGTCGCGGCGGCCAGATATGTTCGCAACGTCCATGGTGAGTTGGTGGAAAAGCCCCAGTATGGCGGGACAATCGCCATAGCTTGGCCATCCGATTGGTCGGATTTCGACCCTTGGTATAATGGTCAGTCCGGCAATAGCGTGCGCCTGGTTTTGGAAAAGATGGGCCACATTAACATGGCAGTACCCCGTGACGAATTTGACTGGACTCAGGCAGGGTATCTTCAGATAGATGGGATGACAGGGGCTCTGGCTGAGAGTTGGGAGCAGCCGGACCTGCTGACCACTATCTTCCACATCCGTAAGGGTGTTAACTGGCATGACAAGCCGCCGATGAACGGTCGGGAGCTAACTGCCCATGATGTTGAATTTAGCTTCCACCGGACTATTGGGCTGGGTGAATTTGCCGAAGCGGGGCCAGCCATCTATCCGCAACTCGCGGGGTTACCAATAGAATCCATTGAGGCTACCGATAAATATTCGGTGGAGGTTAAGGCATCGAGTTTCAGCTTTAACACACTAGACTGGCTGTTATTCTATTCCTTTTATGATAGATTCATACAGCCCCCCGAAGTCATCAAGCAGTATGGTGACCTGAAGGATTGGAGGCATCTCGTCGGCACCGGTCCCTATGAGCTGACTGACTATGTGAGTGGTACCGCCGTGACCTACACCAGGAATCCCAACTACTGGTACTATGACCCACGGTTCCCTGACCTGGAGCTCCGCCTGCCCTATGCCGACGAGGTTAAGATCATCGTCACGCCAGATCTGACGACGCGGCTGGCGGCGCTGCGTACCGGTAAGAGTGCATTCATAAAGAATACCGAGGAGTCGTCACTAGCAACTGACCTGGTATTGGGCCTCCAGCGAACCAACCCGGAACTTGTTACGGTGAAGGTACCAGGTTCTTCACCGAATCCCGCATTCCTGACTGATAGGCCGCCCTTTAATGACATCAATGTGCGCATCGCCATGCAGAAGGCAATTAACGTCGAGGAGATTGCCAATTCCTACTATTTGGGTTATGCCGACCCAACACCCTGGGGGGTTGCTTCAGTGGGTTCCGTAGGCATGTACGTTCCGTATGATGACTGGCCTGAAGAGGTTAAGGGGGAGTACGAATATGACCCCGAGGAGGCCGAGAGGCTCCTTGATGAGGCTGGGTATCCCCGCGGCTCCGACGGCATTAGATTCACGACCAATTGGGATGTGCGCGGCACGGGGGATGTAGACCTGCCGCAGCTAGTCAAAAGCTACTGGGACGAAATTGGCGTTGATGTCTATCTTAACGTGATTGCAGATTCGGCTTTGTACCAAGAGCGCAGCGTCGCTAGAATGTATGAAGGACTAACCGCTTGCGAATGCCGCCACAAGCCCCTTGATCCCCTTGCTTCTTTAAGTTATCGTTTCCACTCGACCAACGAGACGACGGTAGGGGGGGTTAATGACCCCACGTTTGACGCTCTAATAGACGATGCAATGGCGGCTACTGACCGTGAGGAGTACTTGAAGTTAGTGAGAGAGATGGACATGTACTTCATCAAGCAGATGTGGACACTATACGTACCACCTGTAGTTGATGCGTTTGTGCTGCACCAGCCTTGGCTCAAGGGTTACCGCGGTGAACTGGGAGCCAGTGATGACGACTGGATTGCCCCTATAATGTACCAGTGGGTTGACCAGGAGCTGAAGAAAGCGATGGGGCATTAGTGCCTGGCTCTTGGGGATAGGTGAGAACTCTAAGGTTGAGGGGGTATGTCCCCCTCAACCTTTTTGGGTGACAGCCTTAGAGACCTCAATTCGGGGTAACGAGAGGGTTTGACACGGTCTGCAATTGATGAGTGCTCAAACTGAAAAGCCCTGATAAGGCGGACGACTGAAATCTGCCGGGACCCTTGCCCCCTCTCTAGCTCTCCCCCAAAGGGGGAAAGAAAAGTCCCTTCCCCCAGTACTTAGTTTTGATAATACCAATACGTAATGGTAGGCAGATGTTATGCTGACCGCATGCGAAGAGCAGAGACGATCATCACGTTGACAACCGGAGAGCGTGGAGAGCTGGAGACCACGGTTCGGAGCCGTACTGCTCCGTATCGAGCCGTACAGCGCGCGCGATTGGTTCTGCTGGCGGCCGATGGAACGCCCAATACAGCGATCGCCCGGGAGGTGGGTCTGACGCGGGCGCGGGTTGTGGTGTGGCGGAAGAGGTTTGCGGCGGAGCGGAGCGCAGGGCTGAACGACGGGGCCCGGCCCGGAAAGGCTCGGAAGTACACGGCCAGCACTGAGAGGCGCATCCTGGCGAAGCTGGATGAACCGCCTCCCGAGGGATACAGCACGTGGACAGGGCGGCTGGTCGCTGAGGCATTGGGAGACGTTCCAGCCCACTATGTCTGGCAGGTGCTGAGGAAACATGGGATTCATTTGCAGCGTCGTCGAAGTTGGTGCGTGAGCACGGACCCCCAGTTCGCCCAGAAAGCGGCCGATGTGGTGGCCTTGTATCTGGACCCGCCGGAGAACGCGGTGGTGTTGAGCGTGGATGAGAAACCCGCCATCCAGGCTCTGGAGCGGGCTCAGGGCTGGCTGCGCATGCCCAACGGGCAGGCCCTCCGCGGGTTCAGCCACGAATACAAACGCCACGGGACCACCACCCTCTTCGCTGCCCTGGAGGTTGCCCGAGGGACGGTGACGGTAGGCCACTATCGCCGCCGGCGCCGGCGTGAGTTCTTGGACTTCATGAACCGTCTGGTCGCTCAGTACCCCGACCAGGAGTTGCACGTTATCCTGGATAACCTTAATACTCATAAGCCCAAGCATGACCGGTGGCTGGCTCGGCATCCCAATGTCCACTTCCATTACATCCCTACCCACGCTTCCTGGCTCAACCAAATCGAGGTCTGGTTCAGCATCCTGACGCGTCGAGCCCTGCGGGGTCTTAACGCCACCTCTGTGCGCGATGTCTGCCGTGCCATAGATGCCTTTACCCAGGCTCGCAACCAGTGCCCCGTCCCCTTCGAATCGACCAAGAACGTTGTGCACCCCAGTTCCCTTAAGCATACGTATCGTGATTTAGCTAACTAAGTACTGGGGGAAGGTTAGAGCTTGCCCTTCGTCCCGACTAGTCGGGACGAAGGGAAGGGGGCGAAACGCTTCCCAGGTTGCCAACTCATCTCTTATTTGAAATGTATTAGGCTAAAGGGCTAACTGGGACATGGCCCACCGGGAACGAGCAGAGCGAGAAATTCCGCAGGAAGGTAAGCGCCGCTAAACTGTACTACTGCCTGGGTCTGATATGCACCGCTACATAATCAGAAGATTACTGTTAGTCATAGTCACTCTTTTCCTGGTCTCTACCATAGTCTTCTCGACGATTCGTCTCATACCGGGTGACATAGTAGACAGTATGACGGTGGGGATGAGAAACCTGGGTGGCGGGAAGCTTGACCGCGAAGCGATGGAACGCCTCCTTGGGTTGGACGTACCAATGCATGTTCAATACGGTCGCTGGATAGGGGATATCTTTCTGCACGGTAGCCTGGGTGATTCCCTGCGCCGTGGGGAAGCGGTGACGACGCTGATTCTCAGTAGAATAGGGGTAACCATTGAGCTTGGCCTAATGGCGATCGTAATCGGACTCTTGATAGCCCTGCCCGTCGGCGTCTACTCGGCGATTCGCCAGGATACGGTCGCCGACTACCTGGGGCGCACCGTGGCCATCATCGGCCTGTCACTTCCTAACTTCTGGCTGGCCACTATGGTCATGCTCTTCCCGGCAATCTGGTGGGGGTGGTCGCCACCTGTAGAGCTGATTCCTTTCAGGGAGGACCCACTGGGTAACCTGTGGCAGTTCTTTATTCCCAGCCTGATTTTGGGGACGGCCATGGCCGCGACCACAATGCGGATGACCCGCACCATGATGCTTGAAGTGCTGAGGCAGGACTACATCAGGACTGCCTATTCAAAGGGGCTCAAAGAGAGGGTAGTGGTCATAAGGCATGCCCTGAAGAACGCCCTGATTCCAGTGGTGACCATAGTAGGAGCGGGGTTGCCTTTACTGGTCGGCGGCGCTGTAATTATGGAGAATATATTCGCCCTGCCTGGGATGGGACGTCTCATGTTAAACTCGCTGCAGCAAAGAGATTATACTATCGTCTCTGGAGTAAACCTGGTTATCGCCACCGCGATAGTGGTAGCGAATCTATTGGTAGATATTTCCTATGCCTTTTTGGACCCCAGGGTGCGATACAGGTAGTCGAGGCGAAAAGATGAGTCAGGTTAGGGAGATCCCGCGACAAGAAGCCGAAACGAAGAGGCGCTACCCCTTAGCCGATTTCTTCGTCAGGTTGGTACGGGAGAAGCGATTGGGGGTTGTAGGTGGAGTCATAGTCTTGGTACTGCTGTTCGGCGGCATTTTCGCCGACTTCTTGGCTCCCTATGGGATGACTGAGATTCACATAACAGACAGGCTGGAGGCACCATCGTTGAAGTATCTGCTGGGTGCGGACCAGCTAGGAAGAGATATCCTCAGCCGCCTTATCTACGGGGCCCGCATCTCGGTGATTGTCGGTCTGGCGGGGACTACCGTCAATATAGTGGTCGCCGCAATAATAGGCGTCCCTTCGGGATATTTTGGCGGTAAGTACGACATCATAGTGCAGAGGTTTGTTGATGCCTGGATGGCCTTCCCGGGACTACTCATTCTGTTGATTGTAATGTCCATGGTGGGGCGGGGCATGTTACAGATAATACTTGTTCTGGGCATATTGACCGGCATTCATAACTCAAGAATAGTAAGAAGTGCCGTTATCGGCATAAAGGAGAATGACTACTTTCTGGCGGCAAAGGCTATCGGTAGCACTAACGCGAGAACGGTGATGCGGCACATTATGCCCAATATAATGCCTCCCATAATCATCATATTTAGCATCAACATCGCAGGCATAATCCTGGATGAGGCTTCTCTGAGCTTCCTTGGATACGGTCTGCCTCCCGATGTTCCCAGCTGGGGGGGTATGCTCAGCCTGGAAGGGCGCAAATACATGGAGATTAAACCAGAGCTGGCTCTTTATCCGGGTCTTTGCCTGGCTGTGGTGATTTACGGTGTGAACGTGTTCGGCGATGCCATGAGGGACCTGCTGGACCCCAGGCTGAGGGGCGGTTAGGGGCGTTGCGGCGGGGTCGAGGCGCAATAAGCCACGACAAAGAGCTACCAAGCCGCGGAGACGTGGAGTGCGCAGAAGGGCGAAGCGGCACGGGCCCAGTGTCTTGACCGAGTAGGGGCTTGCCCTCCTGTAACCGATCGTCCGCTCCCGAGGCTTCCAGCGGGCTCACGGGAAGTACTAGCAGGGTTCTGAAGAACCCTTTCGACCATCCCCCTGGCCCCCTTCCTGCCAGGAAGGGGGTAAGATTTGTATCTGAGGGACACCCCTTCGGCGTTGCTCAGGGCAAGCTCTCAGACTCCCGGCAAAGGGGCTTCGCCCCTCTGCACACCCCTTTTTCATCAGCCTGCTAGACGGTCTCCGATGGCAACTGATAAGATTCCGCCGGTGGCGGTCGCTCGTCATTCTTACGCCTGCGATCATAAGCCCGCAGCGACCTTCACCGCTGAGGAGTCCGACGATGGCCCAGAGAGAGGCCGGCGCAGATGGAGTGGTAACGCGTTGAAAATCCTGCATTGGCGTCTTGTTGCCGCGTTGAGTACCGCGCTGGCAGTATTCGTGCTCCTTGCCTCGTGCACGAATTCGAGCGAGGACGTATCGGACACTCTCACGGCCGCACCGGAGGCGCCGACGGTCTCGGCCGCGCTTGAGCAACCAAGCGACGAACGTGTGTTCATGCGGGTGATCGCACCCCTTGACGAGGCCCGCGGCTACTGTCTGGATATACCGGGCCACGCCTCAGGCGTCCGAATTGAGAGCCCGCTCCAGGCGCATACTTGCAAGCACGGGATTTGGAACCACGACGGACGTTTCGACCAGGCGGCGCTCGCGGACGGTTCTCTTAGCATGCCCCACTACGAGCTCTGCGTAAGATCCGAGAGCGCCTCCGCAGGGGCAAGGCTTTTCCTGGGAGAGTGCAGCGCGGCCGGCGTCACCCTCTGGACCGTCCAGGCATCCGGCGAAATCGCCCTGGCCGCGTCTCAAGAGTTGTGCATCACCATCGAGGCCGGTCCAGGTCGGAACGCCGGCGGTCCGCAGTATCTAATGAAGGGCGGTGGCCTGGACGCTTGCTTACCGCAGTCCGCCGATCGTCAACGGTGGACTACCGTTACGCCCCGTTAGCCGCGGGCAGGCGGGCGCCGCTCGGCCCCGCCGGCCCTTACCACGGGTCGAAGCCTATGGTGAGCTGCCTGGCCCAGCTTCCCCCCAGTGCCAGCAGGAAGTATCGTGGCACTCGGCCAACTACGATCGCCGAAACATACTTCGTTAGGGGGTAGTTGGCCATGGGCGCCACTATTCGAAGTGGATAAAAGGGGATTGGAGTGAGTGCAACGACCACGATAGTCCACCAGGGATAGCGGCTGAAGTATTCCACCACGCCCCTCATTGCCCGTGACTCCTTGAATGGAGCCAACGCGCTGGAATGGAACGCACGGGTGAATAACGTGTGGTCAACGATCGCTGCGATCGCGGTGGCCAGCCCCCCTACAACCGCCACCAGCGCGGGCGCGTACAGTGCGCCGGCGTATATCACCGCCGGCTCGTGAGGCAGCCACAAAAAGCTGTTGCCCGGGATTGAATACCAAAAGAACGCCGATAGCTGCCACCACTCTGAGAGGTACTTCCACACCAATAGGCTACACAGCAGCGCGGGAACCAGCACGACGCCCACGAACAGCAGCGCGTACTTCGCCCTCAAAGGGTGACGGGACACGGTACCGGTTACCAAAGGCTGTGGCCCTGGTAGGGCTTGGTCGGCTCGAGGTCCAGCGAGTCGACGATGGTCGGGAAGAGGTCCACTGTGCGTACCGGTCCTTCGTTGTCAAGCGGCATGTTGCTCAGGATTGGCACCTGCATGTGCTTGGCGCAAAGCGCGCCGTGCGACGACCGGTGCTCGGGCCACTCACGCCAGCCTCTGAGATCGTATCCCGGTTTGGACGTCACTACGATATCGCCCGTTCGAGAGCTGTCGAACAGGTGCCATATCTGTTCCAGCGCGTCTGGGAATTCGGTGCCCGCGGTTAATTCGAGCGCATCGGCCCTGTGCACAAGCGTCCTCGCGAGGCCGAGCTGAAGCGGGTCCGAGTCCTCGTAGGCGTAGCTGTAGTAGTCGAGCTCCTTGCCAAGTAGGGCGCTCCCGGCGCTGGACGCAATCTTGATGGCGTCCTCGGAATGACGGTATGCCACCCACTCGATCTCGGGCCGGCCGCGCAGCGCGTCGAGCAGCCGCCCGTGACCCGCCTCAAGCTCGTCGCCGATAAGGGGCCGTTCCCACTTGCCCTCTGAGGCCAGATAGACGTTGGCGAACGAGTTGCCGGAGATCGCCACGGCCGCGTCGCTACTCCGCCGGAATATGTTGGGGTGCTCGAAGACCCGATATCCCCGCTCAGAGACTAAGGAACTCAGGTCGAGGTGCTCCCGCGTCGCGGTGTGGCCGTGGTCGCTGGACACCAGGAAGTGCGTCCTGGACCAGATGCCGGCGCGCTTCAGCCATTCGATAATGACTCCGATCGCGGCATCGATTCGTCGGTACGCGGCGAAGGTCCTGGGGTGTTCCGGGCCGTGGGCGTGGGAGGACGTATCCACGTCCAGCATGGGGAGGAAGACAAACGGCGGCAGGTCCCCGTCCATCTTTCGAAGCGCCCGCATCAGGGCGTTTAGCACGATTCTGTCGATAAAGTCCGCTCGTTTCAGGTAGTGAGAGAAGAACATGAACGGGCCTGAAATACCGTAAAAGCGGTTGGCGCCGCCGGACAGCCCCCTGTGGATGTCGCTTCGCACCGCCAACGATCCGGGGGATAGCTCGAATAGCGTCTCGATGTCGTCGGGCAGGTCGCCGTTGAACTTCAAGTGGGCGGGACCCACGTAAGACCGCTGACCGCCTCCCAACGGGTCGCCTTTGGCGAAGCGCGACTTCTCCACCCAGCGGATTCCCGGCATATTGGCGACGCCAGGGTACTGACCGGTGAGCATAGGGAGGTAAGCGACGTCCGTGACGCTCGGCAGCACGGTCACCCCCTGATGGCGGGAGCCTTCATCCAGGAAGTATCGGCTGATGTTCGGCAGATCGCCCGCCGCACACAATCCCTGGAGCACGTCAGGCCTGAAGCCGTCGGCCAGCAAGAGGATGACAATGTCTATGTCGGTGGCAGGGGACGTTCCGTTCAGGCGAGTCCCAGCCACGCCCGTGGCGGCGGGCGCCACATCTCCCGGCGTCATGCGCGAGACCTCAATGCGGCCGTCGAAGGCTCTACGGAATCCGTGCCTGGGACGACCGAGTTTACGAGTCAGGCTGCACGTTAACACGATCCCCATATCGGGTCAAACCAGGCGAGGTACCGTACTCGCTGATATTTTGCGAATTACGGGCAGCACGCACGGGGTACGGCAGCGGGCGGTGGCCAGCGACGCAATGTCCTGGAGTGCCTGGAGGAGCGTCTCAGCCAGGGCGGCGGTGTGTGGCGTCCGGGACCGTTATTCGCCCGCCGACTCCTCTTGATCGCCCGAGTCCTCTGGCTGGCCGTCGGTCGGCGCGTCGGAGCGGGGACCGTCCTGGTCGCTGCGGGCCCGGCCGAGCCGGGACCGAATGTGTTCCGCCACGGGCGCGTCTTGGGGCAGATAGTCCAGCACGACTAGACCACCTTCGCGGAGGGATAAGTCCACCGCGCGGTATCCAAGTGTGCCCCCGAATATGCCGGGCCGGACCCCCACGTCCGTGAACTCGGTAATGGGCAGGTCGTAGCGTCGCCGGCCCAGTAACCCACCCTGAAATACTATGACGTGATCTTCCGTGAGAATGTACAGGGACTTCCACCAGCGCACGAACCTGGGCACCACCACGATACATGCGAGGAATATCGGCAGCACCCCAAAAGTGATGGCGTCGATAAAGAATGACGCGAGCACAAAGATCACCCAGGGCGCGGCCGGAAGCTGCCAGGCCCAGTTCGACTGTCGGATGACGGTGGCGTCCTCGGGAATCTCTAGCGGAGGGGTTTCTGGTGTCTCGTTGCCAGCCATATCTCGATCGTGTTCCTCAGCGTTCTGTCCCGTCTGGCTCATTAGGCGTGCCGCCCCGCCGCCGAAGTAGCCCAAATCGGGGCGTAGCCAGACACTTGG
The DNA here is from genome assembly GCA_965248005.1 of Dehalococcoidia bacterium. GTDB lineage: Bacteria > Chloroflexota > Dehalococcoidia > Lucifugimonadales > UBA1123 > CBDFIE01. Next base: position 615,018 of record CBDFIE010000003.1, read on the forward strand.
TCACCGCGCGGCGGCCCCCTGATTATACTACAACGGCTTACGCCCAATACGAACCGGTGACTCCGAATCATGCGAAAAGACCGATGTTTCGCGCCTCCGAGCATCCCCTGGGCCACACTCCCCTGTCCTCCTGGTCCCTTTGTGCCATCCATGCTTACGACGTACACTACGGTAAATGGCGCTCCGAATCCGACCGGGCCATCTGGCGTATTCGTGCTTAAACTATCGATCTGAGAGCCAAGTAGGAATGAGTGTCAGTACTGATTCGGGTGTGAGGAACGCCCACGCACGGCGCATGTTCGATAGCATTGCGTCGAGCTATGAATGGCCAGCCGAGCTGTTTTCGTTCCTCCAGTACGGCCGCTGGCGAAGGCTCCTCGTGTCTCAGCTAAAGGTTGCCCCAACGGCGACTGTACTGGACGTCTGCACCGGCACGGGGCTCGTGGCAAGGGACATCGCCACGCGGCGGGGGTGCCGCGTGGTTGGCCTCGACCTGAGCCGCGGCATGATCGAGCAGGCCCGGCGCAACGTCGCTCCCGAGCACTCCGATTCCCCGATCCCGCTGGTCCAGGGACGCGCCGAGCGCCTGCCATTCGCCGATGGCTCGTTCGATGCCGTGGTGTTTACCTTCCTGCTGCGATATGTGGAGAGCCCGGAATCGACACTCGGCGAACTGGCGAGAGTGCTCAAGCCCGGTGGCCATATGGCATCGCTCGAGTTCTTCGTTCCACCGAACCCGCTCATGCGTTCGCTGTGGCTGGTTCACACCCGCCTTGCGATGCCGATCGTGTCGAAGCTGCTGCCGGGTGGCTGGACGGACGTCGGCTCCTTCCTCGGTCCCAGCATCTCCGACTTCTATCGCACGTACTCGCGGCAAAACCTGAGCGATCTCTGGGCGCAAGCTGGCATCGACGAAGTCCGGACCAGGCTGCTCTCCCTTGGAGGTGCAATCGTCACATGGGGCAAGAAAGGTGGCCCGAGATGAAAATTGAGATGAGGCCTGCATTCTACGCTCTTGGACCTGGCGCCTGGCGTGAGTACGTGACGCTCCTCCACCTCCCTTTCACGGCCTGGCACCTCAGCTACGTCGTCCTGGGAGCTGCGGTCGCGCCAGTGCTACACCTCGACCGGCTGGCCTGGACCTGCCTCGCGTTCTTTCTTGGCGTGGGACTGGCGGCCCATGCCCTGGACGAGCTTCACGACAGGCCGCTGCGATCAGGCATCCCGGATGGAGTACTAATCGGCATAGCGGCCATATCGCTGGCGGGAGCGATTCTGATCGGAGCGTACGCCTCGTTGACCATCGGCATGTGGGTGGTCCCGTTCGTGCTGTTTGGTGGGGTCATCGTACTAGCCTACAACCTGGAGTGGTCGGGCGGCCGATTCCACTCCGGCCTGTGGTTCGGCCTCGCATGGGGCGCCTTTCCCGCCTTGGCGGGCTACTGGGCGCACGCGGAGCGACTCGACGTGGAGGCGTTTCTGATCGCGGGAGCCTGCTTCGTTCTGAGTCTGGCGCAGCGAGTGTTGAGTCGTTGGGTCAAGAGCGTGCGTAGAGATGCCGTCGCGGTGTCGGGCCGCATCGACTTCAGGGACGGCCGGACACAGCGGGTTTCCGCCGGCTATCTGATCTCCCCGCCAGAAACGGCGCTCAAACTTGCCAACGCCGCCGTCGCGCTGTTCGCCGCGGGAACCCTGCTCTCGCGCATCTAGTGTAGTGATCGGTAAGAACACTAACTAAGTCCGCCGCGCCCCCGACTCCCCGATTTGGTCCCGCATCGGGATCGGGATGTCGGGGCTCAGGCCGAACGGAGGGATGTCGTTTTCCCGTTCGTTGTGAGCCTGTCGAACCACCAAGCTCTCGTATGGAATTACTCGGCGAACTTGGAAATCAGAACACTAACGCTGGCAGCTGAATGCTGAATGTTAAATGCTGACCACTGGTTGCTGATGGCTGATGGCTGATAGCTGACCGCTGAGGGGGACAACATGGATAAATTCGACGTGATCGTCATTGGCTCCGGCTCGGGGCTGGAGGTCTCCACGCGGGCCTCGGAGCTGGGACTTTCTGTGGCCGTCGTCGAGGAAGGACCGTTCGGAGGGACCTGCCATAACCGGGGCTGCATTCCGTCCAAGATGCTGATCCACAGCGCCGACGTCATGGAGACGATCCGTGGCGCCGGGGCCTTCGGCATCAAAGCGGTCGTGGAGAGCGTCGACTGGTCCGGCATGGTCCGCAGAGTGTTCGACGACATCGACCGCGAAGCCGCGGACATCGAAGAGGCGAACCGACAGGACTCCAACATTTCTGTCTACAAAGGCAGGGCCACGTTCGTCGGGACCAAGGTACTGGAGGTCAACGGCGAGCGGATCGGCGCGGAAACGGTGGTCATCGCGGCGGGAACGCGACCGTTCATCCCCGACGTACCAGGGCTGTCGAGCATCCCCTACGTCACCTCCGACGACGCGATGCGGCTCCAGGAGCAGCCGAGGAGCATCACTATAGTGGGAGGTGGCTACATAGCCGCCGAGATGGCCCACTTCTTCGGTTCCATGGGGACCGAGGTCAACCTCGTCTACCGGGGACCCGTCTTGCTGCGCGGCCAGGACGGCGCCATCGCCCAGCGGTTCACCGACGTTTTTGAGCGCAGGTTCAACGTTCTCTTGAACACGCAGGTCCTGAGCGCCGAGCACCGGGACGGCGCCATAAACCTGGAGATCTCGACGGACGGCGAGCCGGCTACCGTGACCTCTGACGCGCTGCTGATCGCCACGGGCAGAGTACCCAACACCGACCTGTTACAGGTGGAGGCCAGCGGCGTGGAGACAGACGGCCGGGGATTCGTCAAGACCAACGAGTACCTGGAGACTGCCACCTCCGGCATCTGGGCGTTGGGCGACATCGTCGGGCGGTACCTTCTGAAGCACAGCGCCAACCTGGAGGCCGCCCACGCGACCCACAACATCTTCAACCCGGAGCAGCAGGTCGCGGTGGACTACAAGGCCATGCCCGCGGCCATCTTCTCGTCACCCCAGGTCGCCAGCGTCGGTCTCACCGAGCAGGCCGCCGTGGAACAGGGCGTGCCGTACCTGTTGGCCACTCACGACTACTACGACACGGCATATGGCTCGTCCATCGAAGACCGGGACGGCTTCGTGAAAGCACTGGCCCATCACGACACGGGGCAGATACTGGGATGCCACATAATCGGCACCCACGCCTCCATCCTGATCCAGGAAGTGGCCAACGCCATGCGCCTGGGCCTGACCACGGACGCGATAACCCAGTCGATCTACGTGCATCCCGCGCTGCCCGAGGTGGTGCAGCGGGCCTTCGGCTCCCTGAGCCACGGCTGATTTGGGGGGCGCAGGCCGCCGGAGCCCAGTGCGGCACTAGAACGCTGCTGTCGCGCGTACAGCGCTGATTGCTGATGACTTGCCCCGACGTCCCGATCCCAATGCGGGACCAAATCGGGGAGTCGGCGGCCTCGAACCCCTCGCAATCTGGTGGTGTACCAGTTACCGTTTCGTCTTTCCGGCGGAAGCCGGAATCCAGGTGTGTCTCACGCAACAAAGTACCTGGACACCGGCTTCCGCCGGTTTGACGACAGGGGCTGACCGCCTGCCCAGACATCCCGATCCCGATGCGGGACCAAATCGGGGAGTCGGGGCTGACTTTGGCCTCCAGCCTGTCGATGTAACGCACGTACTCCCCGGCTATCCTGACAATCCCACCTCCCTTGACCTGTGAGATAACCGTTGTACAATCTGGTCGCACCTGACGCATCGTGCCTCCAATAAGATCGGTGCAGCTGCGGTGAGTTAAGTTGCCAAACGCTCGGATGTGTCAGATGGGAAAATACCAGGTAGGAGAATAAAAGGTGCCAAATCGAATAGATAGCAAGGTAGCGATCGTCACAGGAGGCAACAGCGGGATCGGTGCGGCGACGGCCCACCTATTCGCTAAGGAAGGCGCGAAGGTCGTCCTCATGGCACGGCGCGAGAAGGAAGGACGAGCGGTCATCGCCTGGACGAGAGGTAGAAACCGCCATTCGAAAAGAAGGTGGCGAGGCCACCTTCATCGCCTGCGACGTCGGTGACGTCGACTCGGTCGAGGCGGCCGTGGCCGAAGCGGCCAAGACCTATGGCGAAATTCACATCCTGTTCAACAATGCCGGTGGCGGCGGCGGGGGCAAGTTCCCGACCGAGACCACCGAGGAGTGGAACCGTGTCGTCAACGTCAACCTGAATGGCACGTTTTACGTCTCGCGCGCCGTCTGGCCGCACCTCGTGGCAGGCGGCGGCGTCGTGGTGAACATGTCGTCGCTCGCCGCTCAGCGAGGCTTCAGCCCACGAATGTACGACGAATTCGGCACCGCCTCATCGTCTTACTACGCGGCGAAAGCCGGCATCGATGCGCTCACCCGTTACATGGCCGGCGTCGGCGGCAAGCACAACATCAGGGTCAACTGCGTGCGTCCCGGCCAGATCATGACGCCGGGCGCGACACGGGGGACCATCAACGATCCGACGGCGGGCATCACGTGTTCGAGAAGATGTTCGATTTCGCCCAGATCATCCCGGGTCCGGGCTATTCAGACGACGTCGCGAACCTTGTTCTGTTTCTGGTATCCGACGAGTCTCGTTTCATCACGTCCGAGATCATCAACATCGACGGCGGAGTCGCCGCGAAGATCTGACGCTCGATACCGGCGATGTTGACCTGCGCCACTTTATAGCGGCTGGCCTTACCAAGAGCGCGGCAGCGAAGCCCAGCCTTGCATGAGGCAGTTCCCGCCACGCAGCCAGCTAAACTACTCGGACTCACTTGCAATATTGATTCAGCAGCATCGGGTTTCAAAGATAAATTGGGGTCTTTCATATACCTTAGTTCTTAGTTCCTAGATCTGGAGTGAAGATGAGCAACTTATTCGATCTAACAGATAAGGTTTCGGTCGTTACTGGTGGAAACGGTGGGATAGGACGAGCCATAGCAATGGGACTTGCTGAACATGGTTCAGATATTGTCATAGCAGCCCGTAATGAAGAGAAAACAGAGAGTGTTGTCAAAGAAATACTCTCGATGGGGCGACGTTGTGTTGGCGTTCAATGTGACGTGCTTGAGAGAAAAGACATCATCAAAACAATAGACGCTGCTGTCAATGAATTGGGGAAACTCAACATCCTGGTGAACAACGCAGGAATCGGTCAAGGAGGACAACGCTCCCAGGATATTGCATTGGAGTGGTGGCAGAAAGTCATCGACACTAACCTTACCGCACCTTTCATGTTTTCCCAGATTGCCTACCCTTCATTGGTCAAATCCGGAGGCGGCAAGATTATCAATATCGGCTCGGGATATTCAATCAAGGCCGCTGCCGGCAATGCACCATATGCCGCCAGTAAGGCTGGATTGTGGAACATGACGAGGTCCATGGCGCTGGATTGGGGAAAGGACAATATTCAGGTAAACATGATCTTACCCGGATGGATTCGAACTGAGATGACAACAAGAACATTGGCGGACATAGAGCGAGCGGAAAAATAAAATTATCTCTGACACACCAGCCGGTCAGGATAGGGGAACCCGAAGACCTGGCCGGGGCGGCTATATTTCTTGCTTCCAGAGCTTCGGACTTTGTAACCGGCAAATACATCCAGGTAGAAGGGGGGAGACATGCTGGCGACATGGCCTGGCCACCAAGTCCTGCCCAGCCAGATTAGATCGCTATTTGTAATAAAGGTGCCCTCTAGACGCAAGCGGGCCAAGTGTGATTTATCATGGCGCTCGATTTGGTAGTACGCTCATCCCTCGGTAGAAGATATGGAGGACACCGATGAAATTCGGAGCCCATGTCACTGGAGCGGATGCGCGCGTAGGTGTGTGGAATGCGCAGCGCTTTCCCGTGTAGCATGCCAGCCATCTGGATGTCCAAGCCGCACCTGGCCTTGCCGGTCACTTTTCAGTCTTTACGCGGCGCTTGAACAGGCTGGGGCGACTAGACCACCTGTAGCCGTACCGACCTCACGGGAGGAGCAATCTGGTTCTCGTCCAGATGGATCGCCTCTTTCTGGTATACCTGGACCCGGTACTTCCCGTGGTCCGGCACATACATCCTGCCGTCGCCGTCCACTCTGACCGATCTGGGCCTGCGGAAAAGCTTTTCCGGATCCAGCACGGCCATCTCGCGCAGCCGATTTGGTGTCGCGTTGGTCAGCATGTAATCCCGGGCGACCCTGGAGAGGGTCGCATCGCCCAGGAACTTCTGCACGTAGCGGCCGTGCTCGCTGAATAGCTGGACTCGATTGTTCCCGGTGTCAGACACGTATATGTCGCCGTCGCTGTCGACGGCAACCCCGGTGGGCCGGTTGAATTTCCCGTCACCACTGCCCGTGCCGCCGATCTCGAAGATAAACTCCCCGTCGCCGTCGAATTTCTGGAGCCGGTCGTTCCGCCAGTCCGCCACGTAAACGTCCCCTAGCTCATCCACATGGATTCCCCAGGGCATGTTGAACTGTCCTGAGGCGGTGCCGTAGCTGCCCCACTTCAACAGGAACTTTCCGTCCTTGGTGAACTTCTGGACGCGGTGGTTCTTGGTGTCGACCACGTAAATGTTCTCGTCAGGGTCGAAGGCTATACCGGAAGGAGCGTTGAGCTGTCCATCTCCGTCACCTTCCTCGCCCCATTTGCCCAGGAACTCGCCGTCTTGGTTGAAGGACGATATGCGGTGAAGCGCCTCGTCCGACACGAAGAGGTTCTCTTCGGCATCCGTGATCACCTGGACAGGCCAGGTGAACTGGCCGTCGTCGGTGCCCTTTCCGCCTATGCCGATCAGCTCGTCTGTAAGCCTCTCGGCATCGTCCAGCGACCACACTCTGATCTCCGCGCTGGATTCCGCTTCTGTTCGCAGCAGGATGTATACGCGCCTGTCCGCGCCAAACGCCACGTCTACCGGATAATTGCTTACGCGTCGCATCCCCAGGGTCTTGAGGTACGGGTAGCCCGCTCGTAGCAGTCCGTACGGTCTAGTCATTTCTCGCCCCGTTCTTCTGGTACCTGATGGCTGATAGCTGACTGCTAATTAAACGGCTGAATCTGCTCGAACCTGCCGTCGACGATTGGCTCTGGGTCCAAGCCCATCCACTGCTCCAGGATCGTGCCGTATATCCCTCGGAAGTCGATGTTGTGCTTCAGGTCCTCACCGTGCTCCCACTCCGATCGCTCCAGGGACGGGTACTCGGCGTACAGTCCGCCGTTAACCTTGTCGCCGATGATAAAGGCCCCACCGCCCGAACCATGGTCGGTGCCGCTACCGTTATCCCTCATGCGGCGACCAAACTCGGTGAACACCAGCATAACGACCTCCTCTGACGCCTTGTGGGCCCGGAGGTCCTGGAAGAAGTCCATGATCGCTCCGGAAAGGTCGCGGAGGAGAGTAGGATGGCTCTTCATCTCGTTCGCGTGATGGTCGTACCCTCCATGGGTGGTGTAGAGGATGCGAGTTCCGAAGCCGGCCAGATGCACTCGGGCCGCATCCTTCAAGCTTTTGGCTATGGGGTTGTCGGCGTACTCAACTTCAGACGAATACATCGCCGGCGCCGTTTTCAGTATGTCCGCACCGGCGAGTACATCGTTTCCGGTCTGCGACAGATACTCCATGACAGGGCCGGTCCCGATGGCTGGGGCGTACATCTTCTTGAACATGTCCAGGGCCCTGTTCCGGCGCGCCTCTTCTCCGATGCCCGTCATCAGGCCAACGTTGTCCAGGTCGCCCACGGACGAGACCGCGGCTCCCGGTGCGACAACGGCGCGGGGCAGGCCTTTGCCGAAGTTGATGGCCGTAAGCACGTTCTCTTTGTTCGGGTCGATTTCGCGAATCGCTCTGCCCACCCAACCCTCGGTGCCCACCAATACCGGCTCGCAGGTGTGCCAGATGTCCATGCCGCGGAAGTGCGAGCGGCTCGCGTTCGGGTAACCAATCCCCTGCACAACCGCAACGTCACCCTCGTCGAACATCTCCTTGAGGGGCGCCGCGTTGGGGTTGAACCCAAGCTCGTCGTTGATGGGCAGCACCTCGTCCTGGGGGATTACGACAGTTGGCCGGGAATCGTAGTAGCTCGGGTTGGTGTAAGGGACCAAGGTGTTCATGAAGTCGTTCCCGCCGGTCAACTGGACGATTACGAGAACGGGGTCTTTGCCGTTTGCTGCCATGTCTGCGAACCTCCTGGCGACTAGGCGAACTGAAACTCTCGTGTTGCCGTGATCATCTGAAGCATGTCCAAAACAATGGGTGCGTTTGATTCTCTCTGCTCTGCAGTCTGAAAGTCGAGGTCTCCGCCCGACTCGGCGAACTCAAGCAATGTCGCGCGAGTGCCCTCCTCGACGGTCAGAGGGCCCATCAGGTCCAGGCACCGCTCAGTGATCTCGGCCGGAGTTAGCGGCCGACCTTCGGCGCCCAGTCGATCGATAAAGTCGCGGATCCCCGGCTTGGTGGCGTCGCCGATCTCGTCCATGGCGAAATTGACGCGCTCGCCGAGGGTCCCACCGTCGATCCACTCTTTCCCCGTGTGCCACCCTTCGACCGTGGGTGGATTCAGAAGCTGCTGTCCCATTAACGTTGTGGCTGATGCGAACCTGGTGATACCGGGCTGCGGGGTGGTATCCGTCCCCACCAACTTGAGGATACCGGCCACCAGTTCAGCGGGGCTCTTCACCTTCTTAAACGTCTTCTCTTTGAAGAAGTCAGAGTTGAACATGACGCGCAGCATCGATCGAAAATCGCCATCTGAATCGAAGTATGCCTTGATCAGCGTATCGATCGCCTCCGGGTCCTGGGGAGGCTCGATGGGCCACGCGGGCACCTGGGGCTCATCGGCGACGAAGAAGTTGTAAAGGTGTCGGGAGATAAACCGAGCTGTCGCGGGCTGCTTCACGATTATGTCTATGATGTCTTCGCCGTTGAACCGCCCTGTCTCTCCCAGGAAGGTCTTCTCGCCGTCGTCGTGCTGCTCCTCCCGGAAATCGAAGTCAGGCTGGTGGTGGCCCTGGGGGTACAGCGGGATCGGCTGGGTGAACGTCCAGCCAGTGAAAGCGCGCGAGGCGTTCTTGATGTCGTCTTCCGAGTAGTTGCCCACGCCCATCGAGAACAGCTCCAACAGCTCCCGTCCATAGTTCTCGTTGGGCTCGCCAATCTTGTTCTCGTTGTTGTCCAGCCAGTAGATCATCGCCGGGTCTTTGGAGACTTCCAGGAGGACCGTTCTTATGTCTGACATGCCGACCCGCCTGAACATCTCGATCTGGGAGATCGCGGACACAGGGTGCTCGGTCTTGCTTATGCCCGTTGCCAACACGTGGTGCCAGAACAGGGCCATCTTCTCAACAAGCGGGCGTCGGCTGTTAGCCATGCGGTAAATCCACGTGCCGACCCCTAGAGATGCGGCCTCTCCACCCCAGTAGCGGGTCACGAGGTCCTCTTCGATATCGGGGCGCCGCTCGGGAACTACGAGATCCTCCACCAACTCCTCGTAGCCCTTGGCGGAGTACTCCTGCATCTCGGCTGGCGTGGCGCCGAATCCGGCGCGACGCATCAGGTGCGAAATCAGAGCCCGCTCTTCTGTGTTGGCCATCAACTTGCTCCTCGGTAAACTAGGGTGCCTAAACCCACTCCCTTTTAGCCCCTTAATCCGGATGAAATGCCCCGTTACAACTTACGCCAACTCACAGTGCCGTTCAACCGGCTGGCTCTGGTAGACAGACGCCCACCCTGAGAAGCTGAGTCCAGCTTCACACCAGCTGCTGGCAAGCACGCGGAGAGGGGATTCACGGGACGTGTGTTGCGATCCGTCAGCGACCGGAGCGTATCACCGGTCCGGTCAATTCAACCTCTGGCAATGTGAAAAATCTAACAAATTAGAATCGTTCTAAAGGCCTCACACCGGTGTAAGGTAATTCAACGCATGTTGGTTGTCAAGAGCCAGGGCCGGGAGCAAAAAACGGCCGCTGAACCGTCGCGGCTTCAGGCTCCGCGGCAGTCACGGACAGGCAGCCGCGTTGACAGTGGGCGCCGCCGCTACTACACTCCCGATTATTCGGAACGGACGTTGTGCGAAAGATGCATCAGATCAGCTTGCGGGACCGCACAGACAGGCCCCACGCGAGAGGAGCACACATGTTCAGACTTGGCGGGACCGCATCCGAGTCCCACATGGTCGCGTTCGAAGGGCTCCAGTCGTATCTCCAGCGCGAGGGCATCGACATGGATTGGGTCCTCTACTCCAGCTACGATGCGCTCGTCGAAGCCTTCGTCAGCGGGGAGATAGACGTCGCCTGGAACGGACCGCTGTCGTACGTGAAGATCAAACGCCTGCTGGACGAACCGTGCCAGGTGGTGGCAATGCGCGATGTGGACGTCGACTTCGTCACGCACTTCATCACGAGGCCTAACTCAGGCATCTCCGGCTTGACGGACCTTGGTGGGAAACGATTCGCCTTTGGCGGGCGGGGGTCGGTAGAGGCTGGACTGCTTGCGTACCACTTCCTCAAGCAGGCAGGCGTAAATCCCCGCGACGACCTGGCCACCTTCACCTTTCACGACGAGCGCGGCCCGGGTGAGTCGTCCGACGAGGTCGACGTCGTAGAGCGGGTGGCGTCCGGCGAGTACGACGCGGGAGCGGTGAGCCGGCCGGCCCTACGTCGCATGGAGGCGGAAGGGACACTCCCAACTGGCGGCGTTCGCATCTTCTGGTCCAGCCCGACCTACAGCCACTGCTGTTTCACCGCCCGGCCGGACATGGACGAGTCGCTGTCCAGGCGGTTCACCGAGGCCCTGGTCTCGATGGCCTACGACGACCCCGCAGGCAAATCGGTTCTGGACGCGGAGGGCTGCAAGTACTTCGTACGGGGCACTCTGGCCGGCTGGGAGATGCTGGAAGAGGTCGCCGAAGAAGAGGGACTCGTGTAGCGCTGCAGGGGATACCAGCTCCGTCTGGGGCGTAGCCACCGGTGCCCTGTGGACTTAGCGCATCTCGCAGAAGTAGCGCCGGTCAGCCTCCCTCGCGCCAGGGGGTACCCTGTTACTTCTGGACCGGAACCGGTCCTCTCGGGGACACCATTCCGCTTCCGCTGATCATTCAGAGCACCGTCATGGCAGGGAGGACAAGTGGGTGGCCGCCTTTGTCCTCGCTCGCCGCCCCGTCCAAGGGAGTCCTGACCGTTACGCTTTTGGCGCAAAGGGAGGAGCGATGTCGTGAACTACCAAAACAACATATTCGAAGTGGCAATAATCGGTGGCGGCCCTGCTGGTATGCAAACCGCGCTGGTACTGGCCCGAACCGGTAAGAAGATAGTTGTTTTCGACGATCCCCAGCCACCCCGTAACGCCGCCTCTCACGGCGTACACAACTTCCTCGGACTCGATGGGCTCTCGCCCGCCGAGATCCGGCGCGTCGCATGGGAGCAGATCGATCGCTACGACAGCGCCAAGCTACGTCACGAGCGGATCGTGGACATCCGCCGCGACGACAACGGCGACTTCTTGGTGACCAACGATCTGGACGACAGGACCACCGCCCGCCACGCCATTCTCGCCTCAGGGTACCACGACATCCACCCCAACATACCGGGCTTCGACGCAGGCTGGGGGGACACAATCATCCCTTGCCCCTTCTGTGACGGTTACGAGAACCGTGACCGGATCTGGGGCATCGTCGGCTCTTCAGCCGACGAAATCTCCAGCTTCCCGTTAATGGCGCAGAACTGGACCTCCGACATCAAGGTCATCCTGACCACCGACGCCGAACTCGACGCGGCCTACGAAGCACAGCTCGGAGAACTCGGCATACCCATACACCACGGTGCCATCACTGAGATCCATCACGACGATGGCAAGGTCCACGCGGTCACCCTTGACAGCGGTGAGCGGATCGAGGTCGGCACTCTGCTATGGACCCCACCGGAGAAGCCTTCTCCACTTGTGAAAAACTTGGTAGATAATCTCGGACTCGAGCTCAACGAGTATGGCCATGTCGCCGCAAACGAGATGCAACAGACCAACCTTGATCGCCTTTGGGCAGCCGGTGACGTCCAAGGCTGGACCGGATCCATCGAGTCAGCGAACGCCGGAGGCATGGCCGCATTCTATATGGTTCATGGATGGTACGGCCGGCCAAAGGCAGACTAAAGGGTCCGTTACGCGGTAAGCATATTTATTGGGGCTTGTGTTTCGATTGATGTTCCCCGATGTAACACCCGACCGTGATTCCAGCCTGTGTCTTCCTTCGACATGCTGTTTCATCTAAGGCATGTATGATCATCCCTGAGGGCCCAAGGCTGCCGATTGCAGGCGCTCCCCTTTGCCTGACGGACTGCAATATTGTTTTGTGAGTCACCGGCGTCGGGGAGCTACACCCATCCGCGGCGCAGACAGCAGCGCGCGCGGCACGCCGCCGCGGCATGCGATACTCGTGTGGACCGGAAGCACCATCTGATACACCGACTCGCCAAGGTTGATGCGGCGTGGACGCGTCGGTATACTAGGGCCGCGACCGACCCGCACGTCGCGGGAATGGTATACGCGCACCAGTGTTATGCCCGGCCACGCGGGCGCGCGGCAACTTCCAGCAGGCGAGGGCGTGACAATGCACCAGGCCATAATGGGCGCCTCTGTCGCCACCGACAAGGCTGTCTACGCGAACGGCGAGGAAGTTCGCATATCGGTAACCGTCGAAGACGGGGTTGGCCCGGTGGAAGGGGCGGAGGTTCGCGTGGTATTGACCGTCCCTAACGGTGCGGCCCTCGGAGGGAGCAGCACGACAATGGCCCAGGGCGTCGCCACCATTAGCTATACGGTCGACGCCGGACTCGGGGGCGCAGGCGTCTGCGTGGTCGAGACGATGGCATCCAAGCACAGATACGAGACGGTCACGGCGGAGGCCACCTTCAAGGTGTACGGCTGACACAAGCCGCGGCCCAGTCAACGACAGTGGATTTGGCCCGCTAGATTCGGAGGATACGACACGTGGTAGACGCAAACGAAAACGTAGAAGTTAGCGAAGCCCAGATCGCGGCCCACTGGAAAGAAGAAGAGGTCATCGAGCCCAATCGCGGGTTCGTCGCCCAGGCGAACATGGCCGATTCGGACGTACTGGCGAGGTTCAGCCCCCAAAACTTCCCCGAAAGCTTCCGCGAGTACGCCGACCTGTTGACCTGGGACAACCCCTGGCACACGACCCTCGATACGTCCGATCCCCCTTTCTGGAACTGGTTCGTCGGCGGCAAGCTCAACGCCTGCTTCAACTGCGTTGACAGGCACCTGGCGACCCAGCGAAACAAGGCGGCATTCATATTTGTTCCGGAGCCTGAGCAGGAGAACGACGGCGTCATCACCTACCAGGAGCTATACGTGCGAGTCAACGAGTTCGCAGCGCTGCTCCGCGACTTCGCGGGCTTGAAGCCCGGCGACCGCGTGACCTTCCACATGCCGATGGTGCCGGAGCTGCCGGTCTCGATGCTCGCCTGCGCACGACTCGGCGTGGTCCACTCGCAGGTGTTCGGTGGTTTCAGCGGCTCGGCCTGCGGGGACAGGATCGTCGACTCCGGCAGCAACGTCCTCATTACGATGGACGCCTACTGGCGCAACGGCCAGCTTCTTGACCACAAGGTTAAGGCCGACGAAGCCGTCGCGCAGGCCGAGCAGAACGGCGCCAGGGTCGACAAGGTGCTGGTCTGGCGCAGATACCCTGGCAAGGACTCCTCGTCGACGCCAATGGTCGACGGACGCGACTTTTTCGTAGATGAGCTATTGGCGGACTACAGAGGGAAGAGGGTTGAGCCCGAGTCCATGCCCTCCGAAGCGCCGCTGTTCCTCATGTACACCAGCGGTACCACTGCAAAGCCCAAAGGCTGCCAGCACAGCACAGGCGGCTACCTCTCCTACGTGGCCGGCACCTCCAAGTACTACCAGGACATCCATCCCGAGGACGTCTACTGGTGCTTCGCGGACATCGGCTGGATCACCGGCCACTCCTACATCGTCTACGGCCCTCTGGCCGTGGGCGCCACCAGCGTTATCTACGAGGGCGTGCCGACGTTCCCCGACCCCGGAAGGCCGTGGAGGATAGCCGAGCGCCTCGGCGTCAACATATTCCACACGGCGCCGACCACTATCCGGATGCTGAGAAAGTCCGGTCCGGACGAGCCGCAGAAATACAGCTACGATTTCAAGCACATGACCACCGTTGGAGAGCCAATTGAGCCGGAGGTCTGGCGGTGGTACTACGAGGTCGTGGGCAAGAAAAAGGCGGTGATCGTCGACACCTGGTGGCAGACCGAGACCGGAGGTTTCATCGGCACCACTCTGCCCGCGCTTCAGGCCATGAAGCCGGGGAGCTGCGGGCCGGGCGCGCTGGGCATCCAGCCGGTGATATTCGACGACGAGGGCAGCGAGGTCGAGCCGGGAAGCGGAAGAGGCGGTAACATCTGTATCCGGAACCCGTGGCCGGGTTTCATGCAGACCATCTGGGGCGACCCGGACCGTTTCGTCGACACCTACTTCGCCCAGTACTGCAGGGACCGCAACAGCAAGGACTGGCGCGACTGGCCGTACGTCACGGGCGACGGTGCCATGCAGTCGGCCGACGGCTACTTCCGCATCGTGGGCAGGGTCGACGACGTCATAAACGTGGCCGGCCACCGGCTGGGCACCAAGGAGCTGGAGTCCGCCGCGCTGACCGTCGAGGCGGTGGGAGAGGCTGCGGCGGTGCCCGCCTTCGACGAGCTTCGCGGCCGGGTCCCGGAGATGTACGTCTCGCTTAAGCCCGGTTTCGAGGACCCGGCGGCGGCCGCGGCCGAGGTGACAGCGGCCCTTCGGCAGATTATCGGGCCGATCGCCCGGCCCGCCCACGTCTGGGTCACCGACGACCTGCCGAAGACCCGATCCGGCAAGATCATGCGCCGGGTGATCGCCTCGATATCGAACTTCATGGACGTCGGCGACACCACAACGCTGGCTAACCCCGAGGTGGTCGAGGACATCCGCGTCCAGGTCCAAACACAGAAGGTCCGAGATGGCGAGGTACCCGAGGGTATCTCACCGGAGATGGCCGAGGAGATACGCCGCTTCGGCGATGAGGGGTGAGCGGGAAACTCGAAGCTTCTCGCTTTCACAGCCTCGCGGTTCCCGGAGCCGGACAGGCTCCCGCTGACAGCTCTGTCAGTCACGGGCACTTGTCTGCCCTCGCTGGAAGTGATACAAAATCCAGCCACGGTAATTTTCTTGACCAGGAGGCGAAGCAAGCACCATGAAAAAGTTTGTCGTTATCTATCATGCTCCGATGGAAGCAGCCGATGTAATGAAAGATGCCACCCCAGAGGACATGCAGGCGGGCATGGAGCAATGGATGGCATGGGCAGCGAAGTGCGGAGATGCTCTGGTCGACTTCGGCACCCCCCTGGCGGGCGGCCAAAGGCTGAGCAAGTCGGGTAGCTCACCGAGCGACAAGAACGTGACCGGTTACTCGGTCCTGCAGGCAGAAGACGTGGCGGGGGCGAAGGCACTGCTTGCAGGGCATCCGCACCTGGAGTGGATCGCCGGTTGCGAAATAGAGGTCCACGAATCGATGGCCGTGCCGTCATAGAGTTTTTCGTCAATCACCTGCTTTCTAGTGTTTAAGTCTGCCTCCGCGGTCTCGGTCTGCCGCAACGCGATGCTGCCAACGCGGTCAATCGCGTGCGGCAACTAGGGCACCCGACACGATTCGTCGATAGGCGTCCCGGGCCTCTGTTAGGGCAAGACCATCGGCTTGGGCGTCGCGCCCCAACGCAGCCTGGAGATCGGCCAAGACGTCGATCAGGGGATCGCGAACTGCGGCTTTGATCTCCGTCGGCACCCCTCCCGCGCGGGTAAGACGGGCAAGGTGTCCGGAGATATCCTCCTGGCCCCCGTCGGCGAACACCACGTCGTAGGGTTCGGTCAGCGTGGGTAGGATCGCAACAGCGTCCCCGCGAAGGACTCGGACACGGCCCGCCACACCGATCTTGTCGAGCTCCGAAATCGCCTGATCGGCGTGTTCAGCGTCTATCTCTATAGTATCGACATGGGCTCCAGACCCTCCGGCCTCGACCATAAGCGCCGTCGAGTAGCCCAAGCCAGTGCCGATTTCGAGGAACCGCTCGGCACCGGTCGCCTCCACAATCAGGTACCAGATAGGCGCCCGCGACGGCGGACATGGCCATGCGGAGCAAGGCCCTTCATCTCGCCCATCGTTGTGCTGGTGACGGTGAACGTGCGTTAGCTTGTACAGCTCATGGTGAAGGTCGATCCGGTCTCCGAATAGTCTGTCGAGCAGAGGCAGGTGCCAGTCCGCGTAAAGCCTTTGCCCGCGTTCACTGTCGAATTCAAGTGTCATCAGGCGACTCGCTTCCGCTCCACGATCGAGAAAAGGCGGATTGGCGACCGCAGGCGCGTAATTCGACTCGGCCTACGGCAGCAGCTTTCTGTACAGATCAGTGGCGCCCTCCCCCAGGCGCTCGAAACCCCGCCAGCCACCGAACCGGGGCCGCAGCGCGTCGACTACGGACGCAACTCCCGTCGTTTCGTCTTGCCCGTCACGTATGGAAGTCTTCAAATGGTCCACCAGGTCGTGTATGAATTCGCGCGCTTCCAACAGGGCCTCGTGGTCGCCGATTGGCCCGTGCCCGGCCATGAACCGGTCTATGGGCAGCTCGACCAGTCGGTCGTCGGTGTCGGGCCACTCGGCGGGATAGCTGTCTCCGAAATACGGGAGGCCGCCATTCTGGGCAACATCACCCACAAACGCGATCCTGTGTTCAGGCAAAAGGGTGAATATGTCCCCACTCGTGTGGGCCTTGCCGAGATACCTGAGGCTAATTTCTCTACCGCCGAAGTACAGTCGCATGCTCGTCTCGAACGTGAGATTCGGGGGCGTGATGTTCACAAGGCCCGCCTCGGCCGACCACGGGTCGCTGCCCGCCACCGCCTTCGCCCTCCATTGCGCGTTCCATTCCACGTCCACCATCTCCCGATAACAGTTGTCGTGTCCAATAATCGTGGCCTCGGGAAACTCCTGGTTGCCCCACGCGTGGTCCCAATGTGAATGCGTGTCGACCACGTACTCGATCGGTTTGCTTGTGACGTGCCGAACGTCTTGAATAAGGTCACGAGCGAAGGACGGCACTCGCAAGGAATCGATTACCAGCACCCCGCGATCCCCGATGATAAAACCGGCGTTGGTGAGTCCTTCGTGCAGGCGGGCGTAGACCCCGGCCTCGAGTTCCACAATTTCTGTCCCAGGCGTCGTCGTCATCTGAATACTTCGCTCCTCTATATGTGAGACTTACCGTTTATGGCCTCGGCTTGCCCGATTAGCCGGAGTAGCCGAGTTCCCTGGCTTTCTGCAAGTCGCGTTCCGCCTCCTCGGTCCTGCCGAGCACGCCGTATACCTGGCCTCGGAAGACGTATGCACTGACATGCGAGGGGTCGAGGCGAATTGCTTCGTCGAAGTCCTCGATCGCACTGTCGTACGACCCCAGGATAGCGTGATTGGTGCCCCTGTTGTAATAGGCGTCTGCGAAATTAGGGTCCCGCGAGATGTACTGAGTGAAGTTCGCGACGGCCAGCTTGTACTGCTCCAGCTTGTGGTAGGCGACGCCCTTGTTGAAGTAGGCATCGGCCAGATCTGGGTCGAGTCCGATGGCGCTGTTGTAGTCATCTATCGCTTGCTGGTACTCGCCCAGGTCGTTGTACACCAGCCCCCTGTTGTTGTGGGCTTCCGCATGTCTCGGCTCAAGTCTGATGGCCTCGTCGAAGTCCTGAATTGCCCGCTGCACTTGCCCCTGTCTGTAGTGGACAACGCCCCGGTTTTGAAAGGCGTCGACGTATTCCGGCTGGAGCCTGAGCGCCTCGTTGAAGTCCTGCGTGGCCAGCGGGTACAGACCCAGTTTGCTGTATGCCACGCCTCGGTTATAGTAGGCTTCGGCATCCTGAGGATTCAGGCGAATCGATTCGTCAAAGTCTTCTACAGCCCGCCCGAGCTGACCGATGTTGGAGTAAGCCTGACCCCTGTTAAAGTAGGCGTCGGCATCGTCCGGGTTCAGCCTGACGGCCTGGCTCAAGCGATCTATCGCTCTTGGACTATCCCCAAGGTCTTCATAGGCAAGGCCGCTGTTAGCGTAGGCAGAGGCGTTTTGCGGGTCGAGTCTGATTGCCTCGTCGTAGTCTCGGATCGCCGGCTGTAGCTGGCCCAGGCGGTAATGCGCCACACCCCGATCAAGGTAGGCCTCGGCGTAATCCGGGTCCAGCCTTATGGCCTCGGTGAACTCTCGAATCGCTCCCTCGAAATCACCTTGCTCGGCCAGGGCCTGGCCTCGCTGGATCAGGCTCGTGCTCGTCGCCCCGGGGGTGAAAGTTGAGCCTGGCGCGGACGGGACGACTTCCGTTCCCAGCGCCCCGGCCTCGGCGATAGCAGCCGCCATTCGCTCCTCGGCTACCGTCGACCCGGCGCCGGCCCGCGCGGCGGCAGAGGGCTGATCGCCTTCACCGCAGGCGATCGCCCCGATCGCAACAAGCGCGCACCCCAGAACTGCAGCCGTCATGCGCCGCACGGCCTTCGCCAACGCCCCAGCTACCGGATACTCAATTATTATGGGCGTCATGTCGCGGACGTGCGAGTCGAACTCGGATTCTGAATGAACTTGCCTCCGAATGCCCAGGGCCCGCATCAGACCACCCCGCTCGAACTGCTAGCCGGGTGCGCGGGCCATCCACACCGGACTGGACCACGCCTCGGCCACGCGACCGTGGACGTAGTCGCGCTGGCGTGTGCGCACGTAGTACATACCGTTGGCCGGCGGCTCGCTATCGGACCAGTCCAGGGTGAAGCCGTACTGGGGGCCGGCGTTGCGTGCCTCGGGGGCCATGCCGGCGAACCACTCCCGGTGGACGATTGTGAACCTCTCGTCCGGCCTGTCCAGGTCAGCCCGCAGTATCTCGATCCAGCGCAGAGGCCCAGTTCCCTCCACCACTACGTGGACATCGGCGGCCTCGCCCCGCGCCAGGTCGATCTCGCTGCCCATGGGGTGACCGTTCACGTAGAACTCCAGGTATATCCGAGAGCCCGTGGTGCCGTAGGTCCGGCGCTCCCGAATCGCGTCGAACACGGTCTCCCGATCGAAGCTGCTGGACCAGACTGCTATGACGCCGAACCCCTCTTTGCCGGGCTGCGACATGTGATTGTCGGAGGAACCAATAACGCCCATCTTCAGGCCGGCCAGCCAGGCGTCCTGGGCATAGCTGCCCGGGTTTTGAGGCCCCTGGAGCGTGAAATCGGTGAGGTCCATCGACAGCGGGTGGTTGGGCGCGTACTCCTCGCTGTGGCCGTGAGACGAGTAGATCTCGAAGGTGGTCTGGAAACGGGGGTCGTGAATGCTCCAGTCGTGTGGGCCGTCATTGCCGTACCCCGGCAGTCCGAAGGTGCCGCCGGTGTGGTGCGGGACCGTGATCGTCTCGCCCCGGGTGGCCTGCTCCCATATCTCCTGCAGCTTGATCTCGCCCGCCTCCCAGTACGCCCCCTCAGCGTTCCTGTGATAGACGTTGCGATGGCCGATCCCTCTGCCGAAGCCCATCTCGAACCCGACCATAGTAACGAAGGTCCCCGGCTCGTTCCACTTCTCGTTGTACTCGAGGTTCTCCTGCCATCCTTGTCGGGTCATGCTGAGAGCGTTGTTGTGGTCCGCCGTACAGTAGACGTCGAGTAGCGATCCATATTTTGCGTAGGCGAAGTGGTCGTCGCCGTTTCCGACGCCGTCGTACGAGTAGTGTGTGTGGGAGTGGAGATCGCCCCAGTAGAGGCGCTCCGCGGGAGGCTCGGCGAAGACCATACTGGCGTTGGAGCGCGAGTACAGCTCGCCGTCAGACGAGGTCCCGCGGACCCTGAGCGGCCCCGGCTTCGTGGGCGTGATGCTCACGGTGCGGGACCCCAGCGTGCTTGGGCCGCCAAGGTCCACTCGGCTTTCGCCCAGGGTCGCCTCTCCGTCCACGACCACAAGGCTGACGGCGATGCCAGGCGACGGCACGGGATTGTGGAACTGGTCCAGCGCCACCATGCGTAGCCTACCGGGCTCTCCAACGACACTGCGGGAGGGCAGGACGATGAGAAGCTCAACCGGCGGTCCGGGCGTGTGGGTAACCAGCGGCAGCCTCTCGTCCGGCAACAGAACGTGCTCGCCGTCACCGTTCGAGTCAACGCCCGCGTGCACCAGATCGGGGGACCCGGTGTAGAGGGGTGGCGTCATGCCGCGTCCACCGTGGGAAGTATCCCCATAGAGGATGTCGATCGTGTCGCCGGCACTCAGCGTGCCACGCTCCATCGTTACCCAGACGGTCCACCCGTAGCGGGCCACTGGCTGCCGGCCGCCTATCTGTTTGTGGGAGGTTTTGGGCAGCTCATCGTCACTCGGGTCGACCATTTCGCAGCGCAGCGCAACGTCGGACCGGCTCGTCCGAGCCGAAACGTAGAATGCGTCCGTCGGGTCGGTCGTCTGCAGCCTCTTGGAGGCCTGTCGAATGTAAGGGTGCCAGCGCAGGGGCAGAGCTACCTGCACCCCGCCTCCGGTGGCGATGCCGTCGGCACCGACCTTGAGGGTTACCACCCACGTCCCCCAAGTGCCGGCCTGCCCGGTATCGGGAGAGATCGTTAGACTGCCCAGCTCCGGCCCACCTACGGAATCCGCCATTATCAGCTCCTCCTACCAAAAACGACGATGCGGTCACCAGTTTATCACCGATAATCTCAAAGTCATCCTTCGAGGGATATTCTCCTCGAACTCGAGAACGCGCAGCATCGGCTGGCGCAAACTTAACGCCAGGGGCGCCTGATGACCCCCAGTTCTTTGATGAACGACTCTAACGGCGGGTCGAGTCGCCACTCGGTCGTCAACCGATCGGGGTCGAACCCGTGCCGCGCCCTGTAGCTGATAAAGTAACCCATCTTGTAGACACTGTTGAACCGCTGATCGGTGACCAGGTGTCCGGCATAGCCCACGGTGACCGCCACCAGCAATGGTGGATACGACAGCCAGGCGGACGCGGCCACGAGCACCGCGAGCCACTCCCAGGCGTGAAGCACCAGTATCGCGGCGGGCCTCTTGTGCAGGTAGAAGTACCAGACTTGGTCCAGCAGGTGGTCGGCGTCGATCAGCACGCCTCCGGCGATGGCCGCGGGCACTGCGAGGGGCTCCTTCGAGATCCCCCACACCACCACCCCCACGCCGACCGACAACATCGTGTGATGGGTTGGCCTCACCCCGGACACCTCGCTCGGTCCGATTCTTGTCCGGCCACCGACAGACCGGAATCGACGCCACTTCGACGGCTCGTGGTATGGTACCAGACGCCCTGTCGGGCGACGGCAGCATGGCTCTCTCGGCCTGCCCACAGCGTTTTCAGACCCGTGCTCGCGGCGAGGTCTGGCCACTTAATGTCATATGGCGGTCCGAAGCACAAACGTCTCACGCCTAGCCGTGTGGTGGGTATATTATTATGAGCGTCCAACATCACGTGAACCGTCATTCTAGAGCCCTTCGGCAAGGCTCAGGATAGACTCCGCGAAGAATCTATGCGTGACGCTGGCTCCGATTCTGTTGAGGCTTCGTCGTCCCCATTCGTCGACGCAAATGCGGATTCGCAAAGAGGACGCCGGCACCAAATTTCCGAAAGGGGCCTATGGCACATTATCTCGTCACCGGCTGTGCCGGATTCATAGGTTCGAAGGTCGCCCAGCTTCTCCTAAGCCAGGGCCACCGGGTCACCGGCCTGGATAACTTTGGCCAAGAGTACGACCAGCGGCTGAAACAGTGGCGCCTGGACCAGTGCTCGCGGGCCGAGAGGTTCAGCTACCAGCGGGCCGACGTGTGTGACATCGGCTCGTTGTCACCCGCATTTGAGACGGACCTGGACGCGGTGCTGAGCTTCGCCGCCAGGGCGGGCGTCAGGCAGTCGATCGAGGACCCCCGGGCCTATGCGGAGACCAACTACATCGGCACCGTGAACCTGCTGGAGCTTTGTAAGGAGCACGGGGTCGACAAATTCGTGCTCGCATCCACCTCGAGCGTGTACGGCGACGACACTTCTCCGCCGTTTAACGAAGACGCCCGGGCCAGCAAGCCCCTCTCACCGTACGCCTCTTCCAAGAAAGCCGCAGAGACGCTGACATACACGTACCACCATATCTACGGCATCGATGCGACGGTGCTCCGTTTCTTCACAGTCTACGGACCGGCGGGGCGCCCTGACATGGCGGTATTCAAGTTCATCAGGTCCATCGCCGAGGGCCTGCCCATTCCGCTCTACGGCGACGGTGGCGAGCGTGACTTCACGCACGTCGACGACGTCGCGAGAGGGGTCGCCGCCGCTCTTAAGCCTGTAGGCTACGAGATAGTCAATCTCGGAGGGGACAGGCGCGCCGCCACGACCCTCGTAGTGTCGATCATCGAAGAGGCCCTTGGAAAGAAGGCGAAAATAGAACGGCAGCCCAGACCAGCTACCGACCCAGACTCCACATGGGCCGACATTTCTAAAGCCGCCAGCCTGCTCGACTGGCGCCCGCTTATCGGACTGGAAGAGGGGCTGCGAGGAGCGGTGGAATGGTACCTGGAACACCGGCAGTGGGCGAAAGAGATGGTCGCCTGAGCGGTTTCGCTTATTCAGGGGGATGCCTGGCATGAGTGGCCCTGGCCGACCTGAACATTTAGTCCGCGCGGTGGCGCCCGGCCTTCTATGACCCGGAGGCCTGCTCCTCCAGACTCTCCTGACTCTTCAGCCCGTCTACCACGTCAAGGGTCCGGGGGGCCAGCCGGACCGCCTCATCCAGGTAAGCTCTCGCCACCTCCAAGTATGCAGCGTCGATCACCTGCGCGGCGCTCTGGTAGAACCGCGCCAGCAAGATGTTGATCCGCCAGTTTTCTGGCTCGGCTTTCAGGCCGTCTATTGCTTCCCGTTCAATCATGGCCAGGGCCAGGTCCAGCTCATCTTTCGTCATCCGCCCCAGGTTGCCTGATACCTGATTAACCAGGAACATCCGCGAGTAGTTGGCCAGAGCGGGAAAATCGTCGATAGACTTCTGAAAGAGGGCCAGGCGTTGGGTCCAAGAAATGGTTCTGTCGGTGGTCTGGACCGTGGCTTGAGCGGCGGAGAACGGCCTGGCGTTCAAGAACAATAGCGAGAAGACCAGAGCTAACGCGATCAACCCCGCGCCGATAGTGCTCCCAGCGGCAGTTCGAAGCCAGGCAGTCACATACCCTAGCACGCGCCTCCGCGAATCCGTGCCCTCGTCGGGCTGACTCCCCGGCGGCGCTTCGCTTTCCGCAGATTCTTCGCCAGCAAGGTTGTACATCTCCTCGCGGACGGCGAACGCGACCAGGATCGCGAACTGGAGCGAAGTAACGGGCGAATCGAACAGGAACAGGTTCTGGGCGAAAAACCCCACCATGGCGGCGGCGACAAGGGCGACGAACACCTGCTCCTGCTGCTGTCTCCGTCGAAAGGCGCGGAGCATCGTCCAGGCCATAGCGGCCCAAATGGCCAGGTAGCTGATCGCGCCCACCACCCCCTTTGTTGTCAGCTCTTCCAGCACCTTGTTGTGGGCCTGGTCGAACCGCTCCCGGACGCCGGAAGCTGAGTCGAAGTGCCGGCCCCACGCTATGAGGTAGTTCTCGGGCCCCCAGCCGAATATGGGTTTGTCCAGGTACGCCTGAAAGCCCACCCGCCAGGACGTCACCCTTCCCCGGATGCTGTTATCGTTGACGCCCGTCGAGACGAGACGCGTCAGCATAAGGTTGGATTCGACGACGGGGTCGAACACCGGCGTGGCCCTGGCCAGTATGAACAGCACCAGGACCGCGATTATAGCCCCGAGTATGCCGTAGGCCACTCTCTTCAGCGCATGAATCTGCCCCCAAAGAAGGTAGCCCAACGCGAACAAGACGACCCCGGACAGCAGTCCGAAAATCGCACCGCGGGCCAGGGCCAGCCACAGGACCCACAGGTTGACAACTGTGGCAGCGAGCCAAAGCGCCATGAACGCGCGGCGGTAGTCCAAGTCCGGCTCCGAGCGACGAGGCGAGCGCCTCCGGCGGCGGGCGGCGCGACCAGCGGCAGTCTGGGGAGCAACCTCCGGGGCTGCCAGCTCGCGCCAGGTGTGCGCGGTCATGGCTACCGCAAGGAAGATATTTACCATCGCGTACGCCCCAACGTAGGTGGCGTTCCCCAGGAAAGATTCGACCCTGATCCCGGAGCCGAGCCTATTCCAGTCGATGAGGTCGTACTGACTCGCGGCGCCAAATAGCGATACGATAACGCTAAAACCAAGGTTGACGCTGAACAGCAGCTTCCAATGGGTGATCGTGCGAAAAACCGAGGCAGCGACGATCATGAAGGCGAACCAGTGCACCTGGTCGAAGATGCCCTGCATCCGCTCGTAGGTCGACCAGAGGCTGCGCTGAAGGCTTACGCCGGCGAATCCGCTAAGATGGACATTGCAATCCAGACCGCAACGGCGACAAGCACCCAGGACCGGCCCAGCCTGTATGAGGGGTACGTGAAGGCCAGCATCACCCAGACGGCGAAGGTGATCTCTATGACCGTTCGCGAAAAGACCGCTTTGCCGACGATGAATGGAAAAAGAGTGGAGGTCGACACGACCAGGGGGGTGAACAGGACTATCAGAATGCCCGTCCTGACCGCGTACAGCAG
Organism: Dehalococcoidia bacterium; assembly: GCA_965248005.1. GTDB lineage: Bacteria > Chloroflexota > Dehalococcoidia > Lucifugimonadales > UBA1123 > CBDFIE01. The sequence goes on from CBDFIE010000003.1 coordinate 639,779, forward strand.
CGCCCGCTCCGCGTCAGTCTGAGGCGGTGTATCAGCTCGCGCGTGCATGTGCCCTTCCGGTATGAGTAATGCGCCCACGCCTTGAGTTCCGCTGTGGGGCGTCAGATGCGATTATATGTAGCCGCTTCGAGTAAGGTCAACGACGGGGAGTCGCCATCGTTGAATATTCTTTCGACAGTCGAACGTAACCTGGGCCCATCCGGCCTTGACAATTGAACCTATCCCGCGAAGAATTTCTTCGGACCCCGCTGGCCATCGCGTCTAATTCTCGTCGATGGCACATTTTACGCCACGCTTGCGGGCTTCGAAGAAAGTAGAGGGGTGGCCGAAGTGAAAGTCACCGTTATAGGTCTGGGACATGTCGGGCAGGTTGCCGCCGCGGCGCTGGCGAAATCGGGCCATGACGTCCTGGGCGTCGACATAAGCCGACAGCGCGTCAGCGCCCTCCAGGGCGGCGAGACCCCCATATTTGAGCCCGGACTCCGGGAGCTGATTCAGGAGACATCCGGCGACGGTCGGCTCCGATTTCTGCACAACGAGGATGTCGCCGAGCAGCTGGGCGACGTCCTCTTGATCGCCACCGGCACCCCGCCCTCGGAGACTGGCGCCGCCGACCTGAGCCAGGTGCGCTCGGCGCTTGAGTGGGCCACAAGGGACCGGAGGGACCGCATCGTCGTCGCCATGAAGAGCACAGTCCCCCCCGGGACGGGAATTCGCATCGCCAAAAATCGCAACGGCGGCGCCCCCATCAACTACGTGTCGAACCCTGAGTTTCTCAGAGAGGGCCACGCCATCGACGACTGGTTCCACCCCGACCGGATTGTCGTCGGTACGGAAGACCCGGCCGCGGAAGGAGCGATAAGGTCGCTCCACCAGGGCATCGAAGCGCCAATCATGGTCACCGACATTACCAGCGCGGAGATGATCAAGTACGCCAGCAACGCCTTCCTGGCGACAAAAATATCGTTCATCAACGAAATCGCCTCCCTCTGCGACAGAGTCGGCGCGTCGATCGACGACGTGGGCAAGGGCATCGCCATGGACCCGCGTATCGGAGCATCGTCGATGAGGGCGGGCATCGGTTACGGCGGCTCCTGCTTCCCCAAAGACGTCCGCGCCCTGGACTACCTGGCCCTGACCAACGGCTACAACTTCGAGCTCCTCAGGTCGGTAATCACGGTCAACAACCGTCAGAGGATGCTGCCTCTCCAGGCCCTCAGGGAGCGCTTCGTGAAAATATCGGGTCTCAGGGTGGCCGTGCTGGGACTGGCCTTTAAGCCAGACACGAACGACGTTCGGGAGGCGCCGTCCCTCGACCTGATCAACGTTCTGGTCAGCGAGGGCGCCGAAGTGTCGGCCTACGACCCAGCGGCGCGTGAATCCGCAGTGGGCAGCCTGCCGTCGTCGGTGAGGATCCTGGACGACCCCTTGGACGCGGCAGGCGGCGTCCAGGCGCTGGTCGTCGCCACCGAGTGGGAGCAGGTCGTGAACGCGGACTGGGCCGACATCTCCAGGTGCATGAGGCCGCCCCGGTTCCTGTTCGATGGGCGCAACGCGCTGGACCCGCTGGCCATGGAGTCCCTGGGATTCGAGTATCAGGGGGTCGGCCGCGGCAGCCAGGGCGGGTGGAGCGCCCAGGCCAACGGCGAACCCGCCTAGCCGACACCCGCATCCCGCGTGGCCGGGGCCGAGCGCTTCGCTCCAGACATCCAAGTCCAGTCGTATTGAATTCGTGGGGGCGGTGCGGGTCGTCGGGGCCGTGGTCCGGAACGCTGAGTCTGACTTTCGACATCGCCCGGCGATCGTAGCAGGGGCCTCGGGCGAGCCACTGCGGCATTGTCGGTCGGGGACGATTTTCTCGCGATCACCTCGTGGCAGCCGGCGGAGCTGCGCTCATGGCGCCTGGCCCGCGACTGCGCTGAGGTTCATTGGGGCCGCTAATGGGGCAGTTGGTGAGGAGAGGTGGGCCGGATTAATCCCGCTGCAACGAGATGCAGGTCAGGGTACGGTTGACCCCTTTGATCTTGTGGACCTGGTTGGCCAGCACCTCGCTGACGGCGTTCATGTCGTCTGCTGAAACCGTCGCGATGATGTCGTAGGGACCGATGACGACATCGACCATGGTTACCCCCGGCACCAACTGCAGCTCGGACGCGACATCGCCAACTTTACCTACGCCTGCTTCGATCATTATGTAAGCGGTCGTGGCCATATCGGGCCTCCCTTACTGGTCTCCGGCGCGACTGTTCATCGCGATTTGTAGCACCGACACCGGACTTCGCCGGCGGAACACTGAAATTGTACCGAATTGGCGGCGGCGATTGCGAGTCCTGCCTGCCGGGGCGGTGTACCTGTCAAGCGGCATCGGGGCGTCGCCCGCGTCGCCGCAGAGACGAGACGGTAAAGGCAATCAGCGCTGTCGCCAGGGCGATCAGAGCGGTGGCGGGCGCCCCGGGGGACGTGAGTAGGCTCCTTTCGATAGCCGAAGGGCATCACTGTTTCAGCCGTCAGTGATCAGCAACCGAGGTGTGTCATTGCGCACGCTCGGGTCGGCGCGATACTATTCAGTAGGCCATTCCATCTGCAGGGAGGCCCGCCCAATGGCAACACAGGCCAGCCCTCGCCGCAGCTTCTGGACCTGGGGACTTCAGTCGGAGGAGCCTTCGGACGCCCAGCGGCGCGAACATGCCGCCGCCCTCTCCAACCGATTCGGCTTCGAGATCGTTCCTCCGCCCATTCCACGAGCCGAAGACCTGACGCTGCGACCGCCTCGCGTGTCGCCCCCGCCCTCCATCTCCGACATCTGCTTCACGGACAACTACGAGCGCGCCAGCCACTCCTATAGCAGCAACGACGAGCACCCGGCGGTCTTCGGAGACTTCCCCAACCCACCTGATCTTGTGGCCCACGCTCGCACCGACCAGGAGCTGGAGGCCGTGCTGGAGTGGTGCTCGTCCAAAGGCCACACGGCGATACCGTTCGGCGGAGGCTCCTCGATCGTCAGCGGCGTCACCCCGCCGGCGGACAGTGAGGCGGTGGTCACCATCGACATGGACCGCTTCGACCGGGTGCTGGACGTCGACGAGACGTCGCGGGCGGCCCGGATACAGGCCGGAGTCTTCGGACCCGCCCTGGAAGACCAGCTCCGGCCCCACGGGCTGACGCTGCGCCACTTCCCTCAGAGCTTTGCCGGCTCGACCCTGGGCGGATGGATCGCCACCCGGTCTGGCGGCCACTACGCCACCAATCACACCCACATTGACGAGTTCGTCGAGTCCGTCCGGATGCTCACGCCCTCCGGCTGGTGGGAGAGCCGTCGTTTGCCCGGCAGCGGCGCAGGCCCCGACCCAAACCGCCTGGCCATAGGCAGCGAGGGGATACTCGGCATCATCACCGAGGCGTGGATGCGTATTCAGGCCCGGCCTCGATACCGGGCCACCGCCGGCGTGACCTACGCTTCGTGGGAGGCGGGATACGAGGCGACCCGGCAGATCGTCCAGGCCAAACTGTGGCCCGCCAACCTGCGGCTGCTCGACCCACTCCTGGCCGGTGATAGCGCGGGGATGGACGGGATCCACGCCCTGCTAATTATCGGGTTCGAGTCCGCCGAAATCCCCCAGGACTCGAATATCCGCGCAGCCGTGAAGATGGCCCGTGGAGCCGGCGGCGAGATCGACGATGACGACGTGGTCATCGACGACGGTACCGCGCAGCCAACCGGCCGCGGCAGCGCCGTCGGGGCATGGAGAGACTCCTTCATCAACGTGGGTGGGGGACTCACCGCCGGATTGGGACTGGTCGAAGGGACGTTCGAGACCGCCGTCACGTGGGACCGGTGGCCGGACTTCGATGCCCACGTGCGGGCAAGGGTCAACTGGGCGCTGAAAGAGGTGTGCGGCGGCGGCACTTTGAACTGCCGGTTCACCCATGTGTACACCGACGGACCCGCGCCCTACTACAGCTACGCCGGCGTCTATCGCCAGGGCTCCTATGAGGCGCAGCAGGCCGCGATCAAGCAAGCTGCCTCGGACGCCATCATGGAGGCGGGAGGGACCATCACGCACCACCACGCCGTGGGCAGGCTGCACCGGCCCTGGTACGACCAGGAGCGCCCGCCGCTGTTCGCCGCCGCGCTCAAGGCGGCCAAGGGCGTTCTGGACCCCAGGGGCATCCTCAATCCGGGCGTGCTGATCGACCCGTAAGCAACAACCAGGAGGCGCTAGTACTTGCCTTCGATAGTCAGCGCTACCATCCCCGCTCGTGGTGAGCCCTTCGGCAGGCACAGGACAGGCTTGTCGAACCACCCCCGACTCCCCGATTTGGTCCCGCATCGGGATCGGGACGTCGGGGCCCTTCGACGTGCTCAGTAACTGTCTTAAATGTCAAGGTTTCATACGAGTAGTGCGGTGGTCTGCATATTCGGCGGTCCCCAATGCGTGTTGCGCTTGACCATGATGTTGAGGATTAGCAACAACTTGCGCATGCATGCTGTAAGGGCGACTTTGGGGAGCTTGCCGGCTGCAAGTAGGCGTTGATAAAAGGCCCTGATTACTGCGTTGTATCTCGAAGCTGAAAGAGTGGCCATGTACAAAGCGGCACGAATGGTGGGTCTACCACCCCAGACTGATCGCCTGCCTCGATATGCCCCGCTGTCCCGGTTGAGTGGCGCAACTCCGACCAGAGCTGCCACCTGGCCTCGATTCAGGCTACCCAACTCCGGCAGATGCGTCAGCAACATCGAAGAAAGTACGGGACCGACGCCAGGGACGCTCTGTATCAGTTCATCTCGGGCGCGCCACATGGGAGATTGGCGAATCATCTTGTCGATGTCGTTGTCGAGGTCCTCGACCTGTTTCTTGAGCCACCGGATGTGCCTGTGGATCTGGGGCTGTACCCGTTTGGAGGCAGTGCGCAGACGATTCCGTTCTGAGGTGACCATTTGCAGCAGTTGGTGCCGACGGTCCACCAGGCCACGTAGCTCCCGGGTCTCTTCATCCGGCAGCGGCCGAACAGGTGGCTGGATAACGGCAGCAAATTGTGCCAGCACATGGGCGTCGATCACATCTGTCTTTGCCGATCTGCCTGTTGCCCGAGCAAAGTTGCGCACCTGCCCCGGATTGACCAGTGATACCGCCAACCCTGCCAACTGCAGTTCAACGGCAACCAATGTCTCATATCCACCGGTCGCCTCCAACACTACGCCGGAGGGCTTCACAGACGCCGCATACTCCACAAGCGCCATAATCCCATCGGCATCGTTTGAGTATGGTCTAACCCCACTACCTGTACTTGTTGCAACGATCAAATCAGTGGATGAGACATCGATTCCTACGTGGACTTGCTTGGAAATGGCTGCACCTCCTGAAGGAATGAATGTGCTCCTAAAACAGGCCCAGCCTTGTACGATTCGCCCTCGACATGTCGGGGCACACAACTGCCCGGGCTCTGGGAGCTGGGGACGTGACGATCTCACTGAGCAACGGTCTTGACCGACCAAGGGCGAACCGATCTGCCACGTCCACGTCAATGATACAAGGGCGAACGGATTATCCTAACGGCAAATTCTGACACTTGGTGCTAAGTATGCCGACGACAGCTGGCCAGGCGGCCAAATTCGAAAACTTTTTCGAGGGGCTCGACCCTGGCCTTCAGCCCGTCGGCGTCGCCCTGCGAGACCTCGTTCGCGACGCCGCGCCCGGGGCGCAGGAGGCCGTCAAGTGGGGCTTCCCGACGTGGGTCGCCGGAGGCAACGTGTGCAGCATTAGCCCCGCCACGGGCTACCTGCGGCTCCAGCTCTTCCGGGGCGCTGAGCTTAGCGACCCGAACCGCGTCCTCGAGGGTACAGGCCAAGGGCATGAGGCACGTGAAGGTCTGGGACGCCAGCACTTTGCCATCCCAAGCGATCGCTGCGTTGGTCCGAGAAGCCGTAAGCCTCAACGCCGAGGGCTGACGGCTGATAGCCCTACAGCGCCGCTGCCAGCGCCTCCACCAGGTGCATCGCGCGCTTGCCGGTGCCCTGCTCGATCTGCTGCCGGCACGACACGCCTTCGGCCACGACCGCGAAGTCGCCGCCCTGTTCACGTATGGCCGGGAACAGGGTCTGCTCGCCGATCTTCATCGATATGTCGTAGTGTTCTGACTCGAAGCCGAAGGCGCCCGCCATCCCGCAGCAGCCCGAGCTTATCTCCACGGTCTCACAGCCCCGGATGGTGTTCAGGACCTCCATGGCGGAACCAGTACCGACGAGCGCCTTCTGGTGGCAGTGGCCGTGCAACAGCATCTTTTCGGGAAGACGAAAGCTGTCCAGTTCCAACACCGCTCCTTCCGCCTCGATGGCGTGCTGCACGAACTGCTCAATCAGCATCGTGTTTTGAGCCACCGCTTGCACCTTGCTGTCTCCTCCCCCAACGAGGTCGGCGTAGTCGTCGCTGAAGCTCAAGATGCAGCTCGGCTCGAGGCCCACTAGCCGGGCGCCCGTTTCGATGTACGGGTAGACGCTGTCCACGTTGGCCCGAGCGTTGGCCCTGGCTTTATCCATCATCCCCTTGGAGAGCATCGGTCGTCCACAGCACCTGACGCTGGGCACGATGACCCGGTAGCCCAGCGCCTCCAACACTTTCACGGCGTCCCGTCCCAACTCCGGATGGTTGTAGTTGGTGAACGTGTCCGCAAACAGCACCACCTGGCCCCGGGTGGCGGCCGACTCGGGCGACCCGCCCCGGGCCCTGAACCACTGGACGAAGGTCTGGCTTGCGAATTCCGGCAGCGGCCGGCGACTGTCTATCCCGAGCCGCTCGTCCATCAACCCGCGGACCATGCCCAACTTCGAGGCCCAGTTGGACATTGGGGCGAAGAAGGACCCCCATCGAGATAACGTCGCGATGTTGCCGAAAATCTGGTCCCGCAATGTGTAGCCCTGCTCCCTGTGGTACATGTCGAGGAACTCGTACTTGAGCTTCGCCATGTCCACATTCGACGGACATTCGGCCGCACAGCCCTTGCACTCCAGACAGAGGTCCATCACATCGTGCATCCTCTCGCCGGTAAGCGACCCGGCGGGAAGGGCGCCGGACATGGCGGCCCTCAACGCGTTGGCCCGGCCTCTGGTGGAGTGCTCTTCGTCGCGGGTCACCATGTAGGATGGGCACATGGTGCCCCCAAGCACCTTGCGACAGGCGCCCTGGCCGTTGCACATTTCGATGGCTTGGGCGAAGCTGCCCTCTTGCGAGTAGGCGAAACCCGTGGGAACGCTTGCGGTCTGATACGAGGGGCTTATCCTCAGGCTCTCCGTCATCGGTGGCGAGTCCACGATCTTGCCGGGGTTCATGATGCCCTTGGGGTCGAAAGCCCTCTTGACCTGACGGAAGGCCTCGTATATCTGACCTCCGTACATCTTCTCGTTGAACCCTGAACGCGCGAGGCCGTCTCCGTGCTCGCCACTCATCGAGCCGCCGAACTCCAGTACCAGGTCGCTGATTTCATTGGCGATCGAGACCATCTTATCGACGCCATCCTGGCGTTTGAGGTCCACCAGAGGTCGAATGTGAAGGCACCCGACGCTCGCATGGCCGTAGTACCCCGCCTCAGTGCCGTGGTCTCGGACGATCTGGTCAAATCTCTTGACGAACTCGGGCAGTACCTCTGGCGCCACCGCGGTGTCTTCGACGTAAGGCAGCGGTTTGGCGTCCCCGGGCACGTTCATCATGAGTCCCAGGCCCGCTCTGCGGACCTCCCAGACTTTGTTCTGGTCGGCTGGGTCCAGCATCCGGACGAAGGCGTAGCCGAGCCCGCCGCGCTTCATCCGCTCTTCCAGCCGGTCCAGCTTCGAGGTGACCTCCGCCTCCGAGTCGCCGGCGAACTCGATCACAAGCAGAGACTCGGGGTCGCCCTGGATGAAGTCCGTTATGCGGGAGTACGTCAAGTTGCCTTTGGCCTGGCGCAGGATCATGCTGCCGATCTGCTCGACTGCCGCGGGCTCAAGCTCCAGCGCCGCGACGGTGGCCTCCATCGACTCGATCAGCTCACTGAAGTGTACGACCCCGAGGCCCTTGAATTTCGGCGTCGGCACCAGCTTCAGCTTCGCCTCGGTGATGGTGACCAGCGTACCCTCGGAGCCAACAACGAAACGGGCCATGTCGAAGTCGCTTCCGCCGACGAACTCGTCCAGGTTGTAGCCCGAGACCCGACGCTGAATCTTCGGGTAGCGCTTCAGGACTTCGTCGCGGTTCGCCTCGCCGATGGCGAAGAGCTCTCTATATATGTCCCCTTCCAGGCCAGCGGTCCTCATCTTCGCCTCGAGACCAGCGCCGTCTAGCCGGGAGAATCGGGCCGTCTGGCCGTCGGCGAGCACCACGTCCATTTCGAGGACGTTGTCCACGGTCTTGCCCCAGACGATCGAGTGGGCGCCGCAGGAGTTGTTGCCCAGGGCGCCGCCGACGTTGCCCCGGTTGCTGGTGCTCGGGTCGGGCGCGAACATGAGGCCGTGAGACTTCAGGCGGTCGTTGAGCACGTCCAACACGATACCCGGCTGCACGCGTGCCCAACGCTCCTCGGCATTGACCTCCTGGACATCTCGCATGTATTTAGAGAAATCGACGATTAGGGCCTGCCCAACCGTTTGGCCGGCGAGGCTCGTGCCGCCTCCACGGGGCAGCACCGGCACTCTGTGGCGATCCGCAGCCTCCACCACCGCGATCACGTCCTCGGTGCTCCTCGGAATGACCACGCCCAACGGCTGGATCTGGTAGATGCTGGCGTCGGTGCTGTAGAGAGCGCGGGTCATCTCGTCGAACCGCACCTCGCCCGATACCTGAGCCCGCAGCTCCTCGACGAGCCCTGTGGCGGTCTCTCGGCCAGCCTGGACGTTCATCTGGTTATTCACCTGCCCCTGTTCCGGGTCCCGACGAGGCGCAGCGGAGCGGAGAAAAATAAAGGCCGCTGTTGCGGCCTCGTACATCGGTGGGAGCGGGCATTGCCGCTCAGGATATCTGAAGAATTCTGTAGTGCATGGTACCCCGTGGGGTCTCGGCCATCACTGTCTCCTTCGCCCTCTGACCCAGCAGCGCCTTGCCCAACGGGGAGACGTCCGAGATCTTGGAGTCCATGGGGTTTGCTTCCGAAGCGCTGACCAGAGTGTAACGTGACTTCCGGCCGGTCTCCGAGTCCTGGAGCCACACGACTGTCCCGAGGCCTACCACCTGCGAGGGAACACCGTCGGCATCGATTACAACTGCCCTAATCAAGGTCCGCTCGATCTCGGCTATCCTCGCCTCTACCTGGCCAAGCTGCTCTCGCGCGGCTTCAAGCGGCGCATTTTCTCGGACATCTTTATCGGCGGCAGCTTTTTGAATCTCTTTTGCCAAAGGGCCCCGTTGAGCCTTGAGTTCCTCCAACTGATTAACCAGTTGGGTGTGGCCGTCCGCTGTGAGTCGGACCTTGTCGTTGACATCTATGCTCGAGCGCCCAGCCTTCTTGGTACGCGACTTTCGGACTCGGACGTGTTGGGCGAGGTTAACTTCTATCATGCCTTTTTTCTTAGCGTAGGAAAGGAATTTGCGAACGACCAGCAGTCGCTCTCCGGCCTGGGGAGTGGTGCCGGTGCCCGCCACGCTGTCGGCGTAATCGCCGATGACAGACGGTGCGATGTCGGAGAGGTCTTTGTCGGGGCCGCACCATTTAACGAACCTGCGCAGCTCCCGCTGGATCGAGTCATCGCTGCTTTTAAGCGATCCGACGTAGATCCCGACCACCGCCAAGAGCCGGTTCGGCCCGTTTTGGTTCAACGTGCGGCCACCCCAAAAAGAAACGTTCGCTCCACCATGTTACGGAACTGCCAAAGCCCCTGTCAATCTGTTCAGGGTCTTCAGAAATCTACGCGGGTATCTGGGCGCCCGGCTCTGGCTTGGCGGTCCATTCTGGCAACCACCACTCAGCGGTCGCTGGCCACTTGGGAAGAATCGGGAGCACACACGCGGCGGGAGAGGGACGCCGACCAAAGGCTGAAGCAGGGCCTGCCTAAACCATCGCAGGGTCGAGCCACCGCCCGGTCCGCCACACTCCTATGTTTCCATGTGACGGAACCCCATGCCCCGCTAACCCTCGCCCTGGCGGACGCGCATCGTAAGTTAGACGGAAACCGTCTCCATGTTGATGCCCATCTGCTCTTTCTTGCTGGCCAGGTTGATGAAGGTTTCCATCTTGCGGACGCCAGGGATGGCGCCGACTCGCTTGCGCAAAAAGTCGCTGAGGGCATCAGACGACCTCAACGTCGCCCAGGCGAAGATGTCAAAGGAGCCGGTTGTTACCGAGACCCAGGTCACCTCGTGCATGTCGGAGAGACTGTCACTCACGCTGTCGACTTTGTCGGCGTCGACCTGCAAGCCAATAATTACCTGAGACTCGAATCCCATCCGATTCGCATCCGGCACCGCCAGGAGCCGGATGTACTTCTCACTCATGAGCCTCTTGAGCCGGCGTCGCACAGTTTCCTCGCTGACACCGACGTTGCGAGCGATGCCGGCGTTGGTGGCTGTCCCGTCCTTCTGGAGGTGGGCGATGATACTAACGTCTAGCTGGTCCATTAATTAATTTCCTGTCCTCGGCTAATTAGCTCATACTATATCTGATCGTTACGAAATCTGTCAAAGTTTTTCCCGCGTTGCGGGACATCAGCATTTATGCAATCCGTCGATTATATCCAATATCTCAATGCTATGGACAAATCCGGCCTATAGCTTGCACTTGGCGCGGATACATGTGCGATCGGAGTGGAAGGCAGGTCTTACCCTAACGTGTCGGCGAAAATTTGTACCCATTCAGTCGCTCGTTAGGTGAAACATGTGGCAGAGGGCATCGGACGCTCGTCGAACCCTGGTTGTGCCACGTCTTTTTAACTGTAACGCGTGCAGCGGCGTCGGGTTGGTGCTGGTACCATGTCTGATGTGTTAAATCGACCTCCGCTTTTCGAAGACGGTAGCCCAGATCAACGACCCCTGAATTGCAATCTCGTAGTACCTCGGCTGTTTGGGCGGGTGATGCACAGATGTCTGGATGCACACTTCCATCATACATATGGACGCAGGCCATTCTCAACGCCGGAGACGCCCCCGCCCGGAGCGGAACTTCTGATTTAGCGGTGCTGCCGAGCGGCCCCCGACCCGGGTCCTCGAAAGTGCGCTGGGAACCATGTCGCGCTGGCCAGATTGTTCACTCAGCGGCTCGAATCTCTCAGACGACCTGGCCTCGAACTGCGAAGCGCTGACGTCGGTTGACCGGCCAATGGCAGGTTGCTAAACTCCGACCACGGACCGTGGACGAATGGGCCAGGGCAGGAGGCGCGGAAATGGTCAGACCGAAACAGCTCGGACACCTGGTAATTCGAGTGCGAGATCTGGAGCGCTCCGAGAAATTCTACACCGGCCTGCTGGGCCTGAAAGTGACCAACAAACGCCCCGGCCAGATGGTATTCCTGAGCGCCGGGGGCGACTCGTCCCACGAGTTGGCGCTTGTCCCAGTAGGGGCCGACGCCGCCGGGCCCGACCCCACGCGAGTGGGCCTGTACCACTTCGCATGGGAGATGGAGTCCTTCGATGACCTGCAGCAGCTCTACAACGAGATGCACGCGAAAAACGTCAAGATCGGCGGTCTCGGCGATCACGGCATCTCTCTGGGGGTCTACTTCTTCGACCCTGATGGCAACGAGATCGAAGCCTTCTACGAGATGCCTAAAGACCAGTGGCCTGCCGACGGCGACCTGTTCTCTGGCGACTTCCCTCAAACGCTAGAGGCGCCTGCCCCGGTCACACGTTAGCGTTCCAGTGCGGCCCGAGTAAAACGAAAACGCCGCGGCCATACGCCGGGGAGTTATAACTTCGGTGGGACCTTCACAAGGTGCCCTGGAACTTAGGCGGCGCGGTCGGCCCTGATCAGGCCTCGAGCCCTAGAGCCGCTGTGATTTGCGCCAGGTCGACGCGCTCCTCGACGAGCCCGACGAACCGCTCCAGCTTGAGCGGGTGATCGAACAGGGCGCGCTCCATCAGATTGTTCATGGCGTCCATTGTGGCGATGGTGTCAGCCTGGACCACCATCACCGGGACCTCCTCCTGGCCCGCCTCGTACATAACGTACTCGATGGGGTCTACGCCGTTGGTGAGCACCAGGCAGGAAATGTTCGCCCTGAGGGCCGACATCTGGATGTCGGGCCTGTCCCCTCTCACGATGGCGGCGTTGTCGCTGTACTGGCCGAACCACTGTTCGGCCGGATCGAGGGTCATCGCTCCCACCTGGAAGCGTTCCAGCAGATTGTCAGTGCCCTCGTGCCGTCGGACACGAACCTTCCGTCCAGGTGCTCGGCCAGCTGACCTACACTTACACCCAACAGGCTGCGCACTTCTGGGATCAACCCGAGGCATGTGATCCCCTCGGTCTCGAAAGTCGGCAGCAGGCGCTCCCGTGCCTCGGGCTCGAGGTGGCGAGTTACGCCGTTGACCACACAGCCTATCAGCGAGTCGCCGAGCGCGCCATGCCACGGGCGCAGGTCCGCGGCATCTAGCTGCCGCCGGTAGGCCGACACCACGACGACGCGGGCGTCCAGCGCCTCCACCAGCCTCGCTGTTTTCTCGGGCGTCAGGGCGTTGGAGCCTTCGACGATTACCGCGTCCCGGCCCTCCGAGACCCGGGCGAGCGCCTCGCTCGCCCCGTCGATAGCCTTCCGAGTCAGCCCGCGTTTTGGGACCTCTACCGGCCAGCCGTCCGCCGCCTGCCCGACTAAACTCTGGTAGCTGGCGGCATCCGGGTCTGAGTCGGGCCCCAGTCCCAGCGCTGCGAAAGGTTTCAAAATCCCGACGCCGTCGATTTGCTTCGACAGGATGACGGAAAGGGCGACGGCCAGGGCCGTCTTCCCGGCGCCTCGCCCGTCCGAGGCAATGTACAGGACGGACATCAGTAACCTCGTGTGGGCTTGGCCGCGCGGCGTTGGCGCGAGCGTACTCGGTTAGTCGCGAACATCGGCGGAATTATAGCAAATGCGCTGGTCCGGCGGAATCCTCGATGCTCATGGGGCAGCGGCTCCACGTCAAGGTATAATGGAGCCGATCTGGCGAGTCGAAGCCGCCGAACTTGATGATGAGACGTTACATATCTTTGGAGCAGCCCTTGTCGGAATTGCGTCTCCGCAGGAATCACTCAGGCCCGTGAAAAGAGTCGGACGCCTCCTGAGAGTAGAGGAACACCCGGTCCCAGAAATACCCGGGAAGCTGCGCCGTGCAGCGGGCGTGAACGTCGCGCTGCTCGCTGTCCTGGCGTCGATGGCCCTGGCGGCGCTGGGTTGCACGGGCGACGCGTCGAGCGACGTGCCGAAGCTTGAGCAACGGGCCTACAGTCTCAACCAGGCGATCATGTGCCCAGTGTGTCCTGGTGAGTCCATCGACCAGTCCCAAAACCCCCTGGCCGTACAGATGAGGGCCATCGTCATCGACAAGCTGACGGAGGGATCGTCGGGCCAGCAGATCAAGGACTTCTTCGTAGAGCGCTACGGTCCCAGCGTTCTACTGGCTCCACCTTCGGAAGGCCTCAGCCTGGCGGCCTGGATCGTGCCACCCGTTGTGATGCTCGCGGCCGTAATCGCCCTGCTCCTGGCGCTACGGCGGATGCACCGGTCCCCGCCCCCTGCGGTCTCCGACGGCAGCGGGCAAGTAGCCCTGACGATGGGCGAGCGCGAGCAATACTTCCGGAGAATCGAGGCCGCTCTTGAGTTGGAAGAGGAGTCCGACAATGCTGGCTAGCGCCCGTGGGGACCACTACGCTGTGAGAAACGAAGGTGTCGACGAGTGGTAGTTGAGGCGGGACAACTTGCCCTGGCCCTGGCGTTTCTCGCCACCGGGTACGGCGTGGTGGCTTCGCTGCTCGGCGTAGCCCGCAGGACGCCGGAGCTGGTCGTCAGCGGGCGCTACGGCTTTTACAGCGTCCCTGTCCTGCTGATGCTGGCCACGGCCACGCTGGTCTACGCCTTCGTGACCAACGACTTCTCCGTCAGGTACGTGGCCGAAAACAGCAACCTCGCCATGCCCGCGGCTTACACCTGGGTGGCCATCTATGCTGGCAACGCCGGGTCGCTGCTTTTCCTGGCAGTCGTGTTCTCGTTGTTTGCGGCGGCGGCCGTGGTCACCATTCGAAAGCGGCTTCCGTACACGGCGCCTTACGCCACCGCGATTCTAGGCCTGGTGCTGCTGTTTTTCTTGGTGATCATGTTGTTCTTCGCCCACCCACTGTCGCGGCTCGAGACGGTGCCGCTGGACGGACAGGGCATAAACCCTCTGCTGGTCCACTTTGGAATGTTCATACATCCGCCGCTGCAAATGACCGGGCTCATCATCGTCGCGCTGCCGTTTAGCATCGCCATGGGTGCACTGCTGGCGGGCAAGGGGCGGGACGACGATTGGGTCGACCTGGGCCGTGCCTGGGGCATGGTGGCTTGGGTGGTCCTCACGATCGGCCTGCTCCTGGGCTCTTGGTGGGCGTACACGATACTGGGTTGGGGCGGGTACTGGGCGTGGGACCCCGTGGAGAACTCGGCACTGATGCCCTGGCTGGCGATGACTGCCTTCGTCCACTCGATCATGGTCCAGAAACGCCGGGGCATGTTCCGGATGTGGAACATGGTGCTGATAATCGTGGCCTTTACGTTGGCCCAAATGGGGATGTTCATCAACCGGGGCGGCCCCGTGCCCTCCGTCCACTCCTTCGCCCAGTCGGCCATGGGCTGGCTGTTTCTGGCGTTCATGGCCGCTACGCTGTTCGGATCGATCGCCGTCTTCATCTGGCGGTCCGATACGCTCAGGAGCAGGGGCAGGCTGGAGTCGATACTCTCGCGGGAGAGCGCGTTCCTCGCCCAGAACGTGGCCTTCCTGGTCGTCGCGTTCGTAACACTGTGGGGGACGGTATTCCCCATATTCTCGGAGGCGGCCAATGACGTCACGATCACGGTGGGCCAGCCATTCTTCAATAAGATAAATGGGCCGCTGCTACTGTTCATTGTGTTCCTGATGGGGGTCGGACCCCTGCTGCCGTGGCGGAGGGCGACCGTGGCGAACCTGTTCCGGGCGCTCCGATATCCGCTGGGTGTCGCGGGAGTGGCTGGCGCCGTGCTGCTGGCGACGGGGATTCGACAGCCCGCCGCTCTCGTTGGGCTAATGGTGTGTGCCATGGTGGTCACCGGCATCATTCACGAATGGGCGCGTGGCACGCGGTCGCGGCACCGGAGGGGCGAGAGCTACCCTATGGCCTTCGCCCGGCTGCTGTCGGCCAACCGTCCCCGCTACGGCGGGTACATCGTACACATCGCCATCATAATGCTCACAGTCGGGGCAATCGCCTCCTCGTTCTACAGCGTCCAGCGGGACTTTGCGATGGGCCCCGGGGAGACACGGACCCTGGGCGAGTATACGTTCACCTACATTGGCACCGAGCACACGGTCTACCCCGACAGAGAGGAG
This sequence comes from Dehalococcoidia bacterium, assembly GCA_965248005.1. Taxonomy (GTDB): domain Bacteria; phylum Chloroflexota; class Dehalococcoidia; order Lucifugimonadales; family UBA1123; genus CBDFIE01. The sequence goes on from CBDFIE010000003.1 coordinate 655,270, forward strand.
GACGTCGCCCTGTTCCAGGTGGCTTCCGGCGACTCGTCCCTCGGCATTATGAGGCCCTTCCGTGCGACCTATCCGAGTTTCCGCATCTCTGCCACGCGAGGGGCCATCCGCAGTACGCCCATCGAAGATTTTTATATCGTGCCGTCGGAGTTCGGTGACGACGGACAGGCGGTTTTCCGCGTTCTGATAAACCCGATGGTGTGGTGGATGTGGGCCAGCGGGCCGATACTGGTCCTGGGCATGCTGGTAGCGCTGTCGCCGCAGAGGCAGCCGTCGCCCGTTAGCCTCCGGATCCCCGCGGGCACGCGGGCCGCCGGGGCCTGAGACGTGCTCGTACTGATCGCCATACTGATCGCCCTCGTGCCGGCCATCGCCATCTTATGGCCCTTCGTGGTGGGGACCAACCGCGACGAGTTCGAAGCCGACGAGAGCTCCCCGCAGGCGGACCTGATGCGCCGCTGGGACGCCGCCGTGGCTGGCCTCAAGAGCGCCGAGCTCGAGCACGCGATCGGCAACCTGGCCGCCAGCGACTACCGGCTGATCCGGCAACAGCTCATGACCGAGGCCGCCGTGGTTCTGAAGACCATGGAGCTGGAGGAGGCCGAGGAGGAACAGATGCTGGGTGCGGTGCGCCAGGAGATGCAGGCGGTCCGCACCCGCGCCCTGGGCGAGACCCCCAGCGATTAAGGGCCAAGCCCCTCTCTGGACTGGTCGTCCGAATACGCCCGAGCCAGCTGCGAGAGCTAACTAGTTGAAGTCCTACCACGCGTATGCGATCATGTATTACGCATAGTAATAATCATAGAAGCTAATAGTTGAATGACAGCCAAGCAGGGGCTAGTGTGATATGGATGAATATCTCCGCTGCTTAGGAGGTTTGAAGATGGTCCAGCGAATATCTATTAGTTTACCCAAGGACTTGAGAGATTCGGCCGATCGCATGGCGACCGAGAGGAAAGTTTCGCGGAGTCAGCTTCTCGCGCATCTTATTCAGGCCGAGCAAAGGAGGCTTATGGAGCTGGAACTCGCCAAAGGCTATGAGACTCTGGCTGAAGAACATCGGCGCTTTGCTGAGACGGCGATCAGCATATCTGGCGAAGTCCTTCCACCCTATGGGCATGATTGAGGCCCGGGAGTCGAGAAGCAGGCGACCCGATGACAGAGAGTGTGAGACGAGGCGACGTGGTTTGGGTGGATTTCGGTAGGCCCCGCGGCAGTGAGCCCGCGGGACGGCGGCCTGCCCTGGTCGTCCAGAATAATATCGGAAACGTCCATTCACCTAACACCATCGTGGTTGCTATCACCCGAACTCTGAAAGCCTATCCCGTAAGCGTAATCATAGAACCCGCTGAGAGCGGACTCCCGGAGCGCAGCATGGTCGACTGTTCGCTGGTGTTGACGATCGAGAAAGAACGAATTCTCTCCACCGTAGGTTCACTTGCCCATCGAATGGCCGACGTAGACGCAGCGCTTAAGACCAGTCTCGCCCTTTCCTGAGGCGATTGAGCTGACGTAGTTGCTCATAAGTGGTGCATCCTTTTATTCGTCTTGAACTGCGGCCACTGCCGCATGTGCCGCTCGGGCCATCAACGAGGGCTTCGACGCCCTGGCCCGCGGCGAAGACGGGCGCGGCGTCATTCGCTTCACGGGCCTCGCGGCCAGGCTACCACGGTGATCGTTGCGACGGAGAGACTTACGCCATGACGCACGAGCAAGAACCGTCTGAATCGCAGAACACTGCCGAATGGTGGGACGAGGCGTGGTCAACCATGGGGCCTGTCTTCCCCGACCGCGACGATCTGCTCGCTGCCGAGGTTGGCGGCCTGACGCCCGGGCGGGCCCTGGACATCGGTTGCGGCGAGGGCGCCAACGCTGTCTGGCTCGCCGAGCAGGGCTGGCGAGTGACGGCCGTCGACTACGCGGAGTCCGCAATCCGGAGGGGTCGTGAACTTGCGGCCGAACGGGGCGTCGAGGTCGAGTTCGCAGTTGCGGACGCGGCATCATTCGAGTTTGACGGCCCGTTCGATCTCATAACGCTGTTCTACATCCAGTTGCCCGCGGAGACGCGGAAAGACGTACTGGCAAACGCGGCCCGGGTTCTGGCCCCGGGGGGCTTGCTGCTTTTTGCGAGTCACGACCGCTCGGAGCCGCCCAATGAGTGGACCGACGAAGACCTTTCGACGCTCACGACGCCCGAGCAGGTCGCGTCCGAGTTGCCCGGTCTAGTCGTCCAGCGGGCCGCGGTCGTCTACCACGAACCGGGCGCGCATGCCGGATCGGGTCAGCACGAATCCGAGGATGCCCACGGCCCGCACGGCGCGACCACCCTTGTGCTGGCCATCCACACCGAGTGACTCAGCCGGGCGTCGATGGAGCCAGCTTCCATGTTTGCCGGCCAGGACACGATCCGTGCTTGTCGCACGCCCCTGTGCCGCCTAGAATACCCCTTGATCACCGGATTCCAGCGCCACCAAAATCCACCGCTAGATATGGGTGCAGGGTAAACCCTGCCCCTGGGGAGAGGGTATGAAGATAACCAAGGTCGAGGCCATTGGCGTCAGCCGCTATCTGTACGCCAAGATTCACACCGACGAGGGCATCACCGGGGTTGGCGAGTCCGGCGCCTGGGGCTACCTGGAGGCCTCTAAGGCAGCCATCGAGCTGTTCGGCCGGTACCTTGTGGGCCAGGACCCCCTGCGCATCGAGCACCACTGGCAGTACATGTACCGCTTCAGCCACTTCCGCGGCGCGGCCATCATGGGCGCGCTGAGCGCCCTGGACATCGCCATGTGGGACATCGCCGGCAAGCACTTCGGCGTGCCCGTCTACCAGCTCCTGGGCGGCAAGACGCGCCACAAGGCCCGCGTCTACTACCACGTATTCGGCGACACCCGGGAGAAACTGGTCCAGGGCATCAAGGACGCCAAGGCCGATGGGTTCACCGCGGTGGGCCACCTCACGCCATTCCTGGACGAGGCGCGGGACGTGCCCTACTTCAAGACCCACGCCCAAAAGATAGGCGACGCCATCGACGCTGTGGGCGCCTACCGTGACGCCGTGGGCAACGACGTCGACCTGTGCATCGAGATACACCGCCGCCTGACGCCGGCCGAGGCCATCGCACTGGGACGGGGCATCGAGGAGTTCCATCCCTTCTTCTACGAGGACCCCATACTGCCGGACAACTTCGACGCCATGGAGCAGGTGGCACGTCACATAAACATCCCCATCGCCACCGGCGAGCGGCTGCATACGATCCACGAGTTCGAGATGCTGCTTAAACGGGACGCCGTGCAATATGTCCGGCCCGACGTCTGCATGGTCGGAGGCATCACCCACGCCAAGAAGATCGCGGCCCTGGCCGAAGCCCACTACGTAGGCGTCGTGCCCCACAACCCGCTCAGTCCGATCAGCACCGCCGCCTGCCTTCAGATCGCCGCGTGCATCCCGAACTTCGCACTACAGGAGTACCCCACTGGCGAGGAGGAGCCGCCAAAGAGCGAGATCGTGAAATCGGCCGTCCGGCGCGAAGGCGGCTACCTGATCGTGCCCGACGCGCCCGGCATCGGCGTCGAGCTGGCGGAGGACGCGGCGGAGAAGCACCCCTTCACGCCACGGGTCGTTGCCACCCGGCTCCACGCCGACGGCTCGGTGATCGACCAGTAACGGTGCCGGATATCCTTATGCTAAAATATCGTGGCACGGCCCCGACGAGTCGGGGCCATTTGGCGCTCGACGCTTCTGACGTGATCGAGGCGAATTCCGGGAGTCTGGTTAATGGACGTTCATAGCGTAAAGCTATCGCCGCGAACGCAGATCGGCAAAAAGGTCAACGTCCTGCGCAGGCAGGGCCTCGTTCCAGTGCACGTCTACGGCGCCAGGATCGAGCCCGCTTCGCTGCAGGTCGAGGACCGGACCCTCATCCGGCTGCTCGCCCAGGTGGGCACCAACGTACCGGTCTCGGTTGAGTACGACGGCAGCGACCAAGAGAACATCTGCTTCGTCAGAGAGGTCCAGCGACACCCGGTTACGGAGGCCATCATCCACGTCGACTTCCTCCGAGTGGACGTTTCCCAGAAGATCAGCGCCGGGGTTCCGGTGATCTTGGACGGCACGGCGCCGGGCGTCACGCAGATGGGCGGTGTTCTGCTGCAAAACCTCCAGTCGCTTCTGGTCGAGGCGCTTCCAATGGAGATGCCGTCGGCGTTCCACGTGGACATCACCATCCTCGAAGACTTCGAGAAGACCATCGTGGTCGGAGACATCGCGGTCGCCGGCGACGTCACGATCTTGAACGACGCTGAGGAGATGATCGCCAGGGTGACCGCTCCCAGGATCGAGGTTGTCGAGGTCGAGGAAGAGGAACTGGAAGAGGGCGCAGAGGGCGAGGAAGGCGTAGAGGGCGAGGGCGAAGAAGGCGAGGGCCGGCGGGACGGCGATGCGGAAGGCGCGGCGGAGACCTCCGAGGGGCGGTAGCCGTCGAGGCGACTTCTCGCACCCAACGCCCACCATTCCCGAGCGCCCGCCCCTGCTCCCGGTGCTTCCAGACCGTCCCCATCCCTAGCTCGTCACGATTCCTCGATCACAGCCACCAAGCGTAGCCCCTCGGGACCGACGGCGGAGCGCGGTCACATCCAGGCCACCTCGCGTTGACACCCCAGGTACCCGACCCTATCATGGCTTCAAGAGCGGGCAGCGCTCACGCTCGAAATCGTAGAGCTTGCCCCGACTGACTGGGTCGCAGCGACCGCCCGCGCCTCAACCCCGTATCTCTGACAGAGGACCACTCATGACCTCTTACCGCTACACCCGGTGGGACGGCACCCAGCAGGTCTACGGCCCCGACGAAGACGACATTCTGGACGCGTTGTCCGACGATATCATGGCCCACGGCGACATCGACCGCGCTCTGCGCAACCTGTTCCGTCAGGGAATGACCGACGACCGGGGTGAGCGCGTCAGCGGACTTCACGAGCTCCGCGAGCGGCTGCAGCAGATGCGTCGGCAACAGCTTGAGCGGTTCAATCTGGACTCGATTATGGACGATCTGCAAGAGCGCGTACAGGACATAATCGACACCGAGCGCAGCGGCATCGAGAGCCGGTTACGAGAGGCCCGCCAGCAGCTCGAGGAAGCGGCGGACGACGCCGATTTCCTCAAAGGGCCCATGGACATTCTGGAGCAGCGCGCCCACCAGGGGTTGGAGAAGCTCGAAACGCTGCCCGAGAGCGCCGCAGGCCGAATCAAAGAGCTTGGCGACTACGAATTCATGGACCCGGAAGCCCGGCAGAAGTTCCAAGAGCTGACGGAGATGCTCAAGCAGCAGATGATGCAGAACTACTTCCAGGGCATGAAAGACGCGCTCCAGAGCATGTCCCCGGAGGACATGCAGCGACTGCAGGAGATGATCCAGGCGCTGAACCAGATGCTCCGAGACCGCGCCATGGACGATGACCCAGACTTCGAAGGCTTTATGGAACAGTACGGCAACTTCTTCGATCCCGACCGTCCCGCCAGCCTGGACGAGCTTATCGAACGGCTCCAGCAGCAGATGGCGTCAATGCAATCGCTGATGGACTCGATGTCGCCCCAGATGCGCAACGAGCTTGAGCGGCTCATGGAGTCGGCCATGGACCCCGGCATGATGCAGGACTTGTCCGAGCTGGCGTCCATGATGTACGAGATGTTCCCGTTCGACGACATGGCCAACGACTACCCCTTCATGGGCGACGAGTCGCTGACCCTCGACCAGGCGATGGAGCTGATGGGGCGGCTTCAAGACATGGACCAGCTCGACGAGCAGATTCAGTCGGTCATGCGCAAGGGCAACGTTCAGGACCTGGACCCCGACCAGGTCGAAGAGCACCTGGGCGAGGAAGCCCGCCGCCAGGTCGAGCAGATCCAGCGGCTCGTCAAGCAGCTAGAAGAGGCGGGCTACCTCCGTCGCGAAGGTGACAGGCTAGAGCTAACGCCCCGGGGAATGCGAATGCTTGCCCAGCAAGCTCTGCGCGAGGTTTTCTCGGAGCTGAAGAAGGACCGCGTCGGCAGCCACGAAGTCTACATGAGGGGCGACGGCGGCGAGACCACCGGCGAAACGAAGCAGTACGAGTTTGGCGACCCCTTCGACCTGGACCTGCACCGGACGCTGTTCAACTCCGTGCTGCGGAACGGCCCCAACGTACCGGTGCGGCTCAGCCCCGAGGACTTCGAGATCAACCGGACCGAGCACCTGTCGCAGTCCGCCACGGTGCTGCTGCTGGACCAGAGCAGGTCCATGGGGATGTTCGGAAGCTGGGGGTCAGCGAAAAAGGTTGCGCTAGCGCTCTACTCCCTCATCAGCAGCCAGTTCCCAAGGGACCACTTCTCGATGGTGGGGTTCTCCGACTACGGTATGGAGATCAGCGAGAAGGACCTGCCCGAGATAACCTGGAATAACTGGGTATCGGGGACCAACATGCAGCACGGGCTGATGATTGCCCGCAAGCTGCTGTCCAGGCAGAAGGTCGCCTCCAAGCAAATCATAATGATCACTGACGGCGAGCCGACGGCGCACCTGGAGGGTGGGCAGGCCTACTTCGGCTACCCGCCCACCTACCGGACCATCGAGGAGACCCTCAAGGAGGTCAAACGCTGCACGCTCGAGGGCGTCACCATCAACACCTTCATGCTGGAGTCCAACTACTACCTGATGGACTTCGTCGATAAGATGACCCGCATCAATAAGGGCCGCGCTTTCTACACCACCTCGGGCCAGCTGGGCAGGTACGTCATGGTGGACTACCTGCGCAATCGCCGAAAGCGCATCGCCTGATGGCCGGACCGCTTCCGGAGCGCGTCGATGGTCGGTTCTAGCGCCGCCGCCGGCTGGTGGGGCGGCGAGGAGCGGGGGCGAGACCGCCTGAGTCTGCTTGACCTGGTGAGCAACCATACCCTGACGTTGGAGCTGGCGTCCCTACTGTGGCTCCTGGTCGAAGCCAGGACATCCCTGCTGGCGGCGGCGGCGCCCCAATTCGCCGGCAAAACGACGCTCGTCAGCGCGCTCCTGGACCTAGCGCCCCCAAGCTTTAGCACAGTGCTCACCCGCGGAGAGCGGGAAGATTTCTCCTTCCTGGAATCCACCGATGCCGCCGAGACCTACGTCCTGGTCCCCGAGCTTAGCGACCACACGGCCGCGTACCTCTGGGGCGATTCGGTACGCATCCTGTTCGACGCCCTCGACGCGGGCTACGCCATGGCTGCGACCATGCACGCCGATACCCCCGAGCAGGTGCTGGAGCTGCTGGCAGCGCCGCCCGTCAGCGTGCCCCAGCGCCAGCTCCATTTGACCGGCCTGATCGTCAACACACGGATGGACTACGAAGACAGGGACATCATTCGGCGGGTGAGCCGAGTCACGCTACTGGAGCCGGGCCGACTCTAGTTACCCTGGCGCAAGACGGCGCTGACGCCACCTCAGCCCGGATCCTCGACTCCCGGAAGGCCACCGACGCGGTCCGCTCGCGCACCGGCATCGACGACGTGGACGCCGAGCTGGCCCGTCGCCAGCGGACTATCCGCGGCTGGCTCGACGGCGAGCCTATCAACGCGGACGCCCTCCGAGAGCGTGTCATCAGCTACTATGCGCGCTGAGACGCATGGGGTGAACACAAATCCGGCCGGTGACTGGGGTCTCGTAAGAATGAGTTTCTCATCGAAGCCGCCCGGCACGGCAGAACTGAGAACCTGATGGAGAAATTGATACCGCGTCCGACTTGTAGCTAGTCAGGGATTCCGGCCGGACGTACGCAACTTCTCCGGTTCGCTATGCTACCGGATCTGCCAACCTGCCCCAGGTAGCAGTCTCGTCGGACCGGATTCGCCGCCGAGACTCTCTCTCGACCACGATCTCATAACGACGAGTAGTGCGAAGACCAGGCTCACGGCCGATAGCAGGACCAGCTCCTCGATCTCCCCGGAAACTCCGACGAAAGCTCCCAGTGCCAGAGCGGCGACAATCCTGGGCCATGCCACGGACCCACCGCATCTCGCGGCCCCGGTTCACGGCGTCCCCTCGCCTCGATTCCCAGAGTGGACGTCGTCGTCCGATACGGGCGGCCGTCGGTGGCCAGCGAGTTAACTCCGAATACGGAGTCGACCACATCGACTCGGCGAGGCAGTCGAGGGTGGCTTACCCAAGCCTCCGAAAGCCATACCCAAAATCCAGTTTCCGTCTCCGGTTAGGCCGCAACTCCGCATTTGAAGGGCCGTCAACCCTCGGTATGGGCGACCGCAACTCCATGACACTTGCCCGCTGAGCGCTTTTCCGGTCTCATCGGTAGGCAGGGTAGCCGGAGCGGGTGTCAAACCGGACCCCCGCGGCATATAATGGGCCGACAAGCGAATCGCCCAGTCTCGAACCACATGCATGGCATAACCCCACATAACGAACGTACCGTCGATGGCGGCCCCGGCGGGGGATTCGGCTGGAGGGCGCTTTGGCCCGCGGCCGTGGTCGCCGCCAGCTTGCTGCTGTCCCTTGGCATCTACTTCGGTTTCCTCGGCAGCTCCTGGGTGGAGCGCGTCTCACAGTGGACCGCCAGCTGGAGCAGCCTCGGGCTCAACCTGTTTGGCGTGTCCACGACCGCGAACGGCACCATTCTCTCGTCGAACAGCTTCGCGGTTAACGTGGTCGCGGAGTGCACCGCGGTCGGTCCTCTGGTGCTGTTCATGGGCGCGGTGGCCGCCTACCCGGCTGCCTGGAGGTCCAAGGGCAAGGGACTGCTCCTGGGAGCGGTCGTGCTTACCTCGGTCAACCTGGTCCGAATCATGAGCCTGTTCTGGATAGGCTCCAACTACCCACGATATTTGGACGTCGCCCACCTGCTTGTCTGGCAGACCTTGATAATTCTGCTCGCAATCGTGCTGTGGCTTTTCTGGGCGGACAGGATGGCTGGTGCTAGGAACGTCTAAGCTGCTGACCTTCGCCTTCAGGTCGCTGTTGGTCCTTCCGATCATCGTCATCGCCTGGTTCAGCCTGGCCGAGCCGTACAACCAGGCGGGCCGCGGCCGCGGGCCCACTGCTGCCCGACGACGCGATCGTATGGGAGCTGGGCGCCCAGCTCATCTACGAGCACCCCGTCTTACCCGACAAGGTGGCCATCGACGGCCTAACGCTCCACTTCGGCCTAATCCTGGTCAGCGTGCTCGTGCTGGCGGCCGTGGGCATCGGCGCGACGCCCAGGTTGGCCTGGCTGGCCGCCATGGTCGCGGGGAGCTTCGTACTGCACATCACTGTGGTCGCGCTCCTGGGCCACGGACTGGTATGGGCCGCGAGATCCGACACGCCCGAAGGCTCGGCCCGGCTGGTACTGAGCCTTTTCGCCGTTTTCTGGGGCCTGGCTCCGCCCGTCGTCGGGGGTTTATGGTGCTTCGCCTATTGGCTGCCGAGGGCCCGCGGCGCTGGAGCGGCTCCAACGCATCGAAGCGTTCCCGTGCCCTGAGACCGGACCTTGAGAGGGATCGCCTAGGTTCGGACGCTCCCGATCTCTCGTGAGCGTCGCCAAGCCGCCCTCGTCAGCAGCGCGATGAACGCCGCGCCCAGGACTGCCAGCGCTGCTGCGGACAGCGCCGGCACCGGCGGCAGTGTGGGCGTTACGCTGTTGGAGGGCGCCGAAGGGACGCTCGTGCCCACAACGTTTGTTGCAACTACCGTAAACGTGTAAGCGGTCACATTGGTCAGGCCGATAACCTCGGCGGTGAGCGTCGAGCCGTCGACCGCGGCAACCAGACCATCAGGGTTCGAAGTCACCGTGTACTGGGTAATCGGGCTACCGCCGTCGGACGACGGCGCGATCCATGCCACGGTCGCCGTTGCGTTTCCGGCTACCGCCGTAACCCCGGTCGGGGGATCGGGAGGCCCTTGCGGGGTAACGCTGTTCGACGGCGCCGATGGGACGCTGGTGCCAGCAACGTTTGTGGCAACCACCGTAAACGTGTACGCGGTCCCGTTGGTCAGGCCGGCAACCTCGGCGGTGAGCGTCGAGCCGTCGACCGCGGCAACCAGACCATCAGGGTTCGAAGTCACCGTGTACTGGGTAATCGGGCTACCGCCGTCGGACGACGGCGCGGTCCTTGCCACGGTCGCCGTTGCGTTTCCTGCCACCGCGGTCACGCTTGTGGGTGGAGCAGGCGGTGTGGGAGACACGGACTCGCCGGTGGCCAGGGCACTGACCCGACCGCTACCGAAGATGTTGTCAGGCCCGGCTGCGCCCAGATCAACAGCGGACCCGAGGATGGCCGCCCGCAGCGCCAGGCGGTCGCCAACGGGATTGTCACCGGCTTCACCTGCCTTAAGGTTCCGCTCGAGGTCGAGGAGCAGCGCGGCCAGACCCGCGACATGGGGCGCCGCCGCAGAGGTGCCAAAGAAAGTGCTCGGGAACCCGAACCACCCGATGTCGTCGATCACGACGTCGCTGTTGGCCGCCAGGAAATCCACCGCGGCGATGAACTCCAGGTGAGTCGAAAAGTTGGCGAAACGTAGCTGGGCGCTCGGCGCGATGTCATGCACGATTTCGAGTATGGCCGTCCCTTCGGCACCCTGTGAGCTGCCCCCGAGCCCCCCCTCCAAGTCCCCATCGGCGCGAAATGACTAGGCTATCACGCCGCCGTTGGCGGCCACCAGCTTCCCGGCTCCGTCACGGACCAGGTTCGAGGTCGGCAGGTCGCCCGACGCGACGGAATCCGCCAGTCCAAATATCCCGTCCGAGATCACGCCCACGGTAATCCCGGAGCCGTCCACAGACCGGGCAGAGCGCAGAGAGGCGAGGCCGAGAAGCGCATCGCCCTCGGTCAGCTCGGCTCCCACATTAACGCGGCCGTACTTGGGGAGCGTGACCGCCGTGACGTAGTCTGCTGCGGCGAGCTGTTCGAGAGCGTTCACCGGACCCCACGCCTGCACCAGCGTTCCCTCATCGTTGGTGGTTTCGATCACCGCGCCTTTCGATTCCAGCTCGGATAGCGCGGCAGTATCGGCTTCTGTCACATGGAAATAGACCTGTGCCCTTCCGCCTTCGTCCAGACGAAGAAGCCCTCCCTCAACATAGGCTTGCATAGAAGGGTCCGTGCCGAGAAGCGACGCAATGACAGCGGGCGCCGCCGCCGGGAACGTCATGGCCGTCTCCACAAGCTGGGATATCCTTTGATGAGAACTTGCGATGCTCGGTCCGCCGAGCCGCCGCAGAAGGATCGCCGGAATTTGGAACCAACTTATCAGCCACTCCTTCCTCCGCCGACGACACGCCGAAGAGCGCCGGGGTCATGGCGAAGGACAACGTGAGAAGCAGGACTCGTGGGTGGCTAATCTTCATATGGGTGTTCATCAATCGGCGAAGTTCGCCTCGCAGAAGGTAGGTTCGACCAGGGTGGTTGTCAACGGACCGTGGCCACGGTCGGAATTATCGGTCGGGCGATGGCCGGCACCCAAAGCCCGGGCGCCGGCCCGGGAGAATGCACCCTGCGCATTTTTGGCGGCGCTACCCTCGCTTCATCGCGTCCAGCGAGAACTCGTCGCTTTTCGCCCAGGCGTGGCTCGCGGCCTCCCGTCGCGTGACCTCGCGCGCCTGCTCGATCAACCGGGGCACGACGTCGACGGGTATCGCGGTTACACCGTTGATGTCGGCGTGAATCAGGTCGCCCGGATTGACCACGACTCCACTAACCTCCACCGGCACCTGGGCCTCGCGGAAGCCGAAGTTCCCGTGGGCGGGCACCATGCCAGGCGCGAAATAGTGGAAGCCCATCTCCCGGACCGTGTCGACGTCGCGGACGCCACCGTCGGTTACCAGCCCGATAGCGCCCAGCCTCATGGACGTGGTGGCGAGGCCGTCGCCGAAATGGCAGCCGTGGTGCGGCCGCGCGCCGATGTCCTTGAACACCAGCACCACCGGCTTGGGCGAGCTCTCGATGGCCTCGAACAGCTCGTACCGCGCCGCCGGATCTTGTACTCTGCCGGGCGTCACGGTATCCAAAGTAGCGGTGACCGCATAGCCCACCATCACACCGAACTCGGGGAACATGCACCGGATGTCCCAACCCATGAACCCCTGGGTGTTGTCGCGGACGTCCAGCGGCTCGATGGCGTTACATATCGTGGGCGTGTCGATCTGTCTCAGTGCTTCTAAATCGCTGGCGCTGACCGGGTGGTTCATTGCTGCGTCTCCTGGTATTAATTGGGCAAGCAAACCTTAGGCGAAAGAGGCCAGAAATTCAATCTGCAATTATCGCGGGGTCTTTGGACTACGTTCCTGAGTAGTCGTGAGGAGGAGTCCCGATTCCATTGGGACTTCGTCGTGCCTCGCGTTGAGCCTGAAGGGTCGGGGCCGCATGCTTCCTACGCGGGGCCGCCACCCCAAGCGGGACGAGACTGGTGGCGGCCCGTCCATTGTGCAGGCTCCATGCGCATAGTAGGATGGGGACGCCGAGGTCGCCGGAGAGCAATATTCGCCGAAAGGGAGCAGCTATGAAGGGTGCGGACGCGATCGCCAGGATCCTCAAGCAAGAGGGCGTCGAGCAGATGGGGATCATACCCATGAACACCCTGGAGGAGGCCGCCGCCGTCCACGGCATCCGGCCGATGATCTTCCGCCAGGAACGCGTTGGCGTGAACGCCGCCGACGGCTACAGCCGTGTGACCAACGGTCGCGGCATTGGCGTCTTCTCGATGATGGCCGGTCCCGGCGCGGAGAACGCCTTTGCCGGCGTGGCGCAGGCCTACGCGGACTCGGTGCCGATCCTGCTGCTGGCGGCGTCCGCCCAACTGGACCGGGTTGGCGTCCACCCGACCTTTAGCCCCAGCCATACCTATCGCGACGTCACCAAGTGGTCTGAACAGATCAACCTGGTCGAGCGCATCCCCGAGATGATGCGTCGGGCCTTCACGCAGCTTCGGACCGGCCGGCCGGGACCAGTCCTGTTGGACCTGCCGTCGGACGTGCTGCGGGGCGACATCGCCGACGAGGCGACGGCGTACTCGCCGGTGCGGCCGCGAAAGTCCGCGGGGAACCCGCAAGACGTACGCGAGGCCGCCAGGATACTGTTGGCCGCCAAGCGGCCCATCATCCAGGCCGGACAGGGCGTGCTATACGCCGAGGCCTGGGACGAGCTGCGCGAGCTGGCCGAGCTCACCCAGATACCCGTCATGACGACCATGGCCGGCAAGAGCGCCTTTCCCGAGGACCATCCCCTGGCCCTCGGGACCCGGAGCGGCACCACCACCGGGCCGGTTATCCACTTCCTGCAAGAGTCCGACGTGGTTTTGGGCGTCGGGTGCAGCTTCACCAACATCCACTTCGGCGCCAACCAGTTCGCCAGCAAGGTGCTGATTCACTCGACCAACGACCTGGAGGACCTGAACAAGGACTACGACGTCGACCACGCCATCATCGGCGACGCCAAACTGGTGCTGGCCCAGCTAGTCGATGAGATCAAGGACCAGCTAGGCCCGGCGCGCCGGTCAGAGAACGGGACAAGCGCGAAAGAGGTGAAGGCGGTCAAGGACCAGTGGCTCGACGAGTGGATGCCGAAGCTCTCCTCGGACGAGGTGCCGATCAACCCTTACCGCATCATCTGGGACCTCGCGCAGACCATCGACCGCAAGAACGCCATCGTGACGCACGACTCGGGCAGTCCGCGAGACCAGTCGATCCCCTTCTACGAGGCGGTCTCCCCTAGAGGGTTCATCGCGTGGGGCAAGTCCACCCAGCTGGGATACAGCATGGGATGCACCCTGGGCGCGAAACTGGCCGCGCCGGAGAAGCTGGCGGTGAGCATCATCGGGGACTACGGGTTCGGGATGGTCGGACTGGACGTCGAGACCGCCGTTCGAGAGAACATCCCCGTACTGACGGTAATTCTGAACAACTCGGCCATGGGCATCTACTCACCTACCAGCTTCCCGGTCGCCACGGAGCTTTTCGGCACCAAGTACATCAGCGGCGATTACTCGATGGTGGCCGAAGCAATGGGCAGCTACAACGAGCGCGTCGAGTCGCCAGACGAGGTCGTCCCGGCGATCAAGCGCGCGACCAAGGTCGTGGCCGAGGGCAAGCCCGCGGTCCTGGAGATGATCACCAGCGAGGAGCGCGATTTCTCGCGCGAGTTCTCGTACACGGGCTAGGGGTGGGCGCGGCCTCGGGTCGATCGCGCCGCTGCCGATTACCGCAGACGTGCTGCGTTGCCTGTCGCGATACGGGACGCCGCACCTCTCTCGGGCTACGACCAATACAATTCCCGTTTGTCTGGAGGCTCACACCGTAGTCTGGGCCAGTCTCGGGTGCTATCCGGTTCAATCTAAACAATGCTGGAAGGTAGGACTTGCGTATGAGTGGACGATTGCACGGTACAAGGCTGTATCCGACCAGCTCGCGAGATCGGTGGGTGGTACTAGCAAGCATTGCTTTGGGGCTGTTGGCGTTTTCCTGGCTCGTGATCGCCGATCGCCCCGTAGGCTACTATCTGGCAGCTGTGTATGGCCTACTGGCGACATTCGGTTTCGTATTGGTGTACGCCTTGCAGGATCGGCCGGAGCATGCCGAGGGTTCTCGGTTCGCACTGATGGTCGACCAAAGATCAACGAGACCAAAAAGGTCCTGGAAACCCTGAACAGGTTCCTCGAAAACGAACGTCTCCGCGTCGATCAGGCCGAACAAACGGTAAGTCGACTGCAAGGTGAAAGCGAGGCCCTTGAACCAGTAGTCGCGGCCCAACGAGAGACCGTAGAAGTCATTCTCACAGCGCATGCCTCTGCGCTTCGCGCGCATGCCTGGAAGGACCGGCTAATGGGGTTCGGACTCGGAATTCTGTCTTCTGTGGTCGCGGGCGTGATTCTCTACGCAACTGGAATCGGGCAGTGATGCATTCACGAACTGGCCGGAGGATCGTTGCTTCCGTGTCCCTACTGACTGCCAGCGTCGGCAAGGGCGCGAGCCTTGCGCTGGAAATTGGCCGAACTCAAGCGTAGGACAAGGTCGACGCCCAATGTCAGGCCCGACTGAAATCGACTCTCTGCTCAAAGAGCGTCGTGACATCGCCCGCCGAGTCGACCAGGCGCTCGGAGACCATCCACACGTGACGGCGGTCTACGTCTTTGGGTCGGTCGCGTCCGGTCATGTGGATGACATGTCCGACGTTGACATCGGAATCGTCTGTCACCCTGAAGTCCTCGCGTCGTCCACAAGGGCGGACCTTCTTTCGTCAGTCAGTCCCGACTGGACCATCGACTACACGCCTGAATCAGACTGGGGCAAGGCTATTTGGGAGAAGTACGACAAGGGTGTCGTTGGCGGTATCGGCGTCGAAGTACACTACCTGACCGTCTCGAAGCTCTCTAGCGTGCTCGATCAGGTTGTCAACGAGGGGGCTATCACGGCGGTCGAGGTGCCTTTTCGACCATACAGACTGGGCTATATGGTGCAAAGGGCTTGGCTGTTACGCGACAAGCGGGGAGTCTTCAAGAGGTGGCGGGAGCAGACGGCTGTATACCCCCGGCGCCTGAAACAGAACATCTTGAGGCACAATGTCCCGCTCCTGAAGGACGCCGTAGACGAACTGGTCACCAGTACGGAACGAGGTCTAGGTCCCGGTATAGTCCTATTCTTCCTGTTTTACGGCACGCACGCGCTCGAAAGCATCCTGTACGCACTTAACGAAACGTACGATCCCGCTTCCAGGTGGGCCGAGAAGACGGTCCTACCCACGCTGACCAACGTGCCCGAGGACTTTCTCGCTCGTTACAACTTCGTGCTCGAGGGGCCGTTTGATGGCGTGGGAGCCCGGACTCGGGCGAAGGCGTTCGCAGACCTGGCGGATGAGGCCATTCGAATGGCGGAGCCTGAGGTGGGTTCGTGACTGCCTAAGTCAGCCGGCGCACAGCGCCAGCAGCGTCTCGTATACGATCCGTGTCCCCAGAGCCAGGTTCTCGACAGAGATTCGTTCGTCAGTGCCATGGATCGTGTCCAGGTCTGCCTGTGTCAGCAGCGCCGGCATCAGTCCATATGCTTTGACGCCCTTTTGGCGAAAGAAGCGAGAGTCGGTCGCGACGGGCGTCTGAATCGGCGCTACGATGGCTTCCGGTACGTTGCGCTTCACCGCGCCGGTCAGCGCCGCGAAGAACTCGGAGTCGGTTGGCGAAGGGGGCGAGTCGGGGAAGGGCGTCGTGGCGTCCACGAGTATGTCGTCGTCCAGCAGACGTTGCAATTGCCTCAGGAACTGCTCGTGGTCGACCCACGGCAGCAGCCGCACGTCGAGGACGGCGCGTGCCTCGTCCGGGGCGACGTTCGGGGTGTCGCCTGCCTGTATCATGGTGACCGTTACCGTGTTCCGCATCAAGGCATCGATTGTGGGAACGACGGACAGCCGTCTCGTCGCCAGCCACTTTATCAGCGGATGAGCCGCGTGTCTGAGAATCAGCGACGCCGGAAAGCGCCGCGCGTCTGCGATCGCCCGAAGGAACTCGGCGGTCACCGCCCCGATTTCATGCGGACCGGACCTGCGTTGGAGGCGGTCGAGCGCCGTCACCAGCCGGCTCACCGGGGTCCCGCTGGCCATCGAGCCGTGGCCACCAGTCCCGCGAGCCGTTAACTGGACCGTCATCGATCGCTTCTCGGAAACGGACACGGCGAAGACGGGCCGCGGGCCCACGACGCCCAGTGTGCCGACGCCGCCCTCGTCCCAGAGGTATTCGCAGCGGACGCGGTCCCAGTGGTTGTCGATCATCCAGGCGGCGCCGACGCCGCCGCCGGCTTCCTCGTCGCTTACGGCGAGGAAGTGGACGTCGCGACGTAGCCGCGCGCCCTGCCGCTTGACCAGCGCCAGCGCCATCAGGTGCATGACGCCGAGGCCCTTGTCGTCGATCGCGCCGCGGCCCCACACGTGGCCGCCGGCCAGCTCGCCGCCGAAGGGGTCATGAGTCCAGCCGTCGCCGGCGGCGGCCACAACGTCCATGTGATGCAGAAGCGTCACCGGCGGCTTCGAGGCATCGCCTTTTAGCGTGGCCAGCAGGTTGGCCCGGCCCGGTGAGGGCACGTGAACGCTCGACGGGATGGATTCTGCGGAGAGAAACTCGCCCAGCATATCGGTGGCCTGGGCCTCTTTGCCCGGGGGGTTTGTGGTGTCGAGACGTATGTAGCGGCTCAGTATCCTCGCCGCTTCACCGCCGACCTCATCCCAGTTTATGTCGGTCAGGGACATGGTATCGGGAGGGGCTTTTCTCGGCCGGTGCGCGGCATCACGTACCGAATCGAGCGCCCTTCTTCAATCCCACGGACTCTGCCCACTCCGGCGCCATGACTTTCCTCGCCCTCTCGGGCTGGACCCTGCCCACGCTGATCGAGCCGCCCCGGGCTGCGACGTCGAACCCGTTCTCGTTGACGTCCAGAACTTCGCCCGGAAGGCGGCCGGAGTCGCCGGTTGTCTTTGCTGCGCGGAAGAAGGCCACGGCGGCGCCATCAAGGGAGGAGCTTGCGCCCGGACTCGGGTCGCCGCCCCGGACCATGTTGTATATCTCGTCGACGGACTTGCCCCAGTCGATTGCCAGGTTCTCCGGCGTGCACCAGCCCTCGTAGGTCGCCTGTGTCTCGTCCTGTGCTATCTTCGGCGCGGTCCCGTCCCGGACCATGTCCACCGCCTCCATCATCGCATCGACACCCAGCCCGAAGAGCTTGTCGAAGTACAAAGTGCCAAGCGTATCGTCCGGCCCTATCTCGACCTCTTTCTGCAGCAAGATCGGCCCCGTGTCCAGGCCGTTGTCCGGCCAGAATATCGAGAGGCCGGTCTGAGACTCGCCGGTGATGATCGGCCAGTTCATGGAGCTGGGCCCCCTGTGTTTCGGAAGCAGAGACGGATGGTACTGGATCGTGCCACGGGACGGGGCGTCCAGGATCGCGTCCGGCACTATGTCGGTCACGAAGGCCATCACGCACAGGTCCGCGTTCAGCGACCCGAAGGCGTCGATGGCCGGCTGGCTTCGCATGCGCCGGAACTGGAACACCGGCGTCTCATGAGCCTGGGCGGCCTGCTTGATCGGGTCCGCGGGCCGTCCCTCCTGGTCCGGGGGGCAGAATACGCCTACGACCTCCTCGCCCCTTTCGACCAGCGCGTTCAGCACGCTCTCGCCGAAGGCCGCCTGGCCGATTACCGCAATACGCAACTCGCCCGCCAAGGTCGGCTCCTTTGTTAATCCGCCAGCGTCCCGCGTCAGGTCTTTCTCGGGCGGACCGAAAACTTAGCTGTCTATCTGCCTGGACTTGCACGTCGAATATATCATCTGGCATACGCCCCGGCAACGCCGCTCAATCGCCACCAATTCTGCGCCGTCTGGGATGGTCCCACTCAGACAGTTGTCGTGAGATGGCGCTCCCACCCTCCGAGGCACGAACACGGCATTATATTGAGGGCGTGGAGCCTCGAAGCTTGCACTACCACACGAGGCTGACACCGCGCTGTTCGTGCTGTACTATTGCCCCGACCAGGTGACTCAGAAGGAGTTCCAAGGAGAGGCACCTTCCCGTGCGCCACCGACTACGAGGAGGAACGCATGACGAATTTTGACGAGATCGAGTGGGAAGACGTGTTGTGGGACCTCTCGGACTCGGGCGTGCTCGCGATTACGTTCAACCGGCCCAAGCGGCTCAACGCCGTCAGCTTTCGGCTGCTTCGCGAGCTGCAGTGGCTGATCGACCACGCGGGTAGCAATCCGGAGGTCCGCGTCGTCACGCTCCGAGGGGAAGGTACCCGGTCTTTCTGCTCCGGGGACGACATGGGGGGTATGAACCCGCAACCCGGGATCGATGACTTCCACGTCCACCACCAGCTCATACCATCCATTCGTGAGTTGCCTAAGCCCGTCGTGGCCCTTATCTATGGCTGGGCGCTCGGGTTCGGTTGGGAGCTGGCCTGCGCTAGCGATTTTCGGCTGTGCGCAGACAATATCGAGGTGGGTGACCACAGGGTCACCAGGTCAATAGGCATGATCGGTGGTTCGTCGTGGTTCCTGCCTCGCATAGTTGGCCAGGGCAGGGCGCTGGAGATCTTGATGACTGGGCGCCACCTCAACGCCCAGGAGGCGCTGGACTGGGGCTGGGCGAATCGCGTCTGGCCGGTTGCTGAATTCGAGGAGCGCTCCGCCGAATATGTCGAGATGCTCGCGGGCGGCGCGACGATAGCCGCCGCTGGATACAAGTCGGCGGTGGAGTACTCGGCTACCCATAGCCTTCGGGCCTCCCTGCAATACGAATACGAGACCTCGACCTTGAGAGTCAAGGGCACCGAGGACCAGCAGGAGGGGCGACAGTCATGGCTGGAGAGGCGGACGCCGGTCTTCAAAGGCCGTTAGTGTGGCGTCCTTGAAATACGCCCGAGTGACCGGCATCGCGAGGCCTGACGAAGGAGGGCCGCGGCCCCCCAGATTGCTTCGTCGTTCTGTCGACTCATCGCAATGACGAAGCATTGGCATATCTCTGAGACGGGACTCTACATGAACGGATAGGAGGACAGCACCCATGAAGAACGTACTGATTACCGGTATGAGCGGGCTGATCGGCGGGGTACTCAGGCGGCACCTGGAGGGCATTGGAGGCTACGAGCTAAGCGCTCTTAACAGGAGTCCCGTCGAGGGCGTCGAGTGGTTTAAGGCCGACATCGCGGACCTGGACGCCGTGGAGAAGGCGTGCGCTGGTAAGGACATCGTGGTCCATCTGGCGGCTTTCCTGGGAAGCGATAGCTGGGACGGGCATCTGTCGGGGAACATTGTCGGTACTTATAACGCCCTCGAGGCCGCCAGACGCACCGGCGTAAAACGGGTCGTGTTCGCCAGCAGCGGGGCGACGATGGTGGGTTACGGGACCGTGGAGCCCTATAAGGCCCTCCGCGAAGGAAGGTACGACGATGTGCCCGGCGACATCCCCCTGCTAACGGAGCAGGAAACCTGGCCCCAGGGGATATACGGCGCCGCCAAGGTGTGGGGCGAGGCCATTGGCCGGCACTTCTCCGACGCCCACGGGCTATCCGTTATCTGTATCAGGATAGGACAGGTCTGGCCCGACGACTACCCGCAGGTCGAGGCAGATTACACGCGCTGGCTGAGCCACCGGGACATGGCAACGATGTTGCACGCCTGCATAGAGGCGCCCGATGAGGTCAAGTTCGATATCTTCAACTGCACCTCAAACAACAAGTGGGCGTATCGTGACTTGTCGCATGCCAGAAATGTCCTCGGCTGGGAGCCTCAGGACTCGGCTGACTCGTTCAGGTAGGATTTCGCCGATTCCGGACCGGCTTGATGCCGTGAAATCGAAGTCTTTCCGTCCGAGCCCCTCTCATTTTACGCACAAACTGTTGCACTACCTCGTGGTCCGATGTCTGATCTCGTTCAGATAGATACCGTACACCTGAAAAACAGGTGTTGCAAAACAGATTAAGACGTTATTCTGGCTCCATGATGCGAGTGCAAGGAGCCATTCTACCGGGAGCGGCACGCCTGTCTCGGCTCACGGTAGAGCTCTCCAGAGAGGCCAGGCGACGGCTTAAGTGGATCGATTGGTACCACGATCACGAGCGCAATGCCCGCAAGACGTGCCGGCACTTCAGCATCTCGCCGGACACGTTTTACCGCTGGCTGAGGCGATACAACCCCCGGGACTTGGCTAGTCTTGAGACCAGAAGCCACAGGCCCAAGCGCGTGCGCCAGCCCACGTGGAGCCCTGAGCTGGCACATGCTGTGCTGCGGCTGCGGCAGCAATACCCCCGGTGGGGTAAAGACAAGCTTGTGGTGATGCTGCGACGAGAGGGCTGGAGTGTCTCGACTTCCATGGTGGGACGGATACTCAAAAGGCTCAAGGAGACAGGCATCTTGCGAGAGGCGCTCACCAACGGCATTTCGGCCCGCAAGCGCCAGCGGCTGCGTCCCGATGCGATTCGTAAGCCCAAGGGATATACGGTCCGAGAGCCAGGAGACCTCGTCGAGGTTGACACCCTCGATGTACGCCCGATACCAGGCGTCATACTCAAACACTACACCGCCAGGGATCTGGTCTCCCGCTGGGACGTGCTCGGGGTCTACACCCGTGCCACAGCGACCACCGCCAGCGCCTTCCTGGACCAACTGCTCCACAGGATGCCCTTCGCCGTCAAGGCGATCCAGGTCGATGGCGGCAGTGAGTTCCAGGCCGCCTTCGAGCAAGCCTGCCAATCCAAGGGCCTCGCACTCTTCGTGCTCCCCCCGCGCTCTCCCAAGCTCAATGGACACGTGGAACGAGCCCAACGGACTCATACAGAGGAGTTCTACGAACTCTATGACGGGGACCTTGAGGTCGAACCCCTCAACGAAGCTCTGCGTGCTTGGGAAGCTGTCTACGACACCATCAGACCCCACCAATCACTCGGATACCTTACCCCGCAACAGTTCCTGGCTCGCAGACTGCCATTACAACCTCCTCCTTCGGCCCCCGCCGACACCTACAACTCACCAGGCAAGTCAAGGCCTAGACCCCTCCGCGCCGAGCGCGCAGCCCGTGGGCCTTGACTTGCCTGGTACCATCCGCTCAGCAGCAGACGGCCACTATCAATCAACTCACCTCGAAAGGAGGCATGTGTACGGGATGTACTGGACGAGTACAACTGCTTGACACTGATGTTGTCGGGGGAGTAAACTTCGCTGGCCACAGATGCTAACCCTCTTAGGGCATTATTGTCGGTTAACTTAGAACGTTCTTGTAGCAAACCCCCGTTAGGAGGCTTCCTGTGAACAGGTCGTTTGCGATTGTTAAGCCGATTCTGATAGTTGTGATGCTGTTGGGCATTATGGGATTGATTGTCGCGTGCGGGGGCGACGAGGATGAGCCGACTGTGCCAGCAGCCCCACCACCGGCACCCGCGCCGGCGGCAACGCCCGTCCCAGCCGCGCCAGCCGCGGATGCCATGGGCACCGGCAAGGTAACCCTATTGATCGCCGATATGGGTACGGAGAGGTTCGACTATCTTCAAGCCTTCGCCGTGGGCGGCAACTCGTACGGCCGCATTATGAACGGGTACTTGATCTCCACCAACGAGCGCGCGGAGCTGATTCCCGGCATGGCCACGGAATGGTCCGTTTCCCCCGACGGCAATACATGGACCATAACCCTACGAGATGGCGTCAAGTTCCATGATGGCACAGAGGTAACGGTGGAGGACATCGAATGGAGCTGGAATCATTACTGGAGCCCCGGCGTCGTGGACCACACGACCAATGGCGTAGCCCACCGCCTTGCTGCGAACTGGGGGGGTGTTAAGGTTTCGGGAAGTAACAAGATCAGTCTGACTACCCTGAAGCCCAACGCCTCTTTCCCTGGCTACCACATTGGTCATACAGGCCCCCCCTGGTTCGGTATAATGCCGAAGCGCGAGGGGGATTCCTGGGACGAGGCTGCCGCGGTGGCCTTTGACAAGAACCCGATTGGCACCGGGCCCTTCAAACTTAAAAAACACGAAGCCGCAACGTCGATGGAGTTCGAGCGCTTCGACGACTATTACTTCCAGCCCAAATATGGCCTGTACGAAGATAGAAGGACGAAATTCGACATCTTACGGCTGGAGCCGGTCCCCGAGGAGGCTACCAGAATAGCGGCCATACGGGCAGGAGAGGCCGATATTGCCGCCGCCAGCCTGGAAGCGAAGTCATCGATAGAGGCCGGTGGCGGGCGTCTCGTGTTCGTGCAACAGTCTGCGTATCCCCGGGTAGTGTGGCAGTCTTGCTGGCAAGACCCGACTCTGCCCTGCAACGACAAGCGGGTCCGCCAGGCCTTTGCATTAGCCATTGACAAGGAGGCGATGCGGGATAATCTCTTCGGCGCAGAGGTGTTGGTGGTAGCGGGTTGGGGCCTCGCCACCCCCGCCACCATGGGCTACGCCCCGGACCTGGACCCGTTCCCTTATGATCCCGACAAAGCCCGGGCTCTGTTGGCCGACGCGGGATACCCCGGAGGAGAGGGTTTCCCCGAAATTACCGTGTCCACCTTCAAGTCCTCGGTACTCCCCTTCCTGACCGAGTCGGCCCAGGTGGCTGCCGACAGTTGGAAGAGGGAGTTGGGAATCGACGTAAAGATCGTCGTAAAGGACGAAGGTGCGCATTACGACGCATTCTATGACATCGAAGGGCCAGGAGAAGGGGTTGGCTGGTTGAGGTGGGAGGACAACGAGGGCCGTTGGGATGGCTCGGGTATGACCAACGGAGTATTCGGGCCCTCTGACAACGATACACGAACCCATAACGATCAGGAGATATTCGACCTGGTGGATGCAGCCATGGCGGTATTCGATCCAGAAGCGCGAGACAATGTCTTTGTGAGCTTGTACCGAAGGCTGCGGGAGGAAGCGTACGAGTTCAGTTTCGGGTATGTGAATGCTCCCTGGGCAGTGAGCTCTAGTATAGCAACGTGGGAACCATACCCACTGACCTTCTTCCCCGGTGCTGCCCTGCATACGATAACCCTCAAGTAACCTCGGCGGAGAGGCTTCGTCGGGGCGTACCAACCCTAGCGCCAGGGTGCCGTGAGGATTCTTCACGGCACCCTGCGACGTTTTAGAATCTGGCACCTGGATAGTTAATGCAGCGGTATATCATCGCACGATTCGTCCAGGCGATTATCACCTTGTTGATTCTGAGCCTGGCGGTATTTCTCAGCGTGCACTTGACGGGAGACCCCGCGCTTTACTTCGTAGGTCCTGAGACCACGGGGGAAGAGCTTGAGCAGTTCAGGAAAAACATGGGCCTGGACAAGCCCCTCGTATACCAGTACGGGCTGTTCTTGAGCAGGGTCGTGAGGGGCGACTTCGGCACCTCTCACATATTGGGGCGGTCCGCGCGAGAGGTCTTGCTGGAGCGCCTTCCGGCCACCCTGGAGCTGACCGCCGTTGCCCTATTCCTGACTGTGGTGGTAGGGGTCCCCCTGGGCATCCTATCCGCGGTCAAGCGTGACACTATATTTGATACTGCGGGCAAGCTGTTTGCCGTCCTTGGAATCGCCACCCCAGGCTTCTGGATCGCCATTATGCTTATCCTGCTGTTCGGGGCCATATTGGGATGGCTGCCCACTTATGGCCGTGGCGGCATAGACCATCTCGTGTTGCCCGCCCTCGTCCTGGGGTGGGGTGGCATGGCGGGCATGGTGCGTCTGGCTCGCTCAAGCATGCTGGAGGTGTTGGACAGCGAGCACATCAGGTTCCTCCGCATCAAGGGGCTTCCCGAGAGGTTGGTGATATATAAGCACGCCCTCAAGAACGCCATCATACCGCTGATGACCTTCGGCGGCCTAACTCTGGCGGGTCTTCTGAACGGCTCCGTAACGGTGGAGGTTGTCTTCGCCTGGCCCGGCACGGGCCGGCTTGCGCTGGAGGCCATCCAACGGCGGGACTTCCCGATCGTGCAGGCTACTGTGCTGACGGCCGCGTTCTTCTACATCGCGACATCCCTGATAGTGGACATCCTTTACGCCTACGTGAACCCGAGGATACGGTACGACTAGCGGGAGGTCTCTTTGGGATCGGTAGAGAGCATCGCTATAAGCAGAGCAGGCAGACTCCGGGGGGTCCGGAGACGAGTCGGTGACCTCAGGCTGCCCTGGATACCCGTCGTAATACTAACCACTCTATTGACCTGCGCCATTTTCGCCCCCCTAATTTCTCCCGACGACCCAAGAAGGATCAATCTTGTGAACTCAAGAATGGCGCCGGGGGAGATCGGGGGCCATCTCCTGGGTACCGACGTTCTTGGGCGGGACATTCTGAGCCGCCTCATATACGGGGCCCGAACCGCCGTCATCATAAGCGGCGTAGCCCTTGGCACGGGAGCTGTAGTAGGAACCTCGTTAGGGTTAATATCCGGCTACGTCGGAGGCAGGATCGACGCTCTAATAATGCGCGCCACCGACGCTGCCCTGGGTTTTCCTACTATTCTACTGGCGATGATACTGGTGACGGTGCTTGGGGCGGGCATGGAGAATATCATACTGGCCGTTGCGCTAACCGTCTGGGCCAGCTTCGTCCGCATGATACGGGGCGAAGTGCTGGGCATAAAAGAGCTGGACTATGTGACCATGGCCCGAATTGCGGGTGATTCGCCACTGGTGATAATCCGGCGACATATCTTTCCCAACGTCGTCAATACCCTGA
Organism: Dehalococcoidia bacterium; assembly: GCA_965248005.1. GTDB lineage: Bacteria > Chloroflexota > Dehalococcoidia > Lucifugimonadales > UBA1123 > CBDFIE01. The sequence goes on from CBDFIE010000003.1 coordinate 680,449, forward strand.
TGGTCGTAACCAGCCTCCTGGTGGGCCAGGTAATCCTGCTGGAGGCCGCGTTGAGTTTCCTGGGTCTGGGTCTGGAGCCAGGCGCGCCCGCATGGGGCATTATGGTGGCAGAGGGGCGTGTCGTAATCCTCAACCTGTGGTGGCTCTCCCTTTTCCCAGGTGTGGCCATCACGGTCGTGGTATTGGCCTTCAACTTCTTCGGCGACTGGCTGCGGGACACGCTGGACCCCAAGCTACGTCGCGTCTGAGGGTAAGGTTGACCGTCAGCCTCGGGTTCTACCCCAGCGCATCTCACTGGTAGCCATCTTTGGCCCCTCTAAAGGAGCTACATTGGCAGAGGACATCATCCTTCAGGTAGAAGACCTGAAGACCCACTTCTTTACCCGCACCGGCGTAGTAAAGGCCGTGGACGGGGTCTCGTTCGACTTAAGGAGGGGGGAGACCCTGGGGATCGTAGGCGAGTCGGGGTCGGGTAAGAGCATTACCGCCCTTTCTATCCTGCGGTTGGTCCCGGAGCCCGGTGGCCGGATCGTTTCTGGCCGAATCGTCTTTGACGGTGAGGACCTCCTCGAGATGGACACGGCTGAGATGGGGACGATCCGAGGCCGGGAGATCTGCATGATCCTCCAGGACCCCATGACCTCGCTGGACCCGGTCTTTTCCATGGGAGACCAACTCACCGAGACCTTTCGCGCTGACGATAGTCCGTCCGGTCAATCCCGCTGGGAGCGGGCGGTGGAGCTGCTGCGCATCGTGGGGATTCCCGCGCCCGAGGTCAGAATGCGTAGCTTCCCCCACCAGATGAGTGGAGGAATGAGACAGCGGGTCGTCGGAGCGATAGCGATCTCCCGGTCACCCAAGCTATTGATTGCCGACGAGCCAACTACGTCCCTGGACGCGACCGTCCAGCTGCAGTACCTGAGTCTGTTGAAGGAAATCCAGGCCGAGACGGGCGCAGCCATTATCTTCATTACCCACGACTTTGGCATCGTCGCGAGGATGTGCGACCGCGTCGCCGTCATGTACGCGGGCAAGATAGTGGAGAGCGCCGACGTGAGGGAGCTGTTCAACAGTCCGTCTCATCCTTACACCCAGGCCCTGCTGGAATCGGTGCCTGATTTGGAACGGGACGTGGAGTGGCTGGCCTCGATAGAAGGACAGCCGCCCATGCCCGACGATCTTCCCCCTGGATGCAGCTTTGAGCCGCGCTGCCCCTTCGCTTTCGACCGGTGTCGGTCTGAGTATCCACCAGAGTTCACGGTGGCAGCCAAGCACACGGCGCGATGTTGGAGGCTCGATGACCCAGACTGACTCCGAGCAGGCGGCGCCTCCCCTCGTCGCGGTGCAGCAAGCCCAGAAGTACTTCCCCGTGACAACGGGGCTCGTGTTCAGGAAAACGGTGGGCCATGTCAAGGCGGTCGACGGGATATCTTTTGTCATCCGCCAGGGCGAGACCTATAGCCTGGTGGGGGAGTCTGGCTGTGGGAAGACCACTACAGCCAAACTGATACTTCTGGTGGAGAAGCTGACAGGCGGGCACATCTCCTTCAACGGCAGCAGTATAAGCAGCTTCAACTCCGAGGGGCGGAACAGCTACCGGGCTTCGGTACAGGCGGTCTTTCAGGACCCATGGAGCTCGCTGAACCCACGCCTGAGAGTTGGCGCTATCATCTCAGAGCCTCTCACCGCCCATAGGCGGCTGACCAGGCAAGAGGTCAAATCCGAGGTGGGTTCGCTGTTGGAGGAGGTGGGGTTGCGCCCAGCTTATGCCGACCGCTATCCCCACGAGTTCAGCGGGGGCCAGAGGCAGAGAATCGCCATAGCGAGGGCTCTCTCATTGCGGCCAAAGCTCATCATATTAGACGAGCCAGTCTCCGCCCTGGACGTGTCGATTAGAGCACAGATCATGAACCTGCTGAAGTCTCTTCAGAAGGAGCATAACCTCAGCTATCTGCTCATAGCCCACCAGCTTGCCACGGTCCGCTACATGAGCAATCGTGTTGGCGTGATGTACCTGGGCAAGATCGTGGAAGAGGCAGATAGCCGACAGCTGTTCACCAACCCATTGCACCCGTATACCAGGGCGCTGATCTCCGCCTCCCTCTCAGCACACCCCGACACTGAGAGGGAAGAGATCGTCTTGACCGGAGAAGTTCCTTCTCCGCTGAATCCCCCGTCGGGATGCGCCTTTCACCCCCGCTGCCCGGCCGCGTTCGAGCCCTGTCCCGACGAAGGCCCGAAGCTCAGGGAAGTGAAGACGGGCCACAAGGTCTCCTGCCACCTCTACTAGCCATTGGTGGCCAGCCCGATAGATGCCCTCTCCAAACGCGCGGCCCCCCCCGTTCGCTTTTTGGAGCGACCCCCTGCAAGTGGCGCATAACCAGCATGCTGCACTCGTGTGGCCATGTCAGTAGATTGCGGACTACGACGCGGTGTTTCGTACACGGCCAATCTCTATCGTGTCTCGAGAAACTGGGCGTCAGTACGGGTCATTGGAACAATCCACGACATTCAGCAGGAGTTCGGTGTCACTTACCTCTTGATCGCCCACGATCTGTCAGTGGTCAAGCACATGAGCGACCGGATCGGGGTGATGTACCTGGGCAAGCTGGTTGAGGTAGCCGAAAGTGAAGAGCTCTACTTCAATCCCATGCACCCCTATACCCAGGCGCTCCTTTCGGCGGCCCTCCCCTCTCACCCTGACGACCAGCGGGAGAAGATAGTTCTTCCGGGCGAGGTACCGAGCCCTCTCAACCCGCCTCCGGGCTGTAGCCTCCACCCCCGCTGTCCCCACAGGATGCCCGTTTGCGACCAGGAAGAGCCAGTCCTGCAAGAGGTATCGCCCGGCCACCACGTGGCCTGCCACCTCTACTAGCCTGACTGTCTGGGTCGCCGACCGCCTACCTCTTCGCACGCACAAACCATTGCACTACCTCGCATCCCGATGTCTTGACACCGGGATGACCCCTGTGATAGAAATTCCGAAATGCTGTGCAGGTTTGTCCTGCGCCGTCGTGGACGGCCTGGGCTCTGGTGGGCTATCAACTAGAGATAGCCCTGGGGCCTGGAAGCACTGGAATGCGGATCGAGGAATCGCACACATAGGAGCGTGTATCATGAGCAGAAAAGCATTGTGGCTGTCAATGGCGTCGGTCCTGGCGCTGATATCGATGGTGGCCGTCGCCTGCGGGGCCGACGAGCCCGACGAGGCCGCCGCGCCTGCGGCCCCAGCGCCCGCCGCACCTGCGGCCCCAGCGCCCGCGGCACCCGCTGCGCCAGCGCCAGCGTCACCGGCGCCCGCGCCCGAGGCGATGATGGGGCCTAGCGGGAAGGTGACGATCGCTCTTGCCAACAAGTATTGGGAGACGAAGGGCGGCGACTACAGCACCTCGAAGGGTGGCGCCACCATTCCCATGCAAAATGCGTTTGCAGACAGCTTGGTCACTAAGAGCAAAGACGCCAAGATTGAACCGGCTCTGGCTACCTCATGGGAATTCAGCTCAGACAGCAAGTCCATAGAATTTACTCTTAACCCGGACGCCAAGTTCCATGACGGTGTCACGTTCACAGCCAAGGACGTAAAGTTCACACTTGCGGAATACGCCAAGGACGAGAAGCAGGGCTATTCCATGGGTGAGCTGCAGCGACTCCACGAGACTACCGACGTAATAGACGACCAACACGTCAGGGTTAACTTCAATAGCCCGTTCCCGGCGTTCTTCGACCGTCTATATGACTACGTCAAGATGCTGCCCATGGACTACTACGAAAAGGTGGGGAGCGACGGGTTCGCCGACGATCCCATCGCGACCGGTGCATTCAGGTGGGTCGACTACGAGCAGGACGCCTGGATCGAGTTTGAGGCAATCACAGACCACTACAGGAAGACACCCTTCGTCAACAACGTACGTTACGTGCTTGTCGTTGAGGATGCTACCCGCCTGGCGATGTTGAAGACGGGCGAAGCCGACATGATGGCCGTGTCCGCCCAGCAGATTAAGGAGCTAGAGGCTGACCCTGACGTAGTGTTGGCCTGGAGCGACAACACTCTGGTGCGCCAGTACTCTTTCGCCGACCTGATCGTCGCCGAAGACAAGAGCCGGCCGTTTAACGATGTGCGCGTCAGGAAGGCGGCGTCTCTGGCCATAGACCGAGAGGCGATCGCCGACAAGATATTCTTCGGCGCGGCGCTGCCATACAAGGGCCCGGTTGCCCCCTACCATCCCGGCTACGACGCTGAGGTCGCGAAGGCAGACCCCTATGACCCGGCGGCGGCCAAAGCCCTCCTCGCCGAGGCTGGATATGCAGACGGCTTCGAAACCAATCTATGGACCCGCACAGGGAACAGCACGATACTCGGCGAGGCTGTATGCGGGTACCTCACCGAGGTAGGGATAAAGTGTCAGGTGCAGCCAGTGGAAGGCGCCACGATGTCCGACTGGATGTCCGGGAAAGAGGATAAGGGCGGACTGTATCAGCACAGCACCTTCTGGGCCGCCCGAACCCACCCCGCCGCCAGCCTTGATACCCAGTACTCGGCCGACGGCACCTGGGTCATTGCCACGACACCCGAGATCTCCGCCGCCACCAAGAAGATGGGCTCGGTCATGACCGAGCCCGCGCTTTCGCAGGCGGTCGCCGAACTCAACAAGCTGATCACCGAGGAGTACCTCCGCCTGGAGATCGTCTCCGCGCGGTCCACCCTCGCCCTGGGGCCCAGGATTGAGTCGTGGGCGTTCGTTGCCGGCCACGTCGTACCGACTAGGTTCGAATTTATCAAGCTAAAGCCCTAAGGAGAAAGGTCAGCAGTTAGCCATCTAAGGCTAGCAGAGGGTGCTGGCTACGCAGCTAGGTAACACAAGCTGAAGAGAAGTGCCCTGGTGGGCACCCCCCGGCGGTATTTGGCCGCGAGGCTGACCGCCGCCAGGGGGTGCCTCTTGCGTTATAATCTGCGGAGATTATGCAGAGATACATTCTGGGCCGCGTTGTTCAGGCACTGATTGCCATCGTCGGTATTTCGATGGTGGTGTTCATGCTAATCCATCTCAGCGGCGACCCACTTTCGCTGTTCTTGCCCCTTGAAGCTACGAAAGAGGACTACGAGCGTACGAGAGAGTTCCTCGGCCTGGACAAGCCCCTGCATGTCCAGTACTGGGGGTTTTTCTCGAGGGTGTTTCAGGGCGATTTCGGCGAGTCCATCAGATGGAGTCGGCCGACCCTGAACGTCTTCATGAACCGGTTTCCCAGCACCATACAGCTGGGGGTTGCCGCAATGGCTTGGGCCCTCGTCATCGGACTCGCATTTGGTATTCTCTCGGCCGTTAAGGTCGGGACCTGGATCGACAGCTTCGGCAAGATAGTCGCCCTCCTTGGGCAGGCTACGCCTGTCTTCTGGATGGGGATCATGATGATCCTAGTCTTCTCCGTCTACTTGGGATGGCTCCCGACATCCGGGAAAGGTGGATGGCAGCACCTGATAATGCCGTCCTTCACTCTCGGCGCGTCTTCGGCAGCGGCGATCACCCGAATGACCCGGTCCACCATGCTGGACGTTCTCGACACCGAGTACATCAGGATGGTCAGAATAAAAGGAGTGCCTGAGGTATTCGTCATCACGAAACACGCCTTCAAGAATGCCCTGCTACCTGTTGTGACCGTGGTGGCATTGAACTTCGTGTTCCTGATCAACGGAACTGTGATTACCGAAACAATATTCAACTGGCCTGGTGTGGGCAGGCTGGTGGTGGACTCTATTCTCGCGCGGGACTACCCTGTGGTACAGACGGTCCTGCTCCTATTCTCCTTCCTGTACGTTTTCGCCAATCTTTTTGTAGACATACTCTATGCGTATCTAGACCCCAGAATCAGGTATCAGTAATTATTCCATCGAAGGCTACGTACGAGCGGGTGCCAACCAACTGAGGTCCTTCATGCTTAGACGAATACCTCTCCAAAGGGGCGTAAGCCTCCGGACACTAGCCTCACCGTTAAGGGGAGCCCCAATCTTCCCGACCTCCATTCTTGTGGTCTTCATAATCATGGGCGTGTTGGGCAGCGTGATCACGCCACACGACCCCACCAAGATGGACCTAGCGGTCTCCCTGACACCCCCCTTCTGGCAGGAAGGTGGAACTACGAAGTACCTCCTGGGTACGGACTACCTGGGCAGGGACGAGCTCAGCCGGATAATAGGCGGAGCTGCAATCTCGCTGGAGGTGGGCTTTATCGTAGTCTTCGTCGCCGGTGTTATTGGGACGTTCATGGCCCTCGTTTCGGGTTATCTTGGGGGCTGGTGGGACCATGTCCTGATGAGGATTGTAGATATCAAGATGTCCTTGCCTTACCTGTTGATTGCCATCGTGCTGGCGGGGGTATTGGGGCCGAGCAAGAACAATATCATCATAATACTGTCGATACTTGGATGGTCTGGCTACGCCAGAGTCATGCGTTCGGAGGTACTGCGTATCAAGGAGGCAGATTTCATACGCCTGGCGACAGTTGCCGGGGCCAGCAAGATGCGGATAATGTTGGTGCACATATTCCCCAACACGGTGAATACGCTGATTATCCTGGCCACCCTTCAGCTAGGGGGCGTCATCCTCACCGAAAGCTCGCTGAGCTTCCTGGGCTTAGGGGTGCCACCTCCGGACCCGGCCTGGGGCTCGATGCTGGCTGAAGGAAGGAACTACATGACAAGCGCCTGGTGGCTTGCCTTCTGGCCTGGGATGACCATCCTGTTAGTGGTGTTGGCCAGCAACCTCATGGGCGACTGGCTCAGGGTCCGCCTTGACCCCAAATTCAGGCAGGTCTAGGTCTGCCGTACAGAATGGAGCGAATGACCTCAGAAACCCTCCTGGACGTCAAGGACCTCAAGACCTACTTCTTCACCCGCCGCGGTGTGGTGAAAGCCGTCGATGGCGTCAGTTTCCGCCTCGGGCAAGGAGAGACGCTCGGACTCGTCGGCGAGTCAGGGTCTGGCAAGAGCATCACCTCCTTATCGATCCTGCGGCTGGTGCCACAGCCGGCGGGACGCATCGTTGGAGGCGAGGTCTTCTTCGACGGTGAAGACCTGCTCACCAAGAGTGAAAGGCAGATGAGAGAGTACCGGGGGAAACGCATTTCCATGATCCTGCAGGACCCGATGGCCTCGCTAAACCCGGTCTTCACTATCGGTAGCCAGGTGTCTGAGCCGCTAATTACCCACCGGCGACTTCGCGGGGCGGAGCTCTGGGAGACCGTCAAAGAGATGCTGCGACTGGTCAAGATCCCTGCCCCAGAGATCAGAATGAGAGAGTACCCTCATCAGATGAGCGGGGGTATGAGGCAGCGAATCGTAGGGGCGATGGTGCTGTCCGCCCAGCCAACCCTCCTCATCGCGGACGAGCCAACGACCTCTCTAGACGTTACCATCCAGGCACAGTTCCTCGACCTCCTTCAGGATATCCAGCAACAGTCCAACGTGGCGATGATTTTCGTCACTCATGACCTGGGCATCGTAGCCAAGTATTGTGACCGCGTAGCGGTGATGTATGCAGGTCGAATTGTAGAGAGCGCTAGTGTAAGGGATATCTTTAACAGTCCCACTCACCCTTACACCAAGGCCCTTTTGGCCTCCCTCCCAAACATGGAGGTAAGTGTCGATAAGCTCGATTCCATTGAAGGTCAGCCACCCGAACTCCATGCGCTGCCACCGGGTTGTCCCTTCGCCCCCCGATGCCCTGAAGTCATGGACATCTGCAGGCAAGAATATCCGCCCGAGACAGGGGCCGAGGACGGTCACCCCGTGAGCTGCTGGCTGACCCAGCCACAAATGGCCAAGCGATGAGCGAGGTCCTACTAGAGGTCAGAGACCTCAAGAAGCACTTCCCCGTCACGAAGGGCGTCGCCTTCATGAGGCAGATTGGGTCGATAAAAGCTGTTGATGGCATAAACTTCACCATCAATAAAGGGGAAACCTTCGGACTTGTTGGAGAGTCTGGCTGCGGCAAGACCACCACAACCAGGCTCATCCTGCTGCTGGAGCAGATAACCAGCGGCACGATCGTTTTCGATGGTAAGGACATCTCCGAATTATCCGGGGCCGACCTCAAAAAGTATCGCGGTTCGGTCCAGGCTGTCTTTCAGGACCCTTTCAGCTCCCTCAGCCCCAGGATGCGCGTCGGCAGTATTATCGCCGAACCTATCGTGGTCAATAATGCACTCCCGAAAAGCGCAGTCAAGGATAGAGTCGCCGAGCTGCTTGAGGTGGTCGGTCTCAGGAGCGACGGGGCTGATCTGTATCCCCACGAGTTCAGCGGGGGCCAGAGGCAGAGGATAGCGGTCGCTCGGGCACTTGCCCTGAACCCCAGTCTCATGATCCTCGATGAACCGGTGTCTGCCCTCGACGTGTCCATCCGGGCCCAGATCATGAACCTGCTCAACGATATTCAGCAGGAATTCGGTGTCACTTACCTTTTGATCGCCCACGACCTGTCAGTGGTCAAGCACATGAGCCACCGGATCGGGGTGATGTACCTGGGCAAGCTGGTTGAGGTAGCCGAAAGTGAAGAGCTCTACTTCAATCCCATGCACCCCTATACCCAGGCGCTCCTTTCGGCGGCCCTCCCCTCTCACCCTGACGACCAGCGGGAGAAGATAGTTCTTCCGGGCGAGGTACCGAGCCCTCTCAACCCGCCTCCGGGCTGTAGCCTCCACCCCCGCTGTCCCCACAGGATGCCCGTTTGCGACCAGGAAGAGCCAGTCCTGCAAGAGGTATCGCCCGGCCACCACGTGGCCTGCCACCTCTACTAGCCTGACTGTCTGGGTCGCCGACCGCCTACCTCTTCGCACGCACAAACCGTTGCGCTGCGTCGCATCCCGACGCCTTGACCCTGGGCGAAGGCCTGTGGTAGAACTTGGCCGACCTGCACGCCGGGGCAGCTCCCGCGTCGTCGCGGACCTGTGCTGGCTACGAGCAGAGGACCATGGCTGCTGACCTGAAGGACCTACGGTGAGCCAGACAAACAAATACGCCCTATCGGACCTGCGGGTGGTCGAATTCGGCGAAATGGTTGCCGCGCCGTTCTGTGCCAAGCTTCTGGCGGACTTGGGCGCAGAGGTAATCAAGGTCGAACGACCCGAGCGGGGTGACGTGGCCCGGCGCTATGGACCGTTCAAGGGCGATGCACCTCATCCTGAGCGCAGCGGCCTGTTTCTGTACCTCAACACCAACAAGCTCGGAGTAACCTTGTCTCCCGCAGCCGACCACGGCGCCGATATACTCAAACAGATATTGGCCGAGTCGGACGTGCTGGTGGAAAGCAACTCGCCGGGGGTCATGAAGCGGCTGGGCCTCGACTACGCCAGCTTGAATCGGATAAATCCCCGGCTCGTCGTCACATCTATCACGCCTTTTGGCCAGACAGGGCCCTATTCCGAGTACCGCGCCTTTGATCTCAACGTCTGGCACGCAGGCGGGCTGGGGTTCATTTGGCGGGAGCGCTACCAGGACGAGGGAACCCCCGCACCTCTCAAGGGCGCCGGAACACTCGCCGATTTCCACACGGGCGTCTCTGGAGCTATCGCAACCATGTGCGCCATCGTCAGACGAGACTTCTCCGGAAAGGGCCAGCACGTCGATGTTTCCGGTCAGGAGTGCATGGCCTCGATCGCGGGGACCGCTTTGGCCACATTTGACATGTTGGGCCAGGTCGCGGGAAGGGGTGCAGATGTGCGCTCCGTGATGATGCAGCCACTACCCTGCAAGGACGGCTCCGTCCAGCTAACGGGGCGCGAGGAGCCCCAGTGGCAGGCGCTGATGGACGCTATGGGTAACCCCGAGTGGTCCGACGAAGACTGGTGCAAGGACCGCCAGAGCAGGGCCGAAAACGCCGATGTGCTCAGGCTGATGATGATCGAGTGGACGATGGCCCACACCAAACGGGAGATCGTGGATGCCGTCCAGAGCCATCGGGCCCCCGCATCCATGGTCCACGATCCGGCCGATGTGCTGGCTGACAGGAACCTGCGCGCTCGGAACTTCTTCGCGGCGGTCGAGCATCCTGAAGTTGGCGTGGCGGAGTATCCGTCCGCGGCCTATATCTTCTCAGAGACCCCATGGAGCATCCGGCGAGCGGCCCCCCTCTTGGGGCAGCACAATAAAGAGGTCTACTCCGGTCGGTTGAACTACTCCGAGGATCAGCTAGCAGAATTCGCCGAGGCGGGTGTTATCTGAGGACGCGATACGCGAGGGATTCCGGCACAGTACGTGACACGCGTTGCCGGCACCAAGATACAGGGGTTTGAATGGACTCGATGGCGTTAGAGGGTATCCGGGTCGTTGACTTCACCTGGGTTTGGGCCGGCCCGTATTGCACCAAGCAGTTGGCCGATATGGGGGCCGAGGTCATAAAGATCGAGACGGCCACCCGGGCGGATGAGGTCCGCCGGGGGCCTCCTCACAGGGACGGAGTTCCAGGCCTTAATCGCAACGGTAGGTTCAACTTTTTTCATCGGAACAAGCTGAGCTGCGCCATCAATTTGAAGGCGCCCGGTGGCCTCGAACTGGTAAACGAGCTCGTCGCAACGAGCGACGTCGTAGTGAGCAACTTTACGCCCAGGGTGCTGCCGGCCTTCGGCCTCGACTACGACTCGCTGAAGGCTCTGCGTCCCGACATCATCATGGTGTCGCTGACCGGGTTCGGTAATACCGGACCATATAAGGACTACGTTTCCTACGCGGAGCACTCCAGCAACTTCGCCGGACTGACGTCGCTGTCGGGAACGCCCGAACGCCCGATGGGCGACATGAGCGCCCTATCCGACCACACCGTGGGGCTTATGGGCGCCTTCGCGCTGGTCTCCGCGCTGCATCATCGAGCCAGGACAGGAGAGGGCCAGACGATCGACCTCTCTCAGATGGAGGCTATGGCCTGCTGCATACCGCAGGGGCTGATGGAGTATAGCCTCAATCAGCGCATTCGCCCCCGTCAGGGCAACAGGGACGAGATTATGGCCCCCCACGGGGTCTACGCGTGCAAAGGGGACGATAATTGGGTCTCCATCTCGGTAGCCACCGACGATGAGTGGGCCGCGATGGCAGGGGCCATGGGCCACCCGGAGTGGGCCCGGGACGAAAGGTTCTCCCAGTCCCTCCAGCGGTGGAGCAACCAGGACATCCTGGACGAGCTAATTCAGGGTTGGACGGCCGACTATACCCACTACGAGGTCATGCACACGCTGCAGGCCGTGGGAGTCGCAGCCGTCGCGAGTCTCAACACCACGGAGCTCATGGAGGACCCTCACCTCGAGCACCGGGAGTTCTTCGTGCAGATGGACCATCCTGAGATCGGTCCCCACCGGATAACCGCGCCGTCCTGGAAGCTGTCGGATACGCCAGGACGCATAACAAGGTCGGGGCCACTGCTGGGCCAGGACAATGAGTACGTTTTCGGCGCCCTCTTGGGGCGGTCCTCTGCGAAGCTAGACGACCTGATCCAGAGTGGCGTCGTAGAGTGAACCTCAACAGGTCCCGTCATAGGACTGCTGGTGGACTCGAGCGGCGCGAAGCCCAGGGCTGTCTTTCTGGAGGGGAGCGAAGCCCAAGGCTGTCGTCTGAGCGGCGCGAAGAATCCAAATGTCACGTTGAGATTCTTCGTCGTCCTTCCCCCAAAGGACTCCTCTAGAATGACACATTCGTAGCCTGGTCTGTCATTCTTGAGCGGAGTGAAGCCCAGGGCTGCGATTCTGAGCGGCCCGAAGCCCAAGGCTGTCGTCTGAGCGGCGCGAAGCCCAAGGGTGTCATTCTTGAGCGGAGCGAAGCCCAGGGCTGTCGTCTGAGCGGCGCGAAGCCCAGGGCTGTCGTCTGAGCGGCGCGAAGCCCAGGGCTGTCATTCTTGAGCGGAGCGAAGCCCAGGGCTGTCGTCTGAGCGGAGTGAAGCCCAGGGCTGTCGTCTGAGCGGCGCGAAGCCCAGGGCTGTCGTCTGAGCGGCGCGAAGCCCAAGGCTGTCTTTCTGGAGGGGAGCGAAGCCCAAGGCTGTCGTCTGAGCGGAGCGAAGAATCCAAATGTCACGTTGAGATTCTTCGTCGGCCTTTCCCCAAAGGACTCCTCTAGAATGACACAATCATAACTTGGTCTGTCATTCTTGAGCGGCGCGAAGAATCTATTCGTGACGCTGGCCCAGATTCATCGTCCCGACCCGTCGGGACTCGCAACGACAGCTCACGCACGTATCTCAAAGACACCATCCTAGCGGCCTTTGAACACAGGCTTCCGCTTCTCGATGAAGGACCGCCGCCCCTCCTGCCGGTCCTCGGTACACCGGATGCGGGTCGATACCTCGGTCTCGTTCGAGAGAGAGTCGCGCAAGCTGTGTATCATCGAGTACTCCAGCGACGACTTGAATACGCCGGTCGCCACGTCCCTGGACAGACGCATCTACATACTCGACGCCAACAGTGGAGAACGCCGGCTGGACTTGCTCACCTCCGATACATCGGAGAGAACAGGGTCTACCGCCCTCGACAAAGAGCTTTGTGTGGACCCTGGAGTTGGTGTACGATATTGACCTGTCTGATCGGTAATCAGGCAGAGCGTCCCTATCTAGGTGGCGACAGGAAATTCATGCCAGAACCAGACCTAGCTCTGATCGCTCATCTTATGCGCCGCGCGGGGTTCGGCGCCACGCGGAGCGAGCTCGAGGAGTACGCCTCCAAAGAGTACGAGGAGGTCGTCGAAGACCTGCTTCACCCCGACCGGTTCCCCGACATCGAACATGACGTGCTGCGCCGGTACATTCCGAATTTCACCAGCCTGGACGACGCCGCCTACTTCCTCTGGTCTGGCCGTTGGACCTACCTGATGATCAACACCAAGCGGCCGCTGGAGGAGAAGATCGCCCTCTTCTGGCACCACGTGTTCGCCACGGGCTGGGGCAAAGGCGAGCATACGCCCTCGATAGTGAGCCAGATCGAGGGATTTCGGCGGCACGGGATGGCGGACATACGGACCATCCTGATGGAGCTTTCCAAAGATCCGGCGATGATCTTCTGGCTGGACAACAACGATAACCACAATGGCGAGCCCAACGAGAACTACGGGCGCGAGCTTCTCGAGCTGTTCTCGATGGGCGTTGGCAATTATTCTGAAGACGACATCAAGAACGCCGCCCGCGCGTTCAGCGGCTGGACCTTTACGCAGCCACTGCCCATCTACCCCTACAGCACGGCAGTCACGCAGTTCGAGTACAGGGAAGACGACCACGACGATAGCGTCAAGACCTTCCTGGGAGAGTCGGGCCGGTTCAACGGCGGAGACATCGTAGACATCATCGTCAAGCAGCCCGCCACTGCCCAGTTCCTCTGCCGCCACCTGTACAACTTCTTCGTTGCCGACGAGCCCCCGGTGCCTGCCTGGCCGTATACGCCACCCCAGGACGTCGAGGCAGTAGAGACCCTGGCCACCGCCTTCGCCCAATCCGGCGGTGAGATCCGCTCGGTACTTCGGGTGCTCTTCAACTCGGACTTCTTCAAGGAGGCACGCTTCAAGAAGGTAAAGAGTCCGGCGGAACTGGTGGCCGGCACCATGAAGCTTGTAGGCGCCTTCCGTTTCCCGGAACCGGGCCTGGTTGACCTGGCCACGGCCACAGGAGTGATGGGCCAGGCGCTGTTGAACCCGCCCACCGTGGAGGGCTGGCACACCGGCACGGAGTGGATCGACGGGGGTACGCTCAACGAGCGCGTCAACTTCGCCGTCGGCCAGGTGGGCGCCGCCGACCGGCCTGGCGTTCAAGAGATCATCGACCGCCTTACCGCGAACGGCGGGTCCCTGCCACCAGAGGAGATGGTGGACCGCTGCCTGGACCTGGTGGGACCCCTGGAAGTGAGTAGCGAGACCCGAGAAGCCCTGCTCAAGCGCGCCCGAACGGGAGGCGACCTTTCCTTTGGCTCCGAGGCGCAGCGGGAGGCCAGCGCCTCGAGAATCCGGCGCTTGCTCCAATACGTCGTCGCTTCCCGCGAATACCAGTTCGCGTAGCGCTAAGGGGGTATTGTCGGGTGACTGAGAGAACAAGAGACCCGGTGCTGGTAGTCGTGCAGCTCAGTGGCGGCAACGACTTCATGAACACGTTGATACCCTACACCAGTTCCGTATACCACGATGCCAGACCGGTGGTTGGCATAGCGCAAGAGGATGTACTGCCAATTGACGGGAACCTGGGCTTTCACCCGAGCGCTGGGCCGCTGAAGGAGATGTTCGACCATGGCGACGTGGCCATTATCCAGGGCGTGGGCTACCCGGACGCCACCCGGTCCCACTTCCGGAACATGGACACCTGGCATACTTGCGATTCGGTGAACGTCGGAAGCGAGGGCTGGCTCGGAAAGGCCATCCGTGAGCTTGACCCGAAGAAGGAGAACCCGCTGACCGCGGTGAATATCGGACGGGGCCTGCCCCGAGCCCTGGCCGCTTCCGGGGTGCCCATCACATCGGTTGGCGACCTGGACAACTACGGCGTCATGGCCGACATCGAGGAGAGCCAGCGAGCCGAGGCCCTCGACGTCTTCAAAGACATGTACGGCCCAGCGATTGGGACCGGGCCGGTCATGGACTACCTGGCTCAGACCGGGTCCGACGTACTGAGGGGCGCCGACATCATCAAGGTCGCACCACAGCGGTACAAGTCCGATGTCGAGTACGCCGATAATCCGATAGCGAAGAGCTTAAGGGACGTGGCCAGGGTGCACCTGGCCGACCTGGGCACGCGCGTTTTCTATACGATCCACGGCGGATACGACACCCACGCCAACGAGGTGGAAGGCCACCCGAAGCTTCTGAGCGAGCTCTCCGGGGCCCTGGCCGACTTCGAGCAGGATCTCAGGGACCATGACGCCGGGCAAGAGGTGGCGATTCTTGTGTTCACGGAATTCGGCCGACGCATCAAGGACAACCGGAGCGGCACCGATCACGGCGCCGGCGGCGGCGCCTTTATCATCGGCCAGCGGGTAAACGGCGGACTCTACGCCGAGTATCCACCCCTGGACCCGAGCAAGTGGTTCGATGGCGAAGACCTGCAGCACACGTTCGACTTTCGGGGCGTCTACGGCGCCATCCTCGAGCAGTGGTTGGGCCTGGAGGCCTCACCGATCGTTGGGGGCACTTTCGAGCAAGTCAGGCCCTTCAAATAGACACACATATGGAGGCTGATCGTGGGTAGGCCGCATGCCCTGCTGAGGGCGGGATTTCCATATCTTACGACCCTGGGGATGCGACGCTTCTCGTGGTATCCGGTCGATGTGGCCATCGGCGGAGAGGGCCGCATGTACTCCTTGAACAGGGGCGAAGGCACCACGAGCGTCTGGAGGTTCAACTGGGACGACGAGGACCACGGGAAGATAGGCAGCTATGGGTCGGGTGACGGAGAGTTCACATGGCCCGTGAACTTGATCCTGGACCGCGAGGAAAACCTTTACATCTCCGACGAGGCGCTCCACCGAATCGTGATCTTCGACAGGGAGGGGACGTTCCTGGGCAAGTGGGGCGAATTCGGCGACGGCGAGGGCCAGCTTAATCGCCCTTCTGGGATCTCCTTTGACGCCGACGAGAACATCTACGTGGCCGACGCGCTAAACCATCGAGTCCAGCAGTTCACCAAGGACGGCCGGTACCTGTCGTCGTGGGGTGAGTTCGGCGACGGCGAAAGCCAGCTTAACATGCCCTGGGGCGTCTCCGTCGACGAGCTGGGAGACGTCTACGTGGCGGACTGGCGAAACGACAGGATTCAGAAGTTTTCGGGCGACGGCGAGTTCCAGTTCGCCTTCGGGAGCTCCGGGGACGGCAACGGGGAGTTCAACCGTCCGACGGGCGTAGCCGTGGACCTGGACGGCGACATCTACGTGGTCGACTGGGGCAACAACCGGGTGCAGCAGTTCGACGCCACTGGCCGGTACCTCTACAAGTTCACCGGCGACGCCACCATAAGCAAGATAGGCCGGGACTATCTGATGGCGAACGCCAAGTCGTTGCGCCAGCGCGAGATGATGTGCACCGAAACTCAGAAGCTTCTGAGGTCGCCGCAGTCGGCCAAGCTGGACGCCGAGAGAAGGCTGTTCATCGCGGACTACGGCCGGCACCGCATACAGATATACAAGAAAGAGGCCTACGCCTTACAGCCGGACCAGATAGCTCCCGTTCAGCGCAGCCCGTCCCTCATCGTGGCCTAGCCACCCGAAGCTGAGACCGGCACCCCCACAGCATCGGCACCCTTCCATGGCCGCGACGCGCCACGCCCGGGCGCCAGCTTGACCCTTCAGCAGTAACCCCGTATATTACCCCCGCGGTAGACCAGGCGCGGGATACACTCCGGTCCCAGCCTTTCTGCTTCCGGCCATTGACCGAGGGCTGTCGGCGCGACACACCACGTCAGATTGATCCCTGATCGCAAGCGCATGAGTCGGCGCCGAGTGGCAAGTCTTCCACGCCGATTTACAACCTGGGAATGCCTGGCATCCGAGAGATGCTTATGACCCCGGAGCTATGGAATTCGCATGAACATGCAAAGCCATCAAGCTGAATCATCACGGACCGTGTACCGTCACTATCAGGCTAACGAATCCCTGGTGGAGGAGCTCGAGGCCTTTGCCCACTCGGAGGGCATTCGTGAGGCTGTTATCACATCCTGCATCGGCAGTCTCCGCCAGCTAAAGCTCCGCAACCTGTGCCGATTCGAAGAAGGCGTGCCGGACTTTCAGCGACGAGTCATCGACGAGAGCCTGGAGTTGGTGAGCGCGGAGGGCTACGTTCAGCCGCTACCGGATGGGGGCACGCGCGTCCACATTCACGTCGCCGCAGCCCGTCCCTCGGGCGAACTGGTCGGCGGACACTGTGAGGACGCTACAACCTTAACCGGCGCGTTCATGTACCTCCAGGTCCTCGAAGAGAATGACTGAGATCGAGAGTGGCGAGGCTCATTGACACGAGTGCTGAGCGGGAGGCGTCGTCCAGGCTGAGGGGGGCGGTCGTGGGACTGACTCGAGCGATGGCCCTGGACCACGCCGGCGACAACATCCGTGTCAACTGCATCATGCCCGGCCTGATGTGGACGCCCAGATTGGCCCAGGGGTCCGCCGCCGCAAGGGAGATGCGCCGGACTTCGACGCCCCTGCCCACAGAGGGCCAGAGCTGGGACATAGGCTGGGCGGCTGTCTACCTGGCCAGCGACGAAGCGAAGTTCGTCACCGGGGTGATCTTGCCGGTGGACGGCGGGTTCCTGCTCACCAGCGCACCGAACTAACGCTGCGACTCCGGGTGCTCGCCACTGCGGGACGGACCAATCACGTTCGTGTTGAGCCCTACGGCAGGCTCAGGACAGGCTTGTCGAACCACCGCCGACTCGTCGGGGCCCTTCGACTGGCCCAGGGCCAACGGATTATCCTATTGACCATTACCAGCGCCCCAATCCGCTGCGAACCACCGCGCGCTCGGGCTCGGGCCCAACGCTACACGTCTATCCGGTACACACGCGCGGCGGTGTCGTGGAACATCGACGCACGCTCGGAGGCCGAGTAGCCCTTGGACAGGCGCTTGAACGCGTTGTACATCACGTTGTATGAGTACGACACCTTGTCCACGGGGAAGTTGCTTTCGAACATGCACCGGTCCGGGCCAAACTGCTCGATGCAGTAGGTCATTAGAGGGGCCATCGACTCGGCCAGCTCCTCGGAGCCCGCGGGCACATCCCGCTCGTGCCAATCGAACCCGGTGCGGGGCATTCCGATGCCGCCCAGCTTAACGTTGACGTTGGGGCATTCCGCCACGGCCGCGATGCCGCTCCGCCAGGTGGCCAGCACCTCGTCGTCCCGGCCGCCGTACGGGCCGACCCGCAGCAAGCCGCCGATGTGGTTGAGGATGATGGTCAGGTCTGGCACCGCTCTGGCGAACTCCGCCAGCTCCGGCAGCTGCGGGAAGTACATCCAGCCCTCGAACGACAGCCCCATTCGGGCAAGCACGCGCCCGCCGGCACGGAACGGCTCAGCGGCTAGCTGGCGCTCCATTACGTGAGCGGAGGTGACCCCGATCTCCGGATGGGGGTCCCAGGTGACCCCGTGGCGGATGCCGCGGAAGCGGTTGGGACTGGCCGCCTGGAGCGCCTCCAGCACCGGCTCGACCCGATCGCCCAGGTTCAGGTTGGCGTTACCGACGATGGCGGCCGCGGCCCGCGCCGGGCCGTACGTGCCGCTGGCGCTGGCGGCGGCCAGGCCCTGGACGAACTCGACCTCGCCGACGGGACGCATCTCCTCCGGGCCGTCGGCGCGGTACATCGACCTCGCCTCGACGAATACGGTGGAGCGCACGTTGTGACCGCTATTGAGGTCGTCGGCGAGCTCGTGCAGGAGGTATCGCTGGTAAGGATCGCGCTCGTTGCGCGAGTCCCAGAAGTGGTGATGTGGATCGCAGATGGGGAGCTCGGGGTCCAGGGTGGGTTCAGTGGTTAGAGCGAGCCAGTCGCTGCCTCCGAACGGCATATCGGCGCCTCCAGCGTAAGATGCTTCCGCCCGATCGTATCATACCCGCTCGCGGAGGACTTTTCGTATCGGGGAAGTTTGAGCCGGCGCGGAGAGACGCTCTGGAGGCCGTCAGAGACGGGCGTTCTTGCTGTGAATGCCCCGAGCGCCGCTGGGGCGGTTGCCACGGTCCTCCTCGAACTGGGGGGTCCCATCGAGTTCCGCGCAGCGCACTTCGAATTCGTGCCTGCCCTCCTGGAATGGCCAGTCGTAGCGCCAGATCACCCAGGTTGTCTCAGACAGAGGCGTCCTGAGCATGGCTTCCTGCCAGGGGCCGCCGTCCACGCTGACCTCGACCCTGGATATTCCTCGCGCGCCGGCGAAGGCGATGCCGCCGACAGGCACCATGGTCTGGGCGTCACGCTGGTATACGGCGTCGACGGCCACGGTGTCGATAACCGAAGTGGCCTGGACACGGGCCACCTCGTCCCATCCACGCTCGACCCAGTAGCCCTCTTTGTACTCGTCCGTCACCTCGATGCCGGTGATCCACTTGGGCTGCTTCATTCCGAACCGGTCCGGAAGCCATATCCGTAGAGGGAAGCCGTGGTCGATCGGAATGGGTTTACCGTCCCAGGCATGCGCCAGCATGATGCGCTCGTCGGAGGCTATCAGGTCCATGTCCACCGTCTCGTAGAAGCCGTCGCCGCTGGTGATGTAGAGGTAGCGGGCGTTATCGTTGGGCTTGACGTCGGCCAGGATGTCCTGGACGCTGACCCCCGTCCACTGGGTGGTGCTGATCAGGTCGGTGCCAACGCGGCCCGAGATGCACGACAGCGTTACATACTGGTCGTGTGACTCGTAGTTGTTTCGGATGTCGTCGATGGTCAGCGTTAGTGGGTTTGCCACTGCCCCGGTGATCGGCAGCGCCCATGTGGCGCCATTGATGTACGTGGGCTCTACCCGAATGAAGACCTGGTAGTGGTCTTTGACGGGGGTGTACTCGGGCCGGGTGCCGGAGGCCGGTATGAGCGGGTCGTTGGAGTTCGGGAATAGCCTCCCCGCGCTCTCCGGCTCTGCTTGCGCTACCGGTCTGGCTAGCTCATTCTGGAGTTCGCGTCGTGCGGCCGAAGCCAGCAGGTTTCCTAGCACGGTACTGGCGACTGTAATCGTGGCCGTGGCGCCGCCAAGCCGCACCAGGAACTGCCGCCGGTCGATCCCCTCGACGGCAGCCGGCTGGTCTTCGGCCAGCGCTACCACGCTCTCTCGAGGGTTGAGACGCGCGAAGGTCTTCTCGAGCGCCACGCCCCAGCCCAGGAACAGTGCCAGCAGCCACAGGATGGTGAGCAACGGCCCGCGGTCCGACCCACCGATGTACATGCCGACGGTAATTATCGGCACGCCCACAATTGCGCCGACGATGAGTCCGGACCAGCGGTCTGGCGGGGCATCGCGGCGCCTCATGATCTCGAAGAATATCGCCCCGACGACCACCCCACCAACAAAGAACTGGACGATCGCAATCACCTTCTCGGCCGTCTTCGCGGTGTCCGCCACGCTGATCCCGAGCAGCAGCAAGGTGTCGATCATGAGGTCGATGCCAAACGTCACTAGCCCGCCGGGCAGGATGCGGGTGGCCCAGTCGAACAGATCGTAGGGCGGGAAGGGCAGGTCCCCCAGCTCATTGGCCAAGAACATCAGGCCAAGAACCGGCGCCGCCAGCAGAGTCCCCGCTAACGCTCCGGTCGCAAGGCCAAGCCTGCTTATGTTCATCTTGTCACCTCGCCGATATGATCTCGAAGCTCGAAAGAATAGAGGACCACCGCGCTGGTCCGCTAATTTCCACGACGGCCGTCCGTCAATCCTGGCCAAGTCTCGGGCCGACGGCCCTTCAGCCGGACGGCCCGCCACATTGCCGGCCGGCGCCAGAACGGAGTCGTTACTCAAACGAGGGCCGTCTATAAGCCGGTCAGTCTTCGCCGTCCGAGTCGTCCTCTTCGGGCTGCCCCTCCTCGGGCTGATCTAGCCGCTCGCCCATCTCCCGCAAAAAGCGCTCCACGTCCGGGGCGAAATGCTCCTGTTGTTCGTCCGGCTCGTCAGAGCCGGCCAGCACCCTGTCGTAGTATGCCTCGAGCTGCTTGATGAGGTCGCTGACCTCGGAGTTGTTTTGGACGGAGCTATTGATCTCGCGATACTGCTGCTGCCCTCGAGCGGGGTCGGCCAGGGAGCGGGGCAGGTCGTACATGGCGCACAGTATCTCCATGATACGGGAGGCGCCCATGTGGTCCTCGTGCAACTGCACGTACTGCGGGAGGTGCGCCATGAGGCTGGTCGTCGCAACTTCGTGCTCGATCATGGTCTCGGTAACCAGGTTCACGATGCTGGTCGGGCCCTGATACGTGCTGCGTCGCCTTGATACGAGGCCCTTCGCCTTGACGTTTTGCTCCTCGGTGAGCGTGCCGGTCACAAGCAAAGACCGGGTGTGAGGCACCGAGTCGTACATACCGCCGACTCGGCAGTACTCGGCCACGTTGAAGTGCATCAGAAGCTCGGCGATGGACTCGCAGTACTTCTCTCCCATGGTGTGGGGCTCTCGCACGTGCAGGAACATGAAGTCCCGGTCGGTGCCGTCGTCGTGAGCGTAATGGACGATGCAGTTGGGGGTGGTGAACACGCGCTTGCCGTTGACCACGCGCATGCGTGGCCTGTAACGGGTGAAATCGAAGAAATCACCCGGCCGGGCGAGCCTACCGAGCTCTTTGGCGTCCAGGTGGCGTTCGAGCTTGGTCAGCGATAACGTTCCCACCCTGCCAACGTCGATCCAGGGGCGAAGCATCGCAATGGCCACAACGTTTTGAAGCTCGGGAACGGGCTCCGGTAATTCGAACTCTCCGATCTTCATTGCACCATCCTGCCAAAACAGAGTGGAATGTGCAACCCCTGGGGCGCGATTAGCAGGCCCTTTCTTATGTGTCGCCAGGGCGGCTCGCTTGAGATCGCCGACGCTGGACGGCCACGGCCGCGGCATGTTGACTGCCTCCCGCCACGCATATAGGATTTCGTGGGACCGAGGAACCGTCGCATTACGGAGCAGCTACTTGCCAAAGCATGCGCTCGAAGGAATTAGGGTCGTCGACTTCACTTGGATCGTCGCCGGACCCACTTGCACGCGAATACTGGCCGACTTCGGCGCCGAGGTCATTCGAATCGAGTACGAGCAGACCCTGGACTACGCCAGGGCCTTCTTCCCGTCGACCGAGGGCTCCAGTCCCAACGCCAGCGGGATGTTCAACAACACCAACCGAAACAAGCTCAGCGCAACGCTTAACGTCATGCACCCGAAGGGTATGAGCCTGCTGCACGACCTCATCGCCGTATCCGACGTGGTAGTGGAGAACTACAGCTCCAGCGTGCTGGAACGATGGGGCCTGGACTACGAGAGCCAGCGCAAGATTCGGCCAGACATCATCTACGTGAGCATGTCGGGATTCGGCCACAGCGGACCGGACAAGAGCTTCACCTCTTGGGGCGCGACCGCCCAGGCGCTTTCCGGCCTCACCATGATGTCCGGACTGCCCGGCCACGAACCGGCGGGCTGGGGTTTCTCATACATGGACCACGTGGCCGGGTACCATGGCGCGATGGCCTGCGCCATGGCCATCCATCATAGGCGTCGGACCGGTCAGGGGCAGTGGGTAGACGTGTCCCAGGTGGAGTCGGGCATCGTGCTCGCGGGCACCGCTATCCTGGATAAGACGGTCAACGGGCGGTCGTATCTCGATGGGGGCAACCCTCCGGGCAACCGTTCCCGCCATCCGGCGGTGGCCCCCCACAACAGCTACCGGTGCAAGGGGGTCGACCGCTGGTGCGTGATCTCCGTCTTCACCGAGGAGCAGTGGTCGGCCTTCGCCAAGGCCGCCGGCGATCCCGACTGGACCAGGGACCGGCGATTCGCCGACAACGAATCAAGGGTTCGCCATCAGGACGAGCTAGACGCTCTGATCGAGACGTGGACGTCGCAACGGACGCCCCACGAAGCGATGGATGCCCTCCAGGCGGCGGGCGTACCCGCCGGCGCGGTGCAGACACCCCAGGAGAGGGCCGACGACGACCCCCAGTTCAAGGCCAGGGGCTTTCTGCCGGAGGACGACCACCCCGAGCTGGGCAGAGCTAAGTTCGAGGGTGAGCCGATCAGTCTGTCACGATCGCCGTGGGAGCTGCGCTCGGCCTCGCCGCTGCTGGGCCAGCATGCAGATTATGTCTACCACGAGATACTGGGCGTCGAGCGGTCGGACATCGAGCGGATGGCTGAAGAGGGCGTGTTCTAGGGCGCCTGAGCCGGTCAACAACCTAGAGATACCCAGACTGACAATCGCTGACTCGAAAGAATACAGATGCAAAACCAGTCCGGCGCCCTGTCGGGCGTAACCGTCCTGGACCTGTGCGATGAGAAGGGCCAGCTCATGGGCAAGCTGCTGGGCGAGATGGGCGCGCGCGTCATCATGGTCGAGCCACCCGGCGGTGTGGCGGCCCGCGGCGTCGGGCCGTATCGCGACGACAGCCCCGGCCCGGAGCAGAGCCTCTACTTCTGGGCGCACAACGCTGCCAAAGAGGGCATCACCCTCGACCTGGAATCCGCTGAAGCTCGGAGCATCTTCGGGAGATTGGCGGCGAAGACGGACGTGGTGCTGGAGAGCTTCGAACCCGGGTATCTCTGCAAGCTGAGACTGGGCTACGATCAGCTAAGTGAGTCCCGACCCGAGCTGATCATGACATCGCTAACCGGGTTCGGACAGGACGGCCCCTACCGCGACTATCAGACCTCGGACATCGTGGCTCAGGCCATGGGTGGGTGGATGGATAGCTGCGGCTACGACGACGTGCCCGGCTCGCCTCCGATACGCCCCAGTGGCGATCAAGCCTATATGATCGGCGCCACACTCGGAGCCATCGGAACGTTGATGGCGCTGAACTGGCGGGACGTGACAGGAGAGGGACAGCACGTGGACGCCTCGATACACGAGGCCTGCTCCGGCTCCACCGAGTGGGCCGTGCCCCGCTATGTGTACTTGCAACAGATCGTCCGTCGGCAGACCGCCCGACACCACAGCACTCAGCCGACAATGAAGACGATCTACCCCACGAGCGATGGCAAGTTCATCAACCTTTACGGGCCACTCACCGGCCGGCAGGCGTGGCGCAGTATCCTCGACTGGATGGACGGCGAGGGGATGGCCGAGGATCTGAACGACGAACGGTACGCCGATATGGACGCGCTGCGAACCCAGGGAGGACCGGAGTTTGACCACGCCATCGAAGTGCTAGGCCGGTTCATCAAGGCCCATACGGCGGACCAGATCTACCGAGGCTCCCAGGAGCGCAGGTTCCCCTGGGGAATCGTGCGCTCGCCGGACGAGAACCTGGAGGATCCTCACTTTTGGGAGCGGGGGTTCTTCGAGGAAGTGGAGCACCCGGAGCTGGGCCAAAGCTACGTCTACCCGGGCCGCCCGTATGTGTTTAACAAGACGCCTTGGCGGACCCATCGCGCGCCGCTGCTGGGCGAGCACAACCGCAGCGTATACGGCGACGAGCTAGGCATCGGAGACCAGGAACTGGAGCGGCTCCGGCGCGACGGCGTTATCTAGCGCGGGCGTGCGAACGCCCCTCGAGGACCACTTTCGCACTCACGCCGAAGCCCTAGGGTTCCTCGGCGCATGGACGGTTCTACTTGAAGCTATCGCTGCTGCCTCGTTAGTGCCTCTTGAGTCTCAGCCAGATTTGCAGACCGTTCTAGTTATCATGATGTCGCCTGAATTGGTCTGATCACGCTTATTGTGGTTGGGATGATCGCCTTCTTCGCCTGGAAGCGACGTGGCCTCTTGTTTAACCCTAAGGACGTTGACCATTCTCCACCCGCCGTTTGACACGTTCGCCCCGTCGTGGTAGCGTCAGGCTAAGCACTGTTTCGGTTGGCGCGGAGTGCCGAAGTCTCAAAATCAGGACGTCGATCAGGGTCCATATTTGAAAGGGGTAAACATGGCTGGTGAAGGAAAGCTAGACGTAGAGATTATCTACTGCGTGCCTTGAGCGTACCACGGAACGGCGGCCTGGATGGCCACCGAGCTATTCGCCGAGGGCGGCAAGAACGTAGCGATCAAGATTACGCCGGGCGTCGGCGGGATACTGCAAGTGTTCGTCGATGGGGACAAGGTCTACGATAAGAAGGAAGAGGACAACCAGACCCCGAACCTGAACCGCGTGAAGCAGATCAGGGCGGTGATCCGAGAGCGCCTCGAGGCCCTGGTCCCAGCCGACGAATAATTCCTATCTCAGTCGCTAAAGTAGAAAAACCCCGAGCCGGTTGCGGCCCGGGGTTTTTTGTAGTTTTTCCTAGTATAGGATCGGAAGCCTGACGGGGCGGCAATAGCGTTGGGCTGCAGGCTACGTAGCCTCACATCAGGACGGCTATTTTGCGCTCGAAAACCTAGATGAACTTTGCTTGCTGCCTCGGCTGCTCCCCATGATCGATGTACACCGTCACGATCTCGCTGAAGAACTCCACCGCCGCAACCCCCTGCTCTCTGTGGCCGACACCGGACGATTTCAGGCCGCCAAAGGGCAGGTGGACCTCTCCACCCAGTGTCGGGGCGTTGACGTGGACCATCCCCGCCTCAGCGGTATTGACTTACTTGAAGGCCTGGGAAAGGTCTTTCGTGTAAACCGACGAAGACAGCCCGAATTTGACGTTGTTGGATATCTGGATCGCGTCGTCCAGGTCCCTGGCCTTGAACACCGTCAGCACCGGACCGAAAATCTCCTCCTGCGCTATTCGCATGGCGGGGTCGACGTCGGCAGAGATCGTGGGCTCAACGTAGAACCCATCGTCGTAGATGTCTCCTGACATGGCATTGCCGCCGTAGACGATTCTGGCGCCTTCCTCGGCCCCGATCCCGATGTAGTCCCGCACCGTATCGAATTGTGCCTCGCTGGCCAGCGGTCCCACGTCTACCTCGGGGTCAAGGCCATCCCCGATCTTCAGTTTGCCGGTCTGATCTATCAGATGATCCATGAAATCGTCGTAGATGCCCTCCTCGATGATGACCCTGCTGGTCGCCGTGCACCGCTGGCCGGTGGACCCAAAGGCGCCCTGGACGATGCCCCCCAGCGCCTTGTCCAGGTCGGCGTCTTCCAGCACTATCACCGCGTTTTCGCCTCCCATCTCGCACTGGACCTTCTTCAGGCGCGCGGCCGCCTCGGTGTTTATCCGCGTCCCGATCTCAGTGGATCCGGTGAACGAGATGCCCTTCACCTCGGGGTTCTCCACCAGGGTGTTGCCAATGGACGAGCCGGCGCCGGTAACCAGGTTGAGCACGCCCGGGGGCAGGCCCGCCTCTTCGAAGATTTCCACCAGCTTGACCGCCGTGGACGGAGTGGACGAGGCTGGCTTAAACACCAGGGTGTTGCCGCAGATCAATGCCGGCGCGATCTTCCACGCCGGTATCGCCAGCGGAAAGTTCCACGACGTGATTATGGCCACAACTCCGAGCGGTCGCCTCACGGTGTAGCCGATCGTGTTCGGAAGCTCCCACGGCATCGTGTAACCGCACATGCGGCGGCCCTCGCCGGCCGCATACTCGATGATGCTCATCGCCCGCTTGACTTCGCCTCGCGCGTCGGCGATCGGCTTGCCTTCCTCGACGGTTATGCTTCTCGCCATCTCCTCGGCCCGACCGTCGAGAATCGCCAGCGCTCGAAACAGTATCGAGGAGCGCTGCGGGGCCGGCATCTCGGTCCAATCGTCCAGGGCTGCGCTGGCGGCGCGAATGCCATCCTCCATGTCCTCTCGTGTCGAAGACTGAAAGCTGCCGACGACAGTGCCCTTGTCCGCGGGGTTCCGGATCTCGTAGGTGGCCCCGCCTTTCGAAGGGACCCACTTGCCGCCGATGAAATTCATGTGTTCGGTCGTTGGCATCGTTAGCCTCGCAGGTGACCAGGAGAAGTCCGAGAAATGTGAATCCGTGCCGCGTCAGGTTAACATCAGGCAAAGGCATGGACAACCTCTCAGCTAGATCGTCCTGGTCGACGCCACAATGCCTACATCTAACTCATGAGCCCCAGATGGCACGGCGCCCCGTCGCGCACCCTGCCCTCCGGGACGCGCTTACCGTCCAGGGAATTTGAATCCCTCTGAGGTTCCACCAAAGCCTGAAGAGCTGGGCCGCGTC
This sequence comes from Dehalococcoidia bacterium, assembly GCA_965248005.1. GTDB lineage: Bacteria > Chloroflexota > Dehalococcoidia > Lucifugimonadales > UBA1123 > CBDFIE01. The sequence continues at coordinate 707,151 of CBDFIE010000003.1, forward strand.
ACGCCGGACCCCCACCGGCCGCCCGACGAGTTACTGGACCGTCCGTCTAACCCAGGTCGTGTCCACGAAGGCCCGGGCCGTGTCACCGGTGAGACCCATTGGACCCCGGGCCGCCAGCGCTGATTTCCGACCATGTTGGTCGGGGACCCCGGGGCCCCGATCTGGTCAAATGATGGGGGCTGGAGTCCGGGCGGCCACGGATTCGGCGTCGGTGGGCTACGATAAGGCGCGGTCACGACGGAGTTCTGGGACCGGTACACGGGTGAGGCGCGTCGGTCATCGCCGCCCCAGCCATCGCTGAGAATGATGGCCAAGGCGATTATGACGGCGTGGAAGGTCCACAGCAGGAGCAGGCCCGCACCCGAGATTCCCTGGCTTGGCACCGGAGCTGGCGTCGGCGTTGCAGCCGGTGTTGGCTTTCGAGCGGCCGCTGTCCGGAGACTGATCTTTACCTCGACTTCCGCATCGTCCAGGCGGACGGCGATGCTCTCGGAGTAGCGCTTTCCCGGTTCGACCCCCCGCGCACCGATATCGACTCGCAACGGGAGCTCGTCGTCGGCCTCCAACGACGCGTAGCCCGTGATCTTCACCCACGAGTCTGGATCGCTAATCCATATGCTGTCGTAGGCGCCTGCGTCATTCCGAATGACGAAGGAAGCGGCCCGCAGTTGGCCGGGCGCAGACCGACCGAAGCTAATAAGGTCAGGCGCGACAACCGGTTTAGGCGGACTGCCGTCGCGAAGCCAGCGCGTGTGATACCGCCGCCGCTTTGCCTCGTCGCCCAACACCTCGTAGGCACGGTTGACCCTTTTCAATTCCTCCTGGGCCTCGAGTCGCTCCTCCTCGGGAACGTGCGAAAGCCGGTCCGGGTGCAGTTCGATGGCCTTGCGGTTTCTGGCCGCCCTAATTGCCTCCGCGCTGGCCTCGGAGTCTACCCCTAGAATCCGATAGTAGTCTTCCAAAATCGACATGCTGATCGCCCCCCTGGCTAGGCGAGGTCGTGGTCAGTGAAGGTTTGATTATGCCCACGGGAGTTGCCATCGGACCTGACAGCAATCTGTACATCTCGAACTGTGGCGTATGCGCGGGCGGGGGCGAAGTGCTATTCAAGTCACTGACCGCGCCCCCCAGCGTGGGAGACACGAGGGTCACGCCGCTGGTGGGCTCGTTAGTCGGCATCTTCGGCTTGGTCCTGGTGCTGGGAGGCGGTTACCTGGTTCGGAGACAAGTAACGTCCTAGCCGCCGAAACCGGCAGGTCTGGATAGCACAGAAGGGGCGGCTCGGCGAGCCGCCCCTTCTAACTTCTGGAGTTGGGTGTCCTGCTCTATACCCGCGTCAATCGGCGCCCTAATTCATGCGGCACGTGATGTTCGAAGCGTCGTCAGATGCCAGAGATGCGGCTAGCTTGCCTATATCCTCCGGTGTCTGCTCGCGGCCCAGCGGGATCGTCGCCTCGACGTTCCTCTCAAACAGCTCTCTTCCCGATAGACCCTCCACGTCCACGTCGCCAGAGCCGCGGCGGGACCGCAGGTGAACAAGCGCCTCGAACATCGGTGTCCAGAGCAGCCCCGGGCATATGGCGTTCACGTTGATGGAGTGGCTGGCTCGGCGCCTGACGCACTGCCGCTGACAACGCCACTGCCGGATGCAGATCGTCGCGTCATGCTTACAGGCCGGCTCCCCTGGGCCGGGGGCCCCGGAACCGGACGGTCATCCCGTGGCATTTATGGGAAAAGACGAGCTATGGCCGGTTATCGGTCCCGACGATAAGGTCGTCGCCGCTCAGGATCAGCGGGCGCCGCACCAGCCGCGGCTCCTGGATCATCAGCCCGAGCAGCTCCTCGTCAGAGAGGTCCTCGCGATTCAGGCCAAGCTTCTTGAATGAGGGGCTGTTGAAGGAGAAGTAGTCGGCGACCTGACGCTCCCCGATCAGGGCACGTAGCTCTTTCTCGCCAAACCGATCGGCGAAAAAGTCACGTTCGTCAAGTGAGATGCCCCTTTGCGAAAGCTCCGCTTTCACTCGACGACAGGTGCTTCAGCGTTTCCAGGTGTAGAAGGTCGCGGTCAGCATTCAGCAGTCATCTCTCAGCAATCAGCGGTCAGCGGTCGTTTTCGAGGCAACTCCAACGTTAGCGTACTCGGGATTTTGAAGGCCCTCGTCTCCTCGAACGCTTGCCGGGCCTCACCACTCCTCGACGCGCAGCATGTTGCCGATCTCAGAGACCACATCCAACTCCACCAACTGCTCCATGGCGCTTTGCATGGCGGCTTCCGAGGCGCGATGGGTCATCAGTACTAGCTCGGCGCTCTGGGCCACCTCGTCGGTCTCTTTCTGGATGGCTGAGGCGATTGAGATGCTCTGGTCGCCCAGCACGCGACCGATCTGGGCGAGGACGCCCGGCCGGTCGGTCACGGACAGACGAAGATAATACCTGGTCTCGAGCTCCGACATGGGCCTGATGCGGATGTCCTGCGTAAGCGCCGGTGGCGCGGGCGGGACAACGTTGGTCGACAGGTTCCGCGCGATGTCCACGATATCGGCGACGACCGCGCTGGTGGTCGGCCGCTCTCCGGCGCCGGCGCCGTGGAACAGCAGCTTACCTGCCAGGTCAGCCTGGATCTCCACGGCGTTGAGCACGCCATCCACCTTGGCGATAATCATGCCCTCAGGAATCATGGCGGGGTGTACGCGCACCTGGATGCCACCGTCTCGGGAATCGGCGATAGCCAACAGCTTGATTGCGTATCCAAGCTCTTGGGCGTACAGAAAGTCCCTTGCCGTGATCCTTGTGATGCCCTCGCGATAGACATCTGAGTCCTCGACCCTCGTGCGGAAGGCGAGCGTGGCAAGAATCGCCAGCTTGTATGCCGCGTCGATGCCCTCTAAATCGCTGGTGGGGTCCGCCTCCGCGTAACCGAGCCTCCGAGCCTCGGCCACGGTCTCCTCGAAGTCGGCGCCTTCCTGGGCCATGCGAGTGAGAATGTAATTTGTTGTGCCGTTGATAATTCCGTGGATGGCAATGATCTCGTTTGCCACGAGGTCCCTGAGGAGAGGCGCGATGATAGGCGTCCCTCCAGCTACTGCGGCCTCGAACAGCACCTGGACGCCCTTCTCTCTGGCCTTTCCCAGGATAGTCGGACCGTGACGTGCGATGACCTCCTTGTTGGCGGTAACGACGTGTTGGCCCTGGGAGATCCCCCGCAGGATGTAATCCAGGGCTGGGTCCTGTCCACCCATAACCTCGACGACGATGTCGACGTTGGGATCGCCCAGCACGTCCTCGATGTTAGTGGTCAGCAGATCAGGCGATATCTGGTGGGAGCGCTGCCTGGCCGTATCGCGCACCAGGATGCGTTTGATGTCGATGGGGTGGCCGATCAGCTCGCTGAGCTGGCCACGATTCTGGTGCAGGGCGGCCACGACCCCTCCACCCACGACTCCCATCCCCAGGAGGCCTATGCCCACGGATGACCTACTCACGATACCTCTCTAAAGCTACGCGCGAGGCGACGAACGATCGTGCACACTCAGGTGGATCGCTACCGGCAGCGGGCCGGCGCTCGCGCGAGTCACCCGTCAGCCGGACAGCGGCGCATCGGCCCGACAGTTCTCGAGGCGTCTACAGCCCCGGAATCGAGCGACCGGCGGCCGGCGTCGGGGGGGGCCGGTTGCTAATGCGGAGTTGCTCGTTCAACCAGGCGTAAATTTCGGAGTTGAATTCTGAGAATATTTCGTGGTTGGCCCGCTCTTCGTTGAGCCACTCCTGCAGCGCGTTTGTCTTCAGGACTTCCAAGTTCCGCGGGTCCACCTCCCTAGTGCCTGACCTCTCGGATACCATGAAGAAGTGCACGGTGTTCGGGTCTTCCCGAAGAGGGACCGGCTGGGACAACTTGCCTATTTCCAGATCGAAGAACACTCGCTCGTAGTCATCGTCCACGCCCAGAGGCAGCCATCCCAGGTCTCCGCCGATCTGGGCCGTTCGGGGATCAGTCGAGAACTCCCGGGCTATGAACCTGAAGGCCGCCTGGAGATTCTCAGTGCTAAGGTCGTCGCCGATGGTGTCGGCGAGCTTCGTCTGCATTATGTCAATTTCGCCTTCCGTTGTCATACTGATTCGGTGCACGTGGACCTGTTCGGCGACGAGCGGCACGCGGTCGCTAACGAAGAGCCTGAATTTCTGCCTCAGGATGGCCTTTCGCAGCAGCTCCCGGTGTTCGGCTTCGCTAACTTGCGTCGCGTTAAGGTAGCCACGGTATCGCTCGCGAAACTCCCGTTCGATCTGCGCGTCGTCTTTGCCCACCGAGTCGAATTCGCTGGGAGCCATGGTGAGTCGAACTCGCTCGTCTACCTCCTGGCTGGTAACTGTGATGTTGTATCTGGGTGCTGCCTGGGAGATGATCTCGCTCTCCATGATGACCTGGAGGACCTCGAAAGCATCCTGCCCCGCGCTGTATTGGCCCCCTATAGCCTGAGAGGTTGCCTGCCTCATGCGCAACAGCTTCACCATGTCTCCGCGAGTGACCGTCACATCGTTGACGCGTATGATTAGCTGCCGAGGGGGCAGCACGAAGATAATGAGGTAGCCGGCGACGATGATGCCGACGACGATCAGAAGCAGCGTCCCAACAATTGCGACGGCGAGGCGTTGCCGCCGCCGCTGTGCCTCGGGCCGCCGGGCAGCCTGCCTGCGAGCGTCTACCGCAGGCCGCATCTCTTGGATTTCCTGCGCATCATCTACCACATCGCCACCCGATATCGCTCACGATGGAAGTTCTAAATGCCGCACGGTTTCGAAGGCCACACCTATCTGCTCCGGGCGCCCACCTCGTAGTGGTCCGGGCTCATGGGTATCAGAGCCACGTGGCGCGCACGCTTGATTGCCACTGAGAGGCCTCGCTGGTGCTTGGAGCACACGCCGGTCTTTCTCCTGGATTCGATCTTGAATCGGTCGGTCACGTAGCGTCGAAATTTGTCGACGTCCTTGTAGTCGATATAGTCGACGTGGTCGACGCAAAAGGAACACACCTTTCGGCGTCTGAAATAGCGTGGCCGGCCGCGTCTACCGCCCCCGGACCGCCCGCCTCCAGGTCGTCCGCCATACGGCGCGGGCCTGTAGCCGCCAGACGGTCGTCCGCCCGTGCCGCTCGTTTCAGTTGTCACTCTATTCACCTTCTACGCTAGATAGGGGCCGCTCGGATGTCGGGGTTCTGCAACTGGCGCAGGCTCCAAGATTAGACCCTGCCTCTATAAAGCAGCGCCCGCACCGTTGAATGAGTCGCGCTTGCCTGGGCCTACAGCGGGCCGAGTCCGGCTGCCGGATCTACCACGGTAGGTCCTCGGCGTCCTCTTCCTCTGCAGCGGGAGGTGGCGCACCCTCCTCGCCTCCCTGGCCCTGGTCGCCTCCGCCTCCCAAGAACAACACTTGATCAGCGGTTATCTCGTTGTTGAACCGAGTCTGACCGTCCTGGCCCTGCCACGAGCGGCTGTTCAACCGACCTTCAACATACACTCTTCTGCCCTTGGTCAGATACTGGTTGCAAAGCTCGGCCAGGTTTCGCCATGCACTGACGGTAAACCACTCCGTCTCCTCGCGACGTTCGCCATCTGAGGTCGTGTAACGCCTGGTTGTAGCCAATCTGAAGGAGGTGACCGCGACGCCGCTGGGCAAGTACCGCATCTCCGGGTCGGTGCCCAGGTTTCCTATGGCCAGCATCTTGTTCAGCCCGGACATGCGCGTGCTCCTTCCGCGATACTACTCGCTCGAACCCTCGGTCTGCGCCGCTGCAGCTTCCGCCGTCGAATCTGCGTCCGCGTCGGCCGCGGCCTTTGACCTGGCCCTGGCCCTCGGCTTCGCCGGGGTCTTGGCCTTGGCGCTTGTTTTGGCTTTGGTGGTCGTCTTGGCCTTGGCTTTGGCCCTCGGCTTAGGCTTAGCCTTAGCTTCCGCCTCTTCCTTCGCCTTGGCCTCGGCTTCTTCCTTGGCCTTGGCTTCCGCCTCTTCCTTGGCCTTCCGCCTTTGCCTTGGCCTCCGCCTCTTCCTTCGCCTTGGCCTCCGCCTCTTCCTTGGCCTTTGCTTTGGCTTCGCCTGTTCCTTCGCCTTGGCCTCCGCCTCTTCCTTGGCCTTTGCTTTGGCTTCTGCCTGTTCCTTCGCCTTGGCCTCCGCCTGTTCCTTCGCCTTGGCCTTTGCCTTTCCTTCTGCCTGTTCCTTCGCCTTGGCCTCCGCCTGTTCCTTCGCCTTGGCCTTCGCCTCTGCCTTCTCCTTCGCCTTGGCCTCCGCCTCTTCCTTGGCCTTTGCTTTGGCTTCTGCCTGTTCCTTGGCCTTGGCCTTCGCCTCTGCCTTCTCCTTCGCCTTGGCCTCCGCCTCTTCCTTGGCCTTTGCTTTGGCTTCTGCCTGTTCCTTCGCCTTGGCCTTGGCTTCCGCCTCTTCCTTGGCCTTGGCCTTGGCTTCCGCCTCCTTGGCCTTTGCCTTGGCTTCCGCCTCTTCCTTGGCCTTTGCCTTGGCTTCCGCCTCTTCCTTCGCCTTGGCCTTTGCCTCTGCCTTCTCCTTCGCCTTGGCCTCCGCCTCTCCTTGGCCTTTGCCTTGGCTTCCGCCTCTTCCTTCGCCTTGGCCTCCGCCTCTTCCTTGGCCTTTGCTTTGGCTTCTGCCTGTTCCTTCGCCTTGGCCTCCGCCTCTTCTGCGGCCTTTGCCTTGGCTTCCGCCTCTTTCTTCGCCTTGGCGTCGGCTTCTTCCTTGGCCTTGGCTTCCGCCTCTTCCTTGGCTTTAGCCTCGGCGGTGGCTTCGGCTTCTTCTTCAGCCTTTACTTCGGTCTCTTCCGTGGCCGTGGCCTTGGCCTCGGTGTCGGTCTCTGACTCAGATTGTTCGGTATCCGGTTCCGTCTTGGACTCCGGCTGCTTTTGGTCTGCTACTACTACCCTGTCCCCGGTTGACTCGTCCTGACCCTGGGTACTGGCAGCCCCTTCGGCTTCGCGCTCGGCCCGGGCTTCGGCCTCCCTGGCATCTCTTTCGGCGCGGGCCTGGGCCTCGGCCGCTCGCCTGGCGTTATCGGCGGCCTGCTTCTCTACGGCGGCCAACGCCGTCTTGTCCATTCTAACTACCAGGTGACGAAGGACGCTCTGGGAAGCGTTCAGGGAATGGTCCAGTTCAATTACGTTCTCGCCATCGAGCGTGAACCGAGCGAGGAAGTAATTGCCCTCTGAAAACCGGCGAATCGGAAACGCCAAGCGTCGGACTCCCCAGTTTTCCTGGTGATTAATCGCGCCTCCGCGGTCACCAATAAAAGTGGTTACTGTCTCAACCGTCGCGCCGGCCTCTTCCTCCGTCGCCTCAGGACTGAGCACCATCACGATCTCGTAATCACGCAAGTGTTGATTCGCCAATAACGTCTCCCGCATCACACCTGGAAAATATCAGGAATTATAGCATGGCCCTTCGAACGGCCACAACGGGAATCATAGCCGCGAGGCGGTCGGTGCGACGAGGATATCTCGATACCGCGCCAACCTCCGCCGAACTCCGAGTAGCCGGCCCCCCGCGATGGCGACGTTGACACCGGAGGCGTCTGTCACAATTATCGCATCGACGTGAGCTGCGTCTCCTGTCCCGCAAAATCGGGCGGGCCGCTACCACCTGACATGGCAGGAGGGTCCTGGACCAGCTCAGTCCTCCACCTCGATAATGGCTTCAATCTCGACGGGGTAGTCGTTGGGCAGCGCGGCCACACCCACGGCCGAGCGGGCGTGTCGGCCCCTGTCTCCGAAGACCTCGGCCAGCAGGTCGGAGCAGCCGTTGGCCACGGCGGGCTGCTGGTTGAAGTCCGGCGTGCTGTTGACCATCGTGAGCAGCTTCACCACTTGACGGACGCGAGTCAGGTCGCCCATCTCGCCCTTGATGCGGGCCAGGATGTTGATGCCCGTTAGCCGCGCGGCCTCATAACCCTCTTCAGCGGTCAAATCGCTGCCCACCTTCCCAGATGGGACCGTGCCGTCCTCACGGGCAGCCGGTCCCACGCCCGACAGGTACAGCAGGTTGCCTGTGCGAACGGCGGGCACGTAGTTCGCGATCGGAGCCGGCGTCGACGGCAGGATGATCCCCATCTGCGCAAGCTTTTCTTCGATTTTGGACACGGATTGCCTCCAGACTGAAATTCGGTCGGCTACGTTGGCCGAGTCGCACTGTAAGAGTATCTAGCATAATCTAATCTGTCATTCTTGAGCCCTTCGGCCAGGCTCAGGATAGACTCCGCGAAGAATTTACACGTGACTTCTGAGATTCTTCGTCGTCCTTCACCTGAAGGACTCCTCCAGAATGACACAAAATGCGGGTTGTGTAGAGGCTCTGTATCAACTTCCGAGGGAATGCCGCGCGATAGATTCCTGATAAGATGTCGTCCGTCCGCGCCGCAATCCGACTCCAAGGAGACGCCATGCCGGCTACAGATGATTCCATTCGGCTCACAGCCGTCAATCACTTGACCTATAACGTCAAGGACAAAGACCGTGCTCTAAAGTTCTGGGTGGAAGTATTGGGAATCCAGCAGATTCCCAGCCAGGTGAATTCGGAGAACGTTCTGTGGCTCCAGCTGCCCTCGGGTACGATGGTCCACCTGGTCGAGACCCCCGACGCTCCGTCCGTGCCTTCGCATCACGGCGCCTTCGAGGTTGAGGACATAGAGGCCGCCCAGGCCCGATTGCGGGGGCTGGGAGTGGAAACCACCGATATCAACACCCGTAACGACGGCCAGCGCGCGATGTTCCTTAACGACACGGAGGGCAACCGGATCGAGATCTGTACCCGGTCCGGCTTCCCGGTGCTCGTCTAGCCCGGCTGCCTGGCCGCCAGGCCGTTGCGCCCGGCGGCCTTGGTATACAATGTGGCCAAAATCGGACGTGATCGGCAATGGACCGAGAAGACACCGTAACGATGTACACGGATGGCGCTTGCATTGGCAATCCGGGCGCGGGCGGTTACGGTGTGTTGCTGCTCTCGCGAGGACGTCCTAAGGAGCTGGGCGGCGGGTACCGCAGGACTACCAATAACCGGATGGAGATGATGGCTGTTATAGAGGGGCTGCGCGCGCTGAAAAAGCGCTGCAGCGTCATCCTGTACAGCGACTCCCAGTATGTGGTGAACGCCGTCAACCAGGGCTGGGCTAAGAGGTGGAAAGCCAACGGCTGGAGACGGAATAAGAATGAGCGTGCACTCAATCCGGACCTTTGGGATGATCTACTGAACCAGATCGGTCGGCACGAAGTCGAACTCAAGTGGGTCAGAGGCCACGCCGGAGACCCTGGGAACGAGCGTGCCGACGCCCTGGCGGTCGAGGCCGCCAAGGGCCGGGACCTGGCGGTGGACACCGGGTACGAGGCTCAGCGCACGCGTCCCGCGCGAACCATGTTCTGAGCCGCATTGAGTGCGGACGCTCTTTGAACCCTTAACCGGGTCTGGACAACAACTAAGGAACGGGACCTGCGATGACTCAGAGCGACGGCGGAGCTGCCGCACGTTTGACGCACCTCGACGAAAGCGGCGAGGCGCGGATGGTCGACGTGGGTGACAAGCCCGTGACCGACCGCGAGGCGGTGGCCCGGGGCCGGATCGTGATGCGGCACGAGACCCTGGCCCTTATCGACTCCAACGGCTTCGATAAGGGCGACGTGCTTGGCGTGGCCCGCGTCGCGGGCATCATGGCGGCCAAGAACACCTCCACGCTGATACCCCTCTGTCACCCGCTGCCCCTCAGCCAGGTGACGGTCGCCTTCGAGCTCGACAGACAGGACAGCGCCGTGGATATCGCGGCTACTGTCCGGACCACCGCAAAGACCGGCGTTGAAATGGAGGCGCTGACCGCCGTCAGCGTTGCGGCGCTGACCATCTACGACATGTGCAAGTCCGCTGATCGCGCCATGAGAATCGAGGCCGTACGACTGGTCCGCAAGACCGGAGGCCGGAGCGGAGACGTTAACCTCGAGTAGCACTTAGCCCTTCAGCCGACGCCCGGTCGACCCGTGCCCGGAAGCACGCTACCCGCGGACCGGAGACTCGCATGCGAAATAGAGAGATGCTTCGCGCCTACGCTGGCGCGGACAGGCGTTGAAGAATGGCTGATCCGATCTTGCCGAAGGGCCCCGATTTTCCGCGGGCGATAAGCTTCGACCGAACCTCCTTGGGCCAACGACAGCCCTGGGAGATCGTTTGGCGGCGCCTGCCTCATGCCGGCGAAGTTATCGTCGCTGACGCGGTCCTGGAACGGGACTTCGAACCCCTGACCGGAGACACCAGCTTCCGCATCATCCTGGCCACCCGGGGCCTCAAGCCCAGGGCCAGGCCCGAGGACGCACGCACGGTGCTCGCGGTCCCAAGGTTCAGATTCGACCCGATAGTGGAGATCCAACGGGCATCGGGAAGCGCCGCCACCGCCGAGGCCATCGACAGCCGCGACAGCCAGCTCCGGCACCTGGTGCAGATGGAGCAGACCAGCGAATGGCGCGCCGCCAGACGACGCATCGCTCGGGCCTACGCCGAGGGACGAATATACGGCCACGAGACGGCAAGCCTGTCCGCCGCCGAGGTGTTCGACGGCGACACGCCCGAGCAGTGCACCGACGAGATCGCCTCGCGACTGCTCTCCACAGCATTTCCTGACTTGCCCATCGATTCCACAACCTTCCCCGGTACCCTCGGCCCAGATTCTATAAGAGCGCTGTACGAGGGGCTGTTTCAGAACAATCGCAGCGTTGAAGCCGTTCAGGGCTTCGGCCCGGGGCTTGGGGTCGTGACAGGCGCCGACGGCGGGTTCGACGGCTCAAACTCCGCCGTGCACGATATCATCGAGGACCATTTAGCCCGCCGAGGGGGCGCGATGCCATCGGCAGAGCTGATCGAGGTCCTGGTCCACGGCCACGGGCTAACCCGCCATTTAGCCATCTTCTATCTGCTTAGCTTCGTCATGCACGTCCACGCCGAGGTGGAGCTCACAGACGACCACAACGTGAGAACGCCGGATGGCGAACGGTTCCCGGGTGACCGCTTGACGTGGGACATGCTGAGCGAAGTGGAGTTTTCCAGTCCCCTCTTCGAGGCCCTGGTCACTCTGAGGTCCGAACCGAGCCCAACTTGGACCACGATGGTCCCGTATGTGGCGGCGCTGACGAGCGGCCTCGACGCGCCCGACGCCGCACCGGTCGAGACAGAGCGGGACCTGATGCGACGCGCCTCCGAACTGGGAGACGCGGTAACCGAGACCCGGGCCGCGCTGGCCAGACTCGCGGAGGCTTTCCCAAGGGCTGACGAGATAGCATCTGACGTGCTGAGGAGCCTCGGCGGTCTTAGCCGGGCCGCGGACCATACCGAGTTCTTTGACCTTGCCAGGGAGCGATTTGGCAGCCCAACAGGGTTCGCCGAGGCCCTGGAGGCGTTTCGCCGCACTCGGCTGCTGGCCGAAATGGTCGACGAGATCACCCAGATCAAGGTCTACCTGGAGTCGATGACCTTTGGAAGACTCCACGGGGACCTGGCCCTGAAAAGGGACTCGGTCGCGGCCCGCATCGACCCTGGCAACCTGCACGCGAACCCCACCCTATGGAGGGCCCTGGAAGTCAGTGTTGGCAGGGTCAGAGAACGGTACGCCAGCACCTACCGGGCACACCACCTAGAGTACCACCGGGCAGCCCTCTCCCTTCGAAGCGAGCTGGGGGCACGCGAGGCCCGGGTCAACGCGCTGTCCCGCTTCAATGAAATCTCCGACCTCGGAGAACCTGTCGGGGCTGGAGTCCAGTCCGCCTATCGTGATCTTCCGGCTTTGCTGCGCCATTGCGGCGCGGACGACGAACCGGCCTTGGACTCGATGCCACGCTGCCAGTTCTGTCACCTGCCGCTGGCCGAGGATGTCCCGAAACGCGTGGCAGACGAGCTGTACGATGAGATGGACACAGCGATGCGGGAGTACAACCGTCGGCTCAGCTCTCAGGCCGTTCGCCAAGTGCTGGCGAACCAGTCGAAGGAGCAGCTCGACAAGTTCATCGGCTTGCTGCAAGTCGCCGACCCTTCCGCGTTAGAATACGCCCTGGACGACGTGATCGAGTTCCTGCGACAGTTCATGCGGTAAGCGCTCCGTGGACGCGAGGCCCCATCTCGCGACATCGATAGTGAGCACCCGAATCCATGCCTCGTTTTAGCTTCAACATACTTGCGCCACTCTCGCGACGGCGTCGGGAGCCGCCGGCACTTGTCGTAGTTGGCCTCGGCAACCCCGAGCCACAATACGAGAACAGCCCTCATAACGTGGGTTTTTGGTGCATCCGGCGTCTGGCCGAACGACACGGACTGTCTCTTACCAGGGCGCACAGGACCACGCGGCTGGCCGAGGGCGAGATCGAGGGAGCAGTCGTGGCGCTGGCCCGGCCGCGCACTTACGTCAACCGCACCGGCGACGCGGTCACCTACCTGCTGGCCCGCTATAGGGTGACCCGTGAGCGGCTGCTGGTCGTCTGCGACGACATCGCGCTGCCGCCGGGCAAGCTGAGGCTCAGGGGGCGGGGAAGCGCGGGTGGGCACAACGGCCTAAAGTCGGTGATCGCGGCGCTGGGCTCGGAGGACTTCGCAAGGCTGCGGATCGGGGTCGGCCAGCCGCCTCCCGGCGCCGACCAGATCGGCTACCTGCTCAGCGAAATGGCGCCGGACCACCGTCGGCAGGTCGAGAGAACCGTCGACCGGGCAGCGGACGCCGTGGCGTGCATGCTAGCCGAAGGCATCACCGAGGCCATGAACCGGTTCAATTAGGCGCTTCTTGCGCGACGGACGCCGGTGTCTGGCCCGGTGGACACGGCCACACCAGCCTAATCGCGGCTCAGGCGGGCTCGAACATGGGCAGCGATACCTCGCCTTCGCCCTGGTGCTCCCAGACCAGCTTCACCCGCATCCCGCACACGATGTCGCTGATCGGGTCATCGACGCCGACTACGTTGGTCATGATGCGGAAGCCCTCGTCCAGGTCCACGTAGGCGACGGCATACGGCCCCAGGTCCTTGAAGGCGGGATGCCTGCTCTGCATGACCACGCTGAACGTGTAGACGCTGCCCTGTCCCTGGGAGACCTTCCACGATAGGTCGAGTGAGCCGCATGCAGTACAGAGCTGCCTCGCGTAGAAGATGACTTCCCCGCACGCATCACAGGTCTGGTAAGCCAGCTCGTGACGTTTTGTGGCCTCCCAGAAGGGCTCGGTGTCCGGCTCCGGGAATCGGGGCAGCGGTCGTTGCGCTTTTTCGGTAGTCACAATCGTGTTTCCTCCAGGATGCACATTAGACGAAGTTGTGGCCCTTACTACAAGGCCTCATTGAACTCTTCTACTCAGGGTGTTGAATCCCGCTCCCGATGTATCGGGAAGACGACCATCCCCCTGGACCCCCTTTCTGCCAGGAAGGGGGAAAATTGTATCGTGAGGGGCACTCCTTCGGCGCCGCTCAGGACAAGCTCTCAGACTCCCGGCAAAAGGGCTTCGTCCCTCCGCACACCCCATTTTCGTCAGTCTTCGATAGTAACGTCTGTTGCGGCCCGGAATGACGGGCCCTGCTCATGTCGTATCCGTCGCGAAAATACACCGCGGTGGTCTATGCGTGCGTAGCACTCTATGCCGTATGCAATACTTAGTCGGCGGCGAGGATGGTGACGCCCGTGGCGTGGATCGCGCCCAGTTGTCCGCCGTTGCCCACTGCGACGGCCAGCTTGGCGTCGGGCGCCTGCGACGTAGACTCGCCCCTTAGCTGACGCGTCGCCTCCAGCAGCAGGAAAATCCCGCGAGCGCCCGGGTGGTTGGACGACAGCCCGCCGCCGTCGGTGTTAAGGGCGGGACCTGCCGGGTCGTTGAAGACCAGGTGCCCCTGGGCCACGTACGCGCCACCCTCCCCCTTTTTGCAGAAGCCCAGATCCTCGATCAAGCACATCACGGTGATGCTGAACGAGTCGTAGGCCATAAGCACGTCGATCTCCTTCGGAGAGACCCCCGCGTCGGCGAACGCCCTGGGGCCGGACTGAGCGCCGGCGCTCACGGTGATGTCTCCGCCGTTCTCACGGTACTTGGTCGCCTCGCCGCCGCCGATAATCCACACGGGCTTCTTGCGCGCGTTACGAGCCACCTGGGGCGAAGCTATGACCACGGCGCCGCCGCCGTCCGAGATCATGCAGCACTCCAGCAGCCGCAGCGGCCAGGCGATCATCCGAGAGTCCACGACGTCCTCGACTGTCAGCTCTCGGACGCCCACGAACTCCAGGTCTGTCATGGCCTTGACGGCCTCGGGGTTCCGCATTGCGTGCTTGCGGGTGGCAACGGAGATGGCGGCGAACTGCTCGCTTGTGGTGCCGTACTGGTGCATGTGTCGCTGCTTGACCATGGCGTAGCCGCCGATGAGGGTCAGGCCCCAGGACGACTCCATGTTGCCGCCGGGGTTGGGAGTGCCGGAGGCGGGCGCGCCCCCGGTGCCGATGGCGCGCCGGTCCGAGCGGGAGGTGGAGCCGTACGTGAGCAGCGCCACCTCGCACTTGCCGGCGCCGATCATGGTCGCGGCGTGATTGGTCTGGAACTCCCACGAGGCGCCTCCGACCGAAGTGTTGTCGATTAGTCGGGGCTTGAGGCCAAAGTACTCGGAGATGCCCAGGCCCCCGATGGACTGGTCGCCCCCGGTGTCGTAGACCGCATCGACGTCCGACCAGGCCAGTCCCGCGTCCTCCAGCGCCCTGGCCGCCGACGCGGCCTTGATCTGCAAGGCACTGACCCCGGGGCCAACCACCCTCGAAGGGTATTCGTGGATTCCGACGATCGCGGCCTCTCTGCGCTGAGGCATGTGCACCCCCTTGTTGTCGAGTGTGGCAAAGTTAGCATACGGCCTCGGGCGCGTCAATGAGAGCGTCGCATTGACTTGCCCGTGTCCCCAGGTTTATATTTCATCGGTGATTATCGGGCTACTTTCCGACACCCACTTGCCAAACGTAATCCGCAATCTGGACGAGTTGGGGCCGGAGCCCGTCGAGTTCCTCTCCAAAGTCGACCTGATCCTGCATGGCGGAGACCTGACCTCCCCAATGGTCCTGGACTGGTTGGAGCAGTTCGCACCGGTCCTGTGCTCCACGGGCAACAACGACCCAATCCCCGACGCTCGCTGTCAGGAAACGCAAGTTATTGAGGTCGAAGGGTGGCGCCTGGGCATGATTCACAGCATGGAGGGGCAGTTCCGGCCCATGGCCGATCTGCAGCGTCTGTTTCCGTCCGCGGTGAACGTCATGGTGTCGGGACATACCCACGAGGAGAGAATCGACTATCGCGACGGGGTTGCGATGATTAACAGCGGCAGCATCACCTTCCCTCACCACAAGGAGCTACGACTGGGCACCGTGGGCCTGCTGGAGCTGAAGCCTGGCTGGCTGAGTGCGGAGATCATGCCGCTCGGGGAGACGCCTGGCCGGCCGAATCCTGGCCGTCCGCTCTCAATGGAGGTACATCTGAACGGGGGCGAGCCTCGGGTCACGATGCAGCCGCCCGAGTCCGGACGACCTTCGCATCTATAGCGGGCCTCGAATAGTGCGGCCGAACGGAGCGCCTCAGGCATTTTTGGACTAGAAGTACATCGGGGCGGTTGGTGGCGTTTGGAAAGATATAGGGCCGATAATCGAATCTGTGCCATCTGCAGGATGGCGCGTGTATAGGGAGAGCGAGTATGAGTAGCGCGCTAGACGGCATAACGGTCCTGGACCTGTCTGACGGCATGGCCGGGGCGATTGCTGGGATGTTTCTGGCCGACAACGGCGCTCGCGTGATACGCGTCGACCGGCCCGGCGGCGAGAACGGGCGCGGCGACGCCGCGTACGCTGTCTGGGACCGGGGGAAAGAGAGCGTCTTCCTCGACCTGTCGCGTGCTCTTAAAGATGTGCAAAGAGGCGAGACGGGAGCCGGTGAGAAGTCTGAGATTGGGCGGGAGCTGTCTCAGTTCGATAGGCTCGTCATGGCTAGCGACGTGCTGCTCGAGAGCTTCGCCCCATCGTCTGCTTTTCAGACTATTGTCGACTATAGGCGGCTGTCGCCCGGACAGCCCCGCCTGGTGCACTGTTCGATCACTGCTTATGGCAAGGAAGGGCCGCTCAAAGATCAGCCGGCCGATGACGACCTGGCCATGGCCCACGTCGGCGTTCTCGCGAATCTGCCTTCGTTCCGCCCTGGTCCCGTGCACGTGGTGCATAGGCTGCCGAGCCTCGGAGCAGGGGTACTCGCCGCTCAGGGGATCGCCGCCGCGCTGTATGCGAGGGAGAAGACCGGCGCCGGCCGGAAGGTCGACACCTCTCTGATGGCGGGCGCCCTGCTGTTTGCGCCAAAAGTTAGCAGGGATGAGCCTGCACAGCAGCCCGCACAGCGCCCTCCGCAAAGAGCTACAGTGGGCGGTGGGCCCTTCTACAGCGCTTTCGAATGCGAAGACGGCGCCTGGGTGCAGCTAGGCTGCGTCCACAATCGCTTCGTACAGCTGGCCGCGGGGGTCCTGGGCGTTCAGGACGCAATGACCGATCCAAAATTCGGTGACGGCCGCGGTATACCCACCGAGGAAGCACGAGAGGAGCTTTTTGGCATCGTGGCCAATGCAATAAAGACCAGGCCGTACGAAGAGTGGTCCCGCCTGTTCGAGGAAGCCGACGTGCCGTACGCTCCGGTCCTCACAACCCAAGAAGCCATGGACGACGTCCAAGTGCGATTCAGCGAGATGGTGATGGAACAGGAGGACCCGGCGTTGGGAGCGATGTCATATATGGGCCTGCCGGTCAAGCTAAGCGGCACACCGGGCAAGGTGAGGGGCGGCCGCCCCGTGCCGGGTCAACACACTGATGACGTTCTGTCGGCGTTATCTGGCGAGCCTCAGTCTAGCTCCGCGCACGGGCCGCTCGCCGAGGCTCTGCCGCAACCTCTTGACGGCGTAAAAGTGGTGGAGACGGCCAACGTGATAGCAGGGCCCACCGCCGGGAAGCTGCTGGCGGTGCTGGGTGCTGAAGTTATCAAACTGGAGCCACCTGAAGGGGACATCTCTCGGCCGCCGCTCCCTGCATATTTTTCCCTCCTCAACTCCAACAAGAGGTCGATATCGGTCAATGCGCGCACCGAGGAAGGCAAGGAAATCGTAACTAGAATTGCCGCTCAGATGGATGTCCTGGTGGCAAACATGCGTCCCGGGGCGACGGAGCGGATCGGTATCGGCGCCGAGGCGATGGCCAAGCTTAACCCGGGCATGATTGAGGCCCACGTGACCGCTTTCGGCTGGACCGGCCCCTACGCGCATCGGCCCGGACTGGACCCGCTGGCACAGGCCCTGATGGGAATGCAACGTGCCCAGGGTGGCCCCGAGAACCCGCCGGTGTTCCTGGGCAGTCTGGCGCCCAACGACTATCTCGCAGGGGCTATGGGCGCGATGGGCGCCATTATGGCGCTTTACGCCAGGGAGCGGGGCGGCTCGGGACAGCACGTCTATACCAGTCTCATGAACGCGGGGGCCGTGATCGGCTCGATGGAGTTTCTGAAGTATCGGGGCAAGCCCGATCGGCGCTATGCGGACAAGGGACAGCACGGCCTCAGTGCGCTCCACCGACTCTACGAGACCGCCGCGGGCTGGATTTACCTGGCCGCCGAAAACGAGAAGTCTTGGCCCGGACTCTGCGAGGCGCTGGACCGCGAGGACCTCGCCGGCGACCCGCGGTTCGCATCACCGGATGCCCGTGCCGATAATGACTCGGCACTGGCGCAAGAGTTGGAGCGAACGATCTCCGGACGCGCGTCGGACAAGTGGCTGGACGCACTGAGGCAGAAGGAAGTGCCGAGCGCGCCGGTGGTAGAGGGTTACGGCGAGGGCTTCTTTTCGGACCCTCAGGTTATATCCAACGACATGGTCGTCGAGCACCGACCGCCAAGCGGAGAGGGTTACAAGATCTCCAGAAACCTCATAAGATTCGCCAACACCTCCGAACTGGCCCCCCGGCACACGCCACTGCTAGGTGAGCAAACCAGGGAGGTGCTCGAGGAAGTGGGCTACTCTGAGAGTGAGATCGACGAGCTGTATAGCAAGGACGTTGTAAAAACAGCTTGATCCGGGAATTCCCAGCCGTCAGCTATTAGCCCCCGACTTGTCGGGGCAGGCAGTCAGCCGCCAGGAACGGAGCTGGCGCAGGCATACAAACGGGTACGATTGAATTCAGCGGACCGGGCCACATGTCCCGACAAATCGGGATTGGGTGCGACGCCCGCCCAGGTTGCATCCGCTGACCTCTATGTAGCTTGCCTCAATCCCATCCCACCAGGGCGCGGCGACCCTTAATACCTGGGGATTGGGGGCGTGCCCCAGCCTTTCGAGGGCGGGCGGCTGGGAAAATCACCGCGGGATTGAACGGGGCCAAACGGGCGGCAGAATGGTCCTGAAGGTCGGACAGAAGGCGACCCGTCAGATGGCCGTCACCCACGAGACGGTCAAGTCCTACGCCGAGCTGACCGGCGACCACAACCCGCTGCACTTCGACGAGGAGTTCGCGGGCCGCACCCGCTTCGGACGCCTGATCTCACAGGGAGGCATCGCCACCGGACTGCTCCACGCGCTGGTAGCCATGGACATGCCCGGTCCCAGAACTGTGTTCATGCAGCAGGAGTGGCACTTCCCCAAGCCCGTGTACATCGGGGACACCATCAGGGCCCAGGCCACTGTAAAATCCATCAACCCCCGCCATCCCGTGGCAACCATCGACTTCCGGATCACCAACCATGACGGCGTCGAGGTGCTGACGGGCGAGGCGGTGGTGATGCAGATGCCGCTGGACGAGTCGCCTCGACGGATACGCCCGATACCATGAAATCCATGCCGAAAACTATCCATCCGGTTCTCGTTGGCGGATTCTTGTTGACTCTGACTCTGCTTCTGGCAAGCGAGAATGATGTCGCTGCCAATACGACCAGGGTTCAGAACACAGCTCCTCCATCGGCCAGCCCAAGCATGTCTAATGGCGCTGTCGTTCAATTCAGCATCCCCTTGAGGCCGGGTTGGAATCTGATCTCAGTTCCTGGTGAACCTGTCGACAATGCCATCAACGCCGTCTTTTCATTGGCCGACATCCAGCAAGTGGTAACCACGGCCAACACGCAAGGCCTGTCTTCGTCACCCCTGAGCTGCAGCTTTATCGCAACTTTAGGGCCAGAGTGCCTGAAGGCAGAACGAGTGGGCGGACTCCTCACAGGCAGTTTGACCACGTTTATGAGAGACCGGGCATATTGGGTACAAACCATATCTTTTGCGCCTCTGACGATCGACATAGTGTCGTTGTCGAGGGAAAATGTCAGGGGTTAGCGTTGAGCGATTATGTCAGTATCCTCGGTTTCGGGCATGTAGCGTCCGTTGGCGGACGGTAAGAGCGCAGGTCGCGGCGGTCTCGTGATCACAGCTGGTGGCTTGTCGAGATCCGAGAGACGCCGGAGGGTCGACAAGCTGATGTCGAGTTCCCTAGCCGCTTGGCGCGGTGAAAGACCATCAGGTCCGATGCGACTGACCACTTCGGCGAAGCGCTCAGCAAAGCCGTCTCGCTCAGTCACTTTTGGCCGCCCAATCCGTTTGCCCAGTTTCCGTGCTCGCTCCATTCCAGCCTTGACCAGTTCTCGGTAGCGACGCTTGAGTTTGGAGTCCTCGTACCATATCGTTGACGATGAATGCTTGCCCAGAGTTGGTGTCGGGACCTGGCGTTCCCACTCAGGCACCTCCTCGAGCGCGTGGGTAATCTCCTTCGGGATCGCACCGGCCTGATCCTGCAGAGTAGCTGCGAGGGCAGGCGCCTCCGAGGGTGTGAGAATCGTGCCCCGATAGGATATCAACAGGCTGCCATCCAGACGTTCCTGGACTTCGACCCTGGCCCCTGCATAGCTACGCTGATCGACACCTGGAAAAAGCTGTAATGTTCGCCCGTGGTACTGGACAGTGTTGTCCTTGGCCACTCTTCGCCGTTCCTTGTGGCAGAGAACTCCGGCTATGTTCAGACCCGCATCGGGGACCCGATAGGCGGATCCTGCCCGGGTTGCCGGCATTCCGAAGCGAACGTTAAAGCGTGGCAGGAATTTGCGCAGCACGTCGTTGGCCTCGTCCAGGGTATTAGCATCGGCCAAGCGTAACTCAGACACCAACCGATCCTGGAACGTCCCATTGGCACGCTCCACTCGCCCTTTCGCCTCCGGGCTGTGGGCGAATACCTGAGTTACGCCGAGCTCTCGCAAGGCGCGGCCCCATTGGGTGGGAGCAACGTCAAGGACACCAGACTCTTTCTCAAGCCTCTGGCCCGGAGATTGGAAGACAGAGTGGCGATCCGTATATACGCCCAGAGGGATGCCATGTCGGGTGATGATGCCATCTAACAGTTCGAAGTATCCGTGGGTGTCCTCTCGCTCTCTGAAGATTCCGTGTGGGACCGTCCCCGTGGCATCGTCCACAGCCAACAACAGCGTGAGCCAGGATCCGCGGTCCTCCAACCAGGCGTGGTAACTGCCATCGAGCTGGAGGAGCATCCCCTCCTGGGGCATCCGTTGACGCCTGTGTCGGTGGCGCGGTGGTCGCCGGTATCGCGGACTAGGCAACCCCGCGCTCAGGAGTATGCTCCTGACAGTGGAACGACTCAGCACCACACCCTCCATCTCGGACATTATCTCTGCCAGGTGGGTGTGATTGAAACCCGCGTACCGAGTGCGTGCCAGGGCGACTACCTTCCGTCGAGTCTCCGCTTCAACGGCATTGCGAGGTCGACGCCCTCTGTTTCCGTGGGCTAGCGCGGCAGCACCCTCCTTTCGATATGCCGCTAGCATCCGCCAGGTATGGCGTTCGCTCAGCCCCAGGATGGTCGCCGCTTCACGTGTCGTCAACTGTTGCGCCACCAGTCGGTTCAATACCTGTAATCGTGTCTGCTCTCGTTGGGTCAATGTCAGTCCTTTCATGACTGACATTGACCCTTAACGCTTAGCTACTGACAGAATCGTATAGCATCGACAGACATAGCTGATACCGGATTCACAGCCCCTCCGTTGTCGGACACTGTCCTCGCACCAGTTGACCTTGTCCCTGTTAGAAGCACCGACGCTACTGTGACGGCCGGCGACCTAATACCAGCAGATTCCTACTTCGCTTCGACCGGTTGGTCAAGGGCGTGGGAGTTTGACAACTCGCTAAACCAGTTCGTCCAACTGCTGCCTAGCACCGGAGCAAACGTGGAGATCGGTAGAGGCTACTACCTGGTAGTACCCAGCGACACGAAAATCACCGTCGCCGATCTCACCGTTACCAAGACCGCCGACACCAACGACGGCACCTGCGATGCGGACTGTAGCCTGCGCGAGGCGATCACCGCCGCAAACGCCAACTCCGGCACCGACACCATCGCGTTCGACATCTCGGGAGCGGGCCCTCACACCATACAGCCGACATCGGAGCTGCCCCTCATAGGCGATCCGGTGACTATCGACGGCTTCACGCAGCCCGGCGCCAGCCCCAACACCAACGGTCCGGGCCTTGGCCTGAACACCGTGCTCAAGATCGAGCTGGATGGTAGCGCGACAACCAATTCAGTCGGCCTGTTGCCCGGAGCGAACAGCACAATTCGAGGTTTGGCAATAAATCGCTTCGTAGTCGGGATCAAGATTGGTGGACCGGTCGGGAACGTGATCGAAGGCAATTTCATCGGCACAGACGTGACAGGAAATACCGCCTTGGGCAACCAATTTGGCGTGCACATCTTTAGCGGTGCGAACAACACCATAGGCGGGACGCCCCTAGGCGCGGCCAACCTGATTTCAGGCAACACATCCGATGGGGTGTTGATAAGTGGCGGCACTTCTACGGGGAACCTGGTGCAGGGCAACTTCATCGGCACCAACGTCGCAGGCAGTGCCGCCCTGGGCAACGCTGGCCACGGTATAGTGATTGACGGAGCGGCCGGCAACACGATTGGAGGGACAACGGTTGCCGCGCGTAACATCATCTCTGGTAACGCCGGTACACCTTCTAGTGGCGTCTTTATTACAGGCAGCCAGGCGACGGGCAATGCGCTCCAAGGTAACTACATCGGTACCGATGTGAACGGTACTGTGGCCCTGGCCAATACGCGCGTCGGTGTAGTAATTACCAATGGCGCATCCAACAATACCGTTGGCGGGGCGACGGCCGGGGCACGCAATGTAATCTCAGGCAATGGCACCAACGGCATCGCTATCACCGTCGGCGCCTCAGGAAATCTGGTACTAGGAAACTTTATCGGTGTCGACATGACAGCCGCCAGCCCGCTTGGCAACGGCTTGCGTGGCGTGTCCATCAACGCGTCAGATAACATCATCGGCGGCACGTCCGGCGGGGAAGGTAACATCATCGCCTTCAACGGAGGCGACGCAGTATTCGCAAGCGGCGGCACAGGCAACGCGATCTTGTCCAATTCCATATTCTCCAACACCGGCATTGGGATCGATCTAGGGGCGGATGGAGCCACACCAAACGATACTAACGACCCCGACGTGGGCGCCAATAACCTGCAGAACTTTCCGGACCAATTGCACGCTTTCATCAACGTTGATGGGAACTTGGTAATCGCTTACCTCGTCGATTCCACGACCAGCACCTCGGCGCTACCGACCCGCGCCGAGTTTTTCGTCTCCGACGCGGGAGGTGAGGAAGGCAAGACCTTCATAGGCAGCCATGTGAGAAACGATTTCGCCTCCGTGTTTCTCGAGGTCAGCTTGGGCAATTCTGCCGCCCTGGGCGTAGCCAGCGGCGACGATATCGTGGCGACTGCGACCGACGCCAACAACACGTCGGAGTTCTCGCAGACCGTTCAGGTGACCCTAGTCGCCTCGCCCATCGCGGGCCTGACCACATGGGGTCTCATCGCAACGGCTGGACTGATGGCGACCGTCGTCTTGTGGCAGACGAGACGAAAGCTACGTCGCGAGCAGTCATAGACGGAGCGGCCAACAGGGGCGGGCGCTCCGGTCACGGACTGGGACGGCTAGGACACCCGCTACACCGAGCGGTACATGGGCAATCCGCACTCCAACCCCGGCGGCTACGCCGATAGCAGCGTCGCCGCCCCCGCTAAGCATATCAAGGGCAAGCTGCTAGTCCTCCACGGGCTACTCGACGAGAACGTACACTTCCGCCACACCGCCAGGCTCATCAACGCGCTGATCGCCGACCGCGTTCCCTATGAGTTGATGCTCTTCCCCGACGAGCGCCACATGCCCCGCCAGATGGAGGACCGCGTCTACATCGAGCAACGCATCGCGGAATTTTCCGAGAAGTTTTTGTAATATGAACCTCGGTCAAACGCGCACCAGACTGGGGAGTCGAATATACAGGAATATATGATAAAGTGAGTGCAGGTGGCAGTCATACCTGGAGCAGGAAGATCATGGCGGTTCTAAGGGGTGACCAGTTCGGGACCTTCCTCGAGAGGGTAAAACATTACAGCTCCGAGCAGGCGGCCAGCAGTGACAGCGCGGCGGACCCAGGCGCGAACAAGAACGCCGACAAGATTCTGGTACTCCTATTATTTTCGGGCCCTCGCCCGGCGCCTGAGCTGATGAAACTCGCCGGTATGGGCGCGTTCGAGTTCTTTAGATCACTCAACAGTCTGCTCGATGCCGACCTCGTAGTGCTCAAGGATGTGGCCGGAGAGGAAACAGCCAGCCTGACCGAAAATGGCGAGAAAGTCGCCAACTTGGCAAAGCAGGCGCAATAGCGCTGTGCCGCTGCCATGGGCCGTGGTGGTTGTCGTCGCAGTCGGGATCGCGACGGGGATCACAGAGTTGGTATCTCGCTACCGGGATGCACCGCTCAAGGCTACCTTCTCGCGGCCTGGACTGCTCTACTTCACCGTAAACGGGCTTGCGGCCGCATCGGCCCTGGTGCTGGTCCGAGAATTCGACCTGGTAGCTTCCACCGGACCAGTGCCGCTGAAGTAGGTCTTGACTGCCGGGTTCGGCGCTATGGCGGTCCTTCGCTCATCTTTATTCAGCTTTCGCGCCGGGGATCAGGACGTTGCGCTGGGGCCCAGCACCTCTCTCCGCATCGTATTGGACGCCGCTGACAGAGAGGTGGACCGACAACGTACCACGGCGAGGGCGATCTCGGTAGACAAGATCATGAAGGGCGTAGTATTCGAGAAGGCGCAAATAGCCCTGCCGACTTACTGTCTCGCGCTTCTGCAGAACCTTCCGCAGGAGTACCAGGGCCAGTTAGCCCGCCAGTCCGCTGCTCTGAAAGACGCCCCAATGGACGACCGGGCGAAGAACCTGTCTCTCGGCCTGGCAATCATGGACGCAGTCGGCGAGGACGTATTAGTCGCCGCTGTGGATACGTTGGGCAAGGACATCAAGGCGTAAACGGGGAGCGGCCGGATCTGACTGGACGAGCCCTCGGCGGCTCAACGCCCACCGGCGTGCGGCAGGGCCAGCGCAGCCTAGGACAGACCTTACGTGCCAACTTCGATCTTCAGCATCGCGTCGCCCTCGCTGAGCGTCTGAGCCGCCGTCACGTGAACGCTCGTGACGCGCCCCGAGTGCTGGCTGATGATCTCGTTCTCCATCTTCATCGACTCGACCACCACGAGGAGGTCGCCGCTGCTCACGGCGTCGCCATCGGACACCAAAACCTCGATCACCCTGCCCGTCATCGGCGCGCTGACTGTTATCGTTTCCAATGTGACTGCACCCAATCTTCGGTAATCCGCTGTCCCCGGGACTTCAGCGTCGAGTGTACCATCCCACCCGCGGGAGACGGGGGCCGTTTGTCCCCCCCCTCGTGGGTTTGCTGACCGGACAGATAGGCGCCATTTAGGTCGGCGCGTCCTGCTCCCGCCAGACGCCGATGGTCTCCCGCGCTTCCAGGCCCTCGATATGCCCGTCGGACATACCGAGCAGTTCGCCCAGCGTTTCCAGCGTATGCTCGCCCAGGCGCGGGGACGGCCTCCAATCACGCGGGGGGTCGGCCGACATGCGGATCGCCTGGCCTGGGTAGCGCTTGACGCCCACGTCAGGCTCCTCGATCTCCGCGAAGAAGCCGCGCTCGCCGAGATGCGGGTCGTTCAGGAGCTGGCGGTTGTTGAGCACCGCGCCGGCGGCAATTCCCCGAGCCTGGAGACGGGCGGCAAGCTCGCTCGGCTCATGGCCCGATGTCCAGGCGCCGAGAGCGTGGTCGATCTCCGCCCTGCGGTCGACGCGGCCCGTAGCGTGGTCGAGCTCCGCGCTCATGCCCCAGGCGGGCTCGTCCATAAGCGTCCTAAGCGAGGACCACTGCTCATCCGACGTGACGCATATTGCGATCCACTGGTCGTCGCCGGCAGCCGGGTAGCATCCGTGGGGCGCATGTTCAGGGTGGGTGTTTCCGATTCGCGAGGGCTGCGCTCCTGTCCGAGAGAACTGAACGAACTGTTCGCCCAAAAGGCACACCGGCCCCTCGGAGAGCGCAAGGTCGATGAACTGCCCCTGCCCCGTGTTTTGTCGGTGGAACAGCGCCGTCATGATGGCGCTCGTTGCGTTCAACCCGGCCACCGCGTCGGGGTAAGCGATAGCCGATACCATTGGCGGCCCGCCGGGATAGCCCATGAGGTTCGTCATCCCAGTCATCGCCTCGACACTGGGACCAAAGGCGGGGTAGTTGGCGAGGGCTCCCTGAGACCCAAATCCCGGCATCGAACACATGACGAGGTCCGGCCTGACGGACCGCAACACATCGTAGCCCAGGTCGAAGTTCGGCATCACTCTCGGCGTGAAGTTCTCGACCACGACATCGCTTACGCTCACCAGGTCGAGGAACGCATCTCGGCCATGCGGGTCGTCGAGGCGCATTGCGAGGCTCAGCTTGTTCCGGCTCAGCTTATTGGCCGTACCGCTGGTTCTGTTTGCTGGCACGCGCGGGTCGCTGACCTTGATGACGTGCGCCCCGAAGTCGGCCAGCAGTCGGGTCGCCAGCGGGCCGGACCAGACCCTGGTCAGGTCCACCACCCGCAACTTAGAGAGAGTTCTTTGGGTCAACGTTCACTCCCTGTTCGAGGCCGGAGAATCATAGTGGTGCTCACTGACTCAGCCCAGGTCCTCGGAATCGGGGGGGCTGAGCCGGGCGCCCAGTATCTCTCCATTGTGCTCTCCTAAAGTCGGCGCCCGTCCAAAAGACGCCCCGGTCTCGCTCATGGTGAAGGGCACCGTCGGGTGGGTGATCTGGCCGGCCACTGGATGCTCGTGGGTCGCCCACAGCCCGCGCTCCCTGTATTGAGCATCGCTCATCACGGCACTCAGGTCGTACGCCGGAGCAGCTGGCACCGAATACGTCCCGGCCGCCAAGCTGAACACCTCGGCCTTCGTCTTGTCCTTCAACCAGCGGGTGAGAATTTCGTCGATCTCGTCCGCATGACTTCGCCGGTCGGAAGAGGTGGCGAACTCGGGACGCTCCACCAGGTCCGCCCTGTCGATCATCAAGCAGAGCCGCTCCCACTGGTGCTCCATAGGGGCGGCGAAGGATACGTAACCGTCCTTACAGGGAAGCATCATGATAGGGTACGCGCCGTAGTCGGCGCTGCCCTCGAAGCGGTTGCCATACCGCCTTCGGACCAGGCCGCCGTAGGTCTCCATGACGGTGGTGAACTGGTGCAACACCCCGAGGGACTCCATCGTGGCGACCTGCACGCGCTGCCCCTCACCGGTCTCGCCCCGGGACCACAGCGCCATGACAACGCCAATGTAGACCTGCAGCCCGGCCAGGTAGTCCGCCTGGAACCCCGGCAGCATCAGCGGCTCGCCGTCCTCGTCGCCCGAAAGGTACAGGAAGCCTCCGAGAGCAAGGTTAACCAGCGGCGTGGAGGTCCAAGAGCTGTAAGGTCCCGTGTCCCCGAAGTCACTGACTGAGGCCACCACCAGTCCCGGGTTGGCGTTGTGGAGCCGGTCGAACCCCAGGTCGAGACCCTCCAGTGTACCTGGACGGGTGTCTTCCACCAGCACGTCAGCTTCTTTGAGAAGGCCCTCCAGCAGGGCGCGCCCCTCTGCGGCCTGCCAGTCCATGTTGACGCTTTTTTTACCTGAGTTCAGGTACAGAAAGAGCGAGCTTGACTCGGGCTCGGGCACGTCCGGCAACAGCGGGGCGGTATGGCGCGCCCAGTCGCCGCCGGGCGGACGCTCGACCTTGATTACCTCGGCTCCAAAGGCCGCCAGCATCCTGCCACAGAAGGGCCCCGCGACGCCCTCGGCCAGCTCGATCACCGATACGCCGGCCAGGGCACCCTGTTCTTTTTCGGCTCTAGCCGGAACTCCCTGTTCGCGCCCCTGGGAGCTCACTTGACCACGCCCGCTTCGACTAGCACCGTGATATCGTCGTCGGGGACGCCCAGCTCGTCCCGGAGCACCTCTCGGGTGTGCTCGCCCAGCAGCGGCGGATGGCCGCCCGGACCGGCGGGCGTACGGCTCATGTGTTGCAGGGCGCTGGCCAGCAACGGCAGCTTGCCGATCGTCGGATGGTCCACCTCCCACAGGGACTTCCGCGCCTCGGCCTGCGGGTCCTCGAACACGTCAGCCAGGTTATTGACCGGCGTCACCGGCACGCCCGCGTCCGTGACCGCGGCCAGCCAGTGGTCGCGGCTTTCGCGCCGGAAAACGCCACTCAGGAGCCCCGCCAGCGCTTCGCGATTGCGAACGCGATCGGCGTTGTCTTTGAACCGGACGTCAGACGGCAGGTCGGGCAGGCCGACAGCATCACAGAGTCGTCGGAATTGGTCGTCGTTTCCCGCTCCGATCATGAAGTGACCGTCGGTCCCCTCGAACGCCTGGTACGGGGCGATCTGAGGATGGGCCGTGCCCATCCTGCCCGGCGCTTCGCCTGTGGCCAGGTAGCTCTGGGCCAAGTTGGCCATCGCGGTGATGCCCACGTCGAACAGCGAGACGTCGACATGCTGGCCCTTCCCGCTGCCGTGCCGCTCGTTCAGCGCCGACAGGATGCCAATAGTCGTCGTCATTCCCGTCAGGATATCGATCCACGCCACGCCGACCTTGCTGGGAGGCCCGTCTGGCTCACCCGTCACGCTCATGATGCCGGTCATGCCCTGGAGGGAGGCGTCGTATCCCGGCTCGGACGCTCTGGGTCCGGTCTGACCGAACCCCGTGACCGAGGCGTAGACCAGCCTGGGGTTGAGTCTGGCCAGCGATTCGTAGTCCAGTCCGTACCGGGCGAGGTCGCCTACCTTGAAGTTCTCGACCAGGACGTCCGCTCGCTGGGCCATCTGGCGTATCAGCACCTGGCCGCGTTCGTCGCGCAGGTTGACCACAACGCTCTTCTTTCCGCGATTCGTCGACAGGTAATAGGCGCTCTCGGACTCGAGGAACGGCGGGCCATAGCGCCGGGTGTCGTCCCCCCAGGGCGACTCGATCTTCCAGACCGTCGCCCCAAGGTCCGCCAGCGTCTGGGTCGCGAAGGGTCCCGCCAGAACTCGAGAGAGATCGAGTACGACGGTTCCATCGAGAGGTCCCATGGGTTCACCTGCGATTAAGCTTCAGCGCCAATCTTAAATGCTCAGCATTTCAAGCACAACAGACGTCTCCGGTACTGCCCTCCGCCAAACGCCAATTGCACCGCGTCTATGCGATAGAATTAAAGCGCGCTCAACGCGGTCAACTCATACAGTAGGCCGAAATATGTCCAACAACAGCCCCGACAAGGTCAAAGGCCCCCTGGAGGGCATCAGAGTCGTCGACTGGACCATGTGGCAGTTCGGACCGGTGTCCACCATGATGCTGGCCGACTTGGGCGCGGAAGTGATTAAAGTCGAGTCCCTGGACGGCGACCACGGACGCGCTGTAGCCAGGTTCGCCGGCGACGGCTCGGACCCGTTCGACGCCGCCAGCTCGTTCTACTTCGAGTACCTCAACCGGCAGAAGCTGGGCATTGCGCTGGACCTGAGGCACGCCAAGGGCCTGGAGGTCATGTGCAGGCTGGTGGAGGAGTCTGACGTCTTCGTTCAGAACTTCCGTCATGGCGTTGCCGAGCGACTTGGCCTCGGCTACAACGACCTGAAACAGCGCAATCCGCAGATCATCTACGGGTCGGCCACGGGGTATGGACCCGAGGGACCGGACGCGGCCAAGCCCAGCTTCGCGCTGACCGGTGAAGCGCGCTCCGGCTCGATGTGGTGGGCGGGTCCTAACGACGGCACCCCGTACATGCTCAGCGTCGGCGACCAGGTCGCGGGCATCATGCTTTCGTACGGAGTGCTGGGGGCATTGTTCTACAGGGAGCGCTTCGGCGTTGGACAGAAGGTTGACGCGTCCCATCTGGGAAGCATTATGTGGCTGGGGGGCATGCGTGACGGCACACTGCTGCTAGCCGGCCAGGATGCCCAGCGTCACGACCGCACCGAGTCCGGCAACCCATTGTGGAACTCCTACAAGTGCGGCGACGGCAAATGGATCGTCTTCGCCATGGGTCAGGCGGACCGTTACTGGCCCACCTTCTGCGAGGCCATTGACCGACCGGACCTGGTGGGCGACGAGCGGTACTCGACGATCGAGGCGCGAAGGGAGAACCAGGCCGCGCTGATAACGCTGCTGGACGGTCTGTTCTTGACCAAGACGCGAGATGAATGGGAGGGGCGGATACGCGCCGCCGGCGATCTCATCTGGGACCGAGTGCAGTCGACCCGGGACCTGCCCGACGACCCCCAGGTTATCGCCAACAAGTACCTGGTGGACTTCGAACACACACTTCTGGGCCAGACCAAATGGCACCAGACGCCGCTGGGCTACAGCGAGACCCCTTTGGCCACTCGGAAGATGGCCCCTGCCCTGGGCGAGAACACAGAAGAGGTACTCACGGGTCTGCTGGGCTACACCTGGGACGACATCGCCGAGCTCCAGGAAGAAGGGGTGATACTGTAGCGGGCCTATACGTCGGATGGTTCACCGCGCGCGGCCGGCCAGCTGCAGGCGATAGCTCTGGGAAACGGGAAGGCGTGTATCGCCGTCCGCGCGAATGCGGCTCAGAGCAACACCCAGTAGATGTTCGGTTGACGCCTCTTTCAGCCGTTGGTACACTCGCACGCACTCCACCAGAAGGCGGCCAGACATGACGGACTCGGTTTCATTCCAGCCCTTGAACCCGGTATCTTTTCTTGACCGCAGCGCGCTGGTCTACCCCGACAAGCCCGCGGTTATCTACGACGACCTCACCTATACATACGCCGAGTTCGCCGACCGCGTGAACAGGCTGGCGGGCGCGCTGAAACAGGCCGGCGTCGGCAGGGGCGACCGTGTAGCGTTTCTGGTGCCCAACACGCCGCCGATGCTGGATGGACACTACGGTCCTCTTCGCCTGGGGGCAGTCCTGGTGGCGATCAACATCCGCCTGTCCCATCAAGAAATCGAGTACATTCTGAACCACTCGGGAGCGAAAGTTCTGGTTTTCGATTCCGAGTTCGCCGATGCCGTGAGGGCGCTGGCCGGAAAACTGCCTGGCGTGTCTACCTTCGTCCAGGTCGTGGACGCCGCACCGAAAGCCGAAGACATCCGTGGCCCCGAGTACGAGGAGTTCCTGGACTCGGCCCCGGTCGAGGACCACGCCGAGCCCCTGGGCTCGGAGCTGGACCCGATCAGCATCAACTACACGTCCGGCACCACCGGGCTGCCCAAGGGCGTGCAGTACTCAGCCCGTGGGGCGTACCTGAACGCGTTGGGCGAGGTCCTCGAGACGGGTGTGACCTGGCGCAGCGTCTATCTATGGACGCTGCCGATGTTCCATTGCAACGGCTGGTGCCATACGTGGGGCGTAACCGCCGTCGGCGCCACCCACCTATGCTTGAGACGCGTGGACGCGTCGGAGGTCTACCGGCTCATCGATCTGCACGGCGTCACCAACATGTGCGCCGCGCCCACGGTGCTGACGCTGATGTATTCGGCGCCCGAGGCCAAGGGGCAGGACCTGTCGAAGGTCACCGTCCTGACCGCCGGCGCGCCGCCCGCGCCTCAGGTCATACGATCGATGGAGGCGATGGGCGCTACCATTGAGCACGGTTACGGACTGACCGAGACTTATGGCCCCCACACCATCTGCGCCGGTCAGCCGGGATGGGACGATCTGCCCGACGAAGAGCGGGCGAGCCTCAAGTCTCGTCAGGGTGTCCCCTTCATCCTCGCGGGACCCAGTCTGCGAGTGGTAGACGAAAACATGGACGACGTACCGCGGGACGGCGAGTCCATGGGCGAGGTCGTGATGCGGGGAAACAACGTCATGACGGGCTACTTCGCCGACGCCGACGCGACGACCAGGGCGTTCGAGGGCGGCTGGTTCCACTCAGGCGATCTCGCTGTCTGGCACCCGGACGCCTACATCGAGCTTCGGGACCGGGCGAAGGACGTCATCATATCCGGCGGAGAGAATATCTCCAGCCAGCAGGTCGAGAAGGTCATTATGGAGCACCCGGGCGTCCTGGAGGTCTGTGTCGTCGGGGTGCCCGACGACCGTTGGGGCGAGGTCCCCAAGGCCTTCGTCGTGCCCCGCTCGGGTGCGGACGTGGCCGCCGAGGAGATCATCGAGTTCACTCGTGACCGGATCGCCCACTTCAAGGCGCCGAAACACGTCGAGTTCGGCGAGCTGCCCAAGACCGCCACGGGCAAGATACAGAAGTACGTCCTCAGAGAGCGTGAGTGGCAAGGCCGCGAGAAGCGGATTCAGGGCTCCACCGGCTAGCCATTCCAGATGCAGCGAATGTGGACGCGGCGATCGTCCGGCGCCACTGCGGTCAAAAAGAGCTTCAGTATCCCGCCCACGGCCGAGCCGCAGTCGTCGGTCGAGGTCTCCGCGATGGCGGCTCTGAGCCTTCGAACCAGGGGTCGGAGTTCAGGGTTTCCCAGCTCAGGCGTGGCTTCGCCGCACGCGCCCGCGCCACCTGTCTAGTTCAGGTTCATCACCGTGTCGATGATGTCGGGCATCGTACGCTCGACCACCACCGTGCCGCCGCTCTCGGGACGCAGCTCTATGTCGAACTTGGTGTCCCCCGACACCGGGTAGGAGGCCGACAGGCCGCTCAGCCTCACGTTCAGCTCCACCTTCTCTCCAGCCTCCAGCAGATCGTCCGAGTCGTTCTGTCCTATGAAGGTATTGGTCCAGTACAGGTCCTTGACCACCTGGTTCTTGTCGGTGTAGGTCAGGATCATCGTGTGCTCGCTATCGGAGTCCGACACTCCGTTGGCGTCGGAGTCGCCTGGCTCGCTGACGTCTATGGCCTCGCCCTCAAGGGTGTTGGCCAGCATGATACGCAAGGTGGTGGCCTGGCCCTGAGACTCGATCTGGTCCAGGTTGACCGTGCTCGCGCCCTTGTCGACGGCCACGTTCAGACCGACGCACTTGACAGCGGTCATGTCGGAGTTGTCTGTGATGGCCAGGGTGACCAGGGTCCAGGTGCTGGTAACGAGCACGGGCAGGTCGATGTTCTCCAGCGGACTGATGCAGGCCGCGGTGTCGTCCACGACGATCTCGTAGTCGCCCTTCGCAAGAGAAATCGTTGCCTTGACCCATAGCTGGATCAAGTCTAGCTTGCTGATGTCCACAGTGGCATCGAGGTCCTTGTAGGCTATGACGCCGGTTGTGCCTGTCGCGTCTATCAAAATGTCCGCGCTGGCGGTGCCTTCCTTCTTGTCCGTGGTGTCCGCCGTTGTGGACGCCAGGGCGCTCGACGTGGCCGTCCACACCGTGTCCGCCAACGATGGATCGTCTCTTTGCCCCGTTCCGCCGAGAAGATGCCCGTGGAAAGCACCGTGAAGGCGAAGACCGAGGCCACCACCACGAACGCGATCAGGATGATGGCGGTCTCTAGTCCCGTCACTCCCTGCTGCCCTTTCAATGACCCGAACGGTTCTCTTAGATGTCTCAATGTGCGCTCCCGTATTGGCTGAGCTGTTGGATTTCTACTTCTGACTCCAAGCTACGCCTACCGGAGGAGTCTCGATATTGGGCGCACACTCAAACAATGGTCGGGTCGAGACAGGTCTCCCACACATGCCAGCAGCCAGGAGGCTTCGCTCTTTGCAAACGCCATGCTGGCTGGCTCACTTCCCGCGGAGGTCCGCCTGCGACCGGTTCAGAATCTCTCGTCAAGGCGCTCCTCGACCGCTCGTAGACCCCGTCTGACCTACCTGCGTGACCGCCATTGCGAAAGTTATGAATCTAACAACGAGACATTAAGGGGCTTGACAAATGCGTTCGCCGCGCGAACAATAGCTTTAGGCGTCAAGTTCGGCCAGCTTTGAATCGTCGCTACAGGGCAGGAATCAGGATGCGCGACAAGAACAGTGACGACGACACCGGCCTGATCAGCGGCTCCTTCCGAGAGCTGAGGGTTTTGGAAGAGGTGGAGTCTACGCCCGATCTCAGCCAGCGCAAGCTTGCTGGCAGCGTCGGCATCGCCGTCGGCGTCGCGAACGTGCTGCTGAGGTCTCTGGTCACGAAGGGTTACGTCAGGGCCAGCCGCGTCACCTGGAAACGATGGGCATACATACTCACACCGGCGGGAGTCGCGCGTAAAGTACAACTAACGGCAAACTACGTGGACAGGTTCCTGGACCACTACCGGAAGGTACGTTCGCTCGTGCGTGAGACGCTTGACGTCACGGACATCGGACCGGACTCGGCGGTGGCCATATACGGCACGACCGAGCTTGGGGAGCTGATGTTTCTTGCCGTGCGGGACGGGGGAGTGAAGAACATAGAGTTCCTGGACGACGCCGCTTCAGATGAGTTCCTCGGTGCCCCGGTGAGGTCCCTCGACTCGATGGAGCCCGACAGGTACGTCAAGATCATGGTGGCGTTCTCGAGCGATGTTGAGTCCAGGCGTAAGCAGCTGCTCGACCTCGGCGCGTCCAAAGACCGAATCACGACGATATTGGACCCGCTGGCGGCGGAGCGGGCCGCCGTTGGGTCGAAGCCGACGGAAGAATGATGTCACACGAGAAATGCGGTCAAGGAAGAGGCCCCGGCACCGATAATATCGGGGCCGTCTCATCCACCAGACCCCGAAGTGGGCCGTCCGCGACCGGCCCGAGCCGCGGATTCTAACTATGTCCACGCAATGGTACGTTGTACGCACAAAGCCGAATTGCGACCGCCTCGCGTCTTCATCGTTTCTGGCCAAGGGGTACGAGTCGTTCATGCCCCGCGTCAGTGTGCCCGCCGGAGAGCGTAAGCGTAAGATCGTGCCTCTATTTCCCGGCTATCTGTTCCTGAGGTGCGACATTCAGCGGCGAGACCTGCCCGTAATTTCCCGACTGCCCGGTGTACTCGGATGGGTCCGTTTCGACGGCCAGGTCCCGCCCGTTCCAGACAAGGTGATTGACGATATACGGGGCCGTCTGGACACGATTCACAGCTCGGGCGGCCTGTGGCAGAGGTTCAGGGTCGGGCAGACAGTGCGGCTGGCCCACGGGAACATGGACGGGCTGGCAACGATACTCGAGGAGCCAGACACCCCCGAAGCGCGTATCAAGGTCCTACTCGATTTCATGGGACGCCAGGTGCCGGCAGTCGTGCCATGGCACAGTCTGACCGCCCTGGCGGGTAGCGCCTCGGACATCCGGGCGATCAAGCGTAGTCGGCGCACCCGAGGCCGGGGCCGATGGGTAGCGCGCTTCGGGCCGAGGATGGTAACTCAGGCCTGAAACCGGACCCAACCAGATAAAACGGGCTCATCTCGTTGTAGCCTCCGCTCCGAAATGGTCCCCACATCGGCTAACAGTTTCGCCAGGCAGCGCGCTGGCCAGCGAAGCTATTCCCCGAAAACATTTCCCCCGGACGCGGGAACATGCCCACCGGCGTACTATTTCCGATATCGTCTCCGACCTGGTCATGCACGGAGGAAATACCTAAGTGGCGACCCGTCGGATGCAACACAGCTGCTTAATGGAGTTCAATTGACAGAGTCCTCGCAGTCAACACAGGCCACTCACTTGCTGGACAAGATCGAAGACCGAAGCGCTTTGATCTCAGTCATCGGCCTGGGCTACGTCGGCCTGCCGCTGGCGATCGTTTTCGCCGAGGCAGGATATCCCGTCGTCGGTATCGACACAGACGAGGCAAAGATCGAGTCGGTCAACAGCGGCGTGTCGTACATTCAGGAAGTCTCCGCGGGCAGGCTGGCGAACGTAAGCGATAATGGCACTGGCAAAACCTCCAAGCTGACCAGGACAGCGGCTACGTCGCCGGCGGGCAAGCTGGTGGCGACGGACGATTTCGACGCGTTACGCGACGCCGACGTGGCGATAATCTGTGTGCCAACGCCCCTTGGAAAGACGCGAGACCCGGACCTGTCGTTCATCGTCGCCGCCGCCGATGGCATTGCCGGGCGCCTGAACGGAACCATGCTGGTGGTGCTCGAGAGCACCGCCTATCCGGGAGCGACCGAGGAGATCATACTTCCACGGCTAAGGGAAGGCGGCGACCGGCCGTTAGTTGAGGGCAGCGATTTCTTCCTGGCGTTTTCGCCGGAGCGCGTGGACCCGGGGCAGACGAAGTGGACGGTGTCGAATACGCCGAAGGTAGTCGGCGGGGTCACCCCGGCCTGCGCCGAGGTCGCAACGTCCCTCTATCGGTCCGTTGTCGACCAAGTGGTCCCGGTCACGTCACCAAAGGCCGCGGAAATGGTCAAGCTCCTCGAGAACACGTTCCGAGCTACCAACATCGCCATGGTCAACGAGATCGCCCTGATGTGCGAACGGTTAGAGATCGATGTCTGGGAGGTGATCGAGGCGGCCGAGACCAAGCCCTTCGGGTTCATGCCGTTTCAGCCGGGACCCGGTTTGGGAGGGCATTGCCTGCCGGTGGACCCGGAATATCTGGCGTGGAAGCTTAGGACCCTCGATTACACCGCGAGGTTTATCCAGCTCGCCGCCGAAATCAACACCGGGATGCCCGCCTACTGGGTCGGCAAGGCGCAGGACGCTCTCAACGCCGCCGGCAAGCCCGTCAAAGGCTCCCGCGTCGTCGTGCTTGGGGTAACCTACAAACGGAACGTGCCTGACACTCGGGAGTCCCCTGCCCTTGATATCATCAGCCTCCTGCTGGAAAAAGGGGCCGACGTGAGCTACCACGACCCCCTCTGTCCCGTGCTGAATACCGAGCTATTCAAGATGGGTTCGCTAAGTGATGCAGAGCTGCAAGCAGGGCTGGAAGGGGCCGATTGCGTGCTTATAGTGACGGACCACACCAGCTACGACTGGCAGCAGGTCCGGGACAGCGCGGAGCTGATCGTGGACACGCGGAACGCCGTGGGCAGGCTCGCTCGGCGGAGGGCCGTGGCCAATCCATGAGCGCTGAAACGGTTCGAGCGGATCAGGCCCGCCCTCATTTCTCAGAAAGAGCGATTTGACGGGACCAGCATCCGGCCCTTTGAAAATACTCCACGTGGTGGGCGCCCGGCCTAACTTCATGAAGGTCGCGCCGATCATGGCCGGCATGGCCAACTCGCCTGAACGATTCAGCCAGGTTCTGGTCCACACCGGCCAACATTACGATGACAACATGTCCAGGGTCTTCTTCGACGATCTGGGCCTTCCCGAGCCTGACGTCTACCTGGGCGTGGGCTCCGGCAGTCACGCGAGTCAGACCGCCCGCGTCATGATGGCTTTCGAGCCCATACTCGAGTCCGACAGCTTCGACTGGGTCGTGGTCGTGGGGGACGTCAACTCGACCATCGCCTGCGCTCTGACCGCCGCCAAAATGGGAGTGAAAGTGGCCCACGTGGAAGCCGGACTACGCTGCTACGACCGTTCGATGCCCGAGGAGCACAACCGTACTCTTACCGACCACCTCGCGGACGCACTGTTTACCCATTCGCGAGAGGCCGACGAAAACCTTCGAGGAGAGGGTATCGCCGAGGAGTCTATCCACTTCGTGGGAAACGTGATGATCGACTCCCTGAAGCGCCTGATGCCCAGGGCCGAGGAGAACTGGCGGAGTGGCTTGCGCGATCGACTCGGGCTGTTGGGTCACGACCGCTTCGTGCTGGTCACGCTACACCGGCCCGTCAACGTGGATAGCGCCGAACCCCTGGCCCAATTCATGCGAGTGCTGCGGAAAATCGCCGTCGATACTCCCGTCGTCTTTCCCATGCACCCGCGGACCAGGGCGCGCATGGACGCCGAAATGAACGACGGACCAATCCCTGCGGAAAATCTCAGATTCATCGAGCCTCTTGGCTACCTGGATTTCTTGGCCGCGGAGGCCCACGCCTCGCTGGTAATTACCGACTCGGGAGGGGTCCAGGAGGAGACGACCAGTCTGAACGTCCCATGCCTGACGGTGCGAGAGCACACGGAACGCCCCGTCACGATCACCCACGGCACCAACCGGTTGGTGACCGGCGGTCCCGAGTCGCTATACGAGGCCGTCGCGGGAGTCATGGCGGACCACGACCCGCCGGCCAGTCGCAAGGGCCCGCCCGAGCTATGGGATGGCCACGCGGCCGAACGCATCGTAGAGATTCTCGGAGCGACACGGTCGGCGGCGCTCGCCGGGTCCGCGGCAAGCAGTAGCACGGGGTACCGCTAGCCGCGGCGCGTATATCTGATTATGTGCGGCATCTGCGGCGTCTTCGATAACTCCGGCGGCCTCGAGGTCACCCGCCAGCGTGTGAAGGCCGCCACCGACACGATGGTGCATCGAGGCCCCGACGACGAAGGCGCCTACGTCAGCCCCGATCGGCGCGTCGGCCTGGGCATCCGCCGCCTGAGCATCGTGGACCTGGATGGCGGCCGACAGCCTATGTCGAACATGGGCTGCCCTCGCCGAATTCGATCAGACTCCGCGCATGATGAAGACGGTGCGATCTGGACGGTGTTCAACGGCGAGATATACAACCACGAGTCGCTCCGCACAGAGCTCGAGGCCCGGGGCCACGTGTACGCAACGCGCTGCGACACGGAGAGCATAGTCCACGGCTACGAAGAGTGGGGCGAGGAGCTGGTCCTCCATCTGAGGGGCATGTTCGGGCTGGCCATCTACGACAGCCGGACGCGGGGCGGCGGGCCGAAGCTCTTCTTGGCCCGCGACCGGCTGGGGATCAAGCCTCTCTACTACTCGGAACGAAACGGGCGGCTGGTATTCGGCTCGGAGATCAAGGCGGTCCTGGCCTGGCCCGGTCTTCCACGGGAAGTCGACTACCAGGCACTGTCCCACTACCTGTCGTTGTCTGTAACTCCCGCCCCACTGACCATGTTCCGCGATATTCGCAAGCTGCCCCCCGCGTGCACTCTGACCAGGTCTGGCGACGGTCGAACCGAGCTTAAGAGGTACTGGGACCCGGCGGTCGAAAACGGCGACACGAGGGATGCAACAGAGACCGAGATAGTCGAGAGACTACGAGAGCTTCTACGCGACTCGGTCCGGCTTCGGATGATGAGCGAAGTGCCCTTTGGGGTCTTCCTCAGCGGTGGGCTCGACTCCTCGCTGAACGTGGCCCTCATGAACGAGATGATGGAAAGGCCCGTCGACACGTATTCGGTTGCTATACAGGACGATCCGCTGTCCGACGAGCTTACTGAGGCGCGACGGGTGGCCAAGCACTACGGCGCCGATCACCGTGAAGTTGTCATTTCGCCCAGCGACTTCATCGAGTACTTGCCGGAGATGGTGCGGCATCAGGACGAGCCGCTGGCCGATCCCGTGTGCGTGCCGCTATATTTCGTGAGCAAGCTTGCGAAGGACAGCGGAACAACGGTGATCCAGGTTGGCGAGGGCGCCGACGAGCTGTTCGCCGGATACACGATGTACGCATCGATGGCCGACTTCCACCGCCGAATGTACGGCCCCTTCAGCGCGCTCCCGCACTGGGTCAAGCGCCCCGTCGCAGCCCTGGCGGCGCCGGCCTTGTCGCCCAGTCGCTCGGAGTACTTGCGGAGGGCGACCGACGGGCAAGAGCTGTTCTGGTCGGGGGCTAGCGCCTTCACCGAGGGCCAGAAGCGGCGATTGCTGCGTTCGCAAAACGGTTCGGCCCACACCGACACCTACGACGACGTGGTGGCGCCCATTTACTCCAGGATGGACTCGAGGAAAAACCAGAACACTTTCCTCGATCGCACCATTCTTATCGAGCTTCAGCACCGACTGCCGGAGCTGCTCCTGATGAGGGTGGACAAGATGACCATGGCCACATCGGTCGAGGCCCGCGTCCCCTACCTGGACCACGAGCTGGTGGAGTTCGCTCTGGGCGTACCCGCCGGAATGAAGTATCGCGGCGGGCGTACCAAGCATATCCTGCGGGAGGCCGCCAGGGGCATCGTACCCGACGACGTTATCGACCGGCCCAAGACCGGATTCTGCGGCAGCGCCGGCAACATGGTAACGGGCGCGGTGGCTCAGTATGCCAGCGACACGATCGAAGGCTCTGACTGGCTGAGGAGCATCGCCGACATCGAAATGATCGCTCCACAACTAACGGCCAGCAAAGCCGGCCGCCCGGAAAGCGGAAAAGTGGTCTGGAACCTCATGAACCTCGCGATGTGGCACCGGCAGATGATCGAAGGTGTTGCGAATTCCTGATGTCAGTCAGGTCCACGACACCCGACGTATGCAAGCTATGAGTCGCCAGAACTGTCGACGTTGATGAAACCCCCAAGCACCGACTCCGAATACACGCAGCAGGACGTTTCCGCGGCTAACGTCGCGGTGTACGAGGCCGGCGCCGGCCACTACGACGAACGCGTGATCACCGGCGACTCCCATGCCCGCCTGGAGCGAATCCTGGCGCTAGCCGTGAAGATGGCGCGGCGGTCATCCGCTATAGACCGCGACGTGAAATGCCTCGATGTAGCCGGCGGCACGGGAAACGCCTCTTGGCTGCTGGACGATATGGGCTGTAACGTAACGATGATCGACATATCTCCGGCGATGGTCCGAGAGTTCGACGCGAGGTGCCAGCGGGAAGGGCGCAGCATCGACGCGGAGTGCGTCGATGTCGTCGAGTACCTAGACTCATCGTCCAGCGACGACAAATTCGACGTGATCGTCTTTTCGTCGGCGCTGCACCATTTTCGGTATCCGGACCATGTCGTCGAACGGTCCTTGGGCCTGCTGGCACCCGGCGGAATCATCGTCACGGTAGCTGACCCCACCAGGCGGGTCGGGGCCAGGTGGTTCAGGGCGTGCAGCCTCGCGGACAGACAGACCCATCTGCTGCTGAGCGACCCGGCCGCCCTGGCCGGCAAGCTGGCGAAGAAACTGGGCCTTGGGCGCACGTCGAATGGCGCTTCCGCTTCGAACGTCGGTCGGGTTGCCGAATTCCATTCCGCCCTGGGAATAGACGACTTTGCTTTGGCGACCCGCATCGAGGCGATAGGCGGCGCAGTGCTTATGCGCAGGCGTTACACGGCTGGATATACCTGGCCCTTCCAACAGCTTTATCGCGTCCTGTCCGCGGGCACTTCGTTCTGCATGCTGATATCCAATCGACGCTCCTCCGAGCTGAGTCGCCTTGCCGATGGTTTCTAACAAGTTGACGGCAGTTAGCGTCCTTTGGGACCACTACTACCGTCTGTTCGGCCTGAGGGCGATGCTCCTACTAGCCTACCGAGTGCAGAGGCGAATGCCCGTGCTTCGCAGGGCGCTGAGAGCATGGTGGTGGACCCTGCCGGGAGCCTTTTTTCGCCCGTCCTACCAGATCGCTATACCGACGACGTCGCGTCGGCAAAGTGGGGACCAGACCTGGTTCTCCAACCGCTTCCCCGGCGCCCACGAGCGTAGGTTGGAGGCGGCTAAGCGCATTCGGCAAAATCAGTTCTGCTTTCTTGGCACCGGGATGGTCGCGTGGGGAGACCCCATCGACTGGCACCACGATCTGAAGAGCGGCCACAGGTGGCCGGCCAGGTTCTACGGGGATTACGCCGACCAGGATTTGATGCCGGGACACGGGGCAGACGTGAAGGTGCCTTGGGAACTCAGCCGATTGCAGCACCTGGTTACGCTGGGACAAGTATGGTGGTCCACGAGAGACGAAACCTGGGGAGCAACATACTTCGCTCAGTGGGAGAGTTGGGCGCAGGCCAACCCCGCTCCCTACGGGATCAACTGGACGAACGCCATGGAAGTGGCCATCCGGTCGGTAAGTCTGTCGTTCTCTCAGCGACTCCTATTCGATACCCCCGGCTGGACCGACTCCAGGCGCTCCACGTTTCTTGGCATGCTCAGGCAGCATGGGACCTTCATCGAGCGCAACCTTGAAGTCGGCGTGCGTGACGGCCGGATCGTCGCGGGGAACCACTACCTGGCGAATCTATGCGGGCTGGCATGCCTGGGCCTATCCTACCCGGAGATGCCCGAGGCGAAACGATGGCGTAAGACAGCCCTAAAGGCGCTCGAAGAGGAGATGCAGCGCCAGGTTCTGAGCGATGGCATCTCCTTCGAATCGTCCACCGGCTACCACGCGCTGGTGATAGAGCTTCTGCTGCTACCGGCGTTGTTGGCAAGAAGCGTTGGCCATGAAATGTCCGCAGGTTACTGGGCCCGTCTGGAGCTGATGATGGAGGCGGTCTTGTACCTGACGAGACCCGACGGCCGAGTTCCTCAGATCGGCGACAGCGACGACGGACGCCTTATGATACTTCACGGTTACCCGGACTGGTCTCGGAACGACCACCGTCACCTGCTGGCCCTGGGGGCTGCCCTGTTTGGACGCTCCGACTTCAAGGCCGTGGCCCCGGACTGCGCCGAAGAGGTGTTTTGGCTACTGGGACGGGAGGCCG
Source organism: Dehalococcoidia bacterium (assembly GCA_965248005.1). Taxonomy (GTDB): domain Bacteria; phylum Chloroflexota; class Dehalococcoidia; order Lucifugimonadales; family UBA1123; genus CBDFIE01. Next base: position 748,936 of record CBDFIE010000003.1, read on the forward strand.
TGGACCGGTTCGATTCGGCAGGGGGAGAACACCAGGCCCTGGATGACCACGCTTTCCCTGAGTCGGGCTTGTACGTCATCCGGGGACACGACGGCAGGGACTACGGGGTCGTCAACGCGGGCGCTCGGTCGCTCGAATCGCCGAGCGGCCATGCCCACAACGACACGCTGACCCTGGAGCTTTGGTCAGGCGGCGAGCCTGTATTCGTGGACCCGGGCTCCTACTGCTACACGTCGGACCTTGCGCTGCGCAATCGCTTCCGTTCCACCGGCGCCCATAATACCGTGATGGTCGACGGGGCCGAGATCAGTGAAATCCCGGAGAGCGAGCCCTTTGCCCTCGGCAGGCCCGCAGACGTTCGAGTGCTGGAGTGGAACTCGGACGGCGACGAAAGCCGGATCACCGCCACGCACGACGGTTACGGCCGGCTGGCCCCACCGGTTAGCGTCCGTCGAGACGTGCACTACGCCCACGACAGCCGCGTCTGGACGCTTACCGACCAGTTGGAAGGCGAAGGCGCCCACACGGCCGTTTGGCATTGGCAGAGCGCCGGAGACATGGTCGTGCGCGAAGACTCCGCCGGTCGCGGAGATTCGGGCATCGATCTTACGACGCGAACTGCACTCATTAGGGTCGTGGTCGAGTCGGCATTCCTCGATCTGTCCCACAGTCTCGACAAGGGCATGGTGGCGACCAGCTACGGTATGAAGCACGACGCGGACTGCCTCCGGCTGGCGGTCGAGTTCCAGGACCGGTGCTCGGTGTCCCTCACGGTCACTCCCAAAGGCGCGGGAACACAGGCGTCCCGCGCACAGTCTGAAAGCCGGTAGGATGGAGAGTCGCTGAATTGGCAAAGGTACTGGTCACCGGCGGGGCCGGCTACGTTGGCTCCGTTCTCGTTCCTCGTTTGTTGGCGGCCGGCCACCAGGTCAGGGTGCTGGACAGCCTCAAATACCAGCAGGCTAGCCTCGTGCCGATCTGCCTGGACCCGGGCTTCGAGTTCGTTCGAGGAGACGTCAGGGACCGGGAGGCGGTCAAAGGAGCACTCGAAGGGACGGACGTGGTGATTCATCTGGCCGCCATCGTCGGGGCGCCCGCCTGTGCCAGGTCGCCGGAGCTGGCCGAGGAGGTCAACTACCAGGCCACTGTCGTCCTGGACGAGTGCCGCGACCCCTCCCAGGGCATCATCTTCGCATCCACTGGCAGCAACTACGGCGCGGTAGAGGGCGTTTGCGACGAGGACACGCCGTTGAACCCGCTGTCCCAGTACGGTGTGACCAAGACCAGGGCCGAGACCGCGCTCCTGGAGGCAGGCAACGCCATCGTGTACAGGTTCGCCACCGCCTTCGGCCTCTCGCCTCGGTTGCGCCTCGACCTACTCATCAACGATTTCACTTTCCAGGCGATCAAAAATCGTCAGCTGATCGTGTACGAAAAGGGCTTCCGCAGGACGTTCATCCACGTTCATGACATGGCAAGGGCATTCGCTCACGCCGTCGATACCTACGACGCGATGAAAGACCAGGTCTATAACGTCGGCCACGAAAGCATGAACTACAACAAAGAGGACGTGGCGCTGGCGATCAAGAGCAAGGTCGACTACCACCTCCACTACGCCGAGTTTGGGTCTGACCCAGACAAACGGGACTACGAGGTGTCTTACGAGCGAATTCGTCGCACCGGGTTCGAGACGACTATTACTCTGGACCGGGGAATCGACGAGCTAATCAAGGGATTCGACATGATTACGCTGCATAACCCCTATTCCAACATCGAGTCGTAAGGGGAGCGCATGATGAAGCTCAGCGGAAAGCGAATCACGGTGACTGGCGGGGGCGGGTTTCTTGGACGCGCTCTGGTTGAGCGCTTCGCCCAGCAGGGAGCGGAGGTCTCGGCGCCCAGGAGCGCCCAGTACGACCTGGTCGACCTGGACGCGACGCGTCGAATGCTGTCCGACCAGCGTCCGGACGTCCTGATCCACGCGGCGGCAGACGTGGGCGGCATCGGGTACAACCGGCTCTACCCCGCCGATATCTTCTTTAACAACCTGGTTATGAGCGCAAACATCCTGCAGGTGGCGAACCAGCACTCGGTGGAGAAACTGGTGATCGTCGGCTCTGCCTGCGCGTACCCCGGCGACGCACCCGGCACACTGGTCGAGCAGGACCTCCTCGAAGGCTCGCTGCACGAGAGCGTCGAGTGCTACGGCTTCTCGAAGCGGGCGCTATTTATCGGGATGAAGGCGTTCAAAGAGCAGTACGGCCTGAATTCCATCTTCCCGGTTCTGACCAACGTGTACGGCCCCTGGGACAAGATGGACCCCGACAACAGCCACGTCGTGGCGGCCCTTATCCGCAAGTTCGTAGAGGCCAAGAGGAACCGCGAGCCCCAGGTGGTCTGCTGGGGGACGGGACGGCCGGTGCGCGAGTTCATCTACGTGGAAGACGCTGCGGACGCGATAGTGCTCGCCACCCGGAGCTACGACGACACCGAACCGCTGAACGTCGGGACCGGCATCGGCACCTCCATCAAGGAGCTGGCCGATCTGTTCGTCGACGTAACGGGCTTCCAGGGGTCGGTGGTCTGGGACACGTCGAAGCCAGACGGCGCCCTCGGGAAAGTGCTGGACGTCAACCGCATAAATACGCAGTTAGGATGGGAGGCAAAAATCCCTCTGGCCGAAGGTCTTGCCAGGACCGTCGAATGGTACGAGCATCAGCTCGATCAGGCGGCCTGAGGGGCATTTGATGCGCTCCTATTCGCGGTCGATATGGTCGGCGCGTATCGGTCCAGCTGGGAATGTGCATCGCGTCGGGTATGTGTGTGAAAACGACACTTCGGCGAGTTGCCGAACGGGGATGAAACAGTCCAGGTCCCGGTTGAAATGGGCATCTTGAAGCAGGACTCACCAACGGTCGGCGTGGATTCCGGCCAGTCCACCAGTAACAGGCACGTAATCGAGCCCAGGTCGGGCTGGCAGGTCGTCGACTTCCGTGAGCTGTGGGAGTATCGCGACCTGCTGTACTTCCTGGTGCTGCGTGACATAAAGGTCAAGTACGCCCAGTCGGTAATAGGCATTGGGTGGGCGATCATCCAGCCGGTATTCTTCATGGTGGTGTTCACCGTGGTGTTCGGGAAGCTGGCGAAGATCGGCTCTGACGGCGCGCCTTACGCGATCTTCAGCTATACCGCCCTGGTGCCGTGGACCTACTTCTCCAACGCGCTGGTCGATACCACCGGTAGCCTTGTCGGGAATACGACGATGCTCACGAAGGTCTACTTCCCTCGTCTGGTGATACCGCTGACTTCAACGTTCTCCAAGCTGGTCGACTTCACGATCGCCATGACCCTGCTTTTCGGACTCATGGTCTGGTTCCGCACGGTGCCGACATTCTGGGCGCTGGGCCTGCCTGTGCTGGTGCTGCTGATGATGCTGACAGCCGCCGGGCTGGGCATGTGGCTCACCGCACTGGCGATACAGTACCGGGACATCAAGTACGGGATGACATTCGCAATACAGTTGATGATGTACGCGTCGCCGGTGGCCTATCCGGTCAGCCTGGTCCCCGAGCGATACCAGCTGCTGTACGCGCTCAACCCGATGGTGGGAGTAATCGAAGGCTTCCGCTCGGTGCTCCTCAACACCAATCCGGTGCCGTGGGACCTGCTGGCCGTTGGTGCGACCACCTCGGCGATCCTCGCCATCAGCGGGCTTTTCTACTTCCGGCGAATGGAGCGCGTCTTTGCGGACGTGGCCTGATGAGTTATGCCTGAGAACGCGATAACCGTCGAGAGTATCTCCAAGCGCTACAGGATCGGTGAGCGCCAGGAGGCCTCTGACACTCTGGGGGGCGCGATCACGGACTTTGTTGGAAGGCCGCTGAGGAACCTCCGGCGGCTTCGAAGGCTGTCTCGTTTCGCAGAGAACGGCCGGGCCGCTGCCGACGTGATCTGGGCCGTCAAGGACGTGTCATTCGAGGTCGGGCGGGGGGACGTAGTCGGACTGATCGGCCGAAACGGCGCCGGCAAGTCGACCCTTCTGAAGATACTGTCTCGCATTACCGAGCCAACCAGCGGGCGCGTCGTGACCAGCGGCCGGGTCGCCAGCCTGTTGGAGGTTGGCACCGGGTTTCACATGGAGCTGACGGGGCGCGAGAACATCTACCTCAACGGCACCGTCCTGGGGATGAAGCGTAGAGAGGTTGAGCGGAAGTTCGAGGAGATCGTCGACTTCTCCGGAGTCGAGAAGTTCATCGACACCCCGGTGAAACGATACTCCAGTGGGATGGTCGTTCGGCTGGCATTCGCCGTGGCCGCGCACCTGGAGCCGGACATCCTGCTGGTGGACGAGGTGCTGGCCGTGGGCGACGTGGCTTTCCAGCAGAAGTGTCTCGACAAGATGCGTAGCGTGACGCGCGAAGGCAGGACCATCCTCTTTGTGAGTCACAATATGTCGGCCATTCAAAGCCTGTGCGAGCGCACGATCGTCGTGGACGCGGGCGAGATAGTCGCCGACGGTGCTACGGACAAGTCGATCGCCATCTACCTAGACCGGAGCCTCCACGAGGGCGCGGTCCTGGCCGGCGAGAGTCTCGTTGCCAGCGTGGAGGGTGGGAAACCCAAGAACAGCTCCACGATTTGGGTCAAGGAAATAGCTCTGCTCGACGAACATGGTTTGCCCAGAACCGATTACCGATCGGACGAAGAGATCACAGTGTCTATTACTTACGAGTGTTTGAAATCCGTGTCCGACCTGCGCCTGTTCGTATATGTAGTTGATGCGCAGAACGACCCCTTACTCGTCTCGGCCAACAACGACGATATTCGCAGCCACGACTTCTATCGCCAGGAGGCGGGCACATATCGGGCGACATGTACGGTGCCAGCCAACCTGTTGGGCGAGAAACGGTTCTATTTGACCGTCCAACTGGAACAACCCAAGATCGAGCACTTGATACTGAACAAGATATTGAGCTTCGACGTTAGTTTTGTCGGCTTTCACAATAATCAGTACAGAAAAGACGTTTGGATTCGACCGATGCTGAGTTGGTCGACTAAATCACTCGCTAGTGAGCAGGCTGTCTCCAATGAATAACCAGGTAATTTTGGTGACCGGTGGCACGGGTTCCTTCGGACAGAAGTTCACCGAGATCGTGCTGAAAAAGTACGACCCAAAGAGGCTGATCATATTTAGTCGGGACGAGCTCAAGCAGCACGAGATGCGCCAACTCTACCCTGACAGCGGCGACTCGCCGATGCGCTATTTCATCGGCGACGTTCGGGACCGCCAGCGCCTCGACCGCGCCTTCCGTGATGTCGACATCGTGGTGCACGCGGCGGCGCTCAAACAGGTGCCGACCTGCGAGTACAACCCTTTCGAGGCGGTCCAGACCAACACCATCGGCGCCAAGAACGTCATCGACGCGGCCATCGACCAGGGCGTGAAGAAGGTGATCGGCATAAGCACGGACAAGGCCGTGAACCCGGTTAACACCTACGGCGCCACCAAGCTGTGCGCCGAAAAGCTTTTCGTAAACGGCAACAACTACTCGTACGAGGGAGGGCCGAGGTTTAGCTGCTCCAGGTACGGCAACGTGGTGAATAGCCGAGGCAGCGTCGTGCCGATCTTCCGAGAACAGCGTGGCAGCGGGACGTTGACGATTACCGACCCTCGCATGACCCGGTTCGCCATCACACTTGAGCAGGGCGTCGAGTTCGTTATCAATTGCCTGGGGCAGATGAAGGGCGGCGAGATATTCGTCCCCAAAATCCCCACGGTTAGCATCACTGAGGTGGCCAGTGTCATCGCCCCGGAATGTGAGGTCTCGTACATCGGAATCCGGCCGGGAGAGAAGCTCCACGAGGTGCTCATATCCGAGGACGAGGCCCGTTACACGCTGGAATTGGACGACATGTACGTGGTCCAGACTCCGCAGGCGGCGGACAACCTCGACGGCTGGGGCCCGGCCAGGCGCCTCGAGGACGGCTTCCGCTACGCCAGCGATACGAACTCGCAGCGTCTCGAGGGCGCAGCGCTGACCGAGCTACTCAAGTGACCTTCACCGCCGGGACAAAGGCGACCCTCGCGGTGAATGGCGGGGAGCCCGTGCGCGACACCCTGCTGCCCTACGGCCGGCAGAGCATCGACGAAGCGGACATCCAGGCGGTCGCCGATGTGCTGCGCTCGGACTGGCTGACCACCGGTCCGAAAGTCGGCGAGTTCGAGGAGGCTTTCGCGGCGGAAGTCGGAGCGAGCTTCGCTGTCAGTTTCAGCTCTGGGACCGCCGCGCTACACGGCGCCGCCTTCGCCGCGGGACTCGGCCCAGGCGACGAGGCTGTGACGACACCCATGACCTTCTGCGCCACGGCGAACTGCGTCGTGTACCAGGGCGCTCGACCGGTCTTCGCCGACGTTACGGCGGACACGCTGAACATCGACCCGGCTGAAGTGGCCCTGCGAGTCACGCCACGGACGAAGGCCATCCTTCCCGTGGACTACGCCGGGCACCCGGCGGAGCTGGACGCGATCATGGAGATCGCGGAACGCGCCGGACTGACCGTGATCGAGGATGCCTGCCACGCCCTTGGGGCCGGGTATCACGGACTTCGCGTCGGCAGCTACTCCCACATGACCGTGTTCAGCTTCCACCCTGTCAAGCACATAACCACCGGCGAAGGCGGCATGGTCGCCACACACAGCGAAGATCTGGCCAACAAGCTTCGCCGTTTCCGCAACCACGGCATCACGGTCGACCACCACCAGCGCGGCCGCGAAGCCTCGTGGCACTACGAGATGGCCGATCTGGGATACAACTATCGCCTCAGCGACATACATTGCGCCCTTGGCCTGAGTCAGCTCGACAAGCTGGAGGCCAACCTGGCCCGCAGACGCGCCATTGCCGCGCGTTACACGGCGGTGTTCCACCGAAACCCGCACGTGGTTCCGCTGGCGGTGCGGGCCGACGTCGAGCCGGCCTGGCACCTCTACCCGGTCCAGCTCGAGCTGGGTGCGTTGGGGGCTCCGAAGCAAGAGATATTCCGGGCGCTGCGCGCTGAGGGGATCGGCGTGAACGTTCACTACATTCCGGTCCACCTGCACCCGTACTATCGGGACCGCTTCGGCCTGCGGCAAGGCGACTACCCGGTTGCCGAGGCCGCCTACGATCGCCTCGTCAGCCTGCCGATGTTCCCCGCAATGACGGACGGCGACGTCGTAGACGTGATCGCCGCGGTCGAGAAAGTTGCTGGGCATTTTTTGGATCTAGGGGCTGGCTCGCAAACGGACGGCCAATTTCCGGAGGGCAGCGCGGCTTGAGCGGCAAGCAGGGCCAGATCTTCGCCTCCACAGAAGGCAACGCCTGGTTCGCCCGGAACAAGCCGGACATCGAGCTTTTCGACGCCGAGACGGACTTCCCGCTGAGACTAATGAGGCTGTACGGTCTTCGGCCAGAGCGGGTGCTCGAGGTCGGCGCCGCCAACGGCTACAGGCTGGCGGAGATCGCGGACAGATACGGGGCCGAGGTCGTTGCGGTTGAGTCGTCCGAGATGGCCGTCCATGACGGCAAGAGCGCCTTCCCATCCGTGAATTTCGTGCGCGCAGACGCCTCGGCTATTCCGCTGCGGGACTCGTACGACCTGGTGATAGTGAACGCGACCTTCCACTGGATAGACCGTGACAAGCTCATGCCAACAATGTCCGCCATCGACGGTCTGCTCGAAGACGGCGGATTTCTGATAATCGGGGACTTTTTGCCGTCCGGCCCGGCGGCGGTGGGTTACAGCCACCTCCCCGAGCAGCAGGTGTATACATACAAGCAGGACTATGCCGCAACATTCGTCGCATCGGGAATGTACCACGCGGTATGTCTTCTGACCGGGCGGGCGGGGTCCAAAACCCTGACTACCGATGTGACCGAGGACAACCGGATAGGCATCTGGCTCCTGAAGAAGTCGCTGACCGGGCACTATCGCGAGAGCACGTTCGAGAGATGACGATTCCGACGCTAAGAGCAGGGTCGGCCAGGCCGAGACACCTTTGAGGCCCTGAGCAGACGTGTCAGACGAAGAACCTTGCAGGAGAACGAAATGACACCCGAGAAACCAGTAACACGAATGTGGCAGAACAAGGAAGCTCCAGACCGAGAACGAGCGTACAACGACCAGCTCGAGGTCTACTTCGACAGGAGCATCGGGACGAACGTTGAGAAGCTCCGAAACTTCACCAAGTACGTGCCCCGGCAGTATCTCACGTATTTCCTAACGCGCTACGAGATGTTCAAGCAGGTGCTCCAGGTGCAGGGGTCCGTGGTGGAATGCGGCGTGTATTTTGGGGGGGGGGTAATGACATTTGCGCAGCTTAGCGCCATTTTGGAACCCGTCAACCACCAACGCAAGATCATTGGTTTTGACACATTCGAGGGTTTCCCTGGCGTGCATGACGTAGACCGGGCGGGGAAATCGCCATACGCCCATGAAAGCGGTCTGGCCGTTGATTCCATGGACGATTTATTTGAGGCGATAAGGCTATTTGACGCCAACCGCCATGTCGGCCATATTCCTAAGGTAGAGCTGGTCCGGGGGGACGCGAGAGAATCCATCCCCGAGTACCTGGAGAATCATCCTTTTACGGTTGTCAGCTTGTTATACCTTGACATCGATCTCTATGAACCTACGAAAGCCGCCCTGGAGCATTTTCTGCCACGTATCCCTAAGGGCGGCATCATCGCATTCGACCAGCTGAATGACGCCACCTGGCAAGGTGAGACGCTGGCGGCCATGGAAGTTGTGGGAATATCTAACCTGCGACTCGTGCGGTCCCCGTTTGAATCGGCTATCTGTTACGCGGTAATGGAGTAGAGATTGGGCGACGAATTGCGCCGAGGGCAGACTTCTGGCAAGGCGGTTCGCAGAGCGCTCGACCACGCGTCTTGACGAAGACTGTAGGATGGGCTGGCTGATGAGGACTCACCATCGCTGAGGCATTACGCGACAATGGCGCCGGTATACGCGTCCTGGTGATCGGATGTGGCTCGATCGGTAAGCGCCACATCGGAAACCTCAGGACGCTCGGGGTGGAGGACATCGTGTGCTTCGACAGCCGCGAAGACCGACGGCGTGAAGTGAAGTCGCTGCATGAGGTCACCACAGTCGACAGCCTCGAAGACGCATGGGACCGCGCTCCTGAAGTCGCTCTGATTGCAACGCCGCCCACCCTGCACGTTCCGCTGGCCCTCGAGGCGGCTCGGCGTGGATGCCACCTGTTCATAGAGAAGCCCCTCGCCGGCCAGCCTGACGATGACCTCGACGAACTTTCGGCGCTGGTGAAACAGCGGGGATTGACGACCCTGGTCGGCTGCAACATGCGGTTTCATCCCGGTCCGGCTCGTGTCAAAGAGCTTATCGACGAGGGCGCCGTTGGCCGCACGCTGTTCGCGCGGGTCTTTGCCGGTTCCTACCTGCCGGACTGGCATCCCTGGGAGGACTATCGGCGGGGCTACAGCGCCAACGAGTCCCTGGGCGGAGGCTGTCTGCTGGACGGTATACACGAGATCGATCTGGCGCGCTGGTACCTGGGCGAGGTCGAGACGGTAGGCGCGATGATGGGCCAGCTGAGTGACCTCGAATTAAACGTAGAGGACGTGGCCTCCGTACTGCTCCGGCACGTGGGAGGCCAGCAGTCAGAGGTGCACCTCGACTATGTACAGCGCGTGGGCGTAAAAGGCTCCCTGGTGGCCGGTACCGAGGGCGCGATCGAATGGGACTGGTCGCGCGAAGAGGTCCGTCTGGTCTGCGCCGACGGCACGGCGCGCAGTGAAGAGCTACGACCGGACGGCTGGAACGTGAACCAGATGTACGTGGACGAGATGGCTCACTTCATCGGGCGTGTTGGCTCAGGCGAAGAGACTTGCAACCCCGTAGACGACGCTGCGGTCGTCAACCGAATCGCCTTCGCGATCAAGCAATCGAGCCAAGAACGGCGGTTCGTGGACCTTTCAGCGGTGGTCGCGTGATCGTCGCGCTGATCCAGGCCCGGATGCGTTCCACCCGCCTGCCAGGCAAAGTCATGCTGCCAATCTCGGGACAGCCAACCCTCTGGCACATCTGGTGGCGCATGTCGCAGGCCAAGGCCGTCGACAAGGTCGTCGTCACTACCAGCGTGGACCCGAGCAATCAGCCCATCGTCTCGTTCTGCGCCGAAAACGATATCCCCTGCTTCCAGGGCTCCGAGGAAGACGTGTTGGACCGGGTCTATCGGGCCGCCGTTCAGCATAAAGCGGACGCGGTGGTCGAGATTACCGGCGACTCCCCGCTGATCGACCCCAGGGTGGCGGACAGGGTGGTCGGAGAGTACCTGCAATACAACCCCGATTTCTGCTCCACCTCTCACAGCTTTACCTATCCCGACGGCTTCGACGTGGCGGTGCTGTCCATGGAGGCACTGAAACAGGCCCACGCCGAGGCTGAAGCCGGCATCGAACGGGAGCACCTGACGGTGTTCGTACGCCGGCGCGCTGACCGCTACATCCTACGGTTCGTCGAGAACCCGGACTACCATCCCTTCACCGACCTGTGTCTATCGGTGGACGATCAGGACGACTTCGACCTCATCACTCGGATATACGAGCACCTGCTGCCCAGGAAGCATCTCTTCCATCTCGAGGACGTGATTGAGACCCTTAGTGAAAATCCTGAGTGGCTGGCCGACCGCCCGGCTCGCCTTATCAACGAGGGGTACTTCAAGGACTTCTTCACGGAAGCTGAGCGGCCCTCGGCCCCTCCACGGAACATCACTCTGACCAGCTCCCAGGACCTCTTGAAGCGCGCCCAAAAACGCATCCCCTCGTCAACCCAGACTTTCAGCAAGGGGTACACCCAGTTCGTCCAGGGGGTCAGCCCCGTCTTCGTGAATCGAGGCGAGGGCGGCCTCGTGTACGACGTGGACGGTAACGACTTCATCGACTATCCCCTGGCCCTGGGCGCGATCACGCTTGGCCACTCCTATCCGGACGTGGACGAAGCGGTGATCCAGCAGGTGCGGAAAGGGGCATCGCATTCGCTGCCCCATCGACTCGAGGTCGAGCTGGCCGAGCGTTTGTGCGAGGTTTTTCCGTGCGCGGAGATGGTCCGATACGGGAAGAACGGCTCGGACGCGACTTCCGGAGCGGTGCGCGTCGCGCGGGCCATCACGGGTCGGGAGAAGATCGCCTGCAGCGGCTATCACGGCTGGCAGGACTGGTACATCGGGACGACGCTGCGCAATCGCGGCGTGCCCGTTTCCACCCAGGAGCTGACGCTGCCCTTCACCTACGGCGACCTGGAGGCACTGGAGCGCTTATTCGACGAGAACCCGGGCGAGATCGCCGCGGTGATAATGGAGCCGGTCGGGACGATGGTGCCGCCTGACGGCTACCTGCAGCAGGTCAAGGGCTTGGTCCGGGGTCGCGGGGCGCTGCTGATCTTCGATGAGATCGTCACGGGGTTTCGGCTGGCTATCGGTGGCGCTCAGGACTATTTCGGCGTCGTGCCCGACATGGCATGCATCGGCAAGGGGATGGGGAACGGCTATCCCATCTCCGCGGTCGTAGGGCCACGGGGGATCATGGAGGAGTTCGACCGGTCGTTCTTCTCATTCACCTTCGCTGGCGAAGCGGTATCGCTGGCCGCTACGATGGCCACCATCGACGTGTTCGAGCGGGAGAACGTCACCTCCCACATGTGGATTCTCGGCCGCAAGCTCAAGGACGGCTACAACTACCTGGCGCGGCGGTACGGCCTGGACGCGTTCACATGGTGCCAGGGGTTGCCCGCGTACAGCGGTCTCACGTTCAACGACGCCCAGGGAGTCGAGTCCCTTCTCCACAAGTCCATATTCCAGCAGGAGTGCATCAAGCGAGGCGTGCTGTGGGTGGGACTGCACAAGTTCTGCCTGATGCACACGCAGGAGCAGATCGAGTACACGCTGGCGGTCTACGACGAAGCGTTCAGAGTGCTGAAAAAAGCCTACGAGTCCGACGACCCCGAGGTCTTCCTCGAAGGGCCGATGCTCGAGCCTGTCTTCCGGCAGCAGAACTACTAAGAAACCATGGACACAACGCCGACTCAGATACGATCGTTCCGGGATGAGAAGGAGAAGATTCGCCAGGTGACACGTGGCATAGACGCCATCTACCCCTCGACGAAATTGATCATTCACCCCTTTTCCATTCGGCTTACCCACGGTCTAGCCAAGGCGGGTGTCTCGCCTAACACGGTGACGGTAGTCGCAGCGTTCATCTCGGCCCTGTGCATGCTCGCCTTCTGGGGCGGCTACGAAATCGCGGCGCTGTTCCTGTTCTGGGCCCGATACGTACTCGACTATGTCGACGGTGCCCTGGCGCGATACTCCGGCAAAGAGTCGAAGCTTGGCGCTAGCCTCGACCTGTACGCCGACTACGTGTTTTACGGCGGAATGTGGGTCCTGTTCGCGGTTAAGCTGGGTTCTCCGGGTGTAGGAGCGTTCGCAATCGCCGCCGCGTTGCTGTACGTCCTGGTCGGCGATCACTACGTTTGGCCCCGCCGGGTCAAACTGGAGCGGCGCGAGCCGATCAAACAGTTCTTCATGGATAGAGGAATTCTCATCGGATTCGCGCCCTTTGGCATCTACGAGCTATGGTGCTTCGTTTTTTTCGCGGTCGGCATCCCATTCGAATACTTCATCGTCCTGCCGAGCATAGTATGCGCAGACCTGGTTTACCGCGTGTACGAGGTCGTCAGATACGGAAAAGGATGACACCTCCGTGGTCGGCGAGCGCAGACAAAAGGAGCCTCTAACAAGACTTGCATCCATGTCATGTTAAGGTGTCAAGATTCCATCCGAACGATGAAGAATCTCAGCGAAATGCCCGGATTCTTGTATCTTGCGGACTGACATCCAGCGTTTTGTATGGTGTTCCGGATTTAGAGGGACATCTTCGAATTGATTAGAGCGTTCGGCTTAGCAGCGAGAAAAATGGCCTTCGGCGACGAATCGCCCGTCACCTTGCAGGTTAATGGCCAGCGCCTGGTGGACCTGCAGATATCCGCCCTTCGAAACAGCGGAATCGACGATATCGAGTACGTCACCGGGTACAAAGGGGACCAGTTTGGGCGTACCGATACCACCACCTACCGAAATCAAAACTGGAATTCTAGCAGCGCCACCGACTCCCTTCGTATTGCGTTGGAGCAATCCCAAGCCGACGACTCCGACCTGCTAGTCTTCTACGGCGACACCATCTTCGAACCGGAGGTGATCCGGGACGTTCTCGGTTCTGGCGCGCCGATTACTATCTGTGCCGCGCTTGACAACGACGTTAACGATTACGCCGCCTATCCTGAGTGGTGTGCGTTGTCCTCGGGAGTTGTTACCCGCGTCGGGGAATTCGCCCCCGGAGCGTTCTCGGTTTTCACCGGCATCATGTACGTTCGCAAGCACAAGGTCGCCTATCTGAAGTCCAAACTCCGTGAGAGCCGGAGCTATCCGGAGCTGCTCAACGGCATGATCGCCGACGGCGAGGAGATTGGCGCCCACGTAATAAGCCAGGGGTGGATGGAGTTGCAGACGGCCCACTCCCTCTCGACGTTGCTCAAGAACGGCTCCTGGCTCACGAAGCTAATCCGTATTCACACGGACTGGACCTCGAGGTCGGAGAGGTACGACGAACTCGACTGGGTGAGTCGGGACGATCTCTTGAACGGTATCGGAGACATCTGCAGGCAATTTTGCCCCAGCCCCCATACCTATCTCGACCTGGGCACCGGTACTGGCAAGGTGATGCAGTATATCAACGGGGTCGCTCCCGATTGTGAGTGCTGGGGCATCGACTCCAATGTGTCTATGCTGAGCAAGATCGAGGACAAACGTAAATACCAGCTACTGGTCGGAAACGTAGAAAACCTCTCGATGCTGCCGGCCGATTACTTCGACATGGCAACGGCCCGCATGGTCTTCCATCACACTCAGAATATTCCGAGAGCGATGGAGGAGCTGGTGAGGGTATTGAAAACAGACGGGCTGTTCATGGTCTGCGAGGGGAACCCACCGACCATACGAACCATCGACTGGTATACGGAGATGTTCCGATACAAGGAGGACCGTCACACACTGACGGAGGTCGACCTGATCAACGCGTTCGTTCGCTCAGGTGCGTTCGCCGATATCCAGACCAGGTCGGTGATAATGCACGACTGCTCGCTGAACAACTGGTTGGATAACTCGGGCATTCCTGAGGAGAACATCAAGATAATCAAAGAGATGCACTACGACGCGCCGGACTACGTCAAAGAGGACTACAACATGGAGTTCACGGACGACGACTGCCTGATGGACTGGAAGTTTGCCATCACTTCGGGGCGCAAACGCGCGGGAGCGGTTCGCGCGTCCGCGTGACCGGCTGACGTGGAGAGGAAGTTATGGTATCTACGCTGAAAATCGGTGAACGACACGTCGGGCCTGGTCACCGCGCATACGTGATTGCTGAAGCAGGCGCGAACCACGACAGGGACCTTGACGTCGCCCACCGGCTGATCGACGTGGCGGCGGAAAGCAAAGCCGACGCGGTCAAGTTCCAGACTTACAGCGCCGAGACACTCTACTCACGCTTCACTCCGCGCATATCGGAAATGGACGAGTTCGGCAGGTCGCCGGCCGGGGAGACACCCTTCGAACTAATCAAGCGCATCGAGCTTCCGCGCGAATGGCAGCGGGAGCTGCGGGACCACGCCGTCGAAGCGGGCCTCGACTTCCTGTCCACTCCCTTCGACCTCCAGGCGGTGGAGGAGCTGGCCGATCTGGGCGTCAGGGCGTTCAAGATCGCATCCTACGAGCTGATCGACTATGACCTGCTTCGGGCCGCCGCCAGGCATCAGCGCCCGATGATCGTCTCCACGGGCAACAGCAACCTGGCCGACGTGGAGCTGGCCGTCGCCGCCGTGAAAGAGGAGGGCAACGACCAGGTCGTCCTGCTCCACTGCGTCAGCCAATACCCCGCCAGGTTCGAGGACGTGAACATGAGGGCCATGCAGACGCTGGCCCAGGCTTTCGACGTACCGGTGGGGTTCTCCGACCACACCATGGGCAACACCGCCGCGGTGCTGGCTGTCGGCCTGGGCGCCCGCTGCTTCGAAAAGCACTTCACGCTGGACCGGACCCGCGAAGGACCGGACCACCCCAGCGCGCTGGAGCCGCAAGAGCTGGCGGAGTATGTCGAGGCTATCCGCAACGCCGAGAAGGCGTTGGGGTCGCCGATCAAGAACGTTCAGCCCTCGGAAGAAGAGAACCATCGGCTGGCCCGGCGCAGTATCCACGCTCGGGTGGATGTCCCAAAGGGAACGCGGATCGAACCTGACATGCTCATCCTCAAGCGCCCGGCCCTGGGCATACATCCGTCCCACCAGGACCTGGTGGTCGGCCGAACCGCCCAGCGGGACATCAAGGCAGACGAGTGGGTAACTTGGGAGATGGTCTGAGCATGCGGGCGAGGAACTGATATGAATCCGATCAAAATCTATATGGCGGACCCTACGCACCACACGTTGCTTATCGTCTGGGATACGATTCCTATCAACATAGGCTACATAGGCTCCTATGCGAAGAAGCTGCACGGCGACGACATTGACGTCTCGCTCTTCAAGTACCCTGAGACGGTGATCGATGCCATCAGGGCCGACCCGCCCGACGTGCTGGCGCTGAGCAACTACTCCTGGAACAGCCACCTGTAGGAGCGGCTGGCACAGTTTGCGAAGGAGGTCCGACCGGATACAGTCACGGTCCAGGGAGGCACGAATTTCCCGCAGGTCGACGCCCAGTGCAGCGACTTTCTGATGACCCGGCCCGGGACGGATTTCCATGTCGAGATGGAGGGCGAGGTCGCCTTTTCGAACCTCATCGCTCGCATCCTGGAATCCAGGGATGGCGGCGACGGACTATTCGACCGGCCCATCGACGGCCTGATGTTCATCCAGCCTTCGACGAGGGCGTCGAGCAACCCTGTGCTGGTGAAAGGCGTCCGGCCGCCCCGCATCAGCGACCTGGACGTCATCCCGTCGCCATACCTCAATGGCATGCTGGATCACTTCTTCGATGGTCGGTTGACCCCGTTCCTGGAGACGAATCGCGGCTGCCCGTTCAAGTGCTCTTTCTGCCACACGGGCAACGACTACTTCCAGAAGACCAACACCTTTTCCATCGAGCGGGTTCGGGAGGAGATCGAGTACATCGCCCCGAGGATGAGCGAACGCGGCATCGTCAACCTTCACATCGCCGACACGAATTTCGCCATGTACCCGCGGGACCGCGAGATCTGCGAGGCCCTGAAAGAGGCCCACGACAAGCACCAATGGCCGCTCCAGATCATGTCGACGACCGGCAAGAACAACAAGGAACGGGTCATCGAGATAACCAGCATCCTCGATGACCTCTTTCCGGTCACGATGGCCGTCCAGTCCATGGACGACAAAGTGCTCGCCAACATCAGGCGGGACAACATTAAGCTGGACCACTACGTGAAGATCAACGAGCACCTGCGAGAGCAAGGCCGGTCCACGACGGCGGACCTGATTCTGGGCATGCCCGGCGAGACCAGAGAGAGCTTCATGAGGGGCGTGGAGCAGGTGATCGAGTCCGGCGTCTCCAGGGCCGTCATCTACACGCTGATGCTGCTGATGGGCACCGAATTCCAGGACCCGGTCTACCGGCAGAAGTTCGGTACACTCGGCAAATACCGCTTGGTGCCCCTCAATTTCGGTGAGTACGCGGGCGTGCGCGTCCTGGACTACGAAGAGGTCGGGGTCGCCACCAACGACATGTCGTTCGAGGACTATGTCTACCTCCGCGGCTTCGCCCTCCTGGTGGAAGCGCTGCACAACGGCCGCCCCTACGAGGAGTTCTTCAGATACGCCATCGACAACGGCGTGCGTCGCACGCAGATGCTCTACCGCGTCTACGAGCGCATCTCCCAGTCGCCCGAACAGGTTCAAGAGGTGATGCGCGGCTTCCTGGAGGAGACCCGAAGCGAGCTGTGGGACTCCGAGGCCGACCTCGTCGCCTACTACCGGGAGGACGAGAACTACGGGAAGCTGATGCGCGGCGAAGTTGGCGGAAACCTGATCTACAAGTACAAGTCCTTGAGTCTCGTGGCCGCCGAGCAGTGGACCGCATTCCTGGCCGAAGTCTGCCGCGAGATTATCGATGAGCGGCTGAAGGACCCGGCGGCAATAGCCGAAGCAAAGGCCGAGATCGACTGGCTGGTCAAGTTCTGTCGCAAGAAACTCGCCGGGCTGCTGGACGTCGACGGCGATGTCGACCCGCTACACATGGAGAGTCGCTACGACATCACGGGATGGCTCCGGGACAACCAGGGCGTGCCGCTGAAGGGGTTCACATGTGCCGAGCCGCTTCAGTATGAGTTCTACTACACCGAGGAGCAGCTCCGGTCGCGGGATGACCTCTTCAAGCGCTATGGCACCGACATAAACGCGCTGAGCAAGATCGTCACCCGCATAAGCGCCTTGGAGAACCTGCTCCGCAAGGTCAGTACCCCGGACGGCGAACGGGCCGTTTACGTCGACTCGATCCGTGACCAGTTTACACGCTACAGCCTGGCCCACTGAAGAAGGTCGTCAACCGGTGATTGACGGCCACCTGGTCCGGCTGAGAGCGATCAAGCGCGACGACCTGGCATTGATCACCGATTGGCGCAATTCGCAGGAAGTCAAAAAGACCCTGTTCAACCAGGACACCGTCACGCTCACCCAGCAAGACCACTGGTTCGAGAATGTTATCCAGGCCGACGACCGACGGGCCTTCGTCATCGAGACCCTCGAGCAACGGCCCCTGGGACTGATTCAACTGTTCGATATAGATTGGAGCAACCGCAACGCCGACTGGGGGTTCTATGTCGGTGAGTTGGAATACCGGATGCGAGGGCACGGCGCCGAGGCCGAGTACCTGCTTTTGCGCTACGCCTTTGAGCAGCTAGACCTGCACCGGGTCTACTGCCAGACCTTTGCTTTCAATACGAAAGTGATCTCGATGCATCGCAGGTTCGGCTTCGTCGACGAGGGCCTCCTGCGTCAGCACATTTACCGCGATGGAAGGTACGAGGATGTCGTCGTCTCCGGCCTGGTTAAAAGCGAGTTTCAGACGGTCCAGGGCCAGATGGAGTCCTTCTTTCGACGGCTCGGCGAACGCGACGAGGGGACCGGGTGAAGTTGCATCATGTCGGCCTGGTGGTGGACGATATCGCCAGCAAGGCAGAGCTCTACCAGAAATCCCTGGGAATCGGCCTGACGACCGGGGTGACCGCCGACCCGACTCAGCAGGTGCGAGTGGCATTCGCCGAGGACGAGAACGGGGTGGCCATCGAGTTCATCGAGCCCTCCGGCCCCGAATCTCCCGTCTCGCGGTTCCTGGAACGGGGCGGTGGTTGGCACCACGTCTGCTACCAGGTCGAGGACCTGGAGGCTGCCGTGGAGGGCGTGCGGCAGGCGGGCGGGATGATCGTGCAGCGGCCGGTTAGCGCGACTGCGTTCGACGGCCGGCGCATCGCTTTCGTACTGACTCTCGATGGCAGCCTGGTCGAGTTCCTAGAAGGAGGGCACGGCAGTGGCGGCGAGTAGGCCCCTGCGCATCGCGTTCCTCCCATCCTTCAACGCCGACCTGCTGCCCCGTTACCTCGGTCCGCTGCTAACCGCCCGAGGAATCACGCCCGAGTTCTACGTGCCCGGGTTCGACCAGCACCGCCAGGCAATCCTGGACCAGACCTCCGAGCTGTACCAGTTCAAGCCGGATGTCGTGATCTTGTTCGTCGACGGCCAAGACCTGTTGGCCGATATGTGCCAGAGTCCGCTGGACTTCGATGACGACGGCCGGCGCGAACGGGTCGACTCCGCCCTGGCGGACGTGAGCGGCTGGATTCGGCTGGTTCGGGAGAGGCTTCCGGAGGCGTCGCTTCTGATAAACAATCTAGCGCCGCCCGCGATTAGCGGACTGGGCATCCTGGAATACAATTCGCCGTTCGGCCTGAGGGCCGCCTTCAGCCAGTTCAACCTGGCACTCGGACGGGTTGTCCGGGAAACGCCCAGGGCCTTCGTCGTCGACTACGACGCCCTCGTTGCCCGCCATGGCCACGAAAACTGGGCCGACGATCGGATGTGGTACCTGGGACGCATGCGGCTCGGTCGCGACGCGTTCGAAGCGCTTGCTCGGGCCTACGCCACTCACATTGGGGCGCTTGCTGGGTCCCAGAAAAAGTGCCTGGTCCTGGACCTGGACAACACGCTGTGGGGCGGCGTTATCGGCACTGACGGGCTCGGAGGCGTTCAACTCGGTGCGGAGGGCACGGGACTGGCGTACCGGGAGTTCCAGGCGGAGCTGCTGAACCTGTACAAGCGTGGCGTTCTGCTGGCGGTGAATAGCAAAAACAATTGGGAGGATGCGATCGAGGCCATCGACCACCATCCGGACATGGTGCTCCGTCGCGAGCACTTCGCCGCCATCCATATCAATTGGGAGGACAAGGCGGAGAACCTGCGGGAGATATCTGAAACGCTCAACATTGGGCTAGACTCGCTGGTCTTTATGGACGACGACCCGTTCCAGATCGAGTGGGTCCGGGATCAGCTACCGGAAGTCCAGACCATCCAGGCGCCCGACGACCCCAGCAAGCTGCGGGCGACGCTTCTCGACCTGGACGCCTTCGCAACCCTTGCGCTCACCGACGAAGACCGCGCCCGTGGTCGAATGTATCACCAGGAGGGCCAGCGGCAGGAGCTGCGCAAGACCGCGTCAACCCCAGAGGAGTTTCTAGCGACCCTCAATATGCGGGCAACAATCGCCCCGCCCTCGACGACGACAAGACCCAGGATCGCACAGCTCACGCAGAAGACCAACCAGTTCAATCTGACCACCCGTAGATACACCGAGGCCGAGGTCGAGAATTTTGAGAATGAGGCTGGCTCCCGCGTCTACGGTCTGTCCGTGTCCGACAAGTTTGGCGACAGCGGGCTGGTCGGTGTAGCAGCGATTAATTCGCAAGATGAAGGCTGGCGTATCGATACTCTGCTGCTAAGCTGCCGCGCCATGGGACGGACGGTCGAGACGGCGTTCCTCGCGTTCCTCGCCCAGCGAGCACGGGAGGACGGCGCCGACTTTCTGATAGGCGAGTACCTGCCGACCACGAAGAACACCCCGGTCCGAGAGCTGTACGCTCAGCATGGGTTCCAGCCAGCAGACGACGGTGGCCGAATGTGGCGGCTCGATCTGCGGACGGCAGGTCTGTCGTACCCGGACTATATCCGGATCGAACTCCAAGACGAGCTGGTGAGTGGTGCACCCGCAAATCGCTGACGCGGTGGCCTCGGTGCTGGAAATACCTCACGAGTCATTGACCTCCACGTCCACCGCTGACGATATCGAGCAGTGGGACTCGCTGGGCCACCTGCAGCTAATCATGGAGATTGAGCAACGTTTCGATGTCAGGTTTCACATCGACCAGATTCCGAAGATGACGAGTATCGTCGCCATCGAGGACGCGCTCCGGTCCGAGGGGGCACTGTGAGCTGGCAGCGCTGATGTCCGAGGCAAACGTTCTCTTCCGAGTCGACGCTGGCCCCGGTATCGGCCTGGGGCATCTTCAGCGATGCCTCTCCCTGGCGATGGCGCTCGGCTCCGACGACGTGGGATGCGCCTTCCTCACGAACCGGAATCGCGACGCTGAGAGTCGCACGATTGAGCTGGGATTCGATGCCGTTGCCGCTGGCGGAGGCCCGACCGGGAGTAGCGAGGATCTGCAACGCACGCTGTCGGTCGCCGAGGAGATAGGCTGCCGCGCGGTCGTGGTCGACTCCTACAATGTCGATTCCGATTACGTGATGTCACTTAGGCGTGCCGGACTACTGGTCGCGTGCGTCGACGATCTGAACCAGCACCCGTTTCCCGCTCACATTGTCACGAATGGCGGCGCACATGCGACGGGTCTGAAATATCTCTCGGGCACCGGTGACACAACATATCTGCTGGGCCCAGAGTTCGCACTTCTAGGGCCCGAGTACGGAAGGCCGACCAACCGGACCGGCGATGGCACCGTCGAGAACGTGCTGGTCACCCTTGGCGGGTCGGACCCCCGCCTCCTGATGCCAGGGCTGCTGAGTATGCTCGACGACGTCACCGGCTCGTTTCAGGTCACGGCGATCATCGGCCCGTTCTTCGGCAACCGCGCCAAAGTCGAGGCGAGCGCCCGCAGCTCGCGTCGAGCGGTCCGGCTGGTGTGCGATCCACCCTCCATGCGAGACCACCAACTCGAGGCGGACATGGCAATCTCGGCAGGCGGACAGACGCTGTACGAACTGGCCGCAACCGGCACCCCTGCTGTCGCGCTGCAAATGGTGGCCAACCAGCGCGAGAGTCTGGAGGCCCTCGAGGCGGGAGGTGTTGTGCGACACGCAGGATTCGTCGAGGAGCCCGCGCTTCTGGGGAAGATCGCCGACGAAGTGACCAAGCTGCTGTCCGACCCAGAGGCTCGCGAGAAGATGAGCCTCGCCGGTCGGACGTGTGTCGACGGCGCCGGAGCATCGAGAGTGGCGGCGGAGATAGCGTCGAGACTGTGATACCTCGCGGAAGGCATGCTCGGCGCTGGGATCCGAGTCTTCGGTGTTGCGGACGCCCTACTACAGGGCCGCGTCAGGTAAGTCAGTGAAAAAACTCGGGGCCGTCGTCGTGGGGCTGGGCCAGATTGGCCAGGGCTACGATTACGATGACGCCGATGGCGAGCTGACCGTAACCCACGCCACGGGATTCGCCAGCCACGATGCCTACGAGCTGCTGGCCGCGGTCGATCCAGACCCCGCGCAGCGCCAGCGATTCGAGAGGAAGTTCGAACGGCCGGCTTACCCGGACCTACCCGGGATGTTATCGACGCATCGGCCCGAAGTGGTCTCGATAGCTGTCCCTACGCCGCTGCACTACCCCGTCTTCAAAGAGGTCGTCGGCTGCCATCCGCGGGCGGTGCTGTGCGAGAAGCCGATAGCCTCTCAGGCCGTTGACGCCCGACAGATGCTCGCGCTGGCCGAGGAGAAGCGGCTCCCGCTCCTGGTGAACTACATGCGCCGGTTCGAACCGGGGGTGCTTGCGCTCAAGCAGGCGATTCGGGACCAGCAGATCGGCGACATCTATAAGGGCACGGTATGGTACAGCAAGGGGCTGCTCAACAACGGCTCCCATTTTGTGGACATGCTGCGTTTCTTGATTGGCGAAGTCAGCGACTTCCGAGTCCTTAGCGCCGGCAGACGATGGGACGGTGACGACCCCGAACCGGATGTCGGAATCCGTTTCGGGGGTGCGTCAATTTATTTCCTCGCGGGCCGTGAAGAGCGATTCACCATGGGGGAGGTTGAGCTGATCGGCACTTTGGGCACGGTGCGGTACCTGGAGGGAGGCGCTGTTATTCAGATGAGGCGGACCCGTCCCGATCCCACTTTCGAAGGATACTCGATACTGGACGAGGCCGAGGCCATTCCCAGCCAAATCGATCGCTACCAGTGGCACACGTTGGAACACCTTAAACGGCATCTGACCCACAGCGAGCCCCTTGCGTCCAACGGCGATACCGCCACCGAGACCCTCGAAGTCGTCGAACGCATCCACGAGCAGCTGGCCGTGACGGCGTCATGAGCGAGCTGGCGCTGTTTGGAGGTCCCAAGACCGTTTCGACACACCTGACCGCCTATGACTCCATCGGTCCGGAGGAAGTTGAGGCGGCCAAACAAGTCGTAGCTTCCGGGGTATTGTCTGAATTTCTGGGTAGCTGGGGCCCCGAGTTCTTCGGCGGGGCGAAGGTCCAAGAACTCGAGCGGGCGTGGGAGAGCCACTTCGGCACCAAACATGCGGTCTCGGTGAATTCGAACACGTCGGGTTTGATGGCGGCCGTCGGCGCCGTGGGCGTCGAGCCAGGCGATGAGGTCATCGTCAGCCCGTGGACTATGTCCGCCTCGGCAACTTCGATTCTGGTCTGGAATGCGATTCCGGTGTTTGCGGACATCGAGGAGGAAACGTTCAACCTCGACCCGGCCTCCATAGAACGGAGCATCACTCCCCTGACCAGAGCCATCATGGTCACCGACATATTCGGCTACGCCGCGGACCTCGACGCGATTATGGATATCGCCAGGCGCCACGACCTGAGGGTGATCGAGGACGCCGCCCAGGCGCCGGGCGCCATATACACAGGCCGCCACGTGGGCACTATTGCCGATATCGGCGTATTTAGCCTGAACTACCACAAGCACATTCACACGGGCGAGGGCGGCGTCTGCGTTACGGACGACCCGGCACTGGCCGACCGATTGCAGCTCATCCGTAACCACGCCGAAGCCGTGGTAGAGGAGAAAGGCACGACCAACCTGTCCAACATGATCGGGTTCAACTTCCGAATGACTGAGATTGCCGCCGCAATCGGCATCGAGCAGCTTCGAAAGCTCCCTGCCCTGGTAGCCGAAAGGTCCGCCGCAGCCGACCGGTTATTGCGGGGCCTGAGACATCTGCGAGGTCTGCGGCTACAGACGGTCAGGCCCGGTTGCACCCACGTCTACTACGTTAACCCGATGATCATTGATGTGACGGTCGTGCCGGCCGCGCGCGACCAGATCATCGCGGCCCTGGAGGCAGAGGGCGTCCCGGGGGTATTCGGCCGGTACGAGAACCTCCACTTGCTGCCCATGTACCAAAACAAAACCGCATACGGTACGAAGGGATTCCCGTGGACCGCCGACTTCTACAAAGGCCAGGTCTCATACGATAAGGGAATCTGTCCCGTTGCCGAAAACTTGCGGGACCGCACGTTCCTCGGAATCGACATGTGCCTTCACAGGTACACCGATGCGGAGATCGACCTGGTTATCGAAGCATTCCACAAGGTCTGGCGCAACATGGACGAATTGGCAAGCTGGGCCGGCAGTCCCCTCACCGACGCCACGGTCGGCGGCGGCACCTAGAGAAGATGCAGAAAACCGATGTCTTGATCTTCGTGGAAGAGGCCGGCGCCGCAAATTACGTCGCTGGACTCCCCGCGGAGCTGCGCGAAAGGGGCTGGACGACGGCGCTGCTGGCCTCGGGCCTCGCCTCGAACTGGCTCAGCCGTCGCGGGGTGGACGCTGGCGCAGTAGACGGCACGGCCGCCGCTGGCGACATCCTGGAGGCCAGCAGGCCCGCGCTGGTTATCGTTGGCACGTCCGAGAACCCCAACTCGCTGGCGCCCGGACTCGTGGCGGAGGCACGCTCGGCCGGCGTCGAGAGTGTCGGCGTGGTCGACTCCCGGGTAAACGTCGCGTATCGGTTTCGCGGCGACGGCCCCCTCACCCACGCTCCCGACTGGCTACTGGTGCCGGATGAGTGGACGAAACAGGCCTTCGTCGGACTGGGCCACCCGCCAGACCGTACGGTGGTCTGCGGCCACCCCCACCACGACTTTGTCCTGGCCAAATCAGCGGAGCTGGCACGGGAAGGACGCAGGTCCGTAAAACGACGCGTGCTTCCTGAGGTCGCCGAGGACCAGAAAGTCGTGCTGTTCGCGACAGAGGGTTCGGCGAAACTGGCCAGGAGGGAGCGGTCCGCCCAACTCGCGGCCGTTGAGTCGCCGTCCGCCGCGAAGTACACGTTCGAAGGTTGGGGCAACGGTAGCGGTCGAACCGAGACGGTGCTGGAGGAGTTCCTGGACGCCGCGCGGACGGTCAACCCCCGCCCATACCTGGTGCTGGCGGTGCATCCCATGGACCGTCCCGAGGACTATGAGCCATACCTGGGAGAGTTCGACAACGTGAGCAGTGGCGGCACGCCCCTCGAGCTGGTCTACGCAACAGACCTGGTCGTGGGCATGACCTCGATGCTGCTATCCGAAGCGGTGTTGCTGGGCATCCCGGTCCTCTCAATTGTGCCGACTCCCGACCAGACGGAGTGGGTGCCCGATCTGGTGCCGGGAATGACTACCACGGTCAGCACCCGAGAGGAGTTGCGGGAGGCGCTGCCTCGAGTTGTTCGGCGGGCGGCGACGCCCATGCGCGGGGTGACAGAGCGGCTCCCGGGCGCCAACTCAGCGCGGCAAGCCGCGGAGCTAATCGGAGAGATCCTGCACCAGCGAGCGGCAGCCACCCCATGACCACCCCGTACGAGGCGTTCGGCCGCGCCGCTGAACAGTTGGACACCCCGGCACTCGTCGTGGGCAGGCACAGCTTTCACGCCGTTTCGGAGCCGCTAATAGTCCAAGATGTGGTCAAGAAGCTGAGTCCGCAATCCAGTGATCGGCTACTGGAAATCGGCTGCGGTCTGGGCGCGATCATGACACCGCTAGCAGCCCACGTAGCCCAGGCCACGGGCATCGATCACCCCTCGTGCATCCGCCGATACAGAGAGGCCGGGGTCCCCGAAAACGTGGAGCTAATCCCGGGCGAGTGGCCGGCCACCAAAGCCGACGGAACCTTCGACCGCATCCTGGTCTATTCGGTGCTCCACTATCTGCCCGACGCCGAGGCCGCGCGGGAGTTCATAGACGCATGCCTGTCCGTTCTTGATCCCAGCGGCGGCCTGATGCTGGGCGACATCCCAAACCGGGACCGTCAGCGCCGCTTCTCGGCCTCTGAATTCGGGAAACGGTTCGACGCGGATTGGACTGAACGCAAGGCGACGTTAAGCCCGGAACACTCCGCCAGAGACCAGATATTCGCGGAGACGGAACGGCACCCGCCGTTTTTGGGCGACGATTTTATCGTCAAGCTGCTGGCGGATACCCGGCGCGACGGCATGGAGAGCCATGTCGTGGGGCAGCCGGAGGGGCTGCCGATGTGCTACTCCCGCGAGGACGTGCTGATATGGAAGCACGACTGACCACCGCGCTGCCGCCAGCCAGCTTCAGCTCCCCGATCGGTTCGGGGGCGCCGGTCGGCCACTATCCGCGACTTGCCGAGACAGACGCTCCCGGACCAGCCAGCGTTGCCGATGTTGAAGCGCTGCTGACGGAGTGGTTCGGCGCGCCGGTGTTACTGCTCGCCTCGGGTCGGACCGCGCTCCACCTCTACCTGCAGGCCAAAGGGTTTCATCGATACAGGCAAAATCTCCAAGTTTCCCCATACCTCGCGGTTGACGTGCTGGCGGCCATTACGCCGTCGGCCTTCCCGGTCCACTTGCCCGCAGAGGGGGATGGCATCCTGTTTTACCATCAGTACGGCTTCCCTCAGAGGCGCCGGCCCACCAACAGCGTTGTGATCGAGGACGTCGCTCACACGTTCTTCGCATCGCCATCGACGGGCGCCCGCGACTGGGCTGGAGAGGCGGCCATCTTTAGCTTGCCCAAGTTTTTCGCCATGGGCGGCTCGGCCGGCGGGTTAATCGTCCACGACGAGGCGCTGGCGGACCGGATTCGGGAAACGGTCCGAAACACGCCCGCCGCCCCTCCAGGAGTAAAGGACTGGATGCGCCGAGTCAGCGCCAGCCCGTACCGTGGTGATTTGGCCGCGCCAGAAGTCCCTTTCGTGGGGAGCGCATACGAACTGCTGCTGCACTTCGTTAGCCCTGAGCCCGAGGACCTGGCGGGGTTTCCAGCGTCGATAGCCGACATCCGCCAGATCGGAGAGGCGCGGCTGGAGAGGGTGAGGTTTTTCTGCTCATTTTTCGATGTCCATGGTAGGTCTCCGGGCCTCTGGAGCGACGAGGAGGAGCTGCTCCCCTTCGCCCTTCCTTACTTCGGAAGCGGCAAAGTTCAGGCCCTTGAACGGGCCAGCGTGGCACTGGAGGAGCAGGGCGTTCGGGCGGGCACATATCACCTGGACGTGAATCGCAACATGTACGAGACCGACTACCAGAAATGCCTTCTACTCCCCTGCCATCAAAACGTCTCGATGGAGACTTTCGAGGCGATCTGCCGCACGGTGCAGCAACATGACCGAGGGTAGACTGTCTCTCGAAAAATGCACGGACCTCGCTCACTGGAACAGTTTCGTTGCCGGATCGCCTCAGGGCTCCGTATTCTGCAGTACCGATTTTCTCAACGGGATGGGGCTGGACTACGATCTCTGGTTCGTGTTCAGAGACAGCCAGCTCCAGGCCGGAGTTGCGGTGCTCCGCCACGGAGACAGGATATTACAGGCGCCCCTCCCGCTCATGCTCTACCACGGCGTACTGTTCGATGCCGCGATTGCACGCATGCCCCTTCACCGTCGGGTAGACCGATGCCTGTCACTGACCGAGTACCTGATCGGCGAGATGGAGGCCCTGTACGATCGGATATCCCTATGCCTGCATCCGGCCTTCGAAGACCTGCGTCCGTTCCAGTGGTTTCACTACCACGAGCCGCAACGAGGCCAGTTCAAGATCGATCTCTTCTACACGGGGGTGATAGACCTGTCGTCTGACCCAGGATTCGAGCAATATCTATCCGAAATCCGCCGGGTGAGGCGAGCGGAGTACCGGCGAGGCCGATCGCGAGGGCTGGTCGTTGAGCCGTCCCAAGACATCGAATCGCTGGTACGTCTGCACGAAGTGACTTTCGATCGACAGGGTCTGGCCCTGGGCGAAGGGGACGCGCAGGCGATACGCGCAATCGTGCAGGCAGGGTTGGACGGCGGGTTCGGCGAGCTGTTGGTCTGTCGGGATGAGGAGGGCGAGACGGTCTCAGCCCAGTTCTACGCTTTCGACGCCGATACCGGGTACATCCTGATAGGCGGGCACGACCCGGCCCATCGCGGCGCCGGCGGCGGAACCGCCAGCAGCGGAATCTACATGGCCCTGGAGAACATCCGGCGTTGCGCGGAGATGGGCCTGACGCGGGTGGACTTCTGCGGCATCAACTCGCCCAACCGGGGCGCCTATAAGACCAGTCTAAACGCCGGCCCGACGCCGTATTTCGTGCTCGATTGGGAGCGACCTGCGGATGTTGCCTGAAGTGACGCCCGGCAACGACCAGCGCAGACCTGGCGACGCGGTGCCGATCTGGCGTCAATCCGCGGACGAATTCGGACCAGAGGGCCGCCGCGGGGCCGGGACGGACCGTATGCGTTGGGCAGGATTGCAGTGAGGGTCCCGATTCTGAGCAAGCCGATATCCGCCATCAGGCGCCGGATCGACCTGGTCAAGATCGACGCAGATACAAAAAGGTTCATCGCGCACAACCGGAAAGTATGGCGTACGTGGAAGGTCTCCCGACCCGAGTCAGTCGTTTTGTGCTGGTATACGTTTGGCGTTCATCAGATCGTCGCGTGCAGCTACCCCTTGAACGTGCTGGCGCGGAAGCACAGTGCCACAATCAAGGCCTTCTCGAACACAAGGAAGCCGTTCCCGCGCAGCATCTATCACCGCGAGACCGACGAACTGTTCCGGTCGTTCAACGTCGCTGATATCGCCCGCGTAACGCTTAGCGACGACCAGGAGCGTCGCAAAGAGCAGGTCAGTCATCAGATCATCCCCACCATCAGAACCAAGCAAGACCTCTACGATCTCCAGGTCATGGACACTTGGATCGGCATCGACATCTACGAGACCTATTTGAAGTATTTCAACAGGCCCACCGCCGACCTGGACAATCCGAGACTGATCGGGCTGGTCGACGAGGCGATCGGCCTGCTCATCTACTGGCAGGACTATTTCGATGCAACCAACGTCGCGGCGGTGGTCCTCGATGCCGACACCTACATATACCAAAACATCCTGGCAAAGGTGGCATACACGAGAGACGTCCCCGTCTATCTGCCGGGGTTGATGGAGATCGTCCGGGCCGACATGCCCCACCCGCGCTACGTGGCGCTGTTCGACAGCTACCGCGGTCTGTTCGAAAAGCTGTCGCCGGCGGAGAAGTCCGAAGGCTTAGCCTTGGCCGAGATACAGCTAGGACGCAGGTTAAAAGGGGACCTGTCCGTTGATCAGTACACACCCAGGTCAGCCTACGCCGCCCCCGCATCACGATCACGAGTATTAAAGTCGGGGGACAAGATCAAAATCCTGATATGCAGCCATTGCTTTTACGACAACCCGCACGCTTACGGGGATTCACTATTCGTCGACTTTTACGAGTGGCTCCAGTTCCTGGGACGGACCTCTGAGAATACGGATTACGACTGGTACATCAAAATGCACCCCGAGCCCCTTCCTGGAACTGAAGAGATAATTCGAGGGATTATCCAGGAGTTCCCCCGCATCACATTTCTGCCCCCAGACACCTCTTTCCGTCAGCTCGTCGATGAAGGCGTCACCGTCGCCTTGACCGTCTTCGGCTCCGTTGGCCACGAGCTTCCTGCCCTGGGAGTCCAGGTCATCAACGCGGGATATAACCCGCGGGCCGCCTACGATTTCAACTTGCACCCAGCATCCGTCGAGGAGTATGAGTCGCTGCTCCTGAATCTCGACCAGCTACAGAAGACGACGAACATGGACGATCTCTACGAGTTTTACTACGTCCATCATTACTATGTGCGGGCCGACGACCTGTTCTTGCCATCGTTCAACCGGTTCCGGAGTGAAGTCGACCGCGGAGAGCAGGCCACCTCGGCGTTCTACGGGTACTTCTTGGACCGCCTCTACGAAGAGAAGCACCAGCAGCTAGTCGACAGGATCACCGAGTTCATCGACTCCGAAGAACAGGCGCTGTTCAGTCGAGGCCCCGAGTCCTGGAGAACCGACAACGCTCAGAGCGCAACTGGAAGCGAGCTTGAAACGCGGGTAGCAGCCGAGTGACGACCAAGGACTGGGCACACCCAATACCAGATAGCGGGACAGACTACTCCAACCGAAAGGCCCACGATGTCAAAGATTCTTGTAACGGGTAGCGAAGGAACACTCGGAAAGGGACTTGTGCGTGAGCTGACGCGGCGAGGTCACAGGGTCTGGAGGGCCGACCTATCGCACCAGCCCGGCGACGACTATTTGCGGGCCGACATCAGCGTGTACAGGCAGCTCGAGCGCGTGTTCGAGCAGGAATACGACTATGTGTACCACCTGGCCGCCGAGTTCGGCCGCATCAACGGCGAAGAGTACTATGAGACCCTGTGGGCGACGAACGTCATCGGCACCCGCAACATTCTGGAGATGCAGCGCACGAAGCATTTCCGCCTGATGTTCGCCTCATCTTCTGAGATATATGGAGACCTTCAAGCCGGGATACTCTCGGAAGACCTGCCAATTCAGCACTCGATCATTCAACAGAACGACTACGCCGTGACGAAGTGGGTGAACGAAATACAGTGCATGAATTTCGAGCAGAGGTTCGGGTCGGAGATCGTTCGGCTTCGCTTCTTCAACGCCTACGGACCGGGCGAGCACTACCACAATTACCGGAGTGTGGTCTGCCTGTTCTGCTATCGCGCGCTACACGATCTCCCCTACACCGTTTACGAGGGTTACGCGCGCGTCTTCATGTATATCGACGACTTCCTCCCCACCCTGGCTAACGTCGTGGACAATTTTGTGCCGGGGGAGGTGTACAACATCGGCGGCGAGGAGTACAAGACCGTCCAGGAGCTAAGCGACGTAATCACCGAGTACATCGGGGCCGACAGGTCGAATATCACGTATCTGCCACAAGACAAGCACAACGTATTGAGTAAGCGCCCGGACATCACCAAGGCCAGAGAGGCGTTCGGCCACAACCCGACCGTGCCTCTGGAGATCGGCGTGCCGAAGACCATCGACTGGATGCGGAAGGCCTACGCCGACACGTTGAAGATCGGAGAGGGGGATGCGGCCCACCGTGCCTAAAGTCTTGAGGACTCAGATCGAAACGCTAACAACGGCGTCTTGAGTTAGCGTTCAAAAGACATATGGACACCGCCA
Organism: Dehalococcoidia bacterium; assembly: GCA_965248005.1. Classification (GTDB taxonomy): domain Bacteria; phylum Chloroflexota; class Dehalococcoidia; order Lucifugimonadales; family UBA1123; genus CBDFIE01. Next base: position 779,759 of record CBDFIE010000003.1, read on the forward strand.
AACAGACTATTGCTTTTCGTGACAATCCGCTGGTGACACCGGTGCTGTTGATCGTGTTCAAGCGTCCCGACCTGCTGCAGCAGACCTTCGATGAGGTGCGCAAGGCAAAGCCTCCGCAGCTCTTTGTCGCAGCTGACGGGCCAAGAGATGACCACCCGGGAGATGCCGAGCTGTGCCGGCAGACCCGAGACGTGATAGACCAGGTGGACTGGGACTGTGAGGTTTTCAAGAACTACCAGGACCAAAACCTGGGCTGTCGGCTGGGGGTTAGCTCGGCCATCGACTGGTTCTTCCAGCACGTCGAGGAGGGCATCATCCTCCAGGACGACTGCCTGCCGAATCAGTCCTTCTTCTGGTTCTGCCAGGAGCTGCTGGAGCGCTACCGACACGATGAGCGAGTCATGGCCGTCAGCGGCTCAAACCCAGTTGCCGGGCGATGGACAGCAGACGCCAGCTATTACTTCTCCAGGCTGGTCCATATTATTGGCTTCGCCACATGGAGGCGGGCCTGGGAGCACTACGACCTGGAGATGAAGACGTTCCCGGAGTTCGCGGCGAAGAACCGGATCGCAAATGTATTCCCCGACAAGAAGGCCCAGGCCTTCTACATGAGCAGGTTCAGCGCGGTGTACACCAGCAGCACCACCTGGGACTGGCAACTCCTTTACGCCCATGTAACCCAGAACGGCTTGTGCGCCGTCGCCGACACGAATCTTGTTTCAAACATCGGACTAGGTGTCAGTGACCGAGACCCGGACGGTCACCCCAACATTCCCATATTTAACATCCCGACGGAAGAGATCGAAGAAATCTCTCATCCGGCTTGTATCATGCCCGCCAGCGAGTCCGACGATCTCGTGACCAGCTGGGGTTACAAGTACGAGTTTAAGCCGTATCAGTCGAGCGGCCCGCGGCGGTGGTTGGCCTCGCTGACCCGATGGATCGTGCCGCCCGGCTGGCGTCCCGGGGTCAGACGTCTGGTCGCGAGGCTGGTCTACAGAGGATGACATCCACCAGCTCAACGTACCGGCACGGCGAGGACAGCGTGGAGCCCAGAGGTGGACGAACTCATGGCTCTGCAGGGCACGTTCGCCATCAGCACTGAGGCGTTACACGACATCAAGGTCGTGATTCTGGCGGGGGGCTTCGGGACCCGGCTGGCCGAGGAGACCGACGTCAAGCCCAAGCCCATGGTCGAGGTCGGCGAGCGGCCGATTCTCTGGCACATCATGAAGCACTACTCCCACTACGGCTTCAAGGAGTTTTTCGTTGCTCTCGGCTACAAGGGTTCTATAATCAAACGCTATTTTCTCGACTACCGCGCCGATAGCGGCAGCCTGACGGTCGACCTCTCCACCGGCAAATCCCAGATGCACGGGACGGACACCGAGGACTGGAACATCCACCTTATCGACACGGGGCTTGGAACGAACACCGGCGGCCGCGTGCGTCGCCTCCGGGAATGGCTTGGCGACGCGACGTTTATGCTGACCTACGGGGACGGTGTGAGCAATGTCGACCTGCCCGAATTAATGCGCTACCACAGGTCACGAGGCCGTATCGCAACCGTCACCGCGGTGCGACCTCCGGCGAGGTTCGGCGGACTGGTCTTCGACAACGATCTCGTCGCAGAGTTCACCGAGAAGCCACAGGTCGGCGAAGGCTGGATCAACGGCGGCTTCCTGGTATTCGAGCCCGGCATATTCGACTATCTAACGGACGACGATACCAGCCTCGAGGCAAACGCCCTGCACCGGCTGGCCGCCGACGGCCAGCTTGCAGCGTACCGCCACGAGGACTTCTGGCAGAGCATGGACACGCTGCGCGACAAGCGGCTGTTGGAGAGCCATTGGCAGAGCGGCGAGCCGCCATGGAAAGTGTGGAAATGACGGAAAACACAGAGCATCGCTTCTGGCAGGACCGCTCGGTTCTCGTGACTGGCGCCAGCGGGTTGCTGGGCGGCTGGCTTGTCAAGAGTCTACTTACACTCGGATCTGACGTTGTGTGTTTGGTCAGGGACTGGGTGCCCAGGAGTGAGCTTGTTCGTGCTCAACTCATCGAGCGGACAAACGTGGTGCGCGGCGACGTGTGTGACCGGGGGCTCATGGAGCGATTGCTAGTCGAGTACGAGGTAAACACCGTCTTCCATCTGGCCGCGCAGTCGATCGTACCGATTGCGAACCGCAATCCGGTTTCAACCTTCGAGACCAATATCGGTGGAACCTGGACGGTCCTGGAGGCGTGTCGCCGCAGCCCGACGATAAGACAGATCATCCTAGCGTCCTCGGATAAGGCCTATGGAGACCATAACGCCGTACCGTATAGCGAAGACATGGCCCTTAAGGCGCGCCATCCCTATGACGTGAGCAAGTCATGCGCTGATCTGATTGCACAGACATACTCTGCAACCTTCGGGCTTCCAGTAGCCATAACCCGGTGTGGTAACTTTTACGGAGGTGGGGATCTAAATTGGAACCGTATCGTTCCTGGAACGATTCGCTCGGTACTGAATGGACAACCGCCTGTGATTCGGTCAGATGGCGAGTATGTGCGAGACTATTTCTACGTTGAAGATGCCGCGGCAGCGTATATCCGCTTAGCAGAACGTCTCGCCGCGGAGCGGTCCCTCTCAGGAGAAGCTTTCAATTTTTCATACGAGCGTCCGATGACGGTCCGCGGCATTGTGAACCTCGTTCTTCAACTGATGGGTCGGAACTTTGAGCCGGTCATCTTGCGCGAGGCCACTAACGAGATTCCACATCAATACCTCAGCGCCGAGAAGGCTCGGAAAGAACTCGGCTGGAAGCCACTGTTCACGCTTGAAACCGGGCTAGAGAGGACCATCGACTATTATCGGACCCTGCTGGACGGAGGAATCGATCTATAACACGGACATCTACTCGACGTATCACTTCTCCGGTCACCCGTGCCTGGGCCTATCGGACGAATTGGCGTTATGCCGTCGGGGAATCTACAACAGGAACCAACATCGCGTGGCAAAGGTGCGCTGCGTGAATACCACCCTAGACGCGAGTCTGGTCTGAGCTTGATTTCAGAGGCGAATTGATTTGGGTGAGACACCAGGTGAGGACACGGCGATCCAGGGTGTGCGGGTAGTCCCATTGGTACGTATCCCGGATGAGCGGGGAACGATTTTCCACATGATGAAAAGCACGGATGACCACTTCATCCAATTTGGTGAAATCTACTTCTCAACGGTGTATCCGGGCGTGATCAAAGGGTGGCACAAACATAGTGCCATGACGTTGAATTATGCCTGTATATCCGGGCGGGTGAAGGTCGCTCTGTATGACGAGCGGAAGGACTCGCCGACCAGGGGCAACGTTGCGGAAATCTTTCTGGGACCGGACAACTACTCTTTAGTTATCATCCCACCCGAGATCTGGAACGGATTCAAGGGTATGAGCAAGCCGTGCGCCATAGTCGCGAATTGTGCCACGCACCCGCATGACCCAACCATGAGCACTCGGCTGGACCCGTTCGACAACCACATCCCCTATGACTGGGATGTCCAGCATGGTTAAATCTCACCTTCGAGTGACCTCGGTCGCCTCTAATCGGTCGTTCCGGACGCCAGGTTCCATTTGCATTTGAATAGGTTCGTGCTTGCCTGACCGTTAGAAGTGAGTATCCGGATACCAGATGATGCAAGGAACGCGCGGTACGACTCGTTGGGTAGGTGCGCCCTGATAAGCTGCCAAGTCGCGGTTTTGCCGATTCGCGGTGGTACGAATCCTGCCCGATCTTCCAAGTTATCGTTCACGTGGATGCGGAGCCATTTTCTACCAGGCTTCGATATGGACTCACATCATCGACGACCGCGATGGGCAACGCTGCATGCATCCGCCCGAGAGCGTTACCTCTCCGGGCGTGGGCTATAGCATCGACCGGCCCACGAATATTGCAGGCCGCTAGCACCCGATTGCCATCTCAACCGGTCGTCCATATCGCGGCTCGGGACGCACCGTTTTTAGCCCGTCAACAAAGCTCCTCGCGTGTGGAGTTCAACCACCTGATGACGTGCCAAAATGCGTCATCGGTGTGCTGTCGTCCACGCTGTCTAACAATTTAGGGGACTATATCTAAGGCCGGTCGCGCGGTTTCTTAGCAGGTTTGCGATTGAAGCATTATCGACAGATATATCGGAGTGAACAACTCCCGGTTTCCCAAAACCGCATGTTTCACTCCAAGAGAGACGCAATAAATTGTCTTAAGGGCGATATCGTGCTGATCCAGGACCTCAAGACGGGCCTGATTTTCAACCAAGCGTTCAAGCCCGAGTTGATGCAATATGACGCCGACTACCAGAACGAACAGGCCTGTAGTAGTGTCTTTCAAGAGCACCTTACGACAGTCTCGAGTATCGTCAAACAGCACTTTCGAGGTCACTCGCTGATTGAAGTCGGCTGTGGCAAAGGCCATTTTCTTGAGCAGCTCCAAGGATTGGGGTTTGACATCATAGGGATGGACCCCACATATGAGGGCACAAACCCCGCGGTCATCAGAGAGTACTTCAGTCCAGATATGGGACTTCGATCTGACGGCGTCATCTTGAGGCATGTGTTGGAGCATGTACGGGATCCCGTTGAATTCCTGTCGAGAATACGTGACGCGAATGGCGGCGGAAAGATCTATATCGAAGTTCCCTGCCTCGACTGGATTTCTGACAATCTTGCTTGGTTTGACATCTTCTACGAGCACGTAAATTATTTCCGGTTAGCTGACTTCCACCGCATGTTCGGGGTGGTCTATGAGGCGCGTCACACCTTTGGCGGGCAGTATCTCTCTGTCGTAGCCGATCTATCTACGATCAGGGTACCGATATACAAGGATGCGGATCGGTTCAAATTCCCGGAGGATATGCTCCACACCGTCGGCCGACACGCGGCTAGATTGAGAGCACAAAATACAGAACACGCATTAACTACTGCCGTCTGGGGAGGTGCTTCCAAGGGCGTCATCTTCGTGCTATTCATGGAACGCGCCGGGGCGAAAGTGAATATGGTCATCGACATAAACCCTGCGAAGCAGGGCAAGTATCTGGCAGCGACAGGACTCGAGGTTTGGTCCCCGGAGGACGCCATGCGCTTCTTAACCCCAGCCTCGGATATCTTTGTGATGAACATCAACTACCTGAATGAAATTCGGGAGCTCACAGCGCATCAATTCAATTATTTGTCGTTAGATGGTTAACGCTCAAGTCTCTTGCAGGTCATGCGGCCAACGTGCGCTAGAGCCCATCCTGTCGCTGGGCGCGACACCTCTCGCGAACTCGCTCTTGTCGACCGAGCAACTTGCCAAGCCCGAGCCGCGGTATCCGTTGGACCTCGTCCTCTGCTCGAACTGTGCGCTTATCCAAATCACCGAGACGGTCTCGCCTGAGTTGCTGTTTGAGGACTACCTGTACCTGTCCTCGTACTCTGACACGATGGTGTCCCACGCGCGGGCGATCGCTGTTCGCATGGTTGAACGGCATCACCTGGGCGCGACCAGCCTCGTGGTAGAACTGGGCAGCAACGATGGCTATCTGCTTCAGTTCTATCAACGGGCAGGGGTGCCCGTGCTGGGCATCGACCCCGCCCGCAACATAGCCCGCGTGGCCAACGAAGAGCGAGACATCCCCACCATAAGCGAGTTCTTTGGCCTGGAGCTGTCCCACAAGCTGGTGGCCGAAGGAAAACGGGCCGATGTGGTTCACGCGCACAACGTCCTCGCCCACGTCGCTGACCTGAACGGTTTCGTAGAGGGTATTCGGCTGCTGCTGAAGCGTGATGGCGTGGCGGTAATCGAGGCGCCTTACGTTAAAGACCTCATCGACCAGGTAGAGTTCGACACCATCTACCACGAGCATCTCTGCTACTTCTCCGTAACCTCGTTGCAGAGGCTATTCGCCAATCATGACCTGGCGATCGTGGATGTGGAGCGGACGGACATTCACGGTGGCTCGCTGCGGGTTTTCGTGACCTCGACAGAGGCCACGGAGCCTGTTCATCCGCGCGTCACGGCGCTACTGGTAGAAGAGGTCGAATGGGGTGCTGGTAAAATATCCTTTTACCGGAACTTCGGCTCCAGGGTAAAACGGCTCCGCAGCGAGATGGTCGCCCTGTTGGGCGACCTGAAGTCGAAGGGCAAATCGATCGCGGTCTACGGCGCCTCCGCCAAGGGGTGCACGCTGTTGAGCTACTTCGGCATCGGGGCGGAGACCCTGGATTTCGTTGTCGACCGCAGCCAGGTCAAGCAGGGACTCTACACCCCGGGTACACACCTCCCTATACGCCCACCGGAGAAGCTTCTGGAAGACGCACCCGACTACGTGTTGTTGCTAACGTGGAACTTCGCCGACGAGATATTGGAGCAGCAGGCGGAGTACCGCCGGCGAGGCGGACGGTTCGTGATACCGATCCCCGAGCTAAGCATCGTTTAATGCATCTTCGGTTCGAGCGGCCCTCCAAACGAGCTCGCTCCCGTCAGAAGGGGGTTGGGAACTCACACCTGGCCACTCGCCGCAGTTGGCGTGAAATTACCCGTTTCACCGCGGGGTCCCCCGAATGAGGGTGCTACTCACCGGCGCCACTGGGTTCATCGGGTCGCAGGTCGCCCGCGCTCTGGTCCAACAGGGCGAAGACGTGTTCGCGCTGGTCCGGCCGGGCAGCGACGCCTGGCGCATCGACGACATCGCTGTCAGCCTCAACGTCGTCACCGGCGACCTGGCCGATGGGGATGCGATCGACGCGGTGATTCAGACCGCAAGACCTGACATGTGCATCCACCTTGCCTGGGGACTGGAGCCCGGGAAGTACTTGGATAGCCTTGAGAACCTGGACCTCCTGGCCTCGAGTCTTCAGCTCGTCTCTAAACTTGAGGCCGCCAGATGCCGGCGTTTCGTGGGCGTGGGCACCTGCTTCGAGTACGAGAGCTCGCCTGGGCTCCTCTCGGAGTCGTCGGAGACCCGCCCGAACACAATGTACGCCGCCAGCAAGCTGGGCCTGGCAATGGCGCTGGAGCAGGTGGGCCGTCTCGGCGGTATGAGCACCGCGTGGGCCAGGTTGTTCTACCTGTATGGGCCGCGCGAAGACCCTCGCAGACTGGTGCCGTCGGTGGTTAGCTCGCTGACGAAGGGCGAGGAGGCACGGGTTACGGAAGGCAGGCAGATCAGAGACTTCATGCACGTCGCAGACGCGGCCGCAGCTATTTGCGCCGTCGCCGATAGCGACCTTTCGGGCGCGGTCAACATCGGGTCGAGCGAACCGATCGCGGTGCGCGACATCGTCGCACGAATCGGCGCCATCACCGGCCGTCCGGAGCTTATCCGGTTCGGCGCCCTGCCCCACAACCCGTCCGATCTGACGTTCATCTGCGCGGACAACCGGCTACTCGTCGAGCAGACCACGTGGTCGCCTCGCTTCGGACTGGACCAGGGGTTACAACACACAGTTGCCTGGTGGAATGCTCGGGTGCGCTCTCCCGCCGACGCAACGCCGCTGAGGCCGTGATGGTATGAACAAATATGAGAAAATCTAGAGACTGGTCGACGATGGACACCTTCCAGGTCCAGCTGGACGACGGGACCCATGACATCGACGTCTACTCGGATGAGGGTTTTCGAGTACTGTCAGAGCTGTGGACGCGGTCGGGCTGGCACCGGAGGGTCTCCTATGAAGGCACGTGGCTGGGCATCCCGATAATCCAGCTACCCGAAGACATCTTGATGATGCAGGAGCTCATCTTCAAGCTGAGGCCGGACGTCATCGTCGAAACGGGGACCGCACACGGCGGTACCGCCGTGCTCTACGCCTCGATGCTGGAGCTACTGGGGAAGGGTAGCGTCGTGTCCATCGATGTCGAGATACGCAAGTACAACCGCCTGGCGATACAGGCGCACCCAATGAGCAAGCGAATCTCCTTGATCGATGGGACCTCCCTCGATTCCAGCGTGGTGAACGACGTGCGCGGCCGGATTGATCCGGGGGACAGTGTACTCGTCAGCCTCGACTCGAACCACACCCAGGCGCACGTGAGACAGGAGCTTGAGCTTTACTCGGCACTGGTAACCCCGGGCAGCTATGTCGTCGTCTTCGACACGGTGCTGGAGACGCTTCGGAACGCGCCCGACTTCAAACCGGAGTGGAACGCGGGCACGCCGGCGGCGGCCGTTACCGAGTTTCTAGCGGACCACGAGGAGTTTGAGGTCGACCCCTACTACAATCGCCTGGGCGTCACCTACTGCCTCGACGGCTTCCTGCGGCGTAAGGACGACTGAGTGGGCGTCGATCTGGCCTCTCCGCTGATAAGCATCGGCATGCCGGTGTTCAACGGAGAGCGTTTCATACACCGCGCGATCGACTCGCTTCTGGCGCAGGACCACGGCCACTTCGAGCTGATCATCTCGGACAACGGGTCGGTGGACGGCACCGAGGCGATCTGCACGCAATACGCCGAGCTAGACGCCCGAGTCCAGTTCCATCGCAACGAGTCGAATGCCGGAGCGACCGCCAACTTCAACCGGGTGTTCGATCTCTCTACAGGCGACTATTTCATGTGGGCCGCCCACGACGACTTCTGGGCCCCCGAGTACGTACGGACCTGCCTCGAATTACTGCTCGCATCAGATTCGATTGTCCTGGCGGGGTGTTCGGGCAAACTCGTGGACGGGGAAACAGGTGAGCACGTTGATACCGACAGGGGAATATCGACCCGTGGGATGCGGCCATACGACAGATTCAGACTTCACAAGCTGACCCTGCACAACCGCAGGAACTACAACATCGTGTTCTACGGGCTGTATAGGCGTGCCTCGCTGACCAGAGTCATGCCGCTGAGGAAGGTGATCGGCAACGACCACCTGCTGATGGCCGAGCTTGCGCTGTCGGGCGAGTTCGAGACTCACGCCGAGGTCCTGACGACCAAGCAACGCGGGGGCGCGTCTCGCAGCCACCGGGCTAATGCCAAGGCGCTGGGCATCTCGAACCCATTGCTCGTTCTGTCCCCGATGCTCGTACGCGAATTCCACCTCCAGCAGGTAATTTTTCAGACCGGCGAACTTACAGCAGCCGAAAAGGTTCGACTTTCGATGTGGTCCGCGGCTAACTATCTACGGGTCCACGTCGTGCGCGCCTCGCGGTACCACGGCGGCCGCGCCCTGCGCAGGAACGCCCGCAGAGTAAGAGACGCGGGGCGGCGTCTGCTGCGCCACGAGCCGACGGCCTGATGCGCATTCTCGTAGACGGGGAGATATATCGGCAGCAGGTCCGCGGCGGGATATCGCGGCTCTTCAACGAAATCTTGCCCCGCATGTGCCAGACAGACGAGTCGCTGTCCATAAAGCTGCTGACGACTGGGAGGCTGCTCCAGCAGCCTCCGTCGCATCCTGGGATCGCCCATCGCCGAGTGCCCGAGATCAGACGTTTTCTTCGGCCCAGGCTCGCCTGGAAGCACGTCACCCCACACGCCGAAAAGGCCGTCAGATATATGTGGACGGGCAAGCCCAGCGGTGCTATCTGGCACTCGACCTACTACACGATGCCCGTGCGGTGGGACGGCCCCCAGGTGACAACGGTCCACGATCTGAACTGGGCCCGGTTTCCCGACCTCTTCGGCCAGCGCAAATCCGAAGAGTGGACCAAGCGCATCCTGCACTGCGCCAGGTCTGCGGACGCCGTGATCTGCGTCTCTGAGGCGACTCGGGCCGATTTACAGGGCAACTACGGTCTCAGCGCCGACAAGATCAGCGTCGTCCCCCACGGGTACTCGCCAGCGTTTCGGCGTCTGGAGCGGCAGCCGACGGGACGTGATGAGCCAGTGCCCGGTCCGTTCCTGCTCTACGTGGGCAGCCGAGCCGAATACAAGCAGTTCTGGACGCTGGCGGCAGCCTACAGCGCGTGGTCTCGCCGCACCGAGGTGGATCTGGTCGTAGTGGGGCAGAGGTGGTCCAGGCAGGAAACCACCATGATCGCTGAGCTAGGAATCTCCAATCGAGTGCGCCTGCTGGAGAACGTGGACGACGAGACACTGTGCGCCCTGTACAACTCGGCGGAGGCTTTCGTATACCCGTCGCTGTACGAGGGATTCGGCATTCCTCTGCTTGAGGCCATGGCCTGCGGCTGTCCCATCGTCGCGTCGGATATCCCTACGACCCACGAAGTGGCCGGGACAGCGCCGGTCTACTTCGAGCCCGGTGAGGTCGAGAGCCTGTCGTCGGCACTGGACACGGCCATCGATGAGAGGCGAGGGTCTAAGCGGACAACACTAGGCCTGGAGCGCGTAACACAGTATTCGTGGGACAAGACCGCCGCGATGACAATGGACGTGTACCGAAGGGTCTCCCACTTGACCGACGAGGGCCGCTCCCTGGCTTCGGTATCGAACGGCGGCTCCTGATTTGCACTGCCCTGCTCTAGCGGAGCTTCCGCCGCCACCCGGAAAAACCGGATGGCCGTGGACGGTCGAGTCCGAGCATCTCCCCGAGACGATGCTGGACGGCTCGCCGTGGCCGCGGGTCAGTGTCGTCGTTCCGTCGCTCAACATGGGGCGGTATATCGAAGAGACGATCCGGTCGGTGCTGCTCCAAGGCTATCCGGACGTCGAGCTGATAGTCATTGATGGCGCTAGCGCCGACGACAGCGTCGATGTCATCAAGAAGTACGAGCGGTGGATCAGCAACTGGGTCAGCGAGCCGGACAGGAGCCACGGGCACGCGATCAATAAGGGTTTCGAGCGTGCGAGCGGGACCATAATGGCCTGGATGGGCGCCGACGACGCCTACCTTCAGGATGCCTTCGGTCCAGCGGTGGAAACCCTGGCGGGCGATCCGGAGGCGGGGTTCGTGTACGGCATCTGCGAATCGGTCGACGTAGATGGCCGCTTCATCCGGCACAAGACCGCTGGCGATTTCGATCTGAAACGCCTCGTCGGCGAAGTCTATTTCTGGCAACCCTCCGTATTCTTGCGCAGGGGGCCGCTGCTCGCCGCAGGGCCTCTTGACGAAAATCTGATGCTGGCGATTGACTGGGACCTCTGGCTTAAGCTGGCGACGGTCACCCACGGGGTGTATCTGCCCCGCCCGATGGCCATCCAGAGGGCCTGGCCGGGTACGAAGACCTCAGTGTTCGCCAGAAGCTCTTCGCAAGAAAAGCGGCTGATTCTGCGAAGGTTCGGGGAGGGTCACGATCTCCCTCGAGGCGTTCGGCGAGCGATACGCTCCGCCATCGCCGTAACGTACTGGAAAGAAGGCGAGATGCTCGCGGCCGAGGGCCGGAGGCTGGCCGGGTATTGGATGATGGCCCGCGCATTCTCTCGAAGCCCGTTTGGGACCCGTAATTGCACCCAGGGCTGGCTCTGGATGCTGCTGCCCCAGGGGCTGCGAAAGGCGTTGCTGCCGACCGCCCGCCGGGTCCTCCGGCGTTCTTCCAGTCCTGGCGCCTAGGCCACGAAACTAACATCGAGGTTATATCCTGTCGTCTGATATGAGCGTATCCGTGATCGGCCTAGGCAAGCTTGGCGCATGCATCGCCGCATGTGTTGCGTCCAAAGGCACCAATGTCGTCGGCGTAGATTCGGACCCGCGCGTTGTGTCGCTGGTCAACGATGGGAAACCACCCGTGCAGGAGCCCGGGCTTGGCGGACTCATGAAGAGTGCGAGGGGTCGTCTTACCGCCACGAGGGACTTGCGCCAGGCGGTTCAAGATACCGACATCTCGTTTATCGTCGTGCCAACGCCGTCCGGAGCGAACGGAGACTTCTCCCTCACGCACGTCCTCGAGGTCGCCCAGGAGATCGGGGCGGCCCTGGCAGAGAAAGACGGATACCACATCGTGTGCCTCAACAGCACGGTTCTCCCGAGTGCCACCGAAGAGCAGGTCAGGCCCCTCATAGAGCGCGAATCCGGGAAGTCGTGCGGTCGCGACTTTGGCCTCGCCTATGCGCCGGAGTTCATCGCCCTGGGCACAGCTATCCGTAACTTCCTCAATCCGGATTTCGTCCTCGTCGGCGAGTCGGACGACCGGACCGGGTCCAGGCTCACTGAGCTTTATTCAATGGTCTGTGAGAACGACCCGGAAATCACTCGGATGTCGATTCTTAACGCAGAGCTCACCAAGATCGCCGTAAACACCTTCGTGACCACGAAAATCACCTTCGCGAACACTCTGGCCGAGCTGTGCGAGCGACTGCCTGGCGGCGATGTTGACGTTGTGACCGGCGCCCTGGGCCTCGACTCACGAATCGGAGCCAAATACCTCAGGGGCGCGGCAGGTTATGGCGGCCCATGCTTTCCCCGTGACAACCGCGCGTTCGCTTATCTTGGCGACGCGCTGGGTGTCGCGTCAAAGATCAGCCTTGCAACCGAAGAGACCAATCGCCACCAGGTACCACGGCTGGTCGAGTCCATCCGTAGGGAACTGGGCGAGGGCGCCACGATTGGGGTGTTGGGGGTGGCCTACAAGCCCGACACCGTCGTCGTTGAGGAGTCACAGGGGTTACTGTTGGCGAAAGCCCTTGTCGTCGCCGGGTATCAGGTGTCCGTGTACGACCCGCTTGCCCTTGACCATGCCCGGGCCGAACTGGGAGATTCTGTTGCCTACTGCAATTCGCTCGACGATGTTGTGAATACCTGCGACGGGTTGGTCGTCGTCAACGCGGACCCCGCGTTCGCCGGGGTTAGCGGGCTGCTACCTAGGGACCAGACCGGCGACGTAGTTGTGTTGGACTGCTGGAGGATGCTGCGGCGCGAACTGTCGCATCTGGAGGGTGTCCGATACGTTCCGATGGGTGTCGGGCCTGACCTCGTTGCGAGCACTTCGAGACCCTAAGACGGGCGTAGCATCTCGAGCACGACAGAGTGACTAGCGAAGCTCCCACGGCTCACGACGATCGCCCGGCGGTGCTCGTCCTGTGCAACACGCTGCATGCGCCCGCTGTGGACGGCATCGGAAAGGTAAGGCTGGAGATCACCCGGCGCTACCGATCGGTGCGGCCGATCGTACTGACGGGGCGGCTCGAGGACCAGCGCCAGGAGCCGCCTTACCCCGTGGAGGTGCACCGTGCGCCGCTGGACGGGGACGGCCCGCTCAGCCGTCTGCGCTCCAGCCTGCTTCACCGGCTCACCAACGTCATGCTCCAGCGAGCGGTAAGCATGGTGTTGCCTGCCCTCAGGTTGTGCAGCCGATACGACGTTGGCGTGGTGGTGTGCGGCAACAGCAATCTGGGATTCGTAGGCTATCTGATCAATCGCCTGCGAGGTGTTCCCTACGTTGTGGAAGTGTATAACAGCGGCGACCCGGTCATCGACGGAAAGTACGGTCGCTTCAGCGGTCTCATGTCGCGGCTGATCCTCAAGCACGCCGCTGGGATAGTCGGGAACTCAAACGCGGTGCGGGACCATATCCGAAATTCGGCCCCCGACTCCGAGAGGGTCCACGTGGTGAGGCTGGGGGTGGACGACTCCGTTTTCAGCCCGGGACCGGGTAAGCCTCCCGAAGAGCTGGGGGCCCAACTCCGCGGCCGCCGGGTACTGCTGTCGGTCTCGCGTCTGGTGGAGCGTAAGGGCAACGACACGGCGATTCGGGCGTTGCCCGCGATCGCGGAGACCGTGGCCGACGTGGTCTACGTCATCGTAGGCGATGGGCCCGACCGCGGCCGGCTGCGGGAGCTGGCCAGTGATCTGGGGGTAGGAGACCGCGTTTTGTTCGCCGGCGAGCGCCACGGCGTAGAGCTGGTCGGCCTTTATCGGAGTTGCGACCTGTTTCTCATGCTCAGCCGCGGCCCGGAAGGGCTGCCGCTGACACTGGTCGAAGCGGCCGCCTGCGGGAAACCGGTCATCGTCGGCGACCTGATCGGCCAGCGCGAGGCCGTGGAGGACGGGGTGACCGGGCGCCTGGTGCCGCTGGACTCGCCGGAGTCGGTGTCCGCGGCGTGCACGCAGCTCCTGACCGATGCCGGCTTGGCCGAAGCCATGGGGCGGGCCGGAAGGGCACGAGCGCAGTCGATGTCCTGGGACCAGGCTGCGGCGGCCAGCGAAAAACTACTGCTATCGGTGATGGGCGCGGATCGGCGCCGGGTGGCCGACGCGACCCGGTGACGCCCTGCACGCACCGGGCTTAGCGGCCGAGAGGTGTTCGGCCGTTTCACTCCAACCCTGCCCGGCTCCGGGCACGGAAAGTAAGTTCTTGAACGACGTAAACCAGAGAGGGCTAACCCTTGGCTAGCATTACCCAGTCGGACGACAGTTTCTGGAAGGGGAAGCGATGCCTCATCACCGGTGCGGACGGGTTTCTGGCAACGCACCTGGCGGACAGGCTGATTCGAGCGGGCGCATTGGTCTACGGCCTGGCCAGGGACCGCCAGCGCGTGGTTTCCGCGCTCGATCTGTACGGGCTCAGGTCCAATATGACGATAATGACCTGCGACGTCCGAGAGTACAGATCATTCCTCGATATCGTGGCCGGAGAGTCGATAGACACGGTCTTCCACCTGGCCGCTTCTTCGATCGTGGGCGTCGCGGCACGGGGGCCTCTTCCGACGCTGGAGACGAATATACTGGGCACGGTAAATGTCCTCGAAGCGTGCCGGCAGCAGGGCGTCGAAAGGATTCTGGTGGCGTCCAGCGACAAGGCCTACGGAGACCATCCGGACGCTCTTCCGTTTAGAGAGGACCATGCGCTGAAGGGGCTGCATATCTACGATACATCCAAGAGCTGCGTCGACCTGATAGCCCAGACCTACTACTCGCAGTTTCAACTACCCGTTCGCGTTCCTCGGTGCTGCAACATCTATGGCCCGGGCGACCTCAACTTTTCTCGTCTCGTGCCCGGCACCATCTCCCGCCTGATGGAAGGAGTCCAGCCGGTTATCCGCGCTGGCCAGGGAGGGGTCAAGCGGCAATACATGTTCGTGAAGGACGCGGTGGACGCCTACCTAACAATCGGGAAATCTATCTCGGAGTCCCCGGACGCGGCGAATACAGAGGCTCGCGAAGGGGCTTACGCCGAGTGCGCTTACAACGTGGGTTCGAGCGAGGCCTGCATACGCACTACTCGAGAGATGCTCCACCTGATCCAGGACATGATGGATACGGACGTCGCAGCGGTCGAACGTCCTCGGCCGGTGCATGCCGAAGACCAACCTAACCATCAATACGTGGACTCAGAGAAGATCAGGAACGACCTCGGGTGGGTAGCCCGCACAGAGCTGGAACCGGGATTGCAGGAGACCATTCCCTGGTACAAAGAGCATCGGAGTGCGATTAAGCCGACGTACCAGGCCGAGATTCTGTCTCACGCATGAAGGTTCGATCTGTCGTCATGGCACGAATTACCGACCGGGTGCGGACATCGGGCCTCCCCGTCGGCCAATGTCGAGCGGCGCAGATGGGTACTACGCGCGCAGCCAGGTCTACAACAGCGCCGGTCGGAGGGCGAAGCTGAATGGCCCGCGTGAAGATTCTGTTCATCCATCACGGTAGCGGGATCGGCGGCGCGCCGGTCAGCATGCTGCAGCTGGCCCAGGGGCTGGACCCCGAACGATACGAGCCCGTGGTCTACTTTACGCAGCCCGGACCGATTCTCGGGTTCGCCAGGGAGATGGGTGTGGACGCCGGCGTCTGCCGAATGCGCAGCGCCTTCTCTTATGGCGCACACGTGCCGTTCCGGGCCCGAATGGTGGTACCGTTTCTGCTCCACTTCAGGTCCACGATTCGGGCGGCACAGTCGCTTGTTCGCAGCGAGCGCCCGGACGTTGTACACCTGAATACTAGCGTGCTGGTCCCGACGGCGATCGGCATCAAGAGAGAAAAGGTCCCGTTGGTATGGCACGTGCGCGAGGCCCCCGGACCGAACCGCTGGATACGCAGCTGGCACCTGGGAACAGTTCGTCGTCTGGCCGACCACGTGATAACCACCAGCGACTACGTTCGACGGAAACTTGGACCCTGCGAACACGCCAGCACGGTCCACAATTCCGTGGAGGTGCGGCGGTTTAACGTTGACGAGCCCCAGGCCAGAGACCGGGTCAGAGCAGAGCTAAATTTGCCCGCGAAGTCGCCAGTGATCGGTATGATAGGGAGCGTCCAGAAAGTCAAAGGACACGACCTGATCGTCGACGCCGCACGCCGCATCGTAACGCAGCAGCCGGATGCCCGGTTCCTGATCGTGGCGGGGGGTGTCGACGCCGCCTACAGGCGGTCCTGGCGGGGAAGACTCAAGGCCGCTGTGCAAGCCCCGATGGACAATCTCGACAGGATGCGCCGCCGCGTCAGGGCCGCCGGACTTGAAGACCGCTTCGTCTTCTCCGGCTATCGGACCGACATCCCAGACATGCTGGCGGCAATGGATGTTCTGGCGTTCCCTTCTCAGGCGCCCGAGGGGTTCGGCCGCCCGCTGATCGAGGCCATGGCGGCGGGTCGGCCTATCGTGGCCACCGACCTGGGGCCGACTCGGGAGATCGTCGGCGATGGAGGCGCGGTCCTGGTGGAGCCAGGGGAGCCGGAGGAGCTGGCCGGCGCGCTGCTGCGAGTCCTCATCGACAGCGAGTTGGCGCGGCGGCTCGGCGATGGTGGAAGAGGCAGGTTCCTGGAGCATTTCGATCTGGACAGGATGGTCGCCAAGGTCCAGGCAGTGTACGACCTGGTAGTTGAGCGGGGTGCGGCCCGACCGCTCATCCCAACAAATCCGTGACACTCTTTCAAGCTGAACACGCTACGAAGCAGGAAGTAGCCGAGTTCTGGGACCGAAATCCCTGCGGCTCGTTCGCCAGCAACGACCAACCGGGCGCAAGGCGGTTCTATGAGCAGGTGGCCCGCTACCGATATCGTTCCCAGCCGTTCATGAGAAAACTTGTGGGATTCGACAGGTACGCCGGGAAACGGCTCCTCGAGGTTGGATGCGGACTGGGGACCGATCTGCTGCAGTTCGCACTAGGAGGTTCGGCCGTGGTCGGGGTCGATCTATCCGCTCAGCGCGTATCGCTGGCGGCCGAGCATTTCCGTGTGTTCGATGCACGGGGCGCCTTCTTGAGCAGCGACGCCGAGCGGCTTCCGTTCGCCGACGGGTCGTTCGACATCGTGTATTCGTTCGGCGTCCTACACCACACGCCGGACACGCAGACCGCCATCGACGAGTGCTGGCGAATCCTCAGACCCGGCGGAACGTTCAAGGTGATGCTGTACAACAGGAGATCGTGGCGCGTGGTCGTTGAACCATATCTCAGGTTGGCTAAGCGCCGGTTGCTGAGACAGTCGGTGCGGCCGGGGACCACCGACAAGACCGACGTGGTGCGCCAGTACGACGGGGTGGACGATCCCCTGGGAAGGGCCTATTCCCCGACTGAGGTGAGACGGATGCTGCGGAAATTCGTAGACGTAAATCTACGAGTCCGTCACCCTCTCGAGGTGCAAGGAGCGTTGATCGGGCGCATCTACAGTCGACTGCTCGAATGGAGTGGCATCAACCGCCGCTGGGGGTTCTGGATAATGGCCGAAGGCCGGCGTCCCGCAGGAAACGCGTGACGGAATCGTCGCCTGAAGTCCTCGGGCTCTCCGTGATTATGCCCGCCTTCGACGAGGAGGACGGCATCGCTGGCTCGGTGGCGGAGCTGGCTGCGAAGATCGATGCCACCGGCTGGCCGTACGAGATTCTCGTCATCGACGACGGCTCCCGCGACCAGACCGCGGCCCGGGCAAGGGAGGCCGGGGCCACGGTGGTCCAGCACGAAACGAACCGAGGCTACGGCGCCGCGCTCAAGACAGGCATTCGGCGGGCCAGGCATCCGGTCATCTGCATCACGGACGCCGATGGCACGTATCCGGTTGACCGGCTGACCGAGCTCGCAGAGCCCGTGGCCCAGCGCCGCGTCGACATGGCGGTGGGGTCGCGAGCGGGCGATGATGTGCACATCCCCCTGATCCGCCGTCCTGCGAAATGGGCGATTGGCCGCCTGGCGAATCTGGTCGCGGGCACGGTGATCCCAGACCTGAATTCCGGGTTTCGGGTCTTTCGACGCGACATGGCCATGCGGTTTTTCAATCTTCTGCCCGACGGCTTCTCGTTCACCTCGACGATCACGCTGGCGATGCTGAGCAACGGCTACACGGTGAGCTACATTCCCATAGACTATCGGGCGCGGAAAGGACGGTCGAAGATTCGGCCGATCAGAGACACGTTGAATTTCGCTGCGCTGGTGTTGCGAACGACCCTCTACTTTGCGCCACTGAAAGTGTTCGTTCCATTGAGCGCCCTTCTCTACCTGCTGGCAGTCGGGGTAGGGTTGTTCACCAAGCTGGTGCTGGACGAGCTGGCGGATGTCGCCACGGTGGTGATCGCCATGACCGCGACACAGGTGGCGATCGTGGGGCTACTGGCCGAGCTGGTCAACCGACGTCTTCCCCAGTACTTCCGGGACGAGGAGTAGGCCGTCCTGGTCGCAAGCCGAGAGGTCTACGCCGAGAGAGCCATCAGCCAGGTGCCGCGATTGCTCGGCAGCCTCGACCGCAATCCATTCTCGCCTACCTACGGCTGTTTTCATCGGGAATACTGGCTGGAGAAGACCTCTGACTTCCCAGACGCGGTCCGGCAGTTCGCCGTACATGCCCTTGCTCTGGTGTATAAGCATGACTTCCCTGGGAGCCGTTACAAAGGCAATGCGAGCATCAGGGACTGGGCCGTCGCCGCCCTCGACTTCTGGGCCAAGATCCAGCATGGCGACGGCTCCTTCGACGAGTTCTACCCGTACGAGCGGGGCTGGGTGGGACCGACCGGGTTCACCACATATGCCTCCAGCCAAGCGTTCATGCTTCTCAAGGATGAGATGCCGGTCGAGACAGTGCAACGGGTGGAGAGCGCGATTCGCAAGGCCGCCACTTTCATAGCAGCAGGAGAGTCCGAGGAGGACCATCTAGCCAACCACCACGCGATGGCATGCCTCGCCGTGTGGGAGGCGTCACGATTGCTGGACGACCGGGAGCTGGAGCGCGGGTTCGAGCGCCTGTGGCAGGGCTTCCTCGGCTATCGAGGCGACGACGACGGATGGTTTCGCGAGTACGACGGCCCCGACCCGGGCTACCTCTCCGCCGTGGTCTCGTTTCTCGGAAAAATCGGCAAGACCAGGCAAGACCAGGAGCTGCTGGCCGTCGCGAAGAAAGCCGCCGAGTTCTGCAGCTACTTCGCCTACCCGGACGGGTTCTACGCGGGCAGCATGGGGAGCAGGAATACCACCCACTTCTACCCCCACGGCTTCGAGTTGCTCGCCCCGGACTCGGGCGTGGCGATGGCGGTGGCCGAGAAGATGCTCCAAGCGCTCTCGGAAGGCAAACTGGTGCCGCCCGAGATCATGTCCGATCGGTACCTTGTGTACCGGGTGCCGGAGTTCCTTCAAGCCTATCTGGACCACGCCCCCCGGTTGGAGACCCTCGAACCCTTGCCCTACGAGCGGGGGCCCTTTCGAAAATACTTCAGCGGTGCGCGTACATACGCGGCGGTGAATGGGGACCGCTACGTGATCGCCAACCTCGCCAAAGGTGGTGTGGTGAAGGTGTTCGACAGGGTCTCTGGTCGGCTGCTGTTAAACGACTGCGGCCTGACCGGACTGCTGACCGACGGCCGGGTCGTTACGTCTCAGTGGATCGACGACGGGCATGAGTGCGAGGCCGATGGCGACCGATGGCAAGTGGCCGGCAGCTTCAATGCGGTGCCGTCCCACAAGCTGTTCACTCCATTAAAGCAGGTGCTGTTTCGCGGGGCGCTGATGACCGCCGGCAGGGTGCCGTTTCTCGCCCATCTGCTCAAAGGGTACATCCGGAAGGCGCTCATCATGGGCCAGCGTCCTGTCGCCGCACGGTTCTCCAGGCGCTATCAGGGCGACGGCGACGAGGCGACCATCGTCGATGAGGTCCACGTCGACGGCAATCTCCGCTTCGAGAAACTGGTGATCGGCGGGGAGTCCTCGGTGCGATACGTCCCCCAGAGCAGATATTTCCAAGCCCATGAGCTCGAGGCCACGGGGCGCGAACTCTCTCGCGAGGAGTTGGACACGCTGAACACCCAAAGGTCCCTAACCATCACGAGAACGGTGAAGTCTTGACGCACGACGCCTTACATGGGGTATACGGCCTGGATTACTACGAAGGGCGTAAGGCGAAAAGGGCACTCATCTACCGTCTTCGACGGCGCACTGACGAGGTAGAAAGGGTACTTTTGCGGCATTCTGATGGTCCACTGAGCACGATCGTGGACCTGGGTACAGCGGACGGCCTGATGCTTGACGACTTGCGAAATCGACTTGGCCAGATCAATTTCGTGGGCGTGGAGATGAATCGCGACCTCCTTCGTGCCGTCCCGGAGAGCCGAACTTGGAAAGTGCAGGCCGATGTCCAGGAATTACCTTTAAGGAATTCCGTCGCGGATGCGCTGGTAGCGACCGCCGTAATCGAGCATTTGCCGCACCCGTCCATGCTGATTGACGAGTGCCACAGGGTGCTTCGGCCCGGCGGACTTCTCGTCATCACGACACCAGACCCGCTTATGGAACGGCTCGCCAGCAAAGTAGGATTGCTTAAGGATGCGGGCCACGACACTACGTTTACCATTCGACGGCTGCGGAGCATGCTGTCGTCGGCCGGGTTCGACGTGGTCGAGTCACGCAAGTTCATGTTCTCGCCGATCGGCTTCCCGGTCGAGATGTTCATCGAGCGCGTCCTTGGTCCACTGGGACTGAAACTCATCATGGCCAACCAACTCGTCGTCGGTCGGCGCGCGTGAGCCTCAGCGTCTGCGTTGCAGTGTACTGGCATCACCATTCCGCCCGTTATGGGTCCGTATTTCGAGGATGATTCTGGCGCCCGAATCACAACTTCAACGGTTATCGCGGCCAGCTAAGTCGGGTGCGCCTACGACGCTCGCATGAACCCTGTCTTATTCGCACGGTACCGGGGACTGGCCACGCTAGCTCTGATCTTGGCCGTCGGGTCCGCGGGTGCGCTGGCCA
Source organism: Dehalococcoidia bacterium (assembly GCA_965248005.1). GTDB lineage: Bacteria > Chloroflexota > Dehalococcoidia > Lucifugimonadales > UBA1123 > CBDFIE01. The sequence goes on from CBDFIE010000003.1 coordinate 800,750, forward strand.
TCAGCCCGGACGTATACACGGATGCTGACGCCTTTGCAGAGACCCTGCGCTCTTACGGAGTGTCCTCGCTGATTCTGTTTTTGTTGGTTGGTCTAATCCGTCCGATGACACTGATTCCGGCCGCCATGTACGTGGTCGCCGCCGGGGCGCTGTTCGGTGCACTGCTAGGAACCACAGCAGCGATCATCGGTCAGATTGGAGGGGTCATGGTGGCCTTCTATCTGTCTAGGCGCCTCGGTAGCGAAGGGGTAAGGTCACTGATCGGAGATCGGCTGACTCGGATAAGATCTGAGGCCGGGTTCAACGCCGTCCTCATCGGTCGCCTGATACCTATTTTCCCAGGAGATGTGGTAAGCATGGCGGCCGGAGCTTCCGGCATGAAAGTGGGCCCATATGCCGCGGCCTCGGTGCTGGGTATGGCGATTCCAACCGTACTCTTGGCCCTGCTAGGAGATGCGGCGAGCAGACGCGACCAGCTCACTATTTGGCTAACCACAACCGCCATAGCGCTGATCGTCGTCGGCAGCATTCTGTGGCGTCGGCTTCGGACCGATGCCGGGAGCCAGAAGTAGCGGATGCGAGCGCCCCGGTCGGTCCGAAATTGGGTAATGTTGGCATGGGCCGTGTGGATGCTGGGCCTTTTCGGCAGCTACTTCTACCACATGGTCACGCTCCCCGAGAGGTGGGACAAGATCGTCGATCTGCTCCAGAGACTGGCGCCCTAACGTGGCCAACAGCCTGCTGAATATCCTGAGCCTGGCTCTTGTCGTGACTGTCGCGGCGGGGTCCGGGCTGCTGGTCTTCCGCGGAATGAGGCTGAGCACCGCCTGGTCCGGTGAAACTCTTGTCGTCTCGGCCGGGTTCGGGTTCATTGCGATCATCTACGGCACGGCCGGCCTTGCGTCGGTAGCGCTGCTGACCGCCACGCCGATATACGCGTGGGCCGCGCTGCTTGCCGTGGGCGCGGCGATCGGCTATTGGCGCTGGAAATTCTGGTCCGTCGAGGACGAAGTCGCCGGCGCGGACACGGCAGCAGAGGACCCGGTCCGCTGGGGCCGGTGGGCATGGATCGCCCTGGGTGCCGTGGGAATCGTACTGCTGCTAAGCGCCATGGCGCCGCCCCTGGAGGGCGATACGCTTCACGCCTACCTGGAGGTGCCTCGCCGGTACGTCGACGCGGGCGGCATCGTCGAGCTCCCACACGAGTTCTTCGCCTCGTTGCCCCTCAACATGCAGATGTTGTCGGCGTTCGCCCTGCTTTTCCGGGGCGACGAACTGGCGCAGATGCTCACGGGCTTTGGGATGGCGATCGGCGGCGCTTCGGTGGCCTATCTGATCGGCCGACGGTATTTCTCCCCCGCGGTGGCGGCGCTGGCGCCGCTGTTCTATCTCAGCACCCACACTGTCGAATACCTGGTGCCGTCGACCAAGGTCAACCTGGGGTGGGCGTTCTTCGACCTGCTGGCGGTATACGCCGTCTGCCGCTGGGCGTTCGACGATGAGCGCCGTGACCGATGGCTTCTGGTCGCTGGTCTGTTCAGCGGTGCGGCCCTTGGCAGCGCCTACATGGCCGGCCTTACGGCCGCGATACTGGGCACGTTCATTCTGGTGAGAACGGCGCGGGAGAATAGGGCCCGGGGGATTTCCCTTCCCCTACTCGTCCGCCGCGCCGCTTTATACGGTGTCCCGGCGCTGCTGCTGGTAACCCCGTGGCTGATCAAAAGCTTCGTGGAGATCGGAAACCCGGTCCACCCGTTCCTAAGCTCGGTGTTCGGCGGGTCCTCTTTCGACAAGAAGCCTCCGGACGCGGGGCCGCTCGGCATAGTCGCCCTTGTCTGGGACATGTCCACGCAGTTCGCGCCCTTCCCGTTCGGTAAGCCCATCGGTCCCGTGTTTCTGGCCCTGCTGCCGGCGGTGTTCCTGGTGAAGCGCCTGAGGCGAGAAGTCTGGCTGGCACTGGCCTTTGTTGCGGCCTACTACGTCCTGTGGTACCTGTTCGCATCTCAGCGTCCACGAAACATGCTGACCGCGGTGGCCCTGTGGGGGGTCGTCGCCAGCTACTTGCTGATCGTGCTGGCCCAGCGCGACCGCATCCTGGCGGGCATGTTCACTGCTCTGTTCGCGGTCTACCTGCTGTTCGAGTCCTCGTTCTACATTCGGCTGCATTTTGTGAACCTGAACAAGCTGGCGTACGTGGTTGGACTGGAGTCGCGGGCGGACTTCCTGGAGCGGAGCCTGCCGGAATACGAAGCTCTGCCAAACTTTTCGATGGTCAGTTACATGAACGAAAACCTGCCTGACGACGCGCGGGTGCTGGCTATGTACACCGGAAATGGCTACTACGTCAAACCCGAGTTCATCGACTCACGGATGCTCGATGACGAGTTCGAAAACGCGCCACCGGCGGACACGGAGGCATTGATCGCCTCTTGGCGGGAGAACGATATTACTCACGTGTTTGCGAACGACCTCTATCCGCGCTGGGCAGACGGCCGGACCCCGGCAGATGCGCGCCTACTTGCGTCAACAGAGTTCCGAGATAGGTACCTTCACGAGGAGATAACCGACGGGACGCAGCACCTATACAGGGTGAACTATGGCGGGAACTAGCTTTGTTAGGTCCAGCTCAGTCCCCCGAAGGCCGACTTTTGGTTGGCGGTTCGATTCGTTCCCCGGCTAACGTCACGTGCCACCAGTGACGACATGAGCAGATTCCGCAGGAATGCCGTATATGGCGCGCTCGCGGCATCTATTTTGGTAAACATGGCTCTGCTCGGTCAGATCATTCCGTTACTCCCATACTATGGCGGGTATTGGGATGTAAGGGCGTGGATCAGCCAGTACGTCCTCCAACGGGACCGTCCGGACGACCGGGTAATATACGAGTCAAGCGAGTTTACGCTTAGCCCCTCGCAGCTCCCAAATCCTCGATTCAGCCTCGCGGAAATGCTGGAACCCGAGCATCCGTCAGAGTTCCAGGCGGAACTGCGTGCCGCGGCAGTTGATGCGTTTGGCTTGTCACGGATAACCGCGGCTAACCCACGGTTTGCGGTACTCAATTCTGAAAGCCTCCCCGGCTATATCCGGCACAGGGTCAGCTACGAGACCCAGGAGGGAGTGCGAATTCCCGCCTATATGCTGGAGCCTTCGGGAATCGCGCCACCGTGGGCAGCCGTGTTGGTGGTTCACGGTTGCGGCCACGGCAAGGCAGGTCCGGCCGGGTTGATTGACGACATCCACAACTCCTTGGGAGTGCAACTGGCCGAAGCTGGATTCTTGACCCTGGTGCCCGATCGTCGCGGGTTTGGGGAGCTCCAACCCGTTCCACACCACGTTTCTCCTAGCTGTGGTAGTGGCCTGACTGACGCGAGGCCAATGCTTGAAGCTGATGCGAGGGGGCTCGGAACTGATCTACGCAGCCTTGACGTTTTCGATCTGCTGATTGCGATTGACTTGCTCTCAGAGCGGGCCGATGTTTCTGTGGTCGGCTTGGCGGGCCTCTCTGGTGGCGGGGTAGTCGCCAGTTACGTTGCCGGATTGTCAGACAAAGTCAGCGCGGTTGTGCTGTCGAACTCCCTGAGATTCGTCCCGGCCCACCTGGAACCGGCGGGGAATGATGCTCTGCCACAGTTCCCTGCGCTGCCAGAGAGCCCACGGGACCGGTTGGCGATGGCTTTGGGGGCTCCTAGCTGGGATCTGTCAAACCTGTCAGACAATCCTCAACTGGTGCTAACCGCTCTGCTCCCACCCACGCCCCTCTTGATCCAGTACGGGGACGCGGACCCCGTAAACTATCTGCAGGGAGGACCCGAAGCGACTGACATCATTCGCGACGTCTATCTGTTGTATAGCCCCGGATCGGCGCCATCATTAAGCATCGAATCGGGCGGCCACGAGTTCTTCCCCGGTCCGATAGTAGAGTTCTTCGATCAGCATCTTCGTCAAAAATAGGCTTCGCCAGCCCTGGCATCAATAGTGGACTGACCGTGGAGCCGAGATTACATCTCTAGGACTGTAACGCACAACATGCGTTCCCACGTCTCGCGGAGCCTGTGGCGAGCGTCTGAATTGATTCGGACTGTCGCGCGTTCCCGTCTGCGGAGGCTCGCGCCATGGCTGGCGTTGGCCTGGATACTCCTGGTGCAAGTAGTGTTCTACAGGAACATGCTCGACCAGTTTGGCGATGAACTCGTCGATAGGATAGAAGGCATATTCGGTGGACTCGGTTCTTGATCTCCTGGCGTTAGGCGCCATTGCGGGGACCACCCTCCTGCTGGGTCGCGCTATTCTGGCGAGGTTCGACGTCTCATCTGGCAGCGCCCCGATCGATATTGCTCTGGCGGGTGGCCTGGGCCTCGGCATCTTGGCTAACGTCGTATTCTTGCTGTCGGCGTCGCAACTGCTCTCGATACCGGCGTGGGCAGTTCTATCCACGATGGTGATCGCCGGCGTGCTTGTCCACCCCAAAAGGGTACGAGCCCTGCGGCTCGTTAGTATCGACCGGGTGAAGCTACCGGAGTGGGGTATCTTCACCTGGGCTCTTCTGGCCATAGTCGCCGCGCATCTGGTCCTAAACTTCGTGGCCGCCTTAGCGCCGCCCACCGGGGTCGACTCGCTGGTATACCATCTTGCCGTCCCGGCCAGGTATCTCCGCGATGGCGGGATGCACGTTCTCCCGTCAATCCAGCAGTCAAACTGGCCGCTGGCAGTTCAGATGAACTTCCTGTTCGGCCTCTGGATTCGGGACGGGAGCACTGCGCAGCTACTCAATAGTTGGGCCCTTGGCCTTTCTGCCCTGGGGCTGTTCGGCATCGTGCGCAGAAGCGGGTCAGCAATGGTGGGCTTGCTGGCCGTAGCGCTGTACATGTCGATCAGCGATGTGGTCTACGGCTCCAGCGTGGCGCTGATCGACGTGATGGGGACGCTGTTCTTGCTGCTATCGTTCATCGCGGTCATCGCATGGCTGGACCGTAGCGGCGACCGGTGGCTGGTGCTGGCTGGCCTGTTTGGCGGCCTGTTCGCCGCAACCAGGATATCCAACGCGGGCTGGGTCCTGGGACTGGGCCTAGCGATAGTGCTGTACTCGACGTACCGTGAGCGGAGCTTCCGGTGGAGCGTCTCAATCAGGCCGATGGCGATCTTCGCGGTCTGTTCACTGGTCGTAGCAGTCCCGTGGTACCTACGCAGCTATATTTACACCGGAAACCCGGTCTACCCGTTTCTATACGATGTTTTCGGAGGAAAATATATTACGGCAGGGGAAGCAGCGTATCGAGCCAGCACCGCTTTTCTAAAGACGATTGGACCGCGGTCGATAGAGGGATTTCTGTCGCTGCCGTGGGCGATGACCACGGACCCGAGCCAGTACCGCAGCGGCGTCCTGGGGCCGATCTACTTGGCAGCACTTCCGTTCCTGTTCTTCTATCGCCGGAGTCTGCCCGGCTGGGTGGGGTTCGCGCTGGTGTTCATGCTCGTCGCGATGCCTATCTGGTACATGACGTACACGCGTCTCAGATCGATGCTGGTCGTGGTGGCCCTGCTGTCTGCGCTGGCAGCGATAGCCCTGGTGGCGCTGATCCGGCACGGTGGCGCGCCCCGCCCGCTGAGGGCGGCGGCCCTGGCTAGCGTCGGCCTGTGGCTCCTGGTTGGGCTCGCGATCAACTTGCGAGCCCACGGCGACGCCATCCTGGCGGTCACGGGCATCGAGGACCGCGACGCATACGCCGACGCACGGCTTCGCGAAACCGGATTCAACTGGTACCGCGACTTTCAGGAGTTGAACACGCTGTTGCCGGAGGACGCCAACGTCTTGATACTGGACACCCGCGGGTACTACCTCGATCGGGACTACGTGGTGTCTCTCGGCCTCACAAGGGGCTTGGCTACAAAGGAGGAGATCAGGTCCCCGACGAAGCTGCTGGCCGTCCTGGACTCCCTGGAAGTAACCCATGCCGCGTGGGACCCCGCGAACACTTTTGATGCGACTATCCGTGATACTCTTGTGGCCAGCGGCTGCACCTCCCCGGTGTTCGAATCGGAGACGATACTGGTCAGCCGGATCGAGCCGGTGTCGACGTGTCTCCAGTAGCGTGCCTCGGGCGATCGTGATTGCATGAAGCTGATAATACAAATCCCCTGCCTGAACGAGGAAGAGACCCTGCCCGAGACCATCGCGGACCTGCCAAAGGAGATACTGGGCATCGATACCGTCGAGGTACTCGTCGTCGACGACGGCAGCACGGACAGGACGGCAGAGGTTGCCCGGGGCCTTGGTGTCGACCACGTAGTGCGGCACAACGGCAACCTGGGCCTCGCCGCCGCCTTCCAGACCGGCCTCAATGCCAGCATCCAGGCGGGGGCGGACATTATCGTAAACACCGATGCGGACAACCAGTATCCCGGCGGTTCGATACCCGACCTGATTCGGCCCGTGCTGGAAGGGCACGCGGACATGGTGATCGGCGACCGGCAGCCGTCGGAAATCACCCACTTCTCCATGCTGAAAAAGCTGCTGCAGCGATTGGGAAGCGCCGTGGTCAGGTACGTATCAGGGACGAGCGTACCCGATGCGCCCAGCGGCTTTCGAGCGATCTCCAGAGAGGCCGCGCTGCGCCTGAACGTTCAGACGAGCTTCAGCTACACACTCGAGACCATCATCCAGGCGGGCAGAAAGAACCTGGTGGTCGGCCACGTTCCGATAGTGACGAACCCGGTCCTGCGCGAGTCGCGCCTGATGCGGAGCAACTTCCACTACGTGCGTCGGTCGATGGCGACAATACTTCGCCTGTTCGTGCTCTACCGGCCGCTCAAGACCTTCGTCTACCTGGGACTACCGTTCTTCCTGCTGGGGCTGGCGTTGTGGGTGCGGTTCCTGGCGCTATTGATCGTCGGCGAGGCCGCCCGCGGCTCGCACGTCCAGTCGATAGTAGTCGGCGCGGTCGCGATCATGATGGCGGTCCTGCTGTGGTCACTGGGCCTCGTCGGAGAGCTGCTGGCCACCAACAGACGCCTGGCCGAAGAGACCCTCTACTACGCCAAGCGCACTGCCTACTCGTTAACCCAGGAGCGTCGAACATCCTCACAGGAGCCAGCGAGGCCGCAATCTGAGGAAGAGACCCCGGTTACGAGCCTCAGTGACGGCTCGGAGTGAATCGACCGTGCATCCGCTCATGAGACGCAGGGACTTTTGAGTCGCACGACTCACGCCGATATGGTCCGAAACTGGGACGCCAATTAACGTGAGATCGCCCGTGCCGGGACTTTGGGTCCAGGGATTTCGCGACATCCTTGCCCAATTCGCAAGAAGGAACGGAGTACCGAAAGGCCAGTCAGGCGGAATCCTTTCGCCACTTCTCGAAACCCTCCGCGCGGGACACGCGGCAAAGTGGGTAAAGGGTCCGAGCGTGCTCGACTGCGGCTGCGGCAGGGGTCGAATCTTAGGGATGCTCGGGAGCGACGTGGCGTACACCGGCATCGACCGGGACCCGGTGCTCATCGAGTACCTACGTGGCGCCTACCCGGCTTCCGAGTTCCTGTGCACCGACGTGGACGACCTCTCGTTTCCCGATGACGCGAAGTTCGATTCAATTGTGATGTTGGCGCTATTCGAGCACCTCGAGTCTCCGTCATCTTTTCTCAACGATCTGGCTTCGCTGCTGCGTCCCGGTGGACGCTTGATACTGACTACGCCGGCGCCGTCCTACGAGTTCATACTGAAAGCCGGCAGCAAGGTTTCGCTGTTCAGCCGCCATGCGGAGGAGGAGCACGAAGACCTCGCCGAGAGGTCCGAGATCGAGTCTGCGCTGCGCGCCGCCGGCCTGGAACCGGAGGTCTTCTATCGGTTCCTGTTCGGCGCCAACCAGCTAATGGTCGGCCGCAAGCCGTCAGAGGACCAGACTGCGCGACCTGCCGGCGCAAACGAATGAAACGCCTGACCAGATAATGAGAATTTGTCCAGCAAGCGCGCCGCGAAGACACCAACCCGGTCGGCATCCCTCTCGGCCTTCCCGAGCGACCGCGCGGCCCGTCGGCGTGGGTGGAGCACCCTAGGACCGTGACCCCGTCTACCTCGACTCGCTCACTCTTGACCAGCACCAGGCGCTTCGCGCTGTCTGCCTGGGCGCTCCGATTTTTCGGCCTGGCGATCTTCGCAGTGATACTCGTCCGTATCGACCTGGGTGGCGTCGCGGAGACGATCAAGGGTGCGCGTCTGCTCCCCATTGTCGGAGTGCTCGTGCTTACCTTGCCGTTCTTTGTCGTCAAGAGCTACCGATGGCGTTACATACTGCGTCGATACCAGATAGATGTCTCCAACGGGCAGGCCTTGCGGATGTACTGCGCCGGGCTTTTTGTCGGGCAGGTTACGCCAGGTCAGCTAGGCGAGGTGGTACGGGCCAGGTTCCTATGGACGCGTGGCCACGACGCCGTAAGGGCAACCGCCTCGGTAGTTGTTGACCGGGCACTGGACCTGGTGGCACTCGTGCTCGTCGCCATACCCGGCTTCGGCCTGGTATTTGGCTCAAGCGCGGCGCTGGCCATGCTGATCGCGGTCCTGGCGCTTGCCCTGGCGGTTGTGTTGCTTCGCCCTCGCAGAGCAATGCACGGCATCGCGGGGCATCTGGGCCACCGCGCCCAGGGCGTCGCTGACCGCGTCGACGGGCTTTTGGCGCCGATCGAGCAGTCGATGCGAAAAAAAGCCGATGCCAGCGTGTTGGCGCTCACGACGTTGGCGGCCCTGGGAATCAACCTGCTGCGGTTCTATCTGTTACTGGTGTCGCTAGGCTTGAGTCTCCCCATCGCGAACTTTGTCTTCGGCGTGGCGCTAGCAAACCTGATGGCGTTGCTGCCGATCACCATCTTCGGCGTGGGCACGAGGGATGCCGCACTCGCGATGGTGTTCCAGCAAGCGGGGGGCACCACCGAAGGGGCCGTCGCCTTCTCGCTGATGATTCTCGGAGTGGCCTACATGCTCAACATGGCCGTAGGCTCGATCGCGTGGGCGTTGGAGACCAGCAGTTCGAAGTGAAACGCGATCGCTGGAGCGTCTGGACCTACCTGGCGCTGGCCTTTTGGATTCTGCTGGTTGGCGTGCTGTATTTCGTACAGTTCATGCCCAGATTGGATGACGGCATGGACCTTTTGCGTAGAGCTGTGGGTCTAGAGTGAGTTCCCTTCTGGTGCTGCTACTGGCCCTCATATGGTTTGGCGCCGCGGCGGCCGCCGGCCGCGTGATGCTCGGCCTGTTCAGGGTAGAGCCGACAGGCCGGCTAGAAACGCTGTTGCTGTCGCTGATGCTGGGCTTCGCGCTCATCTGTTACGTGGTGTTCGGGCTGGGCTCAGCGGGCCTACTGAACACTACGATGGCATGGTCCGTGTTCGGCGGGGCGGCACTCATTGGACTGCCGACGCTGAGACGGGCGAGGCCGCGGGATTGGCTTGCCGCCGCATCGCCCCTGAACCGGCGCTTTCCAGGCGGCGTGCGCGCTCAATGGATTACGCTGAGCTTGCTCGCGGTTATCGCCATCAGCGCGGCGTTGAACTTGATCGCCGCGCTTGCGCCGCCGACATCGTGGGACGCCCTGACTTACCATTTGGCCGCGCCGGCATTTTTCGTTCGAGACGGCGGCATCAGCTTCGTCCCGCTAAGGGCGTGGGCGGCGCCGTTCACCGCCGAGATGTGGAACATCATCGGCCTCCTCGTCAGTACCGACCGGCTGCCGCTGGTGTTCCAGTGGGCCATGGGCATCGGCAGCGCGGCGGCGCTCTATCTTCTTGCCGAGAAGAGGACATCGCGCAGAACCGCGCTGCTGGCGGCGACGATCTTCTATACTTCGCCCCACTCGGTCCTTCTGGCGTCCTCTGCCAAAAGCGACCTGGCGTGGATGGTCTTCTTGTTCCTGTCGCTGCACGCGCTGCTGGCGTGGCGGGAGCGCGGAGGCACAGGGTGGCTCGCGATGTCGGGACTGGCGACGGGCCTTGTAGTGGCCACCAAATTCCAGGGGCTGTACTGGGCGCCCGGCATGCTGCTGATGTTGGCAGTGCTCCTCGGATCCGCGTGGCGAGCGGTGCCTATCTTTGCGGCTACCCGCGTTGCGGCTTACGGCGGCATCGTCGCGCTCGTGGCGTTGCCCTGGTGGATACGAAGCTGGGTCGGGGGCGGCGACCCCATCTGGCCATACGGGTACCCGATTTTCAAGTCTCTCAATTGGACTCAGAGCCTGCACGACAAATACGCCTCCTGGACTCAGGGTCCTGGCGACAGCCTCTGGCACCTGATCGCGCTGCCGTGGAATATCACTTTGAACCAGTCCGCATGGCCGTTTGGGCTGCAGATTCCAGTCACGCCGCTGGTGCTGGCGTTCGTCCCGGCGGTGGTACTACTGTGGAGGCGTATTCCGTCAGACCACCGGTGGTTCTTCCTGGTGGCGGCCGTTCCCGTGGCCGTACATTACCTTGGCTGGTTTGGCACGTATCAGCAGCCAAGATACCTATTCCCAATACTTGGGATCCTGATGATTCCCGCAGCCTACGCCTTCTGGCAACTGATCGGCACAGGACTGACGCGGTGGCCCGCCCGGGGCCTGCTGGTGGCTTCGCTGTCCGCGTTCCTCGCCTATGGGCTGGTCTTCAACCTTCAGTTCGTACCCGTGGTAGCGGGCGTGGAGTCAGACGACGAGTTCCTCGCTCGCAAGGTGAGCTTCTATGATGACATCCGTTGGGCCAACGGCAACCTGCCGACAGGGGCACGAATCCTCCTCTTCCATGACAAGAGCTTCTACGTGGAGCGGGACTACCTCCAGGGGGCGCCGAACATCTTGCCTGCGGACGCCAACACGACGGCCGACGAGTACTTGGAACTGCTGACGGAGGAAGGCATTACTCACGTGTTCCTGCCAGGCACCTTTCGGGCCGACGTAGAGTACTCAACCAGGATGTCGCTTCTGGCCGAGCTAGAAGCGCGCGGCTACCTGCGGACGGTGTACTCCAACCCCGACGCGATATTTGTGAAGAGCCGAACGCTGGCGCGCTCGGAAACGGTCTCGTTGGAGGTGCTGGAGCTGCGCCGACAGCCCGATCGGGCGACGAGGGGATAGCGCCGATGAGAGCCGAGGCACTGTTCCAATCGGCAGCGCCCCGCGTCATCGTGGTTTCGGGTCTCCTGGCCGTCGTCTACTACTTCCTGGACCAGACGATCGGCGGAAGCGTTTCCAGGGCGGTACTGCTGAGTGCGATGGTGTACAGCGGCGTCGTCATCGTGAATCCCCGACTCGGGCTCTACGCCCTATGCGTCTCCCTGCTGTTGATGCCCGCCCAATGGGAGGGCTCTCCCACCAGCCCCCTCTCGCCGAACCTGGTCGTCATGGCTACGGCGCTCTGGGCGTGGGGCATGTCGGTGGCAATGGGGTCCTTCACGATCCGGTCCACAAGCCTGTACTTCCCGCTGGCCATCGCCGGCGCTGTGACCTGGATCGGCTTCGTCAGGTACGGGTCGCAGTTCTACAACGTACCGCTGATCTTCTCTGAGTCCGTTGTCCTATTCGTGCTCACGCTTCACCTGTTGAAAGACCGCGTTCACGTGCGACGCCTGTTGATCGTACTGGCCATCGCCTATTTAGTGCGGAACTCCATCGACGTGGTCCACACGCTGATGTCGCTGCAGTCCGGATCGGCGCTGGGCGCGATCCGGAGCGACCAGCTCTTGTTCGGCTCGACCTCGACGACCGAGTCCGACATTCGAGCCCTCGTGCTTCCGCTGATGATCATAGGGGTCGTGTATGCCCCCAATCTGCCCGCACGGGTCCTGATCGGGGCTACGTTGGCGCTTGACGTCGCGTGGCTCGGACTTGCTGGAACCCGCACGGCGGCGATCGGCCTGGTGATCGCTCCTGTGGCCACGATCATGTTGCTTCCCCGGTCCCCGCGGCGGTGGGCGGTGCTGCTGGTAGTGCCGCTAGGCATACTGTTCTTCCTGGTAGCCACCCAGTTTTCGCAATCCGGCTCGCTGGTGGTGGACCGCACGCAGAGGGACCTAAACGTGGGCTTCGAGGGCGGCCGCCCCGCCAGGTGGAAGGCCGCTTTCGATGCATTTATCGAAAACCCACTGGTCGGGTCGGGTCAAGGCGTGAGCCACAGCTACTTCCTGGGCTCCGCGCGGACGATGGGTCTTCTATTCCTGGTCCCATTCTTCGCCGCGCTGGCGATCGTCTGGAGCCACTGTAGGTGGCTCCGGAGAACGCAGTTCGACCAGGAGAGCCACGCTTTCGCGGGCGGAATAATGGCAATGCTTGCCGTGGCGCTCGTCTTGAATTTCACCGGCACCATGCTTGCGGGATTCCCGTCATTCATATTTTGGATACTTGTCGGCGCGGTCGAATCGGTCTACCTGGGAGTGAGGGCACAGCGCGCGCCCGTCGACGAGGTGTCCAGTCGGCCTGCCGATTCGATTGCGGGCGAACCCATGGCAGAGCATACAACGTAACGTGACGGCCAACTCCACACCATCCTCGGGACAGCCGGTTATTTTTGTCTACGCTCCCGCCTGGGACGGCGCGTCTCAAGTTAGCAAACACCACATGGCCCGCTACTGGGCTTCACGCGGCCGTCGGGTCCTGTACGTCGAGGCCCCGTTCCACCCCTTCTCGCTGGCGACCAGGCCAGGCGAAACCTGCAGGATGTGGTCCCGATTCCTCCACAGTCCAGTGAACGTGGAGCCGAACTTATGGGTCCAGGCTAGCCCCGTGCTGTACCCATACCGAGCGGGCTGGCCGCTGGCGACGAGGCGCTGGCTGCTGAAGCTCAACCATTTCATGACCCGGCTTCGCCTCCCGGCCGTGTGCCGGAAGCTTGATCTGAACGATCCGATGGTGGTGGTGTCAAGCGCGTTGGCAGAGCCGGTCCTGGACTCGGTAAAAGCGAGCGTCACTCTCTACCATTGCAGCGACGATTTTGCGTTGCAGCCCAGCTTTCCCGACTCTTACGCTGACCTGGAGCGAAGAGTAATCGCCCGGTCGGACCTGGTGGTCTGCACGGCGGAAGCGCTCCGTCAGGCGAAGGAGGGCATGCACCCTCGCTGCTACACCGTCACGAACGGCGCCCAGATCGACCATTTTGCTCGCACCCAGTCGCCGGAAGTCATGGTGGCCTCGGAGCTTCGGGAACTGCCGCGGCCGATTGTCGGCTACGTCGGAAGCGTGTTCGAGTGGCTGGACCAGCCTATGATCGGCCAAGCGGCGAAGGCTCACCCTGACTGGAGCTTCGTCTTCGTCGGCCCGATTACGACTAACGTCTCCGCACTCAAGGGCTTGGCTAATGTCCACTTTTTGGGTCCGAAGCCATACCGGGACATTCCAACCTACCTGAAAGGATTCGACGTGGCGACGGTGCCGTTCATATTTCACGACGTCACGATGCGAGCCAGTCCAGTCAAGTTCTACGAGTACCTGGCATCGGGCGTGCCAGTTGTTGCTACCCGACTCCCGGACTTTCTGGCTTTTGAGCACCTGGCCGGGCTCGCCTCGACGCGGGAGGAGTTCGTCGCAGCGCTGGAGCAGGCGCTACAGGACGACGAGGGCCAGCGCGAGGCGCGGATGGCCGAGGCTCGCAACCACTCGTGGGACGTCAGGTTCCGGCGGATCGACGAGCTCGTCGACGAAGCGCTCAAATCTATGGCGCCGGCTGTCTAGACGTTCGATGTACCGCTTGCTTCGCCTGACCGATGAGCTCCCTCAAGCGGGGGCAGAGCTGCACGTGGACTCATTGTGCGAGTAGGCATAAACGCGCTCTCCGTCGCATACAGCAAGACCGGCGGGGGCGAGACCTACCTGCACAACCTCATCGCGGCGATGCTGAAGGAGGGCGGGGACTGGTCCTACCTCCTCTTCGTGCGCAAGGGTGACATCGCCGCGTTCCCGTTCGAGGCGCCAAACTTCACGATAGTGGAGTGCCCGGATGTGAGCAACCCTTACCTGCGAGCGGTGTACGAACAGACTGTCCTACGCCGCCGGATCAAGAAGCTAAGGCTGGACGTTCTGCACTGTCCGGCTAATTTCACAGTTTTGGGCGCCGGGATACCCACCGTCCTGACAATTCAGATGGTCCAAACGCTGGCGGTCCCGAACCTCAATCGCCGTTCCCGGGGAGCCCGGTTCCTCGTAAACCAGATGCTGAAGCGCTCAGCTCGTAGCGCGACACTCCTGACGACCGTGTCCGAGGGCACCAGACAGGAGATCATTAACAGGCTCGGCGTCGCCGAAGACCGCGTAACGGCGATCTACCACGGCGGCGCTGGCACCCAGTTTCGCCCGCACCAGCCCTCCAGCCACCCGCTCGATGGGCACGGTGTGTCTGGCCCATATATTCTTTCCATATCGTCGGTTTACGCGTTCAAGAACTACTGCCGCCTGCTAGAGGGCTACGCGATGCTGCGCAGAGAGTCCGGGGTTCGCGAATCCCTGGTAATCGTCGGCAAGGTGATAGACGGGTCGTATTACAAAGCGATGATGGACGTTGCCGATCGAATGGGATTGGCAGATTCCATCGTCCACATCGACGGGCTGCCGTATGAATCGCTGCCCGATGTGTACGCCGGGGCCTCGGCGTACGTCTTCCCGTCCGTGTTCGAGACTTTCGGCCTTACGCCCCTCGAGGCGATGGCATGTGGCGTGCCTGTCGCCTGTTCGAATTCCAGCGTCATGCCGGAGATATGTGGCGACGCCCCGGTCTACTTCGACCCTGACGATCCCGGAGACATCGCCGCAAAAATCCTCATGATAATTCGGGACGACGCGCTCCGCGCCGACATGGTGCGACGGGGACTCGCCAGGTCGAAGGAGTTCTCGTGGCGTCGCGCGGCCCAGCTCACCATGGCCGAGTACGAGCGAGCTTACGAGCTGGGGGCGTGATGTATCGGCGAGAACGCACACGGCATTCCGAAGATCAAGGACCGCTAAGGCCGGCCACCCCAATCCGAGACCTGGGTCGAAACAAGATATGACGAATCCTAGCCGCCAGCCGCCCCTCGGCGCTTAGAATGGTCAGCACAATGCGTTCGCACCGCGGAGCAGACAACAATTTCCGGGCTACGGACATGGGCGTCGTCGTGTGCTTCAAATCGACCTGGCCACAATTAATTGTCGGTCCGCAACGACGGGACCCCACGGAGGACCGGTGAAACAGGTAACCCAGCCCCTTAATGGAGGGGCTGTTCGAGTCGATGAGGTGCCCGCGCCGTCGGTGGGCGATGGCCAGGTGCTCGTGCGCGTCGAGCGCTCCCTCGTCTCCGCCGGAACGGAGCGCCAGGCGATTGGGTTCGCCGGGAAGAACCTGTTGCAGAAGGCTCGGAGCCGCCCCGATCTGGTCAGGCAGGTCCTGCACAAGGCTCGGCGCGAGGGAATTCAGTCCACTGTGGCCTCCGTGCGCCAGCGTCTCGATACTCCCATCGCCCTGGGCTATTCGTGCGCAGGGTCTGTTGCGAAGTTGGGACACGGCGTAACCGAGTTCCAGGTCGGCCAGCGGGTGGCGTGCGCGGGTGCAGGATATGCCGTCCACGCCGAAATTGTCAGCGTCCCCCGCAATCTCGTCGTTGCTCTGCCGGACCAAGTCGACTACGAGTCCGGTGCGTTTACCACACTGGGGGCCGTCGCGCTGCATGGACTGCGCCTGGCGAACGCCCAGCTTGGCGAAGCGGTCGCCGTCATTGGACTCGGCCTGGTGGGTATTCTTACGGTCCAGCTCGCCAGGGCGGCGGGATGCCGCGTGTTGGGCATGGACCCGGACGCAACTCGCAGAGCGGCGGCGAAGTCCGTTGGATGCCAGGCAACCGCAGCCACCGACGCCGAGTTCAGAGAGGTGATCGCCGAATGGACGCAGGGCCTGGGGGCCGACAGGGTCATCATAGCCGCGGATACGAGTAGCAGCGAGCCCGTCGCACTGGCTGGCGAGACGGCGAGAGACCGCGCCACCGTAGTCGGTGTCGGCGCCACCGGACTCGATATTCCGCGGCAAGACTATTACGAGAAAGAGCTGGACTTCAAGGTGTCGCGCTCCTACGGCCCCGGCAGGTACGACGTCGAATACGAGGAAGGAGGCCAAGACTACCCCATAGGATATGTTCGCTGGACCGAAAACAGGAACATGAGGTCGTTCGTGGATCTGGTGGCCGAGGGCAAGGTCGACGTGGCGCCTTTGATCTCGCACCGCTTCGCAATAGAGGACGCCCCGGCCAGCTACGAGCTCATCTCGAACGGTTCCGGTGAGCCCTTTCTTGGGGTGCTCATAACCTACGACGGCGGAGAGGGCCCCGGCGGCGCCGCAGGCTCGGATCAGCGCGTCGATCTGCGAGCCGCAGACCGGGCAACGTCAACGCATGGCCAGCCGACCACGACCGTGGCGGTGGGCCTTCTGGGCGCGGGCGTCTTCGCCACCTCCACAATGCTGCCCGCCATGAAAAAGACCACGGGCATCGCGTTCGAAGGCGTGTGCACCGCCACCGGTCCAAGCGCCCGGAACGCCGGAGACAAGTTCGGGTTCCGTTACTGCACAACCGACGAGCAGGAGATTTTCGGAGACCAGAGCATAAACACCGTGGCGATCGCCACCCGCCACCACCTTCATGCTCGACAGGTCATTGCAGCACTCAACGCCGGAAAACACGTCTATTGCGAGAAGCCACTCTGCATCCGAGAAGAAGATTTGCGGGATATCGTGGCGACCCGCTCCGAGCATGGCGATCTCGGACTGTTGGTGGGGTACAACCGGCGGTTCGCTCGAATGGCCGTCGAGCTGAAGGCGTTTCTGGACTCAGTCACGGGACCTCTCGTAATGTCGTACCGGGTTAACGCCGGCCCGATAGGTCTGGGCCATTGGATTCAGGACCCTGACCAGGGTGGGGGACGCATAGTCGGCGAGGTCTGTCACTTCGTGGATTTCCTGTCATTCCTCACAGACGCCCGGCCGGTCAAAGTGAAGGCCAGCGCGGCGCCGAACGGTGGGGCGTACAACGACGACAACGTCGTTGTGGCCTTGGACTTCAGCGACGGCTCCGTCGGCACGATCGTATACGCCGCTAATGGCGACACCGCCATGGCCAAGGAGCGCGTCGAGGTCTTCGGCGGAGGAAGCTCCGCCGTGCTGGACGACTTCCGAACGCTGGACACTGTGCGGGGAGGACGCACCGGCACGTCGCGCTCTCGGCTAGCCCAGGACAAGGGACACCAGGCCCAGTGGCAAGCATTCCGAAACATGGTGGTCGAAAGGGCCGCGCCCGCTATCGAATTCGAGGGTCTTGTCGCCACCACACTCACGACGTTCAAGGCGCTGGAGTCGCTTCGAAGCGGGGAAGCCGTCAGCATCGAGACCGACGAATTCTTCGCCTCCGCGATTTCGAACGAGACCGACGATGAGGCTTAGGACCGCTGGCGCCCAAACGTGTTCGTTCCGAATGGGGCCTCGCCCTGGAGACATGTGGCCCGGCCCGGGGCCGAAGTAGCCCCCACGGGCCAGTCAAGATTCCGAAATTGAGCGAAGCGTCGGCCGGGGCTGTCGCAAGAAGGCTCAACTATTACCGAAGGGTGTTCGCGGCTTACTTGACGCCGGCCACGAGCCACCTGGACTTCTGGCATGGAACCCCGGAACTTAACGAAAACTTCCATCGTGGCCAGCTTGGCGAATACTACATGGTGTTCGCCGCGAAGGCCGACTATGGCGGCCCTTACGATGACGACGGCATACCCCTGCTTGACTATCGCGGCTCCGTTGGACGGCAGTATAACCCGATTGCCGTCGCCCAGTACGGTCTGGGGAACTACAACGCCTTTTCCAGGACGGGGGACGAAGAGCGCCGGCGGAAGTTCATCGCCGTGGCCGATTGGCTGACCGCGAATCTCAGCCAGAACACTGCCGGGCTATGGGTGTGGAACCACCACTTCGACTGGGACTACCGCACGACGCTGAAGGCCCCGTGGTACTCGTCGCTGGCCCAGGGACAGGGCATATCGCTGCTGGTTCGCGCCCACCGCGAGACAGGCAGTGAGGACTACCTGCGGGCGGCCGAGCGCGCGTTCGCTCCGTTCCTCAGGACCATGGACCAGGGCGGCGTCTCCTTCGTCGACGGGAGCGGCCACCGGTGGTTCGAAGAGTACATCGTCGACCCGCCCACGCACGTTCTTAACGGGTTCTTGTGGTCGCTGTGGGGTGTATACGACTACTGGCTTGCAACCGGCGATTCGGACGCCGAGAGACTTGTAAGTCAGGCGACCGACACACTGGCCGAGAACCTCCGGCAGTTCGACGCGGGGTTCTGGTCGCTCTACGAGCAGTCGGGCACACGCTTGCGCATGCTCTCCAGCCCGTTCTACCATCGACTTCATATAGTGCAATTGCAGGTGATGTTCCGCTTAACGGGCCTCGATATCTTCAGTCATTATGCCCGGCGATGGGAAGGCTTTCAGAAAAGCGCTCCGAAGCGTGTTCGAGCGCTGATCTACAAAGCCTTGTTCAAACTTGTCTACTACTAGAGCCTCTACCGAGAGTGGAATTCAAGTCGTTCTGAGGAGCTTGGCGACGAACCCCGATAAAATCGGGGCCGGCGTGATGTCTAGATTCTTCGCTTCGCTCAGAATGACAACCAGGGTATTGTTGGACGATCTAATGACAGCCAAGGTTTTGTTGGGCGATCTAATGACAGCCGGGGTTTGGTTGGACATTCTAGGGCGCGTGTCCGACGACACGACGGCCCTCGATTATGGACCGAACTTGCCGGAGGTCTTGCCAGCCCCGGTCGCGCCATTCGCCCCGGGCACCCAGACCCCGCCTGGACCGGTGCCCGCAACGCGTGCTGGCTGAGGATGAATATCCTGTATGTGTCCCAGTATTACCCACCGGAGACGGGGGCGCCGGCCGCCCGGGTCTCCGAGATGGCGCAACACTGGGTCCGCGCCGGCCACCGGGTCACTGTCCTTACAGGGTTTCCGATCAATCAGACCGGCGTTGTCGACCCTGGCTACCGCTCCAGGATGAGGAAACTGCTGTATCGGGAGGAGATCGACGGAGTCGACGTAGTCCGCACATGGCTGATGCCGCTCCCGAACCGAAGGGTCTACGAGCGCGTCCTGGTGTACGCCTCCTTCTGGCTGTCATCGAGCCTCCGGGGCACCTTCCTATCTCGGCCGGACGTCGTCATCGCTACTTCGCCTCAACTGCTGGTCGGGCTGACCGGATGGTGGCTTAGCTTAATAAAGCGTGCGCCCTTCGTTTTGGAGATCAGGGACCTGTGGCCCGAGTCCCTGGCGGCCTCCGGAATCGGACGCTCGGGTTCGCTGTTGACGCGGTCCCTGAGCTTTTTGGCGGGCCTGCTATACCGATCGTGCGACCACGTCGTCGCGGTTACGGATGCCATCCGCGACGCCCTCATCGCTGGGCGAAACCTGGAACCGTCGAAAGTTTCCGTGGTCGAGAACGGCGTTGAGACGGAGATGTTCGCTCCGACAGGCCCATCGGACTCTGTCAAGGGCTCCTTGGGGCTGGAGGACAAGTTCGTCGTCTCCTACATAGGGACCCTCGGTCAGGCCCACGGCCTCGACGTGGCCATACACGCGGCAGGCGCGCTCCAGGACCGCTGGAAGGATATCCAGTTTCTGATGGTGGGAGAGGGCGCTGAGAAGGACAATCTAGTTACGCTGGCCACCCAGGCGGGACTGGAAAACGTACGGTTCCTCGACGGGCAGCCCAGGCAGGAAATTCCCGGTCTGATCAGGGCCTCCGACGTGTGCCTGGTGCTACTGAAGAAAAACGAGGTGTTCGAAACGGTCGTGCCGACCAAAATGCTGGAAACCATGTCCTGCGGGCGTCCCGTAATCCTGGGTGTGAACGGGCAGGCCAGATCGCTGCTGGAATCGGCCGAAGGCGGTCTGTACGTCGAGCCTGAAGACGCCTCGGCGCTGGCAGAGGCGATCGTCCGTCTCAAACAGGATGCCTCGTTGCGCGAAGCCCTGGGTATGAGCGGCCGCCGCTATGTAGTAGAGAACCTGGCCCGAGACACCAAGGCAGGCCAGTACGTCGAAGTGCTAAACGCTCTAGCCGGGGAGAGGCGACGGTGAGCCTGTTTCAGGTCACGAGCGCTCATCACGCGGACTTGGGTCAGACTCTGCATGACTGAAACCCTGGGCAAAACGGAAGGGCCGCCGCCTGGCCCGACGGAGGATCTCCCAGCTTCTGTGAATGCTAGATACAAACGGCCGTTCGACCTGGCCGTGCTGGTCGCATCCCATCTGGTGCTGGCGCCGTTTCTGCTGCTATACCCGTTGATCGCCCTCCTCGTGTGGTTGGAAGACAGGGGGCCGATCTTCTTCCGGCAGCAGAGGATCGGCAAAGACGGACGGGTCTTCTCGATCCTGAAGTTTCGTACGATGGTGCCCGACGCCGATAAATTTGGCCCAGACTGGACCCTAGACTCGGACGTCCGCGTGACCAAGGTCGGCCGGGTGTTGCGGCGGACGGCGTTGGACGAGCTACCGCAGCTCCTGAGCATCTGGAAGGGAGACATGAGCTTCGTCGGCCCTCGAGCCCTGGCGGTCCGCGAACAGAAACATTTGGAAGAGCAGATCCCCGGGTTCCACCAGCGACTGAGAGTGCCCATGGGCCTTACCGGGCTGGCGCAGGTCTACAACCAGGACGATGACGACCAGGCAAAGCTTGGCTTCGACCTTGAGTACATCCAGCAGATGAGCCCGTTCCTCGACATGAAGCTGCTTGTGCTCTCGGTCGCCTACACGTTTCGGGGCAGGTGGGACAGACGCGGCAAGAAAGTGGACGGCTGAAATTATGGCGGCCGGAACGCTTCTCGACACCCGACTGTTGTCCGCGGCCAGGTTGGAGTTCGAGGCCCCAGCAGACAGGAACGATCTCCATGTCAGACCAGCGTTGCCCTCGGAGTCGCCCCTTTCCCTTCACGGCGGACCGCGGGTCACTTAGCCCAGGCGCTTGATATAGCTTAGCCTAAGATTTAGAATTTACCCGTCCGCGCAAGTAACAAATCGCACGGAAATTGCACGTTCAGGCACGATACCGGCGGCGCGCAACACCGCCCCGCTAGAGGTGATAACAATCGAAGAAGGAACCATCGACGTAAGAAAGTATATTGGCATATTCATCAGCTACTGGTGGCTGATCGTGCTGATGCCCGCCCTAGGCGCGGTCTTGGGCTATTACGTTAGCCGCAATCAAGACCCGGTGTACGAGGCAACGGGGACAATCTTAGTCCAGTACCGCGGGAGTTCGCTGTCCTTAGGTCTTAGCGACTTCGGGCAGAGCGAACAGCTTGCATCAACGTACCAGCGCCTGATCACTGCGACTCCATTTCTGGACCAGGTATCGCTCTTCGGCGCGTCGGTGTCGGCCTCGACCGAATCGAGTCCGCCGGCGATCAGAGTCAGTGTCAGGCACCCAGAGCGATTCGTGGCCGCCTCGACAGCGCAGACCGTGGCTGAGAGTTTCATTGACTACGCGGTCGAACGACGTCTCACAGAGATCGCGCGGATGCAAAGCGCGGCGGCGGCCCAGGGAATCACGAATGTCCAGGACGTTGTCGCCGCACAGTTCGCCGCGGTCGACAGCCTGTCTCTGCTCGAGCCAGTGACAACTCCAACGCGGCCCGTGGTGCCCCGTACCGCTCGTAACATCCAGATCGGGGTGCTGCTCGGCGTCGTGTTGGCGGGATTCCTGTCGCTGGTGCTGGAGAGCCTGCGGGACACTGTTCGGTTCCCAGACCAGCTCGACCGAAGATTCGGCGCGACCGGCCTTGGCACCATATTCAAGTGGTCGTCGAACGAGGCGGCAGATGACGAGCTGATCCTGCTGTCCGCCCCTACCTCGGGCTTCGCGGAGTCCATCCGGCAACTGCGCGCCAATTTCCAGTTCGCTGTAGCCAGTCACGGGGGCAACGTCGTTCTTATCACTTCGCCCGGCCCGGGCGAAGGGAAAAGCACAATGATCTCGAACCTGGCGGTCGCTATGGCCCAGACGGGGATGCGGGTGATCCTGGTGGATGGCGACCTACGCCGCCCCTCACTGCACAAGGTAATGAATATCCCCCGTAGAGGCCCGGGGGTGAGTAACGTCCTGTCAGACCCAAACATCACGCTGTCCGACGCGATCTGCAAAACCAACGTCGAGGGCGTCGACGTCTTGCCGGCGGGGTCCGGTCCGCCCAACCCTGCCGAGCTATTGGGGTCACCCAAAATGGTTGAATCCCTCAGCCAGCTGAGAGCTGACTACGACTTCGTATTCGTTGACAGCCCCCCGCTCCTCGTTGTCTCCGACGGGTCGGTCCTGGCGTCGCAGGCGGACATGGCCGTGGTCGTGGTGGAGGGTAACCGTACTCGCTCGTCAGATCTGCGATCGACGCTGGACATTCTCGGGGTCACTCAGGTCCACGTCGCCGGCGTAATCGTTAACAAGTTCACCCGCTCCCGGCTGGGTTACGGCTACTCGTATCCGTACTACTATTACTATTCGAACTACAGATATTACGCAGAGGGGGAAGACACGCCCGTGAACGGGGCCGGACGTTTTTACCACGGGGTCGGCAAACGCGCCCTAGGCGCATGGTCCCGCCTGCGCAGCAAGTAGCCTCCCGACTGTAGCTTCCGGCACGCCAGCGCGGCGGACCGCCCACCCGAAGCGGCCTCGGTGCGGTCGCTCCCCTAGGCCGTTCGCGGTGGCCATCCAGCGCCACCGGGCACGAATTCCCCGCCACGGCTCATCGACCGACGTTGCGGGTTACACCCCGGCGCTTAGAGCGCCCGACCACCGACCCCGACCGAGTTCGCAGGCCCAACAGCCCAACAGGGACGGTAGGCAATGAGAATTGTGATCACCGGAGGCGCCGGTTTCATCGGCTCCGGCATCGTCGACGCGATGCTAGAGGCCGGCCACTCGGTGGCGATCATCGACGACCTGTCCACGGGCCGCCACGCTAACCTGAACCCCGCCGCCAGGCTGTATGAGTGCAGCGTCACCGATCTCGACGCGGTGAAGCACGTGTTCGAGCGTGAGCGCCCACAAATCGTGAATCACCACGCGGCACAGATCGACGTGCGGCGCTCGATGGTGGACCCGGCCGCGGACGCCGCGATAAACGTGGTCGGCTCGGTGAACCTGCTCAGTCTCGCCGTGCGTTACACAGTTGCCCGGTTCATATTCGCATCGACCAGCGCCGTGTACTCCGAGCCGGCGTACGTGCCCATGGACGAGTCGCACCCTGTAAGACCTCAGTCCGCCTACGGCGCGTCGAAGTACGCGGCCGAGAATTTCGTAAGGTTTTTCGCCGACGTTCACGGCCTTCGGTACAAGATCTTCCGGTACGGCAACGTGTACGGTCCGAGACAGGACGCCAAGGGCGAATCTGGCGTGGTGGCGATATTCGCGGGCCAGCTATTGGATGGGACCCAACCTACGATATTCGGGGACGGCACGAAGACGCGTGACTACGTGTTCGTCCAGGATATAGTCAACGCCAATCTAATGGCCATCGGTGAACAGGGCGACAACGAGACGTACAACCTGTCGCGGGGCGTTGCGGTGTCCGACATCGAGATATTCGACGCGGTCCGCGCCGCTTCCGGCGCTCGGATGGAGCCACGGTACGCTGACAGGCGCCCCGGCGAAGCCGACAGTGTCTGCCTGGACATCTCGAAGGCACAACGGCTCCTGGGCTGGGCGCCAAACGTTCCGCTCGACGAGGGCATCGCCCAGGCGGTGGAATATCACCGCTCGCTGACTCGAAGCGCCGTCTAAGGCTCATCAACTGAACATCTACTTCGTCTGACCCCCCCCGACTGATCCATCGGCGGCGGCACGAATGAGACGCCCGACGCGAAATTGCGCCGGGCGTCTTGCTTTGGGGGGGCGCCGCTTGCCGAGATCACTGGCCCGGCCCCTGTCAGGCCACCCCACCGATCGGGTGGTAGTATATCCGCATCCGCCGAGGGCGCATAAGAGCGAATCCAGAGGCGGGGGAATACATGGGGCCACACCGGGGTCACGTGACTGAGACGGCCAGACTCTATCACACAGTGCACACTTCGGGGCACATCAAGAGATAGGAGAGCACATTGAAAGTCGTTGAACTCAAGACCATGGTCGTCGAGAACGAGGAGCCGTACAGAGGGGGCAGATACCTGCTGTTTCTACAGCTTCTAACCGATGAAGGAATTTTCGGGCTAGGCGAGCGGATAACCGGGAATACCTACTCGAATCGTCTGGGCGACCTGAAGTCTCAGATCAGCCTGATCGAGGAGCTGGTAGGCCAGTATGTCATCGGAGAGGACCCCTTCAACACCGAGAGGATCTGGGACCGGATGTACGCCTCCCGCCACGACTTCCGCCACCCGAGCCTTCACGCCACACCGGTGATAAGCGCCATCGACATGGCGCTATGGGACATCGTCGGCAAGGCGACCAACCAGCCCATCTACAATCTGCTGGGCGGCAAGTACCACGAGAAACTGCGCGCCTACGCCTACATGCCGGGCCGCCAGGAGTTCCAGGACGATCCCGAGAAGGCCGGAGAGATAGCGGTACAGCTCGTGGAAGAGGGCAACTCGGCCTGTAAGCTCGACCCATTTTCGCCGTCGTATCCAATACCCAGGGACATACCGCTGTGGGAGATCGAGCACGCGGCAAAGATATTCGAGAGCATCCGGAAGGCCGTCGGAAACAATCTGGAGGTGGGGATCGGGACTCACGGGCAGCTTACGACATACAGCGCGATCCGCGTGGCCGATTACCTCGAGCCGTACCACCCGTTCTGGTTCGAGGAGCCGGTGCCCCCGGAGAACATCGACGAGATGGCCCGGGTCGCCGCCCACACGAGCATTCCGATCGCCACGGGCGAGCGCCTGGTTACGAAGTACGAGTTTTTGAACCTGCTCGAGAAGAAGGCGGCGCAGATCCTCCAACTCGACGTCGGACAGTGCGGCGGCATCACGGAGGCCAAGAAGATCGCCAGCATCGCCGAGGCCCACTACGCGGTGATCGCGCCCCACATGGCCTGCGGGCCGATAGCGGCTGCCTCGGCGATTCAGGTCGACACGTGCTCGCCGAACTTCCTGATTCAGGAGGCGAACATGGGACCGCTCCACGCGACAATATTCAAAGAGCCTCTTCTGTTCGAAAACGGCTACATCACGCCGCCAACTGGGCCGGGTCTCGGCATCGAGTTCGACGAGGACGTGCTGAAGCGGCATCTGATCGAGTAGACCGAAGACTCGGCCGTATCGAGAGATAGCCGCGTTCCGTTAGACGCGGATCGACTGCTCTCGTCTCGGCCGGACACCTCGGGCCAGATACGGGGATGCCGAACGAGTTTCGGGGTCCCCGTTCGTCGTTAGGAGCAGTCTGTCGCCGATGTCGGCCACCTTCGTCGAAAAGGAGCGTCCCCAGTCGAGGTGCCCTGTGAGGCTTTTGCATCGGACCGAAAAGTTTACATACGGGTAACATTCTTGTAACAACCTGGGGTTACCATGGTCCCAAATCGTCGGGGCGACGTGCTTCGACGAGCTCGGAACGACGAGACCCTACAGAGGGACGAACTGGGAGGGAAACATGGACTCAGGCCATATTGCTTGGATGTTGGCTGCTTCGGCCCTGGTGATGCTCATGACTCCGGGGCTTGCTTTTTTCTACGGCGGGCTTGTGCGGGGCAGAAACGCCGTTAGTACGATCATGTACAGCTTCGTCGCCATCGCGGTGGTGAGCATAGTCTGGGTGCTGTGGGGCTACAGCCTCGCCTTCGGCGAGGGAGGCAGGTTCATAGGCGACTTCAGCGCGCTCGGACTGTCCGGCATCGACATCAACGACGAGTCCGGGGGCATACCGGTCCTACTTTTTGTCGTTTTCCAGATGATGTTCGCGATCATCACGCCCGCCCTCATTACCGGGGCGTTTGTCGAGCGGTTCAAGTTCACTACTTACCTGCTGTTCCTGGTGATCTGGGTTACCGTCGTTTACGCGCCAATCGCCCACTGGGTTTGGGCTCCGACAGGCTGGCTCTTCAAGGAAGGGGCCCTCGACTTCGCGGGTGGGACCGTGGTCCACATCAACGCTGGCGTGGCAGCGGTAGCCGCCGCACTGTTGGTCGGACGGCGGCGAGACCCCGGCGTGGAGCCTCACAACGTCCCGTGGGTCGTCCTCGGCGCGGCGCTGCTGTGGTTCGGATGGTTCGGCTTCAACGCCGGTTCCGGACTCGCTGCCAACGCGTTAGACGTCAACGCCTTCCTGGTCACCCATGTGGCCGCGGCGACGGCCGCTCTCACCTGGGGCGTAATCTCACAGATTCAGACAGGCCGTATGAGCGCCGTAGGCGTGGCGTCCGGCGCGGTAGCGGGCCTGGTGGCCATAACGCCCGCATCGGGGTTCGTCGGTGTGTTGGGTGCCCTGGGTATAGGGTTTGGCGCCGGAGCGCTCTGCTACGGCGCGGTATGGCTCCGCACCAAAACCAAACTTGACGACGCGCTCGAGGTCTTCGCCGTCCACGGGGTCGGAGGCATATGGGGCGCACTGGCCACGGGGCTATTCGCGGTCGAGCTAATCGGCGGCACGGCAGGGGCCTTTGAGGGCAACTGGGACCAGATGGTAACCCAGATAGTGGCCATTGCCGCTACGATCGTTTACTCATTCGTCGTAACCGTGGTCATCCTCAAGGTGCTGGACCTGATTCCCGGTCTGGGTCTCCGCGCAGACGACGCTGAAGAGGACCAGGGTCTCGATGTCTCCTACCACGGCGAGAGGGCCTTCGTCGCGGATGGAGCTAACTAGCGGTCGGCATCGTCGGACCGCCTTGTGCGGTCAGGGTTGCCTTTGAAATCGATTTCCCAGACTTCGAGAGCAGGACCTGAGGTGAATTATGATCAAGATCGAGGCGATCGTCAGGCCAGAGCGTGTCAATCAGGTGACGGCCGCATTGGAAGAAGCAGGCTGCGGGGGGTTCCACTATCAGAACGTCACGGGGCAGGGCCGGCAGCGGGGCGTTGAGGTTTTCACCGGCAGAGGCGGGACCATGGTAAGGGCCGCGACATCAAAGACACTCCTCGTGACCGTGATCCCCGACGCGATGAGAGATGCGGCCGTCGAGGCGATAATTGGGGCTGCTAGGTCCCCCGGCGACGGCGAGATCGGCGACGGCAAGATACTCATATCCCGGGTAGAAGACGCCGTCCGGGTCAGGACCGGCGAGCGGGGCGATTCAGCGATATAATCGGCGGACTTTCGGACCAGGGCACGTTTTCCCTGGTTGCCTGGACACCTCGAGTGGGCGCTCTGTCATTGAGACAGAGCGCCCACCGGTTCTTAACAGGTAGTTCAGTTAAGAGTGCGCAGACAAATTCCCCTGGAACGAGACCTGACGGGGTCCAGGCAGGTGCAGACCGCGCGTAGAGGTTCGACTCCCAGTCTACAAAAATGGCTGCCCGGCCAGGATTCGAACCTGGGTCAGAGGAGCCAAAGTCCTCTGTGCTACCACTACACCACCGGGCAGTATCCGCGACAGGCCGACAAGGGGTCTCGGGCTGCTCCGTGCGCCAGAGACCAGCGGGAAAACGAGTGTGGGTTCACAATGCCAGGCGGCCCCGGCGCATGCTCACTGGCCGTCGGGTCCGGCCTTGTCGCCCTGACGCACGTTGGGATCGTCGATCATACCTAGCCGTTTGCCGACTTCATGGATATTCACCGACCAACCCACCCCGAATATGCTTGGCGTGAAGATTCGAGAGTCGCTCGGGTTCCACAGCCGCTCTTTGATGCGGCCGACCGTCGGAAACCGGAAGTCGAAGGGTACCATATAGTAGGTCCCGTGGGACCGCCGGGTGCGGTAGGCGTGGACGATCGTGGCCACCGTGAACACGGTGGCGACCAGCCTCCACACACTTCCGAGTAAACGCATTATCCAGCCTCTTCAGTCGACGACAACCTGCTCAGTGTTTGGCACGGCGTCCACGTGAGAATCCGCGACCGTTGTAGGCTTAACTATACCGCAAAATACGACCACCGGACCAACGGACACACGCTAACACGAAGCCCGCCCGCGCAAACACCCGGTCGGAGCGGGGCGCGGCTATCGACCCCTCACTCTGATAAAATTCCGCTCTGTAGACCGGGAGGGGAGGCACGCTGATGCCCGACCGCATTGCACTGATCGGCGGTGACGAGTTCCGGCCGGGATGCGAAGAGCTCGACCTTGCACTCCTGGCATCGGCAGATGCAGAGCGGCCGCGGCTGCTCGTGCTCCCCACCGCGGCGGCCCGCGAAAACCCCGCGATGGCAGCGGCTAACGGGGTGCGTTACTTCTCGGAGCTGGGGGCTGATGCCGCGCCGCTGATGGTGCTAGACCGGGCTGACGCACAGGACGAAGCCATGGCCGCCGAGGTGAGGGCCGCAGACGCGATCTACCTGACCGGGGGCAACCCGGAACACCTGCTGGACACCCTGCGAGGGTCACCGGTGCTACGCGGCATGACGGACGCACTCGAGCGTAGGGCGGTGCTGGGCGGATCCAGCGCGGGAGCCATGGTGCTAGGCGCCTGGATGCGCTTTCGCGGATGGCGCGAGGCCCTTGGCATCGCCGACGGCATTGCGACGCTGCCTCACCACGAGCGCGCGAATCCGGATACCGTGGCCCCGGAGCTGGCGGACGCGCCGCCGGGACTGGAGGCGGTCCTGGGCATCGACGCCCGAACGGGGTGCGTGTCGAAAGGCGACGGGTGGACGGTGCTGGGCGCCGGACAGGTCATTGTTTACCGGGGCGGAGCGTGGCGCAGATACAGCTCCGGCGAGAGCTTCGTCCTCTGACGCGTGCGGTCTGTTAGAAGGTGATCGACCGCTCGGGATTGCGTAGTCTCTCGACCGGGCGACCTCCTACCAGGTGCTCGGTGATGATCTCCTCCACGTCGTCGGGGCTCGCCGTGTACCACACCCCGCCCAGATCGGCCGAGGGACCGAAGACCGTAACGCTGCCCTGAGCGGGGGAGCAACGGCGGTGCTGGCTGGTGCATCCCACGTCGTTGACCGAGACCGTATCGAGAAGTCCGTGCTCGACGAGCAGCTGGTTGAACTGCTGGCGAATCGCGTCGCCGGACTTGTCCCCGCAGTGTCGCCGGTCCTCGGCATCTTCACTGTTGGTACACACGAAAACCTGGGCCTTGAAATCTGGCATGTGGTCCCCTCTCCCAAATAAGCGCGATGTCGACGCGCCCGTGCGCTCCACGGGGCGCCGCGGCAATTGTAGCACCGGCGTTAGGCGCTGCCAACCGCCCGACGAGACGCGGAGCCAAGCGGTACTTTCCATCATCGGGCGCCATGCTCAAGCTTTAGCCAATGAGACGCGAGAGCGTGTAAGCGCAGCTTCGCGACGCTTGCTGTTGACAAAGCCTCGATGCTAGCCAAAACGCTCTTGACGACTGCCGCTTGCCGGTGTAAACATTGGGTATACCCCCCCTGTCACCTAGCTGGCAGGGTCGAGACCTCCGCAAGGAGGTCTCTGTTTATTCCCAGGATGCCTATGATTACTAACGTGTACATTGATGGATTCAATGTGTATTACGGCGCGGTCAAGGGAACAACTTAAAAGTGGTTAGATTTACTCAAACTTTCCCAAGCAATCGTCCCTACTCACACGATCAACAAGATCAGATACTTCACGTCTTACGTTACAAATCGGTCAGACCCGAATCAGCTACGAAGACAGCTAAATTATCTCCGTGCTCTCCGCACGCTGCCGGGCTTGTCCATCCATCGTGGCCAATTTCGGGAAAGTACCAAGTGGAGGCCCCTTGTTCACGCTCAAGCCAATCGACAGAGTCGCTATGTGCAAATCATGGACACCGAAGAGAAACGCACCGATGTAAACATCGCGACTTGGCTTCTGATTGACGCACACAACGAGGACTTCGAGCAGGCATTGCTGATTTCCAATGACGCGGACCTGGCTTCGCCTGTGCGTTTGACCCGAGACGTGTTCAACCTACCAGAAGGCGTCGTTAACCCGAACACTCGCCCGCGTGCAAATACACCAGTGGCGTTGCTGGGCGCTGCGACTTTCATACGGCACCTTCGAAGACCCACTTTGAGAAACTGTCAGTTGCCACAGCAGCTATGCGACGCGGGTGGAAATATCACGAAACCCTCGGCTTGGAACTAAACAACCTTTGAGCGTTCCTCTGTAGCACCGCTCACTCAGCCTGCACTTCCCTTCCCAGTTAACCGCTTCCTTTCCTTCCTGATTAATGAATAGCGCTCGGTTGACCCTGCCGTGGCCCCAGCCTACAATGTCGCCATTCCAAGTCTGAAGGGCTGCCTCGCTAAGCAGCGCCGCGGAGGTCGCAAGTGCCTGAGCTACTCCTGACGCCCGCACCCATCCTGGACGAGCTGAAAAAGAACCAGGTCACCCACGTGGTGTGGCTGCCCGACAGCGAGACCAACTTCCTTTTCGAGCGGATGATGTCGGAGCCGAGCATCCAGGTGGTCCCGGTCTGTCGGGAAGGCGAGTCCATGGCCATCGCGGCCGGGCTCTGGGTGGGCGGCAAGAAGCCGGTGGTCCTGATTCAGAATACGGGCGTGTTCGAGTCGGGGGACTCGATTCGGGGGCTGGCGCTGGACGTCGATCTTCCGGTAGTGATGATGGTGGGCTACCGGGGCTGGAACCGACACGGCGTCGTAGGCGACTCGGCCGCCAGGTTCACCGAGCCGATCCTGCACGCCTGGGGAATCGAGTATTTCCTGGTGGAGACCGACAGCGACGTCGGCCGGATCTCCACTGCTTTCGACGAGGCGGAAAGGACTCAGAAACCCGTGGCCTGTCTCATGGGCGCGGAGTACGGCTAGGCAACGGTCAACGGCCGCCCGCACGCTTACCCCGGTCGGCCTGGGGCGGTTATCGCGGGGACCGTGTCAGCCGAAGCGGGCTTCCATGTCGAGCACCTTGCCTAGCCTGCGCTGATGGCGCTCCTCGCCGGAGTAGCTCGCCGTCAGGAACGCGGCTGACACCTCCCGGGCTAGCTCCACCCCCACGATGCGCGCGCCGAGACACAGCACGTTCATGTCGTCGTGCTCCACCCCCTGGTGGGCGGAGTAGGTGTCGTGACACACACTGGCGCGGACGCCCTTGACCTTGTTGGCGGCCACGGACGCGCCGACGCCGCTGCCGCAGATCATGATGCCTCGCTCGGCCCCACGACCGGCGACGCTCTCGGCCACGGCCAACGTAAAATCCGGGTAGTCGTCCGCCGGGTCCAGTGTGTGAGCGCCCACGTCTTCGACTTCGTGCCCCTGGGAGCTAAGTAGCTCCTTGAGCTCCCGTTTGAGCTCGAAGCCGCCATGGTCTGCCCCTATCGCAATCCGCATACGTGCCCCTTTCGGACCCAAGCGCCTCCAACGGAACCCGCATACGGGTCATCCTGGAGGCGTACAGATTCTTCGCTTCGCTCAAGAATGACAGGGTTTGTTGTGTCAGTCAAGAATGACAGGGTAGGTTGTGTTATGCGCTCCAGGTGTTCTAGCCGGTCGTTGCAGTGTAGTCATGCCGTAGCCGATGCGTCGACCGGATTTTCTGGGGTCCGCGTTGACCTCGACCCACCATAAGCCATAGTGTGAGTCCGGTGTTAGAATCAGCATCGGCCCTTTACTCGAGGACGATTCCTGAATACGTGGCCTTAGGGCATGGACATGGCTTGGTCGAGGATCGCTTTAGGCCGGCGTGGCTAGACCAGGTCCACCGGGTTCGGTCCGAAATTGAACCATTGTCAGCAAGGAGGCTGCATGGCCGTTACCACGCTAGAGATCGTCAACCGGACGCCCTTCGCCGATGGGCGTTCCTTCGACGACGTTGGCCCTTACCAGTTCCTCGAGGGCACGGCGCATTTTTCGGTGGACCCGTTGCACTCCTCCAATGAGGCGATCACCGACCTGAAGCTGGCGCCCAGAGACCCTGGTGGCCGGGTGCGCTTCTCCGCGGACTTCACGATGCTTCAGCCTCTCGACCCTAGGAAGGGAAACGGGAGACTACTGTTCGACGTGGTTAACCGGGGCAGAAAGACGGTCCTGACCTACAACAGCGTGCAGCGGGCCATGGACCCCAGCGCACCGCTTTCGGCGGGGAACGGCTTCCTGATGCGGCATGGGTTCACGGTCGTCTGGTGCGGCTGGCAGGCCGACGTGCCGCCCGGTCCCCACCTGATGGGCCTGACCGCTCCTCAGGCGCTGGGGCCCGACGGCGGACCGCTTAGAGGACGGATACTCTGCCAGTTCCAGTGCGACACACCGACTAACCTGTTCCTTCTGGCCGACAGACAGCACCTGCCTCACCCGCCGGTGGATGCGAACGACCCGGCCGCCTCGCTGACCGTGAGGGACCACCCCAACGCCACTGGCCAGGAGGTGCCCCGCGATCGGTGGTCCTTCGTGCGTGTGGAGGACCAGCAGATAGAGCCGGAGCCGAGCCATGTCCACATGCCATCAGGCTTCGAACCGGGCCGAATATACCAGCTTGTTTACGAGACCGCGGGCAGCGCCATCGTGGGCCTTGGACTGGCGGCGGTCAGGGACGTCGTCTCCTACCTCAAGCACACTCCCGAGGATGTCGGCAACCCCTGCGCCGGGACCATAGATTACGCCTACGCGCAGGGGATATCGCAGAGCGGGAGGTTCCTCCGCACCCTGGTCTACCATGGGCTCAATCGAGATGAAGAGGGGCGGACGGCGCTGGACGGCATCATCGCCCACGTCGCGGGGGGGATGCGCGGCGAGTTCAACCTGCGTTTCGGCCAGCCCTCGAAAGACGTCTGCTACATCATCCCGGAGCTGTTCCCGTTCGCCGACACCCCGCAGACCGACCCGGTAACGAGCGCCTCCGGGTCGATGCTAGCGAGGATGGAAGAGCTGGACGCAGCCCCCAAGATCATGTTCATCAACACCTCGGCGGAGTACTGGCGCGGCGACGCCGCCCTCATCCACACCGACCTACAGACGATGAGTGACGCCCTGGAATCGGAGGATGTGCGCCGCTACCACTTTGCCGGCTGCCAACATAGCGTGGGGGTCTTCCCGCCCGAGACGGTCCGGGCGTCGGACGGGCTAAAGGGGCAGCTCCTATTCAACGCGGTCGACTACCGGCCGCTGCTAAGGGCGGCCCTGATCAACCTGGACAGGTGGGTCAGCGGCGGGAAGGATGCGCCTCCCAGCAGGCACCCGAGTCTCGACCAGGGCACGGCGGTGGAGTCTCACACCCTGCGGGACAAACTCGCGGTTGTCCCTGGCGTGACGCTCCCGCCGGAGGTTACACGGGCGATGCGCCTCGACTACGGGCCGGAGACCCACCTCGGCAGGACCGTGAAGCTGCCCGCCGAACAGGGCCAGGAGTACCCGGCGCTGGTCTCCGACGTGGACGAGGACGGCAACGAGATCGCAGGCATACGCTTGCCCGACCTGGCAGCGCCGCTGGCGACCCACTCGGGCTGGAACCTTCGCCATCCCGACATCGGCAACCCGGGACTGGTCATCGGCATCACCGGGGGGCTCGCCGGCTGGACCGTCCCTTTCGCCGGGACGCGGGCGCTGCGGGAGGCCGCCGGGGACGGGCGGCGGTCCATCGAGGAGCGCTACGAATCGAAAGACGACTACCTGCGACGGGTCGACGACGCCGCGAGGGCGCTGGTCGACGAGCGCTACATGCTGGAAGAGGACATCGAGACCGTGAAAGAGCAGGCGTCCATGCGCTACGACTACTGGACGGCTCTCGGAGAGCCTTAAAGGTTCCGACCACAAGCAACCGATCGCCCCAATACAAGAAATTCAAAAGACATGGAACGTCAAGAGTCCCGCTGGACCAGCAAGCGAAGCGTACTCGGCCTTCTGGACGACCTGGAAGCGTCCGGAGAGGCCATTCGCGCCATCTATTTGACGCCGGAGATGGCACGCTCTCCGGAGTCAGCCCGCTACCTGCCCGAGGACGAACCCGACCGGTCCACGGCGTCCGACATCATCAGCGCCCTGCCGCGGTCGGAGACCGGCGTGGCCCTCTACATGTCTCCCCTGCGAGCGGTCGCCGTTCTGCCGTCCTTCCCGTTGGAGTCGCACGATGGGGCCGGTGGCGCGGCGTTCGAGCCGTTGCGGCGGCTGCTGACAACCGACGTCACGGTGGGCGTGGTGATGCTGCGGCTGGGCCGGTACGCGGTGGGCGTGCTACGGGGCGACGCGCTGATCGCTTCCAAGACGGACACTCGATACGTCAAGCACCGCCACCGCGCCGGTGGGCAGTCCCAGCGACGCTTCGAACGCAGCCGCGAGCGTCTGGTGCGGGAGCTGTACGACAAGGCATGCCAGGTGGTGCGGGACGTGTTCTCCGCCCACCAACGCCGTATCGACTACGTGCTGCTGGGCGGCGAGCGGCACACCCTCGCCGGGTTCAGGAAGCGGTGCCCCTACCTCGCGGACCTGGCGCCCCGGACCCTGGGCCGCCTGCTCCAGGTGGACCGCCCGAACCAGAAGGCCCTGGACGGTATTGCAAACGAGGTGTGGAAGAGCCAGGTGGTGACGTTCGAGTGAGCCAGCGCGGTGGCGCTGCGACGGAGCAGCCACACCGGAGGTCTTGCTGAGGTTTCGACGGTCGGTTGCCGGCTCGTGGTCTACAGAAAAACTCGGCAACGGGGTATCTTCGGCGCGTCATCAGGGAAGATTCGAGCGACACGTGGCGACCCGTGGTCGATAAGAGCCCGTCACAAGAACCGCACTTTTGTCATTCTAGAGGAGTCCCGATGAATCGGGACGACGAAGAATCTAAGCGTCGCCTATGGATTCTTCGCTGCGCTCAAGAATGACAGGTCAGGTCATCTTGGACGCTTTAAACCTACTGGGCGGTATAGCCGCCGTCGACGACCAGCGGCGCCCCGGTGACAAAGGCGGACTCGTCGGATGCCAGGTAGAGGGCGGCAAAGGCGATCTCCTCGGGCTTTCCCAGCCGGCCCATCGGGTGGCGCGACTCCAGCACGCGCCGCAGCTCCTCGTCACCTGTTAAGGCGCTCGTGAGATTGGTCTCGACATACCCAG
Source organism: Dehalococcoidia bacterium (assembly GCA_965248005.1). Classification (GTDB taxonomy): domain Bacteria; phylum Chloroflexota; class Dehalococcoidia; order Lucifugimonadales; family UBA1123; genus CBDFIE01. The sequence continues at coordinate 835,838 of CBDFIE010000003.1, forward strand.
GGCAGATGCAGTTGACGCGAATGTTCTTGTCCGCCGAGTCGATGGCAAGGTTTCGGGTGAACTGCAGCACCCCACCCTTGGAGGGCACGTAGGGGTTGAACCCGCCGCCCATGCCCTTGGGGTAGCCCACGAGACCCATGATGGACGACAGGTTGATGATTGAGCCGCCACCCGACCGCTCCATGGCCGGCACGGCGAACCAGGAGACCAGGTAGGTGCCCTTGAGGTTAACGTCCATGACCTTGTCCCAGACCTGCTCCGGCGAGGCGCCCTCGGGCAGGGCGTTCCTGGCACTGACGCCGGCGCTGTTGACCAGCACGTCCAGGCGTCCGTGAGCTTCGGTCGCCGTCGACACCATCCGCTCCGCATCGGCGCTCACGGACACGTCGCCGGTGACGACGATAGCCTCGCCGCCTGAACCGCCGACCGCTCGCGCGGTCTCCTCGGCCGCGGGACCGTGCAGATCGGAGACGACGACGCTCGCCCCCTCGCGGGCGAACAGCTCGGCCGTCGCGCGTCCGATGCCCGACCCACCTCCCGTAATCAAAGCTACCTTGCCCTCCAGACGCATCGCTTCACCTCGCTGAGATAACTCCGTGTCTTCTGAGCGGTATCATGTCACCCTGACCGCTGTCGCATCGTGGGAGGTTTTGCCAGTGTCGGTCGAATGTCCGCAGTGCTCAGCGTCCAACCCGGACTAGGCGCTATATTGCGCAGACTGCGGCCGGCTACTGGTCCCGTATGAGCCCGAGGCGCTGGCGGAGGAGCCGGTCCAGACCTTCGCCACCCGCTCATCAAGGCTGGGCGCCCAGGTACTCGATGCCATCATCCTCGGAGCGCCTTTTACAATTCTGGCGCTCACCTCGCCGGCCCTCGCCCCATTCTTCCTGATCGCGATCTTGATTGTCCAGATGGTACTCCTCACCCGCGACGGCCAGACGCTGGGAAAGAAGGCGCTGAAAATCCGCATCGTGGTATACCGGACCGGCGAAAACGGCGGGTTCGTGCCTAATGTGCTGCTCAGGACCCTGGTGAACGGCTTTCTGGTGGGGGTCCTCCCGCCCTACGACATCGTCGACGTACTATTCGTATTCCGCTCGGACCGTCGGTGCATACACGACTTCCTCGCGGGCACGGTGGTCGTAATGGCGTAGGCGGCTGTCTGCCCGACACCAACTGCGGCCCCCGAGAAGATCCACATGTCCTAGCTGCCACCGGAGACGGGCGATTCAATTTCGTTCAATAGTTCGATGGCACAGTAGATACGTGGCCAAGTATCTGGCAAATACTCGACGATGCTGGCTTCGACCAACCGATCCAGAATTCGCCTGGCGCCACTGTGGCTTATATCCAGCAGGTCCGCTACGTTCGACACGGCCATGAATGGGTAGGCAAACAGTTGGTCTAGCAGCCGCAACGCGTTGCTTGATTCGTGCCTTTCTAACAAGGTTTCTCTGTACCGCGCTTGGACCGCGCGGAGCCTGCGCACTCGGATGAGTGCATCTTGGGCCTGTTCTGCCACTCCACTCAGGAAATACGAGAGCCATCCGTCCCAATCGCAAGTAACGCTGACGCGCAACAGTTCGTCGTAGTATCGCTGACGGTCCCGTTCAAAATACGCGCTTAGATAAAGTAGCGGTGTCCGCAGTAATCCCCGTTCGTGAAGGAATAGGGATATCAGAAGCCTACCAGTGCGGCCGTTTCCATCAAGATAGGGATGAATCGCTTCGATCTGATAGTGCATCAGCGCGCATTTGATCAGCGGGGGCATCACGGAGTCCTCGTTGACGAAGCGTTCCCAATCCCCTAGCAATTCCAGGATAAGGCCGGCGGGCGGGGGGATGAAGCGGGCCCCTTGAATTGGGGTTCCAGGTGGCCCAATCCAGACCTGGCGGGTTCTTAGCTCTCCGGGGCGCATTTCTACTCCGCGGACTCCTTGAAGCAGCCGCGAGTGTACCTCGTTGATCAGTCTGACAGACAAAGGCAGCTTTTCGATACGATCTATTCCGTATTCGAGGGCATGGACGTAGTTGACGACTTCCTCCACATCTCCCGGGAAACGACGCCTGGGTAGTCGGTCCCCTCCGGCCTCAAATAGAAGCAGGTCCGAAAGCGACGCCTCGGTCCCTTCGATTCTCGATGACAGGACCGCCTCTCGCCGTACGAACGGTCGAATCAAAAGATGCGGATTCTGGACCGTCTCTCCAACCCCGGCCAGGTTCGCTACCGCACGCGAAGCAACATCGAGCTGAAAGACCAACTCTGAGTTCAGGTCTAGCTGGCGAGGCAGCGGGTCTGGGACGAATGCACTCTGTCCATCGATGGTAGCGACGAGGCTACCATAAGGACTGTCGTGAATACTCTCTTGAGCCAATTGACACTCCGGTTGCGAGTCGTCTAGCAATTAACACTATTGCTCAAAATAGTACCAATTGCCTCCGTCAGTTGCAACCCCGGTACAAATATACAAGGGCTTGGGATGTATCGTAGTCATTACACAGGATGTTGGGATCATAGGCGGAAGATCATGATTAGCACAGGTGTCGGTGCATAGACCCAGGTCCACCGAACGTTCGCAGGAAACCGTTTTATTGGGCCGTTCGCCACCGCTCGGCGTTGTCGCGGGGCGTGTAGCCGATGGCTTCCCGGGAATTCGAGATGTCCCAGAATCGCCATCTATTGTCGGAAACGCCGTAGAAGACACCGAACTTCAGGTTGTCCGGCGCCTCGATGCAGCGTTCCACCAGATGGACAAGGTCGCGGTGGGTGAGCAGGGTGGCGAACTGCCGAGGGTTCAGTGGCCGGCCCGCGCGGTTCAGAGTGCCGATGCGCAGGCAGATCACGGAGAGCCCGAACTTGTCCGAAAAGTAGCGTCCTGCCGCCTCGCCAAAGGCCTTGCCGATGCCGTACGGCCCATCGGGGCGGATCGCCATGGCGGTCGTCACGTACGGAATCGCGGCCGGGTCGAGCCCGGCGTAGTCGCCCGCGACGATGGCGGAATAGGGGTGGTCGTCCTCGTAGTTGCCGGTGGCGTGGTTGGAGCTGGCGAAAATCACCCGCTTGACCCCTGCCCTTCTCGACGCCTCCAGAGCGTTGTAGGTCGAGATCAGGTTGTTCTCGTAGACCACGTCCCAGCCGCTGTCCTGGTCGGGCACGCTGGCAAGATCGACGACCGTGTCGACGCCCTCGAATGCGGGCTGAACCGCATCCAGGTCAGTGGTGTCCGCGATCAGGCTGTCGAAGCCGGCCACGGGCGTCATGTCCACGCCGCTCAACTCGTAGCCGCTCCGGAGTCCCTGTCTGAGCACGCCGCCGATCAGACCGGCAGCGCCGGTTATCAGTACCTTTTTCTTCGCGGGCATGCCACCTCCTCAACTGGTAATATGGTGCCCGGCGATAATCATATCAGCGCGGAGTTTTTCCTGAGACCGGGGCAAGTCACCGCCGGTTGGGCCATTTACCTGACTCTCAAACCGGGTAGTGCACTTTGCTGCATCTGGCATCTTGTCGCCCAAGTTAACCACCCCGACTCGTCGGGGTCATTGCGAGGCTCGACGAAGGAGAGCCGTGGCCCCGATACAATCGGGGGTCGCAGTGGGCTACCCTCTTCCAGATCGCTTCGTCATCATTCCGCGGTAGGAATCCTCGCAATGACGGTTCATGACCGTATTTCAGCGACCCCACGCGAGCTGCGAAAGGACGACAAATGAGCGAGCGAGAGGCGGAGACAATCCTGGAGCTGGCCAAGGCCCGGGGAGCGTTGCTGTTCGGGGAGTTCAAGCTTTCAGCCGGCGGGAGCAGCAGCTTCTACTTCGACGGGCGCATAATCACGCTCGACCCGGAGGCCGGTTACCACATCGCTAAGGCGATACTGCCAATTCTGAGGGAGTGCAGCGCCCAGGCCATCGCCGGGCCGACGCTGGGCGCGGACCCCATCGTCTCCTCGGTCTCGGTAGTCAGCCACCTGGAGGGACAGCCGGTGCCAGGCCTGATCGTGCGCAAGGAGGCCAAGGGCCACGGCGGTCAACGAGCCATCGAGGGTCCGATGGCCGGGCTCGGGGACAACGCCCGAATCGCCGTGGTCGACGATACCTGCACCTCGGGCTCCAGCCTGCTGCACGCGATCGGGGCCGTTGAGGCCGCCGGTCACCGGGTCGTCAAGGTCATCACCGTGCTGGACCGGAACGAGGGCGGCAGCGACGAGATCAGGCGTCGAGGCTACGACTTCGTGGCGCTGCTGGAGGCGAACGACCAGGGCGAGATTCGGGCGGTCGCTTAGTCCTAGGCCGCCTGTCCACCGACCGCCACTTGCGAGTACCGCTGGGTGCTTCGTGCACCGCCGGATCTCCGAGACGACGCCCGAGGGACCGAAAACCGTAGTTGATCGGCGGAGCTCAGGGAACTGTTCTACTAATTAAGAGCGCCCTCCAGGACCAGCCTCACTCCAAGCACCAGGATCATCAGCACCAGCGTCCTCATCAGCCAGACGCTTTGCACCCTCCCGGCCGCCCAGGCGCCCACGTGCCCCCCCACAACCAGTCCGACTCCGGTGAAGGCGAATACCGGGAACCACTCGACATGACCCAGCGCCGCGTGGGTCGCCGCCCCAACTGTCGCGTAGATTGACAGCGCAAATACCGAAGTTGCAGCGGCGACCCGCACGGGGAACCCGAAGTACGATACCAGTATCGGGGTCCTCAGAAATCCGCCGCCGGTCCCGAAGAAGCTGGAGATGAACCCCAGCACCACGTTAAGCGACGTGGCTAGAAGCTCATTGAACTCGTATCGGTACTCGTCGCCAGCCGTGGTGCGTATGTGCCTGCCGCGCGTGGATGCTGGCGATTCCTGCCCGGGATTCGGGGCGTCGGCGTTATCGGGAAGACGCGAGCGCAGGGCGATCTGACCGGCAAGTACGAGCAGCAGCAGACCGAATAGCACCCGGAAGGTCGTCGGCGGGACCTCCCCGACGCCGAAGGCCCCGATCACCGACCCGGGTATGGCCGCTCCGGCAAACAGCAGGGCGCTACGATAGTCGATCAGCCGCATTCGACGATAGACGTAAGCGCCCGACATGCTGTTGACGGCGACAGAAGCCAGCACCGTGCCGGCCACAACCTCCGGCTCCAGGTCCATGGACAGAAGAAGTAAGGGGCCAAGGATGAAACCGCCACCCGCGCCGACCAGCACGCCATAGGCGCCGGTGCCGAAACCCATCAAGACCAGCAGCGGCCACGCCATGGACTAGTTTCCTATCCTTGCGAGACGCTTAAGGATCGTCATTGTGAGGAGGCCGCGGCCGACGAAGCAATCTGGCGGTGTGCCGACGAATCGGAAGCCGGCCCCCCCGATGTTATCTGGGCCGCGGTCCTGCTTCGTCCGGCCTCCCAACAACCCCGAGGCGTCAGGGCGGTCAACTTCAGAGACACCACTCCAGGTCCGCCCCGTCGCGCTCACCCTGTCAGGCTGCGCACGGCATCTCGCACCAGTTCCGGAGAGACATCGTTACGGGTGACCGCATTGCCGACGCCGTCCAGCAGCACCCAGCGAATGGCGCCAGCGGTAGTCTTCTTGTCCGTCAGCATGGCCTCTCCGATGGCATCCGGGTCCACGCCCGGGCAGGTCAACGGCAGGCCGTAGGACACCAGCACGTTTTGTTGGCGCTCGACCTCCCCGGGCGACATCAGGCCCAGGGCCTGGCCGATGTGAGCGGCGCCCATCATCCCGATGCTGACGGCCTCCCCGTGCAGATAGCTCCCGTAGTCAGTCGCAGCCTCGATGGCGTGTCCGATCGTATGGCCGTAGTTCAACAGTACGCGGAGGCCCAGGGTCTCCCTCTCGTCGCGAGAGACGACATCGGCTTTAATGGCGGCGCTACGACGCACCACCTCGGTAGTAATCTCCGGCCGCAGCTCAGGTATCTCGTCGGCGCCCTCCTCGAAGGTGGCCAGCAGCGCCTCGTCAAGAATGAGTCCGTGTTTGATGGCCTCGGCCCAGCCGGAGTTAAGTTCGCGGCGTGGCAGGGTCTGAAGCACCGATACGTCGGAGAGCACGAACTTTGGCTGGTAGAAGGCGCCGACCAGGTTCTTCCCCTGTGGCAGGTCAACGGCCGTCTTGCCCCCGATGGCGGCATCCATCATGGCCAGCAGGCTCGTGGGGACCTGCCCGAATGGCATTCCCCTAAGATAAGTGGCGGCCACGAAGCCCGCCAGGTCGCCGACTACACCACCGCCCACGGCCAGCACTAAATGGCCCCGCTCGGCCTTGCGATCGGCGAGCCATGAGTAGATCGTCTGTGCCATTTGAAGGTTCTTGCTGCGCTCTCCTTGCGGGACGAACAGAACGTGCGTAGGGACGTCGGCGGCCTCCATCGCCCGCTGGGCCCGCCGGGCCTGAATGCGGACGCCTTCGTCCGAGATAATGTAGGCGACGGGCGGGTCCAGCACTTCCCTCACGCGCCAGCCCAGCTCGTCGATGGCTCCCCAGCCGACCCACAACGGGTAGTCGCCAGACGACGTGCGCACGCGGGCGGCGAGTTCCACGCCGGACGGAGCGGAGTCCGTCGGGGTTCCGGCGTCTTCCTGGGCTTTCCAGCGTCTCGCCACTTCCGAGGCCACCCCCTCAGGTGTCTGGTCGTCGGTCGCGACCGTCCAGTGGGCCTGAGTATAGTTCGGCTGGCGGTGGGCCTTCAAGGAGCGGATTCGCTCCATCGGGTCTTCGGCCTCCAGCATCGGCCGGACAACGTCGGCCTCACCATCTTGCGAGCGCTCTCGCTCCAGCCGCTCGAGAATCTTCTCGGCACTCGCCTCCAGCAGGACGACAATGCCAGTGGCTCCCATCGTGGCCCGGTTGCGACCATCCATGATGATTCCACCACCTGTCGCGACCACCTGCCGCTCATCCGCAGCCACACTGGACAGTACCGTGCGCTCAAGCTCCCGGAACCTCTCCTCGCCGTCCTGGGAAAAGATGTCCCGTATCGGCTTGCCGGCGCGCCGAACGACCTCATCGTCGGTGTCCACGAACCGCCAACCCAGGTGACGTGCCAGCGCCCTGCCGGTGGCGGTCTTGCCGGTCCCGGAAAAGCCGGTTAAGAAGATGTTCTGACTCACTGCACGCCTGCTTATGCTTGGGCCATCCGGTGGGCCCGGCGGCTGAACAAGTCCCCTGGATGAAGAGACAGGCAGGCCTGACGGGCCTGCCTGTGAGTTAGATTCGACGTCCCGGTGAAGCGGACCGCGGCTGACTACTCCTCGGCGAACCCTTGCGACTCCAGGTAGTCGACCGCCTGCTGAACCGTAGCGATGTTTTCCGCGTCCTCGTCGGATATTTCGAGGGTGACGTCGTCGTTGCTGAATTCTTCCTCGAAGGCCATTATGAGCTCCACGAGATCAAGCGAGTCAGCGTTAAGGTCATCGGTGAATGACGCTGCGGGCACGACTTCGGACTCATCGACGGCCAGCTTCTCTACAATGATATTCTGGACCCGCTCCATGACTGTTGCCACTTAACTACCTCCGTGGTTGTCAGCTTAGATTGATTCAGGCAGGATGCTTCATGGGCGCTGATTCCATTACCGAGCCCAGTACGCCGTTAACGAACTTTGGCGAGCTTTCGGACCCAAATACCTTGGCTAGCTCCACCGCCTCGTTGATGGCCACTTTCGGCGGCGCGTCACTAGACATAACCATCTCGTAGATGGCCATCCGCAGGAGGTTCCGGTCGACGGTCGCCATCTGCCGCATGGGCCAGCTCGGCGCGAACTCTGAGATGATCTTATCTATTTCCTCGCGTTTATCAAGCACGCCGCCGAAGAGGTTCCTCAAGAACTGCTCCGCGGAAGACGACAGTACGTCATCGGCCACCCGACGGTCCACCACTTCTGATGGGTCGTGACCCACGGAATCTACTTCGCACAGTATCTGCAGGGCAGCTATGCGCGTTTCGCGTCTGGAGGACGAGGTCCTTACTTGGTTCATGGGACTATCGGTGAACTGAGGGAGTCAAACTGAGCAACCGAAGATTCGCAACCGAAATTGTCGCTGTGCCGACTCTCAGGCCGGTTTCAAGCCGCCACGTCCGCACGGGCTGGAGAGCTCGCAGCATCTCCTGCGACATTCTAGACGATCTGTGCCCGCTTGTCAGTCAATGTTGAGGCTGAGGATGGAGTCTATGTCGTTCACGCCGGCGATCTGCGCTCTGCGGTCGATTCGCTTCACCATACCGCTGAGCGCCCGTCCGGGACCGATCTCGAGGAAGCTCGTGACCCCCGAGTCGACCATCCGTGCCACCGACTGATTCCACTGCACGCATCCGCAGACCTGGGCGACGAGCTCCTGCTTGATTTCATCCGCGGTATTCAGCGGGCTTCCAGTGAAGTTCCCTATGATCGGTACCCTCGGGTCTCTTAGCTCAAGCTCTTCGATGGCTTCGACGAGACCGACCCGCGCTGGCTCCATCAGGCCCGAGTGGAACGCCCCGCCGACCCGCAGCGGTATGACCTTCTTGGCGCCTCTGGCCGTAGCCAGGTCCATGGCCCGCGCGACGCCCATCCTCTCGCCGCTGATGACTATCTGCTCCGGCGTATTGATATTGGATACCCAGACGCCGGTCTCGCGAGCGACCTCCTCCAGCGCCATCTGGTCAATACCGATGATCGCCGCCATCGTGCCGGGGTTCGCCTCGCATGCCTCCTGCATCAGCTTCCCCCGCATCTGGACCAGCCTCGTCGTCTCGGCGATGTCCAGTACTCCGGCCACCGCCAGGGCGCTGTACTCGCCGAGGCTGTGCCCCGCCATGACCACGGGCTGCGGAAGCTGGTCTTCGCCGAGTCGCTCCTCCATGGCCTTAACGCACGCCAGGCTCACTGCCATGATGCCGGGCTGGGCGTTTTCAGTCTGTCTGAGCTCATCCTCCGGGCCGTCGAACATGATTTTCGTCAACGACTTGCCCAGGGCCTCGTCGACCTGCTGGAACACCTCGCGGGCAGCTGACGACTGCTCGTAGAGGTCCTGCCCCATACCGACCGCCTGGGCGCCCTGGCCCGGGAACAGGTAGGCGACTTTCGGCCCGCGCGCCTTGGTCTGAAAGGTGAGGGTCATGATACGCTCCTTATCCGCACGATGAGGCGCAGTTACGCGACTGAATCGGTCGGAACGACTTCGCGGCCATTGTAGTATCCGCAGGTGGGGCAGACTCGGTGTGGGAGCCGGGCGCTACGACACTGCGGGCACTGGGAGACGGCCATAGGCTTGAGGAAGTGGTGGGCCGAGCGGCCTCCCTTCCGTTTCCTCGAATGTTTTTTCTTCGGTAGTGGTGGCAAATTCTATCTCCAGAGCGCGGTGGCAAACGTTATCTGTTATCGTCCCCGATCAGGGACCGTCGCTGTTGCCTCCAACAGTGCACCCCAGCGGGGGTCGAGGGACACTTTTTCGCACACGCAGGACAACTGGTTGAGATTGGCGCCGCACTTGTGGCAGAGACCGGCGCAGTCCGGCCTGCAGACGGGGTTCATGGGCACGACCATCGATGCGTACTCTCGTAGCGTTTCACTCAGGTCCAGGTTATGTTTCTCGTCGATGTAGAGGTATTCGCTGCCGAACTCCGACGGATGGATTCTAATCCCCGTAACCGGGTTTAGGACCGGCAGGGCCTCCTCCTCTATCCCCATTTCGATCGGCTGGCGGAACTCGGTGAGACATCGCCCGCACTCACTATCGACGGCAGTGGTCAGCTCAGCACTAATCCAGATGCTCTTGGTTGTCCTCAGCAACTTGACTCGTCCGCTGACCTTTTGCTCCTCCGCATCCTCGACGAGACTGATTCTTTCGTGTAGCTGGTATTGTCGGGTGGACCCGCTGGACTCCATCAAGAGCCGCGCCACGTTCAAAACCATCCCCACGCCCCCTTGCAGCACCCGACTAACCGAAATACCGCACAATCTGACGAATTTTAGGGCGGCCAGGATTTTGTGTCAAGTTTCACATAGTCCTGTTATCGGCGGTTTTGTCTGAAGAGCGCGCATTCCGGGCCCAGGGCGCCGGAACAATTACGGGTTATCAGCACGATTGTACAGAGCCTTGGGCGATGACTCTTCTGGGTTGAAGGCCGGAATTTGGACACCGCCATTGTACAGCGCGGCGGTGCACACGACACCGGCCGAATCCCCGAATTCCCGGCTCGTAGGCGACCCCGCGTGTTGCGTCAATAGAAACGGTTACCGAAGGAGGTATCGTTGCCTCAATTATGCTGTTACCAAAGTTCGTCGAGATCGGCTTGAGTTGTTGGGCGCATCAGAAAGAGTCCAGAGTCGTGAGAGGGTATTGTCGATCTGTGAGCGCAGCTTGATAGGATTGAGGCGGGTATATGTATCGGCCAGGCGTCGCCGTTCATCCTCAGGCAAGGCGCCGGAGTCCAACAGTCGCTGATATGGCGTCCTGGCCCGGTCGTAGATCTTGTGCACCTTAGCCCCATGACGGGTCTTGTGCTGTAGCTTCATGACCGGCTGGAAGAAGTTGGTGTGCCAGCGCACAAGATCATACAGACGGTTGAGGGTCTCCAGGGCCGGCCGGGAGCTGTAACGGTCGTATCCGACCAGCTGACGCACCGCCGTCCAGTTCTTCTGCTCCACGTGGGCGCTGTCGTTCTTCTTGTAGGGCCGGGCGCGAGTGAAGGTGATGCGCTTGCGTTGGCAATAGGCAACCAGATGGTGATTGATGAACTCGCTTCCGTTGTCGGAGTCCAGTCCCAACAGCTGGAAGGGCAGGCGCTGAGCGATGTGATGGATCGCGCTGCCGACGCGGTCCTGGCCCTTCCCCCATACCCCCTGACACTCCACCCACCCCGTCGCTATGTCTACGGTGCTAAGAGTGTGGAGATAAAAGCCCTTAGTGCTCTCACCACAGTGGGCCACCAGGTCCACCTCCAAGAAGCCCGGCCCCTCGTCGTTCCAGTCAGCGAAGGTGCGGATCGGAATGCTATCGCGTAACAGAGTCCCTGGCTTGGTAGTGCTAAAGCGGCGCCGGCCGTCCCTGCTACGAATAGGCCCCAGTAGCCGGTCAATGGTCGATGGGCTCATCTCCACTAGCTGGGCCTCCGCTTCCCTCGTCAGTTGTTGCTCTCCATGCCGCCGTAGCACCCCGATCAGCTCGGCCACAAATGGATGTAGCCGGCGGGAACACACGCGACCGCTGGCTTCCCACAGCACCTTGAGTGCCTCCGACAACTCTAGTCCATACCGCCGTGGGCGCCCACGGCGGTATGGACCACCAGCCTTCTCCCTGCCTAGCAATCGCACTACCGCCTTGCGATGGTACCCAGTCACCCTCACCGCCTCGTCCAATATCCATCCCTTTTCTGTCTTGCCCGCTCCGACATACCGTCCTCGTATCGCTTCGATGTACTCCTGTACTCCAACTGAGGTCATCGCTGCCCCTTTCGGTAACCTGATTTCTGAGGCAACGATACCCCATTCGGTAACAATAATTATGAGTCACTTCGCCCCGGTGCCTCGCCTGATACGCCTGTGATACAATTCGGGCGCTTCTCTCCCCATCGCCCGGACACCGCCCACGGAACGCGCCGCGAACGGACACACATGAATTCGCAAAGCTACGACATCGCCATCGTCGGAGGCGGCATCCTCGGCCTCGCCACCGGGATGCGCCTGACGCAGGAGTACCCGCGCCACCGGATCGCGGTGATCGAAAAAGAAGCCGAGATTGCCCAGCACCAGACCGGCCATAACAGCGGCGTGATCCACGCGGGCATCTACTACGCCCCCGGCTCCCAGAAGGCCAACTTCTGCTCGACCGGCGGAAAGCTGCTGCGGGAGTTCTGCGACGAACGGGATATCAAGTACGACATGTGCGGCAAGCTGATCGTCGCCATCGACGACGACGAGGTGCCTCGCCTCGAAGAGCTTTACCGCAGGGGCACCGCCAATGGCGCCGTGGGCCTGGAGATCGTCGGCGCGGAGCAACTCAAGGAGCTAGAGCCCCACGCTGCGGGCGTGCGCGCCATCTGGTCGCCGAACACAGGGATTATCGATTTCAATGAGGTGTCGGGCGCCTACGCCACAGAGATGCGCGAGGCCGGCGGCGATCTGATACTGGGTACCCCGGTCACCGCCATGTCGCGCGACGGCAGCGACATTCGTTTGGAGACCACTAACGGCGACCTCTCCGCCAGGCACGTAATTAACTGCGCGGGCCTTCAAGCGGACCGGGTGGCCCGAATGATGGGCGCCGACATCGGCGTCCGGATAATCCCTTTCCGTGGCGAGTATTACTCGCTGAAGACCGAGCGTAGCCACCTGGTCAAAGGACTCATCTATCCGGTGCCGGACCCAGCATTGCCTTTTCTGGGGGTCCACTTTACCAGGCGCATCTCGGGTAGCGTGGAGGCGGGCCCCAACGCCGTGCTGGCACTCAAGCGCGAAGGTTACCGAAAGACCAGCTTTGCCCTGGGCGACGCCTTCGGCATGCTGACGCATCCGGGGTTCTGGCGCATGTCCGCCAAGTACTGGAAGACCGGCATCGGAGAGCAATATCGGTCGATGGTCAAGTCGGTCTTCGTCCGGTCGCTCCAGACGCTGGTGCCCGAGATCGACGGCGAGGACCTCCACGAGCCAGGCGCCGGGGTCCGGGCACAGGCGGTAGACCGCAAGGGCCAGCTGCTCCAGGACTTCAGCATCGCCGAGACGGAGGGGGCCATTCACGTGCTAAACGCGCCTTCGCCGGGGGCGACGGCATCGCTGACAATCAGCCGCTATATCGTCGAAAGAGCGACCGAATCCTTTGGCATCAGCTAACGTCGTGACGGCCCGCATCGGAGCGCGAATTAGTTTACCCCTAGGCCCGCACCTCGACGCACAGCGGACTTTGGTCGCGGGAATTATATCGAGGGAAAGATCGTGAAACTCTGTTACGGGGTCAGGCGGGGAACATTTTACCCCTTTGCTGGGGAAGGTATGTGGACCATTCCCAGGGGCGAGACCCGCACAAGGTATCTCAAACACGTGAAGGACATGGGCTTCGATGGCGTCGAGCTAGGGGCAGCCGAAATGTTCGGGGGCATGGATGCCACGGAGAAGCAGTCGAAAGAGCTCCAAAAAGTCCTCACCGACGCCGGGCTACCGTGCGTGGCCATTCACACACAAGCGGGCGGGGAGTTGAGCAATCCGAGAGTGGCCAAATCGAACCGCCTGCGTCTTGAGAATGCGGTCAAGATCGCGGGATGGATAGGCGCGGGCATCGTTTCCACGGCTCTCAGGGGACGGCCGAAAAGCCGCGCCGACGCCATCGGCTCCACCGGCGGCGTCACCTCTCATGACTCCAGTCAGACGGCAAGCGAGGACGACTTCGAGCGCACGGCCAAAGCGCTGCGAGAGGTTGGCGAGATGGCCGGCGCCAACGGCGCGACTATCGTCGTCGAACTCGGCCAGCACTCCCTGGCAGATAACTCCTGGTCGACCATCCACCTCTTGGAGTTGACAGATAGCCCCCACGTATTCGCGAACCCGGACCTGGGCAATATCTACAAATGCTACGACGTTCCGGAGGAGACCAACGAAGAGGCGGTCCTGGCGCTTGCTCCCTACACCAGGTACTGGCACTGCAAAAACATGCGCCGGATACACGTGCCGGAGATCGACCGGTCCTATTTCATCTGGGTGCCGCTGCCTGACGGCGACCTGGACTACCGGTTCGCCATCGCGGCGATGAAAGAGGCCGGCTTCGACGGCTACCTGGTCGTGGAGGGCGCTACCGAGGGCGACCACCTCTTCAAGGACCGCCGGAGCGTCGACTACGTCCGACAGATTCTATCGGAGTTATAGGCGCGGCATTAGCCTCCCGATCATTTGCGGGTGGCGCATCCGGTCCAGATGAGGTCAGCTTTCAGCAACGAGGCGGAACGAGGTCGCAATTTGAAACTCTGCTACGCGTTTAGACGCGTCAACCTCTACCCGTTCTCCGCCGGGTGGCGATCTGGCATCCCCGACGGGGAGGCCCGTGCCGCGTATCTGAAGCACGTCAAAGAGATTGGGTTCGACGGCCTGGAGCTGGGCTCGGACTACTTCGGTGGCATGGAGGCCACCGAGAAGCAGGCGAAGGAGCTTCAAAGCGCCCTCCGCGACGCGGGACTGCCCTGTGTAACCGTGCGGGAGGAGCACCAGACGCGCGTCACCGGGGGCGGCGACCTGCGCCATCCCGCCGTGGCTGCACAAAACCGCGCGCGGTTGGAAAATGCGGTCCAGATCGCAGGATGGATAGGCGCCGAGATTGTAGACACGGCGTTAAGGGCGCGGCCAAGAAGGCGGGCGGGCTCATCCGGCTCCACCGGCGAGGCCACGTCACACGACTCCAGCCAGACGGCCAGCGAGGAGGACTTCGAGCGCAGCGCACGCGTCCTGCGGGAGGTGGGCGAGATGGCCGGCGACGTTGGCGTAATCGTCACCCTCGAGGTTGGCCAGCACTCAATTGCCGACAACTCCTGGTCCACCATCCACCTGCTGGAGCTGGCCGGCAGTCAGCACGTCCGGGCGAACCCGGACCTGGGCAGCATGTACATTACCTACGACGTTCCCGAGGAGACCAACGAGCAGGCGGTCCTGGCCTTGGCGCCCTACACCGGTTACTGGCACTGCAAGAACTTGCAGCGCGTCAGCGTGCCTGAGCTGGGCCGCACCTACTTCGTACGTGTGCCGCTGCCCGACGGCGACCTGGACTACCGCTTCGCTATCGCGGCCATGAAGGACTCGGGATTCGACGGCTACCTGGCGATCGAGGGCGCCACCGACGGCGATCAGCTCTCCCAGGACCGCCGGAGCGTCGACTACGTCCGAGACCTGCTGGCTGAGGTGTAGCAAGGACCACGCTCGCTCCCAATACCGGGGGGCGTGACAGTCCCCGTCATACTGCCCCGATCTGCGGCGCGAGTGATGCCCCCCCTTGGCAGACCTCTGTGTGTGGCGTGCCTACCGCCAGGGCGCGGCCCGTTTACGTCAGCAGGCTTCCCCGCCTGATGCTCATCAAACGCCCCCTCTACGGACGCATCCGGCGACTCGCCAGGCGTGGGGACACCCTAAGGCCCAGGGAACCGCAGCCAGAGTTCCCTTGACAAGGAATGCGCCCCAACTACTATCGAATTGAGACCTGGAACGCACTTTTGCAGGTTTGGGAGAGTGCGTCCCCGCTATGAGGTACCTCCTTGGCGGCCCGGTAGCCTGCCAGCAAAGGAGCGGACATGGCCGGAAAGAAGCCGTTCTGGCCCCAGTGGATTCGGCGCAAGAAGGCCTCCTCGGAAGACCAGGAGGCCGCCGAAGTGCTGGCGGCCGCGGTCGAACACGAGTCTGCTGACGAGGAGGCGCCCCCGCCTGCGGCGGCCGTTCCAGCAACAACCGCTGAGCAGACGTCGGACCAGATTTTGAGGGCATTCGAAGACCTCATGGCCCGATACCAGAACCTGGTGCAAGAGCCTCCACAGCCCCCGCCCCCACCACCCGAAAGACCCCGGCGGAGGGCTATGGCAACCTGTCTCGCCAGCTCCTCGAAGAGTCCAACCGCGAGGCCGCCAGCGTAAAGATGAGGGCCGTTCAGGAAGCCGAAGTGAGGCGGCCCGTATTATCGCGGAGGCCAAGGCCGAGGCGCAGGAAACTTTGGCCCAGGCCATGCGACAGGCTCAGCAGACCACGGAACGCGAGGTCGAAAATATACTGAGTTCCGCACTGAAGCGGGCGCAAATTCAGGAAGTCCAGGCCAAGCAGGCGGCCCAACTCTTTTTGGTGCGAGCCCGGGAGGAAGTCCAAAGCTACGTAACCAACGAGGCAAAAGAGGCGTATTTTAAGCTGATGTCTTCGGTGCGGGACGTACTCGGCGAAGCGCAGAGCATAGAGGCGGCCTGGAAGAACAGGACAGCGGAACTATGGGGCAGCGCGATGCTGTCGCTGGATGAGGACCCGTCCAGCCTTTTCGGATCGCTGGGCCCGGGGGAGACCGCCACGGCCGACCCGCCCAGGGACGCGCCAGACGAGGCGCCAGACGAGCCGTCAGCGGCGACGGAGCAGCAATCGCCCGTCGGCGACGACCAATCCAAATCCGTCGTTGAGGCGCTAGAAGCTGACGTGGTCCAACAGGCTGAGCCGCCCGTCGCGGCGCAACCGGCGGATGCCCCGTCGGGAGAGGTCGACCGCGCCGCTGAGACGGTGCTGCCGGGGGCCGCCAGCGACGCGCCCGTGGCCCCAGACCAGCCGCCTGGCGTCGTTGAATCGACGCCGCGGGCCCCCGGAGCTTCAGCGCCTGCATCAGCCGACGCTGTCCAGTACCAGGCCAGCGAACAGGGCGGACCGGCATCCGACGACGACGGGTCCGGCGGGGGACCGGGACCCGATCAGCCCGTCCAGCAAGGTGCGGATCCCTCCACCGTCGTGCCGTCCAGCGGTGGACCCGCGAGCGTGGTGCCTCCCGTCAGCGGGCCCACGGAAGTCGGGCCCAGCCCTCAGATCTCGGGCGAGGTCCAGACGCGGATCGAGTCCACCCGAGAGGTGATCGTCGAAGGGACCCCTTCGCGCCCGGTCGTTTCCGGCGATTCTCCCACCGGCATACAGAGCGGTGGCGCCGTGGAGGTCCAAGGCACCGCCGCCAGTGCCGCTGCTTCACCGGTATCGACCGGGGCGGGCGAGACAGGAGACGAACCGGCCGGCAGCGACGGCCCCGCCGACCTGCTGGGCTCGATCAGCTTCAAACAAGACGAAGAAGGGGAAGTCACAACGTCGGACTACTTCAAGGAACTGGAAGACCCGGCCCTTGCCGATTCCGACCCGGGGTCCCTGGCCGATCAGATGATGGCCGAGCCGTCCGGCCCTATTGAGTACACCGGCGAAGTTGACATAGAGCTCGCGCCGATGGCTAACACGGACAACGTGGTCAAGCTCTATTCGTTGTTGCAGGGCATAAGCACCCTCCGAATACTTCGTACCGCCGGCTCTTCGGACCGTGGGACGGTTATTGCGGTGGACGTTTCTCAGCCTCTGCCTCTGACTGAACTGCTGACCAAGACGGACGAGCTGGACGCCGAGGACGTCGCCGGGGGCGACGACGGCTCGCTGATCGCGAGATTCGGCTACCTGGGCGCTAAGCCGGAAGGCCGTGCCAGAATCGCCGTAAGATTCCTTGACCGGGTGCCTTTCGTCAACCTGAAGAAGCAGCAGGCGGAAGATAACGCCATTTCGTTGCTCCCCGAGTGGGTCTGCCGCAAATACGGCATCGTCCCTGTCAGGATCACGGGTGACGGCCTACAGGTGGCGATGGGTAATCATCCTCGCGTCCTTCGTCGCCTTCGTTGCCCTCTCGGTTATCATGCCCATGTACAACCTGACCAGCGCGTTCTAGCCGTCGAAGGGGGTGCGAAAGTGCGTAGGCGGCGGGGTTTGTGTCACGGGCAGATGTCTGCCATGGCTTTCACCCGTTAGTCACCCTATAGGGCGATTACGCGCGCGCGCCGGTTGGCGTTACCGTAATTGGGGGGATAGAGTGTAATGTTTCGGTTAGCGGCTTACGCTGGAGCCGGTGCAGGAGGATCCGTGGTCGGACCTGGTCTGATCGGCGAAAACGTGCGTCCCACCGCGGAGCTTTCTGAGATTGAGGTCATCGCCATAATCGTCGAAATACCGTTGCACTCATCGGGTTCGGCGCCATCCTGGCGCTGGGATCGATCGCTTTCCCCTGGTATATCAACGGAATCCCTGGAAACCACTGCCAGCCCGTCTCCAGGATATCGGAAAGGGACTGGGTTTCAGAGGCCTGCGACGCACCGAACAGACTCATAGCGGTGTCCACGATCATGTCCTCCCTGGCTGGACTGCTGAACACTCTGACCAGGGCCCGACCCATAGTTGCCGTGGTTGCGGGCATGGTCACGCTGATAGCGGCGACCTGGCTGTGGCGGGGGTACAGCGGACCGGCGGTCGGACCAGATACGGACGCACTTGGGCCAACCACAGGCGCCATGCTGGCCACAATAGGGGCGATAGTGCTTGTCGCGGCGGGGCTGTGGATGCGTTCGATGCGTTCTCGCTGAGCTCCTGACAGTTCCTCCGCGGCAGTGCATTGCCGAGGGCCGTGTTACCGCTTGAGCCACGATGGTCGGGTCGGCCGACAAACCGTCGTCGGCCAGTCCCATCAACGTTGAACCTAGGACGATTTAGGACGGTTGCTAGGGGCTCACGGCCCCAAACCGCGCCTCCAAGTCGGCCAGCAACGAGCGGTCTTCCTCGCTTATTTCGCGAGCTACCCAGTCGATGATCCACCGCGGGTCGTCCGCCGCGTCGTCCACGAGCAATCTTCTTACAAGCTGAAGCTCCTGCTCGGCACTCATCTCATCTCGCACCATCGGGAGGATAAACGCCTCTTCATTCTCGAAGTGATCGAACTCGAGAACTCCCAACGACATGACTCGAAGGTAGAGGTGGCGGCGGGTGCGGCCGATTACCTTGGTCTCACCCATCGCCTTGCGTAGGATCTGCTCCACCTCCTCTGTCTTCTTTACGAGCTCGTCATGTTGCTTGTCGTCAAGGGCGGCCATCGCGGTGGTCACATTCTCCATCAGACCCGCGCTGTCCCCTTTCGCTAGGAACTCGATCATTTCGGATCCGGCATCCGAAATCTCCACGTGTTCAGCCTCGTTGTCACGTGCCGCCTGGGAGCTCCTGAACGGCCCCGTCATGTGCTCGTCTTCCGTTGCGGCGTGGTAGAAGAAGTGCTTTACCCACTCCTCGAACGACTCCTTGAACTCCGTCAGGTCGCCGCCGTCCTGGCCCTCGAACGCCAGCGCTTCGATCCGCTGGGCCTGGGCGTTAAAGGCCTTGTGCATGAGGTACATCACGTCGATCGGACTTTCCAGTCTCGTCACCTGGTCCGCCATTCCCTAGCTCTCCTTGCTCCGAGGATTAGCGCAGATCTATCCCGCCGCTCCTGGCCGCCGAATTTGTGGCACACCCCATGCCGGGACGGTCCTCGAATCTCGGAGCGGCACTGCCCGCTACTCGGACGGCAGTTGCAAATTGTGCCGGACGGGCGTTAACTTGAAGCGCCCGGAGTCAAACCTCTGGTGGTCGTTGTTGAATCATACCTAATTTCAAAGCCCTGTTGTACAGGGGAAGTTTGGTTAGGGTCGCAGAAGTACTGGTTCAGACGATGGCTCTAGCCCGGACCCTGAGCGAATGCTTGAGGGCCGCCAGCTTCTCGCGGGCCTCCAGCACTGTAGCATCGGTCATGGGTCGTGGGTCGTAGGCGGCGGCGCTGGCGGCCTCGCTAAGCCACCGGACGGCGCCCATCCCCTGGGAGATGCTTCCCGAAACTAGCCCCGCGTATTCCTCAGGGGACTGGACCGACGCGCGTCGCGGCAAGCCCTTCCTGGCCAGCAGATTGGCCATTGCTCGTTAGGTACCCAGCAGCGCGCGGCGGTGCTCGCCGTGCAGCGTGGTATAACCCCATCGTCCGGATTTGGCCCGCCGGCTCCTGGATAGGAGAGCGTATGCGACTGCCACGACGGCAGCGGCGATCGCGGTCACCGCACTCAGCACCGCCAGCCAACTGGCGCTCGGGATCGTGGGCGTGCCGGGGAGCCAATCACCGCCCAGTGACGATATCGCGCCGGTGAACCTGCCACCCATCAGGTCGCCAAGTCCAAAGGTCGCAAGGCTTCCTCCCGCGCCTATGAACAGCGGCGCGTCTGGTCGTGGGGTGGGATCGAAGGGTACCCAGCCGTTAATGCGCATGCGGACCTCGACCCAGGCGTGGGCGTCGCCGGAGCGCACCTTGCATGCGCCCGCCATCGGGTCGAACTCCCCGGGCAGGTAGCCGACGGCCACGCGCGCGGGCAGTCCCACGTGCCGCGCCATCACCGCCATGGCCGTGGCGAACTGGGAACAGTAGCCGGCCTGGTGCTCGAACAGGAACACGTCCACCGCGTCCCGACCGGGTGTGTACGGCTCCACGCCCAGGTCGTATCGGTAGTTGAGAAGCAGGAACTGCTCCAGGCGGACGGCTTTGTCGTAGTCGGTGGGGGCGCCGCTCACGATCGACTCCGCGAGTGCGGCCGTCCTGTCGCTGATCGGTGGAAGCTCGAGGCTCGACACGTCCGTGCCGTCCACACGGTCTCGGCGAAGGAACGAGGGCCTCAGGCGGGGAAGCGGCGAGACGACACGGTAGACCGTGCCCCGGCTCAGGAAGGGTTGGGTCGGGTCCGGCAGGTAGGCTCGCCCAGGCTCATAACCGGTAAACAGGGCGTTGGGCTGGTCGGTCAACAGATAGTACGTCTGGGGGTAAAGATCGGACGAGGCCGTCTTGGAGTCGTCGAACAGAACGCCGCCCTGGCCGCGGTCCGACAGCGTCAAATTCGTCACCGAGGGTAGCCATCCTGCCCCGTCGTACTCGTCCAGCACAGCGCCCCGCCAGTAGCTCGCCACGCGGCTCCGCACGTGCATCAGTGGCGTGTCCCCGGATGTTCCAACGTAGCCCAATGGAACGTACCTGCCGCTGCCATCGACAGACGATTGCCTGGATGGCAGCACCATGGGCGAGACCGAAGCGCTGGGGCGGCTGGGGAGACCGGAGGCCCCTCCGGCGGTGAGGTCGATTCTGCTGGGTAGCCAATTCGTCCGGGTCAGTGTGCCGAACTCAATTCTGGGCGTAAACAGAAACAGAATGCCGGCGAAAAGCAAGAAAGCGGCCGCGACGCTCGCCAAGGCGCTGGCGGAGGCGAGCCGTCTACGACCGCCAACCGCGTCGGCCTGGCTTGCCTGCTCATCGACGTAACCCGTCGCGGCGGCGGCAAGGGCCAGGAGAACGTAGCCTCCCAGCAGAAGGGGAAACCAGATCCCAAAGGCCATGGGGCTCAACAGGACGAAGAGCATCCCGGTCAGGACGAGCGTCCCCAGGACGTTTCAGCCAACCCACGCTGGCGGCGATCCTGATGCTGTATTCCAGCGTCGTATCTCTTCCGTCACCCCAAACCCGATCGGTCGGGAAGGCCACAGCGACAGGTGCTTGTCCAGCGCCCTCGAACTCCTTCACCACGAATTTGGCCAGTCGCGCCGTGTTTCGCCAGTGGATATGCCTGAGGGGGTCGCCGTACTGGTACTCCCGGGAGCCATGGAAATCGGGGGCGGCAGCCACCACCGTATCCCCTGATACGGTCGCGCCATCCTCTGTTTTGGACATCGAATCGATCTCGCGGTACGCCGGATAGACAGTGAGGTCCAGCGGAATATCGAAACGGCGCCTGAATACGAAGAGCCCAAGAGGCGCGCCCATTTCGAGCGTGGCCGTCGATTGGGCGTATCGTCCACGTTGGTAACAGGCGGCGGTGTAGGAGAATTCCACGGAACCGCCAGCCTGGACCGAAGAGATTGCAAACGAGCGTGTACGCCGACCGGGCGCCTCCATCGGGCACTCCTCCATCACCCTCACGAAGTGCCTGGCGAAGCGCCCCCGGTTGGCTACCAGGAGCCTCACATCCACAATATCGCCTTCGGTGGAGGCCGGCACCTGGTCCAGGGGCCGTGAGCCTCGCGGCCATACCCGACGGTCTACTGATAGCGTACTGACGGTCCACCACGGAACGACGATCGAGAGCGCCACGACGCCCCAGATCATCGCGTCGATCAGATAGAACCATCCGATCTGGGTCTCGCCGGCCAGAACGTAGAGAACAACGCCGCCAAGGATAAAGGCGATCCCCGCCCTGGTCATTGCGTCAAGCCTCCGCTACCGTGGTGCCGATCCCAATCCCGACGTGCCGGGAGGACGTCCATCGCTCCAGCCCCCCCCAGGAAAGAAAGTGGAATAAATTAGTTCTGGGGGACACCCTTTCGTCCGCCCAGGGCGGATCCGGGCGGGCTCTGAGACTCCCGTCGGGGAGCTTCGTCCCTCTGCGCACCCAGTTTTCATGAGCCTGCCGCTACCCACGCGGCGCCAGCTTCGAGCTGCCTCTGGCGCCCACGTTATTAGCCTATCTGGCGACCCTGACCCTGGCCCTTCGACAGGCTCAGGGCGAACGGCTCGACCCCGTGCGTGGCGAGCCCATCGGCAGGCTCAGGACAGGCTCGTCGAACCACGCCGGCACGTCATCGGATCGACTCTAAGTTGCTACAGCGGCACCGGGACGGAGTTGAGCACCGATGCCAGGAATTCTTCAACAGCCCCCGGCTCGGAGGACCGCGGCGAGAGCCGGTGCCGCGGCACCGCCAGGGCCACCACTTTGACGTCGTCGGGGGTGACGAAACCCCTGCCCTCCATCGCTGCCCAGCCCTGGGCTACCCTCTGCAGCAGGACGGCGCCGCGTGGGCTGACACCACCGGCGATCTCCGGGCTGGCCCGAGTGTCAGCGACCACGCGCGATATACTCCTTCACCGGACGGGCGACCTCCACCAAGCGCACCTGATCCTGCATGGCCAGGACGTCATCCACGTCAAGCACGGGGCCGATGTCGTTGCTGCCGTGTTCGTGCCGCTCAAGTATCTCGACCTGTTGCTCCAGTCCCGGATACCCGATGCTGAAAGACAGCAGGAACCGGTCGAGTTGTCCCTGGGGCAGCGGATACGTCCCGTGGGACTCGACCGGATTGCGCGTTGAGATCACAAAGAAGGGACTGGGCAGTGGATGTGTCACGCCGTCGAACGTGACCTGCCCCTCTCCCTTGGCCTATAGGAGGGAGGACTGGGTGCGGGGACTGGAGCGGTTGATCTCGTCGGCCAGCACTATGTTGGCGAAGACCGGCCCGGGTACGAACTGGAAGTCGCCACGGGACGGGTTGTAGATAGAGGAACCGGTGATATCGCTGGGCAGCAGGTCCGGCGTGAACTGGACGCGTTTGAAGTCGGCGTGGATGGACTGGGCCAGCGCCTTGGCCAGCAGGGTTTTGCCGACGCCGGGGTAGTCGTCCAGCAGTACATGGCCCTGGCTGAGCAGTCCAAGGACCGCCAGCTTGACCACGTTGGGCTCGGCCACCACGACACGCCGGATATTTCCTACCAGCGCCTCGAGCCGGTCGTGGAAGTCTTCGCTCAAACCTTCCCTCGGGGGTGCATCCTGGGTCCGCTTCAAACCAGGTACTCCGCGTCTCGTATTTTCATTAAGCGCGCCTCGTGCAAGTCGAACCTTCATCGCTAAGCGAAGCTATGAATTCTTGAGCGACGCTCTGTCATCCCCGAGCGAAGCGTCATCCCTGAGCGAAGCTATGTATTTTTGAGCGACGCTCTGTCATTCTTGAACGAGGCTCTGTCATTCTTGAGCGAAGCGAATCTGCGGGAGACCCCTGAGATTCCTCGTCGTCCCGATTCATCGGCGATTCATCGGGACTAATCAAGAACGACCCAACCTCGGGTTTCTTAGGAGCTTCGTACTCGGCCCATTATAGCCTGAGAGTAAGACCGTCGGCGCCCCGCCGTGCCTGAGAGGTGGAGGGCGCCACCGTTAATCGGCGAGGAGCTGACTGCCGGTTGTGTGGGTGTAGTAGCCCGGGCATCTGTTTCATCGCCCTGATGAGCACGACCACTTCCGGACCTATGGGGGAGTGAAGTTTACCGTCAGGTCCGGCTGTTCCGAGGGTACCGAGGTGTCCTCGCGGCTGCGGAAGTTGGTAGTCGCGTTATTGGTCTCGACCGAATCGCTGACGCGCCAGCCGTTGTTAGCCGTGCCGTCCACCCAGGCCTGCACGTCGGCCGTGACCGTCCAGCTCATGCAGCCGGGTGACCCGGGGGTCGTAGCGCTGGTCGTGGGCGAAGCGGCGACGCCCGGCTGGTTGGTCCAGGTGACCGTGCCTTCGGCCCATGCAGCCGTGACCATATGGACGTCATAGCTCCTACCACCGGCAACGGCGGTGGAGCAGAGTGTCAGGGAGGCCGAGTTGACGGTCGAGCCAGCGGCGATGGAGGAGACATCGAACTGCACGAGGCCTCTCATGGCCTGGTTGTTCTTCGACTTGACTGTCACCGCGGTCGACGCTCCGTAGTTGGTGCCCGGCTTTTTCTGGTCGACCTGGGCGTCGGCCGTGGGCGCCGCAATCAGAATCGAGTACGGAGTGGCGCTGGACTCGTTGGAGTTGGAGCTTTCCTGAGCGCCGGTGTTCTCGGCCCTGACCACGTAGTAGTAGGTAACTCCGCCGGTCAGACCTGTGTCGGTGTAGGCGCTCGGTCCCACCAGAGTCCCGTTGACCTTGGTGTAGGGGCCACCCGCGGTCGTGCTGCGATAAATGTTGTAACCGGCCAAGTCCGGCTCGCCGTTGTCGGCCCAGTCCAGGTAGACTTGAGCGTTCTGAGGCGTCGCGGCGAGCCCGATCGGCGCGGCGGGAGGCGCGTCCACCGGTGTCTCGTTGACTTCGGCGGAGTCGCCGCTCTCCTGGGCGGTGTCGTTCTCGGCCCTGACCACGTAATAGTAAGTGGTGCCATTGGTGAGACCGGTGTCCGTGTAGTTGCTGCTGGTCAGCAGCGAGCCGTTTAGCTTGGTGTAAAGTCCCCCGGGGCTGGTCGCCTGGTAGACGTTGTAGCCGGCCAGGTCGGGCTCGCCATTGTCCGCCCAGTCCAGCGCCACTTGCGTGCTGCCGGGGGTGGCGACGAGACCCGTGGGCGCAGCCGGAGGTCCAGCCTGCGGCATCGCGTTCGCCTCGTTAGAGTCGCCGCTTACGTTTGCGCACTTGTCCAGCGCGGCCACCACGTAGTAATAGGTGGTGCCGTTAGCGACGCCGGTGTCGGTGTAGTCTCTGGTCGCTACCAGTTGATCTTGGCGTGAGGGCCGCCGGGGCTCGTGCTCCGATAAACGTTGTATCCAGCCAGGTCGAGCTCCGGGTTGTCGTCCCAGTTAAGGGCCACCTGGCCGTCTCCGCCGGTGGCGGACAGGGAAGCAGGGGCGCCGGGCGCCGTCAGGTCCGTGCAGGGCCTGGAGACCACCAGCAAGTTGGGTTGCTCGGAGGGGACCGCCGTGTCCTCGCGCGTGCGGAAGGCGGAATTTTGCTTTGAGCCCGAGTCCTCTACCGAGTCAGCTACGCTCCAGCCGTTGTTGGCGGAGCCGACGACCCAGCCCTCGACGTCGGACTTCACCAGGGGCCAGGTGTAGCAGCCGACCGTGGCCGGCGTCGAGATGCTGTCGGAGCTGGGGGCGGCGACAGCCGGTTGATTGTCCCAGGTGACCGTTGTACACGGCTGCGGGGGCGACCACGAGCCTGACGGACGACACACAGCTATATGAAGGGCGACCCGCGAAAGCCTCGCTTCACTGAGCGCAGGTGACGACAGCGAGCTACTGGGCATCAAACTTGGACAGTACGAGCGCCAGTATGCAAGTGCTCTCAGAAGATTGGACGACTCGCAGTTCGGTTTCACCCAGCTCCCGAAGGTCCTGGAACTGGTGGCGCCGGCGACCGGACCGGGATCGCAAATTTTCCCGAAACCTGAGAGAAACGTCGTCATGGGAGTCGCAGTAGGAATCCTGCTGGGCGTGCTCGTGGCCATGTTGCTGGAGTACTGGGACACAAGGGTGAAGAGTCCAGAGCAAGTTAGGGAGCTTCTGGGAGTCCCGGCGATGGCCGCATTGCCGGTGATGCCGAAGTCGAAAGAAAACCCGAGGATATTACCGCCTTTGGTAGAGGGGACCGAACCGATACTAGAGCCATACCACCTGCTCCGTACCAACCTTCAGTCTTCCTTGGAACCTGGGAGCTCTTCGGCGGTGCTCGTCACCAGCGCTGATATCGGGGAAGAAAAGAGTACAACCGTATCATTCGTGGGGGATGCGCTCGCCGCGAGCGGCATGAAAGTGATTCTCATAGATGCGGACCTGCGACGCCCACAACTGCACCGGTTCTTCGACATGCCACAGGGGAGCGGTCTGGTCCAACTGCTCTCGGATGCCGACGGTCGGGTGGAAGATTATGTTTCTGAGACCCCGGAAAAGAACCTAACCGTAATGACAGCCGGGTCCCGGGCCGCCAATCCATCGGCGCTTTTCGGATCGGATCGTTTTATCGAGGTTTTGGAGGAGGTGAAGGGCTCCGCGGGTGTGGTCCTGCTCGATAGCCCACCAGTCCTGTATTCCAGCGACAGCCTCGTTATTGCGGGCAAGGTCAATCGCGTGCTATTGGTAATTGGCGCTGGTATGCTGCGAGGCGTCACCATAAACCGGGCGCGAGAGGCGCTGGGTATGGTGAGGGTCAAACAGGTCGACGCCGTGCTCAACAGGGTTCGCCGAGACGCCGATACTTACGCATACTATTCGTACTATTATGATCGGCACTATCGTCGGGAGGAGAGGAGCTAGTCCGGGACAGGCGGTGACCATCCATTCCGCCCGGAATGGTGATACCCTCTACTCAGGAGTCACGACAATGGCCGTCCCACCGGCCATCGATTACGAGCAGTCCCCAATCGCGCCATTTCACACAACCGACCTGAAACGTCGTTCAGAAAGAAGGGGTATTCGTAACGGGCGAATTTAAGATCCGACTTCCCCGAGTAACAGGGGTTACGACGCTTCTCATTCTGGTGCTGTTGGTCGCTGCAACGCCGGTGTTGGCCGCCGGGTTCGCGTCGGAGACCAAACTCACCGCCAGTGACGCCGCGGCTGGGGACCTGTTCGGGGCCAGGGTGTCCAACACATCTATCAATTGCGACACCGCGGTGATAGGAGCCTATCTGGACGACGATGCGGGCAATAGCTCGGGCTCGGCTTACGTCTTTGTGAAGGACGGGGCCGGCTGGACCGAGCAGGCCAAGCTCACCGCCAGCGACGCCGCTCCGAACGACCTTTTCGGACAGTCGGTCTCAATCGCAAGCAGCACTGCCGCAATAGGCGCCTATTTTGATGACGATCTGGGGTCCCATTCGGGCTCTGCATACATATTCCAGCGCAGTGGGACCACCTGGTCTGAAAATGCGAAGCTCGTCCCAAGCGACGGGGCGGAAGCGGACCAGTTCGGGTTTTCGATATCGCTCAGCGGCGACACCGTGGTCGTTGGATCGCCCTTCGACGACGACATGGGCACCGACTCCGGCTCCGCCTACGTCTTTCGCTTCAACGGTACTAGCTGGACCCAGGAGGCAAAGCTTACCGCCGCCGACGGGGCGACAGGGGACTTGTTTGGTTACTCCGTATCGATCGACGGCGATGTTGTCGTCGCGGGAGCTTACTCCGCCGATGCCGCAGGCGTCGATTCCGGGGCGGCATATGTGTTCCGGTTCGGCGGAACTAGCTGGGCCCAGGAGGCGAAACTGGTCGGGAGTCTAACCGACAAGAGCGACATCCTGGGATTCGCCGTATCCAATACCGCGGACACGGCGGTCGTCGGAGCAATCAGGGGGAATAACGGAGCCAAGGGTGAGTCCTACGTTTTCCGTTTCGACGGCTCCGCGTGGAGCGAAGAGGCCAGACTTACTGCAAGCGACGGCGGGCCCAAGGACGATTTCGGCGCCTCGGTGGACATTAGCGGCGATGACGTCGTCATTGGGGCCCCTCGGGCCGGCGACGGGGAGAAGTGGACGGGCGCCGCCTATGTCTATTCGAGGACCGGCACCGTCTGGACCGAGGATACCAAGCTCTTCGCCAGCGACGGTGCGAAGGACGACCTCTATGGGGAGTCGGTGTCGATCAGCGGCGCCATTATTGTTGTGGGCTCGCCTCGCGACGATGACGCCGGCGTTAATTCGGGTTCGGCCTACGTGTACGAATAGACGCAGAAACCGACTCGGTAACCCCTGTCCGCACCGCCTGGGCCCTCCCAACCCGCGAGGAGCCACCTGTCAGTGTCCCTACAAAACAGGCTCGCTGCTCTGATCGAGCGCCTGACCGGAATCTGAACGGTGAAGGACGTCGCGGCGAATCGCTTCGGCGGAGACCACCAGGATCAGACCGACCCCGATCGGCCTCGTGACCGTTTCAAGGAACGCCAGAAACTCTCCGTCCGCTGACTGGAAAGCGGCGCGGAGCCCGGACGCTAGCACCGCCAATATGACGACAGCGCCGAACAACCTCCCCCAATAGAGCACGTTATCTTGGTCGGTCTCCCGACGAGCCGCTTCAGTGAGAACGAGCACTAAGAATCCGAGGCCGACTTGGGTTGCGGTCGTGGGTACATAGCCCCAGGCACTGCCAGCGGTCTCGACGCCAAATCGGATGGCCACCGCCTACGAGGCGATAATCGGGAGGCCCCCAGCTGCTCTACCAAGGGTGACCGCATGACCGTCACGGTCAGACCCTCCCATCGCCTCGGTGGCCACAAGCAACAAGACTCCAATAGCCAGCGGGGTTGTGGCCCACAGCAGAAACACCCAGAATGCGCTGTCCTCTCCTTCAGCGGCGAACCGAATGCCCGTCGCGACTGCCGCAAGAATCACCAGAATGCCGGCGAACCTGCCGAGCAACACGGCGATATTTAGACGTCGCTCTCGACGTAAGGCTTCGGTCGCCACCAGCACGAGACAGGCAATGCCAGCCTGTAACGCGAAGTTTCTCAACACCCACCAGAACCCAATGCCTTCTACCTGTCCGCCGAACCGGACCATCACCGCGACGGCGGCGACAAGAACCGCGACGCCCGCCAGTCTTCCCAGGAAAATCGCGCTGGTAGGGGCCGTCCTGGTTCGCATCGCTTCCGTCGTTACCAGGGCCAGGAAACCGAAGCCGAACGGTGTCGTGACCGCGAGGAGGAATAGCCAGACCGCATCACTGGCTGCCTTTCTTGTGACATCAGCGCCGATCAACAAAGAAGCGGCAAGCACCCCCACCCCGGCCAATCTGGCTAACCAGAGAGGCAGGCCTCCTGAATCGACAAGGGAGAAGCTGCTAAGGTCTCGCACGCAAGACGTCCTCCAGATTCCCAAGTTCGTTCATTCTACCCCACCCCAGTGCGTGTCGACTGATTGGGGTGTGTCCTCCACAGTCGCAACTCGGAGTGATGCCAGTCCTTCACTTCGTGAAACTTTGCGGGTAGAATGGGTACCGTTCGGGGGCCAGGGCCTAAGTGCTCGCCAGCGGGATATGGCATGGTGGGCGGCATCCGCCCTCGGTCAGGGCCGATACACGCGAACGGAGGGACACCAAAGTGACGACGACTACCGCGGCGTGGACCGAGGAGACGGTCGAACTGGCCGGCAGCAGCGTCCAGATGGTGAAGGGCGGGACCGGCGACCCGCTGCTGATTCTTCACGACGAGATGGGCCACCCGGGCTGGCTGCGGTACCACGAAGCCCTGAGCCAGGAGTTCACCCTGTATATTCCCTCACACCCGGGCTTCGGGGACTCGCCGTACCTGGAATGGATCATGAACATGCGCGACCTGGCGGGCTGGTACCTGGACGCGCTGGACGACCTCGCAATAGGCCGTGCTAAAGTGATGGGCTTCTCCCTTGGCGGATGGCTGGCCGCCGAGATGGCCACGATGCAGCCCGACCGATTTGAAAAGCTCATCCTGGTCGATGCCCTGGGCGTCAAACCGCCGGAAGGCGAAATTTTCGATATGTTCCTGGTGGTCGCCAAGGATTTCATCACCGCGAGCTACTTGAATCCTGAGAAGACCGCCGAGTTCGACATTATTTGCCCGGAGGAGCCTACTCCAGAGCAGGCGGAGTATTGGGAGGTGGCGCGAGAGCAGGCGGCCCGCCTTGGGTGGAAGCCATACATGTACTATCCGGCGCTGCCCCATCACCTGGGCAGACTCAGGAACGTTCCGACGCTAGTGGTATGGGGAAGGGACGACCCGATCGTCCCGCTGAGCGCCGGACAGCTATATCGGGACTCGATCCCCGGTTCGCATCTGGAAGTGATAAACGACTGCGGACACCATCCCGAGATTGAGCGGCGCGAGGCGTTCGTCAATGCGGTAAGCGAGTTCTTGAACGGGTAACCCGCGCCAACAGCTACGCATTTCTAGCCGGCGCAGAGCCGGGAGTCCAAGGGGAGGAACGCATGTTTATAGGCCACTTCACGGAGAGGCCCTACCAGGACCCCAAGTCGGGATATTTCGGGGCGACCGGGCTCCCGATTAAGGACCTGGACCTGAGCAACGAGATTTACGATGCTCAGGTTGGCTCCGACCTCTACAACCGGTATCTGGACGAACGCGTGTACGCGGAAGAGGTGGGGTTCGACGGCTTGATGCTAAACGAGCATCACAGCACGCCCTTCTGCATGGGGGGCGTGGTGAATATCGAGGCGTCGATCCTGGCCAAGACGACCAGCCGCGCGAAGATCGTAATCTTAGGCAACGTCCTACCGCTCTGGGATGATCCGCTCTGGCTGGTGGAGCAGCTAGCGACCATCGACCTGATATCCAAGGGCAGGCTGGTTTCGGGATGGGTCCGAGGCACCGGGCGCGAGAGCGTCGCACACAACGCCCAGCCTCCTTACAACTGGGAGCGGTTTCAAGAGGCCCACGAGTTCATCGTCAAGGCGTGGACCACGCCGGGGCCGTTCCGCTGGGAGGGGAAGCACTACCAGTACCGCTACGTGAACCCGTGGGTGAAGCCCTACCAGAAGCCACATCCACCGATTTGGCTACCCGGCGTGGTGAGCAAGGACTCCCTTGTCTGGGCGGCTACCAACCGCATCCCATACATAATGTTGGCCACGCAGCTGGGGCCCACGAAAGAGGCCTTCCAAATCTACCACGACACCGCAGCCGAACTCGGGTACGAGTCGGGTTCCCAGAACTTGGGCTACCTCTGGAAAGTGCACGTCGATGAGACCGAAGAGCTGGCAGCCGAGGTCGGCAGAAAGTACGTACAGGGGCCCAGCAATCCATTCCTCGCCGGGAACGAGGGGCTGCAAAACCAGGCGCTGACGCGTCTGCCCGGCATGACCTCTCGGAAGAGAGTGCTGCCGACCATGAATGTGGCGACCGCCAACCGTGGCGGCACGGAGAGCCTCTCCTACGAAGAGCAGGTAGAAGGCTATACCATCGTCAGCGGGACGCCCAAGACAGTGATACCGAAGATTCGCCACGTCCTCGAAGAGCTGCGACCGGGCAGCGTGTTCTTCTGGGACGGAGACGGGGCCATGACCCACGATGACCAGATGCGAAGCCTGCGCCTGATGGGCCAAGAAGTCCTCCCGGCGGTCCGCGAGATAGCCAAGGAGTTGGGACTGAAAAGCTCCTTCGAGGTGGACCCTGCAACGGGCAAGCCCATACCGGAGGCTTCAGAGAGCGAGCCCGTCGCACAGCCTTCCTAGCGTCCTGCCCTCTCTCCTCCTCGTCCCGAAAAATCGGGGCTACCGCGAATGACGTGTATTTGGCGCGATTGAACGCCGCCACTGTGGTGGCGCTCGTTCGCGGGCCATCTTTCTAGAGCAGTCGCGCTCGGTCTATTCCAAAGGGTCGACCGCCGGGCTCTTGCGCTCCCCCCAACAACGCCTTCGCCGTCAAGTCTGCCCCACGCAACGAGGATGACGCACGCCCACGCTTTGGCGCGGCCACGCAAGTATCCACGTCAGTGCGGTGTGGCGGTTCGGGGCCGCCTCAAGTTTACGGTCCAACTTGGCGGGGTAACTATAAGGGGACGACCCTGTGCGCCGAATTTCAGCCATCACATTTTTCGACGTTTCTGGCAGCACGGGCATCCAGTGGAACGCGGGTCGGGCAAGCTCGCGGAGCCGCCGGTAATTCAAGAGCGCGGTCAGTCGGTCCGCGGCAGGTGGACAAACATGCGGAATGCCCTCAGAGATTGGTCGCCTAAAAGCCGAATTTACCGTGTGTGCGCCGATGTGATGGACCGCCGCGACCAGCGCCGATTCGCGTCTCCGTGCGGGCCGGAGTCGTTTGCGCATCGTCGCGCTGTCCGCGCAGTGTTGATCTTCGTCTCATCGCTGGCGTTGGTGGCGCTCCTGGACCGCCTGGGAGCGGGTCAGACCGCTCGGTCGGGCGGGATGTACGGTGATGTGCATCTGGGCGGTCTCGGCATCGCGTTCGCGTGGTATGGCCTGATCGTGGACAGGGTAAGACGCCTGGCCCTGAGAAACGGCCACGGCGCCGACGGCCCTGCGGTGGAGGTGGACGAACAGGCGCCGATGTCGACGATGAAGCTGACAGCCGTCAGGGGGGCGGCGGCCTGGCTGGTAATCCAGAGCGGGAAGGCCAGCGGCGACGTCCTCGAGATCGGTGGCGACAAGGTTATCGTCGGCAGCAGGGACGGATGCGCGCTCCGAATCGATGACTCATCGGTCGCGCCCGTTCACGCACTGATTCGGGTACACGAGGGCACCTACACTCTCTCCGAACTGGGCACCCGAACCGGCACATGGGTCAACGGCAAGCTGGAAGCCGGCGCGGTGCTCAGCGACGGTAGCCGAATATCCATGGGCAACAGTGAGCTCTACTACACGAGGGTGGTCTCTACGAATGGCGCCGGTGCGGGAGAAGCGAAAGACCCGGACGGCGGCGTGCTACTGGTGCGCTCAGGGCCTTCCATGGGCCGCAGTTTTAACGTGGCGCGCGGCGACACGATCATAGGAAGCAGCCCAGGAAACTCCGGAGCGAAGGTCGACGACCCCGCCATCAGCCAGCAGCACGCACTGCTCAGGTGCTTGACCAAGGTCACACGGCTCTACGATCTATCGAGCACCAACGGCACCGAAGTCGATGGTGTGGGCCTGCGCGGCGTCGAGCTGAAGAGTGGCGACATCCTCAAATTCGGAAACGTGGAAGTCAACTTCGTGCACGAAGAAGCTGCCTGAGGGCGGACCGCACTGCTCGGCCGCCCGTTGTTCTCATCATTCGACTGACCCCGCAGATTCCATGCCCCTTCCCAACAGCCCACATATCTAGGGATACTCTGAACAAGTCCGTGGATTATGGTGGCATAGTACCATGACAAGTGGAGACGAACTGACTAAGGACGGGAGCAAGAGTAGATGAACCAGCCGACATTTGCGGACCTGGAGTACGAGTGTAAGAAGCGCAAGACTCGGCGGGAGCTGTTTCTGGAGCGCATGGACGGTCTGATACCGTGGGGACAGTTGGAGAGTCGCATTCGACCATACTATCCCGAGGCTGGCCGAGGCCGGCATCCGTATGAGCTGTCGGCGATGCTTCGCATACACTGCGTGCAGCTGTTCTACAACCTGAGCGACCCTGGGATGGAAGACATGCTATACGAGGTCGAGTCGGTGAGGCGATTCGTGGGCCTGAGGCTGTCGGGCCCTCTGCCTGACGAGACGACGATCCTGAACTTCCGCCACTTGCTGGAGGAGCACGATCTTGGCGAAGGTCTGTTCAAGACCATCAACGTCCACCTGGAGACTCAGGGGCTTCGTCTTCGGGAGGGGACTATAGTGGACGCGAGCATCATCGAGGCGCCGTCGTCGACTAAGAACCGTGCCCGGGAGCGTGACCCAGAGATGCACCAGACCAAGAAGGGCAACAAGTGGAGCTTCGGTATGAAGGTGCACATCGGGGCGGACGAAGAGACAGGGGTGGTGCATAGTGTAGCTATGACATCAGCGAACGTGCATGACGTGACCGAAACTCACCGGTTACTACACGGTGGAGAGACGCGGGTGTGGGGCGATGCGGGGTATCAGGGAGTCGATAAGCGGGAGGAGAACCGAGAGTTGGATGTGGAGTGGCGCGTGGCGATGAAGCCCGGTCGGCGTCGGCAGCTAGCACCTGAAAGCGAGGAGGCGTTGGCGGAGAAGCGCAAGGCGTCGGTCAGGGCGAAGGTGGAGCATCCGTTCCTGTATGTGAAGCGTCACTTTGGCTACGCCAAGGTGCGGTATCGTGGACTGGCCAAGAACACGCAACGGCTGGCGTTGCTGCTGGGGTTTGCCAACTTGATGACAGCCGAGCGCCACTTGGCGGTGTGACGAGAGAGAAGTGCGCCCAAATCAGGTTGATAGCGGCGACACGCCCCCGGCAGAGCCCGCTTTCGAAGCCCAAACAGACCCGATTTAGGGCCGCAACAGCCTGATGGGCCATCGCAAAGAATTGAACATCTTCGAACTACCCCTGCAATCAATTCAATCCAGCATATGAAGGGTTATTCAGAGGTTCCCTAGTACTTGCTTCCGATCCGCCTGAGGCGGACCATCCCCGTTCGTGGTGGGCGCTTCGGCAAGCTCAGGACAGGCTTTCCGAACCACCAGCGTGGCGCCCGTCGACTTGGTCAGGGCGAACGGATTATCCTAGCGGCAATTTCTGACACCAGGTACTGGTCGCAAACCTGCGACGTCCGGTGACCCTTGCCATTGAGGTTTGCCCCGACACGAGGCTCGCGGAGGTGCTCGCACCCCCAGTGGCGTCCGCAACCTGAGAGTGTCAGCCAGCGCCGACGCATATCGGACCCCACGGGGTACGCATATCGAGCGTCGCGTCCTCCGCCCGAGAGCCGTATCGCACCGCCCCTGCCGGTCTGAAGCGCGGCGATAGCGATACCCGCGAGTAGGCCCGGAGCGGCCGCGTCGCGGGACCGCCCAGCGTTCGCCCTCTAGCGACTCGGTTAGTGGTCCTTACTACTTCCTCTTCCTCCCGCCGTCTGCCGCGTCACCGCGCGCCCGTGAGTCAAGCGCACCGGAATTTCTCGACACAAGGCACCACTTCGATTTGGTGCGTCTGCACCTACGCGGTCGGTGCGCCGCCTAGCAGAATATGGGGCAAGTGATCGGCGCGATACGCTCATAGGAAAAGGAGAAGAGATGAGGATACTCTCCAGGCTGATAATGCTATTCAGGGCCAAAGCAAACTCCGCCCTCGACCGAGCCGAGGACCCACGCGAGATCGTGGATTTCGCGTACGCGGAGCAGAAGCAACTCCTGCTAAAGACCAAGCGCGGCCTGGTGGACGTCGCCACCTCCAAGGCCCAGCTCGCCGGGCAGGCGCGGTCGCTGCGCGCTAAAGTGCCCAAGCTGGAGGAGCAGGCGGGACGCGCGCTGGACGCCAACCGCGAAGACCTGGCGAGAATCGCGCTCGAACGCAAGCAGACGATCTTGTCGGAGCTGGAGCAGCTCGATATCAAGATCGCCGAGGTCGCGGAGGACGAGCTTCGTCTCGCACAGACCGAGCAGCAGCTAGCGGTCCGCATAGACGAGTTCCGCACCCGCCGCGACATCGTGGTCGCGAGGTACGACGCCACAAAGGCCCAGGTCCGCGTCAGGGAAGCGTTCACGGGCGTTTCCGGCGAGTTCGCCGATCTCAGCCTCGCCCTCGGCCGAGCGGTCGAGAAGACCGAGCGGATGCATGCCCGTGCCGACGCCATCGGCGAGCTGATCGACGCCGGCACGCTGGCGCTGCCTATCAGCGGCCACGACAAACTGGAGGAAGAGCTGGCCCAATTCCAGGTCGTCTCCGCGGTCGATGCCGAGCTAAAAGCGCTCAAGTCGGGCAAGGGCCTCGAATCGGGTCCCTCAACCCCTGACGCGCCAAGCTAGGAGCCGACGGCTGACCGACGACACAAAGTGAGAGATGAAAGGAGCCTGAACATGTACAAGAGTGTTATGAGTATGATCGATCGAGGCGAAAATTCTGAGGACCTTAGGAGCGGCCAGGACGTAGTTATCGCGGCTCGCTGGATCCTGGTGGCCGCGGGACTGATGCTCGCGCTGTGGAGCCCGACCAGCCTTGCCGACCTGCGAGTTCACATCGTCGTGATCCTCGCGCTGGCGGTTGCCAACTTCTATCTCCACTCTCAGGTCCTGATGCGCAAGCCCGTGCTGGCGCCGGTGGCCTACGCGGCCAGCGCGGTTGATATCTTGGCCATCTCTCTTATCGTCATCGCTGGCGACGGCTACCTATCGCCGCTGTTCGTGTTCTACCTGCCGGCCGTTTTGGCCATATCGGTCGCCTACCGTACGGAGGCAGCTCTCGCGTTCACGGCGCAGCCGTGGTGCTGTACGGATTGATATCCTCCCCCGCCTTTGCCGGGGTTGACGGAGTGGCCGTCGCCACGCGCATGGTGGTCATCGCGGGCGTCGCCATCTGCGGCAACACCTATTGGCGCCTCGAGCGGGACAGGCGGCGTGCAGCGGCCGACCCGCGGCCCCAGACCGGGTCGGAGGCTCAGGAGGACGCTTCGGGCAAAGAGGGACTGACGGTCTAACGCTGGACAGGCGAGACGCCCGATAAATCAGGGATTGCATCAACCGAATGTCATGGCATAGGAGTACTGAAATGAACCAGGACCGCACAAGAAAAGTGGAGTCAGCCGAGGACGTCTTCTTCGGCCAGGTCGTAATCAACTGGGCGCGGTGGTTTCTTATCGCGGCGGGCGCGTTCCTGATCGTGGGAACATCCGAGGGCACGTGGGAGCTGGCGATGGGCATCATGCCGATAATTGGACTCATGGGAGTAAACTTCTATCTCCACGGGCGACGGCTGGCCGAGTGGCCGGCCAATCGAGGGCTGATAACCCTCGCCAGTCTGCTCGACCTGACGGTGATCACGCTGGTCATACTGGTGTGGTCGGGGCACAGGGGACTGACCAGCGAGTTCTACGTCGCGTACTACCCCGTCGTGCTCGCCTTCGCCTTCGTAATGCCGCCGCGGGTCACGGCCGTCTACACGTCGATCGCCGTCGGGGCTTACGTTGCCGCCTGCATGGTCGCTCCGGGGGTCTTCTTCCTCGATGGCAACACCACCGACTTCAGCGCTCTCAACGTCGACGCCGCGAAAGCCCTTCTGATTCGCGTAATCACCATCGTCGCGGTCGGCGGCCTGGGTACCTTCTACTATCGCAAGCAGCGTGACCGGCGCCGTGAGGCCGCCCGGGACGCCATGGTCGTACCCAACATGGGCACGGCGACGTGAGGTGGTTGCCATGACGAGCGTCGTGCGCCGCATAGTACTGATCATCAAGATTTGGCTGCACGCCCTGATGGCGTCCGCCCAGGACCCCCGGGAAGAATTCGCCCTGGCGCACCGGCGCCAGCAAGAGCTCCTGGGCAAGGTTAGGCAGGCAAAAGTCAATGTCACGACATCCAGGAATCAACTCAGGTCCAGGATTGCCGATTCTGAGAACAATGTGGCCGAGCTGCAAGGGCGGGCGCGCCGGGCGCTGGTCGACGGCCAGGGGGACCCGGCCCGCTTCGCCCTTCAGATGCGGCTTGGCACGGAGACAGAGTTGCGGGACCTCGAGCACCAGCAGGGGGAGCTTGCCCATGAGGAGCAGGTCCTCCAGATGATCGAACACAGGCTCGAGGCCCAGATGCAAGTGTTTGCGACGCGTCAGGAGGTGCTTCAAGCCCGGTATAGCACCGCAGAAGCGCAGGTCCGCGTACAGGAGGCCATGGGCGGGGTATCGGAGGAGCTGGCCGGACTGGGCGACGCTCTCGAAAAAGCCGAGGAGCGTACCGAGCGCATGCAGGCGCGCGCCTCGGCCATCGACGAACTGGTGGAACTCGGCGTCCTGAATTTGCCGGGCGGCTCGGTGGACGATACGCCCGCTTTGATGCCCGCCGGGCCCGCCGCCGAGTCGTTAATCGAGGAGCAGCTTGTCGACCTCAGGCAGCAGATCGGCACGGAGCCAGGCGACATCACACCCTCGGCAGGCCGATGACGCTCCCGACGCAACGGCTTTCCCGGCCGACGTTAGCGGCGCCCGCGTCAGACGCGGCTATCTAAAGATCGAGTATTGGCTGAGGGGCCGTGGCTGCTATTACCCTGTTCACCATTGTTTAAAAGCTTGGTTCCGTGGAGAAGGGCGTAAGCTGCAGTTCGTGAGTCCAAGACGATCTATCTTGTGTATGGAGATAGTAAAAAGCTTCAGCGATCTTGACAGGATTCATGATTAGATCAGGGTTTTGTTGGAGCGTTGGCAAAGCCCTCGTTCCGGGAGAGTCGATAGTGCCATCTATAATAACGTTGGCCACATGAACGCCAAACTCTGAATACTCCTCTGTTAGAACCTGAGCAAGAGTTCGCATCATCACCCTCGGGTAATACAGCGACTGACCGGTCATGCGCTTTCGCCCACGTAACGAGGATGAGTTATTTGAAATCAAGAATGAGCCTCCACCTCGCTTCCGCATGGAAGGCAGGACCTCTTTGGCCACCAAGAACGGCCCACGACTGGAGATATGCTGCGCTGTTTCGAACATTTCAAGAGGGATGTGTTCAAGCAGTTCTTTTTCAGGGGGAAGCTCTCGGCCCTCCAGATAGCCAGCGTTGTATACCAGAACTTCCGGGTCTCCAGCTCGCTCTCGGATCTCCGCGAAAGCGTTGGATATCGATTTACTCGACACCAGATCCAGTTCGACGATGATACTCTCCCCGCCCTGTTCTTCGATTGCCTTCCCCAGCATCGTAGCGTTTGCGGTACTACGTGTGGTGAGGACCACAAAGAAACCTTCTTGAGCGAACTTTTGGGCTATGGCGCCACCCACACCCCAACGAATACCTACCGGCAGATGGCTGTCGTCCAGCTCCTTGCCATGCACCAGTTTAGTATTGCGACCATCCGACTGCCATTTGGACGAAGCTCCTACGATGACAGCAACCGGTTTACGATTCGAGCTCATGTCAAATTCCTCGGGCCTTAATATTTACACACATCTGAGCCGGGCTGACGCTGCGGTAGACGGAGACTAGTAGGAACGTGGGGAGCGACCGTACGGGAGGAGCCTTCCAGATCTGCGTCCCCGAGACGCAAAATGATGGCGGCGTGATCGTGTCGCGACCATCTGTTGAAACGGCAATTCCTTCGGGGTCGTAAATGATTCCCGTTTCGTGACCAATTAGGGCGTGAGCCGGCTGGGATTCGAACCCAGGACACTCGGATTAAAAGTCCGATGCTCTGACCAGACTGAGCTACCGGCCCGTATGGTGGCATGTCAGTCAGCGGCCAGCCAGCCACCTCCTGAAGCCAACCCATGATAGCGGTCTGCCAGATCGGCTGGCAAGCGTGGTTGGCCAGCAATCCGGTAGCGTCGGCCGCCAGAATCGGCATCGCGATTGGCGCCCCCTCCATTGCCATCCCGTCGCCTTCGGCCAACGGCTGCAATAGATACCCGACACTCATCCTGGTATGCTGTGCCGACACCGTGGAACGCACTCATCGAAGCAGTGGTGCATAGGAGCGCCGCGATGCCAGAAGCGCCCGAGCTCGAAGTCGTCAAAGAGTTTCTCGCCCAGCACCTGGTGGGCCAGGAGGTCGCCGGCGCCCAGGTGCTGCGTCCCAGCGTGCTCAGGTCACTGCAGGGTGAGTTCCAGGAAGACGTCGTCGGCCGTCAGTTCAGGGGCGTCGAACGCAACGGCAAGTTCCTGTTGCTGTCGCTGACCGGCGACAGGCTGATCGTCATCAATCCCAAGCTGACCGGCGGGCTACAGTACTGTCCTCCCACCCAGAGAGTGCTGAAGCGCACCTGCGTGGTGCTGACTTTGGATCGCGGTGAGCATCTCAGGTACACGGACGACCGCCAGATGGGCATGTTCTACTACGTGGCCGAGGACCAGCTCGACCTGGTGCCCGGTCTGGCAGAGCAAGGCCCCGACGTGCTGTCGCCTGGTAGCTTCGAGGAGTTCAAGCTCAGGCTGAAAGGCTTCCACGGCGAGATCAAGGGCGTGCTCACCCGCGGCCGCGTCCTTGCCGGAATCGGCAACGCATACGCCGACGAGATCCTGTTCGCGGCCAAGATATACCCGTTCAGACGGCGCAAACAGCTCGCGGACCCCGAGCTACGTCGGCTGTTCGATGCGGCCCGTCAGGTGGTGGAGGAAGCGACCTCGACGGTGAGGCAGCGCATGAACGGGCGACTGGACCACAAGCTGCGCGACTTCCTCAAGGTGCACAACAAGGGCGGCCAGCCCTGCCCGGACTGCCAGAACCAGATAAGCCAGATCACCGCCAATCGCCGTATTACCAGCTTCTGCCGCCGATGCCAGCCCGGTCTTCTTATCAGGAACTGAAGCATCCGCGGACCCGCGACCAGCCTCGGGAGACGGTTAAGCCCGTGTTTTCAGCAGCTGTTCCGACAGTGCGCTCTAGGCATTGCCCGGAGCGACCCGGCCAGGCGTTGGAGACCCTCGGTGGCGGGGCAAGTCGTTACCGCCAGTGATTACGCGTCTAACACGCCTGGATTACATTTGACATGGAGGCGCCGCCCAGGTAGTATTGGTGTTTGTCGCCACCTCGGGTGGAGTGGCTGCGTTTGTCTTTAATCCTTAAGATTTCGAGGGGATTGCTGTGCCTACGGTTAACCAGCTGGTGCGAAAACCGAGACGCTCCAAACAGAAGAAACATAAGGCCCCTGCACTCAGGTACAACTTCAACTCGCTGAAGAACCGGATAAACAGAGTCACGGGCTCTCCTCAGAAGCGAGGTGTGTGCGTAATGGTCCGGACGCAGACACCCAAGAAGCCCAACTCCGCGCTACGGAAGGTCGCGAGAGTGCGGCTGACCAACGGCATGGAGGTCACGGCTTTCATACCGGGCGAAGGGCACAATCTGCAGGAGCACTCGGTAGTGCTTATCAGAGGGGGCCGTGTGAGGGACCTCCCTGGCGTCAGGTACCACGTCGTAAGAGGCGCTCTGGATACGGCCGGAGTTGCCGAACGCAGGCGTGGGCGTAGTAAATATGGCGCAAAGAAGGATGGGATCGTAGGCGGGGGCGCGGGCGTGGTCTGAAGGGACCCGTTACTCATCTGAGCGATATAGGGTCGCTCACTCGTTAAGGAAGGCAACATATGGCGCGTAGAAGGCGGGCCGAAAAGAGAAGGGTCACCCCCGACCCAAGGTACCAGAACGTCGAGCTGGCCCAGTTCATAAACAAGATCATGCTGAACGGGAAGAAGACGGTCGCCCAGCGCATCGTCTACAACGCCCTTGACCGGGCAGGCGACGAAGCTCGGAGGCCGGGCATAGAGGTGTTCGGGCAGGCCATCCGCAACACCCTGCCGATGGTTGAAGTCAGGTCACGTCGCGTTGGCGGCGCTACCTACCAGGTGCCAACCGAGGTCCGGCCCGACCGGCGGCTGGCGCTGGCGATGCGATGGATTGTTACCGCCGCTCGCAGTAGGTCCGGCCGGCCCATGGCCGAGAGGCTGGCGGCGGAGCTGTCCGATGCGGCGAGGGGCCAGGGGACCGCGGTCAAACGGCGTGAAGACCTATACAGGATGGCGGAGGCCAATCGCGCCTTCGCCCACTACCGTTGGTGAGCGCCCAGCAAGTCCGCGCGTCGGCTGACCTCAAGATGTCAAACAACCATGACCTCAAAAACACCCGAAACATCGGGTTCATAGCCCATATCGACGCGGGTAAGACCACCGTGACGGAGCGCGTGCTGTACTTCGCCGGCCGAATCTACAAGATCGGCGGCGTGGACGAGGGCACGGCCGTGATGGACTATATGGCCCAGGAGCGCGAGCGCGGCATTACCATCACGTCGGCCGCCACGACCTGTAGCTGGAAGCAGTACGACATCAATATCATCGACACCCCGGGCCACGTGGACTTCACCGCCGAGGTCGAACGCAGTCTGCGGATACTGGACGGCGGAGTCGTGCTCTTCGACGCGGTAGCGGGAGTACAGCCCCAATCGGAGACGGTCTG
The DNA here is from genome assembly GCA_965248005.1 of Dehalococcoidia bacterium. Lineage (GTDB taxonomy): Bacteria > Chloroflexota > Dehalococcoidia > Lucifugimonadales > UBA1123 > CBDFIE01. The sequence goes on from CBDFIE010000003.1 coordinate 877,354, forward strand.
GCGTCAGGCCGACAATTACAACGTCCCGCGAATCTGCTTCATCAACAAGATGGACCGAGTCGGCGCGGACTTTTTCCGAGCCATCGACAGCATCAGCCGTCGGCTGGGCGCAAACCCCATCGCGATACAGCTGCCCATCGGTAGCGAAGACGACTTTCGCGGGGTGATCGACCTGGTCGACCAGCGAGCTTTCATCTACGAGGAAGAGGGCCCCGTCGTCCCGAAGGAAGGCCCGGTCCCCGAGGAGATGATCGAGGAGTTCCGCAACTACCGCAACGTGCTCATCGAAAAGGTCGCCGAGACGGATGACGACCTGATGACCAAGTACCTGGACGACGAGGAGATCACGGAGCAGGAGATCAAGCGGGCGCTGCGGAAGGCCACGATCGACTACCGCCTCGTCCCTGTCGTCTGCGGCACGGCCCTAAGACACCGGGGCGTCCAGCCTCTTCTGGACGCCATCGGCGACTACCTCCCCTCCCCTCTCGACGTCACCCCCGCTGAAGGCAAAGACTACCGCACCGGCGAAGCCGTAACCCGACAGCCCTCGGACGAGCCCTTCTCGGCACTGGCGTTCAAGACTGTTGCCGACCCGTACATCGGCAGGCTCGTCTACTTCCGGGTTTACTCGGGCGTCGCCAAGACTGGCTCGATGGTGTTCAACTCCGCCAAGGGCCGCCGTGAGCGGCTGGGTCGGCTGGTGCAGATGCACGCGCAACGGCGCGAAGACCTGGAGGACGTGCACGCGGGCCAGATCGCGGCCGCAGTGGGACTCAAGGAAACTACCACCGGCGACACAATCTGCGACGAGAAGTCGCCCGTGGTGCTGGAGACGATCACCTTCCCCGAACCCGTGGTGTCGGTCGCCATCGAGCCCAAGTCGCGGACCGACCAGGACAAGCTGTCTGATGCGCTTGTGACCATGGCCGACGAGGACCCCACCTTCAAGGTGAACTACGACGACGAGACGGGCCAGACTGTGATATCCGGCATGGGTGAGCTGCACCTGGAGATCATCACCGACCGAATGCGGCGAGAGAACCAGGTCCAGGCTAACGTCGGCCAACCTCGGGTCGCCTACCGGGAGACGATCAGCGCTCAGGCACGCGCCGAGGGACGATTCGTACGCCAGACCGGCGGGCATGGCCAGTTCGGCCACGTCTGGATGGAGATCGAACCCCTCGAGAGGGGCTCCGGCGTACAGTTCGAGAGCAAGGTCCGCGGAGGCGCGATCCCCCAGGAGTTCATACCGGCGGTTGAACAGGGCGCGCGCCAGGCGCTGCAGGCTGGGCCGCTTTCCGGCTACCCGCTGGTCGACGTAAAGCTGACGCTGACTGACGGAAGCTATCACGACGTCGACTCCTCGAAGATGTCCTTCCAGATCGCCGGGTCCATGGCGGCCAAGTCGCTGGTGGCGCGGGCCCATCCTGTTTTGCTGGAACCGACTATGAGCCTAGAGGTCGTAACCCCGGGCGAATTCTTGGGCGAAGTCCTGGGCGACCTGGGCCGAAGGCGTGGCGAGATACGCAACATCGAAGGCCAAGGAGACATTCAGGCGATCCGGGCGGTGCTTCCCCTGTCGGAGAGCTTCGGGTACGCTAACACTCTGCGTTCTCTAACCCAGGGACGCGCCAGCTACGTCATGGAATTCGACAGCTACCAGCCCGTGCCGGAACAGATCGCGGCCGATGTATAAGCCCTCCAGCCAGATATACCGAGGAAGGCCCGCTCGATGGTGACCAGCCAGAAAATCAGAATCATATTGAAGGCCTTCGACCATCGGATACTCGACCAGTCGGCGGGTCAGATCGTGGAAGCCGCCGAGCGTACCGGCGCCCGGGTCACCGGACCGGTGCCACTGCCAACCTCGATAAAACGATTCTGCGTCATACGCTCCCCGCACATCGACAAGGACTCGCGAGAGCACTTCGAGCTGCGGACCCATAACCGGCTGATAGACATCTTGGAGCCGACGACAAAGACGATAGACCAGCTCACCAGACTAAACGTGCCTGCAGGGGTTGATATTCAGATCAAACTGTGACGCCGAGCCGTCCCGGGCGGCAGACTCAAGTCCGGCTGCGGCAGGAACTGTTAAGAGACTATGCCAGTACACGGAATCATCGGGAAGAAGATCGGGACCACACAGCTCTTCCGAGAAGACGGTGCGGCCGACGCCGTCACGGTAATTCAGGCCGGGCCGTGCACCGTCACTCAGGTGAAGACCCTGAAAAACGATGGGTACCCTGGCGTCCAACTCGGCTTCGAGGAGACGCGGCGGCTCAGCAAGCCGCTCCGGGGACACCTGGGCCCCGTCGACAAGCTGTTCCGTCACCTCCGCGAGTTTGGGGTGGACGACGTTGAAGACGTAGAAGTGGGCCAGAGCATCGACGTCAGCATGTTCGAGCCCGGCGACCGCATCGACGCGACCGGACTGTCCAAGGGACGAGGCTTCCAGGGCGGTGTCAAGCGACACGGCTTTCACGGCGGCCCCAAGACCCACGGCCAGTCCGATCGTCATCGGGCGCCCGGTTCGATCGGAGCAGGCACGACGCCGGGCAGAGTGCTCAAAGGGCAGAAGATGGCGGGCCACATGGGGAACGCCCGCATTACGACACGCAATCTCGAAGTAGTGCAGTCAGACGCGGACCAGAATTTGATGTTCATCAAAGGTTCTCTTCCCGGCGCGCGAAACTCAGTCGTCCTCATCAAGAAGGCTGGATCCCGAAAGAGGCCGCTGAAGTGAAGTTACCCCTGCGCAACACAATGGGCGAGACCGTAGGAAGCGTAGAGGTCCGAAACGACGTTTTCGGCCGGCCCATGCGCCAGGCGGTAGTACATCAGGTGATGGTCGGCCAGCTCTCCAACCGTCGCCAGGGCACCGCCCAGACCAAGTCCCGCGGCCAGGTTTCGGGAGGGGGCGCCAAGCCCCGTCCGCAGAAGGGCACGGGACGCGCCCGCGCCGGCACCATTCGCGCTCCTCAATGGAAAGGCGGGGGAGTAGCCTTTGGCCCCACCCCCAGGAGCTATCGCCACCGGACAACCAAACGCATGCGCAGGCTGTCGCTGGTTACGACGCTATCAGGCGTCGCACGCGAGGGCCGGCTGGTGGTCCTGGACGAAATCGCGCTGGGCTCGCCCAAGACCAGCGAAATGGTACAAGTGCTTAGCGCGTTGAACGCCGGACCCTCGGTGCTGCTGGTCGCCGACGGCGCCGCGCCCGAGGTGCTCCGCTGTGCCCGGAACATCCCGCGGGTCAGGATGCTGCCGAGCAAGTCGCTAAACACGCTTGACCTCCTCAACCATCGCACGATAGTCATGACGGTGGACGCGGTCCGAAATGCCGAGGCCCTCTGGGGCGGCAAGTTCTCCAGAAGGCCGGCCGCACCGGACCCGGAACCGACGGTAGACCAGGCGGAGGAGGACTAGGCGGTGCAAGTTTTTGACATCATCCGGAGGCCGGTGGTCACCGAGAAGAGCACGCTTCTGCAGGAAGACGGCCGCTACACGTTCGAGGTTGCCTCCAACTCGACAAAACATCAGATCAAGCAGGCCGTCGAGGAGGCGTTCAACGTGGAGGTGGTCCACGTTAACACCATGAACGTTCGTGGCAAGAGGAAGCGATTCGGACCCAGGCTGTCCGCGGCGCGACCGTGGAAAAAAGCCATCGTGCAGCTTGCCCCCGGCAGCTCAATCACGATATTCGAGGGCGTCTAGATGCCTCTAAAGACACGAAAACCGATAACCCCCGGCCAACGCGGCCTGGTGCTCCAGACCACGGACGACATCACAAGGTCGAAGCCGAAAAAGTCGCTCGTCCGGCCCAAGAAGAGCACCGGAGGCCGCAACTCCCAGGGCCGGATGACGGTCCGGCACCGGGGCGGCGGGCACAAGCGGCGATACCGGGTCATCGACTTCAAGCGGGACAAATTCGGCGTACCGGGTCAGGTGGTCTCCATCGAGTACGACCCCAACCGATCGTCGAGAATCGCCTTGATCAAGTACCCGGACGGTGACTGGCGCTACATCCTTGCGCCCAACGGAATCAAAGTCGGGGCGACGGTCGAGTCGGGCGAGAATGCGGCGGTCAGCATCGGGAACGCGCTTCCGCTTCAGTCGATGCCCGCTGGCACGCTGGTCCACAACGTGGAGCTCAGCAAGGGCCGCGGCGGACAGATAGTTCGGAGCGCGGGCGGCTCGGCCCGGGTGCTCGCCCTGGAGGGCGGTTACACGCTCCTCAGGCTCCCGTCCGGCGAGGTCCGCAACGTGCTCGCCACGTGCATGGCCACGGTGGGACAGCTCAGCGCCCTGGACCACAAGAACACGAAAATGGGAAAGGCGGGGCGGAAACGCCATCTGGGCCGCAGGCCCGAGGTCAGAGGCGTGGTCATGAACCCTCGGGACCACCCCCACGGTGGCGGCGAGGGACGATCGCCCATCGGGATGCCGGGGCCGAAGACGCCCTGGGGCAAGCCCGCGCTGGGCTACCGCACACGCAACAACAAGTCCACGGACAAGTTCATCGTACGCAGGAGAGGCCAGAGGTAGCTTCGGTCGTCCGCGATGGCCGGAATCCTTGGCCGGATGGTATAGAGGTCGAATATGTCGAGGTCAATAAAGAAGGGTCCGTTCGTGCACGAAAAGCTCGCCAAGAAGGTCGATCAGGCCAGGCGCAGCAGCGGGAATGTTGTGATCCGCACGTGGTCGAGGGCGTCCACTATCATGCCCGACATGTTGGGACTGACTATCGCCGTGCACGACGGCAGGCGCCACGTGCCCCTGTTCATCACCGAGAACATGGTGGGGCACAAGCTGGGCGAGTTCGCGCCGACACGCACGTTCAGGGGTCATTCATCCAAGTCGGAGCGCGCTTCGGCCATCCGCTAATCGTTTCGGGGAGCTAGTTTGGCGATTAAAGCAACCGCGAAGGACACGGGCATATCTTCGAAGAAGATCAAGCCCTACGCGGACCTCGTCCGCGGGAGGAACGTCGAGGACGCCCTCAAGGCGCTCCAGTTCCTGGTGTCGCCGGCGGCGGCCCAACTCGCCAAGGTGGTCAAGTCCGCTGCCGCCAACGCTGAAAACGAGCTGTATCTAAGCCCGTCGGACCTGAAGATCGTTGAAGTCTATGCCAACGAAGGGCCGAGCCTCAAGCGGTTCCGCGCTCGCGCTCGGGGGCGGGCCGCGCGCATCATCAAGCGAAGCAGCCATGTCACCGTACTGGTCGATGAGGAGGAGCTCTAGCTTGGGAAACAAGACGCACCCCATCGGCTTTCGGCTGGGCATCATCAAGGACTGGCAGGCCAAGTGGTTCGCGGATAAACAGGCGGACTACCGGGCGCTCGTCCTCGAGGACCTCGCTATCCGCTCTCGAATCGCCGACAGCTACCCTGACGCAGGGATCTCGTGGGTCGACATCGAGCGCAGTAGCAGCGACGTGATTGTCACCATCCACACCGCCAGGCCTGGGATCGTCATCGGACGCGGCGGCCAGCGGGTCGAAGAGCTTCGCAAGGAGCTGGAGAGGCTGTCTGAACGCCGCGCCAGGCTTAACGTGCAAGAGATCCGACAGCCGGAGATGGACGCGTTCCTGGTGGCGCGAAACATCGCCGACCAGCTCGTCCGACGCATCGCCTATCGAAGGGCCATTCGACAGTCTGTTGGCCGGACTATGCAGGCCGGGGCGCAGGGCATCAAAGTCATCTGTTCCGGCAGATTGGGAGGCGCCGACATCAGCCGGTCCGAGAAAGCAATGGACGGCCGGGTCCCGCTTCACACGCTGAGGGCGGATATCGACTACGGTCTCGCCGAAGCGGCCACCGAATACGGCCGAATCGGCGTCAAGGTTTGGATATACAAGGGGGACATCCTTGCGGAGGCCCCGCCGGAGCCAGAGCCGGACGAGGATATCCCCACGATCGAGGTCACCGTGAGGGCCGACTCGGACCCAGAGGCAGAGATTCCACCCATCGTGGCCACCGTGGGCGCTAACTCGGAAGCAGACCAGGAACAGGCGGCTGAAGATGCTCCAGCCTAAGAGGATTAAGTACAGGAACATGCACCGAGGGCGCCGTAAGGGCATCGCGGTCGCCGGCAGCCGGATAAGTTTCGGTGAGTACGGCCTGAAGGCGACCCAGGCGGCCTGGGTGACGTCACGACAGATCGAGGCGGCGAGGCGTGCAATGACCCGCTACGCCCGCCGTGGCGGCAAGCTGTGGATTCGCGTGTTCCCCGACAAGTCGGTTACGAACCGCGCCGCCGAGACCCGCATGGGCAGCGGCAAGGGCGCCGTCGACCATTGGGTCGCGGTGGTCAGGCCGGGGCGCGTGCTATTCGAGATCGCGGGCGTGCCCGAGGACACCGCCAGGGAGGCGCTGAGGCTGGCGTCTTCCAAGCTGCCAATGGGAACGAAGATCGTCTCCAGGAACGCGATCTAACCTGATGGCTTTGAAAAACGCTCATCATTTGTCATTGCGAGAAGGCGGTGCCGACGAAGCAATCTGGAGAGGGGCGGCTCCACCGCCGCCAGATTGCCACGGCCCTCGTTCCTCGCGCCTCGCAATGACGACTACGGTAACTTCGGAGACAGGGCACTTTGGTGGGTGACAGTGCGGAAGCAGAAGCTGGTCCACCTCGGGGCGGTGGGCCCCAAACGTGGGACCGATCGGATTAGCAGTGAGAACAGTCAGGCGGCAGCCTGAAGGGGGCAATGTTGGAAATCGACGATCTGAGGGCCATGTCCGACGACGACCTGGCCTCCGAGCTGTATGAGACGCACCGCGAGATGATGAACCTGCGGTTCCGAGCGGCGACCATGCAGCTTTCCAACGTCAAGGAAATAAGCAAGGCCCGCAAGCGCATCGCTCGAATCAAGACGCTCATGGCGGAGAGACTACGGGCCGGAGCGGCCGCATGAGCTACGAACGGCGAAAAGTCCGAATCGGGCGTGTCGTGAGCGACAAGATGGACAAGACCGTGGTCGTCGTCTACGACTGGAGCCGGCCGCACCCTATCTACAAGAAAGCCGTCCGGCGCCAGACCCGATTCAACGCCCACGACCCGGACAACCAGTGCAAGATCGGCGATACGGTGAGAATCGTCGAGACCCGTCCCATATCCAAGACGAAGCGCTGGAAGGTCGCCGAGGTCCTCTCCAGCCGTGAGATCGCCGAGGTGCAGCCCGAGGAGATTCAGGTCGATGAATCGGTAGCCACCGCGGCGGCCACCTCCGTTTTGGACCGGGAGCAAGACGCGCCGGTCGATGACGAGGCTGCGGCGGAAGAAGGTCCCGCGCAAGAAGAGGACGACGAAGGTTAAGAGGGCATGATCCAGCTAAACACACGACTGAGGGTCACGGATAATTCCGGCGCCAAGACGATCAACTGCATCGGAGTGCCCGGCGGCTCCGGCAGGCAGTACGCCGGCGTCGGAGACGTGATCGTTGCATCGGTGAAGGAGGCGGTGCCCGCGGCCGCTGTAAGGAAGGGCGAGGTGGTCAGGGCGGTCGTCGTGCGAACGGTCAAGTCCCACCGGAGGGCCGACGGCTCCCACATCCGATTCGATGACAACGCGGCCGTGATAATCGGCGAAGACCAGATGCCCCGCGGCACCCGCATCTTCGGCCCAGTGGCCAGAGAGCTGCGCGAGAAGAACTTCATGCGCATCGTCTCCCTGGCTCCCGAGGTCCTCTAAATGCGGCTGCACTCTAACGACAACGTACTTGTTACCAAGGGTCGCGATCGCGGCAAACAGGGTCGCGTGTCGCGCGTGCTGACAAAGGAGCAGAAGGTCGTCGTCGAAGGCATCAACGTCTCGACCCGTCACCAGAAGCCCACCGGGCCGTTCAAGCAAGGTGGCATGATACAGAAGGAGATGCCGGTGCCCGTGTCGAACGTGGCGCTGATATGCGCCAGCTGCACGAAGCCCACGAGGATCGGCTACCGGCGCCTGGCCGACGGCACCAAAGCCCGATTCTGCACCAAGTGCAAGGAAATCATCGAATGACCACCGAAGAGCCGGACAAGCCAAAGACCGCCCGCAAGCGGGCGCCCCGGGCCAAGGCCAAAACGACCGCCAAGGCCAAGGCGCCGAAGACCCCGACACGTCGGCCGCGGCGTGCCACGGCTAAAGCTGAGGCCGAGGTCGCGATGCCGGTCGCGCCGGAGGCCGAGGTCGCGATACCGGTCGCGCCGGCGCCCGCGCCGCTGCCTCGCCTTCACCAGAGGTTGCGGGACGAGATCGGACCCCAGCTCACCCAGGATTTCGGATACACAAGTCCGATGCAGATACCGAGGCTCAGCAAGGTGGTGCTGAATATCGGACTGGGCGAGGCGCTACTAAACGCCCGCGCAATGGAGGCGGCCTCGAACGACCTGACGATGATAAGCGGGCAGAAACCGATGATCAACCGGGCCAAAAGGTCCATCGCCGGTTTCAAGATTCGGGAAGGCATGCCGATAGGCATCAGCGTCACCCTGCGGGGGCGACGAATGTACGAATTTATGGACCGGCTGTTGAATTCCGCTCTGCCCAGGATCAGAGACTTCCAGGGCGTGCCACGGGACTCGTTCGACGGTCGCGGCAACTACGCCCTGGGTATTCGGGAGCAGGTGATCTTCCCCGAGATCGACTACAACAGCATCGACCGGATCAGGGGGCTGCAGGTGATAATCGTCACCACTGCGCCCAACGACCAGGAGGGGCTACGCCTGCTGGAATTGATGGGTATGCCGTTTGCCAGGACCCGCGATGCCCTGGTCGCGGTATAGTAATCGTGCGCGTCGCCCGACGCGGCGCCAGAGCTACGATAGGATGACAGAATGGCCAAGCTTTCGAAGATAGAGCGCTGGAAGAGGCCGCAGCGGTACAAAGTGCGGCAGCATAACCGGTGCCACAATTGTGGACGGCCCAGGGCCTACATCAGACACTTCGGGCTGTGCCGCGTCTGCTTCCGTGGAATGGCGTTGAAAGGGCTGCTGCCCGGCGTGCGCAAGGCGAGCTGGTAGTGGAGCTGCGAATCAGTGGTGGCAGGCCGTCCGCGGCGGTCCGACACCGAGCGAGAATAGAGACTGCGAACCATATGGCGCTAAGAGAGATGGCAGAGAACCTGAATTGGTAACTACAGACCCGATAGCAGACATGTTGACACGGATCCGCAACGCGATCGTCGTGCGGCATCGCACTGTGTCCATACCAGCCTCGAAGATCAAGATCGAGCTGGCCAAAATTCTGACCGACGAAGGCTTCGTGGAGGGCTACGACCTGGCGCGACCCGGCACGCCTCAAGCCACCATCAGAATCCGCCTGCACTATCGCGGCAAGGACGAACCGGGAATCAGAGGGCTGAAACGAGTGAGCAAACCCGGTCTACGGGTGTACGTTGGCAAAGGCGAGATCCCCAGGTACTACGGCGGTCTGGGCGTTGCTGTCGTGTCCACGTCTCAGGGCGTGATGACAGGCAGACAGGCCTGGCGCGACGGTATCGGCGGCGAGCTGCTTTGCTACGTCTGGTGAGGAGCGGCACATGTCGAGGGTAGGCAAACAGCCAATTCCGGTCCCCTCCGGCGTAGACGTAAGCGTCAAGGACAGCGACGTGACGGTGAAGGGTCCGCGGGGCACTCTGTCGCGAACGTTCCACGCCGACATGGCCATCTCGCAGAAGAACGGCGAGCTGAACGTCGAGCGTCCATCGGACACGAACGAGCACAAGGCCCTCCATGGACTGACACGCAGTCTTGTCAACAACATGGTGGTCGGCGTCAGCGAAGGCTATACGAGGGTGCTTAATCTGGTGGGGGTAGGTTACAGGGTCCAGCAGAGCGGACAAGGCATTGCGCTCAACGTCATGCTGAGTCACACGGTGGAAATACAGCCTCTGCCGGGGATCGCTATCGAGGTCGAAGGCAACAACCGGATCACCGTGTCGGGCATCGACAAGCAGGCGGTCGGCCAGATGGCGGCGGAGATTCGCAGCGTGCGACCGCCCAACGTGTACACCGGAAAAGGAATCCGCTACGACGGCGAAATAGTGCATATCAAACCTGGCAAGAGCGCCAGGAGAGTCTAGAGACGATGGCCAAACCTAAGACGGGCAGAGTCCGCCGACGGACAAGACATGTGAGGGTGCGAAGACGTGTCTCGGGAAGCGCCGCTAGGCCGAGACTGTGCGTATTTCGCAGCCTGAATCACGTGTACGCCCAGGTCGTAGACGACTCCAAGGGCGTCACTCTGGCCGCCGCGTCCAGCCTGGACGCTGAGATCAGGCAGCAGCGGGACGGCAAGCCCAAGAGCCAGATATCGAACATGGTCGGCAAGCTAATCGCCGAGCGCGCAAAAGAAAAAGGCGTTTCCGCCGTGGTCTTCGACCGGGGCGGACACAGGTTTCATGGCCGGACCAAGGCCCTGGCCGACGCAGCGCGCGAGGGAGGACTGGTTTTCTAGATGACGAGCGATTTCATTCGAGACGGTGACGAGAGCGAAGAGCTACCTTTAGTCGAACGGGTGGTCCGCATCTCCCGGGTCTCCAAGGTTGTAAAGGGTGGCCGGCACCTCAGCTTCAACGCGGTGGTCGTCGTCGGCGATAGCGACAGCCACGTCGGCATCGGCATGGGCAAGGCCGACGCGGTCCCGGACGCGGTGCGTAAGGGCGCGGCCAATGCCCGCAAGAATATGATGACCGTGCCGCTGAAGGACCGGACGATCCCTCATGAGGTGGTTTCCAAGTACGGCGGCGCGGTGGTGATGCTCAAGCCCGCATCGCCGGGCACCGGCGTGATAGCGGGAGGCTCCGTCCGCGCGGTCGTCGAGCTGGCCGGGGTGAGAGATATCCTGACGAAGGCTCGTAGAAGCACCAATCCCGTGAACGTCGTCAAGGCGACGTTCGAGGGCCTCAAGATGCTGCGCGACCCGGAAGAGGAGCTTCGCAGGCGTGCCAGTCTGGCCGAAGCGATGCGCCAGCGCGCCACACAGCAGGCCGCGAGAAGAAGCGCCGCCCGACAAGCTGAGTAACCCTGCAACCAGCCCGCCGAGGCGGCCCACCCGCGACGGATCGTCAACAAGATACTAATAGAACGAGAATGAATCATGGCTAAAGTCGCGATAACCTGGAAAAGGAGCGCTATCGGTTACGCTAGCAACCAGCGTAGGGTAATCGAAAGCCTGGGTCTCCACAGGCTCCACCACACCGTGGAGCACGAGGACACGCCCTCGATAATGGGCATGGTCAACAAGGTCCGCCACCTGGTCGCGGTCGAGCCGGTGCGGCCGCCGAAGAAGAAGACTCGATCGAGAAAAAGCAAGGCGTGAGGCGGCTCGAGGGTCGCCTCAGTGAGAGACACGACGAGTACCTAGTGTCAGAAAATTACCGTTAGGATTCTCCGTTCGCCCTGAGCAGGTCGAAGGGTGCCACGCCGGTGGTTCGACAAGCTCACCACGAGCGGGAATGGCAACACTGACTATCGAAAGCAAGGACTAGATGCAGCAGCACTTGATACGGCCGCCTAAGGGCGCCAAGAAACAGCGAAGACGCGTGGGTCGCGGCGACGGCAGCGGCTTTGGCAGCTTCGCTGGCAGAGGCATGAAAGGTCAGAACTCGCGCAGCGGCCACAAAGGTAGCGGAGGGTTTCAGGGAGGCCAGAACTCTCTGCTCAAGAGTTTGCCCAGTATCCGAGGGTTCACCAACATATTCCGGCGGGAGTACTCGGTCGTGAACCTGGACCAGCTCGCGGCGTTCCCCGCCGATACGGTTGTGAATCCAGAGCTTATGGTAGATGCCGGACTCGTCAAGAACGGCAGCAGCCTGATCAAAGTTCTGGGCAGGGGCGACCTCGATACCCCGCTGGCGGTTTCCGCCCACGGCTTCTCGAGGTCAGCGCAGGCAAAGATCGAGGCTGCAGGCGGCAGCGTGGGGCGGGTCACTCGCTCGACATGATTCTTGCATTCTACCCAATTGTGAACGGACACCGGACTACACGCCGCCGGATGGCGCTGTGAGAGAACACGCCTGATGCGTCAGACCCAGGCCGCCAGAGCGCAGCAGTCCTCCACACCCCAACTGATCCAGTCCATGCTGGACGCCATGCGGGTGCCGGACCTGCGCGCCAAGATTCTGTTCACCCTGACGATGCTGGTGATCTTCCGGTTCGTTGCCCAGGTCCCCGTGCCGGGTGTGGATACGCAGCGGTTGTCGCAGGCATTCAGCCAGCAGGCGCTACTGGGCTTCCTGGACCTGTTCAGCGGGGGCGCGCTGGCAAACCTCAGCGTGGCCGCGTTGGGCGTGTACCCCTACATTACCGCCTCCATCGTAATGCAGATTCTGGTGCCCGCCGTACCGAGCCTAAAAGCCATCCAGGCCGAGGGCGAGTACGGACGCCAGCGGATCAACCAGATTACCCACTGGCTGACAGTGCCGATAGCCTTCTTACAGTCCTGGGGCCAGCTGACTCTGCTCCGGCAGTCTGGCGTGCTGCCGACCATCGACTTTGGAATCAACCTGCCCACGCTGGCCATGGTGACCTCGATGGTCGCAGGCACCATGTTCCTGGTGTGGCTGGGCGAGCTGATTACAGAACGGGGTCTGGGCAACGGCATATCGCTGATCATATTCGGCGGCATCGTTGCGCGCTTCCCCTCGGTGGTGGGACAGGGCTTCCTCGAGAGCGGTCAAACAGGCGGGCTGCTGCTGCTAGGCATAATCGGTTTCGGCATCATCTACGTGATTGTGCTGTTCAACGAGGCCCAGCGCCGCGTGCCCGTCCAGTACGGTCGGAGCGTGTTCAGGGGCGGGCGAATGCAGCGCCAGAGCGGCTCGACATTCGTGCCGCTGCGCGTCAACTCCGCGGGCATGATTCCGCTGATATTTGCATTCTCGATAATCATCCTGCCGGCAACGATAGCCAGCTACTTCCGCGACCCGCTTTCGGACTCGTTCTTTTCGTCTTTGACGGGGTTCCTTACCGATACACTGGACCCGAGCCGATTCCCCTACTGGGCAGCGGTGTTCTTCCTGGTGGTGATATTCACATTCTTCTACACGCTGATCATATTCCAACAGCAGCAGCTGGCGGAGAACCTCCAACGCAATGGGGGGTTCATCCCCGGCATCCGGCCGGGACGTCCAACGCAAGAGTACCTGAACCGCGTCATCATCCGCATAACCTGGGGCGGGGCGCTGTTCCTCGGCATTATCGCTATAATCCCGTACTTCGTAACCCAGGCAACCGACGTGCGGGCGCTAACTCTCAGCAGCACCAGCCTGCTGATAATGGTGGGCGTGGCGCTGGACACGATGCGTCAGCTAGAGGCGCAGCTATTGATGCGCAACTACGAGGGGTTCATCCACTAATGCCGCGGCACGCACGGAGCGGTTAGCAGCTTGCGAGTAGTCCTCATGGGGCCGCCGGGTTCGGGCAAGGGCACCCAGGCGGCACAATTGGCGGAGAAGTTGGGAGTGGATTCCGTATCGTCGGGTGACCTGTTCAGGGACCACCGACGCAGAGCGACAGACCTGGGAAGGCTGGCGGAGTCGTACATGGATAGGGGTGATTACGTCCCCGACGACGTGACAATCAGGATGGTTATGGACTGGATCGAGGAACCGGATCACGCCAGTGGTTTCGTTCTGGACGGCTTCCCCAGGACTCAGGCACAAGCCGAGGCCCTTGACGAGGCTCTGGCGCAGGGAGAAGGTATCGACCGGGTGCTGTTCATCAACGTCTCCGAGGCCGAGCTGATACGAAGGCTCACGGGGCGGCTTCTCTGCCGCCAGTGCCAGACGCCGTACCACCTCAACTCGTCCCCCCCCAGGCGCGAGGGCGTGTGCGATGCCTGTGACGGGGAGTTGTACCAGCGAGAGGACGATGGCGCAAAGGTTGTCGAGAATCGGATTCAGGTCTATGGTCGTGAGACCAGGCCGGTAGTGGACTACTATCGTGCCATGGGCAATCTGCGGGAGGTCGACGGCGAAGCGCCTATCCAGTCCGTTGCCGCCTCCTTACAGGCCGCGGTCTCGGACTAGCTTGTTCGGCGATTATGATTTATGTAAACTGATTCGTGAGTTAGGGTGCAGGCGTAGCGAGGCCATGTAACAACAGCGGATACGAAGTTACCGGGCGCACCCATTCTGAATGAGGCTAAATTTGGCCAACCTATCCCAGAACGGGATAACAATAAAGTCCGAACGCGAGTTGAGGCTAATGGTCGAGGCGGGCCAGATCGTGGCGAGAGCCAAGGCCAGAGTGGCCGAGGCGGTCCAGCCAGGCTCCGAGACACGTGAGTTGGATGTCATAGCGGAGCGCGAGATTAGGCAACTTGGCGCGATACCGTCGTTCAAGGGGTACCAGGCGTCAGCAGTGGTGCCGTTCCCCGCGTCGATATGCGCATCGATCAACGAAGAGATCGTCCATGGGATACCCGGCAAGCGCAAGCTCAAGGATGGCGACATAATCAGCATCGACGTTGGAGCGATCTACGAGGGATTTCATGGGGACAGCGCCTTCACCATGGGCGTCGGCGAAATAGACGACACGGCCGAAAGGCTTATCGCCGTGACACGGGAGTCGCTTGACCTGGCGATCGCCAAGGTGCGTGTCGGCGCCCGCATCGGAGACATATCGGCGGCAGTCCAGGGCCACGCCGAGGACCACGGCTACCAGGTGGTGCGGCAGTACGTGGGCCACGGGATAGGCCGCGCGATGCACGAGGAGCCCCAGGTGCCCAACTACGGTGAGACGGGTCGAGGGCCGCTCATTCGCAAAGGCATGGCCCTGGCCATCGAGCCGATGCTGAACGTTGGGAGCTGGGAAACACGGCAGCTAGACGACGGCTGGACGGTCGTGACCGCTGACGGCGGTCTCTCCGCCCACTTCGAGGACACGGTGACGATCGCCGAGGACGGCCCCCAGGTGACCACGAGACTGGCGCCCGAGGAAGTGGCCCCATAGGCAAGGGCCCGGCATGGCGCGCGTGGATGACCACGCGCACGAAAGGAGTCTGATGGCACGGAAACAGGAAGAAGCCATCGAGGTCGAGGGTAAGGTCAGCGAGTCGCTGCCCAATGCCAGCTTCAGAGTTGAGCTGGCCAACGGTCACGAGGTGCTGGCCTACGTGTCCGGCAAGCTCAAACTCAACTTCATTCGGGTCCTCCCGGGAGACCGGGTGCTGGTGGAGCTTTCGCCTTACGACTTGACCAGAGGAAGAATCACCTATCGATTCAGGTAACGCCCAGGCCCGTTGGCCTGAGAACGCGTATCTGACGCGTCCGAGGATCGTCCGGCCCTTGGGTGGCCGAAGCCGAGCACTCGCCGATGGCCACGAGGAGCAGAGATGAAGGTCTCAGCATCAGTGAAGAAAAGATGCGCGAAGTGCAAGATAGTCAGGCGACACGGTAGGGTGTTGGTAATCTGCGACAACCCCAGGCACAAACAGCGCCAGGGCTAAGCGACCGGCAATTAAGGGGACAGCATGGCCATCGTATCCGGTGTGAACATACCCGATAACAAGCGCGTCGAGATCGCCCTTCGAAGCATCCACGGCATCGGCGCGACGCAGGCGAAAGACGTCGCGGAGCGCGCCGGCGTTCTGGACAACCCGCGGGTCCGGGACCTGGCTGAGAGCGACCTGACCCGCATCCGTGAGGTTGTCGACCGTCAGAAGGTGGTGGAAGGCGACCTTCGGCGAGAAGTGAACATGAACATTCGGCGGCTGATCGACATAGGATCGTACCGGGGCCTGCGCCACAGGCGAGGACTGCCGGTCCGAGGTCAGCGCACGAAGACGAACTCGCGCACCAAGCGCGGTCGCAGGGTGGCGGTAGCCGGTCGTGGCCGGTCCTCCGTGACTAGAAAGTAACTCGAAGGGTAGCCAGATGGCCAGAAAACCTCGCACCAGGCGCAGAGAGCGCAAGTCCGTCCCGGTTGGGCGGGCGTACATTCAGTCGACCTTCAACAACACCATGATCACGATCACCGACCCGCAGGGGAACACCCTCGCGTGGGGCAGCGCGGGCACCGTGGGGTTCAAGGGCTCACGCAAGTCCACCGCCTTCGCCGCCCAGCGTGCCGGGGAGGACGCGGCCCGGAAGGGCATGGACCACGGCATCCGGCGGGTCGAGGTATTCGTTCGAGGGCCGGGGCCAGGCCGCGAAGCGGCAATCAGGGCCCTCCAGGGCGCTGGAATCTTGGTGACCACCATCCGGGACGTCACACCTATCCCCCATAACGGCTGCCGCCCGTCCAAGCGGCGCAGGGTCTAGGACGGCGTCAGATTAAGGGCATGTCTACGCAGGAACTTGAAACACAACTTCCCGCCAGGAGTCTTGGGGAGATTCTGAACGAGACCTTTGTCGTCTACGGCAGGCACTTCCGGCAGTTCGCCGGCGTGGCGGCGGTGGTGCAGGTGCCGGCGACGCTGCTGGCGTTGATTCCAGGCGACGGCGTGGTTGACTACATCGCCGTAAATATTGTCTTGCTGTTCGCGCTGATGGCGATCCATGGCGCGATTATTAGCGGGGTTGGTCAGCACTATGTCACGGGTGGAGTGGTCGTCAGTCTATGCTACGCCCGCGTGCTCTGGCGGGCGGTGTCGATGTTCATTCTTGGCACGCTGCCCGTGCTGCTGACCGTGGGGTTTATCGTGGCCGTTGCCACACAGCAGCAACGCTGGGTGTCGCTGGTGATTCTCGGAGTTCTGGCGACGCACCTGGGCTATCTGTTAGTCGCCCCCGTGGTTATAGTCGAGGGTCACAGGTCCCTGGGGGCACTGAGGCGCGGCTACAGCCTCGTCCGTCATAGCGAATGGAGGGTTATCGGTAATGTGGCGGTATACGTGCTCGTTGGGATCGGGCTGAGCATCGTGCTTATGTTACCGTTCCTCCTGGTGTCGATCGGGGCAGCGCCCGACGCGACGACAATTGTGAGCCAGGCGATGCAGGTCATTGGCGGCGTTGTGGTGGGAGTGGTTGTGCCGCCAGTCATATTTATCGCCGTCACGCTGCTCTACTACGATCTGAGAGTGCGAAACGAAAACTACAACTTGGACCGGCTTTCCAAAGAGATGGGCTTGGCGGGTGCCTGACATGGCGTCAGCAAACACGTGACCAGCGGCTGTGCCGACCCCCGACTCGTCGGGGCGCCGGCAGCCGGACGAAGAACTAAAACACTGAAGGATTAAAGGACCGAAAATGGCAAGATATACCGGCGCGGTGTGTCGCAAGTGCCGCCGAATCGGCGAGAAGCTGTTCCTCAAAGGAGAACGGTGCTACTCGCCCCGGTGCGCCATCGAAAGGCGCAGGCGGCCACCGGGAGGCGCGATGCCCAGGCGCAGGCGACCCACCGAATGGTCGATCCAGCTTCGAGAGAAACAGAAGGCCCGCCTGATTTACGGCGTCCTGGAGCGCCAATTCAGACGGTATTTCGACATGGCCAGGGAGAGCACGGGGGCGACCGGGGACAACCTTATCCAGCTCCTGGAGTCTCGTCTGGACAACGTCGTTTTCCGACTGTCATTTGCCGACTCCCGGGCGCAGGCCAGACAGCTGGTAAACCACGGACACTTCACGGTAAACGAGCGGAGGATGGACATACCGTCCTATCTGGTCACTCCGGGAGATGTGATCGTCTGGAAGCGTAACGATCAAAACGGGTCTACTCCCGAGTTCATCGAGGCGCTAACCGATGGCTTGCCCAAACGCCCGGTGCCGCCATGGCTGACGCTGGACGCGGGAGCGCTCAAGGGCGAGGTGGTGATGCGGCCCCAGCCCACAGAGGCTGACACTGGTATCGAATCCAGACTCATCGTCGAGTTTTACTCAAAGTAGAGCAAGCGCAGGAGTATCGCGTATGGTATTGGATCTGCAGAGCTTCGGCACAACCGAAATGGTTGAAGAAGAGGAGATCATACCCGACCCGGAAATCAAGGTTGAGATCTCCGAGGACCGCTACGGAAAGTTCATCATAGAGCCGCTTGAGGCGGGCTACGGCGTGACGCTGGGCAATCCGCTGAGGCGGGTGCTTTACGGCGGCCTGGAGGGCACGGCGGTAACGTGGGTCAAGATCGAAGGCGTCCAGCACGAGTACACCACGGTACCTCACGTCAAGGAGCAGGTAACCGAAATCCTGCTTAACGTCAAGGGAATCCGCCTGCGATCCGAGGTCGACCGGCCGGGCAAGCTTCGGCTGGAGGTCTCCGGCGAGGGTGAAGTTAGCGCAGCTGACATTATGGCCTCGGCGGACTTCGAGGTTGTAAACCCGGAAATGCACATCGCCACGATGGACTCCTCCGACGCCAAGCTTTCCATTGAGCTGAACGTGGAGCGGGGCAAAGGGTACCAGGTCGCTGCCGAAGGCGACGGCCAGCCCATCGGCGTACTGCCCGTCGACGCTATCTTCACGCCGATAGACAGGGTCAGCTACATGATCGAGCGCACCCGCGTGGGGCAGCGCACCGACTTCGAGCGGCTGGTGCTTCAGGTATGGACCGATGGGTCCAGGCCGCCCGTCGAGGCCGTCAGGCAGGCTGCCAATATACTGGTCAACCAGTTTTTCATGTTCGCCAACACTCAGCAGGCCACGGAAGACGGGATGGACGGCCCTCCGGTGGCGCTGAAGATACCGGTCGAGCACTACAACATGCAGGTCGAGCGCCTGGATTTGACATCCCGTACGCTCAACTGCTTGAAGCGAGCCGGCGTGGACAAAGTCGGCGAGGTGCTGGAGATTACCCGGGCCGAGCTGCTGCGGATTCGGAACTTCGGTGAGAAGTCATATCAGGAGCTGTACGGCCGCATGCGGGAGATGGACCTGCTGCCTCCCGACATGGACCCTGAAAACACCGATGCCGACGATGCTGAGGACGATGCCGAGGAAGACACCGAGTCATAAGAGGAGCGACCCATGAGGCACCGCCTCTCCGGGAAAAAACTTAACCGGCCCACCGGGCATCGAATGCTGATGCTCAGGGGCATGGTTACCGCTCTGCTGCGGACCGAGTCGCTGCGGACCACGGAAGCCAAGGCCCGCGAGGTCCGGCGCATGGCCGAGAAGATGATTACTCTCGGCAAGAAAGGAACGCTGCACCATAGGCGGCAGGCCGCGGCAAAGCTGATGGACGACGATGTGGTGCGAAAGCTGTTCGACGAGCTTGCCGAACGTTACGGGGACAGGCAGGGCGGCTATACCCGCATCTACAAGCTTGGCACTCGCAAGGGCGACGCGGCGGACATGGCGTTAGTCGAACTGGTCGCGTGACCGGCCCGGCCGCGCGATGCGCCTCGCCCTCATTGTGGAATACGACGGGACAGCGTACAGCGGGTTCCAGTACCAGCGGGACAGCCCGTCGATCCAGGAGCAACTTGAAAAATCTATAGCAGCGCTCACGGGCGAAGAGCTTCGTGTCCGCGCCGCCGGACGCACCGACGCCGGGGTCCATGCCGTGGGTCAGGTGGTAGCCTTCGACACCGGCACGACGCACTCGTCGGCGACGGTGCTGCGGGCGATGAACCACCGGCTGCCCGATGACATCGCCGTTAAGGCGGTCTACCGGGTGGCGGCGAACTTCGACCCGAGGAGGGACGCCCTTAGCCGTCTATACCGCTATACGGTGAGCACGGGGCCGGTCCGCTCTCCGCTGAAGAGGCTCACGACCGTGCTGGTCCACGAGCGCCTCGATGCGGAACGAATGCAGCGAGCGGCACGGTTGTTCGAAGGCGTCCACGACTTCACAATGTTCGGTGGGGCACTGGAAGACCCCGGCGCCTCCACGGTGCGAGAGGTGTTCAGCGCCCGGGTGAGCAGCAAGGATGAGGAGATCGTATTCGAGGTGGCAGGCAGCGCCTTCCTGCCACACCAGGTCCGGCGCATGGCAGGCGCACTGGTGGATGTTGGGAGAGGGGCGCTCTCCGACGAGGAACTAAAACTGATGATAGACAGGAATGAAAGCGGCGCCGTTTCGCGGACGCTCCCCCCCCAGGGGCTATGCCTGGTGGAGGTGAAGTACGCCGACTTCCCGACGCTGACGAGTGAATGAGATGACATCGAGCACGGGACATCACGTTACGCGGGCCAGGGACCTTAAGCCCGGCTGGCACCACCTGGACGCCGATGGAAAGACCCTGGGCCGGCTATCCACCGAGATAGCCACGCTGCTGACCGGCAAGCGCAAACCCGAATACGTTCCCCACCTGCTTACCGGCGACTACGTCGTGGTGACGAACGCCGAGAAGATACATGTCACGGGGAACAAGCTGGAGCAGAAGCGCTACTACCGCCACAGCGGCTACCACGGCGGCCTGACGGAGCGCACACTGGCCCAGTTGCTCGATAAGACGCCCGACCGCGTAATAACGCAGGCCGTAAAGGGCATGCTGCCCAGAAACAAGCTGGGCAAGAAGATGCTCCTGCGGCTGAAGGTGTACGCCGGTCCCGATCATCCTCATCAGGCCCAGTTCGGCTCGGCCGACGAAACGCAGCAGGAGGAGTCCTAGATGGTCAAGAGCGCCGAAGATACCTATTACTACGCCGTGGGCAAGCGCAAGACGGCGGTCGCCCAGGTGCGGCTCTTCATGAGCCGGGGCCCGATCATCGTCAACGGCAAGCCAGTGGAGGAAGCCTTTCCGTGGGACTCCTGGCAGAGACTGATTAACGAACCCTTCGTGGCCACCGACACCAGGGACCGCTTCCGGGTCGTTGCCAAGATTCGAGGCGGCGGCATCGTGAGCCAGGCGGGCGCCCTCAGGCACGGCATCGCCCGCGCGCTGCAGGTGGCCGAACCCGCTCTGCGCACACCCCTGAAGAGGGCCGGACTTCTGACTCGCGACGCAAGGGAGAAGGAGCGCAAGAAATACGGCCTCCGGGGCGCCCGCGCCGCGAAGCAGTGGACCAAGCGCTGAACGGCAGGCACGGTTGGATCGACGCGCTGTGGCCCGGCACGCGGCCACTTCCCCCGTTTGCCTATCGCTTACTTCCTGACTGCCTCGCCTTCGCCCACTCATCGTGGGGCGGCACCTCTTCCCCGACCACGTAGAGGAAGTAGTAGCACCCCGTCTCGCCCAGGAACTTGAACTGGGCCCGCAGGTCCTTGACCGTCTCGTTGAAATCCCCGTGCGAACGCAGGTAGCCCTGGAAGCTACCATGTTCGTCGTCCAGATCGATGATGCGCTGCGCATTGTGCACGATTGCGGCCAGCTTACGCCTGTTACGAATCACCCGGGTGTCCTGCGCTAGCTCTTCCAGGTCGGCCTCCGACAGGGTAGCGACGGCGTCGATATCGAATCCCCGCATCGCCTCGCGAAGCTGGGGCCACTTGGAATCGACCACCCTCCATGAGATACCGGTCTGAAAGACCGCCTTGCTCATGACGTCCAGGTAGTCCCCCAACGACTGGGGAATCTTCTGGTCCGGTGCTCCCATTTCGACCATCGTATCGACTCCGATCTTAGTTTAGCTCGATTATGACCGGCTCCACGCCTCCCTACCAGCCGCGAAAGGCGAATGCACTGATATATAATAGTCGCGCCTTTATGGCCCGCTCATGAGTATGTCAGAAGCCCAAACTGCCGCATCGAGTAATTCGGCCGCCCGTCTTTCCATGGCCGCGGAAAATTACCTGCTGTCCATCTTTCGGCTCGACGAACAGGATACCAGAGTCACCCACACGATACTGGCGGAGCACCTGAAGACGCTGCCCGTCGACGAGGGGCTGGGCACGTCGCTGCCGTCGGTCGGCGGGATGATCCGCCGGATGGTGCGGGAGGGACTGTTGGACACCACGGCGAACAAGGACGTGGTGCTGACCAGCCAGGGACGCCGCTCCGCCGAAAGCATCGTGCGCAGACATCGGCTGGCCGAACGGCTGGTCGTGGACCTGCTGGGTCTGGAGCTACACCTGGCCCACATCGAGGCCCACAGGCTCGAGCACGCCATCTCCCCTACCCTGGAGCAGAAGATCGTCGAGGCCCTCGGGAACCCGACCACCTGCCCCTTTGGGCATCCAATCCCGGGCAGCGGCTATTCGTCCGATCAGCCCTCAACTTCTCTGGACAAGAGCGAGACGGGGGAACAGGTCGTGGTCCACTCGATTCCAGAGGACGACCCGGCGCTGCTGAAGTACCTGGTGGACAACAACCTGGTGCCCGGCCAGCCCGTGGACGTGAAAGATGCCGCGGCGACACGCGGCGTGATCACGCTCCGTTGCTTGGGAGTCGATGTGGTCTTCAGCTACGACGTAGCTGCCAAGATTCGGGTCCGCCCCCCGGAGTAGCACCCTCGACGGCTGCCATCCCCTGGCCGCCCGGCGCCTCTCAGACTTTTTCCTCGGTAATCTTTGTGTTCCGCCGCGGCCTCGTGGGCATTCCCCGAGGGGTCTCGGCCCGATGAACGTCACTTTGATCTCCCTGTCTAGGCCCCAGGGCCTATCGCCCGCCTGGGCCATATTGCCCACGGATATTAGGCCCCAGGGCTCATCCCAGCCAAGCGGCGGCGTATTAATCTCCGAGCATCAGCGATCAGAGGGCGGGGCCAGGCCAACTATTGCAACAGATGTGTTGAACGCTCAGCCCACGGTCCGCCAGGTAGGATTCGACAGGATTTGGACCGTCGAATGCCGCCGGGTAGGCAAATCAAGGAAGGAGAATTCCCATGTTGAAACAGTTCTCGATGCTCTGGACGGTTGCCGCTGTGACCTTGTCCTTAGGCGTGCTGGCCGCCTGTGGCAGCGATCCCGCTGGCGGTGCTTCCTTCGTCGAGCCGCGGGATGCGGCCGAGGTGAAGAGTCCTTTCCGAGTGCGTATGGCCGTCCAGGGCATAACGGTGGAACCGGCGGGCGAGGTCCGAGAGGGATACGGCCACCATCACATCGTTATCGACGCCGACTTGCCGCCTCTTGACAAGCCGGTCCGTTCGGACTCGCAACACCGCCACTTCGGCAAAGGACAGACCGAAGCCGTTCTGGACCTGGCGCCTGGCGAGCATACCCTCAGGCTACTATTCGCCAAGGGGGACCACGTTCCATACGATGCAGCCATCACCGATACGGTCACGGTCACCGTAACAGAACGCCAGCGGGCGTATTTCATCGAGCCGCAGGACGGCGCTGAAGTTTCCAGTCCTGTCACCGTCATGATGGGAGCTGAAGGGGTGACTGTCGAGTCAGCAGCGAACGGGGTAAATGAGGGTACGGGACACCACCACATCATTCTCGATGCGGACCTCCCGCCCGGCGATCAGCCGATTCCCTCCGACGACCAGCACCGCCACTTTGGCGGCGGTCAGATTGAGACTAGCTTGGAGCTGCCTCCAGGGGAGCATTCGCTGAGACTCCTGTTCGCCCAGGGCAACCATATGCCCTACGACCCGCTCATTACCGACACCGTCAAGATAACGGTCGTGGAGTAAGGGGCGAGCACAACCACTTACCCGATTGCTCACGGATGACACTGGGCGGCTCGTTACCCGGCGACCAGGCCGTGGGCAAGGTAGTCGACCGCCTCGATAGGAGGGTGACTTGAACGGCTCATTTGTCCGAATCGGGTTCCTAGTGCTGGCGGGAGCTTTAGCCGTCGTCAGCTTCGCGGGTGGGATTCTGTATCTGACGTGCCAGCTCACGGTGGACACGGGCGGAGCAGCGATGCAGCACGGCGTGGGCACCGCGTTGGTCATCGCGGGCTTGGCCCTCTCGGCGGGGCTCTGGGCCAGTCGCCATTCCAACAATAGCGGCGGGAGCTTGATAGCCGCGGGCGCGGTGCCCACTGCGATCTGCTTCTGGTGGACAGGCGTGGTGCCAGCCGTGGCGCTGCCCGTCGCCGCGATCGGGATCGTTCGTGCTCGCCGCCAGGCCCGCATCCGGAAGGCGACTCCCTGAAGACGCCGAGAGCCAAACGGTGCGGACTTGCCGACAAGTCGCGACCGATTTCGGCGACGGTCCTATGGTTCAGCCACGGCTAGGTGAATATCGCTTGTGGCGAGACGATCCACGATAAGACAGGAGGGTTAGACCGATGGTGGACAGAAACGCAACTTGGGACCTGCTTGGTGCCTTCACGGGCGTCATCTTCGTAGTACTGATGGTCGTTAGCATGGGCATAGTGGGAGACCCTGACGTGGAGCCTTCCGACCCATCAGCTCAAATAGCGAAAGCATACGCGGATGGGAGCGACGAGGCGACCACAGGCGCATTAATTGGTGTTGCCGGACTGGTGTTCTTCTTCGGCTTCCTGGCGTACTTTCGGCGGCATCTCGAGCGTGCCGAAGGCGAAGGAGGCTGGCTGACCTCGACAGCATACGGCGGCGGGCTGGTAGTCGCGGCAATGATGCTTGTTATGCTAAGCATGACTTTCGCCACTACGTCGGTATCCCCCAGTGTGGACACGGTGGTCGGCAAAGTTTTCACCACCTGGTTCTGGAACTCCGTGTGGGTCTTTGCGCCTCCCATGATCGCCTTCGTCCTTGCGGCGTCTCTTGTCGTTGTGAGGTATTCCGGGTTGCCTCGCTGGACAGGATGGCTCGGGTTTCCGCTCGCGCTAACACTGCTTGCGCCCTGGGTTGGCATGGTGGTGGCGATGGCATGGGTCCTTCTGGTGAGCCTGGCCCTCACCTACCAGGCGATTAGAGGTCGTCAACAGGCGTCGGCGGTGTAGACCGGTGGCTTCACTACACGTCGGAGTGCTAGCGGTGCTACTCGTCGCTGTGCTGGCGGCCTGTGCCAGCGGAGATCAGAGGCTGATAGACGTCGGCGACGGGCGGCAGCTCTACCTCGACTGCGAAGGAGAGGCAATCCTATATGGACTGCGTAAAGGGCTGATAACGATGCCGTCAGAGGAACCGAGGTAGCTGAGGAGGGGCATAGCATGACCGCGTCTGTCATTCTTGAGCCCTTCGGCTCGGCTCAACACAGACTCCACGAAGAATCTACGCCGCGACGACGCCGCCGATTCTATCGGGGTTCGTCATCCCGATGAATCGCAGATGAATCGGGACTCCTCCAAAACGGCACAAATCCGGGTGCGGCTAGAGGCCGCATATAGCTATTCCTTGATCACTGGAGACAGCGCCCCTTTCGCATATCCGCGGTCCCCGCATCGGCTTTTCTGGCGCACAGGCCTCCCTGCGTCTCCCGCAGGAAGACTCTCTTGCAAGGCTGACTGAGTTTTCTGGTAGGATACGTGGCGTCGTCAGGCCAGCCTCGGGCACGCGGGCGCGCCTAAGCGTTCGTTGGACGCACGGTACGAAGTGGACACAAAACCCCCGGATCACACCGATGGGGTTTTGGGCATCGGTAGGATGGAGGACCGATTTGTCGATACTATTGGGGAGGCGGAGTCGTGTGACTTGCCGATGTGGCGCGACGGGTCCCGCCACGATAATTGCCCTTTGAAGGAGAACGATTTATGAATGATCTTATCGTCGAGGCCAGCGGAATCCACAAGACCTACGACACGGGCACAGTGAAGGTGCACGCCCTGCGGGGAGTCGAGCTCAACGTCGAGCGCGGCGAGATGGTGGCCATAATGGGCCCCAGCGGGTGCGGCAAGACCACTCTGCTCAACTCTCTGTCCGGCCTGGACGATCTCGATGCGGGGGTGGTCCTGGTCGACGGTGTGGTGCTGCACGAGCTGTCCGACGACGACCGAAGCGATTATCGAGCCCTCCGCATGGGCTTCGTGTTCCAGCTATATAACCTCCTGCCAGTGCTGAGCGCGGTCGAGAACGTCGAGATGCCTCTGCTGTTGTCGGGTACTGGCGCCGCGGAAGCGCGCAGCCGGGCGATGGAGATGCTGGATCAAGTGGCGCTTGCAGATTGGGCCCACCATATTCCGGGACAGCTCTCCGGAGGCCAGCGCCAGAGGGTCACAATCGCCCGGTCGCTTGTGAACCAGCCGGCAATCGTGTGGGCCGACGAGCCGACGGGCGACCTGGATAGCGAGACCGCGGGCGACATCATCGACCTGATGTGCGATCTCAACCGCGACAATGGACAGACCTTCGTCCTGGTGACCCACGCCCTGGACATTGGACAGCGTGCCCACCGCATAGTGCGCATGCGCGACGGGCAGATCGTGGACGACGGCAACGGAAATGGCGTTTCCCAACAGCCGGGAGAAGCCGCGGCCCAGCGCCAGCAGGCGGGTGACTGATGGAAGAAATCTTCGGACTCTCTATGAATGTTCTGATGGTGGTGGTCGCCGCCATTTTCCTCGCCGCCATGGCTGTGCTGGCCATACTGGCCTTGCGAAACCGCATCATGCTCAAGTTGGGTCTGCGGCCCATACCACGGAGGCTGGGCCAGACCGTGCTCATCATCGTTGGTGTGATGCTGAGTACGGTGATCATCTCCGCGGCGTTTGGCACCGGCGATACACTGAGTTTTTCCATCCGAAACGAGGTATTGAAGTCCCTCGAAACGATAGACGAGCTGATCATTCCGGCCAGAGCCGAGGCAGACGACAGCTTCGGCATCTCGCCTTACGTCCCCTACGAGCGCTTCGAGGAGTTGCGCGCCGAGCTCGCCGACTTCGACGAGATCGACGGCCTGGCCCCTCAGATAGGCGAATCGGTCCCGGCGGTGAATCTCAGGACCTCTCAGAGCGAGGGGTTCATGAGAGTGGCCGGCATCGCCCCTGATTTTCTGGACGGCTTCGGGGCATTTACGTCGATCTCGGGTGAGGAGGCACGCCTGGATGACCTCGGAGACGGCGAAGCCTACATCAATGACAAGGCCGCCGATGAGCTGGAAGCTGTCGCTGGAGACGAGCTGAGTCTTTTCGTCGATGGACAATCCCCGTCTTTCAAGGTCAAGGGGATCGTGGAACGGGGAGGCCTGGCAGGAAGCGACGCCACCCTCCTCATTCCGCTGGAGCAGGCCCAGCGCCTGTTCGGCAGGGACGGCGAGATCAACAGCATCGTCGTATCAAACCGAGGTGGAGCCGAAGCGGCGGTAGAGCTGAGCAAGACGGTGACCCGAAGGCTGAGGGTCCTCTATACCGACAGGGAGGTCGCCGCCGAACTCAAGGTACTCCTTGGCCAGGAAACTGTGCTCGCGGCGCTGGAGGTGCGGGAGGAATCCCTGGCGGAGAATATTCGGAAGGATATCTCGGAGCTGCGGAAAGAGCTGCATCGCGAGGAGCTATCAGACGAACTGATAAGCCTGCTGGCCGACCAGGACGTTGTGGCCGTCGTATTCGAAGTGCTTGAGGACAGGGAATCCGAAGACATGGAGCCCGAGGCCGAAGCTCTCTTCAAGCAGGTGGACCGAGAGGCGAGAACGCTGTTCGACGACCTGGCGGAGTTCCGTGTCTTCGAGTTCAAGCGTCGCGGCCTGGAGGAAGCGGACGAGGCGGGCAGCATCGTGACAACCT
Organism: Dehalococcoidia bacterium; assembly: GCA_965248005.1. Taxonomy (GTDB): domain Bacteria; phylum Chloroflexota; class Dehalococcoidia; order Lucifugimonadales; family UBA1123; genus CBDFIE01. The sequence goes on from CBDFIE010000003.1 coordinate 904,697, forward strand.
TCTTCATGGTGTTCAGCCTGTTCTCAATATCGGTCGGTATCTTGCTGATTTTCCTCATATTCATCATGCTGGCGTCGGCCCGAAGGTCGGAGATGGGCATGGCCCGAGCGGTTGGAGCCAAGCGCCGGCACCTGGTCCAGATGTTTACATTCGAGGGTACCGCGTATTCCCTGGTGTCCGCTGCCATCGGTGTCGTGCTGGGACTCGCGGTAAGCGCCGGCATGATGGTGATAATAAACCGGCTCATCGCCAGTTTCGATGATGATTTCCAGATGAGCATCCACTTCGAGCCACGCACGATCGTCGTGTCGTATTGCGTGGGGATGATCATCACCTTCGCGACGGTGGCGCTGTCCTCCTATCGCGTCAGCCGCCTCAACATCGTCACCGCGGTCCGCGGCCTGCCCGAGGCCATCGTGCTGAAAGGCGAAGCGCCCTTCTCAGAACGCCTTCTTCTGATAGGCAAAGCGCTGGTACGGCCATTCATCTTGTTGTGGCGGGCGCTCAGATCCTTGGCTCGATCAAGCATTCGTGGATTCCTGCGTAACTTGGCGCTTGCGGCACTATCGGCTATCCCTCCGGTCTGGATTTTTGGCATTGCCGTCGTCCTGGTCCGGTTCTCTTGGCCCTATGTTCTTCGTGGATGGCTGCTGCTGGTTCTTGGCGCCCTGGTTGCTTACTGGGGAATTGCCGGCCTGGAACGGCTCGCGGTGTACACGGCCGGGGCCTCTTTGATGATCCTGGGACTGGGCTTGATGCTGCGGGTCCTGGCGTTGCGAGGGCGACTGCCACCGCAGGCGTATGGAGTGATGATACTGCTGGCAGGGGTCGCGCTGCTGGTCAATGGAATCGTGCAATCCAGTGTGCTGACGATCATTATTGCGGTCGTTTCCGTGGTCATCGGCGCTTCAATGGCGGCGCCGTTCGTGATCGGACGGGTCGAGGGCCGCCCCGATGTGATGGAGCGACTGGCATACACGTTCATCGGGGTGGTGATGCTCGTATTCTGGTCGTTGCCCGCGGACGCCGCTCCCAAACTAATCCAGGACCTCCAGGGCGCCTTCGACATGATGTTCGTCTCCGGGATCTTCATGGTGGCGGCGGCAGTGTGGACGGTGATGTATAACGCCGACCTGTTGCTCAGGGCCCTGACTTTCGCCACGGCGCGCTTCGGCAAGCTCCGTCCGGTCATTGTGACCGCCGTGGCCTATCCAATGAGCTCCAAATTTCGTACCGGCCTGACTTTGGCCATGTTCGCTCTGGTGATATTCAGCCTCATGGTGATGTCCGTTCTCTCGGAGACTTTCGGCACCCAATTCGCCGAGACGGAGGTGATCACTGGAGGGTGGCATATCGATGCCAGCGTAAACGCGAGGGCCCCAATCGAGGACATACGGCAAAAGATTGCTTCGGAGCCGAACTTGAGTGTCGAGGACTTCGAAGCCATCGGCGGCTACACCTGGGTGGGCGCGCAGGTGCGCCAGCTAGAAGGGAAAAGCCAGAAATGGCAAGGGACGAGCGTGCGTGCGGCCAGCGACGAGTTCCTGATGGCTACCGAATACAAGCTCAAGCTGATCGCAGACGGCTACGGTACCACCAGCGAAGAGGTATGGCAGGCGTTGATGAACGACCCAACCCTGGCAGTAGTCGGGGGATACGCCGTCTCTAGTAGTGAAGGCTCCGAATCGGAGGAGTTCGACCCGTGGCTCGAGGAGCCTTTTTATAAGGACGAGACGATGTCCGCCGTAGATGTGGAAGTGCGAGAGCCACGTACCGGCGCGTTGATCCAGCTGAAGGTCATAGGAGTTTTCGACCGGCTTCACGAGAACGCGTGGTCGATGATCGTGTCGAAGGCCATCGTGGATGACGCGGCCCCCTTCCCGGTGCCAATCACCAACTATCGGTTCAAGGTGGCCGATGGTGTGGACCCGAAAGAGGTAGCCAGGGACATGGAGGCGTCGTTCTTGCAGCACGGCGTCGATGCCAAGGTCCTAGAAGAAGAGCTTGAGAAGGAGGCTGCCGGCGCAAAAACCTTCTTCCGTCTCTTCATCGGCTTCATGTCTCTAGGCCTGCTGGTGGGCGTAGCCGGCCTCGGGGTAGTGAGCACCCGGGCGGTGGTGGAGCGGCGCCAGCAGATAGGCGTCTTGCGGGCGATAGGCTACCGCCGCCGTATGATCCAGCTCAGCTTCTTGCTGGAATCCTCCTTCATCTCCTTGCTCGGAATCCTCATCGGGACCACCCTGGGCATCGTCTTGGGCTGGCAGGCGTACAGCGACATCAAGGAAGATGCGGGCATCGACACGATACGGTTTGGGATCCCGTGGATCCAGATCGGTGTCATTCTCTTCGTCACGTACGCGGCGTCTCTTCTGGCGACTTTCCTGCCTGCCCGCCAAGCTTCTCGGGTGTACCCGGCCGAGGCCCTCCGCTACGAATAAGCACGCGTCGGCAAGAGGCGCCTCCTTCGAGCTGTCTGTCCCACTCGCCCGCCCGAAAGGGAATCTGCGGTTTCACCCCAGGCCCCGACCAGAGGGGCAGCGCCCCTCTGGACACCCCAATTTTCTCGTAACTCGGCGAGACATCCACTGCCGGTATTAGCTTGCGCTAATCTGGATCAGGAAGCTAGCCAGAGGCCCGCGGGGGCGTCGCGGATTGGTGTCGGTCCACCCAGGCCCACAGCGCTTCGGCTCGAGCCCTGCCGTCCGCGTCCGCCGGGTCGATCACGCACCGGCAGGTCCGAGTGTAGGAGCCGATCACCTGTAACTCGCTCCGAGCGCGGTCCCACCGCCAGCGAGAGCCGTCCGCGGCCCTGAACACTTTCTCACATAACTCGCGCGTGACCGGCACGGCGGCGCGGAATCGCCGTGAGCGCTCCGAACCGCGAAAGACCCAGAACCCGTCCCACAGCGCCACGTCGCTAAGTCCTCGTCGGACGTGGGCATTTAGCATGAAGGGGGACAGCGTCACCGCCTCGGGCCTCGCCCAAACGCTCTTGAGCGCCCAGTCGGCGCTGGCGATCTCAAGGAATCCGACCAGGTAGAAACCGAACTGCCCGGTGACGCGACCCTGGCGCCACCGCTCAAGGCGCGCAAGGAAAGCCAGCCGGTCACCTGGTCGCAGGCGCTTGAGCGCGGCGCCACGGGAGGTCGTCTCGGAGTTGTCGCCGTAGGTGAAGGTTTCGAACTCCGGATCGTTGTGTGTGGAGCGATCCCAAAGCCTTCGAGGGACGTACTCCAGCAGGTCGCTGCCGGGGCGATTGACGGAGCGAAGGTCTCGGTAGCGGACGGAGTGGTGGCGCGGGAGTTCGCGGTCCTCGGGTATGGGGAGAAACTCGAACGTGGAGTCGTCGAACAGGGGGCCGGCGAACCGATGGCTGGCATTGGCGCCGACGTTGGCCAGGAAGACGCGGCCGCTCAAGCTCGCTCGGCGCTCGCTTCCGCGATTGCGAACTCTATCTCCTCACGGACCTCATCGTCTTGCTCCCGCTCCAGCGCCACCCCCATGGCGCGTTCGGCATCGGGACCGCCTATACGCCCGAGGGCCCACGCCGCATGCTGCCTCACCAGCGGCTCTCCGTGCGAGAGGGCGCCGATCAGCACCGGGACTGCCGCGGGGTCGCCGATGTTGCCCAGGGCAACGCAGACGTTGCGCTGCATCCCCACCAGCTTTGCCCGCTTTATGGGACTGCCACGGAATCGGGTGCGGAAGGCCTCGTCGTCCATATCCAGCAGGGGGAGTAGCTCCGGCGCGTCGAAGTCGTGTCGCTTCTTGAAAGCCGGCTCCTGGCTCGGGGCGGCCTTGCGATTTACCGGGCACACATCCTGGCAGATGTCACAGCCAAAAACCCAGTCACCGACCAGCGGGCGTAGCTCACGCGGTATCGGCCCGCGCAGCTCAATCGTCAGGAACGATATGCACCGCCGGTTGTCCAGGACGAAGGGGGCAATGATTGCGCCCGTGGGACAGTCATCGATGCATCGGACGCAGGACCCGCAGGTTTTCTTGAGCGGCTTGTCGGGCGTCAGGTCAAGGTCGGTTACCACCTGGGAGAGGAACACCCACGAACCGTGGCTGGGGGTGAGGATGTTGGTGTTCTTCCCGAACCATCCGACTCCAGACCGCTCGGCCGCGGCCCGGTCGTTCATCGGTCCATCGTCCACGAACACTCGGGTGGCCACCGCTTTGCCCGCGATCTGAGGAAGTGCGGCGGCGAACCGCTGGAGCCGTTCTTTTATGACTCCGTGGTAGTCGTCACCCCAGGCGTACCGAGCGACCCGGCCCCTGGGCATACCGGAGCCGCCGGCGTCTTGCGGCGGGGGAGCGCCGGTATCGTAGCTGATGGCCAGCGAGATGACGGACCGCGCGCCTCGCAGTAGCTCCGCCGGCCGGTTCATCCGCCGCACGCGGCCCTCGGTGTACCACGGCAGTCCGTCCATCAGACCCTGGCGCACACGCTCGGTCGCGGCGATCTCGTCCCGCGAAAAGTTCTCGGCGGAACAGATCCCCACAAGGTCGAATCCAACGTTGGATGCGAGCTGCTTGATGCTGTATTCGATGGACGGCATGTCGGCGGCCAAAATAGGTCGAGGACGAATTATCGGCGGCAGGCAGGACGCTCGCTCCGCAAGGCCGCCCTGGCTGCCGTGTTGCCAAGTATACGATACCCGGCGCGGACGCAGGTGGCAATCCTACCCCGTTACAGCAGGTCGATATGGACAAGCAAACGCGCGTCAACACTCAGTCCCGCCGCCGCTCAGTGGCAATAGCAATTTGGCAGATGATGCCCGATATCGCCCAATTGATGTTGACCGCGACCACGGGCCATAGATATGATGAATTAACTTCCTCGCAAGGGGCTAGCGAGTGGCTGAACAGATGCTCCGGGTAGAGATCGAGTACTGCCAACATTGAGGTCATGCGCTCCGGGCCGCCTGGATGGCGGGCGACGCGCTTTCCAGAGTGGGGAAACACATCGAGTCCTTCACCCTCATCCCGAGCGACCACGGCAAGTTCCACATTCGGATCGACGGCGAACTCGTGGCTGCCCACCAGCATCTACCGGACGATCACATCTTTCCCGACCTTCAAGACTTGATGCAGGCCCTCAACGAGAGAATCGAGCGGAAATAGCTGACGGGACCGCCTTAGGCTCGTCGATTCAGCGCCTTGAACATCCTGAAATCGCTTTGATATAGTCTCCAGAATCTCATTTGCGGGGTGAATAGAGCCATGGCTGTCCCTCAATTCAAAGAGATACGGCGGGCCTATGGCTTCGACGAGGTTGCCATAGCGCCTGGGGCCGTTACGATCAATCCTGAGATGACGTCAACGGACTTCTCCGTCGACGGAATCACCCTCGGGACGCCGGTTCTCGGCGCGGGCATGGACGCAGTATATTCCCCCAACTTCGCGGCGACTATGGACCGTCACGGCGGCATGGCGGTTATGAACCTGGAGGGGGTTCGGACCCGTTACGACGATGGCGACGAGGTCATCGAACAGATCGTGAACACTCCGAAGGAGGATGTGACCGCGCTGCTCCAGAGCGTTTACTCCGCTCCCATCCAGGACAATTTGGTGGGCGAGCGGATTGAAGAGGTCAAGAAGAGCGGCGCCAAGTGCGCCGTTTCTGTCACCCCGGCCAGCACCAAGCGCCTGGCGCCCCTGGCCTCGGAGGCAGGCGCCGATGTGATCGTCGTTCAGTCCACGGTGACCACGGCGCGGCACATATCGTTCAGCGCTCGTGGGCTGCACTTCCCCGATCTGCTCGAGACGGTCCCCATTCCGGTAATGGTAGGCAACTGCGTGAGCTACGGAGTCGCTCTGGAGCTGATGGAAACGGGCATCCACGGGATCCTGGTGGGGGTAGGACCAGGGGCGGCGTGCACGACCCGCGAGGTCACCGGAGTCGGCGTGCCCCAGGTCACCGCGACTCTGGACTGCGCGGCGGCGCGCGAGGAGTATCTTCGACGCAGCGGTCGATACGTGCCGATTGTGACCGACGGCGGCATCAGGACCGGGGGAGACCTCTGCAAAGCGTTCGCGTGCGGCGCCGACGCTGTAATGCTCGGCACCCCTCTGGCCCAGGCCGAGGAAGCGCCCGGCAAAGGGTTCAACTGGGGCATGGCGAACCCGCATCCGGCACTGCCACGAGGAACTCGCGTAGAGGTGGGGGTGAAAGGGTCCCTCGAGCAGATTCTCTTCGGACCAACATCGGTTACCGATGGCACGGAGAACCTCATTGGCGCCCTCAGGGTATGCATGAGCATGGTGGGCGCCTCGACCATCGGCGAAATGCACGAGCGGGCGGACATCATCGTGGCCCCCGCAATGAAGACCGAGGGCAAGCACTACCAACTCGGCTTCGAGTAGCGGGCGCCTTCCCAGGCTGCGGATCACGTAGCTGCGGCGCGCACACGTCCGCCGCGCTGACTTCTACCGCTTCAGCACTCTGTTCAGCCAGCTACGTCTGTTCCCCGACCTGCTGTGCCATCGGTGGCCGCCACCGTCGCGAGACCCGGCTCTTTTGACCTTGTCGTGCCGCCCGTTGACTTTGGCCAGCTGTCCCAGGAGCGACTGGACCTGAATACGAAGCTGGGCAATCTCATCGTGAGATTCGTGTTTCGAGGCCTGCTCTCCGGCGGGCGCCGTGCCGTCGGCGACGGATCGTTCACGGAGGCTCTCGAGGGCCTGCACGCGGGCAGCTAGCTCGGTCACGTCCGATGCCCCGAAGGTTGGTCGACCGTCCTGCGACAGAATCGGAGGCGGCGACAGCTCGACCATGTTGGCAAGGTTCTGGTTCTGCAGTTCGAGGACGTGTATCCTGGTCAACGCCTCACGGTACTGCTCCAGCAGCGTCGCATAAGCCGAGGACAGGTTTACGTCCTGCGGCAGACTCGCCAATCCATCGGCAAGTTCCGCCGACTCCCGCGATGTCACTTCTCTGTCGTTATCGCGATCTTTTGCCATCTTTAACCTCGCATGTACAGGCTAAGCGCGCGAAGGTCGCCCGACAGGTCGCGCGCGCACCCAATTTTAGCACTCGGGAATGCCTTCTTCGCCAGGCCGACGGCCTCGTCCATCTGCTCCGGCATCAGTTCTACCAGCAACGCTCCGTTGTGGGGTATCCGGCCCCGTGCCTGCAAGAGCAGGCGTCTGTACAGCTCCAGCCCGTCCGGCCCTCCGTCGAGAGCGATCCTCGGTTCATGGCCGATCTCCCTGGACAGTCCGTCCAGCAACAGGCTGGGCACGTAGGGCGGATTTGCGACTATCAGGTCTATCTTCCCGGGGACCGCTTCCGTCAGGTCCCCGTTCACGTACTCTACGCTGGCCGCGACCCCGTGGGTTTTGGCATTGGCCTCTGCGATGCTCAACGCGGAAGCGCTTATTTCGGAGGCATAAATCTTCACGTTCGCGAAATTCGCCGCTACCGAGACCGCAATCGCACCGCTGCCCGTTCCCACGTCAGCCATCACAGCGGGGGAACCGGCGCCAAACCGATCGGACCGCGAGAGAAACTCCAGCGCCAGCTCGACAAGCAGCTCGGTCTCCTGCCTCGGCACCAGCACATCCGGTGTGACCACAAATTCCAGTCCAAAAAATTCTCGCTTGCCGACTACGTAGGCCAGAGGTTCGCCACGCAGCCTTCGTTCCAGCAACGCATCGAGATCGCCCGTACGATCGACGGGGACTCGGAGGTCTAACTCCGCGAAGTACTGAGCACGGTCGAAGCCCAGCGCCTGGCGGACTAGCACCTCGGCCTCGACGTCAGGCTCAAGTACGTCGTGGCGACTCAGCGCCTCTCGGGTACGGACGAAGGCGCCACCGACTGTTACGTCCCCGGCTGCATTGACGAGTGACGCGCCCACTACCTGTCGCGCCCCATTATCCCAGTTACCCAAGAGAGTACTGGATCCTCCGCATCGGTGATTTTACGATTATTCGTTGATCGTACATTGGGGCTATCGGAACTGGTACCTGATTAGAGTACCGGGACCGCATCGACTCGGCCGGCGGTCGGCCGTCAGCCGATTGTCGATTCATTGAGCGACTTGCTCGAGCCGCAGGGCCTGGTCATGCTGCACCAGCGCCTCGATAATTTCGTCGATGTCTCCGTCCATCACCTGGTCGAGGCTGTAGAGGGTAAGTCCAATTCGGTGGTCGGTTACCCGGCTCTGAGGGAAGTTGTAGGTGCGCACACGCTCCGAGCGGTCGCCGGAGCCGACCTGACTTCTGCGCGCGTCGGAGCGTTCCCGCTGCTGCCGCTCTACTTCGCGGGCCAGAACCCGCGACCGGATGACCGACATCGCCTTCTCTTTATTCTTGAACTGCGATCTCTCGTCCTGGCAAATTGCGACCACGCCCGTCGGCTTATGGGTGATGCGCACCGCCGTCGCCACCTTCTGGACGTTCTGACCGCCGTGCCCCGACGCGTGGAAGATGTCTATCTGTAAGTCGTCGGGGCCGATGTCCACATCCACCTCTTCCGCTTCGGGTAGTACGGCGACGGTCGCCGCCGACGTATGGATTCTGTCGTTGGACTCGGTAACAGGTATCCGCTGGACCCTGTGGACCCCCATCTCGTACTTCAGACGGGAGTACGCCCCCTGGCCCTTGATCTTGAAGACGATCTCCTTAACGCCGCCAATGCCAGTCTGGCTGGCGTCGATGACGTCTGTCTTCCAGCCTCGGCGCTGGCCGTAGCGACTGTACATCCGATACATGTCTGCGGCGAACAGGCCCGCCTCGTCGCCTCCGGTGCCGGCCCTGATCTCCACGATGACGTTCTTGTCGTCGCTCGGGTCCTTGGGCACAAGCTCGATCTGTAGGTCCAGGTTTACTCTCTCGAGTCTGCTTTCGAGGTCCGAGAGCTCCCCACGGGCCATTTCGGCCATCTCCCCGTCGCCCTCAGATTGCAATAGCGTGCGCACTTCCTCGATTTCGGTCGAGAGGCCCCGATACTCCCGCGCCAGCGATACCAGGGTCTTGATCCCGGCCTGCTCCTTGGCAAGGCCCTGTACACGAATGAAGTCGACGGACACCTCGGGGTCCGCCATCATTCGCTCGATACTCTCGTAGCGCTCTTCTACTGCTTCAAGTCTCTCAAGCATGATTTTCCGTCGGCCACCGAGGTTTACTGACTCCCAAACGCGCGTCCGGGTGCGGCGTGGTTGCTATTCAATGGTACCGCACAGTCTGGCATGTTTCAAAGCTGATCGGGGCGTCCATCTGGACGTTTCCACATAGAAGCGCGTGGACGTTCTGCCTACCCAGCCCTTGGAGTTCCCGTCGCGAGCCGGTGGTTACGTGCCTTGCCAGTCGCATTTGCGAGGAGGCTCGCCTACGGGCTTTGAGCCACGCCGGCGTCCCGCTCAAAACAGAGAGTTGGCCCGCGGTTCGAATGGCGACGTGAGCTCCGCCGACCCAGCGGCCTACAGTGGGGTGACGGTCCTCGGCATCACACCTGGCGCGCTAGTGTCCCGACCAGCGAATCCAGCGCGACTTCGGTCTGCTGACTTTGAGCGAGGTCCCTAAGCGTAGCGACGCCCTTGGCCAGCTCATCGTCTCCGATGATTACCGCGTGCGTGCAGCCCGTGGCATTTGCATAGCGGAGCTGGCTCCTGAGACCCCGCCCTGGAGGGGCCACGACTGATGCGACCCCCGCCAGACGAAGCTCCGAGGCGATGCGAGAGGCCGCCAGCTTCGCGTCGTCGCCAAGATGGGCGACCATAGCCTTGATTTGCGATTCGTCTGGTATCGGCGACTCCTGACCCTTGAGGTTCTCGATTACCCTCTCGAGTCCCATGCCGAAGCCAATACCGTGGATGGACGGTCCGCCCAGAAGCTCGATTAGACCGTCGTAGCGTCCGCCTCCAACGATGGTGGCCGTGCGGCCATCGACGGGCGGCGATATCTCGAACACGGTACGGGTGTAGTAGTCCAGGCCCCTCACCAGCATATGATCGACCTGGTATTCGAGTCCGAGCTGGGCCAGATGTACCTTCAGGTCCCCCCAGTGGGCATCGCACTCCTGGCAAAGGTAGTCGGTACTGTGGGGTGCGCCGGCTATCAGCGGCTGACAACTCTGCTCCTTGCAATCCAGCAGCCTGAGGGGATTGCGCTCGAGCCGCCGTTTGCAGTCCGGGCACAGCCTGTCCCGTTCGCCCCGGTAGTAGCCGACCAGATCGTCCATGTAGGCGGGCCTACACGACGCATCTCCGATAGAATTGACCGACAGCTCAAGGTCCGACAAACCCACGGACTCCAGAAACCGCCAGGCGACCTCGATTACTTCGGCGTCCACGCTGGCGTCCGATTCGCCGATGACCTCGACGCCGAACTGGGTAAACTGCCTGAAGCGACCGGCCTGGGGCCGCTCGTATCGGAATCCAGGGAACACGTAGAAGAGGCGCACCGGCTGCGGCAGGTTGTGCATGCCGTGCTGCAGGTAGGCGCGACACACCGGCGCGGTGCCTTCCGCTCGCAACGTGAGCTGGTCGCCGCCCCGGTCCTCGAATGTGTAAGTCTGCTTTTCCACGATGTCCGTGGTGCCGCCAACCCCTCGCTCGAACAGCCCCGCGTCCTCGAATACCGGCGTATCAATACGTTGATAGCCGAATCGCAGCGCGGTCTCGCTGGCCTTGGCTTGGACGAAGCGCCAGTACTTCTGGTCCTCGGGAAGGACGTCGAAGGTGCCTCTGGGTGACTGGAACGTCAAAGGACATACTCCTGGAACGGTGTGGCACGCCTTTCAGCCTCGAAAAGCATACCAGATGCGGTGAAGCCGATGCTGGGTGGATTCGCCTGTGATTCGGCTACAAATCCGACGCGTTGGAACACTGGATTTCGGCGAAAAACCTGCCTAGGAATGGGATTCGGGGCAGGAATCCAGGCGCCGGGATATTGGGCGGTTTGCTGTATACTGGGAGACACTAGTCCCACAGAGGAAGAGACCACCGCGATGATCGAAGCGCTGCTTGCCAAGGCCCGTGAATACGTGCCATCGGACAAGCTTGAGACGCTGTCAGACGCTTACAAGTTCGCCGAGAACGCCCATAGCGGGCAAGTGCGAATGTCGGGCGAGCCCTTCATCGCCCACCCCGTCCAGACCGCGCTGCTGCTGGCAGACCTCAGACTGGACGCGGACGCGTTGACCGCGGCGCTGCTTCACGACGTGGTCGAGGACAACGACTCGATCAAGATCGCAGACCTTGAGCGGCAGTTCGGCGCCGAAGTCGCTCGACTGGTGGACGGCGTGACCAAGCTCACCAACGCCGAGCTCGGCGTTGGTGGCGGAACGGCCGGCCCTCGCGACGGCCACGCCCAGGCAGAGACCATCCGCAAGATGCTCATGGCGATGGCCGAGGACATCCGGGTGGTGCTGATCAAGCTGGCTGACCGCCTTCACAATATGCGGACCATCCAGCACCTTTCGCCTGAGAAACGAATCGAGAAGGCGCAAGAGACCCTGGACATCTACGCGCCACTGGCACACCGCCTGGGCATCTGGGAGATCAAGTGGCAGCTCGAAGACCTGGCATTGCAGCAGCTTGACCCAGAGGCCTACAAGGCTATATCCGAGCTGCTCAACGCGAAGCGCGGCCAACGCGAAGAGTACACGCGGCGAGTCCAAGGTATCCTCCAGAGCGAGCTTGACGCGGCGGGGATACGCGCCGAGGTTACGGGGCGCGCCAAGCACATCTACTCCATCCACAAGAAGACCGCCCGGTATAGCGCGGAAAACAAGACCGTCTACGATATTAACGATCTGTTCGCCCTGCGCGTGCTGGTCGACGACGTGAGCGACTGTTATTCGGCGCTGGGGGCAACACACAACGTGTGGCGTCCGCTGCCCGGGCAATTCGACGACTACATCGCCAATCCCAAGGACAACCTGTACCAGTCCATTCATACCACAGTTCAGGGCGAAGGCGGCAGCCCTGTCGAGGTGCAGATACGCACCCACGACATGCACAGCGTCGCCGAGTACGGGGTTGCTGCTCACTGGCTCTACAAGGAAGCCAGCGCGACGGACGCCCAGTTCGAGCAGAAGATGACCTGGCTTCGACAGCTTTTAGACTGGCAGCGAGATGTGTCCGAGGCCGAAGAGTTCGTCGAGTCCTTCAAAACGGACATATTCCAGAACCAGGTCTTCGTCTATACGCCCAATGGCGACCTCAAGGAGCTGCCGGCGGGCGCGACCCCTCTGGACTTCGCATTTCGCATCCATTCGGATCTTATATTCCGCTGCATAGGCGCGAAAGTTAACGGCAAGCTCGTGCCGCTGACGTATCAGCTTCGCAACGGCGACACTGTCCAGGTCCTCACTTCCAAGACCGTGCGAGGGCCCAGCCTGGACTGGCTGAACCAGGAGGCGGGATACGTCAAGACCGCGTCTGCCCGTGCACGAGTACGGGTGTGGTTCAAACGGCAGGAGCGGAGCTCGAACCTCCAGCGAGGACGCGACCTCTATCAGAAGCAGCTCAAACGTCTGACCACCAACACTTCCGACACCGACGTCGCCGAGATGATGGGAATCGCCAAAGTCGACGACCTGTTCGCCGCACTGGGCGACGGCTCCATAAGCGTCGGCCAGGTCGTCCAGAAGCTCTCCCGGAAAGAGAAAGAGAACGTGGTGGAGATCAAGGAGGCGGCGCCGCTGCCCACGGCGATGCCCAACTCCGCCGTAGAGGTGCTGGGTGTCGGCGATCTGCTTACGTCCATGGCCCGCTGCTGCAATCCCATCCACGGCGACGAGATCATCGGGTACATCACGCGGTCACGGGGCGTTACGGTCCACCGCCGCAACTGCCCGAACATTATTAACGAGTCCGAAAAGGAGAGGCTGGTCCAGGTCGACTGGGGCGAGACGCAGACCCTCTACCCCGTGCGCATCCAGGTCAGGGCGTGGGACCGCGTAGGGCTGCTTGGGGATATCACCTCCCTCGTTTCGGACGAAAAGGTGAACATCGCGTCCTGCGTTTCCGAAGAGTTCGCCGATACGTCCGTCATCACACTGACGCTCCACGTCAGCGGCATAGACCAGCTAAGCAGGCTATTCATCAGGCTGGAAGCGGTCAAGAGCGTACAGAGCGTCACCAGGGCGAGTTCCTGAACACTCTCTCGTCATGGTAGAATACCTCGTTGCTTGCCTCATGGGCGAAGCTCACACCGCCATCCGCTTGAACGCACGGCCCTAGAAATACCAGGAGTGACGAACGAATTGCCCAGCGCTAAATCGGCACGAGTATCCATACGAAAGCGCGGCCGCAACGCGCCGCTGCGAACGAAGGCGCGGAACCAGGTCCGTGATGCGCGGCGTCTCATCAACGATGACGACCTGGAAGCCGCAGAGAAGGCGGTGCGAGAGGCCACGGTGTCGCTCGACAAGGCCGCACAGAAGGGCGCGATCCACGCCAACAACGCGGCCCGCAGAAAGAGTCGCATCATGCTCCAGCTTCATCAGGCGCAAAACCGCTGAGGCGCCTGCCACAACAACGGGGGCGCCTGGGAAAACGCGACCCGGTCCCTGGCTAACTATGTATAACCACCTCTCCAGGATACAGGGGTAACAGTGGCTGATAGCTGATAGCTGTCAACTGAAAGAAAGGCCAGATGCTAAAAATCCGACTCCGGCGAACCGGAGCACGACACCAGCCTAGCTTCAGAGTAGTTGTCGCGGATGTCCGCGCGGCCCGGGATGGGGCGTTCGTCGATTATCTGGGCCACTACAACCCGCGCACCGACCCTCCGACGGTGGTAATAGACGAGGACAAGGCGCTGAAGTGGCTACGGCAGGGCGCCCAGCCGACCGAGGCCGTCAGGCAAATGTTGAGCAGATTAGGGACTCTGGAAAGGGTCAAGGGCGAATGAAAGAGCTAGTCGAGTATATCGCCCGGTCGATCGTCTCTGAGCCCGACCAGGTCAACGTCACCGAAGAAGACCAGTCCGGACACGTCGTCCTCCGGCTTGAGGTCGCCCCCGACGACAAGGGCAAAGTCATCGGGCGGCAGGGCCGTGTCGCCCAGTCCATCCGCGCGTTGCTGCGGGTGGCGGCTGTCAAGCAGGACACCCGCGCCACGTTGGAGATCGTCTGACGCAGCCGCGCCGGTCCCAGGTCCCTAACGCCCAGATCGAACCTCCAGAGGACCATGTCGTCGTCGGCCGCATCACCGGCGTATGGGGACTTCAAGGCGATGTAAAGGTCCAGCCCCACACCGACTCATTCGACCGCTTCCAGCCTGGCAGCACGCTGTTCATCGATACCCGGAGCGTCACCGTGGAGCGCTCGCGGCGGCGAAAGACCGGACTTGTCGTTAGATTCGAGGCCGCCTCGAACCGCGACGACGCCGAGGCTCTCCGCGGGCGGCTGCTAACGGTGCAGCGAGCAGAGGTGCCGCCGCTGCCGGCCGGCCAGTTCTACCATTACCAGCTTATCGACATGGACGTCCGATCCGACGAAGGGGAGTGCCTGGGACGGGTCAGCGAGATCCTCACTACACCGGGCAATGACGTATACATCGTCAAGAAGTCTGGCCAGCGCGACCTGCTTTTGCCGGCGTTGGCGGAGGTGGTGCTCGACGTGGACCTGGACGCCAACAGAATGACGGTGCACCTGCTGGACGGGCTGAAGTAGAGAGGCCGGGCGTGTCCCGGGCCGGACACCTGTTTGCGTCAGGAGTCGGTCTGCCTCGCGCGGGCGACTTGCCAGGGAATCAGTCCCCAGCGATCCGATTGGGCCAGTCGAGTGACGCTCAGGCGTCAGACAGGGCCAGATCGATGGCGGATTCGGCGAGCGCCGATTCCCGGCGCGCCTGGGCCACTCTCAGCTTGGTCGACAGGACCAGACGCCGTCGGGTAGTCTGCTTCAGCTCAATGCTGTTGCCGCACTGAATACACTGTTTGAAGTCGCCGTAGATGTCGTTGTCGACGCGCATGTCGCCCCGGCAGCGGGGACATGCCTTTAGCTCCATCATCTCGCAACATCCTGTCTGAACGAAGGCTGTATCTATCCTAGAACTACGGTATTATAGCACACCTGTTCTTATATGTCAAACTGCATGGCTTTTGGGTGGGCGTAGTACCCCGTCTGGCGATCCCCGCCACTCGACGACAATAGGTGAGCCAGCTACAACGACGTCGCGCTGCCGCTCTTGCTATTCGACGGCGTATAGCTTGCCGCTTAGCGTGGCGACGTAAATCGTGTCGCCGGCCACGACCGGGCCGGTGGTTATGGGGCCGTCCAGCTTGACCTCGAGTTCAGCCTCGCCCGTGTCTACGTCAATTACGTGGAGCCTGCCCTTGACGTCACCCACGAAGACCTGATCAGCGGTCACGGAGACAGTCTTCGACGGCTCTGCTCCGGCGTCAAAGATCCAGACGGGTTCTCCATCGAATTCCTGGACTTTGAAGACCTTGCCCGACTCCGACGCCACATAAACCATGCCATCGGCCACGGTGGGGGTGCCCAGAAAGCGCTCGCTTGGTCGATTGCGGTTCCAAACAGATCCTTTCATCGCCGGTAAGCTGCCGAGGCCCCAGGCGAACAGGTTGAGCCGAATCGCTCGAATCTTCGTTTCCAGGGGGTATAGAAACTTGGTCCAGTCCACGGCCCTGAGAGCGCCTTTAGTATCGGCGTAGTACAGCCTGTCGCCGCTCAGGGCAAGGGAGCCGAGCGTTTCGCGGATAGGGTAATCGGTCCTCGGCCTACCGCTGCGAGCGTCCAGAACATACACTCGGTTGTTAGCGGCCCGAAAGGCGAACACCGTATCGTTCACGACCGGGTTGGATGTCACTCTGGCGTCAACATCTCGCTCCCAGAGCAGCTCGCCCGTGGCAGCGTCGAGTAGATACAGTTTCTTGTTCCAGGCGCCGATGTAGACCAATCCACCGTATATGGTTGGAGTCGTAAATGTAATCGTGTCCGCGTGGAACTCCCACTGGACGGCCCCATCGGAAGGACTCAGGGCGACGACAAGTCCGTCCCTCATCGATGCAAACAGGAGACCGCCTGCCACCGCCAAAGACCTGTCGATGGGGGCGGAAACCGGACGCTGCCACAGCAACCCGCCCGTGTCGGCGTCCAGCGCGACGATCTTGTAGTCGAACGGTGCGTTCGTGCTCAGAAAGACCGCCCGGCCCGCAACTACGGGTGAGGCAACGATTCGGCTACCCGTCTCGTAGATCCAGCGGATCTCCCCCTTGGGCTTGAATGAAAGCTCAGACGCGAATCCGCTATGTGCCGGATCGCGCTGAAACATCGGCCAGTCGCCGGAGGCAGATTGGGCGCTGATCTGGGTGCTGGGGGAATCGGGATGATTCAGGAAGTCGTAACCAATGTAACTTAACCATGCAACGGCGGCGGCGGCGAAAATCGACAGAGGCACATATTTCCTTCGTCGGCTTCTTAGCGCACGGCGAGCGAGGTCTATGAGAATCCGACGAGAATCTCTCTTCGAGACCTGTACTCCCCGTTCGAGAGCGGTCCTGCATTCTGAACAGAACGTGTCACCGACGGTGTTGTGAGCCCCGCAGCCGGGGCATATTACTACGATATTCAAGGTGGCAGGCCTAATCCTCCGGGTCCGGGTTATGGGGATTTACACGGACAATCTGACAATCGCCCACGGCGAATTCAGGGTGCGACCTCGCAGGGGGCTCCCGCGTCCCCTACCTTATCGCGTAGAGCTTCCCGGCTAACGTTGCGACGTAAAGCGTGTCGTTGGCGATGACCGGACCGGCGGATATTGCGCCGTCCAACTGTAGCTCAAGCTCGGGTTCGCCCGTGCCCACATCGATAGCGTGGAGCTTTCCGTCCGCAGCGCCCACGAAGAGATATTCGGCGGTCACGGCGACGGTTTTCGACGGCTCGGCCCCCATATCGTAGCTCCAGACCGGTTCGCCGTCGAACTCCCCCATCTTGAAAACGTTGCCCGATCTCGATGCCGCGTAGACCATCCCATCGCCTACCGCGGGAGTCCCGAGGAAGCTATGTCCCTGTCGAGTTCGGCCCCACACGTTTCCCTTGAGGCCGGGAAAGCCCCCTAAGCCCCAGACGAACAGGTTCACGCGCACGGTGCGCATCGCCGTCTCCAGCGGGTACAGCACTTTGGTCCAATCCAGCGCCCTGAGACCGCCTTTGATGTCCGCAGTGTACAGGCTGTCTCCGCTCAGGGCGAGGGATCCGGCTATGTGACGGGTGCCGTAATACATTTTCTGCCTTCCGGTAAGAGCATCTAGAATATACACGCGGTTATCCTGGGCGCGGAATGCGACCACATGGTCGTTCACCACTGGGTCCGACGTCACCCTGAACCCAACGTATCGGTCCCAGAGCACCTCGCCCGTGGCGGCGTCGAGCAAGAGCAGCCGCTTGTCGAAGGTACCGACGTAGACGAATCCGCGATGTACAGTTGGTGTGGTAAACAGGGGTACATCCGCGTCTAACTCCCACTTAACAGTCCCATCGGACGAATTCAGCGCAAGGACCGTTCCGTTCCTCATGGTGACAAATACAAGACCGCCGGCCACGGACATCGACCTGTCGACGGGAGCCGAGGCAGGACGTTCCCACAAACGGCGACCCGTATCAGCATCCAATGCCACGATCTTGTGGTCATTGGGCGCGCGAGTGGTTAAATACACCACCTGTTCCACTACAACGGGCGAGGCTACGATGGCGCGATCGGATTCGTAGACCCACTGCGTTTCGCCCCTGGGCCTGAACGTAGAGTTTGGCACAAATCCGGTATGTCTTAGATCCCGCTGGAACATCGGCCAGTCGCCTGGAGCGGCTTCAGCGCCGATCTGGGTGGTGGGCTGATCGGGATGGTTCCAAATGTCGTAGGCGATGGAGCTTACCCAGGCAACCACGAGAACGGCGAGGATCGCCTGAAGCGCACGTTTCCTGAGCCGGGATCCGAGGCCCCGTCGGGCCAGGGCCGCCAGTATCCGTCGAGCTTCTTTCTCTGAAACCCGTGCTCCCCGTTCAAGGGTTGATCTACATCCGGAGCAGTAGACGTTGCTCTGAGGATTTTGAGTCCCGCAGCCGGGGCATATCGCTAAGATATTCATAGGTGGCAAGCCGAAGCGTTGGAGTCCCGGTTAATGGGATTTACCTGGTCAATGGAGCGCCCAATGCCGCTACCCGGAGGAACCGGCTGAGGGGGCTTGTCTCTGGGTTTCCACGGGACCTGCGCCACGCTGGACCGGCGGTCACCACGCCCAAGGCGCCTTACGGGTTGTCTTGGTCATCAGTTCAGATATTGGCTTTTTGCCGGCGACCAGCCGAATCTCTCTGTGTGGGCGACTATAGTAATCGTAGTATCGCTCACAATTGCCGTCAACTTTCCATCAAGCTCGCGAAGCTATCTGGAGGCGGTGTTCGACGGAACGACCAAGGCCTGCCTCTGGTCTCCGCACGACCGTATGGCACACGACGAAACGGTGACCATCGTGGTGCTACAATAAATTCTCTGCTCCCAAAGCCCAGATCGACGCGGGGTTCTTATGGCAACGGCGCCCTCGACACGACCCGCTCCCCCTGTCGTCGAGAGCCTCGCAAGGGCCGTCGACCTGGCAGCGCTCTTCCCCAAGTTCCGGTCCGCACCCTACCCGCTCCTCTTCGACAGCGCGATGCCCCACCCGCAATTGGGCCGGTACAGCTACATGACCGCCGACCCGTTCCTGGTCGTGCGATGCAGGGGACGTCGCATCTACCTGGAGCGCGACGGCGTTAGCGACGAGTCAGAGGGCGACCCCTTGGGCATGCTTGGGGACCTCCTCGACCGCTACGCCACCCCAACCATGCCGGGTCTGCCGCCGTTCCAGGGTGGGGCCGCGGGCTACGTCGGCTACGACCTGGGCCGGCTAATCGAACGATTGCCGGCACTCGCGGACGACGACCTGGGGCTGCCGGACATGTGCCTGGCCTTTTACGACTGGGTATTGGCCCGCGACAGCCTGGAGGGCCGAAGCTGGCTGATATCGACTGGGCTTCCCGGCGGGACCGCCAGCGAAGCAGATCGCCGTGTCCGGTGGGTGCGAGAGAGGCTGGCGCGGCCGCCGACGGCCAGCCCGGCGTCGGCGGCGGGTCACGATGCGCCTCCCCTCACCTCCACGTTCACGAAGGAGCGTTACCTGAGCGCCGTCCAACGAATAAAGGAGTACCTGGCCGCGGGCCACATCTATCAGGCCAACCTTTCCCAGCGGTTCACCCTCCCCTTCACCGGAGACCCGTGGCCTGTCTACCTGCGTCTGCGCGACGTCAATCCCGCTCCGTTCGCCGCCTATCTGGAGTTCCCAGACGTCACCGTACTCAGCGCCTCGCCGGAAGAGTATCTGCGGGTAGAGGGCGGCCATGTGGAGACCCGGCCCATAAAGGGGACTCGTCCGCGCGGGACCACCGTCGAGGCGGACGCGATCCTGGCGCGGGAGCTTTTGGCCAGCGAGAAGGACCGCGCCGAGAACATCATGATAGTGGACGTGCTCAGGAACGACCTGGGCCGCGCCTGCAAGATCGGCTCGGTGAAAGTGCCCTCGCTCCTGGCTGTCGAGCAGCATCCCACGGTCCACCACCTGGTTTCCACCGTCACGGGCGAGTTGCCGGAGGGGGTCAACGCGGTGGACCTTCTGCGGGCCTGCTTCCCCGGCGGCTCCGTAACGGGCGCCCCGAAGATCAGGGCCATGGAGGTCATCGAGGAGTTGGAGCCGACCCGTCGCGGCATCTACTGTGGCGCCATCGGCTACCTGGGGTTCAACGGCACGATGAACACGAGTATCGCCATCCGGACGATGGTGGCGGCAAACGGGACGCTGAGCTTTAGCGCGGGCGGAGGGATAGTATCGGACTCGGACCCGGAGGCGGAGTATCAGGAGACACTGGACAAGGCTCGCGGCCTCATGTGGGCCTTGGGCCACGACGACTGGGCCCGGTCAATAATTTAACGGCAGATTCGTGCCCCTGGGAACGGCCCGCCTTTCGCCGCCGGACGGTGGCTCCTCGCCTGCCGACGGCGCGTCGCCGGGGATAGCGCGTCGCACGAAGCCTGAGATGCGGACGTCCTATCAGAAGTCCTCACGAGTCGGGGCGGTGAACTCCAGAGCCGGGACATCGGCAACGCCCCCACATGTCAGGATTTGGTCGCTCGCCCAGGCTCCGCTCGACGCGCTTCGTGGACATTTTCGTTGTGGCGGGGCTAACATCGGCCTTCATTGTCCTAGACACCGACCGCCGCTCCCGTTCACAATTCGGTCACAGATGCTTCTGAAATTATTATCCGGTTGCCGGATAATATAACGTGCCCCGAATTCGTTGCGGCCGGGGATGCACACGCTTGGCGGTGGTCCAGATGGTAGAAACCAGGTCGATCCGGAAGGTGCTGATAGTAGACGATGAGTGGGAATCGCCCATCGTGAAGAGCGTCCGCCGCCGGCTCGAGGCTGAGGGATGGCAGACCCTGGCCGTCGACCCGGGCCCCCAATGGCGGTCCGGTGACGAGTTTGAGGACGCCGCCTTATACACGCCATCGAGGTAGAGCGGCCCGAGGCCGTCCTTCTGGACGTGCGGTTCGGAGAGCACGCCGACGACCGATTCAAGGGCCTCGGAATTCTACGAAAGATCGTGGAGCGCTTTCCGTCGCAGCCAGTGCTTATGTTTACCCAGTACGCCCACGGCCCCGACCGCGACACCGCCGTGGGCAGCGCGCTGAAATGGGACGCTCCGGTGGACTTCATCGACAAGCTGGCAAGCCCGGAGGAGGTAGTGCTGAGACTGCGCCGCCTCGTCGGGGTCGCTCCCGATCAAGTTGCCATCGGAGGCCGCCTCACCGTCGATCTCGGCGGCAAGGCCGTGTCCGTAATGGTAGACGACCAGTGGCGCCCTGTGGACGAGATACAGGGCATGAAGTTCGAGATCCTCGGCGAGCTGGCAACGTCCTGGTACCGGAGCCCAGGCGAGCTGGTGCCCTTCCATAGACTCGAGCGTTACTCGGAAGGGGACGACCCGAGGTCCTCGCTTCGAGTTAGGATCAGGGAGATCAAGAACGCCATCGGCGGGGCGCTGGGCCTGCGATTCGGGGCCTCGAACCTGATCGTCAACGTTCGAGACCGGGGTTACCGTCTCATGCCACCAAAGGATGTAGCCCCCTGACCGGGAGGACTCCGATGCAGAAGGACGCCAAGGTCCTCGGGGGCCTATCGCTACTCGCGGGCCTGGTCAACCTGATTCTCGCCCCCATCATCGGGGACGACGCCTTCGACCAACTGTGGGGCGTCGAGCCTATCGCCTACATTGGCGCGGTTCTGGTCATTCTTGGCCTGACGGCAGTCGCCCTCGCCTACGCGGTCCCGGACCTGATTCTCCGCAACAGGGCTGGCCAGGCCGCCGATAGGCAGCACGCCGAGAAGTGGATGACACGTACCCAGCAGTACTTCGAGCTTTTCGACCATGATCTGGGTCGGCCTCTGAGAAGGATTCTGGGTAAAGAGAGGGAGCTCAGGACGCTGTTGCAGTCCGGCGGCGACGTTGACCCGGCCGTGGGCGGGCTCCTGGACGAGATCGAGCGCCAGACGCCAAACTTCCGACTCATGCTGTCCAACATCCGGGTGCTGGTGGAGCTGGAGGCGCCCGGGTCTATACAGTCGCCCAGCCCGGTTGAGCCCTCGGAGATCGTTCGGAATATCGTCGAGCGGTACTCATTGCCCGTCGGCGGCCAAAAAGAGGTCACCTGGTGGT
The DNA here is from genome assembly GCA_965248005.1 of Dehalococcoidia bacterium. Taxonomy (GTDB): domain Bacteria; phylum Chloroflexota; class Dehalococcoidia; order Lucifugimonadales; family UBA1123; genus CBDFIE01. The sequence goes on from CBDFIE010000003.1 coordinate 926,430, forward strand.
CGGAACCGACGGAGTTTGGCATAGTATATTCCGACAGCAGCGCCATCGAGCACATAGTCACCAACTTTGTCGACAACGCTGTGCGGTTTGCTGATGCGCGGGTCGAGGTGAGGGCGTCAAAGAACCCTACCCATTTCTTCATACGAGTATGGGACGACGGCGCGGGTATACCGGCCCAATATCTCCAGCACATCTTCGAGCGCGGATGGACGCCGGAGGTCGCGAGACGAGAGGAGAAACCCAGCTCCGGACTAGGTCTGTACATCGCCCGCACGATTGCCGGCCGCCACGGCGGCGAAGTGACCGTGGAATCCGCGACGGCTCCGGACCCCGACCACCACACCGCGTTTAGCCTGCCGTTGGGCGAGCCGGCGGTAACACACCCGTAACGGTACGGGCGTCAAACTGGTATAGAGCAGTTCAGCCATGAGTGAACAGTGGGTATAGAGTTGACGAATCGCGTTGCTATCTTCAGGGCCGGCATGGCGCTTGCCGGGATTTTTTTGGTGTGCGCGGGGCGTGGACCGGGAACAGCCGCCGCCCACGGAGACGGCGTTGCCTGCCCCGACCGCCTCCGCCGTCCCCACGGTTGTGCCGTCGCCCTCGCCCACCGTGACGGCTACTCCGTCTGTAACGCCTGCTCCCGCGCCGTCGCCCACTGTGGCACCGTTCGTCGCTCCCACGGCCACGCCCAGCCCGACGGCGAGACCGACCGCCACCGTCAGCGCTCCGCAAGAAGCCACGGCGACGGCTACTGCCACGCCGGCCCCAACACGTACGCCTCAACTGTTGCCCACCCCCACGACGACGCCGACAGCCAGCCCGACACCCATACCCCCGCTGGCCCTGTACGTGCGCGGTCCCGCCGACGGGAGCTCCGTCTCTAGCGACGCCGTGGTCGTCCACGGCACCACGAGCCCAGGCGCGACGCTCACAATCAACGGCGTGGCCGCAAGCGTGGCCGCCGACGGGGAGTTCCGGGAGGAGGTCGCGCTATCCTCGGGGAGCAACACGATCGAGGTGACCGCCGCCGACGCGTCTGGTGCTCGCGAGAGCGTGGTGTTGACCGTCGGATCGCTGGTCTCTCCTCCCCAGCCCTTCATACTCGCCGTTACCGAGCCGCAGGACCAGAGCATCGTGTCAGAGGGCACAATCCGCCTCTCTGGCAGAACGGGGACGGACGCCATCGTCACGGTCCAGGGTGTCGGAATCGATGTCGACGAGGTCGGCGTCTATTCGACCACAGTGACGCTGGACGCCGGCCCCAATGTCATCGACATCGTGGCCACCGACGCCGACGGGCGGGTGCTGAGCACGGTGATCGCCGTGATCTACAGGCCCTAGGGCGCTCGACACCGGGCGCCCGCGCCGGCGGAACCCACGACAAAGCATTCCGCGTCCACCCGCGAACGGCTTTTCGTCATTTTCCGACCCTCGATGTTCCAGGGAGCGGTCGCTCCACAGTTAGGTTCGCGGTCTTTGCCGGTAACACAGCCGTAACTCTTACGATGTCACGATGGATACAGACTAATGGAGCCGACACACATGCGGCACGGGCGATCAGCGAGCGGAGGCGGAGCAATATGAACGAGAGCACGAAAACTGGAGCCATCGGCAGAGGCAGGCGTCTTCTGGCCAGCGCGATGCTGGTCGTCCTGGCTGCCCTGCCGCCAACCTGACTGTTGCAGGCGTCGGGCGGAACCGCCCACGGAGCAGGACTACTTCGGCGTGGTGGTATCGGTGTCGCCCGACCTGCTGGTCATAAGCTCCGACGGCACGATCGTGGACATCCCCGTGTCGGAGAACACGAAGGTCCGACCGCCACGAAAGCGGGACGCCGAAATCACCGATCTGGCCGAGGGCGACCGGGTCGCGGTGACGCTGGAGGAGGAGGATGGGGTGCTGACCGCAGACACTGTGTTCCTCATCCCCGGCAAGACCAGGACCAAGCACGTCCCCGGGGGGAGGTCATGTCGCTGTCGACCGGTTCGATAGAAATCCAGCCCGTCGCAGAGGGCGCGGTCCCAATAACTTTCAACATCGCCACGACGACCAAAATTCGATTGCACAAGAGAGTAGAGGCACTCGAACTCGGCGCTTTCGTCATCGTCGTGGCCGGGCGAGACGCCCTCACTGGCGAGCTGTCGCCCGACGCTCTGGCGATCAATGTGGTGCCGAAGAGGTCTCCCAGGCCCGAGGCCGGCGCCGAAAAACCCGCGACCGACCCCAGGAACGGAGTAGAGCTCGAAGGCGTATTGGAGGGCATCAGCACAACGACGAACCGCTGGATCATCGACGGCACCGAGGTTGAAATCGACGCCTCGACGCAGATCGACGAGGGGGTTACGGTCGGCGATCTGGTCGAGGTCGACGGTCTCCTACGAGAGGACGGCACGATACTCGCCCTGGAAATCGAGGCCAGGGACGACAGTCGGCAGGTGGCCACGGTTACCCGAATCGTCGGGATATTCCAGGGCTTGGACGATGACGGCAACTGGATCATAGGCGGCACCAGCGTCAAGGTCGGGCCCGAAGCGGACACCGACGGTTCGCCGGCGCCCGGGCAGCGGGTGAAGGTCAAAGCCCTGGTCCAGTCGGACGGGAGCTTGCTGGCCCGCGAGATCGAAAACATCCATGGTCACGCGCGTGACGAGGTCCAGTCGCGCCGGGTGGAGATCGAGGGCATCCTACAGGAGATCGACGCCGACGGTAACTGGATCATCAACGGCACAAGCGTCAGCATCGGCCCCGACACCCGCCTCAAGGGCTCGCCCGCGGTAGGGCAGCGGGTGAAGGTCAGCGGGCGCCAACGGGAGGATGGCTCCATCCTCGCAACCGGGATCGAAGGCGAAAGAAAAGAGCCTTCCAAGCGCGCCCGCAAGCGCAAGGTAGAGCTGGAGGGCGTAATCCAGGAAGTTCTCGCCGACGGTACTTTGGTGATCGACGGTATTCAGGTAAGCATCGTTGAGCTTACCGAGCTGGAAGGCGACCCCGTCGCCGGTGACTACGTAGAGCTAGAGGCCTTTCTAGCAAAGGATGGCTCCCTGACCGCCAGAGAGCTCGATAGCAAGGGCACTCTCGAAGCCGACGAGGTCCCTGAGCTGAGCGAAGTGAGGATAGAGGGCACGATAGAGCGCATCAACGACGACGGCACACTGGTAGTCAACGGTATTACCGTCGCGACGACGACCCTTTCGGAGATCAGGGGCCAGTTGACGGCCGGAGGCTCGGTCAAGATCGAAGGGGTGCTCCAGGAGGACGGTACGCTGCTTGCCAGTGAGATCAGAGGAGAGGGCAGACGGGCCACGGCCAGCGGCTCTGAAGTCGATGTCGAAGGTCTGGTAGACGCCGTCAATCGCGACGAGAACGGAAGGCCGGTGAGCATCGTTGTCGACGGCCTGACCATCGCCGTGGAAGCCCTTACGAGGATCGATGGCGCTCCGGGCCAAGGGTCCCGCGTGAGGGTGAAAGGGATCGTACGCGACGGCCTTTTCCTGGCGGGCAGGATCGATGTGAAAGAGGTGGACGAGGACGAGGAACGTGAGGCCCGCGGGCCCGCGACCATGAAGATCGAAGGGCTGATCGAGTCTGTCGCCTCCAGCACCGACGGAATCATTGGGATAACCGTCAACGGCGTGGACCTGGTGATCGCCGGTACCACGAACCTCGAGACCGACCTGCGAGTGGGGGACGCTGTAGAGCTGAGAGCCGTCTTGAGAGACGGCGCAGTCGTGGCCTCCCACGTAAAGGCCGAAAACACCAGGCCGGAGAGGCTGGCCCGCTCGGCTTTCAAGCTTACAGGGGTGGTTGAGCCGGTCGACCGGGACGCCAACGGCAACATCGTGGGTGTTCTGGTCAACGGCCGGAGCATAGAGGTGCAGCCCATCACCCGCATCAAGAACGTCGTGGAGCCAGGGGTGGAAGTGCAGGTACAGGGTATCGTCATAGGAGATACGTTGGTGGCCCGGCAGATCGAGCGTGACGATGAGGCGCGCGGCGGTGAGCAGCGCTCATCCGGGCGGGACGGCAGAGATGAGCTGGAGTTTAGGGGCGTCATCGCAGAAATCACCGCTGACGCCACTCCGACGAGGGTGGTGCTGGAAGATGGCACGGGGTTTCTCGTTCCTGACGATGTCGAACTCAGAGGCGACCTTGTCATCGGTGCGCAGGTCCGGGTGAGGGCCGAGTCAGCCGACGGGGTCAACGTGGTTACGGCAATCAGCGCCGAGCCGCCTCGTGGCCGACGCGCAGTGCGAAGCGAAAACGGGGATGACGGCGATGAGCCCGAGCGAGGCCGTGGCGGCCTCCAGAGTCGTGCAGATCTGGAGCAGGTGGCGCAGGGCCTATATGAAGTGATCTTGTGCCCGGTATGCCCCGGGGAGTCGATTGCCCGGTCCCAGAACCCGCTCGCGGTACAGATGAGGACCATCGTAATCGAGAGACTGACCGAGGGATGGTCCGGCCAGCGGATCAAGGACTTCTTCGTAGAGCGATACGGCGCCAGCGTTCTGCTGAAGTCGCCAACGGAGGGCGATGATCAGGGGCCCCGGGATACACCTTTGGGTAGAGGCGATACCGGGGAGGACGAGGAAGACGCCCCCATTGGTGAATCAGGTCCCGCGGGCCCTCCAAGCCGCGTCGAGCTTGAGTTTAGAGGGATCGTCGCCTCGATTACCGCCGATGCCAGATCCACCACGGTGGCGCTCGAGGACGGCACGACATTTGTCGTCCGGGAAATCACCGAGATCACAGGCGAGATCGTTGTCGGCGCCAGCGTCGAGGTCAGGGCGACGGAATCCGACGGGCGTACGCTGGCGACCCGGGTCAAAGTCGAGGGGTCTCTGGACGCACGCCAAGGTGAAGACAGGGATGACGAAGAAAATACCGATAGACCCGACCAGCGCAGTGGGAGCCAGGCCACCGGTTCGCAGGACCCCGTCCGGGGTGCGGACCTACTACCCGCCGGATAGGGAGGCTCCACTGAAGTTGTATGAGCTCGAGGCATCCGGCTAACCGTGGAGCGAGAAATGATTGCTGCAAAGCCATGCCCAAGGTGCAACGGCATCGTCGTCGACGAGCCGTTGCAGGACGAGTTGATCTGCCTGAACTGTGGCTGGCGCCCCCGCTCGGTGCCCTCAGACGTGCAGCGGGAAGTGGACTCTCGGGCACAATCTGGACACCGACAACACCTGCAACCTGACCCACCCCACAGATCTTCCCGGCGTCGACCCGCTCGTCGGTCCCCTGCATGACAACGGCGGCCCCACGTTGACGCACGCCCTGCTGCCCGGCAGTCCGGCAATAGATTCTGGCGAGAATCGTGGGTGGCCACGGACGGACCAACGGGGCTTGCTGCGCCCGCAGGGTGCCGCGAGCGATATCGGGGCGTACGAGTTTGGACAGTTCAACGTGGCCCCCGTAGCGGCTGATGAAACCTATCGCACCGATGAGGGCGCTACGCTGACCGTCGCGGCAAGCGAAGGCCTGCTGGCCAACGACACGGATGCGAATGGCGACCCACTTAGGGCAATCGTTGTCAGTGGCGTCGCCCACGGCGAGTTGGCGCTGGACACCGGAGGGGGATTTACCTACCAGCACGACGGCAGCGAGACCGACAGCGATAGCTTTTCATACTCGGCCAACGACGGAACCGTCGACTCGAATGTGGTTGTGGTCACGATCACCGTAGTTCCCGTGAACGACACCCCGGCGGCGGTCGATGATACCTACAGTGTGGGCGAAGGCTCGACCCTGACAACGCCCGCCTCCAGCGGGGTCCTGGCCAACGACACAGATGCCGACGGCGACACCATTACTGCGACCCTGGTCGAAGGGACCAGCAGCGGCGGGTTGGTCCTCAACGCCGACGGCTCTTTCAGCTACGAACACGACGGGAGCGACAGATCTGACAGGTTCATCTACGTGGCCAACGACGGGACCGACGACAGCACCACGGCGACTGTGTTCATCTCCGTGGACCCAACAAACGACGCGCCGGTGGCGTTCGACGACGCTGCCGCTGCCAACGCCAATACCGGCGAATTTGTTGGGGTTTCCATCAACGTCCTGGCCAACGACACGGACGAGGAAGGTGACCAACTTACGGTGATCAATGTGAGCCACCCTGACCATGGAAGAACAATCCTGACCGAAGACAACAAAATTATTTACGCCCCCGAACCAGGATTCGCCGGCCAGGACAGTTTTTCCTATACGGTCTATGATGGCGCAGCAGAATCCAACGTGGCTACCGTGGTCGTCGTTGTCGCTCCTCCGCCGACCAGTCCAACCCCAACGCCGATGCATTTGCAACCGACGCCTGCACCAGAGATGACTCCAACTGCCAGCGCGACACCGACCCCAGCGCCTCCCACGCCGACACCCATACCCACCGTTACGCCCACGCGCGTCCCTCCCGCGCCCACGCCAGTCCCATCAGCCTCTATTGAGCCAACCGTACTGCCCACTGCGACGCTGACACCTACACCGACCGTTCCGGCCACGCCGGTCCCACCAACTCCATCTGTGACTCCAGCACAAGCGGCGACGACGGCCCAAGCCGATGCAACTGCCAACGCTCCGCCGACGCAAACCGCAGCGCCCGCGCCTGCTGGCGGTTTCTGTAGCGGACCCACCGACGCTCCAATTTCGGCTGGGCTCGCTAACCTGATGTTCCTGCTCTTACCGCCGGGCGTGATCGCGGCAACGACAGGACTTCGGAGACCCAACGGCCGAAGTAACCAGCGACCGGCCGAACCCGGGAGACGCTAGGCCAACCCATACACTAAGGGATCGTGAGCCGCCCGCCGACAATTGGCGTAGCCGCAATCTAATTGAGAGTTACTTTCACTGAGGGCAGGTCGCCTCGGCACCGCGACAGCCCGGTGGACGGGCCGAGAAATAATTCGAGGACGCGTCGCGTAGAGGCGCTAGCCGTCCGTGGCTCCTACCTGGAAGAGACCTCTCCACCGGTACGGGCCCACCGTGGCGAGACATTGGAGTCGGGTGTAGTGACTCGCGCCCGTGCAGGTCCCTGAGCGCCATCCACTAAGCTGGAGAGCGATGAGCGCAGGCCGCTGGCGATTCAGGCGGCGTGACCCGACCGTTGCACGGCCCCCGGGGCAGAATACGCGGATAGACTAGCTCGCCCTCAAATATGCCCCAATGCAATTGGCTAGGCGGGGGCGAATTTGGGTAGCGCGATCGTGTCGGTGATGTCCTCGAAGACCACTTCGAGCGCCATACCCACCTGAAGCTTCTCAGGCGTGGGGTCGTCGAGTCTTCGAGCGCCATACCCACCTGAAGCTTCTCAGGCGTGGGGTCGTCGATGATGATGCTGGTGGGCATCTTCGGCCCTTCTTCGAGCTCCACGATAGCTGTCACAAAAGGCACATCGTCGGCAAAGCCGGGGTGCGGCGCTCGGTGGACGATTGCGAAAGTGAACAGCGAGGCGTTGCCGCTGGCCTGCACCCACTTCGTGTCTTTGGAGAAGCAGCACGGTGAAATGTCCCTGGGGTAGAAGTAGGCTTCGCCGCAATTGTTGCACTGGCGCAGCCAAAGCTCATGCTGCTTGGCCTTCTCCCAGTAGACATCCGTGTCCTGCTGCGGGACTGGGACCGGTTTTTTGTAGGCCTGGGTCATGTTGCTCTCCTGATCGTGATTGGTGTCTCCTTAGGCGGTCCGTGTCGCCAGAGGTATTCAGTCGGCGCTAATCTACCGCCACGATTGTGGTGCCAGTGGACGATAGCTGACCGCCGGTGCCGTGAATCATGGCGATCTTGGGGTTGTCAAGCTGGCGCTCTCCGCACTCCCCTCGGAGCTGCCGGACGGCTTCCAGCACCAGGAACATCCCGTACATTCCGGAGTGGGTGTACGATAGGCCGCCGCCGCTAGTATTCATCGCGAAGTCGCCACCGGGGGCGGTGCGCTGACCGGCCACGAACTCCGGCCCTTCGCCGGGACCGCAGAAGCCCAGGCTCTCCAGGGAGGCCAGTACGGTATACGTGAATGAGTCGTAGATCATTGCCAGGTCGATGTCATCGTGGGTGATTCCGGCGCGCTCGAGGGCCGTGGGTCCGGTGTACCGGCCCCACGTCCGCGTCATGTCCGGCATAGTGCTGATGAGGCCGTGGTCGTGACCCTCGGCGGCCCCCAGGACGTAGACGGGCTTCTTGGCCATGTCCCGCGCCCTTTCTGCGGACGTGATGACGTAGGCGCCTCCGGCATCGGTAACGAGACAGCAGTCGAACAGATGGAAGGGCCAGGAGACCCAGCGTGACTCGTGGTAGTCGTCGAAGGTCATCGGGTCTTTCATGTAAGCCTTGGGGTTCATCAGCGCCCACTTGCGAGTTGACACGGCGATTTCGGCCATGGCCTGTCGTGTGCGCTCCTCGCCGTACTGCTCCATGTATCTTCTGCAGGCCATGGAGTAGAGGATCGGTGCGCCCATAAACCCGTAGGGGACCTCGAACTGTGGCCCGGGCTCTGCGGCGTTCCCACCGCCACGGCTGCGGGCGCTGCGCCCGGCCTCCCCATGGGTGACCAGCGCGACTTCGCAGTAGCCGGCGTTGATGGCGGCCATCGCGTGGGCGATGTGGATCACGAACGATGAGCCTCCCACGGAGGTGGAGTCGGTAAACTTGGGCTCGATGCCCATATACTCGGCCAGGGTAAGGTTGGAGAAGCCCGCCGAGAGCAGACCGTCGACCTCGCTCATCGCGATTCCGGCGTCCTCCAGGGCGTTATACGCCGACTCGGCGTGATGCTGCAGTGACGATTTGTTCTCGACTCTTCCGATCTCGTCGGACTCAGCTACGCCGGCAATTGCAACGGACCTTGACATATCGGCCATAGTGGGAGTGTACCTCCTATTCGGTCTAGGGGCAAAACGGCCCCCTGGTAACATCCGAGTGCGGGACCGGTTTCTTGGACCCGTGACGGGCTGACCGCCAGAGTAGGCCTCGACCGCCACAACTTGCTCCGCCCCACCTGGATAGGCTGCTTAAGACGAGTCCTGGATTTCGCTGGCGACGCCTAGGATACAACGACTGCCGCCGTCAGGCAAGGGGTTGGCAAACCGCCCTGGTTCGCGCGCCTGCTCATCCTTGACTCGCTCGGAATATGCAACCTAGAATTGTTCCAGACCGACGATGCGGAGCGTGAATGAGAAAGCGGCAGCGTGTCCAGGAGATGGTCTCGGCTGGAGGGGTCGTTTACCGTGACACTGACGGTGGACCGGAAGTGGTGATCTGCGGCCGGAACTATCCGGCGATCTGGGCGCTGCCCAAGGGGACCCCGGAGTCTGGCGAGTCTCACGAGGAGACCGCAGTCCGCGAGGTAGTCGAGGAGACCGGGCTCAAGGTTAACGCAGAGGAGCGCATCGGCGCTATCGATTACCGGTTTGTACGCGCCTGGGACGGCGTACGTTGTCTTAAGACGGTCCATTTCTATCTCATGACATGCGTTGGCGGCGACACGACCTCCCACGACCACGAGTTCGATGTGGTAAAGTGGGTGCCCGTCCAAGAGGCGTTGGAAACCCTCACCTACGATGACGAGGTCGGTATTGTTCAAAAAGGCATTTCCCTGGTCCCGAAACACCACCGAGCACCCTGAGCGCGATCACGTGAACTTGCGGGGAAAGCGTATCGTAGTGCGGGAAAAGGACCTGTCAGACGTCGCCACCGACTACGACTGGCGGACCGACCCTGAGCTAGCCGAGCTGGACGCGACGCGGCCGATCAACATGTCCTACGACGACTTCTATCGCTACTCGAAAGAGGACCTGTCCCTACCGAACATGAGGTCCAAGCGACTGGCGATCGATACCACTGACGGGAGGCACATCGGCAACTGCATGTTCTACGACATAGACTTGCGGGACGGCGCGGCCGAAGTGGGCATCATGATCGGCGACAAGGACTACTGGAGCCAGGGCTACGGCACCGAGGCATTGGGCGTGCTGTTGGACCACATGTTCACCGCGTACCCTTTCAGACGCGTCTACCTCCACACCCTTACGTGGAACCAGCGCGCGTTGAGTTCTTTTCGGAAGTCGGGGCTGCGAGAGGTTAGGGAAGTGCGCCGGAGCGGCAACGACTTCATCGAGATGGAGATACTGCGGCCTGAATGGGAGGCCCATCGGGGCGTTGAGGCTGACGACCAAACCCCGATTGACACAAGCTCCGCGGAGAAAAGTAGCTCGCCTTCGTAGGGGCCTCCCTCACCTCCACCACCCGGTCCCCGTCGCTCTCAGGGCGACATGATCGGAGCCCGCCTCCGCCGACACCGACCTTCCTGTGCCGACCGCGCACGCAAGTGCACCACATCGCAGTGGTGGCCCTGGCATGCCCGGTCACGCTTTCGCAACGCTCGATGTCGATAGTAATTTCGCCTCTGCATCCGGCACGTCTGGCCATAACGCCACAGAATTGGGCTAGAGCAAAACTGCTAGAATGGGCGGCGCCTCAGAGAATACCAGGCGAATGGTGACCCATGGACCTGAACCAGCGACGCCAGCGGTTCCGAGCGATTCTAGACGGCGACGAGTGCGTATATCCCGCATCGGTGTACGACCCGATATCGGCCCGCCTCGCGGAGGACCTGGGGTTCGAGGCAGGCATGCTCGCCGGCTCGATCGCCTCATTTACCGTCCTGGGCGCTCCCGACTACATCGTGCTGACGCTAACGGAGCTCGCTCAGCAGGCGCTCCGCATCTGCCGGGCCGGCTCACTGCCCCTGATGGTCGACGCGGACCACGGCTACGGTAACGCCCTGAACGTCAAGCGGACCGTGGAGGAGCTGGAGACCGCGGGCGTGGCGGCGCTGACCATAGAGGATACCCTGCTGCCCAGGCCCTTTGGAGAGGGGGCTACGAAACTGGTCTCTCTGGAGGAGGGCGTGGGGAAGATGAGGGCGGCGCTGGCGGGACGCCAGGACCCGTCCCTGGTCGTGGCCGGTCGGACCAGTGCACTGGCCATCGAGGGTACCGACGAGGCCGTAAGGCGCGCCAAAGCCTACGAGCAGGCCGGCGTCGATGCGGTATTCCTGGCCGGAGCGACCGACTGGAAGCAACTCGAGGCCATCCATGCTGAAGTGGGCATCTCGATACTGCTGGGAGGCGCCGGAGGAGAGCTGGCGGACCGGGACCGTCTCGCAGCCCTTGGCGTACGAGTCGCCCTTCAGGGGCACCTGCCATTCATGGCTGCGGTGAAAGCCGTCCACGACACGATGGACGCGCTGCGACGCGGCGTCGCGCCCGGGGAGTTGACGACGACCATCGCATCGGCGGAGCTGATGGCGCGCGCGACGCGATCGGAGGCCTACGACGAATCGGTCACCGATTTCCTGGGCTAACCGGCCATTCCCTGGCTCGTCTATTCGATGGCTCTCGATGCAGCGCCATCGCGAACACCGCCCTCGCTCTTAGTCCGTGCTGAATTAGGATCTGCTTATGCCCCTCCCCCACCGGCTAACCGCAGCCCAGGCTGCTCGCGATATCCGGAAACGCAAGCTGTCGCCCGTCGCCCTGATGGAGGACCTCCTATCCCGCGTCGATGCCCTGGAGCCTCGGCTCAATGTCTGGGTCACCCTGGACCCCGAGGCCGCTATGGAGGCCGCTCGTCAGCGGGCGCTGGAGTTGGAGGCCCACAGACCCGTGGGTTCTCTTCACGGGATACCCGTCGGCATCAAGGACATCTACTACACCGACGGCGTCAGGACCACCGCCTGCTCCCCGATCCTTGCGGACTTCGTGCCCGACTTCGACGCCACCGCCGTCGCCAGGCTCAGGCAGGCGGGCGCGGTCATCATGGGCAAGACGGTCACCACCGAGTTCGCCTGCGCCGACCCGTCTCCAACGCGCAACCCTTGGAACGCGGCGCACACGCCCGGCGGCTCAAGCTCGGGTTCGGCGGTGGGCGTCAGCGCGGGGATGTTCCCCGTGGCGCTGGGCTCTCAGACCGGCGGCTCGGTGCTGCGCCCGGCCGCCTTCAATGGCGTCGTCGGGTTCAAGCCGACCTTCGGGCGAATCAGCAGGTACGGTGTCGTGCCCGTGGCCTGGTCGCTGGATACAATGGGGAGCTTCAGCCGGTCGGTGGAGGACGCGGCGCTGATGCTGGGCGTGCTGGCCGGCCACGACCCAAGCGACGATTCCACATCCACTCGCGCAGTCCCAGACTATCTTGCGGCCGTTCAGAAACGACCCGACCCGCCGCACTTCGGGCTATTACGAAGATTCTTTTACGAGGGCGCCACGCCCGAGACCAGGGCGCACGTGGATGGCGTCGTTGAAAAGCTGGCGGCAGCGGGCGCAACGGTCGAGGAAGTTAGCCCGCCCTCAGACGTCGAGGCGTTGCTGTCGGCCCATCGGGTAATCATGGCCGTGGAAGCCGCGACGGCGCATCAGGAGTGGTTCGCCGAGCGGGCAGACGACTACTCGCCCAACGTTCGCGCCCTCATCGAGGAGGGTATGCGGGCCTCCGGTATCAGCTACGCCCAGGCCCGGCAGGTCCAACGCGAGTTCCGCCACGAGCTGGAGCAGGCGGTACGCCCCTTCGACGTGCTGTTAACGCCCAGCACGGCGACCACGGCGCCACGGGACCTGACCACCACGGGCGACCCGAGCTACCAGACGCCGTTCACCTTCGCGGGCCTGCCGTCGATCTCGCTGCCGTCGGGGTTGAGCGCGGATGGGCTTCCCTTTGGAATCCAGCTCGCGGCCGCTCCCTTTGCCGAGGAGACGCTGCTGGCAGCGGCCTACTGGTGCGAGCAGGTCATCGAAGTCAGGTTGAGTCCGCCAGCGGCTGAGAGCTAGCAGACCGATTTCATGCCGCTAGCCCTCCTTGTCGCCGCGCCGAGTATCGAATCCTGAGCGACACATAGTCGCAAGGCCCCTCAGCTTGCGACCGACCGCAGACCCCGAAAGTTTGCCATTGCCATCCTCTGTAGTAAAAATGCCCGCAACGAGGACCCGGAGGTGAACGGCCGTGACCCTGAGAGGCAAAGTAGCCATCGTCGGCATCGGCGAGGTGCCCACCAGGCGGGTGATACCCGGCCGCACAATGTACGGCCTCTGCGCGGAGGCGGCCCGCTCGGCCATCGCCGACGCCGGGCTGACCAAGCAGGACATCAACGGGCTGGTCACCGACGGCGTCGCCGCGCCCGCCGCCATGGCCGAGTACATCGGCATCCGGCCGACTTTCGCCACGGGGGTCTCGATGCAGGGGGCCAGTGGCGCATCGGCGACCACCGCCGCGGCCTCGGCCATCAGCGCAGGGCTGTGCGATACCGCCCTGGTTGTCATGGGCAACTCCCGTCTCGACCGAATTCAGCCCGGCGGAGGAGGCCCCACCGTCCGCTCTGAGTGGGAAGAGCCCTTCGGACCCGCGGCCGGTGCAGGGACAGGCTACGCCCTCATCTACACCCGACACATGCACGAGTACGGCACCACCCAGGAGCAGATGGCCAAGCTCGCCGCGGACCAGCGGTTCAACGCCCTGGAGAACGCAAACGCCGTGTTCCACGGCCAGCCGGCCAGCGCCCAGGACGTGCTGGACTCACGATACATCAACTACCCCCTTCGACTGCTGGAAACCGTCATGCCCTGCGACGGCGCGGCCGCGCTGATCGTCACCCGCGCCGACCGGGCCAAATCCATGCCCAACCGCCCCGTGTACCTGCTGGAGGCGGGCATGGAGCAGGCCAACGCCAACATCTGGCAGACCGATCGGATCACCACGACGCCGGTGAAAGGCTCGGCCCCCAGGGCCTTCCAGATGTCAGGCTACGGTCCGAAGGACATGCAGTCCGTCCAGTTCTACGATTGATATACGATCCTCGTGGCCGTGAGCCTCGAAGACGCTGGGTTCGTGAACAAGGGCGAGATTGGTCCTTTCTACGAGTCGACCGACACCACGTATAAGGGCAGTTTCCCGGTCAACACCGACGGTGGGCAGCTCTCCGGAGGCCAGCCGGGCCTCGCCGGGGGCTTTCGCCACGTTATTGAAGGCGCGCGGCAGATCATGGGTCGCGCGGGCCCACGCCAGGTGCCCAAAAACGACTTGTGTATGGTGAACGGTTGAGGGGGCACGGCGAGCGAAATGTGCTCGCTGGTCCTCGGGTCCGAGGACACACTGTAGGAACCGCCCCACAGACGATTCACGATCGAAAAACGAAATACTACAGGGCCCATATCAACCTGGTTCGCGCCGGAGCCAGTAAGCGCTTCTCGCAATACAAGAATTAAGAGCGAAGGCTATGACCCCCGAGTACACCAAACCGCTCCCCAGGCCCGTCAATGAAGAGCTGACCCGTCCATTTTGGGATGCTGTCAAGAATCACCGGCTGGTCATGCCACACTGCAAGCACTGCGCCAACCTCTTCTTCTACCCGCGCGAGCAGTGCCCCAACTGCTACTCCAGCGACACGGAATGGGTTATCGTCAGCGGGAAGGGCCGGCTTTACGCGTTCACGGTCGTGTACCAGCCGTCCAACCCCGTGTTCCAGCCCGACACGCCCGACATCTACGCCATCGTGCAGCTCGACGAGGGACCCCGCATCCCGACCAACCTGGTGGACTGCGAGCTCGCGGACGCCCAGATCGACATGCCCGTCGAGGTGGCCTTCGAGGACGTCTCCGACGACGCGACGCTGGTGAAGTTCCGGCCGGCCTAGCCCCGGCCCACACTCCGAACGGCCGATCTGGTGCCGCTTCTCCGCAGCCGCAGTACGCCCAGCGTGGCGCCACCCACACCGTGTCTCGCGATCAGATTTAGCCCTCCGGCGGACCTGGCCTACGTCATGCCGCATCTAACCATCTAATTGGCAGCTTACACAGAGGCATACGCAACGGTGAACGAGCTACAAGCCGAGCTGGAGAGGCGGTCTGAGGCGTCGATAGAACAGCTGGCAGCCGTGGGCATCCCCGGACTGCAGCCTCTGTTCTACTTCGACGGGGGGTTCCGGACCTGGGCGGAGGTGAAGTCGCGGGCGCAGCTCAACCAGGCAATTGCCGTCCGCCTCGCGAGGGCCGCGTAGGCGCGGACCAATCCACCTGACAGGTTACCGACACCGTAAACGACGCATACAGTCCAGGCTCTACAGGTTTTTAGGCCAACGGTCTGGAGCGGGAGAAGGGATTTGAACCCTCGACATCTTCCTTGGCAAGGAAGTGCTCTACCACTGAGCTACTCCCGCTCGCCTGCCACCATCGGACGCGGTGCCGAGGGTCAGAATCGAACTGACGACACCAGCATTTTCAGTGCTGTGCTCTACCAACTGAGCTACCTCGGCTCCCGAATAATGGTAGGCGCAGCGCACGGGGGTGTCAAATTCCGAAGATAGGGTTTCACGCCTCTCCTCCCCTTCCGCTACAGAGGCTAAATCGACACCCGCGTGAAGGGCCCCGTTGCCTCCAGCGACAATGAGCGCCGTCACCGGGCACACGCGTGATAGACCCACACCCACCCGGTTCCGAGTCGCGACAGTCGACCAGCCCGACTCAACCTCGCAGTGAGCGGCCCGCTCAATCGTGTAAAATGTAATGCGGTCAGGATTCCCGAATATTCGATGGCGCACGACACGCTCTTCGAGGTGATTGATTGGCTGACTACGATGTAGTGGTGCTCGGCTCGGGCCCGGGGGGCTACGTCGCCGCCATTCGGGCGGGTCAGCTTGGGCTGCGGACCGCCATCGTGGAACGAGACGCGGTCGGAGGCGTATGCCTCAACTGGGGCTGTATCCCCAGCAAGGCGATACTTCGAAACGCCCAGGTTTTGAACCTGGTCCAGCATGCCGGTGATTTCGGTATCAGCATTCAAGGCCTCTCCTTCGATTTCGGCCAGGCGATAGACCGAAGCAGGCGGGTCGTCGACCAGCTAACCCGGGGCGTCGGGATGTTGCTGCGGAAGAACAACGTCGAGGTCGTCCACGGCAATGGCGTTCTCCGCGACGCCGGCACCGTGGAGATATCGGAAGAGGGGCGTCAGCTATCCGCCGACAATCTGATCGTCGCCACGGGCGCCCGCCAGCGGGCCATCCCGTCGCTGCCCACCGACCACGAGATGGTCATCACCAGTCGGGAGGCGCTGGAGCGGCGAAGCGTCCCAAATAGGGTGGTAATAGTTGGCGGCGGCGCGACTGGCTGCGAGTTCGCCCATATCTACCGCAGCTACGGGGCCGAAGTCACTATCGTCGAGCTGCTGCCCAGACTCATACCCCTTGAGGACGAGGAGATCAGCACCGTGCTGGAGCGCTCCTTCACCCGCAGGGGAATTCAGCTGCTCACCGGGGCCTCGGTCCAGGGAATCTCGGTGACCGGCGGCGGCGCCCAGGTATCCGTATCGAAAGACGACTCGGACTCGATGATCGAATGCGACACGGTGCTGGTGGCGGTCGGCGTACAGGGTAACGTCGACGGCATCGGCCTTGAGACCACGGGAGTCGAGACCGACCGGGGCTTCATCAAGATCGACGAGCGGCTGCGCACCAGTGTCCCAGGCGTTTACGCCATCGGCGACGTCACGGGCAAGCTGCTGCTGGCCCATGTGGCCTCGGCCCAGGGAGTGACCGCCGTCGAGACTATTGCTGGGCTGGACCCGCCCGAGCTTGACTACACCCTCATGCCCAGGGCAATCTACTGCGAGCCGCAGGTCGCCAGCTTCGGCCTCACGGAGTCCGAGGCGGTAGAACAGGGCAAGACAGTAAAAGTGGGCAAGTTTCCCTTTATGGCCAGTGGCAAGGCCCTGGCGCTGGCCGAGTCCGAGGGGATGGTCAAGCTCGTTATCGACGCCGAGATCGGCGACGTGCTGGGCGGCCACATGATCGGGACCGACGTAACGGAGCTTTTGGGCGAGCTTTCGATAACCAGGCTTCTGGAAGGGACCACAACTGAACTCGGATGGCTGGTCCATCCGCATCCGACGATCTCGGAAACGATAAAAGAAGCCGCGCTGGCTGCCGACGGCGCGGCAATACATATCTGACGCGCGCCGATGATAACCGCGCGCAGGCCAGAACGGAGCCCTCGGCTCGGCGGTCCGTGGCGAACGGCCACCGCAATCATAGATACCCTTACGGGTCGCGATCGACAATCGGTCGAACGCTGGTCCGCAGACACTCGGCGAAGGTGGGCATGAATATCGATAGAGACCAGGTTGGGGGCTTCTACGGACAGATGCTGTTAATCCGCCTGTTCGAGGAGGCCAGCTCTCGCCTTTACATGCAGGGCGCCATCCGGGGTTTCCTGCACCTGTACACGGGCCAGGAGGCCATCGCCGTCGGCGCCATATCCGCCCTCAGGCCCGACGATCACGTCATCGGCCACTACAGAGACCACGGCCACGCTCTGGCCCGGGGCATGGACCCCAGGGCGGTCATGGCCGAACTATGCGGCAAGGCGACGGGCAGTAGCGGCGGCAGGGGCGGCTCGATGCACCTGTTCGACGCCGAGTTGAAGTTCATGGGCGGCTACGCGATTGTCGGGGGCCAGCTTCCCGTCGCGACGGGGCTAGCCCTGGCCAGCAAGTACAGGTCCGAGGATAGCGCCGTGCTCTGCTTTTTCGGCGACGGCGCGGTAAACGAGGGCGAGTTCCACGAGGCCCTTAACCTTGCGTCTCTCTGGAAGCTGCCGGTGATGTTTTTTCTGGAGAACAACCTCTACGGCATGGGGTCCCACGTCGATCGGACCCACGCCGCGGGTCGCGACATCTACACGTCCGCCGAGTACTATAAAATACCAGCGGTGCAGGTCGACGGAATGGACCTCATGGGGATCCGCGAATCGACCCTGGAGGCCCTCAAGCAGGTCCGCTCTGGTGGCGGGCCAGTCTTCGTCGAAGCCATGACCTACCGGTTTCGAGGGCACTCGATGTCCGACCCTCTTGCCTACAGGGAGGCGTCGGAGCTCGAGGAATGGCGCGTCAGCGATCCAATCGAGCGGTTCAAGAGCCTCGCACTGGCCGAGGCCCTTATCAGCGAAGAAGAGATCGCCGAGATCGACCGAGCCACCGCAGAGACTGTCGAAGACGCGGTCACGTTCGCCCGGGAGAGTCCAGACCCCGAGACTGGCACTCTGTACGACCACGTGTACGCGTAGGCCGCGGAGACTCCGATGGCAGAGATAACAATCAGAGAAGCTATAGCCCGGGGGCTACGCGAGGCGCTGGAGAGCGACGACCGAGTCTTTATCATGGGCGAGGACGTCGGCGCTTACGAGGGCGCCTACGCCGTTACCCGTGGCTTCCTGAAGGAGTATGGTCCGGAGCGCATAATGGACACCCCCATATCCGAGTCGGCCATCGTCGGTTCGGCGGTTGGGGCCGCCCTGGCGGGCCTGAGACCCATCGTCGAGATTATGACGATCAATTTTACGATGCTTGCAATGGACCAGATCGTCAATAACGCGGCAAAGATGCGATACATGTCCAATGGCCAGTTCTCGGTGCCCTTGGTCCTCCGCACTGTTACCGGAGGGGGCGGCCAACTGGGGGCAACCCACTCCCAGAGCCTGGAAGGCTGGTATGCCTCGGTTCCGGGGCTCAAGGTCGCGGCGCCGTCCACCCCGTACGACGCCCTTGGGCTGTTGCGCTCTAGCATCGACGACCCGAACCCCGTGATATTCGCCGAGCACGCGCTGCTCTACGGCGTGACCGGAGAGGTGCCTGATGACCACTACCAGGTGCCGCTGGGAAGCGCTACGGTCCGACGCCCAGGCGCCGATATCACCATCGTGGGTTATTCGCGTATGGCCCAGGTGGCGACCCAGGTCGCGGAGCTGCTCGCGTTGCAAGGCAAGGAGGCGGAGGTGATCGATCTAAGGACACTCCAGCCCCTCGACATGGAGACCGTCACCGATTCCGTCAAGAAGACCAGCCGCGCGGTTGTGGTCGAGGAAGTCTGGAGGACCGGCGGGTTCGCCGGCGAGATCGCCAGCGCCATCCATGAGGAAGTTTTCGACTACCTGGACGGTCCGGTGCTCAGGATAGGGGGCAGCGACGTCCCTACCCCTTACAACGGCGCCTTGGAGGCCGCTACGATACCTGACGCGAAAAAAGTATTGAGATCGATCAAGAAGCACTTTCGCTTCTAAAGGGGGTCCCTTGGCTACTGAACTCGCTATGCCACAGATGGGATACGACATGCAAGAGGGCACCGTCGTGCGCTGGCTAAAGTCGGAAGGCGCCCAGGTCGAGCTGGGTGAGGCGATAGCAGAGATCGAGACGGACAAAGCCGTCGTCGAGTTCGAGTCCTACGCCTCGGGGGTATTGCACCACATAATGGTAACCGAGGGCACCACGGTACCCGTGGGACAGGTTATCGCCGTCGTCGGGGCGGAGGATGAGGCCCCGGAACGGCCTTCAACGCCGGAACCTGGTCCCATCGAGGAGGTCGAAGCCGACACCCCGTCGGCGGCGATTCCGCTCGAAGCGCCCAGCGACCCGGCGCCACCGGACGGCGCGTCCACCGCACAACTCGCGGACGAAGAACGGCTGTTCGCGACGCCAGCCGCCAGGAAGATCGCCCAGGAACAGAACGTCGGCCTCGCGGGTATCGAGGGCACCGGACCCGGGGGACGGATCGTCAAGCAGGACGTCCTTGACCACCTGGAGAACGCCGATATCGCCCCGGCGGACCCGACGTCGGATGCTACTTTGCCCAAAATATCTGAGGCAGCGGCGCCGACCGAGACGCCGGTCTCCGCACCTCCAACCCCCGAGCCGGGGGGCCTCGAGCCTCTTACCCGGATGAGGCAGCAGATCGCCCGTGTCACGGTGCGGAGCAAGACCGAAAAGCCCCATTTCTACGTGGCAGCCGACATCGACATGAGCCGGGCGATGGCCCTCCGCCGGGACGTCAACGAGGCGCTGGCCGAGGACGGCGTCCGCGTCACCGTGAACGACCTGATCGTCAAGGCCTGCGTCGACGCCCTGAAGAAGTACCCCAAGTTTAACGCCTACTACCAGGACGACGGGATCAAGATGAACGAAGCCATCAACGTCGGCCTGGCCGTCGCCACCGAGGAAGGTCTGATCGTACCGGCGATCCTGGATTGCGGCGACAAGTCGCTAAGGCAGCTTGCCGAGGCCAGTAAGGACCTTGCCGACCGCGCCTTCAAGGGCACTCTCAGTTCCCAGGAGTACTCGGGGGGCACCTTTGCCATCAGCAACCTGGGCATGTTCGGCATCTCCAGTTTCTCCGCCATAATCCAGCCGCCTCAGACGGCGGTCCTGGCGGTGGGCGCCGTGGCGAAGCGGCCCGTGGTACAGGACGACCAGGTGGTCGTCGCGGAGATCATGACGGCCACGCTGTCGGGCGACCACCGCATCGTCGACGGGGCCGAGGGCGCTCAGCTTGTCAACGAGATCAGGCGGCTGCTGGAAAGCCCTTTGAGCATGGTGCTGTAGGGTCCCGTATCTCAGCTTCCCACGCCTAATGGCGGCCAGCCAGCATTTCCTATCGACGGTCCGCGTCACCAGTGGCTTTCGCGGTGAGCCCGTCGAACCGCGGCAGCCCTCGTCCGCCTCAGCGGCGCGTTGCCCACGGACTGTTCTGACGACTATTTATGAGAATTGGTACCCGGCCTGGCGATGAGAAGCCCGCGCGCCCCTGGTGTCGCTGAGCATCCCCGGCGCTGGCGCAATCTGGCGGTGGTCTCCACGGCCACGCTCTTTGCGCTGACGGTCTGGTTCAGCACCAACGCCGTGGCGCCCGCACTGGAGGAGGCCCGCGGTTACTCCAGCGCTGACATCGCCTGGCTGACTGTCGGCGTTCAGCTCGGCTTTGTGATCGGCACCGTGGTCATCTCCTTGACCAATCTTGCGGACGTCATGAACACGCGGCTGCTGTTTGCCCTGAGCGCCGCCCTCGCCGGGGCAAGCAACGCAGCCCTCGTTTTAGCCCCGGACGCCCTCGGCGCCGCGCTCGCGGCCCGTATCTCGACCGGCATCTTTCTGGGAGGGGTGTACCCGCCGGGCATGAAGATCGTCTCCGGGTGGTTCCGGTCGGGGCGCGGCATTGCGATAGGCGGAATGATCGCGGCGTTGACGCTGGGGTCGGGCTCGCCCCACCTCCTCAGGTCGGTGTTCGTCGCGCAGTGGGAGCTTACGATCTATATCAGCTCCGCAGTGGCGGTACTGGGAGGCGCGCTGGTGTACTTTCAGGCCGGGGATGGACCGTTCGACGTGCCCGCGACACGTTTCAACCCGCGGTACATGCTTAGCGCCCTGACCAACCGAGCCCAGCGCCTGGTGCTGTTTGGCTATCTGGGCCACCAATGGGAGCTGTACGCCATGTGGGCCTGGATCGGCGCATTTCTCGCGTCGGTGTACGGGCCGATGCCCCTTATTGGCGATTCTCTGGACCTGGCCAGTCTCATCGCGTTCCTGGTCTTCCTTGCCGGTGCGATCGGCAGCCTCGCCGCGGGATATCTTGCCGAACGGTTTGGGCGGACGGCGGTGACCAGCTGGGCAATGGGGATCAGCGGCGGCGTCGCGCTGTTCATAGGTTTCTTGCCGGGAGGTTGGACAGTCGTAATCGGCATCGTGGCACTGGTCTGGGGAGCATCGGTGATCGCCGACTCGGCCCAGTTCTCGACGGCGTTGACGGAACTGTCGGAGGAGGCCTACCGGGGAACGGCCCTCACGTTCCAGACCGGGGCAGGGTTCCTGCTGACCATTGTGACGATCAAGCTGGTCCCCGTAATCGCCGACTCGGCGGGCTGGGGCCTAGCGTTCGCGCTCCTCGGCATCGGCCCCATCGCCGGTATCTACGCAATGCTTCGCCTGCGCGCCCTCCCGGAGTCTGCCGCACTGGCGTTGGGCAGACGCTAGCGGAGGCCACGTCGGAAACGCTGCTACGACGGGGCGAGCAGCTCGTCGATCTGGGCAGCCAGGCGAGACTCGCTCATCGCTCCATCCACCCGCCCCTGAAACTCCCCGGCGGCGTTGAAGAACACGGTGGTGGGCATGCTGACCACGCCGTAGCTGACCACCGCTGAGCGGTCCGGAGGGGCACCGGCCGGGTAGGTGACGGCCAGCTCCTCCAGTAATCGCAGCGCGCTGGCCCGTGTGCCAAGTCCGGTAAACACGCCTACGTCAAGCCCCAGGAACACGACGTCGCCGGCGTGCCGCTCGTAAACACGCTGAAAGGCGGGCATTTCTCCCCGGCACGGCGGGCAGTCGCCGGCCCAGAAGTTCAGCACCACCGGCTTGCCCAGACTCAAGACATCGTCGAACACCAGGTCGGCGCCGCCAAGGGTTTCGGCGCCCTGGTAGACAGTGAAGGCGAATTCTCTGGAGTTGCGCGCCGCACCTGTTCCCTGGACTATCGCGAAGGCGAAGAGGACCAGAATCCCAGCCACGATCCCAGCGATGATCAGGTTATTCGGGTCACGCAGCAAGGCGCCGATTCCGGCCCGGCCGGACGGCGTGCCACGCCTTTGAGCTCGCTTTCGCTTTGCCCTGGATACCATAAACGCCCTTACAGCTCAGCCTGATCGGAGATGACGCGCCCCCCATCACCCATCCCACGGGTGGTCAACCCTGTACGTTCGATGCGTCGGCGGACCGGCGGATTCACCAGCGCCCTGCCCTTCAGTTGGAGGGGCCAAGGCCCTCGTGCCGCGCCGGTCGCCAGACAATCAGCGCGGCGAATAAGATGGCGATTAGGCTGACGACCATGGCGATCAGGAAGAAATCGCTGAACAGGGAGAGCCCGGCGTCCACCAGCCGCGCTTCGAACTCGGCCAGTCGCGCGTTGGCCTGGGCCGCTGAATCGCCTGGAAGCGGCAGCGGAAGACGCATGCCCGTCACAAGCTCCTGGAATCGGCCGGTGCCCCACGCCGTGAGAGCGGCCAGCCCCATGGTCATGCCGAGCACCCTCATGGCGGTGATCAGCGCCGCCGCCGCACCTCGTAGCCCGGTCTCCACCGTGTTGGTCGCCGCCAGAGCTATCGGTGCGATCAGCAGCCCAAAGCCCAGGCCGCTGATGGCCAGGTGTGTGGCCATGGCCGGGTCCGCGATGTCCAGCTCCCAGCCGCTCATAAACCAGAACCCCGTCGCGGCCAGCGCGAGGCCCAGCACGGCGGGGTACCGGTAGTCGAAGCGCTGGCATGCCAGTCCTCCCAGCACCGCGCCCACGGGAATCGCCACCGTCATTCGCATCAGCATTAGCCCGCCCTGCAGTGGCGTCTGGCCCAGCACCGTGTTGGCCATCAGCGGGACGGTGACCATGGCGATAATCAGGGCACCGCCGATGAGCAGGTGGGTCATGTTGGCGGCGCTAAAAGGTCGGCTGCGGAACATCGACAGCGGCAGTAGCGGCTCAACGACACGCATCTGGCGGGTGATGAACAGCGCCAGCGACGAGATCGCGCCTGCGACGTAGACCGCCAGCAGCAGGTCAGGCTCATCGACGCGCGCCAGGGCCAGCGTCACGGTCGATAGCGCAACGGCGAGCAAGACGCCGCCCAGGTAGTCGATCCTGGCCGGAAATCTGGGACTCGGAGCGACCATCGCCATCATAGGGACCAGGACCACCAGCGCCAGCGGGATGTTGATCCAGAACACCCATGACCAGTGCAGGTACCGGACTATCAGCCCGCCCCATAACGGGCCGATGACCCCCCCGGCCTCGGCGGATGCGCCCACGATCCCGAGGGGCAGGCCGCGCCGCTCGGGCGGGAAAAGGTCGGCGACCATCGCGATCGAGATGGGCACAAGCGCGCCCGCGCCGACGGCCTGAAATACCCTCGCGACCACGAGGGCGTCCAGGTCCGTCGAGAGCGCCGCAACTGCCGAGCCCGCCACGAACAGGAGCATCGAGGCCACGTACACGTTCCTGTGGCCCAGCACGTCCGATATGCGCCCGATCAGCGGCATCGCGGCGACGTAGCCCAGCAGGTACCCGGTGATTGTCCAGGACGCGCGGTCCAGCTCGGTGATCTGAACCTTGAGGTCCAGCATGATCTCGGGAAGGACAGTCACGATGACGGTCTGGTCGTCGGCCGCGATGAAGACCCCGGCGCAAATTGGCAGCAGCGCCAGGTAGGGCGGCATGTTCGTCCACGGCTTCTTCACAGATGTGGCCAAGTAGAAGGGGCCCGCCTATTCCGGCGGCTCGATCACGAACGACTCGTTGAACCGTGAGAGGGTGATGATGCGCACCACGCCGTCAGGCTCGGACGCGGTTGCACGGCCATCGAGCACCGCTTTAGTGAGATAACCGGTGGCGGCGTCGATGGTGAGCTCGACTCGGACCGTGGTGCCCTCGGCCTGAGCACCGATCAGCGGCCGCAGAGCGTCGACCGGGAGATCACCGCCCACGCGATGCTCGTCCTTTCCGGTGGACAGCAGCACAGGGGCCCGTACCCGGGTCAGCATGGAGCCGATTCCAAGATGGGGGTCGAAGAAGCCCAGGGGGCTTACATCCCTTGGCACGGCCTCCCAGGCCCCCGTCAGGGGGTTCGTCATATAGCTGTCTTCACCTATGGTGACCAGGCTCGATCTGACCGCGAACGCGCCCACGATCCCCGCGAATTCGATGGCGATCTTGTCCGGGCTGACCACGTCTCCGTCGGCCTCCGTTATCGTGAGGTTCGCGGCCAGCGGCGTGCCTCCGCCCTCGTGATCGAGCCGGAAGTGGAACGAGCTCAGGTCGGCAGTTGCGCTGCCGGACAGCCGCAGAACCTCGGCGGGGTCCGGAGGCAACGGCGTCGGGGTGGCCGTGGCGTCCGGTACGGAATCACCGCACGCCGCTATGAGGACCACGGCGATCGCGCTCACCAGCACGTTCAGACGATTCGGCCTCGAATACACCTATCCCTCACAACAGGACACATTGATCCGCTCCCACACTAACAGTGGGGCGAATATCACTCAAGTCCGAGCGCCTGGAACACTTCCATGAACTGGCCGACGTTGCCCGGCTGGTACCAGGGGATCTTGTGGGCCACGACGCCGTCGGCGTCCAGGACGTAGACGGCACGCACACCCCGATTCTCGCTCTCGTCACGGGCGCCGTAGACCCCGGCCACCTCTCCGCTCGGGTCGGAAGCGACAGGAAACGGGCATCCGCCCAGACTTTCGCAGAAAGCCTCGTGGGACTCGACCGTGTCCGAGCTGACGCACAGCACCTCAGCGTCAAGCTCGACGATCGTCCCGTACTCCTCTTTCAAGGAGGAGAGCATCTGCGTTCAACCAGGGGTGCGGTCTTCGATATAAAAGGCGAGGACAAGCTTCTTCCCGCCGCCGAACTGCCGTAGACTGATTTCGCCCCTGGTGGACTGTAGTGTGAAATCCGGGGCGCGGTCACCTATCTCTGGCATGGGGACATCGTTCTCCGCGTGGCGTTAGCCTTCAGATGCGTGTACGGGCCTGGTCCGCGTCCGAGCCGCTCTGTTCACCAACGCAGGCCAGTCAGATCGCGGAGTTTGCCCACGGGACCAGTCAGGCAGGGTGCCAGGTGTGGTGAGCAGCGTGTGCGAGACACCATCGGTGTGTGATTGCCCGGATACGATCCGCCGGGCAATTTCAGTCCGGCGCGCGGACACCGCACGAGAGTCGGCTGAATCGTGGAGCCGCGCCCCGCAGACTAGCTACGCCTGAGGATAGCGGTCTTTCGAGGGCGAGAAAATCGAGTTCTTCGGGGCGTCCGCTTGCGTCCGGCTGGCGAGCACCGGGCGCGCCGCTCTGCCCGACACGAACCCCACCGCCAGCGCGCCGAGGACACCGATGGGCAGGCCAAAGAGAAACCGGCGTCTCGTAATACCGCGCTGAGGGGTAGCTTGATCTGCCATTGACGACCTCTCCAAACCGATGTGGAAGCGACACTGCGTGGGACCGATCCCATTATAGACGCGCGCCGTTCCGGGCCACAAGCCGCGGCATACCAGTGTCCGAGGTTTTTGGCCCCTGAACTTGGCGATCACCGGGCATGCCGACCGTCTCCAGTGTGGGCGTCCTCCTGCGCCATCGATCCGCATCTACCTGGCCCGCCGGGACCATGCCACGCCGGCGGAGTTGCGTCGTTAGACGCGGCGTCAGCCCATCTCGGCATGCTATCTGACCGCGAGACCGTTACACTTGCGTTACAGGCGCCGGCGAGCGTGTGGGCGCGAGCGCCCGCGTTGACCGGCGCATAGCGCAAGCCTATAATCTTCGACGTGGCAGTCACGGGCCCCACGCACGTCCATGTGCGGCCTGCCAACGAATTTGTAGAGTGAAGCCAGGCGGAGGGCAGATGCCACTGCATCCGGTGATACTTGCAGGGGGTTCCGGGTCGCGCCTGTGGCCCCTGTCGAGGGAGTTCTACCCAAAACCCTTCCTGACGGTGGCCGGCCGGAACTCAATGCTCCAGGCTACGATCCTCCGACTGGACGGCATCCAGGGCGTTGCCCCGGCAATCATCGTCTGCAACGAGGAGCACAGGTTCCTGGCGGCGGAGCATGCCAGGCAGGTGGGAGAGCCGCCCTCGACCATTATCCTTGAACCCGTGGGGAGGAACACCGCGCCCGCGCTGGCGCTGGCCGCCCTGACGTTGGCCTCTGCCGCCGATGACTCTTCGGACCCGGTCATGCTGGTGCTGCCAGCGGACCACGTAATCGACGACGTCGGCGAGTTCCAATCGGCGGTTGCCCTGGGAGCCCAACTGGCCGGTCAGAAGTGCATAGTCACCTTCGGCGTCGTGCCCACGGCGCCCAAGACGGGCTACGGGTACATCAAGAAAGGGGCGACGTACGCACCCGACGGACAGCTCCCCGACCCCGGGTCCGAGGCCTTCCGGCTTGAGAGCTTCGTGGAAAAGCCCGACGAGGCCCGAGCGGCCAAGATGCTCCAGTCCGGGAAGTACCTTTGGAACAGCGGCATGTTCATGATGAGGGCTTCTGTATGGCTCGAGCAGCTACAGCGGTTCCGCCCAGACATCGTCGAAGCCTGCGGTCGGGCGTACGAGGCCGGCGTGCGTGACGGGAATTTCTATCGACCGGACGCCGAACAGTTCGCGGCTTGCCCGTCAGACACGATCGACTACGCGGTAATGGAGAGAATCACGGGCGATGCAGCGGAAGACGTCCCCGACGCCGTGGTCGTGCCCCTGGACGCGGGCTGGTCGGACGTCGGCGCCTGGTCGGCGTTCCTCGAGGTCAGCCCCCGGGATGAGGCAGGCAACGTCGTGGAGGGCGATGTCTACATACACGGCATGCGCGACTCGCTGGTCATCGGTCAGCATCGACTGGTGGCCGCGGTCGGGCTTCAGAACGTCATCGTGGTCGAGACCGCCGACGCGGTGTTGGTGGCCCATAGCGACCAGGTCGAGGAGGTGCGGGACCTGGTGGCCCGCCTCAAAAAGGAGCAGCGGTGCGAGCAGGAGAACCATCGCCGGGTGCACCGGCCCTGGGGATGGTACGAGACCGTGGACTCGGGCCCGGGATTCCAGGTCAAGCGGCTCACGGTAAACCCGGAGGCCGCGTTGTCGCTCCAGATGCACCATCACCGCGCCGAGCACTGGGTGGTAGTGCGCGGCACCGCCAAGGTGACGAAGGCCGACGAAGAGTTTTATCTCCACGAAAACCAGTCAGCCTACGTTCCGGTCGGATCAACTCACCGTCTCGAGAACCCTGGCAAGGTCCCCCTGGAGATCGTCGAGGTCCAGTCGGGCAGCTATCTGGGCGAGGACGACATCGTGCGATACGAGGACCGTTATGATCGCCAAACCTGACCACGGCGCAGACGAGCGACGTGACCGAATCCACGATCAGGCGGGGCCGACGAGCAGCTAGAGAGAAACAGCTCCCGGCAAAGGACATATATGACTCAAGGTCCGATACCAGATTCACAGATACCGGTCGTCCCGCCGCGACTCCTGTTGGGGCCGGGGCCCAGCAACGTCAATCCCCGCGTGCTTCGGGCGATGATGCAGCCCATGATCGGGCACCTGGACCCCGACTTCTTGCTCATCCTGGATGAGGTCTCTGACCTCCTGAAGCGGGTGTTCCAGACCCAGGACGGCACCACGTTTGCCGTGGCGGGTACCGGTTCGGCGGGCATGCAGGCGGGCATAACAAGCCTGCTGGAGCCGGGGGACACCGTGGTGATGTGCGTCTACGGCTTTTTCTGCGAGCGCATGGTCGAGATGGCCGAAAGGGTCGGCGCCAACGTGGTCCCTTTGCGCGCCGCCTGGGGCCGGCCGTTCCCGGTGGAGATGCTCCAGAAGGAACTCAAGAGACATACGAACGTCAAACTCGTAACTGCCATCCACGCCGAGACCTCGACCGGAATCCGACAGCCGCTGGAGGGCATCTCGGGCCTTGCAAGGGACCACGACGCCATGTTCATGGTCGACGCGGTCACCTCCCTGGGGGGCAACAACCTGGCCTTCGACGACTGGGGCATCGACTACTGTTTCAGCGCTACGCAGAAGTGCCTGGGCTGCCCGCCGGGTCTTTCGCCCGTCGCCCTGAGCCCCCGGGCAATGGATGCCATCGAGAGCAGAGAGGCGCCACCGTCCTCCTTGTACCTGGACCTGGCGCTGATCGCGAAGTACTGGGGCGTCGAACACGCCTACCACCACACTGCGCCCATCAACATGATTCTGGCGCTCCGGGAGGGATTGCGGGTCGTGCTGGAGGAGGGTTTGGAGGCGCGATTCGAACGGCACGAGCGGAACGCCGCGGCCCTTCGCGCGGGACTGGAGGCCCTGGGCCTGGACCTGGTGGCGCCCGAAGGCTCCCGCCTTGCACAGATAACGCCTGTCTGGATACCCGATGGGGTCGGCGACGATACTGTCAGAGGCATGCTGCTGCGCGAGCACAACATCGAGATAGGCAAGGGGTTCGGAGAATTCGCGGGACGGGCGTGGCGAATCGGACTCATGGGCGAGTCCAGTAAGCCGGAGTACGCGCTGGGCCTCCTGTCAGCACTTGAGGGCATCCTGCCCAGGGCGGGGTTCGAGGTCGCCCCGGGCGCGGCCGTCGCCGCCGCCAGCAAGGCCCTGACACGCGATTAGCGGCCACAGGTGTTTCCCAGGCGTCCGTTGACCCATCTTACCGAGGACATTCCGTGCCAGCGTGTCGCGGGGACCGCGCCCCGCAACGGGCGTGAGTCCGTTTTCAAACCCCTGTAAATCTGAAAGGCTCAGAGACCTGCTAACGGGCGCCCAGATGACCCCAGAGCGGCGCCCAGCGGCTAGAGGAAAGCTCCAAATATGGGTGCAGGGCGCGCCCTGCCCTAGACCCGTGACAGCTCCCGCTGCATCTGGGCGATGCCCATGGGGCCCAGGTCCAAGGCGCGGGTGTGGAATGCTTTGAGGTCGAAGCCGGCGCCGGCCCTAGTTTTGGCCCCGTCCCGCGCCCGGAGCCACGCGCGCTCGCCCACCTTGTAGCTAATAGCCTGGCCGGGGATGCCCAGGTACCGGCTGACCTCGCTGGCCACGAAGTCCGCCGGGAAATGGCTCCTCTTGTGGATGAACTCTAGCCCCAGCTCTGGAGTCCAGACCTCACCCGGGTGGAAGTCCTGGTCCCGAGGAATCGCCAGTTCCAGGTGCATTCCGATGTCGATGATGACTCTCACGCTCCGCAACGCCTGTGCGCGGAGCATGCCGAGGTAGTAGTCGGGGTTGTCAAGGTATCCCAGCTCGGCCATCAGTCGTTCGGCGTACAGCGCCCAGCCCTCCATGTAGCCGGAGGTACCACCCATCAGTCTCTGAAACCTGGAGAGCTTGGACGAGAGGTGAGCCGTCGTTGCAAGCTGGAAGTGGTGGCCGGGCACCCCCTCATGGTAGGCGATGGACACCTCGCCCCAGAGCGGGAACCGTGTCTTGCCTCCGGTGGGGTACCAGGTGCGGCCGGGACGGCTAAAGTCCTCCGACGGCGGAGTGTAGTACATGGCCAGCGCGCCACCGGGAGGGGCGATCAGGGCCTCGATGCGCCGCACTGGCTCGGCGATGTCGAAGTGGGCGCCGTCTAGCTCGGCGATGGTACGGTCCTGAAGCTCCTGCATCCACGCCCTGAACGGGTCCACGCCTTCGATGGCCCGCGCGGGGTCGGTCTCCAGCAGCTCCTTGGCGGCCTCGATTCCGCCTCCGGGCAGGATCCGCTCCGCGGTGCTGGCCATCTCGCCATCCACCCAGCTTAGCTGTTCCCAGCCCCACTGGTAGGTCTCGCGGAAGTCAAGCTCGATGCCGTTAAATGCGCGGGCCGCCAGCGCGTACCGCTCCAGGCCCACGGCATCCCTTGTCGTCGCCCTGGGCGCGTAGGTGTCCCTCAGGTACATCGCCATGTCGACCATGGCGTCGCCGGCGTCGGCCGCTGCCCGCTCGATGTCGCGGCGCAGCGTATCGGAAGAGACGCCAGAGCCGTCGTACGCATCCAGAAGTCCCTGAAAGAACGATGGCTGGTCCTCGGTCGTTCCGCTCCAAACGTCGCACTGGGCGGCGGTCTCCGTGGCCTGACGTTGGCTGGCGGTCATGCCCAGGGCCAGGCCCTGGTCCAGCGTCCTCCGGTAGCTCTCCAGGCCCTCCCGTACCAGCGCCATCCGCGACGCCACGTTCCGCCACTGCTCCTCGGTATCCCTCGGCATGAGGTCGAAGCTCTGGCGTACCGAGTGTATCGGGCTGAAGATCATGCTGAGGCCGCGCAGGTGCTCCCGTGCGTCGAAGAGGTCGAGGTTGAGGCCGAGACTATCCTGCATGGCCTCACGGGCGATGCGGTCCCGTTCATCGTCGACCGTTGCTGCGTCCAGCTCGGCAACGGTGCGGCGGTCCAGCTCAGCTGATGCCTTGGCGCCCTCTGGGGAGTAGTCCGTCATCTCGTGATCGTGGCCCGCGACCCCCAGGGCCGTGGCCGCCACCGGGTTAAGCGCGGCCACACTCTCCACGTAACGGTCGGCGATGTCGAACACTTCGGACATTCGGAGTGCCTCCCGCGGCCCAGATTTCGAGTCGAGCGCCGCTCGACGGGCAAGTCTATCACATGCGCCATGAATTATCGGTGTGGATACGACGAGCCCATGCTTACGGGCGTGCCATCCGTGAGATACAATCGGTATCCGCCTGAGCGACCAAATGTGCCGTGACAACGGAGCCCAGCGTCGCGCATAGATTCTTCGCTCCGCTCAAGAATGACAGATCGTGTCACGTTCGACAGTACAAGAAGCGACTAGGAGAGACGACATGGAGCAGCGCATACTCGGACGCACCGGCCACCGGAGCACCGTCGTTACGTTCGGCACATTTGCGATTGGCGGAGTCGACCAGCCAGCGGCCGACGACACCATCCGGCTGGCGCTGGACCACGGCGTGAACCACGTGGACATCGCGCCCAGCTACGGCGAGGCGATGGAGCGCATGGCGCCCTGGATGCCGGAGATCCGCGACCAGGTGTTCCTGGGCGCCAAGACCAGCCGGCGCACCAGGACGGACGCCTGGGAGGACATTCGGAGTATCACGAAGCGGTTGAACGTCGAGTCATTTGACCTGTTCCAGCTGCATTCCGTCGGCACGATGCAGGCCCTGGACCAGGTGACAGCCCCAGGAGGCGCGTTAGAGGCGCTGGTGGAGCTTCGAGAGCAAGGGTTGACCAGGTGGCTGGGCATTACGGGCCACGGTCCCGACGTGCCTCGTGTCCAGCTAGAGGCGCTGAAGCGCTTCGACTTCGACGCGATCATGTTCCCTGTCAGCGCGGCCATGTACCGCAACCCAGACTACCGGCGCGACGCCGACGCGCTGCTGGCCGAGGCCAACGCGCGGGGGGTAGGCGTCCAGGCGATCAAGATGCTCGCCCGGGGCGGCTGGGGAGGCCGGGAGCGCGACGCAACCGTCTGGTACGATCCGCACCGGGACCAGGACGAGATCGACCGGGCGCTCTGGTGGGTGCTGAGCCAGCCCATGCACACCGCTCCCAGCACCGGCGACCCGGACCTGCTGCCAAAGGTGCTGGACGCCGCGGAGCGCTTCAAGCCGCTGAGCCCCGACGAGCAGGAACAGGTTGTCGCCACCCAACGCCCACCACTGGCCCACCCGGAGCTGGCGATCCCAGCCGCCGGCTGAGGGTACTACATACCTGCTGGTATCTGACGATCGATCGCTCCGGCTCCGATACTAGTATCTTGTCCTTAGAACTCTTCGTCCGGCACTGAGCGGCCAACACGGAAACGAGGGATCGACATGGAGTATGGTGTCCACCTTCCCCTGATCGGCTTCGGGGACGGGTCCTACTCTCTGGACCATCTGCTGACGTACACGGTAACCGCCGAGGCGTTGGGCTACACGACCCTCTGCACAAACGACCATCTCGTGTTCACCAGACCGTGGCTCGATGGGCCTACCGCCATGGCCGCGGTCCTGGACCGCTCCGGCGAGATGAAGCTGGCAACGACCTTGACGCTGCCCGTCGTGAGGGGGCCGGTGGCGACGGCCAAGACCCTGGCTGCCATAGGCATCCTGTCCGGCGGGCGGCTGATCGTCGGCGTCGGGCCCGGCTCATCGGCCCGCGACTACGACAGCGTTGGCCTCTAAATCTATTCCCTGCGTCGAGTAGAACTTCCCTTCGTAGCACGGTGACCCAGATTGCCAGAGGGCGCGCAGCGCCAGCACCGACTCGTCCAAGCGTTTCCAACGTTCCTCGAAGGGCAAGCCTTACCCCGCGCAGCGACCGACTCCGCCGATCTGGATTGGGAGTTGGGGGTCGCCGGCGGGCCTCCGCCGCACGGCGCGCCTGGGCGACGGCTGGCTGGCGTCCGCTTACAACACCACGCCCGAACTTTTCGGCGACGCCTGGTGGCGGCTCGGCGGATACCTCGAGGATGCAGGCAAGAGTCCTGAGGGGTTCCCCAACGCGCTGGCGACGATGTTCTTCTACGTCACCGAGGACCGAAACGAAGCCCAGCGGGTCCTCGCCGAGGTTGTCAGCCCCGCCATCAACCGTCCGGTCGAAGAGTTGGCGGCGCGCCTGCCCATCGGTCCGGTCGAGGAATGCGCGGAGAAGCTGGCGGCGTATCAGAGCGCCGGAGTCCAGAGCGTCTACCTGTGGCCAGTGGGCGACGACCTGCGCCAGATCGAGGCGTTCCGAGACCGGGTCGTACCGCTCGTGTCGGCGGCGGGCGGATAGTCGCCAGGAACGGCTTGCCGTGCTTCTTGCCCGTAATGCCGCATAGCCGCTGTGAGTCGCCACATGCACGAAGGAGATGGACGAGGCGACTACGCTGCGTCCGCTTCACTAAATCTTTGTGCCCCATGCGTGTCATAGTCCATGCCGTACACGTCCTTTAGTGCAGCGATCCGCTCCTGCCACTTAGGATGGTCGTATGTCGAGACTCCGGCAAATGCATGTAGCACGATGACTTCAAGGAGCGCGCCCAAACTCAAATCTGACACCTCTGCGAGCGCTTTTAGGACCTTCAGCATCCGCTTTTCAATGCGGACTCCAGTCTGGACGCGCTCTACGTGGATCTTGGGTTCTGAGCCGATGTTCTGCAGCAGCTCCTTGGGGAAGGCGTTCTCCAGAAGCATAACGTTCAGCCGTGAATGGTCAGTTTCTTGTGGGCGCTGGCGTGCCAGCTTACGCGCCTCGTTTGTCACGGCCACGTGCGCAAACCGACCTTCGTCGAATAAGGGCGCTGCGCGAACGATCCGATTCAGGTCAACGACCAGCGCGTCCACGAGGTCTGGATCATCAGGAGTCGATGCATCGAATTCATCCAGAAGTCGCTGAGTCTCATCGGCGAACATTCCACGGAGGTGGACAGATAGCGGGTCGTGCGCGTCCCTCAGCTTAGCTACCAACGCTGGAAGGTCGAGGATATCTTCATTCACAAAGCTGAAGCTATTGTCCGGCGAGTTCGAAGTTAACCGTGTTGTGCCCACTGTGATCCCTCGGATGAGTATGTACCAAGGTACATACATAACACTACCAACGTGGAATGTCAAACGATTGCGGGCCTACTGCGCCCACACGACGGACAACCAGCGATCCCATTCCCATGGCTGCCCTAGCCTCCGCTTCACCGGCAGCGGTAACTACAGAGCTTGAGTACAGATGTCACTTGTGGCGGCCCTCCTACCAGCCTAACGTTAGGATCAGACACGAGAGAGGGGGTCGCGGACATGGCCAAGGTGATAATCGGAGTACTGGTGATCGGCCTGGCCGTCGTCGGGGCGCGTACCACGGTCTTGGCCGTGATGTCCGGTGATTGCTCCCAGGCCCGCGCCTCCAGCGACCCGGCAGTCGGCTCAGGCGCTGAGGGGACGGTCACGTACTCGGAGGACGGGCGCTTCGGCATGCCCGCGTCTCAGGGCCGGTCGCCCAACGACCAGCGTTCGGACGCCATGAACCCCAACAACTCAGAGTACAGCGCAACGATGGACAACCGCTCCAATCAACTCAATCCGAACAACCCGGCATACTGGCAGTCAAGAGGTCAGTGAGGCGACCCGCTCGGGAGCCACGGTTCACCGGCGCCGGCGGCTAAGAATCGCGCACCACTAGCATGCCGCTGTCCGACGGGATGCTGGGCTCGCTCTCTACCTCTGGCTTATGCAGTGGCAGGCTAAACCCGACGCCGGCGGTGCATTCGTAGACGTAGACGCCCGCGGCGGGCGCCGGCAGCTCGACCAGAGCCTCGCTGCCCGGCAGTACTTTGACGTCGATACCCAGCTCGTCGATCGTGAAGGTGTGCACCGTGAGGTCACGGTTCCTGATAAAGAACCTGGCGGCCTTACCGGACGGCACTGTCAGTTGAGCGGGCTTGAATACGCTATTCTCGATATCGACGCTGATCGTCCCTGCTTTCTCGTCGGCGCTTACCGATTCGAGGCCGATGAGGTGAAGTATGCCCGAGACGACCATAAGCCCGGCCACCGCAGCCACTATCGCCGAGAGGGCCAGCCGCGCGCCTGCTGTAGACCCTTCGCTGGCAGCACCGCGTCGTTGCTGTATGAGCCCTGCGATGCCCGCGACACATGCCACAATCAGCGACACGGTTCCGGGAATCAACAGGCCCGCGTCGAAGAAGCTGTTGAATGCGCCCAGGGCGTTCGGGATCGTCGGGCCGGTGATAAACAGCACCAGGGCCGCCCAGATCGCGGCTACGATGGTCAGGTTTGACCTCCAGGCCAGAATAATGACGACGACCGTCGGTATCATGAACAGGAGGTAGAAGACTATCCCCTGTACCGCGTCCTCCGCCTCCGAGACCCCACCCCCGATCAGGGCTAAAACGCCGAGCGCCGTGTAGACCAGTGCAATGCCGACCAGTCCAGCAATCGTCACTCGCGTGTAGAAGGGCAGTCCCTTCCATCCACGAATTTTCTCCTCCCCGGACGGCCCCTCACCGAGGGGCGAACCGCAGGAGGTGCAGAACGTATCGCCTGCTGAGTTTTCCTGGCCGCAACTGGCACAGAGCATCAGCACCTCCGTCTCTTAGGTGGCTTGGATGTCCCAAGGTTCGGCTCATATTCTCAGCGTGCCCACCCTGCCGTGGTGATCGATAGGGTCGCTGACTAGATCCGCCGCGCCCCCGACGCGTCTGGGGTCAGGCCAGCGGAGGTTTGTCGTTTTCCCGTTCGTGGTGAGCCTGTCGAACCACCAAGTCCTGGTATCTAATAATTCAACGAACTTGGAAATCTGAATATTAGATTACGTTTGCCGCGCGCAGCTCCGCCAGCTCGTCCTCGGGCATGCCCAGCATAGTAGACAGCACTTCCTCCGAGTGCTGGCCCAATAGCGGCGGCGGCTGGATCGCGACCTGGTTCGAGTCGATCTTGATGGGGCAGCCGATGACCTTGTACTCCCCTCGGGCGGGATCATCGATGTCCACGATCATCTCTCGCTCAACCAGGTGCGGATCGTCCAACACCTCGCGGGTGTCCTGGACCGCGCCCGCCGGGACGCCTGCCTCCGCCAGCGCCCGCATGGCCTCGTGCTTGGTTCTGGTTCGGGTCCAGGCCGTGATGATCTCCTCGACCTCTAGCGGCCGCTCGGCGCGGGCCTCCTCGGTAGCGTATCGCGGGTCGCCGATCAGCTCTGCCCGGTCCGCCAGCGCCAGCAGAGTGTCCCAGGAGTCACCGGCCAACATAAGGACCACGAAGTCGTTGGGGCCTCCGCCTTTACAGGGATAGAGCATGGAGGGGCCGCCCCAGGGCCGGTTGCCCCGCCGCTGCACGGGACGGTCGGTGTTCAGGGTGTCAATGGTGCGTATCCGCATCAGGTTCACGACTGCGTCCTGCATGGAGACCTCGACCCGCTGGCCCTCACCCGTCCGGTCCCGCTGGCGAAGCACCGCCAGCATGCCGATGGCCGCATGCAGCCCGGAGCCCGAGTCGCCCACGCCCGGGGCCACGAACTGAGGGTCACCGCCCGCCTCGCCGTTGGCGCTCATCGCGCCGCCCATCGCCTGGGCGATGTGCTCGAAGCTCCTGATATAGGCGTTCGGCCCGTCGGCGCCGAAGCCCTTGATGGTGGCGTAGACGATCTTAGGGTTCGCCTCCCTCAGCACCTCGTACCCCAGGTTGAAACGCTCCATCTGGCCGGGGCGGTAGTTCTCGACCACGATGTCGGCCCGCCGGACGAGCCGGAGGAAAATCTCGCGGCCGGTATCCGACTTCAGGTCCAGGCACAGGCTGCGCTTGTTCGCGTTGAAGACGAGGAAGTAGAAGCTGTCCACGTCGGGCCTGACGGCTCGCTCTCTACGCGTCCTGTCGCCGATACCAGGCTCCTCGATTTTGATGACGTCAGCGCCCAGCCAGGCGAGTAGCTGGGTGCACGAAGGCCCGGCCTGGACTTGCGAGAGGTCCAGGATTTTGACGTCGTCCAGTGGGCCGCTCATGGTCCGTCTCCTGTGAAGGTTGTGGAAAATTTCATGCCTAGGCCGGTTAGCGTCGACCGGGAGGCAACCGAGATCGTGGGACGCGCTAGCGGCCGAAGAGGGCTGCGATGCGCTGGCCGACGATCTTGTCCTCACCGTCCGCCAGACCGAAGCCGTGGATGACGATGAAGTCCTCGCCTTCTCGGACGCGGGTCCAGACCGGCGGGTCGCCTGCCTTGAGCTCGTCGACGATGTTCTGGGCCGTCATGCCGGTTTCGGAAGGGTCAACGGCGATCGTAACTCCGAAGGGCTGGTGGCCGATGACGTTGACATCGATCTCGGCCTTCAGACCGGGGATTCCCTCCAGCGGCGCAATGACGTTGGCGCACTGCTGCTCGATATTGGCCAGCCGCTCCTCGTGGTCCATGGTGAACCAGCGGCGGACCGCCGCGACCACTCCGACGATCTCCTGGCGGTCGACCTTGTGGGGCCTGCCAATCCCGCGTATCCGGCGGCTCTCGTAGCCCACGAAGGTCTGATATGAGAGATTGCGAATCAGCGCCTGCGTGCCCAGCGCAAGCCCGGTGGACTGGGATGCGCCTAGGTACTTGGCCGCGACGCACTGGAAGTCGGCGCCCATGCGCACGTACTTGCCGAAGTTCTCCAGCGGGTATATCTGACCGGCCGCATCGACCGTCACGGCGACGCCCTTCGAGTGGGCGATCTCGATGGTGTCCTCCAGCGATAGGGCCCGCGGGTCGGGGGACTGCTCCACGGCGTAGTAGTGGACCGCGGCGGTGTTGGGGCCGATGGCGCGCTCCAGGTCCTGACGGCTAGTCGCGTCGGCGGCGCCGAACTCGACCAGCTTGGCCCCAGCCAGCTCCAGGCATCGATCGTACCAGTAGCGTTGGCGGCGCTGGATGAGGAACTCGTTCTTCATGCCGGTGGTGTCGGGAAGCTGCTGGATCCTGTCGTCGTCATCGCCGGCCATAATGGCTGCGGTCGCCAGCGTGAGGGCCGATCCCGCGCCAGAGGTGACGTATGCCGCGGGCACGTCCACGATGTCGGCTATGGCCTGCCCCGCCTTCTCCTCCAGCTCTACCAGTGGGATATATGCATCACTGGCAGCCTCCATCGCCTCTACGACCTCGGGCGCCGGTGTGGAGCCGCCCAGCATTGTCACGCTGCCGATGGCATTGATGATGGGCTTCGCCCCAAGCTCCCTGTAGATGTCTCCCCATGCACCGTCGGTCATGTTCAGCCCCCGAGATAGCGTACGGCCCGTCTCGTCGCGGACCGTCCAGCGTGCCTGTCTCGAACGCGAACCATGCTAACTGAACTCTTGGTGCATCACAACAGTGGGAGCAAGAAGGAAGTTCTTCCTCAAGTTGCGGGGCCAGTCCCAGTGACGAGGACGATGCACTCCAGGTGAGGTCCGCCCGCGGACAGAGATCGACCCCGGCCTTCGCAGCGGACCGAGGTCGGTTTGAGGCGTAGTAATGACGGACGGCTAGAAATCGAAGTTGGTCACGTCCTCGCCATCGCGGATGACGACGCTATTTGAGACCTTCAAGTACCCCTGGCCTTGCACTACGACCTCAATGAGTCCATCAGGCATACCGCGCAGGACGTATGTGCCGTCTGATCCGCTGTCGTCCCGGGCCAGGTGGTCGCGGCCGGCGGGCCCGGCGCGAATCTCCATGTTCGGTATAGGCTGGCCCGTGGACCCATCCACCACTCTTCCGGAGATGGCGGCGCCGAGCTTCAGCACGAAGTCGATGCCGTGGACCTCTTCGGGCCCGACGATGCCAACCGGGTGCCCGTCGGCCTCGAAGATTACGTTCTGGTAATACTGCTGAATGTAGTCTGGACTCTCGGGGTGGGTGAGAATGTGATACGTTCCGGGCGCAACCCCCTTCACGGTGTAGGCGCCGTCGGGGTCGGACCGTCCCCAGGCGTTCTCACCCCCGGATATGTTGACTGCCTCAACCAACACGCCTGCGATGGGCAGGCCCGTATCCGCGTCGGTTATCCTGCCCGCTATCGTGGCGCCCAGTCTGAGGCCGAGGTCTATTCCCTCGATGCCTTCTGCACTGCCTACGGTTATCAGCTGAGCGTCGTCCCACCTCAGCGCGTCTTCGAAGAACTGCACGAAGTAGCCCTGGCTCGCTGCCCTGACGATGATCCGATAGGCGCCCGGGGCGATGCCTCTCAAGGTGTAGAAGCCCGTAGCATCCGTGTTCGCCGTGGATCCCCGGCCTCTACCATCGGGCACTGCGTCTACCTCAGCATCGGCGATCGGGAGCCCGGTCTCAGAGTCGAGTACGGTCCCGGATATCGTGGCGCCGAGGTTCAGCGCGAAGTCGATGCCGCGGACCTCCTCGGGACCGACGATGTCCACCGGGCGCGCGTCGTCCTCGAAGATCGCATTCTGGTAGAACTGCTGAATATAGTCTGGACTCTCGGCGTGGGTCAGGATGTGATACGTTCCGGGCGCAATCCCCTTCAGGGTGTAGACGCCATCCGCGCCGGACCGTCCCGCCGCGTTGCGACCTCCGGATATGTTGACTGCCTCAACCCTCACGCCCGCGATAGGCAGGCCCGTATCCGCGCCGGTTATCCTGCCCGATATCGTGGCACCCGGTCTGAGGCCGAAGTCGATTCCCTCGATCCCCTCCGCACCGCCGACGGCTATCAGTTGAGCATCGTCCCACCTCACCGCGTTTTCGAAACTCTGCTCGAAGTAGCCCTGGCTCGCTGCACGGACGATGATCCAATAGACGCCCGGGGCGACCCCTCTCAGGGTGTAGAAGCCATTAGCGTCCGTTCTCGCGTGCGATCCCTGTCCCCGCCCATCGGGTTCTGAGTCAACGCTGGCATCGGCGATTGGGAGCCCGGTCTCCGAGTCGAATACGGTCCCCGATATCGTGGCGCCGCTCTCCAACTCGATATCGAGCCGGTGTGCTACTCCCGCTCCTCGAACATCGGCCGTGCTGTTCCAGTCGATGTAATTCTGGGAGTTTGCATATACATCGGTGATGCCGTCCGGGAGGCCCATGAGTATGTAGCTGCCATCGGCGCGAGTGTGTGTGTGGGCCACGTTGCCCCGATTCTGCGGGCCAGCTTCCAGATGGACGTTGGCGACGGGCAGACCGGTCTCCGCATCGGTCACTGTGCCCGTGATCGAGGCACCCTGGTTCAGGACAAAGTCCGCGCTCAGCGCCGATCCCGCCACGTCCACCGTAACGGTCGTCTCCTGGTTGATGTATCTCTCGCTGAGAGCCTGCACCCGAAACACACCTGCGGGAAGGCCGGTTAGAGCGTAGATTCCGTCACCACCGGTTTTGGCCCAGGCCACGTCTCCTTTACCTTCTCGGTGCGCGACCATATCCACGTCGCTGATCGGCAACCCGGTGGAGACATCGGTGACCCGCCCCGACACGGTCGCGCCGCGCACCAGGCCGGTGCCGGGCGGCGCAGGTGTTGCCACCGGAACGGCTGTCGGCGCCGGCGCCGCCTCCGCCGCGGTAAGAAACTTCTCCCGGCTGGAGTAGATATCTTCATACGAAAGTGGCACGTAGCCGAACGCCGGGTCATGGGAGAGCTCGAACGCGGCCTCGATGTAGAAGACAACGAACTCCGCCACCTCGGACCGTTGCAACGCCGTGGCGTTGACGTAGATAAGCAGCGGTCGAGACAGGGGCGCGTAGGCGCCGCTCTGTATCGTCTCCAAGCTGGGGGCGACGCATCCACTCAAATCGTCGATCGCGACCGGCTTCATAGTATCGGGATTCCTCAGGTAGGTGGCGTATGGGACATATCCGAACGCGTTTGGATTGTCCGCGATAACTTCCCTTAACACGGCGTCATCGGTGCCGACGGTCTGGTGGCTTATCTGAATGGCCGCCCCGCCCATGACCTGCTCAGTGAAGAAGCGGTAGGCCGCCGAATCGGCGCTCGGCCCATAGAACGCTATCGGCTCGTCCGGCCAGTCGGCGTCGACATTCTCCCATCTCTCGGGGGCGCTACTCCCACTCCACATGGCGTTGAGGTCTTCTACAGTGAGGCAGCTGAGGAACTCGTTGTCAGGATGGACCGTCACCGCGAGGCTGTCGAATGCAACCGGTAATTCTAAGTACTCCACCCCGTTTTCTGCTGCAATCGCCGCGTCTCTATCCTTGATGGGTCCTGTTGAGATGTTGAGGTCAGCTTTGCCGTGCACAAACGCCTCGAAACTGCCGCCGGCCCAATAATCGATATCTATAGCACCGTCGGTGGACCCCATGAAGACATCGAAGATTAACTGATTCATCGGACCTGCTTCTCTGGGCCCTTCGATCCGGACCTGATATGTCGCCTCGGGCGCCGGCGCGGCCAACGCGGGTGTGGGGGTGGCCACGGCAAGTACAGGCGTCGCCGTCGGCACGGCCGTGGGAGTCGCCGCGGCGAGTAGCGTCGCGGCCGCGACGGGTTGAGGCTCGGCGACGCTGATCACGATCTCGTACCAGTCAGGGTTGCTGAAATCGTTATCGTCAATCTCCAGCGTCAGCGTAAAATCGTTGTCCTCCTCGGGCCGCTCTATGATGGACACAAGTCCTCTGCCCAGCAGCACATGGAGCTGGACATCTGTCTCCGCCTGAGGCAGCGCCGGCTGAAGCGATTCGAAAATGGAGGACTCGCAGAAGCAGTCGCGGTTCTCGGCATCGGGATCGTCCGGCCACTCAGGTAGCCATTCAGTCCCGTTTAGGAAGGTTGGGAAATCGCTGAATAACTGTCGGCCCGGCGCCGCGTACTCCATGTGAAACCACTGGGCGAATCGGCCGCGCAACAGTAGCTGGCTTCGGCCGTCCACATAAGCCAAGATGTGTATCTCGGGGTTTGGGTCGCCCAGCGCCACGGGGACGTCAACGCCGACAGGCGCCAAGCGAAGCCCGACAGCCACCCATTCGTCGGCTCCAGACGAATCGATTGCGGCGACGGCAATGAGGTTCTCGCCGGCGTGAAGATAAGGTAGGACGTCGTAGGTCGTGGGCGGTTCTGTCACGCCGCTCTCGTCCCTGGCGACTTCCGCGCCGTTGAGGAACAGCACATAGTCATCGTCCACTTGAATGGTCAGCTCGGCCAGACCTAGCGGCTCGGCCATCGGGACATCGAAGCTCTTCCTGAAGTAGTACCAGATGAAATCGTCCTCGTGCCGGCCCGGGTACCATATCGGCTGAGGCGATGGGCTGAAGATACCGGGATCCCAGTCCGCCCAGCCCGTCCGATTGGGGACTGCGTCGACCCACGAGCGGTCATCGAAGCCGAGCTCTGTCCAGCCGGGCTGTTCGATGTCAGAGACCTTCCAGGAGCCGCCGGTGGATACGAACGGATAGGAGGCGGTCTCGCGCCCCAAATACGTACTCAGCGCGTCGGCAACACGCTTGCTCGGGGTCGACGGGGGCCGAGGGCGTAGGCATCGCCACCATTCCCGGCGTCGGAGTTGGGGCGGGCTGTTACCGTCGGCGCGGGCTGCACTGCAATCGCCATTGCCGGCGTCGGGGCGGGCGTTAACGTCGGCTGGGGCGGTACACGTGACGCGACGGGCCTCGCCGTCGGGGCGGGCTGCGCTGCAATCGCCATTGCCGGCGTTGGGGCGGGGGTCCCTATCGGCTCGGGCGGTACACGTGTCGCGACGGGCCTCGCCGTCGGCTCAGGCTGCGCAGGCGTCGCGACGGTCCGTGCAGTCGTGACAAACCAACCCGTCGAGTCGATGAACTCCCTGACACGGTCGTACCCGTCCAACTGTACCCCTGCGATGGTCAGGGCCAACGACAAGGATATGAGCGTGCCGACCCAGGCCAGCCGCCTGCCGTGGGCCTTGCGCCAGGCGACTGCCCAGTCGTTCATCCAGGTGGTCGACGGCGACTCGGGGGTAGGCTGAGGCGTCGGAG
Organism: Dehalococcoidia bacterium; assembly: GCA_965248005.1. Classification (GTDB taxonomy): domain Bacteria; phylum Chloroflexota; class Dehalococcoidia; order Lucifugimonadales; family UBA1123; genus CBDFIE01. The sequence goes on from CBDFIE010000003.1 coordinate 969,154, forward strand.
GAGTCGCGGCCTGAGGCGGTGTCACCGCCGGCGGCGGGGCCGCTCTCCGGCCCTGCGGTGTCACCGGCTTCGACACGCCGGGAGCGACGGCGCGTATCGCCTCTGCCATCTCCCCGGCGCCCTCGTAGCGCCGACTCGGGTCCTTGGCCATGGCCCGCTCTATCAAGGCTTCCAGGGACCTCGGCAGGTCCTTGCGCCGGTCGCGCAGCCGCCTTGGCTGCTCTTCGATCTGCTGCCGAATCACCGCCAGTGGCGTCTCGCCCGTGAAGGGCACCTGTCCCGCCAGCATGTGGTACATCATGCAGCCCAGGGAGTAGACATCGGACCGCGTATCAGCCCGCTCCCCCCGTGCCTGCTCCGGCGACATGTAGTGGGGCGTTCCCATGACCACACCGGTAGCGGTCATAGTATTGAGCGACTCGGCTCGTGCGATCCCGAAGTCCGTTACCTTGGCGGCGCCGTCGGGACCGATGAGCACGTTCTGAGGTTTGATGTCGCGGTGGACGATGCCCAGGGCGTGGGCCGCCGCCAGACCCTCGGCTATCTGAAGGCCGAACTGGGCAGCGCCTTCGAGCCGCATCTGGCCGCCGCTCTCGACCACGCGGGCCAGGCTCTCCGGCAAGAACTCCATCGCCATGAAGTGCCGGTCGCCGTCCTGCCCGACCTCGAATATCTTGACGACGTTGGGGTGATTTATCGAGGCCGCCAGCGACGCCTCTCGCCGGAACCGCTCGATGTAGCCCCGGTCTCCAGACAACGTTGGGTGCAGCACTTTGAGGGCGATGATCTGTCCGCTATCGGGGTCGAACGCGCGGTGGACGGTGCCCTGGCCGCCCGCGGCGATCTCATCAAGGAGCTGATAACGCCCTATGCGCTGTTCCATGGTGCTTGCCTCAAGGGACTCGGCTTGCCGTCTGCCACCCGATGAACGTTCCCACACGCCACCTGGTCCCTATTATGTGGCACCTCGCCGGTCACTTGCATGAATGTAGACCTAGTCTAGCCTGATGAAACTCTGATAACCGAAGATCAAGCCGGGGATTTTCGCGATGGGTACGACAGAGGTGGGCGCCGTTGGCGGACGGGGTCGACCAACCCTCCCGAAACAACTGGGCCATGTTCGCTGTCAGGTCCGCTCCGTTGCTCCGGGTTTTCCCGCGGGCCGGCCGGAAGCATGGGGACCGCGGCCTATTTCGCGGCGCGGAACAGGAGGCGCAGCAGCTTGAAGACCAGCCAGACCGGTACCCAGAGGGGCGAGAGCAGCCACTTAATGAGTCTGAGCTTACCGCCCTTGCCCGATTGTTCGGCCCGCATATTCACGGTGGTCTGCTGGTGAAGCTCTTGTTGGTCGTGAGAGCCGGCGCCAGCCTCGCCTAGCCGGTCGATTCGGGCGATGACCACGGTAACGTTATCGTTTCCGCCAAGGTCGTTGGCTCGCTGCACAAGGGCCTCGCAGGCCTCCTGCGGGTCGAAAGCCGTGGCTGTGCGGGCGATCTCTTCGTCGCCCACCAGGCCGTGGAGACCGTCCGAGCAGATAAGCAGGACGTCTCCCTCCTCCAACTCCGTGGCCGAGGTGTCAACCTCGACATCGGCAGCCACGCCCATGGCGCGAGTGAGTATGTTCCGGCGTGGGTGCACGCGAGCCTCGCTCTCGGTAATGGCGCCCCTTGCGACCTCCTCCGCCACCCAGCTGTGGTCTCGACTGAGCTGCTGCATCCGACCCTTCCTGAACAGGTAGGCGCGACTGTCGCCCACGTGGGCGATAATGACGAGGGGACTGAAGACCAGAGCAGTGGTTAGAGTGGTGCCCATGCCCATCGTCTCAGGTTTTTCGGCCGCTTTCCGCACTTCGGCGTTGAGGTCCTGGACCACCTGCTTCATCAGACGTTCGTAGTCCAGCGGCCCGGGCTGGGTGACCCCCGCAAGCCCGTCGCCGGAGAGCCTGGCCTTGATGCCCTGGATAGCCATGGCGCTGGCCACCTCACCGGCCGCATGGCCGCCCATGCCGTCGGCTACCGCCAAAAGCGCATCGGAGCCGGGAGGAGCATTAGGCCCGACCAGAGCGCAGTGCGAGTCCTCGTTGGCCGACCGCTTCATGCCGACGTGGGTCAACGACCCGAGGGTCAGCGAGCTTGCCATTGCCATTACGGTCGGGCTGTCGTCGTGGTCTTTCTTAAGACCCATCACTGGAGCTTCCTTCCCTGGAGCCCGGCTGCATTAAGACCAGCTCCGTAGTGCCCAGGGTTATGGTCTCGCCGGCGGACAGTGTATGCCCGGTCAGGGCTTCTCCATTTACCTGGGTCCCGGTCCGGCTGCCGAGGTCGAAGACGATGATGCTGTCCTCGTTGCGGCGTATGAGGGCATGCCGTCTGCTGACCGAGTCGTCGGATAGGGCCACTTGGATACCAGGGTCCCGTCCTACCACGTTGTCGCCCTGCGCGAGAGGGAAGCTCTTACCAGCGTCCGGGCCCGACTGGGCGATCATGACGCCGCCCGCGCCGGCCCCTGGCTGCTCGACCATCGTCTCCCCGGCGCTGGACACGGGACCAGCCGCCTGAGCACCCGCTTCCACCTCCACCAGGTTCAGCGTGGTCTGACCGACCTTTACCACGCCTCCCGAAACGATGGCCTTTCCCTTCAGTGTCTGTCCGGCCACCTTTGTGCCGCCGCGGCTGCCCATGTCCACCAGTACCATCTCGTCGTCACGGACTCGGACCATGGCATGGCTGCGGCTGACGGAGTTGTCTCCGATTACCATGTCGTTTTCGGCGCCACGGCCCAGAGAGTTGTCGCCAACCTTGAGCTGGTAGCTCTGTCCCTTCCTGGGCCCCGTGGTCACCGCCAGCCAGGCCATTACCACCTGGGAGGGTTGAACGACCATGGTTTCGCCGGGCGCGCCCGCGGCGGCCGGGGCGCCTGGCGCCGGGGCATCGGCCGCGGGGGCGGTCTCGGACTCCATGAACACCATCTCGGTCTCGCCAAGTCGCATGACCGAGCCCGATTGCAGCACTGTCCGGGCGGCCTGCGCCCCCTCGACCAACGTGCCGCTGGCGCTTTCAAGGTCTTCCATGATAAAAGTCCCATCCTGGAAGGTAATGCTGGCGTGGTTACGGCTAACCATGGCGTCGTCCAGCACGATATCGTTCTCCGCCCCTCTGCCCAGGGAGGTGCCGCTCGGGTCCAGGGGTATCGTCTGCCCAGCCATCGAGCCTGAGCTGAAGTGAACCCACGCCGTGGAAGGTGGCGAGCTGACAGGCTCGTCAGGGGCCGGTGCAGCATCGGGCTGGGCCATGAGGGTCGCCGTGGCTGAGTCGACCATACCGGGTTCGGGCGTTGCTTCGGCCAGTTCGGGTTCAGGCTCCGCCGCGAGGTCATAAACGGGCGTGTCGGACATCTCCACGGGGGCAACGGATACTGATCGCTCGTCGTACCTGCGCTTAAACAGGAACACCCCGCCCGCGACCAGGGCGACGACCGTGCCCAAAACGTTGATGAATCCGACGGCGTTATAGTCGTCCACGCGGATGTCCAGGCCGATTCGGACCATTGTCAATATCAGTGCCCCCAGAACGCCAAGTACGACCAGGGTTGTCAGCACCAGATCGAGCCCACTCCAGCCGCGGGCCATCACGACCAATATCGCCATGATCGCCGCCGCAATAAAACCTATCAGGACGAGCCATGAGTTGTACCAGAATGCTAGAAATCCCCCATCAAGATAGATATCCGCCATGCCGGACCTCCTGTGGTGTATTTGACATTTTAGCCGCGGCCCGAAACTTCAATACGGTTCCCTGACCAGAGGTATGGCGGCATCGGTTGTTGTACTGATGATACCGCTGCCAACCGGTCGGTTACCTGAAAGCGGGCTGACGATACGCTGAAATTTTCCAGTGCGCCTTAAGTGCGTCCGAACGCGAGTCGACCCGCCGCAGCAGATCGCGACAATCAACCACCGCGGCGCCTGAAGTTAACTGAGCCAAACAGCCGGACTCCTGGTAATCTGAGATCGCGCCCGTCGTTGCGGGTCGTGAGGCTGATCTCGGGCCGGGACCAGGTCCACCATTCGCCACACCGTCCGCGGTGCTTCGTGACTCAGACGGAGAGCGGGGTCCGAGAAGAGCGCCAAGCCTATGACAGCTTGTAGCCATAGCCTCTTATCGTAACGATGTGTTCGGGCTGGGAGGGGTCGGGTTCGACGCGGAGACGCAGCCTTCGGATGCACTGCTCAATATCCTGGTCGGCGACGTCTCCGTCAGGCCGTTCAGGCCATCCGGCGGAGGCGATATGGTCCTTGCTGCAGGCCTCGCCTCGCCGGGAGAAAAGCATGTTCAGGACGTCGAACTCTTTGCGGGAGAGCGGAGGCTCTAGCTTGGTCCCCTGAAGCCATACCTCACGGGATCTGGCCTCGACCCTGAGATCATCCGGTTCGACGTCGGACACGGCCGGGAGCGTTGCGGTTGCGCCCCACATGCTGAACCTGAGGATGACCTGGCCGCGGGCTAGCTCGATCCTATCGTCGTTTTTCAGTCTGCTGCGGTCCGATTCCGTCAGCCGAACGCCGTTGAGGTAAGTGCCGTTTTTGCTCCCCAGGTCACGAATCTCATAGTAGTCCCCGTTACGGGAGATTTGAGCGTGGCTCCGTGACACATACGGGTTATCGGCGAAGATGTCCGCGTCGGCGGATTTGCCGATCACGTGGGCGGTTCGGTCCAGCGGGATGACGCTTGCGTCATCGATACCCTTTTCGACGATTAGCATGGCGCCGGGATTAGTCAACATGTCGCCTGGCCTCCACACACGAAGCAGCGCGATCGCCCTGCTTCGGCGTTTCGCGACTGCGGAGCCGCCACAAGTCTATCATCTCCCGTTAATACCGGCTACCGCTGGTTTGACCGGTGCGCCCTAATCGGGACCGCCGGCGGTATCGTCAGCCCGGTGTTCGCGCATTCAGAGCGACTGCCAATAACGGCGCCCCCGCAGTCGGACGACTTTCCCGATGTGGCGTTCGGGGTGAAAGTGTCCCGCCGCAACGACGAGGCCGTCGCGCTCCGCCGTATCCAGGAAGGACCTTCGCGAGCGCCTGCTGGCCGCCAGCTATCTGACTGAGCCTGATCTCCAACGCCCCACGAACCTTGATGCCCATTCTACGGCGTTCAGTGGTACAGTTTTGCTCCGCCCCGCTGGTACGTTTTCACACCGCCCTTGACAAGCGCCAGATCACCGCAACCATCCATTGGGCAGAACAGCAATGCTTGCCGAGGGGTGTCTACTGTTGGTGGAGAACGCGCGCTAGCCACTCAACACGCCAGCACCTAGCGACAACAGTCACATCACATCCCCTTACCAGCTCTGCCAAGGATTGTGGCTATTACAAATTCTATTCCAGACACTGGATGACCGACATAGGCGAACCACACATGCACCAGATCGACGGACCAGCATTCAAAGCCGGATGCCCGAACGACAGCGGCCAGCAGCAGCCCTGAGTGAAGACCGAGGTTGAGAGGTCTGGCACGTGACGCGCTTGAAGGTGCAAAGACGTGGGCCATGACCTTCGCCCTCGCTGCATAAGCGCAACCGACGCCCCCGCGTTCCCCGAGGAGTCCTCCACGATCTCGCTTACGCCGCACTCGCTCACCACCGACATCATGATGCTGGTCCCGCGGTCCTTGAAGGAGCCGGTCGGGTTCATGAACTCTAGCTTCGCACTCAGCGAAGTGAGGCCGAGCAGGTCCCCAACTGCCGGCAGCGACACGGTCGGCATGTTCCCTCTCCCAGAAATACGATCGTCTGAGGATCGTCCGTCGGGAGGCGGATCGACTCGCCATCGGGAGCGTCGGCGTAGCTGACGTCTAGAGGGGAGCCGCACTCTCTGCAGTGGGGCGTGACCAGGTCGGCTGGATGGGTCGCCTCACACGCGGGGCACTGCAGCGTGATATCAGTCATCTAGGGCTCCTGTCTGGGACTCCGGCGGATGTGGAGACCGATGGTATTCACGGCGCTACCGCGTGTCGATCGCATGGTGACCGCTGCCTATGCTACTCTCGATATGAGAGCCAGGCTCCAATACAGCCCGATGGTTAGGTCCCGATCCCATGATTCTAAAGCGCCTCGGCGGGGCTCTACTCCGCCTCATGACAAACAGCGTACTCGTCCCAGCTCGTCCGCTCAGGGACTGGGTCGCTCGGCGGTTTGTCGTGATCCTCCTCGTGCGGACCCTGAGAGAGATGTCGGACGACGATGCTACCCATATGGCGGCCGGCGTAGCCTACTACGCCCTCTTCTCGATCTTCCCACTCTTGCTTGGTCTCATAGCCGTGCTGAGCCTCTTCCTAGAGCCCCAGGATATCCAGTCCCGGCTCACCGACTTCTCCGCCGACTACCTGCCGGCTTCGGACGAGCTGATCGACACCAACCTGGACGCAGTCCTCAAGGTCAGAGGAGCGCTCGGCCTCTTCGTGGCGCTGGGACTTCTCTGGTCCGGGAGCGCCATCTTCGGCGCCGTGACCCGGGCGGTCAACCGGGCGTGGGACGTTCACGCCGACCGGCCTTTCTTCATCAGTAAGCCGCGGCAGCTAGCGATGGCATTGGGTGTCGGAGTACTGTTCCTCGGCTCTGCGAGCATCGTCGCGCTCGTACGGACGACGAGTCGACTTGCAGACCCCGACATACCTGGGCTAGGGCAGGTGGTCGGATGGCTGGTGCCGTGGCTGTTACAGGGCAGTTCCTTCGCGATGACGGTGACGATGTTCCTGCTCATGTACAAGTTCATGCCCAATACCAAGACTTACTGGAGGTACATATGGCCCGGGGCTGTGGTAGCTGCCGGCCTCTTCGAGCTGGCTAAGAACGTGTTCGTAATCTATCTGAGCAGCTTCGCCAGCTTCGAGAACGTCTACGGCACGCTTACTCCGGTAATCGTGCTGTTGCTCTGGACCTATCTGAGTAGCCTGATCCTCATATTTGGTGCCGAGCTCAGCTCCGAGTACGGCCGCCTGCGTCGAGGTGTGGCGCGCGGAGTCCTCATGCATTCGAAGGAGTCGCCGCCGGGTCGGCGACGCTGACTCGTCGCTGCCTCCTCTGTCTGAGTCTGCCGGCGAAGCCTTGCGACAGCTTGTCTTGGACTAGGCGCAAGAATGGTTATACAACCTGCCGCTCGACAGCTACCCAAAGCCCTGCCGCTGCTATGACATCGTATGGGGTGGCCCGGTCTGTGCACGGTGTTCTACTGCAGGCCGTCATGTAGGCGATTGCCTGACTTGCGGCGGCGAACTATAGGCCGTGAAACCCTCCATCGCTATTCGACACGGCCAACGAACCCAGGCTTTGGGGAAATCTCATAGCCCACGTAGACTTTGATCCAAAAGAGGTGACCAGCGAGCAAGTGGGGGACCTCCTCAACTTCCTTGACGTAATACTAGAAATGCTCTATATCACGCCCAAGAAACTGGACGCAGCCAAGGAAGCCCGGAAGGCACATCGCGCGAACGCGGATCAGACAGAACCTGGCTCTTAAGAAGCATCAAGCACACAATTCTTTCCTTGGGCATGCAACATTATCCCCTCTTTCGTTGCCCTAGCAATTGGGGACGACGTGGCGGTACGAGCCAGGGTAGCGGTTCAAGCGATACCGGCCCGGCCGCTGAATCAGAATGGCGGAGTCCGAAAGAAGGGGGAGCAGTATGCCCAAGGGCATACTGCTCCTGGAAGTAACAGGCGCGACTACCTCACCGCTCGGATTGCCCGCGACCGCCCTGACATATGGGAGCGCATGAAGCGGGGAGAGTTCACGAGCGTTCCATCGGGCTGATTGGCGACACCGGCCGAGTCGCAGCCAATATCAAGAAGCACTACACGGAAGAGCAGGTCCGGGCCCTGAAGGACGCACTATGACCAAAGAGCGAAGACTCCTTAAGGCTCTGCCCAAGACGGGTTCCTTGGATGGCTCCTTCCATTTTCCAAGGTCGTTGTAGCTATACATCCCACTCCTCCGTTGTGAAGATTCGACTGATTCTAACCTCATCGTCAATGAAACAAAAGTAGTCGTTTCGTTGCATTACCAATCGAAACTTTGGAGGCCGTAAGTATCGAATGCTGCCGGAAATACAACTGGAGTTGGGAATTATGAAACAAGAGCCAAAGGTAAAGGTTGCACACCCGGCCCATACCGGTATTCTGTTCGTCGGGATTCTATTCGGAGCGCTTCTTTTCCTGGCGATCTACCTGGTGACGACCCCGATCCACATCCAGAAGGCTCGCACACTCGAGTCTAGTCCCCGCTTCTTCAGCGTCTTGGACCCGTACCGCGCCCCCATGACGTTCTCCACGACGTAGGGCTTGCCGAGGCCCTCCAGCATCTCGAGCGTAGGCAGCAGTAGCAGCGGGTAGTCCCGCCCCCTGAGCCACGGCAGGCTGTGCATGATGCTGTAGCCCTGACACGGCGGCGAGGCGTGGATCGCGTCGAAGCCGTAGCCGTGCTCGGCAAGGTACTCCAGCGCGTCGGCCTGAACGAACTCGAAGGGGTACCGTGGCTGTGGCTTGATGTCCACGCCGACGATCTGGTCGAAGTCGGCACGGCTGTAGCCCATAGCCGCGCCACCAGCTCCGCAGAACAGGTCCAGGAGCCTCACAGCGCCTTGCCCCCGCCCTTCGCAGTCTCATGGGCCTGCCGCAAAAGATCGTGATAGGCCATGTACTCTGCCACGGTCATGGCCTCGAATATCACGAGCTCTCCGCACTCGTCGCATGTGTAGCCAGCTCCGCAGTGGATATCGACGGAAGGCTCGACCGTCTGAGCACAAGGATGACCACATGACGGGCAAGTGAAAACGAATGTAGCCCTCACAGCGCCTTGCCCCCGTGCCAGTCCAAGTCCTCTTGCACCCGCACCCTCAGGGGTACTCGCCCCGCGTGAAAGATCGTCGTATACACAGTCCGTTTGCTGTCCTCCACGATCAGCATGATTGCGTTGTCGCTCAGTACCTCTAAATGCACACGGGCCTCGGTCGCGACGATCTCGTCCACGTCGTCCTCGGCGAAGTGCTTCGTGGGCGCGTCCTCGATCGGCCCAATGGGTCGGACTTCAATCACAGCGCCTTACCTCCATGCCGTGCCAGATATTCCGTAGTCGCCGTGTTCCAATCGAACAGACTGTCGGCTAAGAGATCACAAAGCAATGGAATGTCCACGTCGGGATACTCGCGCTCAATGATCGACTCGTACACGACCTGGCCGGCCCGCGGATACACCCAACCGCGATCCTGAATCATCTGAAGCTGACCCTTGATGTTGTTCACAGCGCCTTCCCTCCGTGCCTGTCTTTGGCACGATCTAGAAGTTCTTCAATCGATGGCCTGACAGCGTAGGGGTTGATGCCCAGACACGCTTCCCGCGAGTCTATATACCGGCGGGTATAGGCCCTCTTGCAGTTTTCACAAGTCACATTCTCGATAGAGTCGTCAAGTGGGTTGACCTTTTCGCCGTCCACGTATTCCCATGAGCCGCATGCCGTCTTGTGGTCGCAGCCGAAGTTCCAGTAGTGCACGGTTAGTTCAGTCACAGCACCTTGCCTCCGTGCCGGTAGGGACGATCCTCAATTGGGGCAAGCCACTCCAAAAGGTTAGCAAGGTTGTCAGTGATGGTGTCAGCCATCCGATACATCAATTCAGGTTCCTGCGGTTCAGGCAGAAAGATGATGGTCGGCTTCCGTTGGCCGATGAACCATCCGGCTTCCAGGTGCGCCGACCTGCCAGACGGCAGTACCAACACACAGGTATCGGTCCATTTCATCGCGTCAAAATCGCTGTCGAAGCCCTGTTGAGCAATCGGGTGGTTAAGCATGGCGCAATACCGACCAACCGACCAGGATTGCCACTGCGGGTCAAGCTGCTCCCATCCGAAGCCTGACCCATCCGGCGGGTTGCGAAAGTCATACACTTCATGTCCCGCGCCTCGCAATGCGGCTACGACTGTCGGTTGATACTTGTTGCGCCAAGACGACGCGACGTAGATTCTCACAGCGCCTTCCCTCCGCCCTTCGCAGTCTCATGGGCCTGCCGCAAAAGATCGTGATAGGCCATGTACTCTGCCACGGTCATGGCCTCGAACATAACTCCATCTTCCGGCGGTGCCAGTTCAGCTAGACTCATGTCAACACTCCCCTCAGCGCATCAGCCAGCGCCTTGACGCCGTGCCTCTGATGGAAGTCGTTGGCGTCGGTGCCTACATCCGGCGGCATCCAGTAGGGCAGTCCAGTCTTCAGGGCGGCCATTCGCCCCACATCGCTCTTGCCGTGGTCAGCCACCACATAGCGGCCGCCCTCCAACAGGCCGCGTAGAGCTTTGAACAGGCGTTGGGGTGGCCTTCTAAGACCGCCACCCGTGTAGTCTCTACGGTCCAGCCATCATCCAAGACGCGAGTCACCGGACGGCCCACGATGGCGACCCCGATAATCTCGTCGTCGGCCAAGCCGATCGCGAACAGGCCGCCTTGTGGAGCACGATGGTGCCGGTGGGTGCGGTCTACCCAGGCGCGCGCCTCTTTCAAGGTGACAGGCACGATCGACAGGATGGCCGGTCGGATGGCTACGATTTCACAGCTCCAGCGCCATCGGCAGCGGGACCGCCTCGATGCGCCGCCGGGCCATGGCCAAGTAGCTCTCGCTTGCGTCGATGCCGACAGCCTGGCGGCCGAGCTTTTGGGCCACCAGCCCGACGGTGCCGCTGCCGGCAAAGAGATCCAGGACGGTCGCTGGCACGGTATCAGCCTCGTGGTCGCAGGTCGGCCGCCAGCCGGTAGTCTCAGGTGTAGGGAAAGGATTGTCGTGGTCGCCTCCCGCCTCTCGGCGGGCCCTGACATTCCCGAGGATCCGACGGCCACGGGCGTTCTTATCTGTTCCCAGGTGCTTGCCCTCATAATCCTTGGGTGTCACCGAGGACCGCTCAATCACACGCTCCCACGGTGCTCTACACTCGGCGCAGACACCGCGCTCCGACGTGCCCGCCAGAACGCACGGCTCGACAAGGGCCTGGGGGAACACCGCAAAGTGGGCCTCGGGGTAGGCTTCTGGGCTGACCTCCCAAACTGTGCGTTTGTTCCGGCTTAGCACGATCTTGGAGACGGCAGCGGAAAAGGACGGGTCTGAAGGGCGGAGAGATAATGTACCACCTGGGCGGTCGAGCGCTGAGGTGTGGCGTTTGAAAACTGTACCGCCTGTCGCCTTCAATCAGGAACGCCCGAACCTGATTGAAGGTGGATTGGATGTACAAGGTGGAGATGTACCTGCGAGTTCGCAAGGCTTGTTTCGTCGAAGGGATGAGCGCTCGAGAGGCTGCGCGGGTATACGGACTGCACCGGGACACGGTGCGCAAGATGCTCGAGTACTCCGTGCCCCCAGGGTATCGACGGCAACGACCGGCTCGCAGACCGAAGCTCGATCCATATAAGGGTGTGATGGACCAGATCCTGGAGCAGGATCTGAGCTCACCGAAGAAGCAGCGTCACACCGCCAAGCGTATCTATGAGCGGTTGAGGGACGAGCACGGGTTTCCGGGCAAGTACACAATCGTCAAGGACTACGTCCGGGAACGCCGTCGTCGGACCCGCGAGATGTTCGTACCACTGTCCCATTCCCCGGGACATGCCCAGTGCGACTACGGCGAAGCGTGGGTGGTCATCGGCGGAGTGGAACGCAAAGCCCACTACTTCGCCCTGGACCTCCCTCACAGCGACGGGTGCTATGTGAAGGCGTATCCCGCCGAGACGACGGAGTCATTCTGCGACGGACACGTCTCCGCCTTCGCGTTCCTGGGCGGAGTGCCTCAGAGCATCCTCTACGACAACACCACGCTCGCGGTAGCCAGAATCCTGGGAGATGGTCGCCGGCAGCGGACCAGGGTGTTCTCCGAGCTTCAGTCCCACTACCTGTTCGAGGACCGGTTTGGCCGTCCAGGCAAAGGGAACGATAAGGGCAAAGTAGAAGGTCTGGTCGGCTATGTCCGCCGGAACTTCCTGGTGCCCATTCCATCGTTCGAGAGCTTCGATGCCCTCAATGCTCATCTGGAGCAACACTGCCTCAGACGGTTCGAAGATCGACTCCGCGGCCGCAACGAGACGATAGGAGAACGGCTGGAGCGGGACCTGGAGAAGTTGCTGCCTCTGCCGGCCGTACCGTACGACGCCAGCGACAAGCACGCGACGAGGGTCAGTTCTCTGGCCCTGGTCAGATACCGGACCAATGACTATTCGGTCCCGGTGGCCTACGGTCATCGGGACGTTGTGGTCCGCGGATATTGCCCATCCGAGACTCCAGCAACCGCCGCAACACTCCGAACTCCTCGGGCAACTCCCATCCAACCAGCGGCGCCGCCTGATCCAATGCCCTCGTCTTCTTCTCAAGGAGCGGCAGGTAATGGAGAGGGTCGAAGACGAAGTCGTCGCGGTCGTAGTTGCGCCGATGGCGGGCGATGACTTCAGCGCCACAGCTGATCACAACCTCGTGTACAAGCGAGGAAAGAAAGAGGGAGTTCGTGCAGGTGCTCAGACTGATGGAGAACTTCCAGCCGGAAGAAGTCCACGACGCCGTACGAGACGCCATTCGACTCGGGGCTGTGAGCTTCGATGCTGTCAAGCACCTGGTGCTGTGCAGGATCGAGGGTCGACCGCCTAGACTCGACATGGAGTTGTACCCGTATCTGCCCAGGACCAACGTTGCAACAACCTCGACCAGGGACTACATGGCTCTCCTGGCGGGGAGCCGGTCATGACCAACAAGTCCACGATGTTGCTCGAACACAACCTCAAGCAACTCAAGCTCCCCACGTTCCTGAGGGAGTACGACAAGCTGGCATCCCAGTGTGCCAGTGAGGGAGCTGACCATCCGGACTACCTGCTGCGACTATCGGAGTTGGAGCTGATCGACCGTCACCATCGCATGGTGGAACGTCGGATCAAAGCAGCCCGCTTCCCGACGACCAAGAGCCTCGACACCTTCGACTTCCTGTCTATGCCGTCCCTGAACAAGGCTCTGGTTCTGGAGCTGGCACGATGCGAGTACATCGAGCGCCCCCGCAACGTCATCGCTCTCGGCAACAGTGGCACCGGCAAGACCCATATCGCCCTCGGGCTCGGTCTGGCTGCGTGTCAGAGGGGACTGTCCGTGGGCTTCACCACCGCCGCTGCTCTGGTTCACGAGCTGATCGAGGCCAGGGACGAACGGCGTCTGCTCAACCTGCAGAAGAAGCTGGCCCGTCTCAAGCTGCTCATCATCGACGAGCTCGGCTTCGTGCCCTTGTCCAAGACTGGCGCCGAGCTGCTCTTCGAGGTGTTCAGCCAGCGTTACGAGCGTGGATCGGTCCTGGTGACCTCCAACCTGCCCTTCGTCGAGTGGACCGAGGTGTTCGGCTCTGAACGGCTGACCGGAGCTCTCCTCGACCGCCTCACCCACCATGTCGACATCCTGGAGATGAACGGGGACAGCTACCGACTCAAGCACAGCAAGAAGACTTCTGGCCGCCAGCTATCTGACTGAGCCTGATCTCCAACGCCCCACGAACCTTGATGCCCATTCTACGGCGTTCAGTGGTACAGTTTTGCTCCGCCCCGCTGGTACGTTTTCACACCGCCCTTGACACGTAGGATGTAAGATACTGTCGAACAATGCGATTCAGGAGATTCGACACCGTGCGATCCTCGTGGTTCGCTACCCTCTTCAACTCAACCAGCAAGTCATTGGGGATGCGGAATGCAATCTGTGTGGTATTTGCCATACTCATACACCGTGTGATTGAGGAGTAGTGATATGAGTGAACGCAGCATCGATGATGACCTTGAGTACCTCAAAGGACAAATCGCTGGATTGGCATTCATGTGCAGCCTTCTTCTTCAAGTCGCCACCGGCCGCCTGACATTCCGCAGGGACAATTTCGAAACGGATGTGCTTGCAACCACCGCTGCCTGGAAGGGACGCTCTATCTTCTTGGATGGGTTCAACCAAGCAATTGCGGATGTCACGCTTGAGCTTCTCGACTAGCAACGTCTGCTCGGACAACATCTTCTCCACTACGTGGCACCTCCCCGAGAATCCCCCTCCGCCAGCGCCCGCCCCCTGGTCTCCTGTGCTGCTTGCTCCGCGTCTGGTGCCACCCGCCGGTACTCGTTGATGTCGATGCCGAACTCCCGGCACCATTGATAAAAGGTGGCGTCGGTCACTCCAAGGTCCATAGCGGCAATGGTGACCATGTGCTTCTGACCGCGGCAGCCTTCCAGGGCTTCTCGGAGTATGTCCGCCATGCCCTTGTTTCTTTGGGCCTCTAGCTTTTCTTGTGTCGGTGTCTTGGTCATGCCACACTCCTCTTCGGTTCAGGTAAGACTCCCACGCTAGTCGCCCCTATCTCTATTCCGCGGGAGTGGCCCGCCGGTACTCGTCGATGTCGATGCCCAACTCCTCGCACCAGCGGTAGACCGTTGCGTCGGCCACTTCCAGATCGACAGCGACGAGCATCATGAAGTTCCTGCGCCCTCGGAATTTCTCTAGAACACCAGTGATGATGTCCCGTATGTCCTTCTTGCGCTGGGCTTCCAGCTTCTCTTGGGTTGGCGACTTCATCATGAAGCTATTCTCCCCCGTGTCATCCCACTCGGTAGCCTAATCCAACCATTTTCCTACCAATCTACTACCGCTAAGGCATATATACTGTCAAGAGGCGGGAATATGATGTTCTACATGGCGAATGACAACCCGAAACCCAGACGGATGAGGCTGGCTCGTCTTTTGCGAGGGCTAACTCAACGCGAAGTGGCCGAGGAATCCGGGATTGCCGAAAACTCAATATCGAGGTACGAGTCTGGTAGTCGGGTACCTAAAGCGGCTTCGCTCCGGATGCTTGCCCATGTCTACAGCAAGCCTGTGGAGTGGTTCTACGACGAGGAAGACGAACCCCAAACGGCCCCGGTCCACCTGAACGCCGAAGCGCCAGAGTCTGCAACCCAGCCCACACCTGAGTCGTCGGACGTCATAGTCTCCCTGGGCGAGAGGCTCCAAGACTTCAGCGCCCGCTTCGACAGGCTTGAGACCTACGTCCGGTCAGCGGTCGCTGGAACGAGGGCCGAGTATGACGCTGGCGGCGATATGCCAGCGGTCCGCCCGGTAGAGGTCGTCGAGGTGGCCGCTGCGGCTGGAGGAGGTGCGGAGGTCTACGACGACACGGTGGTTGGACGCCTATGGTTCCGCGATGACTGGCTAGATCGCCAAGCCATTGACCCTGACCAGTGCAACGTAATCAGCGTGCGCGGCGAGTCGATGGAACCTACGCTGCCGGACGGGTGCTCGATCCTAGTGGACCGCAGTCAGGGTCGGAGACGGCGTCGCGTTGGGCGCATCTTCGTCATGCGTACCGAGGACGGCCTGGTGGTCAAGCGCGTGGGCAGAGACGAAGAGCGGAACTGGCAGATCGAGAGCGAGCATCCAGCGTGGCCGCCGGTGCCTTGGTCGGACACCACCGAGATCATCGGCGAAGTGCGCTGGTTAGGAAGGACGTTCTGAGGTCCAGATCATGGCGCTGTTCGAAGATTTTTTCATTGAGGAGCAACCGAGGCGTAAGAGGAAGCCTATATCTAAGCTCATCAACGAAGGCCTCTACAAAAGGCAAAGAGGAAGATGCATGTACTGCGGCAGGAAAGTCGCGCTTGCTGATATGCACGTCGACCACAAGACTCCTGTCAACCGTAACGGCTCTGACAGCGAGAAGAATCTCCAGATATTGTGTGGCCCCTGTAACACGCGCAAGGGCGCCATGACTGATGGTGAGTTCAGGAGAGCCTACCAGTCGGTAGGTCTCAAATCAGCTAGGGAGGCCAAAGGGCAGCCGCCCGCTAAATCCATCCCCCTTAAGAAGTTCGAGGCTGTTTCCAAAGAACGGAGCGCCAAGCGTGCGAAGCAGAGAGGCCGCCGACGCGACGACGACTGGTTGTGGTAGGTTCTCCTCTCAACTTCGGCTAATTGCATAGGCGAAGTGCGCTGGTTAGGAAGGACGTTCTAATTATGGTAATTAAAAGAACTTAGGGAAGGAGGCTCCATATGGTAACGAACCTGCTTTTTGGATCTGCTGGGCTGATGGGCGACAAAGACAAGCAGGAGTTCAGAGAACGGGTGTGTAATGATAACGAGGAGATCGTAGCCGCTTTCAAAACCAAGCGAGACAGCTACGTCTTTACGAACACGAGGTTGATTCTGGAGGACGTGCAGGGGTTGATGGGCAAGAAGCGTAGCCTTCTCAGTATTCCCTACACCAAAATCAGTGCATTCGAGGTCGAAACGGCAGGCTTCCTTGATACTGATGGAGAGTTGCGTTTTTGGGTAACTGGCTACCCAGAGGTTATCAAGAAAGAAGTGCGCTCGGGAATTGATATTTACGTCCTCCAGAACATCCTTTCCCGTTATACTCGGTGAAGTGCGCTGGTTAGGAAGGACGTTCTAGGGGATCGGTGAAAGCGGAATAACTTAGCTGGCAGCCCAAGGGTGCAACACGAGACACCATAGCTGAGATATAGGAGGGCGAATCTGCAAGATGCGAAACGAATTCACGGCAGTCATTGAGCAAGATGGCGGTTGGTACGTTGTCTACTGCCCGAAAATCCCCGTGAGAGGAGCATAGACAATGAATACATATATAGGAGTCTTACAGAAGTACGCCGTCTTCAGTGGGCGGGCGACACGGTCGGAGTTCTGGCTGTTCACTCTGATCAATTTAATAGTCGTGATTCCACTAGGCGTTCTAGGTACTCTGGTCGGCTGGATCGTCTTTGTGGAATTACTATTCTTCCTCGCTATTCTGATTCCTTCAATAGCGGTAGCTGTTCGGCGGTTGCATGACACCGGCCGCAGTGGTTGGTGGTACTTCGTCACCTTTATCCCGTTGATTGGATTCATCATCCTGATCATCTTCCTTGTCAGGGGCAGCGATCAAGACAACGAATACGGTCTAGTCCCCGATAGTCAGCCGGGTGCGTAGAACAGATCGGTCCTAGAGTGCAAGGGACAAGAACGATGGTTCAGATGGATCATTGAGCGAAAATGGTAGTGTGGGCAATCCATGCGAGATATGAGGATGGAGACTGTTCTATGCCCTATAAGCCAGGGTAAATGATGCCTACTCTCCCCAACTTCGCCGACAAGACCATCTTGACTCGCTGGACTAGCGGGTCGTAAGCTACATTTAGGGGTAAGAATGCGCACCATCTTGGCAGCCAGCCTGCTCACGCTGATCGCGGCGGTGGCCTGCGGCTCTGAAGCACCGGAGCCAGTGGCCGCGACGGAGCCCACGGCTACAACGGAGTCTATGGCAACGGTTGCGGCTACACCAACACCTACTGATACGGCTCAAGACCCCGACAGGGCCGCTCTTCTAAAGGAATTCGCCCAACTCACGGGCGATGCTATTGCCAGGCGTGAATGGGCTATCGTCCATACGCTGTATCCCGATGAATTCAGGGCCAAATGTTCGTTGGGGGAATTCGCAGCAATGACGGCGTTTGTGGTGGCATTCGCAGGTATCCCTGAAGATATCACATATGTGTTTGAAAGCGCACGAGTAGAAGGCAATCACGGATATATAGGGAACCTCTGAATAACCCTTCATATGCTGGATTGAATTGATTGCAGGGGTAGTTCGAAGATGTTCAATTCTTTGCGATGGCCCATCAGGCTGTTGCGGCCCTAAATCGGGTCTGTTTGGGCTTCGAAAGCGGGCTCTGCCGGGGGCGTGTCGCCGCTATCAACCTGATTTGGGCGCACTTCTCTCTCGTCACACCGCCAAGTGGCGCTCGGCTGTCATCAAGTTGGCAAACCCCAGCAGCAACGCCAGCCGTTGCGTGTTCTTGGCCAGTCCACGATACCGCACCTTGGCGTAGCCAAAGTGACGCTTCACATACAGGAACGGATGCTCCACCTTCGCCCTGACCGACGCCTTGCGCTTCTCCGCCAACGCCTCCTCGCTTTCAGGTGCTAGCTGCCGACGCCGACCGGGCTTCATCGCCACGCGCCACTCCACATCCAACTCTCGGTTCTCCTCCCGCTTATCGACTCCCTGATACCCCGCATCGCCCCACACCCGCGTCTCTCCACCGTGTAGTAACCGGTGAGTTTCGGTCACGTCATGCACGTTCGCTGATGTCATAGCTACACTATGCCACCATAATCCACGGACTTGTTCAGAGTATCCATAGATTCACACTTTGCTAAAGATGGCTTGGAAATAGACCTTGGTGGAGAAGAGGAAACAGACCCACATGCACTATGGCAAGACGGCGAATGGACTTTTTACCAATCACCGGAAGATTTAGCCGAAGATGACCCATGCAGCCTTGACTTCACTGCTGAGGACACTCCAACTACGCCGATCACCTCCTATGTCATGGAGCAACCGGTTACCATTGATGCCGGGCTCTTGAATAAGCTCTCTGGAGAGCCAGAACTGAGCGGCGAGATAACTCTCACGTTCACGTCAGTGCTGAGAGCGGAGGACATAAACGATAATGCTTATTCTTGTGGTTGGGGCAAAATGGAAGCTGAGGGGGTATTCGTCGCAATCTATTACTCAATCAGAAATGATGCCAATTCTCGTATACAGCCATCAACACAAATCAACAGTGATTTTGTGCTGATGGATGACCAAGAACGGCAGTGGGAAGAGGGTGGAAGCGGAGACCATTGCTTCTTGGAAGCAAATTTCGCGGATAAAGTGGGAGGACGAGGTCCAGAGAATTGGGTAGGCACTGGATTCTCGGGTGTGACGACCATCGTTTTCGATGTTCCAGATGGTGCTAGTGGGCTGCGCCTAATCTCCACTCGACTAGGTATAGAAGTTAGCCTAGAATCTCCACAATAAAAATTGGCCCTAAGAACGCATCAGCAGGCTGGAGGGCGCGTACGAGCAGGTGAATAGGATGCTTGACGATCTGAGTCGCGCCATCGAGGGTCTACGCACCGACTTGAAGCTTCTAGACTGAAAGGCAGCCTTCGCTAGCGCAGTTCCGGCTCCCTAGACTGCTACCTTGTCTTCGACTACCAGGGAGCGCCCAACGGCTCGGAGGGCCTTCTCGACTGAGGTGATGTGGGACCGATGCCTTGGATTAACGAGTCTGCGCACGGCGTTTTCGGTAACGCCCAATCGAGCGGCCAAAGCAACATTGGTGATGCCTTGCTTGCGCATGGCGGTGTAAAGGGCCAATTTTGCCGCGACGATGGGCGGCACCTCAATCATCACTTGGCCATCAGTGGCGGGGCTGGGCTCAGGGATGTCCTCACGGAGCTTCACATAGATGCCAAGGGCGCCTCCCAGACAGTCCTCGGCCAATTCAAGCGATTCCCTCCAGGACAAGCCACCAGTGATCGCAGGTGGGACATCGGGGAAGGTCACCACGTATGCCTCCCGGCCTGTTGCTTCGAACTCCTCAACGTCACGCACGATGTCACAGGGGTATTCGTACCGCATTTAGAACTCCTCCCTAGGGATTTCGAGCTGCTTCAGCATAGCTGCCAGTGTGCCCTTGCGAATCTCGCCGTGCTGAACTCTGGTTTGGCGGAGCCCGACGTAGACCGTTCCGTGGCTACCCTTGCCCCGGCTAGGGTCGGAGTCAAAGGCCAGTCCGTTCTTGTGGGCATATCGCCTAGCTCGTCTTACAAATTCCCCTCCGTTCATGAGTCTATGACAGCACATAAACGTGCGAACGTCAATAGGGATGTCAAGTGAAAGGCTCTCTCCGACAGCGCAGCCCCGGCTCCTGGGAGCTTCGAGTCGACCTCGGACGCGACGCCTTCGGGAAGCGCCGGCGCAAGTCCAAGACGGTCCGGGGCACCAAGACCCATGCCCAGCGGGTACTCCGCGAAATGCTGACCAGATTGGATAAGGGCATGGGCCTGTCCGCCGAGAAGGTACTGCTGCGGGACTGGCTGGATCGCTGGATGTCCGAGCGCATCATCCCCCACCGGCGGCAGAGGACCAAGGAGCGGTACCAGGAGATCATTGACCGACACATCGTCCCCATCATTGGTCATATCGACCTTGAGAAGCTAGGCCCCTCGCACGTTCAGGCCTTGGAGTCCAGACTTTCCAGCCAGGGCATGTCGCCCAAAGGCGTGAGCGTTGTCCACACCGTTCTATCTGGAGCGGTGAAGCACGCTCTCAGGATGGAGCTCATCTACCGCAACCCGGTATCCCTGGTGTCACCGCCGCCGCTGAAGCGGCGAGAGATTGTCCCGCCGAGCATATCGGCAGTCCGAGACGCTCTGGCCCTGGCTCGGGAAGAGGGGCATTACCTTTTCCCCTGCATCCACCTGATCGCCTACGCCGGCCTGCGGCGAGGCGAGGCCCTGGGCCTTACGTGGGATAATGTTGACCTAGACCGAGGGAGTATTGATATCAAGGGATCACTCGTCCGGAGCCGGGAGCGCGGGCTGATCATAGAGCCGCCAAAGACGGACAGTGGTCGGCGGACCGTCGACCTGGACTCGGGCACCATCCGGGTACTGGCTGAGCATCGGGACAGCCAGCAGCATGTAAAGGAGACCATGCGCGAGACGAGGACCGGGGAAGGGTCTTCGCCGGACCCTGTGGGGAATGGCTCAACCCGATGTCATTGACCCGAGCGGTCAAGTACCTGGGCAGCCGAGTTGGATATAAGGCGATGACGGTACGCAGCCTGCGGCATTTTCACGCGTCGGTGACCATACAGAGCGGACAGAACATCGTGGTGGTCAGCAAGCGGCTGGGACACGCCAATGTCTCCATAACCTCGGATATCTACGCTCACTCGCTCCCTGGCTGGCAGAAGCAGGCGGCCGAAGCGTTCGCGGAGGCGATGGAGGAAAGTTAGAAATCCATGCCTTCAAGGAAGTCGTTCAATCAGGATGTTCCGCTGGACCTCACCTGCACGCAGTGCAGCCACCAATTCTCGAAAACGCTGCGGGAGTTGGAATCGGAGCAGGAGGTCCCCTGTCCTGCCTGTGGTGTCATATTCCTGACCACTGAATTCAAAGCCGGCCTCCAAGCTGCTGAGAAGCGAATCGACAAATTCGGGCGGAAGATCAGCAGGCATAAGAAGTGACTCTGCTTCCTCTAGTTCAGCATAGACCGCTGAAAAGTCCGCTCTCAATGGTAAAGCCATGTCAAACTCTCCTTAGTCCGATTGCTCCCCAAAATGTGGACAATGTGGACAACCTCACACAACCCGTCAACAACCGTTCACAGATGAATAGCTACGAAACACCCCACGGACAGCCGTCCACAACCGCTCACCGAGGCCCATGATATAATCTCCTCCTCGGCACCACAACCAACGGCGCCGCATCCAAGCTAAATAGGGCGACGTAGCCAAGTGGTCTAAGGCGGGGGTCTGCAAAACCCCTATTCGGCGGTTCGAATCCGCCCGTCGCCTCCAACAATCCAGGCACGAATATGGCCCCTCGGATCACTCCGAGGGGCCTCTGCTTTCACGTGTTGTCCACTATGCCCTTTTCGGACTCTCCTGGCTCCCTTCGTTTGGGCACGCTAATTGTGGTCAGCGACCAGATTCGCCGGTTGAGGTCTGGTCAGAGTCAGCGAGAGTGTGGCGTTGGCGTGAACAGAGGTCGCGGTCCTAAGTGAATGGCAGTACCGCTGTGGCGCCGTCCGCGAGAGATCGTAGCAGGTGGCGTGCTAACCTAATTCTGCGCTGGGCGGGAGAATAGGAGTCCCATGTGGGATTTCGCGCATATACGAACCCGGTCTCGGGAGTCCCAGGCGATTCTAGAAGTACTGGAGTCACTCTCGTAAGCGGGGACGGCCTATAGGTGGTGACGCGGCTGATCCCATGAGTAGTCAACCGGACTTCGATGCTGTCTCCGTAATGTATGCCGTGGCCGGAGTGTTCACTCTGTACCGCTTGGTCCAGAATAGAAAATCGTTCTTCGACCGTTTCGTTACGAGCGAGGACCTGGGTTTGGCCTGGATGGTTGCGATCTTCTTACTCACCCCGCTCGCCGTGCTCACGCATGAACTCGGACATTACTTCGTGGCTAATCATTTTGGGGCTACGGGCATTGAGCTCCACCACCGAGGGTTCTGGGGATTTGTGACCTACCAGCCTGGACCCGCGTTCGATACGGGCAAGAAACTGATGGTCACCGCCGCTGGGCCAGCTATCAGCGTCATTTTCGGGTTTCTCAGCCTGGCCCTCGCCGTGCTTCTACCGATGAGAATGGTGTTCAAACATATATTGGCGTTCTTCGGGGTGTTTGGCATCGCCCACACCCTGGTCGGCTATCCGCTTATCGACCTGACCTCTGAATTCGGCGGCGACTTTGAACGAATCTATACGCTGTTGCCTATCCCGGCCAAGTTTCTAGCTGGCGCCACCCACGGCGTATTACTCTGGCTGCTTGTGCTCTCATGGAAACGCCCGCCAACACGCGATTTGCTGGTTAGGTGAGGCAGCCACGGATGCCACCCGAATGGACTCGTGTGACCGAATGCGACATTACCGCTGATCCGACATGGGACGATAGTACTAGACGATGGTTTACCTCAATTGGCCCTGTCAGGCACGCTGGAGGCCGTCTGCGCGCAGTTAAATGGGACTCGGTATCGCGCGCTTCTGGCCGTCACTATTGATCTTGGTCATGTTTAGTGATACAAAGTGTGTCCATCAGCGCGCACGCCCGACCCTCGGGTAATCGACGATCGGCGATTTGAGGAGCGTCACCGAAGTCGATGCGCGGTTCCAGTCCTCGTCGCTTTTAGCGTAACTTGGGTTTTGCTGGACCCGTGTTCGGGCATGGCTGTTTTTGTGGGATAGCAGCCCACGGATCGCGCTCCCTGCGCGGACCGTTGTCCCCTATTGGCACGTGCGCCTACTTCTAACCCTGCCATGGACCAACAAATAGGGCGTTACCAGATCCTCGATGAGATCGCCTGGGGCGGCCAGGGTGCCGTCTACCGCGTCTTCGACCCCGAAACCGGCCAGATCGTGGCCCTCAAGGTGCTTCACCGCTTCCCGTCGAACGACACCAGCTACGTCGAGCGGTTCCAGCGGGAGGCGTCTCTCGCCGCGTCGATAGACCACCCAAACGTCGTAAAGATATACGACGTCGGGCAGGACGGCGATCGGCACTTCATAGCGCTGGAGTTCCTGCCGGAGAGCCTGGCCCGCGTGATTGAGGGCGGGGGCCAGATGCGGCTGGACCGCGTGACCCAATTCGGCGTCCAGATCGCCGACGGCCTGGCCGAGGCCCACGCGCTCGGCATCGTCCATCGCAACATAAAGCCTGAGAACGTCCTCATCGGCCCCGACGGGCTGGCCAAGGTCACGGACTTCGGAATCGCCCGCGCCGCCGTGCTCAGCTCGGTCACGGCCACCGGGGAAGTCGTGGGCTCGCCGCACTATATGTCTCCCGAGCAGTCCCGAGGTCAGGAGACGGACGCCCGATCGGACATCTACTCGCTGGGCTGCCTGCTCTACCAGATGGTCACGGGCGAGCTGCCCTTCAAAGGAAACACACCTCTGGCGGTGGTACGCCAGCAGATCGAAGATGATCCCAAGCCCATCCGAGAGCTAAGGGCCGACCTGGCGCCGGCGCTTGAGTCCCTGGTCGAACGGGCAATGGCCAAGGACCTCGATCGCAGGTTCCAGACGGCGTCGGAACTGTCCGATGCCCTTCGCGAATTGCTCCCGGACATGGGAGCGGAGACACGAAAGGGGGTCCCGCTACGCTACGAGCCTACGATCGCTCTGCCCAACGTGCCCACCCGTTCGACTACGGCAGCGTCGCTATCCTGGATGGAGAGATGGGTCCAGACGTGGCAGTGGGCAAAACGTAGCCCGTGGGCGCTGCCCGCCGGGATGCTGTCTCTGGTGCTCGCGCTGTCGGTAGGCGCGGCGCGGCCGGGCCTGTGGGACGAGGTGAGCGGGTTCGTTGGCACGACACCCGCCGAGACCATTCAATCTTCTCAGGAGCCTCCTGTATTCGAACCTCCCGGCGCGCCAGGCGCCCCAGCCCCCTTCGCCGGGTCCGTGGCCGTCCCAACCGCGGCAGGCGAAACCTCCGACCAGTCTCCGGCCTCGCCCGGCAGCGTAGATTCGGTGTCGACACCGGCAAGCCCGATGCTCCCCATCTTGCCCATCGAAGTATTTGTGGAAGCGGAAGAGCCGACCAGACTCGTGTCTTCTCAGGGGGAGGTCATCGTCGATGTGGCAGCCGGGGCGGTGCGCGATGACCTCACTCTCACTTACAAACCCGTGGCGCCCGAACACGTCCCGCGCCTGCCCTCAGGGTTCACGCTCTCGGACTCGGCATTCGACCTATCTGTTACAGGCGTGGGTGTCGATGAGGGCGTCGAGTTCAGTTTCAATCGTCCAATTGTAGTCACGGTCCGACTTGGCGTCCGGGAAATCGGGCTGTCCGGAGGCGCCAGCGCCAACGCCCACACCCACGCTTACGCCCACGCCGACGACCGCTCCCACGGCGACCGCATCCCCTACGGCCGTCCCGTCGGGCACGGCGACCGTTACGCCTACGCCTACGCTCACCCCGACACCAACGCCAACGCCGACACCTACTGCTACGCCGTCGCCCACTCCATCGGGCGAGACGGTCACGGTTACGAAGGCCGAATACGATCCGGGAAGGGACAGACTGAAAGTCGAGGCGACCAGCTCCATGGGTGGGTCGGTGACCCTGACCGCCACGGCCTTTGATTTGACTGGCAGCGTGCTGGGCGGCACCGAACTGGCGTTTAACGCTGGAAAGGACATATACAAGTGACCAGGATCACTACAAAATACACGGACCTTGCCTACCCGATGGCAGCCCCGATCAAAGCCGGTCTGGAAAACCTAAAGCGGTTGCGATTGAAGGCCGAGGCTGGCATGGCGGTCGACATCAGGGCAGCCGGCGAGTTCGCGGATGTACTGATTAGCGCCCATGCCCCCTCCGACAAGGACGGCCAGCGGCTCAACGTGGCGGCCACGGACGCCCCATTTCGGCGGATGTCCATCGATCACATTCTCGCCTATGTCGACGACGCCCGGCGCTACCCTCACGTCCGGCAAGTCAACATTCACTTCGCGCCGAGGCGGTGGGTGGACGAGACACAGACCGAGGGTCAGGAGGGCGGGTACGATCTGCTCATCGACGGCGTCCGGGAGATCGCGGCCTTCGCCGCGGAACACGGCATCGAGATCGTCATGGAGAACAACGTCGCTTCCTGGGCAGGCATCCCCGAGGACGTCCAGGCGGGAGACGTGGACTGGTCCGGCAGGAACGCCTACTTCGGCATGTCGCCGGAGGAGTGGTCCCAGGTGTGTGAAGACGTGGGCCGGCCGAACGTCGGACTGTGCCTGGACTCCAGTCACGTGTGCACCTACGCCCACAGGTTTCCGGAAGAGCAGCGAGAAGCGCAGGTGCTGGCGTTCCTGGCCAAGCCGCATCTGATTCGGCACGCACATTGGAGCGACAGCTACCTCTACGACACGCGTGGCCGTACGGACTCCCACCTGCTCGTGGGCAAAGGCTCGCTCCCGATTGAGCTGCACCGCCGCATCAAATACCTGGACGCGACGCTGTTGCTGGAGCACTTCTATTCCGCCGAGGAGCTCGAAGAGGAGCTGGAGTTCATCGACTCTCTGTAGAGGCGTCGTGGTGACGTTGAGGGCCGCGATCAAGGCGGACCTCCACTACGACTATCCCGCTTAGACGGCCAGACCGGGACAGTGGCGGATCATGCAGACGATCGCCTTCTTCCGGACTAGAGGCCGGGCCATCAGTTGGGGAAGACCAGCGCACGTGTGACTCAGCGGTGGGGAGCTGCGTGCTGCTGGATTAGCTGACTTGGCACCGGCAGTCTCGGTCGTCCCTCCCACTGGTGCTGCGACCTCTACCGTTCGGACTTGCCCCAGAGTCGGTAGAAGTGGTTCAGCGGACCGTGGCCGCCGCCCATCGGAAACGAGGCGCTGATCGCGGCGGTGACGTACTCCTTGGCCGCTCCAACGGCTGCGCTGAGCGACATGCCTTTCGCGAGACCCGCAGCGGTGGCGGAGGCAAACGTGCAGCCCGTTCCGTGGGTGTTTTTTGTATTCAGGCGCGGCCGCGTAAACTCGACGAACTCCCCGGCCTGGTAGAGCACGTCCGTCGCAGGTCCTTCCAGGTGGCCGCCTTTCACCACCGCCGACCCGGCCCCGAGCTCGTCGACCAGCGCCCTGGCCGCCCGCCGGGCGTCGTCCAGCGTCTCGATCGCCCGGCCCGTGAGCACCTCGGCTTCGGGAGCGTTGGGCGTCACCACCGTCGACAGCGGCACCAGCACAGTCCGCAGCGCCTCCACCGCCTGCTCTCGCAGCAGCCGGTCTCCGCTCTTGGCGACCATCACGGGGTCGACCACCAGCGTGGTCAGGCGGTGCTCCGCGATCTTGCCCGCGACCGCCTCGATGATCTCCGAGCTGGAAAGCATGCCAGTCTTGACCGCATCCGCTCCGATGTCCGCCATTATCGCGTCGATCTGCGACCGTATCAGCGACGTGGGCAGCTCCAAGGCGTCGGTCACGCCGACCGTATTCTGGGCGGTAATCGCCGTGATGGCTGAGGTGCCGTAGACCCCGAGGGCCGCGAAGGTCTTGAGGTCGGCCTGTATCCCCGCTCCGCCTCCGGAGTCGGACCCGGCTATCGTCATCGCCCGTGGAAT
The DNA here is from genome assembly GCA_965248005.1 of Dehalococcoidia bacterium. Taxonomy (GTDB): domain Bacteria; phylum Chloroflexota; class Dehalococcoidia; order Lucifugimonadales; family UBA1123; genus CBDFIE01. The sequence goes on from CBDFIE010000003.1 coordinate 995,865, forward strand.
TTTTTTTGAATTGGTCATTGATTTGAAGTTCTGCGACTGGCAGCCGGCCCGGTCACCGCAAGCTTGCGATCATCCGTCTCGGTTAGCGGCCGGGGCGACCGCGGGTCCGGCCCGGCGACCGCTGTTGGCCACGCCGCCGGATGATCTCCTGAAGGACGCGGACGCTCCTGCCGCTGACGCCCATCTTGCGGCGGCTCCGGCGCCTGCGCTCCCGCCGCTCGCCTTTGGTTTCGGGCTCGCTATCTTTCGTCATGGCGGCTTGGCTCTACATCAGACGTCTCGCACCCGAGCGCGGAGGACCGCGTCATGATGCCCACCGCGGAATGGGCATGCATCGGTGATCTGCAACGCATCGAACCATCCCCTGGCCCCTTCCTTTCCTGGAAGGGGAAATAGCAACTGGGGGTTACACCCCAAACCCCCGTTCATTGGGGCTTGCGCCCCGATCCTCACGATCCCGACTTGTCGGGAGGATGGGCAGGACTGGGCACGCGACGACGGCCTATCGAGCGTTACTCTGATCCCAAGCACCTGGTTCTAGTCGTCTGGCCAGGCGTCCCCATTATACGCCGCCTCCCCGACCAAGTACCTCGCATCGCGGCGCGGTACGGAAGCGCCGACTCGATGTCGCTAGCCTTGAACACCCCTCTGCTCACTTCGTTCCCAGCGACCTGACGGCGTTGGGGTCGATCGCGACTCGGACCTCCTGCCCTTCGGCCACCGGCGCATGGGCCGAGCGGTACGACAGCAGGCCCGCGCCGATACGCAGCCTGACGAGGTACTGTCCGGACCGGAACGAACGCTCGACGACGGTCGCCGCAAACAAGTTCCGGTCCGGCTCCTCACCCTCGAGAGCGGGGAGAAGCTCGATCCCGCGGTCCTCGACGAGCAGTAGCACTTCGCTCCCCGTCTCTGCAATAACCCGTGGAGACTCTGCGTATATGGTCCCGATATCGCAGTCGACTTCGACGTACTCGCCTTTGGAACGGACCACTCCTCGCAGTATGTTGTCGAACCCGAGTGACCGGGCCACGAACTCGGTTAGCGGAGCGGCGAACACCTGCTCCGGGTCACCCGTCTGGACGATCCTGCCGCGGTCCATGAACGCGAGCCTGTCGGCCACGGCGAACGCCTCGTCCCGGTCGTGGGTGACGTAGATCGCGCTTACTCCCACGTCCTGGAGGATCCGCCTGACCTGGGCCTGGAGCGAGTCGCGAAGGACCCGGTCCAGCGCCCCAAGAGGCTCGTCCAGCATCAGCAGGCGTGGCTCGGGGGCCAGCGCCCTGGCCAACGCGACCCGCTGACGCTCGCCTCCCGAAAGCTCGTGCACCTTACGCCGAGAGTACCCCGGCATGCCCACCAGCTCCAGCAGCCCGCCGACCCTCTCCGCCGTCGCGGGCCTGGGGAGCCGCTGCATACGCAAGCCGAAGGCGACGTTGCCGAACACGTCCATGTGGGGGAACAGGGCCAGGTCCTGGAACATCAGGCCAAACCCTCTCATCTGGGGAGGCACACCGTTCATCACCTCGCCGTCGAACCTCACCTCACCGCCGTCCGGCTCCCCCAAGCCCGCGATGAGTCTTAGCAGAGTGGTCTTACCGCAGCCGCTTGGCCCCAGCAGACAGACCAGCTCGCCCTCCTCCACGGTCAGTGAGGCATCGTCCACCGCCTTCACGTCTCCGAAGGAGACCGAGAGTCCAACGACCTCAAGGACGCCCATTAGAATGCCCCCACCCCCCGATAGCGGAACCGCTCGATGGCGATGAATCCCACGGCGACCACTGCCATCAGCAGGCTGCTCATGGCCAGCGCCTGTCCCAGGTTGGCGTCGCCCGGTCTCCCCAGGAACTGGAAGATCGCCACGGGCATGGTGGTGTTTTCAGGTCGCACCAGCAGCAGCGAGGCCCCAAACTCCCCCATCGACACCGCGAAGGCAAATGTGGCCCCCACCAGCATGCCGCGGCCGACGATCGGCAGGTCGACGTGCACGAAAACGTTGAGCGGCGAAGCGCCCAGCATCGCGGCGGCCTCCCGCAGGTTCGGGTTCATGCCGCGGAGGACCGGAAGAATGCTCCTGATAACGAAGGGATACGCGATCAGCGAGTGCGCGACCACCAGGATGAGCCAGGACCCTCGGAGGTCGAGCACCCCGCGGTTCATGGTGATGATATAGCCGAATCCGAGGGTCACCGCCGCCACTCCCAGAGGCATCATGAATACCGCGTCCAAGAAACCGGACCGTCGTCGCCCCGACCTGGCGAGAAAGTAGGCGACTATGGTCCCGACGACCAGAGAGACGGCCACGGTGGCCACGGCGAACCGGAGCGAGTTCCACATCACCTGCAGCGGGGAGAGGTAGAAGAACGACCCCCGCTGATTGGAGAACAGGTCTGCGACGTGGCCCGGCGTATAGCTGTCACCGGAGTAGACCGTCCTAACCACCAGCGCGATCAACGGCGAGAGGACGGCCAGAAGCAGCACGACCATTCCCATTACGAAAAACCGCTCCGACCGCTTCAGCGTCCGCCGGGCGGTGTCATCACGGGGCCGAAGACCGACGCTTACCGCCATCCGCTCCTGCAGCCTGGCGTACAGGAGCAGGAACAAGTAGGTGAAGACAAGCTGCACCACGGCCAGCGCGCCGGCCAGCGGGAGTCGGAACATCTTGGCAGTCAACTCGTAGATCGCCACTTCGAGGGTCGCGAACTGAGGCCCGCCGAGCACCAATACCACACCGAAGCTGGTGAACGAGAACGCGAAGGCCAGCAGGGCCGCGGACGCCACGGCGGGCAGCAGCAGCGGCAACGTGACGTGATAGAAGGTGCGCCACCTCCCCGCGCCAAGCACCCTGGCTGTCTCCTCGAGGACCGGGTCGAGGTTGCTCCAGAGGGTCGACACGATGCGCACGACGATGGCGTAGTTATAGAACGCGTGGGCCATGAAGATGATCGTCAGGGTGTTAGCGATCCTGACCGGCGGGGTGTCCAGCCCGAACAGGTCCATGGTGACCGTGTTGAGCAGGCCTTTGGGGCCGAACAGCGCCACGAACCCCATGGCCACGACAATGGTGGGCATGACGAAAGGTACGGTCGAAACGGCCTTGAGTAATGTCTTGCCGGGGAACTCGAACCTGGCGAACAGGTACGCGATCGGCAGGCCGATGGCCAGGCTCAGCAGCGTCGACACGACGGCCTGCCACACCGTAAACCAGATCCGCCCCAGGTAGTAGGAGTCACCCAGCACCGTGGCGAACGGCCCCAGGCCGAAGCCACCCTCATCGCCCAGGCTTCGGACCAGGATGGCCGCCAGGGGATACACGAAGAACACCGCGAGGTATCCCAGCGGCAGGACCAGCAGGTACCGACCCCACCTCATGCCATTCCCCGGTCCCTGACGGCGACCGCCGAACGTCCCGAATTTAGGTCCGACACCGCGCCTCAGCGAAGAACGACCTTCGTCCACGCGTCGATCCACGCTTCCCTCTTCTGGTCGATGGTCTCCGGTCCGATGTCGGCCGGCTCAGTCGGGACCTCGGAGAACTTGAAGAAGTCGGGCAGGGCGGCTTCGCGGTTAACCGGGTACACGAACATCCTGCCTGGGATGTCCTCCTGGAAGCCCTTGTCAAGGGCGAAGTCGATGAACTTCCGGGCCAGCTTGATGTTCCTGGCGCCTTTGAGGATGGCTATCCCCTCGATCTGGAGGAAGGTAGCCTTGTCCACCAGGACGTTGCCGGTTGGCGGCACGTCATACTTGCCCTCGGAGAAGAACACCTCGGCCGCCGGGCTCGTTGCATAGCTCACAATCAGCGGGCGGTCTCCGCCGTATTGGGAGAAGTCCGTGTAGTAGGCCTCGCTCCAGCCGTCTTTGACCGCAACGCCATTGGCCCGCAGGTCGGCCCAGAAGTCCAGATAATCGTAATCGTCGTCCTCGCCGAAATACGACACGGTCGCGATGAGGAATGCGAGCCCGGGAGAAGATGTGCTCGGGTTCTCCACGACCAGCCTGCCCTTCCAGTCGGGTCCGGTAAGCTCTTCGAGTGAGCTCGGCGGCGCCAGTCCGTTCTCCTCGAGAAAGGCCTTGTCGTAGTTCAGGTTGACGTAGCCGTAGTCCACCGGCGTTACGCGATAGGTGTCGTCCATTAAGAACTTATTCGGGACCTTGCTGAGTAGCGGAGACTCGTATTTGACGAGGATCTCCTCGTCCAGGGCCCTGGTCAGATAGGTGTTGTCGATGCCGTAGATCAGGTCCGCCGACGGGTTGTCCTTCTCGAGGATGGCCCGCGTCAAGACCTCACCCGACGAGCCCGCCTTGAGGATGACCACGGTCGCGTCGTTGGCCTGCTCGAACTCCGCGATGATCTCCTCGCTGATGTCAAAACTGTCGTTGGTGAGCACTGTCACCTCTCGGACTTCCTCCCCACCGCAGGCCGAAAACACCACCAACAGTAGTGTAAGGCCGCCCAGGACCGCCAACTTGTTTATCATCGCGACACCTTCCTTTCAGACGCGCACCCTGCCATGGGAGCGACTCGCTCAGCCCAATTACCCCGATCGCGCATCACAGGCCCACAGGTACTGCTATCGTCGCGCTCTAACGTCGGCCCGCCGCATGCGCCACACGTAGTCGTTAACCGTCCCAACTACGAAAAACAAAAAGACCGCCCGGACTCCTGTCTGGGCGGTCTGTGGTGTGCGACGAGGCCACTTCCCTACGCTGGCATTACCCAGATCAGGTGTTTGGGGTCGCCCCGACACATCGGGACCTCTCAGCCCGGCTAACCAAGCTCCCCCAGGCTATTCTTTTGTATCTGAGTCAAGTCTAGCGGTGCGCGCAATCCTGTGTCAAGCCGAGCGGCCAAGCCGCTCTACTGGCGGAAACAAGCGCCCCGGTTCACGCGCCGTGGCATCTCTTGAACTTCTTCCCGCTACCGCAAGGGCATCGCGAGTTGCGGCCCACTGTCCCGGCTGCGTGGACCTTCGCCATGCCTGCCGCCCGTTTCTGGCAGGCCACGCACGTGCACGCGGGCGGGTGCTCATCGATCCAGTTCGGTCTGACCATCGCTCCTCACAGAAGCGCTTTCCGTGGCAAACCCGGCGCCAGATTCTCGTCGGAGCCAGCGAACCGGGATGGCGCCCCAGCGCAACCTCACTCTACAGGATCGCAGTCATGACCGTCGAACCACCGGGCGCTCGCGCCCGCGCCGATAACTGCTACAATACACCGTCGGTTTTGATTACACCCTGAATAGTACGACTCGACGTTGGGCCTGGCTCAATGCGGTCATGGAGCGCGCCAACTGAAGTTCGAACAATTCTCTCTGGACCCGAGTATTCTCGCCGGCGTGGACGCCGAGGGCTACGCCGAAGCCACCCCGATACAGGAACAGGCCATCCCCATCGTGCTCGAAGGGCACGACGTGCTCGGTGTGGCCCAGACGGGCACCGGCAAGACTGCCGCCTTCATTCTGCCCATCCTTCAACGGTTGATCGACGAGCCGTCCCGTCGGGTTAGGGCGCTGATCGTCGCCCCCACCCGCGAGCTGGCGGAGCAGATTACCCAGGTCAGCGCCGACCTCGGCGCCCACACCCGGACTCGGACCGTCGCCATCTACGGCGGCGTGAGCAAGGGCCGCCAGGTCGACGCCCTCCGGCGCGGGGCCGACATCGTGGTCGCCTGCCCCGGCCGCCTGCTGGACCACCTGCAGGACGGCAACATCGACATCTCCCGCATCGACGTGCTGGTGCTGGACGAGGCCGACATGATGTGCGACATGGGCTTCCTGCCCGACATCCGCCGCATCCTCCAATATGTGCCCAGGCAACGACAGACCCTTTTCTTCTGCGCTACCATGCCGGACGAGATCCGTGCGCTGTCGCGGGACATCCTGACGAACCCGACGACCGTCCAGATCGGCATGATGGCGCCCGTGCAGACGGTCTCGCACGCCCTCTACCCGGTGCACGAGAGCATGAAGACCCGCATGCTCCTGGCCCTGTTGCGGGAGACCGCCACGGGACGCGTGCTGGTCTTCACCCGCACCAAACACCGTGCTCGCAAAGTAGCACGAATCCTCGAGGGCAAGTCCTACCGCGTGGCCGCTCTGCAGGGAAACATGGCGCAGGCACGCAGACAGCAGGCGCTCGACGGGTTCCGCGACGGCAAGTACGACATCCTGGTGGCCACGGACATCGCTTCCCGAGGGATCGACGTCTACCAGATCTCCCATGTGATCAACTACGACATGCCAATGACCGTCGACGCCTATACCCACCGAATCGGCCGGACCGGGCGGGCCCACGAAACCGGGGAGGCGCTGACCCTCATGGTGCCTGACGACGAGCTGCTGGTGCGCCGGATCGAAAGGGTACTGCGCGAGAATATCCAGCGGCGTCGGCTGCCAGACTTCGACTACAGCGGGCTCTCCCCGACGTCCCCCGGCCGAGGGGAGCGCGGCAACGGACGTGTCCACGCGAGCGCAGAAGGTCGTCGGGGCGCCGGGAGCGCCGCGAGAGGACCGCAACGTTCCGATGCGAGCACGGTGGCCAATCAAGGCGCGCGCTCGGTATATCGGGCATCGCCGTCGGGCGCCAGCCGAAACGGCGCGGCGCAACGTCGCCGGCCAGGTCGGCGTGGACGACCTTCACCAGGCGGCGGGCACCGGCGAGGCTAGCTGCCGGCTGTCAGCTTGCAGCCATCAGCTATCAGCCGTCGGCCGCCCATCCCTCAGGGGTTGCGCCCACCTGCTCAAGCACCGTGGCCACGATGCGCACGCGGCGCGCCTACACCCCGGCGCGGCCGGGTCTGCGCTTGGGCGCCGGCGGCCTGGCCATCAGCACCAGCACGATCGATACCAGCGCGGCCACTGCAAAGCCCAGGAACGCGCCGGAGTAGCTCTCCGTCCTGTCGAAGACGTACCCCGATACGATTGGCCCGATGATGATGCCGAACATCTGGACCGAGCTACCGAAACCTTGAATGGTAGCGTACGACCCCCGCCCGAAATAGTCGGCGATCAGCGCCCGCGGTATCACCGAGATTCCCCCCTGGGCCACCGAGAACGCCACCAGCGCCGGGAGCACCTCCGCGACAGTGTCCGCGCGGGCCATGAAGACTATCGCGACGGCCATCGCACCAAGTGACATCGCCATCAAGTAGCGTCGGTTGACGTAGTCGCCCAGCGTGCTGAGTCCGAAGCGACCCGGTATGCTTATCACTCCTACGGAGCCCGCCAGCGCCGCGGCCCGCACGGGCGTGGCGCCCAGTCCCACGAAGTAGGGCACCATATGCAACCCGATTCCCCCGCTCACCAGCGACCTGGCGGCTACCGAGAGCGTGAGAAACCAGAAGCTCGAGGTACCGAGCGCTTCGCGAGCACTGAAGTCGCGTGAGGGGTCGGGCATCGCCGGGCGCGGCCTATCTCCGGACGCTGGTGATCCCTCCGGCGCCCTGCCGTCAGGATAATAGCCGTATGGCTCAGGCCGGTGCCTCATCACCATTGCCACTGGCGCTCCAGCGACTATGATAGATACCCCAACGGCCATGGAAGCGGTACGCCAGCCGAATTCAGCCACAGCCCAGCCTAATAATGGCACAAGCAGGCCGCCCAATCCGACTCCCGACCACATGATCCCAAAGGCCAGGCCCCGTCTGCGCTGAAACCAGTTGACGGCAGTCGCGGTGATCGGGGTGCCCATTCCCAGGCTGTTGCCCAGCGTAATCAGAAAGATGAACACCAAGAAGAACGTGAGCAGGCTGCCCACCTGACTCATCAGCATGTATCCGAGGCCCATCAATGGCAAGCCCACCAGCATGAGCTTCCGCGCGCCCATACGGTCCACCGCCCAGCCCTCGATCGGCCCAAGCAGCCCGGACTCCAGGCGCGCCAGCGAGAACACCGAGGAGATCACCGTTCTGCTCCAGCCGAACTCTCGGCCCAGCGGGATGATGAAGTTGCTGAAACCGTGGAAGTTGATTCCGGAGGAGATGGCCATTCCCAACCCGCCGGCAATGACTATCCACCAGCCGTAGAAGATCCTGGGGTTCTTCCGAGTAGGTTCGGGTGAAGCCATTCACTCCTCGTTCTACATCCCCTGGAGGCCGATCACGCCGTCAGAATTCTACCATCTGTGCAGTGCCGCGCCCGCGCGGATCTGTGAGCTTGGCCACCGGTATTGCTGCCCAGGCGTTGGGGTTGCCAGACTGCTTACGCTACAATATATCTCTGAATTCGTGACGCCAGGACGCTGAGCTGACTACCACCGCCGACGCCTCTCCCCTAGCTATCGTCGATCGCACCTCCGATCTCGAAAAGATCCTGGAGCAACGGGTCATGGTGCTGGATGGCGCCTGGGGCACCCTTCTGCAGGGGTACAACCTCTCGGAAGAAGACTATCGGGGCCACAGGTTCCGGGACCATTCTCACGAGCTTCGGGGCTGCATCGACGCTCTGTCGCTAACCCGGCCCGAGATATTGGACGAGATCCAGCGCCGGTACCTGGACGCCGGTGCTGACATCCTCGAGACCAACACCTTCACCGCTAACCACTTCGGCATGCTCGACTACGGCCTCGAAGACCACGTCTTCGAGATCAACTTCGAGGCCGCCCGAATCGCCCGTCGAGCAGCCGACCAGTACACGGAAATGCGTCCCGACAAGCCCAGATTCGTGGCCGGCGTGCTGGGGCCGACAAACAGGACCGCCTCGATCTCGCCCGACGTCGACGATCCGGCCTACCGCGCCGTGACCTTCATGGAACTGGCCGACGCCTATGCCGAGTCCATCCACGGTCTTCTCGACGGCGGCGCTCATATCCTGCTGGTGGAGACCGTCTTCGACACCCTCAACGGCAAGGCCGCCCTGTACGCCATCGAGCGTGTGTTCGAAGAGAAGAAGGCCCGCGTGCCGGTGATGGCGTCGGTTACGGTGGTAGACCTGAGCGGACGCAATCTCTCCGGTCAGACACCCGAGGCCTTCTACGCTTCGGTCACCCACGCGCCTCTGCTCAGCGTGGGCATCAACTGCTCGCTGGGAAGCGACCAGATGCGGGCCTACCTGGCCGGCCTCTCCAGCGTATCGTCCCATTTGATTAGCTGCCACCCTAACGCCGGGCTGCCCAACGAGTTTGGCGAATACGACGAGACCCCTGACCAGATGGCGGCCAATCTGCGGGATTACGTGCAGGGCGGACTCGCCAACATAGTGGGAAGCTGCTGCGGGTCGACCCCCGAGCACACCAGGGCCATCGCCGAGGCGGTAGCCGGGCTACCTCCTCGCCAGCGGCGCGATGCCAACACCAACACCCTGCTTAGCGGCCTCGAAGTGCTTGAGCTGCGGCCAGACTCCAACCTCGTCAACGTCGGCGAGCGGGCCAACATCACCGGCTCCGCCCGCTTTCGACGCCTCATAACCTCCGACAGGTTCGACGACGCCGTGGCCGTCGCCCGCCAGCAGGTGGATGACGGCGCCCAAATTCTGGACGTCAATATGGACGAGGCGATGTTGGACTCAGAGTCGGCCATGCGCCATTATCTGAACCTCGTCGCATCCGACCCGGACATCAGCCGCGTTCCTATCATGGTCGATAGCTCCCGGTTCAGCGTAATAGAGGCAGGGCTTCAGTGCCTCCAGGGTAAGGGCATCGTCAACTCGATCTCGCTCAAAGAGGGCCGAGACGCCTTCGTTGAGCAGGCAGGTGTCGTTCGCAAGTTTGGCGCGGCGGTGGTCGTGATGGCCTTCGACGAGCAGGGCCAGGCCGACACGGTCGAGCGCAAGATCGAGATCTGCCGGCGCTCCTACCGCATCCTGGTGGATGAGCTCGGCTTTCCGCCCCAGGACATCATCTTCGACCCGAATATCTTCGCGATTGGCACCGGCATCGAAGAGCATGACCGCTACGCCCTGGACTACATAGAGGCAGCACGCCGGATCAAGGGCGTCTATCCGCTGTCCCACGTCAGCGGCGGCGTGAGCAACGTGTCATTCTCCTTCCGAGGCAACGACCTCATCCGGGAGGCGATACACTCCGTGTTCCTCTACCACGCAACGGGGGCCGGCATGGACATGGGCATAGTCAACGCTGGCCAGCTCGTGGTGTACGCCGACATCGAGCCGCGCCTCCGCGAGGCCGTCGAGGACCTGGTGCTCAACCGAAGGTCCGATGCAACGGAGCGGCTGTTGGAGCTGGCGGATACCGTCCGAGGCGCCACGCCTGCTCGCCAGCAGGACGACGCCTGGCGCTCGCGGCCGGTCGAGGAGCGGCTCCAGCATGCCATGGTCCACGGCATCGACCAGTTCGTCGTGGCCGACGTTGAGGAGGCGCGCCAACGGGTCGAGCGACCCCTCCAGGTCATCGAAGGGCCGCTCATGGACGGCATGAACGTGGTCGGAGACCTCTTCGGCTCCGGCCAGATGTTCTTGCCCCAGGTGGTCAAGAGTGCCAGAGTGATGCGAAAGGCCGTGGCCTACCTGGTCCCATTCATCGAGGATGACAAGAACGTTTCGGGAACAGCCCGGTCCCGCGGAAAGATCGTAATGGCCACCGTGAAGGGCGACGTCCACGACATCGGCAAGAAGATCGTGGGTGTCGTGCTGGGCTGCAACAGCTACGAGGTCGTCGACCTCGGCGTCATGGCGCCCTTCCAGCGGATCATCGACGCGGCGCGGGACGAGGGCGCCGACGCCATCGGCCTCAGCGGCCTGATCACGCCGTCGCTGGACGAGATGGTGACCGTCGCGTCGGAGATGGCCCGCCAGGGACTGGACCTGCCTCTGCTCATCGGCGGCGCAACCACGTCCATAGCCCACACCGCCGTGCGAATCGAGCCCGAGTACTCCCACGGCGTGGTCCACGTCAAGGACGCGTCCCGCTCGGTCGGCGTTCTGAACGACCTGCTTAGCGACGACAACCGCGACGGGTTCCTTCGGGACACGAAACGCCGATACGCCGAAGTGCGGAAATCCAGGGCCTCTCGGGGCCGTGCCACACGACTGCTGGCCCTTCGGGAGGCGCGCGCCCGCCGGCAGAGCTTCGACTGGAGTGCCACTGTGGCGCCCGCCCCGCGGTTCACCGGCCTCAAGACCTTCAACGACTATCCCCTGGATGACCTGGTCGAACGCATCGACTGGACGCCGTTTTTCCTCACATGGGAGCTTCGTGGGACCTATCCGGCCATTCTCACCGACCCGAAGTACGGCAAAGAGGCGACAAGCCTCCTCGACGACGCCCGGGCCATGCTCCGACGAATCGTAGACGGGAAACTACTGACGGCCAATGCCACCATCGGCTTCTACCCCGCCAACTCAGTCGGCGACGACGTGGTGCTTTACACGGACGAAGCGCGCGGCCAGGTGTTGAAAAAATTCCACTTCCTCCGCCAGCAGAGCGACAAGTCAAACCTGCGTCCCGGCCTGCCTAGGGAGAACTTCTGCCTGGCCGATTTCGTCGCGTCGCACGATGCTGGAGTGGCCGACTACCTCGGCGGCTTCGTCGTCACGGCAGGTATCGGCGTCGACCAGATGGTCGGTGAGCTGGAGGGGGCCCACGACGACTACGGCGCCATCATGGCCAGGGCGCTGGCCGACCGCCTGGCCGAGGCCTTCGCCGAGCGAATGCACGAAAGGGTGCGAAAGGAGTTCTGGGGATACGCTCCAGACGAATCACTGAAAGACCAGGACTTCATCAAAGAACGCTACCAGGGCATCAGGCCCGCGCCCGGCTACCCCGCGTGCCCCGACCACACCGAGAAGGCCGCGCTCTGGGAGCTGCTGGACGCCGAGGCTCAGACGGGCGTCAGTCTCACCGAGAGCATGGCCATGTGGCCGGCGGCCTCGGTCAGCGGCTTCTACTTCGCGCACCCGGCCTCCCGCTACTTCGGCGTAGGCAACCTGGGTCGCGACCAGATCGAGGACTACGCACGGCGCAAGGCCATGAGCGTGCGCGACGTCGAGCGCTGGCTGGGGCCCAACCTCGCCTACGAGCCGGGAGCGGGACGGTAGAGTGGGCCCAAACACTGTGCGTGTGGGTCGCGACCCCGCCCTACGGTGCGTTGATGACCCCGTGGAGGTAGGCGGCCAGGTCCCATCGCTCCTGCTCCGATAGCAGCCGGCGGAACTCGGGCATGGGTGACGCCGACGGGCGGCCAATCAGCCGCAGCGCGCAGCCCTGCCGGCCTCCGCAGGAGATGAATCCGAACAGCTCACCCACCGTAGCCGTCTTCGTGACATCGGCCTTGAGATCGGCCGGCAGCGGGCCACCGCTGTAGTCGAACTCGGTAATCTTGCCCTTGCCGTCCAAATTTGAGCCGTGGCACACCAGGCAGTTGATCTCATAGAGACGCCAGCCGTTCTGCGCGTCGCCGCCGGGTGACGTCAGCGCCTTGTACTCGTCCATCGAGGCGTAGACGATCTCCGCCCCGGTCATGGGCACCGAACCCTCGGGCGGCAGCAGCCTGGGCACTTCCTGCGTCCGGTAAGACGGCTGGTAGTGCATCTCGGTGAACACCTGGACCGCGTTGCTACCCGTCTCGGGAAAGGCGGGCAGCTTGAAATTGATCTCGCCGCCAATGCTGGCATCCCCTGTGCGGGTGTCGTAGCAGCCCAGCATCGACGCGACCGCGGCGAGGCCGAGCGCCAGCAGCAGCCACGCGGAGACCGTCCGCCGCGGGGAACGGCCGTCGGGCAACAGCGTCCTCAGCACAGGTGCGCCCATCGGATCAGCCGCCCTCCCAACCACGTTTGACGTCTTCCGCGCCCGACGACTTCAGCAGCCCTTCCGCGCCGACCGCCCGTTCCTCGGACGAGGTCACTGTCACACCGATGTAGCCCTCCGTTATCCGCTCGTCGTAGGCGCCCATGAACATACGCGGCAGACGGGACTCGATGATGATGCCGATCACGGTGAATATGATGGCTCCGAGCATGGTGCCCTCATAGATGATGATGGTCATGGGTGGTATAGACAGCACGGGCTTGCCCCCGGTTACCAGCGGGTATGCTAGCTGCGTGCCTGAGGTGAGCAATAGCCCGACGATGAAGCCGCATGCGGCGCCCATCAGCGGCCAGCGGAACAGCGTGTGCTTCGGCTCCGCCTCCCCAAAGGTGCCCTCGGGGTAAGGCGTTCCAGTCAAGATTTCGTACTCGCTCTGCGTGTACCCAGCGTCCCTCAGGGCGTCCAGGGCGTCGGCCGCCGAGTCCTCTTCCGTGAACAGGCCGATTACGCTTCTTTTAGCTTGCATTGCCACATGCCTCACTCATGGATTGTCGCCGGGACTGTTCGCCTGCCGATCTTTATCTCGTCCCGGATCACCATTCCCTCTTTGATGTCGAACACGGGAATCAGCGGAAAGACCTTGGCGAACAGCAGCATTCCCAGTGCTACGAACGCAAACGTCTCAACGACTATCAGTATCTCGATGATGCTGGGGTGGTAGGTGCCCCAATCGAACGTGAACGGCTGGCGTCGCGCCAGCCCCGGTATGATTATCAGGAAGCGCTCCAGCCACATCCCCACGTTGACCAGCACGGTTGTAAAGAACATCAGGAACGCGCTCCTGCGCACGTTCTTGAATAGCCACATGGGCACCGGGATGAAGAAAGCGGTAAGCAAGAACACGATAAACAGCATGGCGTAGGGCCACTGGAACACCTGGAGCTCGCGCATTGCTATCTCGGTCCGCTCAAGCGTGTAGAGCGCGAAGGCCCACTCCACGGCGAAGAAGAAGAACCACGTGGTGGCCACCACGATCAACAGACGGCCGATGGCGTCGAAGTGGTCCGGACGCAAGTACCTGTCCAGCTTCCACAGCCAGACCGAGAGCGCCATCAGCATAGCGACCGCCGAGACACCGGAGTGAATCGCCCCGATGATGAAGTAGGGCGCGAAGATAGTGGAGTGCCAGCCCTCCACGCCGATAATAACGGCGAAGTCCCAGGACACGATCGAATGGACGGATACGAATACCGGCAATATCAGCGCCGATAGCAGAATGCCCGCCACCGCCTGCAGCTTCCACTGACGGGGCGTGCCTCGCCACCCCAGGCACAGGAACCCGTATACCGTCTTCACGATTTTCTTGGTCGCCCGGTCCCGCACGTTGGCCAGATCGGGCAGAAGGGCGATGAATACGAACAGCGAGCTTCCGATCAGATATGTGCCCACCGCAGAGGGGTCCCAGACGAAAGGCGAGCGAATGTTGGGCCAGACCCCCCGGGCGAAGTCGTACGGGAACACCCAGAAGTCCCGCCACGGACGTCCCACATGGAACAGAGGCGTGTGCATTGCCGCCATCAGCGAGAACACCGTCATCACCTCGGCGGCGCGGGTCACCGGCCGTCGCCACTCGGCGCCGGTCAGCCGCAGGATGGCGGAAATCATGATGCCGGCGTGGCTGATGCCGATCCAGAAGACGAAGTTAACGATGAAAAAGCCCCACATAACCGGCCTGTTCAAGCCCGTTACTCCGAGGCCCTTGTTCATCATGTAGCCGAACGCGCCCAGCCCCGTGAACACAACCAGGGTCAGGAATATGACGGCGGGCAGCCACCACTTGGGCGTCGAGAGAACGCCGCGAAGCAGATCGTCGTTGATCTCTCTCTGCGTTAGCTGAATATGTTCCTGCATATGGTCTTAGCTTTCAGCCCTCAGCCGTCAGCGATCAGCTTTCAGTCCGGTTTCCCAATGACCAGGACCTCCGTCCGGTGGAAGGGCTTATGGAACTTGTACATCAACAGCTCGCGCTGCTCCCAGATGTTCATTATCGGGATAATACGGCTTGCGAAGAGGTATATCAGCAGCGCCCCTCCGATGTATCCCAGCATGATGAAGATGTCCGCGAATCCCGGGATAACGGCCTCCGGCAGTTCGTTGATATCGAGCGCGTGCTTATCTATATTCGGATCGCCTATGCCGTCAAGGGAGTATGCGGCGACGTACAGCCGAATCCTGTCCAGGAGAGTGCCGATCAGCACCCCGGTGGCGATGATCGGCGGACCCCAGATGCTCTTCCTGAGCCCGTTCCACATCATGGTCCAAAGGGGTAGCAAGAAGTTCAGGACGAAGACCGCCATGAACACCCATAAGTATGGCCCTGTCATCAGCAGCTCGATCGCCGCCTGTTCGCTGGGCTTTTTCCCGTACCAGAGAACGTTGAAGCTGGAGAACCAGAACCAGAACCACAGCAGCGAGAGCGCGAAGAGCAGCTTACCCAGGCTCCAGATCTGGTCGATCTCGATGTAGTCTTTGTACCCTCCGAACTGCCGAAGGAGCCACGCCGTCAGCACCATCGTCGCCACGCCTGCCTGGAGGGCGTTCGCCGCGTGGGTCAGTGGGAACAGCGAGTCGATCCACCCCGGCACCAGCGTCATCAGGAAATCCAGACTTATGATGAAGTGGACGAAGATCAGCATCATGAAGTAGAAAGCGCCCAGGATGCCGAGCCTGTGGTACTGCATGTTCCACTGCTCGGAGGTGCCTCTCCAGCCCCGGGCCAGCCGCCCTGACCAGCGGCGCCGCCAGCCGTCGGGGGCGTTGTCGCGAATAATTGCGAAGTCGGGCAGCGCGGAGACCCACACCAAGGCCAGACCCACCACCACCAGGCCCACCAGCGCCACGGTCGCCCAGATCTGAGGCGAGTACGGATTCACGTCGCCGCCCTCTACCCAGAACCACAGCGACCTTCGTTTGTCGCTGAGCGGTGGCAGGAGCCATAGCATCGGGATGAACAGTAGCAGGTTGAAAAGCCCCACGACGCTCCATAGCTCGGCGACGCGGGACACCGGCCGTCCCCAATGCGCTTTGGCGAGCCTGGGGGCGATCGCGACCATTGGAGCGGCCTGGGCCGTGGTCAGCAGAAACGCGAACATGGCGGCGTAGTATCCCCAAATCGCACGGTCCTCCAGCCCGTCGGATAACCGCATCAGGAACCCTATGATGCCGAGGACGAACAGAACGGCAAAGACCGCCACGGCGCGCCAGAAGTTGTCGCCCGTCTTCAGCTGACGCTGGACGAGGTCTCTCGTCAGCGCCTGGGCGCCTGCCAGCCCGGTGGCCCCGTCGGTGTGGCCGTTCTGAGACCCGTTCCCGTTAACCATGTCCGACTTCGTGTTCCGCCTTCGTGTCGACCTTCCGCAGATATACGACCGAGGGGTTGGTCCCCAGCTCTTCCAGCAGTCTGTATCCTCTGCCAGTGTCTTCCCGTAGCCCGATTCCGCGCTGGGCTTCGATCTCCTTCTTGATCTTCTTCCCCGCCGCGCTCTTAGGCTCACGGGGCATCCCGGTCCCCTCTTTGAGGGGAATGAGCACGTCCAGAATGTCGCCGAACTCCAGCGTCTGAGTGGGACAGGCGTTCACGCACGCCGGATTCAGCGCCCGCTGAAACTCCTCGTCACTGACGTCTCCGTTTGCCTGGACGGCCTCACGCCCCGTGCGACGGATGCGCTGGATGCAGAACGTGCACTTCTCCATTATTCCGCGGCTACGCACGGTGACGTCCGGGTTGAGCTGGTTCTGCAGGCTGTCCGGCCACTCGGGCTCCCAGAAGTTGAAGAACCTTACGTGGTAAGGGCAGCCGTTGGCGCAGAAACGTGTGCCTATGCAGCGGTTGTAGACCTGGACGTTCAGGCCCTCGTCATTGTGATACGTGGCGAATACAGGGCAAACCGGCTCGCAAGGAGCGTCCGCACAGTGCTGGCACATGATGGGGATGAACCGCGCCTTGGCATTTGGGAACTCCCCTTCCCAGTAGCGTTCCACGCGAATCCACTGAATCGCTCGACGCTCGTTGAACCGCGCCTCTTCGTTGATGGGGATGTTGTTTTCAGACTGACATGCGACGACACACGCCTGGCAACCTGTACACTTGTCCAGGTCGATTACCATTCCCCAGCTTTCCGCCATCTGTTACTCTCCTGTTCGAGCGGGCTGTCCGTTCAGGTATCGCTTTTCGTGCCGCGCCGCGGGCCCGACGGGCCCTATCAACACCCGCATCTGTGTCATTCTAGAGGAGTCCCGATGATTCGCCGATGAATCGGGACGACGAACCCCGATTGGATCGGGGCCTGTGTCACGAGTAGATTCTTCCCCCGACACGTCGGGGTCAATAATGACAAATAAGGTCATGTTACACAGCTACGTATCGTCCCTGGTGATCTGCAACACGTGCTGCTCCTCATCTTCAGGCCGGTCGGCGACGCTGTTTTCGAACTTGGGCAGCCTCACCCACCGGTCAAGCTTTTCGATGCCGACGCGGGTCGCCGACCAGGCCAGCGCCCCGGTAGTGTCGTCGGCCAGAGTAGCCAGTATCGACAGCACGTTGGCGCCCCGGCCCGCGGCGTAGCGGCCGCCGGCCGAATGGCCCTGGCCCATTGGTATCGCGACCACGTCGGGCGGGATGCCGGGATGCGGGTACGCCAGCACCTCTATTGAGCCGCGAGAGGAGCTGACCCTGACCAGGTCGCCCTCCCGGAGGCCCATGCGTTCCGCAACTCTCAGGTTGATCTCAACCCACGTCTGCCAGGTTGCCGTTGTGATCGGGTCGGGCGTGGCCTGCATCCACGGCAGGTGCGCGCCCTGCCCCTCGGTGATGCCCACCGAAGAGAAGGGCACCAGGTGAAAGTCGAACCTATCCGCTGACGCCGGCTCGAACCGGGGCTCCTCGGCTTCCGGCAGACGGGGCGGTGCTGCGGCGGCTCCGTTGGCCCGGGCGTTTACGTCCCACCAGCCACCGCGCTGAAGCACACCGTTCCAGAAGGCGCGAAAGTCGCCAGCTTTTACCGAGCCGCGATCCAGCTCGAACAGCCGCATTGCGTCCGCTTGCAGAATATCCTTGAACGTCTCGCCGGGCAGGTCCAAATCGAGGTCAAGCTCCCCCGCAATGGCCAGCAGCACGTCGGCAAAGCCTCGCGTCCCCAGATGCTCGCCTCTGCCCTCGAAGAAGGGCCTGACCACCGGCTGTTGGAACCCCACGAGCTCGTAGCCTGGGCCTGGGTCGGGCGAGTCGCTGCCCCAGTCTTCGAGGTAGTTGTGCTCCGGCAGCACAAGGTCCGCCATAGCGGTCGTATCGTCCATGTAGTTCGAGAAGCTGAAGATGAACGGGACGTCGTAAGATGCGTCCCTGAACCCCGACGATTCCGGCAGCCCATAGAAGGGGTCGGCGCCCCGGACCATCATCACGCCAACCTCTCCCAGCCGCATCTCGTTCGCCAGCTTCTGCCACTCGGCGAAGGGCGTTACGCCCGGGGCCGTGGGAAGGTCGTCAAGGGGCGAGTCGGGATTGAAGACGATTCCCCCTTCTTTCCCGACACTTCCGACCAGGTAGTTGAGGGAGTAGATGGCCGTGAGATTGAACAGTCCGTTGGTGTGTGCCGCCGCCGAGCCGCCGCCCAGGGCGATAGCCGGACCATGGTCAGCGAAGGTGTGGGCGACCTCGACGATCTTCTCGGCGGACACTCCAGTCTTGTGAGCGACCGCTTCCGGCGCGAACTCGTCCAGGCTGCCCCCGCCCGTCAGGGCCTCGGCGGCCGCGCTGTCGGCCAGGCCGTCTTTGATCAGCACGTGGGCGATGCTGAGGGCCAGGATGCCCTCCATCCCGGGCTTCACAAATATGCGATCGTCCGCGTTCGCCCCGGTCATCGAGAAACGCGAGTCCACCTGGAGCATCGTCCCTCGTGGCCTGTCGCCCTGACGAAACTCTCCGAACCCTCGGGCATAGCGCACCGGCGAGACCCACGTATTGAGAAAATCCGCGCCAAACGAGAGGATGAAGTTGGACCGCTCGATATCGAAGTCTGGCATCCTGTCCTGGCCGAACACGTGTTTGATCGCGGCCCGCAGGTTGGTGCGCTCGACCGGCTCATAGGGCATGAACCTGCCCCGGAACTTCTCCGTGAACCGCTCGACCACGAGCCCCAGGTGGCCGCCCACCGGATTGGTGACAAACACCATGGACTTCTGCGCCCGCCGTCGCTGCAGCTCCTGAAGCTGGAAGCTGAGACGTCCAAGGGCGTCGGTCCAGCTAATCTCCTGAAACTGGTCGGACCCACGCTCGCCGGCGCGTACCATCGGCCCCTGAATCCTGTCCGGGTGGTAGAGCGCCTGGAGGCCCGCCTCGCAGCGTGCGCTGTGCCTGCCCTGGTTCAGCGGGTAGTCGATGTTGCCTTCTACCTTCTTTGCGCGGCCCTCCATTACTCGGACTACCACACCTTCGCTCGTCGCGCACTGCCGGCAGAGGGTCGCGTACCAGCTATCTCGACCCGCTACCAGGTCTTCAGGCATCTCGAACGGGGCCTGGACCAGCAGTTCCCTCTCGGGAACGCCGCAGGCGGCGAACAGCACGGCGGCGGTAGCGGAGCCGCCGGTCATGGCAAGAAACTGTCGTCGTGTTATCGGCATATCGGTTCGTGTCTCTAATAGTGACAGGTCGCGCAGTCGGTTGGCGCGCCATTGTCACGGTGGCAGTCTACGCAGTCGCTCATCTTGAGCGACTCTACCTGGCGGACCCTTTCCATCTTGTCCACCTCGCCATGGCATGTGGAGCAGACGGCGGACGCCATCGGCATATCGGGGTCGTTCTCTGTAAAGAACCGAATATGGGCCTCGTGAACGAAGTGAACATGGTCCGGCACCCGGTGGACCCGCACCCAGTCGATAGGCTGGCCGGAAGCGGCGTAGGCCCTTAACTTCTCCACCTCGGGTTTACCGTCGCCGACGACCTGGTGACAGGTCATGCAGAGGCCCACCGCGGGGATGCTCGCCGCCGGCTCTTCTGCGACGGTGCGGTGGCAAAACGTGCAGTCCAGACCAAGCGCCTCGACGTGGGTCGTGTGAGGGAAAGCTATCGGCTGCTCAGGTCCGTCGTCGGAGCCGAATATCAGTGGAGTGCCAAGCCACGCCGTGATGACGTAAGTGGTTATCAGGACGGTTACGACCAATCCGGCGAGGCCGCCGATGCCGGCCGCCGCACCCAGCAACATCTTCTTGCGGGACGGCTTACGGTACTGAAAATCCCCTGGAATCAAACTCTATTCGTCCTGAGTAAACGTCGGACTCGTGGGCCGGGTTTGGGCGGTCAGTCGACTATATCCAGTAATCGGGCCAGAAGTTTCGGAGCACACCCGCGAAGTCAGCCGCTCTTCCGATGAAGAACGCCGCCGCCACCAGGCTGAGCACGGCCCCGCCATAGAATACCGGCCTCGTCTTACCCCAACTCTTCCCGATGTGGCCGGATGATATGAAGGACGGGATCAGGTTGTGTCCGAGCAGCATGTTGGACGCGAAGAGCACTACGAACAGAGCCGCCAGCCACATACTGCGCAGCAGGCTGCCCAGCTCGGCCCAGCTAGCCTGTCCTATGGTGCCCGGGTCCAGAAATATCTCTTCCATCAGTGGATTATTCTGCGCCTCGTCAGTTACGTCGCCGCCCACCCCTCGAAAGCCCCGCGCGGATTATCGTATTGCGCAGCAAGGGTGTCAAGGCTAATTGAAGCGGAAATGCAGCCCAGGAACCTTGTGAAAACTATCACGTGCCTGCAGGCGGTGTCAAGCGTCGCCGGTTGAACCCCCGGACCGACTGTCGTATCATCGCCTGAGCAGCTAAACGAGAATCCAATAGGAGGAACCATGAAGACGGTAGCGGCGATCCAAACGGCCCACGAACAGCGGCTGGTAGTCGATGAGCTGGAGGTCCCCGACCCGCGGCCCGACCAGGTCATCGTCAAGCTCTTCTCAAGCGGCATCTGCCACTCGCAGCTCCACCAGATGCACAACGCTAACGCGCCCCTCCCTGGGGTGCTGGGCCACGAGGGCACCGGTGTCGTTACCCACGTGGGGGGCGACGTCACTCATGTCAAGGAGGGCGACCACGCTATCGTCACGTGGGTACCCAGGACGCCTCCCCTTGGTCGGACCCCGCCCGCCCCCACGGGCGTCACTTACCGGGAAGAGGTCGTGCACGGCCCCGTGTTCACATGGAGCCATGACGTCCTTACGTCCGGGGAGCTGGTCATACCCATCTCCAAGGACGACCCGACCGACGTCAGCTCCATCGTGGGCTGCGCGGTGCTGACCGGCGCCGGCGCCGTGCTGAACACCGCGCGCGTGCGGCCCGCCGACTCGGTCGCGGTCTACGGCGTCGGCGGCGTCGGCATGTCGGCGATCCAGATGGCGGCCATCCTGGAGGCGTACCCCATAATCGCGGTCGATCTCAGGGAAGATAAGCTGGAGTTCGCCAAGCAGTTCGGCGCGACTCATGTCATCAACGCGTCGCAAGAGGACCCGGTAGAGGCAATCAAGGAGCTGACCGGCGGCGGCGTGGACTTCGCCTTCGACGCCATCGGTGTGCGGGCCACGAACGAGCAGATCCTGCCCTCGACGCGAGCCGGTGGCCCGGGCGCGGAGAACCACGGAGGCATGGCGGTGCTGATCGGTATCCCCGGCAAGGAGATGACCATCGACCCGCGCCTGTTCTTCGTACAGCGCATCTTCAGGGGCAGCCTGGGCGCCACCTACCCGGAGAGGGACTTCCCCATGTTCCTGCGCTGGCACCAGGAGGGCAAGTTCCCCCTGGACAAGCTGGTCACACGCCGCTACAAGCTGGAGCAGATCAACGAGGCCTGCGACGCGCTGGAGGCCGGCGAAATCCTCGGCCGCGCGATCATCGAGTACTAGCTCGCATTCTTGAAAGCGGCTGTTAGGATAATCGGTTGGCCCTGATCCGGTCGGTGACGACCCGGGAGGGGCCGACCCGCGCCACAGCGCTCGATCCCGGCCAACCAGAGCTAAACCCCTCCTATGCTATACTCGCCGCACCCCCAAAACGACACCTACCGGAGGCTACGCCATGACCAACGCTGGCTACGCGAGGCCGGAGCTGCTGGCCGACACGGACTGGCTGGCCCAGCACCTGGACGATCCGGACATTCGCATCGTCGACTGCGACCTCTTCCCCGAGTACAGACGAGCGCATATCAAGAACGCCGTGGGGATCAGCGTCCACCATTACATCAAGCACCCGGACTACCCCTCCGCGCCCGCCGAGTACCCGTGGGTCGCGGAGCCCGACGTCATGAAGACGGTGATGGAGCAGATGGGCATCGGGCATAATACGCGGGTGATCGCGTACGACTCCTCGGGCAGCCTCTACGCGACCCGTTTCTGGTGGGTGCTCAACTACTACGGCCACACTAACGTCAGAGTGCTGAACGGGGGCTGGCGGAAGTGGTTCGACGAGGGCCACCCGACCTCCATCGACCGTCCGCCCGAGGTTCTTGCGACCTTCACGCCCAGCGCCAACGAGGGGCTGCTGTGCACGCTGGACCACGGCCTCTCGCAGGTCGGCAAGCCAGAGACGGTGTTTCTGGACGTACGCTCCGACGAGGAGTGGGAGGGGACCAACGACCGGGGCAACCAGCGCGCCGGCCACGTTCCCGGCGCCGTCCACCTGGAGTGGACCAACTTCGTCTCCGATGACCGTCACCGCACCTTCAAGCCCGCCGTCGAGCTGCGCGCCATGCTGACGGCGGTCGGGGTGACACGTGACAAGAACGTGATCACCTATTGACAGGGCGGCATCCGTGCGGCGCACGGCCTGTTCACCCTGCGGCTGCTGGGCTTCGACAACACGCGCAACTACGACGGCTCCATGGGCGAGTGGGCCAACCGCGACCACACACCCCTGGTGCTGCCGGCCTAGGCGCCTGCCGCTGCGGCCGCGGCAGCCCGTGCTTTCCGAGGCGGTCAGGTGCGGCCACGAGACCTCCACGTCACGCATCAGGGTGTCCAAACTGGTGCGAAAGCTATTGCTAGCCTTCCTGCCGCCACAACGGGTTTGTCCACATCGGTGTCATAATCGGAGGCGAAATGAATGCTAACGAAGAGAATTCGGTCGACGCCCGCCTCCTCACCCTCCAGGCCCGTGGGCACATAGAATCGGGCCGCCCAGCAAGCATACCACCGTTCCGGCGAGTTCAGAGACCCCGACAGCTGCATCGGGCCCGAACTCGTAGTCGGCTCCCAGACCCGTTCGCCCAAAAGACGGTCAGAGTCCATGAGCAGCAACTGTCCCTGTTTGTATAGTCGCGCCAGGCAGTCGAACATGGATTTGGTGGTGCTGTCGCTCGTTACGACTGCAATACGTTCGTTGGCATCAGGCATCGTTCCCCCCTCCTGCGTAATTGAATTCGCGTACGGAACCGGTCGGCCTTGGAATGGCGGGCCAGCGATACTGGCGTGAGCCGGACCTGTAGAACTCGAATTTGGACAAATCGAGTCGCTCTTGGACAGGTTCAACGCCTCGAAACATCGTGAGTCCCTTCCGGAGCAGCAGCGCGAGCATGTCTTCCAGTACAGCCACCCGTCTTGGGTCCGTTTCGTCTGTCAGGCCCTTTTCCAGAATGGCCGGCAGAAACCGCCACGACGTCCAGAAGATATCGGCCTCAGTGCTCCGTTTACGCTCATACTCGCCGATTGCATCCGCAATGTCGGCGCGGGGCATCAGCATGTCGGCAGTCACAAAAACGAGCTTACGTGATTCGACATGTAGCTCGCGCCGCCACCCGAAGGAGGCAGCTGTCACACCCATCAGAGTGTCCAGCTCCCGAGCCAGTTGATTGCCGGGGTCAGTCTCTTCGTCCTCATCGCTGGAGATGCCAGAGCGGTATTTTGCCTCGATTGCCACCACGTGGAGGGCTCCATCTTTCCCTTCAAGTCCCAGCACCACGTCTGGCTCGCAAGGGGAGCGGCCCCGCAGGTTCAACCAGGGCCAGAATGCAGTGTGCAGACGCGTCACCTCGTTTGGGAGTTGAATCGCATTTCCTCTAAATGATCGGGCGGCACTGAGGAATGGCAATAGGGCTCTCTCAGGCGGCACGTACCTGAGGCAGCCAAATAAATCTGACGT
This sequence comes from Dehalococcoidia bacterium, assembly GCA_965248005.1. Classification (GTDB taxonomy): domain Bacteria; phylum Chloroflexota; class Dehalococcoidia; order Lucifugimonadales; family UBA1123; genus CBDFIE01. The sequence continues at coordinate 1,019,754 of CBDFIE010000003.1, forward strand.
GAGCAGGTCCTCCATGCGGTCGGAGAGATTGCTCCCAGTACCAGAAATCTTGCCGTGTGTTTCCGCAACAGTCATGGCGCCTATCTTCCCACATCGCCCATATAAAGCCGTCCGAACCCGGACAACGCACTACTCCCACAGAGAGGCATGGTAGTATCACTCACGAATGTCGTCAACCATCCCACCAGGCTCACAAAATCAACTGACGGCGGCGCGAACTGAGACCGCGCGCTATGGCAATCTGTAGCCGGTCCTGATACGGAACGGGGTCGGCGTCGGCCTCCACCTGTGACCGCTCCAGAAGCTACGTGAACACGGCGACCGAAGACACCCGCGAGACCTCGCGGTAAAAGTCTCCGACCGAGGGAACACCACATGTGCGGTGACGACGGGAGTAGCCCATCGACTCGTACCTTCGGGCGCAAGCCTGGAAAAATGCCGCGGCATTCGTGGCGGTAACGTGTAAACGTCGTCGATTTTTTAGCGGGCCGCTGGGGGGCGCCGAGGCCCCGACGCGCCTGATCCTGAATCCAATTGCAGGTCGCGTGCGAATCCCGTTTGGGGTCGCTGAACCCGGGAAGCGCTACTCCTCGCCAAGGCGCAGCATGCGCTGCAAGGACATCCTGCGGATGAACAGGACCACACCGGCGATGACCACCGCGAATACCAAGGCCATGGCGGAATAAGCCACCGCCAGAGCGCTCCAGTCCACCTCGACGATAAACGGCGGCACCACTTCGGCGCCCAGGTCGTCATGGCCAAGAAACGGCAGCATCACGCTGCTCAGCCTTCCGCCCATCCAGGTCCCCAGCGCCATCCCAACGGCGATTAGCAGCGCCTGCTCGAGGCAGACGAGAGCAAGTAGCTGCCGCAGCGTAAATCCGATAGTCCTCATGAGGGCGAACTGGCCTTGGCGTGCCCGAACCGAGACGTAGGCGTGGACCAGGAAGCCCATTGCACTCGTTATCAGAGCGGCGGCGAAGGCCAAGACCAGCAGCGCGCTCCATCCGGACTTCGCTAGAGGGTCCACCTGGGAGTCGGCCAAACGCCTCTCCCGGTCGTCCACAAGTTTGCTCGGGAAGGGTTCGTCGGCAAGTCTGTCCACGAGGCGTGCGCGGTCCACGCCGGTGGTGTCGCTGGAGAGCCACACCTCGTTCGCTTGAAACTCGCTAGCTATGGGGTCCAGGTTAGCGAATCGGACCAGCGATGTCAGGTCAGCGATCAGGAAGTTTTCTTTCAACGGGTTCATCGTAGGGAAAAACTCTACGGCCTTCTCCAGGCGGACTCGCACAAAGTGGTTACTCAGTGACAGCAGAAACTCGTCGCCCAGCGAATACCCCGAGGAATCGAGAAAGGACTGGCTCGCCAGGACCGCCAACGAAGACGAATTGAGGCCGTAGGCTATGCCGTGAGTCGTCCTGACGCTGTCACCTGCCCAGGAAAACATCGCCGAGGCCGAGTGGGCCCCTCCAGCACCGTCCCGAAGCTCGTCACTCCTTGCCTTGGCGCTTATTTGGAGAATCTGCCATTGCGCGGTGCTGTCGAAATTCTCGACGACGTGGGAGTCTACATCCGCCGCCCGCCCGTCAGCGGCGCGCACCGTGGACGCGGTTATCTGGTCTAGCAAGACCGTCCCCCTGGGTAGACGCTGTCGGCTCGGCACCGCATGAATCCCCAGGGACACTAGCGTCAGCGGCTCTACTGACGGCGACCGCGGCAGCAGTGCAACCCCTAGGCGCTGGGGCGGCTGTTTCACGTTGCCCAGGAAATCCGTGAACCCCAAAGCGCCCAGGCGGTAGCTGTAGTACCTGTCGTTTGCGTCACGCACACGCGCGCTCACGTAGACGTTCGGCTCCGGCCGCGAAGAATTGAGGCTCACGCTCAGGGAAACCGCCCCTCTGGGAAGCTCGAGTCCTTCGCCCGGTACGGAGCCGGCCAGGGCATCCACCAGCTCCGCCAGAGGCTCACGGGCGAAGTCATCCCTGGACCACGCCGTCTCCCAGATCGTCTCGCCATCCACGCCAAGCACGGTGAAACTGTCGTTGGCCGGGTTACTGATATCAAACCCTTTGCCACGGTACACGGGACTCACACCGTCTATGCCAGGCATCCTACGATAGCGGTCGGCGAATGTGGAGCGAAAGCGGCTGTCTTCCGGCTTCACGTCCTCCACTCTAACGTCGCTGCCCGTAGCGTATAGTACCCTTTCCCGGTAGCTTCTCTCGAGGGTGGCCACCAGGCTGGCGGCGAATACACCCAGGGCAGCGGTAAGGATCAGCAGCAGCATGAGACGGGCGTAGTGAGCGGGCTCCCTGGCCATCTGCCAGAGGCCCATCGCTAGGCCGGCGGGGAGCCAGCGGCCCAGCGCCCGGCTGGCAAGGTCCATGGACAACGGAAACAGGCGCAAGAGAATCATCGCCGTGGCGACCAATATTAGACCGGGTATCGCCAGAAGCAGCTCATTCACCACGAGTTCGCCCAACAGATCCTTCCCCAGCACCGAGCCCTGCTCGTCGAGCTGGCGGAAGAGCAATATCCCTGTAGCCAGCAGCAGCACGTCCAGGTAGTAGCGGTGGTAGAACGGCTTTCGGATTGGGCGGGCCGAATCCCGACGACGTCCCATGACTCCGACACGAGAGGCTTGAATTGCCGGGACCATCAGCGCGATGAAGCTGAGCACGCCGCCCACGGCGCTCATTATGTAGGCCCCGCGAGTGATCTCCACCGCCATAAACGTGCTGCCGGTCAGGTCCGAGAACATTGGGGCGAACCCCAAAGCACCCACGGCAGCCGCTGCGACCAACGGGCCGAAAACCGTGGCCAGTAAGGCGACCGTTCCCCCCTCGAGCGCGAACACCGCGAGGACCTGTTCGGAGTTCGCACCCCTGCTGCGCAGCAGCGCGATCTCATCCTGCTGCCGTTCGACGAGAAGTGACGAGAGCGTGACGACGTAGAATAGGATCACTATCGCCATTAGAATCAGAAACACCAGCATTGGCGCCCTGGTGAAGAAGAGTCTCTCGTCGTACTCGTCAAACACCCGCAGCAGGGCCGTCGATACGTCGAAGTTGCCAAGCTCCGCGCTTACTTGAGATTGTGCCGTATCGATGTCGGAGGCAGCCCGCGAGGAGTTCGCGTCGTTGAGCCTTTCAGGGACCACGTCGAGCAGCCACGCATAGGTGCTGGAAACGTCGCTAACTGCCGGACTAAGCTCCTGCAGAAACGCCTCCTGGGACAGAAAGAGGGGAAGCGCTCGTACGGTCTGCACAACACCCGCCTGAAGCGCGCGCTGATACAGACGAGAGAAGATGCCCTCGGGGTCGTTATTTTGGAACACTCCGCTTATCGTCACGCTCAGGTGGGAAATGCCCGCGGGCCATGTTGGGACCACCGAGAATCGATCGCCAACGCTTAACTCGAAAAGCTCGGCTGCCTCGACCGGCACGATCGCTTCAAGCTCCAGCGCCTCCCCCGGAGGGCTGACGCGTCCGTCGCGCGGCATACTGCCTCCCGGCAGCAGCGTCGAGTACTCTTGCAGGCGGGGCGCAAAGGCAAAATAGGCGCGATTGTCGTCGTACCCGGCCAGCTCATATTCGCCATGGCCCGTGAGATAGAAAGTAGAGGTCTTGACGGCGCTGAACCGGTCCCTGATCAGCCAGGCAAGCTGCTGGTCAATTTGGTGTGTGGCGACGTCAGCCGCGCGCTGGTAGTCGTCGTGTGAGAACAGGCTCAGTTCAGAGGTAGCCAGAATGTCTTGCTGATCATCGGTAAGCTGGTTCAGCGCATGCTTCAGCGCCAGGTCCCGCAGGGCATCGAGGAAAATAGCCGTGCTGGCCATGATCGCCGCGGCCAGGAGCACGCCGGCCACCACCGAGGAAAGCAATTTCCAGTGGACGAGGCTTCGCCTGGCGACCAGGGGCCAAGCCGAAATGAGTCTGGATGCTAGTCGAAACATCTGCCTCTCGTGGACGGAGGATCCGGCGCCGGGACTTGGGTCATCGCTCGAGTCTCGAAGCGGTCTCCAGCTCCCATCGGGAATCGCGACGATTGAGGACGAACAGCACCGTCGCGAAAGTCCCGGCCACGACCACGTATAGTACGGACAATGTCCCCCAGTTGGTCGTAACCAGAATGGGAGGCAGCACTTCGCCTCCGCTTTCGGCCAGGGAAACCAGCGGCACCATCATCGAACTCATTCTCAGGCCGGCCCAGGTGCCAAGGCCCATGCCAACGATAGCGATCAGCACGTGCTCGACGGCAAGCAGGCTGATCATCTGTCGATGGGCGAGGCCCAGTGCGCGGACAACGCCCATTTCACCACGGTTGGCGTCGGAGAAGAACAGCAGATACGTCACGATGCCGGCAACGGCCGTGAAGACGACAACCGCCGCGGAGGCGATCGCAACAGCTCGCCACCCCGCCGTCACCAGAGGATTGATCTCAAAGGATTCCGATTCGAACTCCCTGCCGTGAACCTCCAGGCCCAGCCCCGAGAGCGCATGGAGTTCTGCAAGGACCTGATCGCGGACCTGGGGAGGGGCGCCGGTAGATAGCGCGATGAACAGCTCGTTCGGCGCCACCGCGATCTCGGGCTCTCTCACGCTCAGATGCTGCATCAACTGGTCGAAGTCGGCTATCAAGAACCCATTTCCGCTCCTTCCCATCGTGGGAAAGTTTCGGACCGTTTCGCGGACCACCATCGGGACGAACGTGCCGTCAATCTCCGCAACAAAGGCGGTGTCGATTCCAATGCCCAGCGACTCGGCGAAAACGTCGCTGGCAACGACCGGGACCGGGCCTCCGCCGGGGCCCTGGAATATGCCGGGCGCGGCGGCGCCTCTCTCCTGAGCGAAGCGGTACGCCAACGCGGAAGCGCCTCGGTAGGCGTCGTCGGAGGCGACGATGACGCTCTTTGTCTCATCGAGTGCCGTGGGCATGGGGCTCCACGTGCCGGCACCCTCGAAATCGTCTAGCACCGCCTCCGTTGCGTCCGCACCGATGGTCACGTGTATGTCGTCGAGAATGACCGAGTTAGGAAGCCCGGTGAGCCGATTCCTCGGCAGCACCTGCACAGCGACAAGTCGCAGGGGCGGTGCAAGGTCCCTGGGCAGTTCCGCCCTGGCCACCCTCCAGTCGCGTTCAACCTCGCCCAGCCGGACGACTCTCGTCGTACCGGATGCGTCCTGGATAACCGTTCTGATCGTCTGCCGCCCGGAACCCGACAGTCCTGATTTCGACCAGACGCCAATCTGGGTGCTGCCGCTGGGGAGCTCGAACGATGTCGGGGGTGCTTGAGGTTGAAGCGCCGCCATGACGCCATCCAGGCGTTTGGCTGAAAAATCTTGTCGGTACCATGAGATGTCTGGGAACTCCAGCGACCGCACCGCAAGCACGTCAAAAGAGCCGCCGATCAGCTCGGCTGAACCTCGCGTCCGGTAGGCCGGCGACGCCAGGTCCACCCCGGGCTTCAATGCCAGACGTTCGCCCAGGGCCCAGCCATTGGTCGGCGCCTTGACGACGACCCTGACGTCGGCCGCCACGTCGTACAGGATTCGCGCCTCATCCCTCTGGTCTAGGGTCGCGCCCACGGTATACGAGACCGTCGCCAATCCCGATACCAGGACCAGAAGAAGGACCATCCAGGTGTATTGCAACGGGTTTCTGGCCATCCGCCACAGTGCCAGCGAGACCCATGCGGGGGCGGTCCTCGCATATGCTCCCAGGAGCAGAAAGACGACCTGCGCCGGCGCCACCAGGATGAGGGTGACGGTGGGAACGAAGAGCAGGTCCGTGGTACCCAGACGCTCGACGATCGCAAAGGTAATGGCCAGAGGAACTTGCGCGACCAGTCCCGAGAACCGCCACCAAAAGCTATGCGATCGAGCCCTGGTCAGGTAGGCGGCTGCGAAAGCTGACAGCAGCGCCACGGGACCCGCCCAGGCGGCGCTGTTGCCTTCCAGCAACTCTCTGACGATCACCCCGGGAATCAGGACCGCCAGGCTTGCAACCACCAGCGCGTGTACAAGTGCTGGCGACTCGCCGCTGATGAACTTCAACACCAGTGGAAACAGCCTCATGAACACCAGGGCCACGACTACCATCAAAAGCACTGGCGCCAGCAGCAGGGTCTCGTTAACCTCTACGTCCCGAAACAGTCCACCGGCTACCAGGTGTCCCCTGGACTGAAGCTCCCAGAATATGATTCCTCCAACGATCAACAGGCCGATGTCGAGGTAGTAGCGATGGAAAAACGGGACCGTGGGGGGTCGCGATGATCTCAGCTTATGCCCTACCAGGCTCGCTCGGGCCGCGAGCACCGACGGCACGATGAGCACACCAAGGCACAAGATGCCGACGCCGGCCGCGGCAAGAAACGGAACATACCCGAACTGCACCGGCAAGAGGTCGCCGCCCGTTACTTCGTCAAAGTAGGGTAGCTTACCCGCCAGGGCAACGGCTCCCAGCGCCAGCAACGGGGCCGCCGCCACGGCAATTATGGTCACCGCGAGGCCCTCGACCCCGTAGAGTCTGAAGACTCGCGGAGTGCTAATGCCGCGGGTCTTCAAAAGTGCCACGTCCCTTTCCCGGCTCTGTACCAGGTAAGAAACCATCATGGAAACGAAGTACACGACCGTGACTACCGTCGTGGCCACGAGGAGCAGAACAGGGACGCTCCCAAGGAGAACCCTGCGCTCGAAACCCATAACAAGGGCTTCGATTCCAGTGGACGTAAGCTGTCCGGGCAGAGTCTCGGCGAGATCGCTCTCCAGGTTTCGGAGCCGACGACGAGTCTCTTCAGCCGACCAGTCTTCGAATCCCCCCGAGTCCACGGTGGCGTACCACGCAAAACTCGCCAGCGTGCCTGGATATGTCTTCGCGACGCCCCCCACCAGGGCGTCTCGTGTCACCAGCAGAGCCAGCTGTGGAGGCTCGTTGGGGTCGGGGGGCACGAAGAAGCTGTTGGGGCCCCAACGCCAGTAGGGGTCATCGAGGTCTGTGCGCTCGGCTATCCCTACGATGTGAGCGGACACCCAGGTGGGCTCGTCGATGAAGGGCGTGAGACTGACGACATCCCCAACATGAACGTCGAAGAAATCGGCCAGCGCCACTCCCGCCATCGCCTCGATGACCGGTCCGCGAGGTCCGGCCGATACCCGCTCCTCCGGCAGACGTCCCTCGATCATCGTCACGTGTTGCCCCAGGCGGGTTGCCGAAGCGAAATAGGCTGGCTCGGTCTCGTATCTCGACGGCGCGGCCAGATCATCGGGCAGCTTCGACGCAGCCTCCGGCGCAATAATAAAGGCTGCCATCGGCCGCTGGCGATCGACCTCCACGTCGAGGTCGGGAAGCTCTCCTCCGAATGAAGGGCTGAAAAACAGGCTCGCCCTCCCCCGCCAGAAGTCGTCAGCCGGGTCTATCGCGTCGATTATTCCGACGATTCGGGCCAGGGCACTGACCCCCGTGTTCGCGGCCGCGCTCAGCAGGACCTCGTCCCCAATGTCCAGGCCGAGCTCTTCCGCAGTCTGCGACCCTAGCGCCGCATCGACGATAGGCGCGTAGGTCGGCGATGCACCTTCAGAGATGACAGCTTCAGGCGCGCGGCCCCGCACAAACTCCACATGTTCGTCCAAAGAGTGTGAATTCATGAAGTAGCCGAGAGAGGGCGCCTGCTGAGCATCCCCTGAGAGGGGCGAAGGCTCTTGGACTAGCGCCAGTCGGGCTCTGGGAAAGACAGGGGAAGGACCTAACAGAAATGTGTCCGTCTTAACGTAGCTGTCGCGTCCGGCGTAGATCGGGGAGACGTTCGCCTGGTACGCCGCCTCCACCGAGCTCTCTACTCGCGCCAACCCCTCACGGCCGATCGGGACGTTGGGAGACGTTGTGATGATGTTCAAGACCAGGGGATGGGACTTCTCGAGGGAGGCGCGGAACCCTATGCGAGCGAGGGCCTTAACGTATACGGGCGCCCCGCTCACGAGCGTAGCAGCAATGGCGATACCGACGAATACGCTGAGCAGGAGTTTCCAGTTGTCTGCGAGCCTCTTCGCTATGAACCGAGGCGTGGACAATGGATGCATGGGTTGACTCGCCCTATCTCCCAGGCAGGCGACAGATCACCAAATCCGCTCCCCGTCTCCTGTGCCTGATACCCTGGCCCCCGGTCCGCTAACGCAGGGCGCCTGCCGCCCGGACTGCGGTTGCCATAGCCTACCACGTTGCCTATCTGGGTAGCCGCGCGAGTCTCTCGGTGACCGCCACTTCATCACCGGCCTCGTACTTGCGGACTACGTAGTGCGCCATCGGGAGCATCAAGTCTCCCAGTGAGCGCTGGCAGCACAAAATTCATGTCGTCAATAGCCGTTATATTGAAGCAATCCGGGGGGATTCGCCAGGACTGCGTCGTGCCTTTTATGCCTGTTCGGCGGTAAGATGACGGCCGTAGGGAAGCGGACATAGGAATGTCGGTCTCGGTGTGAAGTAGTGGAATCTCAAGTACCGGAGCTCGACCCCGAGCTTGACTCAAGAAATGGGGACAACAGGCTGCGTCCAGAGGATGCAGCCGTTCATGACTGGTATAGGTTTGTGCTGTCATTTCCGCCGCATCTAGTCCGTGAGTATGTCGACCATTTCGGCATAAAGCGCGGCCACGTTGTGTTGGACCCATTCTGCGGGACCGGAACTACGTTGGTCGAGTGCAAGAAAAACCGCATATCGTGTATCGGGTTCGAACCTAATCCTATGGCGCATTTTGCCACGAAGGTCAAGATAGATTGGCGCGTGGAGCCAGACCGCTTGTGGCATCATGCGTGTGAGGTCGCCCGCGTGACAACGGAGAAGCTCGCGATGGAAGGTGTAGCTGACTCCGACACGTCGACCTTGCCTGACACCCACGGTCTAACGTCTACGCCGCTCCGCACGCTGCCTCCGAACGCGGCGAAGCTGCTACTGAAAAACTCGATAAGTCCAATTCCGCTCAACAAAAGTTTAGCGTTATTAGAAACCATCGATGAGCAGGCTGACGACAGGTTTACGAGATATGAGAACCTAGCCCTCGCCCATTGCCTGCAATCCGAAGTCAGCAATCTGAGATTCGGCCCCGAGGTCGGTGTAGGTGTTCTCAAGACAGACGCGCCCGTTGTTTCGGTTTGGTTGGAGAGAGTCCAGGCGATGGTCTCCGATCTGGCAACGCTTCGGTCCGACCATGACGGCATGTCGAGCGTCCACAAGAAGGACGCTCGACTGTTGACCGACATCTTGGAACCGAATTCGGTGGACGCGGTGATAACATCGCCGCCTTACCCGAATGAGAAAGACTACACTCGAACCACGAGGCTGGAATCGGTGATCCTCAGATTTATGAGAGACCGTCAAGATCTCCGAACCGTGAAGCAGATGCTAATTCGTTCCAACACGAGAGGTGTTTACAAAGGCGATAGCGACGATACCGTGGTCGCCTTCCACGAAGAGGTGCAGAGAGTCGCTCACGCGATAGAGAACAGGCGAGTCGAGCTAAACAAAACGTCCGGATTCGAACGGCTGTATGCAAGGGTCGCCAAGTTGTACTTTGGAGGTATGGCGCGCCACCTTGCTGACATCCGACAGGTATTGACGCCTGGCGCACAGCTCGCATACGTGGTGGGCGACCAAGCGTCCTATCTCAGGGTTATGATCCGCACAGGACAGATCCTAGCGGATATCGCGCAGTCCCTGGGCTATGAATTGGTCAACATTGATCTGTTCCGCACTCGTCAATCGACGGTGACGGGCGATCACCTAAGAGAGGAGGTCGTCGTCCTTACGTGGCCTGGACATGAGTCCCGATAGGAAACGCGATCATGACCCAACAGAATGTTCACTCATTGATTATCGATCAGGTCTTCCACGCCCACTTCCAGCCTGGAATGCGCGAGGTGGATTTCAACCGAGATGACCTCCCTGATTTCGCTCTCGCCATCGGAGTTCCCCTCCCCAAGAATCTCGGCGATCTAATCTACAGTTTTCGCTTCCGGATGCCTCTGCCGGAAAGCATTCAATCTCAGGCGCCCCAAGGGGAAATGTGGATAATTCGCCTAGCGGGTCGTAGCAAGTACCGATTTGCGCTAGTCCCCGATAGCGAGTTGACGCCGAATATTAACCTAACCACCACAAAAGTCCCCGATTCGACGCCCGGTGTGGTCGACAAGTACTCTCTCGATGACGAGCAGGCGTTGCTGGCGAAGGTCCGATACAATCGGCTTGTGGACATTTTCACAGGAGTGGCCTGCTATTCGCTGCAGAATCACTTGCGGACCGCTGTCGCAAATATAGGACAAGTCGAGACGGACGAGATTTATGTGGGCGTCGACAAACAGGGTGTCCATTATGTCATTCCCATTCAGGCCAAAGGCGGTTCAGACAAACTTAGCATTGTGCAGATAGAACAAGACTTGGCAGTCTGCGCCAGTAAGTTCCCAGCTTTAGTCTGCCGACCCATCGGCGCCCAGTTTATGCGCGATGGAACTATCGCCCTGTTTGAGTTCGAGGAAGAGAACGGCACGATAGGTGTCACGTCTGAGAAGCACTACAAGCTAGTGCCACAAGAAAATATAACGCCCGCCGACCTCGAGACATACCGGCATCGCCTGTCTGATTGAGTTAGGCGCCTAATAAGCCTAAAGTTGAGTACTCGTGGTCACGCCTCGGCTCACAAGCGGCGAGTCCCGCTCATTGGCCAACGGCACTTCCACGGGTTGGGATTCAACCAATGCCGCGACTTGGGACCGAGCGATGTCGAGAGGGGGAGGAGAGGGCGGTGATCAGCGCCGGACGCCGCCTGTGCGCCGCCTAAGGCCGCAGCCTTCGGATTCGCCCCACGAGTCGGCGTCGTAGGCTCGAGCGGCTGCGTATGTTGGCCGCCACGTAGCGGGCCACCGAGGGGCTGCCGAGAGTGAGGGGCGACCGCCATCGACGCAGATCGGCCATCGTGGTCTGCCCGCTCTCCCAGTCCGGGACCAGGCTCTCGGCCTCCGCCCACCTGGTGGATGGATACAGGCCCAGTGGCCCGCCGTGCCTGGTGCCCCGCATCACCAGCCCGCCCGCCTCCATCACCAGCGCAACGCCTCCGGCGACGTCCCACAGGTGGGGGGCCGTAGTTACCATGTACTGGGTGACGCCCCGCGCCACCATCACGAGCTCGTAAGCGATGCTACCCGTCACCCGCACTTCACCCACCTTACCCATCATCGGCTTGCGGAACCCGGGGCCAAAGCCCGCGGGCAGAGTTACTAGCACGTTGCCCCTGGGCTCCTCCGCGGCCAGGACTGAGATTGGCTCGCCATCGACGAAGGCCCCGCCACCTTTCCTGGCGTGGAAGACCAGCCCTCCTTTAGCCGCTCCGGGCCACGGGATATACACGGCTCCCGCCACCGGCGCTCCCTTGAAGAGCACACCCACGGAGCTGGCATAGATGGGCATGCCATGAAGAAAGTTTTTGGTCCCGTCCAACGGGTCCAGCACCCAGAGGTAATCGGGCGCGGGCGACGCGTCTTGCTGGGCTTCCTCGTCGTCTTCCTCGCCCAGGACCCCGTGGCCGGGGAAGCGCGCCACGATCGCCTTTGTCAGATGTTCCTGCACCTCGCGGTCGGCTTCCGTGACCGGGTCTCGCTCCGCGTCATCCTTGTAATGGACTGTCAACGACCGGCCGAAGTAACCCGCGAGAATCTTGCCGGCGCCTCCGGCGATCTCCGCCGCGTGGTCCTCAAGCTCTTTCAATGTCGCTTCGTCGATACGGTGGGCCATGGGCCTCTGTCACTTCGCGTCGCGGTTTGAGCCGAAGTATAAACCATCCGCATGCCGCACCACCTCAGAATCCGGGTCACCCAAGCAGCGCGGTCGATTCGTCGGCAAAAGAGATGGGCGACTCAACGAGTCGCCCATCTCTAAGCATCCGATACCTGCGGTCTGGATACGATCCGGCCCCGGGCTAGTCAGCCCCAGCGTCCGCCGTGACCATGGCGCCCGCCTGCCCATGGGCCCAGCGAAGCAGGTCCTCCGTCTCGTCCCAGCCGATGCAGGCGTCAGTTATGGACACGCCGTACTCGAGGGAGTCGGTGTCGCCATTGAGCTTCTGCGCCCCCGGCGAGAGGTTGCTCTCCATCATGCAACCGATGATGTTCTGGTTGCCGGCCATCCGCTGGCCGATGACGTCCTTCAGGGCGGTGGCCTGGAGCTTGTGGTCCTTGTTGGAGTTGCCATGTGAGCAGTCCACCAGTAGCTGGGGCCTGACGTCGGCGGCCTCCAGCAGCCGGTGCGCATCGGCGATGGCGTCCGCGCCGAAGTTCGGCCCGCTCCGGCCGCCCCTCAGCACCAGATGCCCGTCCGGGTTGCCGCTGGTGTGGATGACGGAGGTCTGACCGAAGTGGTCGATGCCGAGAAAAGCGTGGCTAAACCGAGCGGCGATCATGGCGTCGACGCCCGTCTGGGCGCTGCCGTCGGTGCCATTCTTGAAGCCGACAGGCATGCTCAGCCCGCTGGCCATCTGGCGGTGAGTCTGGCTCTCCGTGGTGCGCGCGCCTATGGTGGACCAGGAGACCAGGTCTGCCAGGTATTGTGGGATGATGGGGTCGAGGAACTCGGTGCCCGTGGACATCCCCATCTCGGCGATCTGGAGCATGATCTTACGCGCTTTGCGCAGCCCTTCGGGAACATCGAAGGTGTCGTTGAGGTTCGGGTCGTAGATCAGGCCCTTCCAGCCGACGGTGGTGCGCGGCTTCTCGAAGTAGACCCGCATTACCAGAAGAAGCCGGTCCTTGAGCTGCTCGGATAGCTTGAGCAGCCGTGCCGCATACTCGATGGCGGCCTTCTCGTCGTGGATCGAGCAGGGCCCGACCACCATCAGGATACGAGGGTCTTCGCCCCGCAACACGCGCCTGATCTGGTCTCGCCCCTCCAGAACGGTCTGCTCCGCCGCGGGGCTAACAGGTATCTCTTTGACCAGGTCTACTGGCGATTTCAGAGGTTCTACGTTCACCACATTTACGTCCCTTGTTGGCGATTCCTGCATTTGACCTGCTCCTCCCTGAAAATCAAAAACCCCAGCCTCTACCGGCTGGGGCTCTGGTGGACTCGTTTCTCGTCAGGCTAGGTGGATATCAGGACACCAGAACTCCGCCGGCGTTGCCGGTAAAGTAAAAGTAATACCCAAAATACAAACTGCCGTTCGAGATAACCATCGCAATTTCAAGATTAGCCCATTTGTGAAAGTTTTGTCAATAGCTTCAGGTTGACACCCGCTACTCCGTGTGCAACCATCCCTAAACTCCGACCGGCCATCCTGGCAAGGGAGGCGGACCGCTATGTCTGACACGCCAAATTCCCCGTGCTGTGCAGCTTCCAGGGGCACGGCCGCGAGCCAGATACCGATCGCGGCGCCCCTGGGCCGTACCGACAAGCCAAAGCGGGCGCCCAAGCGCATGGCCTTCATCCCAGGCGGCGCGTTCGTGATGGGCAGCGACGACCCTGCGGGATTCCCCTCCGACGGCGAGGGCCCCGTACGAGAGGTCACCCTGTCACCCTTCTACATAGACGAGACCTCCGTCACCAACGCCCAGTTCGCAAGCTTCGTCAAGGCAACGGACTACGAGACCGAGGCCGAAAACTACGGCTGGTCGTTCGTGTTCCACCTCTTCGTTCCGCCCAGGATCGCCCGGGCGGTCACCCAGTCGGTGTCCCAGGCCCCCTGGTGGTGGGCCGTTCAAGGCGCAATGTGGCGTCGGCCGGAGGGACCGGGCTCCAGCGTCAGAGACCGAATGGACCACCCCGCTGTCCACGTATCCTGGAACGACGCCTCCGCCTACAGCCGGTGGGCGGAGAAGCGGCTGCCCACTGAGGCCGAATGGGAGATGGCGGCCCGCGGTGGACTGGACCAGAAGCGCTACCCATGGGGTGACGAGCTGGTGCCCGATGGCAGGCACCTCTGTAACATCTGGCAAGGGGAGTTCCCAGACACCAACACTGCCGATGACGGCTACGTCGGCACCTCCCCTGTTCGCGCCTACGACCCCAACGGCCTCGGCATATACGACCCCAGCGGGAACGTCTGGCAGTGGCAGGCCGACTGGTTCAGCCCGACCTATCACAGGACCGAGACCCGTAGTAACCCCACTGGACCCGCAGCCGGCACGTCGAAGACGCTCCGAGGCGGGTCGCACCTGTGTCACGACTCATACTGCAACAGGTACCGTGCGGCCGCGCGAAGCGCCAACACGCCAGACAGCTCCACCGGAAATCTGGGCTTCCGATGCGCCATGGACGCCTAGGCGACCCGGACACAGCCACGCTAATCCGCTCGACCAAAGGAGGGGCACCCTAATGGCCGAACGACCTAACCTGGTTTTTATCATGAGCGATCAGCAGCGGCACGACACGCTGGCGTGCTACGGCAACACGTGGATACAGACCCCTGAATTGAATAAGCTGGCCGACCAGAGCTTCGTGTTCGAGGCCGCCTACGTGGCTCAGCCCGTGTGTACCCCCGCCCGCGCCACGATCATGACCGGGCTGTACCCGCACGCGGCGGGGCCCATCGTAAACAAGATGAACCTGCCCGCCGACGTACCCACCATCGCCGAGATGGTCTCCGACGACTACCACCGCGCCTACTTCGGCAAGTGGCACCTGGGCGACGACGTAGTCGCGCAGCACGGGTTCCACGAGTGGGTGAGCACCGAAGACGGGCACAGGGGCCAGTACACCCAACCTGAGCATCAGGCCATCATGAGCGACTACCACCGGCACCTGGTCAGCAACGGCTTTGCTCCGGACCAGGCGGCAGCCGACGGGGCCATGCTCTTCTCGGCGGACCGCAGGGCGGGGCTTCCCGAGGAGTTCCAGATGGCCTCTTATCTGGGAGACCGGGCCGCGTCTTTCGTCCACCGCAACAGTGACCGTCCCTTCATCCTCTACGTCAGCACATTCGAGCCACACTCCCCAAACAAGGGGCCGTTGGACGACCTGTACGATCCCGAGGAGATTCCAGTGGGACCGGCCTTTCTGAAAAGGCCCGAGGGAGCATCGCTGCTCAACCGAGTCAGGGCGGACTACTACCTCCAGTACATGGGGGACCCAAATGGGTTTAACGCCGATGATTATATGACCAGCTACGCCAGCGCCTTCAACGACATAACCACCGAGGCGGGCTGGAAACGCCTCCGTGCCCGATACTTCGCCAATATCACGCTGGTCGACCGCATGGTCGGGAAAATCACGGCCGCCCTCGACAGCGCTGGAATCGCCGACAACACGGTCGTGGTCTTCACCAGCGAACACGGCGACCACATGGGTGACCACGGCCTGTTGGAAAAGCGGTCTTTCTACGAGGAGTCCTCCCGCGTTCCGCTGTTGATGCGGGTGCCGTGGTTGTCGGAGTCGCAGCGTATGATAAAGGGGAGCGTTGGCCAAATCGACCTAGCGCCGACGCTCCTGGACCTGCTGGGAGAACGGGTGCCTGACCGACTGCAGGGCGAAAGCCGGCTGCCGGTGCTGAAAGGCGAAGACTCTCTGGACGATGGCGAGGTGGTAATCCAGTGGAACGGCATCAGCCCCGAGATGGAGGACCGAAGCCTGGGCACGGACCAGATCAACCGGATGCTGGCCCTACCGTGGCGGTCCATCGTCCACGACCGGTGGAAGCTAAATCTGTGCGCCGGCGACCAGTGCGAGTTGTTCGATCTGCGCAGCGACCCACACGAAATGTCCAACCTGTACAACGACCCGGCCCATCGCGACCGCATCCGCGAGCTGGCCGCCAGACTGCGTACCTGGCAGGTAAGGACCGGGGACAAGGCGCCGCTCCCCGACGCATAGCTATTTTTGCCGCCTGGCTGCCTCGTGGGGGTTCAACGCGCTTCCGGCAGAGCGCCGGTTCACCTCCCCGGCAGAGCCGTGCAGCCCCTTCAATATGCCGAAGCGACTGCCTACCGCGGCGCCGCGACATTTCAGCGGTGCGTAATATCCGTTCGCTGAGTCGGATACCGCGTCGCGAGGCGCCCGGATGAGCGTTCGGCCTCCCGTCCGGGCACTGGAGTTAGGTATCGCTCTCGGCGTCCTTGCGCTGGCAGCACTGGGCTGCTCCCAAGACCCTCCGCCCGAGAGCTTTGCAAGAGACACGGGCGCGACCGAAGTTCGTGCGCCGTCGCCATCCCCGGCGCCATCGTCCCCGCCGGCGCTGGCCGCAGCGGTCACTGCCACACCGAGCCCAACCGCCACTGCTTCGCCCACGCCCACGCCTCCGCCGACCGAGACGCCGCTCCCCACGTCGACGCCCTCGCCCACTCCCACGGTCACACCGCCACCTTCGCCGACACCGTCACCTACGCCGACGCCTCAGCGTTTCACCCTGGCCGCCAGCGTAGAACCGCCGGGCGCCGCGCTGATCGAGCTGGACCCGCCGCCATCGTCGGACGGCCTCTATCTCGCGGACACCGTGGTGACGCTGCGACTGGTCGACACGCAGCCCGATGCCTCTTTCGTCTGGTGGGATGGGGATGTCAGCGGAGCGGGACATCAGGTGACGGTGACGGTGGACCGCGACCTGCGAGTCCGCGCCCTGTTCATGATTCATGACACACCCACGCCAACTGCCGTTCCGACGGCCACGGGCACTGCGACGCCCACGCCGGCGCCGACCAGCACCGCGACGCCAGAGCCTTCGCCCACGAGCACGGCCGTCCCACTCCCCACCGCTTCGCCGACGCCCGCGGCAACGGCCACCGCGTCGCCGACGCCGCTACCGACGCTCACACCCGCGCCGGGCGCCCTCCGGTGGAGTCACCCCACCGGTAGCTGGATCGACGCGGCGCCGGCGATAGACGGCGACGTGGTCTATATCGGCTCCCAGGATCGTCATCTGTACGCCCTCGAGACATCGGGAGGCACGCCCGTCTGGGATTATCCCGCCGACAGTGGCATCACCGGCACCGCGGCCGTAACGCAGTCGCTGGTGATTTTCGGCACTCTCGGTGGAAAGGTACTCGGTGTCGACAAGGCGAACGGCGAACGCGTCTGGACGTTCGCCGCCGGCAGCAACATTTGGTCCGGGGTCACCGTCCGGGACGGCGCGGTATTCGTCGGATCAGAGGACGGCAACCTCTACGCCCTCGACACCGCGTCCGGCTCACTCGTGTGGGAGTTCGAAACTGGTGGGCCCATACTCGGTGGCCCGGCGGTGGCGGGTGACACAGTTTACGCGGCCTCCTCTGACGAACACGTTTACGCGGTTGACGCGAGCACCGGGGAGGTCCGTTGGAAAGCCGAGCTGCAGTGGCGGTCAGTTTCCACACCCCTCGTACTGGGCGGGTTTGTGTACGTAGGGTCATTGGACGAACACCTGTATGCGCTAGACGCCTCAACTGGTAGGCTTGCGTGGACCTTCTGGTCCGGCGACAGTGTGCTCACTTCGGCTGCGGCTGCGGACGGCCGCGTATTCTTCGGCTCCGACGACGGTCGCATCTACGCCCTCGACATCCGAGACGGCTCGGTGCTCTGGTCGTTCGCGACAGGGGGGGAAGTGAGGTCGTCGCCAGTAATAGAGAACGGCGTCGTCTTCGCCGGTTCAGATGACGACCATCTTTACGCCCTCGACGCGGCCACGGGGGTGCAGCTCTGGAGGTTCGCGACAGGGGACGACGTGCAGGCCAGGGCCGCGGTCCGCAGCGGCACGGTATTCTTCGGCTCTCACGACAGACAGGTCTACGCGGTGGCCGCCGGAGCAGCCACCCCTCTTGCCGAGGCGCCGACACCCACGGCAACTCCATCGACATCCTTCACGCCACTGACCCCGGACGAGCTGAAGACGAGACTTGACTTCGCATTCGCCACGTCATTGGACGTGGAAAGGTTCGGGGTGGAGAGCGGGCCGCAGGGCTCCACTCAGGTCAGAATTTCCTTAAGCGGCGAGGTAATCGAGATATTCGAAAACGGCTACTTCCTGTTGACAGGCAGAACGCCCCATCAGGACGGCTGGGTGCCGCGCATTTTTTCCGGCGACGAGTACCTGGCCTATATCGACGAGTACGGGGGCGGCAGCGCCTTCCTCAAGGCGGCGCTGGGCTTCTGCTGTAGTCGTACGGATGCCGGGCTGGAGTTGATTATCCGAGGCGATCGGCCAGTTTCCAGCGTTATCTCAACTGTTGCTCACGAGGCGGGCCACGCCCGACAAAAGATGGCGAACCCTGTACAGGACAAGGGGGAGTTCGGATCGGACCTGGCCGCACTGCAAGAAGCGGAAGCCTACGCCTTCGAAGCGGCGCTGACCCGGAAGCTTGGGGAGCACGCCGGAATAAACACCAGCGTCTTCCCGGACATCCCGGGCATCCAGGCCTACGTGGACGAGTTTCGCGAGTTTCTGCGCGAGAGTTTGGACGCACGACTCGAGTTCCACCGTCGAGGGATGCTATTCGTATGGCTTGCGGCGCTGCACGATCCTGAGCTGTCCCACCTCAAGTCCGCTCTGATGAATCGGGAGACGCTATCGCCCGAGGCCATGCTGGAGCTCCACGATCGCCTCACAAGGCTGACGCCCGCCGAGGTGGGACCTTACGTGGATAATCTGACGCAGTCGGTCTCCGACGACCTGAACTTCATACTGGGAACCATCGACCGCAGAATCGGCTATCACGTCGACTACACGGGCCTCATCGAGAACGTTCCGGAGCTAACGTTGATGCCCTAGCCCTCGGCCGGGGCGCCAGCACGAGCGCCAACCGACAGCGGCGTTTCGGCCAGACAGCGTCGACAGCGAGTCAACCGCAGACCAATACAAAAAACAAAAATTTAGTCGAGGGCGTTGTGGCCGGTGATGTCGCGGCCCAGGACCAGCGTGTGGATGTCGTGGGTGCCCTCGTACGTAAAGACGGTCTCGAGATTCAGCATGTGGCGGATAGCGGGGTGCTCGAGCACTATCCCACTGCCGCCCAGGACCTCGCGCGCCGAACGGGCCGCGTCGAGGGCCGAGCGAACGTTCTCCCGCTTCGCCAGCGAGACCAGAGCGTGGCCCAGCTTGCCCTGGTCCTTCAGGACCGCCAGCCTCCATGCCAGCAAAAGGCCGCGCGTGTGGTCCGCGAGCATGTCCACCAGCTTCGCCTGCACGAGCTGTCGGGCGGCGATGGGCTTGCCGAAAGTGGTGCGGGTCTGGGCGAACTCCAGCGCGTCGGTGTAGACGGCCTCCAGCGCCCCCAGCGCGCCCCAGGCGAGAGCGAACCGGGCCTGGGTGAGGCACGACAGCGGTGCGCGAAGGCCGACGGCCTCGGGCAGCATCTGCGACGCCGGGACGCGGCACTCGTCCATCACCAGCTCACTGGTTACCGAGGCCCGCATGCTCATCTTGTGCTTGATCTCCGTGGCAACGAACCCGGGCGCGTCGCTGGGAACCAGGAACCCGCGCACCGCGTCCTCATCGTCTTTGGCCCAAACTACGGCCACGTCGGCAATCGAGCCGTTGGATATCCACATCTTTGTTCCGCTGATGACGTAGCTTTCGCCATCGCGACGGGCCGTGGTCTTCATGGCCCCGGGGTCGGAGCCGCCCTCGTGCTCGGTCAGGCCGAAACAGCCGACCATCCGTCCCGCGGCCAGCTCAGGCAGGTAACGGCGCTTCTGCTCTTCCGAGCCGTACCTGTAGATCGGGTACATGACCAGTGCGCCCTGGACGCTGGCGAAGCTTCGCAGACACGAGTCCACTCGCTCCAACTCGTACATGATCAGACCATGGGCTGTGCTGTTGACCCCGGCGGCGCCGTACTCCACGGGGAGGTTGGCGCCCAGGTAGCCCATCTCCGCCAGTTTCGGCACCAGGTGCCCTGGAAACTCACCTCGCTCCCACCAGTCGGCGATGTCGTGCACGGCCTCGGCCTCGAGGAACTCACGGGCCGTGGCTTGCACCTGCCGCTCTTCGTCGGAAAGCAATCCGAGCACATCGCCGTAGTCGAGCATGTTAACTCCCAGAGGTTATTCGGTAACGGCCTTCAGCCGGGAGCGAGTGTAGCAACGGAGCGGCCAACCGTCAAAAGATCGTCGGCGCAGCTCTCGCCCAAGATGGCCTGCGATTGGAAGCGGCCCTCGGCAACCCTTCGCTTATGTGGCTGTGCTATCCCCCGGCCCAATGCTAAAATTGGTCTAATGGCGATCCCGTCGGGATCGTCCGAGGGCCGATGGGAGGAAACCTGATCGGTAAGGAGAGAGTCCATTGAAGAAGCGTTGGTTTACTTTAGCGATGGTTGTGCTGCTAGCTACCGCGTCGATCATTTCGACAACCGTGATTCTGGCAGGTGGAGAGGACACGAAGCCTTCCAGCATCGACAAACTGGCGCCCAGAGTGGCGGCGATACTGGGTCTCGATGAGTCCGTAGTCGACGCCGCGATCAAGCAGGCTCGACAAGAATTGTGGGACGAGGCTGTCCAGGCAAAGCTGGCCGTCTACGAGTCGAAGTTATCCGACCTGGTCGAAAATGGCGACTTGACCCAGGCGCATGCCGACGAAAAACTGGAGGCCATCCAGGCGAAGCTGCAATATGATGCCGACGTGAAGAGCGGGACAATCGCTAAGGAGGAAGCTATCCAGGCAAAGGTGGCGGCCTTCGAGGAGAAGCTGGATGCTCTGGTCGCGAAGGGCGAGCTGACTCAGGAAGATGCAGACCAAAAGCTGGCCTGGCTCCTGAAGAAGATGGACCCGAAGACCAAGTCTTCGTAGCAGTCGCCACGCCACGAGATTGAGGACCGAAGAGAGCGAACTTCGGGCGCGAACGTGGCCTCCCCGGAGCGTACGTTGGTGGCCCTTCGTTCATCCCGATTACCCGCTTCCTGCAGGGTAATGCGAGGAAGTCCCGACGGCGCGTCTGCGCTCACCGCAGGCGCGACTCATTCACTCCTTCGACCAGTGGTGGCCGCCGCCACAGGCGCATCCGCGGTCTCCCAGCGGTCGGCCCACATCCCGATCGCATCCAGGACTCCCTTGAGGTCGAGTCCCTTGTCGGTCAAAACATACTCGACCCGCACCGGCCTCTCGTCATGTACCCGACGTTCGACTATGCCTCGCACTTCCAACTCCTGGAGTCGCTGGGACAAAAGACGGTCGCTAAGCCTGGGCACGTAGGCGGAGATTTCGGTGAACCTGCGGGGTCCCTCCATCAGGGGCTTCAGTATGAGGCCAGTCCACTTTTTACCAAGCACGTCCATTGCGGCTTCGTAATGGGCCGGACACGTCTCCTCGTGGTCCATTAGCCTTACTCCTTGAATTTGGGACCGTCGCCTGGATACTAACATAACATTAGGGGCTTGACAAGCATTAGCGCATTACGCTAATCTTACATTAGCACCTATCAAGGCATTAGGTGATTTCGAAGATTCGGTAGACCCCGACGGGAGAGGCAAGGAAATGACTACGATGGTTGACTGGAACAGTGCGATAATCAGCGAATTTCGCGAGCACGGCTGCAAAGTTGGTGGGCCATTTGAAGGCGCGCCTGTACTGCTGTTGACGACCAGGGGCGCGAAATCCGGCAAGACGAGGGTGAACCCTGTGATGTACGTACCCGAGGGCGACAGTATATTCGTGTTCGCTTCGAAGGGCGGGGCCTCATCGAACCCCGACTGGTATCACAACCTGATTGCGAACCCTGACGTAACGGTCGAAGTCGGTACCGAGACCTTCGAGGCCGAGGCGACGGTCGTCGCTGGTGAGGAGCGCGACGCAATCTACGCGAAGCAAGCGACTCTGTATCCGCAGTTCGGCGAGTACGAGAAGAAGAGACTACGGCCAAATTGGGCAGGCGTAGATCAGGAGGGTCGGCATGCACCAGGTCCCATCGGACATCAGCTCCAAATCTCGCGTGGTCGCGCTTATACTGGCGGTGATATTGGGCATATTCGGTGCGCAAAAGTTCTACCTGAAAAAGACCAAGTCCGCCATCGTGATGCTTGTGCTCACGCTCATCGGTATAGGGATGATCGTTACAGGCCCCTGGGCGCTGATAGACACGATTAGGATTCTCTTGGGAGGCTTCAGAGACGGCGACGGTAAGCGGGTATTCTACTGGACGGAGCCACAGTCTCTAGCGCCGCCGGCGCAATAGCCGCCGGCGCTTCCCGCGGACCCCTGGCCGGCCCAAATGACCGCCGCCACCGTTAATCCGACCGCCGTTTGACTCCCCTTACCTCGGTTGCTAAACTCGCCTACTGGACGCCCAAACCTCCACAGCAGGCATAGCAAGAGTGCAGCTACGCATATCCATGATCGTCCCGGCTCCGGCGGAGAAGGTGTACGAATACGTAACCTCTTACGGACCGGAAGGACCCGTCGACGACGAGCAGTTTCGTCGGCGGTACTCGGAGGATGTCCGACCCTCCGATGACGGCGGCTACGTCTACACCGAGGACATCCGCCGGTACCCCGACGACCCAGAGGAGATTATCACCTGGCGGTGCGTCTTCGAGTACCCCAACCGTCGGGTCATGGCCGCTTTGGACTCGGAGTGGTCCGACCGACAGGACGATTTCGAGCCCGTCGGCGACGCTACCCGCTGGACCGTCCGGTGGTCTATGCACGGGAGTCTGATACAGAAACTCGTCCGGTTTCTGTTCTTCAAGCTCGTCCGAGGCAAGGTGATCAGGCGCGAGATGCAAGAGCCGGTCGTACGTCACTTCGAAGCCAGTTGACCCGGTTCAATTCGCGAAGAGCCTGTCGTAGGGCCGCTGGGGTTGCGGCATCTGGCCGTACGGCGTGGGACCGAAGCGTCGGCGGTCAGTGTCTGAGTTCGCGGTCCGTACGCGCACGGATATTAGCGTACCTGGTGGCGACCGTCGCCGCGGCGCTTTGCGCCACGCTTGTCGCGGCGGCGGGCCAGGCGTGGGCGCAGGAGCAGACCCGGGTCGTCGAGGGAACTATCGTCAACGCCACCGACGGAGGTGGCGGAACTCGTGGACTGCCCGTAACCCTCCACCAGATCGCGGCCGAGGGTCCGCTCGACCTTCAGACGGAGTCAGACGACAGGGGCAGGTTCCGCTTCGAAGGGATACAGTACGACCCGGCTCGGGCCTACGGCGTCTCAGTCCGCTTCCAGGGCGCCATTTACGGCACGGACCTGGACTTGTCGACCGGCTCGCCGGCTCCCCTGAGTATCGCCGTCTACGATGCCAGCTCCGACGACGCCATCGTCTACGTGGCATCGGCCTCGCTGCTCCTGGCGGCCGTGGACAAGGCCAGCCAGACCGTGGCCGCGCTTGAGATCGTCGATCTGGCGAACGTCTCAGACCACGCCTACGTCCCGGGGCCCCAGCCGATGCAGCTACTGAGGTTCGGGCTACCGCCGGGCGCCACAGCCCTTCAGGTCACCACAGCGCTAATTGACGCGGACTACGCGCAGGTGGACCGCGGGTTCGCCCTATTCGCCAGCGTGCCCCCGGGCCGGCACCAGTTGACCTTCTCCTACTGGTTTCCATACGAGGACGACGCGATAACGTTGGAAAAGTCCTACAGGTATGGGGCAGACCGCGTCCGGGTGTTGGCGCCGCTTGAGGTCCTGTCGATAAGCGTCCCCACGCTGGGGCAGCCTGAGACGGTTCCAATCGGTGAGAGGCAGTTTCAGCTCATCGAGACAAGCGGCGTGGCAAGAGGCGAGAGCCTGTCCGTGCAGCTAGGAAGGTTGCCCAGATCGAGCCTGGCGGACCGTGTCAGGGAGGGCCTCGATGACATTCGATTCGAATACGTCGCGCCGGCAGCCTTGGCGACGCTCATGGTGGTCCTGCTGGCCTACGGCGTCTTTTGGAAGGGTCGAGACGCGGGCCCGCAACCGCGTCCGGAGCGCGGCGAGGAACCGCCGGAGCAGTAGCCGGTTCGCCCCCCGAGCGGGGAGGCGTGCGATGCGTCGCGAGTTCGGCGCCTCTGAGCGCTATCGTTCCCCGGCGAATACTCCGTTGCTCTCGCGCGCCGTGTGCTCCGCGCCGTTCAACGCCCGGTCCGGTACGGCGTGGCCGCCGCCCAGCAGCCCATTGATCCGCTCGAACATCGAGGCCACGTTGCCGATGGTGCCTTCGTCCAACTTGCGCCCCAACTCCGCGTGTTTCTGGAGCAAGTAGGCCGCGGGAACGTAAGGGTCGAACTTGCCTTCGGCAATCCCGGACGACTCGAAGTAGGCCCGGATACGCTCCACGATGCGAGGGTTGCTGTCGGTAATCAGGCGCAGCGTCAACGGGTGGGGAAGCTCCGATGCGTAGGACTCGTTGACCAGCTTCAGGTAGAAGCCCGGGTCCAGCAGGTCCTCGATGTCGGCGTCGCGGACGCGGGTCACCTCGACCCACCGAATCGGACTGCGGGCGCCGCCGGCGCCGGACTCGTTGATCCTGTTGATTTGGTCCTTGTCCGTCGGCGTCACGTCCATCAGCACCGCGACACTCATGTAGCTGTCTCCCAGCAGCGAGACGAAGGCTGGCAGGTTTTCGGCGTTGCCGACGGGTATGATTACCCACCGAGGGTCCAGCCGTAAGCGGCCCTCGGCCGCGCACGCCTCGCCCAGGACCTGGAGGTAGATCAGGTCCGAGGCCGAATTTACCAGCAGGCAGTGGGGCGCCAGGAACAGGGTCTGCGCCATCTGGTAGCCCAGTGCCATCTCCAAGGGGAACACCGTCTCGCGACTGTTTCCGAGGATATCGCCGCCGACTATGGTGCCGAGCTTGTCCATGTCCTCAACGGTCCGCACGCGGCTGAGCTGGTCCAGGTTGATCATGAAAGGCGAGTGGGTCGTGTAGATGACCTGGTGCCTGGGCGCCAGGCGCTCGTCGATGAAGCGCAGGAAGTCGTACTGGGCCAGGGCGTGCAAGTTCAGGCCGGGCTCGTCCAGGAGTATGACTACGTCTCCCTCCTCCTCGTCCTCCATCTGCGAGAAGTAGACCAGGAACGAAAAGAACCAGACGAACCCCCTGGAGCGCTCGTCGAAGGGCACCGAGACCCGGTGGCGGTCGTTCCAGATGCGCACGTGGAGGATCGCCCCCGAGTCTAGAGGCGGGGGGTCGCTGGGATTCGCGGGCGACACGTCGAACTCCACCCTGAGCTGGGTGTTCTGCTTCCAGAACTCGAAAATCTCATCGGAGATTCCGATTGACGCCGATTCCAGCTCGGCCTTCAG
Source organism: Dehalococcoidia bacterium (assembly GCA_965248005.1). Taxonomy (GTDB): domain Bacteria; phylum Chloroflexota; class Dehalococcoidia; order Lucifugimonadales; family UBA1123; genus CBDFIE01. Next base: position 1,044,908 of record CBDFIE010000003.1, read on the forward strand.
GTACTCGTAGTTGGTCTCGCTCTCCAGGTCCGACAGGTCAGCGCCGACCAGATTGAGCAGCGCCAGGAAGGTCCGGTCCGCGTCATCGACACCGGCGGGGTTGAGGCTCTTGCGCTTTATGTCCTGTATCGAGATGCGCCCGCGCATCGCGCTGTAGTTGTCGAAGTACACGAAGGACGGTAGGTACCGCTCCAGGTGGTCTCGGATGATCCGCTGCTTGACGCTCGCTGCGGGTTGCCTGTGAATAGGAACGGGCGCCGGCTCCGGGCTGGATTCGGTCGTGTCCGCGGTAGCCGGGCGCTCGATCGCCCGCGTCCAGGCGTCCGGATAGCCGGTGTCTCTATGGGTATCCGCAGAATACGTCCCGCCCCTGGAGACGCCGGGGGCTGCGACGGCATCGTCGACGTCGACGGTCCAGGTCATCTCGTCTTTGTAGTTCTTACTGGCGACCACAGTGCGGGACCCCAGCACCCCTTTTCCGAATTCCGATTCCAGCTCCTCGACCTCGGGTTCCGAAAGCTCGAACTCGGCCTGTACTACCGTGGCTGGGTCTTCGTCGTGGCGGCGCTTGTAGCGCACGTACCCCTTTCGCGGGTAGTCCCGCAGGTCGAAGCCTGTGGTCGCGCCGCCAGCCGGGTTGATACGTCGGAGCGCCTGCAGGAACGCGGTCTTGCCAGACTCGTTCTTGCCGACCATGCAGGTCACGTTATCCAGCGTGACCCAGCCTGAGTCGTCGATGCTCTTGAAGTTCGTCACTCTCGCGCGAGTAAGTTTCATCGTTCGTCCCCCTGAGTTGTCGCTAAAAAACCGTGCCTCTGTTCTTGAGCCGTCGAAAGCCATCCATCCAGTAATTGGTTCGGGTCGGGAGCGGTGGGCCCCGGGATAGTCCACCGGCCTGATCCAGACCGATATGCCGCTTGAAGTCGACGTCCCGCAGGCGGTAGCGCGTTCGCCGAGCCAACCGCGCTAGGGATTACCGGCCCGTTTCACAGCTTTTGACAAAGGCTAACCAAGGTCTCAAAAAGGCGCAAGGCCTTTGGGGTACCTTGTTTTCGCCCGTCTTGTCCCACGGTCACCGACTAGGAGACTTGAACTGGACGATCTCCCGCAATGAAGAGGGCCTCGGATCGTGTTGGCTAAGCGTTGCGAGTCCTTCAATACCGCAAACTGCCGGCAATTACCCTGGCAGGGTAATGAAGTTGGGGTGTGCAAAGGGGCGGAGCCCCTGTGCTTGTCCTGAGCATGCCGAAGGGCCGGGAGTCCGAGGGACACCTTCAGATGCAAGTCTTTCCCCCTTCCAGAAAAGGAAGGGGGATGGTTCCGTGCGTGGCAGGCCACGAGCGCGTCCCCGGTGCAGGGCGGACGTCATGGCGCGGTTTTCTGGAGTCAGGTACTAGACGAGGCTGTAGCCGCTGCCTTGCCGGTCGAACCCTGTGCCCTTGCCTTCGTCGATCCAGCCGTACTCCTTCAAGATCTGCTGGCTGTAGGTCACGCGGCCGGTGACCTTGTCCAGGGGTTCTGTGGCCAGCAGCAGCGCCGACCTGGCCATCAGGTCAGGGTGCTCGCCCCTGGGGTCGTCCACTCCGCTGACCAGGTTGTGATATATCGTTCCGGGGGTCGGGACCACCTGGGAGGGCGAGACGCATGTCACCGAGACACCGTACTGGTACACCTCCTGCGCCAGCCCCTGGCTGAACCGCTCCAGCGCCGCCTTCTCCGCCCCATAGCAGGTGCCGCCCCCACGCGGGGCCTCGGGGTACGGGCCCCGTCCGGGTCCGATGGCCGCGCCCGACGATATGTTGACGATGCTGCCGCTTCCCCGGTCCACCATGTCGCCCAGCGCTAGCTGGCTCAGGATGAACGGGGCGTGGAAGTTGACGGCCCAGGAGCGCATCCACCGGCGCAGGGGGTAGTCCTTCACCGGTATGAAGTAGGTGAGGGCGGCATTATTGACCAGCACGTCCACGGGCCCGTATGCCGCATGGGCCTCGTCGAACAGCCGCTCGCAGTCCTCCGGCAGCGAGATGTTGACCGCGGAGGGCGTCGCCTCGCCTCCGGCGTCGCGGATATCCGCCACCGTCTTGTCCAGCGAACCCTCCAGGGGGTGGTCTCCCTCGTGAAGCGTTCGCGCGGCGGCGACCACCCTCCCGCCCTCGGCGGCGAACAGCGACGCTATCTCAGCGCCGATGCCCCGACTTGCGCCGGTTATCACGCAGACCTTGCCGTCCAGCTTGCCCATTTGGGACCCTCCTCGCTGTTGCTCGTGTAAAACTGGCGTAATTATATACCCACGCCCGCCACTTGCCCGGCCCATTGACATGCAGTAGAGTTCGCATCAACCCGAACCAGGAGGACCACGCCTTGACGGATCGCGCCGTGCCCACCAAAGAGACCGTAATGTCCTATCTGAAGGAGCGCCGGAACTGGGGCCGATGGGGAGACAAGGGATCGGCCGGGGCCATCAACCTGATCACGCCTGAGAAGCGCATCGAGGCGGCAGGCCTCGTCCGGAGCGGCCGCAGCGTCTCCCTTAGCCGGCCATTTGCGGTGACGCCGTCCGACGAGAACCCGAGGCCCTCGCAGCACTACCTGGTGGTGTCGGACCGTTCGCCGGACGGTGGCTCGGCGATGGACTATTACGGCGTCTTCTACCACGGCACGGCCACGACCCATATCGACGCCCTCTGCCATGTCTGGGATGAAGACGGCATGTGGGACGGCAAGGACCCCAGGGACGTGCTGGCTTTCCAGGGCGCCAGCTACGGCACCGTCGACCAGTGGAGCGACGGGATCCTCACTCGCGGCGTCCTGCTGGACGTGCCGAGGCACCGCGGTGCGCCCTACGTGACCCTCGACGACCCGGTTCACGGCTGGGAGCTGGCCGACATCGCCGAGTCGAAGGGTGTGGCGATCGAGCCGGGAGACGCGGTGATGGTCTACAGCGGCCGGGAGGCCTATGCGCGAGACAACGGCGGCACCTGGGGCGGCGGCGCGTCGAGGCCCGGGCTGCACGCATCGTGCCTGAAGTTCATCCGCGACACCGACATATCCATCCTGGGCTGGGACATGATGGACGCCAGCCCCAACGAGTACGACCTCCCGTGGACGGTCCACGGCGTCATCTTCGCCTACGGTGTCGCGCTGCTCGACAACTCGCTCCTGGAGCCCCTGGCGGACGCCTGCGCCGAGGAGGGCCGCTACGAGTTCATGCTGACCATCAACCCGCTGAACGTTATCGGCGGCACCGGCTCCCCCGTCAACCCGATCGCCGTCTTCTAGGTGGCCGGCACAGCCGGGTTCATTTGACGGCGGTGGTTGGCCGCCCGTCGCCACGAGCGGCATTACGCGGCCAATCAGGGCGCGGAGGATGAGGCTGGCAGCGCGATGCTCGGTATCACTCGCCGTCGCCCACGCCGGCCGCAAGCTCAGCGTAGCGGAAGCACGACACCAGGTGGTCGTTGACCAGGCCGACTGACTGCATGTAGGCGTAGCAGATCGTTGGCCCCACGAAGTTGAAGCCCCTGCCCCGCAGGTCTTTGCTCAGGGCGTCCGATTCGGGGGTCGTGGCGGGAATCTGACCCATCTCGGTCCATGCTCCGACCAGCGGTTCGCCGTCGACAAAGCGCCACAGGTAGGCGTCGAAGCTGCCGAGCTCCCGCTGCGTCTCCAGGTACGCCTTCGCGTTGCCGATGGCCGACGCGACCTTCAGGCGGTTTCGGATGATGCCCGTGTCCTTGAGCAGCTCGGCCGACTTGGCGTCGTCGTAGCCCGCCACCTCTCGGGGATCGAAGCCGTCGAAGGCCCGCCGGTAGCTCTCCCGTCGCTGCAAAATGGTCTCCCAGCTCAGCCCGGCCTGAGCGCCTTCGAGAATCAGCATCTCGAACAGCTTGCGGTCGTCGTGGACCGGGACGCCCCAGTCCTGGTCGTGGTAGGCGATCATCCCTTCGCTCGCGGCCCAGCCGCATCTGGATTTCATCTATTTCTCTCTTATGCCTGGGGGCGTCTCGTTGTAGTGTGATGGGGCCCGCCCACCTGCCCGACCCGACGTGTAGGGACTCGGCGCACACCAGGCCCGCCTCGGGAGGGCTCCGCCCCCTGCACCCGCGGCTTCGCTCATGAGATTGAGTACGTCGGCTGAGATCAGAGCGGGTAGGATGCGACGACGGTCTGTCACAAGATACGCCCAATAGTGGGTAGAGGGCCAGCCCTGCCGGGTGCAGAGGGCGCCCCTGCCCACGTATAATATCCCCCATTGTCGTCGGAGTCGACATCCGGTCGACTATCGATATCCGATCCGGGATCTCGTCCACTCGAGGCGCCGAATGAAATACGACTACATCGTCATTGGGGCCGGTTCCGCGGGCGCGATTCTCGCCACCCGACTGACCGAGGACCCGGATAAATCGGTGCTGCTTCTGGAGGCCGGACACGACTACCCGGACCTGGAGGGTCTTCCCGACGAATTACGGTACGGCTACGGAGCGACACCGGACATCAACACCTCGGACCACAACTGGCAGTTCGTCGGCAAGGCAACTGACCAGGCCGAGCCGATGCTCGTTCCCAGGGGAAAGGTAACCGGCGGCTCCAGCGCCATCAATGCCCAGATATTCCTCCGCGGCGTACCGGAAGACTACGACGGCTGGGCCGCGGCCGGCAACGACGAGTGGAGCTTCGAAAAAAGCCTGCCGTATTTCCGCAAGCTGGAGACCGATACCGATTATTCAGACGATTTCCACGGCACCGACGGGCCGATCATCTGCCGCCGTTTCCAGCCGGAAGCGTGGCTAGGGGCGTCGAGTGCCTTCTATCAGTCCTGCCTGGGCCGCGGCTTTCCCGACTGCCCCGACCACAACGATCCGGACTCGACTGGGGTGGGCCCACTGCCGATGAACAACCCGAACGGCATCCGCTGGAGCACCAGCCTGGGCTACCTGGGCCTGTCAAGGCATCGACTGAACCTGACCATCCGGCCCGACTGCCTTGTCCACAGGATCGAGATCGACGGTGTCAGGGCCACCGGTGTCACGGTCGAGAGTGGCGGCGAGACCTTCACGGTCGAGGGGCAAGAGATAATCCTGTCCGCCGGGGCCATCGGCTCGCCACAGATTCTCATGCTGTCCGGCGTCGGGCCGGAGGCGCATCTCCGCGGGATGGGGATACCCGTGGTGCACCACCTGCCTGGAGTCGGCCAGAACCTCAGAGACCACGCAAACCTGCATGTCGACTGGGAGACGCGACCGGTGTACCCGCTGGACCCCCTGGCGCCACGCATGCAGTTTGGCCTTCGCTACACGGCCACCGGTTCGCCGCTCCCCAACGACATGATCGTCTACATGGTGAACTTCGCAACCGAGCGCGTCACCAGGGGGGGCGATCGGATGACTGCACTGGGCGTCCGGATGATCCTTGCGCTGGACCTCGCGACCGGCTCCGGCCATCTTGAGCTTCAGTCCCCGGACCCCCACGACCAGCCTCTGTTGGACTACAACTTGCTCCAGGAGGAGTTCGACCGCGCACGTATGCGAGAGGGCGTGCGCATGTGCATCGAGTTGGGCGAGCATGAGGCGTGGAGGGACATTATCGAGTCCCGCATCAACCCGCCAGACGAGGCGCTGGATTCCGAAGACGCCCTGGACGAATGGATGCTTAGGGAAGTGACGACCGGCCAACACATATCGTGTACCTGCAAGATGGGCCCGTCCTCGGACCGGATGGCGGTCGTGGACCAGTACGGCAGGGTTCACGGCACGGAGGGCCTCCGCGTGGCCGACGCATCGATCATGCCCGACTGCATCAGGGCCAACACAAACGTCACCACCATGATGATCGGAGAGCGGGTGGCGGACATGATCCGCGCAGGCTCGTAACCGACGCTACCACGACTGACGCGCGACAGCTCGCGACGATGTGGTTTCATCCATCGCTGTTGAATGCACGCAGCAGCGCGCACCCTGCCTCACAATCCGGACACCACGCCGCGTTCGTAGCACCTGGTAATACAGGAGAGATTGATGCTGCCCTCCAGACAACTTATGGTCCTAACCGTCGCGACCCTCGTGGGCATGGTCGCGATGGCGTGCGCCGACAGCGAGGCGCCGGTAGAAACCGAGGAGCCGACTCCGGCGCGGGCTGCAACTGAAGTGCCGGCGGCCCTCGCTGAGCCGACCCCGGCGGTAGCCTCGACTCAGGTCTCGGACACTCCTGTGCCACCCTCCCCGACGTCGACGGACGTCGCTGCATCCCGCCCGACCCCAGAGCCCGTGGTCCGTTCCGCCGACTACGACTCCAACGAGATGATGTACGAGATGCTCCGCGGCCTAATGACCCCAAGCAGGTCAATGATGGACTCTCTGGATCAGATCGGCGTCCAGCAGGACCGGTCGATGGTCCCGGTATTGATCGAGATGGTGCGGTTCATGCCCTTCTCAAGCCAGAGGGAGCGCGTCGGCGCCGTGCTACGCGAGGTGACCGGGCAGGACCTCACAACAATCGACTGGGGCGGCTGGATGGAGTGGCTGGGGCGGAACCTGGAGCACTATCAGCCGCCGCCGAAGTACGTGGAATGGAAGTCGGACCTGATGCAAAACGTGCATCCCAGGTTCCCAGGTTTTTTGCTGCCCGCCGCAGAGTTCTCCCGCATCGACGTAACGGAGGTGGTATGGGGTGGAGTGCCGCCGGACGGCATACCCGACCTGCGAGACCCGGAGACGCTGACCGCGGCGGAGGCCACCTACCTCCTCGACAGCGACCGGGTGTTCGGCCTGACGATCAACGGCGAAAGCAGGGCTTATCCCCTAAGGATCGTGAACGCCCACGAGATGGTGAACGACACGGTCGGGGGCGAACCCATCTCGCTCATGTGGTGAACGCTTTGCGGCACCGGAATCGTGTATTCCGCCAAGATCGATGGAACACCCACCACCTTCGGCACCTCCGGGCTGCTGTACCGCTCCAACAAGCTAATGTACGACCGCACCACGAATTCCCTGTGGAGTTCTCTTACCGGGGTGCCGGTAATCGGCGAGCTCGCCCGCCGAAACCTGAAACTGGACTTCTTCCCGGTCGAGCTCACTGTCTGGAGCGAATGGTTGGCGGCGCATCCTGATACCACCGTCTTGTCCAGGACCACCAGATTCTACCCGCCGCAGTTCTACCAGGGGGAGGCGAGCCCCGAATCGATATACTTCGCATACCGAGCCGGCACCGATACCATGTTCCCGGTCTGGGACCGTGACGATAGTCTGGAGACCAAAGACGAGGTCCTCGGTATCGCCGACGGCGATGCATCCAAAGCCTACCCTGTGGCAGCCCTGCAGGAGGTCCGCGTGCTGAACGACCAGGTGGGCGGGCAAGAGGTGGTAATTATCGCCTCGGGAGCCACCCCCAACGCCCGCGCCTACCAACGCCAGGGCCAGGGGTTCCGCCTGCCGCCGAACGACGTGGGAGTCATGGGTCTACCCACCACGGTCGTGGACGAGGACGGCAACACCTGGTCGGTGACAGAGGACGCCCTGACCGACGATTCGGGGGCCAGTCTCGCAAGGATACCCACAAACATCTACTTCTGGTTCGGCTGGTACGCCTTCCACCCGGACACGGAGCTGTATGAGGCGCCGTAGCTCGGCCGGGGTCGCGCCGCGGGGCAAGCCTTCGGCCCGTGTAATCTGACCCGTGCCGGCTCAAGACCGACCTGCTGCGGCCGACCGCCCATCGAGTCACCTGCGAGCTGGCCATCCCAATTTCACGGCGCTATGCAAAACGACCGAAAATCGGGTCAATTCGGGCCTTGGGGTCTTGAATGCGACAGCGAATTCGATTAAGATTCTCATTAATGAGCGCCGGGTACCGCGACAGGATATAGGCGGCCCCGAGGACAAGCGCTCAGATTGTCCGCAACCCTTTAAGACAGTCCAGAGAGGCTGGCAAGGGGCGACATAACAGCAGCGGCGCTGGTGCTATCTCGCGTGCCTCTTGCCACCAACGGTAAGAGGTTTTTTTATGCCCGCGGAACGGCACGAATCCTCCAGCCCAGACGACCGGAATGGACCGAGCGACACGGCCCGTCGGATACTCAACCCCCAGGAGATAGGGCGCGCGCTCCGGCGCATCGCCCACGAAATCCTGGAGCGGAACGACGGCGCCCACGGGCTGGTGCTTATGGGTATGCACACTCGCGGCGTCCCGCTGGCTTCTCGGCTGTCCCGCTCCATGGCCGAGTTCGAGGGCGAGGAAGTGCCCATGGGCGCTCTCGACATCGGCCTGTACCGCGACGACGTTTCTGGGGGCGCAAGGCCCCTGATGCGCCCGACGGACATCCCCATCGACATTTCGGGACGGTGCGTGGTCCTGGTTGACGACGTGCTCTACACGGGCCGCTCCATCAGGGCCGCCATGGACGCCCTGAACGACTTCGGCCGGGCCTCTGAAATTCAGCTCGCCGTCCTGGTGGACCGCGGACACCGCGAGCTGCCAATCCGGGCCGACTATGTGGGAAAAAACGTGCCCACTTCCATCAGCGAAGAGGTCGAGGTTCGAGTCAACGAGATAGACGGAGTTGATGAGGTCCTACTCACCAGGAGGGCGGACGCATGACCGAGACGAAGACCGTAGCCGACCGACGACGGACAGCCAACGGCGCTTCAGCCAGGGCGACCGGCAACAGACTCGCCGCTAGAGATGGCAGACCACTGCGCGCAGGGCGCCGGCATATCCTGGACCTGGACGATTTCAGCCGTGGCGAAATCGAAGAGGTCTTCCAGAACGCCGACGCCATGGCCGAGGTGCTCAACCGCGACATCAAGAAGGTCCCGGCGCTACGCGGGAAAACGGTGATGACCCTCTTCTACGAGGCGAGCACCCGCACCCGCGTGTCTTTCGAGCAGGCCGGGAAGATTCTCAGCGCCGACGTCATCAACGTATCGGCCGGAGGCAGCAGCGTCGAGAAGGGCGAGAGCCTGTACAACACCGCGCTGACTCTGCAGGCAATGAAGGCCGACATCATCGTTATTCGGCACGGCCACTCGGGAGCGCCCCACTTCCTGGCCAGGCTCCTCGATTCCTGCGTAATTAACGCCGGCGACGGCACTCACGCCCACCCCACGCAGGCGATGCTGGACCTCTACACGATTCGCGACCACCTGGGCGATATCGAAGGTCTGAGGGTCGCGATCGTGGGCGACATCATGCACAGTCGCGTTGCCCGATCGAACATCTGTGGACTGACGACCATGGGCGCCAACGTGGTCCTCTGCGCTCCACCGACGCTTCTTCCGCTGGAGTACCTGGGCGGAGAGGGCGCCAGGACTGAACACGCGATCCCCGGCCTCGAGATCGAGACGAACGTGGAGCGCGCCCTGGACGGCGCCGACGTCGTGATGGTCCTGCGTCTCCAGCTGGAGCGCCAGAAGGGAGGCCACCTGCCGACGTTGCGAGAGTACTCCAGGATGTACGGCATAAACACTGAGCGGATGAAGCTGGCGAACCAAAACGCGCTGGTCATGCACCCCGGACCCATGAACGAGGGGGTGGAGATCGACCCGGAAGTCGCCCACGGCGCCCGGTCGGTGGTCGAGGACCAGGTATCCAACGGCGTAGCGATCAGGATGGCGCTGCTGTACGGAATGGCGACGCCGGACCGGGAAGCGGCAATCAGGTAACGTTACGGCCTCGATGGCGCGTGATATAGCAGCGGCGGTGGCTAAGAGGATCGCTCCAAGGTCGGAAGAGGTGCACTCTACATGAGGCCCATACTCATCAAAAGCGGGCGCGTCATCGACCCCTCGCAGGACATAGACCGCGTGGCAGACCTGCTGCTCGAAGGCGGGAAGGTCACGGGGATAAACGACCGGATCAGCCCTCCGGACGGCGCTCAGGTCATCGACGCGGCCGGTAAGGTCGTCTGCCCCGGCTTCATAGACCTCCACTGCCACCTGCGGGAGCCCGGGTTCGAGTACAAGGAGACCATCGCCTCCGGGACCAGGGCCGCCGCAAAGGGCGGTTTCACTACCGTCTGCGCCATGCCCAACACGCAGCCGACCATGGACACTCGCGCCACCGTTGACTTCGTGCTCCAAAAGGCCCGCACGGCGGGCGCGGTGCGCGTTCTCCCTATCGGCTGTGTAACCAAGGGAAGCGCCGGCAAGGAGCTGGCTGAGATGGGCGAGCTGGCGGAGGCGGGCTGCATCGGGTTCAGCGACGATGGCCACCCGGTGGCCGATTCCAACATCATGCGGCTGGCGCTCACGTACAGCACCGCGCTGGGACTGCCTATCATCAACCACTGCGAGACCCCCGAGCTTTTCCGGAGCGGCGCCATGAACGAAGGCTGGGTGTCGAACAGGCTGGGCATCCAGGGCGCGCCGAACTCGGCGGAGGAGACGATGGTGGCCCGAGACATCTCCTTGGCGGAGATGGTCGGTGGCCGGGCGCACCTCGCCCACGTCAGCACCCGCGGCACGCTGGAGCTGGTCCGCAGGGCCAAGGAGAGCGGCATCGCCGTTACCTGCGAGGTCACGCCCCACCACCTGACCCTGACCGACGAGGCGGTCATTGGCCGGTCCAATGGCGACACCCCGGGGGACGCCCCACTCACCTCCGCGGCATACGACACCTACGCCAAGGTCAACCCGCCGCTCCGGACGCGTGAAGACGTGGAGGCGATGGTCGCCGGCCTCAACGACGGCGTTATCGACTTCGTGGCCACCGACCACGCGCCCCATAACAGCGTCGAAAAGCTGTGCACGTTCCAGGAAGCCGCCTTCGGCATCAGCGTGCTCGAGACAGCCCTGGGCTCGCTGCTGTCGCTGGTGCACTCCGGGCAGCTAACCCTGCCGACGCTCGTCGAGAGGCTGACCCATGCCCCGGCGAAGTTCCTGGGCCGCGCCGACATCGGTACCCTCTGCCCTGACGCCGAGGCCGACGTGACGATCTTCGACCCCGACGCCGAATGGACCGTGGACACCGACGCCTTCGTCTCCCGCGGCAAGAACTCGCCGCTGCACGGCTCGACGCTGCGGGGCGCGGTCGTGGCCACCATCGTGAGCGGCAAGACGGCATTTACCGCGTGAGCATGGATTTCGGTATCAGTCACCATGCACTCGATCGGATGACTCTAAGGGGGCTGACCACCGAACTGGTAGAACATACACTTATCGCGCCTCAGCAGATAGTACCCGAATACGGAAAAACGGTGGCGTACCAGTCGAGAATCGACCTCGAGGGGAAGTCGTACCTATTGAGAGTTATAGTTTCGATAGAGGGCAATTCGGGGACCGTAGCGACGGCGTACCGCACTAGAAAAATCCGCAAATATTGGAGGGTGTCATGAAAGTCGTATACGACCAAGAAGTCGACGTGCTCCACATTGTGTTCAGCACCGCAGATATCGAAGAGAGTGACGAGGATAAACCTGGCGTGATCTTGGACTACGACAGCGACGGCAACATAGTCGGGCTTGAGGTGCTGGAGGCCTCGAAGCGGATCGAAGATCCGAGAGCGCTCGACTACGCCGTCACGGGCTAAGCCGACGAAAGACGAATTGTGACGACCGCCGCGCACAACGCCATCTTGATCCTCGAGGACGGCTCCTCGTACCACGGCTACGCCTTCGGTGACATCGAAGGGGCGGCCCATGGCGAGGTTGTGTTCAACACCGCCATGACCGGATACCAGGAGATCCTCACCGACCCCTCATACGCCGGACAGATCGTCGTGCCCACCTATCCGCTAATCGGCAACTACGGTATAAACGACACCGACTCCGAGTCCCGTGGCATCCAGGTGGCCGGGTTCGTCGTCCGCGACCACTGCGACGCGCCCAGCCACCCCGACAGCCGGATGACCCTCGACCAGTTCCTGGCCTCCCGGGGCGTCCTGGGAATTAGCGGCGTGGACACCAGGGCCATCACCCGTCGGCTCAGGACCCACGGCGTCATGATGGGGGCCATCGCCGTGGACGAGTCGCCGGAAGCGGCCCTGACCCGGCTGCGGGAGCTTCCGGCCTACGGCGAGACCGACTTCGTCAGCCGCGTCACGACCGCGGAGCCTTATTCCTGGGAGAGTCCGGCCCCTGATGACCGTCCCGATGGGGCAAATTACAAGAACATTCTGGTCAGCGACTCGGGGCTCAAGTACAACATCCTCCGGCTGCTGGCGTCCCGCGGATGCAGAGTCACGGCCTACCCCGCCAGCGCCAGTTCCGAGGAGCTGCTGGCCCGACGGCCCGACGGCGTCCTGCTCTCGCCCGGACCCGGCGACCCCGAGCTGCTGGACTACCTCGTGGAGACAGCCCGCGGCCTGGCGGGCCGGGTCCCGATCATGGGCATCTGCCTCGGCAACCAGGTGCTGGCTCGGGCCTTTGGCGGCCGCAACTACAAGCTCAAGTTCGGCCACCGGGGGGGCAACCATCCCGTGCGCGACGTGGCCACGGGCCTGGTCCACATAACCGCTCAGAACCACGGCTACGCGGTGGACGCCGACAGCCTGCCCTCGGAGGTAGAGGTCAGCCACGTCAACCTGAACGACGGCACCGTCGAGGGGCTGCGCCACCGTTCGCTGCCCGTCATGAGCATCCAGTACCACTCCGAGGCGTCGCCCGGCCCCAGGGACAACGAGTACCTCTTCGACCGGTTCCTGGACATGGTTCGGGAGAGCAACATCAGATGAGCGTGACCGTTGCCATTCTCTGACGCAGTTCGCGCATTGAACCAACTCAAGCGCCGTCGGATCATCCGCGACTACGCGCTAGTAGGGGCTGTGGCTGCCACCGCCTACGTCGAGCCAGTCTTCACACAGGACCTGGACATCGTGGTCCTGGTAGACACGGACGAAGAGTATCTGACCACGTTTCGACGAGTGGTTGAAGAGGCCGAGGGCATCGACGGAATGCACGTGGTCCTGGGAAAGACCCCGGTCCAGATGTTGCCGACGACGGTCCACCGGCTTTACCTCGATAGTCTGGTGCACGCGCGCGTGGTCCGATTGGGAAACCTGCGAGTCAAGGTCGCCTCGCCAGAGCACCTGATATTGTTGTGCCTTGAGGCGTTTAGCGAGAAGGACCGACAGCGCATACGAAGTCTGCTCCCCGAGGCGGACATCGAAACGGTTGTGAGACTGCTGGAGGAGTTCGATGACGATGAAACGCTTGCCGCGAGACTCCAATCGCTACGCTGAGCTGGCGTACGAGGCCAAGAAGCGCTGGCATCGAACCCAGGCACGGATGAGCTTCAAGAGGAAGCTCGAGGTACTCGACAAGATGCTGGAGGGTGGCGGGGGAACGTTCAAGTTGAAGCGGGTAAAACCCCAGGGATGACTGATCCACCTCAAAAAGTCCTGGTCATCGGCTCCGGGCCGATCGTCATCGGGCAGGCGGCCGAGTTCGACTACGCCGGCACCCAGGCCTGCAAGTCCCTCCGTGAGGAGGGCGTCACCACCGTGCTGGTCAACTCCAACCCCGCCACCATCATGACCGACGAGGGCATCGCGGACATCGTCTACATCGAACCGCTGACCGTGGAGGTGCTGGAGCGCATAATCGCCCAAGAGAGGCCCGACGGCATTCTGCCAACCCTGGGCGGCCAGACCGGCCTCAACCTGGCGGTGGAGTTGGCCGACGCCGGCATACTCGAGCGCTACGACGTCCGGCTCCTCGGCACCTCGATTGAGACCATTCGCAACGCCGAGGACCGCGAGCTGTTCAGGCAACTGCTGGACCGCATCGGCGAGCCAACGCCCCCCAGCACCACCGTGCAGACCATGGAGGAGGCTTACCGGACACTCGAGCGCCTGGGCCTGCCTCTGGTCATTCGGCCCGCCTACACGCTGGGCGGCACCGGAGGCGGCATCGCCGAGAACCGCGAGCAGTTCGACGAGATCGTGAGCGGCGGGCTCGCCGCAAGTCCCATCGACCAGGTGCTGCTCGAAAAATCCCTGGTGGGCTGGAAAGAGGTCGAGTACGAGGTGATGCGCGACGCCGCCGACAACTGCATCACCATCTGCAACATGGAGAACCTGGACCCCATGGGCGTCCACACCGGCGACAGCATCGTCGTCGCGCCCAGCCAGACCCTCTCCGACAAGCAGTACCAGATGCTCCGCACCGCCAGCCTGAAGATCATCCGGGAGCTGGGAATCGAGGGAGGCTGTAACATACAGCTCGCGCTGGAGCCGGGTAGCGACGTCGCGGACACGCTGCCCAACGGAGGGCGCGCCGAAAGCCCCTACTACATTATCGAGGTCAATCCCCGCGTCAGCCGCAGCTCCGCCCTGGCCTCCAAGGCCACCGGCTACCCCATCGCCAGGGTGGCAGCCAAGATCGCCGTCGGCAAGCGCTTAGACGAAATCCCCAACGCCGTGACCAAAAAGACGCTGGCTGCATTCGAGCCCGCTCTCGACTACTGCGTCGTCAAGATACCCCGCTGGCCCTTCGACAAGTTCCCCAATGGCGACCGCACCATAGGCACCCAGATGAAGGCCACCGGCGAGGTCATGGCCATCGATCGCTCCTTCGAAGCGGCGTTCCAGAAGGCCGTCCGCTCCCTGGAGATCAACAACCGCTCCCTGTTGTGGGAAGACCAGACGTGGACCCGAGACCTCTCAGACGGCGCCGGCCGGCTGGCGGTGCACCCCAGCGACGACCGTCTCTGGGCGCTGATGGCCTCGCTGCGCCGGGGCGCCAGCCCGGAAGAGATTTCCCGCCGCACGGGTATCGACCCCTGGTTCACCCGTGCCCTCGGGCGGATCGCCGCCATGGAGGACAGGCTGCTTTCGGAGACCCTCACGCCGCGGCTGATGTGGGAGGCCAAACGCCTTGGCTTCGGCGACGAGAAGATCGCGGTCCTAACCGACAGGGGCCCCGAGCAGGTGAGGCAGCTTCGGCTCGACTGGGACATCCGGCCCGTGTACAAGATGGTGGACACCTGCGCCGCCGAGTTCGAGGCGCAGACCCCCTACTTCTACAGCACCTACGAGCAGGAGAACGAGGCCGAGCCACTCGCCGGCTCCAAGGCCCTGGTGCTGGGAAGCGGCCCCATACGCATCGGACAGGGCATCGAGTTCGACTACTGCTCGGTCCACGCCGCCTGGGCGCTCCAGGAGGAGGGTGTACGGAGCGTGATGGCCAACTCCAACCCCGAGACCGTCTCCACCGATTTCGACACCAGCGACCGGCTCTACTTCGAGCCGCTGGACGATGAGAGCGTCCGTGACATCCTCGAGAACGAAATCGCGCCCATCGACGGCCACGACCCGGTCGTGCCGCCGACAATCGTGCAGTTCGGGGGCCAGACCGCCATAAACCTGTCCCAGTCGCTCGACCGGGCGCGACTCCCAATCCTCGGCTCCACGGCCCAGTCCATCGATATTGCCTCGGACCGGCAGCTTTTCGAGGAGTTCCTGGCCCGCGTCGGCATTCCGAACCCACCCGGCGCCGGGGTGTCGAACCTGGAATCGGCGCTTAACGTGGCCTCCGAGATCGGCTATCCGGTGCTGGTACGACCCAGCTACGTGCTGGGCGGGCGGGCCATGGAGATAGTCCAGGAACCCGACGAGCTTGCACGGTATATGGAGGGCGCCCTCGAGGCGGGCGGGGGCCGTCAGGTGCTGATCGATCGGTACTTCGAAGGACGAGAGGTGGAGGTCGACGCGGTGTGCGACGGCGAAACGGTGCTGATCCCCGGAATCATGGAGCACGTCGAACGCGCCGGGGTCCACAGCGGCGACTCGATGGCCATATATCCGGGCCTCACGCTAAGCGAGCGAGAGGTGGACACCATCGTCGACTACACCACCCGGATCGGCCTGGAGCTGGAAGTGAAGGGGCTCATGAACATCCAGTACGTGGTAGTGGGCGGCCCCGCCTATCGCAGCCCCCGCGCCAAAAACGGCGCGGACGCGCTCAACACCGAAGTCTTCGTCCTGGAGGTCAACCCCCGCTCCAGCAGGACTATCCCCTTCATATCGAAAGTAACCGGAGTGCCCATGGTCAGGCTCGCCATCAAGACGATGCTGGGCAGGGGCTTGAAAGAGCTGGGTTACGAGGGCGGACTGTGGAAGCGGCAAAAGCTCGTAGGGGTTAAAGCGCCCGTATTTTCGATGTCGAAGCTGGCGGGAGTCGACACCTACCTGGGCCCCGAGATGAAGTCAACCGGCGAGGTGATGGGTATCGACCGGGAGTTCCGTCCTGCCCTGGCCAAGGCGCTGATGGCCGCCGGGCTGACTGTGGCCCGGGGAGACTCCGTCCTGCTTAGCATCGCGGACCGGGACAAGGAGGAGTCCCATTCGATGATACGGGGCCTGGTAGAGGCCGGTTGCACCCTATTCGCCACCGAGGGTACGGCGGCAATGATTGCGGGGCTTGATCTGCCGGTTCGATCCGTGACAAAGATTCTGGGCAGAGGTCACCCTAACGTCTCCGACGTCATCGCCGACGGTACGGTCGACGCCGTGATCAACACGGTTACCGGCGATCGCGAGGTGCTGCAGGACGGGTTTCACATCCGCCGCGCCGCCGTGGACATGCGGATACCCTGCTTCACCTCGATGGACACGGCCCGCGCCGCCGTCGAGAGCATGCTGGGCGGCGGCCCCGCGTACAACGTCAAGCCGATGAGCGAGTATCTGGCCGAAGCGTAACGCATCTCGGGTCTCGGGACGCTGGGACCCCGTTGTCCAGATCCTCGCGCCGCGGGACACCAGAGACTGTCAGCTTTCTGACCCACATTCGACCTGAAGGGAGCATATCATGGCGAGCGACATCCCCCATTCAGTCCACGGGGACGAGCTACGCGCCAGCGGCTACCAGCGCACCGTGGCCGTTGACGTCGAGCACGTCGAGAAGATGCTTCACCGAGGCAAGCGCGACAAGTTCGAGGTCTTTTGCGATGAGCCGGAGGGGATGGGTGGGGGCAACAGCTACCCGGCGCCCCTGACTTACATCGCCATGGGCGTCGGATTCTGACTGCTGACCCAGCTGAAGCGGTACGCTTCGATGAAGAGGTTGGGGATCATCAGCGCCCGCGTACGCGTGGAGATGGACTTTTGGCTGAAGGGGTCGGTGCTTCGGGGTACCGTGTCCAGCGGATGGCGCGGAGTTCGCACCCACTTCGTGTTGGAGTCGGACGAGGGCCGGGAGGCGATGCTGGAGGTGGTCCTGCTGGCCAAGGCCGGGTGCTACGCCGAGCGGCTGGTCGAGACAGCCGTGCCCCTGGAGAGCACGGTCACGCTGAATGGCGCCGAGATCGAGCTGTCAGCGTCGAACGGTAACGTGGCCGGATGGGGGCGACGACAAATCCCACGATCCCAGCAAGAATGAATACGTCCCCAATGCTGAAGGCGACTTTGACGGGGCCCGGCAGTGGGAATACGTCGCTCAAGAGCCGTAGTCTCGTCCGATCACCAGTCCGAGCGACATCCTTGGAGAAGGGCAGATAGCCTGACGAGGCGTGCAGCGCCTCCGTCGTCTAGGACCCGCCACTTGATCGACTCAAACTTCCGCATTGCAACGACCTCCGTAAGAATGTGTGTCCCAACTTGGGGCACCGGCCACACCATGCCATAGCAGGGGTTGCAAAACGGTTACCATGACTGGGACAAGCCGCGAAAACCGTCATTCTTAGAGGAATCCCAGCCGGTTGCTGCCACCCGGCTGGTGGCGGGGGAACCGCGGCTATCCATCACAGCCCCCGACAGGGCATTGTCTACCCGAGAGGCATCGAACAGCCGGCTCCCAGGGGTGGCGCTACTCCGATTGGCCGGTCTTCCGGCCGTGTGGTAGATTGGGCAGCGCCAGGTAAGGCAACGCAGGGGACAAGATCGTGAAGGTCCAGGGGTCTTACACGTTCGACGTGGACGTCGAATCCGTGTGGAGAGCGCTCCAGTCCCCCGACGTGTTGTCGGGCTGCATACCAGGCTCAGAGAAAATCAGCCGCACCGGGCCCGACACCTACGACGTATCCCTGCGGCTGCGTGTCGCCGCGGTCAGCGGGTCCTACACGGGGAAGGTCGCCATCGAGGACAAGGTCCACCTGGAGTCCTACCGAATGGTGGTCGAGGGAAAGGGGGCGGTGGGCTCGCTGCGGAGCGATGTCACCATCCGGTTCGTTGAGGAAGAGGAGGGCACCCGCGTCGAGCTTTCCGGGGACGCCCAGATCGGGGGCTTCGTCGCGCGCGTCGGAGAGCGGATTCTGGGCGCGGCCTCCAGGATGCTGATGGACCAGTTCTTCGGTTGCCTGAGGTCCAGAGTCGAAGACGTCTCCTCCCCGGTCCGCGACTAGCGCTCCGTGTCCAGACGACGGCCGGCTCGCCCCAATTAGGCGCTTACAGGAGAACACCTGATGGCCCACCAGTTTATAGAAGTCGAGGAAATCGGGAACGTCATGGTCATCACCATGGACGACGCCTCCACCAGAAACGCGATCGGCGATGAGATGGCAGCCGAGATAGACCGGGAGGTCAACCGGCTGGAGCGTTCACCGGAGCTGCGCGCGCTGGTGATAACCGGTCGCGACCCCTCCTTCTGCTCTGGCGCCAACGTCAAACGCATGGACCACTCCAACCGCGCCCGCCAGGACGATCCGCCGCTGCCACCGGACATTAGCCCCTGGGAGCTTCTGGAGAGAGAATGGGGCGATCTGCCGCCGTCGTCTGACGAGCCTGATGGCGTCAGGTTCATCCCACTGAGGCTGCACCAGCTTCAGAAGCCGACCATCGCCGCGGTTAACGGACACGCCATGGGCCTGGGGATGGGGATCGCGCTTTCCTGCGACATCCGCATCGCCTCCGAGCACGCCCGCATGTCGGAGACGTTCATCCGTCGAGGGCTGATCCCAGCCGACGGCTCCTGCTGGCAGCTTCCGAGGATGATCGGCCTTGGCAACACAATGCTGCTGCAGTACACGGGAGACGCGCTCGACGCCCAGGAGGCCCGACGGCTGGGCATCGTGAACAAGGTCACTCCCCACGGCGAGCTGATGGAGACGACGCTGGAGCTGGCCCAGCGAATCGCTGATGGCCCCACCTACTCCATGGCCCTCATCAAGCGGCTGGTGCAGCGGTCGCTGCACGTCGACTTCGCCGAGAGCCTGCGCCTGGCCCGGCCCGCCCAGGCCATCGCCCGCCGCACCGAGGACCACAAGGAAGGCGTGCGCGCCTTCATCGAGAAGCGCCGCCCCGCTTTCAAGGGCCGCTGACGGCTCACGGCCCGTCTGCGAGCGCCGCCTGGAACTCCCCGAATGTCTCTCCGTCACCCCGGCACGTGACTGAAGGCTATCTGAAGGCGATGGTCTACTCGGACCTGATTTGGGTCTCGGGATTGAACGCCTGCCAGGCGAACCAGAAATGGTTTGCGTGGACCACCTGCTGCAGCTTTCTGCCCTGCAGCGGGCCTTCGACGGCCTGTCCCAGGATGTTCCACGTGGAGCCGGTCTGGTCGTCGACGATTCTATCGTCCTCCACCCGGAACGTCAGCTTCCGGCCATCCAGGTTGGGGTCGAACACCCCCGTCGAGCCAACCTGCCGGCTGCGCCACGGGAGATCGGGATCGAATATCTTGAAGGCCGACAGCGTGTCCCCCGCGTAGAATATGGCTATGTCCTGCCCGCTGACAGTGTCGTTCACCACCGGCACCGACTCGAAGAGCTTGAACGGGTACGCCACCGCCTCGTCGCCGACCGTGATTCCGACTATGCGCTCCATGGCGGGAAGCCTATCATCGATGCCCCCGCGAAACAGGTGCGGGGTGGCGCCCAGCTGGTCGTATCCGATATACGACGGTAGGTTGTAGTCGAAGTCGAACCCGGTATCCCGCGAGAGCACCTGGCCGTCGGCGAAGGAGTCTCTGAACTCAGCCCAGGAGACCAGCGGCGCGGGGATGAACTTCAGCTTCGCCCCCGTCATCGACCCTACAATGGCTTCCCCGGTGATCTGCTGCCACCAGGACTCCGTCTGCCGGTCCCACATGACCAGGTCGCTGTTGCGAAGCTTTCCCGACGTGCCGAAGTCCAGTAGCCGATCCCCTACCCTGCGGTCGAACACGATGGCCGTGTTGCAAAGGGGGCAGTAGGTGACCGTTACGGGCACGCCCCCAACCTCGTCGTTGACGATCTCGTGCCAGATAAGTATGGCCAGGGGGTATGCCCTGGCGTCGCCATTAATCTCCAGACTGATCACCGGCTCATCGTCACGGAGCGAAGGGGGGTCGCTAGACGCGGCCTCGTACTTGGGGGAGTCTATGGGCGGGATGCCGTCCCTGGGCGGTCCACCCGAGCGAATCTCGGACAAGGGGACCGAGTGCTTGGAGAAATCGGTCTTCCAGCCGTACGACAGGCCAAATGGTACCTCCTCGGTTGTAGTAGCGGTAACCTTTGGTGCGGGAGAAGGTGTCGCGACCGGAGTGAGCGCCGACCCGGCAACTACGTTCCCGACGCTCGTCGGGGTCGGGGCGGTAGACTTGTCCGAGGTAGCCTGGGGTCTCCCATCGGAGCTGCTGCAGGCGACGGCCACTATGCCAACGGTGGCGATGATGGCAACGACGAGATTCTTCGGTAACTGCACTGGCAGCTCCCTCCGGACGCGGTGACCCGGCAAACAGAAGTTCGCCGGGCTTCTAAGTGTGAGATGCACGGTTCTCGCCGAGAGATCGGTCGAGCGGTCCGATAGCTGGGTATGGCGGAGGGGTCCCGCGCCGGCCCACGACCGCCGCTCAGGCCAGAAGCTGTCTCGCCAGATCAGCATAGTCACGGGCGTTGACGTCCCACTCGGGCGCCGGGTGTGCCGCCTGGAATTCCCCGAACGACTCGCCGTCACGATGTACGTACGCCGAGCGCAGCCCCACCGCCATGGCCGCCTTGAGGTCCCGGCCGTGGGCCGCCACCATCATCGCCTGGTCGGGCGCCAGGCCCAGCAGGCTGACCGCCTTCTGGTACGCGCCGGCGTCGGGCTTGTAGTGCCCTAGAAACTCGCAGGACAGGATCCCGTCCCAGCTAATGCCGTTGTGCTTGGAGCAGTCCACCGCGATAGACCAGCTCAAGACGGTCAACACGGTGACGGTATACCGGCTTCGGAGCTTTTCGATGGCGGCTGCCGCATCGGGCCAGGCGTTGAGCCGGTGCCAGACCGTGTTCAGGTCGTCCCGCTCCGACTCCGATATCTCTATGGCGGTGTGTTTTGTCAGCACCTCGTCCAGCATGACCCGGTGAATCTGGTCCGCGTTCATCCACGGTAACTCTCCGGAGCGGACCCGGGCCAGCATCTCGAACATGCCCACGCGCCAGTCCGTGGCGAACTGTGGGACGTCCAGGTCGGCGCCCCGTTCGGTTGCCAGCCGGCGGACTTCCGCCTCGATAGTCCCCCGCCAGTCGAACACAGTTCCCCCGACATCGAAGGTCAGGGCATTTATCTTGGAGAGATCAGCCATGTCTTCACCTCAGGTCATCACCAATAAAGGTTGTCATTCGACCCGTCCGGCCAAAGGCCCGAAAGACCGTGCGGCTAAATCGGAGATCAGGCGATGCCCGGAGGAGGCGGGCAAAGCATCGCCCCCAGCGTTACATCTGGACCGGTTTTCAGGCGCCGCCGCTTGTACTGCACTTGTCGGGATCGAAAGGTCGGGACCAACCCGTTCGTGGCGAGCTTTCACGCACCCCAAGCCGGACCGAGCGCCATCGCGACGCTGCCGAAGTCTCCCAACTTGGGCAGCAGCAACGGCGAGTCCACGCCGGCATCTCGGTACTCCTGTATTCTGGCGCGGCATCGTTCGGCGCTGCCCAGCAGATAGCAGGCGTGCACCATCTCTTCAGAGACAAGATCGCCCGCGCCGCGCCCATCGCACTGGGCGATCCGCTCCCTGATTGGTGTAAGAATGGAGGTGTCGAACCCGCCTCGTTCCAGCAGCACCTCGCCAACGTGGGCCTCGGCGACCAGTCTGGCCATCCGCACCCGCAAACCGGGCATCAGCTGATCCGGATCGTCGGTCATCCTGACGACCAACATGGACGCGACTTCGATTGCACCGGGGTCGCGCCCGGCCTCCGCAGCCGCCTCGCGGACCGTCTGAACGGCCCAGCCAGCATAGGCTGCAGGGGTGTAGGCGTTAAGCAGCACTCCGTCGGCGACCCTGCCAGCCAGCCGCAGCGCCCTGGGGCCGATGGCAGCCAGGAAGATGGGCAGCCGCGCCTGAACCGGCTCGACCGACAGCCCTATCTCCTCGAAGGCCGCCTCGTCCGAGGCCGTTTCCCCGGACAGGAGGCCCCGGATGTCGTCGATCGCCCTTTCCAGCACGGCCAGCGGCTCCCTGTAAAGAATGCCCATTCGACGCTGGACCACCGCCTCGTCGCTCCGTCCCATGCCCAGCACGAATCTCCCGTTGCTGATCCGGTCAACGGTGGCCGCGCCCATGGCCAGCAGTGCGGGATGTCTGGTATACGGGTTGACCACCCCGACACCCAACCGAATGGAGGACGTGGCCGCCGCCAGGTAGCCAAGCACCGAAAACGTCTCCTCGTGGAAATAACGTTCGGTCACCCAGAGAGACTCGAAGCCACGCTCCTCGGCCGTGTGAGCGAAGCTCGTGAGCTCCTGTCCACTGTTTATCCCGTGGTGCAGGACGATCCCCAGACCCGGCACCGGCGCCTCCTGCGAGTTGGAACGGTCAACACCCGCGTATCGTACCAGAGCGGCGGGGCGCCAGCGGTAGGGCCGCGGAGTCGAGGTTGACGGCGAGAGGGACCGGGGCGTGGCACCCTCTCCGTGACCTCCGACGCCGGACAGGGCACTGAGGGATCAATATTGAGAGACACGGGTCTGCCAGTCATAATTGTGACGAATCGCGGACCGAAAACGGGCGTGATACGTAGGACCGCTTCTAATGAGAGCGTCGCGGCATCTCAGGGTGGGGCGCCAAAACGTGCCGACTGTTACCACAATCTGAAGGCGGAACCGAACGTTGAGATTCGCGACGTGGCAGAGGTTTATACGTTGCGAGTTCGAGAGGTGGTTGACCCAGTCGAGAGACGACGATTATGGTATGTCGCGGTCGCGGCATACCCCCGTTATCACGACAACCAGGACAAGGCCGATCAGGCAACCCCGGTCTTCATCGAGGAAACCGCTGACTAAGCGGAAAGGGACGAGGTTCTCGCGGCCGGCGCGAAGAAGTTGAGGGCGAGCCAGCCGGGAAACTGCGCCACCAATGCGGTGGGGCCGATAACGTCGATCGTGCGGGCATCGATTGCCGCCTCCAAGCGAGAGCGCCCCATCCAAACCGCAGTCATGGCCATGGCGTCTGCGGCGACGTACAGATCTATGGGCATCCCTGGATCGTCTTCGCATATATCCGGTTTCGGTGACTGCAGCAGCAGCCAGAATCGCCCGGTTCGGGCACCGGAGAAGTCGAACTGGACGACAGTACGACCTTGAGGCAGCTTTTCCACGTTGATTCTTCGGTGCACAGTCCATCGCGACGGACACGGGCTAATGCCCCACGCCATTGTTGCAGTGGTGCAGGGGGAATAGTGGAAGCGGTCGCGTAGTTTCCGCCTCCCACCGCACGAGCGCTACCGCAGGTGAGATCGGCAAATACGATGGTCCGCTTTTTCGATCGCGGCTACTGCCACTAGCTTGAGGCGTGTAAAAACCGGTCAGCCGTTGTCTACACTCTGCCTCCGACCGATCCCGAGCCACGGGTAAAGATGCCCGCCGCTTGGCGCGGCCTCCGTGGTGTTCATGGCGGAGACGATACAGCGTCAACGATTCGAGGTGCTGCTAGGGCTGTCGCCGGACGACATCGAAGGGGTTGTGGAGGACCAGGTCGTCTACTAGCCGAGGATGGGAAGCAGAAGGGCTACGAGGCGCCGGCCTCCAGCGACTGGATTTCGTCCTCCACCTGACCAAGCTTCACGTACTCTTCGGCGATCAGGTGGAAGCAGCGCTGAAGGTAGAGGCCGGCCAGCTTGGAGCCCGCGTCGCCGCCCTTCTTGGCGGCCTGCATCAGCCGTGTGACCTCGTGGTTGTCGGGCAGGTGTCTGGCCAGGATGGAGATCTCGTCCTGGGTCTCCTTGACGAGTGTGTCGTCCCCGGTCTCGACGGCGTCGGTCAAGCGACCCACCAACCTGGTGAGCTCTCCCAGCTTGTCCGCGTCGGACATCAGCTCGTACAGCACCTCGTTTACGCCGTACGCGGGGGAATCTTCCTCCGAGGCTGCTGGTTCCTGCTCGGTGTCGGACTCGGTATTTTCGGCGTATGCCTGTGCGTACCAGGCGATCGCCTCGTTAATCGCCGCAAGCGCGGACGAGATGTCCGTGGGGTTCATGGTGCCCCCGTAAATAATGTCGTCATCTCGGGCCGACGCAAGCTGCAACACGTAATCGTAACTGCTGACCCGCTCAGGCGCGGGCGGGAATGCAAAGGCCGACAGGTCCTTGGGGCCGATCTCGCCCATCTGGTTCATTAGGAACGGCGGGACGTACTTCGAGACGTCGACCAGGATTGGCAAGACGACGATATACGTGGCCCAACACTCGTCCTGGTCCTGGGCGCCACGGAAATAGACGAGCGTATGGCCCTTCGGCGCGTCCGCGCTGCCCCTGTCGAACGTAAACTCCATTCGTAACTCCCAGATATTGGGCCGCAAGGCTGCCTCGATCCGCTCCATTATATCCCGCCCGCCAACCGAATGTCGGGGCCTGTACCTCCTGCCGTGCCGTCCTGCCCTCTGGCGGTCCACGCCTGACGGTCTCGCTTCACCCGGTTGCGACGCGAAAATCGGTGAGCTACAGCGTCAAATTCGACGAATTTTGTAATGTTGTCAAACATGGGTAACACTTCGGTAGTCGGGGAAGGACTGTAGTCTCTGGAGTGGCGTGCACCACTGTAGAGAGGAATGAGGGCGCTGGGAGTTGTAGAATCGCAGCCATCGGTTGATGGCAAACTGCCTGGGCCTGGGCTTGCGGAAGGCTCTGGCGTTGAGGCACTCCTCGTCCAGGGTGCGATGGACGCGCTCGACTTTGCCGTTTTGCTTGGGGGTAGCTACGGGGATGAGCTTATGGCGTATCCCGTTGGAAGCGAGAGCCTCTTCGAAGGGGTGGGGCTTCTGCACATGGGGCATGAAGATGTAAGTGAACTCTGTACCATGGTCGGTCTGGACCTCCTGGAGGGGGAAAGGGAAGGTTCTTTGAACACGCCGTAGGAATAGCGTGCTGGCCTGGGGTGTGAGCTCTGAGCTGACCCACAGGACCTGTAGGCGAGTGCAGTCATCGATCGCACAGTACAGGTACTGCTGAAGGCGCTCTGGTCTGTCTCTGAGGTTCATTTTGGGCAGGTACTGGACATCGATCTGGACACGCTGGCCAGGGACAGCCATGGCATAGCTCTGGGGCTTCTTGCGCGGCCGCGAGCGGCGCTTCTTGACCATGCCAGCTCGCTGTAGGACACGGTAGACCCCGTAGACACTGAGGCGGATGCCCTCTTGAGACAGGTAGTAGGCCAGGCGCCGGGGGCCATAACGAGTCTTGCGGCGTAAGGCCACGACGCGCTCCGCTACCGCCCTGGGAACAGATCGAGGATGGCTATGTGGCCGTCTGGAACGGTCCTTGAGGACATGGAAGTCCCTATCTGACTCCTGGTACCGCCCATACCACTTGTAGAAAGTCTTGCGACTGATGCCATAGTGGTCACAGACTCTCGTCACAGGCGTACCACGCTCGTGCATCTTGATCCACGCTAAACGTTGCCCGACGACATACCAGGTGCTAGTCTTCAGTTGGGTGACCTCCTCTCAGCAAGATGTCCTCCTCAAGCACATCTTACCCGAGAGTGTCACCCATGTTTCATAACACAACAAAATTCGACGAATTTCCTGTTGACAAATCTCCCGACTTGGGTTATGTTGATAGAGTCCCAAGTGGTTAAGCCGGTTAGCCAAAGCGGAATGAGCGGCAGGCGGGCAACCGTCGGCGGCGAAGGAAGCGGAAAGCTCAGGCGAGGTCACTCGGGACGTTTCTATTTCCCGGACTTCGACGTTTCCTCCGGCCACGCTCCACGCCTATTGCCTGGATACCGCCGCGCCCCCGCCTGGTCCTGGCCGGCTTTTGTGCCGCTGCCTCCCAACCTCTGTTGACTGCCTGATCGGCCGCCGCCTTCAACGGGCCGTCAAACGGCCCGGCTCCCGACATCTCGATGCTATAATGCTCAAATGTTCTGATCGAGGTATGCGAGATGAACGTGGGAGTCTGCAAGGTCACGCTCAGGCTGCCGGAGAATCAGAGCCTGAAAGGCAAGCGCAGGGTCGTCAGTTCGCTGTGCTCCCGTATCCGCAACAAGTTCAACGTCGCCGTCGCGGAGGTGGACGACAACGATGCCTGGCAGATTGCGACCCTGGGCATCACCTGCGTCAGCAACAGCGGCCAGCACGCCGAGCGGACGCTGGACACCGTCGTAAGCTACATCGAGTCCACCCGCCAGGACGTGGAGCTACTGGAGTCCCAGGTCGAGGCCATCTCAGGCTACTGACCTGAGCGCATTCTGGACGACGGCCGTTATCCTGGGGATCCCAATAGGCGGCTGGATGTCCGTTAACAGCCCCGCCCAGCGGTAATTGGGCCCTGCCGGCCGACCCCGAGCGCCCTCCCCGCCGACAATCGGACTGTGGAACACCCTCGTTCCATGTGAAGACGGTCTTCACCCAGAAGTAACTGATCTTAGGGTGCCTAACATGACCTAATCTGTCATTCTTGAGCCCTTCGGCAAGGCTCAGCATAGACTCCGCGAAGAATCTGCCCGCGACGCCGGCCCCGATCTTATCGGGGCTTCGTCGTCCTTCCCCAGAAGGACTCCTCTAGAATGACACAGGTGCAGGTTTTGTTAGAGGCTTTGGGAAATAGCCGTCAGCCTACTCCGTTCGCCCTGAGCGCGTCGAAGGGCGCGTCCTCGATGGTTCGACAATCCCGTCCTGAGCTTGCCGAAGGGCTCACCACGAACAGCACTGGGCACCCTGAGCCCGTCGATGGGCCCCGACGTCCCGATCCCGATGCGGGACCAAATCGGGGAGTCGGGGGTGGTTCCACAAGCCTGACCTGAGTCCGCCGAAGGGCTCACCACGAACGGTGTTAGTCCGCCTGACAGGCTGTGAAGAAATCCCGACTTGCCGATGTCCAAGTGGCCTTGAGGGCCCCCAACGGACCCGCCGCGACGGTACGCCTCCGTCGTTAGGCTACTCGATGACGATCTCGCCGCTCTGGTACTTGGCAATCGCGGCCCAGTCCCATTCGACGCCCAGGCCTGGCCCCTGCGGCACGGAAACGTACCCATCCTTGTCGATGGAGTCCAGCCCGTCCATGTACCCGTTTAGAGTGGGGACAGCGCTGAAAGTCTGCACCTTCGGATGCACCAGCGTCATCTCGTAGAAGTTGGAGTTGCGCATGGCTGCCATACAGTGGCGCTGCGCGGGGCCGGCGCCGTGCAGCTCCACGTCCATGCCCATGCCTTCCGCCGCGTGGGCGATCTTCATGACGCCTGTGATGCCACCGTCATAGTTGGGGTCGGCCCTCCAGAAGTCGGTGGCGTCGGCGATGGCCATGTCGGTATGGGCCTCTACCAGATGCAGGTGCTCTCCCTGGAGCAACGGCGTCTTTAACGCTTGGCGCAGCCTGCGGTGCGCGAATAACGAAACACCGCCGTCCTTCAGCGGGTCCTCGTACCAGTAGTACCCCTCGTCGTCGCAGGCGAGGCCCACCTGTAGCGCGTCGCCGTAGGTGTCGTAGACACAACACGGGTCGAGCATAAGCGCCATCTTGCCGCCTACCCTCTTGCCCACCGCGTGCACCGTTTCGATTTCCCGCGCTATCGACGGCGCGGCCCAGGAGTGTATCTTGAACCCCGGGTAGCCCATCTCCAGGCACTGCTCGGCAAAGTCCGCGTAGGCCTCAGGGGAGCTTAGGCCATCACGGTGACGGTCGGCGTGGTAGGTGCTGGCGTATGTCGGCAGCTTGTCCCTGTAGCCGCCCAGCAGACGATAGACCGGCGCGTTATGGTACTTGCCCGCCAGGTCCCACAGAGCGACGTCGATCGGACCTATACCCATCCGGTCGTTCTTGCGGAGGATCATCTTGGCCTGGTTGTAGAAAAGCTCCCGCTCGAGAGCGTTCTTGCCGATCAGGAACCCGGCGAACATCTGTATCTGTTCCAGTACTCCTGGCGTACCGGAGGTAATCTCGCCAACGACGCCCGCATCGGTGTGGATGCGTATTCCCAGGACGTTTCGGTAAAGGACGCTACCGGGCTCGTAGAACGCCCCCGCGGCAAAAGCGAGATCGGTTGTCAGGTCCTTCACCGGGATGCGGTACATCGTAAGTTGGATCTTCTTTATGATCGGCCCCTCGGTCATGGCCCAACCTCCTTTGAATCTGAGATGCCGGTCTTAAAACCAACTGGTTTTCCCATATGGTCGCCGGTTTCTTGGAGAACAACGATGGCTCGTACTGTATTCGCCGTGGCCGATCGTGTCAAAGGCCCCGTTTCGTGGTCGAACTCGCCCAGCGGTACGTTTCGAACGCTCCGAACCACTCTCCAATACGCAAGTCCGGCGTATTCGGACCGAGCCCCACCAGAGAGGTCGCGCACCTCACCGGGGGGGCTCAACGCGACGGGTCCAACAACGCCGAGACAGCACAGGTGGTGAATCGAGGAACGGCCTGCAATCGAGGCCGCCAGGCTTACTACGCTGATTCTCCGTCGCGGCAAGACCGATCAGGTTGCCGCAGAGGTTGTCTCGTGATCTAATCGTGAGTACCTTCGAACCAGGTTGGCGATTGCCTAGTCGGAGATCGGCCTGCTGCGTGACCTCTCAGGAGTGCCAGTGCGGGCCAGCGACAAAATCACACCGATATCGAGATCCTCTTGAGCCAATGAAGCAGTCAGCGCGCGTCCAGCTTTTCTTACTAATACTTTTCTTCCTGTCTGGCGCCACCGGGCTAATCTACGAAGTCGTCTGGCAGCGAATGCTTATCCTGGTGTTTGGCAATACCACTTATGCCACAACTACTGTCGTAGCCTCGTTTCTGGGTGGAATGGCAGCAGGAAGTTTTTATTTTGGTCGTTTCGCTGACACGTACACGAGGCCACTCAGACTCTATGCCTACTTGGAGGCCGGCATCGGGATATTCGCGATCTTGTCCCCTTTCATACTCTCAGCGATGCCCGCCTTCTACGTCGCCCTTTATCGTCATCTTCCCGACGCGCTCGTTCTGTCCGGTCCGGTAAGGTTTGCCTTCTCTTTCTTGATTTTGCTGGTCCCCAGTTTCTTAATGGGCGGAACATTGCCAGTCGTCAGCAGGTTCTTCATCCAGAGATTCGACAAGTTGGGTTGGGGCGTTGGCAGTCTCTACGGCGTCAACACCTTGGGAGGAGTCGTTGGTGCTTTCTGTGCCGCCTTGTTCCTTCTTACCTGGCTGGGGGTTAGGGAAACGATCTATTTCGCCGCTGGAATCAATATATTGATAGCGGGCATTGTCCTGGGCTTCGACAGATTGCGTGTTCACCCACTCCCGACGTCCCGGATAGCCTCTGAGGGCGCGGGGGAAGCAACGAAGGCCGCGTCGTCGTTTTACCCGAGATACATTCCTAACGTGCTTTTGGCCGTCTACGCTCTCTCAGGCTTTTGTTCTTTAGCGTACGAAATACTCTGGACAAGGGTCCTCGTCTTCTACCTGGGAAACAGTACGCATGCATTTGCCACCATGCTGTCGACGTTTCTACTGGGGTTAGGCCTAGGCAGCCTAATCTTCAGCAAATTCTTGGATAGATCGAGAAATTTGCTGTTGCTTTTAGCATTTATTCAAGTGTTTATCGGATTAACCGCGATGTTGTCCGTATGGGAGCTTGATAAATTATGGGCGGTATTGGACTACCTGAAGCCAAGGCTCGGTGGGAGTTGGGGAGCTCTTATTGGGATCAGATATCTGGGCGCCCTTTTCATCATGTTTATTCCCACCCTGCTAATAGGGGTTGCTTTCCCGCTTGTGAACAGGATATACGCCCGGGACCTTAGTACGCTGGGACGCACGATCGGCAACATTTGGTCAGCAAACGCCCTTGGATGGATCGCCGGGGCTTTCGTAGCTGGCTTTGTGTTAATCCCTGCAATCGGAATCAGCAAAAGCATTATGGCGATAGCTTTGGTCAACATCGCCCTGGGTGGAGTCATTGCCTTTTCTAATCTCGTCGCCAATCGAAAGGTGCGATGGGCGCCTATAGCAATAGCGCTCGTTCTTGTGGTCGCGTTAGCGACCACTATCATAAGCCCAACCGCTAAGCTACAAAGGCTGCAGCCCGGGGAGGAGCTTGTCTACTACGATGAAGGCGCCTCTGCTTCTGTGGCGGTAGTCCAGAAGGGAGGGGTGAAGAGTCTGAAAGTTAATGGCAGCAACGAAGTGCCAACAACTTACAGTGCGTTACGAACGTTCCACATGCTCGGACACCTGCCTTTGATGCTGCACAGGGACCCTAAGAATGTGCTGGTCTTGACATTTGGGGCTGGCATTGCCAGCGGAGCGGTCGCCCAACATGAGCTTGAGCAGATAGACGTGGTCGAGATATCCCGCGAGGCAATCGAAGCCAGCAATTTCTTTCTCACAGAGAATAAAGCCGTCCTGTATGACCCCAGAGTTCAGCTAATAATTGACGATGGACGAAACTATCTGCTGCGGACCGATAATCACTATGATGTAATAACTTCAGACGCTACCCACCCCTTAGGCGGCGATAGCTGGGTCCTCTATACCAGAGAATTCTACGAGTTGTCCAAGAAAAGACTGAACCCGGACGGAATTATGACCCAATGGCTCCCTTTACACATGATCGCCCCGGCGGATTACAAGGCGATCATTAAAACGTTTCAATCGGTGTTCCCCGAGACAAGTTTATGGTACACGAATGATTATACGTTGATGCTCGGAAGCATGAATGAATTAACTATTGACTTCACGCTCCTCAAGCAGAGATTCCAGAACCAAAAAGTAAAAGAGGATTTAACGAAGTTTCACTTGGGGACTCCGTATTCTTTCCTGAGCTCATACATTATGGGGAAAGAAGCGTTACTCGAGTATACCGTCGGGGTTGAAATAAATTCTGACCATTATCCGTTTGTTGAACCCCCCCGGAGAAGAACTCGAAGGATCACCACTCCCCAAAACCTGATAGACCTGGAGCAGTCTGTAGAAAGTGTTTTTCCCCTACTGACCAATTTAGGAAGTGAAGCCGACTCCGTTGAATCTACCGTCGCGAGATATCATGACGCTGGAAAACACACTATGCGCGGGAGATTTTTTGCGTCTGTCGGGAGAAGGGACCTGGAGATTCGGGAGTACCAAACTGCCCTGAATCTGAATCCCGCAGATGGGAACGCCAGATATCTATTAGGCAGGCTGTCGAACGCCCGCTGACAGAACGGAGGCGCACTCAGAGGCGTCCGGGCCACCTACGACGTACACGCCGAGACGGAACCTATTCCGACTCTTTGTCGCTCGCTCTTATCCACGCGACCGTTCCGTAACGCTACACGCCACCCCTCAGCCTGGGGTCAAGCAGGTCTCTCAGGGCGTCGCCGAGCACATTTATCCCGTAGACAACCAGGGTCAGGCAAAGACCCGGATAGATAGCCAACATTGGGGACTGTTCCATGAACTGGCGTCCTTCCAGGCTGAGCATGTTTCCCCAGGAAGGA
Source organism: Dehalococcoidia bacterium (assembly GCA_965248005.1). GTDB lineage: Bacteria > Chloroflexota > Dehalococcoidia > Lucifugimonadales > UBA1123 > CBDFIE01. Next base: position 1,076,619 of record CBDFIE010000003.1, read on the forward strand.
ACATCAGGAGGGACCCCATATCCGAGGAAGCTCAGAGAAGCCTCACTCAGGATTATGTCTCCAACCGAGATGCTGAATATGACGATTATGGGAGCCATGATGTTTGGCATGACGTGCCGCCTCAAAGTTCTTGAGGTGGGGCTGCCAATTGCCTGGGCCGCCAGAAAGTAGTCGTTCTCTTTAATGCCGATAACCGCACTTCTGACTACTCTTGAGGTATGAATGCCCAGCAGCACCCCCAGGACCACTATTATCTGCGGCAGACCCTTCCCGACCATGGACATTACCGTTAACAGAACGAGTAGCGACGGGAAGGAGTACCAGGCGTCAACGAACCGCTGCAATATGAGATCGAATCTGCCGCCGAAGAATCCCGAAAGGACGCCTATGATGACAGCCACGACTATGCAAATGCTAGTTGCCGACAGACCAACAATCACCGAGATTCGAGCCCCGACGATAAGACGGCTGAAAGTATCTCGTCCAAAACTGTCCGCGCCCAGCAGATAATCGCTTGACGGCGAGGCAAACCTGTCCCTCAAGTGAATCTTGTTGACGTCGTGTGGGGCCAGGAGGGGAGAGAATATGCCGACGAGAAGCAGTAACAGCACGATCACCGCTCCCACGGTACCCAGCCGTTTCTCTCTTACCAGCCTGAGAACGAATCCGGCGAGACGGGAGCGTCTCCTTGGAACGACTGTGCCTGAGGACGCAGCGGTTATGTTGCTCATCCCTGTTGGTCCTTTAGCTGTACTTCACCCTGGGGTCTAGCCAGGCGTAAGTGAGGTCGACAAATAGATTAATGCCAATCACCGCGGTTGCGACAATCAGGTTGACTCCAGATATCACAGGATAGTCTCTGGCCCTGAGCGAGTCTAGCAGGAGAATTCCAAGACCGGGAAGAGCGAATATCCGCTCTATTATCACCGAGCCAGCCACGAGGATGGGCATCTGCAGGCCGATTATCGTGAGTACCGGGATGAAGGAATTCTTGAGCGCATGCCTCATCACCACCACCCGCTCCGTAAGCCCCTTCGAATAAGCGGTCCTGACGTAGTCCTGACGCAGCACCTCCAGCATCATGGTACGCACCATTCTCATGACAATTCCCGAAGTAAGCATTCCCAGAATTGCACCGGGAAGCAAGAACTGCAAGAAGTTTCCCCACAGGTCTTCGCCAACTTTGATGTACTTCGGATCTGGGGTCCATCCCCACCAGAGCGACGGGTATAGCACCACGATGGTTGCTATCCAGAAGCCGGGCACGGAAATGAAGATGATAGCCGTGCTGCGCCCTATGTAGTCGCCCGCGCTATCCTGTCGTATGGCTGAATATATGCCTATAGGTATGGCTATTAGTAGCGAGATCACTATGGAGAACAAGCCGAGTTCGATGGTTACCGGAAGTCTAGGGAATATCTTCTCGGTCACGGGAGTATATGCAACTATTGACTCGCCCAGACTACCGTGTAGAAAGATGTCCCTCATCCAGCGACCGTACTGCAAGTAGACCGGTTGGTCCAGCCCCAGGATACGCTCAAGTGAGTCACGATCCACGGACTTCCCCATTTGCCGACTCTGCAAGAAGTCTATGACGTCACCTGGGATGAAGTGTAACGAGAGAAAGACGATGATCGTCACTATGAAAATAGTGGGTATCGTCAGCAGCAATCGCCTCATTATGTATTTACGCATGTAACCGTATCCGTTTAGCAGTTGCGGGACACTAGTTGAAATACATGGCCGTTCGAGCCGCCAATATAGGGCAAATATTCGGCAGGGAGTCCCAAACTCTGGAAGAGGCGTCCCCAGCGAAAAAAACTTCCGAGAGTGGGCCGGAATGAGGCGTACGCCTTCTTCAGATAGTGTCTAAGCGCTAAGTTGGACCAACGATGTTACTCCACTACGTTCTGAGACCGGCCCTGCCTGTCCCGAGCTTCAATGGATAATGGAATAAGCTCCTGCCTTGAAACCCGATTGGATAGGGGAGCTGGACGTCGAACGTGGTCCTGACCTCGCTGGGTGGGAGATACTCCAGTGGAGTGAGGAGGCATTCGTGCTAACAACGTGGCGGTGGCTATTCAAGAGCAGGGAGCTGGAGGCCTGAACCTCCAGCTCCCTGTTTCCCTAAGATCGACAAGGAAGCGTGAACCCCTAGTATCCCATTGCTGCCTTCAGGGGTTGGTCTATCCACATCCTGGCAAACAATGCTCCCTGTCCAATTGATCCCATGTCACGCTCACCGAAATAGCCCTTCACCCACGGGTGCCAGACAACGACGGCGGGAATGCTCGTACCCAAAATCTTAAAGTGCTGAGCGGCATAGTACATGTATAGCTCCCTGACATCGCTCCGGTAACTGTCGTAGTTTGGGGCATTGAGGATACCGTCAACCAGCCCCGCGATGGTGGGATCTTTCCATTCGCCGCCCCAGGCCATATAGCCATCGGCCGTTAGCTGTCTGGGAATTACGCCCATGGGCTCATAGCTGAAGCTGCTCCAGTCATAGATCATCTCGGTAAGTTCATCAGAGTGGATCAAATCCCAAAACATCCCCATCTCCATCGGGACAAGCTCCAACTGAACACCAATATCCGCAAGGTAGCTCTGGATGGGGGGTACCTGGGCCGGGTCTTGGTCGCCGCTCGAGTCGTACCAGAACTCGGCCTCGAAGCCGTCGGGATAGCCGGCCTCGGCGAGCAGCGCCTTGGCCCCCTCCGGGTCATAGGTATATTCTTCCTTGAGGTCCGCGGGCCAATCCGCAAACGGAGTAATGAACTCCAAGATATCCATTCCAAGCAACGGCGCAGGATCTGAAGGAATAAGACCCGCATAGAGCGTTTCCGCTATTTCAGCACGGTTGATTGCCATCTGCATGGCCTTGCGCACCCTGATGTCGGCCCAGGGTTTCGAGGGATCGTCGAGCGGGAACCCGGCGCCATGGCCCTCTTTGAAAAACGATCTGAACTGTATGTCAGGGTTCGACTTTACTAGCGATTGCCACTCGAGGACCCCCACTTTCTTATCAAAGTCGAGTTTACCGGTGCGCAATGCGGCAATCTTGGTCGGCCGTTCCTGGATAATCAGGTATTGGTATATGTCGATAAAGGGAAGCTGGTATCGAGTATCAAACTCATAACTTCCCCAGTAGTCGGGATTCCGTTCGTAGGTCTTGGAGCTTCCCTCAACGAAATCAGTGAGAATGAAGGGGCCGGTGCCCACGGCATTCTTCCAATCCTTAAGGTCTCCAAATTTCTCCACCGTTTCGCGGTTGACGACCTGCTGCCCGGAGCCATATAGCATGAATTGAGTCAAGATATGGATATTGGGATCATGCTTGAAAACAACCGTCCAGTTATCGGTAGCTTCGACGGATTTTAGACCCAAGTTAGTCCAATCGACCGCAATTGTGGATGGCTCGGTAAAACCATACTTATCGCCGTAACCCATGAGTCGGTGCCAACTGTACTCCACATCCAAGGCATTCATTTCGCGCCCGTTGGCTGGCGCCTTATCCGCCCAGTGAACCCCCTGACGAACGTGGAAGATGGTGGTATTGGCGTCAGGCTGCTCCCAGCTCTCCGCCAGATAGCCGGCCATGGCATCCACAGGGAAAAAATCAGAAGTCATGGGAGAGGTAGCGCGGTCTGCCGCCCAGTCCGCCCCGCCCATAGTTTCGAGGTATGGAGAAAACTGAAATCCCCCGAAGGACCCGTCAAATGGGTCCCAGTTCCAAGAAAAGGTCTCTCCGTGGGTGATTGTCCCGCCGTATTGCGGCACGTCCTCCCCGCTGGGTTGAACGTAAACCGTCTCGCCCGGCACCTCGACGATCTTCTCCACCACCACCTCCACGGGCACCTCTTTCTCCACCACCACCTCCTTGATCACCTCCACGGGTACCTCTTTCTCCACCACCACCTCTTTGACCACCTCCACGACCTCAGGGTCAGCACCGCAGGCCGCGGCGAGGACCAGCAGCATGGCCGCTCCTGCCACGACGACTAACCACCGCATTCCGAGAAATTTAGTCATTGTTCGACCTCCTTGGTCAATGTCTAGACGCTCCGTAGCGACGCGCGGACATAGCCCACGCGCGGACGAGGCAATTATCATCGCCCTGCGCCGCTCTTGTCAACAGTACATCGGCTTGCGAGGCGACTTGGGGTTATCGGCAACGCTGTTCGGCTTACATCAGCGTTGTCCACGCTGGGTACCTCGTTAATAGCCAATGTTCGGAAGGGCAATCGAGATGAATCGGGAGGACCGGACCCGGTGGCTGGGGCCATTGCCAACCCTTATCAGCCGCCAGCAATCAGCAGGCAGGGATCAGCAGTCAGCGGTCGGCGATCAGGACGGCGTCTGAGCCCGCCGGAGGCGCGCGAAGAATCTGGCGGGAGTGGGCCACCGGAGGTATCACCTCTAGCCAGACCCTTCGTCCCGACCAGTCGGGACTCAGGGTGACAGACGATGGTTTGGCTGTCGGGATCAGAGCTTGCCCTGAGCTTGCCGAAAGGGTGACAGAGGATGGCTTGGCTATTGTGCAAAGCGGTGTGGCAGCGAGGCTGTCTGGAATGTCCCGATGAATCGGGAGAGATCAGGTAGAATATTGACAATTCTGACTAGTGTCCTGCGGCAGACGTTAGCCCAATAATTCGCGGGCCTTCGACTGGCTCAGGCCGAACGGAACGTGTTGCTTCCCCGTTCGTGGTGAGCTTGTCGAACCACAGAGAGCCGCTGAAACAGTGAGCGCGAATTATGCAACGCATTTGCGATTCAGGACACAAGAACTCCAATCTCAGCTCAAGTGTGTCTGGGAAATCCGCGTATTGAGGTAGCTCCTCACCGTCACTGCGGCCGCCGGCGCGCCCACGCGGCCGGCCCGCCGAGGGCATCCCGATGAATCCCGATGAATCAGGATGAATCGGGATGAATCGGGACGCCGGAGCCAGGCTTCTACCTGACATGGATACCGACTCTTTTCTGCGCCATCTCCAAAGCCTGCTCTGGTACCAGGGGCAGATGGCCCACCTGGAGCGTGTCCCCGTTCGCCAGGCCACGACCGCGGCCCTGGACCCGCCCCTGGACGAGCGGCTGTCCCACGCTCTGGACGCCACCGGCGTAAGCTCGCTCTACACCCATCAGGTGGAGGCTATCCAGGCGTTGCGAGACGGCCGGAACGTCATCGTCGCCACGCCCGCGGCCAGCGGCAAAAGCATGTGCTACAACCTGCCGGTGGTGGAAGCGCTTCTGGAGGACCGTGCGGCCAGGGCGCTCTATCTGTACCCCACCAAGGCGCTGGCCCAGGACCAGGAGAAGAAGCTGGCGGCGCTGGTGCCCGACGGGACGCGGCTCAGGCATGGCATCTTCGATGGGGACACGCCGTCCGAGGAGCGAGCCGGCATCCGGCGGCAGTCGCGGGTGGTGGTCACCAATCCGGATATGCTCCACCTGGGTATTCTGCCCAACCACCGCTCGTGGTACCAGTTCATTCAGGGCCTGCGCTACGTCGTGATAGACGAGGCCCACGTGTACCGGGGCGTGTTCGGCTCCCACGTGGCCAACGTGCTCCGCCGGCTCCGGCGGCTTTGCCGGCGATTTGGAAGCTCGCCCCAGTTCGTCCTGTGCTCGGCCACCATCGCCAATCCCCGGGAGCACGCCGAGGGCCTTGTCGGGCTGCCCTTCCAGGTAGTCGAGGACGACGGCTCGCCGTACGGCGGCAAGGACTTCGTGTTCTGGAACCCGCCCATGATCGACCTCGCCAAGGGCAGCCGGCGCAGCACCAACAGCGAGAGCACCCAGATCTTCTCCGAGCTTCTGCGGCGCAAGGTCAGGACCATGACCTTCGTGCGCAGCCGGAGAGCCGCGGAGCTGATCTACGTCTACGTGCGGGACCAGCTCCAGCCAACGCATCCTCTCGTGGCCAAACGCGTGGCGCCCTACCGCGCCAGCTACCTGCCCGAAGACCGCCGGCGCATCGAGCGCGACCTGTTCAGCGGAACGCTGCTGGGCATCACGACGACCAACGCCATGGAGCTGGGCGTCGACGTGGGAAACCTGGACGCCACGATAATCACCGGCTACCCGGGCAGCATCGCTAGCGCATGGCAGCAGGCTGGGCGCAGCGGCCGTGGGGGCGAGCGGTCGCTGAGCGTGCTGGTGGCCATGGACAATCCGCTGGACCAGTACCTGATGAACCACCCGGAGTCGTTCTTCGGCAAGAGCCACGAGAGCGCCCGCATCTCGCCGGGAAATCCGTACATCCTCAAGCCGCACCTGCTCTGCGCCGCGTACGAGGCGCCCCTGACCATGGAGGACACCGAGTTCTTCGGACCCGGCCTTCTCTGGTACGCCGACGAGCTGATCAAGGACAAGTTTCTGCATACGCGCTCCGAACGGTGGCACCTGCTGCCCGAAGTGACCTACCCCGCCGAGCAGGTGAACATCCGGTCGACCACGTCTAGCTTCTACACGCTGGTCGAGGATGAGAGCGGAGCGGTCCTCGAGACCGTGTCGGAGGACACCGCATTCATGCAGCTACACCCCGGGGCGATCTATCTCCACCAGGGCGACCCCTACCTGGTCAAGGACCTGGACCTGGATTCCCAAACGGCCGTCGTCGCCAGGACCGACGTTCCGTACTACACCGAGGTGACGGACCAGACCGAGACGCGTGTGCTCAACACCTTCCGGCAGAAGCAGGCCGGGCGGACGACGGCCTACCTGGGCGAGGTGAACGTCTCCAACCACGTCGTCGGGTTCAGACGCAGAGCCCAGTACACCGACGACGTGCTGGGCGAGGAGTACGTGAGCCTACCGCCCCGAAGCTACGACACCATATCCCTGTGGTTCGACGTGCCCGGGAACACTCTAGAGTTCATCAACGCGAACAAGCTCGACTTAGCCGGCGGACTCCACGCCGTCGAGCACGCTGCCATCGGCCTGCTGCCCCTGTTCGCTCTGTGCGACCGCAACGACATCGGGGGAATCTCGACCCCGCTGCACCCGGATACGGGCAGGCCCCAGGTGTTCATCCACGACGGCCACCCCGGGGGTGTTGGCGTCGCGGAGCGGGGCTACGAGGCCATCGAGGAGCTGTGGCGGGCAACCTACGAGGTGATCTCGAAGTGCCCCTGCGAAGCGGGCTGTCCCGGATGTATTCACTCACCCAAGTGCGGCAACAACAACCAGCCCCTCGACAAAGAGCTTGCCAAGCTGCTGCTCAAGGAGATGCTACCGGCCGAGTGAGGCGGCCGAGGCCAGGACTTGCCGAACCTGGTAAGCTTGACCGTCAGAGCATCCACCAGACGGCGCCAGCGTGATGCGGTGCGCTCGATACGCTAACTCAGACCAGTTGTGATATGACAGCTAGACCCGACGAACGCCCCACTGCTCTGCCGGACCTTAACGCGCTTGGTCGCGCCGTAGTGCCTTCCGCTCCATGACGGGTTCGGACCCGGGCGCGCTTCGCTTCGTTCTGGTGGCCTCGTCCCTTTCGCTGGCCGTCGTAGCGCAGCAGCTAATCCGCGACGGCAACCTCAGGTGGGCGGTCGCGCCCCTGGTAGTCGCGGTGGCGGCCATAATACTCTCGGTGGCCCGTCGGCCTCTGTCCGCCTTCGATAGAGAAGCGAGCCCGCCCTCCGGACCTCCTAACGCTCAGCGCCCGCAGCGCCCCGAATTAGCGTCCGCCGAGACTGGCGCGGCTGTTGCCGCCAGCCGTCGCATATGGCTCTTACTGCGAAGATGGACGCTCAGCGCCGAGCGCGAGGTGCTATTGGGCGTTGAAGCGATTTTCGCAAGCGTGGTGCTTCTGGGCCTGTCACTAGCCCAGTTTGGTCAGACTGGGGCCGAGGGCCAAACGCTTGCGTGGTACGCCTTTGGCGCGGCCGTGATCACCCTCTTGGTGGCGCTGCCCGCGCTTGAGGGACGATGGTCCGCCCTTTTGCTGAGGATCAGGTCGGGGGTAACTTTGCGCCCGAGCCCCACGGCGCTAGCGCCGTGGGCGCTACTGGGCGCGGTTTTGGCCCTCGGGCTCCTGCTGAGGCTCTACCAATTAGACCAGCTCCCCGCCGGCCTCTGGTACGACGAGGCCGATAACCTCTATCAGGCCCGCCAGATCGCCGTCGACCCGGGCAATACCCCGATATACGTCCCCTCCACAAATCTGCCCAGCCTGTTCCTGCTGCCGATAGCACTGATGGTAAAGCTCGCCGGCGTGGCCATCACCACGGGCAGGCTGGTGAGCGTGGCCTTTGGGCTGGCCGGGATTGTGGCGGTTTTCTTGCTTGTCCGGCTGGCTTTGGGCGCATGGGCCGGCCTGGTGGCAGCGCTGCTGGTGACAGTTATGCGCTGGGACCTCAACTGGAGCCGCATCGGTATGCACGGCATTACGGCGCCGTTCTTTGCGGCGCTGACGGCGTATTTGACGCTGAGGGCGCTCAGGTCGGGAAGGTTCTCAGACTTCGGGTTCGCCGGGGCCTCGCTGGGCCTCGGGATGTGGTTCTACACCTCTTTTCGGCTGTTCCCGCTGGTGGTGGCCTTCATGTTGATACACCACCTGATCGTCCAGCGGCCCGGCGTTCGCAGGTTCGCCGCCCAGGCAGGAGTCATGGTCGCGGTGTCGGTGTTCGTTGCCGCCCCGGTCGTGCTCACGGCGGTCCAGGACTCGGACCAGTTCTTCCAGCGCACACGCGCCACGTCGACATTTACCATTGCGCCGCGCGACCAGATTGCCGGCCAGTTGAAAAGCAGCCTCGTCGACCACGCGCTGATGTTCAACGAGCGGGGCGATTCCAACCCCAGACACAATCTCCCCTACGCTCCAATGCTGGATTTTCTGACTGGCGCGCTGATGCTTCTCGGACTCGGCATCGCCCTCTCGAGGTGGCGAGACGTGGCGCTTGTAAGTCTGCCATTCTGGATTTTTTTCATGGTGCTGCCCGGGGTGCTAACTGTCCCGTCCGAGTCCCCGCAGTCGCTCCGATCGATTTCGGTCATTCCTGCCGTTGCGGCGCTGGGCTCACTGGTCGTCGTCGTCATCTGGCGCGCTGGGAGAGAGGCCCCCTGGCGACCTGTGCGAAGAGCTACCGTTCCGTTCGTCCTCGCGCTGTTGGGCGCCATCGCCTTCGTCAACGTGGACACCTACTTCGGCGCTCAGGCCAACGACCCGCGGGTGTTTGCTGCCTTCTCGACGGACGAGACGCTGATGTCCAGGCACATGACGGAACAGCAGCGCAAAGGCCACAGCCTCTGGGTCTCCCGGCAGTTCCGGTTCAGTCTGACAACCGGATTGCTTGCGAACGATCCCCGGGTCGAGGTCATCAAGGCCCCGGAGAACATCCCCCTCGACTCAACGGGGCTGTGGCTTGGAGCGTCGATATATTTGGAACCGCGGGAGTCCGGATTCTATCAGACCCTGAAAGAATACTACCCCGACGGGATGTTCAGGGAGGTCCGGCCGCCCAGTGGGGGCGATGTGCTCTACTACTCGGCGGTGATCAGCCGCGAGCGGCTGGCCGCGCGTCAGGGACTACTGGCCACCTACAGGCTGGCGGACGGTTCTCAGGCCGACCAGATCGATATTACCGAGCAGACGGTCTGGCACGCGGCCCAAGGCCCGCCGGACCTGCCCTACGAGCTGGTCTGGCAGGGAAGCATCCACATACCGAGCGCCGGGGAGTACCGGCTGCTGCTGGACGGGCCTGCCGACACAGAGGTGGAGCTGGATCACATACCCATACACACAGGCGCCAGCAGAGAGGTCACGCTGGTCCCGGCCGTCGGACTCCACTCCCTATCGATTCGCGCGACCATCGATGACCCGGGCGACTTTGTCAGCCTTTCCTGGCAGCCGCCCGGTGAGGTCCCGAGACCCGTGCCATTCAGCAACCTGTACCACGGCTCCGTGCGCCCGCTTGGCCTGGCTGGACGTTTCTACGAAGGCGAGCAGGAGAAAGAGGTCCCCGACGCGGTCCATACCACGCCCGCCGCGGACAACTTCTACTACAAGCCCGCAGTGCCCGAGCCATACCTGGCTGTTTGGACCGGCGCCCTCCGTGTCGAGCGGTCCGGCCAGCACAACTTTCGTCTCGAGGGCGAGGGGACCGTAGAGCTGGCTATCGACGGGAGCCGGGTAGCTCTAAAGCCCGCCGGAGCAGGGAGCAGGACTCGCAAGGTGCCTCTAGACGCCGGCGAGAGCCAAATCCGTATCGAGTACCGCTCGCCCGCGCCTCCGTCCGAATTCAGGGTGCTTTGGGCGCCACCGGACCGGCCTCTCGCGCCTATTCCCCTGGACCGCCTGACACCGGACTGGGAAAGGCTTTTCCGGATCGTGGAGTAGAGCTTCTAGCGTGTTGTCTTAGAATTGCGCTCATGAAATGTCCTCGCGAGAAGACGGCAGTCGCGGCGAGTAAGGTCGTCTCTTCCTGAGGTCCCGTATAGGGACCCGATGAGGGCCTACGCGCTCCTCGCGCGAAGTCGCCGTAAAGCGTCTAAGCAAGTGAAAAATACGACTGCCGCGGCGATCAGGCCCATAGCCAAAATCACCACTCGTGACGACGTTGTCGGCAAACGAACGGGCGAATACAGCGTATCAGGCGCCTGTTCAGCTACCCGCGCCGCAAACATCAGGCCTCCAGAATTGATGACAAGGCCCGCAAGGGCAAACAACAGCCAAAAGCCCCAGCGGCCTAGATAGAGGTAACCAAGTCCCCAAGTAAATTGAATCCCAATCCAGAGCAGAAGCCAGACCAACGGAATATCATAAATCGGAGAATTGAAATCGAAGATTGTCATTGCAACTACGACCATCCCGAAATTAACGAGAAAGTCGTTGATGTCCCAGCTGATTGCTCCGCCAAAATAGAACCCTGCGAAAACCAACGGAACCAGACTGGCCCCAAGAGCGATCATGGGAATCTATCTGGGCGACAAATGAATCACTTCCCCGTTCGCGATCCTCATCCTGGCCCGGAGAGTCGATCAGCGCCAGCACCCGACTACCGGTTGGCGGCGCCACGCCGGCCCGCCGTTACCGTTCCAGGTCTGTCAGTGCCGGGCGCCGCGGGCTTACGGGCGACAAGGAACAGCATCGCGCCCACCAGGTTCAAAGCGGCCAGCACGGTGAACGCGATTACGTAATCTCCCAGCAGGTCCCGCATGATCCCGGCGAAGGTGGGCGCGATGAACAGCAGCACGTTCATGGGCACCTGGGATATGCCCATGATCTTGCCGAAGGAGCGTCTGCCGAAGTAGTCACCCCTGATGGATGTGGTCAGGGGGCTACGACCTCCCATGCCAATGCCGAAAAGGACTGCGAAGAGATAGATCAGGCGCAGGTCAGACGAGCCGAAGGCGAGCACGAGCACGCCCAAGGCCTGAATCGTGATAAAAATTGACGTCGCCACGTTCTTTGGTACCCGGTCACCCACATGGCCGCCGACGATCTGGAACACCATCGACACAAACCCGTAAACCGTAATAACGTAGGCGGCTGTCTGGATCGAGTGGCTCTCGTCGCGCATTAGCGGGGGAAGGTGTGCCATTAACGCGATGAGCACCATCGAGGTGAACCCGTGCCCCACGGATATATACCAGAACGCGGGCGTCCTGACGGCCTGTCTGACGGTGAAATCGGGCTGAGGCCGGTAGACAGCCGCAAATCGAGGGGCTTTGGAGACAGCCGCAGCAGCATCGCCGCCGGCGGCGGGCTCGTCGCCATCCGGAAGAAGTCCGTAGTCCTCCGGCCTGTTGCGGATCAATCGGGAAACGGGGAACGCGACCGCGATGGCGAACATCCCCAGGATGGCTGCGGTCAGGCGGAAACCCAGCCGTTCGTGGTCGGGGTCGATTGCCCAGGCGATGGCGGGAATAAGAAGCAGGCCACCCAGCCGGCTGGCGGAGCTGGACCAGCCCATAGCCTTGGCACGATGCCTGTTGAACCAGTTGTTGAGCATTGTGGTGAGGGGCAGCCAGCCTCCCACCCCCTGGCCCAGCGCCATTACCAGGTATGCGAGGTAGAACATCCACAGGGTGCGGATCTGGCCCAGCAGCACCAGGCCGACGCCCAGGATCGTCATGCCGACGAATACCAGACGCCGGGTGCCAACCCGATCGGCCAAGTAACCCTCGACGGGCCCCAAAACACCACCCTCCACCCGTGTTAGGGAGAACGCCAAAGAAAGCTGCGTGCGGTTCCAGCCGAAGGCGCTCTCCAGCGCCACGAACCACAGGCCCATAGCGTGGAACGTGGGGGTGGTCGAGACGAGCATTACGAACCCGCTAACCCCGACCAGCCACCAGCCGTAGAAGACGCTCCTGGCCCGAACCGGCAGCTGCGCGATTACGCTCAATCCCTGCGTATCCCTCTCACTTGGGCGCGGCGAACTGCGGTTATAAGCGCCCGACCGGGCCGGTCCCGCGCTCTTGGTGAAGCCCACGCCGGTGTGGCAAACGGCCCGGCTCGCGGTGGCGTTGCGGCGTCCTCAGCAGGCAGGCCTAGCCTCGATAGCAGATGGTCACTCACCCAGGTCCATGCCCATGTCAACGGGGAGTGACTTGCGCGCCAGGTTCTGTTCAAGCCGCCTGCGGAACTCCACCCACGGGCGTTCGGCGTCGCGTTCGCCCCCCTCCAGAGCGTTCTCTAGATCGCTGACCAGCAGGTCCTCGGCCCGACCCAGGGGCATGTCGAAGAATTGGCGGTCGAATGCGGGGAGTCGTCCTGGTCTGAAGTAACCCTTGTCGGGCAGGGTGTACCCCTCCAGATTGGAAGTGCCCTTGCCCAGCACCTCGCCCGTCTCGACGTAGTGGTCCATTACCGGCTTCATGCCATACCGCTGTATGGGGCAGACCTTCATACAGATGCCGCAGCCAGAGTAGCGGGTCATGACCGGCCGGCAACGTTTGAAGATAAGCTTGTTCTTCTCGACGCCCCGGAACCAGACCTTGTCCGGCGTGATTGCGCGCCCTGGGCAGCGTATCGAGCAGACCTGGCACAGGTCGCAGAACTTGTGGATGCCGTAGTCCACCGGCTTGTCGTAGGTAACGCGGGCATTGGTGACTATCACCTGGAGACGGGCCCGCGAGCCAAAGTGCGGAGACAGTAGCTGTCCGTTGATGCCAAGCTGGCCCAGGCCCGCTTCGACGAAGAGGGGTATCATCGGGCCGGAGTGCCACGTTGGCCCCCACACCTGGCAGCTGTATCCCAGGGAGCCGATGAACTCGACTAGCTGGCGGGCGAGCTCGCCCTGGCGTCGGTGGGCGTCGCCGTGAGCCGCTTCGGCCTCGAGGCTCGGAACCGTCTGAGTCTTGGCAAAATCCTGCTCCAGGGCCAGGCATATCGCGTGGGACAGGTCGCCCCGCACATGAGGCCGCTTCGACTGGTATACGTACCGCCGGTCGAATCGCGTGAACCCCACCTCTCCGTAGCCCAGTTCTCTCGCCTTGTGGCGGATGACCTCGGTCACGTCGTCACCGGTGGGTTCGCCCGCGGGTTCCAACTCTCCGCTGGATTTCAGCCAATCGACGACCGGCCCCATCTCCTGCTGATGGCGCTCGTATAGCTGGGCGGTCTCGGGCGAAAACTCTTCCCGGACCCCCTGCGCCCACTCTGCCGAAGCGCTCTGCTCTATCGCGATACTTTCCAGGGGGTACTCGCGGCTGTAGAAGGAGACCTCCGCGTCCCTGATAGGAATTCCCGGTGCGGACTCGATGTCCTTCGCCACCGGGAAAGCGATGGGAGGGTCGTCAGGCCCCTTGCCCGGCCTCTCAACCCAGTGTCCGATTCGTCTTGGCACACTCGCTCCTGTTCAGCTGTCAGCTATCAGCCTACGCGGGAGTGTAAACGGCGGGCATGCCTGTGTCAACGAACCGAAGTGACTCATAATTATTGTTACCGAATGGGGTATCGTTGCCTCAGAAATCAGGTTACCGAAAGGGGCAGCGATGACCTCAGTTGGAGTACAGGAGTACATCGAAGCGATACGAGGACGGTATGTCGGAGCGGGCAAGACAGAAAAGGGATGGATATTGGACGAGGCGGTGAGGGTGACTGGGTACCATCGCAAGGCGGTAGTGCGATTGCTAGGCAGGGAGAAGGCTGGTGGTCCATACCGCCGTGGGCGCCCACGGCGGTATGGACTAGAGTTGTCGGAGGCACTCAAGGTGCTGTGGGAAGCCAGCGGTCGCGTGTGTTCCCGCCGGCTACATCCATTTGTGGCCGAGCTGATCGGGGTGCTACGGCGGCATGGAGAGCAACAACTGACGAGGGAAGCGGAGGCCCAGCTAGTGGAGATGAGCCCATCGACCATTGACCGGCTACTGGGGCCTATTCGTAGCAGGGACGGCCGGCGCCGCTTTAGCACTACCAAGCCAGGGACTCTGTTACGCGATAGCATTCCGATCCGCACCTTCGCTGACTGGAACGACGAGGGGCCGGGCTTCTTGGAGGTGGACCTGGTGGCCCACTGTGGTGAGAGCACTAAGGGCTTTTATCTCCACACTCTTAGCACCGTAGACATAGCGACGGGGTGGGTGGAGTGTCAGGGGGTATGGGGGAAGGGCCAGGACCGCGTCGGCAGCGCGATCCATCACATCGCTCAGCGCCTGCCCTTCCAGCTGTTGGGACTGGACTCCGACAACGGAAGCGAGTTCATCAATCACCATCTGGTTGCCTATTGCCAACGCAAGCGCATCACCTTCACTCGCGCCCGGCCCTACAAGAAGAACGACAGCGCCCACGTGGAGCAGAAGAACTGGACGGCGGTGCGTCAGCTGGTCGGATACGACCGTTACAGCTCCCGGCCGGCCCTGGAGACCCTCAACCGTCTGTATGATCTTGTGCGCTGGCACACCAACTTCTTCCAGCCGGTCATGAAGCTACAGCACAAGACCCGTCATGGGTCTAAGGTGCACAAGATCTACGACCGGGCCAGGACGCCATATCAGCGACTGTTGGACTCCGGCGCCTTGCCTGAGGATGAACGGCGACGCCTGGCCGATACATATACCCGCCTCAATCCTATCAAGCTGCGCTCACAGATCGACAATACCCTCTCACGACTCTGGACTCTTTCTGATGCGCCCAACAACTCAAGCCGATCTCGACGAACTTTGGTAACAGCATAATTGAGGCAACGATACCTCCTTCGGTAACCGTTTCTATTGACGCAACACGCGAATCCGGCGGCCCGGAGTGGCCGAGGATCGACGTCGAAACGGGGCGTCGTCGGGTGGGATTTGCGGAGGGCCCAGGCAGGTATTTTGTGTGCTTTTGGCATCGACGCGCGGCGTCGTCGTTCGCGCCCGCCAGGTCCGGTTGCAGCGCCAGCCGTGCAGCCTAGCTCAGGCTGTAGCCGAAGCCGCGCACCGTGACAAGATACCGAGGGTTGGAAGGGTCCGGCTCGATTCGTACGCGCAGCCGTCGCACGGTCTGCTCTATCTCGTGATTGCCCACGTCACCCTCGGCCCTTTCGGGCCACACTGACGCGGCGATCTGGTCGCGGCTCACCGCTTCGCCTCGGCGCGTGTACAACAGCATTACCAGGTCGAACTGCTTGCGCGTCAGAGGCGGGTCCAGCCGCTGCCCCATGACCTGTACCTGGCGCGCCTTTGCATCGACCACGAGGTCGGCGACCGCGATCTCGGGGACGCTCACCTGCATCCTCCGGGTCGCCCCGACGTTCAGAGTGAAGACCGCCGATACGCTACCGCGGCCCAGGCTGATTAGGTCGCCGTTCCTTAGCAGCCGGTCGGAGGCACCGACCTGCTCGTCATTCACATACGTCCCGTTGGTGCTGTCCAGGTCGCGTATGACGAAGCCGGACTCGGTCTCGATAATGGCGGCGTGTCTCCGCGACGCCAGCGACTCGTCGAACACGACGTCGTTTTCGGCGTGCCGTCCCAGGGTGGTGTGCTCTGACGCCAATTGGACCGCGTAGCCCGAATTCAGGCCGCCCTGCATAGTCAGCGTCGGCCTGTCCCATTTTTCCGGTATATCCTGCGGCGTTTTGCTGCTTCCCGCAAGGCCCAAAACGAGAGACTCCTACATTTGCTTGGTCAGTACGGCCAGACAAAGCCGTCCGCATGTTGAAATCGAGTGTAATTCCGCGGTGGTGGACTGTCAACGAGCTCGGCAACGGCATACCGGAAGAGACGCTCACGGCAGTCCATCCCCGCGTGAGGCCGGGATGTCCCGCACGAGTCTAGCGATTTGACACCTGACCGGACCCCTAATACACTCGGCTCGCTGGCCGACGTTACCGGGGGTTTGCCCGGAGCGCCTGCACCGCGATTCGCTGCCGACCGAGTCCAGCGAGACCTACCCGCCGCGTGTGCCTCCAAGGCGGAGCATATGGCCAGATTTCCGGAGTGTAAATGTCTCTCACGCTTCTGTGGTCCCAGCTCGCGGTAGCCTCAGTTCTTATCCTTGTCGCCGCGGTCTTCATGACGAAGTCCTCGGACGTCATCGCCACGAAGACGGGGATGGGACGCGCGTTTGCTGGCGTACTGCTGCTGGCGACGGCCACCTCACTGCCGGAGATGGGCGTCGGTGTAAGCGCTGTCGCCTTGGTAGGAGCGCCCGACATGGCCATCGGCGCTGCATTCGGAAGCAACCTGTTCAACCTCATGATTATCGGCCTGCTGGATATCCAATGGCGGAACCGGTACATCTTGAGCGAGGTCGGTAGCACGTCAGTCGTCATCGGGACATTGGGTGTCGCGGTCATCTCATTGGCCGCCATTGCGATTTTCCTTCACGGCGCTACCGACATCTTCTCGACGTGGTATCTGAGCCCCGTCTCGATATCCCTCCTCGGTATGTTTGGTCTGGCCATGTACTTCATATACCGAATCGACCAGGCGAATCAGCCTACGACCCAAGATGGAGAGAAGGAGATGTACGCCACACACTCCCTGGCGGTGGCGGCGGTAACATACCTCGTGACGGCGTCGGTCGTGATCGGAGCTGCGATATGGCTCTCGATGACCGGTGACACCATCGCCGACCGTCTCGGATGGGACGAGAGCTTCATGGGTACTCAGTTCCTCGCAGCAGCGACGTCGTTGCCTGAGCTCGCGACCTCTGCTGCCGCTATTCGAATCGCGGCGCCCGAGCTGGCGATAACGAACCTCCTGGGCAGTAACCTGTTCAATATGGGATTCGTGCTATTCCTCAACGACGCGGCACACACCAGCGGGGCTATTTGGGAGGCTGCGTCGCAGATACACATTCTGACCGCGATGCTGTCGGTGCTCATGACCGCCGTTGTTGTTCTCGCGGTCGTCAGCCGTCAGCGAGGCACGCGCGCCGGTCCACTCACCCCGGAGTCGTTGCTGCTTATCGGGTTCTACATCGCGGCAAGCTTCCTGGTGTTCCGGTTGGGCTAGCGAATGCGCGAGACTGAAATCAGACCCCAAACCGACCGGGCGAAAAGCTCTCGGTCGGGATGTCCGACCCGCCACGGGTGATGAGGTCGGCGATAATCAGCCCCATGGCGGGGCCCAGCAGGATCCCGTTTCGACCTGCACCGGTTGCCATGTAAACGCCCTCCCAGCCGGGGACGGCGCCCAGCAGCGGCTTCCCGTCGGCGGCCAGCGGGCGCAGGCAGGCGGTCTGCCGTACCACCTGCGCCTGGTCGAGTGACGGTATCATCTTAAGCAGCGAGCCCATGATGCTGTCTCGGCCCTCGGGGGTCGGCGCTTCGTCGAACCCGGCGTCCTCTTCGGTCGTGCCCGTCCATAGAAGTCCGTCGGGCTTGGTAGTGGCGTAATTACCCGCCCAATCGACCGAACAGTTGAAGGGCGGGCCCGGTGCCCGCAGCCTCAAAATCTGGCCTTTTTGGGGCGCAACACCAATAGGCACCTTCAGCCACGAGGAGGCCTCGACGCTCCAGGGTCCCATTGCCAACACCACCCGGTCGCATTCCAAGTCCTCGTGGGCCAGCGTAACGCCGACCACTCGGCCGCCCTCGCGCTTCAATCCGGTCACCTGGCCGTGGCGAATCGTCGTGCCAAGGCCCTCCGCGGCCCGGGTCAGCGCCAGAATGAACCGATACGGCTCCAGGTCCGCCCCGCCTTCGGTGTACGCCGCGCCCAGGGCCCGCTGGGAGATACGTGGCTCCAAGGCCCGGGCCTCCTCGATCTCCAGCCATCGAGGCGCTTGCTCCGCCTGACGGGCGCTGTTTGAGACGTAGTCCTTTGCCGACTGCGCCTCGCGGCCGCTAAACGCGAGAGTAATTGACGGCCTCTCCCGGTAGTCGGTGTTTACACCCGTCTGCTCGGGAAGGCTCAGGGCAAGCTGCCTGTGCAGCCGCATACCTTCGTTGGCCAGCCGAGCGACAGGGTCTGCAGAAATGCCCGCATCGACCGGGGGGCTAAGCTCCCCGTAAGCGAAACCGGAGGCGTGGCTCCCGACCGAGTCCCGTTCGACCACGGTGGCCTTCATCCCGGCCTTGCCAAGGAAATAGGCCGTGGCGATACCGGCGATTCCGCCGCCGACTATCACCACATCGCCGCTGTTGGCCGCCATCCTACTAGCCCCTTTTCGAGTCCGGTCGATCTAACCTGCGCGTGAGAATGGTAGGCCATTGGGACTAACGGTTCAATCCCGACGCGGTTGGACCCCATGGCCGGCCCGGCTCCGGCGTATGGCCCCCGGCCTACACTACCGCTACGACCGGTACCATCGGCCTCGTAGTGACATTGCCTTGAAGATTCGATAGCATACACCCACGTTCGAAGGAGGCCTACATGGAAGTCGGTTACTTCACCATGCCGCTGCATCCGCCCGGGTCCGATATCACCCAGACCCTGGCGGACGACCTCGAACAGATCGTGACGCTGGACGAGCTCGGCTACCATGAGGCATGGATCGGCGAGCACTTCACGTTCGCCTGGGAGAACATTCCTATCCCAGACCTCTTCATCGCCCAGGCATTGGGCATGACCAAGAACATCATCCTGGGAACCGGCGTTCACTGCATGCCGAATCACAATCCGATGATGCTGGCGCACCGCGTGGCCCAGCTTGACCACATGGCCCGCGGGCGGTTCTATTGGGGCATCGGCTCCAGCTCTACGCCAGGCGACCAGCAGATGTTCGGATTCGACGCGGAGACCGACGACCGCCGGCAGTATACTCGAGAGACGCTGGAAATCATCCTTCAGATATGGGACGACCCCAGGCCCGGCCTCTACGAGGGCAAGCACTGGCAGTTCAGGATACCCGAGCCCGTGGACGAGATCGGCCTGACTTTCCACCTCAAGCCCTACACCCAACCGCACCCGCCTATCGCCATTGCCGGTGTATCGCCCCGCTCGGAGACGCTGATTCAGGCCGGCGAGCGCGGCTGGATTCCCATGAGCATCAACCTCGTGCCGTCGGGGATCGTTAAGACCCATTGGGATGCCGTCGAGGAGGGCGCGGCCAAAGCTGGAAGGACCGCCGACCGATCGACATGGCGTATCGCGCGGGAAGTCTACGTCGCCGAGACTACCGAGCAGGCGCGCAAAGAGGCCCTGGGGGGCGTGCTAAGGCGCGACTTCGAGGACTACTGGCTAAATCTCATGCCATATCTCAAGACGCTGGACCGTGTGAAGCTAGACCCCGATGTGCCCGACTCCGACGTCACGGTCGAGTACCTGATGGACACACTGTGGCTAGTCGGCAGCCCTGAAGACGTCGCGGACCAGATCCGGGGCCTATACGACGAGGTCGGAGGCTTCGGCGTGCTGCTGGCCATGGGCCATGAGTGGCAGCCCAAGGACAAGTGGGTCAACTCCATGACGCTGCTGGCCGAAGAGGTCATGCCCAAGCTCGCCGACCTCGGTTGAGCGCGGCCCTGCATTGACTCAGGCAGACACTTCACGGCGGGTCAGGACCGTCTGACCGCCGCCCTGCGGTGCCATCGTCTTCGTCCGGCATGTCCTCCGGCACGGGGTGAAGAAACTGGCCTCAACCCCAAACCCCTCTTGACGCGCCGCAAGAGCTCGTGAAGTGCCTACGCTAAAGATAGGCAGCGTGTGCAAGATCAACGGTGACCATCGAATGTCACGGGTGGGCACCTATGGGCAGGTAAAGCGCGACACACGTGACTAGGTCGTAGGGGTTCGCAGACGTGTTCGAGGGCCTCAAGGCGTGGGGTATTCCCGACGCGACAACTTGAGGGCGCGCACACGTATCATCGCTCTACGGGGCGTTCATCCCCTAGGAGAACCTATACACCATGACTGAATGTCGGATTACGTTGCCACAACTCGTGGTTCAGGCTTCGTTCGTTGTGGCTACGGTCATCACGGTGCTATTGCTCGTGGCGTGCGGCCAGTCGGCGGGACCGGATGATCCGGCCACGGGCACTTGGTCCATCGCAGCGGTTGATGTGGGTACGCGCGAGGTGGGAGTCGCGTTAGCGTCCTGCGTTCCAGAGGCGCTCTCGATGTCCAGTTCGGAGGCGGCGACGGCAGATGGTGGGACAGATGTCCGCCTCTACAGCGTCGTGGGCACGACACCCGGCGTCGAGCTGGCGCGCCTCGTAGCGGGAGTAGGCGCGATGGTCGCTCAAGCTCGAGTTGACGGCCAGAACCGCGATAGGCTGGATCGCGCGGCTGCTCAATTAGTGGCTGGTGAATCTCCCGCGAGCATCGTAGAGGCGGCCAAGGTAAACGACCTGATGTTTGCGGAAAGGCAATATGGAGTGGTGACCCTCGCCCCCAACGCGGCAAACTTCACGGGAAACGCCACCAATGACTGGGCGGGCGCGGTCCGCGGCGAGGTAGTGTCCGTCCAGGGCAACCTCCTCGTCGGCCCAGAGGTCGTAAACGGAGCACTAGCTGTAGTTCCCAGATAGATTGTTTACAGCTTGACAGATAGAGGAGCCTTCCCCGTTGCTATATGGGAATCGAAACCATAAGCGACAGGAGGCTCCTCATGTACCATAGTAACGCACGACTGACTGTATGGGCGCGCGGTGAGATGGTCCGCCAGGTGATGGCGGGCTTGACTCAGGCAGAGATAGCGAGACAGTTCCGCGTCTCCCGGGCCACCGTTGCCAAGTGGATACGCCGTTACCGGGAGGAAGGGACAGCCGGGCTCCAGGACCGGTCTTGCAGGCCACATTCCAGCCCCAGGCAGGTATCCCCAGCCCTGGTGTCCAGTATCCGCAGGCTGCGCATCTCCAGGAGCTGGGGACCCCATCGCATCGCCTGGGCTCTGGGGCTGGCCCGATCCACCGTCTACGCCGTCCTGCGTCGCCTGGGCCTGCACCGCCTGGCCTGGCTCCACCGCACCACCAGAGAGGTGGTCCGCTACGAGAAGAAGCATCCGGGGGAACTGATCCACCTGGATGTCAAAAAGCTGGCTCGTATCCCTCCCGGCGGCGGCAAGCGTATGTCGCCCTACTTCATCCAAACCGGCATGGGCCCTTCCCCTGGCCGAGGCCTCGGATACGACTATGTCCATGTCGCCATCGATGACAACTCCCGCTACGCCTACGCCGAAGCTTTGCCGGACGAGAAGGGCATCACCACCGCCGCTTTCCTGGAACGGGTCCTGGCCCACTTCGCCCAGCGGGGAATTCATTCCCAGCGCCTCCTCACCGATAACGGCCGGTGCTACATCTCCAGAGTCTTCCAGCAAGTCGCTGCTACTCACGGTATCAGCCTAAAGCGTACGCGGCCCTACCGACCACAGACTAACGGGAAAGCCGAGGCCTTCATCAAGATACTTCAGGCTGAGTGGGCCTACAGCCGCCCCTACGACTCCAACAGTCAAAGGCTGGACTTGTTGCCTACCTTCCTCGGATACTACAATCATCAGCGTCCCCATGGCGGCATCGGCGGACTCGTTCCTACCTCCCGCCTGTAAACAATGTCCTTGGGAACTACAACTAGCGGCTTTCGGCCGGGTGGACAGCCAGCCCGAGACCACGCTGGGCGACGCGTTGATAGCGGCGCTAGAGGCCGGCGCGTCGGAGGGCGGGGACAGACGGTGCCCGAAGGAGCAGACCGCACTCACCGCCTTCATTGCGGTGGCCCGCCCGGACGACACCGCAGAGGTCCCCCACCTATGGCTTGCCACTCAGCCGCAGAGTGTCGGTGGTCAAGCGCCCTTCTCCCGTTAGAGCGAATTCATTCGGTACTCTACCGGGCCTCTGCACCTTCGGGGCACGGTCCCGCATCGCCTGCTGCACGGCGTCGAACAGCTCCCTCGACACCAGCGTGGGCCATGCTCCCTCCACTCGCACCGGGTCCTGGGCCTTCTCTACCTTGGTGGTTCTGCCCCAGACGGCGGTTCCGGTGTAGGCTTCGTTGGTCAGCAGGTAGTGGAGTCCTCCCTTGTACCAGCGCTTTCCCCTGTTGGTGATGCCCCGGTCGTTCAGGGTCCTGCATATCTCCTTGAGGCCGTAGCCGCTGAGCGAGCTCTCGAATATCTCCTTCACCACCGGAGCGGTGGCGGGGTCAACTTCCAGCGTGGGACGCTCCTTCATCCCGTCGCTGACCTTCACCCGCCTGTAGCCGAAGGGGGCCTTGGAGCGGAGGAAGAAGCCTCTCGAAGCGGCCTCCCTCATTCCCCTCGTAACGTCTTCGGCAAGATTTTCGCTGTAAAATTCGTCCACGGACTCGATGATGGCCTCCATGAGCTTGCCGGTCGGGGAGTCGTCGGCGTGCTCGGTGATGGAGACTACCCTGATGCCCTTGCGCCGCAGCATGGACTTGAAGGCGACGGCGTGCTCCCGTTTCCGGGTGAACCGGCTGAACTTCCAGACTAGGATGATCTCGAAGGGAGCGTTGGGCTTGCTGCCCTCCTCGATCATCTCTCTGAACTGGGGCCTGTCGGCGACGCGGCCGCTCTCGGCCTCATCCACGTACTCGCGGGCGACGGAGTAGCCGTTGGCTTTGGCGTAGTCCTTGAGCGCCCTCAGCTGGGCGGACACGGACAGGTCCACGTCCTGCCTGTCACTGGACACCCTGGCGTACAGGGCCGCCGGTGTGAGCGGCTATAGGTGCTTCATTCTTCACTCCTCGAATCTTCCTGTTCGGCATGACGAGCGCGGAGCCTCTCGTATCGGATGGTCCTGAGCCAATCGCGCTCTTCCATGTAGTTGCGGAGGGCCTCGCGGATGAGCTCGCTCATGGTGCGGCCCTCCACACGCATGACGTCCTGCACCTGCTCGGCCATCTCAGGCGGCAGGGAGAACGTAATCGTCTTAGTGTTCCTGTTGATGAGCCTGTCGGTCATAAGCTGTCTTACCCTACATCATCGACATCCGATGGAGCGTTGTCAATAGGCCTCTGTTCGGACTGGAGCAGGCACCAAACGATGCTTGCGGTGAGGAGAGAATTGGCAAGCGGATGGACAGACGCGTACGGGCAAAGGGGCATCAATGGGCCAGAGATTCAATGAAGGTGAGCCACCACCACGTTGCCTACGGGGATTCCAGGCTGCCCGCAGAGCCATAGGCTACGAACCCTTCGCCGGTGTCTTCGAAGCGGGTCGCGCGGGGGTTAGGACATCACCTTGCGCATCATGACCATGTCTCCCGACGAGCCCGCTACATTGAGCACAAAGGCCCACGTGACGACGGAGGCGAGCAGGTCGTCCGCAGCCGCGAAAGCCAGTGCTACTGCCAGCACCGAGGTCAATAGCACTGCCGGTGACACCCCGGCGGCGAGATACCGAGGCCTGTCGAAGTAGCTTCCGGGGGCGGCTACGTAGAAGACCGGCCCAAACCTGGTCCACGGCTTGAACCCGAAGTGCGGCCGGCCGCCGAAGGCCAGGAAGAAGACGCCGTGTACGGCTTCGTGCAGTATGGCTCCGAGAACGCCCCCCAACAGCAATCCAGAGAAGAATGTTCCCCCGTCTATCGTCACTTCGCCCGAGTCGGTCGCCGTCCCGACGACAAAGGCTGCTGCGGCGAGCGCCGCAAAGAAGGCGACTAAGCCAACTAGGACAGAGAGAAGGAACTCCTTCACCGATGCCTGATGCAAGCACACGAGAACGCTGCCGACCAGCAGCACGGACAGGACGATGGCGGTCACGCGGGCCATGTTGAGCAGCTCCTTCGTCTCCTCGTGCTCGGCGATCTCCTTCCGGTACGCCTCCTCAAACTCCTTATGCGCCTGTCTGCTGGCTGACGCCGCTTCCCTGGCCTCGTCTCGCTCCCGCTCCAACTCTGTGACTGTCCTATCCAACTCCCATACCGTCCGCTGAAGCTTGTCCTCCCGACCAAGGGATCGACGCAGCAGTTCGTCGTCGCCCACGTACTCTGTCCCGTGCATACGCACACAGACCCGACACCCCTCCCTGACCATCTCGACCTCTCCACTCCTGATCCTCCGGTCGAGGGTGGATAGGGATATCTCCATCTCTCGCGCCGCCTCCGCTTTCGTCACCCAACGGACGTGCTCATCCATCTCTCTTTTCCTCGCTACGTGGATAGCGCCTCCGCCTCTCGTTGAACAGACGCAGAACCCGGCCCTCGGACTCGGGCGCATTCGCCGCCTGGTCTCCAACGTCGTCTTCGGGTTGCCGAGCCGCCTCCAGGGCCTCCACGCGCCGGGTCAGACGCTCCACGAGCCTAGCAAGATCGTCCACGGCTTCAATCGCCAGCCTCATCCTCGCCCCCAACCGGTCCAGTGGCGTCGTTCTCTCCCATCCGGGGTCGTCCAGGTTGGCCATGAGTCGCTGCACGGCCAAGGTCATCCTGCCCGTCAGTCGCTCCCGGCGCAGGGACAGCGCCACTGTCTTCCGGTTCACTCCCAGGAGGGCCGCCGTCCGGCGCTGTCCCTCCCGCCCGACGAGCCACTCTACGACCCACTTGAGGTCGGGCTTACTGTCGTCGGCCTTCGATTCCCGTCCATCATTCATCTTCGACTTCCGAGAGACCATTTCCGTCTTCTACAGGGGGTGGCCCGCTTTAGCAATTCCATCCATTTTTCGGTGGAACCAGCCCTTTACAGGTACTGCTAACAGATTTCGGTCAATACACTCCGAATGTGGCAGAAAGCGTTAGCTGGCTGGCCCAGGATGTCCGTTCCTACCCATGCCTCAATTTCGCGTCATGCACCCCGACATCGTTTCGCGCCAAAACCGATGGGCCAAACTGGGCCGCGATCGTCGCCAACACGCCAAATCCTGCCCCCATCAGCTCTCCGGACCCGTCCGACAGCTTCATTCATAGCTGTTTCCTCGCCATCGGCTGACACGTCAGGGGTTGCAAGAGTGCAAACAAACTGTCGTCGGAGAGGCAATTTAGTTTAGCATGGCTTCCCAATCACATGCATTTTTTAGGCGTTGACCGGTCAGTGGGTCTTTTGGCCCGTTTCGTAGCTGATTTAGGGGTGAAGGAGCCGGTTTGTGGCGTCGGTGATCCCCGAAAATCAGCCCGTCGGACGTAACTTTCAGCCCCCAAACAACGTAACGGGGGATGGGACGCATCGGCCCCATCTATCTTCCTCCTACAGGACATGACGCATCCGGTGATAGAGCGAGTCCCACTGGTAGGCGCTCAGCTCGGACAGCGCCAGTCGTGGTGATTCCGGCTCCCAGAGAGGACGCCAGGAGGGTCCCAGTATCCCTGTTGTGGACAGAACGGGCCGGCAGGACACAAGGATGGGCAGCGACATCCGGGTCATCCGGGCCGATGTGCGCACGTAGGTAGCCTCGACCTCCTCTGTGTCCACGATGAACAGGGTGGTGGGGAACGGGGGCTGGTCTTCCCCTGGTTCGGTGGACCAGTAGTAGCTCATGTAGGGACTCAGGCGGGCTATGACTCCCTCGGGGTGACGGGCCCGCAGCTCGTACTCGAGGTAGAACGGTACGTCGAGGCCCTGTGCAGTCATCTGCCCCACGGCGTCGGGGGCGATGGCAGACTGGCCCCAGTTGTAGGCTCGGTCAGACCTCGCCGTGGGTACAGACCACAGCAGCTCGCTGTCAGGGTCTGCCCTGGCGTCGGCCTCAAGCTTCGAGAGGAACCATGTGATCCCGTCGGCGTGCTTCGTCTGCCGGGCCCACGTGTCGATGCGGTGTCCCACATGCCGTGTCCGGCCCTGATGGTCTGTCGTGAGGGCTGTGCTCCAGATGCCCCGTGTCGTCGGGAGTTGAGCACGGTCTCGGTGGGTGATGTAGCGAATACCTTCAGCGGACAGAGTGTAGCGAGTGTCTCCGCGTTTTCCTCGTTGCTCGACCAGTCCCCACGTGTCGACGAGGCTGTGCATCATTTGGCTGACCCGCCCCTCGGAGACGCCGAGCCAGATGGCCAGGTGCTCACGGGGGATCATCGGGTGATCAGTGATAAGATCGAGTGTCCGCTTCTCCGACGGGCTGATGCCGAAGGTCGGCGCAGCCCGCACCATCCGCTCAGGATGGGGTATCGAGGCCCGCTTCCGCTCCGGCGACTCGGTATGAAGCGCTCCGGCTCGAGTCGCCCTGTGAGCTCACGAAATCGAGGGTGTAGTACGAGCCGCTGAACAGGCCTGAGGTCTTCTGCCAGACGTGGGAGTCCCGTCTTTCGAGTACGTCCCGAGACTCCTCGCCGACGTAAGAGCCTTCAAGGTTCAGCTCCATGCAGAACCTCGTTGTCAGTCTCTGCTCCCAGACGCTGGGGGTCAGGACCAGGATTGTGTCAGGGCGGCGCGTGTAGTCGTACTCCGCTATGGCCCTCAGCCGGTCGTAGAGCGAGCGCCGACGAAGAGCCAGGCTCTGGCGTACCATTCCGAAGCTGCGCCCGTCGTGGAGGGTGATCGTGGCGTCGAAGCGGCCCCGGCGGTGGAACTCCACGTGCGACCGTAGGCCGTCGATGCCGGGGGAGAGTGAGGCGGCGAGACGATAGACGGCGGCCACCGCGTCCATCCGGCGGATGAGAAGCGCCAGCCACTCCCTGGACACCGGGTAGATTCGCACGAAGTCCGATGGGGTGTCGAAGCCGAGTATCCCGGCGGCCTCCCCGATGCCGTTGGCCGTCAGGTAGTACCTCTGGCTCGACGGCAGGTGGGCAGTCCCGTGACTCACTCGGCCGACCACGCCGGCGGCCAGCAGGCCGGTTAGGGCGCGGTGGATGGTCGTGTGAGGCTCCCCCAGGATGCCTGCCAACTCTGCTGAGTCGATGAAAGGCATCCTGCTGAGGGAGTCGAGAAGCTGTCGTTCGGTGAGAGCCATGCATCAATAGTAGCAACGTGCATATACGGTGCGCAGCCACTACATGTCAGCACCGGTGAATGGAAAGCGCCTTCTCTGGCTTCGGCGGGATCACCGACACTAGATCACGAGCTGGGCAGCCTTTGGCCGCGCCTTCCCGCCGTGCACCGACGGCTCGGCGCACCATTTGGCCGACAGCCTCCGAACTCCCTCGTACACATCCTCGTCGAAGCCCAGAAGATTGCAGACGATCCTGCGGTCCAGCAGCGCCCGGTTGGGATCGGCGTCGGCAAGATAGGCGGGCTTCAACTCCAT
This sequence comes from Dehalococcoidia bacterium, assembly GCA_965248005.1. GTDB lineage: Bacteria > Chloroflexota > Dehalococcoidia > Lucifugimonadales > UBA1123 > CBDFIE01. Next base: position 1,104,061 of record CBDFIE010000003.1, read on the forward strand.
GTCTCTCAGTTCGTTGAAGATGGCCTCAGAGGTGCGCTGCTGCTCGTCGCTGAGGGCGTGGAGGTCCAGGACGGGCAGTGATTCAACGTTTCTGATAGTAGTGGTGCCTCGACCACTGTGCTGCCGGTTTGAGTGCCACCAATACAGCAGCAGCCCGAGCGTAGAGTTAGACCACAGCGTGAACGCGTAATCGAACCGGCTGTCTGGAAACCTTACGTTGGGCCACGCTCTGCCACCCATGCTCTCCCACTGGGTGAACGCGGCGGTCAACGGCTGCGAGTTGAACCTGAAATCGAGGTTGACGTGAGTTCGGCTGGCCGTAGCCCAAGCAGTGGCGGCTTTCTCCTCCATCCCCGACCTGACTCTGAGCTGAGAATCAGGTTCGCAGACCATCCGGGTTTCGTTCTTAGCATCGTGGTTCCACAGGGATGGATAAGTGGCGGTCGGGCTTGGAGCGGTCTTGTCGAAAGAGCCGGGAGGTCGTGGACCCGTAATGTCACGATGGACCATGCCCAGTTTGGCCAGCGTGTTCAACGGAGCCACTTTCAAGTCCAACGCCGAGGGGCTGCCGGGAAGCCATGGCTTTGATTGGGCCAATGCGAAAGCTGTCTGAGCCAGCGACAAGTCGGACAGACGGACCGCACCCCATGATGCCCCGCCCGTCTGGACCGGGACGGTCATGCTTTCGCCGGCCAGCTCGTCACCGATCATCAAGGCGGTGCCGCCATAAGGCCCATCCTCAACCCGTCTCGCCTGTTCGAGATTGGAGACGTTCATTGCCAGCGAACCGGCATGGGCAAACCCTTGGGCACAGCGGCCCAGCGATATGAAGTGCCCGCGTCATGTCCCTGTCGTTGCCTCGGTTTGCTTGAGCTTACGAGCTATGACCAGGCACTCAGCCATGCCCGTATCGGCCGAGAACGACAAGTGGTCGTTGTCCGAAGCGGCCACGCTCAGCACGGTAAGGTCGGTATAGTTCTTGGCCAACGTCTCCCTGAACCCCTGCCATGAAAGACCAGCGGCTGCCGACAGGGGCAAGACCAGGGCAAGGACTCCACCGGCCTTGAGCTTCTTGTGGGCCAGGGCAGCGAATGCCGAAGCGATTCCAGCGTTGCCGTGGTAGCAGGAGTCCTTCCCTAACTGATTGATCCGGTCTCCCATCTTCGTTTGGTCAGCAGGCGTGGCGTCGAACGCAGCGAAGGCGGGGTTGGTGATGTCGGCGTGTGCGCCTTCATGGTTGGTTGCCCTGGTGAATGGCGGGTTCATGATCACGAGGTCAAAGCTCGCGTCCGGGATGTCCACGTTGATCTGGGCAGCAGTCTCCTCGCCCGCGCTCCCGGTACGCAGAGCTGGGTCGCTGGTGTTGAACAAGGTCAAGGCTGTGGCGGCTTGAAGCAACTCCAGGGAACCTATCTTCACCGTGCTGTCCTGCTGCTTTCCGTAGGGCATGGTGTAGAGACGGGACTGATTGAATCCCACATTGGGCCGCATACCGGACAGGGTGGAGCCGGTGATGTGAATGGCCGAGGGCATGACGTCGCAGCCGTACAGGACCTCCTCCATCATCATCGGATGCAGCGATGTGGAGTCGCCCCCGGCGCGCTCGTGGTGGGTAGCAACCTGCTCGTACACCGCCGACAGCAGAGCACCGGTACCAAAGGCAAAATCCCCGATGCGCAGCCTGCCGATGGCCCCGGCGTCGGACCAGTCCACAGAATCCATCTTGGCCACGGCTAGACGCGCCAAGAGCGCTGCGGATGCAGGCAGCGTATAGAAGGTGGCCACGTACTTGCGGTCGGCGATGAGGCGTTGGAATATGCGCCCCGTAAGGTCATGGGCGTTGTCTACGCCGGTTGCTTCAACTCCCTGGGCGGTCTCCAGCAGTTCCCGCAGGATGCTGGCGGCAGCGCCTCCGGGAAGCTGCTCCAAGATGTCCTTGGCTATGGCAAAGATGGGCCAGTAGTTGATCTTCAGGATGTCTTCCCAGGCCGCCAGTGCCTCACTCTGGGGATTTGCAACGTTGGGGCCGCACACCAAGCGCAGAGGTTTCACCTCCTGGTGCATCCCAGCGATGCGCTGGTGAAAGACCATAGCGTTGGCGATGATGGCACAGGCCATGCGACGGGTCTGGGGAACGTCGCTCATTCCCAAGAGCCGGGCAATGACAGGAGTTACGTTGGGGCGGAGCTTGGCCATGTCCTCCAACAGGTTGGCGGCCTGCCCAATGCCTTGCTCGAGGGTATCGGTCGCCTGTTCCACGGCTTTCTGTGGTATGGATACCAGTCGTGCAAGGTCAGCCAGATCGGTTGCCGAACCCTCAAGCCATCCCGATTCAGGGAAGCGGCTGCCGTCTTGGTGCAGGACATAGTAGGAAAGACGGGATTCGGCGAGGACCTGGCGCAAGTCATAGGCGTCCTCTACAACCTGCGGGTAGCGAACTGCGATAGCAGCCTCGACAGTTCGGGGTTGTCCCTGCACGTGAAGCCCCAGCCTTTCGGAGGCGTCCTTTTCGACCTCAGAGGCCGGCGCATATTCGGCTTCGACGACTACTGGCGAGCGCCCCGGCGCGGCTATCAGCACATCGGCGTGGCGGCCCGGATGATCGGTGAAGGTCTGGGTGTTCTCGGAGCGGACTTCGCAGCCCGGCATCATGCTCCGCAGCAGGTCGCCCAGCGTGTTGTTGGCATTCGGCTCGGTCTGGCGTGGCATACTTACATTCAGGCAGTTAGCTTGCGGCCAACCCTGTTTCTCTCTCCTCTATGGGATTGATGGATTGCTGGATACGGCCGCGAATGTTTGGTCAAAGGTCTTGACCTCTCGGACTCCACGCCTTCGACAACTGGCTAGGTGGCAGAGGTCTCGGGCTTGTAACGCGGGATATTGCTCATGGAGTTGACGGGCCAGAGCCACGTCCGCCTCCTCCAGCGGCCAAACCTCAACTCCGGCGCTTGCTATCAAGTCCAGCGTTGCATCGAAGGTTTGCAGCCTTCCGATGGGCAAGTACGCATGGGCCAGTTCCTGCATGACCTCTGCTGAAGTGCACAGCGGTGTGCCACTTCGGTTAGCTTCGACGAAGAATCCTTGGGCATTTGTCTGGAGAACGTGGGGGCGTCCTACGGCGTACATGAAGACGTTGGTGTCGACGAAAATCACGTTCTGGCAACTCTTCGGCCGCGCGACTCGCTCATGACGCGCAAGTGTTCATCCCAGTCCGGCTCCGTCTCTGGGCCTTCCAGCGTAGCGCATGACCTGAAAAACTCCTCAACGTCCTCAGGTGACTGGAATAGCTTGACGATCTGGCGCTTTTCGAGGCGCTCGTGCGCAGCTTCACGCAGCCAGGCGCTGAGGGACATGCCCTCCTGCCGCGCCTGGTGAACAAAGCGGTCTCGGTCATCGTCCGCCATTACCAACTGCACTCTGGCCATATCGACCTCCAACCGGGCTAAGGTGAGTGTGTAATATCGTTACACACACCACCGACCGAAGTCAATGGCAAGATCCGTGCCCGACTGGAAGGTTGGTTGGGGACGTGGCCCCGGAGCACTACTGCTGCTGGAGGCCGAGCACCTACTATATGGCTAGCTTGAATCTCAAGCTGAAAGTTCTTGATTTCGTCAAGTCTGGTGGGCCTACGTGTACTGAATTGCGAACTTTTCGATTGGCCGTCGCCTTATGACTAACCGACGAGAGTTCTGCATTACATGTGCGTCTCCTAGGGGGGTGGCGCAGCACACGGGCGATCATTCGCCCCTCGCGCCTGCGACGTCCCTGCGTTGGAAGAGCCAGAATGCCGCTCCGCCCAGCACGACGATGTAGGTCAGCAGGACGAGGAAGGCGTGCAGCGCACCAGGCGGGTCACTGACGGGGAATAGGGTCCCCTCGGTCGTCACCACGCCGGTCTCGGACATCCAAGTGGTAGTGTTGGCTCCCAGCAGGAAGTCGGACACGTTGTCGAACCAGGCGAACAGGTCACCCAGGATGCGTCCGAGAATGAACTCAGCGAAGTAGTAAGCAAGGGACATCGCGATCCCCATGCTCGACGATGAGGTCAGTACCGTGAGGAACAGTGCAAGGATGGCGTACGCCAGCAGCACATAGGTCGCCTTGCCAAACATCACCGCCACCGTTGACCACTGGCCGGCACCAGCCAGCCCACCGCCATCGCCTAGTGTGAGTGAAGCGGCGATCAGGCTGCTGACCACGACTGTCAGGGATACGACAAGCAGCCCAGCAACGCTCAATAGCACGAGCGACAACGCTTTCGCCCCCAGGAACTGCCACCTACCAGTACCCCTCGTCAACGCTGTTCGCAAGGTGCCCCAGCCGTACTTCCGCGCCGACCGTCGACGCTCCCAGGATCATGATGAGAACAACGCCGATGTAATGGGCGACTCCGAGACTGTTGGCGAGACCGCCTGGAAGGACGAAGAACTCCCGGTGACGCTCGCGGTCCTCCGCTATCTCCTCAACGATGTCTGGACAGTTTCCCCGCTCTCGTCGTTGTTCGACCCTCTTGCGAGCGACCTCGCGCATCTCGCCGATCACCATTTCCACCTTGGCATCAGCGGTCTCGTCGAGGATATCGGCGCATGTGATCGTGATCATGGAATAATCACCATTGGCATCCCTCCCTCCGAAACCATCGTGGTATTCGCTGCCCACGTTCCCGTATGAAGCGTAGAAACCCCATAGGGTGGCTTGAACGACGGCGAGGGCGACGATCAACAGTATCCACGGCATCCATCGCTTGCGGAGCTTGAACCACTCCCAGCGGATCAGGCGCAGGACGTGGACGATCATTCGCCCCTCGCTCCCGCGATGTCCTTGCGCTGGAAGAGCCAGAAGGCAGCCGCGCCGAGAACAATGATGTAGGCCGCAACGACGATGAAGGCGTGGAGCTGACTCGACGGATCACTCAGAGGGAACATGGCTCCCTCACCCGTCGTGCGGACGCCCGTCTCGGTCATCCATGAGGTAACGCTGGGACCCAGCAGGAAGTCGGTCACGTTGCTGAACCAGTCGAACAGACCACTCAGGGTAGCAACCAGTATGGACTCGGCGAAGAAGTATGCGAGAGAGAGGGCGATGCCCATGCTCGACGATGAGGTCAGGACCGACAGGAAGAGTGCCAGGATGGCGTATGGCGCCAGCCCGTAGACCGCCTTGCCGAACATCACCGCCGCCGTGGACCACTCGCCGGCATCGGCGAGCCCCCCGCCGTCGTCTGTAAGCAGCGAAGCGGCGATCAGGCTGCTCGCGATGACGGTCATGCCGACGATGATGAACCCCGCAGCGCTCAACAGCAGGAGCGATAGTACCTTCGACCCCAGGAACTGCCAGCGGCTGACACCCCTGGTCAACACCGCTCGTAAGGTGCCCCAGCCATACTCGATTCCCATTGCCGATGCACCCAGGATCATGATGAGAATGACCCCGATGCTATGGGCGACCCCGAGGCCATTGGAAACGCTATCCGGAAGCACGAAGACCCGCCGAGTGTCGTCCCGGAACCGGGCCTCCTCCTCAATCTGGCCTGGGCATCTCTCCTCGCGCATCGACCTCACCAGTTCGAGCGTCTCTTCCCGAAGCTCCGGGGCGCTTCTTGCCACCTTATCGTCGACGGTGCCCTCCCAGATATCGGCACACGATATCGGTATAACGGCACGTCTGCCGTCCTCCGCCACCACCGGCCCCGGCAAGTGGAAGGTGGTCTGCTCTTCAACGGAGAGCCGGTCGTTGTACGAGTAGAACATGCTCCATAGAAAGACCTGACACAAGGCTGCTGCGATCGCCAAGAGAATCCAGGGCATCCAGCGGCGGCGGAGCTTGAACCACTCCCAGCGGGTGAGACGCACCACCTGAGCGATCATTCGCCTGTTGCCCCTGCGATGTCCTTGCGCATAAAGAGCCAGAAGGCAGCTACACCGAGAACGACGATGTAGACAAGCATCACGACAGAGGCATGCAGCGTACCCGGAGTTTCAAGTGAAACACCATCCCTTGTGACTTCCGCACCAACGACAGCGGCCTCGCCCATCCAAATGTTGACGTTTTGCACGATCAGGTAGTCGGGCGCGTTCTGGAGCCAGGAAGTGAGTTGAAAGATGGGGGCAACGAACAGCTCGACGAAGTAATACCCCAGGGACAGGGAGATACCCATCGAGGATGATGAAGTCAACACCGCCAGGAATGTGGCCAGCATGATGTATGGGGCCATTGCGTAGACCGCTTTGCCGAACATCACGGCGGCCTCGGACCACTCGCCCGCACCAAAGGGGCCGCCGGTCTCCTGTGGAGGGATGATGGCGGCAATGAGGCTAGATACTGCAATCAGGACAGACATGACGATCAGCCCAGCCGCTCCCAGCAGAAGCAATAAGAGGAGCTTCGACGCGGGCATCTGCCAGCGCCTCACGCCTTTGGTTAGTACATTCCGCAGGGTGCCCCAACTGTACTCAGCGCCCATGACGGACGCAGTGAGGATCAGGATGAGGATGCCGAGGATCGAGTGCGCCACTCCGATACCGCCCGTCATGCCACTCGGAAGGGTGAATCCCTCCCGGAATTGGTCAAGCGCAGTAAGACCGGCGCAGCCTTCGCTAAAGTCCTGGATATTGTCAAGCTGTCGCTCTCGGAAGTCCTCCGGGAGCGCCTCTAGCTTTTCAGCTAAGCGCCCTTCCGCAACGTCGGCGCACGTCAGCTCTATGGATACGATTCCATCATCCGTCTGAGTGCTGGCCGAGTAGAGGTTGCCGGATCTGACAAAGGACCGTATGGCCTCGTTGTGATAGGCCGCATAGCCGCCCCAGAGGAAGAACTGAGTGATGACGACGACGATGCTCAAGAGTATCCACGGCATCCATCTCTTGCGAAGCTTGAACCACTCCCACCTGGTGAGGCGAAGGACTGGGACGATCATCCGGCCTCCTTATGACCGTCGCCAGTGATGTCCAGGAAGTACTGCTCCAGGGACATCTCGTCGGCTGTCATCTCCGTGACGTAGACCTCAGACCTGCCCAGGGCAGCGCTCAGCTCCGATGACCGCTCACTCGGAGCTTCCACTATCACCGACTCGCCTTCTATCCTTACGTCCCCCACCCACTCCAGTGCCGACAGCACCTCGACGGCCTTCGCATTGTCGGTGGTTCGCAGGCGCACCCGCTCGCCGACTCTCGAATGCACCAGGTCAGCGACCTTCCCTTGAGCGATGAGCCTCCCCTTGGAGAGGATGGCCACGCTGTCGCATACCTGCTCCACCTCGTGCAGGAGGTGGCTGGACAACAGCACCGTGCGTCCGCCTGTACCAAGGCCCCGGATCATCTCCCGCACTTCGGCCATGCCCGCCGGGTCCATGCCGTTGGTCGGCTCATCCAAGAACAGGAGCTCTGGGTCGCCAAGCAGGGCGTAGGCCAGGCCCAGGCGCTGCTTCATGCCCAGGGAGTAGGTGCGGAAGCGACTCTTTGCGCGGTCAGCAAGGCCCACCTTGCTCAGCAACTCGTCCAGCTCTTTCCGGTCGCCCCTGCCTGTGATGCCCTGGTAGTAGGCCAGGTTGTCGCGGCCTGACAGGTACGGATAGAAGGAAGGGGTCTCCACAATCGCTCCGACACGGTGGAGCGCATTCTGATGCGACGTACCGTCACCGAACAGGCTGAAGCTGCCCGATGTTGGCTTCACCAGCCCAAGCAGCATGCCCATCGTGGTCGTCTTGCCCGATCCGTTGGGACCGAGAAGCCCAAAGACCTGCCCGAGAGGCACCTCCAGCGAGAGGTCGTCTACGGCAAGGATGTCCCCATATCGTTTGGTCAGCCCATCGGTCCGAATCACGCTCTCATTCATGTATCTTCCTTTCGCACGCAAGTCTAATCGCCCACCGGACCCTCGACGCTAGGATTCTACGGCGGGATGAAGCAGACCCGGAAGGGGACAGGGACTCTCGGAGGAGCCTACTGTCGGCTCGCTGACCTTGGCCAGTCCGGAGAGCGGGTCAGCGGGTGTGCCGCTGCCTGCAACGCTGTCACCAAAGGTTACTGGAGTTGACAGGGAGAACTCTCGTTCCTAGATGAAGAAATGGTATATCCCATTAGATCATCCGATTTTCCGGCATTTCTGTCAATGAAGTTTCTTGTGTGAATGGCGGAGAGATAATGTACCACCTGGGCGGTCGAGCGCTGAGGTGTGGCGTTTGAAAACTGTACCGCCTGTCGCCTTCAATCAGGAACGACCGAACCTGACTGAAGGTGGATTGGATGTACAAGGTGGAGATGTACCTGCGAGTTCGCAGGGCTTGTTTCGTCGAAGGGATGAGCGCTCGAGAGGCTGCGCGGGTATACGGACTGCACCGGGACACGGTGCGCAAGATGCTCAAGTACTCCGTGCCCCCAGGGTATCAACGAGACCGACCGCCTCGTCGACCGAAGCTGGACCCATACAAGGGAGTGATCGACCAGATCCTCGAGGAAGACCAGGGGGTTCCGAAGAAGCAGCGTCACACCGCCAAGCGTATCTATGAGCGGTTGAGGGACGAGCACGGGTTTCCGGGCAAGTACACAATCGTCAAGGACTACGTCCGGGAACGCCGTCGTCGGACCCACGAGATGTTCGTACCACTGTCCCATTCCCCGGGACATGCCCAGTGCGACTACGGCGAAGCGTGGGTGGTCATCGGCGGAGTGGAACGCAAAGCCCACTACTTCGCCCTGGACCTCCCTCACAGCGACGGGTGCTATGTGAAGGCGTATCCCGCCGAGACGACGGAGTCATTCTGCGACGGACACGTCTCCGCCTTCGCGTTCCTGGGCGGAGTGCCTCAGAGCATCCTCTACGACAACACCACGCTCGCGGTAGCCAGAATCCTGGGAGATGGTCGCCGGCAGCGGACCAGGGTGTTCTCCGAGCTTCAGTCCCACTACCTGTTCGAGGACCGGTTTGGCCGTCCAGGCAAAGGGAACGATAAGGGCAAAGTAGAAGGTCTGGTCGGCTATGTCCGCCGGAACTTCCTGGTGCCCATTCCATCGTTCGAGAGCTTCGATGCCCTCAATGCTCATCTGGAGCAACACTGCCTCAGACGGTTCGAAGATCGACTCCGCGGCCGCAACGAGACGATAGGAGAACGGCTGGAGCGGGACCTGGAGAGAAGGCTCGCACGTCTCAAGCTTCTGATCATCGACGAACTGGGCTTCGTGCCCTTGTCCAAGACTGGCGCCGAGCTGCTCTTCGAGGTGTTCAGCCAGCGTTACGAGCGTGGATCGGTCCTGGTGACCTCCAACCTGCCCTTCGTCGAGTGGACCGAGGTGTTCGGCTCTGAACGGCTGACCGGAGCTCTCCTCGACCGCCTCACCCACCATGTCGACATCCTGGAAATGAACGGGGACAGCTACCGACTCAAGCACAGCAAGAAGACTTCTGGCCGCCAGCTATCTGACTGAGCCTGATCTCCAACGCCCCACGAACCTTGATGCCCATTCTACGGCGTTCAGTGGTATAGTTTTGCTCCGCCCCGCTGGTACGTTTTCACACCGCCCTTGACATATGGAGGATTCCGCCCGAGGCTGAAATGTGGTGCCACAAAAGATGTTGATTGTGGCTCGACATCTGCCCGTCAAGTGGGATAAGTTTGCGGTGTCACACTGGGAGGCGCCGCATGTTCGTCAGGGTCAAGAAGTCGGGGCGCAATCGATACCTCCAGGTCGTGGAGAACCGCAGGGAGGGACGCCGCACTATCCAGCGTGTTGTGTGCACCCTGGGCCGCTTGGACAGGCTGACCGCCTCGGGAAGCACCGACGCCCTCGTGCGCTCCCTGGCGCGGCACGCCCGGCAGGTACAGGTGGTGGACGGTTATCGCGGCGGCCACCTGGAGGCAGGGACTGCTCGCCTGCTGGGGGGTATGCTCAGCGGGGAAGGGCGTCAGTACGTGGAGGCGAAACCATCCCTGGCTCTGTTGCCAGGGCTTGCGCTTGCTACTGTGATATACGGTGTGAACATGTTCGGCGATGCTGTAAGGGACCTGCTCGACCCGAGGCTGAGGGGCGGTTAACGGTGAAGCGGACAGAAGCCAGGTAGAAGATAAAGAAGGTAAATCGCGTTCACGGCGCCTCTACTATGGTGATCCTTTGGTTGACCGCCACGTCCCGGAGGGTCTGGACCGTCCCGCTGGGCCATCGGATCTGTACGGAGTCCACCATCTCGGCCTTCCCCAGCCCGAAGTGGACCGGCAGCATGCTCTGGGACTTGTTGCTGCCTCCGGCCGACACCTCCCTTATCTGGGTCTTCTCACCCGCGACCACCGTAATCCGGGCCCCTATCCCATCCCGGTTGCTGGCAGTGCCCACCGTCCTTATGACCAGCCAGCCGTTCCTCCAGTCGCAGCGGTTCTCAAAGAGCTTGGCGTGCTGGGCTGACACTGCAGACGTCCCCAAGTTGGCGACGTACAGGTCCAGGCAGCCGTCGTTGTTGTAGTCCAGGTAGACGGCACCGCGGCCGAAGCTTGGGTCGTCGGCGCCGCTTATCTCCGAGACGTCGGTGAAGCTGCCGTCCCCGTCGTTCCGCAGCAGGACATTGGGCTGCTTCTTGAGATCCAGCGTCGGGTCGTCTTCCAGGAAGCCGCTGGCCACGTACAGGTCCTCATCACCGTCGTTGTCGTAGTCGAAGAACACGGCACCCCACGTCACTCTTTGCCCCGAGCACCCATCGGACCCTTCGCGTCGTCGTTCTTCCAGGAGACAGTCGAACCCGTCAATGGAGCCGATGTCCACCCCTGCTTCCAGCGTCGTGTCAGTGAAGGTAATGCCCTCTCTGTTGTTGGCCAGGAGCACCGGCCGGCCGATGTTGGTAATGAACATGTCCAGGTGCCCGTCCAGGTTGTAGTCCCCCACCGCCAGACCCATGCCGAACATGGCAGCGTCTGCCCCCGACTCCGAGGAGATATCAGTGAACGTCCACGACCCGTCATCGCCTACCCCATCGTTGCGCCACAGCACGTTGGGCTGTACAAACCCGCCTAAGTCGTTGACGACGTACAGGTCGGGGTATCCATCGTTGTTGAAGTCCACCCATCCAGGCTGGAAACCGGCGCCCCAGACGTTTCCGGACGGCTTTTCCGGATCCCTTACAGGCGCGGGCTCTGAATCATCGCGCAGGAGATGAGTCACGTTGCTGAAGCTGCCGTCCCCTCTGTTGTGGTATAGCGACAGGGACCGCAGTGCAGCGCTTGAGAGCATACCTGCCGTCCGCGACACGTCAGCCTCGCTCACGTGGCGCACGACCACCAGGTCCACGTAGCCGTCCCGGTCGTAGTCGCCCCACGCGCAGCCCATAGAGCGGTAGGTATCGTCGGGGTCGCCTACGCGAGCGACGTTTGTGACGTCGGTGAAGGTCCCATCACCAGAGTTGTGGAACAGCTTGCTGGAGCCCCAGTTGGTGAGGAACAGGTCCTGGTGTCCGTCGTTATCGAAGTCGGCGGCGCAGCCGCCGTTCCCTATTCCCACTGGATCGGATACGCGGGCTTCGTCTGCCGATTGCGTGAACGTTCCGTCGCCCTTGTTGCGGTAGAGAGCGTTGGAGCGTGGGCCGCAGCGAGATGCGCTACAGGGACTCTGATCATCGTGGGCCATGGGCACATATATGTCCTGATGGCCGTCGCCGTCGTAGTCGAGGACTACCACGCCTGCTCCGAAGGCGAGGAAGTCGGAGCTACGCCGGTAGTGGGCGAAGTCCACGTGTGCCGTCCTGGCGACGTCGGTGAATATCGTCACCAGGACCTCCGCCTCCACCGGAGTGCCGGCGGCGGGTGACAGCTCGGTGTTCATCTGGGACGGCGCCGCGTCCGTATTCGGGGGCTCGCCTTCAGCGGCGCTCCGGCTTCTAGCAGCGTCGCCGGTATCTGGCGAGCGCGCTAATTCGCCATCTGACGTGGTGCGGACATCTCCATCTTCTGCCGTTCTCCCATCCGTAACTCCCATGGCGTTCACTCTGGCACTGCGATCTGATCCTTCAGCATTGAAGGTAGCGGCAGGCTGAGTCGCTGTACTGTAGTCCGCCCGCAGACCGAATTCTGGACCAGCGCCGAGCGAAACGAATACCAGCACGCCCAGGCCGCCGGCAGCCCCCAGGCCCCACGTGCTCGCGCCAAAGGCGGCAATGGCCTTCCTCGGCATGACCTTGGCTAGGCCCCAGAAGGTGATCGGCCCTCCGGCCGCCGCGGTGAACAGCAATGCCGCCGCCGGCGCGGTCCCCATCCCGGCCAGGAGTAGCACAGCCACCAGCGGAATCTCGAACAGCAGCGGCACGTTGATGGCAATACCGAGCGTCGCGGCGATGAGTATCCCCAGGACGTCGTCTCCCAGCCAGGTGGTGACGGTCTGAGGACTGATCCATTGAATGGCAAGCCCGCTGGCGAACCCCGCCAGGATCATCACCGGCGCCAGGCGTATCACGTGACTGGCGGTTATCTTCGCCCACTCGCGGAACCCCTCGCCTAACGCCTCCCTCCAGCCGACCTGGTCCGGCTCCAGCGGCCCAGCGTCCGGCAGCAGGCTTTCAGTGGCATCCCCATCCCCTCGCACAACCCTTGCTACCAGCGGACCGATCAAGAGGGCCCCTACCAGGCTCAACCCGATGCGCGCGCCCCCTATCATCGGTGCGAATACCATGGCGGCCATGATAAGGGCGGGCAGATTCAACGTCGAAGACCCTTGCGTAATGGCCAGGGTGGTCTCCACACCCGAACCCCTCCTGCGGAACGCGGAGGCCACCGGAACGATGCACGCCGAGCACAGGTTCATGGCCGGGCCGACCAGCAGTCCCTTGAGCGAGCCCTTGATCCCCGTCCCCGAGAGGCCCCAGCCGCTGGACTTGGGGAACAGGAAGGCCTCGGTCGCGCCGGCGACAAGGAAGGCGAAGGTCATGCCCAGCGACACGAGCCTGAGGTATGTCAGGGAGAAGTCCCACCACCGCGAGAGCAACGACGACTCCGCAGCCGCTTCGATGCAGAATCCCTGGAAGCACTGGGCCACAGGGGACGTGGCCACTGCCAGATCGGCTCGGACCGTGTCCAGCTTGGGCACACGGTTGAACACCAGGAAGAGCGTCAGGAGGACCGCCAGCAGGACCAAGCCGGCGATACGTCGCTTCTTTGGCCCGCTATCGTGGATAGAGTTCGGGAAGCCGCTGATTCGCATCTGTACCCGGGGGCGTTAGCTGCCTTCGATTTAGAGCCTATCCGGCAACCCTGACCTTAGCCCTTCGACAGGCTCAGGGCGAACGGTTCAACCCCGTTCATGGTGAGCTTGTCGAACCATGCCCGCACGGAGGGCAAGAGGCTGACGAGTCGTGTTCTTGGTAGAGACGGGGGAGGGTCGAAGTATACCGTGAACACGGAATTGAGGTCCTGCTGGCGGCGTGAGATCTGATTGGTCGCTCTGACTGTCGGAGGTCACGTCGTCAAGGCCCTCGCGTCACGGACCCACCTGCATTGATCCCGTAGTTAAGCGGAAGCCAAAGTGACCAGACCCGGATGGCGATGGAGCAACGTCCCGCTTCCTCTGGAGTACTTCATCCCGCTGCTGGCGGCCATCACGGTCCACCTCTTCCTGCCGGCAAGCGAAGTGCAGCGGGTTGTAGTCGCCGGTTAGCTCGGCGTAGGCTTTGACCGTCTCGTGGGTAACGGTCATCTGGCGCTGCGCTTTTTGTCCGGCCTTCAGGTCCATTGTTGCAGCCTGCTTCGTTAGGAGAGCCCGGCGTGTGCCCCGCCCCGGGGTGATTTTCCCGCCCGGCCCGCCCCGTCCTTCCGCCGAAGGACGCAAGTGCCTCCGTTCCGCCCAATTCACGCCTGATTGTCGTTATCCGGCCCCGCCTATCGTGGTCATGCCCACCCGCCGGAGCCGGCGGTCCCACTTGGTCTGCGGGGCCCGATCAGCGCGGTCGTCGGCGGGCATATTCTTATCGTTCAACCCTCCGCTGAGTGAGACACTCGGCGTCAGCGCACAACGATGTACAAGGTGTTAGCGTGCGCTGTGTTGGTGATGGTGTAACTTCCCGGCTTGTCGAAGGTGAAGGTGCGCTCGCCTCGGCGTTCGCTCAAAATAGGGTTTTCTTCGATCATATCCATCTCCCCATGATGATGTGGTCTTAGTCCGTCTCGTGCCTGGGGGCGATCCAGGAGTGAGTTCCCAACGGTCTGATCCGATGTTTCCCAGATTATTCGGTTTTCACTATGTCTTTGCTGTACAGCTCGTCGATCTCGTCCTGAGAGTAGCCCACCTCCTTGAGCACCTCCCGGGTTTCCTGACCAAGCAATGGCGCGGGCCGGGGGAATACGTCGGCGGTGTTGGCGAATCTAATCAGGTTTCTGGAGATCTTGTAGCTTTCGGCGTCGGGGGGTAGATGCTCAACGACCATTTCGTTGGCGATGGCCTGGGGATCGGAGAAGAACCTCTCGTTGTAGTCCTCTACCACAGGCGCGCTCGGGACTTTCTTAAGTCCCAATGCGCTCAGCCATTCGTCTGACGTGCGTCCAGAGATCGTTCGCTCCAACTCGAACGCCAATGCCGCGTCATTTTCTTCGCGTGCATGCGGCGACGCGAACCGCGGGTCGTCGGCAAGGTCCTCGCGGTCCAGCGCCTCGCAAAGTCCTGGCCAATATTTCTCGCTCTCGGCAGCCAGGTATATCCAGCCCTCGTCGCTCTCGTAGAGGCGGTGGAGCGCACTGAGTCCGTGCTGTCCTTTGTCCGCCAAGCGCCGAGGCGGCTTGCCCCGATACTTCAAAAACTCCATGGAGCTAATCACGGCCCCCGCGTTCATGAGGCTGGTATAGACCTGCTGTCCCGAGCCGCCGCGCTCTCGGACGTACAACGCCATGATGGCACCCATCGCGCCCATAGCCCCTGCGAGATAGTCGTTGGGCGCCGGATTGGCCAGGAAGACCGGCGGGTTCTCGTGGCCGCCCTGGGCACGTTGCAGCCCCATGAGGGCCTGCGCCAACGGGTCGAGTCCGGGCCGGTGCGAGTAGGGGCCTGTCCAGCCGAACGCGGTCACGTGGGCCTCGATCATACCGGGGTTGAGCTTGGCAATCGCCTGGGTGCCCATACCTATCCGCTCCGTCGCCCCAGGACGCATGTTTGCTACCAGGATATCCGCTTGGACGGCAATTCTCTTCGCGATTTCCCTTCCCTCATCGGTGCGTGCGTTGACCGATATTGACCTCTTGTTGGAGTTGAGGAGGGAAAAGTATACAGGCAACGCCGGCCGAGCGATGTCTCCTTCAGGGGGCTCCAGCTTGATGACTTCAGCTCCTAGTACCGCCAGCAGCTTCCCCGCGGTGGGGCCCGCTACCACATTGGCCGTCTCCACGACTTTGACGCCGTCAAGAGGCTGTGGAAGAGCTTCCGCTTGGTGCCCATTCCCAGAGCTGGACTGAGGCTCGGCCTCGGACAACTCCGACAGCACGTCATCCGTGTGCTGGCCTGGAACGGGGCGCCCGCCTTTTACCTTGCCGGGCGTGCCGATTAGTTTGACCGGCAGGCCCATATACGACATGGCTCCCAACTCCGGGTCGTTTTGCTGCATCACCATGTCGCTGAATCGGACCTGGGGATCATCCATAGCTTCCTGGGTCGTCAGGACCGGAGCGAACGGCACGTCGGCTTCCTCGAACAGTTTGGCCCACTCTTCGTACGGCCTGGTCTTCATAGCATCGGCCACATTGCCAAAAAGCTCCTTGCGGGCTTCTTCGGTTGGTATGCTGCGGCCATCACCAAATTTAGGATCGGCCATTTTGTCCTTAATGCCCAGGACCGAGGCGGCCAGCTGAACGAAGCGGCTGTGGACGCAGCCAAGCTGTACCCAGGCGCCGTCTCCGCATTCAAACGCGCTGTAGAACGGCCCGCCGCCCACCGTGGCTCTCGGCTGGGGGCCCTGGTTAGCCGGAATGTCCACGCTAACTTTTGGCCCGAACAGCAGGGCGCCCGCCATCAGGGAGGTGTCCACCCTCCTCCCGACGCCGGTCTTCTCCCTGGCATACAGCGCGGCGGCGATGCCCTGAGCGGCCAGCACCCCGGACCCGAGGCTCGGCAGCCGGTGGATCACGTGCACGGGCCCAGGGCGGAAGGCAGGCAGGTTGGCAAGTATGCCAACGCGGGCCATCACCAGGTCGTCATCGGCCGGCTGGTCCTTGAGCGGCCCTTCTTGGCCATAGGCCGTGATCGAGCAGTGCACCAGGCGGGGGTTTCTGGAGGATAGGTCGCTATAGTCCACAAGAGCCTGCAAGTCTGACGAGGGATGGAAGCTCTCAAGCAGTACGTCGCTATTGGCAACGAGCTTATGGAAATAAGATAGCTCCCGCCGATTCGCCGATGTCTCGCCGACTCCGCCTTTGTCCGTTCGAGCGTCGCCAAGCGCACTGGACAGGTCGAGGAAGATGCTCTCTTTTCCACGGTCCCAAACAGCGTACGCGGGGTCGCTGCGCTGGTCCTCGGGGCCCGGGCGATCGACACGTATCACTCGGGCGCCATTGTCGGCCAGAAACATGCCAGCAAGGGCCCCGGCCATGCCGTCAGTCAGGTCTAGAACCGTGATGCCGTCGAGCGCGCTACCCATGTTAGGCTCTGCCTTCTCCGCGACTCAGCTTGACCGATATTTCCCAGATGGAATCCAGTACTTTCATAAACGCACCATACTGGGATGGCACAACTTTACGATCACTCCCTGATGTTGTCAATTGCCATCCAAAGTGCTCCATTTAGCCTCATAGTGCTGTTCAGCCACTCCGAACCAAGCATAAAGGCGCTAAAACGGCTCATTCAGACCAACCTCACCCAAAAGGCGACGCACCTCGCCTAGGGCAGCCTGGGTATGATCACGATTCAATGACCGACAGATGCTCTTATCCAGGGTTGAAACGAAGCCTGCCGATCTTTTCGAGCATTTCATCGAACATGTCTCTGGTTCTTATGGCGTAGCAGATGCGCCTCGCCTCCATGTACTCGTAAAGCTCAGGCTTTGCAAAGGCAGCGTCTGCTCGAAACAGGAGTCTCACCGCCATCGTCAGGTAACGCTCGACAATAGGCTCGATGAACTCCTCCCACCCATCGGCGCTATGGACGTTGCCTGGTCTGAAAACCGCCCCCCTTCGCAATCTCCGAACTGGTTGAAACAGAACAGGGGATGATAGCAGACGCATTCGAAATGTCCATTGTAGGCTGCCCCTTCTTGCTTACCATGCACTGGACTTTCTGAGCTATCGATGTCCAGGATGACACGCTTGCGCACTGTTTTGGCTACGGCACGTTTCACCCATTCGACATTCAGCCCTTCGAGGCCCTCAAGGTTATCCTTCTCAGTCAGCAACTCTGTCTCGAACCTGCCCATCTCGCTGGCGCTGGCGGCTTTCCTGTGAGAGTCTTTCCAGCCCACCACTACTCTCATGGCCGGGTCTTGGGAAAGGCGGTCGGCATCATTGGTGTCATCGTATCCAGCGAGGCGGCTATAGACCGACTGTCCCAACAGAGCGATGAGCTTGTGGCGGATGTTTTTACCAGTTCGACTCTCTTTGAGGAAGTCGTTGGCAGAGTCGGTCAGGCTTAGGGCGTGATCAAGTTCTCTGCATGCCAGCAGTCCCGCGTCCGAAGTGATGGCAGCGCCCCGAAAATCCAGGCGAACTTTCGGGTGCATCCGATAACCTGGTCTCCAGGTTCGGCGCCTACGCCATGGCGCTAGCTTCATCGCTTGGCGTCGTGGCGATAGCCGCTTTCGCCTCTTGCCAAGCTAGGCTGAGCGCCGGTCGGGCGAAGCATTCCGGCCAAGCCACTATTCTTCGATAGGGCTTGCTTGACAATCCTCAGGTGCCCGATTAGAGTGGGCCGAAGGTGGATGTGGGACGGTTCTAACCATTTAGGGGCGGACTTCCCATGGCAATGGCCCTACAGGCCCGGGCGCCTTAGTCTTGAACGCCGCCGATGGCTGGCTGCCAGGGTCGCAGGTGCGACTGTGACGTCCGGGGGAGGCCCGCATCGCAGGTAAGTTACACTTGAGGACAGGAGGCAGGTGATGATCAATAAGGAGGACATCGCCCTGATGGCCCACCTTGTGCGTAGGGCTGGTTTCGGAGCAAACCGAGACTACCTTGAAAGGCTTGTCGAGCAGGGATACGAGACGACCGTGGAGCAACTGGTCGACCCCCCTGAAGATCTTCTCCGTGCAGATGAGTACGTGCTCTACCGATACATACCGACCGTTGAGACCGGTGGACCCAGTCCCGCGCCCGGAGCGGCCAACTGGCTTTACCACATGCTGAACACACAACGTCCGCTCGAGGAGAAGATGGCCCTCTTTTGGCATCACGTGTTCGCGACCGGCAACTCCAAGGTGGACAATGATAACCACTTGACCATGCAGGTTCAGATGTTCCGCGACCACGGCATGGGCAACTACAGGGACCTGCTTTTGCGCGTGGCCAAGAATCCGGCCATGATCTTCTGGCTGGACAACAACGAGAACCACAAGCGCGCGCCCAACGAGAACTGGGGACGCGAACTCCTCGAGCTTTTCTCTCTGGGCGTAGGGAACTATACAGAGAAAGACGTCTTCGAGTGCTCACGTGCCTTCACCGGCTGGACTATCAGCGCCAAGATCCCCAGGGCGCCGTATCACCGTTTTAATTGGCATTTCGAGTTCCGGCCGGAGGAGCACGACTTCGGCGAAAAGACCTTCCTCGGACATACAGGCAACTTCGATGGCGAGGACATTATCGACATCATCCTCGAGCAGCCCGCGTGTGCGCGGTTCATTTGCCGCCACCTGTACAATTTCTTCGTGGCGGACGAGGCCCAGGTGCCCGCCTGGAACATCGAAGAGCCTCGAGACCCGGCGGCGGTGCAGCAACTGTCGGACACACTGGTGGAGAATAATTTTGAGATCAAGCCCGTCCTTCGCACCCTGTTCAATTCTGACTTCTTCAAAGAAGCGATGTACCAGAAGGTAAAGAGTCCAGTGGAGGTGGTGGTGGGGACGCTCAGGCTCACGGGTGATCTACAGGGCCCAGACCCGCGTTTGTCCACGCTAGGAGGGGAGCCAGCCTACATGGGCCAGGGTCTTCACGACCCGCCCAGCGTCGAAGGATGGCAGACAGGTAGAGACTGGATCAATAGCAGTTCAGTGGTGCAGCGGATCAACTTCGTGTCCGACCATGTGAGCAACGTCGACCTACCCGGCGTCCAGAGCATCATCAGGAGGGTGGCCTCCAACGGCACCGCGACAACGCCTGATGCCCTGGTGGACCGGTGTCTGGACCTGATGGGACCCGTCGAAGTCTCCGAACAAACTCGTCAGGAGCTAATATCCCACGCGGACGAAGAAGGGCCCATTTCGTGGGCTTCCAACGAGGAGTATGCAGACTCCTCACGACACGTCGGAGACATGCTGGCGCTTATTGCTGCCACGACCGACTACCAGTTCGGCTAGGCCCACCCAGGCTGAGTCCTTCGGAGGAGAGCAGGCGATGACGGCTAAAGATAAACCCCCGGTCCTGGTTGTGCTCCAGCTGACGGGAGGTAACGACTACCTCAACACCGTAATCCCGTATACGGACCCCAACTACTACGACAACCGGCGGGCGTCGCTGCAAATTCCCGAGGAGAGCGTGCTCAAACTCGACGATGAGCTGGGCTTGCACCCTGTGATGGGCCCTATGAGGGAGATATATGAGCAGGGGGACATGGCCATCATCCACGGTGTGGGTTATGAGAACTCCCCCAGGTCCCACTTCCGGTCCATGGACATCTGGCATACCTGCGAGCCCAATAAGGTCGGCACCGAGGGCTGGCTGGGCCGTGCTATTCGCGACCTGGATCCCAGTGGCGAGAACCCTGTAACCGGCGTCAACATCGGTCAGGGCCTGCCGCGAGCGCTGGTGTTGCCGGGCGTCTCAGTGGCATCTGTCGCCGACCTTTCGACCTACGGGTTGCTCACCAGTATCAAGCAGGAGGAGCGGCGGACAAAGATGCTGCAGCGCTTCTCTAACATGTACGGCCAGGCCATCGGTACGGGCCTGGTCAAGGAGTACCTGGGCCGGACAGGCCTAGACGCCCTCAAGGGCGCCGACATACTGAAGGAGGGCCTTGGCCGATACTCCTCCAACGTGGAATACGCCACCGACCCGATAGCTAAGAGCCTGCGTGACGTGGCCATGATACACACCGCCGATGTGGGGACCCGGATCTTCTACACCCAACACGGCAGCTTCGATACGCACGCCGCTCAGCCGCCGGCGTTCGACAAGCTCTGGACCGAGGTCTCTGGGGCTATCGGCGACTTCTGGGACGACCTCAGAGAGCATGACGCCGACGACAACGTCATCATGTTCCTATTCTCGGAGTTTGGGCGCCGCGTCCGCGACAACGGCTCCGGCACCGACCACGGAGCCGCGGGCGCGTGCTTCGCCATTGGCCCGGCGGTGAAAGGCGGGATGCACAACGTATACCCGGAGACAAGGGCCGAGGCTCTGGAGCAGGGCGACCTGGTGCCCAGCCAGGACTTCCGCGGGGTGTACTCCACGCTCCTTGAGGACTGGCTGAGTCTGGACCCCGTGCCCATCGTCGACGGGCAGTTCGAGCAGCCCAAGTTCGTCGAGACAAACGGCGGCTCCGCCTGACCGGGTCGCGGCGTGGCCTGCCCATTCGATCCCGGGCAGCCGTTCCGATGGGCGTAGTCCAGCCAACCGGTAATGATTTCCCCGTACCGTTACAAGAAACCATCTCCGAAGAGAATAGGGCCGTCAAAAATAGCTCTATAGGCTTGGAGGGTCCGCGATGCTAACCACAACCGTTTCTGGACGCACCTGGCACTTCAGCCATCCAATAGGTTCACTAGCGGGCAGCGGTAGAGGCTTTTATTTTCCCACAGTCGTGGCCATCGCACCGGGTGGCGTCCTCTACGTACTGAACACCGGGGACCCGTACTATCCGCAGATCGCCGCGCACGTAAGTAAACTGACCATGGATGAGGAGTTCATGGGCGATTTCGGCGCTGACGAATTCGTCTGGCCGGGGGGAATGGCCCTCGACAGAGATGGAAACGTTTACTGTTCGGAGGACTACGGGAACTTCATCGTCGTTTACAGCTCGGACGGCGAGCGGCTGGGACAGTGGGGAGAGGTCGGCTCCACGGAAGGCCAGATACGTGGGCCCGCGGGCCTGGCCTTCGACAGCGAGGACAACCTGTGGGTCGCGGACAGCCTGAACGACAGGGTCCAGAGATTCACCAAAGAGGGTCAGTTCCTGCAGAGTTGGGGAAGCACGGGCAGCGACGATGGGCAACTCAATCGACCGTGGGGCATCACTGTAGACAAGAATGACGATGTCTATGTGGCCGACTGGGGCAATGACCGCGTACAGAAGTACTCACCCGACGGCACTTTCTTGTTGAGTTTTGGGTCTCTGATCCCCGACGGCGGGGAGCTCAACCACCCGTCGGATGTGGCAGTTGACAGCGACGGCGACGTTTACGTGACCGACTGGGGCAACAACCGGGTCCAGATATACTACCCCGACGGCGAAATCATCACCGGACTCTACGGCGACGCACAAAAGTATTCCAAGACCGGACAAGACCATATGGACGCCAATCCTGACTACGTCAGGGCGCTCCGGAGGGTAGACCCTAAGGAATTGATCCAGCTGGGCCGCTTCGAACGACCCAGGGGGATAGCGATCGACAACGAGGACCGCATCGTGATAACCGACAGCATCCGGTGCCGGCTTCAGGTGTACGCCAAGGACAAGAACTACCTGCCGCCACAGTTCAACCTGTAGTTGAAGTCGGGCTTTCATGATCATGTCTAGGTTGACCAGGGCAAGGTGGCGGACTCTGAGGTGGGATTCGGCCTGAAAAAGCCGGGAATCGCGCCCTGGGTAGTCCACCCCCTCGGAGACTGACGGTGAGGTGTGTTGAATGGGACGGCGGATCGGCGTCCTGGGCGCAGGCTGGGGAACGAGAGTCTCCGTTCCCGCCTTTCGGGCCGCGGGCTGGGAGGTCGTTGGTCTGTGGAGCCGCCGACCCGAGCGCGCCCAGGCCGAGGCGGCGCGGCTCGATATCCCCCTCGCGACCATCGACGCCGAAGCGCTGATCGCGCGTCCTGACGTCGACGCGGTCGCCATCCATACCCCGCCCGTCGACTCACCTGGCGCTCTGCCGGGCCGCCTTCGAGGCCGGCAAGCACGTTCTCTGTGACAAGCCATTCGCGATGACCGCCGCGGAGGCCCGGGAGATCTGCCGTGCCGCCGAGGCGAGCGGGCTAGTCGCGATGATCAACTTCGAGTTCCGCTTCGCGCCACTGGTCTTGCAGATCAAACAGCTGCTGGATGAGGGCGCAATTGGCGCGTTCCGTCACGCCAGCGTCGAGATCCAGACCAACAACTCGCCGTTCCAGCTAGGCCGGCCCTGGCGGCTTGACCCCGCCCATGGCGGCGGCGTCCTGAACGAGCTCGGCTCGCACGCCATCGACCGTCTTCCGCCAATGGTTCGGAGACCTCTCCAGCGTCAGCGCGGAGCTCGCGTCGTTCCCACCGCCCGACCGACGCCGACCTCGCCACCGAGGACTGGCTCCGCCTGACCTGCACCTTCGAGGACGGGGGCCTCGCCACACTGGTCATCTCCTGGGTCGCCGACCCACCGCAGGGCCTGCGCGCGGTATTTATCGGCGCGGAGGGCGTCCTCACCGCCCAGCAGGCAGCGGGGGGAGTCATGCTCACCGACGGGGAGATCGCCCTTGGCCGGCGCGGAGACGGAGGCGCTCACGCCCGTCTCTCCTCCCGTCGACCAGCGGGACTTCGATACCGCCAACGGCGCGGTGGCGGCCTCGCGACGCCTGATCGATGCGTTCGATCGGGGCATCGGAACGGGCGTCTCCCCCGCTCCCAACTTCAGGGACGCGCTTCACTCCCAGATAGCCATCGACGCGATTCGCGAGTCCGCGGCGAGCGGACGGACCGTGCACCTCTCCCGCTAGACCCGAAATCCGGTCCCCTGGCCAACCGACCGACTCGACGATGTAGTCGTTGACGTCGCGAGCCAGGCCCTCATCCGTCCAGCCGATGCCCATAACGACTGCTGCGTCGACGCCGTCGCGGTCCATGTCGGCCACCAGCTCTTCGGCCGTTGCCACTCTCCGCCGGGTTGGCGTACAGCGCTCCGAACGTGGCGTCGCGTGCCAGCCACCGGTCGCGCTGCTGCCGAAGCCATGGCGGAAAGATATGCGCGCGAAAATCGAGTGTCACCGCAGAAGGCCTCTGCTGACGGCTGAAAGCTAATGGCTGATAGCTGACAGCTGACCGCTGACCGCTGACCGCTACTGCGCCGTCATCCCGCCGTCAGAGGGGCGAGTCCGCCGACCATACCGGCGTAGGTACCGGCGTCGACACCGAGCGCATCGCACACCCGATGCGGGTCCACGGCCCTGAACACGTCGAGGGTCTCTGTGGCCTAGCACCCCGGGTTCGCAGTCAGTAGGCGGCCCATCCGATGGCTCACATTTCCCGGGGTCGGCAGGCCTGCCGCCGCGGGACCAAGAAGCATTCGAGGTGAGACTTCAGGCAGCCAGCAACACCTATAGGCTAAGGTCTGAAGGGCGAACGCCCCTCGCGTGGTCGTCAAGGCCAAAGAAGGTCGGCCTGTACTCTCCGACGTAGTCCACGTTGCTCTCGTCCGGAATTTGGTCCTCCATCTCCATGCCCCAGTAGCAGCCGTTCACCAGCAGACGGCGTAGCCCCTCATTCTCGAGATCGACGGATGCGCCCATAGTGGAGCAGAACACGCGAGATGTGTTTCCCTCGTCGCCGGTGTAGCGCTTGGTCCAGGCGATCGGCATTCGTGGCTTGTCGAGGTTGGGGTCGTCTGTCGAGTCCATACCCACGAGCACCTGTCCCCAGACCAGGACCCGTGGGTCGCCCGTGATTTCTGTAACGCCGTATACATCGGTCGGGCCCCAGATATCTCGCACACCCTTCAACACGGGATGTGTCCGGTCCTCCTCATCAATAACGCCGCGGGTGCTCTCTCCGCCGTGGACACCGTGATGACCTGCCCACGCCTCTCCCAGGACCTGTCGCCCGTATCCGCCCTCGAACTCCTCATCTCGGCGGCTGTACTTGGCATAGGGACTCCGCGGGTTCTTCAGGTATCTGAAAGCGTGCGTCGAGGTCCTCAGCCCCATCACCGGCTTGCCCCGGTTCGTGTAGTCGATGATGTGCTTCATCTGCTCGTCGGGCAGATCCCGATGCCGGATGAGCATGATCATCATGTCCGCGGTGTCGAGATGATGGAGGCCCGGAATATTGTCCAGGGTCCCCGGATCGATTGTGCCGGTCTCGGGGTCGATGGCAAAGAGCACCGTGCACCTGAAACCGTGGTGCACGGCAAGAATCTTCGCCAGCATCGGCAGGCCCTCTTCCGACCTGTACTCCTCATCGCCGCTGATGAGGACGATATGCTTACCGGCGCCGGGTCCGCGGTCTCCTTGATAGGTGACCCAGAGGTCTTCGTTCGTCCTGTTCGTGATCTTTCGCTCCTACTGCTCGCTAATGGTCGCTAGCTTCAGTAGCCTATGCCCAGGGGTCCAGGACGACCTTCCCGCATTCGAACGTCGTCTGCAGCTCCCAGGCTTGCTGCACCTGACTCATCGGGAAGGTATGCGTAATGAGCTTATCGAGCTGGTGTGGCGACTGCTCGACGACTTTGATCAGCTTCGGGTAGTCCCCGAGGTTGTAGTGCCAGGCCCCTCTCAATACAAGTCCCTTGGCCCTCATGTCTCGACTCGCCGCAAGTGGGAACTCACCGCCTTCGCCGATGAAGCTTGCCTGCCCTTTTATTCGGACCGAGTCGATCATCAACCGGTGGGCCTGTGACTCACCGCAGCAGTCCATGGCCTTGTCGACGCCGACGCCACCCGTCAGGTCCATAATCTGCTCCAGGATGTCTTCGTCGTCGGGGTCCAGGACCACCTCAGCTCCCAGCTCCCTGGCCAGGTTTGCGCGATATGGGACGCGCTCGACGCCTATAATGCGCGCTCCGAGGTAGTTCGCATTGATGACGCCGCCCAGTCCAACAGGGCCCAGCCCGGTGATCAGGACCGTATCACGGGCGTCGACCCCCATCTGTTGAACAGCGCCGAAGGTCGGCCCCAGTCCGCAGCACGCCATGCCGGCGTGCTCATAGCTGACCCGGTCCGGAATGGGTGAGAGAAGCCGGTCTGATTTCAGCACATACTGGGCGTAGGTCGCGGTGCCGGTACTCGACCCTGTGATTTCGAGCGCATCCCTACGACTCTGACAGTGGACATACTCGCCAACCAGGCACAGGGGACACCTTTCGCAGGGGTAGGTGGGTTGTACCACAACCCGGTCCCCAACCTTCACGTTTCCGGGTTGGGCAACCTCAACCACCTCGCCGGCCGCTTCGTGGCCGAAGCTATCACCTTCGCGTCCGGACCCGAAGGCCTCGTACTCGGTGCACATCGGGACAGCATGGACCTTGACCAGGGCGAAGTCCTGCTTCGGAGTCGGCTCCGGCCTGTCCACGACTCCCGCAGTGCCGTCACCGAACATGGCAGCAACTTTCACCGCGGATACTCCTCCATGTGGCTCCTGTCTGGGGAGACCATCGTACGGGATTTACCCGATATTTCCCAGATGGCATCCAGTACTTTCATAAACGCACCATACTGGGATGGCACAACTGTACTATCACTCCCTGATGTTGTCAATTGCCATCCAAAGTGCTCCATTTAGCCTCATAGTGCTATTAGCCTCATAGTGCTAGCTGCGAAGGTAAGGTCTGTGCGCGGCATAAAGCAGGGGGGCCCCAAGCTTGGCTTGGGGCCCCCCTTTCCGTCGCCTAGGTGAGCGCTCAGGCTTAAGGTCTCATGACCTACTTCATCATGTCCTGGTTTATCCAGGCGTAGCGCGGCCACGTCGTATAGTAGATATCCATCACGCCGCCGTAGCCGCCCAGCCATGGCTGCCACAGGTTGTATATCATCGGCTGGGGCAGGTATACGTCATTGTGGTCTTCCATAGCGAGCTGGGCGGCCTCAAGTATCATCTTCGCTCGCTCGTCCGAGTCCAGGGATGCCGCAATTGTTTCCCATAACGCATCTATCCCGGGGTTAATTGCGTTGGAGAAGTTATCGTATTCTCCCGCCCGGGTGGCACCAAAGAACCCCGTGGGGTCGGGGTAGTTGCCGGCCCTAAAGAGCATTACCTCAGGATACGTGCGCTCCCGAGTCTGGGCCTGCCAGGCAACCTGTTCCTCTAGGTTAAGCACCAGATCAACGCCGACGTCGGCCCAGTAGGCTTGAACAATAGTCGCCTGCTCTAGGAAGTCCTGCACGTTAACGCTGTTAAGCGTGAGGCCGTCAGCATAGCCGGCTTCGGCAAGAAGCTCCCTTGCCTTTTCCGGGTTATAGGTGAATAGCTCCTGGACACCCTCCGAGTACTCTTCCAGCGGCGCAAAGACCGTGGCATCGGGCCTTAGTGGCCAGGTAAACAGCTCGGCATTGCCCCCAAAGAAGTCCTCCTTTACCGCCTCATTGTCAATGGCCAACCACAACGCGCGGCGTACCCGCTCGTCCAGGAAGGGGGACGGCTTGCCGTCTACGTCAATGTCTTGTCTGAGGGCGATACGTTGGGACTGGGTCTCCAGTAGCCTCCGGAACTTCAGTTCGGGGTTTCGGGATATTACATCTTCGGCTAGTTTCCAGTTAATCAGCCGCTGGTGTGCAACCTTGCCTGTCGCCAGCGCTGCCATCTTGGTGCCCGAATCCTCTATTTGTAGGAATTTGGCCCCGTCGAGATAGGGAAGGCTGTTCCCCTTATTAATGGGGTCGGTGTGCCAGTAGTTGGGGTTCTTTTCGAGAGTCAGGACACTGTCGGGCACCCAGTCCTGGATCATGAATGGGCCCGTTCCAACCGCTATCTTCCAATCGCTATAGCTCCCGTCTGCTTCCACCGCTTCAACCGGATGCACCACGAATACCCTGCTAAGCCAGCTTTCCATCCACATGAAGCTTGGAGATGGTAGGGTGATACTAACATTCCATTTATCAATGGCTTCTGCGCTTGAGCCGTTGTCGTGGAAAAAAACGGCCTGCGCATTGGTCGTCATATCGTTGAAGGAAGCCGCCACATCGTGGGCGTCAAGCTCCCTGCCATTCAAGGGCGCTTTGTCGTGCCAGTTGATGCCCTGGCGGATTGTGGCATTAATGGTGACGAGGTCGGGCGCCTCCCAGCTTTCAGCTATCATGCCTGCCATATCTCCCGGGCTGGCAAAGGGAGCGGCGTAGGCAAGTTCACCGGTGCCTAGGGGTCCCCTTGCCCAGTCCAGGTTGGCCAGGCGGTCGTAAACCAGGTCGCTGGTGGGCTGCCTATGATTCTCGGTAACCCGGGGGTCAATGGCGCCCTGCAAGTAATGCGAGGCAGTGGTCATTACCCCACCATACTGGGGCCCCATTGAATCTTCCATCGCCGCCGGCTGGGGAGCCGCTGGCGCCGGTGCGGGCGCTACCGGTGCGGCGGGCGCGGCGGGTGCCGCCGGTGCAGGCGCTGCTGCCGCTGCGGCCGGTGCAGGCGCTGCCGGTGCGGCCGGTTCGTCGGCTGCCGTCATTGCAGGCGCTGCTGCCGGTTCGGCGGGCGCCGCTGGCGCAGGCGCTGCCGGTGCATCGGGTGCATCGGCTTCGTCCGCGCCGCAGGCCGCGGCGAGTGAGGCGGTGACCAATAGCGACAAGAAAATAGCTAGGACTTTCCTCATTTCACGAACTCCTCCTGATCTGCGTCTGTGGTGCCTTGAGCACCTTTTCTTACCACGGCGAAGTATATGGTGGCGTGTCTTGGGCTGTCAAGGGAGCCTCGGCTACCGAGGCAAACTACCGCCACGACGTCTGCCGGGTCCGGCGCCTACCTCTCATCCGCTCTGTCAAGTGTTCTGAGGCATGGCGTCTTAGGTTTGTGCTGGCCTCTTGACCTCGCCTCACGTAGTCAGATCGGAGTCTGTGCACGGCATAAAGAAGTGGGGCCCCAAGCTTGGCTTGGGGCCCCACTTTCCATCGCCATGGTGAGCGCTCAGGCTTAAGGTCTCATGACCTACTTCAGATCTTGGTTTATCCAGGCGTATTTCGGCCACGTCAGATAGAAGATATCCATCACGCCTTCGTAGCCGCCTAGCCATGGCTGCCACAGGTTGTATATCATCGCTTGAGGCAGCTGTATCGTCAAGGCCTCTTCCGCAACGATTTCGGACGCCTCACGTATCAACGCGTTTCGCGCATCCGTGTCCAGGGTTGACGCTGCCTCATCAAACATCGCATCTAACTTGGGGTTGCTTCCTATGGAGTAGTTTACGCTGGAATCTGTTTGGACGTCACGGAAGAACGCCATGGGGTCGGGGTAGCTGCCACCCGTGGAGATCATTACCTCCGGATGCTGCATCGCCGTAGCCATAGCCTGCCAGGCAACCTGTTCCTCTACGTTAATCTGCAGATCAACGCCAATATCGGCCCAGTAGGCTTGAACAATTTGCGCCCGTTCCAAAACCTCCTGAACCATAACGCTGTTAAGCGTGAGGCCGTCGGCATAGCCGGCATCGGCGAGAAGCTGTCTTGCCTTTTCCGGGTTATAGGTGTATAGCTCCTGGACAGCCTCCGAGTACTCTTCCAGTGGCCTAAAGACCCCGGTGTCGGGCCTAAATGGATAAGCAAACAGCTCGGCTTTACCGTTGTTGTAGTCATCCTTTATTGCCTGGTTGTCAATAGCCAACCACAACGCACGGCGTACCCTCTCGTCTTGGAACGGGAACTTGCCGTCCACCTCAAAGTCCTGTCTGAGGTTGATACGTGGGATGACGGTGGCCATCATCAACCTGAATTTCAATTCGGGGTTGCGGGATAATACATCTTCTGCTAGTTGCGGGCTAATCAGCCGCTGGTGATCAATCTTGCCTGTCGACAGCGCTGCCATCTTGGTGCCCGAGTCCTCTATTTGTAAGAATTTGGCAATGTCGAGATAGGGAAGCCTGTTCCCCTCGTGACCGGCAACGGGATCGTCGTACCAGTAGTTGGGGTTCTTTTCGAGAGTCAGGGCACTGTCGGGCAGCCAGTCCACGGTCATGAATGGACCCGTTCCAACTTGTTTCTTCCAATCGTTATAGTTCCCGTGTTCTTTCACCGCTTCAACCGAATGCACCACGAATGCCTTGCTAAGCCAGCTTTCCATCCACCCGAAGTCTGGGCTTGGTAGGGTGAAAGTAACATTCCATTTATCCGTGGCTTCTGCGCTTGAGCCGTTGTCGTAGAAAAAGAAGGCCCCCTCAGAGCTCGCGTTATCGTTGAAGGCGTCCGCTACATCGAAGGCGTCAAGCTCGCTGCCAAACTCGGGCGCTTTGTCGTGCCAGTGGATGCCCTGGCGGATTTTGGCAACAACGGTGACCAGGTCGGTCTGCACCCAGCTCTCAGCTATATTGCCCGTCATATCTCCCGGGGTGGCAATGGGAGCGGCGTAGGGAAGTTCATTGGTGCCCAGGGGTCCCCTTGCCCAGTCCAGGTTGGCCAGGCGGTCGTAAACCTGCTCGTGGTTGGCCGACCTATAATGATGGAGGACCCGGGGGTCAATGTCGCCCTGCAAGTAATGCGGGGCAGTGGTCATCGTCCCACCATACTGAGGTCCTGTTGAAGCTACCATGGCGGGTGCCGCTGGCGCTGGCGCAGGCGCTGCCGGTGCGGCGGGCGCGGCCGGTTGGTCGGCTGTCGCCATTGCCGGTTCCGCTGGTTCCGCTGGCGCAGGCGCTGCCGGTGCGGCCGGATCGGCGGGTTCCGTCATCGCAGGCGCTGCGGCCGGTTCGGCGGGCGCCGCTGGCGCAGGCGCTGCCGGTCCGGCGGGTGCTTCGGCTTCGTCCGCGCCGCAGGCCGCAGCTAGTGAGGCGGTGACCAATAACGACAAGATAATAGCTATGACTTTCCTCATGTCTCGAAGTCCTCCTGATCTGCGTCTGTAGACCTTGCTCACATTTTCCACTGTGGCGAAGTATGAAGTATATGGTGGCGTTTCGTGGGCTGTCAAGGAAGCCTCGGCTACCGAGGCAAACTACCGCGACGACGTCTGCCGAGTCTGGTGCCTACGCCTGATCCGCTCTGTCAAGTGTTCTGAGGCATGGCGTCTTAGGTTTGTGCCGGCCTCTGCCTCTTCTCCCCTTCAAAACGCCCCGCACCACCCCGCAATCTCGGGTCCAATGTATCTCTCAAGGCGTCTCCCAGAACGTTTACGCCATATACCGTGACAGCCAGGGCGACGCCTGGCCATATGGCCAGCCAGGGAGCGAACAGCATGTATTTGCGTCCATCCCAGCTAAGCATACCTCCCCAGGTAGGTTCGGGAGGAGGGACACCGAATCCCAGGAAGCTCATCATTGCCTCGGTAAGGATTGCGTTTCCCACATTCAGGCTGAAGATGACAATTAGCGGGGCCATGATGTTCGGCAAGATATGCCGCCAGAGCGTGTTTGAAGTCGGCGAACCGATAGCCCGCGCTGCCTCGACGTACACGTTCTCGTTGATGACCATTATGGCGCTTCTGACTACCCTTGAGTTGTGGATACCGGCCGTTATCCCCACGACCATAATCACCTGAAACATACCCGGGCCCGTCAGGGCCATCAGGGTTAACACGAGGAATAGAAACGGAAAGCACATCACAGCATCGACAAACCGCTGCCCTGCGATGTCAATCTTGCCGCGAAAAAACCCCGAGAGACCAGTCAGTGTAGCCACGACGGTGGTGAGAGTGGCAGCAGACAGGCCTATGATTACGGAGACTCGAGCCCCGCGGATAATTCGACTGAGCTGGTCTCGCCCGAGGTTATCCGTGCCCAGCAGATACTCGCCTGAATAGCCGCTCAGCTGGTCTGCCAGATGGATCTCG
This sequence comes from Dehalococcoidia bacterium, assembly GCA_965248005.1. Lineage (GTDB taxonomy): Bacteria > Chloroflexota > Dehalococcoidia > Lucifugimonadales > UBA1123 > CBDFIE01. The sequence goes on from CBDFIE010000003.1 coordinate 1,135,011, forward strand.
GTATACGGGTAAGGGGCCAGGAAGTTGGCGAAAATACCTACTGCCAGCAGTATCAGAACGATAACGCCGCCTGCAGCACCTAGCGGCTTCTCTCTGACCAGCCTGATAAGCACGTCGGTCAGCAGGGAGCGCCTCTTGGGCTGTGCACCCTCCTGACGGGGTAGCCTGCTTATTCTGTCACGCATTTTGTCGGACCATTGGTCTAACCATACTTAATCCTGGGGTCTAGCCAGGCATAGGTCAGGTCCACGAAAAGATTGAAAAATAGTATTCCAGCGGCTATAACGAGGTTTACCCCAGAAAGCACCGGGTAGTCTCTGTTAGCGATAACAGAGACGGTAAGGCGGCCTATCCCGGGCAAATTGAATATCTGCTCTATAACGATCGAGCCACCAATCAAGATGGGCACCTGAAGTCCTATGAGTGTGACCACAGGGATGAGCGCATTCTTCAACCCGTGCCTGATGACGACCTGGCGCTCCTTGAGCCCCTTGGCCCAGGCGGTCCTCATGTAGTCTTGTCTGAGCACCTCCAGCATCATGGTCCGTGTCATTCTCATCGTAGCGCCAGCGAGGAGCATGCCCATAATAGCAGCTGGAATCAGCATCATCTCGAAGTGTGCTAACGGGTCCTCACGCAGTGGAATGTACACCATGGATGGTGTCCAGTTGAAGTAGACCGCGGGCAACACCATCACCATGATTCCAATCCAGAAGTGGGGAATGGTGACCATGCCGATAGCGAAGCTGCGAGTTATGTAGTCCCCGGCGGTATCCTGCCGTATCGCTGAATACACTCCAATAGGGACTGAAATAATTAGCCCTATCAGAACAGACAGGAACCCCAGCTCGATGGACACCGGGAACCTGTCGATTAACTGCTCGGTTACGGGCGTCCCACTCCACATCGACTCGCCCAGGTCGCCGTGCAGAAAGAGGTCCCGTGTCCAGCGTCCATACTGAACGAGGATTGGCACATCCAGCCCCAACTTAGCCTCAATCGCCGCACGAGCTTCCTCCTCATTAAAGTTTGACATCTCACCACGTGCCCCAGCCAGCATGGCATCAACCACACTACCCGGAATGAGACGTATCATGCCGAAGACTATTATCGACACCACGAACAGGGTGGGTATAACTAGCAGTACTCTTCTTAAGATATAGGTTCGCATTTGCCTAATCCGCTATCTAAGCAGGCAGATTGCATATTTCGGTGTGTAAACTGCGCCAAGGGGCGGCGTCACGGGAACAGCACGTCCCCGGTCTCGGCGTCCACCACCGTGATGGCGCTTACGGGGCAATTCTCCGCCGCCTCCAGGACCTTCTCCTCAGGGTCTCCCTCTGGATTTGCCACCTCAGACTGGAGATTGTCGTTAAGCGCGAAGACCCTGGTGGCAATGTTAGTACACATGTCGTTCCCGACGCAAACGTCGTGGTCTACCGATATGTGAGGATCAACTGGACATAATTCTTAGAGGGTTCAAGATGTTCTCAATCTGTTCGTCCATATTTTCAAACCGCCCCGCTAGCTTGATTCGGTGGCTGGAACATTCTCGGAATCTTAATGGGGATTCCAATGCTTGGTCAATCGGTAGCCACCTATTGCAATGGCTTGCAAATCTTCATAATTGAGCCTGTCTCAGAAGGGTATTTGTAGAACAGGTTCACTCTGACGCAAAGACCTGATGGAGCCTGCGGAGTGGGCGGTGGTCGCGATATCGCCGCGTTCAGGACGCGGGATGAGGCTCCGGATCGCCAAGTCGAGGGCTGGAGACGTGGGAGGAGCTCCACACCCGCCAGAGGGTGCGCAGATTGAAGGCTGTGACCAACATGGTCCACTCGGCCGCCACGTTAGCGAGGCCGCGCAGCAGGAACCTCCGTGCCCCCTGTTGCTCCTTGATGATTCCGAAGACCGGTTCGACCAGTTGCTTTCTCAGCCTGTAAGCCTCTTTGGCTGCCCAGGTGGACATCCAGGCACGATGACGACGCAGCACTGCATCGTGCGGCCCTATTGCCAGGCTCCGCCCAATCTCTTTGGCTCTCGTACAGGCTCTGAAGGCAGGGCATGCCTGGCAGACAGCACCTGCAGCCCGGTACAGACGCAACGGGACTCCGTTCGCATGCTGTATGCGGACGAACGCGAGCGTCTGTCCCTGGGGACACCTGAAGCTGTCGCTCTGCTCGTCATAGGTGAATCTGTCCTTGTGATATGGGTCTTCGAGGAACCGCTGCCGTGCCTCTGACACCACCACCTTCTGACCTCGACGGTCGCACTCCGCTAGGTGACTGGCGGCGAAGTAGCCGGCGTCGGCCAATGTCATCTGCGACTTGGTCCCCGTAGTCTCCTCGGCCTGCTCCATCATCGGCGCCAGCAGGGCATTGTCATTGGCCGCATCAACCACGTCCACGGCTGTGACCAGCATGCTTGTCGCTCCCCCATCGGTCTCCATGGGTGAGACCATAGCCTGGGCGTTGTAGCCAGCCACGATGCCCTGCCTGCCCTTCATCAGCCGGGCCTCCGGGTCGGTCAGGTTGATACGCCTGTGGCGCTTTTGACTCGCAAGATCGGCCATCGCATGCTTCACCTGCTCTCTCAAGACCTCCTTGTCAGCCAACTTCTCAGGCAGACGGGCAACGGCAGCCTCTTCTCCCGCCTCGTTCTGTGTCTCAAGGTCGGTTATCGCCCGCTCCAACCGATCCAACAGCCCTCTCAGCCCCTCGGCATCGTAGCTCCTGTTCACTGAGGCGTTGGCGACCACCTTCGTACCATCCACCGCCTGGACCGCCAGATCCACCAACTTCATGGCCACCGCCGTACGCACGGTACGCTCGAACAGCTTCCTCATGGCCTGCCGATGCCCTTTGTAGAACCGCCACAGCGTATTGTGGTCGGGATGCTGCCACCCGGTCAGCCACAGGTACGATATCTGGTCCCGGCAGGCCGCCTCCAGCTTTCGGCACGAGCGCACACCGGTCATGAAGCCGTACAGCCACACGCTCAACAATGCACGAGGATGGTAGGCTGGCGCTCCCATCGAGTCACCTTCGATGTCCACGCCAAGCTCCGCCCAGGCATCTCGATCCAGAGCATCGACGAACTCGGCGACGAACCGCGCCGGATGATCCAACGGCAACAACTCGTCAAGCGTCGGCGGCAACATCCACATCTGCTCTCGGCCCATCGGTCGAAGCGGCATATCAATATCTCCCCAACTGATGTCGCTTCAAACGTACACCTGACCCATACCCAACGCCAACCCAGACTTCTGAGACAGGCTCAATTCATTACTAATGACAATTGATGGCTGCGTTTATTACTCCCGCTCCAGGCTACAGATTGAATTGAGGTTCCAAGTAGTTCCTGTCCTTAACATATACCTGTAACCTGCCTCTCATGCAATCTGTGATTACGATGCGGTTGCTACTATCCACAGCCACGCCCCTCGGTCGTTCAAATCTTCCTAGCTTTACCAGATCGACCGGGTCCACACGTTGAAATGCTTTGACATAATCTGGATTCGCAGCAATCCAGTCCTGGGCCGCGGACGAAAATTGGTTGTCGTCACCATATAGGCCACAGATTATTTCTCCGTCTGGATAATAAACCTGAACACGATTGTTTCCTAGGTCTGTAACATAGACGTCTCCATCACTGTCTATAGCTACATCGGATGGATGGTCGAGCTCGCCTCCATCTGCCATAAGGGAGCCAAAACTGTGCAGAAATTCTCCGTCTGGGGAAAATTTTTGTACCCTATTATTACCCCAATCTGCAATATAAATATCCTGATTGTTGTCTGTTGAGATTCCCCACGGACCTTGGAGAAAACCAGATTCTGTCCCTCTGGAACCCCAGCTAGATATGAATTTCCCCGACTTCGTGAACTTTTGGATCCTATGATTCATGCTATCCGAAATCAATAAACGGTTTTCACCGTCAAAGACCAATCCTGAAGGGCCATTCAATTTCCCCAATTCTGTTCCGACGGATCCCCACTTCGACACCAGGTTCAAGTCCGGGTCGTATACACAAATTGTGTTATTGTAGGAATCTGAGCAATACACATTGCCAGCTTTGTCCACAGCTAACCCTTCTGGCCAGATAAGTTCTTCGGAGCTTGAGTCACATAGATGTTCCTGGTCTACTGTTATTTTAGTGATTCTGGGGCGTAGCCGAGGATTGGCGAAAATCCCCCCCATTCCTTCCGAAATACCGCAGTTGCTTACGTAAAGTACGTTGTTTGGAGCGAGGGCTATTGCTGATGGGCTGGCGAACCCGACTGCCGAAGCGTGATACCCGATAGCATGGCTGAAATGCCACGTTCTACCTGAAATTGACTTAGTCGCGATCACCATCAATATGCTCCCTAAAACGAACTATGCTCGCATTCCCCAACGTTGATTATGGGCTGGTCAAGCCGTTTTCAAAATCGTCAATAAAATCTGGCTTCTCAAAATGACCATCAACGATTGACACGGGATCCAGCCCCATCCAGTCCTCTGTTATGGTGGAGTAGACACCTCGAAAATCCTGATTTGGTACTAGATCTCCTTGTTCCAGGTCAGATGCATCAGTACTAGGATACTCACCGTAAATCCCACCTTTTACCGAAGGACCCAAAGCAAAACAAGCACCAGCAGCGCCATGGTCCGTCCCTGAACCATTGTCTTTTACTCTCCTGCCGAATTCTGAAAAGAGAAACATCACCACCTCCTTATCAGCGTCATGGTTTCGGAGATCCTCCCAGAAATCAGCTATTGCTCTAGAAAGTTCCGTCCAGAGTCTGTCAAAAACCGGCGGTTGTGAAGCATGAGTGTCAAAACTGCCTGTTTGGGTATAGAAGACGCGTGTCCCAAGATTGGCAGTGTGAATCATGGCAACATCCTTCAAGCTTTTGGATATCGAACTTGAACCATATTCCACCGTGGAAGAATATCCATCAAGTGCCTGCTTTAGAATGTCCGCTCCCTTCAGGGCATCCAACCCTGTTCTAGCAAGATAATCGTTCACAGGCCCAGACCCAATCGCTTGCCCATACATGCTAGAGAACCGTTCGAGGACATTTGTCCTCCTATCTTCGCCTTCTATATTGGTCAGGAGGCCGTATGTGTTTAGGTCTGAGACTGAGGCGACCGGCACCCCGGGCACCGTGAGGGCTCGAGGTAGGGCCTGTCCGATGTTTACGCCAGTTATCGGGTTGTCGCCTTTGGGATCCAGATCCCGTATCGCCCGACCCAACCAGCCTTCAGTGCCTATCTTATTGGGCTCACAAGTGTGCCATATGTCCATGGATCTGAAATGAGATCTTGGAGAGTTCTCGTACCCGACACCATTGATAATTGCCAGGTTTCCACGCTCGTAAAGTTCTTTCATTGGCGCCATGGTTGGATGGAGACCGAATTGACCATTCAGCTTGAGTACATCTTCTTGGGGCACAGAAAATGAATGGCGGTTTTCATAGTAATTTGAGTCTGTAAATGGGATAACCGAATCAAGGTAATCGTTTCCTCCGGTTAGTTGGACGACTACTACAACAGGATTTCCACTATCTGGATTCATATCTTATCTCCAGGTTGAATCAGGTCGTGAAGTACGCTATTTAGCAATATTGGTATTCTATCGTCGAGCCGATGAGGGCTAGGAGATCACCGATTCGGGATACGGCACGCCGATATTCCTCTTCATTAGTCCAGCGGAGTGCGCCTTCTTTTTGTGCATGCTCGATTAGTTCTTGTCTTGTTTCGTCGGAGGCTCTCACAGGACCCATGAACAACAAGCACCTCTCTACGAGAAGTTCGGGGCTTAAGGGATTGTCGAGAGCTGTAACGTGTTTAGCGATACTTTGTACCCCTGGCAGGTCAACGTTACTGAAGTGGTCGGCGACGAAATTAATCCTTTTCACCACAGATCCTGTGTTAACCCATTCCTTGCCGGTATGCCAACCCTCTACACTGGGAGGGTTATGCAAGCCCTGTCCCATGTGCTCTGGATATTGGCCGAAGGGCACAAGCCGAGGATCAGGTCCCAACAAATCGCCAGTTGTCCTCAAGGTTCCAACAATAACCTCTATAGGACTCTTGACCTTGGAATACATGGATTCTTTGAAGAATTCAGAATTGAACAATGTCCTAAGGACTGGTTTGATTTCGAAATCGGCTTCCACGAGGGCCTCTGCCAAAACTTCGACAGCTTCTGAGTCAAGCGGGGGCTCAATCTGCCATGCGGGCACCTGAGGTTCGTCTGCGACGAAGAAATTGTAAAGGTGGCGTGCTATAAATCTTGGGCAGGCCGGCTGTTCAAGAATGATATCTATAATGTCTTCCCCGTTTAAATCACCGGTATGGCTTAAGAATGTTTTTTGTCCAAAATCATGCTCTTCAGGGCGAAATTGATAATTCCACGCAAACCGGTTGTACGGGGAACGAGGTATTTTGGCTCTTATAGTCCAACCTGTGAATGCCCTTGCACATTCGTAAACATCTTGTTCGGTATAGTTCCCAACCCCTAGCGAAAAAAGTTCCAGCAGTTCTCGTCCCCAGTTTTCGTTTGGAGCGCGCTTATGATTTTCATTATTATCCAGCCAAAATATCATGGCGGGGTCTTCTGCAAGCTTTATCAGAATGTCCCGATAATTGCCCAAGCTATTTTCACGGAACATATGAATTTGAAGCGACACGGTCTGGTCGTTATCGATCTTAGAGTTAGAAGTGGCAAAAATCTGGTGCCAGAAAAGAGTCATCTTTTCTTCCAAAACACGTTCAGTATTCATCATATGGAAAAGCCAATTAGCTGCCCCAGGCATCGGAGTTGCGCCGCCTACCTCGACATAGGGCATCCTTCGATGTAGGAAGTGTTCATCCGCCGGAGGAGTCTCGTCAGAGGGGTTCACCAAATGCTCAACCACATTTTCGTACCCTATCCGCACTAACTCTTCGAGTTGATTTCGGTCTGCGCCAAACCCAGCCCGTCTCATTAGATGAGCTAACAGTTCGATGTCATTCTCTTCAGGCATATCCCACCCTCTATACGATATAACAACGGCTTAATATATAGATCATTATAAGCTAACCGGTGGTGACCTCGACAACATATTTACACGTCTACTATATGTATATACATGCTCGTCTCTGCAACGTAATGTTTTTTGTTTTGTGAATGGTGGTGAAGTAACTAGGTATCAACGATCGAATTCGGCTTTTGCAGGTGACAACGTCATGGAATTATTTTTGGCGTGGCAGCTACTATCTTGGAACACACAATAAATAGATCCTTTGCGATAGAATCTGAAATTGATATCTGAAGTTCTTGCTTTGAACGTTTGAAGATGGCCCAGACCTTTAAGCCGGAATTTCCCAGATGGAACCCGTTGCCTTCGTAAACACTACATTCTGGAATGTCACAGACTATACGACCTCCCGTTGATGTTGTCAATCGCCATCTCAAAAGCTCAATTGCACCTCGTAGTGCCATTCAACTACTGCGAACCACCCACAAAGGCGCTAAACCGGCTCTTTCAGACTAAACTTCACCCCAAAGGTGACGCAACTTACCTCGGATAAGACGTCCCGATGCCTATATCCCCGATAGAGGCTTCCGATCTGAGGAATATGAGGCTCCTCTGAGTCTTGTCGAGCCCAATCTCTACTGCATGGACACCGTTAAGAGCGATAGTCCACTTCTCAGAAATCCCTTTCCTGAGGTGAGGCTCTGCCAATGTCTGGGCGCTTCCGAATCCTTTTCCGTGCCTAATTGCTGCCCGGAAGACGTTCACATACTGTGGGTGACTTTTCTTGAGAGCGTCAAGGGCTTGGGACGACAGGTTCGTTTTGAAGGCCGAGAACTCGGTCAAATTACTTAGTGAAGGTGGCATGCTCACGCCGCTGTCTCTTTTTTTGCCCATTTGAACTCGGTCCGGGTAGTCACGCATGCCAAATCCACGCTAATATCACGGCCAAGCGCTCCTGTCAAGTACATCTCAAGTACATCGGAGCGCGAGGCGTATTGGGGTTATGAACAGCGTTTGAACTTGGATTAGAATTTGCCTCGCCGGATTGCGCATATAGCCGACTTGCCCGAGGGCCATCCCGATGTATCGGGACGACCGGGCCCAGTGGTTGGGGCCATTACCAACCCCAGGCAGGCCCAGATAGCGAGGGATACCGGGGTTAACGACTCGAAATGGAGATTTGTTGATCCGCCGGAACGTTGGTCAATACATCGATCTCACCATTGACCCATTCGGCACGGACCTCGTCGATGATCGTGGCAGCGCCTACGCCGAAGTGAGCAATCCTGCCGGCTCTTGGGTCACATAGTTAGTCGACGCGTGTAATTCCCGCATCTGCGTAACGCCACCGGCAGTGACATACACCCTCGAACCAATACCGTCGCGGTGAAGTGGGGGCGTACCTTCCAGTGTTACTTTGAGCCAGTGGTTTCCATTCAGGGTGTCATTGCGAAGAAGCGCGGGTGCACCGGGATTGCCAATCGACACAGTGCCGTCGACGACGTACTCGTGGTTGTTGGTTATGAAGATATCCAGATCGCCATCGTTATCGAAATCGAACAGGATGACCCCTCTGCCCTGGCCCTTGTTACCGGCGCCTACCTCTTCGGCGACCTCCTCGAAGCTCCCATCACCCAGATTTTCGAACAACCGGGCGGGCTGATCGTTGAATTCCACCGGGTCACCTTGTCGTTCGTGTTGGATCCAGCCGTTTACATGATACAAATCTAGATCGCCATCGTTGTCCAGGTCGCCGAAGCTGGCAGCCCATCCCCAGTTACCGTCTCGGACACCCGCGTCGCTAGTAACGTCGGCAAATGCCATGCCAGCTTCGTTGCGATATAAGCGGTTGCCGGTCCCCGCACGGCTCGCCTTCGCAGGGTCGGTTCCACCGAAAATGCTCGAGACGAACCAGTCCAGGTCTCCGTCGTTGTCGTAGTCACCAATTGCGGACCCCATACCGTTTTCGTCGGTGAAGACATCGGTGGTGCCAGCCGCGTTTTCGAACATTCCATCGCCGACATTCAGGTAGAGCCGCGACAGCCCGTAGTCGGCAACAACGGCTAGATCAGTAAGGCGGTCGCCATTCAGGTCGGCGAACCTTGGAGAGTAAACCCACAAATCGTTCGCATATACTTTGCGAAACTCGTATAGTTCTAAACGGCCTTGTCCGGTGTTACGGTACATGAACAGAGAGGTAAAACCGTTCGCCCCTATCGTCGGAGTTGGCCTCACTTGTGGTTCACCCGTCTCCAACTTGGTAGCCGCGTCGTAAGCTTCCGCTCTTTTAGGGTTCCACTCGCCGAGTACTAGCTCTAGCATTCCGTCGTTGTTCACGTCGCCCCAGCTCGGGCTTGTTGCGAATGTCTCTGGCTCGGTCAACATGGTGGCGTCCACGGTGAACCGCCCCGCCCCGCCGTTGATCAGGAGGTAATGGGGCGCGCTTTGGCCGGCGACTACGATGTCTATGTCCCCATCGTTGTCAAAATCCGCAGCGGCAGCAGCCGCTCCCAGCTTTGTCGGTAGGTCGGCACCCCTTGCTTTCGCCTCTTCGGTGAACGTACCGTCACCCTGATTCATGTACAGTAAGCTGGGTGCCTCGCCGCCGCGTAGTAGTACGAACAGATCGACCCATCCGTCACCATTAAAATCCTCCGCGACAGCGCCGCCAACCATATCTGCCAGCTCGGGCTTGCCGAAGAACAGTATCGGATGTAGGACGGTGTGCCAGTACGTGATCCCCGCCTGGCGAGTCACGTCGGTAAACCGCATGGTGCTCACTCTGGCACTGGAGTCTGATGTCCCTTCGGCATCGAATGTAGGAGCGGGCGAGGCCTTGGCGGTGGGTGGCAGCACGACGGCCGCGGCGGTCTGGACCGGGTCAGCGGCTCGGTGACCGCCGTCCGCGGGCACGGGTGTCGTGGACGTAAACGGCGGCGCCGACCGGGCCGTGACCGGCGCCCGCGCAGCGCGCGTCGCTATCGCTGGCTGAGTCGCGGTGCTGTAGTCCGCCCGAAGGCCAAAGTCGGGACCGGCGCCCAGCGAAACGAACACCAGCACGACCAGGCCGCCGGCAGCGCCCAGGCCCCACGTGCTGGCGCCAAAGGTGGCGATGGCCTTCCTTGGCATGACCTTTGCAAGGCCCCAGAAGGTGATTGGCCCTCCGGCCGCCGCGGTGAACAGCAGTGCGGCCGCCGGCGCGGTCCCCATCCCGGCCAGGAGCAGCACCGCTACCAGCGGAATCTCGAACAGCAGCGGCACGTTGATGGCAATACCAAGCGTCGCGGCGATCAGTATCCCCAGGACGTCGTCCCCCAGCCAGGTGGTGACGGTCTGAGGACTGATCCACTGGATGGCAAGCCCGCTGGCGAACCCCGCCAGCACCATCACCGGCGCCAGACGTATCACGTGGCTGGCGGTGATCCTCACCCACTCGCGGGACCCCTCGCCTAGGGCCTCCCGCCAGTCGGCGTAGTCCGGCTTCAGCGGCAGCGAGATTGGTGGTGGGTCATCGACGTCGTCATCATGACCTCGCACGACCCTGGCGACCAGCGGACCAATCAGCAGCGCGCCCACCAGGCTCAGCCCGATGCGCGCGCCCCCGATCATCGGAGCGAACACCATCGCCGCCATGATCAGGGCGGGCAGATTCAGCGTCGAAGAGCCCTGTGTGATAGCCAGGGTGGTCTCCACACCCGAGCCCCGCCTGCGGAACGCGGAGGCCACCGGCACGATGCATGCCGAGCACAGGTTCATGGCCGGGCCGACGAGCAGTCCCTTTAGCGACCCCTTGATCCCCGTTCCCGAAAGGCCCCAGCCGCTGGACTTCGGGAACAGGAAGGCCTCAGTCGTGCCAGCGACCAGGAAAGCGAAGGTCATACCCAGAGACACGAGCCTGAGGTACGTTAGGGAGAAGTCTCACCAACGACGATTCCGGCGGCGCTTCGATGCAGAAGCCCTGAAAGCACTGGGCCACCGGGGACGCGGCCACCGCCAGGTCGGCTCGGACCGTGTCCAGCTTGGGCACACGGTTGAACACCAGGAAGAGCGTCAAGAGGACAGCCAGCAGGACCAGGCCGACGATACGTCGCTTCTTCGGCGCGGTATCGTACACAGAGTTCGGGAAGCCGCTGATTCGCATCTGTACCCTGGGGTGTTAGCCGCCTTCGATTTAGGGCCTATCCGGCAACCCTGACCTTAGCCCTTCGACAGGCTCAAGGGGAATGGTTCAACCCCGTTCATGGTGAGCTTGTCGAACCATGCCCGCACGTTATCGGATAGGCTGTTAGGCCCATGGCCCTGAAAATGACCAATCGGTGCTTATCTGGACTGTGTCAGTTCCAGCCTATTTCTTCACCTTAGGGATACCCCAGTCTCGTCTTACACTAGGGATCTCGTAACGCGAGTTGAGGACCGGGTGGTCAAAGAATGGGTTTTCCATAACACCTCCATGGCAATTCTAGGGGTGTCAATGTGCGCAGAAGATTCTCGGAAACCAAGTCCTACTGGCACGCCCTATCTTATGCCGCTTCGTGGCTTTCACACAAGGACTCCCGTTGTGGAGCGCAATGCTGCCTCTAGCTCACTCCATTGGTCGCCAGCTCCTGCGCCGTCCAGCATTCCGATAGGGATGCAACCATACCGGGCTCTCGTCGACTGATGACACATCGACCGACTCGACCACGAGGCGGCGTGCGACTCGGTCTAGCTGCCACGTATACACCGAAGTATACGCGGCCCCCATGGCACCGAGCCTACCGGTCATCGCGGCCGGACAATTGACCGGGGTTGAACGGGTCATCGGTCAACTGCAGCTAGAGTTGAACGGGGTTGAACTGCCACTGCATTACACCTACGCTGGCCAGAAAGATCCACGCGAACAGGGTGTGAGATGCAGAATGTCTGGATCAATGTTATTAGAGCTGGTGTCGTGGGAGTGATCGGCTGGCGAGCGATGAGTCCGAATGGGCGGAAGCGGTTCCTACAAGTCCTCTGGCAGATAGCCGAGGGGCTGGACGACCTAAACAAGTCTCAGGTAACGGGCAGGGGTGCTGTCGCCCCAAATGCGACTTCTCTGACGCCGGGTGACATAGGCGGCGGCCCTGCGATCAAGGGTTCGCCATCTGATGTGGACGTCGCACGAAGCTTTGACGACCTCGTTCAATTCGACTTGGCGACCGCGCTAGCGGGCCTCGGCTAGCCGGGAGCCCCGGCGACTCCTCCGGTGGCGCTGGAGCCGGATGCACGGTGGTGCACTTCAATCATCCCTCCCGCGTTGGTGCTGATCGTGGGTAAACGTGGAAGCGGGAAGTCAGCGCTGGGCTATCGCTTGCTGGAGCTATTCCGGTCCAGACTTACTCCGTATGTAGTAGGTGTGAATGGCGGAGAGATAATGTACCACCTGGGCGGTCGAGCGCTGAGGTGTGGCGTTTGAAAACTGTACCGCCTGTCGCCTTCAATCAGGAACGACAGAACCTGACTGAAGGTGGATTGGATGTACAAGGTGGGTATTTACCTCCGTGTTCGCAAGGCTTGTTTCGTCGAAGGGATGAGCGTCCGAGAGGCGGCCCGAGTGTTCGGGCTACACCGGGACACGGTGCGCAAGATGCTCGAGTACTCCGTGCCCCCAGGGTATCGACGGCAACGACCGGCTCGCAGACCGAAGCTCGATCCATATAAGGGTGTGATGGACCAGATCCTGGAGCAGGATCTGAGCTCACCGAAGAAGCAGCGTCACACCGCCAAGCGTATCTATGAGCGGTTGAGGGACGAGCACGGGTTTCCGGGCAAGTACACAATCGTCAAGGACTACGTCCGGGAACGCCGTCGTCGGACCCGAGAGATGTTCGTACCACTGTCCCATTCCCCGGGACATGCCCAGTGCGACTACGGCGAAGCGTGGGTGGTCATCGGCGGAGTGGAACGCAAAGCCCACTACTTCGCCCTGGACCTCCCTCACAGCGACGGGTGCTATGTGAAGGCGTATCCCGCCGAGACGACGGAGTCATTCTGCGACGGACACGTCTCCGCCTTCGCGTTCCTGGGCGGAGTGCCTCAGAGCATCCTCTACGACAACACCACGCTCGCGGTAGCCAGAATCCTGGGAGATGGTCGCCGGCAGCGGACCAGGGTGTTCTCCGAGCTTCAGTCCCACTACCTGTTCGAGGACCGGTTTGGCCGTCCAGGCAAAGGGAACGATAAGGGCAAAGTAGAAGGTCTGGTCGGCTATGTCCGCCGGAACTTCCTGGTGCCCATTCCATCGTTCGAGAGCTTCGATGCCCTCAATGCTCATCTGGAGCAACACTGCCTCAGACGGTTCGAAGATCGACTCCGCGGCCGCAACGAGACGATAGGAGAACGGCTGGAGCGGGACCTGGAGAAGTTGCTGCCTCTGCCGGCCGTACCGTACGACGCCAGCGACAAGCACGCGACGAGGGTCAGTTCTCTGGCCCTGGTCAGATACCGGACCAATGACTATTCGGTCCCGGTGGCCTACGGTCATCGGGACGTTGTGGTCCGCGGATATGTACACGAGGTTGTGATCAGCTGTGGCGCTGCAAGTCATCGCCCGCCATCGGCGCTCATACGAACGCGACGACTTCGTCTTCGACCCTCTCCATTACCTGCCGCTCCTTGAGAAGAAGACGAGGGCATTGGATCAGGCGGCGCCGCTGGTCGCGGTGGGAGTTGCCCGAGGAGTTCGGAGTGTTGCGGCGGCTGCTGGAGTCTCGGATGGGCAAGCGAGGAAAGAGGGAGTTCGTGCAGGTGCTCAGACTGATGGAGAACTTCCAGCCGGAAGAAGTCCACGACGCCGTACGAGACGCCATTCGACTCGGGGCTGTGAGCTTCGATGCTGTCAAGCACCTGGTGCTGTGCAGGATCGAGGGTCGACCGCCTAGACTCGACATGGAGTTGTACCCGTATCTGCCCAGGACCAACGTTGCAACAACCTCGACCAGGGACTACATGGCTCTCCTGGCGGGGAGCCGGTCATGACCAACAAGTCCACGATGTTGCTCGAACACAACCTCAAGCAACTCAAGCTCCCCACGTTCCTGAGGGAGTACGACAAGCTGGCATCCCAGTGTGCCAGTGAGGGAGCTGACCATCCGGACTACCTGCTGCGACTATCGGAGTTGGAGCTGATCGACCGTCACCATCGCATGGTGGAACGTCGGATCAAAGCAGCCCGCTTCCCGACGACCAAGAGTCTCGACACCTTCGACTTCCTGTCTATGCCGTCCCTGAACAAGGCTCTGGTTCTGGAGCTGGCACGATGCGAGTATATCGAGCGCTGCCACAACGTCATCGCCTCGGCAACAGCGGCACCGGCAAGACCCATATCGCCCTCGGTCTCGGCCTTGCTGCATGCCAGCGTGGACTGTCCGTAGGCTTCACTACCGCCGCCGCCCTAGTTCACGAGCTGATCGAGGCCAGGGACGAACGGCGTCTGCTCAACCTGCAGAGAAGGCTCGCACGTCTCAAGCTTCTGATCATCGACGAACTGGGCTTCGTGCCCTTGTCCAAGACTGGCGCCGAGCTGCTCTTCGAGGTGTTCAGCCAGCGTTACGAGCGTGGATCGGTCCTGGTGACCTCCAACCTGCCCTTCGTCGAGTGGACCGAGGTGTTCGGCTCTGAACGGCTGACCGGAGCTCTCCTCGACCGCCTCACCCACCATGTCGACATCCTGGAGATGAACGGGGACAGCTACCGACTCAAGCACAGCAAGAAGACTTCTGGCCGCCAGCTATCTGACTGAGCCTGATCTCCAACGCCCCACGAACCTTGATGCCCATTCTACGGCGTTCAGTGGTACAGTTTTGCTCCGCCCCGCTGGTACGTTTTCACACCGCCCTTGACAAGCGAGGTCTTCATAACGCTGATGACGCGGGATATGAACCGTTTCTTGACTCGGGTCGATATGGAGGATGTATACGACCAGTTGCTCGCGTCGAGAGAGTGGAGAGATGCGGTAGGGGTGGGCACCGAGACAATGTCGTCCGAGCGGCAACTTCGTGACCTATACATTCACGAACTCCGCGCGATCGGGTGCATGGTGACAGCCTTCAGAGTATCAATGGACGATAGGAGGCAGACAGTCTACCACCTAGTGCATGCGACTAAGCATCCGAAAGGCCGATGGCTGATGAAGGACGTGATGCACGGACAAGGCGTAAATGGACTGTTTGAATACTTGGGTCCCGAAGATCAGATCATGAGAGCTCAGCCTATGCTGATGCCGGTAGGTAACATACCCGAGCTCATGTCTCAAATGTTGACCAAGTTCTCCGGACGGATCCTGTCCTTTGATCAACTACTTGTCGAATGCTGTGACGACAACGAATTGAGAGAGACTGACTATAGGACGGCATTGCAGAATCTACGTGGCGAGGAGCGTATATCCGTGGAACCAGTTACCTCGAAAACGGCGCGTGGGCTAAGCGGCCTGGACCGGATTAAGTTCCCGCGAGGTTAGAAACGGCAATCCTCGGCATTTCGTTCCAGGCACGGCCTTCTAGCAATCGGCCACCAGCCTTGCTATAGCGCCCACCCCACTGTTTGAAGAAGAACGGCACGTCTTGCTGGTCGCACTGGTCTCTGATATCCAGTGCCCAGGCCTCATCCATCTTTCGGGCTTTCGGGCCGCTCTCGCCACCGACGATCACCCACTGGATCCCTTTGAGGTCTAGCTTGATCGGCTTGAGTAGTGGCTCACACGACAAGAACCGAACCGCGCACGGCACCCTGGTGAGCAACGGAATGCGTCGGTCCGCCCAGCGTTGGTTCTCCACCGATACGCCCATCCATATGTGGTCTGGCCACTGCCGGCCTTCCGTCCACTCGACGTATTCGAGGAGCCTCTCTGGGCGCTTGGTGAGAACCTGATAGATGTGCTGGGAGTAGGTCGACATGCGCTGGAACACCTGGTCGACGAATTCGAAGGGTATTTCCTCGTGGAACAGGTCGCTCATGCTGTTCACGAATACCGTACGGGGGGAGCGCCACCTGCCGGGGTCGTCAAGTCGGTCGGGGTGAAGGGCGATGGTAGTCTTGCCTGGCAGGAACGGCCCACCACGCTTGAATCGGAGGGTTATCGTCTCCGCGTAGCAGTGGGCGCACCCCGGACTGACTTTCGTGCATCCGGTCACCGGATTCCAGGTCGCGTCCGTCCACTCAATCGCGCTGCGGTCACCCATGGCAATAGCTCCAACCGCGGTGGCGGCGTTTCACACTTCAGGGAATAGAGTAGAACATATGTTTGGCAGAGTCAACACTAGGATCAGACTGACGACGCTGCTCGATTTGCAACAGCAAGCCGAACGCCGGCGGCCCGCGCCAGCCTACACGAACCGGGCCGATGCCATGGTGCCGATGGCAATTATCACCATAACGGCCACGGAGCGGCCCAGGCGGGGCAGACGTACGGACAGGCGCTGCATCTCGGCGCCCTCCTCTGGCGTGGGCGCGCGGCCCTGGATGGCCTGACCCAGCGCGATCATCCGGTGCGCCAGGACCGAGAGGGTGAGCCCGGCCGAGATCGCTCCAATGGACGTCACGAAGCCTATCAGGATCGCCCAGCCCCATCCCGTGTCAAACCAGGTGTCCAGGTGTCCCCATCTGAGGCGCAAGCCCAGTGTTATGCCGGCGGCGATCGTAATGACTGCACTTCCGATCAGCACTCGGCTCATGACTGGGACCAGGGCGCCCATGACGGGTCCCTGGATCGCTGGCCCCAGCCGCATCAGTCGGGGCTGAAGTATCAGCGCGAAGAATATGGCGGAGCCTGCCCAGAACACACCGAACACGATATGCAGTAGCCGTAGGATAACGAACTCGTAGTTCATCGCTTAGCCCTCGAGCATCTTCAGCCTAGCGTTTTCTTCAGCACAGTATTCTAGCAGGCAACCCAGGAAGGGGCTATGAACGAGCGGGTTTGGAATTTGCCGAAAGTTAGCTCTCAGCCGTTGAGCGTGAAGCTGGCCGCCGTCTCCGCGACCGTGCCGTCGGCCACGAGCTTTTGGAGATGGGTGGCGACGTTGCGTTCGGCGGTTCGCCGCAGGTCCGTTTTCAGGTTCTTGGGGTAGATGTTCCGGGCGATCTCTTCGACGCCGCCCAGGCCCTTGGCCAGCGACGCCACCACCTGCCGCTCTCGCTTAAGCCGGTGGTCCATCTGCCAGCGCACCAGGCCGCTGCCTCGGGGCGGCGGGACGACCGGGCCGTGGGCCGGGCAGACGGTGTCGTGGTCGAACCGCGTCAGCAGCTCTAACGACGTCATGTATGCCGCCAGGTCGCCGACCGAGGTGGACGAGGCGCCCAGGACGGTATCACCGGTGAACATCACCCGCTGTTGCCGCGCGTAGTAGCAGACGTGGTCGGCGGCGTGGCCGGGCGTGAAGAGCGCCAGAAGCGTCGCTCCGCCACCCGTAGCGATCCGCTCCTTCGACCGTAGCGGCCGCACCGCCCGATCGTCGCCCAGCATGGTCCGCAACGTCCCGGCCAGCTTCGGGTGGCAGCGAATCGGCGCCTGTACAGCCTCGTGGACCCGGTCCAATCCGCCCACGTGGTCGCCATGGCCGTGGGTGATCAGCACCGCGCCGATCTTCGGACTACCCAGACCACGGTAGAAGTCGAGGACCGCGTCGGTCCATCGGCGCTGGTGGTCGCCGGTGTCGATCAGCACCATCTCTTCCGAGGGGTCGCCGACGAAGTAGTTGTTGCTGCCCCCCGGATGAGACGCGGCGCCGTCGTCGATGTGCATGGCGTAGATGTGGGGAGCTACTTGCATATTCTCATCTGGAGCCGCGTAGTGTCAGTCCCGCGAACGGGCCGCGCCCGGGATATCCGGTAGCGCTCAACTCGCGCCAAATCCCGGTGGGATCGGGATGCCCCCAACTATAGGACCACTAGACTGAATGATTCTAGTAGGTAGAAGGCGGACCAGCGTAGGCGCCGAGGCTACGCTTCGCATGGTTCTGCCGGCCGCGAGAAGCGGCTCGTGCACCAAATCACGCCCAATTGTGATGAAAACTAAGTTTTCCGGAACAGCGGCGCCGGCCGCTCGACCATGGCCTGAAGCCGGCGCATGAAGCTGGCGGCCACCGCGCCGTCGATCACCTGGTGGTCGGCGGTCAGGCTTACCGTTAGCATCTCGCGCACCACCACCTCGCCACCCTTGACCACCGGCTTCTGGACGCTCCCGCCCACGCCGAGGATGGCGCTCTGGGGCATGTTGAGGATGGGCGTGAAGCCGTCCACGCTCCCCAGGATGCTGATGGTGAACGTACCGCCCACCACGTCGTCCGGCGAGAGTTTTTCTTCCCTGGCCTTGTCCGCCAGCTCGCTTACCGCGCCGGCGATCGCGAAGATATCCATCTCTCCGACGTTTCGTATGATCGGCACGATCAGCCCATCGTCCAGTGCCACGGCGACGCCCATGTTGACCTGGTCGAAGTAGTGGACCTCGTCGCTGACTAGTACCGAGTTGAGTGCGGGGACGCGTTTGAGGCTCTCGGCGCACGCCTTGATGAGAACGTCGGCCAGCGTGACACCGGCGTCGCTCTCCTTTGAGACCTCCCGCCTCAGACGCTGAGCTTCCGTCGCATCAACCTCCAAGTGGTAGGAGAGCTGGGCCGTCTGTTGGAGGCTCTCGCGCATATGTCCCGCGATTCTCTTGCGCATCCCCCCAAGGGGGACGGTCCTGGACGGCTCGGGCAGCCCGGGTGGGAGTGTTGGCGCCGCCGCATCAGCGAACGCGCGCACGTCGGACTCGACGATCCGCCCCCTCGGCCCACTCGGCGTGACCAGGGACAGGTCGATCCCCAGGCTGGCGGCCATGCGACGCGCTCCGGGGGTGGACGGCACAATGCCGTCTCCGGACGGAACGCTTCGAGGTGGCCTTGCGGCGGCCGCCGGCGCCGTCGGACTGGCCGCGGGCGTGGCAGGGGCTGGGCGTTGCGGAGCTTCGGGCGCGGCCTCTCCTTCAGACAGCAGGTAGCCGATGAGGCCGTCGACGTCCACCCTCTCGCCCTCGGCCACCACAGGATGGAAGAGGCCGGCCGCGGTAGCCTCAAGATCGTAGTTGAGCTTCTCGGTCTCGATCTCCGCGATGACCTCGCCCTGGTCCACGCTCTCGCCCGAGGACTTGGCAAGACGGACCACGGTCCCCTCGGTCATGAAATCGCCGAGTCGGGGCATGACGATAGGCGTTGCCACGAGCCTCCTCCTACTCCAGCACGCCCAGGGCCGCCGCGGTGACCCGTTCACTGTTCGGCACGTAGAGCGCCTCCAGCGGCATGCTGTACGGCACGGGCGTATGTGGCGAGGTGACCCGGCGGGGCGGTGCGTCAAGATAGTCGAATGCCTCCTCGGCCACCAGGGCCGAGATGTCGGCGGCCATGCCGCATCGCGGATAGTCCTCGTCCACGATCACGATCTTGCGAGTCTGGCGGACCGATTCCAGAATCGCCTCGTCGTCCATGGGCGACAGAGACAGCAGGTCCAGCACCTCGGCCGAGTAGCCCCGAGATTCCAGATCCGCCGCTGACTCGAGGCAAACGCGGGTGGTGTAGCCGATGCCAAGAAGGGTCACGTCCGAGCCCTCCCTGACGATCCGGGAGCTACCGATCTCGACCGTGTAAGGCTCCTCGGGCACGTCCACGTCGAACCGGACGCCCATGAGCTGGCGGTTGTTGAACACGATCACCGGGTCGTTGTCCCGTACGGCCGCGGTCATCAGTCCTTTTGCGGTGTAGGGGTCCGAGGGCACGACGCATTTAAGGCCCGGGAAGTGGGTGAAGATCGAGTAGAGCGTTTCGGAATGCTGCGCCGCAGAGCTGGTCCCGGCGCCGGTCCCGGTCATGATGGTCAGCGGCACGTTGACCTTACCGCCGAACATATAGTGAATCTTGGCGGCGTTATTGGTGATCTGGTCGGCGCACACGCCGTAGAATCCGACGTACATTAGGTCCACTACCGGCCTGAGGCCGGAGGCCGCGGCGCCAACGCCCGCGCCGACGAACCCCGCCTCCGAGATGGGCGTGTCTCGTACTCGACGGGCCCCGAACTGGCCGATGAGCCCTTTCGTGAGCCGCATCGGTCCGCCCCACGCGTCCTCCTTGCCAGGTCGCTCGCCGCCCCCGGCGATGTCCTCGCCCATGATAATCACGGTCTCGTCGCGCTCCATCTCCTGTCGAAGCGCCTCGTTTATCGCCTGAATGTACGATAGCTGTCTGACAGCTTCCGCCTGTACCATGGTGGTCCTCCTGCCGGTGTTGACCTCTGGGTCGAACCTGCGTCAGGCATCGTTTTCGCCCGGCGACAATAATCCCGCTAGCGGTACGATAGATACACGTCGGTGTTCAGCTCGGATGGCTCGGGGAACGGGCTATCGTTAGCGAATCTGGCGGCCCGAGCCACCCGTTCCTGCGCCTCTTCGTCCAGCTTCTGAAGCCCCTCTTCCCCCGCGTAACCGATTTCGATGATGTGGGCCGCGAGCTGCTTGATGCAGTCTCGCCCCTTGTAGTGGGCTTCCTCTTCCTCGGTGCGATACCCGAGTGGGTCGTCCGCGCCGAAGTGGCCCCCGTATCGGTACGTCTGGGCCTCGATCAGCGTGGGGCCCTCGCCCTTTCGGGCGCGGGCGACCGCTTCGCCGGCCACCTCGAACACCTCCAGCACGGATTGGCCATCGACGGTGACGCCGGGCATGTCGTAGCCGGCGGCCCTGTTCGAGACAGACCCGCCGGCGACGGTGTACTCGAACGGTGTGGACTCGGCGTAACGGTTGTTCTCGCAAACAAAGATCGTCGGCAGCTTCCAGACGCTGGCCAGGTTCATCGACTCGTGAAGCACCCCCTGGCTGGAGGCGCCGTCGCCGAAGAACACCACGCTGACCTGGTCGGTGCCACGTACGCTGGCACTGAGACCGACGCCGGTCGCCACGGGGATGTTGGAGCCGACCACGCCGTTGGCGCCCAGCATGCCCTTGGTGATGTCCGCGATATGCATCGTGCCGCCCTTGCCCCCGTTGGTGCCGGTGGACTTGCCTTGCAGCTCCGCCATCATCTCCGACAGGTCGACTCCCTTTGCTATGCAGTGGTGGTGGCTGCGGTGGGTGCCGAGGACGTAGTCGTCGTCGCGCAGGTGGGCGCAGATGCCGGTCGGCACGGCCTCCTGGCCCTCCGAAGAGTGCATCCCCCGAAGCTTGCCCGCGTCGGCCTCGCGTCGCGACTGCTCCTCGAACCTGCGGATCGTCACCATCACCGAGTACATCCAGAGCATGGTTTCGGAATTCAGTTCAGAGTGGATCGTCATTGATGACTCCCATCGTCCGCTTCGAGCGCGCGAAGCTGTTGGTCACTGGCACGTGGTTGAGACTCAGACCGCGGCCCCTTCTGGAGTCAGCCACGGCGGCAGTGTACAGGCGACCGCCCGCCTCACCGTAGGCGCGAGTGTACGACCGCCCGCCTCACCGTAGGCGCGAGTGTATCAACATGCCCGCTGCTAGTCAACGCTCCGTATTCACTCATCTAAAATGTTACCGAGGCGGGTACAGTTCACTCAAGTAAGAATGTTACTGAGGGAACGATGCCAGTCGAAGATGAGATGACCATAGATGAGCGACGGAAGTATCTGAAGCGGATGAGGGATCGGTATTGGGGGGCTGACCGGATGGGTCGTGGAGAGTTGCTGACGGAGATGGAAGTGGTGACTGGGCTGCACCGCAAGAGCCTGATCCGGCTAGTGCGAGGAGCAACGTTGGAGCGCAAGCCTCGGCATAAGGTGCGGGGGAGATCATATGGTCCTGAGGTGGAGGATGCCATTCGAGTGTTATGGGAGAGCTTGGACTACGTGTGCGCGGAGCGGCTGACTCCAGCGCTGCTTCCGACGGCGCGGCACCTGGCTGAGTTTGGAGAGCTCTGGCTGACGGCAGAGTTGGAGGGTCAGTTGTCCCGGATCAGTCGAGCGACGGTGCAACGGCTGATGGGCAAGCTGCGTCAGGACACACCACGTCTGCCCAGGCGAGGACCAGAGCGAGCCAACCGGTTGACTCGGGCGGTTCCCATGGGCAGGCTACCGTGGGAGACGACTGAGCCAGGACACTTCGAGGTGGACCTGGTACACCACTGCGGCGCCACCTCATCAGGAGAGTATATACACACCCTGCAGCTGGTGGACGTGGCTACAGGATGGAGCGAGCGAGTGGCCGTGCTGGGGCGCAGCCAGGTAGTCATGGAAGCTGGCTTTCGGCGCGTCCTGGACCGGTTACCCTTCCCCATCGTGGAGTTGCATCCAGACAATGGCAGCGAGTTCTTCAATAACCATCTGATCCGGTTCTGGGGAGAGGAGATCGTTGGCCTGAAGTTGAGCAGGAGCAGACCCTACCGCAAGAATGATAACCGCATCGTCGAGCAGAAGAACGACACACTGGTACGGGCCTACCTGGGCTACGAACGGTTGGACACTGCGGCCCAGTGTGCGGCCCTCAACGCCCTCTACGACCAGATGTGGGTCTACTACAACCAATTTCAGCCGGTATTGCATCTGGTCGGCAAACCAATGGTGGACGGCCGACTCAAGCGCAAATGGGATAAGGCCCGCACGCCCTATGATCGGGTCTTGGCCAGCGGGGTCTTGAAGCCGCACCAACAGACCCAATTGGCGGCCATGTACTCCCAGACCAACCCCCGTCGGCTCCGCCGAGAGATCTATCAACAGCTACAACAGATGTGGGAGCGCCAAGCCGCAGCGAAACAGGCGGGAGCTCGTGGGCGCTCTTGCCTCCTAGCCCGTGGGCAGTGGACAGGGCCTGTGGATCAGTGGAGGACCACTTACCCACAGGCTTACTATGAGCCCGATCCTAGGCACCAATAATCGCACACAGAACAAGAGAGGAGGCAGGCTGGTCTCCTGGTAACATTTTCATTTGAGTGAACCGTAAGAAAACATGCCCCCTTCGGTAACATTCTTATTTGAGTTGACACGCGCTCGCACGGCGGGGCATACCGGTGTCCGACTGGGCGGGGGGAGCGACGCCCGCGCCATTCACCGCATCAGCACGTGGCTGAGCAGCCGGAATGTTTTATATCGTCGGCAATGCGTCCAAGTTTGTATTTGGCGGCATTCGAACGCCCGAGTGCCTAGCGGGCTGGATATGGCCGGGCGGAGTCGAATGTCCTGGGCCCTGAAGGACGTCTCATCGTGGTGGGGTGATGCAGTTCGGAAGTCAGGCGTTTGGAAAACAGCGAGACCTGTTTCGCGTGGCGACGAGCCTGACGTGATTCGGGAGAGCGAAAGTCCGGTCATTCTTGTCATCGAGGACGACCAGTCCATCAGCGAGATCGTGACGCGGGTTTTGCGGCAGGAGGGCTGCGTGACACACGCGGCCTTCGACGGCGCCCAGGGCCTCGACACCTTCTACCTCTCACCCTACCGGACCTCATCATACTCGACGTAAAAATGCCGGTTATGGACGGATGGGAGACCCTGGTCAGGCTGCGCGGGGTGTCTAGGGTGCCGGTAATCATGCTGACCGTCTACAGCGCCAAACAGGACATAATCAAGGGACTGGAGCTGGGCGCTGACGATTACCTTGTCAAGCCCTTTGGCATTCGAGAGTTGATCGCCCGCGTCCATGCTGTCCTGCGACGCGCCAGCCCGGCGCACAGGGCCTGCTAGCGTGGTGCGACCGCCCTAATGACTCCAGAACTGCCACCACCTGCGGACGCTATCGTTGCTTCTGGGCTTGTCAACCTCGACCGGGAGGTCCCCCAGGATCGCCCTGGGCGTGTCGATTACCATACCCATTGCGGAAGTCTCTCCCACCAGCCTCGTTACCGCCGCGATTCCCGGCCCCAGTTTGGGCGAGCGGGGCCCATCGGGTCGATGAGTATCGGAAGCCACGACGTGCACAAGGTTCCTTCGCAACAGTTGCGCCGTGAATCGCTGAACGCGTCGACCGAAAAGGCCGACAGTGCTCCCCGCGGTTATCTGGCTCAACATCCCCCTCTCGACGAGGTCCAGCAGCAGTTCGGGGTCGCGCTGGAAAGTCTCGATGCGCTCGGGATGAGCGAGGACCGGCGTCAGCCCCTGCAGCTGTAGCTGGTAGAGCACGTCCTCGACGTACATCGGCCTCCCTAGGAAAGGCATCTCCACAAGTATGTACCGGGTGTCGCCGATCGGAAGCGCGCGACCGGCCGCGACTTCATCGGGCAGGTCCAGGTCCAGGTGGTTCTCCATGCCCAGAAGCAGCGTAAGGTCTGTGCCCTGCTCCTTGACGCGGACGTTCACCTCATCTATTAGGCTCCGTACCTCGGCAGGGGATGACCGATCGGTCACATCTCGTCTGTGGGGTGTCGCCAGAATGAACCGCGTCCCGCTCTGAGCTGCGACACGGGCCATTTCCAGCGTCTGGTCGATGTTCCTGGCGCCGTCGTCCAACCCTGGGAGAATGTGGGCGTGCAGGTCGTACATTGGGCCTGGCTTCACCGGTGCATCAGGGTCCGCTCGAAGGTCTCGGTTTCATGCCGCCGGCTCCGTGGTTTCCGAGCGTTCGGTCGGCGGTCTGCTCTTTGACCTGCCGGTCGGTCATCGCGCTGTTGCGACGCCGCATATCATAGTTGCTGGCGGTGACTCCGACAAGCGGCGCGCGCGTTGTCTACGCATAGTCGCTTTGCTACAATCGGGCCTAACCCGGCCAACCTACGAAGTGGTGGTCAAGGTGTTTTGACTGTAGCTCTTCAGATTCGAAATTTCCGGTGGGACGACGTCGAGATGTTCACCGACCTCTTCAACGAGGTCAGCGGCACCTCCGGCACCGTGAAGGAGTTCGATTCGGAGTTGCTGCGCCAGACGTTGGAGCAGCCTTCCTGCCAGCCTGAGTCCAACTGCTATGTGGCGGACGCAGGCGGGCGCCTCGTGGGTTTCGTACTGATCTCGCCGGAGTTGCCCATCGAGAGGGCCGCGGCCAGCGGCGGCGTGCTGAAATCCCACACGCGACGGGGAATCGGCAAGACGCTAGTGGCCCGCGCCATAGAGCACAGCCGCGAAATCGATGCCCGAGTCCTCCACATCCAGGCCGCGCGGGATTCAGCCGTCGCGTGCCATATCCTGGAGTCTTACGGCTTCGTGCAAGTCAAGGAGTACTGGCAGATGCGATGGGAGGATGGGGAGCTACCGCCAGCCAGGCTACCCGACGGCTTCGAGCTCCGGCCTTTCAGGCTCGATCACGACGAGCCGGCGCTGACCCAAGTTCAGAACGCGGCCTTCGCCGATAACTGGGGGTTCTGCCCCAACACCGTCGATGAGATCGCCGCCAGGGTGCGCCTGAAGAGCAATGTTCCTGAAGGGATACTGTTCATCACCGACGACGGCGCGCCAGCGGCCTACAATTGGACCCACCGAAACGAGAATAGCCACGGCGCTGTGGGCTTTATCGGCATGACCGGCGTCCACCCCAGCTACCGCGGCACGGGCCTGGGAACGTTGGTGGTTGTCGCGGGGCTGGAGTATCTTCGAAGCGAGGGCATTTCGACAGTGGAGCTGGAGGTGGACTCACAGAATCCACCGGCTCGAGACTTGTATCTCAAGCTGGGGTTTCAACGAGTCAACCGGACGGTGTGGTACGAGAAAAGGCTGCGCTGAAGGCTAGTCGAGCCCGTCCTCGGGAGACGGTTCGAGCGTGACCTCGGGTTTCGGACTCGCTGAGGCCAGATAGGGACCGAACCGCAACGCCGCCGGCAGCACGATCCCCCCGGAGAACACCACTTTCATGGCCTCCTCCACCGTAATGTTCGCGTCGGTCACCTCGGTCTCGGCCAGGATAGCCAGCATTCCCGATGTAGGGTTTGGCACCGTCGGAATGTAGACCACCAGCATCGCCCGGTCGTCGTCCGGCACGTGGCAGTGGCCGGTTACGAATCCCATCGCTCTGATCCCCGGCCTCGGCCACTCCAGCAAGACAACCCGGCTGAACGAGTGCCGCTGGGATGTTGAAAGCGCGTCGGACGCCTGTCTCGCCACGCCGTAAATGGTCTTGACCACCGGGATCCTGCTGAGGATGGCGGTCTGAAGCTGGACGACCCTTCGGCGTGAGCCCGCCATTACTAGCGCGCCGACGAAGTAGAAAAACCCCAGCAGCAGCACGACCAGTACGGCCCATGCCAGCGGGGTAATTGCCGGCACCCCCTCGAGAAGCGGGTTGCTTATTATTACGTCGATCGTAGGGCGGAATATGTTCCGCAGCGAGATCAAAAGGTAGCCGACGATGAGCAGGGTGACGATCAGGGGAATCAACACGAGGATTCCCCTGCCCAGGCGCCCGAAAATGTGACGCTCTAGATTCTGGAGCGCGGAAGGCTCTGCACCAGAGCTGGCGTCCTCA
The DNA here is from genome assembly GCA_965248005.1 of Dehalococcoidia bacterium. Classification (GTDB taxonomy): domain Bacteria; phylum Chloroflexota; class Dehalococcoidia; order Lucifugimonadales; family UBA1123; genus CBDFIE01. Next base: position 1,161,395 of record CBDFIE010000003.1, read on the forward strand.
TGTTGGCCGTTCATGCCTAATCTCCAGCGACACTAGCCCATACGTCGTGCGCCAGGCCGGAGTAAAAATCCAACGTCCGATCTGCCACATGCCTCCAGCCCATCTCGAGCGCCTTGGCCCGTGCGGCCCGGCCCATGGCGTCCTTTAGGGCAGGATTCGCAAGCACCGTCTCCAACCGCTCAGCAAATGCCTCGGGACGGCGCCAGGGTACCAGAAACCCTGTCTTGCCACTGTCAATGAACGTCTTTAGGCCGCCGACCCTGGAGACTATGACTGGCGTCGCGGAAGCCATTGCCTCCAGCGCCGCCAGACCGAAACTCTCCGAATGGGAGGGAAGTACGAAGGCGTCGGCCGCGCCATAGTACTTGGGAAGCTCGGTCTGCTCGACCGCGCCCGTGAACGTTACCATGTGCTGGATGTTGAGCTGGACGGCCAACGCCTTTAGCCGGTCCAACTCCGCGTCGTTTCCGGGGCTTCCTCCGACGATCAAGACGCGTGAGTCGTCGGTGTGTTCCAGAAGCGTGGCCGCTCGGAGCAGGATCTCGATGCCCTTGAGCGGCTCGATGCGCCCCACATACAGTATAACCCGGTTCTCCCTAATTCCCAATACCCCCCTTGCCGCCTGCCGGTCCATCGGTCTAAACAGATCCAGGTCGACTCCCGCGGGCACCACGTTTATCCTGGCTGGGTGGGCGCCGTACAGGCGAACGAGGTCGTGTTTCTCCTCCTCGGTGGACACGATCATTGCATCCACGTCATGGATTATCATGCGCTCGGCCACAACCCGTCTCTCGGACTCGCGCTCTCCCGCCCGGGCCCTGAGCTTCGTCTTGGCAAGGGTGTGGAAAGTGGTTACATGGGGTACCGCCCACATCTTGCTCAGGGTCATGCCCACGCGCCCGGACAGCCAATAGTGGCTGTGCACCAGGTCGTAACTGGTCCCCTCAGAGCGGTGGAAGCTGGACAGCTCGCCCAGAAACGCGGGGATGTAGTCGGACAGGTCCCCCTTAGAGGCGGCGTAAGGGCCGGCCTTCAGATGCACCACTCTGGCGCCCGGCTCCAGCTCCACAACTGTCGGGTCGGCGGGATCGTGGGCCCGGGTGAACACGTCGACGCCGATGCCCCTGCGGGCGAGCTCGCGCGCCAGTTGGAGCACGTAGACGTTCATTCCGCCGGTGTCCTTTTCGCCCAGGCGGGCGACAGGACATCCGTGGAAGCTTAGTAGCGCCAGTCGATTCATGCGATACTCCGGTCCGGTAGAGCCTTGATCTTTCCGGCCTGTCTATTCGGTCTGCCGTGTCCCGCCACCGCCATGGACACGGTCGAGTTTATCTCATTTTCGATACGCCGGCGACAGCCGCCATGCCGTGTGCCCAGGAGGTCGAAACCATAGGCCTGCCGCCCCCGGCACGCTAACGGAGGGCGGTTAAGCGGTATACGCTAACGTCCTGTCCGCCCAGGTGGTACTTGTACCGCTCGTTGCCCTTCAGAAAATTGAAGGAGCGGCGGCCCTCTTCGATAGCGGTCCGTATGCTGAACGCCTTGTTCAGAAGGCCGACGCTCAACTGCGAATAGCCGGGATCGTAGCCGCTATTGTACAGAAGATACGACCCCCCGTAATCGAGGCAGATGCAGCACGCGACTCTCTCCCCGGATACCTCCAGGAAGTAGAGCTTAAACTGGTCTCGACTGGACAGCTCTTCGGCGATGTCGACGAAGAACCTCTCGCGACCCGGTGTGAGAAACTCCGCCTTCTCCTCTTTACTGGCCCGCAGCAGCCGGAAGAAGTCGTCCATGCAGTCGCCGAGACCGTCGCCATTCGAGCACTGATACTGGTGGTGGCCGTCCGTCCCCTCCAGCCGTCGCAGCTTTCGTCGCAGCTCGTGGCGGTCCTTCCTGCGGAGCCCCGCAACGTACTCGTCCCACGTGTTGGGGAGCTGGGCCACCGGCGTTGTCGTCTCCCTTTCGATCTGTACCTTCAGGCCTCTCTCTTCGGCGAGAGCCGGTAGGTAGTTGAGGGTCGGCGAGTCCTCCCGCAGCGACGGCAAGTCCAGGCACCGCCAGTCGATATCCGAGTCCGCGAGATGGCTGCACAGGGCACGATAGAAGTCCTCCTCGTTGCCCTCGATCGCCAGGAAATCGAAATAGTCCGACAGGTCTTTGTCGCCCACGAAGGTCACCACACCAGCCCGCTCCATAAGCGGCGCAACACCCAAGACGGAGTCGCCTTCGCGAACCGAATGAATCCACAGCTTGTTGCCGTGGCCGAAATTGTTCCACCACACCTTCTGCCACCAGGGTGTAACGAAGATGGTGTTGGCGACGCAATCGGGCAGAATGCGCTCCCACTCTTCCCAGATGGTCTCGAAGGTCTCCGCCTGAACGGCGACGGCCATTCTTAGTTGCCCCGCGTCATGGCCAGGAACTCCTGTTTAACGGACGCCTGAGTCCTGAGAGTCCCCCGGCTGGCGGAGGTCACGACGCGGCTTCCCGGCTTCTTGACCCCCCGCAGCGTCATGCACATGTGCTCCGCGCTCAGGAGGACGGCCACGCCCTCGGGTTGTAGCGTCTTGTTGACGACATCGACGAGCTGGGTTGTCAGGCGCTCCTGGATCTGCGGCCTGCGGGCAAGGACGTCCAGGGCGCGGGCCATCTTGCTGGCGCCGACTACCCTCCCCTGGGGCACGTAGCCGATGTCAGCCGTTCCGAAGAAGGGCAGGAAGTGGTGCTCGCATACGGAATAGAACTGGATGTCTTTGAGGACGACCAGCTCGTGGTGGTCCTCTTCGAACTCGGTAGCCAGCTCGGCCGCCGGGTCCTTGCCGATCCCCGAGAATAGCTCGCCGTACAGCCTGGCGACGCGCCGAGGCGTATCCTTCAGGCCCTCGCGGTCCGCGTCTTCACCCAACGCGCCAATGATCGAGGACATCGCCTCGCTGATCTGTTTCTCGTTAACCAGGCGATCTACCTGCCTCTAAGGGTTTCCCGCTGCGGGTCGCCATGCCCTCCGGTCGCCGCCTGATATCCGACAGCCGGGACCGCGACGCACTAGCGACGCCGGGCCATATTATATGGGATTCCGGGGCAATAGATGCTCGGGAAGCGAGCGCCCCGAGCCCGCCGTCACGCCAGGCCCATCGCCTGCTCCACCGTGGCCAGTTCTGCCGGGTACTCCTCCATCCACGCGGGCTCGATCTCGTTAGCCAGGTCCGGGTCCTTGAGTCCAGAGCCTGTGATCACGCAGACCACTCGCTGGCCTTCCAGCTGGAGACCCGCGCGGGCGTGCTTGATCAGACCCGCTACGCTGGCTGCGGAGGCGGGCTCGCAAAATATCCCCTCTTTTGCCGCCAGCATCTTGTAAGCTTCCATGATGTTGTCGTCGGATACCATGTCGATGGCTCCGCCGGACTCGTCCCGGGCGGCGACTGCGCTGTTCCAGCTAGCCGGGTTACCCACGCGGATGGCCGAGGCGATGGTCTCTGGTTCGAGCACGATATCTCCCCGCACGATCGGCGCGGCGCCCTCGGCCTGAAAGCCCATCATTTTGGGCAGCGCCCCGGTCCACTCGTGGTGATAGGCCTCTTGGAAGCCCATCCAATAGGCCGTTATGTTGCCCGCGTTACCGACGGGGATGAAGAGATAGTCAGGCGCCGTGCCCAGGTCCTCGACGATCTCGAAGGAGGCGGTTTTCTGGCCCTGAAGCCTGTGGGGGTTTACGGAGTTCACCAGCACTATGGGGTGTCGCGCGGTTAGGTCCCGCACCAGTCTCATGGCGTGATCGAAACTGCCCTGGATCAGCATGATGCGGGCGCCGTAGGCGATGGCCTGGGCCAGCTTGCCCCTGGCGACATTGGCCTTTGGCACGATCACGGTCACCGGGATGTCGCAGTAGGCGCCGTATGCCGCGGCCGAGGCGCTCGTGTTGCCGGTCGAGGCGCAGGCGATTCTGGTGCCTCCTGCCTCGAGCGCCTTGGCCACCGCCACCACCATGCCTCTATCTTTGAAAGAGCCCGTCGGGTTGCAGCCTTCGAGCTTGAAGTAGAGGTCCTGACACTCGACCAGGTCACCGATGCTTCTCGACTTCACCAGAGGCGTGTCGCCTTCGCCGAGGGAGAACATCGGGGTGTTTTCGGTTATCGGCAGATACTCTTTGTACTTTTCCAGGACGCCCTGTGTCATCTCGCTCCGCGCCTTCAATGGGGCTTAAAATACTCTACCCCACCGGCTCGTGGGGTGACAAGGCCGCCGAGGTTGATGCGACCAGGGTCAGGGCATAGAATGAACACGAAGGGCGGCGCTTCCTGGTGGCCCGAATCCCCGGGCCCAACGCCACGAGGACGCCCGGCAGGGAGGCAATGGGATGGAGATCAAAATTCAGGCAAGGAACCTGGAGCTAAATGACGGAGCGAAGACCTACATCCAGAAAAAATTTGACCGGCTTGAACGTCATCTGAGCCAGATTTCGGACGCTAAGCTCGAGGTGTATCCGGCCTCCGGCAAGTCCCGGGGGAAAGCGATAGTCGCCCAGATGACTCTTTCGACTGGCAAGCATACCCTTCGCGGCCAGGACAGTGGCGTGAACCTGTTCGCCGCGGTGGACGCTGTCACCGACATCGTCGACAGGCAGATCAGCCGGCTTAAAGGCAAGGTATATCGCTCGAACCAGAATCGGAAAGCCGCCCGTTCGGCCGCCGTGCCGGAGGGCCCGCTACCGGGGTCAGCTGAACAGGAGCGCGAAGAAGCGGAGGAGGAGTTGGGCCGGCTGGTCAGGACCAAGCGCTTCTCCATGACCCCCATGAGCATCGAGGACGCAATTCTGCAGATGGAGCTTCTGGACCATAGCTTCTACCTTTTCTTCAACTCGGACACCGAGGAGTACGCCGTTGCGTATCGCCGGACCGATGGCGGATACGGCCTCATCGAGCCGGAGACGGCATAAGAGACTCGTCCTCAAGTCAAATCCGCGGTCCACGGACCGGCTTATAATCGAGTCGGGGGCAGCACACCAGTCGCTCCCGCCGCGCGCGTGAAATTAGCAGATGGCCGTGCGGGCAGGGGATTGGCCTGCCCGAAAATTCGCCGTGGACCCAACTCAGGGAGGAAAGGGATGAGCCTGCTCGTCGACCAGGACCCTCAGATCGCTGAGGTCATCCGGAACGAGATTCAGCGCCAGCGCCGCAACATCAACCTCATCGCATCGGAGAACTACGCGAGTAGAGCGGTCCTCGAGGCCCAGGGCTCGGTGCTGACCAACAAGTACGCCGAGGGTTACCCGGGCCGCCGCTACTACGGTGGGTGCGAGTTCGTTGACGTGGCCGAAAGCCTCGCGATTCAGCGGGCGGAACAGCTCTTCGGCGCCGCACACGCCAACGTTCAGCCCCACAGCGGCGCCCAGGCCAACATGGCCGCGTACTTCGCGGTCCTCGAACCTGGCGACACGGTGATGGGGCTCAGCCTGGACCACGGCGGCCACCTGACCCACGGAAGCCCGGTCAACTTCTCTTCCAAGCTGTACAAGTTCGTCTCCTACAGCGTCGACCGCGAGCTGGAGCTGATCGACTACGACGAGCTGGAGCGCCTGGCCAGGGAGCACCGACCCAAGCTCATCGTCACGGGCGCCACGGCTTACACTCGCACCATCGACTTCCCCAGGTTCCGGCAGGTCGCGGACGAGGTCGGCGCGAAGCTGATGGTCGACATGGCCCACATCGCCGGCCTGATAGCAGCGGGCGAGCATCCATCGCCAATTGGAGAGGCCCAGATCGTCACCTCCACCACTCACAAGACCCTGAGAGGACCAAGGGGCGGCATGGTCCTGACCGACGAGGAGCACTCCCGCAGCGTCGACCGCGCCGTATTCCCAAACGCCCAGGGCGGGCCGCTGGAGCACATCATCGCGGCAAAAGCCGTCGCCTTTGGCGAGGCCCTGGAGCCCGAGTTCGCGGTTTACCAGCGCCAGATCAAGGCCAACGCTCGCGCCCTGGCCGAGACCCTCGACGATGGCGGCATCCGTCTGGTGACCGGTGGCACCGACAACCACATGGTGCTGGTCGACCTCACGCCCATGGACATCACGGGCCGTAAGGCAGAGGAGGCCCTGGGACGGGCGAACATCGTCGTCAACCGCAACACCATCCCCTACGACCCCCGGCCTCCGCGGGTCGCCAGCGGTGTCAGGCTCGGCACTCCCGCAATCACCAGTCGAGGTCTTCAGGAAGCTGACGCTAGGGTTGTTGGCGGTCTCATCCTCCGCGTGCTTCAGAATCTGGGCGACGAGTACGTCGAGTCCCAGGTGCGTGACCAGGTGATCGCAATGTCGGACCGCTTCCCCGTGCCCGGCATCGACGTGTAGCGCCGTAGCGATGCTACCGGACGATGCGGGGGCCGCATCGTCCCCCTGTGCTACGATGGGCCGAAATCCTAAGCAACGACCGACGAAAAAATGGCGACTCCAAGGTCCGGGCCTTATATCTGGGTAACCTGGCTCTCCAGGCTCCTTGTGGGAGACGCCTACTGCGAGTGGGCGGCGTGGTTCAAGGCCCACTACACCGAGTACGCCAGGGTGCCAAGCAGCTTCAACCTCGCCGCGTGGCAGGTGGACCACACGGCCGCGCTGACAGCGGTGCGCGAAGGCCTGGAGGCCTCAGGCGCCGACGTCTCTCTCGAAAGTCAAAACTACTTCCGGCTGCGCGGCTCTTCGGGCGCGGTCCTCGCCGGCAGGCCCGACGTCGTCGCGATCGAAGACGGGCGTGGCACGGTGTACGAGGTCAAGACCGGCCAGCCGACGCCGGCGGACCAGGTCCAGGTGATGATCTATCTGTACGCACTGCCAAACATGTCTGGCTATTTGGGAGTCGAGTTCGACGGCAAGGTGGTCTACCGCGACCACCAGGTGGATGTCCCCAGCAGCGCCGTGGACGAGGCGTTCAAGACCAGCCTATTCTCGCTGATACGCCGCGTTGCCTCGCCGGACCAGAGCAGAAGGGTGCCCAGCCAGCTTGAGTGCGCCCTGTGCGACCTCACGGCCGAGGACTGTCCGGAACGTGTCGAGTCCGACCCGTCAAATGAACCGCCCACGGTATCGGATTTCTAGGGCAGCTCGATCACCTGGGCGTCAGGGCAGGCGGCGGTGAAGGCGGCCACTATCGTAGGGTGGCAGGTAAACACCAGCACCTGGTTGGAGCGCGATAGCCTGGCGAAAGCTTCAGCCGCCCGCCGCGCTCGGTCGGGGTCGAAGTTGACCAGCACCTCGTCGACGATCACCGGCAGCGACTCGGCCCGCTCGCCGAACTCGCGGATCAGGCCAAAGCGCAGCGCCAGGTAGAGCTGCTCCCGAGTCCCGCGGCTTAGCTGGTCCGGCTCGAGCGTCGCTCCGGACGAGGTCTCGACGCGCATCTCCGATGGGCTGTCGGCGGGAACGAACACACGTCTGTACCGACCGCCGGTGATGGTCGCGAAGAACTCCTGCGCGTGTCGGACTACTCCGGGCTGTCGCTCCTGCTCGTATTTCCGGCGCGTGCGCTGAAGAATCGCCGAGGCGATAGTCAACTTGGACCACTCTGCCGCCTGCAACTTGAGCTGCTCGAGGAGCGACTCCCTGCGGGCCCTGAGTTCGGAGGACGCCTCGTCGGTTACCATCCGACCAAGCTCCGACGCCAGCATTCCGCGCTCTTCGGCCAGTGTTTCGCGTCGGGCGTCCAGCTCTTCAAGCTCTTGACGGGCGGCCGCCAGCTCATGTTCGAGGCCGTCAGGCGTGGCGAGGGCCAACGAGTCTATTAGCTCCTCGACGGACTGGTCCGCACGACAAAGCCTCCGCAGGCGTTCGCGGTCCTCGGCATTCTGACCCTCGAGCTTTTGCCTCTGTTGGTGCAGGTTCGCTCTGCGCCGAAGGTCTTCGGCGTCCTCGGCGCCGCCCAGGACGATCAGCGCATTCCGGTCCTCTTTCAGTGCGGCCAGGCGTCCCGTCAGGGAGTCGAGAGCGCGACGGGCTTCCTTGGCGGTCTTTCCAGCGTTCTGCCGGGCCAGCACCGCCTCCCGCGCCCGGTCTAGCCGATTGATGAGGTCGTCGGCGACGGTCGCCACTTTTCCGACGTCCGCGTGATCGAGGCTCGTCCCGTGCCGCTCCGCCACGGGCGCTACCCGGTCGCGGAATTCGGAAATGTCCCTTTCGATTTTCTTGACACGTCCCCGCATCTGGACGACCTGCGCGCGTTGCCCGCGGACGGTCTCGACCCGGCCCAACAGATCGATGAACGCGTTCGGCGTAAGCGTCTCGGCAAGACGCCTGGCGGCCAGCCATTCGCGCCAGTCGGCAGAGGCCGCCTCGATAGCCCCACTCGCATCTCCGAATCGGCCCTCGGCCTCGGCTCTGCGGGTCGCCTCACGCTCGAGTGTATCCTTGGCGTCCGCCAGGTGGCCCGCCGCATCCTGATGGCGGCGTATCGTCTCCTGGACCGTGGCCAGCTTCTCCTCGATATCGTCCAACAACTGGGAATCGACCTCGGTGGCGCCCAGGCTTTCACCGGCGGTCCGCCGCGCCGCTTCAGCCGTCCGGTCTTGGGCCTGCGCCTCACGAAGCTGCGACCGGAGCAGCGCCTCCTGTCCCGCGACGCCAACCCGGGGCCCGGACCTGCTCTGAAGGTACACCACGGGGCCGGCAATCAGCAGCACCACGCCCAGTATCAGCGCGGCCTGCTGTCCCTCCAGAGCGAAGCCAAGCACGATCCCGAATAGACCCCCGGCGACGAGCAGGAGCGGTAAAAGCGGAATGCGGCTGACGCCAGCTTTCGCGTCCGCCGCGCCGGTCGACACACCCTGGAGCTGGCGTTCGAGGTCCTTCACGCGCTGACGCGTCACGAGCAGGTCCGCGAGAGCGCTCCTGGCAGCCCGCAGGTGTCGGCGCCGGTCCTGAAGCTGCCCCGCGTCCAGCGCGGGCGGCTCCGCTCCCTCTAGCGCATCGTCGGCCTGGTCTCGGGCCTTCGCCGCATCCTGCTCCAGTCGCCGAGCCTGGTCGAGCTCCCCGTCGCGGTCTCGAACTGCCTGGCCGGCGACCATTAGCCGCTCGCGCCACTGCTCGGCTTCGTCTCGGATCACCACGGACGCATCAAAGGTTTGGAGCCTCGCTTCATCCCATTCGGGCCCCAGGTCAAGGAGGTCGCGGGTCAGCTTCTCGTCGAACGCGCCGAGATCGGCTCGACGCTTTGGCAGATCGCTGACCGAATCGTCGAAGCTGTCCCGGCCTCGGCGAATCGACTCGATCTCCATTGCCTCAGGGACCAGGTCCTCGTCGGGCGCCTGTGCCTCCGCCTCAGTCTCCGCCTGGTCCACAGCCGCCTCGGCATCCTCGACCTGGGGCCCCATCTCCCCGATTCTGTCATCCAGCCCTTCGAGGCGGAGCACCGCGCCCTCCGGAAATTTCTCGAATTGGGGAAGCTCGCCCAGGCGCTCCTCGCGCGCCTTTATGGGCGTCCACTCCTCAAGGGCCCGCGAAAGCCGCTCCAGCTCTCTGGCCCTGGATGACAGCCCCGTGCTGTCTTCGGCGATTGCCTCCAGCTCTCGGCGGACCTCTTCCCCCCGGACCGTGAGGCGGCCGTACTCGGCGGCCTGGCCTGCCAAATCCGAAAGCTCGGCCTCCGCCTGCTGCAGCTCCACCAGAGTATCTGTAACCTCATGTCTTCGCCCTCCTGGGGCGAAGATGGCCCTACGTCTGGCATCGAGTTCGCGGACCGCGTTTGGCAGATTCGCGGCCCCAACGCCTGCGCTGTAGATTCGGCCACTGACCTCCTCCCCGCGGAGGGATTTGAGGTCCTGAAGCTCGTCCAGGCTGAAGGCGAACACCGACTTAAACAGATCGGCGGAGGGCCCGACCAACGAGGGCATCATTGACCCATCGGCGTGGGCGCCGTTGGGACCGGTGACCTCTACCGCTCCTCCACGAGGACCCTGGTGCCTCTGGACGGTGTATCGCTGTCCGGCATCGGTGGTAAGGGTGACCCGTCCGCCATGAGCGCCGCCGGCGATCGGCGGATAAAACCGGTTCGCCAGGCGGCCAGGGAACCCAAACAGTACAGTGCGCACGAACTCCAGTATCGTGCTCTTGCCGGCCTCGTTGGCCCCCGAAACGACCGTGAGAGGCCCGCGGGCCTCAATGTCTGCCTGGTGAAACTGGCCGAAGCCGTCGATGAAGATACGGTCTATCCTCACGACTCGTCTCCCAACAGCATGTCCAGGCAGACGCCCTCCGCGGCGGCCAAAAGCCCGATAACCTGTTCGGTGGAAGGTGCGGCGTCCCGAAGATACTTGGATGCTCGGGCGCTGGCGAAGAGCGGTTCAAGCTCGGTGCCGAGGTCCTCGGCCTTGGCCGGATCGCGTCGGTGTTCGTCCACCAGCCTCAACAGGTCGCCGATGAAGTCTTCTGCCTGCTTCCGCTCCTCCCGGTCCACGGAGGCAGAGGTCGAGTCGGTCACGCGCTCGATATAGGCGAAGGGCCGTCTGGTGGACCAGGACTGGTTGAGGTGTGATCGGAGGTCATCGAGTAAGCCTGGACGGACCAGATCGGCATGCACCGGGCCTCTACCGGAAAGAGTCAATCTCAGGATCAGGTCACGGCCATCGGCCGCTTGGCGGACCTCGCCGATCTCGCCGTCCAACCGGTCCTCCAGATCCTGGTAGTCCACGGCTGCGTCAATTCGGACCTCCAGGCTCGTCCACCGGACCACGTCGACCGGGTGGAAAACTGCGCGCACGGCCCCCGAGTCAGCCACCTCCACCAGGTAGACGCCTCGGGCGTCGCGTTCGTTTGGGTGTCGGCCCTGGGGATTGCCCGGATAGACCACGGTGGGATTCGCCTGGCGGAGCACCTCCCGCGTGTGGACGTGACCCAACGCCCAGTAGTCGAAGCCCGCGGCCTCCAGGTCGCCAAGAGCGCAAGGGGCGTAGGCCTCGTGGCCGGTGTTCGTCCCGACGTTGGCGTGGACCAACCCTATGGAGAATCGCTCTCCGCCAGGCTTCCCGAACCGGGGGATGAGGTTTTCGCGGACATCGCGCACCGGGTAGCTCATGCCGTAGACGACCGCCCGATCGGGCTCGTCGGGGAATACTGGCGCCCCCTCGGCCTCGGGCCCGAATCTCACCGCGCCGGAGGGGAAATCGAGCTTCGCCTCCCAGCCGTCCAGGGGATCGTGGTTTCCGTGGCAGATGAACGAGCGTACACCCGCGTCGTCCAACCGTTTCAAGCCGTCCACGAACCGGTGCTGCGCTCGGAGGCTCCGGTCGGCGCCGTCAAATACGTCGCCCGCCACCAGCAGCGCATCGACCTGTTCCTCAATGCACAGCGCGATGATGTTGTCGTAGGCATCGAACGTGGCTCGCTGCAAACGGGCGGCGATATCCGGCTGGATTGCCGCCAGACCCTGGAACGGGCTGTCCAGGTGAAGATCGGCTGAGTGGACGAAGCGGACCAGCGACATTCTTGTTTCTTCTACCAGTTCGTGTCGGATAATCTTGTCTGGAGTGGCCGGTCATGTAGCGTCGGCGCGCGGTCAAGTGCGTTAGACCTATCATAGTGCGCCGCCATCGGCGTGTCGACGGATTTTCCCGAGCCTTTGACCGATTACCTCGCCATGGCGATATGGTGGCGGCGAGCGTCCCGTGGCTTGGTTATCCCAACATGACGTACCATGGTGAAGACCTCTGACAGAGCCAGAAGGACATCGCGTAGCGTAGTAGTTACGGATGCCCTGGCGGCTCGGCCGCGTCGCTCGTCACGAATTGACCTTGTATTAGGGGGCTTCCCTTAGGGTTCAGTTACATCGTCGTGGCCCTGGCGGCGCTATGTTTCGTACTGCTGAGCGTCTCCATGCTGTTCACCCCGATGCAGCGCGGCATCGGGTTCTCGAACGTCTCCCGCCGCAAAGCGAACTCCGCGCTGGTGGTGGCGGGCTCCATGGTCGGGACCGCCCTGATCGCCGGCTCCCTGGTGCTGTCCGACACCAGCGAGCGAGCCCTCCAGGACGCCGCCTTCGACCACCTCGGCGAGATCGACATCACCGTGTGGGCCCGGGATGCCGCGACCTTCGAGACTCTTCCCATGACTCCCGAGATGGTCGGGACCCTATCTCTGGACGCCCTCAACGAAGCGACGGACGGTCGGGTGGATGGCGTTTTGACCGCCGTGGAGCGCGACCTGCCAGTGGTCAAGGTCGAGCCCGACTCAGATTCGCCCGTGGGGTTCCGGCCCGTGTTGGCGGAGCCCGAGGTGACCGTAGTCGGCCTGGACTTCGCATCGCTCAGCGGGTTTGGCAGCGAAGAGCCATCCCTGTCCGCTCGGGCAGAGCCGTTGCCAGGACAGGCATACGTGTCTCGGAGTCTGGCCAAGGAGCTGGAGCTGGGACCCGGCGACGATATCGCCGTCTATTACCGGAACCGGCCCTCGGTATACCGGGTCAGTCTGGTCCTGGAAGATGACGGCGTCTCCGGACGCCGCATCGATCAGGATGACAGCACGGGCACGGTCTTGCTGTCGCTGGGCGACGCCCAGACCCTTATGGGCCTGGCAGCGGACGAAACCAACGCCGTCCTGATATCGAACGTGGGCGGCGTCATCGACGGCAACGCAGAAACCGAGTCCGTCGAGAGAGAGACTCGCGATCTTTTAGAAGAGGCCTGGCCCGATCCGGACTGGGCGATCAGGCACGACAAGCAGAACGCTCTCAGCGAGGACGGCGGCGGCCCCAGCACCGGCGACATCTTCCTGATGGTAAGCTCCTTCGCCATACTGGCCGGGGTGATGCTGATCATCAACATCTACGGCATGCTGGCCGAAGAGCGCCGCACCGAGATGGGCATCATGCGTGCCGTGGCCTTCAAGCGCCAGCAGCTCGTGATGACATTCGCCTACGAGGGGTTCGTATACAGCGCCATTGCCTCGGTGGTGGGAGTGGCAATCGGGGCCGCGCTGGGCGCACTGATCGTGTTGGGTCTTGGCGAGCTTCTCGCCCAGGACCAGTCCGCTTCTCTGGAGAGGCTGCCCCTGACCGTCAAGCCCTCGACGCTGCTGTTCGCGGGCTGCGCCGGACTGCTCATCAGCTTCGTAACGGCGTTTATTACAAGCGTACGGATCTCTCGACTGAACATCGTCATGTCGATTCGGGACCTGTCCGAGCCCGAGGCCGACGGACTCGCTCGCTGGCAGCTTGCGGGGATACCCGTGGCCTTCATCGTCGGCGCGCTGTTGACGTTTGCGGGCTTTGCCAACGCCAACGGCTACTTCCAGTACATCGGCCCCTGCGTGATGCTGGTTTCGGGCGCCGCCGGCCTGGGTCGATTTCTCTCGCCCCGGCTGGTGTTCACAGTGGGCGGCGGTATCATAATTGCGTACAGCTTCCTGGCCGACAGGCTGGAAGAGGTCGCGATACTTATCGACGAAGGCCCAGGGCTGTTCTTCATCAGTGGAATATTCGTGCTGCTGGCCGGCATGATGATCATCGCCTTCAACCTGTCCCTGGTCTTGTGGACTGTCAGGCTCGGTTCCGGCGGTCTGAGCAGGCTAGAGCCCATCTTTCGTATTGCTGTCGCATATCCCGCGGTCAATCGCATGCGCACCGCCTTCACGATGGGCATGTTCGGACTCGTGCTGTTCGGCATCACGCTGGTAACCATGTACGGTGGCCTGCTGGACGTGTTCATTAACGCCAACCTGGAGAGGGCCGTCGGCGGTTTCGACACGGTAGTTTTTACCACCAACTCCAACCGAATCGAAGACCTGGAGTCCGAGCTAGCGGCCGGCGGTGAGGTTGACACCAGCAAGTTCGCCTTGATCGCGCCGGTCCGTCGGGCGCTGGTAAAATTCCCGGATTTCGAGCGTCCGAAGTCAGACGACGAAGAGGAATCCGATGCGCCGAAGCGCGAGGACGACAGGTACGTCGTGGACTCTGTCCACGGCGTAGGCGCCGAATTCGCCGCCCAGCAGGAGTACCCGTTGGCGGCTCGGATGGCCGGGTTCGACACCGATGCCGAGGCCTGGGCCGCCGTGGCCGCGGACCCGAGCCTCGCCCTGGTGTCCGCCGATTACGACGGGACCAATGAAAGAGTGGACAACGCCCAGATCGACCCCGGGGATATCGTGCGTCTACTTAATCCGGCAACGGGGGACATTGTCGAGAAGACGGTCGCGGGCCGCATGGAGCAGATCGAGGTGGGCTTCGGCGTACTGTGGGGCGTCGTCGTGGGTACCGAGGCGTTCCAGCAGGACTTCGCCGAGTCGTCGTTCCGTGGAGACGCGCCCAGGCTGTTCGTCATGAACCTGACCGACGACACCGATCTCGTTGACTTTGGCAAGCAGTTGGAGAAGGCGCTGATCACCACCGGGGCGCGTGTGCGCGTAGTGCGCGAGGTGCTGACCGACGAGCTGTCGGAGGTCTCGACCTTCCTGCGTATCCTCCAGGGCTTCCTGGCCTTCGGCCTCATCGTCGGCATCGCGGGACTCGCTGTGATAGCGGCGCGCTCCGTGCATCAGAGGAGGCGGGGGATCGGCATGCTCAGGGCGCTGGGGTTCCAACCCAGCATGGTCCTGGCCAGCCTGCTGATCGAGTGGTCATTCATCGCCCTGGTCGGCATATTACTGGGAGTCGGCCTGGGTTTCCTGGGCGGCTACCGGCTCTACGCCCTGTTCGTGCGAGAGGCTGGAGGCGATTTTGCCGTTCCGTGGTTCGAGCTGGTGTGGATCACGGCGCTGGTGTACGTGACATCGTTGGTCTTCACACTGATTCCCGCCTTGAGGGCATCCCGCATGGCGCCCGTGGAAGCGCTACGACGCCACGAGTAATTCGTAAACTTGCGATAGGGTATTCGCGACGAGAATCTATCCGGTGCGTCCGCTGTCGCGCTGGCGGCGATAGCCGCGACGGTGATGTTCGTGGCGGCATACATCGTTCTCTACGGTGGCTACAAGAAGGTCTGGTGGAATTGGCGCTTGAGGGTGTTGAGAGATAGACGGGCCAGGGAGTTCATCCGGTGGCGGGATGACCCAGGGCAACCGGAGCCGACCATTACTATTCTCGATAAACGGGCCGCGACCGAAGGCGGGACGGACCCAGGAAAGTAACTGCTACCTGCTGTCGATGAGTTCCAGGTCAGCTCCATCTAGCGCCCGGGAGCGCTCGTCCCCAGTAGACCCGTCCATAGGGGTCGCAGGCTGACGCGTCTCCCCGCGAGCGACCCCCTACCGTTTGACACCGCGCGCGCCCTGGCGTACGCTCGGCGCTGAGGGGTGGCGGCCGATGGAACGGCACGCCGGGGGTGACGGTTGTGGCCACGGTACAGGCACGGGATACGCTGAAGGTCAGCCGGCTGCCGTCGGGGGAGCCGGAGATCTTTCGCTCGCTGCAGGGCGAGGGCGCATCGGCCGGCGTTCCCACCGTCTTCCTGCGGCTGGCCATGTGCAACCTCGCCTGCACCTGGTGCGACACCAAGTACACCTGGGACTGGCAGAGCTACGACGTCAAGCGCGAGGTGGTGTCGGTAAGTGCCGTGGACGCTATCGACCGCATCCAGGCCTTCGACTGTCCGCACCTGGTCGTCACGGGCGGAGAGCCGCTGATGCAGCAGGAGGCGCTGGCGCCCCTCGTGGTCCGGCTCAGCGAGCGCGGCTTCTACTGTGAGGTCGAGACCAACGGTACCCTGGCGCCTGGTCCGGGTCTAGCTGGAGCGGTCTCCCAGTGGAACGTGTCGCCGAAGTTAGCGAATTCCGGCAACGCCCCCGATCGCCGGACCGTCCCCGGCGCGCTGAAGGCCTTCCGCGGGCTGACGAACGCTTACTTCAAGTTCGTAGTAGTCGACCCGTTCGACGTCGAGGAAGTGTGCGCCATCGTCGAGCGCTTCAGCCTGCCGACGGACCGGGTGATCCTGATGCCCGAGGGCATCACGCCGGAGACGGTATCGGCCCGCGGCAAGTGGGTCGCGGACCTGTGTGACCGGCACGGATTCCGTTATTCGACCAGGCTGCACATCATGCTGTGGGGCGACGAACGCGGGCGCTAGGCACTCCGGCCCGAGACGAGGGCGGCGTCCATGCAGTTCGTGCCGTTGAAGAGGACCCGATGGAAGTCTTCAAAAAATTCACCATCGAGGCGGCCCACCGGCTTCCGGACGTCCCCGCGGACCACAAGTGCGCCCGCCTGCACGGCCACTCCTACCGCATCGAGGTCTGGGTCCGAGGCGAAGTCGAACCCGACACAGGTTGGGTGATGGACTTCGGCGACATAACCGACGCCTTCGCGCCCCTATTTGAAACACTCGACCACCGCTACTTGAACGACATCGAGGGGCTGGCCAATCCCACCAGCGAGAACCTGGCCCGCTGGGTCTGGGGGCGGCTGACGCTGCCGGGACTGAGCAAGGTCGTCGTCCACGAGACCTGCACGGCCGGCTGCGTCTACGAGGGCGAGCCTGACTGACGCGGTGATGCGGTCCGTGCCAGTGCGACGCGCCGCTGCGTTAACGGTCCATCGTCGCCGGCCGCCGCCGTTGACCCTCAAGGGGCCTGGTGCTATGTTCTGGCCGGCAAAAACAGACCCAGCGACAGAGACAGGAACGCCCGGATTGGGTAGTAATACAGAAAAAGGTTGGGAGAACACATGAGCAACACAGCGAAGAATGGCGTCGATGGGCCTTTGAAGGGCGTGAGAGTGCTGGACTGGACGATGCACCAGTTCGGACCCGTGTCAGCCGCGATGCTTGGCGACATGGGCGCCGACGTAATCAAGATCGAGGCCCTGGATGGCGACGTGGGCCGGGCTATCGCCGTCATGAGTTCTCAATCGACGAGGCTCGAGGGTGGCAGGAACGCCTACTTCGAGAGTTCCAATCGCAACAAGCGGGGCATCGCGATCAACCTCAAGACCGAGGAGGGTAGGGAGATCGCCTACAAGCTGGTGGAGCAGGCGGACGTGTTGATCGAGAACTTCCGCGAAGGGGTCCCCGAGAGGCTGGGCATGGACTACGAGACGCTGAAGGAGATCAACCCGCGGCTGGTCTACGGCTCGGCGTCGGGCTACGGTCCCAAGGGCCCGGATTCAGGCCGGCCGTCCCTCGACGGCTGCGGCCAGGCGCGCGCCGGCCTGATGGTGTCGGCCACCCCCTTTGGGGCGTCCCGTCCCTCGCCGGTGGGCGGGACGGTCTCGGACCAGATCGGCGCGATCATACTCTGCCTGGGGGTGCTGTCCGCCCTGTGCGCCAGGGATCGCCAGGGCATCGGTCAGAGGGTGGACGTCTCGCACCTCAGCGCCACCATGTGGCTGCAGGGCCATGCGATCACCATGTACCTGCTGTCCGGCACCTACTTCGGGCAGATCGACCCTGGCCAGCCGATGAACCCTATGGTCAACCTGTACGAGTGCAAGGATGGGCGGTGGATTCAGTTCGTGAGCGGCCAGTTCGCCAGACACTGGGAGGAGTTCGCCACGGCTCTGGGGCTCGAGGAGCTGATCGACCACCCCGCCGTGGCGGATATCCGGAACAGGACGAAAGGCTCCCCCGAGCTGACCGCCAGGATCGTCGATCGGTTCAAGACTAGAACGTCCGATGAGTGGTTAGGGATATTCAACAAGACCAGGGACCAGATCTTCGCCAGGGTCCAGTCCATCGAAGAGCTGGAAAACGACCCACAGGTGATCGCCAACAACTACATCACGGACTTCGCCCATCCGGTGCTGGGGGACGTCAAGATGTGCAACTTCCCGGTGACATTCTCGGAGACCCCCGCCGGGGTATGGAAGGAAGCTCCCGAGCTGGGCCAGGACACGGAGTCCATATTGATCGACGAGCTGGGCTACGACTGGTCGGACATCCAGCGGTTCCAGGAGGCCGGCTCCATACTTTAGGCTGACCTGCAGCACCATCGCGGGGCGATGGCCGGTGCCGTCGTCGTGCTCGCACCGCCCGTCGTCGCGGGCCTCACTATCACCGTCCGGGCCATCGCCGACATCTTCGAAGCGGCTGCTTAACCGGATCTGAGCGCAACCCGGGTCAGGTCGCCTCCCGCACGCACGCCTCCAGCAAGTCCAGCGCCGCCCTGGCGAACGCCCACATGTTGGCTTCGCGGTCGGTGTCTCGGGTCTCGACGGTCAATACGCGCTCGACCGGTCCGGCGACGGCGAAGCAGGCGTGGCCCGCGCTGTCGCCGTAGCGGTTGCCGGTGGGCCCGCTGGCGCCGGTCTCGGCCAGACCCCAGGTGGCGCCCAGGGATTCACGGATGGTGCGCGCGTTCAGCAGCGCGTAGGCCTCGGTGCTGGCCCGCAGGTCTGCCATCGCCTCGTCGGGAATGCTCAGCAGTCCCCGTTGGGCCGTCCGCGTGTAAATGACCGCTCCGCCGAGGTAGAAGGCGGAGGCGCCGGGCACTGCGACGAGCGAGGCCGATATCAGACCCCCACCCGAGGACTCGGCCACCGCCAGGGTCTGTCCCGACTGCTTAAGCAGCTCGGCCACCGTTGCGGCTATCCGGTTCAGGTCGGCCATCGTGTCCTCCCGGCGTGCAGGCTGTCGGTGATAGGTTGCCTGCCGCAATTTTACCCCGGCAAGCCTCCAAGGTGTATTAGCCCGTCCCCGGCGACCCAGGGACCGTGCGTTCGCTCCTTTCGGGGCAGGCTAATTGCGACCTCGCGAGTCCCCTTTACATACATCTATCCAGGTTATGGTAAAATGGGTCGGTCATACAGAGCGTCCCCACGGCTTTTCCTGTCAAGGTAAATCCCCTGGTGATCGAATGTAGACGAACGTTTTTAGTAGAAGGAGATCACCAGTGGTTTTCCAGGAAAGAGATCTTACATGTGTGGAGTGCAATCAGACATTTGTCTTTAGTGCGGACGATCAGCAGTATCACGCGGACAAAGGCTACACCAACGAGCCGAAGCGGTGCCCGTCTTGTAGGCAGTCACGCCGCGCTTCCCGAGGTTACGACGGTGGCGGCGGCGGCGGCTTTGGCGGTGGCATGAGGCGGGAGATGCATTCGGTGACATGCGCCGAGTGTGGCAAAGACGCCGAGGTCCCGTTCCTGCCCAGAGGCGACCGTCCCGTGTATTGCGACGACTGCTTCAGGCAGCGCCGCGACCGGCAACCCGACAGAGGGTCGTCGTACCGGTACTAGCCCTGAAACTGTAGAGCCGGGCCACCCCGGTCCGGCTCCGAATTCCTGACGGGTCTCCACCACCCAGGTGCGTGGAGGCCCGACTGCCTCACCCGATATCGCGTGTTAGTGTAGGGCTTTACCCGTTTGGGCAACTCTCGCCGCGAAAGTCGGCCGGTGCCCTACGGTATCCGCCAAAATTTCGGTTCGGGCGCCTCGTCACCCCCCGGTCACGGCGAGAACGAAGCCTACCGCCACATGAGCGTGGGCCGACCTCCGCATCCCAATCTGCTCTCACCGCACCTAATGGCCGAACGGCCCGGGACTTGAGTAGATGAGGTTGTGCGTGTGACGAAACATACCGGGGATCGCGGTAATCCCTCGGAGAGTCGCGAGCGAGCGGCGCCAAGGAGCTGGCTCTTCTCGCTGTTCTGGGCGACGGTAATCGTCGGGTTATCCGTAATCGCCAGCGCCACCATCAATCCCCTCTTCGGACGTTTCGTTCACTGGGACTGGATGGCGGGTTTAGCGCCGGCGGGCTTCCTGGCACTGGCCGTGGCCATCAGGCGGAGATGGGTCTGAAGTCCCGACGCGTCGGGATCGCCCTTGTCCCCACGAGAACGCTGGTATAAGATCGGGCGGGCGAAGCGCGAGGGGTTCGTGCGACGCTTGATTCAGTCACGGGGGCGCGTGCCAAATGACCGATCTGCTGCTCAAGGGCGGCGAGCTACTGGACCCTTCCCAGGACTTCAGGGGCAGGCTGGACGTGGCCGTCTCGGACGGTGTCATATCCCAGGTGGCCCCGAACATCAGGTCCTCGCCCGGCACGCGCGTCGTCGACGTCACGGGCAAGCTGGTTGTGCCCGGTCTGATCGACCTGCACTGCCACATCTACGAAGGCGTCAACCAGACTGGCGTGAACCCGGACCTGGCCGGCGTCTACTCGGGTGTCACCACGCTGGTCGACGCCGGTAGCGCCGGCTGCTACACTTTTGGCGGCTTCCCCAGGTACGTTGTGCCCCAGGCCAAGAGCCGCATCCTCTGCATGCTCCACATCTCCCGCACCGGCCTCAGCTACCAGCCCGACCTGTCGCGCCGAGAGGACATCGACCTGGAGGAGACGGTCCGCGTAATCGAGGCCAACAGGCCGATCATCCAGGGCGTGAAGATCAGGGCCGTCGGACCCGCGGTCCCGGTCATGGGCGTCGAGATGGTCGAGCTGGCCAAGCGGGCCGCCACCCAGGCGGGCGTACGGCTGATGGTGCACATCGGCGACAGGTTCGCCGGCGATGGGCCCACGATCACCCGGGAGCTGTTGCCGCTGCTGGAGCCGGGCGACATCATCACCCATCTGTTCAGCGGCAACCCCGGTCGAATCCTGGACGACAAGGGCGAGGTGCTGCCCGAGCTGCTGGAGGCACAGGACAAGGGCGTCTTCTTCGACACCGCCCACGGCAGACAGAACTTCAGCTTCGACGTGGCCAGGCGGGCGCTGGAGCGCGGCGTCGTTCCGCGTAGCATCAGCACCGACCTCACGGTGCCCGGGCGTATAAACACCGTCCACAGCATGACCGAGATGCTCTCCCGGTTCCTGGCGCTGGGCTTCACGCTCGAAGATGTAGTCCGCATGGCGACCGTCAATCCGGCCGAAGCGCTGGACATGGCCGACGCCCTGGGCAGCCTGGCCGTGGGCCGCGGGGCCGACATCACGGTCCTGGGACAGGAAACGGGCGACTGGCTGTTCCACGACACCGAGGGGGAGACGCTCAGGGGCGACAAAGCCCTGGTCCCGATAGTCACCGTCAAGGGCGGGGAGGTCTACTCCGCGGACTGGGGCCCCAGGCCCTGGGGCTGGCTACCGGACTCGGCGGGCTAGGCTTCGATCGCCCAGCACGGTGGACGCGGTTCGCGATGCCTGTCGTCTAGACCGCGCCGGCGGCGACGCGGCTCAGCGCCCCCATCTCCGCGGACTGGGGGTCGGCGCCCCTCCAGCCGTCGGCGGCCTCTGCTATGGTGGTGGCCGCTCCCTCGGCCTGTCCTTTGCCGGCTTGCGCACGGCCCAGCCAGTACATGTCGCGCATCGATGCCCTGCGCTTTAGGCGGGTCCGAAGCAGCGTCTCGGCCTGGTCGAAGCGCCCGGCGCGGAGGTACGCCTCCAGGAGGGTGTCCTCAAAGACCTCCCGCTGGGCGTGGCTCCCGCCCACGCGAACGAGCTGGGCGTACGCGGGCCCGATCAGATCGACGGCCTCATCGTACGCCTCGTTAGCATACGCGCCGATGCCCCGCACCAGTGGCAGCGTGACCTCGCGGGCGAGGGCGTCCCCCTGGTCTGCCAGCTTCTCCAGGCCGCCCACCAATCGGCCCAGGGACGCCTCGTCGCCGGACGATGCGAAGGCCAGGGCAGCGTGAGCGTCCCGGAACGCGGGGCCGGGCGCCTCGGCGGCAGGGGCCGCCTGGTCCCGGACCTCCTTCCAAGGAACTGCCGGCGCGACTCCCCCGTATAACTGGACGCGCCACATCAGCGAGGCGCTGTCCGCCAGCGACCCCGGGCTCTTCGCCTGAACGGATGGCTGTATCGACGTCTCGTAGAGGTCGAGCGCCCGGTCGTAGCGGCACATGGCAAGCTCGAACAGGGCTAGGTGCCAGGCGAGGTGGATATGAAAGGGGGCGCGCCGATCGTACGTGGTCAGCCAATCCCCAAGAAAATCGGTGCCCCCTTCTGCGTCGCCCGTCTCGAAGAAGACGTGAGCCACCGAGTGGGACGCGTTGGCGTTGGTGGGACGCAGCTCCAGTGAGCGTTCGCCCAACCTGCGAGCGTCCTCGAACAGCCCCGACTCGTGGTGGGCGAAGGAGTGCTGGCCGAGGAATGCCCAGTCGTCGCCGTAGGAGGACTCCACGTCCCTCATGAGCGCCAACATCTCCGCCGGGTAATTCGCGACGCCCGCCCCACCGCACCCGAGCATCATAAGCCGGGTGGCCAGCCTTAGCATCAGCGCGTCCCTCGGGAACTCGTCCAGGTGCTCCCGGACGAGGGCGAGGGCCCCGGTGCCATCCCCGTTCACGAAGAGCGATACGGCCTCGACGTGCCGCCGTTCCCGATGCGAGGTACCGACCGCCAGGACTCGGGCCCGCTCGGCACTCGCTTTGGCCTCCGCTGGCTTGGTCTGCATCATCAGCATCCAGGACAGCGCCGCGTGGGCGAGGGCAAACCCTTCGGTGCGCCGCGTTACGCGGCATAGGATACCCGGCTCATCCGGGAAGAACTCGGAGAATGTTCTTGGGCCAACCGACCTACCTCGAAGCGAAAGCCTAGGGGGACAACAGCATGTCGGTAAAGCGGCTACAGTCCCAAAGCGTTGTAGGGCTGGTTCCGCAAGGCCCGCGCGATATGGTGAAGGCTAAACTGCCTGAACCCCAGTTCCCAGTGGTGATTCTGGACACTCGCCGGTAGAACGCTTGCAACCCGGCGCCACTTATTGCATCGGCTCCAATAGGGGGCCGACGCACTTCCGATGAGTGGACGATGACCGATGCGGTCAATTCAAGGGGACGAACGGGGCACCTACAGTCGCGCTAGAACGTCCTATGTCGATGACCCAACGGGGACACGGCTCAACAGTCTCCTGGGATGCCAAGCACTCACCGCGCAGTCGTGACGTTCACGACTTGCCCAGTGTGCTGGTCAACAACGGCCCGGTCTCCCAGCGGCTTCTGAAGGTCAAACTCAACGCTAACTCGGCAGACCACACCACCTCGGGACGGGCCGGAGGCGGACGCCGCTCTGACTTGTAAGTCAGCGTCCCTCTCCCACAGCGAGACTTCTGGCGGATGGCAGGTCGCAACGAAGAGTTCAAGTCTCTTCGGGGCCACTAACCTTGCTTCTACTACGCCAACCTCGCGCAACTCATCCCCGCCGAGGTACTGCCACACCATGAAACAGGCCACCAAGACCACCAGCGCTGTTACTACAACTGCGATAACTGGGGAGCCTCGACGACCGGCCAAGAACCCTCTTGACCCGGAGTTGCTCGTCATCAGGTCTCCTCTGGTTGGCAGCGCCTTGCCATGAGGATGGAACACCATGGTACCACGTTGAGACTAAGCAAGCCGTCACCCCAAAGTCAACGGAACGCGGGATGGCCTACGGGGGGAGACCCCTATGGTCACGGAGCCCTCGTAGTAGTCCGAGCCGGGGAAAGCCCGGCACATGGCGAAGGAGGACAGGTGGTTTCGACGGAATACAACAGGGAGGTATGCACAATGCAACAAGCCGAAACTGTATTGAACGTCATACGCGAACGCGGAGAACGAGGATTGCCGCTGGAGAACATCTATCGGCTGCTTTACAACCGGAACCTTTACCTGCGGGCCTACGGGCGTATCTACTCAAACCAGGGAGCTACGACCAAGGGAGTCACCGCAGAGACCATGGACGGTATGTCACTGGCGAAAATCGACCGCATCATCGAAGCCTTGCGCTACGAGCGGTTCCGATGGACGCCGGTGCGTCGGGTCAACCTTCCCAAACCTAAAGGGGGTACCCGTCCCTTAGGCATACCGACGTGGACGGACAAGCTGCTACAAGAGGTGATCCGGATGATTCTGGAAGCCTACTACGAGCCGCAGTTCTCCGACCACTCCCACGGCTTTCGGCCCAACCGGGGGTGCCACACCGCTCTAGGCGACGTGGTTACTCAATGGACCGGTGTCCGCTGGTTCGTCGAGGGCGACATCAAAGGGTGCTTCGACAACATCAACCACGAGGTGCTGTTGTCGGTGCTCGGCAAGAAGCTCCACGACAACCGATTCCTACGCCTGCTCAAGTACCTACTGCAAGCGGGCTACATCGAGGACTGGAAGTATGGCCGGACGCTGAGCGGTACACCGCAAGGCGGCATCGTCAGCCCCATCCTCGCCAACATCTACCTAGACCGGTTGGACAAGTTTGTCGAGAAAGTGCTTACTCCAGCCCACACCCGCGGCCAAGCACGCAGAAGCAACGAGCAGTGGAAGGCGTTGACCAGCCAGATACGTACTCATCGGAGAGCAGGGCGTCATGCCGAAGCAGCCATGCTGCACAAAGACCGGCTACAAACGCCGTCTCGTGACCCCTTCGACCCTGGGTACCGACGGCTGCGATATGTTAGATACGCCGACGATTTCGTGCTGGGATTCAGCGGGCCAAAGGCCGAAGCCGGGCAGATAAGAGAGTCCCTGGAAACGTTCCTGCACGACTCGCTCAAGCTGGAACTATCCAGGGAGAAAACTCTCATAACCCACGCCACCAGCCAGGCGGCAAGGTTCCTCGGCTACGAACTCGTGAACCAGCAGGCCAATGACAAGCTCGACCGCACAGGACGGCGCAGGGTCAACGGCCAAATCGGATTGCGGGTTCCCGCCGACGTCATCGAGCAACATTGCCAAGCCTACATGCGCAAAGGCAAACCGGCACACCGCAGTTACCTACTCCACGATGAAGATTTCTCCATCGTGGCACAGTACCAGTCGGAGTTCCGGGGCGTCGTCAACTACTACCTTCTGGCCTACAACGTCTCCCATTTCGGGAAACTGAAAGGGGTCATGGAGATGTCGCTGGCACGGACCCTTGCGGCAAAGCACAAGTCCACCGCACGGAAGATGCAACGCCAGTACAAGAGCGTCGCGGAAACCGAGCACGGGCCGCGCGTCTGTCTCAAGGTCGTCAAGCAGCAGGACAACGGCAAACGCCCTAAAGTGGCGTACTTCGGTGGCATACCCCTGAAACGGCAACGGCAGGCAGTTCTCGTAGACCAACAGCCTCAGCGGTACAGGGCTGGCCGCAACGAGCTTACTAAACGGCTCCTAGCGGACACATGCGAGATGTGCGACTCAACGGTGAAAGTGGAAATCCACCACATCCGCGCACTTCGCGACCTGAACGTGAAAGGCCAACGGGAAAAGCCCAAGTGGGTACAACTCATGGCGGCGCGGAAACGAAAGACCCTTGCGGTCTGCCGCACGTGTCACATGGACATCCACCACGGGCGAATCAATCCGCAGAAGCAGACATAAACCACTGGAGAGCCGGATGCGGTGAAAGCCGCACGTCCGGTTCGGAGGAGGGCCGACGGAAAAGTGCTCCGCTAACACGGGGTAACTCGCCGGCGGCCTATCCTACTCTGCCACCATCGCCTTCGTGAACGCCTCGTCCGAGCCAAAGTTCTGTGAGAGCAGGAGGTCGACGCCCTCGACGTAGTGGTCGGCGGCCGCACGGGACCTGGTGCTCATGGGAAGGCCGTACCGGTCTGCGGTGGTCGTGGTCCCGGCCATTCTGTGGCGCTCCTGTCCTGTCGATCATGGCGCCGGGCGTACGCGAGGTTCAAGAGTCAACAGAGCGCCCATCACACTGCGGGCCGCGCTCCGGCCGAGCCCGGACCGACCGGTCCCCCAAGTCTAAAGCAAGAGCCGGAGCACATCAAACTCCAGACAGACGGTCCCGCCGGAGCCTGTCTAGGGGGGCGCTCCTACGGTCCGACCGGCGTGATCGTGACTGTTATGTCGTGGCCCAGGGACATCCGGCGCTCTTGGTGTATCAAGTCCTTTTTCCCCTTGGGCCTGGAAGGGTCGTCCGTCTCCGCGTAGTGATTGATGGCCACGCCTGCCCCATTTTTGGACGTGTAGACCCGGACCCCGTTGGCGGACCCCGTCGGGCCGTCGTCTTCGTCCAATTCAAAGCGAAACCGGAGCGTGTAGTCGTCGAACCCGTTCTCACTCTCATATACGCCGTGTCGGTCGAACCTGGCGACCAGGCGGTCCTTCCCGATATCGATAAACTTGAAGTCCCACTCGACGCCGTCCAAGTAATTCTGATGGTCCGCGGCAGGGTCCGGGTCCGTCCGCGGCAGGGTCCAGTGGATAGCGTAAGGTCCAGGGATGTCTTGACTGGGTCGCCGCCGAGCTTCGTTCCCGGACCGTTGCCCACAGTTATGAAGCTTGCCGGGACCGTGGCCACATCACCGCTTATCGCTACCTCGTAGGTCGTTCCTCCTCCGCCGCCGCCTGGCTTGCGCGCGGCCGCAGGGCTGGCCATGAGCGCCCCAAAGAATAAGGCCGATGCCATTAGCAGCCCGGCAAGCAGTGCCAATCTCCGTGGGTGTGTCGTCATCAAGGCGTTCATTTCGACCACCTTCGGTTAATCGGACCTCTGCCCCTCTAATCGGCCACGCGCTGCAAGTTGATTACCGACCTCGGCTCAATCACCGCCCCTGCGTCGAGCGTTTCAGGGCCGTCCGCCGGATTGAAATCGGTTGTCGGCCACTGGGCGGGTGCATTGGTCTGACCGGTGCCGTCGGCGTTCATCACGTATATGTCCGAGTTGCCCTTGATATGGCTCGCGAATGCGATGCGGCTACCGTCGGGCGACCACTCTGGCTGGGAGTCGTCTCGCTGGCTTTTGGTGAGGTTGACGACGTCCGTCCCGTCGGAGGCCATGGTGTAGATGTCGTTATGGGACCCTACCGACCCCTTCCAGTTGCTACTGAAGGCGATGCGCAAGCAGTCGGGGGCCCACGCGCCGCCGGCGTCCCTGGCAGGGTCGTCGGTCAGACGGACACGGCCGGTGGCGGTAACGTAGGAGAAATTCGAGAAGTCCGGGACCGGGCCTATCTCGGGGTCCGTAACCAGCAGCCCGAAGCAATCGGGTATGGCGAACACTCCAACGGTTGCCACGACCGCCGCGGCGGCCGTGGCTTTAACGGTCGAGCCCCATACCAGGTTCTTGAAGGGCCACGCAAGAAAGCCCAGCGCGGCAGCCCTCCACCAGGGTACCCGAGTCGGCTGCCACACCGCCGCCTCTTGCCTGCTGCCGAGACCCAGCTTGCCCAGGATCTCGGAGACGTGATACCTGGCCCCGGCTAGGCTAATTCCGAGCCGTTCCCCGATCTGTCGGTTCGTCATGCCGTCGCGCAGGTGACCGAGCACCTCCCACTCGCGCGGGGTGAGTATGTCCGGGTGCGGTGGACGACCTCTCCTGGCCATGTCCAGGACGCTAGCATATCGCTGGCGGAATTACACTAGGCGGTTGGAGAATGGTCTTTGACGGGTCTTGTACCTGCCGGGCTCCACGAACGGATGAGCCGCAACGTCAACGTGCAGTAATCGACCAGTATCGTTCGGTCAGGCGGCGGAGGCATCGGTGGGGACTGAGCCGGACACCCTGGGCAGTGTCAGACGACCGGCGCGGGCGCTGCCCCGGCACACCGACGAGGTGTTAGCAGGTCTGGGCATCTCGGAGGGCGAATACGCCAGACTGGGAAAGGACGGAGTGATGCACTGACCCACGCTCGGCTCGGAGGTCCGAGCGCCACACCGTCGCCTGCGGTCAGCTCACCGTCGCACCCGTTGGACCACTCGACGGGTGGCGTCGACCAGCGCGTCCACCTCGGCCTCGGTGGTCAGCACACTCAGCGAGCCGGCGGCGCTGGTCTGGAGCAGGATCCCCTCGTTCAGCAGACCGGTGAACAGCGCCCTGCGCATCTGCCCGTCGCCGCGCACGACCGTTCTGTAGTCCACGATCTCCTCCGCGGTGAAGTGTATACCGAACAGCGACCCGATACCTGTTACCTGGGCCTGGACCTCCAGCTCGTCGAACACGGCGCTTAGCTTGGCGCTTAGCTGCTCCCCCAGGGTGTTCAACTGCTGGATGACCTCAGGCGTCAGGTGGTCCATCGCCACCTGGCCGGCAACCATGGTCATGGGGTTGGCGTTGAAGGTGCCGGCGTGGGCAAGGGGCGCGGCGTCGGTGGGGTCGAAAAGGTCCATCAACTCCCTTCGTCCCCCGAAGGCG
Organism: Dehalococcoidia bacterium; assembly: GCA_965248005.1. Taxonomy (GTDB): domain Bacteria; phylum Chloroflexota; class Dehalococcoidia; order Lucifugimonadales; family UBA1123; genus CBDFIE01. The sequence continues at coordinate 1,189,339 of CBDFIE010000003.1, forward strand.
CCCACGGGCATTCCGCCGCCGATAGTCTTCCCCAGGGCGGTCATGTCGGGCATCACGCCCAGGGCCTCCTGTGCACCGCCGGCGGACACCCGGAAGCTCTGGACCTCGTCGAAGACCAGCACGATGCCCAGCTCGGAGGTCAGGTCTCGGATGCCCTGAAGGAAGTCGCGTTGGGCCGGAAGGTAGCCGAACGTGGAGGCCACGGGCTCCATGATGAGGCAGGCGATTTCATCCCTGTGCTGGCGAAGCACACGCTGGCACCACTCCAGGTCGTTGTAAGGCAGCACGACCACGTCCTCCAGGAGTCCGCGAGACATGCCGGGGTACTCCGGGACCGGCTTTGGGCCGCCGGGGTCCAGCTTCTCCAGCGGTGGGTGGACGCTGACGGAGACGTACTCGTGGGAGCCGTGGTAGACGCCCTCGAACTTGGCGATCTTGGGCCTGCCGGTGAAGGCACGGGCGGCTCTGATGGCCATCAGAGTGGCCTCGGTGCCCGAGTTGGTGAAGCGAAGGGTGTCCACCGAAGGTATACGCTCGGCAAGCGTTCCGGCCAGTCGGACCTGGGCCTCGGTGGGTCCGGCGAACGCCGTGCCCCTGGACGCCTGCGCCTGGAGCGCGCTGACGACATCGGGATGGGCGTGGCCGAGGATCAGGCTGGTGGCGTTGAGCATGAAGTCCAGGAGGCGGTTGCCGTCAGCGTCGACTACATAGTGGCCTTCGCCTCGGTCCATGAAGTGCGGGTAGGGCGCGAAAAAGGCGGCACTCCGCGAGCTTCCGCCGGGCAGGTATTTCCGGGCTTCGTCCTGCATCCGCCGGGAGCGTGGCGTGCTGGCGACGAACCGGTCGATCTCGCGCTGAAGGTTGTCCCGGGTGGTCACGTGCGCTCCTCACCGGCTCCTCGGTGCGCGTTCGGGGGAATCACCGAGCAACATCTGCCCCGCCCGTGACAGGTGATTCAACCCTGGTCGGCGGCGAAGGCCGTGCCACTGGACGTCGACGGGAACCGCCCCGCAAGATAGCCTCTAGCGGGTAGACTTCCTGCTCATCGATTTGGACAGGACCTCGTTGAGGCTACCGCTGCGAAATCCTTCGAGGTCCAGCGTCACATACGAGTAGCCGATGGAGCGGAAGTACTCGGCGATGCGCTCGCGGTTGTCCTCGGCCATTAGAATGGCGAAGCCGTCCGACTGGACCTCGATGCGTGCGATGGTGTCGTGGTGTCGCACCCGTAGCTGGCGGATGCCCAGCCCGTGCAGGAACTCCTCGGCCTTGGCGATGCGGTCCAGCGCTTCCACCGAGACGGGGGTGCCGTAGGGGATGCGGGACGACAGGCACGCCTGAGCGGGCTTGTCCCAGGTCGGCAATTCCATGTCCCTGGACAGCGATCGTATCTCGGCCTTGCTCAGCTCCGCCTCGACCAGCGGGCTGCGCACGCCGTACTGGCTGGCGGCCTTCAGGCCGGGACGGAAGTCGCCCAGGTCGTCGGTGTTCGTGCCGTTGGCGACGTGGCCGTACCCTTCGTCCTTGGCGAAGGCCACCAGGTGGGTGTACAGCTCGTCCTTGCAGAAATAACAGCGGTTGGGGTCGTTGGCAGCGTAGTCCTCGCGCTCGACCTCCTGGGTCTCGATCACGCGATGGCTCAGACCGATCTGCTCGGCAAGCTCGGTGGCCTCCCGCAGCTCGGAGGGCGCCAGGCTGGGCGACCTGGCCGTGACGGACAGCGCCCGGCTCCCCAGCACCCGGCTGGCGACGGCGGCCAGGAATGCGCTGTCCACGCCGCCGGAGTACGCCACGATGACGGAACCCATCTCGGCGAGGATGGCCTCCAGGGCCACCAACTTTGCCGCGGCGGTTTTCTTGTCGATTACTTCAAGCTCGGTAGGCATTACCGTCTTCTATGCTCAGTAGCCTCCGTCGGCCGGAAGCTGCCATACTTGGCCACCGCGATAGCTTATCATTTCCAGGGGATACCGGTCCTCGCTGTTGTCTTGTCTGCGCGGTCGACCGTGAACGTCATTGCGAGGAGGCGGTTGCCGACGAAGCAATCTGGAGGAAGGGTGGCCCGTACCACCAGATTGCCACGGCCCGCCTTCGTCGCGCCTCGCAATGACGCTTCATGAGCGTATTTCGAAGTCACCCCGCTAGCAGGCCGGCTCATCCCTGCCCGTGGAGCCCCCGTTTTCAGGTCGACCGGCTACTCCATCATCGCCCGCACGATGGCCCGCATCTCGTCCGAGTAGTGCCCGTACGACCGACTCTGGTACTTGAGAATGCGCTGGGACTCCTCCGTATCGTACCAGTCCATCCATCCGGGCGTGTCCCGGTAGGTAGCGTCCTCGGCCGGGGCGCCCACAAACTCGTAGAAGTCATGGGCGTAATCGCGCCCTCGGAGCTGCCAGGTGACCCCGCCCGCGATGTGCAGGACCTTGCCGGTGACCTCGGGTGACCGGGCCGCGTTGAACAGCGCGTCAACCACATCGTCCCGGTGGACCATCTCCACCCGCTGGTCTTCCATGAAGGGCCAGGGTTCCGGAGGCTCCAGAAACGCTGGCACCGCGATGCCCGCGATGCGCAGCACGACGGTGTTCTCGAGTGAGGACTCAGCGAGGACCGCTTCGCCGGCGATCTTGCTGTCGGCGTAGACGTCGATGGCGTGCTGGGCGTGGTCCACGCGAATGGGAGGCTCTTCACCGGCTGTGTCGCCGTAGGTGCTGATGGACGAGGTGAACACCAGCACGGCGTCGGGATTGTGCGCCTCCAGCGCCTCAACGAGCCTGCGGGTGCCGTCGACGTTGACCCGGAACGTCAATTCCCGGTCTCGTTCGCTGTTGGGGGGAAGCAGAGCGGCCAGGTGTACGACTGCGGCAGCCGTCTTCGTGGCTATCGTGACATCCTCGGCGCGCGTGATGTCGCCCCTGACGACCTGGACGCCGCCGCGCCCTTCAAGTCCCGTGAAATCCATGACTGGCAGGTCGAAGACGATTACGGGCTGGCGCGCCGCCACAAACCTCTCCGCCAGTCGCCGACCTACGCTGCCCGCGCCGCCGGTGACGAGGACCGGTCCGCTCACGTCAGCGTTACACCCTTCATCCCAGAGTTTTCGATAACGTCCTGCGCGCTCTCGATAAGCCGCGGCAGCGCCTGGCCGAAGGCATCCCAGTCCTGGCTGTTGCGAAGCTCCAGGAGCGCCTCAGCCTCCCTGGCGGTCCCGCGCGTCACTGGGACGCTGGGCATGGTCTTGAAGAAGAAGGTCCCGCTGATTTCGCCAAACTTTTCGACGATCTCGACCAGCGACTCCTCCCAGGCCTGGTTTTGCTTGCCCAGGCCCGAGGCGATCTCGTTACAGGTGGAGATGCTTTGCTCGAGTAGCTCCTGTCCGGACTGTGGCATTTTCTTGTATTTCCTCATTCCCCCGTGCGAATGCGCGAGGACTAACCCCCGTCGAGGGCCTGGTTCACTGCGCCCCGACCTATTGGGACTGGCTACCGCCACCTCACCCCGAAAGGGAGATTGGGGACACCCCCTCGCCCCTGCACACCGAACTGTCCATGGCGGGCGTGCTCCACGGAGGCTCCCTCCGGGTCCCGATCCGGACGGGTCGGCACTGGTCTCCGACTCGATAGGTGCGTTGCGATAACTCTAGTCGTCGTCGGCGGGGGCCAGCGCCTCGGCGCCCTCGACCGCGTGGTGGCCGTTGGTGGCGTCCTCATAGTGGTGCTTCATCGCCTCCAGGTCCACCTCGTCCTCTCTGGCAAAACCCTTGCCGTCGTGGCGGTCGTAGGGGAAGGGCTGGAACTTCTCGAAGTTCTTCATGAACCGTGGACGGCTGAGCCTGCGGTCGTAGGGGAACCCGTACTTTTCCCCGGGGATGGGCGCTACGTCCACCAGCTCGTAGTCGCGGCTGCCCAGGCCGTTCGCGTGGCCAGTATTGATGCTGGCCACCTCGCTCTGGCCGTGGAACGTGGCGGATGCAGCCTCGAACTTGCGGTCGCCCGCATGATGGGCCTCCATGGTCTCAGCCTTGGAGCCCGGAGTGCCGACGGAGCGCCTCGCGGCGTCCACGCAGGCCATGTCGATGGCGACCGCGTCGGTGCTCGCGAAGACCCCCAGGTGGGGCACGATGGGAATGTCAGCGTGGCCTACGCAGTCGCAGGCCGGAGACACATCGATAGCCATGTTTATGTAGCCGACCTTGTCCCTGCCCACGGTCTTCTCGACTGCCAGACAGGCGTCGGCGATGGCTACGTCGAGAGCGTCGAAGTTGGCCTCCGGTATGTCCAGTATTCCTCGGGAACCCATGACGCCAAAGCAGCCCAGGCAGGTGGCGCACTTCTCGCGCTCCCATTCGATCTCGTCATTCTCGTTGATGTGCCAGAGGTCGAAGGGACAGCAGTCCTCCAGGAGCTCCCAGTCCGGTGTCTCGGCCTTGCCTTTGAAAGCCTCTGGGTGGAACTCGGCGGCGGCGCCGAGGCCGTACTTGGGATGGCCACCCATGTGCACGTTGAGCTTGCCCCGCTTGGACTGGGCGCCTATGCCCATGTGCTTGAGCGCGCCACCGATGACGCCCATTGGGTGGCCTTTGAAATGGGTCAGCGCGATGACCACGTCCGCGGCCGCGATGGCCTGGGCTACGTAGGCTTCCTTAAGCAGGTAGCCCTCTGGCAGGTCGACTCGGAAGTCGCTCGTGCCGATGAAGCCGTCGGCGCATATGAACGGGCAGCCCAGGGTTGCCGAGTTGTAGCCGTTGCGCTCGGCGGTCAGCAAGATGTCCAGCTCGGAAGCCCGCGACCCCCGGGGCGAGTAGGTCGAGGTCGTCGTGTCGCACACGAAGGGCCTGCCGCCCAGCTCCTTGATCCGGTCCGCCAGCGCGCGGGCGTAGACGGGCCTGAGGTAGGCTGAGTTGTTCCATTCGCCGCAGTGGACCTTGATGGCGACAACGTCGTTGGGCTCGACCATCTTGTCCAGATTTGCCGCGTCGAATACGGTCAGCATCTTCGCGGCCAGGCTCGTCGACGTCGACTTCGAGTGTGCGTCCATCCAGTACACCTGGGACTTGCCCATTATCGATCCTCCAATTTGCCGACTGATTTAGGGCCCGATTGTATTTCGGTTGAGATTAGCATCGCGCCTGGGGCTTGTCAACGCAAGCGTGGGCCCTCGGTTCCCAATTCAGAGGCGGACGGGTTAGAATACAGCGTGGCCGGCAGTTGGCACGGGAGTGATGACGCAGTTCGCGTCGTGCGCATTCGCGCGAGTCGACAGCCCATCTGCCTTCGGTCGTCATGCACGCGCCGCGGGAGTGAAACAGACGCTATGAAAGTTGAACGGTTACCCGCCAACCCCATCGTATCCCCCGGCATGGACGCCAGAATGGGCGCGAACATCAACGGCCCTTCGCTGATTCGAGTCCCGGACTGGCTGCCCAATCCGCTTGGCACGTACTACCTCTATTTTGCCCACCACAAGGGCGACTACATACGGCTCGCCTACGCGGACCAGCTTGAGGGTCCCTGGCGCACCCACGAACCCGGCACGCTGAAGCTCGAGGGCTCCTTTTTCCACGACCACGTCGCGTCGCCCGACGTCCACGTCGACAACGACGCCCGCGAGATTCGCATGTACTTCCACGGTGAAATCGTTGCCGGGGAGAGGGCCCAGAGATCGAGGGTGGCTATCTCGGGCAACGGCATCGACTTTGCAGCCAGGGACGAGGTTCTGGGCAATCCGTACATCAGGGTGTTCACGTGGGACGGCTACTACTACGCCCTGGGGATGCCTGGCGTCTTCTACCGATCGAGGGACGGCCTGACCGGATTCGAGGAGGGGCCAACCCTGTTTTCGCTCGACATGCGCCATACGGCCGTCAAGGTGCAGGGTGACACGCTCTACGTATTCTATTCCAACGTCGGCGACACGCCCGAGCGCATACTGCTGGCGACGATCGACCTGACACCGGACTGGATGGACTGGATGGAGTCGGAGCCGGTAGCCGTGCTGGAGCCGACCACCGAGTACGAGGGCGTCGACCTGCCGCTGGCGCCCTCGGTCCGAGGGCTATCTGTGGAGCCGGTCCGGCAGCTACGCGATCCGGGGCTCTTCGAGGAAGACGGGACCACATACTTGCTGTACTCGGTCGCCGGGGAGCAAGGGATAGCAATAGCCGAAATATCCGGAGTCTGACCGGCCCATCGGATACAAATTGAGAGCATGTGGCCTCGCTGCCAATCATCCAGGGGAAATAACCATGGACCGCGACAGAGCGCTGATGATCCTCTCGGACCACAAGGCCGAGCTTCGGGAGAAGCACGGCGTCAAGTCGCTCGCCATTTTCGGCTCGACGGCCCGCAACGAGGCGCGCGACGACAGCGACGTGGACATCCTGGTTGAGTTCGACAGGCCGATCGGATTCTTCGGGTTGGCGCAGGTGAGATTCTATCTTGAGGACGCGCTGGGCCAGCAAGTTGATCTGGCTACGCCAGGAGCACTGAGATCACAGATACGAGAACGGGTGTACCGAGACCTCGTGTATGCAGCCTGATGACTGGCGAGAACGCCTGACGGACATTCAGGACGCGACGGGCCGAATTTTTGAGTATGTTCGCGGACTGGGGTTTGACGATTTCGCCCTTGACCAGAAGACCATCGATGCCGTGGTGAGAAACCTTGAGATAATCGGTGAGGCTGCAAACTACTTCTCCGAAGAGTTTAGATCCGGCCATCCGTAGCTTCCGTGGCGAGACATGATCGACATGCGAAATCGGCTGATACACGCATATTCCGACGTTGACATTGCGGTGGTCTGGGAGACTATCCAGGCGGACTTGCAGCCAGTGCAATGGTTGATTGCCGAGATACTGAGGTCCGAACGTGATGCTCGCTGACTCTACCGCCAACACTGGCCGTTGCGTGGCCCGCGCTTACGAACTCCAGCTGCTAGGTAGTGCCGGATGCCCTTCGATAACGTAGACCTGTTCCCCGTAACCGCCCGCATCAACGCCGCCGACCATCTGGTGCTGGGCGGCTGCGACACGGTCGAGCTGGCCCGCGAGTTCGGCTCGCCCCTGCTGGTGTTCGACGAGGAGACGCTGCGGGCCATGTGCCGGCAGTTCGTGGACGGATTCACGGAGCGGTACCCCAGCAGCCGTGTGGCCTACGCCTCCAAGGCCTTCCTGAACCCTGCCATCGCGAAGATCGTAGCCGAGGAGGGACTGGGCTTGGACGTGGTTTCAGGGGGCGAGCTGGCCGTGGCAGTGGCCGCCGGAGTGCCGATGGACAAGCTCTACTTCCACGGCAACAACAAGAGCCCGGAGGAGCTTGAGTTCGCCGTCGAGTCCGGCATCGGGCGAATCGTGGTGGACAACTTCCACGAGCTTCGCCTGCTGATCGAAATCGCCCGCGGCCGCGGCGTCATACAGGACGTCATGGTCAGGCTCTCGCCGAACGTCGATCCCCATACCCACGTCTTTACGACCACGGGTATCCTGGACAGCAAGTTCGGCTTCGCCATCGAGACCGGCGACGCGGCCCAGGCGATCCGGGAGGCGCTGGCGGCGCCGAGCCTGGACCTGGTCGGCGTCCACTTCCATCTGGGTTCTCCCATATTCGAGCTGGAGCCGTTCTCCTCGGCCCTCGACACCGTGCTGAGCTTTGTCGCGCCCTTCAAGGAGCAGGGGCTCGAGCTTCGGGAGGTCAGCCCCGGCGGCGGCTTCGCCATCGGCTACGTCCGCGACGAGCCCCCACCCGACATCGGCGACTACGCCGAAGCCATCACGAATGCGCTGAAGTCGCGCTGCGCCGAACTGGGATTCGGTGAGCCAAGGCTGACGGTCGAGCCGGGACGCTCGATTGTTGGCCGCGCGGGCGTGGCCCTGTACACCGTCGGCGCCATCAAAGACATTCCGTCGGTGCGAAAATACGTCTCCGTGGATGGCGGCATGGGCGACAACATCCGGCCGGCCCTCTACGACGCCAAGTACGAAGCTGCCGTCGCCAGCCGCATGTCCGACCCACCCGAGGAAGTGGTCACGCTGGCGGGCAAGTACTGCGAGTCCGGGGACTTGCTCATCCGCGACATCCGGCTCCCGGTGTTGGAGTCTGGCGACATCATCGCGATCCCTTCGTCGGGGGCCTACGTCCCCGCCATGGCCAGCAGCTACAACTGGAACCCGCCTCCGGCCATCGTGATGGTGCGCGACGGCTCGGCGCGTCTCATCCGCCGCCGTCAGAGCTACCAGGACATGATGGCCATGGATGTTTTGTAATTTGCCAGTCCGGGTGTCGTACTCCGACGAGTGAACTCGTCGAGGCCCGTCCCAGGGGCGATTGTGTCCGCCCGCCCAGCCCCGAGAACGATCCAGTTTTGAGGTCAGCTTGATGGAAGAGATCATATACGCCTCCGCCCGGTATATCGCCAGTGCGATCAGAGATAGGAAAATCTCCTCGGTCGAGGTGGTGGAGGCGCACCTGGCCCGAATCGACGCCGTAAACGCGAGCCTGAACGCGGTGGTGCAGACCGTTCTTGAGCGAGCCCTGGCCGAGGCACGGGACGCTGACGCGAAGCTGGCCGCGGGTGCGTCCGTAGGTCCCTTGCACGGCGTCCCGATGACGGTCAAGGACTCCCACGACACCGAGGGCATCGTCTCGACTGCTGGCACGAAGGGCCGCGCCTCCTACGTCCCCAACCGCGACGCCACCGCGGTCGCCAGAATGCGGGCCGCCGGGGCGATCGTGCTCGGCAAGACCAACACCCCCGAGCTGACGCTGTCGTTCGAGACTGACAACCTGGTCTACGGCCGCACAAACAACCCTTACGACCTTTCCCGGACGCCCGGTGGGAGCAGCGGCGGCGCGGCGGCGATCATCGCCGCCGGGGGCTCTCCGCTGGACCTGGGCACCGACACCGGCGGCAGCATCCGTGTCCCCGCCGGGTTCTGCGGCATCGCGGGCCTCAAACCCACCTCCGGCCGGGTGCCTCGCACCGGGCACATCGTCGGTCCCACCACGGGAGCGCTGGACTCGCTGACCGTCATCGGCCCCCTGGCCCGTTACGTCGAGGACTTGGCGCTGGCTTTCCCGATCATCGCAGGGCCCGACTGGACGGACCCCCATATCGTCCCGATGCCGGTTCGCGCCGCCTCCGACGTGGACCTTGGCAACCTGAGGGTGGCCTGCTACGCCGACAACGGGTTAGTGTCCCCGACACCCGAGGTCGAGTCGGGCATCGTCGCTGCGGCGGACGCTCTGCGGAACGCGGGAGTCACGATGGTCGAGGACCGTCCCGAGGCGCTGGACGATATGCCGGAGCCCGGCCTGCTGACGGCTGACGGCGGGGCCGTGGTGCGCAGGCTGCTGGACCAGGCTGGGACCACAGAGACCGCCCCATACATGAGCCAGTTCCTGGGTAAAATCGACCCGCTGCCCGGCGCGGACCTGACCGCCCTGATGGAGAAGTTAGACGTCTTCCGCTCGCGGATGCTCTCCTTCATGGAGGGGTACGACGCCATACTCTGTCCCGTCCGGCCCTTCCCCGCGCTGCCTCACGGCGAGGGCCAGGACCGTCATCGTGAGGCGGGCCGCTACACCAGCGTGTTCAACACCACCGGCTGGCCCGTGGCCGTCGTCCGCGCCGGGACATCTCCCGAGGGACTGCCCATCGGCGTTCAGCTAGTCGCCCGTCCCTGGCGAGAGGACATCTCGCTGGCGCTGGCGCTGGTCGTCGAGTCGGCGCTGGGCGGGTGGCGGAGGCCGGAACTGTAGCCAGTCGATCCGCGACGGCATGGCGTGCGTCTGAGTGTTGATGGTCGCCCGACGCCTAGGCGTATATGCTTTTCATCTGCCAGACGTCCAACGATCGTAGCTCGGCAACGTCGCCCTGGGCACGCAGGGACACGCTGGCGCTATCCTCCCGTCCGGGGTATACCCGCGCCGCGACGCACTGTTTCCCGTTTGCGAACACTTCCACCACACTGCGGTCTATGAACACCCGGAGTTGCAACGGCTCGTCGGACGCGATGCGTACCGGCGCCGTTTCCGGGGCCCGTGAGAGCGCGTCCGGCAGCGTCGATGAGTAGCACGTGTCCAGCGTAAGCAGGCTTTCATTTACCGGAGCAGGCTGGGGCTGCCCGTGTCGGCCCACGACGGTCCGCCCGCTCGCCAACGACGCCCCGGACATAGCCGCGGGCCTCTGGATTCTGAAGCCCCGGTCCTTGAAAAACGCGATTCGAGTGAACTCCGCTCTGTCCGGTGAACGCAAGACGTTCAGCTCAACCATGGGCGCGCTCTTGGGGTCGATCTCCAGATATAACTCCATCGAATTGCCCTCGATACCCTCCATGACCACCTCCCGATTGGCTGGCAGCTCAGTCCTTCCCACATGCCGATGGTCATATCTGAGGGACTCAATGTCCCCGGCGGGTTCCATTCTCAGCTCATCGTCCCCTGCCAAAGTAAGCCGTCTGGGCAGGGTCATCAGCTGGTTCCATCCTTGAGTCGGAAAGCCCGGGTTCATGTTGAAGATCACGACCACACCTCCCCGTCCGTCGGGCGTAGCCGAGGGCGCGTGGACGCCGGAGGGGGTCGATGCCCCGAAATTGAAGAGGCCTCCGGAGGTGACGACCAGCTTATCGAGGTCCTTGTCGTAGTCGCCCAGCAGGTACTGGCCTCCGCTCATGTGGCTGAAGAAGAGAAGAATGTGCCGGTCTCCGATCGGCCAGAAGTAGGGGCAGGCGCCGTCGTCTCCCACCAGCGTGAACCGGTCCTGTTCGGTGAACGGGTGCAGGTACTCCCACGTCTCCAGGTCCTTCGAGCGGAAAAGAAAATCGGCGGCAATCCGTTTGCCCCCAGGCCCGTCGGGCAGCGTTCCTGCCGACAGCGCATAGTAGGTTCCATCCTTGCTCCAGATGCACGGATCGAACACCGTGTAGGGCTGGGGAGAGCCAGATTGCTTCCCGATGGGGATCACGGCCTTGCCGGTGACCTTTTCCCAGTTCAACAGCAATGGGTCGCTGGAAACGGCGACCATGTTGCCGGCCTGGGTGCCGTGGTACATGGCGATTACGCGGTCCTCTTCGACCAATGTCGACCCGGAGAAGCAGCACTCCTCCGGGTTGGGGTAGATGGCATAGGGGAGATCGCGCCAGTGGACCAGGTCGTCGCTGACGGCGTGCCCCCAGTGTTGCCGGGGGTCTTCCGGCGGATAGCCCTGGTAGAAGAGGTGCCACCGACCCTGCCAGAAGCAGAGCCCGTTAGGGTCGTTCATCCAGTTCTCGGGGTTGACGTAGTGGTAGACCGGTCGGTATCTGTCTGAAGCCATCTCCTTTCGCGATGCCATCATTCGCCGGAGCATTGGGTTTTCCTTTAGCTGTGCCTCCTGCTCGGCCAGGGTCTCGGCGAACTCGTATTGGGGCGCGAGCGAGGTGTAGTTAGTAGTGTGCATGCTGCTTCCTCTGGGTCCCGCCGGACCGCCACTTTCCATATTATTTCGTCGGCCACCTGGTACCCCAAGAGAGTCTAACCTAATCTGTCATTCTTGAACCCTTCGGCTAGGCTCAGGATAGACTCCGCGAAGAATCTATGCGCGACCAAGGGATTCTTCGTAGTCCCGATGGAATCGGGACTCCTCTAGAATGACAAGAATGCGGGTTTTGCCAGGTCCTGACGCAGACAAGGAACAGCCGGGATGAATATACATCATTCGAAGTCGTGCGGGACCGTATGCGCACGGAGGTTGTCAGGTCGCCAGCATGAATCGGCGGCACGTGTATCCCAATGAGCGGGGCGCCGCGCCCGGGAATCCGTGTCGAAGGAGCCCTGCCGAGGGCTCGGGAGCAGCTAGGAGATGCGCCGAGTCGGGCCGTTCGGCCTGAACTGGTCGAGCACGGACGCGGTGCTCGCGGACAGCATGTCCCCCCGCTCGCGCTGCCGCGCCAGCACGTCGAGGGCCATCTCCGACAGCGCGGGCTTGATTCTCAGCGATTCCGGCATGTACCGCATGCAGCGACGCATCAGCACCTGCGCCGGACGTTCCGCCCTCTCGCTGCAACCGTAAGCGTAGACGCACATGTAGGCATAACACTTGGTCGTCTCGCGATAAATGTCTGGCACTCGGCTGGTCGAAGGCGGCATCCTGGTACCGAGAGACGCGATAAGCGGGTCGTCTAGACGCTGGGGCAGGGGCCTGGGACCGCGCATAACTGGTCCACCTAAGAACAGAAGTACTAGATATAAGGCTAAACACATTTTGAGAATATGGCAAGACAAACGGGCCTGCATTTGTCGCGTGTTTGACAGGCAACGCCGGCGTTGCGGACCTGCCCACCCAGAGGATGCCCCTTCGAGGTCCCGATAACTCCGCCTGGGCGCTTTGCACTGGATGTCATTCTGAGTGCGCCCGAGGCGCGCGAAGAATCTGGCTCAACACGTGCAAGTCTCGTCGATGCGACCAGCGCTCGGTGGTGTGGCCCGTTTCAACGCTGGTAACGGCAAACGAGACCCTTCGCCCGCCCCGGCGGTCCTCAGAGCTTGCCCTGAGCATGCCGAAGGGGTGACATTGGTAAGTTGCCCCAGGCGCCCTCCGCTCAACGCCGCTACCACGACGTCTTGGCCGGGCGTCCTCGGGGATTTGCAACCAATGTCATTCTGAGTGCGCCCGAGGCGCGCGAAGAATCTGGCTCAACACATTCAGGTCTCGTCAATGCAACCAGCACTCGGTGGTGTGGCCTGTTTCAACGCTGGTAACAGTGAACCAGACCCTTCGTCCGCCCCGCGCGTCCTCAGAGCTTGCCTTGAGCATGCCGAAGGGGTGACATGGATTAGCTGGACAAGGCGTCCTCAGAGCTTGCCCTGAGCATGCCGAAGGGGTAACAGACGACGGGGGACTCGCCGTGCAAATCTGCCGACTAGTTGTCGCGGTATCGCTGGCCCAGATGCGTGGCGTCGACGAGCTGGCCGTCGCGGATCTCTTTGACCTCGTCGGCGAGTGCAAGGAGCGTCGAATCGTGGGTGGCCGAAAGGACGCTGATACCCTGGTCGTTCACCATCCTCTTGAACAGGCCGAATATGGACCGCGCGTTGTTGGAGTCCAGCTCCCCCGTCGGCTCGTCGGCCAGTATCAGCGGCGGCCGGTTGACGATCGCCCGCGCGATGGCGACCCGCTGCTGCTCGCCTCCCGACAGCTCGTAAGGGCGGTGCTTTGCGCGGTTCCAGAGGCCCACGATGTCGAGGGCCTCCCTGGTGCGCTCTTCACGGTCTCGGGTCCTCACTCCTGCTATTCGCAGGGGCAGCTCGACGTTTTCGTATGCCGACAGCAGAGGAAGCAGGCCGAACGACTGAAACACGAATCCTATCTTGTGCCTGCGGATCTCGGTCAGCTCCCGCTCGCCCATATCGCCCAGGTCCTGGTTTTCGAAGAGCACCTGGCCCGTCGTGGGCTTGTCCAGGCCCGCCAGGATGTTGAGGAGCGTGGTCTTCCCCGAGCCGGACCTGCCGATCACGGCGATGAACTGGCCGCGCATGACGGTCATGTTGATGCTTCTGAGGGCGCTTATCTCCTCCGACCCCAGGTAATATGTGCGGCCAAGGTCGACCGTGGTTATCAGCGGAGGTACTCTACTCACACCATTACTCCTCTGGGCGCAGGGTGACTGTGCCGTTCTCTATATGCACCTTCGCCCTCTCTCCGATTTTCAACCGCTCGAGCATCTCCCTGGGTATCTGAATCCGGCCGCTAGCGTCTACCAGAATGAACTCTTCGAGCGGGTCTTCGGTGGCGGCGTCGCCGGTGATGCGCTCGAAAGTGACCTTGCGCCGTATCTCGGTGGACATCTTGCCGTCGCGAATCATCACTACCCTGCCGACCTTGTAGGCGATGTCAGGGTCGTGGGTCACGATCAGCACAGTGGTACCCAGGGCGCGGTTGACCTCGCCGAACAGGTCGAGGATCTCTGCGGCCGTGGTGTCGTCCAGCTCGCCGGTCGGCTCGTCCGCCAGCAGCAGAGGGGGCGAGTTCGCCAGCGCGATCGCGATAGCCACCCGCTGCTGCTCGCCACCGGAGAGCTTCTCCGGCGTGTGGTGCAGCCTGTGACCGAGTCCCACCAGCTCCAACAGCTCCTCGGCCCGTGCCTGCCTGGCTCGGCCCGGGGTGTTAGTAAGCATCATGGGCAGGGCCACGTTCTCGATGGAGGTGAGATACGGAAACATGTTTCTGCTGGTCTGCTGCCAGATGAAGCCGACCTCATCGCGCCGGTACTCCTCCACCGCTTTCCCGCCCATCTGCAGCAGGTCCCGGCCGCCGACGCTGACCTTGCCGGCGGAAGGGGAATCGTAGCCCGCCAGAATATTGAGCAGGGTGCTCTTACCGCTTCCGCTGGCGCCGACGATGGCGACCACCTCGCCGCTTTGCACGGCCAGGTCCAGCCCCCTGAGCGCCACCACCTCAAGGTCGGCAATCTTGTATATCTTGAAAAGGTCCTCGCACAGGACGTAAGCGCCGCTGTCGTTTTGTGTCATTCGGTACCTCGAGGTCCCATCTGCTGCGCCGAGATTTTACATCTCTCCTAGCCGAAGGATTCGCTGAAGCGATATGCGCCGTACGAACCACAGGACGCCCGCTATTATAACGGCGAACAGCACTGCCATGGCCGCGTACGTTATTGTCAGCGCGTCCCAGTTGATCTCGATGATGAACGGCGGCAGCACTTGCACGCCCTGATCGTCGTGTCCAAGGTAAGGCATTACGGTCGCTCCCAGCCTGCCGCCCATCCAGCTCCCCAGGGCCATGCCGGTGCCAATGACGAGCACCTGCTCCACGAAAACCAGCGTCATGAGCTGCCTCATTGTGAATCCGATGGTCCGCATAAGCGCGAACTGCACTTCCCGCGATTTGAACGAAACGTAAGCGTGTACCAGGAAGCCGATGCCGCTGAGAATGAACACCGCCGCAAAGGCCACGAACAGGAGCGCGTTCCAGCCGGCGTCCACCAGCGGGTCCACCTCCGAATCCGCCAGCACCTCAAACCTGTCTTGGACGTCACGGCTCACAAATGGCTCATCGTTCCTGAGCAAATCCAGAAGCCGGGCGCGCTCGTCGGCTCCGCCCTGCGTGGTGAGCCAGACTTCGTTGGGTCTGAACTCGCCCGAAGTTGTCTGCAGGTTCACGTAGCTGGAGATAGCGCCCAGATCGCCTATCAGGTACGACTCGTTGTTCGTGTCCAGCGTCGGGAAATAGTCCACCTGGTCCACCAGCTTAACGCGCAGCCGATGACCCTGGACCGAGACCTCGATAGTTTCGCCTATCTCGTGCTCGTTGAACCGGAGGAACGACTTGGTGGCGACCACCGGCAGGGGCACGATCGGCGGACCGCGGAATATCCCTCTGCTCGTCAGAGCGGTCCCCTCCGTCCAGGCGAACGTAGCGCCATGTGGACCGTCCGGGCCATCGCTGGACGGCTGGAGGGCGTCGGACGCCGACTGGGGCGCAACCACCAGGACGTTCCAGTCAGACACGGAGTCGAAGGGCTCCACTACCTGTTTGGACCCATCTGCCATGCGGACGAATATGGCATCGAGGGACAGCGACCCCGCCCTCAACCTGGTTCGACTGTCCGTCTCGTGTACCGATACCGCCACCAGCGTCAGCGGCGATGTCGGCCGCAACAGGGGAGACCTTCGGAAGCGGCGTGTTGGTACTAGATTCGCCTCACGATCGCCCCACCCATTGGAATCCAGCGTGCCCAGGAAGTAGTTAAAGTACCTGTCGTTAGAGTCCTTGATCCGAGCGATCAGGACGACTCCGGGGTGCGGCCTGTCGGTCTTTATCGTGACGCCGATGGCAACGCCGCCCTCGGGCAACGACATGCCGACCGGGGGCGTCGGATTGGACAGCGCCGTGACCATCGGCCTGAGCGGCTTGTCGGCGAAGTCGTCACGGACCCACGCCAGGTCCATGACCGCTTCGGCGTCCATTGCGAACATCTTGTACGTGTCGCCCAGCAGCCGCGACAGGTCCCCGCCCGTCCCCCTGAATGCCGGAGCGACCTCGCTGACCGAGGGCATTTCCAGGTAGCTCTCCTTCAGTGGAACGGTGTTTCCCCGATTATTCAGCAGCAAGCCCTCGACGCGCAGCTCGGCGCCCGTAGAGTAGAGCGCTCGTTCATGAAAGCTGCGCTTCAACGTGCCGCCGAAACTGGCGGCGAACATGCCCAGTCCGGCCATGAGGATCAGGAGCAGAGAGAGTCTCGCATAGTGCGTTGGGTTGCGGGCCATGTGCCACATGCCGATAACCAGTCCCGCGGGCAAGACGGGAGACAGCAGCCTGCTGGCGAGCCTCATTGCCACGGGAAAGAGCCTCAACAGCACTAACGCCGATGCGAGCAGTATGATTGCCGGGACCGCCAGCAGAATCTGGTCCACCGCGACTTCGCCAAATATGCTGACGGCGACCACGGAACCTCGCTCCGAAAGCTGACGGAACAGCACGATCCCGACGATCAGCAACAGCACGTCCAGGTAGAACCGCTGGTACATCGGCTGGCCCTCGGGTCGGGACGACTGCTGTCGGTGCACCATGACCCCGATTCGAGACGCCTGCGCCGCTGGGAATGTCAGCGCGACGAAGCTGAGGACACCGCCCAGCGCGCTCATGAGGTAGGCGCCGGGGGAGATGCTCGCCTGTAGCCTCGCGCCTCCGCTCAGATCGGAGAAGGCGGGCGTGAACCCAAGCAGGCTAATGACCGCCGACGCCAATAGCGGCGCGACCCCGATCGCCATCACCGCGATCGTGACGCCCTCCAGGACCGAGACGGCCAGGACCTGGGAGGAGCTGGCGCCGCGGCTTCTTAGCAGGATCGTCTCCGGCCTGTGCTGCTCCACCAGCAGCGATGATAGGGTAACCACGTAGTACAGAATTACCAGGGAGATCAGGATCAGGACGATGAACATCGGCAGCTTGGAGAAAAACAGGCGCCGGTCGTAGTTCTCTAGCGCATGATCCAGCCTGGTAATCTGCCGGTAGCTGTGCAGGTTAGTCGCCAGGCTGCCTCGCATCGTGGTGATGCCGAGCCTTGCGGCGGTGGCGTTTCCGGCATTCAGCTTGTTGCGGTCCACCGCCAGCAGCCAGGCGTAGGTGCTGTTCATGTTCTTAAACGACTGTCCGATGATGTCGAAGTACGCTTGCTCAGTCACCAGGAAGGGCACGGTCCGAAAGTCGCCGGTGGTGGACCCCTGGAACACTCTGTCGAATAAGGGCCAATACTCGTTGCCCGGGTCGTTGCGCTCGAACAGGCCGCTTATCACCACGTGGGCGTAAGGGGTGAGATCGTTCCAGAAGGGGACCGCCGCCAGCGTATCTCCGACGCCGACGCCGTAGAGGTCCGCCGCTTCTTTGGGCACCAGGCCCTCGAGGGTGAGGGGCACGCCGGGAACGTCGAGGGCGGCATCGCCGGGCATTCGCCCTCCTGGCAGTATGGTGACATGCTCGTTGAGGGTCGGCAGATGGCCGAAATAGGTGCGCGAGTTATCCTCGCCCGCAGACGCTTCTTCGCCCGGCTCAGTCAGGAAGAAAGTTGCGGTCTTGACTCCGGTAGCCCGGGAGCGCAGCATCCAGGCGACCCAGCGTTCGATCGCATTGCCGGTTGCCCGGTCCACGTTGGTCGCCTCTGTGCGGTTGGTAGGCCCGCGGTCCGACTTCAGAACAATATTCGTCTGTTCTATGGACAGCTTGTTCAGGGCGTTGGTCAGGGCCAACTCTCGGAGCGCGTTGAAGTAGATGACCGTGCCGGCCATTATCGCGGAGGCCATCAGTACGCCGATCACGACCGTGGACAGCAGCCGCCAATTGGCGAGGCTGCGCCGTACTACCAGCGGCCAGGCCCTGACTAATCTGACTACGATGCTGACCATTTACACTCCGCCGGCGCCGGCCCGTTCGTCCGAGTTGGGCGCGCGCTCGCTGCCGATTGCTTACTCTCCCTCGACACGGGTCACTCCGGAGATGTCCACGCCGCTGGCCGACCGCGTCAGCCAGTAAAGCGCGGCCGCAAATACAACCATAAGCGCCACGTAGATCGGCCCCATAAACGCCCAGTTGGTCGTTATCACGAATGGTGGCAGCACGGGATCGCCGCGCTCGGTGACGGCGACCGCGGATATCAAAACGTTGCTCATGGCGAAGCCCGACACCGTCCCCAGAGCCAGGCCTAACAATAAGATCGCCATGTGCTCGGCGCCCACCAGCCACATCATCTGCCGCCCCGAGAAGCCCAGCGCGCGGAGAAATCCTGTCTCGCTGCGGCTCTCGGCGGAGAAGGTGAGCAGGTACGCGGCATATCCCAGTGTGGCAGTGAACAGTATGACGCCGATGGCCACCAGCACCATCGCCTTCCAGCCGGCAACGACCAGCGGGTCCAGCCGCACCGACTCCAGGAGCGCCTCCGCGTCGTGGACGAGCCCACTCCCTGGCGCCAGGGAGTAGGCTACCTCACGCACCGACTCGAGGGAGCCGGGCACCGTGGCCAAGTATAGCTCGTTTGGGCTGGCGGACGACATCGGGCTCAGGATGTTTAAGTGCGTGACCATGTTGTCCAGGTCGGCCAGGATAAACCCGCCAAACGAA
The DNA here is from genome assembly GCA_965248005.1 of Dehalococcoidia bacterium. Taxonomy (GTDB): domain Bacteria; phylum Chloroflexota; class Dehalococcoidia; order Lucifugimonadales; family UBA1123; genus CBDFIE01. Next base: position 1,207,946 of record CBDFIE010000003.1, read on the forward strand.
GGATTAAGTGTTGGGAAGTAGTCCACCGTGTCCATAATAATGATTGGGACGAATCTTCCGTCCACTGTCACGATCAGAGAATCGCCTACTTCGGTGCCCGTGGACCAGGCAAATGAGGTGCTGGCTACGACCGGTATCGGCCCGTAGTTGGTGCTTCGGTAGAAACCCCTGATGCCGCGATCGGTGTCTCTGCCGAAGGAGAATCTGCCCGAGCGTTGGCCGCCGTGCGCATCATCCCCCGTGGCCTCTATGAAATCCGACGAAATAACCGAAGTCGCGAGCGTGGTCCACTTGTTCGGACCCTCGAAGTCATCGACCAGGTGGACCTCTCGGTCAAACCCGAAGGTGATTTGTATGTCGTCCAGCAGCATACTGCCAGCTGTCCCCACCGGACCAAATACCGGCTCGTAAATCTGGAGCGAGACCAGGTTAAGTGGACCTTCCAGGGACCTGGGGATTTCGGTCTCCATTAGTGTCCACTCGGGCGGCCCGACTTTACCAAAGCTGACCGTGTCCACCACTCCCCGGCTGTCCTGAAAGACCGCCCACAGGAACATATTCGGATAGGGGTCCTGGGGCTTTGCCCACATCCTGATCCCGGTGGCGCCCTCGGGAATGTCTTCGATCTGGACCTTGACCCGCGACTGAAGCGCCCGCATTATGTGGGTCAGCGGTCGCTCTGAGAAGTCCTCCCGGTACCAGGTGATGTACGGGAATTCCTCGGACTCGACTGCGAGCACGTCGAACTGCCTGCCTGAATAGGTGCTGCCCACCAGCCCTCTGGACCTCATCGCCAGCGAGATTGAGGTCACCCCGGGGATTCGCAGGTACCTCTGCTTCAGGTTGTCTAGCCCCCTGCCAATGTACGTCGGCACACCCGACACCCTCAGGTCCGACCCAACCGCATAGAAGATTCGATCCTTATGACTTCGGTCTAGCGTACCGCCAACGGTGGTGGCGAGAACGCCCAGGCCGGTGACCATCACAAGGAGCAACACCAGCCAACTGTACTGCAACGGCCTACGGGCCATGCGCCATATAGCCATCGAAGCCCATGCCGGGTAGCTTCGTGACAGCCGCCTCATGAGCAGGAACAGTATCTCCAGAGGGACCAGCAGGGTGGTAATCACCGTTGGGATGAAGGACACTTGGTCTGTATCCGGGACGTCGCCGTAGATCAGCAGCGCGATGAGTCCAGCTTGCAACACCAGGCCTGTCCAGCGGCCCCAGGATCGGCCAGCGCGTTGGGTGCCGTAATAGACGGCCCCTATGGCGCCGACGTGAGCGACATCCCACAGCCAGCCGAGTCCCGACGAGGCCCTGATCTCCGCAACCGCTACCGTAAGCGCCAGCGCGGACAATGTTGCGCCCGCCAGCAGGTGCAGCAGCGCCGCCGAATCCCCGCTGAGGTACCGGACCATCATGGGGAAGAAACGCATGAACAGAAGCGCGACTACGGTCAGAAGCAACACCGGCGCCAGTAGCAGCGCCTCGTTTATCTCGACGCTGGAGAACAGCCCGCCCGAGATTAGATGGCCTCTCGCGAACAGTTCCCAGAAAACAAGGCCCCCGATGGCCAGCAGGGATACGTCCAGATAGTACCGCTGAAAGAAAGGCGTGGAGGGTGGGCGCGACGCCCGCAGTTTGTGCGTCACCAGTCCGGCGCGCGCCCCCAACACTCCCGGTATCACGAAAATCGCCATGGTCAGCAGTCCGGTTCCGGCGGCGGCGGCAAATGGGACCCAGTGAAAGGCCACCGGAAGAGTCTCGCCCAGGGTGATCTCCCGGAAATATCCAAGTTTGCCGGCGATGGCCACCGTCCCCATGGCCAGGAAGGGCGCAAAGATCGTGGCAGCCAGGACGAGTAGCGACCCCTCCAGGGCGTAGAGACGCACAAGCTGCCATCCGTTCACGCCCCGGCCTCTGAGCAGCGCCACATCGTCCTCGCGGCTCCGGACCAGGTACGAGACCATCATCGAGACGTAATACAGGACGGTTATTACCATCAAAACCAGCAGTAGAAGGAGAGGCACGCTGGAGAAGAAACTCCGCTGCTCGAAGTCATTAAGTAGTCTGGTTATGCCCGTGAACACAGCAGAGCGCTGCATCGACCTCGAAATGTCGGATTCCAGGGTCGCGAGCTTGGCCCGGACTTCTTCTTTCGACAGGGCCTTCACGCTCTCCTTGTCGACGAAGATGAACCAGGTTGAGCTAACCAGGGAGCCAGGGAACGCGGCCCCAACGCCATCGATCAACGCCTCCCTGGTGACGAACACGGGCAAGGGCGGCTCTTGCGGTTCCACTTCCAAACCGGGGTCCGGGTCCTCTTCGAGGGGCGCTGGATGAAGGTAAATCGTGGCGTTCTCTTGCCAGAACTCCTCCCGTGGGTCGGTAGCCTCCGCGACTCCCACCACCTCGACATTCACCCGCACCGGGCTGCCGACAGAGGGAGCCAGCAACACAATATCTCCCACTTGCAGGCCGAAGACGGAGGCCGTCTCACTGCTGATAACGCCTTCCACGGTGGGCCCGCCCTCGCCGGGCACGACCCGGTCCGTCGCCATGACCCCGCTCAAGAACGTCAGGTGATCGGCGACATTCGTGAGTTGCTGGAAGTAGCCGCGCGAAACCCTGTCGCCATCTTCGTCTGAGATGGGTCGATCGGCAGTGCCCACCAGGAGCGTCGATGTCTTTATGTAGCGCTCCCGACCCCTGAATAGGCTCGCCACATTGTCTTCTACGGCCCGGTCGATCGCGCGGTCGGTATCCTCGATGCCAGTCCTGTCCAGCGGGACGTATGGGGCGAAGACGAACAGGTTGAGGAAGATCTGGGACGCCCGATCGATGGCCGTATTGATGCCCTGGCGCTCCAGGGTCCGGAGGTATACGGGCGCCCCCGCTACCAGGGCTGCGGCAACGGTGATGCCGACGAATATGCTCAGGAGCAGCTTCCAGTCGTCGGCGAGGCGTCTTAATACGAGCTTGTATGTTGACATAAGAGAATTTCTTGGCTTATTCGAGCCCAAGCGCGGGGATTGCGTCGTGGCAGCCGTGGAAGTGCCCGCGGACTCGGCGGGCGCCCGAATCTACTACGTAATTTCGCTGAGGTCCCGATGTAATGTTACGCGAAAATTACACGCAACGTGAGAGTCCGCGAAAAGCGACGCCCGCTCTTCATCCCGTCGCCTGAATCAAGTACGGGAATGCCTCCCCGCCGGTTTTTCCACGGGGATCGGCGCGGCTGGGGTAACGCCCTGTCTCCAAAGCCTCACAAGCGCGTAACCGGCAGTGTCTCAGCTTCGCCATTCCGGCGAAAGCCAGACGTATGAGAGGCCAGTCGAAGGAGGGCCGTGTTCCAGAGACACGACACTGGCCGGACGACCGCACCGGCGCCTGCTTCCGCGTTCTGACGCGTTCCAGCCGAGTATATAATGTGGCGATGCTCAATTTCCTGTGGTGGCTGATAACCGTCGAGGCCCTGGGCCTTGCGGCTTTCCCCCTGACTTACTACCTGCTGAGACGCCTCCCCGATCGGGGTTTCAGCGTAAGCAAGCCGCTGGGCATCCTCACCCTGGGCTACGCCGGGTGGATACTGGGAGCGCTCCACCTGGTGCCCAGCGTTCGCGTGTCGCTGATCGCCATGCTGCTGGTCCTGGCCGGGGTGTCCGCGGCGATCGCTGTGAACAAGCGCGACGAGCTACGGTCTTTCCTGCGTGCCGAGCGCAGGATGCTGATAATCTCCGAGGCCATCTTCCTGGTGTTCCTGGTCGGTTGGGCCCTCTTCCGCGCCTACGACCCGGCTATCGACCACACCGAGCAGCCGATGGACTTTGCCATCCTCAACGCCTCCATCGAGTCCAGCACGGGACAGCCGGAGGATCCGTGGCTGCGCGGCGAGCCCATCAGCTACTACTACTTCGGCTACTGGATGATGGGCGTGGTCACAGAGCTCTCAGGGGTGCAGTCCAAATTCGCATACAATCTTTCGATGGCCCTGATACCGGCCATGGCGTCGATGGCCGTCTTCGGCCTTGTGGGCGCGATGGTGCGTTCGGAGCAGATGCGCTGGGGATATGCCGCGGCCGGTGGGATCGTCGCGGGCATTGTGCTGGGGGTGGTGGGCAACCTCGAGGGCGTGCTGGAGTTCATGCGCGCCAACGCGATCGGCGGACAGAGCTTCTACGACTGGGTGAGCATAGACGGACTGAGCGGTCCCATGCAGGAGCCCTCCGATAGCTGGGCGCCCCAGGAATTCTGGTGGTGGTTTCGCGCCACCCGCGTGATCAACACATTCGACGGCGGCCAGGGCATCGACTATACCATCCAGGAGTTCCCCTTCTTCAGCTTCATGCTGGGCGACCTGCATCCCCACGTGATGGCCATCCCCCTTGCGCTCCTCTTCGCCACCTTCGCCTGGAATTTTTTGAACCTGAGAGATTCCGAAACGTCGGCCCGGAGCCCGTACACCTACGCCACCGTGGCCGCGATGGCGTTGTCGTTGGGGGGCTTGGCGTTCACCAACCTTTGGGACGCGCCGACGCATGTGGCATTGCTGATAGCGGTGGTCGCGCTGGCGGCGTTCAAGTCTGGCTACCGGGCCGCTGGTCTGCTCCCGCTTCTGGCGGTCCCGCTGGCCTTTGTCTTTTTCCTGCCGTATTACGTCACGCTGTTGCCACACCTTGGCCAGCTCGTTGTCGGCTCGTTCTCCGGCGCGGCTTCAGCTACCAGCTCGGTGTCGGGTATAGCGGCCGTTACCGCGTCGACCCGTTACCCCCACCTCTTTCTGGTCTGGGGCGTGCCGTTGGTCCTTGTTGGCCCCTTCGTGGTAGCGGCCTTCTGGGAGACCACGGTCCGTGCTGACTGGCGGCGGACGGGCTTGTACGCTCTGGCCGTCGGGTTCCTGCCCTACGTCGCCTGGCTGGTGTTGCGGCTGCAGACCGTCGGCGTCTCCGAGGGCCCGGTGGGCAGGCTGGTCCACATAGCCCCGATAGCGGTGTTGATCAGCATGGCCGCCTGGTCGGCGATAAGTCTTGCCAGGGAGCAGGCGTCCAACGGTAGGATTTTCGCGCTTGTGTTGGCGACGCTCGGGCTGCTGCTGGTAATGGGGCCCGAGCTGCTGTACCTGGACGATTCCTTTGGTCCTCCCAGCGAGAGGATGAACACGGTGTTCAAGCTCTACTACCAGGCATGGGTCCTTCTTTCCGCCGCCGCCGGGTTTTCCATATACTACTGGCTGTCGGCGCGGGAAGGGGCCGTGGGCTGGAAACGCACGATGTCCACCCTCTGGGCCGCCGGGGCCGCGATATTGCTGGTAGCCTCCCTTTACTATCCCGCGGCGGCCGCTGCAACGAAGTCCAACTTCTTCAACGGTGAAACGACCCTGGACGGTCTGGACTTTGTCAGACGCAGAAGCGGCGCCGAGTACGAGGCCATCGAGTTCGTCAGAGCGAACGTCTCGGCCGACTCCGCCATACTTGAGGCGGTGGGCGAGTGGTTCGACGCCGGGCTGATCTCCCGTAGCACAGGGGTGCCGACGGTGCTCAACTGGCCGGGACACCAGCTGCAGTGGCGTGGCTCCGACGCCGCCTTCGCCGGCAGGGAGCAGGACGTTGAGCGGATTTACGAGACGGAGGACCCGCTGGAGGCGCAAACCCTCCTGGCCAAGTACAACGTAGACTATGTGTACCTCGGGCCCCGTGAGCGGTCCAAGCACGGAGGCACGGAGCTGGCGAAATTCGAAGTCTTTTTGGAGCAGGTATTCCAGAAAGACGACGTGTCGATTTACCGGGTGAGAAACTAGTGGCCGGGTCCCTGCAGACGGGCAAGGCTTTGTTGGCGTTCCTGGCGCACCGCGTTGGGACGACGCCGTCTCAGTTACGCGGTCGCCCGAGCCGTCGTAACCCTGAGCCACGCTGGTAAAGATTGCGAAAAACCCGCCGATGACGACAGAGCACCAGGCTGAAGGCGCAAGGCCATTCGCCCCGTTGGGCGCGGTCGCCGCGTGGCTTCGTGGCCGGACCAGTGGCGCTGTGCTCCCGGTGGCATGGTGGGAGCTGGCGGGCTACGGTTCACTTGTGGCGATAGCGATAGCGATGCGGCTGTGGGACCTGGGCACCCGTGCCATGCATCATGATGAAAGCCTGCACGCGCTCTACGCCTGGAACCTGTTCAGCGGCCTGGGGTACCAACACAACCCGATGATGCACGGCCCGCTCCAGTTCGAGGCCAATGCGGTCCTGTTCACGGTTTTCGGCGACAGCGACTTTACGTCGCGTCTGCTATACGCGCTGGTCGGCACCGCGCTGGTTGCAATGCCCTTCCTGTTCAGGAACAGGCTCGGCCCGCGCGGTGCGCTGTTCGCCGCGGCATTGATTACCGTTTCGCCGGTGATGCTCTACTTCAGCCGTTTCGCTCGGAACGACATCCTGATGGCCGCATGGGCACTCGGTCTGGTCATATCGATGTGGCGCTACATCGACGAAGGCCGGACTAGGTACCTCTACATATCCGCCGCCCTGCTGGCGCTGGCCTTTGGTACAAAGGAGACGGCCTACCTGCTCGTCGCAACGCTGGGCCTGTTTCTGGTCCTGATGACCGGCGTGCCCGCGCTGACCCGGGTCCTGCGTCCGGTGCAGATCGAAGGCGTGTCGCCCCCGGTCGCCGCCGGCCGTGCCCTACGGGCGATGAGAAACGCCTACTCGCAGGGCTTCGAGCTCTCGAAACTCTCGCGGCCCGGGTCCTACCTCCTGTTGCTGATTACGCTGACGCTACCTCAGTGGTCGGCGTTCGCCAGCCTATTTCAGGACACGTCTCTGCTCGCCTGGACGAACCTCGTGCTGGCGGCGCCGGAGGGCAGCCCGTCCATTGGCGTTCCGTTGGGCGGAGGGCAGGTAATCGCGTTTCTGATCGTGGTGACCCTGCTGGGAGTGTCCGCCGTCGCCGGTTACAGATGGAACTGGTCAGTCTGGTGGCGCAGCGCCCTGCTGTTCTACGCGATCTGGCTCCTCCTTTACACAACCTTCCTGACCAACATCGCGGGCGGCGTCGGCAGCGGAATCTGGCAGTCGCTCGGCTACTGGGTCGTGCAGCAGGACACCGCTCGGGGGGCCCAGCCCTGGTACTACTACTTCGTCATGACCTCCGTCTACGAGTACCTGGCCGTCGGTGTCGGCCTCGTGGCCGCGGTCTACTTCATCCGCAGGCGCGACAAATTCGGCCTGTTCCTGGCCTACTGGCCGACAACGACGTTCATCCTGTACTCCAGCGCCAGCGAGAAGATGCCCTGGCTGGTAGTCAACCTCACGCTGCCCTTCATCCTGGCTGGGGGGAAGTTCCTGGGTCATATGGTCGAGCGAGTCGAGTGGCGCCGGCTGGTCCAGGCGGAGGGGCTGCTTCTGGTGGCGGGGCTGCCGGTGTTCGTGCTGCTGCTGTGGCAGCTTGCTTTCTTCGAGCCGGCCGAACGCGCCGCGCTGGACATCGTGCTGCCGCTGGCGCTGGCCGCGGTGTTGGCGGCGATGGCGGCCACCGGCGTCTACATCGCTCGGCGAATCGGCCGCCGGAGCTTCATGGCCGCCGCGATGCTGATCACCACGGGAATCCTGACGGTGCTGACGGTGCGCACCGGCTGGATCGCGGCCTATCAGAACGGCGACACCCCGGTCGAGATGATCGTGTACACCCAGACCTCGCCGGACATCACCAGGCTAATGGACATATTCGAAGACGCCGGCCCCGGTCGCCAGGTCCCATTGTCGATCGACCAGACATCGGGCTTCTCCTGGCCCTGGGCCTGGTATTTCAGAGGCGAAGGCGGCGTCAGCTTCCCCCTGTACAACTCTGAATACGTTGTCGCCAGCCCAAATGCTCAGGCGGTCCTGGTCCATTCTCAGAACCGGATCGCCGCCAGCGAAAGTCTGGGTGACGAGTACACCGAGCCGGCGCGCGTTCGCCACCGCTGGTGGTTCCCCGAGAGCACCTACCGGGACCTCACGCCGGGCAAGTTCCTGCGCGGCGTGTTCGACCGCCAGGCCTGGCGTAAGGCCATGGCGTACTGGCTCCACCGCGACGGAGTCGAGCACAGAATCGGCAGCGAGGACTCCTACGTCTACTTCCGCACGGGCTTCCCCCAGGACTTCTCTGGCGGGCCGTAGTCCAGAGACTTTGTCAGGGCTCCACTGCCCACACTCCCCGGTCGAGCTATGCTAAGGTTGCCCGGGAGAATTTTGTGCTCGCTGACCTGAGATTCTGGGTTGGAATCACTACCAGCGCCGTGCTGGTAGTCCTGTTCCTGTTCACCGTGAACTTCCGGGAGATGCTCGGCGCCCTGGGCGACGCCAACTACTGGTTCGTCGTCCCGGCGGTGGGGTTGTATCTGGCGTCCGTGTGGTTTCGCGCGCTGCGGTGGGGAGTTTTGCTGCGACACCTGAAGCCGATCACGACCCGACGACTCTACCCCGTTGTTGTGGTGGGTTACATGGCCAACAACCTGCTCCCGATGCGCCTGGGCGAGCTTGTCAGGAGCTACTATGTTGGCGACCGAGAGGGCATCAGTAAGACCTCAGCGTTGGCGACGATAATCGTCGAGCGCCTGTGCGACGCCCTGGTACTGTTGCTGTTCATCGGCGTCATCACACTGTTCGTCCCGCTCAGCGGTCTCGCCCGCTCGTTTGGCGACCAGTCCGGCCTGCCTTGGGCCGGACTCGTTGCTCTAGTGAGCGTGCCGTTCATCGGGGCGTTCGCCGCCGGTTTCATGTTGGCGGTGTACCCCGCCGCGGCGATGGGCGTGGTCGGCTGGCTGTTGCGGCCGCTGCCGAGGCGGTACGGGAGTGGCGCCACTGAGCTTCTGGGCCGGCTCTTGGAGGGCCTCGCCCCCCTTAGGGACCCCGGACTCCTGTCGGTCCTGTTCGTGCTGACGCTGCCGATATGGGTGGCCGAGGCAGCGGTGTTCTACGTGCTGGGCTTCCCCTTTGGACTGCACGAGGCCCACGCTAACCTGGGCGCCACCGCGGTCACCGCGGTCCTCGTGACCGCGGTTGCCAACATCGGCAGCTCCGTGCCTGCCGCGCCAGGGGGCCTGGGCCTGTTCGAGATCGTCGCCCGTGAAACGCTCGTCCTGGGACCACTGGCCGCGGTCGATCGGCCGGTGGCGGCGGGCTACGCGCTGGTGGTCCACGCCACTTTGCTGCTGCCGATGATTGTCCTGGGCCAGGCAATCCTCTGGGCCGACAAAATTTCCCTGGGCCGTCTCACACGGCGGGGAACGGTGGGCGGCGGCGTCCCGTCCGGACGTGGCGAGCGCGCCGGGCCAGGCCCATGATCTGAAAGCCTGCGAAATATTCGGACGGCGACCGGCCTGAAGCTGTGTAACCTCATCTCCGAACATGCTGACCGTGCGACACGTAGTGGGGCCCATAGACGCCGTGTACGATGGTACTGTCACTCCGGCCCTTCCGACGAAGGGGAACCAAGCAAAGCTATGCGCCATGGTGCGTCATTCCGGCGAAAGCCGGAATCCAGTGAGTTTGCCTCTTGTTGCCTGCTACCGTCAGTCTGGAACACACTCGTGTGCCGTCGTATCTCGACAACCGGTCAGGCGGGAGCATTATCGTCTGATGAATTTCGTGGGGCTCCTAGATTCCGGCTGCCGCCGGAATGACGAGGTCGCAACGCTAACTGGACCACTACCCGCTACGGAGGTCGCGGACCGTCATGCAGTCGGGCGACGATAAGCCGTCTCCGGGCGGCGCACGAGGTTAGAGATGAGGGTCGGGATAATCGGCGCTGGAGCCACCGGGCTGGCGGCCGCTTACGATCTGACCGCTCGGGGTCACGACGTGGCCGTATACGAGCGCGCGCCCTTCCTCGGTGGCCACGCATCGACGTTCGATGTGGGAGGCGCCAGGCTCGAGCGGGGCTATCACCACTGGTTCACCAACGACACCGACATCGTCGAGCTGGTCGAGCAGATTGGCCTCGGAGACACCATTCGTTGGATCGACTCGACTGTCGGCACGCTGCACGGAGGCGTAATCTACGACTTCGTCACACCCCTCGACCTGCTGAAGTTCAAACCCCTTGGACTGATCGACCGCATCAGGCTGGGCCTGACCACGCTGTACTTGCAGCGGCGAAGGGACTGGCGCAGATATGAGGGCGTCACCGCCGACGAGTGGCTGCGCAAGTACGCGGGCCGGGCGCCGTACGAGGTATTTTGGGGTCCAATGCTCCGCGGCAAGTTCGGCGAGGAATATTTCGACCAGGTATCGATGGCGTGGGTCTGGGGCAAGATAAACACGCGAGTGAAGTCCAGAGGCAGGGGCATGATGCGGGAGAAGCTCGGCTACCCCATGGGCAGCTTCGGGCAGGTCTTCGACACGCTGGCGGAGCGGGTCCGCCAGCAGGGTGGCGAGGTCCACGTATCGGCCTCGGTTGAAGGCATCGAAATTCGGGACGGACGCGCCGATGGGCTGAGCGTAAAGCTACCTGACACCGACGTCGACTACAAAAAATTCGACGCGGTGATCGCGACCACGCCGTCTAACGTGTTCTCGCGGCTGGTCCCCTCGCTACCCGAGGAGTACCTGGCGCGGCTGAGCGCCGCCCGGTACATGGCGGCCGTGCTGATAGTCCTGGTCCTCGACAGGCCGCTCTCCCGCGTGTACTGGCTCAACGTCGCGGACCGGTCTATTCCCTTTGTCGGAGTCATCGAGCACACCAACCTGATCGGCGCTGAACACTATGGTGGAAAGCACATCGTATACCTGTCCAACTACCTCACCACCGACAGTCCGCTCTATGAGATGGGACATCAGGAGCTTCTGCGGCACTACGTCCCCCACCTGCGAAAGGTTAACTCCGAGTTCGATGAGGCGTGGATCGAGACAAGCTACCATCACAGGGTCGACGGCGCTCAGCCGGTGATCGGCGCCGGGTACTCGCAGCGGATCCCCGATCATCGGACGCCGATAGCGGGACTGTATCTCGCCAACACCACTCAGATCTATCCGGAGGATCGTGGCACCAACTTCAGCGTTCGGATGGGCAGAAATGTAGCTGGGATGGTTATGGACGACACGAGATGAGGCGATGGAGACGCTCCCAGACTACCTGACGGCAGGACTGGACCTGGTATTCGTTGGGCTGAACCCTGGTCTCCAGTCGGTACGTGCCGGCCACTACTTCGCCTCGCCTCGAAATCGGTTCTGGCGCGCCGCGAACCGGGCCGGCATATTTGACCCAACGATTTGGGCCGAGGAGGACCACTGGGCGGTAGAGCAGGGAATCGGGTTCACGGACGTGGTCAAGCGGGCCTCGGGCGGGGCCTCCGATCTTCGCGCGGCGGACTACAGGTGCTGGTCGCCTGTGCTCAGGGACAAACTGGAGCGATTCAGCCCGCGCATCGTCTGCTTCCACGGCGTGGTGGCCTACGGGAATTTTCTGAAGTACGGACTGGCGGTCACGGAGAGTCCCGGGCTGGGCCCGCAGCACCGCGAGATAGGCGTCTCGAAAGTGTTTGTGACTCCCAACCCGAGTCCAGCCAACGCGGTGTACTCGATGGACGATCTGATCGCGTGGTACGCACGCCTCCGCGCCTTCCGCGAAGAGCTAGCAGGGGACCGTTGACCGAGACGGTCCGCGCTTTCGTGGCCATTGAGCTGCCCGACGTGGTGCGAACGGCCTTGGGCGCCGCCATCGCCGAGATCGGCGCCCTTCGCGGCGTCCGACCGGTAAGGCCGGAGGGCGTCCACCTCACGCTGAAGTTCCTGGGCGACGTCGAAGAGGACCGGCTCGGTCCCCTCTCCGAGGCCATCGGAGAGGTCGCCCGGTTCGTGGCGCCCTTCTCGCTGGGCCTAGGAGGCACGGGGGTGTTCCCGGGAACCAGGGAGCCGAGGGTCCTCTGGGCAGGGATCACGGGGCAGCTAGGGGAGCTGCGGGAGCTCTGGCGGGCCATACAGACCGCCACATCCGTCCTGGGCTTCGCCAAGGACCGGCGGGGCTTCAGCCCGCACCTGACGCTGGCCCGAATCCGGCACGGCAGCCCACCCGGAGACATGAAGAGGGCGGTCGAGGCGCTGTCCAGGGTAGAGTTCGCCGATGGACTCCGGATGCCCGTGGACGGCCTCAGCCTCATGCGCAGCACGCTGGGGTCTCATGGCGCCTCGTATGCCCGGCTCGCCTCGGCTCGCTTTACGGGATGACCTGAACCCGGCCCGAGGCCGATTTGCTTGTCTACATTTGCGTACGGGTGATATACTTTGCGCGCTTCGAAACCAAAGGGTGGCGGCTATAGAGGAGGATTTCGTGGACGCTAACTCATTCCCCGATTGCCGGAAATGTGCCGAGGGCAGCCTATTGCCCCTGTCCGACTTCGGTAGCCAGGGGGCGCCGATACACTATAAGGCGTGGGTATGCAGCAACCCGGAATGCGGTTTTAACATCAAGATTCGTAACGGAGACGTCTACGTCAACGAGCCGATTGCGGACGGGGCCATGCACTCGCCCCGCATGCGTTAGAGACGACTTCCAAGAAATTTTCCCAATTTTCCCAAACGGGGCGGGCCCTCCAGACGAGAGGCCCACTCGGCGGCTTGATCCCCAGCGACAACCTGAGGGCGCCGACCAGTGGTAAACTGGGTAAGAGACCCGTGACGCTTAGGGCATAATCACCGGGTCAGGCGGCGGAGGATGACGCAGTCCGAGGGACCCAGCTCAACCATTACCCCAACCCGCCGAAAGTGGCCGCTGCTACTCGCCGGAATCGGTTCGATATTGCTGGGCGCGGTCCTGCTTGTCGTGGTGGGCCTGTACTACGGAATCGGGCTCTACTCGTCTTCGCAGCTTGACGAGCTCAACGCCTTCATTGAGGGCCCGGTCTCTCTGCCAGAGCTTCCGCCTGGAACGCCCCAGATTCACGGTGCCCTCATGCCCGATGGCAGCTTCAAGCCCATCGAAACCGTGGTCAAGGACGTCCAGAGTTTCGTGGACTCCGGCGGCACGCTGGTCGGCGCCCTCGCTGAAACGGCCACACCCGCGCCGCCCGTAATCCGCCCGGTGCGAACGGTGTACCCCGACGTGGCCGCCAGCGCGTCCTCGGAGGTCGAGACGGCGACCGTTGACACCGCTCCGGTCGACGTAGGCGTGCTGGTTTCCGGCTACAATGCCATCTACCCGGGCTACCTGATTCACCCCAAGGACTGGGCAGAGCCTACGTGGTCTGGCTCGGAAGACTACACTTTCGGCGAGGTCCTGCGCCCCGATGGTTACGCCGCTCTTTCCCCGGACGATGGACTAGCCCGGGGCCAGGGGATGCCGGCCAGTCGGATCACCATCCGCGCGTTAGCCGTGGACTCCGCCGTAGAAGACCTAGGGATCATCAATCTGGGCGACAGCAGCGCTTACGAGACCCCCAAGAACATCGTCGGCCGCATACCGGAGACCTCCAACCCAGGCGAGCAGGGCAACGGCTGGTTCTTCGGCCACCTCGAGAGCCCGATAAAGGGCGAGGGAAACGTATTTACAAGGCTGCCGGAGATTCCAAAAATGCTCCAGAACGGCGACCCCGTTTACGTCAGCATTTTGTCGGAGGACGGGGAGTACCTCTACCAGGTGACGGCGACCCAGGTCGTGCACCAGGACGACCTTCGTCTGTACGAGACCGATGCGGCAACGATCACCCTGGTCGCCTGCGTACCGCGACTGGTCTACGATCACCGGATACTGGTGACGGGCGAGCTGGTCGGCGTAAAACGCGGCTAGCGGGTCGCGAACGAGCATCGGCCCGCGCCGGCGGCGCTGGGAGTGCCCCGCGTCACCGATACGACCTCTTCGGACCGGGCTGACATTACCCTCCAAAAACTCCGCGGGTACTACCTCAAGTTTGAACCGTCCGCCGCCGATTTTTCTGGCCTGAAACGGTTACTCCAGACCGCCTGGCCGTTGGCCGGTAACGGCGTTAAGCGTCGAACGAGTCCGGTATAATCCAGAAATGAGAAGCGTGTTGCTGGGCGTTGCTGCAGCGCTGGGCGCCCTGGCCTGCGCCGGAGAGCCTGCACGGGCCGAACTATCGCGGCAGCCCCCTCCGGCGGCACACTCGCCCGCAGCAGCCGCATCGCCGACGGTCGCCGCTCTCGCTCCCCCTGCCACGCCGCGGGCTACCAGCCAGCCCGCGGTTAAACCGTCGCCGACCCCGGCCACGGTCGAGGCCCCGCCCACGGCAACGCCGACGCCACCGACGCTCCGACCGCTAGGGGTTGAGCGGGCCTTCCCGGCCATCGGTTTCCAGCGAATGGTCGACATGGCCTTCCCAGACGACGGATCGAACCGGGCCTTCCTCGTTCTCCAACCAGGACGCATCATGGTGTTCCCCAACGAGCAGGCTGCCCCCGTTGCCCGAGAGTTCCTCGACATCCGCGACCGTGTTAGCGACCGCGGCAACGAGGAGGGTCTGTTGGGACTGGCACTCGACCCTGATTTCTCTTCCAACGGCCACTTCTTCGTTTACTACACCGCTTCCGACCCCAGGCGGTCGGTCGTTTCGCGTTTTTCTGTGAGGACGGACGACGCCGACAAAGCCGACGCGGCCAGCGAGCGCGTCGTCCTCGAGATCGCCCAGCCGGCCTCGAACCACAACGGCGGCCAGCTGCGGTTTGGATCTGATGGCTTCCTCTACATCGCCGTCGGAGACGGAGGCGGGCGAGGGGACCCCCGCGGCAACGGGCAGGACCTCTCGACGCTGCTTGGGGCCATCCTACGCATCGACGTCAGCGGCCTGGACATCGACGGTGGCTACACTGCGCCGCCGGACAACCCTTTCGTTGGGCGGGAAGGCGCGCGCCCGGAGATCTGGGCCTACGGCCTGCGCAACCCGTGGCGGTTCAGCTTCGACCGGGCGACCAACGACCTGTGGACCGCGGACGTCGGCCAGAACCGCTTCGAGGAGGTCGACATCATCGAGTCCGGCGGCAACTATGGCTGGAACAAGATGGAAGGCTCCCACTGCTTCCCTGAGCCTCAGGGTCCATGCGAGCAGCAAGGCCTCATGCTGCCGGTGGCCGAGTATGATCACGACTCCGGTTGCTCGGTAACCGGCGGTTACGTCTATCGCGGCAGAGGGCTGCCGTCGCTGCACGGCGCCTACGTCTACGGCGACTTCTGCAGCGGCAAGATATGGGCGGTCAGGCCCGACGGCAGCAGCGTCGCGGAACAGCTTGAGATCGCCGACACGAGCCTTCGCATATCGTCCTTCGCCGAGGACCTCGAGGGCGAGCTTTACATCCTCTCGTTCGACGGCAATATCTATAGGTTCGCCCCCTAAGCCGTCGGTACTCCCAACGCTTCGCCACATTAAATGTGGAACAAAACCCTGCCGGCGCTCGTCATTAGTTAATGAAATCACAAAATGAGAGCGGAAGGAGCATCCGACATGGCGACCAGGATTTTGGCGGCTCTGATTCTTAGCCTGATAGCGGGCGCGGCGATTGCCTGCTCAGGCACACCCGCAAGCCCAGCGGCCGTGACGCCCGCACCGATTGCCGAGCCCCCGGCGCCTACAAGCGCCAAGGTCACCGGCACGGTGACGTACCGGGAGCGGATCGCGCTCAGCCCCGACGCGGTCGTCGAGGTCAAGCTGCTAGATGTATCACGGGCCGACGCCCCGGCCGTGACCATCGCCGAGCAGGTCATAGAGGGTCCCGGACAGGTCCCCATCGCCTTCGAGATCGAGTACGACCCGTCGGAGCTGGATGAGAGCTTCAGCTACGCCGTGCAGGCGAGGATCACCGAGGGCGGCAAGCTGGTGTTCATTAACGACACGAGGTACAGCGTCATCACCCGTGGCAGCCCGACCCACGTCGACATGGCGCTGGTGAAGGTGCCGGCGGCCCCCGCCGATCCTGCGACCCCTCAAAAGCCGAAGATGGTCGCGACACCCGCCCCGGTAGAGAGCGTCACGCTGGAGGTATCGGTCTCGAACCCGGCGGTGTACACACTGCACATCGTCTCGGGTCTGCCGAGTGGCTGCGTAGAATTCGACGGATATGCCATGTCTCGCGACGGCAACACCCTCTCGGTCACCGTAACGAACCTTACGCCCGCGGAACCGGTGGCCTGCATCACGATCTATGGGCAGCATGAAGGCGAAGTCGACCTCGGCACAGGTTTCACGCCCGGCGAGACCTACACGGTCGTCGTCAACGGCGAGGTGACGAACGCCTTCACAGCCCGCGATCCCGAGGGTCCGGACGTGGTCGTCGCAGCGTCGCCCATCGAGCGGGTCGAGGTGGCGGTGTCAGAGTCAGGCCGGGTTGAGTACACCCTGGAAGTCGTCTCCCGCTTGCCGAAGGGCAGTAGCTGCTCCTGGTTTAACGGCTACGATGTCGTCCGACCGTTCGCCGGCGTCGTCGACGTAACGGTGACCCATCTCGAGGTGACCGGGCTGATGCCCTGCACGGCTGACCTGCCCGTGGTGGCTACGGGAATCCCTTTGGGAAGCGAGTTCACCCCCGGCGAGACCTACACCGTAAACGTCAACGGCGAGGTGACGAACGCCTTCACCGTCCGCGATCCCGACGGTCCGGAAGTCGTGGTCAAGGCGTCGCCAATCGACCTGGTCGAGGTGGCCGTTGGACCTGGTGGATACAGCCTGAATGTCGTCTCTCGGCTATCAATGGGCAGCAGCTGCTCCTGGTCCAACGGCTACGACATCGTCCGACCATTCGCCGGTGTCGTCGACGTAACGGTGACCCACCTCGAGGTGACCGGACTGATGGAGTGCACAGCCGACCTGCCCGTCGTAGAGACGGAGGTCCCCCTGGGAAGCGATTTCGTGGCAGGCGACACGTACACCGTGAACGTCAACGGCGAGGTGACCGAAACCTTCGTCGCGGAGTAAGCTCGGTGAGGGGAGTACGACGCCGGGACGGGGAGAAGTCCGACCGTCCCGGCGCTGTTATTTCGGTAGCTACGTTCCCACGGCCAGGCAGGTGACGGTGCGGGCGATGCCGCCGATGGTGTGGACCTGTTTCGTGACGACCTCGCCAACAGCGTTCAGGTCGCTAGCCGAGATGATGGCGATGATGTCGTATGGCCCGGTCACCGCGTCGACCGTCTGGATGTCCGTCAGCGATCTCAGCGCGGTGGACACATCACCGGACTTACCCACCGCCGTCTCGATCAATATGTATGCCTTGGTGCTCATTCGCAACCTCCGGCGAGGAACTGGCCAGGACCCGCTAGGATACGCGCATTCTATGAGCGCCCTCGCCCGATGTCAATTTCCGCACGTCGCGATGCTGACCGCCGCGTATTGCCCAGGACTGTTCAGACCGCCGGTCGGCAACTATAATTCGATCACATCCAGGCTGGGACGCGTGGCCGCCGCGCCCCGGCGAGAGCGCCGTACCCCGGAACCGAGGTAGAGCATGCCCACCAGTGAAAACTTCCGAAACGCATGGGGCAAATTCGCCACCGGAGTCTCCGTCATTACCACCAACGCGCCCGGCGGACAGGTCCACGGGATGACCGCCAACGGCATCGCGTCGGTGTCGCTGGACCCGCTACTGGTGCTCGTGTGTGCGGCCCACTCTACCACCTCGTACCCTCTCATCAGGTCGAGCCGCCGGTTCGCTATCAACATCCTCGGCCAGCACCAGCGGAGCATCGCCGAGTACTACGCCCGGCCAACCGACGGGAAGACGGGTGACGTCGAGGTCTCGTTCAAACGGACGGCGCATGGCTCCGCCACCATCGGCGGGAGCCTGGCCACCATGGACTGCGAACTGGTAGACGAGACCGTGGCGGGCGACCATACAATCTTCATCGGGCGAGTCGACGACATAGAGGTCAACCCCGGCAGCCCCCTGATCTTCTACGAAGGCAAGTTCGGCCAGCTTTCCAACTGAGCGCCCATGGCCTGGAGGGACTCGACGCAGCGGCCACCTGTTTCGTGTGAATCCCAGCATGCGTGGCAAACCCGCGTTCCTGTCGCGATTGCGTCCCACACATACTCGCCCCCGGCTCGCGAGGGCCTCGCATTTGGATGCTCACCGAATCATTGACAAGCCAGATTCGGCGTTGCTACGATGCCCCTGCCCAAAATCCCCACCTGATTCGACGCCCGCGGACGTGCTCGCCAGGCATCTTCCAATTAACCGCCGAGGAATTTGCTATGCTGTTCGGAGCGGTTTGCACGGGCGCGGATTAAACCGGACCCGTACTGGAGGACTGTGGCGTTGTCCCACGTAACGTGCCTGCGATGCCGAGGCTGCGACAGGGAGTACCCCGTCGAGCCTCTGAACGCGTGCGACTTCTGCTTCGGGCCGCTCGAGGTCGACTACGACTACGACAGCATCGCCAAGGCGGTGAGCCGCGAGAGTATCGCCCAGGGACCCCTCACCATGTGGCGTTACCACGATTTCCTGCCGGTGGACGCCGACCGAGCGTTGGACATGGGCACCGGCCTCACACCGCTCATTCGTGCCGAGAACCTGGGCCGCAGGCTCGGACTGGAGAACCTCTGGATAAAAAACGACAGCGTAAACCCCACCTTCTCCTTCAAGGACCGGGTGGTGTCCGTCGCCTCTGCCAAGGCCCTGGAGTTCGAGTTCGACACCCTGGCCTGCGCGTCGACGGGCAACCTGATGGGAGCGGTGGCCGCCCACGGCGCCAAGGCGAGCATGAACACCATCGTGCTCTTCCCGGCCAACCTCGAAAAGGGCAAGATACTTTCCGCGGCGATCTACGGCGCCACGTTGGTCGCCGTGGACGGCACCTACGACCAGGTCAACCGCCTTTGCAGCGAGCTCGCCGATAACCATCGCTGGGCCTTTGTCAACGTGAACATGCGCCCTTACTACGCCGAGGGAAGCAAGACTCTAGGGTACGAGGTCGCCGAGCAGCTTGGCTGGCAGGCGCCCGACCACTGTGTCGTCCCCGGGGCCTCCGGCGCACTGTTCACCAAGATTCACAAGGGCTTGAATGACATGGCCGACGTTGGTCTGATCGACCCCGTCCATACGAAGATGCACATCGCCCAGGCGGAAGGATGCTCCCCCATCGTGGAGGCCTATGACCAGGGCAGCTTCCAGGTCCAGCCGGTCAGGCCGAACACTATCGCCAAGTCCCTGGCCATCGGCAACCCCGCCGACGGTCCATACGCGCTGCGAACGATTGCCAGCTCGAAAGGGTCGGCGGTGGTCGCCATGGAAGATGAGATCGTCGGGGGCATCCAGCTTCTGGCGGAGACCGAAGGTGTATTTACCGAGACCGCCGGTGGAGTCGTGATCTCAGGTCTGCAGCGCCTTGTCAGCAAGGGCCTCATTAAGGGTGACGAGCTCACGGTCGCCTACATAACGGGCAACGGGCTTAAGACCCAGGAGGTGGTTGAAGGGGTCGTCGAGACCCTTCAAATCCCCCCCACTTACGACGCCTTCGAAGAGGCAATGGCCGGGCGCTAGCCCGACGTCAGCGCCAATAAGGAGCCCGTACCATGGTCAAGAGAAGAGTCAAGTTTACCTTCCCGACAGCGTTGATTACCGATGCACTCATCTACGAGCTAGGCCACAGGTACAAGATAGTTACCAATATCCGCCGCGCGGATGTTCGCGAGGACATGGGCTGGGTGGTGCTGGAGCTGGAGGGCTCGGAGGAGGAGATCGCCGACGGGCTGGCGTGGGTCGCCGAAAAAGGGGTCCGCGTGGACCCGGCGAGCGGAGACGTAATCGAGGGGTGACCGCAGCCCGTCCTCGCCACATCAATCTGGTATCATCAGCACTTGCCGGGCCGAATATTTCCGGAGGTCTTGGATAATGAGCATAATGGTAAGGATCCCCACTCCGCTGCGCCGCGTGACCGACGGTCAGGACAAGGTGTCGGTGGAGGGCTCCTCCATCAACGAGATTATCGGCTCCCTCGACAGCCAGTTCCCCGGTATCAAAGAGAGGCTGTGCGATGACCAGGGCGCGTTACGCAACTTCGTCAACATCTACGTTAACGGCGAGGACGTCCGGTTCCTGGAAGGCATCGACTCCGCCACCAAAGAAGGGGACGAGATAAGCATCGTTCCCGCGGTGGCCGGGGGTAGCCCTAGCGCCTTCCCTGCGCGCGCAGCCACTTCCGTTTCTGGTCGCGCCTGACCCGCTCGTCGGGCGCGGCGAAGCGCCGGTGGAACTCCGACCGGTATGCCTCGAAGCGGCCCTCCACTATGGCCCCCCGCATCTCCTCCATCAGCCTCAAGACAAACCTCACGTTGTGCAGCGTGGCCAGCCGGTACGCCAGCAGCTCGCCGCTCTTGAACATGTGGTGGACGTAGGCCGCCGAGAACGTGCGGCACGTGTAGCAGTCGCAGCCCTGCTCCACCGGACCGTCGTCGGTCCTGTAGGGCGCGTTGACGATGTTGATCCGGCCCTCTCTCGACAGCAGCGCGCCGTTGCGGGCGATGCGCGTCGGCAGAACGCAATCAAACATGTCGATGCCTCGGGCGACGGACTCCACCAGGTCCTCGGGCGAACCCACGCCCATCAGGTACCGGGGCGCATCGGAGGGTAGAAGCTCCGTCGTTACGGCGGTCGCCTCGTACGTCCCCTCTTTGAACTCGCCCACGCTCAGCCCTCCGATCGCATAGCCCGGAAATCCCAGCGACGTCATGAACTCGGCGGACCGTCGTCGGAGGTCGGGGAACAGCCCCCCCTGCACTATGCCGAAGAGGAGCTGACCTTCGCCGGCGTGGGCCTTCTTCGACCGCGCCGCCCAGCGGCTGGTCCGGTCGACGGCCAGCTCCACCACGTCTCGGTCCGAGTCCGCCGCGACACATACGTCCAGGGGCATGATGACGTCGGCGCCGAGCTTAACCTGGTGGGCGATGGTGGACTCTGGCGTGAACTTGTGCTTGCTCCCGTCGATATGGGACTTGAAGAGAATCCCGTCCTCGTCGATCTCGCGCAGGTGGGCCAGGCTGAACCCCTGGAAACCGCCGCTGTCGGTCAGGATCGGACCTGGCCACGCCATGAACTGGTGCAGGCCGCCCAACTCCGACACCAGGTCCGGGCCAGGGCGCAGGTAAAGGTGATAGGTGTTGCTCAGGACTATATTGGAGCCCAGATCGCGAAGGTCAGCGGGGTCCAGCGCCTTGACGGAGCCCAGCGTGGCCACGGGCATGAACGCCGGCGTCGGCACGTCGCCGTGAACGGTGTGGAGTGCGCCAGCGCGGGCGCCTCCGTCGGTTGCTTGTAAGGTGAAAGCGGACACTGTAAGCCGTTCGGTGTGCTGCCGTAATCCGGCGCCCAAGCGAATTTGCGTCCCAGAGGCTAGCTTCGGAATCAACCGGTAGGGTATACCGTTCGTCCTGTGACTGTCGAAGTGCACGACATCGGTGGTTCGACAAGCCTGTCCTGAGCCTGCCGAAGGGCTCACCACCAACGGTATTGGTCCGCGCTGCTTGACCTGGAGGCGGCGTCCTGCGACTCGGCTCCCAAACTGGCAACCGGGTCACTGCGGCGGGCCGAACAGCTCTGTCTCTGGGTGGTAGCCAGACCAGCCGTACCACTCCGATATGAAGGACGGCACGAATTCTAACACGTTCCCCTCGAGCGGCCCTGAAACCGCCTCGCCTTGGACGTTCCACTGGGACACGGTCTGGCGGTCGAAGAGGGCGAACCCGTCATCGGTCGGGTTGAAGAACTCCAGGACGCGGACGTCGACGATGCTGGAGTAGGCGAGTCCCGTTTGCGCCTCCGCATCGTAGACCACGATGACCGGCTGGCCGGCCAGCGTGTCGTTGACCACGCCGCCGGTCCGAGAGAGCTCTGGCAACGGATGGCCTTTGGATCTGTCGTCCAGCTCCACGCCGACGACGAGATCGTTGGACGCTAGCCTCTCGTCGCCGAACGCAGCTTCGTTCGGGCTGAAGCGCCCGATTCGCACCACGCGGTAGCGGTCCTGGAAGGGCGTGTCCCTGGAGAGTACCAGCGTGTCGGGGTTAGCGTCCCTCCACTCGGCCCACGTCATCTGGGGCATAGGGACAATCTCCAGGCGTCGACCCGCCATCTCACCTTCGATCGCCTTGCCGTCGAAGTGGGTCCAGACGGAGCTGGTCTCACGGTCGCGCATGCGCAGCACGCCCTTCTGCAGGCCGAACACGTCGAACGTGAGGGCGGTCCCGTCCACCGTGGGGTCGAACCCGACCCCTGAGCTGCACTTGAATCAATAGGTCACCAGGATGGGACGGCCTCGGACCACGTCGTTGACGATGTGGTGGTAGTAAATCATTCTTACGGGATACGCCCGCGCCTCGCCTTCCGCGTACAGCCCCAATACAAGCTCGTCGTCGGACAGGTACGACGCCTGCGCCGCGGTCACGAACTCCGGGTTATCCAGCGACACGAAGCGCGAGCGTCCGCCGGACCCCGCCGCGCGGATCGGTGGTCGTATGCTCGACGAGGCCGGCGCTGCCGTCGGAGCTGCGGTGGGCGCCGGGGCTGGGTCGGAGGACGCTATCGGCTCTTCGGTGGCCGGCGTGACGGAAGACCCCGAGGGCCCGCAGGCCATCACGACAACCGAGAGCGCGACGAGCACAATCGCCGTCCACGTCCGTTTATAGATACTTGGCACTCTTGGCACCGGTCCCAGCCTGGTCTTAGAAGTCCGGACAGTACAACGCGTTGGCCCTGGAAAGGTTACACGGGCCCGGCCGGGCGCGTTCCGGCGATTGCCAGCCCGCGGCGATTCAGGCCGGACTTGTTGGGATTCCGGTAACGTGCCAGGCAAACTCGAAATAGGCTATATCTTGCGGCCGGCACGGGTCGACCCACAAAATCTCGTGTTAAATGTATAGAAAGCCCTGCTAGAAATCTGCTGGCGGCTGTGGTATAAGTCTTGTGTGCCTCCTTTGGTACGCCCCTGGCAGGTTCTCTCCCGTGGCTCCTCCGCTACTTGCCGGGGGTTTTTCATTTTCATCGGTTCCCCGGACTATTTGCCGCGTAGGTCTGTTGCCGTCGCCGCCCTGCGAACAGGACGCGAGACCTTGACACTCGATTGAGGGCAGCCGTAGACTTGCCACACGACCAGGCGATATCATCCCTTGAGTGACCCGAAAGACGGCTGGCCGCAGAGGTACAGATGACACAAGAATCAGTGATTACCGACGAGATGCGAGCCGCCATCAACGTCGAATCGGAACCCGTCGTCACGGAGGTCGAGAGGGGCGCAATCATCAAGTTCGCCCGGGCCATCGGAGACCCGAACCCTCTCTATAGTGACGATGAGGCTGCCGGCAAATCTCGATACGGGGGTATCATCGCCCCTCCGACGTTCCTGCGCTCCTGTCCGTCCGGACGAGCGAGGGCGCAGGTGGCAAGTCCCTACTCGGCTGGCCTGGACGGCGGCAGCGAATGGGAGTACTTCGAGCCGGTGCGTCCTGGGGACAGCATAACCGTCACCACATATGTCTCCGAGATCTACGAGCGGCAGGGGCGACTGGGCAACATGCTGTTCACGGTCAGGGAGACGAAGTATGTGAACCAGTCCGGCAAGACCGTTGCGCTAGAGCGAGGCACCGGCATAAGCTACGAGCCGCAGAGCGACTAACCGGCCGACGAAATTGCGGTGTGCGGTTGTATACCGCCAATTGACCGTATCAGGTCACGAAGCATTATGGAGGAACTCAGGATGACGGAGCAGGTATTTTTCGACGACGTCAACGAGGGTATGGAGCTTCCCACCCTACGGAAAGACCCCACGACACAGCAGCTGGTGATGTACGCCGGCGCCTCCGGCGATTACTATCAGATACATTACGATCTGGAGTTCGCGCGAAATAACGGCCTGCCCAACGTGATCCTCCACGGCGCCCTCAAGAACGCGTTTCTTGGCCAGCTCATCACCGACTGGGTCGGCGAGGCGGGCGCGCTGAAAAAGCTCAACGTCCAGTACCGCGGCATGGACGTGCCGGGGACCCCTATCTACGCCAAGGGCGTGGTCAAGAAAGCGTACGTCCAGGACGGCGAAAACGTGGTCGAGTGCGAGATCTGGCTTGAAAACCACGAGGGCGCCCGCACCACGCCGGGCTCAGCCGTGGCGACGCTCCCATCCCGCGGGAGCTGAGCCGGCGGCTCGACCGAAAATTAAGAGGGGCAGGTCCACGGACCTGCCCCTTCGCTTTTCTGATCTCTTGGATCCCCCGGCTACTCGGCCGGCACCTCCACCGCCTGGAGTCCCGACTTTACGCCTTCGACGATCTGGCGGTACTCATCCAGCACGGTGTTGTCGTTGAGCACCGTGGGCTTTGACGTGTCGCGGTACTCGGCCCTCATCTCGAGCCTGCCCAGGAAGCTCAGGTCCATCTCCTTGGCTAGCTTCTCGCCTGCGCCAGAGCCGAATATTTCTCCGGAAAAGTTTTCCACCACGCCAAGCACTTCGACTTTGAGCTTGCGGATCATGTTGATCGAGCGCTTGGCGTCTATCGCCGCAAGCTCCTGGGGCGTCGTCACGACCACGAAGCCATCCATGTCCAGCGCCTGCATGGTGGTGAGAGGGGCGTCGGAGGTCCCCGGAGGCAGATCGATCACCAGGTAGTCCAGGTCCCCCCAGTCAGTGGACTGCAAGAACTGGTTTATCGCGTTGTGGACCATGGGCCCTCGCCAGATGATGGCCTCTTCCTCGTTTTCCTGAAAGAAGCCCATCGACATGACCTTCACTCCGAAACGCTCCGGAGGCAGCATCCGTTTGTCTTCCGCGACCCGCGGGGGCTCCGAGATTTTAAGGGCGCGGACCACGTTCGGGCAGTCTATGTCCACGTCCAGCAGCCCAACCTTCGCGCCTTCCATGGCCAGCGTGACGGCAAGATTGACGGCCACCGTCGTCTTGCCCACGCCGCCCTTGCCGCTGTAGACGCCCACCTTGTGCTTGATCTGCGACAACGCGCTGGCTATGGCGCGCTTTTGCTCGAACTGGCGCTTCATCGACTCGATACGCTGCCGGGCCTGGGCGGTCTGCTGCTGGTTCATGGAAATACCTCCCCGCGCTGCCGTCAGAATCGGCTGTGTTTGGAAGCCAACGCAGGGGCGCGCCATGGCCCGCCCCTGCGTAAAATTAGGTCGCTCGATTGAAAGCGCCTGCTGGCTTAGAGCCTATCCAGTAACCCTGACCTTCGCCGTTCGACGGACTCAGGGCGAACGGTTTAACTCCGTTCGTGGTGAGCCCTTCGGCAGGCTCAGGACAGGCTTGGCGGACCACGCCCGCACGTTATCGGATGGGATCTTAGTCGAGGCCTAGAAGCTTCTTGCCATCCTCTGTGATCATGTCGGGTGTCCAGACCGGTTCGAAGACCATCTCAACGTTGACGTCCTCGACACCTTCGATCTCGGCGATTCGCCACTCGGCCTGCTGCGCGATGTACGGCCCCATGCCGCAGCCGGCAAAGGTGAGCGTCATCCTAACGTCCACGTCGCCGTCGTCAACCTCGACGCCATAGATCAGCCCAAGGTCTACGACGTTAACCGGGATTTCTGGATCGAAGACGTCGTGCAGGGCCTCCAGCACTTCATCTTTGGTGATGCTAGCAGTGGTCATTCAAGCTCCCTCCCGAACTGACGATTCCGTGAATCTATGCACTTCCGATTGTACCGACGGGGCTGTCACGTGTCAAAAAGGTGTTTGTTGCACATATTGAGTATCAATCTTCGGACTCGACGAACTTTAGCATAAGGCTCTCGGCCCCGGCACGCGTGCCAGCCAGGGCTGCGAAAACCAGGCTGCCGCGATTCTTGACTACCAGGTGCAGGTCGTCCAGCGTCCGATAGTGGGCTTTGGTATCTCCCAATTCGATGGTCTCCAGGCCGGCCCGTCCGCCGACCGTGCCGAGGAGGAACGAAACGACGAATCCCCCACGGCCCGAGTTGCTGACGAAAAACATGCTCGTGTCGGCCTCGAGCAAGAACTCCTTGTCCAGGATTTCGGGTACTGTCGATGGCGCGTCGGCGTACACCCCGAATGCGACTCGGTCCACGTCCACGAATCCGAAAACATTCTCCAGGCCGAACAGCCGAATGCCCTCGGCGCTGGCCACGTCCTTGATCAGCTCGCCGTCGATGTTAAGCGCGCCGACCGCCAAGGGAGGCCTGTCAGCAGACTCGGGGAGGTTAGTCAACAGCGTCCAGGTGTCCGGATCGCTCTCCTTGAGGCCCACCAGCTTTCCGCTGTCGAGCTGGTCTCTGACGCTCGACACCCATGCGGACTGGCCTCTGACGATGTGCACTCTGGAAGAGTCCAGCTTTCCCCAGGCGCCCTCGACCTCGTGAGTCTGATATACCTCCCAGGCCAACCGGGCTTCGTCGGGACTGGCGAACTCCAGCGTCCCGCCGAAATCACCGATGGTCGCTCCCAGTGCGATCGATGCCCTGGACAGTCGCAGCGACTCAGGGGCGTCGGCCAGAGCGCTCGCATCTGCTGCTGGCAAGAAACGGGCCGTCGCAACACCGATCGGAGCGTCGGCGCCGAAGTACATGAAGCCGGCTAGTTCGCTCGTTGGGAACCTGGCGGACTCGATGCCAATGGGCAGGGTGCCGTCCCCTTCGGTTATGGTCGTAGAGCACCCGACGCTGACCAGGGCGAACAGCGCGATCGTAAACGCAATCCCGAGCAGCCGAGCGTTTTGAAGCGCGGGGGCCGTCCTAGTCAACAACCACCTTCCTGAGATCGCCAATCTGATCGCGCAGGAGGGCGGCCTTTTCGAATTCGAGGTTCCTGGCGGCGTGTTTCATCTGCGACTCAAGGTCCTTGATGAGACGCAGAATGTCGTCCTTGGGGATGTCCCCCTGGTCGATGGCGTAGCTGACGCGGGTCTCGGCGACCTGCCTGACGCGCTCGGTTATGTCGTGGATCGTCTTTTGGATACTCTGAGGGGTAATGCCGTTCTCTCGGTTGTGGGTCTCCTGGATCACGCGCCGGCGCTCGGTCTCGTCGATAGCTCGCTTCATGGAGTCGGTCACCACGTCGGCGTACATGATGACCTGGCCGGCCACATGCCTGGCGGCCCGGCCGATGGTCTGTATCAGCGCCGTGGTGGACCGCAGATAGCCCTCCTTGTCGGCGTCCAGTATCGCTACCAGGCTGACCTCGGGAAGGTCCAGGCCCTCCCGCAGCAGGTTGATGCCCACTATGACGTCATACACGCCCAGGCGCAGGTCGCGCAGAATCTCGCTGCGCTCCAGCGTATCTATCTCCGAGTGCAGGTAGTGGGTCCGTATCCCCATCTCCCGGAGATAGTCGGCCAGCTCCTCGGCCATGCGCTTGGTCAGCGTGGTGACGAGGACGCGCTGGCCCTGGTCGACACGCTCGCGAATCTGGTACAGAAGGTCGTCGATCTGGCCCTCCGTCGGCTTGACCTCGACGACGGGGTCAGTGAGGCCGGTGGGACGGATCACCTGCTCGATCATCTGCTGCGAGTGCTCGTACTCGTACGGCCCTGGCGTGGCCGAGACGTAGACTGCCTGTTTCACCCGCTCCTCGAACTCACCGAAGTTCAGCGGCCGGTTGTCCAGCGCCGAGGGGAGCCGGAAGCCGTACTCCACCAGCACCTCCTTGCGCGAGCGGTCGCCGAAGTACATGCCTCTTAGCTGGGGCAATGTCATGTGCGACTCGTCGACGAAGAGCAGGTAGTCCTCGGGGAAGTAGTCGAGCAGCGTGTACGGCGCGCTGCCGGCGTCGCGGCCGGCCAGGTGACGCGAGTAGTTCTCGACGCCGGCGCAGTAGCCCGTCTCCCGCATCATCTCCATGTCGTAGTGGGTGCGAGATTCCAGTCGCTGGGCTTCCAGCAGCTTGCCCTGTCCGTTCAGCATCTCGAGCTGCTCGGCCAGCTCCTTCTCGATGTCGCCCATGGCCGCCACGAGCTTATCCTGGGAGGTCACGAAGTGTTTGGCCGGGTAGATTTCGATATCGTCCCGCTCGGCCAGCATCTCGCCGGTCAGGGGGTCGAGCTGAATGATGCGCTCGACCTGGTCGCCCCAGAACTCGATGCGCACGCCCACCTCTTCGTACGCGGGGAGTATCTCCATGGTATCGCCGCGAATTCGGAACCGACCGCGCGAGAGGTCGAAGTCGTTGCGCTCGTACTGCATGTCGATGAGCTGGCGCGCCAGCCGTGCCGGGCTGCGGGTCTCGCCCTTGCGAACGGAGGCGACGAAGCTCTGGTACTCCTCCGGCGAGCCCAGGCCGAAGATGCAGGAGACGGAGGCGACGATGAGCGTGTCGCGTCGGGTGAGCAGCGAGCGGGTCGCCGCGTGCCGGAGCTTGTCCAGCTCCTCGTTGACGTCGGCGTCCTTTTCGATGTACAGGTCGGTGCGGGGCAGGTAGGCCTCGGGCTGGTAGTAGTCGTAGTAGCTGACGAAGTACTCCACCGCGTTGTCGGGGAAGAACTCCTTGAACTCTGTGGCGAGCTGGGCGGCCAGCGTCTTGTTGTGGGCGATGACCAGGGTCGGGCGCTGGACCTTCTCGACGACGCAGGCCATCGTGAAGGTCTTGCCGCTGCCGGTGACGCCCATCAGCGTCTGGTGCACGTCGCCGCCGTCCACGCCGCTGACAAGCCTGTCGACGGCCTGGGGCTGATCGCCCGTGGCGCCGAAGTCGGCTACGATCTTGAAATCAGGCACTCTCCAACGCCTCCACGAATAATTGTACATCGGTCGGCCCGGTAAGTCGTGGCGCTTAAGGCGGCCCGGCAGCTGACCGTCGCGGTCCGCATGTTCGACTACCGATCGCCTATCCACATCAGGACATCTCCAATCATCGAGTCGCGGTTATCCAGCGTCACCTCCCAGATGTTGACGTCGGGTCGGGTCCGCACCTGCTTCAGGTAGCCCCCGCGACCCGAATGGATGATGGCTACCACATTCACATCTGAGTCGAGCAGCGCGTCCATTGCGCCGAGGAATCGCTTTGACCACGGTGCGACGATGCCTATTTCATCCACCAGGTAGAGGTCGCCGCCGCTGTCCAGCGCCATCTGCGACTCGACCAGCCTTTCGAGCAGGGCGAGGTCCACGCCGTACCCTCCAAGCCTGCGTTCAGACTGGATAGACTTGTGTATGAGTATCCCTCCGTCGCTGCCATCAAAGGTGTCCAGACGCCAGCCCGCCTGCTCGTGGCCCTCGAAAATCACGTCGCTATAGAACCCCCTGATGTTTCTATGGCCGAGCCGTTGACCCAAGTTCCTCAGAACAGTGGACTTTCCTACGCCTGAGGCGCCGGCCAGAAGCAGGTTGGTGACGAGGGGCCTCCCATTCGGTCGTTTCATAGTTGAACCGTGGCAGCAACAGAGGACTGTCCGTTGAATCGGTGGAGAAGTGCCAAACAATACAGCCAATCGGGTCGGGAACCGTCGGACAGCGTCCTGGGTGGGCCGGGTGGGTCTGAGCATGCCTGGGCCGGGTGCAGCATGAGTCCGCATCCAAAGATTCGCGGGGCCACTAGCTCGCGCGCGCCACCCATACCATCTCGGTGCTGGTCTCGTCGAAAGGCAAGCGGTTGAAGTCGCCGTACAGCTCCACCACCTCGAACCCGCGGCTCTCAAGCAGGTGGTACACCTCCCAGCGGTAGGCGTAGCGCAGCTGGAAGTCCCGGTAGAAGCGGCGGACCATCGTGCGATCGGCGTCAAGCTCCTCGACGATGAGCCTCGTCGTGATGATCTGGTTATGGTTGTCGAAGCCGCTCTGCTGCCAGAGGACGTTGGTCGCGCCCGACTCCGGGTCGGTCACGTCGCGCAGGTGGTACGGGGTGTCGCCCTCCTGGAGCAACATGTTGAGGTCCGGAACGAAGATGTTGAACACCAGCCTTCCGCCTGGCGCCAGGTGGTCGCGTATCCGGGCGAGAGCACGCTGCTGGTCTTCCACAGTCAGCAGCGCCAGGAAACCCCTGAAGGGGATGGTGGCCAGCTCGAACCGTCTGTCCAGGGACAGCTCCCGCATGTCCGCTAGGACCAGCCTGAGTGCGTCGTCGCCCAGTCCCAGACGCTGCGCCTTGCCGCGGGCGACCTCGAGCATCGCGGCTGAGCTGTCGATGCCCACGGTCTCGACGCCGGACTGTGCGATAGGTATCGCCACCCTGCCGGTGCCACAGCCAAGCTCCAGCACCGGGCCACGGGCCGCTGCGGCCTCGGCGACGTAGAACGGGATGTCTTCGCGGACGTAGGAGTAGACGGCATCGTAGATGTCCGCCCAGGGATCGTACGGCGAGTTTTTCGTATTTTTTGTATCAGCCATCTTGAGGGGTCACAGCTGTCACGGCAGCGTGAGACAGGGCCGCATCCTCCGGCGAGACGGGTGCCCTCCGACTGAGAGGGCGCAAGAAGAATGAGCCGTTCGAGGGCTACGTTCCCGCCAGACGTTGCAGCGCGTCCCGCACCCTCTCGTCCATACTGAGGGAGTCGTCCTTGGGGATAGCCGCGACCGCCTGTCGCGCCTCGGTGTCACTGTATCCCAGCGCCGTCAGGGCGTCAATTACGTCACGATCGCCCGGCGTGGCAGGGCCCAGGGCCCAGTCGGGCTCCAGCTTGCCTTTGAGCTCCAGGATAATCCGGCCGGCGGTACGCTTGCCGACGCCCGACACCGCCAGGAAGGCGTCGCTATCTCCGTCGTCGACCGCCGCGGCCAGAGAGCCGGGCGTGAAGCGCGAAAGGACCGACAACGCCAGTCGCGGGCCAATTCCGCTGATGCCCAGGAGTGTCTCGAAGGTCTGACGCTCGTCCTCGTTGAGGAACCCGTACAGCGTCAGGCTCTCCTCGCGCACCTGGAGCGACGTGTGCAGCCGCGCCCGTTCGCCCACGGCGCCGATGCTCTCGGCGGTGGAGCCGGGCACGTTCACCCGCAGCGTCAGCCCGCCCACGGAGATGTCGGCCCAGTCGGGGCCTATCGCCTCGACCGTGCCGGCCACCGACGTTACGAGTGAAGAGACCATGCTTATCTGAGCCTCACTTCCATATCATCCACTAGCGAATGTCTTACGGAGCCGCAAAAAATGGGGTGTCCAGAGGGGCGACTCTCCTCTGGTCGTCCGCCTCAGGCGGATGGGGTGATACCCCAGTTTCCTTCTCGGCCGGGCGGGCGGGAAAAATAGCCGGAAAGCACAGGGCATGAAACTCCGCAGGACGGGTTCAAAGGCCTACCAGACACGACACTACAGGCCCGCAATCTCAAGCTCTCGGGTCCGGTTGATGTGGCAGATGGCCACGGCCAGGGCGTCGGCCTTGTCTGCAGGCTCGAGCACCTCATCTATCCCAAGCAACACGCTGACCATCTGCTGCACCTGCTCCTTGGAGCTGCCGCCGTGGTCGGTTACCGCCTTCTTGACCTCGGAGGGCGAGTAGCCGGCCACCGGTATCTCCAGGCGCGCGGCGGCGATCATCGCCACAGCCTGGGCCTGCCCCACGGCCAGCGCGGCCTTGACGTTGCGCGCCACGAACGGTTGCTCGATCGCCACAACCGCCGGCCGGAGGTCTTCCAGGGTCATGCTCATCCGCTCGTGCAGCCAACCCAGCCGGTCGGACAGCGGCGCCGATCTGGGAGGACTTAGCACCTCGGAGTAGGCCAGCGTCAGGTCGCCTTCGTCCGATAGGACGCCGCCCACGCCCATCCGGATAGTGCCCGGGTCCACGCCTATCACTAGCATCGGGGGTACCTGCCGGCTGTCTGGTCTGAGAGTTCGCCTCTCCGGGTCGACGCATTTTCCCGATGTCAGAGGCTGCAACCGCGGAATCGACTGCCTTCTACGCCTATTCGTCGCGGTAGTTCTCCAGCACCTCGTCGGAGAAGTCCGCGTTGGAATAGATCCTCTGCACGTCGTCCAGCTCCTCGAGCTGGTCCAGCAGCCTGAGAGTCTGTCGCGCCAACTTATCGTCCAGGGTGATGGTGTGGTTCGGGACCATCGAGACCTCGGAGGACCTGATCTGCGCCTGGCTCTGCTCAAGGGTCGAGCGTATGGCCTCCATTGATCCGAGCGGCGAGTAGATTTGGAGGGTGGAATCGAAGCTGTCGACGTCCTCGGCGCCAAGGTCGATGGAGGTCAGGGTCAGCTCCTCGGCCTGCTCCTCGTCCACATCGACCGTAATCACGCCCCGCTGCTCGAACTGCCACGCAACTGCGCCGGCCTCCGCCATGTTGCCGCCGGCCTTGGTCAGCGTGGCCCGCACGTCCGATACGGTGCGGTTCCGGTTGTCGGTTAGGGTCTCCAGCATGATTGCCACGCCCCCGGGGCCGTAGCCTTCGTACAGGGCTTCGACCATCTGGGCGCCCTCGCCGCCCTCGCCGGTGCCGCGCTTGATGGCCCGGTCGATGTTGTCATTGGGCATGTTGCTGTCTTTGGCCCGCTGGACGGCCATGCGTAGCTGGAAATTGCCCGTGGGATCGCCGCCCCCATCCCGCGAGGCCACGATGATCTCTTTAGCCAGCTTCGTAAAGAGCTTTCCACGGCGCGCGTCTGTGATCGCTTTGCCATGCTTGATGGTTGACCACTTGGAATGTCCTGACATCTCGCGACTCCTGTGGTCGGGGCGGAGGTTGAGCCCGGTCGGACCGACGGCGCGAGGTCCGCCACCGGCCGAGCCCCATCTGGCTCACGGCTCCATATCGCGAAAATATTAACACGCGCCCCAAACACGGTCAAAGGAAGGGCAAAGCCCTTCACCCGTATTTTGGGCGGGGTTGTCATTTCCGTCTCCGCCGAGCCTATACTCGCTCGTCCGGCCACACCCGCACAGTGCCGTATTGGCCGTCGAAGCCCGGCTTGATGACGACGTCGCCCGAGCGCACCTTCGCCACCCCCTCGGCGACCCTATCGCCGCCCTCCGGCAGCGCGGCGGCGATATCGTCGGCCGGGGCGTCCAGGAGCGTCGCAAGCTCCGACCCAAACGTGTCCACCAGACTGAAATAGGCAGTCCTGACGCGTTTGGTGTTCACGCCGACGCCCATTGACTCGGATAAGATCTGCTGCAGAGATATCAGCGACCGGAACGGTGGCCTGCCGTTGTCGGACCGGGTCAGCCCGCCCTGGTCCCGGAATGTGTGGACCGTCCGAGAGCCCAGCTCGGCGACCCGCTGCATCACCCCGAGCGTCATCGGCTTGCCGCAAACGGGGCACGGCGCGCCGTGCTCGGCTACTTCGTCTGGCCCGCAGCTGACGCCGCACTTGCGGTGGCCGGAGTTGTGGTACTTACCCTCCTCGGGGAAGAACTCGATCGTGTAGGCGATGTCCTGACGCCACAGCGCGTCAATCAGGCCCGAGTAGCTCGGCTCGCCATTAAATACTGATAACTCCCGCCCCAGCTTGGGCAGCGAATGGGCGTCGGAGAAGGAGACCAGCGAGACCCCGTCCAGTTCCGGCACCCGCCAGCACATGGCGGGGTCGCTGGAGAGCCCTGTCTCGATTGCGCTGATGTGCCCAACCACGTCGCCGAAGCACTCCGCCAGCGAGTCAAAGCCGGACTTCGAGCCGAACACCCCATACCAGGGCGTCCACGCGTGGGCGGGAATGACCAGGCACCCGTCGTCGATCTCGAGCAGCATCAAGACCAGATCCCGCGGCGTCATGCGCAGCGTC
The DNA here is from genome assembly GCA_965248005.1 of Dehalococcoidia bacterium. Lineage (GTDB taxonomy): Bacteria > Chloroflexota > Dehalococcoidia > Lucifugimonadales > UBA1123 > CBDFIE01. Next base: position 1,241,522 of record CBDFIE010000003.1, read on the forward strand.
GGCCGCCCGTCGCCCGCCAGTGCGGCGCCGGCCGCCGCTAGCCGCTGGTTGATCCCGTCGACGACGCTGAGGCTGCGGGCGAATACCAGCAGGTGGACCCTGCGGCCGCGGCCGTCCTGGGGCGCCACGCAGCTCAGCTCGGTCCCCAGGACAAATTTCACATCGCCCAGGGCGAACAGGCCGTCGCCTGTGTCCTCCAGGGTCTGGCGAATCTGCTGGAGCCACAGCGGGTGGGTGAAATCTCCCGTGGCCAGCAGGTCGATGCCCTTGATTCGCGCCCATTTGGCCAGATTGGCCAGGTTCAGGTCTGGGCTGGTGGCGTACGCGTAGGAGGAGTGGATGTGGAGGTCGGCGGCGTAGCTCACGGCCGGAATTGTAGCACCTCTTGGGCGGCTTCCGGCCTGCAGTTGAAAGACCCTCGGTCGTGTCGCGTCAATCGAAACAGTTGAGGGTGCGCCGGGCCGGCCGTGAGCTGTAACGGTCGTATCCCACCACCTGACTCAATGGCGTCCAGTTAGTCACCCTAACCGCCTCGTCCAATATCCGTCCCTGTTCTGTGTTGCCTGCTCCGACGTACCGCCGTCGTATCGCTTCGATGAGCTCCTGTGCTCCAGCTGAGGTCATCGCTGCCCCCATCGGCAATCTAATTTCTGAGGCAGGGATACCCCTTTTAGTAACAATAATTACGAGTCTACTTGACCTCGATTTCTCTCGGCCTTACACTTTCTGCGTTTCGGCACTCGCCCGCGACCCCATCAAACATGAACCCCGAGCTGCCATTTAGCCTGTGTGCACTCAGCCCGACGTGCAAACTGCTCACGTTCTGCGGTTCGTTCTTTCACACGCTTAGAATCGGTCAAGATTCTTGTTCGACATTCCCTAACTGGGATTTGTCTCGTCCGGGTCCCGCGCAATCTGCGCAAGAGGTCACTCATCGGGTTTCGTGATCGCAATTATCGTAATCGCCCTGTCACCGGTGTTTTCCAAGGACAATACGGTTCTGGTCCGATTCAACGAAAACTTCGGAGTGGCGCTGTCAGAACGCGGAGGCGATGATCTACGAAAAGTGCCATTGGAACCAAGAAACGCAGTATTTGACCTGAAGTTTTCACCAAATTTCGCAGAGGATCGCACAGCGTTCGCAGCGGTCTGGGGAGCAGGCGTGTTCCGGTCCACAGACGGCGGGAGATCGTGGGACCCTATGTATGCAGGCCTCACCGATCCTAACGTGCGAGCAGTCGGAATCTCGCCCTCTTTTGCCTCCGACCACACCGTATTCCTGGGAACAGAGGACAATGGAGTCCTCCGCTCCACTGAAGCGGGAGACCTGTGGACTCCCGCTGCTCAAGGACTGCCTGCCGCCCCGATACTCGCGATTGCAGTGTCTCCCGTTTTTGCAAGGGACCGAACCATATTTGCCGCCACATCCGTCGGCATGTTCCGATCGACTAGCGCCGGTGACTCGTGGCATGAACTCGATCTATCGCTCTCGGCAAGCAGTATCGCGATATCACCAGACTTCTCCGTTGACGCAACCCTGTTTGTCGCCGCTCAATCAGATGGACTATTTCGATCGACGGACGGGGGCGATACATGGATCCAGCTCGCCGATTCGATTGGACCTTCATTTGCGTTCAAACTCGCAGTTTCACCAAACTATGCGCGAGATGGCACGCTGTATCCGGGTACCCACGGGCGCGGTCTGTTTCGTTCCTCGGACCGGGGTGAAACCTGGACCGATATCAACCAAGGCGTGGGCGATCTTGACGTTCATGCCTTGGTTGTGTCTCCCAGCTTCTCGGAAGACCGTACAGTGTTCGTCAGCACAGGCGAAGGCCTGTTCAGATCCAACAACGCGGGAGACATGTGGGTCAAGCTTCATGAGCCGGACGTCGACGAGTTGCTCCTACTCGACCCACCGATTGTGGCGCCGCCGCCTTCCCCGACTTCGACGGCAACGTCGCCGGCGCCAACGGCCTCACTGCCGTCCACGGCCGTTCCGCCCACCACCGCTGTTCCATCGGCCGCCAGTTCGCCGCCACCCAACGCAGTGCCTTCGACCTCAGGGGCTACCCCCCGGCCCACTGCTGTAGCACCCGCGCCAACCCCTGGTCGGCAATCGCACTCTCGCGATCGCGTCGCAACACCTGTATCTACAGTTACGCGTACGCCGACCGGTGGATTCTGCTCTCTCCCAACCGACTCCGGGAGCGTTGAGGTTGGGCTTCTTTTCGTTGGGCTCATGCTGCCGGGCCGGGCCTGGACTTCGAGACGACGGAATGGTGGGGGTCCCTAACTGCTCGCATCGCTCGGATTCGAGGACGGAATAGGCGCGTCAGGCAAGTCCCCCTCTACGCCCGCCGTCGGCGCGACCGGTACACCAGAAACGCCCCCATGATCGCGAGGGGTACGGCCACGATCACCGCGCCGAGCAGGATGACCATGCCCGTGGCGCTCAGCCCCAACACCGCGTCTATCTGGTGGCGAATCCACTCCAGCAGGTCGGCGTCTCCGGGCTCTCCGTGGTGGGCTAGGCCGGCAAGAAGAAACATCGTGCTATCGAGGCTGAACTGCCGGCTGACCGTTGCGGCTCAATCGGTCGCCTCGCGACCGTGACCGGCTGGCTCAGACAAGTGGTCAGTGGCCCCCGGCCACGACGCCGGCTGTGGTCACAGGACCGGATGCGGTCTGAAATCTCGACGAGTACTGTTTCTCGCGAATGCTCCAACTCGCGATGCTGGCGAGCACCAGGAACGACCCCGCGATGGCGAATGGCACGTCGTATGAGTCGAAAATGTCGTACATCGCCCCCGCCAACCAGATACTCAGGGCTCCCCCTATCTGGTGGGCGAGCGTGGACATTCCCGACAGCGTGCCCAGGTTCCGTAGGCCGTAGATGTCCGCCGTCAAGGACGACGTTAGCGGCGCGCTGGCGATCCACGAGAAGCCCGCGACAAAGGCGAACGCCCATATCCCCCACATCCCCGGCGCCAGGATCAGCATCGCGTACGCCAGACCCCGTACCGCGTAGACCGACGCCAGCAGGTATTTGCGCGCGAAACGGTCCGACGCCAGCCCGACGGCGATCACTCCCAACACGTTCAGACCGGTCATCATTCCAAACGCCGTTGCCGCCATGCCGGGCGAGGCGCCGCGGTCGATGGCGAACGGCACGTAGTGCGCCGAAACAATTGCGGTGGTCATGCCGCACACGAAGTAGGCCCCGGACATCTGCCAGATAGGGAGCGACCCAAAGGAGGCTTGCCAGCCCTCCGTTTCCAGGGGCGCCCGGGGGGTACCGGACTTGCCGTCGGCGGCAAGGGCCATCGGCTCCCCATCCCCGTCGGGCGCTTCCCCCATGTCCGCGGGGTCGTTGCGGATCATCAAAAAGGCCACCGGCACGGCCAAGACCAGTATCATCGCGCCCAGCACAATCCAGCTCGTGCGCCAGCCCGCCAGCAGAATCAAGTACGCGGTGAAGGGCGTCAGCACCATCGAGCCTGCCGACGCCCCTGCGGTGCTGATGCTCAGCGCAACTCCCCGCCGGCGATAGAACCACCTGGACAGGACCGCATGGATCGTGACCAGAGAGGCGCCGCCCGTGGCAACGGATATGACAACGCCGTATACCACCACCAGGAACCAGAGACTGTTGGTCTGGCTAAGCAGCATCGTGGCGCCGCCCAGGACCAGCAGGCTAATGCTGATGACCGTGCGCCCGCCTAGCCGGTCGTACAGCCTCCCCAAAAAGGGTTGGCTTAGCCCGTTCAGCAGCCAGCCGATGGCGATGGCCAGGGACAGCGCGCCACGGCTCCACCCAAACTCATCGGTCAGTGGGATGATGAAGACACCGAAGCCGTTCCTGGTGCCGGTGGACATAAACAGCGCGAAGAAGGCCGCGGCCAGTACGAACCAGCCGTAGAAGACGCCCCTTTGTGCTCCGATACCCGTCAATACTGCCTCCACAGGCGCAGCGCGCGTGGTGATTCGTCGAGTCTAGCACCGAGTCTGTCCCACGACAAGGTTATTTGTATTAGACCAGGGCGGCCGGTGGGGGCGGGGCGCTCTGGGCTGTGATCCCATCGCTGAGTCGATAGAATATTTCGAATCACGTCACGGTACCGGACGAACAGGCGTCAACCTGGCTGGCCATACGATTCTCGCTTCGACGCCCAGGTCGTCGCGACCCGTAAGCCTTGTGTCCCCGGTGAGTTGCGTGGATACTTATAGGCGCAACCAACATCGGGAGGAGCGAACTGTCCCACCCCATTGCCGCCTCGATCATCGATTACGTCGCGATAAGTCAGGTCACGTCGCTGGATGACGGGCCCAGGTGACCTTACTCTCAGCATCCCAGCTAGGGCTCTTCTACGGCGAGGTCGAGATTTTCTCCGGCGTCGACCTGGAGGTCTACGAACGCGCCCGAATCGGCCTGGTCGGCCCGAACGGCGGCGGCAAGACGACGCTGATCCGCACGTTGATCGGCGAGCTTACCGCCGATGGCGGCGCCGTGTCCCGCAGCCGCGGCCTCCGCCTGGGCTACGTGCCGCAGGTCCCGGACCACGCTGGCGATGGGACGCTGAAAGAGGAGATAATGACGGCCTTCGAGGGTCTCATAAGGCTTGAGAACGACCTCGAAGCCAGCGCCTCCCAGCTGGCACAGTCCGACGATAAGCGGCGCCGCGAGGCCGAGCGCAAATACTCCTCGCTACTGGACCAGTACCAGGCCCAGGGCGGCGACGACTACCTTCATCGCATGGACCGGGTAGTTGACGGCGTCGGCCTGGGGCCCGAGACGCTGGACACCCCGGCGGCCTTCGCTAGCGGCGGCCAGCGGACCCGGGCGGCGCTGGCCCAGGCGCTACTGGCGGACCCGGACCTGCTGGTGCTCGACGAGCCGACGAACTATCTGGACTTCAAGGGCCTCGAATGGCTCGAAGGGTTCCTGTCGGACTTCGAGTACTCGGTGATGGTCGTCTCCCACGACCGCTACTTCCTGGACAGGGTGGCCACCGAGATCTGGGAGTTGGAGCATGGGCGGCTCCAGCGGTTCCCCGGCAACTACACCAAGTACCGCCAGCTCAAGGCTGCCCAGATCGAGCGCCAGCAGAAGGAGTACGAGCGCCAACAGGAGTATATCGCCAAAGAGGAGTCGTTCATCCAGCGGTACAAGGCGGGCCAGCGGTCCAGAGAGGCCCGCGGCCGGGAGACCAGGCTTGCGCGTCTCGAGCGTCTCGAGCCGCCTCAGGCGTCTCAGGCCGTCCGCATCGGGGGCTTCGACGCCACCCGCACCGGACAGGTGGTGGTCAGCGTCCGCGACCTCCGGCTGGGTTTCGACGCGGACGGCGGCCCCATCGAGCTGGCCGCGGTGCCGCGCGTCGATCTGGAACGCGGCTCCCGGACTGCTATTGTCGGCGGCAACGGCACCGGCAAGACTACCCTGCTGCGGACGATCCTGGGCCTTCAGTCTCCTCTCGGGGGCGCGGTCACGCTCGGACACAACGTCGAGGTCGGCTACCTGCAACAGGGCACCGACGGCCTGCCGGACGGAGTGTCGGTCCTGGACGCGCTGCTTCAGACGCGCAACGTCTCCATCGGCGAGGCGCGGGACTACCTGGCGCGCTTCCTGTTCCAGGGCGACGATGCGTTCAACCTGACAGACTCCCTCAGCGGCGGCGAGCGCACCCGCCTGGCCCTGGCTCGGCTGCTGATCACCGAACCTAACGTGCTGGTGCTGGACGAGCCAACCACCCACCTGGACATCCCCGGCCGCGAGGCCCTGGAGGCGACGCTGGCCGGTTACGGGGGCGCCCTGCTGTTCGTCTCGCACGACCGGCAGTTCATCTCGCTGATGGCCGAGCAGATCTGGGCCATCGAGGACGGCGCCGTCCAGCTATTCCCAGGCACCTTCGCCGAGTGGGCCTTGTCCGCCGCGCCGCAGGCGCCCCAGCCGGTGACTCGGCGCGCCAAAGTCCGAAAGCGTCGCAAGGACCGGGAGGTGCGCAAGCAGGAGAAGCGCGACGCCGCCCCTCGTCCCACCGTCGATCACCAGGCGCTGATCGAGAAGGTCGAGGCGCGCGTGGCCGATCTGGAGGTACAGCTCGAGGCCGCATCCACCCGCCAGGACGTCGCGGAGATCACGCGGCTGGCCAAAGAGCACCAGGTCGCCCGCGAACGCGTCGAACGCGCCTGGCGCGACTGGAACGAGTAGGGCTGGGACGGATTGCCGGCTAACTCGGGGAATACGATTATTCGCCTGGTTGGGCAAGCCTGGTGTCGGTCGCGTCGGCCAGTTCGCTCCGGGTACATTTGAGGGATAAGTGCGATATGTGGCTCGTTGTTGCCCTCCTAGGCTTATTGGCGATCATGATCGCGCTCGGTCCCATTCTCGCACCGCATGACCCATTCGCCATGAGCTTGTCCGAGCGACTGACCCCGCCGAATTCGGCTCACTTCCTGGGTACCGATGAGCTCGGCCGCGATCTCTTTAGCAGGATATTGGCATCCCTCAGACTCAACATCTTAGGTGCGCTGCTCCCCGCGCTGGTTTCTTACTCGGTCGGCGTATTATTCACGCGCGTCCGACACAGGCGGCATTCCGAGCCGTGGCCGTTCTGGCGGATGGCCGGAATCGGTTTTGTCGTGACAGTATCCGTTGGATTCACATTAGCGGCAACGATGACTGCGGCCTTTGAGGCCGGCAATACTTACACACTTCTACTAGTAGCTGGTGACAAGATTTCCGCTGGGATAATCCGTTGGCCCTGAGCAGGTCGAAGGGCCCCGACGTCCCGATCCCGATGCGGGACCAAATCGGGGAGTCGGGGGTGGTTCGACAAGCCTGTCCTGGGCCCGCCGAAGTGCTCACCGCGAGCGGGGATGATCCTCCCGGCACGACGGCGAGTTCATCGAGGTCTAGTCGGAGGGCTCACTCCCCGTATAGCGCCCTGGCCTCTTCGTAGTCCTCTGGCGTGTTCAGATCGAGCCTGACCAGCGGGTCGTCGATCTCCACCTCAGTCACCTGGTCGCGGTGGCGGCGGAAGACCTCGCGAATCCCTTCGGCCTCCTCCGTGATGCTCGCCAGCTCCGATGTCAGGTCGGCCGAGAAGATCAGCGGATGGCCCCCGTGGTCACGGTACCGGGGGGAGGTTATGACGGCGCCGTTTTCCACGTGAGCCCGAACTACCTGCGATACGATTTCAGGGGTCCTGGGCTGGTCGACGGCCAGGAGCGCTATGGCCTCGGCGCCCTCGGAGACCGCTGTCAGGCCGGCCTTGATCGAACTGGCTTTGCCCTCGCGATAGCGCCCGTTTACCACCCATCTCACGCCAGGGCCATGGGCGTATCGGGCGACCTCGGCGGCCCGGTGGCCCAGCACCACCACTACCTCGGAAACGCCACCCTCCAGCAGGCAGCTTACCTGGTGTTCGAGAAGCGTCACGCCGCGCCAGCGGAGCAGGGGTTTGGCTTTGCCCATGCGAGTGGACTCGCCCGCGGCGGTCAGGACTGCTGAGATGCTGGCCACAGGCGTCACTCTTCAGATGGCAGCCCCAGGGCCGTGAGGCTGCGGTCTGACCCTAGTCGGCGACCGCGGCGATCTTCTCGGACTGCACCTTCTGCACGATCCTGTCGATCTGCCGCTCGTCCAGCTTCATCGGATTGCCTGTTCCACCCAGACGGAACATGAGCACCTCGGCCACGATCGACACTGCGATCTCCTCGGGGGTGCGCGCCCGGATGTCGAGGCCAATGGGTGAGCGTATCTCGCGGATGCGATCGATGGGGACGCCCATGCGGACCAGGTCCTCGTAGATGAGGATGGTCTTCCGCCTGCTGCCCATCAGTCCCACGTAGCGGGCTGGGGTCTTGGCGGCGGCGGCCAGCGCCACGTTGTCGAAGCGGTGCCCGCGGGTCGCCACGATAATGAACGTGTTGGGGTTGATGGGCAGTTCCCGCAGCGCCTCTTCGGGCTTCTTGGTCACCAGCATGTCGGCATCGGGGAAGCGCTCCTGGCTGGCGAACTCCTCCCGGTCGTCGGTTATGAACAGCCGGAAGCCCAGGCTCTTGGCATGGGCCGAGATCGCCCTGGAGACGTGCCCTCCACCGCAGATAACCAGCTGAGGAGGAGTGGTGTAAGCCTCGACGAAGTACTCGGCGCCGTTCTCGGCGACGACGTAGTCGTTCTTGCCGTGGACGAAAAGCTCCCGCGCCCTGTTCTCGGCCTCGCGGTCCAGCTCAACGTCGCCAAGGGTCCCCTGCGTCGACCCGTCTTCGCGGATGAACAGCTTGCTGCCCAGCGGGATATCGCTTCCGGGACCGGGCTTGATCAGGCTGGCCAGCGCCACGGCCCCGCCGCCTTCGTAAGCGGAATCGATCTCCCGCGCATAGTCGAGGTAGTCCTCGGGACGGTACACGGGGTCGATCAGGAAGTACATGGTGCCGCCGCAGACGAGGCCATCTTCCGCCGCCAGGTCCTCGTTCAGCAGATACTCTTTGTGCTCTGCGCTTCCCCGCCCCTTCATGAGCTGGCTCGCAGCAAACCAGATGTCGCCCTCGACGCAGCCGCCTCCCAGGGTCCCCACGCCGCTGCCGTCGGCGCGGACCAGTAGCTTCGCGCCGGGCTTCTGGGGTGTGGAGCCCTTGGTGCGCACCACCGTCGCGACCACTAGCTGGTCGTCCTTTTCGAGGAGGTCTACCGCCTCGTGGAATACTTCTTTCAAGTCGGCCTCCCGTCTCCCCCTTAAGTCGGCCCTTCCGACAACGTACGGCTCGAACGCGGTCCCGAAGCCCTCCCGTGGGCTTGTCTAGCCCCGCGCCTGCTGCCTATAGCTTATCAATTCGGATGCCTGGCGGCAACGATGGATGCTCAATGCGCGCCGGCCCGGTCGGCCATTCGGTTGACACCTGATCGGACGACGCGGATAATTGCCTCGCGCCAAGCTGGCGCGGAGGTTCACACGTGCCCCTTTCAGTGCTGGAGGGTGTCCGCGTCCTGGAGGTCGCCCAAGGCATAGCAGCGCCATACTGCGCCAAGTTACTGGCCGACTACGGCGCGGAGGTCATCAAGGTCGAGCGGCCCGGCGGTCCCGACATATCAGAACGGCAGTGGTCCGGAGAGCAGGGAGGCGCGCCCTCCGCGGGCCAGGCCGCCGCGCTGTTCCTGCACCTCAACGCCAACAAGAAGAGCGTCTCCCTCGACCTGGAGACCCCATCCGGCCGGGCGCTGTTTCGCGACCTCGCCTCCCGGAGCACGGTGGTTGTTGAGGGCCTGCCGCCGGGTCAGATGGCGGACATGGGCATCGACTACTCTCGACTCCAGGCGCTGAGACCGGATTTGGTCATGACCTCGGTTACGCCCTTCGGTCAGACCGGACCGTACAGGGACTACCAGTACACGGAGCTGACTGTGTTTGCCATGAGCGGCGCTATGCACAGGGAGGGGGTGCCAGACAGGCACCCGCTGAGGTACGGGGGCGAGGCCGCCCAGTACTTCGCCGGCTCCGCGGCCGCGTCGGCGACGATGGCCGCCAGCGTGGGGGCGCTGCTCACCGGGCAAGGTGACTGGATAGACATATCCATCTTCGAGGCCATGGCCGGACACCCCAATCAGGTCGGCAGGCGCGGGCCCTTCGCGTACAGCGGCGCCCTCGATGATCGATTGGAACCACATGCCGAAACCCCCGAAGAGCACGAGTGCTACGCCGTGGGAACCTTCCGATGCCAGGACGGCTACATGACGTTCCGTCCTCTCGGCCCCAGGTTGTGGCCGAACATCGCCGGTATGGTCGGCAGGCCGGAACTCGTGGAGGACCCGCGTTTCAGCGATCCGGACGGTCGTCGGAAGCACCACGCGGAGTTGGAGGCGATATTCCAGGCGTGGCTGGACGAGCGCACACGCTCCGAAGTCTTCCGTGCAGCGGCAGAAGCAGGGCTACCCGGGGGACCGGTGTTCACCGCGTCGGAGGTGCTCGAAAACGAGCATTTCAAGATCCGCGACTACTTCCAGGAGATCGAGCACCCGGAGTTTGGTCCGCTGACCTACACCGGCGTGCCTTTCAAACTCCCCGGCGCATCGGCCAGCAGTCCCCAGCGGGCGCCGGACCTCGGCCAGCACACCGTCGAGGTGCTCTCCGGCGTCTTGGGAACGGCCGACACCGATATCGCCGATCTGCATGGCGCGGGTGTGGCTTACAGTGGCTGAAAAAGTGGATCGCAAGCGGCCCCTCGCCGGGATCCGCGCCGTGGAGATGGCCCTGATCTGGGCCGGCCCGTACTGCGGCACGCTGCTCGGCGACCTCGGGGCCGAAGTGGTCAAGGTTGAGTACATCCAGGGCAACTGGAGGGGGCCCATCAACCCGCCGCCCAATGCTCCGGGATTCCCCGACGGCGATCCGGGACCCCGGCCGTGGAACCGCTCCTCCGGCTTCAACGCCGTCAATCGCAACAAGCTTGGCCTGACCCTGGACCTAAAGGACCCGGCGGGCGTCGAGGCCTTCAAGGACCTGGTCGCCGTTAGCGACATCGTGTTCACTAACTACGCCTTCGGCGTCATGGACGCCTTCGGCCTCGGATATGATGACTTACGCAGGGTACGGCCGGACATCATCATGATGCCCATGCCCGGTTACGGGAACACCGGCCCTTACAGGGGCATCCGCAGCATGGGCATGAGCATCGACGCCGTTTCCGGACACTCCGCGCTGCGAGGGTATCCCGACCTGGATCTTTCGATGCTTTCGCAGGTCCATCATCCCGACGCCGTGGCGGCCGTGACCGCGGCTTTCGCCCTCTGCGTGGCGCTACATCAGCGGGCGCGCACGGGCCAGGGACAGCTAATCGACATGTCCCAGGCCGAATCGTTCATGCCGCACCTGGGCGAGATGTTCCTGGAGTACGGGTTGACCGGGCAGGCACGAGAGCGACGAGGCAACACTCACCCGGCAATGGCGCCCCACGGCGTTTACCCGTGCCAGGGCGAGGACCGATGGGTGGCCATAGCGGTCCGCGGCCAGATGGAGTGGCAGGGGCTATGCGAGGCCATGGGTGCTCCCGAGCTTGCCGTCGATCCCCGCTTCGCCGATCTGGAGGACCGGCTGCGCCACCGCGCCGAGCTGGACGACGAGGTCTCGCTATGGACCCGAGGCCGTGACCGATACGAGGTGGCCGAGATGCTGCAGAAGCGGGGCATAGCGGCCGGGCCGGTGCTGGGCAGCGGCGCCGACGCCTACGACGACCCGCACCTCCAGGAACGGGGCTTCTTCCAGATCGTGGACCACCCCGATGCCGGCGTCCACCTGCTAAGCGGTCCTATCTGGAAGATGGCGTCCGAAGCGGCGCCGCTTCACGGCCCCGCGCCCATGCTCGGCGAGCACAATGGGTACCTGCTCGGTGACCTGCTGGGTTACCCGCCGGAGCGCCTTGCCGCGCTGGAGCGTGATGAGGTAATAGGCGATGCGCCGCTCGCTGACTTGGGGCAGACGCGAAGGCCGAGGCCCCTGCGGACCTGAACAAGTGTGGTGCGGGTTTCAGCCCCGTCCACAACGCCGCGCCAGGGACGGCTACTCGACGGGTGGCGGCGCCGAATCGTCGTCGTCGGTGTAGATGTGCACCCCCTCGGCGTTGGTCACTGCCAGGCGCACGGACGTCTGGTCGCCCACCGTGCTGATGTGGTGACGCATCCCTTCGGGCACGAAGACGATGTCCCCCTCCGTGGCCTCTATCAGCGGCCGATTCTCTCCCACTTTCCAGGTCAGATCGCCCTTTAGGATGGTCCACCATTCGTTGAAGTCGGGGTGCCAGTGGGCGTTGTTGGTCATGCCCGGACCGCTGACGATGAAGGTCGAAATGTTTCGATCGTCGACCACCAACCGTGTCGACCAGCGCGGCTCGCCATTGCGCTCCAGCAACGTATCTCTGGAGCTCAGCAGCAGGTTTGGCGGCTCGGACTGGTCCGGAGGGGGCTTCAGGATGTTGCTCCGTTCGCCCTTGTTGTCGTGATTGGAGCCCGGCTTGCTAACGGCCAGCCGCAGAGAGGCCTCCGTGCCCACCGTGTTGATGGAGTGCCGCAGCCGCCTGGGGCAGATAACCACGTCTCCGGCCCTGGCGCGTACCGGCGGGTAGTCGCCTATCTCCCAGATGATCTCGCCCTGTAGAACGATCCACCACTCGTTGAAGTTGGGGTGGGAGTGGGCGTCGTGCTCCCGTCCCGGCGCGTCGCAGATAAGGACCACGTCGTTCCGGCCATCGGTAAAGAGCCACTCGTGCCAGGGCGGCTCACCGTGCCGTGCGACGACGTCCGACACGCGAATGTGCTGCGGCTCGGTGCTCGCGGTTCGCTGCTGTGCCATCTTCCCGCTCCTCGTGTTCGTGGTCCTGGCGCCGCCTGCCCTCTCCCTGGCCCATGGGTTCGGGCGCCCGCTGTTTCGGGACGCAACCGATTGTAGGCTCGGGCCCCTGCTGGGTTAACCGAAGCTACATGAGCAGTGCTTCGGTCGGCATCAGGCACTGATCGACGGGGTCGACGGCCAGAAGCGCCCGTTCCAGCGTGTATTCACCGAGCAGCGGGAGCGCACCCTCGTCGCCGAATACCACGACGGTGTTAAGCGTCTTCCCTTCCAGCCGGACTCGGGTCTCCCCGATGTCTCGTTCGATCACTCGGTCGTCCGCCAACCGCATCCTCGCCATATCCGCTCGTGCAACACCCAGGCGCTCCAGAATACTGGCTGGCACGACAGTGAAAGTGGCGCCCGTATCGACGAGAGCGCTGATCTCCTCGAACCGGCTGCCCGAGGGGTCACCCACTTCCAGAGGGTAGTGAAACGTGCTCACGTGACTTCCTTCACGAATATTGCGGCGGTCCGACGCAAGCTGCCTTAATTGCTGGGCATCCCGTGGAACACAGTCGAGCGCATCCCACGGTAGGATTATAACCGATGCCATCGGCGGACTTCCGCGGAAGGCTCCGAACGACGAGTCCGTTACCGGTGCGGCGCGCAAATCCCCGGTCGGTTGTTGGGTATGTTCCCCCGTGGTAAGGTGGAAATCCACCCACGGCTTTCATCGCTTCCCACGAACGGCGGTAGTCCTGCCGTACCACTGGCGGCCCTACGTGATGAAGGTGTCCGGGTCAAGCTCGGACCAACTCGCCATGAAGGGTCTAGCTATGCCGAAAAAGGCAAGCGACAAAATAAACCAGGCCCTCACCTTGTACTGATATTGGTGGCGGTACTGGCCTTCATATTCGGGTACGTGGCGAACGATCTGAACGAGGCCAGGCAGGCTGAGACTGATTCGCGGGTACAAGAGTGCCTGGAGCGCGCCCTCTCCCGGCAACATCGCGACACCTCCGCGCAAGATGCCGTTAAGCAGAGAATCGCCGCGTGCATCGAGTTCATCGAGCCGTAGCAGGCACGGATGCCGAACAGGCCCGATGCTGACGGGTCGCGGTGCGCATCCGCCCCCAACACTATTAGCTCCGACGGACAGTCGGGCGATGATCGAGGCACGTTTCTAGGCGCCTACTCCGCCCGATCGTACTTGGTTGCGCCTCGAACCTCTCGCACGGGTATAATGTGCTCATCGGGCTGCGATGCCTCTCCCGAAAGCGAGACCCCGAGAAATATCCGATGAGCTCAAATGGCCGGGTCGCCATCGTTACCGGTGGGGGCAGCGGAGTTGGGAAGGCCTCGGCTCTCGCACTGCTCGACGACGGCTACTCCGTTGTGGTGGCGGGCCGTCGCCTTGAGCCGCTGGAGTCGACCGTAGAAGAGGCGGGGGAGGCTGGCTCGCGAATGCTGGCGGTCCAAGCCGACGTGGGCGACCCTGCCGCCGTCGCGGCGCTGTTCTCCAGGACCGTGGAGGCTTTCGGCCGCCTCGACGTGCTGTTCAACAACGCGGGCCACGGAGCGTCCGGCGGCGCCCTCCTGGAAGACCTGACCTACGAGCAGTGGAAACGGGTGCTGGACAGCAACCTGACGGGGACGTTCCTGTGCACTCAGCAAGCTATCAAGATTATGAAGAGCCAGGACCCCATGGGAGGCCGCATCATCAACAACGGCTCCACGGCGTCCCACGTGCCGAGGCCCAACAGCGCGCCCTACGTGGCCACCAAGCACGGGATCACCGGCCTCACCAGGGCGACCTCGCTCGACGGACGCAAGTACGACATCGCCTGCGGCCAGATCGATATCGGCAACGCCGCCACCGGCCCGGTGACGCAGGGGCAGAAACGCGGCTCTCTCCAGGCCCATGGAGAGCTCATGGCTGAGCCGTACTTCGACGTGAGCCATGTCGCGGAGGCGGTGATGTTCATGTCGAACCTGCCGCTGGATGCCAACGTGCAGTTCATAACCTTGATGGCTACCAAGATGCCCTTTATTGGCCGAGGGTAGCAGGCGCGGCGGCGGGAGGAGGGGGACTTTACCGGGACCGAAATCCCGATTTCTTTTGGAGCCTTTGACTGACCAGAGTGAATGTCGCTGTAGAGGGCGACAACGAACCCCGATAGAATCGGGGCCAGCGTCGCGACTAGATTCTTCGCTTCGCTCAAGAATGACAGGTAGGTACGTAACCTTAGGCTCTCTTGGGAGACAGGACCTTTGCTTCGCTCGAGAATGACAGGTAGGTAATCTAGGCGCTCTTACGAGACAGGATCATCGCTACGCTCAAGAGTGACAAGTAGGTAATCTTAGGCATTGTAAGGAGACAGGACCTATGACATCGAATGGCAGGGTTGCCATCATAACCGGTGGCGGCTCGGGAATCGGCAAGGCCTCCGCCCTCGCTCTGCTACAAGACGGGTACTCCGTCGCCGTGGCGGGGCGTCGCGTCGAGCCTCTGGAGACGACGGTGAACGACGCCGGGGAGGCCGGCTCGCGCGCGCTGGCCGTGCCGACCGACGTGGGCGATCCTGCCTCGGTCGCCGCGCTGTTCTCCAAGACAATGGACGCCTTCGGCCGCCTGGACGTGCTGTTCAACAACGCGGGGACCGGCTCGCCAGGCGTCCTCCTGGAGGACCTGACATACGAGCAGTGGACGGCGGTCCTGGACGCAAACCTGACCGGCACCTTTCTGTGCACGCAGGAGGCGATCAGGATTATGAAAGACCAGGACCCCATGGGCGGTCGCATCATCAATAACGGCTCGATATCGGCACACGTGCCGCGGGTGAACTCGGCGCCGTACACGGCCACCAAGCACGCCGTCACCGGCCTCACCAGGGCTACGTCGCTGGACGGCCGCAAGTACAACATCGCCTGCAGCCAGATCGACATCGGCAACGCCACGACACCTATGACGCAACGGAGCGATCAGGGCTCCATGCAGCCCCACGGCGAGACGATGGTAGAGCCGAAGTTCGACGTAAAACACGTCGCCGAGACGATCCTGTACATGTCGAACCTGCCGCTGGACGCCAACGTGCAGTTCATCACGATCATGGCGACGAAAATGCCGTACATCGGTCGAGGGTAGCCACCGGAAAAGGCGGAGGCCTTACCGAAAACTAGCCCGAATTGGCGTCTTTGAATTCCGACCACAAATTGTCATTGCGAGGAGTCCTTCCCACGAGGACGATGAAGCAATCTGGAGGAGGGGAGCCCTCTGCGTCCCCCGACATCATCGGGGCCACGGCCCACCTCCGTCGGGCCTCGCGATGACGCTTTCGATTAGCTTCCGAGGCACCGCAGTCGACAGGAGCGGAACTGTGCACATCGGGCTGTCCATGGAGTGCGACCATCGGCCGGAGATGAGCCAGCAGCAGGCGTTCGACGAAGCCTTCTCCACGGCCGACACCGCCGAGGAGCTTGGATTTGATGGCGTCTGGCTGGCGGAACGACACTTCGGGGCCCCCTGGAGCGCGGCGGCTTCCATCGCCTCGGCGCCCCTGGTGCTGGCCACGGCCATTGCCATGCGCACCAGCAGGATCAGGTTAGGGATCGGGGTGCTGGTGCTTCCCCTGGGCCACCCCGTTCGAATGGCCGAAGAGGTGGCCACCCTCGACAACGTCAGCCATGGCCGGTTCGATCTAGGGGTCGGCCGCAGCGGGTTCGCTCGGGCCTACGAGGGCTACGACCTGCCCTACACGGAGAGCCGGCCCCGTTTTCTGGAGCACCTGGAGGTCATGAGAAAGGCGTGGACAGAGGACACCTTCTCCTATGTGGGCGACAACTATACTTTCGAGGACGTGTCGGTGATCCCCAAGCCGTACCAGAAGCCCCATCCGCCGCTGTGGGCCGCTGCAACTACGCCTGAGACCTTCTCGATCATGGGGGGCCTGGGCCTCAATATCCTGGTGGGTCTCCGCGGGATGACGGTCTCCGAGCTGGTCGGCGCCATCCGGGATTACAGGGCGGCCTACGGCCGGGCGGGTTACCCCGGCGAAGGGCAGGTGATGCTTCGGGTCCCCGTCTACGTGGCCGACAGCATGGAACGGGCGCTTTCCGAGCCGCAGGAGAGCGCCATGAGCGCCTACGCCCGACTCCAGAAGTCGTTCACCGCCTCCGCGGACAAGGCGGGCACCGCCGCCGCCGAGGAGCGCACCCGTCGTGCCGAAAGCCTTGCCACCGTAACCTACGACGACCTGTTGCGGGAGCGCCTGGCCTACGGCACCCCCGGTGTGGTCACCGCCAGGCTGGTACAGTGGCGGGACACGCTGGGCCTATCGGGTTTTATCATGGAGCCGAACGTCGGAGGTCAGATATCGCAGCCTCAGGTGCTGGACTCGATTCGGCTCTTCGCCGAAGAGGTCGCGCCCGCGCTTCGGTAGGGTTCGCCGCGGCTGATCGCTGAATGCTGACGCCTGACCGCTGACGGCTGCGTGTGTCACAGACAGCACACAGAGTGTTTCATTAGCTCGGAAATTCTGTGCTTAACCACAAACTATCCAACCCGAATTAAAGTGTCAATCAGCCAGTCCGCTTCATTTTCAAGACCGACTAATCGGCAGTCGGCGCTTCGGTGGGCAAGTTATCCGGGTCCTCGGGAGTAAAGGGCCGAGGCAACTTACGCCGCGTGAGCTCCGTAGGAAAATGCAAGAAACGCCAACCGTCGCCCCTTACGGCTCCTGGAAGTCGCCCATAACCTCGAACCTGATCGTCGCCGGAGCCATCAGCCTGGGGCAGATCGAGCTGGATGGCGACGACGTCTACTGGGTCGAAGGGCGTCCACTGGATGGCGCCCGGAACGTGGTCGTACGTCGTACGGCTGACGGCGAGACACACGACGTGACGCCGTCGCCCTTCAACGTCCGCACACGGGTCCACGAGTACGGTGGCGCCAGCTTCGCGGTGGCCGACGGCGTGGTCTTCTTCTCCAACTACGCCGACCAGCGGGTCTATCGTCAGGACCCCGGCAACTCACCCCGACCGCTTACGCCCGCGGCAGTCGACCTGCGCTACGGCGACGGCGTCATCGACCAGCGCCGGGGCCGCATGGTCTGCGTGCGCGAGGACCACACGGTCGAGGGGCGCGAGGCCGTCAACACGCTGGTCAGCCTCGACCTGGAGGAGGGTGGCGCTGCCGAAGTTCTGGTGTCCGGCAACGACTTCTACTCGTCGCCCGCGCTGAGCCGCGACGGGACCACGCTGGCGTGGCTGACCTGGGACCATCCAAACATGCCCTGGGACGGCACCGAGCTGTGGGTGGCCGACCTGCGAACCGACGGCTCCCTGGCCGATCGGAGGCGTGTTGCCGGTGGGCCGGACGAGTCGGTGTTCCAGCCCGAGTGGTCCCCCGAGGGCGCCCTCTACTTCGTGTCGGACCGCACCGGCTGGTGGAGCCTGTACAGGCTGAGGGGAGGCGAGGCGGAGCATCTGACCCCGATGGAGGCCGAGTTCGGCGCGCCACAGTGGGCCCTCGGGACGCGGACCTACGCCTTCGAGTCCGAGCGGCGGATTGTCTGCCAGTACAACCAGCGCGGCACTTGGACGCTGGCCACCCTGGACACCGAGACTCTTGAGCTGCTGCCAGTCGACACCCCATACACGGAGATGTCCCGAGGCGACATCAAAGCGGCGCAAGGCCGGGCGGTCTTCGAGGCGGGCTCGGCCGCGGAGCCGACGGCGATAGTGTTGCTGGACACCGACACCGGCGAGTCGAAGGTGCTGAGCCGCGAGACCGAGGCAACCGTCGATCAGGGGTACTTGAGCGCCCCCGAGGCCATCGAGTTCCCGACCGACGACGGTCTCACGGCCCACGCCTTCTACTACCCGGCCCGTAACCGGGAATACGACGGGCCCGAATCCGAAAAACCCGCGCTGCTGGTGGTCAGCCACGGCGGGCCCACGGGGGCGGCCTCCACGGCGTTCAGCCTGAGCTACCAGTTCTGGACCAGCCGCGGTATCGCCGTCCTGGACGTGAACTACGGGGGCAGCACCGGCTTCGGCACGGCGTACCGGCGACGGCTCAATGGCCGCTGGGGCATCGTCGACGTCGACGACTGCGTAAACGGGGCGCGGTTTCTGGCGCGTCGCGGCGACGTGGACGGGGAGCGGCTCATGATCCGGGGCAGCAGCGCAGGGGGCTACACCACCCTGGCCGCGCTCACCTTCCGCGACGTGTTCAGGGTCGGCGCCAGCCACTACGGCATAAGCGACCTCGAGGCGTTAGCACTGGACACCCACAAGTTCGAGTCGCGGTACCTTGACTCGATGATCGGCCCGTACCCCGAGAGGCGCGACCTGTACGTGGAGCGATCGCCAATTCACCACACCGAGCTGCTGTCGTGTCCCGTGATCCTGTTCCAGGGCCTCGACGACGAGATCGTGCCGCCCAACCAGGCGGAGATGATGGTCGAGGCGCTCAAGAAGAAGGGATTGCCGGTGGCGTACGTACCATTCGAGGGCGAGCAGCACGGCTTCCGCCGAGCCGAGAATATAAAGCGGGCGCAGGAGGCCGAACTCTACTTCTACTCGCGGGTCCTGGGGTTCGAGTTACCCGATCCAGTGGAGCCGGTGGAAATCGACAATCTGTGATCGCGTTGATGGCGGTTGCGCCCGTCGAGCGAGACACCCCAGGTCAGCGCACGATGACTCTCATAATGTTTGCGTGGGCCGTGTTGGTGATCGTGTACGTCCCCGGCGTCTCGAAGGTGTAGCTATAGTCGCCTTTAGTGAACTCCCCGGTATCCAACCCGGCTTCCTCACTGACGAGGGGGTGGCTCATTTCAACGACGTTGCGGAAAATGACCGTGTCGCCGGCGGAGATGGTCACGGGAGACGGGTTGAACGAGGCGTGGCTGACCTCCACCACGTGATCCGTGTCTATGACGCCACGACCGAAGTCCCTTGGCGCATCGCTTGAATCGTCGCCGCAGCCCGCGGCCAGCGCAGTCACCGCAAGGCATAGTAGCCCGACCACGACGAGCATATTCCTGCTGGTCTGTCGCGAGTAGCCCACCGTGTTCATGTCCACAAGGGCGGAGTTCCTACGTCTCCATCGACCGGGATTCACTGTTCCGACCGACGACTCCCATCTCGCACTGTCCAGGCACAGGCGAACCGCATTCGTCTAGGCGTCCCTCTGCAGATCGGCGGTCCCGTGGCCTGCAGGGCCGCGGGACTCGCCACGCTCCGTACCGGTTGCTGCCGTGCCCGGAGCCGCGCAAGGCGGTAAACCGCACCTCCGGCCATCCGTACCCGTATTTTTTGAGAACCTGGGCGTTCATCTTATACCACTGTCGATTCTTCCTGCGAACGGCGTCCAAGTTTGACCTTCGTCACCTTTGCATGACTTTGCCCCTGCCATTCCTGTTCTCGGGATGATTCGGGGTCTCGATTAGCGCGCAGCGAGCTTCTGGACCGCCTGGTCGTCTAATTCGACGCCAAGGCCCGGTCCGTCCGGAACAGCGATGTGGCCGTCGACCACCTCCAGGGGCTGCTTGAGCACAAGGGTTTCGTCCCGGATCGACACCGGCTCGATGTTGTACTCCTGAGCGTAGGGTACCATCGGGCTAGCTGCGCAGAAGTGCAGGGAGGCCACCGTGCTCAGGATCGGCTGGGTGTTGTGCAGGGTGATCGGGACGCCAAAGGTCGAGGACAGGGTCGCGATCTTCTGAAGCTCCGTGAAGCCCGGCGCCTTGACGATGTCGGGCTGAATGATGTCCACCCGCCCTTTGATGATCAGATCGCGAAACTCGAAATGGGTATAGATCATCTCGCCCGAGGCTACGGGGATGTCCAGGGCATCGGCGACCCGGGCAAGCCCATCCAGGTCGTGGGCCGGGCGTGGCTCCTCGAAATGGAACACGCCCATCTCCTGCAGTCCCTTGCCGACCTCGATCGCGTGGTGGACCGAATAGGCGCCGTTCACGTCCACCAGGATGTCTACGTCGTCTCCAACCGCCGCGCGAACTTCCCGTACCGTGTCGAGGGTCCCGTCGGCCGGGTCGTCGATGGCCCCGGGCACGGCGCTGTGGAGCTTGTAGGCGCTATAGCCCTGCTCGACGAAGGATGCGGCGCGGCGGGCCTCCTCCAACGGTGTCAGGTCGCGGCGCAGGGAGCTGGCGTAGACGGGCACCGTGTCCCTGACCTTGCCTCCCAGAAGCCTGTATATTGGCATGCCCAGCGCCTTGCCTTTGATGTCCCATAGCGCGATGTCCAGTCCGGCGATGGCGCAGAATATCGCGCCGCCCAGCTCAAGGGCGGACCCGGCGCGGGCCATGTCGCGCCACCTGACTTCGGTGTCCAGAGGGTCCTTGCCAAGGAGGCTGGGACCCAGCAATTTCTCGACCAACATCCTGGTCACCTGGGGCTGCCGACGAAAGCACTCGCCAATTCCGGTGATCCCCTCGTCGGTGTGAACGCGCACGAAGGGATGCGCGCGGTCCAGCACCAGACATTCGACTTCGGTTATCTTCATGCTTCGCTCCATCGCTCGGAATTCTCACGAAATGGACGCCTGACCTGCACCGGACCGCCTTGCCACTAGCAGTGCTACGGCACAGCCCCTCCCGACGAGTCGGGACCGAAGGATATCCTGTCTAGATACCCCAAGCCAAGAATCTTGAGATATTTCTTGAGACGCGCCGAGGGCCTTGCCCCCGAATTCTAGGAAAGCTTGAGATTGTCGATCAGGCGGACGGTGCCGATGCGAACGGCCAGCGAGACCAGCGCGGAGCGGTCGACGGCGTCAAGCTCCTCCAGCGTATCGGCGTCGGCCACGCTCACGTAGTCGACCGCGGCCTTGGGCTCGGCCTCGATCAGGGTGCGCATCTGGCCTCGTATCTCGTCGGCGTTCGTGACCCCAGATCGGCGCAGCTCGCCCGCCAGACAGAGGGAGCGGTATAGCACCAGTGCTGCTTCCCTGTCTCCAGGTCCCAGATACTCGTTGCGGCTGCTGAGTGCCAGGCCGTCGGGCTCCCGCACGATTGGCAAGACGACGATCTCGGCGCCAAGGTTCAGGTCCGCGTTCAGTCGCTGCACCACCAGGGACTGCTGGGCGTCCTTCTGGCCGAAGTAGGCGCGGTTGGGCCGCACAATGGACAGCAGCTTGCACACGACGGTGGCCACGCCCCTGAAGTGGCCGGGACGGGAGGCGCCCTCCAGCCGCTCCGCGATAGGGCCCACGTCCACGTACGTGCTGAAGCCGTCGGGGTAGACCTCCTCGAGGGGTGGGGCGAAGACCAGGTCCACGCCCTCGCTCTTCAGCTTCGCCAGGTCGCCGTCCATGTCGCGGGGGTACTTGGACAGGTCTTCGTCGGCCCCGAACTGGGCCGGGTTGACGAATAAGCTGACCGCGACGGTGGCGTTGTCCGCGCGGGCATGACGCACCAGCGACAGGTGGCCCTCGTGGAGCGCGCCCATGGTGGGCACAAGCCCTAAAGGTCGGGGCACGCCACTCTGGACTTCGCGGAACTCCGCTACGCTGTCAACAACTTTTGTACTTGACGATGGCATATGGCTTCAGCTTATAAGTAAGTTCATGAATCGTCGTTGCAAGAAGTCCCGATGAATCGGGACGACGCGGCAATCTGGAGGTAGGGGCCACCCCCTCTCCTCCAGATTGCTTCGTCGTCCTTCCGGGAACGACTCCTCGCAACGACAAATCGAGAGCGCATTTCAGAGCCGCCGCGCTATGCTTGGCCCACCTTGCCCTGAAGCTCGTCAAGGACCGCCTGGCTCATCTTGTAGCTCTGCTTTTCTGTAGGGAAGGCCCCTTGGCGGACTTCAGCGATGTACTCCTTGGTCGCGCCCTTAATGGCGTCGCCTATCTCGGCGAAGCGCCGGGCGTGCTTCGGGACGAAATCAGAGTAGAGCCCCAGAAAATCGTGGAACACCTGCACCTGACCGTCGCAGCCAGCGCCCGCTCCGATCCCAATGGTCGGGACGGCCACCCGATCTGTAATCATCCTGGCCAGGGGAGCAGGCACGCCCTCCAGCACTATGGCGTAGGCGCCCGCCTCTTCCAGCGCTCTCGCGTCTTCCATGAGCCTGACGGCCGCGGCTATGGACTTGCCCTGCACCTTGTAGCCTCCAAGCTGATTGACCGCCTGGGGAGTCAGACCGATATGGCCCATGACCGGGATGCCGCTCTCGACTATCCGGACCACGGTCGGGGCCACCTGCCGACCGCCTTCCAATTTGACCGACTGGGCACCACCTTCTTGCAGCATGCGGCCCGCGTTGCGCACGGCGTCCGAGGGCTCGGCCTGGTAGCTCATGAAGGGCAGGTCGCCCACCACGTGGGCACTCCGTGTGCCGCGCACCACCGACTTGACGTGGTGGAGCATGTCATCCATTGTCACCGGCAGGGTCGAATCGTACCCAAGGACCACCTGGCCCAGGCTGTCGCCCACGAGGATCAGCCGGATTCCGGCCGCCTCCACGAGCTGCGCCGAGGTGTAGTCGTAGGCGGTAAGCATGGGTATCTTCTCGCCCTGACGCTTCATCTCCAGCAGGTCTCTGATCGTCACGCGCATCTTTGGTACCCCCTCGCCTGAGTCTTGAGTGAAGTCCAGTTGCCGGTCAATCGCCGTCTCCCGCACGAACCTTGTCCTCAGCCGCGTACCGCCCGACAAGCTCCCCGATCTCTGCGGCCCGCGCTGGTCCGAGGGCGCCCTTCTCGACGGCGATTGGGAGGCTTGCCAGCGCCAGCTCGCGGTAGAGGGGCAGGTACTCCGGGGCGTCGGCGCTTACGGCGTCCAGGTGCTTACGAATAGTTCCGACGTCGCCTCGGGGGACTGGGCCCTGCAGGGCCCCGGGAACTCCCGAGGCCTCAAGGTTCGCGGCCACCGCCCGCATCATGGGCGCCAGCGCGCGGACCCCGTCGTCCCGAGTGTGGCCGAATTTTTCCCACAGGGAGGCGGCCACGCACCCCAGCCCCGACAGAAGGCCGCCCATGAGGACTCCGGACACGTGGTAAAGCACCTTGTCCTCAGGCCTCAGAGAGATTGGCTTGCCCCCCATGGCCGTGGCCATGTCGGCAAGATAGGTGCGGGCAGCCTCGCCGCCCTCGATGCCGAAGGTGGTGCCCGGTATCGCGGCGACGCCGTTTTCGACGGAGTTGAACGCCTGCATGGGATGGAAGGTCCCCACCTCGGCCCCCTGGTCCGTGGCGTGCTGCAGCAGGTCCACCGACGCAACCCCGGAGCAGTGGGCCAAACCCTGTCCGAGCCGCCACGAGAGCGAGTCGCAGACGGGCCGTATCGCTTCGTCGGGGGTCGTGATGAAAACAAAGTCGGCGCTGTCGACCACGTCCTGGGCTCTTGAAAACGCCTCGCAACGGGGAAGACGACCGGCGAACAGGCGGGCAGAGCCGAAGCTACGGCTGGCCACCGATGAGACTGCGTAACCGGCGTTGGAGAGCGCCACCGCCAGGGAGCCACCCACCACGCCGGCGCCAATGAATCCCAGCCGGGAGTCTTTCGTAAATGTAACCATGTGCTGCCTATTATCCGCCGACTGCTCGCTCATTCCAGATTGCCTCACCGTCCAGGCGATGCGAGTTCCGATACCGCGGGCACGCCCCCGATACCGTCGGCTTTCAGCACCGCCCGCACGATCGCCCTGCTGACGGCGAGCGCGGACGCGGCGCACAGACGGTCCATGCTCACGGGCGCGTCCAGCGTGCACGTCGCCAGCGTGAACATGGTGTCGCCATCGGTCATCAGGTGCGCGGGCCGGACCGCCATCGCGACGCCGTCCTGGGCCATCGAGGCCAGCTTGCTGGTCTGGGCCTTGGTCAGCGAGGCGTTTGTGGCCACCACCCCGATGGTCGTGTTGGTCGGCGCATCGCGGTCTCCCGTGGGCCTACCGGTATAGTCTTGAGATGTGGCCAGGAGCATCGAGTCCAACATGCCACGGTCGGTCAGCGGCCCGGCGACGAGCTCTCCGGTCTCGGCGTTAGTGACGCCCCCGACAGCGTTCACGCCCACGATGGCTCCAACCTGAAGCCCATCGCCCAGGTCGATGCTGGCGGTGCCGACGCCTGCCTTCACGGCGTGTTCGCGACCCAGCAGCTTGGCCACGGTGGCGCCGGTGCCGATCCCCACGCTGCCCTCGGCCACGGGCCCGGCGGTCGCGCTTTCACACGCCCAGCGGCCTTCTCGTGCGCCGGGCCGCACCTCACCGCTTACGATGCCCAGGTCGAATATGACCGCAGACGGCACGATCGGAAATTTCACGCCGCCGAACTCGGTCCCCACGCCCCGCTCCTCCAGGTACTCCATGACGCCGGTCGCGGCGCTCAGCCCGTAGGTGCTGCCGCCGGTGAGCAGCACGGCATGGGCCGCGGGGGCCAGGGCTGTCGGGTCCAGCAGGTCTGTCTCTCGGGTGCCCGGGGCGGAGCCGCGCACGTCGACGCCACCGACCGCGCCCCGCTCGCAGAGCACCACAGTGCACCCTGTGGCGTTGGACCGGTCGGTGTAGTGCCCGACGCGTATGCCGGGAACGGCGGTGATTCCGTAGCTCTCCACAGCTCTTTACCTCGGCGCCTAAAAAGAAAGACCTTCCCAATCGCGATGGGAAGGTCGCTCAGTGCCGCCAAGCGCCCGTGGCACGGCCGGCGCCGAACCAGAGGCTTAGCGCGATTCGAGACGGGGAAGCGCGCCGAGAGCTCACCGTTCCCAGACAGGATTGGCTGCAATCCCATCTTACCAGCGCGCTATCTACCGTGCAATCGCGGTGGGGCCGCGCGGGAATCGCCTCGACGAGCTGTCGCGAATGTCGCTCAGCGTCCACGGCGCGGGCCCCAGAACGTTGAACGACCTTCGAAAGTCACCGTTACCATCCCCGCTCGTGGTGAGCCCTTCGGCAGGCACAGGACAGGGTTGTCGAACCACCGACTCCCCGATTTGGTCCCGCATCGGGATCGGGACGTCGGGGCCCTTCGACGTGCTCAGTAACTGTCTTAAATGTCAAGGTTTCATACGAGTAGTGCGGTGGTCTGCATATTCGGCGGTCCCCAATGCGTGTTGCGCTTGACCATGATGTTGAGGATTAGCAACAACTTGCGCATGCATGCTGTAAGGGCGACTTTGGGGAGCTTGCCGGCTGCAAGTAGGCGTTGATAAAAGGCCCTGATTACTGCGTTGTATCTCGAAGCTGAAAGAGTGGCCATGTACAAAGCGGCACGAATGGTGGGTCTACCACCCCAGACTGATCGCCTGCCTCGATATGCCCCGCTGTCCCGGTTGAGTGGCGCAACTCCGACCAGAGCTGCCACCTGGCCTCGATTCAGGCTACCCAACTCCGGCAGATTCGTCAGCAACATCGAAGAAAGTACGGGACCGACGCCAGGGACGCTCTGTATCAGTTCATCTCGGGCGCGCCACATGGGAGATTGGCGAATCATCTTGTCGATGTCGTTGTCGAGGTCCTCGACCTGTTTCTTGAGCCACCGGATGTGCCTGTGGATCTGGGGCTGTACCCGTTTGGAAGCAGTGCGCAGACGATTCCGTTCTGAGGTGACCATTTGCAGCAGTTGGTGCCGACGGTCCACCAGGCCACGTAGCTCCCGGGTCTCTTCATCCGGCAGCGGCCGAACAGGTGGCTGGATAACGGCAGCAAATTGTGCCAGCACATGGGCGTCGATCACATCTGTCTTTGCCGATCTGCCTGTTGCCCGAGCAAAGTTGCGCACCTGCCCCGGATTGACCAGTGATACCGCCAACCCTGCCAACTGCAGTTCAACGGCAACCAATGTCTCATATCCACCGGTCGCCTCCAACACTACGCCGGAGGGCTTCACAGACGCCGCATACTCCACAAGCGCCATAATCCCATCGGCATCGTTTGAGTATGGTCTAACCCCACTACCTGTACTTGTTGCAACGATCAAATCAGTGGATGAGACATCGATTCCTACGTGGACTTGCTTGGAAATGGCTGCACCTCCTGAAGGAATGAATGTGCTCCTAAAACAGGCCCAGCCTTGTACGATTCGCCCTCGACATGTCGGGGCACACAACTGTCCGGGCTCTGGGAGCTGGGGACGTGACGATCTCACTGAGCAACGGTCTTGACCGACCAAGGGCGAACCGATCTGCCACGTCCACGTCAATGATACAAGGGCGAACGGATTATGCTAACGGCAACTTCTGAACACGAGGCACTAGCTCGGCGTCCTGGTCAGCACGAAGCCCTTCTCGCCGGAGACTCGTACTTCGTTCGGCCTGGCGACCACCACGCCCGCCGCCGTGTCGTCGAACTTGGCCGCGTTGACCTTCCAGGAGAGCGTCACCGTTTCTTTGGGCAGATCGTTGGTGGCGAACTGGATATCGTGGTACTTCAGCCGCTCGACGATCGTTACGTTCGCCCCCTCCCAGTCTCTCGTGCCGGCAACGGGCTCATCGAACCTCAGAGTAACTGCGCCCTCGGCTTTGTTGATGAGCACGGTCACACCGTGCCGGTCCGTCTCGCTGGGAATGACCAGCGCTCCTCGGTACTCCTCCCAGTTTTCGCGGTCCGTCATCTGTTTCGTGATCCTTTCGTTGTCTGCGAATAGTCGCCCAGCGCGGCTCGGACCTTGGTCCCTCGGATGCCACCCAGAAAACGTGGGGCCGGGTGCAGTAGTTTTTACAGGTCCAACATCGAGCGGACGGTCGTCCAGTCGTGACGTGTCGAGCTGATGTAGACCAGGCGGTCGCTTTCGGTCAGGTCAAGACCATCGAACCGTACATGTACTTGCTCACCTCGGATCACCCCGACCAGGTTGACCTCGTGGTCCAGGAGCTGCTTTGCCACCTCTTTGTACGGCAACGATCGCTCCATGTCTCCTTCGACCCTCGTACTAACCAGCGAACCCTCTATCTGGTTGCTGGTTATGGCATGGGTGAGCATGTGCACTCCCACGTCCTGTGTCTCCTGCACCAGCAGGTTGTTAGACATGCGGAAGGTGTAGACGAGAGAGACGTTCTGCATGTCCCGGAACAGTAGCGAGTGGTCAGTGTTCAGGACCTCGGCGACGCTCCTGATTTCCGGATTCATGTGTTCGAGTATGGACACAATCGAGGCAGTAATGCTGTCGCTATTGGGGTCGTCGTAACCCGTGGTCAGTACCATCGCCTGCCGCGCGTCCCGCACGTTGGCCCTCTGGTAGGTCTGTTCCGCCAACGGGGACCCCCGGACGAAAGAGACATTGGGGTGGGTGAACGGAAGGGACTCGATCTGGTCCGTCACGATGACGATTTCGTCCTTGCGATGTCCCGGGTCCTCCAGATACCCGTCGATGATTTGCTGCACGCGTCTCTCGTTGGGGAAGTTGACGATCAGCAGGTGGTGGTTGGCTCCCGGGCTTCCCATGCCAGTGCGCTCCTTGTCTCGAAATTCCAAAAGCCAGTCGATCCCGAGGCCAACCGCAGAGGTGAACGCCGCCAGCCCGACAAACACGATGAAGAACGCGGTCCCAATCCGCGCTCCAACAGAGGTCGACGAAAGGTCCCCGTAACCGATCGTCGCAATGGATATTATGCTATACCAGAAAGCATCGGCTACGCTCAGGTCGGGTTTCGCGGACCGGTCGAATAGGTAGAACGTAAGGGCGTTGCCAATAATGCTTCCGACGAGAATGAGAAGCAGGAGGCCTATCCCTAAGCCCTTCCGCCGTCGCAATTGGCGTAACGCCCGGTTTATCCTAAATATCATGCTAGCCGGTTATCGACGATTAACCATCGAGTATTCTCGGCGCCCCGCGCCGGCTTGTTGCGCCCATCTTGCTAGGGATACTCTGAACAAGTCCGTGGATTATGGTGGCATAGTACCATGACAAGTGGAGACGAACTGACTAAGGACGGGAGCAAGAGTAGATGAACCAGCCGACATTTGCGGACCTGGAGTACGAGTGTAAGAAGCGCAAGACTCGGCGGGAGCTGTTTTTGGAGCGCATGGACGGTCTGATACCGTGGGGACAGTTGGAGAGTCGCATTCGACCATACTATCCCGAGGCTGGCCGAGGCCGGCATCCGTATGAGCTGTCGGCGATGCTTCGCATACACTGCGTGCAGCTGTTCTACAACCTGAGCGACCCTGGGATGGAAGACATGCTATACGAGGTCGAGTCGGTGAGGCGATTCGTGGGCCTGAGGCTGTCGGGCCCTCTGCCTGACGAGACGACGATCCTGAACTTCCGCCACTTGCTGGAGGAGCACGATCTTGGCGAAGGTCTGTTCAAGACCATCAACGTCCACCTGGAGACTCAGGGGCTTCGTCTTCGGGAGGGGACTATAGTGGACGCGAGCATCATCGAGGCGCCGTCGTCGACTAAGAACCGTGCCCGGGAGCGTGACCCAGAGATGCACCAGACCAAGAAGGGCAACAAGTGGAGCTTCGGTATGAAGGTGCACATCGGGGCGGACGAAGAGACAGGGGTGGTGCATAGTGTAGCTATGACATCAGCGAACGTGCATGACGTGACCGAAACTCACCGGTTACTACACGGTGGAGAGACGCGGGTGTGGGGCGATGCGGGGTATCAGGGAGTCGATAAGCGGGAGGAGAACCGAGAGTTGGATGTGGAGTGGCGCGTGGCGATGAAGCCCGGTCGGCGTCGGCAGCTAGCACCTGAAAGCGAGGAGGCGTTGGCGGAGAAGCGCAAGGCGTCGGTCAGGGCGAAGGTGGAGCATCCGTTCCTGTATGTGAAGCGTCACTTTGGCTACGCCAAGGTGCGGTATCGTGGACTGGCCAAGAACACGCAACGGCTGGCGTTGCTGCTGGGGTTTGCCAACTTGATGACAGCCGAGCGCCACTTGGCGGTGTGACGAGAGAGAAGTGCGCCCAAATCAGGTTGATAGCGGCGACACGCCCCCGGCAGAGCCCGCTTTCGAAGCCCAAACAGACCAGATTTAGGGCCGCAACAGCCTGATGGGCCATCGCAAAGAATTGAACATCTTCGAACTACCCCTGCAATCAATTCAATCCAGCATATGAAGGGTTATTCAGAGGTTCCCTAGAGCGCCGAGCGCTGCTGGCAAAGGAGGCTCCGGTCTCGCTTGTTAAACGACCAGTGACCGGGGCACCAGTAGTGACCGGGGCAGACAAGCCAGCCCCTATCCGATAATGGCTGACAAAAGCAAGATCGAGTGGACAGACGCGACGTGGAACCCGGTAACGGGCTGCACGAAGGTCTCGCCGGGCTGCGATAATTGCTATGCGGAACGCATCGCGGAGCAAAGGCGCGGCACGAAAGCCTTCCCCATCGGCTTCGACCTGCAACTGCGGCCGCACAAACTTCGGGAGCCGTCCAAGTGGAAGGAGCCAAGACGGGTGTTCGTCAATAGCATGTCTGATTTGTTCCACCGTGGCGTGCCGGACGCCTACCTGCGCCAGGTATGGGAGACGATGATCGAGGTTGATCACCACATCTACGAGGTGCTCACGAAGCGCCCCCACCGGATGGCGCACAAGGTGCGCGAGCTCGGGCTAGAGACCGCGCCGCACATCTGGCTCGGCACATCGATCGAGTCTCAGCGGTGGGCGGACAACCGCCTGCCCGCCCTGGTCTCGATCGGATGCCCGG
Organism: Dehalococcoidia bacterium; assembly: GCA_965248005.1. Lineage (GTDB taxonomy): Bacteria > Chloroflexota > Dehalococcoidia > Lucifugimonadales > UBA1123 > CBDFIE01. The sequence continues at coordinate 1,271,471 of CBDFIE010000003.1, forward strand.
GTGATGCCGGGGTGCGATTCGTGTCGGCGGAGCCGCTGTTGGGGCCGCTCGACCTCACGCCGTGGCTCGACTCGCTCGTTTGGGTCATCCCGGGCGGCGAGTCGGGGCCAGGCCGCAGGCCGATGGAATACGATTGGGCACGGGGGTTGCGAGACCAGTGTCAGGACGCTGGCACGGCCTTTTTCTACAAGCAGGGCAACGCGTACCGCAGCGGGAGCGACCGCTATCTTGACGGGCGCATCTGGGATGAGCTGCCTGTGGGGCAGTGAGGCAAATGGAACAAGTCACCAACGACCAACTGCTTCACCGCCTCGACGACATGCGAGACCGCCGCGTATGGGGTCGGCTGGTCCTCCATATCCAGGAGGGCGTGGTCGTCCGGCTGACACGGGAGGAGAGTGAGCGGGCGGATGATAGGGGAGAGCACTACATAGGCCGACTTCGCAAAGAGGAGGATACATGGGACTCATAGCACGTCTCAAGCAGTAGGAAGCCTATTGGGAGGCTGAGGGAGTGTATGTCGCCTCCAGGACTTTCGTCTATCCGCCTGAGATGAAGCAGGATGAGGAGGACCTGCGCGTTCGCGTCGAGCGGGTCATGTCTGGGCTGGCCTTCAGCCAATGGGAACAAGGGGTGCTCATCCCCGCCTGGGACGGGCACACGCTGCGGACGCTGAACCTAAGCGTTGGCACCGTCAACTCGACGCTGGGTCTGCAAGTCAACATCCCCGACCCGGTGCGGCAGCGCATCCTAGCGGCGGGCGGTACGCGGCGCGGGTTGGTGGACATCGCCGGTCAGACGCGGTAGTCCATCTTCCAGGCCCTCCGCGCGGGCAGCGAGGCCGGCGAGGGTATCCCGCAACTGGCCCGCCGCATCCGCGCCGACGTGCCCGCAGGCCCGTACCGGAACGCGGGAGCGAAGTACCGGGCCCAGCTGATAGCCCGGACTGAGGTCGCCGAGGCGCAGAACCTGTCGGCCTACGAGACCTATAGGGCATCGGACGTGTATGTCGGCGTGATCATCTCGGACGGCGACGAGGATGAACTGTGCGCTGAGGTCAACGGCCGCCGGATGACCTTTGCGGAGTACGAGCAGATCGGCTTCACGGCGCATCCGAACTGCACAAGATCGGCTGCTCCGATTAGCGAACTGTAGTCTCCAACGCTTGACAAACGCCTGCGATAGTGCTACCACACAAGCCTGGATAAGGCGCTGGCCAAGCTCAGGCGTAGCCCTCGGAATGTCCGGTTCGCTGACCTTCGTAAGGTCTGTGAGCAATACTTCGGGAAGCCCAGGCAGAGCGGAAGCCACTTGTTCTACAAGACGCCTTGGCAGGGAGAACCGCTGGTGAATATCCAAGCCATCAGAGGCATGGCAAAACCGTACCAAGTGCGCCAAGTACTCAAGGCGATTGACAAGCTGGAGGAGAGCGATGGTTGAGATTACGGACCGCTACACCTACCGAGTCATGTGGTCTGAAGAAGACGAGATGTATGTTGGTCTGTGTGCTGAGTTCGGGTTGCTCAGTCACCTGGACGACACCCCAGAAGAGGCGTTCGCGGGTATTAGGGATGTGGTGGCCTTCGCCGTGAAAAGCTTGCGTGAGGATGGCAGCCCGATCCCTGAGCCCCTATCCACCCGGCGTTACAGCGGAACCCTCTCCCTGCGTGTCCCCCCGGAGACTCATCGGACCCTTGCGAGAGATGCTGCTGAGGCTGGCGTTAGCATGAATCGCTTAGCCGCCGAACGATTGGCTCTGCGGTCATAGGGCATACCAACCAAGGCGTGTGAGCATAAATCGAATGGCCAAAGGCACAGTTCATCAAATAGAGCGGAATGATAACGGGACCTACGAAGTTACCTGCGGGACCATCTTGGACAGCGTAGACGCCGCCGTAATCAATTGGCGATTCGTGACATGCGACTGGTGCCTCAAGCAAGCCTCCGCCCGCGCAACGATGGAGCGAATGCCCACGATGCCGGCCAGTCTTGAAATGGACGAAGTGATGCGGGCCATTAATGGCATGGACTTCCTTCCAGCCATCGGCAACGGTCCTGCGCTGTTGGGGACAGATTACTAGAGGAGGCTCCTGATGCCGAAAGGCTTCAAGCTGGACTGGAAGGGCGACGACGTGCTCAAGCAGGTCGTCAAGGCCACTCGGCAGGGCATCGACGAGGTCATGGGCGAGTGCGTCGTCGATGCCCAGGCCGATACCCCGGTGCTGACCGGGACCCTGCGGCGGAGCATCAGGCCCCAGGAACCGGCCCACGAGGAAGGCGACATTGTCGTTGGTATCTGGGGATCGGCGGATGTGAACTACGCGCTCTACGTCGAGCTCGGCGCGCGTGGGCGGTCTGGTGTGAACATGCTGCGGAATGCCGCCGACAAGAACTACCCGCGCCTCGAGGAGACGATAGCGAAGCGGCTGAGACGGGGGTAGTGGTTCAGTTTGACAATGCAGATTCTACTGGTTTGTGTCAAGGGTGGAAGGCAATAGCACTAACGGCGCCGTATGTATGACTGAAACTGAACCACTACCATATTAGCTAGCCCATTGACATTACGGCCTTCGTTGTGTATAATACACACATGGCCAGGGATAGCAGGGCAATCATACGGAGGCTTCGCAGGGATGGATGGGAACTCGACAGAGTAAAAGGCAGTCATCATCAGTTCGTCCACCCTGAGCGTTCTGGTGTTGTAACGGTTGCACACCCTGTCAAGGACATACCGATAAAGACGCTCAGGGCAATTTACCGGCAGGCGGGCTGGGATTGGAGTAAACGCTAATGCATTATCCGGTTGTAATACACGTGGAACCTGGGAGTAGCTACGGGGTGACGGTTCCCGACCTGCCCGGCTGCTTTTCGGGCGCTGAAACGTTGGACATGGCGATTGCCCGTGCTAGTGAGGCTGTGGCATTTCATATCGAAGGGTTGCTGTTACAAGGTTTACCGGCGCCTCCCCCGCAACCCATTGCCGCTCACCAAGCCAACCCCGACTATGCGGATGGTATCTGGGTGCTTGTGCCTGTCGACCTCGCGTTGCTATCCGAGAAGTCGGTCCGCGTCAACATTTCCATGCCGTCCCGTGTGCTGGCTGCTCTGGATGCAGTAGCAGAGAGGGAGGGTTCGACGCGGTCTTCTCTGCTTACGCAATCAGCTCTAGGGCTTATCAAGGGACCACGGTAACTTGCAGGGAAATATACAGTAATTCCCTTTGTACTACCGCGCGAGGATTTCTCGTGTGCTATGACCGGATACGCCGCCGCTACTTGGGTAGTTGGATTTGCTCGCTTGGTCGTGCTCTCATTGTGCGCTAATTGCATTAGACGATATGCTACCTCATAGGCTGATAGCAGGTGGAGGATGAGGCTGGTATGACTGAATCGCAAAAACGCTTGGCCCGATTCGAAGTGCTGATCCCCGACGACCTCGCTAGTCTCTCGGATGACGCTATTATGGAACAACTTCCGTATTCTACTCTTATCGGGCCGCGCGAAACCCGCAATCCCAGGATGTTGTAAAAGATGCTTGCGGCGAACATATCAGCCGGTGAGATCGTGCATGGAGATGCCCGCCTTGTGTTGGAGGACATTCCCTCCCAAAGCATCGACCTGAGCTTTTGGTCTCCGCCGTACTACGTTGGCGAGTCGTATGAACGGCACCTGACCTTCGGGGAGTGGCAATCATTACTATCCGGCGTGATTCATGCCCACAGCCGGATAATCAAGCCTGGCGGATTTATGGCTGTAAACATCGCGGACATTCTCTGCTTCCCGGATGAATCCATGCCCCGGTTCCAGGCTGATAACATCCGGGGCAAGAATGTTTCGGTCACCAAGGCGGACGTGCTGGCTGCCAAGTCCCAAAACCCCGGCGCAAACCGTCACCAATTGGCGTTGTTGCTGGGGTGTAGTGAGCAAACGGTGCAACGTCGGCTTGAAGACAACAATGTTCGGGGCGGCAAGCTGTCGACCCCTACGAAGGTTCGTTTGACCGGATGCATGGTCTCCGATTGGGCCGAGGCTGCGGGTTTATACCTCTACGACCAACGTATTTGGCACAAAGACCCCTGTTGGGCAAACAGCCAATGGCACTCGAACTCTTACCGCGCTGTGGACGAATTTGAGCACGTCTACATTTTCTGGCAACCGGGCATCACGGAGTACGACCGGAACAGGCTCAGCAATGATGAGTGGGCCGAGTGGGGTTCTCGCGGTGTCTGGCAGATTCGGTCGGTTAGACGCAACGACAGACACGAAGCGGAGTTTCCCGAAGAGCTGGCCCGGCGGGTAATCAAGCTGTTTTCCCCGTCTCGAGGGGTAATCCTTGACCCCTTTGTCGGGACAGGGACAACAACAGCGGTAGCCGCATCCCTGGGGCGTCAGTGGATTGGTGTGGACGTTGACGAAACCAACATCGCACTGGCACGTAGGCGGACTTGTGACTCCTGATGAACTGGAGCATCTGGAGCAGACCGCACAAGCATCTTTTACAACATCCTGGGATTGCGGGTTTCGCGCGGCCCGATAAGAGTAGAATACGGAAGTTGCCCGTCATTCTCCGGCGGCGCTTCAACGGTCCGCATTCGGCCTGAGTAGCGGCTACCCCGCTTCTGCTTGGGAATCCGCTTTCGCCTCAGTAGCTCTCTGAGGGCCAAAGCGACAGGCTTGGCATTGCTCGGATAGAACTTGCCGCTCCGCCAGGTCTGCACCGTAACCAGGTGGACGCCCAACTCATCCGATATGGCGGCGTCGGTCCACTTCTTCTCCCGTAGCTGTGCCAGAAGTTCTTGGATGTCGTTCATGCTTCTATCGTATAGCGTTACACTGCATCTGTCAAGGGGTTTCCGATGCCGCCAACCCCTTGACGGGGTGTCGGTTATACACTACAATGTATACATGACTCAAATTATACAGTCGCCGACGTTCAGACGTTGGCTTCGCCGTCTACGGGACAGGCAGGCTGTAGCTCGAATCATTGCTCGACTGGATGCTGTTAGAGCGGGACAATTGGGGGACGCGCGGGCAGTGGGCGATGGTGTATCCGAGATGCGCATCCATTACGGACCTGGGTATCGGCTCTACTTTATGCGACGGGGAACCGAAGTAATCATACTCTTGTGTGGCGGCGACAAGAATAGCCAGCAACGAGATATAGATCGGGCCAAGCGGTTGGCCTCAGAATGGAGGGGCTTGAATGCCTGAGAAGTACACTGTTTTCGATGCGGCAGAATACATAGAAACCCAGGAGGATGCCCGGTTACACTTGGAGCTGTGCGCGGAGCAGGACCCAGGGGATGGTAGTGTTATACGATCTGCTCTGAACACCATTGCTCGTGCCCGGAACATGAGCACCCTGGCTCGTGAGACCGGACTAGACCGTGGCAACCTCTACGACGCGCTGTCCGAAGACGGCAACCCAACTCTGTCCACCCTGCTCAAGGTCACCAGCGCCTTGGGCCTACGGCTGCGCCTTGAGCCCGTCCAGAAGATAGCAGAAGAGTCCGCGACACCTGCCCCCTAAAAGCCGACTGATTCTGTTCCCAGACCTCTCCACTTAGCCCTAGCGGACGGCGCAGGCTGGCGTCGCCCGCTTACCCCTCTCGGCGACCTTGTGGGTCGTCGTTCTACCTCCTAGAACCAACCGATCCTTCGCTATCGCCCCCGTGACCGTCGGGCCGCGCCACGCCCGCTTAGGGTAGTGGTCGGCGACGCCACTCGTAGACCTCACCGCGATCTCCACTACATCTCGTTGTGAATGGCGGAGAGATAATGTACCACCCGGGCGGTCGAGCGCTGAGGTGTGGCGTTTGAAAACTGTACCGCCTGTCGCCTTCAATCAGGAACGACAGAACCTGATTGAAGGTGGATTGGATGTACAAGGTGGGTATTTACCTCCGTGTTCGCAAGGCTTGTTTCGTCGAAGGGATGAGCGTCCGAGAGGCGGCCCGAGTGTTCGGGCTACACCGGGACACGGAGCGCAAGATGCTCGAGTACTCCGTGCCCCCAGGGTATCGACGGCAACGACCGGCTCGCAGACCGAAGCTCGATCCATATAAGGGTGTGATGGACCAGATCCTCGAGGAAGACCAGGGGGTTCCGAAGAAGCAGCGTCACACCGCCAAGCGTATCTGCGAGCGGTTGAGGGACGAGCACGGGTTTCCGGGCAAGTACACAATCGTCAAGGACTACGTCCGGGAACGCCGTCGTCGGACCCGCGAGATGTTCGTGCCACTGTCCCATTCCACCGGGACATGCCCAGTGCGACTACGGCGAAGCGTGGGTGGTCATCGGCGGAGTGGAACGCAAAGCCCACTACTTCGCCCTGGACCTCCCTCACAGCGACGGGTGCTATGTGAAGGCGTATCCCGCCGAGACGACGGAGTCATTCTGCGACGGACACGTCTCCGCCTTCGCGTTCCTGGGCGGAGTGCCTCAGAGCATCCTCTACGACAACACCACGCTCGCGGTAGCCAGAATCCTGGGAGATGGTCGCCGGCAGCGGACCAGGGTGTTCTCCGAGCTTCAGTCCCACTACCTGTTCGAGGACCGGTTTGGCCGTCCAGGCAAAGGGAACGATAAGGGCAAAGTAGAAGGTCTGGTCGGCTATGTCCGCCGGAACTTCCTGGTGCCCATTCCATCGTTCGAGAGCTTCGATGCCCTCAATGCTCATCTGGAGCAACACTGCCTCAGACGGTTCGAAGATCGACTCCGCGGCCGCAACGAGACGATAGGAGAACGGCTGGAGCGGGACCTGCAGAGAAGGCTCGCACGACTCAAGCTTCTGATCATCGACGAACTGGGCTTCGTGCCCTTGTCCAAGACTGGCGCCGAGCTGCTCTTCGAGGTGTTCAGCCAGCGTTACGAGCGTGGATCGGTCCTGGTGACCTCCAACCTGCCCTTCGTCGAGTGGACCGAGGTGTTCGGCTCTGAACGGCTGACCGGAGCTCTCCTCGACCGCCTCACCCACCATGTCGACATCCTGGAGACGGGGACAGCTACCGAAGCACAGCAAGAAGACTTCTGGCCGCCAGCTATCTGACTGAGCCTGATCTCCAACGCCCCACGAACCTTGATGCCCATTCTACGGCGTTCAGTGGTACAGTTTTGCTCCGCCCCGCTGGTACGTTTTCACACCGCCCTTGACATCCTTCCTTGCAACGATGTCGTTTTGGCCGATTTTCGTGCAATGAGCCCCGTTTCCACGCCTCGCAGCGGTGTCGGTCCCCACTGCGGACTCTGCTGCCACCCCCTGGAACCAGCCCTTTCGGCAAAGTGTTCACTGTTTCCGTCCTGTAGGGGCTGGTTTACCCCTGATTCAGCTTGCTCAGGACCCCGACTTCCCTTTTTGGAACAAACTCAAATCTCTGTACACGGCTATGACATCACAGACGGCCCCCTCTTGGGAGGGTCTTATAAGGGGGTTCATGGGTGAACACCCCTATAGGGGATTACGCCCAACTTTCCGGTCCCCCACACTGAAGGAGAACGGGCGTTCGCTCACAAAGATGAACGAAAGGCCAGTGGCTCCGAACGACACCAACAGACGCAGCGCAGGTTCGGTGCAACCGGCCCACATGGTCAGCGTCGGCGTCACTGAAAGACCGATATGGAAGAGACCAAGAACCAGCACAAACCCAAAGGCACCAGGAAAGACCCCGGTGAGCTGCGGGTCGTGAGCATCGACTTCAACCCCGGCCCCGACGCCCAGGACCGGCTGCGCCGCCTCTTCACCCTGCTCGTCAAGTACGCAACCGAAGACAAGCTCCCTGCACCGGACGCGGACTCGCCCTCAGAGGATGACCCCATCGAGGACGAAGCCTGATGCAGCCCACCCATTCCCTGACGGTCATCAGCCTGGGCGGAGGCGTCCAATCCTCGGTCATGGCCCTCATGGCAAGCCAGGGAGCATTCGACGCCATCCCCGACTGCACCATCTTCGCCGACACCCACTGGGAGCCTCCCAGTCTCTACACTCACCTCGATTGGCTCGCCGAGCGTCTCGGCTTCCCCGTGTACGTCGTGGACAACGAGCGGAGTCTCCGCGAGGACGTGCGAATGTGTTGGGTAGTGTGAGCGGCGAAACGTCGGCCTGTGCGGTGGGCCGACTGGAGAAGATGGATAAGGACGCCCTGTTGTAGCGTCGTCGCCGTTCGGTGGTTTGAGCCTTCACCTCCTTCCTGCGTTGTAGGATCTCTTGCCGTCTTCCCTTGAGCACGTCTGATGGTGTCACGTTGCCCAGAGCCTTGTGATAGCGCCGGTAGTTGTAGTAGCTGACGAAGGCCGCGATAGCAGCCTCAAAGTCGGCGGGCAACTCATAAGGCACCTGGTTGACGTCCCGTTTGATGGTCTGGTGGTAGCGCTCCAGCTTCCCGTTGGTCTGGGGGTGGAAAGGAGTTGCTAGGATGTGCTTGATGCCAACCATCCCCAGGTAGTCCCTGAATGCTCTTGAGACATAGCCTGGACCGTTGTCACTCAGCAGCCTGGTGCGGTCTGTGACTGGAACTTGGTCCATGCTGGTCGTGTCCACAGCATCCTGGACCACCTCGATGAAGGAGTCGGCCGTCATATCTTGCTGAAGCCTGTGAGCCAGGATGAAGCGGGAGTAGTCGTCCATAACGGTGACCAGGTAGTAGTAGCCCCAACCAACCACCCTGAAGTATGAGGCATCGGTGGCCCACATCTGGTGAGGTCCTGTGGTCTTGCGGTGGTACTCCTTCCCCGCGGCCAACCGCATCTCAGGCCTCTTCACTAGGCCCTCCCTGCCCAGGATACGGTAGACGCTGGACTCTGAGACTGAGAAGCCCTGGTTGTCGGTGACCCACGCGGCCAGCTGACGGCAGCTCAGCTCTGGCATCTCCCTGGCTGATAACAGGACTGAGCGTTCTTCCTGAATAGTAAGACGGTTCCATGGTGGCTGATCGCCTCCTGGTCGGTCCTCAAGTCCTTGTTGGTCTTGGCGTCCTGGGGCATGGGGATGGCCGTTTTTTTGAGACGGTACGCCTCCAGCGACAGATCGGCCACTAGCTCCTTGAGTTCCCCGTTCTCTCGCTTGAGCTGCCCTACCTCATGCTGAGTGGCGTCCCGAACCGAGTCACGGGTCAACCTCTCCTTGCCCGCCTCCATGAACTCTTTGGTCCACGAGTAGTAGGAGTCGGGCTTGATCCCCTCCCGCCGGCACAGGTCGTTGACTGTGACCTCGCGGCGGAAGCCCTCCAGAACAATTCGAGTCTTCTCTTCGGGGGTGTGCTTACGTCGGGCAGCCGCCTTCACTGTGCGGACGAAAGACCTGGTCTGCTCGCTTCGTTCCTCGGCGGCCTCTGCTTTGCTTACTTCTAATTGGGACACATCTGCTCCTTTCTGTGGGTAACTCCTCATTTCAGGAGCTCACACCACCCTCCGACTCTCGGGTTTTTCTACCCTTATATGTGTCCCATTGTCGCTGACGGTCTACAAACATTCGCCTATTCGTACTGCCACCTCGATCTCCCAAGCTCAATGGCTGTGTAGAGCGAGCCCAACGCACCCACACCGAGGAGTTCTATGAGGTCAACGACTTCCCCCTGGAAATAGCACCTCTGAACCAGGAGCTCCGCCATTGGGAGTTAACCTACAACACTATCCGCCCTCACCAGGCTCTGGGCTACCTCACCCCCTGGGCCTTCTGGCAGCGCTGGCAGTCGGAACACCTACCTGACAAAGAAAACGGAACGGCGGGTAAAACACCCGGCGTCCCGTCTTCCCCCTACCCTTCAACTCTTTCACATCCCACCCTAAAGGAGGTTAAGTGTCACTGATCTACTGGACGAGTACAGGGACTTGACAAACGAGGGGAAACATGCTAGGAGATATTGTGGTTCCATCTACCATGTTTTCGAGCCTTCGCGCCATACGTAGGGTCGGTAATGTCGTGATGTTACATCCCATTTTGACATAGCCTTCGGTCAAGTACCTAAGGACGTGACAGTATGAAAATGAAGTTCTGGTTCATGGTAGGGCTGATGTTGCTCACCGTGCTTGCGCTTTCGGGGGTTGTACTCGCCGGGGGTGGGGACAGGCCCCCAGGAGAAAGTTCCAGCGTCCGGATCACGGTTGAAGGCCAAGACCCCAGAACCGGGGTCGCGGAGAGCGACGTGATACACCGAGGAACCGGATTGGCTGGTGAATGCGGTATCCCAGACGTCAGGATTGAGATGTCAGGCGACGTGAGCAAGGTACGAGTGGGATTAGAAGAAGGAACCTGCAACCTGGTCGTCAAAGAGCTCGTTCCCAGATAGGCAGAGGAGGAGCGCAGTTACGCCAACGCCGACGGGTATAAGTGGAGAGTCGAGGCTCTTACGAAGGTCGTCGGCTGGCAATCGATAGACGACCTGACGAAGACACGGTCCAAAGTTGACTTCAAGATGGCAAACTTCACCGGCGGAGGGGCTGTGTTCGATGGGAGCAACCGGAGAGGGAGTTGCTGGGGCAATCATTTCCCTTCGCCACCGTTCTTCTATTACGTGGACGAATGCGTCTACGCCGGTAGCAGTTTGAGTGGCCCAACTCGGATTTACTCGACAGCGTGGGGCGAGTACGATCACCGCGTGCCTCTGAGTCCATTCGGGCACACGACCATCGCAACGGCGGTCGCGAGGGGATATCAAGTGATGCCCTATGTGTTCCTCGCAGAACGCGCCGGTTTCAGCCTGCTTCCCTATCCGGCTGACTTGGAATGCGAGCTAGACTGGGAGTACTTGGGCTATGAGTAGAGCGCACTGGCGCCCGTGACGGTCAGTGGCAAGCCCCGCCTCCTCGCTCCCAGTCAATCAAGGAGCGGTATGGAAACCTTAATCTGGATGTCAGTGGTCGGGGTATTCCTCGTAGCGGGGTTGTTTGCGGGAGCCCGCAAGCTGTGGAGATACCTTGATGACCAGGGACGCAGGGACAAGGGTAACAGGGGACGCTGAACAACGACAACTGTTCGTTGCCGGTTGATGTCCTGCCCATGACGCTGCTGTGCTTCTGCCGTGCGACAGTTGGGCTGTCAGCGTGAAGAGTACCTCGAACTCCTCGGCCCCTCCGAGGGGGGCAGATATTCAATGTAGTCGGAGATTAAAGGGCGAGCAGGTCTCGAGTAGCAGTGCCCACCCTAAGGGAGCTCGCCCAAACCCTTTCATAACGTTGACCTTCTCGGGTCCCATTCTGTCCCACTTTCGCTGATTGACAACAATAGCCGGAGTAATGGTCCAAACCCAACTATCATTCTGACTCTGAATCTGTGCACTCCTCCCTCGCACCCCGCTGTAGAGACCGAACTCTATAGGCAAACGCATTGTTTTCTGGGGTTCTGCTTCGGATCGGAATCGTGGGGTCCGGAGGTTTCCGATACCGCCTACAACGCGTACAGCATTGAAGTAACAACACATGGCCCCTGCGAAAACGGGCGTTATAAGGCCGTTAGCGCCCATTGGATGTTGGGTCCGGGCGGCAACACATATTTTGCGATTACATCAAATAGCCGGAAGGTGAGTAATTGTCCGTAAACTGGCTTTTGAAAGCTACTGCCCGTGTGCTCGACTTGGTATCTGTAGGGCCAAGGCAGCCGCAGGGCAAGAACCATCAACCCGACGGTGTCGAGTTGATGAACGCTCCCTACCCGGCCAATTGGATCAAGGAGCGGCTTGGAGACTGGGCTTCAGAGGATGGTATGTTCGTGGGATCTGTAGTCCCAGAGGGATTTGAAGCCTACGCACGAGTCTTTCACCCGGCCAAACTCTGGAAAGCTGACCGAAGTTGGGAACAGGTGAGGTGGTCCACTGTGGCGTCGTGGAACGGGAAAGTCGTTCATCCACAGATGCAGTTCTGTCGAATCGCAAACCTTGACTTACACTTACACGAAAAACCTTCGTGGGGCCACATCCCGTTCTATGGGATGCTACCCGAGGACGAGTGCCAGGTTCTGATCAGTGTCCTCAAAGGGTTCACTTCCACACCCGAACGCTGCTATTTCGCCCTTTGGCACGGCTATGGATTCCTTGATGACCGCTACTTCAAGAGGGTAGCTAAGTTGAAAGTTCCACGCAGGGAGGAGTACTTGGTCTTTTGTGGCCCTTTAAACAGCATCATGTCGTTTTACAAGCATGTTGGGGGAAGATGGGGGCAATCGCCGAACATTTGGTGGCCAGAAGACCGGGCCTGGTGCGTTGCAACCGAAATAGATTCTTTGGATACCTACATTGGCGGTAGCAAAGCTTGTATAGAGCGAGTTCTTGGGCACCCAGACCTAGAGGCGCTCCCTATAGGTCTGGGTGCACGTGCAGACGCCTCTGGCGATACCATCAACGCCTAAGAAAACCCATGGTTGGCTTGACTGTTTCCTAATCTCTCACGAAGATAATTGACGATATTGGGGCAGTGAATGGCTATCTTCTATGGCAGCCGCTTCAACATGTTTAGCCCGTAAGCATCGGGCAAGGGAGGGGGGCGATCTGCTATGTGTGAAGCCCATCCTGCTGGCCGCTCGTCAAGCCAGAGCGGGGCCTTGCATGATACCGGCACCGAAGCTGGGTTTCTTGTCAGTCCTTCGCCAGAGAAACGATGGGTGTGATATATTTGCAAACACGACGACACTTATATAAAGGAGGGCGAATCGCGGCGACATACACTGTACTGAGAAGGTTTGTTCCAGTAGTAGGCGTAGTCATCCTGGCTCTGACGGTGTTCCTTGGCACCGTCTATGCGGATGACGGTTCGGATGCGGATCAGGCTCCGAATGAGCCAGTGGACACTATAGTGGTGTCTCTGACAGTTGACTGCTCGCTAACTCCGGATACCCCCGAGATACGTCGAGAGCTTGCTGATCGCAATCTCTGTGGATATGGAAACGGAACCGTGGATGGAGACGAAGAAGTAGAGCCGTACGGAACCGTGTTCGGGAATTGCGGCTCGCTTACCTTGAACCTATTCAATAGCGGGGGTGGATTTCTCCACTGGCAAACGATAATCACATCGAGTCAAGGGCCGATGTTCAGTGCATCATATTCAGGAAATGCCCACAACCTGCATACAGGCGGAGGCCATTACGTGAGTGGGAGCGATAGTTGGATATTCTCTAGCTATTGGCAAGACGATCAAGCTGTATATACCGGGCCAGGTGTGATATGGGGAATAATCACCTCCGCCAGAAGCACCTTGGTTTGGGGTGGCGTCTGCACCGCTGCGGGTACCCCTACTGATGTCGTTTGGGTGACTTAAACAAGGACCACTTCAGAGTTGCACAGTTAGCTGAAGGGGCTGTGCAACTCTGATTCCTTAGAATTGGGGCTCCACTCTGGCTGCTCTTCGCCTGCCAAATGGTGGAGCCAGACGGTCTGCCTGTCCTATCGGTCTTTATTGACTCGGACACGGCCTGTATATACTTACTGCCGAGGCTTTAAATGTCCCAGGTTCTCACATATGACACCGTTGTTGGACGGGAGCTCAGACTACAGGATCGGATGACCGCCCTCAGGAATTTGAGGCCGGGCACCCGATTGTCGTGGCCGGAAGGCGACCTTTCACGGGAGGTGCTACGCGAACTGCTCAGCTTGCCGGAGAGCATTGATGTTCTGCGGTGGCTTGAGGCTGAAAGGGGCGCTGCCGTAGCTCTGCTGGCCATCGAACAGAGCTTGGACATGGCTGGAATGATGTACGGCGCCCAGAACAGAATTGTCTCCGGTATGCTCACAAGAGAGCAAGAACGGCATGTGCATCAATCCCTACAGGACAAGTATGGCGCCATGTATGGCGCACTGCTTCGATCGGATGAAGATTGGGGCGCTCCCAAGCAGAGGGGCGATACCGTCGATGGCGCGTCAGAGCATCGCCATCTTGTGGATGCTCTGACGCGGCTTCGCCGGAAGATTGGTCTGCCGACGGAGACTTCCCCAAGCCGCTCTCAGGTCGATCCGGGACCGGATACGCTCCTTGCCGATCTGCTGAGGCTGCCGGATTCCACAGACCCGACGCAGTGGCTTCAAGACCACCGTCTGTCCCTTTCCTCTCGGCTCGTGCTGGAACATCTCCTACAGGGAGCATTCCCAATGGGAGCTCTCGTGCTCTCTGCAATTAACGGCTCCCCACTCCGTTCGATACGTCCGAAGGTGCGGACTCGATCATCCAGTCGTCTCCTCCACGTAAAGGTACAGCAGATCGATATCCTGGAGCTTGGCTTTGCCCTTCATTTAAGGGTCCGATTCAGCCTTCCAAGGGGATGGTCCTCCGCGAAACAGCCGGGGATTATCCGGCAGTGGGAAGGCTTCAGAAGTGTTAGAGACAATGCTGGCCACCAATACGTGATGCAGGTTGCGTCCATGAACACCTCCAACCAGATGTGGTGGTGGCATGGGGATCAAACACTCGTCTGTTGGCCCGCGCTTGAAGACACGCGGGAATTGACACTGGAGGCCCAACCGGCGTATCTGTCCCTGTACCGGCCCCCAAGCGAAGGGAAGACCATTGTACCGATACCGGGTCCGATCCTGGGTGGAGTAAGTTATACGGCCGTTATCGGCGAATACCCAGACATACATCAACGCCAGTATGGAGATGGCCAAAAGCAGGCGTGGGGCTCTTAGCCCGAATCCACCGAAGGACACCGATGGACGGCGTGAGGACAGCGGAAGGGGGTGGGTGAGGGAGCTACAGGGGAGATGGCCTGGGGTCTTGGGGTAGATGGGAGGCCGGCGGACGGTCTTCAGTCGCCGCACAGGGCCCCTAAGGCCCTATGCGGGAGTTGCGATGCGCGGGATGGCGAGAGGATACGCAGCAGGGGACTCTCGCGACCGGGGTGGCGCGAGATTGCGGGGACGTTGGGTCAGTTGCAGGCTGGCCGTCAGGCCGGGAACGGAATGGCTTGCAGCCGGGCCAAGGCGCGACTGAACTGGGTTTCCCAAGGCCAGCGCCGGGGGAGATGCAAAGTGAGGCGGCGCGCCGAACGGGTGATCCGTCCCACCAGAGCGAAGACCCGCCGCCTGAGGGTCTTGGTGATCACGGTCCGCTCGCCCAGACCAATCCGCGCCGTCCAGCGGGCCAGGTTATGCGCCATCACCTGGACCGCCAGCCAGGCGCCGTTGGCGGCGAAGCGCGCCGACGGCATGTGGTTCAGCCCGACGCCGTACTTGAGGTCGCGTATGGCGTTCTCGACCTCGGCGTGGCGGCGATGATCGGCCTCCAGTTCCAGCGTCTCCCCATCGCGGTCGGTGATGAAGGCGTGATAGCTGTATCTGGCGAAGAGGGCGAGCTGGGAACCGGGCGTCGGCTTCACCCGCCGGACAATGAGCCGCACCGGCGCGGCGTCCGGCTTGGTCTGGAACGGGGTGTAAGTCGTCTCGGCGACATCGGCGGCGCCGTCCATCCAGTAGGGAATGGGAGTCCAGTCCTCCTCTGGTATCGCCTCGATCAGGTCCCGCAGGCTGGCGCGCTGGCGGATGGTGATAGAGAAGCGGACATCCATTTCCCGGCAGGCGGCAACGACAGTGTGGGCGTAGAAGCCGCTGTCGGCCCGCACCGTGAGTTGTCCCCTGGCCCCGCCGTAGCGCACCCGCCCCACCGTCTCACGTAGGAAGTGGGCGGCGCCACGGGCGGTGTTGGCCCGGCCCTCGCGCAGCCGGGACATCAGCACCTCGCCGGTGCCGGCGGCAATGGCCAGCAGCGGGTGATAGCCGCGGGCGCCGGTATAGCCGTGGTGGCGCGCTCCCTCCTTGGCCAGTCCATAGGTCTCGCAGATGGTCGAGTCCAGGTCGATGGTCAGGGGCGAGTCGCCGGGTCCGGCCCCAGCGGCCCAGGCCCGGGCCAACAACTGGCGGCTCACGCGGTCGAGTTGACGGACATGCCCCCACCGGAAGCTGCGCAGGAAGGTCCCCAGGGTGGATGGCGCCTTGTCCACGCAGCCTAGAACACCGACCGTCCCACCAGCGCGCAGCGCATCGGCGTCGTCGATGCAGTCGCCGCCTGCCAGCGCGGAAGCGACCAGCGTCAGCATCTTGTCCCCAGTGTTCGCCCGTCCCGGCGCTCCGCCGAGGTCAAGGTGATGGTCGACGAGTTCCCGCAGGCCCAGGTGCCGGGCTAGGGTGGCCGGCAGGAGCAGGCCGGCATTGGCCACCAGGCGATGGTCGTCAAAGAGGATGCGGATACGGTCGGGTTTGTTCTGTGGCAGCATCTATTGGGTGCTCCTTGTTTCCGGGCGGGTTTCTGTTCCAAAACCATTATCCCAGATTCAGAGGAGCACCCGCTGGCTTCTTCAAGGGCTGTCCCCAAGGCCGTCCTTCGGTGGATTCGGGCTAATGCTTACTCGCTGCCGATGACAGTTGAACAGACTCTAAAGAAAAAAACGGAGGTCAGTCTGAAATGACCGACACATCCACAGTGGAGCCCGCCGTTAAAGGAATGGGGCTGATCCAGAGCTTTGGCGAGCGGCGTGTCCTGGATGGCGTCGATCTGGCGCTCCGCGGCGGGGAAGTCCTCGCCCCTTGCGGTCGGCGTCCTGCGCTCTCATGCCCTGGACCGGCGCATTTGGCAGCTTGAGGGCGTCTGCTTGCAGGCTGTTTGGCAGGCCATAAACTCCACCAACACTGCCGAGAATGCGGACGCTCCCGAAAATGGCGACGGCGATTTGTTGGTGCTCTGGCGTCAGGTCTCCCCCCACTAGGTCGGCCGTCGGGGCAACGGTTAGGAAGACTGGTCACATGACTCTCGCGGGGATTCCGGTGCAACGACTACACTGCGGTTGGCTCAGCCTTCACTCCAAGGCGGTGCGTCTATCCACGCGACGGCGACCCTCTGCGATTTCCACCCTGAGTGCCTTCGCCCTGGTGGCAACGGTGGCGCTTGGCGTCCTGTTCGCTGGAACAGAGCCCGCCATCGCGCAGAACTCGGTTTCGATCTGCAGCCGCACCCAGCAGGTTCAGACCGCGATCCTCGCTGAGCTCCCCGATGTCAGCGACTGCGCGCTGGTTACGAGCACCAATCTTGCAGGAATCACCATGCTGAATCTTGGGTCTCAGAGCATAACCACCTTGCAGGCGGGCGATTTTGACGGCCTCTCCAGTCTGCAGATGCTGGACTTGGGCAACAACCAGGTGAGCACGCTGCCCGACGGCGTGTTCGACGGCCTCTCCAGTTTGCAGGTGCTGAACTTGGGCGCCAACCTGCAGCTGAGCCTGGCCGACGGCGTGTTCAACGGCCTCTCTAGTCTGCAGGTGCTGAACTTGTCGTTCAACAACGTTCTGAGCACGCTGCCCGACGGCGTGTTCGACGGTCTCTCCAATCTGCAGGTGCTGGACTTGGTCGGCATCCACCTGAACACGCTGGCCGACGGCGTGTTCGACGGCCTCTCCAGTCTGCAAGAGCTGGACTTGATGCTCAACTCTCTGAGCACGCTGCCCGACGGCGTGTTCGACGGTCTCTCCAGTTTGCAAGAGCTGGACTTGGGTCACAACGTTCTGAGCACGCTGCCCGACGGCGTGTTCGACGGTCTCTCCAATCTGCAGGTGCTGGACTTGGGCGGCAACCGGCTGAGCACGCTGCCCGACGGCGTGTTCGACGGCCTCTCCGGTCTGCAAGAGCTGTCTTTGGGCGGCATCCACCTGAACACGCTGGCCGACGGCGTGTTCGACGGTCTCTCCAATCTGCAGGTGCTGGACTTGGGCGGCAACCGGCTGAGCACGCTGCCCGGCGGCGTGTTCGACGGCCTGTCCGATCTGGGGTGGCTGGACTTGCGCGACAACAAGCTGAGTGCGCTGCCCGACGGTGTGTTCGACGGCCTCTCCAATCTGCAGGTGCTGGACTTGGGCGGCAACCGGCTGAGCACGCTGCCCGGCGGCGTGTTCGACGGCCTGTCCGATCTGGGGTGGCTGGACTTGCGCGACAACAAGCTGAGTGCGCTGCCCGACGGTGTGTTCGACGGCCTCTCCAATCTGCAGGTGCTGGACTTGGGCGGCAACCCCGGCAGTCCTTTCTTATTGATAATGGAGCTGGAGCAAACCGGCCAAGACACGTTTGTGCTGAAAGTCGCCGAGGGTGCACCTTTCGCTGTGACCACCGGCCTGACGGCGGAGGGCGGCACGCTGCCGGTCGACGTCACTTCGGTCACGGTCCCGGCGGGCAGCACGACGAGCGACCCGATCACCGTCGTCCCGACGACGGGGAGGACCGACCCGGTGGAGGTGAGCCTGGGCACAGCGCCGTCACTGCCCGCGGACTTCTCAGGCCTCCAGATCGCCATCGGACATAGCTTGGCTTCGATCTGCAGCCGCACCCAGCAGGTTCAGACCGCGGTTCTCGCTGAGGTCCCCGATGTCAGCGACTGCGTGCTGGTTACCAGCACCAATCTTGAAGGAATCACCATACTGGAGGTTAAGTCTCAGAGCATAACCGCCTTGCAGGCGGGCGATTTTGACGGTCTCTCCAGTCTGCAGGTGCTGTCCTTGAGCGGCAACAAGCTTAGCACGCTGCCCGACGGCGTGTTCGACGGCCTTTCCAGTCTGCGAGAGTTGGACTTTGTGCTCAACCAGTTGAGCACGCTGCCCGATGGTGTGTTCGACGGCCTCTCCAGTTTGCAAGAGCTGTCTTTGGGCGCCAACTATCTGAGCACGCTGCCCGATGGAATGTTCGACGGTCTCTCCAGTCTGCAGGAGTTGGACTTGGGCGGCAACCAGCTGAGCACGCTGCCCGCCGGCGTATTCGACGGCCTGTCCGATCTGGGGTGGCTGGACTTGGGCGACAACAAGCTGAGGACGCTGCCCGACGGCGTGTTCGACGGCCTCTCCAGCCTGGGGCTGCTGGAGTTGCGCTACAACCAGCTGAGGACGCTGCCTAACGGCGTGTTCGACGGCCTCTCCGGTCTGGAGGTGTTGGACTTGCGCGACAACCCCGGCAGTCCTTTTGTGTTGACCATGAAGTTGGAGCAAACCGGCCCGGACACGTTTGTGGTGAAAGTCGCCGAGGGTGCACCTTTCGCCATGACCACCGGCCTGACGGTGGAGGGTGGCACGCTGCCGGTCGGCGTCACTTCGGTCACGGTCCCGGCGGGCAGCACGACGAGCGAGGCGATCACCGTCGCCCCGACGACGGGGAGCACCGCCCCGGTGGAGGTGGGCCTGGGCACAGCGCCGTCACTGCCTGCGGACTTCTCAGGCCTCCAGATCGCCGTGGGCGGTCCGCTCGTCCTGCGAGCACAGGTGGACGTTGATGAACCGCCCTCTCAACCTGAGGCTCCGAAAGTGAGACGCACCGGCCAGACCGAGCTGACGGTTAGCTGGACAGCGCCCGATAACCAGGGCCCAGAGATCACCGACTACGACGTGCAATACCGGGATGCCTCCGGGGAGCTCCGGGATGCTGGATACGACGGCACTGGCACATCCATGACCTTGAAGGACCTGAGAGTGGGGACCACTTACGAGGTCCAGGTGCGGGCCGTCAACGCTGAGGGAGCCGGTCCCTGGTCGGATTCAGGCCAGGGCGAGACGGAGGCAGCGCCCGAGCCTACCGCCACCGTCGCAGAAGGCACTGGTGGAGGATTCCCATGGCGGGTGATCTTGGCCATATTGGTTGGGGTAGGCGCCGGAGCCACTCTCCTGGCTAGGGCATGGCGTAAGGGGAGATAGGCCCGGCGTCCTTCGGTGACGGCGGCGACGGCCTGATGCTGGCCTGGCGCGCAATATCGTGCACGGGGACGGGGCGTCCCAGTCGCTGTTTGAGTGGGCGATAAGAGCTCAGGTGTCTGTGGAACTTTTCTTGGCCCAGATACGTCTACACACTAACCGACGGTATTTGCGGAATCGAAGTCAAGGAGTCTAGGTGAGATGAAGCATCTCTCGACATTCTTAACCATCACGGTCCTGCTGATCGCGCTCATGTCCTGTGACAGGGACGATGCGACGACGGACCCGCCTCCTGTAGGGCCGGGGACGCAGGAAGCGACATCGACACCCGAACCTACGCCGGCGTCCAGACGATCGCCGGGGGGAACGGCGGACCCGAACAGGGGATCTGTGGGTACTGCGACCCCCACGCCGACACCCAGGCGGGTGGTGACTGTTCCGGGTCTCGCGGCGGACAGCTTCATCGCCGTCGTTCCGCGAACCCTTCGGACAGGCTACTCGGAGCGGGTCTCCGTATCGCTCTTTAACGGCGACCGGCCCGTGTCGGGCCACGTGCGGCTGACCCTGCTAGACGCGGGTACCTCGGTGCTCACCGTCGACGCAAAGGTGGACGGGGCAGCCAACATCGAGCTTCCGGTCCCGCACCTCGAACGAGGCAGGTACGAGATCGAAGTCGAAGTGGAGGAGGTCTCGGAGACCCGCCGGGCGTCCGTCGACGTCGAGGATGGCGTGCTGCTGTTCGTGGAGACCGACAAGCCGATCTACAAGCCGGGCCAGACAGTCCGTATCCGGCTGATGACGTTGGACGCCCTGCTGAAGCCCTGGCCGTCGGGCGCTACGATCGAGGTGCAGGACGCCAAGGGCATCAAGGTCTTCAGGAAGGAGGTCGCGACTGACGACTACGGCATGGTGACGGTCGACCTTCCGCTGTCGACGGAGCCGAACCTGGGAGTCTGGAAGCTCACGGCCCTCGCGGGCGATCAGAAGACGCAGCTCGACGTGCGTGTCGAGGAGTACGTTCTGCCGAAGTACGAGGTCACCGTCGAGACCGATCGCGACTGGCTGCTGGCCGGCGACCCGATCAGCGGCACCGTCTCCGGAGAGTACTCCTTCGGCAAGCCGGTCGTGGGCGAGGTAGAGATCGTGGCCTCGCGGTACGTCGGGAGGTGGGAGGAGTTCGCGCGGTTCAGCGGCCCCATCGACGGCGACACGACGTTCGATCTGCCCGCTGTGGGCTACGTCGCAGGCGTGCCGCAGGCCGGCGGCCAGGGGAACCTCACCCTCGACGTGACCATCCGGGAGAGGGGCACCGGATACGAGGAGAAGACCAGCAGGCTATTGACCGTAGCGGCCACGCCGGTGACGCTGAAGGTGATACCCGATAGCCGCGTATTCAAGCCCGGCCTGGAGATGTCGTACCTGGTCGTCGCCCAGGAGCCGGACGGCTCACCCGTGGACACCGCCGTGACCCTCAACATCAGCTACATGGACAGGGAGTTCGAGCAGGTCAGTGCGGAGACGATTCGGGTCAGGACCTCCGGTGGCAAGGCCATCGCGAAGGCGACGCCACCCTCTGACGCTGCCGCGTTGACACTGGAAGCGAACGCCGACCAGGCGCACACCTCGCTTGCGCTTCAATCGGGCCACTCGCCCTCGGGGAACTTCATCCATCTTGAGCAGGTGACCGAGGGCGATATCGCCGTGGGCGATACCGTGCTGTTCAGGGTCGACTCGACGCGGGAGGCGCGCAACTTCTACTATGAGGTGCTCTCCAGGGGCACCGTCATCTTCTCCGACGTATCGTCGGGCCCGGACATCGAGCTCGTCGCGACGCAGCTCATGGCCCCATCTTCGCGCATCCTCGTCTACCAGGTACTACCGAACAACGAGATCGCCGCCGACTACCTTCCATTCAGCGTAGAGGCGTCCTATCCGCACGAGGTGCAAGTGGGTTTCAGCGAGGAGGAGGTGCGGCCGGGCACCGAGGTCGACATAAACGTCCAGACGCAGGGCGAATCTCGGGTCGGTCTCGTGGCCGTGGACAGGTCGGTCTTCATCCTGGCCCAGAATCGCCTGAACCTGCAGCAGGTCTTCAACGAGCTTGAGAAGCTCTACATGGAGCCGCAGGTGGAGCTCCACGAGGCGCGCCGCATCAACACCATCACGACGCGCGGCGCACACGAGACGTTCCGAGACGCCGGCACGATCGTGCTGACGAACAAGGACGTTCCGTCGGGCGAGAAGCACGAGCGGCCGCGGCCCGTGGAAATCGAAATGATTGCTGCTGCACGCTGCTGCCCCACCTGCTCCAGTCAGCATTGGTGCTCCGGCCCCCGAAGCCAGTCCCGTCCAGAGCGCGCCGGAGGACCTGGCGGAGGTGAAGCGGGTGCGCCAGTTCTTCCCGGAGACGTGGATATGGCAGGACATATATGCCGGCGATGACGGCGCCGCCACCGTGCCGGTCGAAGCGCCCGACAGCATCACGACGTGGATGCTCCGCGCCGTAGGCATCTCGAAGGAGCACGGTCTCGGTATGGGGGAGAGCTCGCTCCGGGTGTTCCAGCCGTTCTTCCTGACGGTCGATCTGCCCTTCTCCGCGATTCGAGGCGAGGAGCTGCCCGTCAAGGTCGCGCTGTTCAACTACCTGGACACCCAACAGGAGATATTCGTCGAGATCGAGGAGGCCGGCTGGTTCGACCTGCTCGACGAGCCGTTGAAGTCAACCATCATCGACGCCAACGACATCGGCGGGGCCGAGTTCATGATTCGCCCCAGGGGTCTCGGCCGCAACCCCGTCAAGATCACCGCGCGAAGCACCGAGGCCGCGGACGCCGTCATCAAGGAGATGCTGGTGGAGCCCGAGGGCGTCGAGGTCGAGATCGTTGGCAATCACGTGATCTCCGACGGCCATCGCCACGAGTTCCACCCCAGCCTGCCGTCCGACGCCATCGACGGCTCCGGTCGGGCCTACGTCGCGCTGACGGGGAGCTTCTTGACCCAGACCATCGAGGGTCTCGACCAGCTACTCAAGATGCCCTACGGGTGCGGCGAGCAGAACATGATCCTGTTCGCGCCGAACGTGTACATCGCGCGATACCTGAAGGATACCGGTCAGCTCAAGCCCGAGATAATGGCCAAGGCCGAGCACCTGATGACGGTCGGCTACCAGCGGGAGCTCACCTACCGGAGGCACGACGGCAGCTTCTCTGCGTTCGGCGAAAACGACGCCGAGGGGAGCCTGTGGCTCACTGCGTTCGTGCTAAAGACGTTCGCCGAGGCGAAGGCGCTGATGTACATCGACCAGGAGGTGATCGACTCTGCGGCTGATTGGATAGAGAGTCACCAGCTCAGTGACGGCTCTTTCGAGAACGTGGGATTCCTGCACCATCAGGAGCTGCTCGGCGGACTGCAGGGGCGTGATGCGCTGACGGCGTACGTGGCCATCGCGCTCCTGGAAGCGGACAACACGGGCTCCGCCGCGAGCGCCGTCCGCTACCTGGAAGGCCGGTTAGACGAGATCGACGACCCTTACACGATGGCGATAACAACCTATGCCCTGGAGCTCTCCGGCAGCGCGCTCAAGAGCCAGGCCTACGAGAAGCTGATGTCCATGGCCCAGGTAGACGACAACGGCGCGCTGTACTGGGGCGGCGGCGGACTGCCCATCGAACCGTATCCCGCCGACCACGGGCCCGCTCGGCACGGGAACCAGAGTGCGGCCATCGAGACCACGGGCTATGCGCTGCTCGCCCTGCTGCATCACGAGGACCTTGTGAGCGCATCCCGTACAACCAAGTGGCTGGCAGGCCAGCGGAACGCTCTGGGCGGCTTCGGCTCGACACAGGATACCGTCGTCAGCCTACACGGCCTGACCACCTTCTCGACGAAGGTCCGGACGAACGTCGACATGACCGTCGTGCTGGAGAGCGACACCTGGCGCAAGGAGGTGCACATCACGCCCGAGAATGCCGACGTGCTTCAGACGGTGCAGGTCCCTCTTGGCGAGGTGATCGTCGTAACGGCCGAGGGCAAGGGCGACGCCGTCCTGCAGTCGGTGCTCCGGTACAACGTCCCGGAGCGGAGGACGGAGATTCAGGACGTGTTCGACATCGCCGTCGACTATGGCACCGATCACGTGGAGGTCGACGACCTCATCACGGTCTCTGTCTCCGTCACGTTCACGCCTCCTGTTGCGATCGAGGCGGGCATGGTCGTCCTGGACGTGGCTGTGCCTACGGGGTTCGAGCCGGTGCGCGATACGATCGCGGCGCTCGTCGAGGAGAACGATAACCTCAAGCGGTTCGAAATCACTGGTCGGAAGGTGATCCTCTACATCGAGGACATGATGCCCGCCGAGACGGTCTCATTCGAGTTCCAGGCGCGTGCCAAGTACCCCGTGCGTGCCAAAGAGGTCGTCTCCCAGGTCTACTCCTACTACCGGCCCGAGTACCGTGGCGAGACATTGGGCGGCGCGATGACCGTGGCGGAGTAGCGATCCCCCTGGCGCCACCGCGGATTAGCCGAGATCGGCTCGCCGGTCTCTGGGTCAAAGTCGACCCCAGCTTGGTCAAGCACGTTGGTCACGTCCCGTCAGGTGGTGTAAGAGAGCGTCATCGTGTTGAACACATCTATGCCGCTGCCTTCTCTAGGGGCTATGAGGTATCCCACCAGCCTAGTCCTAACTGGTCCATTAGTGCCCCGGAATTGAGCCCAGCCGCGTGCGCCTCTCCGGATTCCAGACCGAAATGCAAGAAGCGCCCATACATGCAGCCACGGCAGAAGCCAGGTGGCCGTCTAGCTGACGGCCACCTGCTCTGTCACTCCCAACCCAGCCTCGGAGCGCAAGGCCCGGTTCCTAAACAGCCTCAGCGTCTGGGGCTGCTGTTCGGCTGCCTCTCCTTCGGCAGTTGAAGTCTGCGCCGAGTCGACCGAAATGCAAGAAGCGCCCATACATGCAGCCACGGCAGAGCCGGGTCTAGCTGACGGCCACCTGCTCTGTCACTCCCAACCCAGCCTCGGAGGCGCCCGGTTCCTAGAACAGCCTCAGCGTCTGGGGCTGCTGTTCGGCTGCCTCTCCTTCGGCAGTTGAAGTCTGCGCCGATCCCTGTTCGCGACGGGACCGGCGCCTGGTAGCCTTAGAGGGTCGCTCGTGAGCGGGATACCTTGGCGCGTCCTCCCACCTGGCCCTCGCCCTTTCGATCACCGCCGGGACTTCCCGGACAAGCCCGGACAGGTCCGGGTCATCGACCAACTCGATGTGCGGGTCCGACGAGGGTCGTTGTACACCGATGGTGGCCTTGCCTTCTCTGATGGACACGACGACCTTCAGGTCCTCGGTCGCACGGGTCTCGTCCTCACCGACCTGGTCGTCGGCAGTGCCGCTCTCGTCTCCACCGGCCTTGTTTTGGGCGCTGTCCGAACCCTGCCGCCCCTGGTCGGTCTTGTTCTTGGCTTCTTCCTCTCCGGCGACCGCCGTAGCAAGAGATACCTTCCGTCGCTCTGACGCCAGACCAGCATGCCAACCATCGCTATGTAGCGCCCAACTACCAACGTCATCCCCCTATGGACTATCGCTTGACTTCCTCAACCAATGAAATAGGTGGTTCACTATGCAGCCGGAGTCGTTGCGTTGGGCGTTTAGAGGTGGTCTCGTTTGTCTGAACAGCGCCGCCCGGTTTGATAAGTGGAATCGCGCTGCCGTGCGTTAGGCCGCCGCGGACTTGGCAGGCGCTCTGTCAAAGAACTGGTCCGGCGTCATTCCCCCAAGGCTCGAATGGGGCCGTCCGGCATTGTAAAACTCGAAGTACCGCCCGAGTCCAGTTCTGGCTTCCGGGACCGATTCGTAGGCTCTCAGGTACACCTCCTCGTACTTGACGCTCTTCCACAGCCGTTCGACGAACACGTTATCCTTCCAGCTTCCCTTCCCGTCCATGCTGATCTGGATCCCATTGGCTTTCAGCAGGCCGGTGAAGGCGTCACTTGTGAACTGGCTTCCCTGATCTGTGTTGAATATCTCCGGCGCGCCGTGGCGTCCCAGGGATTCTTCGAGCGCCTCCACGCAGAAGTCTGTGTCCATTGTGACCGATACCCGCCAGGCCAGCACCTTGCGGCTATGCCAGTCCATCACTGCGGCTAGGTACACGAACCCCCTGGCCATCGGAATGTACGTGATATCCATTGCCCACACCTGGTTGGGCCTGCTCACCTCAAGCCCGCGCAGCAGGTACGGATACACCGTATGGCCGGGCCGTCGCCGGCTGGTGTTGGGCTTGCGGTACAGCGCCTCGATGCCCATCCGCCGCATCAGTGTGGCGATGTGTCTACGCCCGCAGGAGAGTCCCTCCTGGCGGAGCAGGCCTCGCATCATCCTACTGCCTGCAAACGGATACTCAAGGTGCAGCTCATCGATGCGGCGCATCAGTCCGAGACCGGCTTCGCCCACCGGCCGTGGCCGGTAGTAGATGCTCCCGCGGCTGATGCCCACTGCCTTTGCCTGGCGGGCGAGAGGCAGCTTGTGATCGCGGTCGATCATCGCCTTGCGCCCGGCAATCCCGCCTTCGTGAGCGCGGCCTCTAAAAAATCGTTCTCCAACGCAAGCTCACCGATCTTGGCGTGAAGGACCTTCATATCTACCGGCTTTTCAGCCTGCCCTGTCCCGGCGCCAAATAACTGCGCCGCCCGATCCAGCAACTGGGTCTTCCACTGCGTGATCTGGTTCGGGTGCACATCGAACTGGCTTGCCAGCTCCGAAAGTGTCCGGTCGCCGCGCACTGCGGCAAGAGCCACCTTCGCCTTGAACTCTCCCGAGTGGTTACGGCGGGGTCGTCTGCTCATCTCTCGCTCCTGTCTCCGAGAGCACTATCATGCCCTCAATCAGGCAGCGATTCCACTTATCCCCCTGTTCAGATTTCCGGAGCCACTTCTATGCTTCCTGAACGAGTTGGGGCCGCTGGGCTTCTTTGAGTTTTTGGATGCGGCCGAGGGCGCAACACCATCGCTTGAGCTGTTCTCTGCGGCGGAGAGCTGCGGGATAGACTTGGAGTTGCTGCTGCCGAAGCAAACGAGGCCAGAACCCACACCGACGGCAACCCCCATCCCACAGGTGCAGCCCGCGCCAACCGCAGTTCCCACCGCAGCGCCCCCGGCTACGGCAGTGGCAGTATCACAGCCCACCACCGTAGCGCCAGCGGCTAGAGTGGGTGCATGGTCCGCTCACGGTCCTCGACATTCATGACATCGGCTGGAGGTTGAAGGAGGTCTGGATCGAACGGTGAGCTGGAGTACGAAACACATGCACGTGGAAGCAACCGCCAGATGTTGGCCTGTTTGGGCGGCGAGCGGCAATGGGACGACAAGGCAAGCGGCGGCGCCGGGAAGTCCGGCTCGTTTGACTTTGAGAACCCGGGAAGCAGTTTGTTACGCCGCACCCTCGACCAATATCTCAGGTGTACAGATTTGGCTTATGGATGAAATGGCCGAGCCCTATAGAGCCTTGCCTCTGAATGCTGATGGGTTGTTGCCCACTAAACGAGATATCCAGGAGTTCACGGGTGATCCAGGTTCAGTAACTTGTACGCCACTCTCCTGATGGCTCACACGGTTATTCTCTTCCACAGCGCAGGTGCTGGAGCCTGCCCACCTGGTAGAGTAGCCAGTTCCGAGTCATTGCCCTGGCCGCCTGATGTCGGATGGAAGCCGCGCTACCACACGACTTGGGCCGCCACAAAGCTATCGTGGGCGGGTCACAAGGCAACGGCCAATTGAAAAGTTCGCAATTGAGCCTGTCTCAGAAGTCTGATCTGGCAACGGGTATGTCGTCGGGTGTACATTCGAAGCGACATCAGTTGGGGAGATGCCGATATGCCGCTTCGAGATATGGGCCGAGAGCAGATGTGGATGCTGCCGCCGACGCTTGACGAGTTGTTGCCGTTGGATCATCCGGCGCGGTTCGTCGCCGAGTTCGTCGATGCTCTGGATCGAGATGCCTGGGCGGAGCTTGGCGTGGACATCGAAGGTGACTCGATGGGAGCGCCAGCCTACCATCCTCGTGCATTGTTGAGCGTGTGGCTGTACGGCTTCATGACCGGTGTGCGCTCGTGCCGAAAGCTGGAGGCGGCCTGCCGGGACCAGATATCGTACCTGTGGCTGACCGGGTGGCAGCATCCCGACCACAATACGCTGTGGCGGTTCTACAAAGGGCATCGGCAGGCCATGAGGAAGCTGTTCGAGCGTACCGTGCGTACGGCGGTGGCCATGAAGTTGGTGGATCTGGCGGTCCAGGCGGTGGATGGTACGAAGGTGGTCGCCAACGCCTCAGTGAACAGGAGCTACGATGCCGAGGGGCTGAGAGGGCTGTTGGATCGGTTGGAGCGGGCGATAACCGACCTTGAGACACAGAACGAGGCGGGAGAAGAGGCTGCCGTTGCCCGTCTGCCTGAGAAGTTGGCTGACAAGGAGGTCTTGAGAGAGCAGGTGAAGCATGCGATGGCCGATCTTGCGAGTCAAAAGCGCCACAGGCGTATCAACCTGACCGACCCGGAGGCCCGGCTGATGAAGGGCAGGCAGGGCATCGTGGCTGGCTACAACGCCCAGGCTATGGTCTCACCCATGGAGACCGATGGGGGAGCGACAAGCATGCTGGTCACAGCCGTGGACGTGGTTGATGCGGCCAATGACAATGCCCTGCTGGCGCCGATGATGGAGCAGGCCGAGGAGACTACGGGGACCAAGTCGCAGATGACATTGGCCGACGCCGGCTACTTCGCCGCCAGTCACCTAGCGGAGTGCGACCGTCGAGGTCAGAAGGTGGTGGTGTCAGAGGCACGGCAGCGGTTCCTCGAAGACCCATATCACAAGGACAGATTCACCTATGACGAGCAGAGCGACAGCTTCAGGTGTCCCCAGGGACAGACGCTCGCGTTCGTCCGCATACAGCATGCGAACGGAGTCCCGTTGCGTCTGTACCGGGCTGCAGGTGCTGTCTGCCAGGCATGCCCTGCCTTCAGAGCCTGTACGAGAGCCAAAGAGATTGGGCGGAGCCTGGCAATAGGGCCGCACGATGCAGTGCTGCGTCGTCATCGTGCCTGGATGTCCACCTGGGCAGCCAAAGAGGCTTACAGGCTGAGAAAGCAACTGGTCGAACCGGTCTTCGGAATCATCAAGGAGCAACAGGGGGCACGGAGGTTCCTGCTGCGCGGCCTCGCTAACGTGGCGGCCGAGTGGACCATGTTGGTCACAGCCTTCAATCTGCGCACCCTCTGGCGGGTGTGGAGCTCCTCCCACGTCTCCAGCCCTCGACTTGGCGATCCGGAGCCTCATCCCGCGTCCTGAACGCGGCGATATCGCGACCACCGCCCACTCCGCAGGCTCCATCAGGTCTTTGCGTCAGAGTGAACCTGTTCTACAAATACCCTTCTGAGACAGGCTCAGTTCAGTACACGTAGGCCCACCAAACTGGACAAAATCAAGAACTTTCACATTGAGGTTCAGGTTGATGCTGTAGCTGGGCACCCACAACGCTGGAGTTGGTCATGGTCATCACACGGAAGGTCGTCGCCTACATCACCGCTGGTCGTCAGCTCTTGGTATTCGAGCATGTGGGGTTTCCCGAGGCCGGAGTGCAGGTAGTCCAAGGAACCGTAGAGGAAGGAGAGATGCCGAAAGACGCAGTGATGCGGGAGGCCGAGGAGGAGACCGGACTGAAAGGCTTGACCCTAATAAGCTTCCTTGGCTGCGAGGAGTATGAGCTTTGCCGTGACGGGTCTCATGAGAGGCAGCAGCGCTCGTTTTATCACCTTGGTCTAAAGGGGCCACCGATGGAACGATGGAGGCACCACGAAGAACACCCGTCTGACGGACCTGCATCCATAGAGTTCGAATTCTACTGGGTGTCGCTTGATGAGGTTCCCCGCCTTGCGGCGAGTCAAGGCAGATATTTGCAAGAGCTGCGGTAAAGCGGCCATCTGGCTGGCCAGGTCCGCCGCCCACGAGTGCCGTAAGGCAGGAGATCACCATTGCCGAGCGGTACTTTCTAAGGGTACCTCAGAGAAAGGTGTCGAAGAGACTTAACCCGATTCTTGGGGCACGGAATATGTCCAATCACGGACTTAGGCATGATTTGACCAGCATCAAGACGATCACGTTCGATGGTGATGGTACTCTGTGGGACTTCAGGTCGGCCATGCAAAACGCGTTGGACCTGACATTACGGCAACTGCGGCTCATCGTGGCGAACGGAGAGATGGACCAATTGACAGTCCAGAAAATGATAGAAATTCGCGATTCTGTTGCGGGTGAGCTAGGTGTGGGAGCCGTCACACATGAAGAGATCAGGCAAGCAGCGTTTGTTAGGACTCTTGAGTACGTAGGTAGTCCGAGTGAAGCTGTCGCCGATGAGTTATATCAACTCTATATGTATGCACGATTCGCTGGCATTAGGCCATACCCTGACGTCGCAGCTGCCTTACACGATCTTAAGGGCCGCTACCGAATCGGCATGATTTCCAATGGCAATAGCTATCCAGAGCGAAGTGGCCTGCCGAATACATTCCAATTCACGGTGTTTGCGCACGATTGCGGGTTTGCCAAACCGGATCGCCGCATCTTTGAGTTCGCTATGGCCAGAAGTGGAAGCCAGCCTGAACATGTTCTACATGTTGGAGATTCCCTGAAGAACGATGTCTTTGGTGCGAATAATAGCGGTATGCACAGTGTGTGGTTGAATAGAGAACATACGAACAATGAAACCGACATAACTCCAGACTTGGAAGTCAGAGATTTGCTTGAGCTGCTTACGTTCTTGTAGCAATAGAACGGTTTTGAAGGGGAGTCGTTCTGTGGCCCCACCAAACTGTACAAAATCAAGAACCTTCGTGTTGAAATTCTTCCTGGACCTGTAAACAGGTCAACAGACCCGCCCTGCCGAGCAGAAGTCCGCCACAAGCGGGTGCGGCTGCATACTGGTAGTCAAGCGCAGCAGCTCCCCCACTCTTCGGCGGAGGTTCTCATGGTACCAAGTGACTCGGCGACGGTCTGTGTTGCAGGAGCCATTATCTCTCCGCCCTTCACATCCATAGCTAGATTCCTCTGCTCCACGCCTGGGACCGCATATCAAACTGTAGAACTTCAGCTTGACGCTACCTCGCATTCCGAGGGTTGACATGCCAGAGACCATGTGATAAACGTTGCTCCGGTGTCGCATTTCTGGCATTGGGTAGGTTCCGTGCCGGCAGTGACTGTATTGACTTTGAGCAAGGAGACAAAGATATGCGCAAGGCTCTTGGACTTCACTGGGTAGTCGTAGCCGTATCAGCGGCTATGTTGTTGGTGCTCGCTGCAGCCTGCGGTGAGACGAAGACGATCGAGGTCCCCGGCGAGACCGTGGTGGTGGAGAAGGAGGTAATCAAAGAGGTAATGGTCCCCGGTGAGACCGTCACCGTCACCAAAGAGGTCGTCAAAGAGGTGATGGTCCCCGGTGAGACCGTCATCAAAGAGGTCGTCAAAGAGGTGGCGGTCCCCGGTGAGACTGTAGTGTTGGAAGTGGAGAAGGAGGTCGTGAGGACCGTTGAGGTCCCTGGCCAGACCGTGGTGGTGGAGAAGGAGGTGGTGAAGACGGTAACGGTGGTCGCCACCCCAGAGCCTGCAGCTCCACCTGCTATGGAGCCGGTCTACTCCGGCCAGGTGCTCGTGATGACGAACACCCTTGGCGCCGAACGATTTGACTCGGTCTACGGTTCCGCGGGGAAAGAAATCAAGGACCATGCCGGCTACCTCGTGGGCCGCGACCTTGTGGATGGGGCGTCGCTGACAGTCCCCGGCATCGCCAGCAGGTGGGAACTCTCCGCTGATGGACTGACCACGACTTTTACAGTAAGGAGAGGGGTCAAGTTCCATGATGGGACGGAAGTGACGGCGGAGGATGTCTTGTGGTCCCTCCAGCATTGTATGGGGCCTCAAGCCAAGGACAACATCACTAATGCTGTGTGTATCGGATACAGCAGTAATATGGAGCGGATAGAGCAGCTCACAATCGACCAGGTCCGTGTTGTCAGCACGGTCTCCATCCCTGAGATGTGGGGCTACGGTTCCAAGGGGTCGGGAGGACACATGGTTGGCAGAATCTTACCCAAGCGGGATACCCTTTGGGATGAGGATGAGGCGCAGGCTTTCGACCGCAACCCCATCGGCGCCGGCCTCATCAAGCTGGTGGAGCACCGCCAGGGGGAATCGATGACCTTCGAGCGCTTCGGAGACTACTACCATCAGCCCGCCAACGGTTTCCCTACCGATCACCGGCTGCAATTCAGCCTGTACAAAGTCGTGGCGGCCCCGGATGCATCTACCCGGATAGCCGCTCTCCGGGCTGGGGAGGCAGATTTTGGTCGCGTCAGCCTGGACGCGGCCTCGCAGATCGAGGCCGGGGGCGGGCGCATGATGTATAGTCCACAAGCTTTAGCGTTCGAGGTCCAGCAATGGGGTTGTTTTAATCCCGATGTACCCTGCTCTGACAAGCGGGTGCGCCAGGCCTTGAGCTACGCCATTGACAAGGAGCTGATCCGGGACGAGCTCTACGGCGGAACTGATGTGATGCACGCGAAGGGGTGGAGTGTTGTGGGCCCCAGCACCATCGGGTACAGCCCGGAGCTGGACCCCTTCCCCTTCGATCCGGCAATGGCCCGGCAACTGCTGGCCGATGCGGGCTATCCCGGTGGAGAGGGTTTCGGCGAGTATATTATTAATGTCCCCATAGGGAGCCTTCCTCTCAAGTCCGAGTCAGGCCAACTGGTCGGTGAGATGTTGCGGGAGCACCTGGGACTGGACGTGGAGGTGAAGGTGTGGGATGGAGGCGTCCACTGGAATAACTTAAAGTCCGACCCACGGAGTTACGACGGCCAATTGATGTGGACGGAGAATGACGGCAGAACGGATGCGGCGGGAAGCAATAAGTTTTGGTACCTCAATTACCAGGATAGAATGGACGACCCACCACTACAGGCGATGCACAACAACCCCGAACTCGAAAGCCTGGGACAATACGCCCTGACCCAAATCGGTCGGCCGGAGGAGCAGGAAGCCTTCAATACCTGGTACCGGGCACTGCACGACGAGCAGTATAATATGGCCATTGGCTATATCAATGATCCCTGGGGTGTTGGGCCCCGAATCGCGACGTGGGAGCCCTGGCCTGCATCCGAGCACTTGTCGGCCCTGCACACCATCACCCTGAAGTAGTAACCCCTTGGAGCGTCTGACAATACCCATGGATGAGGGGGAGAAACCCCCGCTGGCGGTCCCTCCCGGGAACGATGGGGGGATACGCCCGGACTGATTTCCCTCCCCCTCTCCCTTGGCAAGGGAGAGGGGGATACAGGGGGTGAGGGATTTTGTTAGAAGCTCTTGGCGGGATAGGCTGCCGGCCACACGGTCGGTGCAACTCGGGGTTCTGTGAGCCGACGCTCAACCCATCCACCTTCGGTTTGAATGGGTTGAGCGTTGTTTTCAGACCGTCCCTCTGAAAGTAGGAACCCGCAGGTGAAAAATCTGGGGTGGGGGGCGTCTGCCTCATGAAGTGCGACTCCATGCCGGCAAGGGCCCGACGAGTCGGGACTCAGCGCCTGCACTGAGAGTGCCGAAGTGGTGACATGCTAACCCAAGGGTGAAGCAGGGCACATTTCCATCTCCCATGGTGTCGCTGTCAGGGATATGCGGACTGGTTCTGACTGGGGGATAATCCATGCAGCGGTACATTTTAAGACGTACGGGGCAGGCCGTATTCACCATGTTCTTACTCAGCCTGGTGGTGTTCCTGGCCGTTCACGTGACCGGGGACCCCGGTATAGAGCTGGTGGGTCGTCAAGCTGGGAGCGAAGAGATCGCACAGGTGAGGAAGAACCTGGGCCTGGATCAGCCTCTCCCGGTACAGTACGGCCGGTTCATGAAGAATATTTCCCAGGGTGAATTTGGCAATTCCTGGATGACGGGTCGTTCAGCACGAGATATGCTTTTACAGCGCTTCCCCGCCACCTTACAGCTGGCCGGCATCGGCCTAGCGTTGACAGTGGGGGTGGGAGTCCCCCTGGGGGTCCTGTCTGCAGTGAAACGGGACACTTTCCTGGACCTGTTCGTCAAGTTTTTCGCGGTGCTGGGCATTGCCGTGCCCAGCTTCTGGATAGCCATCATGCTGGTCCTGCTGTTCGGGGCCATACTGGGGTGGCTCCCCACGTATGGCAGGGGAGGTCCCAGCCATTACATCTTGCCTGCCTTTGTGCTGGGGTGGGGAGGCATCGCAGGCATGTTGCGCCTGGTGCGCTCCAGCATGCTGGACGTCCTGGACAGCGAGTACGTCAAGTTCGCCCGCGTCAAGGGCCTTTCCGAGCGGAAGGTGATCTACAAGCATGCCCTGAAAAACGCGGTCATCCCGGCCCTTACTTATGGCGGCCTGGCCCTGGCGTGGCTGATCAACGGGTCCGTGGTGGTCGAGGTGGTCTTCGCCTGGCCCGGTGTCGGCCAGCTCGCGCTTGAGGCCGTCCAGCGGCGGGATCACGCCGTTATCGAGGCCACGGTGCTGGCGGCCGGGTTAACCTTCATCTTGATGGCCCTTTTAGTTGACATCCTCTATGCCTATGCAAACCCCAGAATCAGGTACGAGTAGCGTAGGGGGGTGTTTCTGTCCCCCCCTTTGTAAAAGGGGGGTTAGGGGGGATTTACCCCATCTTGATTAAATACGACCCCAAGCTGAAAGAGCACGCCCGGCGCCTCCGCGCCCAGATGACCGACAGCGAACGTGCGCTGTGGGCGCGTTTGCGCCGGAAGCAGGTCCAGTCAGTCCAGTTTTACACACAGAAGCCTATTGGCAACTACATCGTTGACTTCTATGCTCCAACGGCTAAGTTAGTTGTTGAGGTCGATGGCTCCCAGCACAAGGTTAACGAGCATGCAGCAGCGGACTTGCGGAGAGACGCCGACCTCGGGTCCGAGGGACTGCGGGTGCTCCGGTTCGACAATCTCCAAGTATTAAAGGAGATTGAAGGAGTGATGGCGACGATACTCCGGGCAGTGGCGGAATCGCTAGAGGAAAATCCCCCCTAACCCCCTTTGCAAAAGGGGGGAATGGATCGTCGCTCTGCTCCTCAGCACCAAAATCAATACATCTATGTGTTACGACTAGCGAGGAAAATCCCCCCTTACCCCCCTTTGCAAAAGGGGGGAACGGATAGTCGCTCTGCTCCTCAGCACCATAATCATAACTCTTACGACTAGGCGGGAGTATCTGTGGTAACAGCACCGAGCACGGCCAGAAGAGGCAGAGTAGCCCGGTTACGGGACGTCTACCAGGGGACCAGAAACCTGCGGCTGCCCTGGCTCTCCGTTTCAATCATCGCTATCCTGGCGGTCTCCGCCGTTTTCGCCCCTCTGCTGGCGCCGAACGACCCCGAGAAGATCCGTATCCTGGACGCCAAGCTGGCGCCCGGGGAGAACATGAGCTATCCCCTTGGCACGGATGTCCTGGGGCGTGGCATGCTGAGCCGCCTCATCTATGGCGCCCGCACGAGCATGGTCATTAGCCTGGTGGCCCTGGGCTCGGGAGCCGTGGTGGGCACTGGGTTGGGCCTTATATCCGGCTACCGGGGTGGATGGCTCGACGCCTTGATCATGAGGACGGTCGACGCCGCTATGGGGTTCCCCACCATCATGGTGGCCCTGATAATCGTGACCATATTGGGGCCCGGTGTCGAGAACATTGTCATAGCGGTAGCCATTACCGTCTGGAAAGGGTATGCTCGCATGATCCGGGGGGAGGTGCTGAGCATAAAGGAGATGGAGTTTGTTACACTGGCCAGAGTCGCCGGGGTTAGTACGCCGGTGATCATCTGGCGCCACGTCTTCCCCAACACCGTCAACATCGTGGCGGTCATAACCAGCATGGAGGTGCCCGGGGTCATCCTGCTGGAGGCCGGCCTGAGCTTCCTGGGACTGGGCATGCCGGCGGGCGCCCCGGCCTGGGGCATCATGGTAGCTGAGGGCCGAGCCGTCATCCTGGACGTGTGGTGGCTGTCCCTCCTCCCCGGCCTGGCCATCACCGCGGTGGTCCTGGCATTCAACTTCTTCGGCGACTGGCTGCGGGACTACCTGGACCCCAAGCTGCGGCGTTCGCGGTAGATAACACTGTAGAGCAATACTCATGATGGAAGACGGTCTAGTTCTCAAGGTTGAGGACTTACGCACATACTTTCATACGCGCACGGGTGTGGTGAAGGCAGTTGACGGAATCAGCTTCGATTTGCGCAGGGGCGAAACCCTCGGCATTGTAGGAGAGTCTGGCTCCGGCAAGAGCATGACGGCCTGGTCTATTCTCGGCCTTGTTCCGGAACCGGCAGGCCGTATCGAGAGCGGGCGCATTCTGTACATGGGCGAAGACTTGCTGGAGAAAGACGCCGTCGAAATGCGGGAGATTCGCGGCAAGGGCATCTGCATGGTGATGCAGGACCCTCTGACATCTCTTAACCCGGTGTTCACCGTTGGCGACCAGATAATGGAGTCCCTGAAAATGGATTCCGATGAGCCTCCAGCTACTTTGCTAGAGAGGGCGACGAAACTTCTGGCAAGTGTGCGCATTCCCGCACCGTTAACTCGCCTGAGCGCCTTTCCCCATCAAATGAGCGGAGGCATGCGCCAGCGTGTCGTGGGTGCTATTGCCATGGCCCGTTCTCCCAACATTCTGATTGCCGATGAGCCTACCTCTTCTCTGGATGCCACGATTCAGCTCCAATACCTTCGGCTTCTGAAGGAGATACAGGCCGAAACTGGAGCGGCTATTATTTTCATAACTCATGACTTTGGCGTGGTGGCCCGCATGTGCGACAGAGTCGCCGTCATGTACGCGGGCAAGATTGTCGAGGAGGCCGAAGTTGTGGAGCTTTTCGATAACCCGTCACATCCATATACGGAGGCCCTACTGAAATCGGTGCCTGACCTCGATGATGAACTGGAGTATTTGCCGTCTATTGAGGGACAGCCGCCCTTGCTGGATGACCTGCCTGTGGGGTGTAGCTTCGCCCCTCGCTGTCCGTATGTGTTCGAAAAGTGCCAGGAATATCCACCAGAGTTCGCGGTTGCTGACGGTCATCTGGCTCGCTGCTGGAGGCTTGATGGTACAGACTAAGGGCCATGAAGCTGCCGCCGATTTAATACGCGTTGACAATATGAGGAAATACTATCCCGTAACCAGAGGCCTGGTATTTCAGCGAGTTGTTGGGCAGGTCAAAGCTGTTGATGGTGTTACTTTTGGCATAAAGGAGGGTGAGACCTACAGCCTTGTGGGCGAGTCTGGCTGCGGCAAGACCACCACATGCCGGCAGATTCTGATGGTGGAGACTCCTACCGAAGGGGACATATACTATCAGGGCAAAGCAATGAGAGAATTCAGCGGGCGGGAGAAGAAAGAGTTCCACGCCTCCGTACAGGCTGTTTTCCAGGACCCCTGGAGTTCGCTCAATCCCAGGATGCGCGTTGACTCTATCATCTCCGAGCCGCTTATCACACACCAGCGCCTGACAAAGCAGGAAGTCAAGAATCAAGTCAACGAGCTTCTGGAAGTGGTTGGCCTCAACTCCTTCCACGCCGAGAGGTATC
Source organism: Dehalococcoidia bacterium (assembly GCA_965248005.1). GTDB lineage: Bacteria > Chloroflexota > Dehalococcoidia > Lucifugimonadales > UBA1123 > CBDFIE01. The sequence goes on from CBDFIE010000003.1 coordinate 1,308,732, forward strand.
CCCATGAGTTCAGCGGTGGCCAGCGTCAGCGTATCGCCGTAGCCCGTGCCCTTTCGACGCGGCCCAAGCTCATCGTGCTGGACGAGCCGGTATCTGCCCTGGACGTGTCCATACGCGCTCAGATACTGAACCTGCTAAAAGAGCTTCAGCAGACATATAATCTCAGCTATCTTCTAATCGCTCACAATCTGGCTACTGTTCGCTATATGAGCCACAAGGTGGGCGTCATGTACCTGGGCAAGCTGATCGAGGAAGCAGAACCCAGGGAGCTTTTCACAAATCCACTGCATCCCTACACAAAGGCATTGATTTCAGCTTCGCTGCCGGCCCATCCAAGGCGACAGCGTGAGGAAATCGTACTTACAGGCGAGGTGCCCTCACCCATAGCGCCGCCGTCGGGATGCACGTTCCATCCGCGCTGTCCGGTTGCCTTCGAGCCCTGCGCCGACCAGGTGCCGGAGTTGAAAGAGGTACAGCCAGGGCACGTGGTCTCGTGTCATCTGTATTAGCCCGCAATTCGAGGGAAGTTTTCAGTAGCAAGGAGCGCCCGCCGAAGGAACGGAGCATCAACCGGCCAAAAGCTACGGGGTTGCCGTTAACACCCTTCGACAAGCTCTAGACCTTCCGGAGGCCAGGCTACGTCGTCCGGAGCAGACCGAGGCTATGCTGGACTCGACCGAGTACACCGGGGTCTGCAGCCTCTTCGCCCAGCGGGAAGCGTCCAGGGTCCTAGAGATGGCTGCTACCCTGGACTAGCCCCACCCGATCGGTCGCCCCGGGGCAAGCCCTCCGCTCCGGCGCGTGTCACCGGACGGGGCCGGTGACCTCCGCAAAGGACTGGACAGGCGTAAGCTGTCTCGCCGCCAATGCGCCCGGCTGATCGTTCCTCGCAGCGACGACGAGTCCTTCAAACCAGCGGTATCGAGATGGCCTTTGGAATCGCGCCCTGTGTGCGCAGGCGTTCTATCTCCCGGTCCGTGTAGCCCAGCTCCTGCAGAACGACTATGGTATCGCCGCCGAATTCGGGCGAGGTGCCCCCCTCGACGGGCGTCACGCTCAGGCGTGGCGCGACCCCTCCATGGGTTACGCTACCGAAGGCGGGGTGCTCCGTGGAGGTGACAAGCCGCTGGTCCCTGGCGTAGGCGTCCTCGGTGACCTCTGAAAAGGCCCGATTGGCCACGGCGGCTACGCCGGCCGTCCGAAGGGATTCCGTCCAGTCGGCGACGCTCCTGCTGGCGAACGCGGTTGAAAACTCCTCGGCCAGCGCAGCATCGTTTTCAGCCCTGAGCTGCGGAGTCGAGAACCGGTCGATCTCCCTAAACCGGGACAGAGGCTGAATGCCGGTAAGGCGCTCCCAATCGCCCATACCGTCTGCGGAAAGGAAGAACCAGCCGTCGGAGGCCTGGTAGAGCCGGTTCAGGGCGCTGAATCCCTTGGCCATCGGTCCTTCGATCTCGGTCCGTTGATAGCCCTGATAGTCCATCATGTACGGCGACGAGAAGGTGGACGCCGCGTAGGACAGGGCCGTCTCGATCCGCTGACCTCGACCCGTGCGCTCTCGCTCCAGCAGCGCCAGCATGGCCCCGTAGGCGGCTATCAGCCCGGTGCCGTAGTCGTTGAAGGTATACGGAGAGATGGCGGGCGTGCCGCCGCGGCCACCGAGGCGCGTCTGCATTCCCGAGGCCGCCTGGGCGTTCGGGTCGTAGCCGGGTCGCGTGGCCCAGGGGCCCTCCTGGCCGAAGGCGTTAATCGATACGTAGACGATCCCGGGGTTGCGATTTCGGAGCCGCCCGTATCCCACGCCCAGGCGTTCCGCAACGCCTTTGCGGAACCCTTCGAGGACCACGTCGGCGGTGTCGACCAGCCGGTAGAAGGCGTCCAGGCCACCCGGCCTGGTAAAGTCCAGGCAGATACTGCGCTTGCCGCGGCTCACGTCCAGCCAGGGCGTAAGCGCGGGCGGTCGGTGCTCAGGGTCGATCTTGATGACCTCCGCACCGTGCTCGGCCAGTGTCCTGCCGCAGGTGGGCCCGGCCAGGACAATGCACATGTCCAGTACGCGGATGCCACTCAGGGCGCCCGCGGTTCGAGCGCTCACGACGCGCCTCTAAGCTCGGAGACGACCGCCTCCGTATGCTGCCCCAGCGCCGGTGAGGGGCCGCCCACGCTCCCGGGCGTATCGCTGAGCCGCACCTGGATTCCCACCTGTCGCATGGGGCCGTAGACGGGGTCGTCCAGCGTCACGACGGCCCCGGACTCCTGGGCGTGGGCAGTGTCCATCCACTCCTCCACGGTGCGACACATGGCGCAGGGCACGCCCGCGCGGTCCATGATCTCCTCCCACTCCAGGGCCGTCCGGTCCATCCACCGCTCGGCGATTCTCGCCTCCCATTTGCCGCGTGCCACGTCGTCGACCCGCAGGCCCGCGTCGGTGAGTAGTGGGTACCATTCGGGGTGGCCCAGCGCCTCCAACAGCGGTCTCAGGGCCCGCTCATTATCCGCGTGGATATTGACCCAGCGCCCGTCTGCGCACTGGTAGAACCGCCTGATGGCGGGAGACAGCGCGCGAGGGGCGGCCGGGACGTCCGGCCGGCGGACCATAACGGAGCCTATGGCCGTATAGATGGCATCGTAGAGCGGCACCGTTACTCGCTGGCCCCGGCCGGTCCGGGCGCGGTGGAACAGGGCTGCGGCGATGGCGGGCGCCGCCACCATCGCGCCGAAGATGCTGACGTAGGGCAGCGAGATGAAGCTGGGCCCCGTGGAGCCATCTGGGCTTCGGTCCGTGTAGATTCCCGTGTATGCTCCGAGCACTTCTTCCCACGCCCCCAGGCCAGCCTGGGGATGGCCTTCGCCGAATCCCGGCAGCGAAAGGTAGACGATGCCCTCGTTCAGGTTCGTCGCCGCCTCGTAGCTGATCGTAAAGGCGTCGGGATATCGCGAGTCGCGGCTCTCGACGAGCACATCCGACGATTTGACCATCGCGGCGCCGATCCGGGCATCTCGGTCGCTGGCAGGGTCCAGCACCAGTGACTTCTTGCCCCGGTTCCAGACCGAGAATACCGGGTGTCCTCGCAACGGGTCTCCCGAGGGAGGCTCGACCTTCACCACCTCGGCGCCCTGGTCGGCCAGCAGCATGCCCAGCACCGCGCCGGCAACCCCTTCGCCCAGCTCCACGACGCGATACGAGCTCAGTGCACCCGTCACATTTTGTCTCCCGATCACGACGCTGATACCGCAGCATAGTCGGCGACAAGATACAGCATCCGCGCGCTGCCCAGCAACTCAGACCCGGATTGAGACGCTTACCTCGTCGAACCACGACTCAAATTCGAACGATTTGGTGTCGAACTCAGTGAGCCACGAGACCGAGACCTGCACAGCGATTATGTTCACCTCGGGTGCGCCGCCGCCCGAGCCCATCGTCATCGAGCCCCAGGAGGCCGGTCCACCGCTCTTCTTGCTGAACTCGGCGCTGCTCCTTCCCCAGGGCGCGGACACCTACTCGGGCACTGGCGTCGCCAGCTCCGGGTTCCTGCTGGGAGCCGCCGGACCGCCGGGTGCGCCTACAACTTACACTCTGAAGTTCGACACGCCGGGGTCATACGAGTACTCCTCGCCCCTCGCTCTGCTATCGCAGGTCGACGGGATCAACGTAATCGCGGCGCCAGCAGCGCCTACGCCCCCCAGCGTGGGCGATGCCGGAGTGCCTCCGCTGGTGGGCTCGTTAGCGGGCCTGGTCGGGATTATCCTGGTCCTGGGAGGCGGGTACCTGGCGCGAAGGCGTCTAAGGCCGTAGTCGACGGGATGCGCCAGGGCTGATTACGAGAGGGGGGCGACCGGCAGTCGCCCCCTCTCTCATGTTGCGGTAGCGAACCAGCTATCGTCCGTGTGTGCCTCAACCTGACCGGCGGCAGGGACGGCGCGAGCCGTCCGCGAAGGGCGCCGACCCTCGCAGAGACCGGACTCTCGACATGTTCGAATTATTGGCGCCGATATCGCCTTAATTCATGTGGCGGCCGCCGTCCACGTTTATGGCCTGGCCGGTGATGTTCCCGGAGTCGTCAGATGCCAGGAACGCAGCCATCTTGCCGATGTCCTCCGGCGTCTGCTCGCGGCCCAGCGGTATCGCCGACTTGACAGTTTTCTCCCACAGCTCCCGGGCCGATAGACGATCCACGGCCACTCCGCCGGCCCCGCGGCGCGCCCGCATCCGAACGGCTTCCTCGGACATGGGTGTCCAGAGCAGCCCCGGGCAAATGGCGTTCACGTTGACGGAGTAACTCGCCATCTGGAGAGCGTGGGCCTGGGTCCAGTTCACCACGGCGGCCTTGGATGTGCTGTATTGGGGATGTACCGCCGCACCCTGCCGGGCGGCGATAGAACCCATGTTGATTATCTTGCCGTAGCGCCGCTCCTTCATGTGAGGGGAGACCGCCTCCGAGACCATGACGACCCCGCGCACGTTCACCGCGAACACCTGGGACCAGTCCTCGTCGCTGGGCTCGTCCCGCTCAGAATATCCCCTCGCGCCGATGATGCCCGCACTGTTCACCAGGATGTCGATCCTGCCGAACCCCTCGATCACCCGGGCCACCATGTGGTCTACCGACCCGCGGTCGGTGACGTCCAACTCGAAGGCGGCGGACCGCGGGCCTCTTGCGGAGAGGTCGGATGCAACGTCCGAGGCACCCTGGATGTTGATGTCCGCCACCGCCACATTGGCCCCTTGCTCGCCCAGCACAAGGCAGATACCCTGGCCGATGCCACTGGCTCCACCGGTGACCAGCGCGATTTTATCCGAGAGGTCGATCATCATAGTACGGCTCCTTCATCGGGTCGATTCGTGCGAATGTCCCGCGCCTGACATACGGCCGCTTTTGGCGCCCCCCCCGCGGCGCCCGCCTCGAGAAGTTCGGTCCACGCGGGTCATTGGGCCGACGAATGGGCCGACACAGCGGGTGCTGCGGGAACAGCCGCTCCATGGCCCTTCTATCGGTGCCAATTATGAGATCATCGCCGATCTGTATCAGCATCAGCGGGTGCCGCACCATGCGCGGCTCCCCGACCGTCATCCTGAGCAGCTGCTCGTCGGAGAGGTCCTCGCGGCTGAGGCCCAGCTTATTATGGCCTACTGCCCGGCAGGGGTTTCGCCCGGAGGCGAACGGCAGATGGATACCCGGGCGGGGAAGGGCGACACCATCCGCGGTGATCGCTGCCTTCTGGTCGTTCCGAGCAGGAGGGGTGCCACGCCGATATGGCGAAGCTAATACCACTCCTCCTTGTCAACGAGGTTGTTGAGCGGCTTTCCCGCCAGGAAGCGACGGGCGTTATCGAGGGTAATCTGGAACCGCCGCTCGGCGGTATTCTGGGCGTCTTTCACGGCGACGTGGGGGGTCAGGAGCACGTTGGGCAGACCCCACAACTTGTGCTCCGCCGGCAGCGGCTCCACCTCGAACACGTCAAGACCGCATCCAGCTATCTCGCCACTTTCGACCGCCTCGGCAAGATCATCTATCTTGCACACTTTGCCTCGCCCTATGTTAATGAAGTATGCGCTGCTCTTCATCAATCTGAATCGGCTGCTGTTGAACATGCCCTCGGTCTGGGGGGTATGCGGGACGGTCGAAATCACGAAGTCGGCCCTGGGCAGCAGCTCATCTAGCTCGTCCGGTGAGTGCATCTCCACACCGGTAACATCATCCTCGGGACGCGGCTCGACACCGATCACCTCCATCCCGAACCCGCGGCACAATCTGGCCGTCTCTCGGCCTATGCCTCCCACACCGTTGATCAGCGCGGTGGCCTCCATCAGATCAATGTATGGGGACTTGCGCGCGTCCTTCTGCCAACGCCGATCACGCTGGGCGTCCACGTACCATGGGAGGCCGCGCGAGAGGGCGAGCACGAACATCATGATGTGGTGAGAGATGTGGTCGAAATAGATGCCACGGGGGTTGGTGATGACGACCGGGTGCTTGATAAGCTCCTCGTAGTAGTAGCCGTAGAAGGGGCCGGCCTCGGGATTCTGCAGCCAGCGGAGTCTCTGGGCCGCCTCCAGGGCGTCGGGCGGCACCCATCCATAAGCGGCATCGGCATCGCTGATCTCAATCAGCGCTTCCTCGTCTGTCTCTGGCGAGACAACCGTGTACTCTGGTAACGTGTCGGCCAATCGGACGGCGAACCGGCGCCTCACATCGTCCTGGGGTGGCATGAACACGAATTTGGGCAATCTGGGGCCTCCTTAGTTATGCGACCGTCAGCAGAGGTGTGAGTCGGGACCGAACGCTCGATGGCTGGGCGCGGCGATCACCTGTTTCGTTCGGCGTAGGTCTTATCCGCTCGCTCGATAGCACGTGTCCTGCCGCTGCTAAGGACCTCTCTTCGCTCGGCCGTCCATTGCCTGGACGCCGCCGTGCTGACCACGGACCCCTGGAACTGGGGTATCACGTAGCGCGCCAGCAACTCGAAGCTGAGCAGGATCTTCTCCCGAGGCGCCCAGTCGATGGCCTGCGCTAGAAATCCGCCGAAGCCGCCGCTCTGCTCTTCCAATTTCTTGATGCCTTCGATGCAATCATCGGGCGTCCCCACAATCCACCAGCCGTTGTCCGCCATGTGATCCACGATGCTTTCCAGGGGACCGTCGAACCCGGCTTTCCGCACGAAGGTCTCTCCGGAATACTCTCGCATGAAACGCCCCGCGCCCAGTCTGGCCTCATCCAGGGCTTGTTGGCGGTCCTCCGCCAGGTGGACGGGGATCGTGAGTCGCCAGTCATCGCGGTTCATCGTCTGGCCGTGCTCTGCGGCCGATTCCTCGGCGATGTCCCAGAGCCCCTTGAGGTTGGCCGGACCGGCGGATGGGTCCCTAGGCACTGTAATGGTAAGCACCGAGGCCCCGTGCTTGCCCGCCAAAGCCACGCCTGCTGGAGTCCCTATCGACGTCACCGCGATGGGCATATATGGCTTCTGATAGGGCCGTAGTTGAAGCATCGCTTCGCGCAGCTCAAACCATTCGCTCTTGTACGTGATCGGCTCGGTCTCCGTGAAGAGACGAAGGATGATCCCTAACGACTCGTCCATCCTCTCCCGTTGGGTTGTTGGATCGATGCCTATCATATATGCGTCGCCGGGTAGGGCGCCGGGGCCGACACCCAACATCACCCGACCGTGGGTCATGTGATCCAACTGCACCATCCGGCTAGCCACCATAAACGGGTGGTGGTAAGGCAAGCTGATGGCACCCGTGCCCAGCTTTATGTGGCGCGTGCGTTCCGCGGCTACGGCTATGAAAATCTCAGGGGAAGAAATCGTTTCCCACCCGCCGCTATGGTGCTCGCCGATCCAGGCTTCGTCGTAGCCCAGGTAGTCGAGCCACTGCACGAGCTCGAGGTCACGGTCTATGGCAAGCGTCGGATTCTCACCGACCCTATGGAAGGGCCCCAGGAAAATTCCGAATTTCTTTCGATCTGGTAGAGCTATCAAGTTCACCTCAGCTGTATGCCTTTGGAAAGCGGTCTGGAGCCGGCATTTGCGCCTGCGCGTGAGCGCTCGCCCCGCACCCACATATGGCCTGCGAGAGGACCGTGGCAGCTAGCCGATCTTGCGGAGCTTGCTGAGGCTCTGCAAGTTGCCGCCCCGGATGGCACGCGCGGCCTCGGCCACGTAGATGTCGCCGTGGGAGTCGACCCCGATGCCGTGGGGGGCGTAGAACTTGCCGGACTCGTGACCCTCGTCGGGGTGCCCTAACCGCGCCAGCAACTCGCCCCCTGGACTCAGGATGCTGATCCGGTGTCCCATGCCCGGGGGTATGGGACTCTCCCGGATCAAACCATAGAGCTCTCCGACATAGATATTGCCGTCGGGGCCGATGGTCAAACCGTTGGGCCGATGGATGTTGTTCCAGACATCCAGGACGCTGCCGTCGGTATCGAATACCTGGATGCGGTGGGCCTCGCGGTCCGCCACAATCACCCGATCGTCATCGTCCACCGCGATGTTGTGGGGCCGTAAGAACTGGCCCGGGTCGATTCCGGGCTCACCCCACGACTTGACGTGCTGGCCGTCGCCCGTGTACTCGTGCACACGGAAATTTCCGTACCCATCGCTTATGTAGACGTGGCCGGTCTTCTTCGATATCGCGGCGTGAGTCGGCCGGTTGAAAGGCTTGCCCCGCCACTTCTCCGAGGACTGGCCAGAGGTGCCGATGGTCATCAGGAGCTGGCCTTCCGGGGAGAACTTGGTTATCGTGTGAATGCCGTCGTCCACACACCAGACCGAGCCGTCGGGCCCGATCTGGATTCCATGGGTCCGGTCGTTGAAAATACCCTCGCCGAATCCGCGCAGGAAGTTTCCATCGCGATCGAAGACCATGACGGGAAACTGCGGGTTCCGGGTGAACGCGTAGACCTGGTCGCTGGAGTCCACTGCCACGCCGGGCGTTTCGATCATCTTGGCGTCTCCAGGCAGCCGGTGCCAGTCCACGAGATGCTCATATTTGAAGCTGCCGCTTCCCAGAATTGCGCTCATTCCAGGGGAGTCTCCGTGGTCCTTTTTCGGGCGGGCTCGCGTATCCTATCCGAGGCATACGCGACTGTCAATCAGCCGCCGCCTTGTAGCCGCCGCATAGTGCAGGGTTCTGAAGAAGCCGCTAGGTCACCCCCCTGGCCGTCTGCCTTATACTGGCCCAGTCTTGCATAATTCGCCCTCGACGAGTCGGGGCACATAACGGTTCGGGCTCTGGGAGCTCAGGACGTGACGATCTTGCTGAAGGACGGTCTATTATTGGCCAGGACGCTGACGATCTGTCACGTCCACTCTTAAGATACAAGACTCCCGGCCCTTCGGCCCGGCTCAGGACAGGCGCTGGGGCTTTGCTGCTCTGCACATCCCATTTTCATAGGCTCGTTAGACCTCCGCCAGAATCTGTCGGACGTAGTCAACACTTCGGCGGTCCTTGTGAAGTTGGTCGCCGTCGGTGGCGCCCTCTATGGCCAGGTAACCGTCGAAACCCGCATCTTTCATCGCCGCGATGGCGAAGCGGTGGTCTATGTCGCCATCCGGCAGCGGCACGCGGACGAAATAGGAGTGGTCGATCTCCGGCAAGTGCAGGCGGTGCAGGCTTTTGCAGTGCCAGTACTTGGAGTGGGGCGCCAGCGCCACGATCGCCTCTTCGGTGCTCTGCTCCGGAACGTCGTAGGTCCAGTAGATGTTGCCCAGGTCCGGGTTTGCGAAGACGTGAGGGCTGCCGGTCATCCCAAGCAGGTGGAGGGTGGCCCAGGAGTTGTCCGCGATGGAGTGCTGGTGGACCTCGATGCTGACGTCGACGCCAACGGCGCCGGCCAACTCGCCAACCTCCCGAAGCACCTTGGCGGTGCGCATGAAATCTTCCTCGGTGGCCGTCTGGCTGGAGCCGTGGGAGGCTATGGCGCCGGTGGAGCCGGAGTCGTCGGTCCGGCTTCTCGGAGGCGACGCCAGCGCCGAATTTACTATCTCGGCGCCAATCCAGCCCGCGATCTGGACCGCCTTTTCCAACCGCCGCCGGTTGTGCTTGGCCACGCTGGGCTGGCACAGCCCGCCCCCCGCCCGTATGGCGACGCACGGCAGTCCCGCTTCGCGGAGAACGTTCTGAAGCTCCTTCGATTGCTTCTCCGTGGCTTCCAGGCCTCCGAAGCTGTCAAATCCTAGCTCGATGCCGTCGAACCCGATCTTCTTTACCTGCTTGAGGTACCTGGTGCGGGCCTCGCCGTCAGGTATGCCCCACCGCCCGCCGCCATTGAATGGGTGAAAAGTCGCGCGTCTGAACGCATAACAGAGTCTCATGATCTCGGCCTCCGGTTTGATATGGGTAATTCCGGTTGAAACGGCTGGGTGCGCGTAGAGGAGCGTGATTCGAGGTGGTTGAACGGCACGTCTGAGAGGGTTTGAGCACGTAACTGGGCCTTTGACACGATCAGCGACGGCGAATAGAGTACGCGCCATGGGAGGAGGTTGCGTTCGCGAGGCTGCCGGGCCCATCCGTAAAGACCAGGGCGGTGCCCAACCAGCATCGTGCAAATCGAAAGGAGGCTGAGCTATAGCCGAAGGACCGATCATCAAGAACATTCAGCTTACCAAGTATCGCATCCCGGTGAAGGACCTGACAAGCGACATATCCTTCTCCGCGGGGGCGTTCTACGAGCCCGGCAGCATCCTCTACCGGAACGTCCTGGGAACACGCATCCACACCGATGCGGGCGTCGTCGGCGAGCATACCTCCGGTACCGCCGGGGCACTGGAGCAGATACAGATGTTCGCGCGGTTCCTGATCGGCAGGAACGCTCTCGAGCGGGAGCTTTTCTACAACCAGGCCAAGGTCATCCTCCGCAAGAACGACCGGATGGGGCTAGGGCCGATTGACGTCGCTCTGTGGGACCTGGCGGGCAAGTACCACAACGTGCCGGTCTATCGCCTGCTGGGCGGCTACAGGGAGAAGCTGCCGACATATGCCAGCACGTACTTTGCCGACCGTCAACCCGATGGCCTGAGTTCCCCGCAGGCCTACGCGGACTTCGCCGAGCAGTGCCTGGAGATGGGCTACCGGGGATTCAAGATACACTCCTGGGGCGCGGCGCCGATAGAGCAAGAGATCGAAACGGTACACGCGGTGGGCAAGAGGGTCGGCGGCAAGATGGCCCTGATGACCGATCCGTGCTGCGTCTACGACACCTACGGCGACGCCCTGCGGGTTGGCAGGGCCTGCGACGAGGAAGGGTACTACTGGTACGAGGACCCGCTGAAGGACGGCGGCGTTTCGTTCAGCGCCCACCGCAGGCTGCGACAGGCGCTCAAGACACCGCTCCTCCAGGGAGAGCACCTACATCTGGTTGAGGCCCACACGGACATGGCGATCGCCGACGCCACCGACTTCTGGAGGGCCGATCCCAACTATGACGGCGGCATCACCGGCGTGATGAAGATCGCCCACGCGGCGGAAGGCCTGGGCATGGATGTGGAGCTGCACGGCGCCGGCCCGGCGCAACGCCACTGCATGGCCGCAATTCGCAACGCGAATTTCTACGAGATGACGCTTGTGCATCCAAAGATTCACACATTCAGTCACGTTCCCACCCTGAACGGATACACTGACCAGCTGGACTCCATCGACGAGGACGGATGTGTTTCCGTGCCGCAGGGGCCCGGCCTGGGCGTCGAATGGGACTGGGCCGCGATCGCGAACTACCAGAGCGACGAGATCATAATCGAATAGCTCAGCGGCGAAGGTGTGCTGCTATCGCGGGTCCGTGAGAAGTCCCCCACTGCCGCTTGAATACGATGCCGATAGGTAAAAACCGTCTCCACTTAAGACGAGGGTGTCTCATAAACCAATCGTCGGCGGGGAATTTTCCGCCTGAGAGGAAATCGCAACCCGACGGGGTGTGAGGGTCCGCGGAGTCTGTGCCTGAGCCAACACCTCGATTCGGACCGAGATCTTTCCCGCCCGAGCAGATACATCTGGGGACACCCCGGACTCGCCTCAGGCGAGCTTCGCCCCCTGCGCCCCCGCGAACCTTACGAAACGGCTGATGTCAGGGGAGTCCAGAGGGGATGCCCCTCTGATAAGCGGACTGCGGGATGTGCCATTGATGCACCCGATGGCCGCTCAGCCATCGTCAGGGAGGCCCGCCCCAGCGGCACTACCAAATCCGATCTGCTGGTTCTCGCGGGGCAAATCGACGAGAATCTCGAGCGCCCCCACCTGTCCGGCCTCCAGCTTGTCTTGTAGCCTGCGTACTCCCTCGCTACCCGGGCCTTGTTGGGCTTGGCAATGGCCCCAACCACTGAGTCTGGGCGGGATTTGGCCCTCCGGCAAATCGGCTATAGGCGGAACCCAGCGAGGGCCACCCTGATTTAAGCCGAACAACGCTGTCCACTACCCCACTACCTCGCAATCCGATGTGATTGACAACGATGCAAGGAGGGTGATACAAGTTAGCCGTCCGCGCGTGGGCTAGGTCCCGCGCCGTTGTGGAACGTCTGAACGTTGACCAAGGAGGTCGAACGATGGGTAAGGCTCTTGGAATGCTGGTTAGTAGTCGTAGCGGCAGCGGGTATCGCCGCAGCCGGTGGACGAAGACGATAGTCGTGGCGGTGCAAAGAGGATGGCGAGCCATGCTCCTGGTGCTCGCCGCGGCCTGCGGCGAAACTAAGACGATCGAGGTCCCCGGTGAGACCGTGGTGGTGAAAGAAGAGGTGATCAAAGAGGTACAGGTCCCCGGTGAGACTGTCGTAGTGGAGAAAGAGGTAGTGAAAGAGGTGGAAGTCCCCGGTGAGACCGTGGTGGTAGAGAAAGAGGTAGTGAAAGAGGTGATGGTCCCCGGTGAGACTGTCGTAGTGGAGAAAGAGGTAGTGAAAGAGGTGATGGTCCCCGGTGAGACGGTGGTGGTGGAGCAGGAGAGATATGTCCGCAACACCTGGGGCGAGCTGGTGGACAGGCCCCAGTATGGCGGATCAATCGTCATCGGTATTCCTGACGAGTTTCCTTCCACTGACCCCGCTGGGGAGTGTTGGGGTGGGTGCAGGATGACCGGTGGTACGACTTTTGAGAAGTTGGGCACACTGGACTGGGCAGTACCCCGTGACGAATTCGACTTTACAGCCGGGTTTGTTAATATGGACTTTGTGACAGGGGCTCTGGCCGAGAGCTGGGAGCAGCCGGACCTTCTGACCTATACCTTCAACATCCGTAAGGGAATTCATTGGCAGGATAAGGCACCGCTGAACGGTCGGGAGCTAACTGCCAAAGACGTTGAATATAGCTGGCACCGGATTATGGGGCTGGGCAGTGGCTTTAGCGAACCGGACCCCGACATATGGGTCCATATACCAGTAGTGTCGGTCACGGCTACTGACGATTGGACGGTGGAGGTTAAGGCCTCGGAATTCAGCTTCGACACGCTACAAAACTTGTTGGTCAGCACCCAGATGTTTCATTCAATACATGTCGCCCCCGAAATCATCGAGCAGCATGGAGACACGAGTGATTGGGAGAATCTCGTCGGGACCGGTGCCTATTTGCTCACTGATTATAGGGATGGCGACTCCATGACCTTTGCCAAGAATCCCAACTACTGGGGCTATGACCCACTTCACCCGGACAACCGCCTGCCCTATGCCGACGAGTTCAAGGTCATCGTCTTGCCAGAGGAGGCGACGCAGGTGGCGGCGCTGCGTAGCGGTCAGATTGCTTTTGTCAACAGGTGGCAATCACTTGGAGTTGACCAGATAGAGGGCCTGCAGCGGACCAATCCTGAACTCGTTACGAGGAAGTATACAGGGTGGGGAGCGAATGCCGCGTTCAATATCGAGGGGGAGCCCTTCGATGACATCAATGTGCGCATCGCCATGCAGAAGGCGATAAACATCGAGGAGATCGTAAGGCTCTACTATAAGGGTAATGCGGAGTCAACCCCCTGGGGGAACGCTCCGGCAGTATCAGGCATGAACGCCCCGTATGAAGAGTGGCCCGAAGACATAAAGTGGATGTACGAATATGACCCGGAGGCGGCCGAGAAGCTCCTTGATGATGCTGGACTTCTGCGCGGCTCGGACGGCATCAGATTCTCGAGAGAGTGGAATACCTGTTATTACCCTGATATAGACGCGGCGCTGTACGCCGCAACCTACTGGCAGGCGATCGGCGTTGAGATCACGCTAGATGTACCTCCAGATGACAGTCTGTGCTGGGAGTTTCTGTCAACCAGAGATTCCGAAGGCAACATACAATTTGAGATGATTCAGTCCGATACCCGACACGCGCTCCACAACCCCCTGCGTTCTATGCGTGGTCATTATCACTCCACCAAGGGACATATTGGTGAGGGTGGCAGTATCTGGGGGGTTAAAGACCCCACATTGGACGCTCTAGTGGACAAAGCAGAGGCGACCACTGACTTTGAGGAGTTGAAAAAGCTAGGGAAAGAGCTGGACTTGTACGTCGTTTCCCAGATGTGGTCGCTATACGTGCCACCTACAGTTGATGGGCGACTCGTGGTCCAGCCGTGGCTCAAAGGTTACCGCGGTGAATATGGCGTTGGTGATACCTGGACGAACGCTGTCCCCCATATGTGGGTTGACCTGGAGTTGCAGAAAGATATGGGGCACTAGTGCCTGGCGCTTCTGGATAACTGAGGCGTGTAAGGTTGGGGGGGATATCCCCCCCAACCTTTTTCTGGATAACAGCCTTAAAGGGCAAAGAGGCTATCTCAAGTAAGGCAAACGCCTCATTCCCACCGGCGTCAAATGCGTTTGTTACTGAGCGGGCGTCCCCATATGCGCCTGGACTAGGGCTCTCGTCCTAGACTTCCCCGTTTCGTAAAGGGGGATTGAGGGGGATTTCTGAGGCTGTCATGTAGGAAAATCCCCCCTGCCCCCCCTTGCCAAAGGGGGGAACAGTCGAGAGCCGGGACGGTTCACGCTTAACCTGGCATGTGTGGGACCATCCCCAGACCCTCTGCCAGAGGAGGCGACCCCTCCGGACTCCCTGGCGAAAATCTTGAGATAGATTGTAACTGGCACATGGCCCACTGGGGACAAGCAGGACGAGAATCTCCACAGGAAGCCAATCGCAGCTAATTTGTACTACTGCCGGGGTCTGACATGCATCGCTACTTAATCAGACGCTTACTATTGATCATACCCACTCTTTTCATAATCTCTGTCATCGTCTTTCTTATGCTTCAACTCTTACCCGGGAGCATAGTAGACTCTGTCATGCAGAGGGCGGTAAGGTCTGGTGGGACTGTTGACCGCGAAGCGCTTGAACGCGCCCTCGGATTGGACGTGCCAATGCATGTTCAATATGGGCGCTGGATAGGCGATATCTTTCTGCACGGGAGCCTGGGTGTTTCCCTGCGCAATACTGGTGACTCGGTAACGGAGAAGATTTTCGATCGAATGGCGGTGACTTTTGAGCTTGGCCTTCTCGCCATATTAACGGCGTTGTTGTTGGGAATGCCCATAGGTATCTATTCGGCAATTCGGCAGGATAGTATTGGTGACTATCTAGGCCGTAGCTTTGCCATAATCTTTCTCGCCGTACCCAGCTTCTGGTTGGCAACGATGGTAATACTCTATCCCGCAATCTGGTGGGGGTGGACGCCAGATTTGGAGACTATCCCTTTCACCGAGGACCCGCTGAGGAACCTGAAGCAGTTCATCATTCCAGCTTTTCTTACGGGCATGTTCATGTCGGGCGTTACCATGAGAATGACTCGCACCATGATGCTGGAGGTGCTGAGACAGGACTACATCAGGACTGCCTTTGCAAAGGGGCTCAAAGAGAGGTTAGTCGTCACGAGGCACGCTCTGAAGAACGCCCTGATCCCGGTGATCACCATAGTGGGCCTGGAGTTGCCCCTGCTGGTGGGTGGCACCGTTATCATAGAGCAGATATTTGCTCTGCCCGGGATAGGACGTCTCATGTTGGATTCGCTGCATATTAGAGATTATACGGTCGTCGCCGGAATAAACCTCATTATCGCAACCTCGGTGGTGGCAACAAATCTACTGGTGGATGTGTCCTACTCCTATCTAGACCCCAGGGTCCGCTACAGGTAGTCGAGGCGAGAAGATGACTCAGCTTAGAGATATCCCCGTACTAGAAGTCGAAACGACCAGGCGCAACGCCTTGGTCAGTCTCTTGGTCAGGCTGGTACGGGAGAAGCCATTGGGGCTTTTAGGTGGAACCATCGTCTTCGTACTGCTGTTCTGCGGCGTTTTCGCAGATGTTCTGGCTCCCTATGAGGGCAACGAGATTAACATCGTAGACAGGATGGCCGGAGCATCACCCAAGTACCTGCTGGGTTCGGACCAGTTGGGGAGAGATATCCTTAGTCGCCTTCTCCACGGCGCCCGCATCTCAGTTATCGTTGGCCTGTCGGCGAACACCACCGCTCTTGTGGTCGCCGCGATAATAGGCGTCCCTTCGGGATATTTCGGCGGCAAGTTTGACATCATAGTGCAGAGGTTTGTTGATGCCTGGATCGCGTTCCCGACGCTACTCGTTCTGTTGACCGTGATGTCCATGGTTGGGCGCGGTATGCTGCAGATAGTTCTTGTCATGGGCATATTGCACGGCATCGGCGTGTCACGAGTAGTAAGAAGTGCCGTTATCGGCATCAAAGAGAATGACTACTTCCTGGCAGCACACGCTATCGGCAGTACTAATGCCAGAACGGTGCTACGGCACATCATTCCCAATATCATGGCCCCCATGATCATCGTATTTACGATTGCAATAGGTGTAATGATCCTCTGGGAGGCCAGTCTCAGCTTCCTCGGATTTGGCCTGCCTCCCGACGCTGCCAGCTGGGGTGGTATGCTCAGCCGCGAAGGGCGCCTCTACATGGAGATGAAACCAGCACTGGCTCTGTGGCCTGGTCTTTGCCTGACTGTAGTGGTCTACGGTGTAAACATGTTCGGCGATGCGCTCAGAGACCTGCTCGACCCGAGGCTGAGGGGTGGCTAACGGTAGCACGTGCCTCCAACATGAGACGACCTAGCCCCGGCAGGTTCGATAGGTTCTCAATAAACGTGTTTATCGCCGTCGGGATTATCGGGATAAATCTAATGATCGAATTGATTTAACCTTACCTAGACCCCGGGGTACGCTACAGCTAAAAGGGGGGATTGAGCATATGAAGATCACCGGATTGAAGACCCATATATTCTCGTTGCAGTATCACGCGTCCAAGCGAAATTGGCTGATCATCCGGCTGCAGACCGATGAAGGTATTGAAGGTTTGGGCGAGTCATCCATGCTTGGATTCGACCCGTTGGTCGCCCAACTTCTGCAAGACATGGCAGAGTCATATTTGATCGGCAAAGACCCGATGGCCCACGAGCTCCATTGGATTCGTCTGCATCAGGACAACAATGGTCGGGGCGGGCGGATGTTTTCGACGGCGTTGTCGGGGATCGACATAGCGCTCTGGGACCTGCGAGGCAAGGCGCTGGGCGTGCCCATCTACTCGCTACTGGGAGGCCCGATTCGGGAGCGAATCCGGGTGTACGCCAACGGCTGGTACAGCCATCCGGGCACACCAGAGCAAATCGCGGAGGAGGCGAAGCACGTCGTGGCGATGGGCTACACCGCCATGAAGTTCGACCCATTCGGCCGGGACAACTACTACACGATCTCTCCGGAGGAGGCGCAACTGGCCGAGGACCGTGTCGCGGCGGTTAGGGAAGCGGTCGGTCCAAACGTCGAGATCCTGGTTGAGGTGCACGCCAAATTCAACGTTTACACCGCTGTGCATCTCGGCAAGCGCCTGGAGCAATACCGGCCGTTCTGGTTCGAGGAACCGGTGTCCCAAGAGAACGTCTCCGAAATGGCTCAGGTGCGAAACCGGGTCAACATACCTATCGCCACCGGCGAGCGCCTGTACTTGAAGTTCCCGTTCTATGAGCTTGTGAAGGCGGACGCGGCCGACATCCTGCAACCGGACATCTGCAACGCCGGCGGCATCACGGAACTCAAGAAGATAGCCGCTGTTGCGGAGTCCAGGCACGTGATGATGGCGCCTCACAACACCAACGCGGCAGTTGGAACGGTCGCCAGCCTCCACCTGGACGTCGCGATGCCGAACTTCCTGATACAGGAGTACCACGCGGAGTTCTACGAGCCACACTATTTCGAGGTCTTTGACGGTCTTCCGAGGCAAAAGGACGGCTATGTCGACCTTCCGACCGGGCCAGGACTGGGGCTGACGTTCAACGAGGAACTGGCCGACGCCCATCCGTACGTGCCGATCCACGTCGACGTCGGGAGAGGGATCTAACCCTTAATGCAGGATTTCGAGGGAAAGACGGCAGTGATCAACGGGATAAACGTGTTCGGCCACATGATCCAGGAGGTAGGAGCCAGTGACGACAGCTAAGCTTACCGGCGAGCAGATCGAAGATATCAAGCAGGTTGCAGCCGACCACTTCTGGCCCCATATGCGTCCGGCGGGCGACATGTCGGAGGAGACCGGCCTGAGAGTGGTTGCGGAGGCCGAGGGTGTCTGGATCACCGACGCCGAGGGCAAACGTTTGATGGATACGATCTCGAGCCTGTGGCTGGTCAACATCGGACACGGGAGAAGAGAGATCGCCGATGCGGTCCACCGACAGATGACCAGCATCTCCTTTTCGCCCGGAGGAACCGTCACGCCGGCGACAGCAATGCTTGCGGGTCGGGTAGCGGGACTGGCCCCGGACAAGAACTCCCGGGTCTACTTCGTCAGCGGCGGGGCCGAAGCGGTAGAGACCGCGCTGAAAATGGCCAAGAACTATCACAACAACAACGGCGAGGCCACCCGCTGGAAGATGATAAGCCGACGGGGCTCCTACCACGGCGCAACGATCGCCTGCATGAGCCTGGGCGGAGGCGGAAGAAACCGAACTCCAAACTTTGGGCCCCTGATGCCCGGCAATATTCATGTCGCCCAGCCCGACGGGTACAGGTGCAACTTCTGCAGCGACAGCGGCGGCTGCAACCTGGAGTGCGCGCGTGACGTCGACCGCGCCATCGAGCACGAGGGCGCGTCGTCAGTCGCCGCCTTCATTGGTGAGCCCATTTCAACATCGTCGGGAATCCATGTCCCCCATCCGGAGTACTGGCCCACCATCCGAGAGATCTGCGATAAGCACGGGGTCATCCTCATCTGCGACGAGGTTATTACCGGGTTCGGCAGGACCGGAAGGATGTTCGCGACCGAGCACTGGGGAATCGTGCCGGACATATTCACGGTGGCAAAAGCACTGACCAGCGGGTACCTGCCCATCGGCGCCGCGATTGCCAGCGAGAAGGTCTCGAATGCCTTCATAGGCGGCGAGGACAAGACCTTCAGCCACCTGATGACCTTCGGCGGAAATCCCGCTTCCGCCGCGGCCGGGCTGGCCAACCTGGACATCATGATCGGCGAGGGCATGGTCGAAAACTCAGCCAAGATGGGTGAGTACCTCTACGAGCAGCTACAGACGCTTTACAAGCACCGGATCGTCGGCGACGTCCGAGGGGGAATGGGCTTGATCGCGGCGGTGGAGCTGGTGAAGAACCGGGTCACCAAGGAGAAGTTCCCCAAAGAGGCCGAACTGACGAAGAAAGTCAGGTCGCTGATGGCAAAGCACGGGTTGCTGGGGCTGGGGATGACAGGGGACGTGATATTTCTGGCGCCGCCACTGTGTATCACCAGGGACGAGGTCGACTACCTGGTGAACGGTGTGAACGCGGTGATGACCGATCTGGAGGAAGTCCTCTAGGGAACGGACGCGATTGGCCGGGCGCACCGCGCGAAGGCTATCGGCCGCACGTGTACGCATACCGTCGGAGGGCCCGCGTCTTTGGGCCAGCTCCCCAGTCCACGGATCACGAACTGCAAGACGCCGTAGTCGCCGACCTCGGCCCTGCGGCTCTCGTTCCTCGTGACCTGCCCCCCGAAAACTGGTCCAGGTGTAACGTTAGTATCCTGGACTGGAGAAAGGGGAAGAGATGGCAAGGAAGAGACACACGCCAGAGCAGGTCATCAATAAGCTGCGGGCGGCAGAGGTTGCATTGGCCCAGGGCAGTACAGTGGCCCAGGCCAGCCGTCAGATCGGGGTCACCGAGCAGACCTTCTATCGGTGGCGTAACGAGTACGGGGGCCTGAGGATCGACCAAGTGAAGCGTCTCAAACAACTCGAGTCGGAGAACACCCGTCTCAAGAGGGCTGTTGCCGACCTGACCCTTGACAACCAGATCCTCAGAGAGGCTGCTGAGGGAAACTTCTGAGCCCGACCCGTCGTCGCCGGTGCATAAAGCACCTCAGAGAGATCTTCGGTGTCTCTGAGCGTCGAGCCTGCAGAGTGCTCGACCAACCCCGGTCCACCCAGCGGTATGAGCCCATGCCAGCCGAAGACGAGCAGTATCTCACTGACGAGATCGTCGAGCTGGCAAGCCGGTTCGGCAGGTACGGCTACCGCAGGATCGCCGCCCTACTACGAGATCGTGGTTGGAGACTGAACCACAAGAGAGTGGAGAGGATCTGGCGACGGGAAGGGCTGAAAGTGCCCAGTAAGCAACCCAAGAGGGCAGAGCTGTGGCTCAATGACGGGTCGTGTATCAGGCTCAGACCCGAGAGGCCGAACCACGTGTGGGCCTACGACTTTGTCCTGGTCAGGACCCAAGACGGCAGGGCAGTGAGGCTGCTGACCGTCATAGACGAATACACCAGGGAGTGCCTGGCGACAAGGGCAGATCGACACATAACGTCCTCCGACGTTATCGAGACGCTGACCAAGTTGATGGTAGCCAGGGGTGTGCCCGACCACATCCGCTCCGACAACGGGCCGGAGTTTACGGCCAGGGCAATCAGGGACTGGCTAGGAAAGGTGGGAGCCAAGACCCTGTATATCGAGCCCGGCTCACCGTGGGAGAACGGCTACGTGGAGAGCTTCAATGGAAAGCTCAGGGACGAGCTGCTGGATCGGGAGATCTTCTACACGTTGCAGGAGGTGCAGATACTGACAGAGAAGTACAGACGTACCTACAACGGCATCAGACCACACAGTTCGCTGGGCTACAGGCCACCTGCACCACGGGCAACCCTGGCTCCAGACCGTGTCCCAGTGCTTGTCGGACTAACATAACGAGTGGTACAAAGACTGGAGGCAGGTCACGGCACATCATGCCCAATATCATGGCCCCCATGATCATCATATTTACGGTTGCATTAGGTGTTATGATCCTCTGGGAAGCCAGTCTTAGCTTCCTTGGATTTGGCCTCCCTCCTGACGTTCCCAGCTGGGGGGGTATGCTCAGCCATGAAGGGCGCCTTTACATGGAGATGAAACCAGCCCTGGCTCTCTGGCCGGGTCTTTGCCTGACTGTAGTGGTCTACGGTGTAAACATGTTCGGCGACGCTTTAAGAGACTTGCAGGACCCGAGGCTCAGGGGCGGCGAACGCTAGAAGGTGCCTCCAACATGAGACGACCTAGCCCGGCAGGTTCAATAGGTTCTCAATAAACGTGTTTATCGCCGTCGGGATTATGGGGATAAATCTAATGATCGAATTGATTTATCCTTACCTAGACCCCGGGGTACGCTACA
The DNA here is from genome assembly GCA_965248005.1 of Dehalococcoidia bacterium. GTDB lineage: Bacteria > Chloroflexota > Dehalococcoidia > Lucifugimonadales > UBA1123 > CBDFIE01. Next base: position 1,329,835 of record CBDFIE010000003.1, read on the forward strand.
GCTAAAAGGGGGGGATTGAGCATATGAAGATCACCGGATTGAAGACCCATATATTCTCGTTGCAGTATCACGCGTCCAAGCGAAATTGGCTGATCATCCGGCTGCAGACCGATGAAGGTATTGAAGGTTTGGGCGAGTCATCCATGCTTGGATTCGACCCGTTGGTCGCCCAACTTCTGCAAGACATGGCAGAGTCTTATTTGATCGGCAAAGACCCGATGGCCCACGAGCTCCATTGGATTCGTCTGCATCAGGACAACAATGGTCGGGGCGGGCGGATGTTTTCGACGGCGTTGTCGGGGATCGACATAGCGCTCTGGGACCTGCGAGGCAAGGCGCTGGGCGTGCCCGTCTACTCGCTACTGGGAGGCCCGATTCGGGAGCGAATCCGGGTGTACGCCAACGGCTGGTACACCCATCCGGGCACACCAGAGCAAATCGCGGAGGAGGCGAAGCACGTCGTGGCGATGGGCTACACCGCCATGAAGTTCGACCCATTCGGCCAGGACAACTACTACACGATCTCTCCGGAGGAGGCGCAACTGGCCGAGGACCGTGTCGCGGCGGTTAGGGAAGCGGTCGGTCCAAACGTCGAGATCTTGGTTGAGGTGCACGCCAAATTCAACGTTTACACCGCTGTGCATCTCGGCAAGCGCTTGGAGCAATACCGGCCGTTCTGGTTCGAGGAGCCGGTGTCCGAGGAGAACGTTTCCGAAATGGCTCAGGTGCGAAACCAGGTCAACATACCTATCGCCACCGGCGAGCGCCTGTACTTGAAGTTCCCGTTCTACGAGCTTGTGAAGGCGGACGCGGCCGACATCCTGCAACCGGACATCTGCAACGCTGGCGGCATCACGGAACTCAAGAAGATAGCCGCTGTTGCGGAGCCCAGGCACGTGATGATGGCGCCTCACAACACCAACGCGGCAGTTGGAACGGTCGCCAGCTTCCACCTAGACGTCGCGATGCCGAACTTCCTGATACAGGAGTACCACGCGGAGTTCTACGGGCCACACTATTTCAAGGTCTTTGACGGTCTTCCGAGGCAAAAGGACGGCTATGTCGACCTTCCGACCGGGCCAGGACTGGGGCTGACGTTCAACGAGGAATTGGCCGGCGCCCATCCGTACGTGCCGCTCCACGTCGACGCCGGGAGAAGGATCTAACCCTTCGTGCAGGATTTCGAGGGAAAGACGGCGGTGATCTACGGGATAAACGTGTTCGGCGATGCGGTAAGAGACCTGCTCGACCCCTGTCTCAGGGGTGCTTAACGGTGAGGGGGCGCTGCTGGCGAAGATGCCAGGCGTCTAGCCACCCATCTATTTCCTGTATAATCGCCACGCCTGGGCAGATTCCCATCGATAGTCAAGAGGGGTACGATCATTGAAGATCACTTCAGTCAAGGCGGTCCCCGGGTCCTTTTCGATGGTCGAGGCGGGCGCATCCGTCGCCCGCAACTTCGTTTTCGTGAAGGTAGAGACCGACGAGGGGATCACGGGCTGGGGCGAGTCTACCTGCGGCCCGCTCAGCGTCGCGACTATGGTCGACGAGTTCGGTGAGGTTATCACCGGCAAAGACCCCATGGAGATCGAGAAGCACTGGCAAACTCTTTACCACCACTTCCACGTTCGGGGCGGCATCGTTCAGGTGTCCGCCATCAGCGGCATCGAGATAGCGCTGTGGGATATCAAAGGTCAAGCGCTGGGCGCGCCCGTGTACGAGCTGCTCGGGGGTAAGATACGCGACCGTATCTGGACGTACGGCAGGTGGGATGGCCCAACGCCGGAGATCGCGGTCGAGAATGCGATGAGTCACGTCGAGCGCGGTCTGACAGCGCTCAAGGGCGACCCATTCGAGCACCGCGGCATATTCATCGACAGGGACTCCGAGGAGCTCGCGTTAGCGAAGATGAAGGCTGTCCGCGAAGCCGTCGGCGATGGCGTCGAACTCTTTGTCGAGGTCCACGGCAGGCTGTCCCCCTCGGACGCGATTCGCATTGGCAACAGGCTGGAGGAGTTCAGGCCTTTCTTTTACGAGGAGCCGGTGCCTCCGCAGAACCTGGAGGCGCTGAAAAAGGTCGCGGACAACGTGAACATCCCGATCGCGACCGGCGAAAGGCTGCTGACGAAGTACGACTTCGCCGAGCTGCTGCCCCTCCACGCGGTCGACCTGATCCAGCCGGACGTGGTCCAGGCGGGTGGCATCCTGGAGCTTAAGAAGATCGCCGCGATGGCCGAGGCGTACTACGTGGGCTTCCAGCCGCACATGACCGACGGCCCGTTCTGCACGATCGCGGCTCTCCACCTGGATGCATGCACTCCGAACTTCCTGATTCAAGAAGGCGGCTTTCATCCGTGGCTCCAGGAAGCAACTATTGGGGATTTCCCTGTCCAAAAGAACGGTTATTTTGGCGTGCCGCCGGGCCCGGGACTGGGGGTCGCGATGAACGAGGAGTGGCTTGCGGCTCACCCGTGGGACGACAAAGCCGCACTGTGGCGATCGGGCCTGGGCGCGAACCCGTCGCGCCAAGACGTTTACTGGTCCTAGGGCGTCTGTAGTGGACGATGGAGCGGCGCTAACGTTGGCGTTTTCAGTGAAACTAGGGGCCGCGTCCAGCCATGAGCGGAGCGAGACATGGCGGTAGCGCGGCATGATACTGGCCACTACCTCGAAGCCGCTCGCGCCATGGCGACGCGTGTGGCGGCCGCATCGGAGCAGATCGATCGCGACCACGCGGAGTTCTACGAGCCACACTATTTCAAGCTCTTTGACGGTCTTCCGAGGCAAAAGGACGGCTATGTCGACCTTCCGACCGGGCCAGGACTGGGGCTGACGTTCAACGAGGAAGTGGCCGACGCCCATCCGTACGTGCCGGTCCACGTCAACGTCGGGAGAGGGATCTAGGGAACCTCTGAATAACCCTTCATATGCTGGATTGAATTGATTGCAGGGGTAGTTCGAAGATGTTCAATTCTTTGCGATGGCCCATCAGGCTATTGCGGCCCTAAATCGGGTCTGTTTGGGCTTCGAAAGCGGGCTCTGCCGGGGGCGTGTCGCCGCTATCAACCTGATTTGGGCGCACTTCTCTCTCGTCACACCGCCAAGTGGCGCTCGGCTGTCATCAAGTTGGCAAACCCCAGCAGCAACGCCAGCCGTTGCGTGTTCTTGGCCAGTCCACGATACCGCACCTTGGCGTAGCCAAAGTGACGCTTCACATACAGGAACGGATGCTCCACCTTCGCCCTGACCGACGCCTTGCGCTTCTCCGCCAACGCCTCCTCGCTTTCAGGTGCTAGCTGCCGACGCCGACCGGGCTTCATCGCCACGCGCCACTCCACATCCAACTCTCGGTTCTCCTCCCGCTTATCGACTCCCTGATACCCCGCATCGCCCCACACCCGCGTCTCTCCACCGTGTAGTAACCGGTGAGTTTCGGTCACGTCATGCACGTTCGCTGATGTCATAGCTACACTATGCACCACCCCTGTCTCTTCGTCCGCCCCGATGTGCACCTTCATACCGAAGCTCCACTTGTGGTCTGATGCATCTCTGGGTCACGCTCCCGGGCACGGTTCTTAGTCGACGACGGCGCCTCGATGATGCTCGCGTCCACTATAGTCCCCTCCCGAAGACGAAGCCCCTGAGTCTCCAGGTGGACGTTGATGGTCTTGAACAGACCTTCGCCAAGATCGTGCTCCTCCAGCAAGTGGCGGAAGTTCAGGATCGTCGTCTCGTCAGGCAGAGGGCCCGACAGCCTCAGGCCCACGAATCGCCTCACCGACTCGACCTCGTATAGCATGTCTTCCATCCCAGGGTCGCTCAGGTTGTAGAACAGCTGCACGCAGTGTATGCGAAGCATCGCCGACAGCTCATACGGATGCCGGTCGCGGCCAGCCTCGGGATAGTATGGTCGAATGCGACTCTCCAACTGTCCCCACGGTATCAGACCGTCCATGCGCTCCAAAAACAGCTCCCGCCGAGTCTTGCGCTTCTTACACTCGTACTCCAGGTCCGCAAATGTCGGCTGGTTCATCTACTCTTGCTCCCGTCCTTAGTCAGTTCGTCTCCACTTGTCATGGTACTATGCCACCATAATCCACGGACTTGTTCAGAGTATCCCTAGTACTTAGTTTTGATAATACCTATACGTAATGGTAGGCAGATGTTATGCTGACCGCATGCGAAGAGCAGAGACGATCATCACGTTGACAACCGGAGAGCGTGGGGAGCTGGAGACCACGGTACGGAGCCGTACTGCTCCGTATCGAGCCGTACAGCGCGCGCGATTGGTTCTGCTGGCGGCCGATGGAACGCCCAATACAGCGATCGCCCGGGAGGTGGGTCTGACGCGGGCGCGGGTTGTGGTGTGGCGGAAGAGGTTTGCGGCGGAGCGGAGCGCAGGGCTGAACGACGGGGCCCGGCCCGGAAAGGCTCGGAAGTACACGGCCAGCACTGAGAGGCGCATCCTGGCGAAGCTGGATGAACCGCCTCCCGAGGGATACAGCACGTGGACAGGGCGGCTGGTCGCTGAGGCATTGGGAGACGTTCCAGCCCACTATGTCTGGCAGGTGCTGAGGAAACATGGGATTCATTTGCAGCGTCGTCGAAGTTGGTGCGTGAGCACGGACCCCCAGTTCGCCCAGAAAGCGGCCGATGTGGTGGCCTTGTATCTGGACCCGCCGGAGAACGCGGTGGTGTTGAGCGTGGATGAGAAACCCGCCATCCAGGCTCTGGAGCGGGCTCAGGGCTGGCTGCGCATGCCCAACGGGCAGGCCCTCCGCGGGTTCAGCCACGAATACAAACGCCACGGAACCACCACCCTCTTCGCTGCCCTGGAGGTTGCCCGAGGGACGGTGACGGTAGGCCACTATCGCCGCCGCCGCCGGCGTGAGTTCTTGGACTTCATGAACCGTCTGGTCGCTCAGTACCCCGACCAGGAGTTGCACGTTATCCTGGATAACCTTAATACTCATAAGCCCAAGCATGACCGGTGGCTGGCTCGGCATCCCAATGTCCACTTCCATTACATCCCTACCCACGCTTCCTGGCTCAACCAAATCGAGGTCTGGTTCAGCATCCTGACGCGTCGAGCCCTGCGGGGTCTTAACGCCACCTCTGTGCGCGATGTCTGCCGTGCCATAGATGCCTTTACCCAGGCTCGCAACCAGTGCCCCGTCCCCTTCGAATGGACCAAGAGCGTTGTGCACCCCGGTTCCCTTAAGCATACGTATCGTGATTTAGCTAACTAAGTACTAGCCGTCATAGGCTGGTTCCTGTTCACCGACCGAGGCTATGACACCATAGACAACGTCGCGGGATATCTTGCATGCCTGTTCGCCCTGGGGGTATCCTTCTTCCCCAACGGAGGCGATGATCTGGAGGCGACGCTGCACTTCATATCCGCCGTGGCGCTGTTTGGGGTACTGGCCGACTTCGCGTTGGGTCGGTTCACTAAGTCAGACAAGCTGCCGGAGGAGCGGACTCCCGAAAAGAGGCTCCGAAACAGGATTTACGTGGCCTGCGGCATAGCCATCCTGGCATGTCTCGCGTTGACCGGGGCGTACCATCTTCTGCCCGATGACAACGCCATCTCCGGGGCGAAGCCTGTGTCCTGGCTCGAATCGCTGATGATCTGGGCATTCGGCATCTCCTGGTTTATCAAGGGCCAGACGCTGTGGCAGGACAAGCGACCTACGTTGACGACGGCTGACGCCGTGATCGGGGGCACTCACCTCGGCATCGTCGCCTCCTGTGAGCTGCGCCGCCCCGTCCAGTCGTTAAGTCCCGCGGAGTCCCGTGTACATCGATGCAGCCCGTCGCGGCCCCCGGGCGGTGTTGACCTAGGGAACAGCATCGGACTAATATCCTCCATGACGCTCAAACGCGAAACAGGGTCGTCGGCCGGCCACGAGTTGGAGAGGCGCCGCCACTCCCTCCCCGGACCCGACGCTTAGGTGCCCGCTGTGAGTTCATGATGGCCTCTACATCCGATGTCAAGTCCGAGGAATCGATGGATGCCGTGACGGAGCCTGCCGCGGAGCCCCACCTCCGTCTGACCGACGTCGCCATGCGGTTCAGCGCGGGTCGGGAGGAACTCACCGCGCTCGACGGCATATCGCTGGACGTACGCCGCGGCGAGTTCTTCTCGCTGCTGGGCCCGAGCGGATGCGGCAAGTCGACCCTGCTTCGCATCATCGGTGGGCTCCTCGAGCCGACCTCCGGTCGCGTCACCATCGAAGGACTGCCCCCGGCAGCGGCCCAGGCCGAGAAGGCGTTGGGATTCGCGTTCCAGGAGCCATCGCTGCTGCCCTGGCGCACGGTAACGGGCAACATTCGGCTCCCCCTGGACATACGTCGGCGCCAACATCCCGACGGCGAGCGCGCCACCGACGAGCTGCTGCGGCTCGTCGGCCTCGAACGGTTTGGCCGCTACTATCCGTTCCAGCTTTCGGGCGGGATGCAGCAACGGGTCTCGCTGGCGCGCGTCCTCGCCTTCAACCCGTCCCTGTTACTCATGGACGAGCCCTTTGGGGCCCTCGACGAGATCACGCGAGCTTCCATGCGCTACGAGCTTCTGCAGATATGGGACGCTCACCAGAAGACCGTCGTGTTCGTGACCCACAGCATTGCCGAGGCGATCATGCTGTCGGACCGGGTAGCGGTGCTTTCGAGCCAGCCTGGACGCGTAAAGCAGATCGTCGACATCCGGTTAGCGCGGCCCCGATCGGATGCGATGGAGCGGAGTCCCGAGTTCCTGGAGTACGTCGACCTGTTGCACGGCCTGTTGATGCGGGACGAAGACGTTGGCTAACCGGTCCGTGGACGGCGTTTCCGCGGCCACGGAGGCTGCGCCGGCCTCTCCGATGCAGTCATCGGCCGAGGACCGGGGCCGCAGACTGCGTCTCGTCGCGGCGTACGTGGTCCCCCCGGCCCTCGCTCTGTTCGTGGCGGCCGTGGTGTGGGAGATCTGGGTCAACGTCAGCGACGTTCCAGAGTACATCGTGCCGGCACCTTCCGCAGTTCTTGGAGCCCTCCTCGATAACTGGAGCTTCTACGTTAAAGAGGGGGCTGTCACCTTGAGCGAGGCGCTGGCAGGGTTCGTTCTTGGCTCCGCGGTAGCCCTTACCTTTGCCGCGTTGATGGCCCACTCGCGGTTCCTGGAACGCAGCCTACTGCCGCTCGCCATCATGGTTAAGGTGACCCCCCTGGTGGCGGTGGCCCCGCTGTTCGTGATCTGGTTCGGCTTCGGGGTCGTGCCGAAGATACTCATCGCGGCCCTCATTACCTTCTTCCCGGTCCTGGTAAACGGCGTAGCTGGGTTCCGGTCCGTGAACCCGCTGGCCATGGACTTTCTCCGTTCGCTGAGTGCGTCACAGCACGAAATCTTCCTCGTCTTGCGAGTGCCAAGCTCGCTGCCGTACCTGTTCGCCGCCTTCCGGGTGGCCATACCCCTGTCCGTGATCGGGGCGGTGATCGCCGAGTGGTTCAGCGGCGACCGCGGACTCGGGAGCGTGATCGTCGTCGCCCACAGCAATCTGGACACGGTAACTCTCTTCGGCGCAATCTTCACTCTCGCGTTCCTGGGAATAGGTCTAACGCTTCTATTGTCGCTGATCGAAAGCAAGGCCCTGTTCTGGCACGAGTCTTCACTAATCACATGAGAGCGTGAACATGCAGCAAACACCTCGTAAATCGAGCACATCCCCCCCGCCGATAGCGCTCCCGTCGTTACGTGTCACTCTCGGTCTGGTCGTGCTGCTGGCGACGATCGTGTCGATATCAGCGGGATGCGTGCTGGGACAGTCGGAGCCCAATGATGTCGTCTTCATGGCGGGATTCAAACCCCAGGCGAACCTGCCCTTTGTGGCCGCTTACGTGGCCCAGGAGAAGGGCTATTTCGAAGCCCAGGGGCTGAACGTGGATATACGGCATTCGACCGGGCAGCACCTGCAGCTACTGATCGCAGGCGACGTGGACATCACCACGGCGGATGCGGGCTCGGTGTTGAAGCGCAGGGCCGACCCGGACCTTCCGATAGTCGCCTTCGCACTCTTCGGGCAGCGAGGGCAACTGGGGTTCGCCGTGCTCGATGAGTCCGGGATCCGGTCACCGAAGGACTGGGAGGGCAAGACCTTCGGCTACAAGATAAGCGTTCCACCCGCATACGTCGCCATGCTGGAGGCGGGCGGGGTCGACCGCTCCAAAGTTAAAGAGGTCAGGGTCGGCTTCGACCCCCGCATCCTGACCGAGGGCCAGGTGGACATTCTGGCGATCTTCAAGTCCAACGAGCCCGATACGTTGAGGCGTCTGGGCTTCGAGGTGACGGTGTTCGACGCCGCTGATCTGGGGGTGCCGACCCTGGGGCTGACCTATATCACGCGAGAAGAGTTGGTGGAAACGGACTCGGATACGGTAGAGCGGTTCTTGAAGGCGACGATGAAAGGCCTGGCGTTCGCCTTCGACAACGTCGATGAAGCCGTGGATATCGTTATGAAGTACGCCCCTGACGAGGCCCGCGACCACATGCGGGCAATGCTACTGACCGAAAAGGGAGACGCTGTCTCGCCACTGACGGATGATAAGGGCCTGGGTTGGATGACTGAGGCGCAGTGGCAGGTGTTCCACGACTCGCTGCTTTCGCATGACGCGCTGCCGAACTCAGTAGATATCGCTTCCGCCTACACCGACCGTTTTCTCGATGAGATATACGACGACGATGGCGAACTAAGGTGGCCGTAGGGCCGAAGCGCGCACCGGCCGCACAAGCTTAGCGGTGGTCCGGTAGAACCGAGGTAGGCTCTACGCCGGCATCGCATGGCAAACCTCGCCTCTCGCCGACGCATCGATGCCGGAGAAAACGAGCACGAGGTTTGGCATCACAGTGCTGAGAAAGATTGCTGGCTGGCCATCGCTCGGATGCATGGGCTGCCTGGGGACCATAGGCCTGTTCGTTGGACTGCTCCTTCTGGCGCTGCTCGTCATCAAGCTGGTGTGGGGGTGGACTGTCCCCGACCTGTTCCCGGGAGCGGTAGAGCAGGGGTTGATCGCCGGCTCGCTGTCCTGGTGGTCCGCGTTCAAGCTAGCGATCTTGGTGGCGTTGCTGGGCGCACTGGCGGGATTCAGGAAGGGTTAGTTGTCAAAGGACGTCAGACCCGGTCGGCAGCTGGCGGCGACCACCTGTCCTCGGCTTCGCGACAAATGGTAGCTAGTCCTTCGACGAGATGACCTTCAAGCCGCAGACGATCATCTGGACGTTAGACGCCGCCCCGCGGCCCGGGGGACGTTGCGCTAAGCCAGGCTAAGGACGTCGTTGACGAGAGCGATCGGTCTTTCCGCCTCGAATGGTTTGGTCAGTATGCCATCAACTTCCCGAGGGTCGAGCGCCTGCTCGATGATCTCCTCGGGCCAGCCGGTCAGCACTATAACTCGCACGTTTTCTCGATGGGCCCGGACGGCCCGTATTACTTGGTAACCGGACATTCCCGACATTCCCAGGTCGGTGAATACCAGGTCGTGGCCCAGCTTTTCGAATTTGGCCAGTCCATCATTCCCGTCTTCCGCCGCGGTCAACGTGTGCCCTTCGCGGGAGAGGATATCGGATAGGACGTGCCGGACCATTGGATCGTCGTCTATAACCAGTATGCTGGCCAATATTCTCGGCACCTCTATTGGCGAAGCCGATGGAGGGATAGCGGCTACTCGCCACGAGAATAGACCACCGCGCCCTGTTCGATCAAGGCCGTAGATTATCGCTGGTCTGGCCGTTCCGTTTCTGTTGCGAGCGCGCGCCAAGCGTGGCCCCTGACGCACAAATGCGGCGAACGCCGGCCCGACGTTTTCTGTCGTGAACCCTCGCTGAAATGCCCGTGCATATGCGAGCCGGTACCGGGCTGGGCCGCCACGCCTTCGGGCCATCTCCTGAGGCTATACCCTCATCTTCCCACTCACCCGCCTTCGCGTCGACGTTCGCCGAACGGCGCCTGCGCTGGCTGATTGTTAGTCTGCCTCCGCGCCTGGTCGCCAACTAGTCGTACGGACTCCGAGCCTTGGCGCTCTTACGGTTGAGACTATGGGACGAAACCAGGATATAACGGGCCAAACGTAAATAGAGAACTAAAATACCATATTACAGGATTATTACTCGGTGTTAAGAACGCAGAAAGACATATAAATAACATATAACTCTTACGCGGTAGGTAATTATGCAAAATATGGTCGTGGTTCAGGTGAAACGAAATGGATTAGGAGTATTTGTGTGGGTTACTCCTGAATCACACGACTGGGCATCGAGCGTCGGTTATTCGGAGTGCCTAGGAGATCGAATATACAGCGAGACGGCCACCCGAGTACATGGTCGGGCGGGGCGTAGTGCTTAATCCCTAGCTCGCACTGATCTTCTGGGACGAAGTCTTCATCCTGAAGGCGCCGAACGAACGTGCGGCGACATGCCGAGTCCGATGTCGGGAGCCTGCATGGCAGGCAAAGAGGGGAATCGACATGAGTAGTACGAGCGCAAGCGCAGGAAAGAGCGCGGCCTTGGCGCGGGCTGGACGGGGCTTTTCCCAGGCTACCGGTGCGGGCCGTCGAACGGTCAGGGAATTCCGCCTGACTCTTCTGTTTACGGGCGCTGCCATGGTGTGTGTGGTCGTTGCGGCCCTCGTCGTGAACAACGCAGTCGGCCGCTCCGCAGAGGACAATCTGATAAGGATCGCGGAAGAGAAGACGGCGCGAGATGCCCTCCATCTTCAGGCCATGATGCGGACCGGCCAGCTCGTGCTTCACGGCGTGCCCCCGACCGGGGACGTGGACCGTGGCCACGTGATGGACAGCACCGTCGGATCCACGCCGCTGACGGTGGAGTTCCTGCTGAGCCCTTTGGGATTACCGGGCAATTTTCAAGCCCTGGTTGAGGGACTGAACATCGCGAAATTTGTTCTCTTCGACCTAGCCGGCGACATTCTCTGGAGTAGTGACCCCGCCCTGGTTGGCCGGAACGAGTACCAGAGTCTACCGTACCGGCTGGCACTGGCAGGTGGGGTCTCGTCCAAGCTTGCCAGGCAAGAGCGCCTGGTCCTTCCCAATGGAACGGCAGACCGTCTTGATCTTGTGGCGACTTATATGCCTCTAAGAGAGACACCCGGGGGCCGGATCATTGGAATAACGGCGCTCCGCCGAGACGTGTCCAGCGACCTGACGATTCAGGTCGACGACGCCAAGTCGACCGTGCTTCGGACCACTGTGGCCACCATGGGTGGACTCTTCTTAGTCCTGGTCGGCTTTATCGTGGTCGCCGACTTGACAATATCCCGGTCCAACCGGCGGGAACTGGCCGCTGCCGAGGAGGCGAATCTCAGGCTCGAGCACCGAGTCCAGCAACGGACCGGAGAGCTGGAGCAGGCCAGCAAAGACCTCCTGGAAACACAGGGCCAGCTTGGCCGGAGCGAGAAGCTGGCAGCCATCGGACAACTCGCCGGGAGCGTCGCCCACGACCTTCGGAACCCCCTGGGGGCAATCAAGAACGCCGTCTACTACCTCAGGGGTAAGCTGGGCTCCAGCGAGATGGCCCAGTCGAACCCGAGAATCGAACTGTTTTTCAACATTGTCGACCAGGAGATCTTGCGCTCCGACAGCATAATTACCGATCTTCTGACTTTAGGCCGCGCGGACCCACCCTCGTTCACGCCGGTCGATGTGGCGGAGGCGGTTGACGGGGCGCTGGCCAGCGTGGAGTTGCGCCAGACCATCTCTGTGACCAAACAGTTCGATCCCGACCTGCCGAAGGTCCAGGCCGATGAAGCCCACCTTCACCGCGTACTGACCAACCTGGCTGGGAATGCACAGGACGCTATGCCAGAAGGGGGCGAGCTAGACGTTCGCGTCCGGCTGGTCGATGGATTTGTCGAAGTCTCCGTTGGCGACACTGGCGCCGGAATTAGCGATGAAGACCTGAAAAGAGTCTTCGATCCACTATTCACAACCAAGGCGAAAGGCACGGGACTTGGTCTCGCCATATGCCAGCAGATCGTCTGGAGCCATGGTGGGTCCATCAGCGTGGAAAGTACCCAAGGCGAAGGGGCCGCCTTGATCGTCAGGCTCCCGGCCAACGGCGTCCGTCCGGAAGGGGACTTCGGATGAAGAAAGTTCAGCCCAAGATCTTGGTTGTCGACGACGACGTAGGCATGCGCACTACGCTCGAAGCTATCATCGAGGACGAAGGCTATGACGTCATGGTCGCTGGTAACGGGCACGACGCCGTAGAGCTGACCAAGAGGGTCAAGTTCGACGTCATTTTCCTGGACATCAAACTCCCCGGCATCGACGGCGTCGAAGTCTTTCGCCAGGTCATGAAGATCAGCCCCGACACTTTCGTCGTGCTCATGACTGGATTTACTGTAGAAGATCTGATCTCGAAAGCCCGGAAAGAGGGCGCATACTCCATTATGTACAAGCCTCTCGACATCGGTCGGGTCGTCGAACTGATCCGATGCGCTCTGGAGAGTCAGGTCGTGCTGGTGGTCGACGACAAGGCGGACGACCGCGAGACGCTGGGAGCGATCATCGAAGGCTGCGGCTTTGGTGTCTTCACCGCCGACGATGGCGTAGACGCGGTCTCAATGGCGTCGGAGAGACACTACGACGTCATCCTGATGGACTTAAAAATGCCGGGAATGGACGGGCTGGCGGCGTTCCAGGAGATCAGGAAGGTCGACCCTCTGGCAAAGGTGATATTCGTAACGGGCTACTCCATGGAGGGACCGCTCAGGGAAGCCGTGAAGAGCGGCACTTACACCGTGCTCACGAAGCCGGTTGACCCGGTCGAGATGTTGGCCGCGATACATTCGGTCGTCGGGTAGTTATCTGAATATGAGACAGCCGGGAAGCATTCTGCTTGTAGAGGACGACAAAAACTCGCGGTTAACGCTCACTGTGTGTCTGGAAGAAGAGGGATACAGAGTGCGGCCCTGCGCGACGGCCGAAGAGGCCATTGGCCAGGTGGTGTCCGGCGCGGGCACGGACATTGTCATATCGGATCTGAAATTGCCCGACGGCAGCGGGTTACAAATCCTCTGGGCGCTGAAGAAGATCAACCCGGACGTGGCATTCATTCTAATAACTGGGCACGCTACCGAGGCGACAGCGATCGAAGCCGTAAACGAGGGAGCGTTCGCCTACCACGTCAAACCACTGGAGACCGATGCGCTTATCCATAGCGTCCGCAGCGCGCTCCATCAGCGCCGCCTGTTGTCAGAAAACAGAGAACTTCTCCAGAGGCTGGAACGAACCAACGAGGAGTTGCGGATTTCCAGTATTGCCGAGGCGGAGGAGAAAAACCGGGAGCTTGAGCGGGTCTCTTCGGCCAAGACTCAAATATTGTCCACCGTGACTCACGAACTCAAAACGCCGCTGACAATCATATTGGGTCATGTTGAGCGCATGCTCGGGAAGCAAGACAGGGTCGGCCGGCTTAATGAGATACAGAAGACCCATCTTGAGAAAGTGCATAGGAACGCCCTCCAGTTGAGGGATCTGATAGATGACATCCTGGACGTATCCACAATAGAGTCTTCCAGCCTCACACTGAACCGCGAGCAGCTTGACCTCCGCGAGGTGATTGAAGCCGTTGCACAGTCTATGCAGGACCTCGTCTCCGAGTCGGGAATCCGACTGGCCCTCGACCTGCCGTCGGACCTGCCCGCCGTGACCGCGGACAGGCGAAGATTATCGCAGGTCGTCAGCAATCTGCTCAGCAACGCCTGCAAGTACTCCCCGTCGGGAGCAACCACGGAGATCGCGGCCAGGCAAGTCGGCGGGTTCTTGCAGATTGACGTCGCCGATTCGGGTGTAGGCATGTCGCAAAAGGACCAGTCGAAGCTATTTACCAAATTCTTCCGAGTCGATAACTCTCTCACAACCGAGATATCCGGCACGGGCCTCGGCCTGTTCATCGTCAGGCACATCGTCGAGGCCCACGGCGGTCGAATATGGGTGGCGAGCGAAGAGGGGAAGGGCAGCACGATCAGTTTTAATATCCCGGCTTCGGACGCTAGCGTCGAGCTGGAGGACTTGTCGGGAGGCGAAAGCTCGAGGGCGCTCGGGTGAGCTGGCAGCTCGGCTACCGGGGCCGCACTCGACGTCCTGCAGAACTCCAGGAGGCTGGCAGACCGATGCCCCCGGTCGGCAAGCCCGATCGCAAAGGCGGTAGGTAGCATGCCTACAGTGCTCGTGGCCGAAGACCATCCAGATGCAAGAGACCTGCTCGCGGATATCCTGGACGACGCCGGATACGAGGTGATCGAGGCGAACGACGGCGCCGCAGCAGTCAAAAAGGCACTGGACGAAGGCCCTGATGTCGTGCTCTTGGACGTCTCGATGCCGGTCGGGGATGGATGGCTGGGATGTGCTGGAACAGCTCCGGGAGAACCCGCGAACCCGACGCATCCCAGTCGTGATGGTAACGGCGTTAAATCAGACCAAAGGGCAGCTTCGCGCGTGGCGCATGGACGCCAGGCACTACGTATCCAAGCCCTTCAGCAGTAATCAAGTCATCTTGAGCGTCAAGGTGGCGGTGCGGGAGTTGGCGGCCCCGCCGCGTCCAGATGTTCCCAGACTGGCGTCACCGGGACTGGTGGACCTGAAGGTCTATGACGGTCTGCTTGCTACGGGTGTGCTATGAGCATGGGCAGGGTTGCCTCGAACGGAGCGAAGGAGCGGATCGAGCAGTTGTGCAGCGAGTTCAAGCTGCCCACGGTGGGAGCGGAGGCAGCCCCCCGGTTCGCCGCAGCCGGTCACGCCGACGCCCTCGTGACCCTCGTGGAGGTGTTGGAGCAGGAAGCCGAGGACCGCCGACAGCGGCGCATCATCCGGCTCCGACGAGCATCCAGACTGCCCGTTGGAAAGACGTGGGACACCTTCGAGCACGACAGAGTGCCGGTGGCGCTCAGACATCAGCTCAACGAGCTGGCCGATGGGAGCTTCGTGGAGCGAGGCGACAACGTCCTGGCCTTCGGACTGCCCGGCACCGGCAAGACCCACGCCATGTGTGCCATAGGCCACCGGCTGGTCGAGTCGGGACGCTCGGTCCTGTTCACGCCTGCCTACCGCCTGGTCCAGGATATGCTGGCGGCCAGGCGGGACCTTGATCTGCCGCGCATGCTCCGCAAGCTCGACAACTTCGACTTCCTTCTCATCGACGACCTGGGCTACCTGCCGCAGGGAACCGACGAGTCTGAGGTCCTGTTCACCCTGATAGCTGAGCGGTATGAGCGCCGTTCACTGGGCATCACCTCGAACCTCGTCTTCTCTCAGTGGGAGAAGGTCTTCGCCAACCCTATGGCCACGGCTGCGGCCATAGACAGGATCGTCCACCACTCGGCCATCCTGGAGTTCGACGTCCCCAGCTATCGGACTGGTGCAGCCCAACAGCGTCTTCAAAAGGAGGGCAACCGGCAAAAGTAATTGACGCACACCGGCAAGAATAGTTGACGCCAATCATCGGTCGACGAGATTACCGACAACACCCGCAGGCATCAGCCCGAAGCTAAGTTGCGTGAGTATGCCGGTCTTGGGGCGGGGCCAGTAGAGGGCGAACAGCACACCGATGCCGATGGTGGGGATGACGATGATTGTGAGGGTATGAACATTGATCAGGTGGAAGGCGCTCCCTGTGTTCATAACATGAGTGAAGCGAACGAACCCTTCCAACGGCCACGATTCACCAACGGCGAGCGTTCGCAGCTTTGCCAGCAGTCTGGTTGCACAGTTGTGCCCATGACGGAATGGCGATTGCCGCCGGGCCTCTAAGTCGGCGAAGCGCTGGCCAAGTTGGAAGACGCGAGAGCGATGGCCACAAGCGCTGCTTTCATAACGTGCTCACGCCGCCGGGCCAGATTCCGTGTCTCTCCATGCGTCCGAGTTAGGTGATCTCTCACTCATCACTCTGCACTGTGGCGACTAGGAGAGCGCAACTTCCTTACGAACAGGAAGGCCAGACCAGCAACCGCAAGAGCGCTGAGAGCAGCAGCCCCGCCAACTGCGACTGTGACGCTCGTGTTTGAGCCCGCATCCGTGACAGTCGGTGAACCGGCGCTACCGCCCAGGCTCTGAGGCAGTTTGAGAACACCCGGAGTTAGTCGACCTGATGGTGTCACATCGACCTGTGCTACCAGTCCGACGGCGTCGACTGGGATGTTTAGCTGAGGCAGCAACTGGGGCAATGCACCCACAGTCTTCTCTAGGTCCAGCGTATAAACTCGGACTGTATGCCTCAATGTTGCCTTGTCTAAGAATCCCGTGCTGTGGTCCTTTCTCGCCTGGGGAACCGAGGTCAGGGGATACACAACCCCTCCCCGATATGCCCCCTTGTTCAGACCAACTTCCGCCTGGACAATGCCTATGGTGTTGCCCGACGAGGCGGCAAAGCGGTTCAGCACCAGCTGCCACCGCCAAAGTTCCTCAAAGTCATACTTCACGGGGATAATCACAGTATTGTCTTGGTTGAAGTGCGGATTATGCATAGTCAGTCTCGTTATTGTGGTAGTAGCGACTTGCTCCTCTTTTCCGGGCGGCGTCTTCACCTGCACGTACTTCATGTACTGGTTGCCGCTCCATCCAGCAATCCCTAGTTCTGGGAACCCCTCCCAGGTCGTACAAGGGTCGTGGGTACTGGTGTTGGCTACTTTGGAGCAATCTATCGGCGGGAAGTTGGTGATATCGACATCAGACACGTCGAAGTCGACTTGATCCTCACTTCCACCTTCGGCAGTAGGCCACAGTTGGCGGTACGACGCCCAGCCGGGTTCGGAACGCCTCGCATCAGCTCCACCCGGCTTCAACCGGATGTTCTCATACACCTTCGGAGGCGGAAGGATGAAGCCCCTGCCGGTCTCAAACACCCCGTCACCACAGCCATTAAGTTCGAGCACGCACTGGTATTCGCCTGTTCTCCGGGCCCCCTCCTTAGCCTTCCCCAGGATGTAGTCGTAGACCTCATCTCCCACAGGGTCTGTCTGAGTGAGGTAGATGAAGAGTGCGCCACCTGCCCTGTACACTGCGTCGACATCTATGACTCCCTCCTGGTGCGCCTCCTCCAGAACGTAGCAGTGCAGCGGGTCTTCCGACAGTGCTCCTCCAAAGCAGTCACCAAGGGGTGGCCGCACGTCTTGCGCGTTGGCGGTCGGGGCCGACTGAATCATCAGCACCACTACGAGCGCCACGATCGCAAAGGCTGTGGTCAACACGTACTCACGCAGCCGGGTCGGATTCCGTGTCTGGTAGCTCATCTGCGTTCTTCTCTTCCCTATCTATCCTGACGTCCGCAAGCTCCGAAAAGTTCCCGAACGGGACGTTGTAGGAGGAGTGAAAGGGCAACGTGGTTGACTCTCCTCGCCCATAGGACGACGCGTCAGGCGCGGCGTCGGCGCAACCTCGCGGTCAACGCGATCACAGCAACCAGGAAGGCGATGACTAATGCGCCTCCGCCCCCTGCTATGACCCACATCGAGATGTCGACACCAGACCCGAGCCGCCCTGTAGCTGGCTCTTCGGCCGCAATGTCCCCTGCCTGGTTCGAATCTGTCGGCGTCTTCGCAGCGGCATCAGAATCGGACTCTACGCCGGAGGGAACGGCGGAAGCCGGACTTGGACCACTAGAACCTGCCGCCACCGCACCGGCTGAATCCCGTGAGTCGATGTTCGTCGTGTCGACCACTTTGCCCCTCTGTGCGCTGGCGCCCGCAGGCACCACAGGCTCTACGAATCTCTCAGCGTGAGCGACAACCCCAACAGCGTCGAGCGGAATACCGAGCTTAGGCAGCAACTGAGGCAGTGCCGCTGCCGCTACCTGAGGGTCCAGCGCCCAGACGACAATCGTCTCTCGGATTTCAGATGTGTCAGAGAGGTTGACCTTCTTAAGGTCCGCCAGTGGCCACACAACGGGCCTCCGGTATCCACCGTGATTCCCGCCGACCTCGGCGCTAGTTATGCCCACGGTGTTACCGGCCGAGACAGCGAAGCGGTTCAGTATCACGCTCCACCGCCACAACTCCCCGAATTCGTACTTTACAGGGATGATCACCACTTCGAATTTCCCAGCTTCGTAATTCGCTTTCAGGTGGGGCGGAACCAGTTGACCCTTGAGGGCATCAAGATACTCTTCATCGGTCGAGGCCGGCTTGACCTGGATGTAGAGTGGACTACCCTTTGGGTGACTAAATCGCCATCCAGCGATTCCGGACCCGTGCTCCTTCCATGCCAGGCAAGCGGCTGTCCCACCGATGGTGAACCTTGGGGTCCCTTTAACACAATCAAGCTCGGGGAAGTTAGTCACATCCACGTCCGAGACGTCGAATTCAACAGCTGCATTCGTAGAATCTTCCTCCACGACTGGCCACACCTGTCGCCACGATGCCCACCCCGGCTCGCTTCGTCTCGCCTCTGGGCCGCCTGTGAAGAGTAGGATGTTCTGGTAGACCCTCGACCTGGGAAGCCCCGTCTCAAGGTACGATTCGTAGTACGACCACATGGGCCAGCCCATTAGCTGGTCGAGACAGTTGTTGCGCTCATCACCTGCGAAGCCGTCGCACCTGCTCGTCTTGTACCTCCCGTATCCTGGGGGGCTTTCCATGAACTCGTACGCCTTCTGCCTGAAGTAGCTGCTGACCTGGACGCTGATCGGCCCGTCCTGTCGCAGGAAGATGTAGAGCGCACCGCCGCCAGGAGTCAAGTAGACTGCGTCGACCTCGATCTGTCCTGCCCTCTGAGCCTCCTCCAGTATGTAGCAGTGAAGAGGGTCCCCCGATAGGGCCCCGTTCCAGCAGTCGCCGGGAGGGGCCTGCGGAGCTGGCTCTTGGGCATGGAGAGGCGTGGCCCCGTAGACAAGCAGCGTCGCGGTCAACGCCGCCAACGAAAGCAGAATGACCAATCGCTGCTTACGCAGCCGGGTCAGATTCCGTGTCTGGTAGCTCATCTGCGTTCTTCTCTTCCCTATCTATCCTGACGTCCGCAAGCTCCGAAAAGTTCCCAGACAGCGCGTACAGGGTGAGTGCGGTTGAAAGGAAGGGAGGAGTCCAGCTCCGCCGGTATCTCCCCGCTCAAGCCTAAGGTGGGGAGGTACAGCACTGTAACGCGCCCGTCGTCGTTGGTGGTGACACCGTACCATTCGCCGATGGGAGCGTCGCTCAGCCAATTGTCGCTTCGAAACCAGTTCTCACCGTTCGTTGCGTTGTAGAGGGCAACCAGCGCCTCCCGGTCCGTTTCGGCGGAGCTGGAGACCGCGGGCGGCGCTGTCGCAGCCGCAGTTCCAGGCGCATCGGTGGCAGTGGGGCTGGGCACTGGCGTGGAAGCCGTCCGTGCAGAGGAGGCCGGCGTCTCCGTTGGGGTAGACGCGGTCCGGTCGGGGCCTGTCACGCCGGACGGCTCATCAGAGCCGCAGGCCGCGAGGCCGCCGTAAGGGCCAGCGCAAGGATAACGCTCACCAGTCCCCAACGCCTTTCCGACGTAAAGATGATGGATTCGATCATCCAGAATCCTGCTATACCTACTAACATCGCGTTGTTCTCCATCATTGACCCTAACAGACGAGTGTTATATAGCACCTTTCCGGAATTTCGCGGCCAGGTTCACAAGAAACATCCGAGTCTAGACTCAGCAATAAAGACGGGACAACAGACCAGCGATCTGATTGATATGCCGACGGACAAACTCGCTTCGTGGTGGCCGAAAAAGGTACAACCTTCGGTAGGAACTTCTGTCAAACTCGTAGAAATTTATCGGCCAATGTTTGCCAGTCTGGGGGACGAGCAAGATCCGTTTGGCGTGCTAAAGACATATCATCACTTAGATGAGCCGGGCGCAACGTTCGCGTTTGGAACTACTGGCAACAGGTTCATGGTCATCACCAGCATAATGGCTGTCCTTTTCTTCGCTCTACTTGGCGTAGTCATCCAAGGCCAGCGGTTCATCAACCGTGGCCAGAGGTCTCTTAGCCAACGGAATAAGGAACTAGTAAACGAAGTCACCGAGAGGCGGCAGGCCGAGGAAGCCCTACACAGCAAAGCTGAGGACCTGTCGAGGTCCAATGCCGAGCTGGAGCAGTTCGCCTACGTCGCCTCACACGACCTACAAGAGCCCCTACGTGCCATAGCCGGCTTTACGAAGATGCTGGCTCGCCGTTACCGGGACCGGTCGAAAGACGACCCCGACGACCTGGTCACGCGGATCGTAAATGCCACGAATAGGATGCAGGCCTCCATAAACGATCTACTGAGCTATTCCCGCGTGGGCGGAGACATCGAAGGACTCCAGCCCATAGAATGCACCGCCGTCATCGACGAGGTGATCGGGAGTCAAAGGGCTTCCATCGACGAGCGCGGTGCGGTGGTGACGTACGACCCTCTCCCAACTGTGTCAGGCCATGCCTCAATTCTTAGTCAGGTATTCGGCAACCTTGTAGACAACGCCATCAAGTTGCGCGGCCTAGAGCCACCGCGCATTCACGTCTCGGCTGAGCGGAGCGGAAACGAATGGGTATTTTCGGTACGAGACAATGGGATTGGCTTCGATCTTCAGTTCGCCGACCGCATATTTTCGATCTTCCAGCGTCTCCACGCCAGGGACGAATATCCAGGGACGGGTGTCGGGCTGGCGATCTGTAAGAAGGCTGTGGAGCGTCTGGGCGGACGCATCTGGGTCGAGTCCCAGCCGGGGCGAAGGTGCTACTTTCTTCTTCACCCTCCCCATCCGAGGTACCGTGGATGGGGCTGCGACCACACTGGAGTCCACCGGGATTGGAACCCGCTTACATGGAGATTCGGCATGATGGACTTAACGCGACAGACTGGACCTATCGAGATTCTCCTCGTCGAAGACAATCCCGACGACGTCATCCTGACCATTGAGGCGCTCAACGCGGGGAAGATATGGAATAACCTCAACGTAGCGGCGGACGGAGTTGCCGCCCTCGATTACCTAAAGCGTACCGGAGCTTATGCCGAAGCGACGGTACCGGACATCATACTGTTGGACCTGAACCTCCCCAAGAAAGATGGGCGTACAGTGCTGGCGGAGATCAAGAGCGACGACCAGCTGAGGCACATACCGGTTGTCGTGCTCACCACGTCCCAGTCGGAGCGCGACATTCTAAGAAGCTACCGGCTCCACGCCAACTGCTATGTGACGAAGCCGGTAGATTTCGACGAGTTCACGGAGATAGTGCGGTCAATCGAGGATTTCTGGTTCACCGTGGTCAAACTGCCACGATCGTGAGAGTCGACGAATTGGTCATTAAGAGCGATCCGATTAAGACGCTGCTGATCGAAGACAATCCCGACGACGCCATGCTAATGGGGGCAGAGCTCGTCGAATCCAAAAGGGCCTCGTTTGAGGTCGCGTGGGTTACGCACCTGTCTGAAGCTCTGGCGCGCCTCGACACCGAAGAGTTCGACGTCGTCCTTCTCGATCTCTCTTTGCCGGACAGCTCGGGGCCGGACACCTGTCATAAAGTCCACGTCGCGGCGCCGCGTGTTCCAATCGTCGTGCTGACGGGCCTCAACGACGAAGAGGTCGCGGTCGGGCTGCTGAAAGAAAGCGCCCAGGACTATCTAATCAAGGGCCAGGTCGAGGGCAGATTATTGGTGCGCTCTATGATCTACGCCATTGAAAGGAATCGCCTGCTTACGCAGTTGAAAGCGGCCAAGGAGTCCGCCGAAGCTCGTCTTCGAGTCGTCGCCCAAAACACGCCGGTGATCCTGTTTGCTCTGGACAATCAAGGAGTGTTCACGCCGTCCGAAGGCAAGGGGCTTGAGTCCGTGGGCAGCAAACCGGGCGAATTGGTGGGGAAGTCGGTGTTCGCCGTTTACCACGACATCTCGGACATTCTGGAGAACGTGCGCGCAGCACTGGCCGGCGAACCCCGAGGCTGCGTGGTCCATGTGGCTGATGTCACCCTTGACACGTGGTACCAGCCGCTCATCGATAAGAACGGCCACGTAACCGGGGTCGTGGGAGTGGCCCACGACATTACAGAGCGCCGGCGGCTAGAAGCTCAACTGGTCCAGTCGCAAAAAATGGAGGCCGTTGGGCTGCTAGCGGGCGGCATCGCCCACGACTTCAATAACCTCCTGACAGCGATGCTTGGCTATTCGTCGCTGGGACTTGCGAAAGCAGCGCCCGACGAGCCGCTGAGCGCCTACCTGACGGAAGTAACCAAGGCCGCTGAGCGCGCCGCTCACCTCACTCGGCAGCTCCTGGCCTTCGCCCGAAGCGAGGTCGCGGAACCGAAGATTCTTGATCTAAACGACCTGGTGTTCGATCTCGACCTGATGCTTCGGAGTCTGATCGGGGAAAATGTCGAGCTTGTGGTCCTGCCAGGCGCCGACCTGGGCCTGGTCAGGGCTGATCCCGGGCAGATGGAGCAAGTGCTGGTCAACCTGGCGGTCAACGCGTCCGATGCCATGCCGGACGGAGGCAAGCTCGTCATCGAGACCGCCAACGTCGTCCTCGATGAAGGGGCTGCTAGCCAGCGTGGCAATGTTGCTCCGGGCGAATTCGTGGTCGTGGCTGTCTCGGACACCGGTACCGGGATGACCGATCGGGTGAAGGCCCACGCCTTCGAGCCGTTCTTTACGACCAAGGAGGTTGGGGAAGGGACGGGTCTGGGACTCTCGACCTGCTACGGGATTGCCTCCCAGAATGGGGGCCACATACTGGTCGAAAGCGAGCTTGACCACGGCACGACCCTCAAAATGTACTTCCCGCGTGTTGCGGCCGGGCACAGGGCCCCACCCCCGCCAGAGGGTATCGAGACCCTGCCGATGGGCGACGAAACCGTGCTGCTCGTCGACGACGAGCCCTCGGTGAGGGGCGCGGCTTCGGCAGTGCTGAGCGAGCAGGGCTACAACGTCGTCGAAGCCGCCAACGGGCAGGAGGCGATGTGTTTCGCGCAAGAATGCCCTGAAGGGGAATTGGACCTTTTATTGACCGACGTGGTCATGCCCGTCATGGGGGGCAGGGAGCTGGCCGGTCACCTGCGGGCCGTGCATCCCGCTGCCAAGGTGTTATTTATGTCTGGATACGCCGACGATGGCCTCTCACAGGATAGCGCCGACTTCATGCAAAAGCCTTTTGGCGTGGCCGCCCTGGCCCTGAAAGCGCGGGAAGTGTTGGACCGACCGTAACCCCTCGGACTCGACGGCGAGGGTCGCGTCAGCAGAGTGTAAGGTCCCCATCGGCGGGCCAAAATTTCGATCGGGGTCGGCAACGGGGACCTGGACGCCGTTCTGTTCGAACCGTCAACTATCATGATCTTGGCGCGATCCGTGGCATCGAGATGCGGCTCATTTGTGCGCTGAAGGCCAGCGATTTTCCGCCTTCTGCACGGACAGGACCCAGACGCCACGACCGAGTGCGTGGCTTGTGTTAACATAGGTGCCCTCGCCAGGAAATCGACCAGAGGGACTAACCGTTGCAGCTGACTGAAAGAGCCAGTTTCGAAGCAGTAGAACACTCAGAGAAGATACTTACGTCCGCGTTCCTGGACTATCTGGTCCACCTGTGTGACCGGTTCGCGCCGCGCGTGCACCGTATCCGGACCCTGCGCAAGGAAATGGTTGAGCAGGCCGTGAGGCACGGCGTGATGCCTGGCCCGCGGCCGCCGTCCGAAGCAAACACCGGCGATTGGCAAGTGCCTCCGGTGCCTGACGATCTCAAGCGGCCTGGGATCGAGATATCTGGCCCCGCTTCGATCACGCCCATGTTCATCAACGCCCTTAATCCGGGTCCAGACGGCACGCGCGCCGAGGGCTACCTGGACGACGACGAAGACTCCGCTGGCCATCGGCTGGCCGACACCGTCATCGCGGCCTTCAACCGACTGGGAGCCGTCGAACGCTCGCTAAGTTTCGTGGACCCGGTTAAAGGCAAAGAGTACTCGATCAAGGACGGAGACCTGCCGTTCTTCATGCACAGGGAGCGAGGCCTGCACCTGGATGAGCCCGAGCTGACCGTGGACGGGATGCCCGTGCCGGCGGCCATATTGGGCACGGCCCTCACCATGTTCCACGCCGGCAGGGCGCAAATCGAGCGCGGCCAGGGAGTTTACTTCTATCTTCCGAAGATGGAGTTGGTGGAGGAGGCGACGCTGTACCGAGACATCTTCGACGAGAGCATCTCGTTTCTCGATCTCCCCGACACGGCCGTCATTCGGGCCATTCCGCTGATTGAATCGCTGCCCGCCGCGTACTTGATGGAAGAGATGCTGTACGCGCTGGGCCCTTACGCCGCCGGTCTGAACGCCGCCAGGTGGGACTTCAAGGCGAGCGTGTTCGAGTACTATCTGAACGACCCGGACTCCGTTTGGCCCGACCGCTTCGGAGTAGACGTAAAGACCACCGACTTCCTTGCCAACATCTTCCGGCGTCTGGTCGCCATCTGCCTCAAGCGCGGGGCGGTGCCCATTGGCGGGATGGCGACAGCGCTCCCCGCCAAGGACCCCGAGGTGAACGAAGCCGCGGCGAGCTCGATCAGGGCCGACAAGGTCTGGGAGGCTGACCAGGGATTCGTGAGGGCCTGGGTCGCCCACATCTTCCACATGACCACCGCGGCGGACCCGTTCAAAGCGGTCCACGATCCTAGCTCGAAGCCTTCCGAGGGGATGATGGACCCGGACAGGTACCCCATCGAGATCAGCGTGCCGGAAGGCCCCGTCACCGTCGCTGGCACGCGCCGAAACGCACGAATGATAATAGAGTACGTTGAGGGATGGCTCACGGGTCGCGGCGCCAAGGGCATCGACAGCCTGGAGGGGCAGCCCGGCCTCCACGGGCCGCTAATGGAGGACCTGGCCACCGGCCGCATGTCCGTCGCCCAGATCGCCCAGCGGATAATACACTCCGCTCGGGACGCCGGTACGGGCCAGACGCACGACTTCGAGCTGGTAGAGCGGACCCTCCGGGAGGAGCTAGCCGATATCCTGCGTCTGCGAAGAGGGGCCCTTGGGCATGACGACGCGGAACTCGCCGACCGCTACCGGAAGGCCACCAAGATAGCCCTTCAGTGGATCAAGAACTACACCGAGTTCGACTACCGAAGCCTCGGCTCGTACACGCGGGCCGACCTGGACGAGATCGCGGCGCACGCGGAAGCCGTGGTAGCTTCGAACGGGACCAGCTAAAGGTCGTGACTTTACGATCGGTCCAGTGCTTTCAATCGTCGGCGTTACCGTCCCCGTTCGTGGTGAGCTTGTCGAACCACCCCCGACTCGTCGGGGCCCTTCGACTGGCTCAGGTCGAACGGACTAGCCTCACGGCCACTTGCTACGCACTCGCTCGTCATTAAGAGGTGGTGGTAGCCGGCGAACCCCCGTTAGAATCTGGGGAAACGGGGGGGCGTCCGCCCGTGGCCCTCGGCTTCGGCTCAGCCTCGCGACACCCGCCCGCGCAGCGCCCATAGCGCAAGGGACATGCTGAATACGCCGACGGCCGCGACCGCGATAACCCCGTAAGCGATCACGTCCCACTCCCAACCGACCGACACCAGGGAGCGTAGTGCGTCCAGCAGATACGTGACGGGGTTGTACCTCGCAATCGTCGCCATCCAGGTCGTCATCGACTCTAACGGAATCCAGACGGGGGTCAGGAAGACGAATGGCATGAAGATGATAAAGCTGGTATTGACCGCTGCGGGGTTGCCGGTTTTAAGGGCGATGGCATAGGGGAACCCCGCGAAGACCAGCCCCCATAGCCCTGAGATGAGAACGAATAGCAGAACGCCCAGGACCCCGCTTTCGAACCGGACGCCCACGGCGAGACCCATTATCACGACCGGTATCGTCAGGGCGACCACCATGCCGAAGTCGGCGACCATCAGGCCCAGCAGCAGGGCCAGTCGTCGAACAGGCGTCATCGCCAGCCTGTCGAAATAGCCGCTCTGGATGTCCGTGACCAGCGTGGCGGCTCGCGAGATGCCTGTCACCGCGAAGATGATCGCCACGGGTAGCTGGAACGCTTTGAAGTCGATGCCTCCGGTCCGCTCGACGAGGGCCTGGAGCGAGCCGATATTCACCGCGAAGAAAAAGACCGGCATGATGAGGGCGGGGATCGCCATCTCGGGCTCACGAGGAATCGAGCGGAGCGCACGCCGCGCCACCGAGGCCGTGTCGCCAATGAATCCGGACTCGCGGGCCCGGACAGTTGTCTGTATTGCAGCCGTCATGCCGGTTGTTCCTCCTCCGAGACGTCGGCGTCGACCTCGAGCCGGGCGCCGGTGTAGTGTAAGAAAACGTCATCCAGGGTTGGCGTGCGCAGCGTCAGCTCCTGCACGGCTACGCCGCACTCGTTGAGGGCGATCGCGACCGGGCCGATGACCGCGGCGCCGTTCGAGACGCTGACCGTCAGCTCGTCGCCGTGCATCTCGACGTCGGCGACGCCTCGAACGCGCTGACACGCCTCGGCCGCCGCGACGGACTCGCCTTCTATCCTCGCAATGATCACGTCGGACCCGATGGACCGCTTGAGCTCCTCGGGCGACCCATCGGCCACGATTTTACCCAGATTTATGATGCCGACCCTCTCGGCCAGGTGGTCCACCTCTTCGAGATACTGCGTAGTCAGGAAGATGGTGACGCCCAGCTCCTTGTTGACTCGGCGCACCTCCTCCCATACCTTGGCGCGGCTGATGGGGTCCAGGCCGGTCGTTGGCTCGTCCAAGAAGAGCACCTGTGGGTTGTGGACCAGGGCCGCCGCGAGATCGAGCCTGCGCTTCATCCCCCCGGAGTAGGTGCCGATAAAGCGGTCCATGGCGTCCCCTATGTCGACCAGGCTCGCCATGTCGCGTACTCGGTCCTTGACTACTGAGCCCCGGAGTCCGTACAGACGCGCTTGAAGCCCAAGGAGCTCACGCCCCGTCTGCTTGTTGTCCAGCGCGGCGTCCTGGAGCGCGGCCCCGATCTGGAGCCGGACTTCGGTCGGCTCCCGGACCACGTCGTGGCCGGCGACGCGGGCGGTGCCCTCGGATGGCAGCAACAGCGTCGTCAGGACTCGGACGACGGTCGACTTGCCGGCGCCGTTGGGACCAAGAAATCCATAAATCTCGCCGGGAATGACCGCCAGGTCGATGCCGTCCACCGCGTTAACCTGGCCGAACCGACGCACAAGCCCGACCGTTTCGATGGCCAGGCCATCAGGATGCGCTATCGTCATGGACACACTCCGTTCATAAAGTTAGTTCTGATCGTGCGACGTTGTCCCACAGGTCGCCCGGTCATCGATCATGGGCGGGGACCTATTGGAACAGCCTGTCCGCCACCTCTCGCAAGAAATTTCGCCCCAGTACTTTATAGCCCTCCGCGTCGGGATGTAGCTGGTCAGGAAGCAAATGGGAATACTCAGGGCCGAAAAGCTTTAGCCCATCGACGTAGTGGATATTGGTGTCGCCGCTCGCTCGAACGGCGTCCACGGCCGCGGCGACCTCTTCGCGCATCCCGCGCAAGCTAAATCCCACCGCGTTCGGCGTATCCTCCCGTGGCGGCGAGAAGATAGGCGAGCAGAGCACGAAGGGCGTATCCGGGTGGTTCTCCCGAACGATCTCTACGAACCCGATTATGGCGGGGCCAAACGTCCGAGGACTCAGGCTCCCGCTGCCCTGGATGTTGATCCCAACCTTCATGGATATGAAGTCGGCGGGCATGTCGCGCATCATGCGCGCGATCATCGGCTCTAGGTGGCAGTTACCGCCGTAGCCCAGGCACGTCAGATTCAGCCCGTGGCCCCGCGCAACGATGGCCGGCCAGGTCTCGCTGGGCCGTTCAGCGGTTCTGCAGTGGGTGATGGAGCTACCGTATGTAACCCATCGCGGACGTGGATCATCGTGGGGTGCGACGGTGGCGCCGTCGCTCAGCTCCACTGACGTGAGCCGGAACACGCCGACCTGCGGCAGCCACAGCTCGATCAGCTTCTCTCCGGGCGGCAGGTCCCCAAATGCAAAGCTGTCCTGTCCCGCCAGGGCCACTGAGCCGTGGAATTCTCCGTCATAGTACAGGTCCAGCAGACCGATGTCAGGCTGCTGCTCAATCTGGCCGGCGACGGTGGCGGTATCGGTATGAAACGCGATGCGCACGCCCGCGGGCATAGCCGCATGCTCCCGCAACGCATCGGGCGGGAACAGAACACGGTCCTGGTGAGGGATGCGCCAGGGCATCACCCACTCGTCGTTCTGCTGCAAGGAGACGGCGCCCTGCCACGTCAGTCTGGGGTCAGTGGGATGGATTACAAGTGAAATTCGCGCGCTCCATGGGTCTCGATTTTGTCGGGACGACGGACTGGGCCCGAGATGCGCGGCGACCGCCGGCGACTACGTTACCCCGTGACCGCGTAGAATCGCATGACGCCGGCCCGCTCCGAACTCCGTAGACCGCTGTCCGCACAGCCGCCCCGGCCTATCGATGGAGCACAACCATCTTCAGCTCCGTCATCTCCTCCACCGCGTATCTGGGGCCTT
This sequence comes from Dehalococcoidia bacterium, assembly GCA_965248005.1. Classification (GTDB taxonomy): domain Bacteria; phylum Chloroflexota; class Dehalococcoidia; order Lucifugimonadales; family UBA1123; genus CBDFIE01. Next base: position 1,358,323 of record CBDFIE010000003.1, read on the forward strand.
CCTTCCCCATGCCGCTGTCCTTCAGCCCGCCGTAGGGCATCAGGTCGGCCCGAAAGGCCGGGCCCGAGTTTATGTGCAGGTTACCCGAGTCCACTTCGGTGGCGAAGCGCATGGCCCAGTCTAGGTTCTGTGTAAATATGCCCGCGCTCAGGCCGAAGTTGGTCTGGTTCGCCATGTTGATAGCTTCGTCGATGTCAGAGAAGGGCGTGACGGCCACCGCAGGTCCGAACAGCTCGTCGCAGGAGACCCGCATCTCGGGCTTCACGTCGGCTACAACCGTCGGGGCGTACATGGCCCCGGAGTACTCGCCTCCCACCAGCGCACGGGCGCCACCGCTCACCGCCTCCCGGACCCACTCGTCCACGCGTAGCGCGTCCTCTGACCTGACCATCGGCCCCATTGCGACGCTCTCGTCCAGGGGGTCTCCTGTCGCGATAGCCTCCACGCTCGGGGTCAGGGCGTCCAGGTAGTCGGCGTAGATCTCCCTGCTGGCGATAATCCGCTGAGCGGAGATGCACACCTGGCCCGCGTTGGCGAACCCGCTGGCGATGGTGGCGCTAACGACCTTGTCGATGTCCGCGTCGGGCATGATTATCAGGGGGGAGTTAGAGCCAAGCTCCATCGTGACTTTCTTCAGACCGGCCGTGCGGCAGATATGCTCTCCGACCTCCTTGCTGCCCGTGAAGGTCACCTTCCGCACACGGGGGTCGGACACCAGGGCGTCACCCAGCACGCCCCCGGAACCGGTGATGCACTGGACCGCCTCTGGCGGCACACCGGCCTCCAGCAGGACCTCAGTCAGCTTCAGGGCCGACAGTGGCGTGTCGGACGCCGGCTTGATAATCACCGAGTTTCCGGCGGCCAGCGCGGGTCCAACCTTGTGGGCCACCAGGTTCAACGGGAAGTTGAAGGGGCTGATCGCCGCCACAACGCCGCACGGCACCCGGAGCGTGAAGCCGAGCTGTCCGGTCCATCCCGGAGCGGCGTCCATTGGGACCGTCTCCCCGTAGAGGCGCTTCGCCTCCTCGCCCGACAGGCTGATGGTCTGCACCGCCCGCCCGACCTCGGTGCGTCCCTCGGCGATGACCTTCCCCTCTTCCAAGCTGATGATACGGGCGTGCTCTTCGACTCGCTCCTGCAACAGGTCGGCGGCCTTCCGCAGCATGAGAAAGCGGTCATAGGCCGGTATCTTCGCCATCGCGGCCGCGCCACGTGCGGCGCTGGCGATGGCCGCGTCCACATCCTCGATGCCTGCTCTCGGGACCGTATCGATCACCGAGCCGTCGTACGGATTGACCACGTCTGCCCGCTGGTCACGGTCGGTCCATTCCCCGCCTATGTACATCTTCATGAGACTGTTCTCCTCGCGTTGTGCGTCCGGACGATCCGTCACGCCGCCCGGGTGATTCCGAGCCTACCCGGTGACGACAACTCCAGGTTAACCGCCTGGGTCCCCGATGGCAACCAAGGGCCTGTGCCGAACGTCCCCCGGTCAAGCACCCGCTGGCCTGCCCTCTTGATGAGTTCATTGCCCAGGGGCTGGATAGTACCTTGACACTGTCACATGAGTGCATTATTCTACTATAGAGTTAATTAACTAAAAGGTGAACTAAGGTGTCAACTGACGTACTGGACAGGGCGTTCGCGGCGCTGGCGGACCCGACGCGTCGAGCCATTTTGGAGCGGATCGCGTCTGAGGGCCGGGCCGTCGGGGTGATCGAGTTGGCCGAGCCGTTCGCCTTGAGTCTTCCTGCGATCTCGAAGCACGTGAGGGTGCTGGAGACGGCTGGATTAATCAGTAAAGGGAGGGAGGCCCAGTGGCGCCCGTGCAGGCTGGAGACCAGGAAGCTGACGGAGGTGGCCGGCTGGATTGAGCATTACAGCGACCTCTGGGAACAGCGATTCGAGCGCTTAGACTCAGTGTTACAGCAACTACAAGAGCCAAACGATTCGAAAGGGAGGAGTCTCGCCAATGGTAACGAAGAATAGGACGGAGGGGGAGTTGGAGATCACACGGGTGTTCGATGCGCCGCGGTCGCTGGTGTGGCGCTGCTGGACCGAGGAGGAGCTTCTGAAGCAGTGGTTCGGACCGCAGGGGTTCACCATCTCCCACTGCACGATCGACCTGAAGGTAGGGGGGAAATTCCTGCTGTGCATGCGTTCGCCCGGGGGCCAGGAGATGTGGATCACGGGAACGTATCGCGAGATCGGCCCCGTGGAGCGACTCGTGAAGACGGAGAGCCCCGCAGATTCCAACGGAACTGTGATTAATATGCCGGGGATGCCTCCGGAGACGCTGGTGACGTTGAAGCTAGAAGAGGAGGGGGAGCGCCGGACCCGAATGACTCTGTGGCATGCCGGCTTGCCTGCGGGAGATCACCGAACCCACGCGGGAGAGGGGTATCGGCAGGCGTTCGAGAAGCTCGCTGCGGTGTTAGGACAGGAGCGAGGCAAGAAATAGCGGCCGGACCAGCGTAGACCCGGTAGCATCTCCCGCCTTGAGGCGGCTTTGGCCGAGTGCTATCATGATCGCAGAGCCTCAGGGGCCAGGGCGGCACTCACCTCAGCCACCTGTCCCCGGGTTCGTCCACGCTCCGCAGTAGCTCAGTGGTAGAGCGGTCGGCTGTTAACCGATTGGTCGTAGGTTCGAATCCTACCTGCGGAGCCATTCACCCTATCCGTTCCTAGCTTTAGAACAGCCGGTTTTGGCCTGTTTCCCCCCTGTATTTAGCTACGGAACCGGATTCTCAGAGGGTCTTGTATCGTCTCATAGAAAGTCATACAATCTCGTTCATTATGTGGTATGTATCGTGGTAGGTTGTGGCAGGGGAAGTAGTAGGTCTTGACAGGAACCGAGTATGAGCGGCAGGCCCAATAGCGCCCTCAGCCCTGCGCGAGTCAGGACGGAAAAGCGAGTTGGCCGGCACGCCGACGGAAACGGACTGTACCTTGTCGTCGAGCCTAGCGGGAACAAGCGATGGATACAGCGCCTGACCATCCGGGGCAGGCGAACGGACCTGGGGCTTGGGGGCTGGCCGCTCGTGTCCCTTGCCGAAGCGAGGGAGAGGGCGCTTGAGAATCGCAAAACCGCTCGGTCGGGGGGAGACCCTCTCGTAGAGAAACGCAAGGCGTTGGTGCCAACCTTCCCGGAGGCTGCTGAGAGAGTGATTGCGCTGAACGCTCCGACCTGGCGAAATCCCAAGACCGAAGCCCAGTGGAGGTCATCCCTCAAGACCTACGCCTACCCATATCTCGCCGACGTGCCTGTTGACCAGATTGACGGCGCGGACGTGCTGGCGGCCCTATCTCCTATCTGGACAACCAAGCCCGAAACGGCTCGGCGCGTTCGGCGGCGAGTGTCGGCGATCTTCAAGTGGGCTGTTGCCAGCGGCTACCGCTACGATAACCCTGCTGGAGACGCTTTGTCTCAAGTGCTGCCCAAGACTCCAAGAGTGAGCAGACACTTCAAGGCGATCCATTACTCGGCGGTTCCCAACGCTCTGAAGTCCATCAGGAGCTCCAGGGCGTTGGCCTCTTCCAAACTGTGTCTGGAATTCCAGGTGTTGACGGCCAGCAGACCAGGCGAAGCTCGAAATGCTCTGTGGTCGGAGGTAGATGTAGAGTCCAGGACATGGACTATCCCATCCGAACGTATGAAGGCTGATAGAGAGCACCGCGTTCCGCTGTCGGAGCAGACTATGGAGATACTGGCCGAGGCAAGGACTCTCGACGATGGGAGTGATCTGGTATTCCCGTCGAGGTCGGGCAGACCACTGAGCGATATGACCCACCGCAAGCTGCTGAGAACGCTGGACATAGACTGTGTTCCGCACGGTTTTCGGTCGAGCTTTCGAGATTGGGCCGCTGAGAAAACCGACTCTCCGAACGCGGTCATGGAGGCGGCGCTAGCACACGTAGTTGGGGACTCTACCGAAGCCGCGTACTTCCGCTCTGACCTGTTCGAGAGGCGGAGGACGCTTATGACCCAATGGGCTGACTATCTGGGGTGAGAACGATGTGCGAGGATCAGAGATAGGCGCAGCCTATCCCACGTGCGTCCCGTTGGTATCGTAGACGTACACCTTACCGTCGCCGCTATCCACCACGTAGAGGTATGCTCCATCCCAGGCTATGCCATCGGGGTTGCCGTTGACGAGGTCGAAGTCGCGGTCTGACTGGTAGGTCCCGTTGGTATAGTAGACGTACACCTTATCGTCGCCGTAGTCCACCACGTAGAGGTATGCTCCATCCCAGGCTATGCCAATGGGGTTGCCGTTGCCGGTGGCGAGGTCGAAGTCGCGGGCTGACTGGTAGGTCCCGTTGGCGTCGTAGACGTACACCTTATCGTCGCCGATATCCACCACGTAGAAGTATGCTCCATCCCAGGCTATGCCATCGGGGTTGCCGTTGCCGGTGGCGAGGTCGAAGTCGCGGGCTGACTGGTAGGTCCCGTTGGCGTCGTAGACAAACAACTTACCTTCGTAGTCCGCCATGTAGAGGTATGATCCATCCCAGGCTATGCCCGTGGTGAAGTTGTTGTAGATGGAGAAGTCGAAGTCGCGGTTTGACTGGTAGTTCCCGTCGGCGTCGTAGACGTACACCTTATCGTTGCGGGTGTCCACCACGTAGAAGTATGCTACAGCCCAGGCTATGCCACCGGGGTAGACGTTGCCGGTGGCGAGGTCGAAGTCGCGGGCGCCCCTTCGCCACGTCCCACTGACCTTGGTCCAATAATAGGCTGCCTTCCATGTCCCCGCCACCTTCACCTTGGCGGCCGCCGTCTGCCATGCCCCCGCTGCCTTGACCTTGATCGGCATCGCTAATACTCCAGCCACACGTCGCCGTCGCCACCGTCCGAGCTGGTGGGGGCCGAGTCGCTCACCGTAACCCGCCTATACCCCAACGAGGCCAGCCCTGCCGGGGTGATGGCTCTGGCCGCATCGGTGCCATCTGCTACCTCTGAATCAGTAGCTAGCTCCACCACACCCGTTAGAGTGGTGGATGCAGCTATGGCAGGCTTGGACGCTAGTCCGGCTGGAGTAACAGCCCGTTGAGTATCCGTTCCGGCTGCTACTTCGGTGTTTGTGGCCAACTGCACTATACCGGGCTGAGCTATCGAAGCACTGGGTAAGAGCTTCGAGGCTAGCCCGGCGGGAGTCACTGCCTTAGTGGTGTCAATGCCTGTTGCCACCTCAGCATCGGTAGCGAGTTCTACGATGCCGCGCTCCGTGGCGGAGGCATTGGGGGGCGGCGTATTCAGTGGCCTCCAATGGGACTCGTCACTGTCGTTCACAGGGTCTACGTTAGTGGAATCCTGGACACTCACGTACAACCGGGCATCGCTGCCCGTCACCAGCGCCGGATGCTCGTACGAGATCGAGGAGTCCCACTCAAGCCCTGCGCCGTGGACGTTGATCTCCACTCCCAGGGCGGTCACTTCCCGGTGCAGCTCGTTGATGTGCTCCCGCTTGGGCAGCGACCCGCCGGGCTGGGAGTGGCTGATGTCCCAGCCAATAGAGCGGTCTATCCCACCGTCCTCCGGGTCCTCAACGTCCCCTGTGGCTGCCCACTTACCGATTTTTAGTGCGTCCGGGTCTCTTGCCATGACTACTCACCTCTGAAGCTAATGTCGTCCCAATAAAGCACGTGCGGGGCCGAACGGTCGGTGACTCTCAAAGCCAGCCGGATGTTCTGACAAGCGGCGGAGATAGTCGTCGCGGCTTCGAGATATTCCCAGGAGTCATAGGCGGTCGGGTTATCCGATCTCGTACTCTCCCATGTGGTGGCGCCCTCTGAATCCACCTCGCCGCACATTAGCTCTAGCTCCACATCGGAGAGGAGCAGGTCGCTCGCGGGGACGTAGACCCACGCCGAGAAGGTGATTTGGGTCATAGTCAGTAGGTCGGCGTATGCGACGTTGAAGCCAATGAAGACGCTTGCCGAATCTGAAGCGCCCTGTGCAACCGTGATCTTCCAACTGTGGTTGCCGGAGTGGGCCTGCTCGTCGCTCCGTTCGTACTCGCTAACGTTGGTATGGCTAGAAGTATGGCCCGCCACGACCGGCGGCTCGTCTCCCTCACAGTCTCCACCGACCACGTACTCCCACACGACCCTAGCAGCCTGTCCGAGTAACACCGTTTGTGAGGTATTGCGGGTATGATGGGTCGAGCATCAGATCAGCGGAGTGGTTGATGAGCAAGACCTACCTTCCTTACGATCCAGACCAGCAGTTGCTGTTGCCAGCTGCGCTGCAGGAGTGGCTGCCAGATGGTCATCTGGCCTACTTCATTTCCGATGTCGTGGACCAACTGGACCTCTCGGAGATCACGGCGCGTTACGAGCGGGAAAGGCGCGGTGGACCGCCCTATAATCCGCGGATGATGGTCAAGGTGTTGGTCTACGGCTATTGCGTCGGGGTGGCGTCCTCACGCCGCATCGCCCAACGGCTCCACGAGGACATAGCCTTTCGGGTGTTGGCTGCGAATAACACACCGGACTTCCGCACGATCTCCGACTTTCGCAAGGACAATCTGGCTGCGTTGTCTGGGTTATTTGTGCAGGTACTGGAGTTGTGCAGGCGAGCCGGGATGGTCAAGCTGGGTCACGTGGCGCTGGACGGCACCAAGGTCAGGGCGAACGCATCGAAGCACAGGGCGATGAGTTACCGGAGGATGAAAGAGAAAGAGGAGCAGTTGGCAGCGGAGGTTGAGGAGTTGCTGCGTGGGGCTCAAGCGGCGGATGAGGAGGAGGACCGCAGGTACGGCAAGGACGGTCGTGGGGACGAGTTGCCGGAGGAGTTGTCCTTTCGGGAGGGACGGTTGGAGAAGATACGTGAGGCTATGGCGGCACTGGAAGCCGAGGCGCAGGCGGCGGCTGAGCGGGCAGAGGCGGAGGGTAAAGAGCATCCGGGTGTACCCGAAGACAAGTCCCAGCGCAACTTCACCGACGCCGAGTCGCGGATTATGCCCGCTCCAGGAGGTCGGGACTTTGTGCAGGCGTACAACTGTCAGGCGGTGGTGGACAACGCCAACCAGGTTATTGTGGCGGCCCGAGCCACCAATGTGACCTCGGACAAGCAGCAGGCCGTGACCATGATGGAGGAGACCATACGCAACACCGAAGTCGTCCCGAGAGAAGTATCCGCCGACGCTGGCTACTACTCGGCAAAGGCAGTTGATGAGCTACATGCGCTGGGGGTGGAGCCGTTCATTGCACCGGATCAGACCAGACACGGAAGGGTGCCGTCCCCAGCGCCCCGCGGTCGCATACCCAGTCGGCTGTCTCCCAGAGATCGGATGCGACGGAAGCTACAGACCAGGCGTGGTCGTCAGCGTTACGCTCTTCGAATGGAGACGGTGGAGCCGGTATTCGGACAGATCAAACAGGGCCGGGGCTTCCGACAGTTTCTGATGCGGGGACTGGAGAAGGTCAACGGTGAGTGGTCGCTGATCTGCACTGGTCACAATCTGTTGAAGCTGTTCCGCTCAGGGGCCGATCTGTCCACCAAAGCACGGGTCAAGGGGGCTGGCCAACGCAAGGGCCACTTCGTCGAGATCGTGACCAGGGTGCCATTGGCAAAGCGACCAGGGCTTGAGTGGCTCAAGCCAGCTCCGATAGCCGTCGCGGCCTGATCGCCATGACCCACCCAGACCTCTAACCAATCCTCAGACAGGCTGCTAGCCTTCCGTACCTGGCCCGGTACTCGTCGTCCGTCTCTCCTTCCAGGCGCGGGATACCCAAGAGAGACCCCAGATCGTCGAGTTGGACTCCCAGCGCCCTGCTGCGCGACATGCCGTTGCCCACCGCAACCAGCGCCTCGTCCGCCTCCGTCAGCGTCAAGGACAGGGTTCCAACCAACTGGCCCGCTGGCGTCTCCGGGGCCAGATCAATGTCCTGGCCCAACGCAGACCGGAACGCCGCCTCCAGCACGTCGATGTAGCCCTGGAGCGTCGTGGGCTCTATTCCCTGCGCCGTCACCCGTGCCATTACAACACCTCCGCGACCGTCACCTGGCCGTGGACCGTACTGACGCGGAACTCCAGCGACAGCCTCCGGGTGAGGGGATCAAGGACGGCTAGAACGACAGCTACATCCGTAACGTCATCTACGCCGAGCACTTCGGCGGCAATGAGCTGTGCGGCGAATTCAGGACTACTGCCGCCGGCGAACAGGCCATCGAAGTATGGGATGCCTTGGTCCGAGTCAAGAAACCACTCGCTCAAGGTAAAGCGTAGATGCTGAATTACCCGCTGCCTGGTGGCTTCAAGGCCATCCACCACAGCGAATCCGTCAAGGAGATCGTCTACCGCCGAGATGGTGCGCATCACACGATACTCTCTGGCTCTTCGTCCGTACCAACGGTCTTGAACGTCACGTCGTGCGCCTCTATAGCGAGTTTGCCGGTCGTCTTGATGTGAATCCCGTCCGGCTCAATGGCGATCATGTGCTCAAGTTCCCCGTGGGTAGGCCCGAACCCAGGAATGGCGAAGGCGTCCTTCTCACTGAAGAACCCGATTGTGTCCGGGGCCGCCACGCCAAGCGTCTTCTTCCAATTCGCCAAACCCCGCTGGGAGTAGAGCAGCAGCACTGGGTCTCCCCGCTCCAAAGGGAAGGTCATGGTGAATCCACCACCGGATGGAAACATCACCTGGACGTTGTGGATGGCCTCTCGCTCGATCTCCTCTTTCTTAGTGGTGACAATATTGAGCGCTCCCTTCACCACCGCCCGTCTGGTCTCCGCGTCGTAGGACTCCACTATCCCAGGCATACAGGTGTACAGGTCCTTGAGCGATTGGTGGATGGCGAATCGAATCGCCTGGGCCATGTTCGCGTAGTCGGTATCTCGGTTCATGCTGGTCATGGCCTATACCCATGAGGTGCCATATGTGTTACCATTGCGACATGGTAGAGGTTCGGGAGTACCTCGACGAAAGAGGCCGCAGCGCCTTCGCTCATTGGTTCAACCGCCTTGACGCAGGAGCTGCCACCAGGGTCACGGTAGCTCTTACCCGAATGGAGGCTGGCAACCTCTCCAACGTCAAGGGCGTGGGCAGAGGTGTTCTCGAATACCGCATAGACACGGGCCCTGGATATAGAGTCTACTTCGGAAGAGATGGCGAAACTCTGATCATCCTTCTTGGAGGTGGCACCAAGCGGCGGCAGCGTCGGGACATCGAACTTGCCCAGCAGCTCTGGCGCGATTATAGGAGCCGCAGAAGCTAGAGGAGGTACGTAGCAATGGCATTGACACGAGACTTCAAAGAGACAGTCCAAGAACGGGTCCGACGCGATCCAGACTTCAGGGCGGAGCTCCTCAAAGCTGCCGTCGAATGTCTTCTCGCCGGAGACGTTGAGACTGGCAAGTCGGTACTGAGAGATTACGTCAACGCTACAATCGGGTTCACGGAGATGGGCACTCGGACGGGGAAATCTCCCAAGAGCCTCATGCGCATGTTCGGACCCACAGGCAATCCCCAGGCACGCAACCTGCTGGAGGTGATCAACCAGGCCCAGCGATACGAAGGGGTCCGGCTTGAGGTGACAGCCGTTCGCTAGTGGAGACATTGTGTAGTTCATGTTCGTCATTGCACCACCAAAGCCCCGGCAGATGCGCTGGTCACGGCCTGCATCGGAGGATCGGCCCTCGCTCCCTCGATCTCCGTCACAAACTCACCGCCCCAGTTGTCTCCCCTGTGGACGAGGGTCTTGACCCTGAACCAGCCGTCCACGGCCTCGCTGCCGACCTCAACCAACTGGCTCAGCTCAATGGAGCGGTTCAACGCCATCTTCGCCCTAAACCCCTCGTCCTCGGTGAGGGACGGCGTGCCAATAAGCCCCGTCGCATGGCTGAGAAAGAACGTGCCACGCTCCGGCTCGTTGTCCCTGTGGGTAAAGTGCATCACTCCGCCCACCTCATAGGCAGTAACCTTGTGGGGTTCCAGCAGGTCCTTGAGCGCCGACTTTGCGGAGCCGGTGTAGAAGAACCCGTCCTCCAACTCCTCGTCAGGAACGGCATTGTCGGACTCGATGCGTAGGCCCATGGCGTCCACTACCCGGCGCACGAGGTCACGCAGCTTTACGGGTTCCACGAGGCTGATGCAGACCAGTGCTCCGCTCGTCGCCGAGTCGGAACGGCCAAGCACGATGGTCGTTACGCGGTCTACCCCAGTGCGTTCGTGGAGGACGCGCCGTATCTCCCCGTCGAAGATCGGTGCAGAGTTAGTAATATCCCCGTACCCAGCCTTCACCCGCACCACCTGTCTCGGCTCGGCTATGTGGGACGCCGAAGCCTTGGCCAGGTTCCATATCTTGGCCGTGGACGGCGACGATGAGGACTGATCGTCTATGTGCAGGTCGAAGGTGATACGAAGCTCCTCGATGATGAGCACGGAGCGGTCTGCGCCCTCGATCTCGACGCTTATCTGGCGTAGGTACTGCCTCATGCTCATAGCGCCCAGCTCACCTGCTCGATTTCGGACGGCGCAAGGTAGGCCAGCCCGTGGGTCTGCCCCCACGCCTCCCGGCCTATCGGCGCGCCGTAGCGCTCCAAGGGAATGGCCACCAGGTCGCCAGCTAGACCAGGAGCCTCAATCAGCCTCCTACCCGTAGACACCTGCCGCCCCAGCGCTATCGGCTCCTCTCTCCTGGTGTACAGCGACAGGTACCATGCTTCGGAGAGCGGCTGCCACCAGGCGCGGAGGATGACCGGCTGGTTGCCCAGCGTCACCCCCATTCGCTGCCTTGCGTCTGTTGTCAGAGGTATCGTCTGCATCAGCGGTTACCGAACACCTGGGCAAGTGGGCCTATCTCGCCGGCGATAACACGCCCCCTGTCAACCTCCTCCGACCTATCCTCGGCGGGGCCTATCCGCACTGGAGGAGGCCGCTGCCCCCGCTCCAGGGCACGGAACTGCACCTCCTCAAGCTCCATCTCGAAGCGGAGCGCCCGTCCCGTGGTCCTATCAACCGGAGCCTTGAGCGACGTAATCAGCATCGACGGGTAGACGTCCAGCAGCGTGACCACCAGGAACGGCTCCCTTGATTCGACCAACCGGGTGAGCTGAAGCCACGCATCAATACTGCGAGACGGGCTACCCTGTCTCCCTTCGGGAGCCAGCAGGTCCGAGACCCAACCCGCCAGCTTGAGTGTGCGCGGCTGTATAACCGCATGGTCCACGAGCGACCCGCCCGTCTCGACGGGATACGAGGTCTTGCTGAGCCTGACGGCGTGTTCCTCAGAGATGAACCCGTCGGCAATGGCAGCGAGGGGCTGTGCGTACCTCCCGTGCAGGAGCAAGAAATTTTGGCCCTGTATGACGCTAGCCGCCATCAGCGCTCCACCGGCCCGTCGTGGTCGTAGGCGACGTTCCGAATCTGGTCTTGAATCGCCTCGCTTAGCTCCTGGGCGATCCCCTTGGCGTCCGTCGCCTGGGTCTGGATCACGATGGGCTCCACGATGTTCACGGTGACCGATCTAGTGACCACCGAGGACCTGTACATCTGGCCGTAGTGGGGCGGCGCTTGCGGCAAAGCGGCAGGGCCAAGCCGGAACCCTTCAAGCATCTGAGCGAGGACGTTGGACGCCCCTACTGGCAGCACCATCTCCCCGCCGTGGACCGTGGCCAGTAACGGCCTGCCCAGCAGTCCAGGGACGATGCCGCCCTTGTCGAAACGCTCCTTCACCTTGCCTGCAATCCCCGTGAAGACATCAATCGCAGCCCCAAGACCTGGCACGTCCCTTATAGCGTCCGCCACCATTCTGGGGATATCCTTGAGGATAGCCACCACCCTGCCGGGCAGCTCGCGCACAAAGTCGATGATCGCCTGTATCCAGCCCCGCGCGGTGTCGTTGACACGAGACCAGATGCCTCCGACGATCTCGACGATCCTGCTCCAGTTCTTGGCGATCAACAGCGGGACGGCGATGAACGGCGCGACGACTGCCAACGCGGCCAGGGCGTAGTTGCCGAAACGGTCGAAGAAGTCCCTAACGACTCTCTTCACGGTGTCCCAATGCTTGACCAGCAGCACGAGGGCGGCGATCAGGCCAACGATGGCCAGTACGATCCACGTGAGCGGGTTGGCCAACAGGGCGGCGTTGAAGGCCCAAGTAGCGGCGCTGGCGATGCCGGTAGCAGCCGCGCCCGCCAACTGCGCGACCCGCGCGGCGCTTAGACTGCCGATGAACCGCCACGTCGCACCACTCGCCATCGTTACGCCTGCCCACAGCGCTCGGAGCGCCCCGACGGCCGAGGTCCAGATCGACGTCGCGAATCCACGGAGGGCCGAGTTCGCCCACCAGGTCTGTATCGCCAGCAGCCCCATCTGGATGCGAGTCAGAATCAGCGCGTTGCGCCAGAGCCATACGACGCCTCTAGCGGCCTTCACCAATAACACAAAGCCACTCAGGGCGAATGTTGTGACTTTGAGCGCCGCTGCAACGACGAGCAGGGAAGCCAGCGCCATGACGAATGCGCTAATCAGACGGAGGAATCCCTTGTTGACGAGCTCGCTTTCTTCATTCGTCTTTGTGAGCCAGCCGATAAGGGCGCTGACCGCCTTCGTGAAGTTCTGGATTGCCGTCAGAGTGAAAAACTCGGCGAGCCGATTTAATAAGGTGTCGATTTGCGCCATCATTTGCATGATGCCCCCGCTCGCGCCGCTCATGATGATCTGTTGCTGGTTCACGATGTCGCCGGCGGACTGCTCCACCTCGGCCAGCAGGTCTCTAATGACTTCGGGATTCTGTACGGCATACGATATGGAGGCTGAGTAGGTATCACCGGCTAATGTGCTCAAAAGCGCGGTAAGTTGGGTAGTTGACAACCCTGCGTTGTTGATAAGTGCTAGAAGCTTGATGAAACCGTCGGCGGTCCCGTCCATGGCAGCATCAACATCGGCCATGCTGATGCCTACACCTTCGAAGGCTTCTTGCACTATCTTCCCGCCCTCTCCGATATCTTCCTTCGACTTTGCCAATTTACCCCACATAGCGGTCATTCCTTGGGAGACCGACTCCACAGTCCGCATTGCACCCGAAGTGCCACCCAAAATCGCTACGTAAGCCTTGAAGTCGAGGCCAGCATCGGCAGCTGCTTGACCAGCGAACTGAATTGACTCTCCAAACGATTCAAAGGAACCTGCTGATCTGTTCGCTGCCCTGAGCATGACGTCTAGGTTTTCTTGGACATCGCCCCCAAAGATGTTTTGGACGCCACGGGCATATCGAGCCACTTGCTCTGGCTCTAACCCTGTTGCAACCGCTGCCCCAGCGATGGCAGGCGCATCCCGTATGATCTCCCCAAATGTGGCACCCAATTTCCCATAGGCTCGTTGCGCATTAACGATATCCGCCGTGTTGAGTGGAAGCTGTGCCCCGATTTTCAGTGCCTCTTCTCGGAGCATCCTCATCTGGTCTTCAGTCAGACCAAGCTCGGCACGGACGCGCAGCAAGGCTCTTTCGGTGTCGAGACCAGCCTTGCCAATGAGCCCCAAGGCGGCTGCACCAGCGGTCCCAGCAATCGTAAGCGGCCTAACCAGATTATTGAGGCGTTGATTGACGTTCTTTATTCCTCGCTCGAGCTTGTCAAGCTCTCGCCTGTCGCCCTTGAAGACGAGTTCTACGAGGAAGGTGTCTAGTAGGGTAGCGGCCATATCGTCATCTCTTTCTAGTCGACCCTTCTGCCTGTCTCAAAGGCCGTGTCGTCCTCGTCGTAGTAGCGTAGGTCCCCACCGGGATGGATCACTATGTACTTCCCAGGAACTGCTAAAAAAGAATCGTCCACAATAGTAAACCGTCGTGCTGTTGCGGTAGAGGACTCCACGGTTTCTGACGTCATAGTGTTGCCATCAGGGAACATGCGTTCAACGAACGTCCTGCCATCTTGGACATATACCGTAGTGAGGGATGACAGATCGGCAGCACCATGGCCGATCCAACGGCCTATCACCTGACGATTCCTGGGTATGGGCGCCTCCAATAGCTGTCTCTCCTTGTCCGCAGTTAATCCGAGTATTTCTATCTCTTCCTTGTCTGGCACAAAGAACGCCCTGCCCCATGCCAGGTCTATAGTGGCGTCCATCCCAGGCAGGTAGAACCACACGCCCACATTAGAAAGTTCGGGATACCATTGACATTGTTCATCTCTGTAGCGGCAGATGTTGATGTGCCGTTCTCTAACGTCCTTTCCTATGGCGCGCAGCACGTCTTCGGAGACTGGCTTTTTTAGCTGGACCCGATAGTTGCCTCCACCGTGGTCATCTCGCTCCTTGCCTCCCTCCATCCCACCGATAACCGTCCACTCCACATCGTCAGAGATATCACTTCCTCCGCACCCTACGGCGGCTGCAAGCCCCAGCGTGATGAGCGCGATGAATACTAGGACGACCCTCATGCCGTTCCTCCTACTCGAACTCTTGCGGCCAGCTTGGTCAGCTCCGGTGACTCTGGATCAACAGACAGGCTCTCGAAATCCAGTGAAGATACCACCCATTCGAGGACGTGCGCCCAGGCTTTGTACGACTCGTCGCTGATACCTTGCCTGGACTCGACCTTCCTGATGTACCTCTGCGCGAACGAACACATCACCGCCCCAGCGCTGAGCTGGCCTTCGATGTTGCCTTTGTCCTTACTGAGTCGAGCCAGCACACCGAAGTAGACCAGCCCGCCCAAGTCTGAGAGCAAGTGGCTGGGGATGCCGACATCGACCTTCTGTCCGTTGAGGTCGAGCTTGGCGGTCTTCTGCTTCTTCATGGTGCGTACCTCATTACATTATCTCCACACCCCCTACAACCTTCCTGAGCCGCCCTGAGCCTTCCTGAGCCTTCCTGAACCTTCCTGAACCTTCCTGAACCTTCCTGAACCTTCCTGAACCTCTCAACCTGTGTTAAACTAGGCGATGACATGCCCAAGGTTCGAGAAGCCATCCGCGTAGTGGAAAGGGATGGCTGGGTTCTGGTGAGGACTCGCGGAAGTCACCGTCAGTACAAGCATCCAGAGAAGCCGGGCACGGTGACCATCGCTGGGAACCTGGGAATAGACCTAACCGTCGGGACGTGGCGCAGCATTCTGAAACAAGCAGTTCTCGAAGAAGGAAATGGGCGATGAAGTATGCGGTAATCATCGAAGAAGGCCCCACAAGCTTTGGGGCATACGTTCCCGACCTGCCTGGCTGTGTAGCTGCTGCTGAGACCAGGGAAGAGGTCTGCTCCCTCATTAAAGAAGCCATCGTTCTCCACCTTGAGAGCATACGGGGGGATGGCACGCCGATCCCGGAACCACAGTCCTCGGCTGAGCTGGTCGAGGTGCCGGTCTAACTTCTCCTATTCGCAAAACCATCCTCCTCTCCCTCTTAAGTATCCCCTGTCCAAGCCTGCGAGCGTTGAGGTCGAGCTTGGCGGTCTTCTGCTTGGTCATGGGCGCGTCGTCTCCTCTTCAATCCACCAGGCTTGCACGTTCCCTCTGACAACTCCGACGATATTGCCTTCCCTTTTGAAGGTGTAGCCTTCCTGTTCAAGGGAGAGCGTATCGGCGTGGATGCGAATTGTGGGAGGCCAGTTTCCTCCCGCTGGCGCCAACTGGATGCAATAGACGCGCATGGCCTCTTGTTCAATCGTGGGATTCATGCAAACACCCTCCTATCGCTGCTTGAGTCTTTGGCGGTCTTCTGCTTGGTCATGGTGTGCCTCCTAAGATTTCTACTCGCTTCCCGGTCCATCGCCGCTACTCTTTGGCTTACGTCGAATAGGTGGCGGAGGTGGTGGTGGCCACTTTGGGATAGGCGGCGGTCCTCCATGCTCCTTGTGACATCCGAAGAGCTTCTTCAACCACCTCATTCCTGCTAGCCCTCCGTCTCCACAGCAGCGCCGTCCAGCTCGAACCGGAGACTGATCTTAGGGTCTGGTTGATCGGTCAGGTTCCGCATCATGAGAAGCAGTTCGTCGAGTTCCGTCCTGCGGCTATCGCGTTCGTCCCACCTGGCAAGGCACAAAGGGCAAGATGTGGGCAGCCGCCAATGGCGTCCATCGAATCGCTGCACGACTTCCCACTGGCACTTGGAACACTGGAACCGGACACCCACCAAGTCATTCAGGCCAAACACGATACGGGTTTCCTTGGTCATGGCGCCTCCTAACTTAGACACTAGAACCAAGTTCTCACGGTAGCTAGATGACCTCGTAGTACAGTCTCTCAAACTCGAATGTGAACGTCTTTTCAGCCGTCTCGTCCATGAGCGTTCCCATTGGCGCGCTGGTCATAACGCCGTGCATGAGCCTCAGAACCGATCCATACTTGGCGTCCTTGACGCTCCCTTCCCAGTTCACAATTCCGCCACCGATTATCACCTTCATCTGCTGCTTCAAGAACGACAGCGATGGGGCGCCAGGTTGCAACATGATGGAAACGGTAGCCAGCATATCCCCGGTGGCTCCCCTGCGGACAGTGGCAAGCTCAACAGTATCGGGAATCTCGAGTGCGCTGAGTCCCAGCACTACGTGACCGTTTAGGGTAACGCTCAGGGTTTCTGCCGGGATTATCATATTGCTCTTTCTTCCTACCTATTCTTCTCCTTAGCCTTTCGCTCCGCCTCCTCATGTGCCCGATGGTCGTTCTCAATCCTCGCGGTCAACTGCTCGTGGAGTTGCATGGCTTCGTCCAGGTCCAAGGTATTCTTTAGCTCCAGGTATTCAGCCAGCTCGGCTTCTATGAGAGCGCCGAAGAAGGGGTTTATTCCGAGGGGACGGACGGGCTCGAAACCAGGCGGGCGTCTTTCAACCTGGAGACGAGGGCGTCTAAGGACGGCGTAAAATTTACGGCTGCGCTCCGCACCAGGACTTCGTAGATCGCTATGGGCTCCAGGCCGTCGAAGGCCATCTCCTCGGCCCCAGCTAGCTGCTGTGGCGTAGGAACCCGCGTGTTGGAGAAGGCTACCTTTTCGAATAGCTTCTGGCGCACCTGCCGCACAAACGCAGGGTCCAGCGACAGCACGATCTTGAGGAAGGCTGCTATCGACTTGTCGTCCTCGTTCAAGACCTCTGTGGGCCGGGACAGAGCCTGGGACTTGCCCAGCTCGTGCCTGATCGCTTCCAGGAGGTCGAAGCCCGCCATCGCCGGCAGCTTGGACACAGCGAATCGTGTGCCGCCGATCTCGAACTCGGTCTTTGTTAGGTCGCCGCCTATTCCGTTAAGCGTTACCATCTAGTTGCCTCCCCTTACGGCCCTAGGCCGGCGCGTCGGCGAAATTTACCTTGGCAAAGTCGGGGATGATCTCCTGAAACTCCCAGTTGAAGGTGAGGTTCCCCACCTCACCCTTGCCCATCGTGTACCACAAAGGGCCAGAGATGAGGATGCCCCGTTTGAGCGTAACGCTGGCGTCCGATTTGCCGTGCTTTACGCTGCCGTCCCAGATCACTTCGGCCCGCTCAACCAGAATCCGCGTCACCTGGTTCATCAAGAACGGCACCGAGGGGGAGTTGGGCATCAGCTTGAGCGACACCGGGCCGCCCCTATCCCCTGTGCTGAACGCCGCCATGTCTCCGATCGCGCCGCGCCGGACGCTGGCGAACTCGAATGCGTCCGGCAGTGTGAGGGCGTCCGTGTCCTCAGACCAGCCCTCCACGGTGTGGCCGTTGAGAATAACCGTTACGTCTTGCAACGAAAAAAGCATTGTTCTTCCTCCTACCCAGTAAATACCAGTCCGATGGTTACGTGGTGCATGGCTCCGCTGCCCTTCAGCCATACCCGGATCGTCGGGCTCCTGCGGGCGTCGCGGTCTATCTGTAGCTGATCTGCTATGGAGCCTATTACCACCAGATACCCCGTTGGCAGGAACCCATCGAAGGCCGGGTTGTTCGAGGCCAGCCGTATGTCGTTAGCGACCGCCTCGGACACTCGGCCCGGAGCGATGCCGCCGTTCCTGCGGCCCGCCTCGCACACCCGCTCGATGGCTGCCTCTATACTGGACAGACCCTCGGCTGTCTGCGGCACTCTCGTGGGGTGTTGCCTCAGCAGGGTGTAGACTTCGTTCTGGGTGGCCTTGGTGATCCAGTCCAGCCAGTACCGCACGTCGATCCAGTCGCCGGCTTGCGTCCAGCCTTCCGCGAAGATGGCATCCGGGCCAAAGCGGGTGTAGTACCCAACCCACTTCCGGTCCAGCTCCTCTTTCTGAGCGGTCGTCACGATGTCCGGGGTTGTCCCCGGCAGGCTCTTGAACTTGGGCGTGATGAGCGCGTTCTGCCCGTCAAAGTTGATGCTGGAGAGCCTCCCAGCCAGTGACAGGGCCTTGCTGTCCCTGGTTCTGGACCAGACCAGGAAGGTTCTCTGCTGCTCCAGGGCAGATAGCTGCGCCGCCAGGCTGGTGGATTCGTTAGGCGTCAGGACACCCTCGTCCACCACATCCAACGCCAGCATGTGAGTCTTGGCCTGAACCCACCGGGACAGGGAGAGCAGGTCTGCACCCGTGGTGATGCTCGAGTCCACCGTAACGAAGTACCAGCCATCGTCCAGCCCGCTGATGGCGTCCATCGCGTCCTCGATGGGCTCCGAGGCTTGACCCTGGACGATGTCGCCCCCCGATGTGCTATCCAATCCAAGAGCGGAAGCTGGCTCCTGGGCATCGTCCGCCATGAAGCCGTTGATGGCATAGGGGTCACCGCTTGTCGAATCGAAACCGAGCCGCACCCGGAAGAATCCGACGGGGTCGAACTCAACCGTTGCGCTCCGAAGGTCCGCTCTTGCCGCCGCTCTCACCGCTCTGAGGGCCGTCTGGAGCGTGCTGGCCACGTCGTCGTAAGAGTCAGCGCCGGTGAAGTCCACAGGGATGGAGGAGCCATGCCAGGTGAGGGAGCCTGCTCCTATACCGTCCACTCCGGCGGTGATATCTACCGTATCCAGGCCCAGTTCGTCGGCATGCTCTCCGGTGAAGGGGCCGCTCACCTCAGTGGCGGACCCGTCTAAGCCAAGAGGAAGGGTGAGGACGAACTGCGAGCCGTCGTGCTCCACCTCTACTGCATCAAGGGTGGCGACGGAGCTTCCCCGCAGAGCGTTCTGGACCACAGCAGCCACATCGTCGTATCCCGCCACGGAGCTGAAGTCCAGACCAGTAAGGCTTGCACCGTGGAACGTCACGCTGCCGGCGGTGATAGTGTCTATGCCGTCTTCAATCGTGACCGTATCCAGGCCCACCTCGTCGGCGGTTGCCCCGGTGAAGGCCGCGGTGACACTGGTTGCCGCCCCGTTGCTGTCTAGAGGTATCGTCACCACGACCGCCGAGGCGGTGCTATCGTAGGCGACCTCGACGTTGTCCAGGTCTGTCTCTGAAGTCCCTCGTAGACCAGTCTGGAGCACTGCGGCCACGCCGTCGTAGTCCGTCACGCTGGAGAAATCCAGGCCAGTAACGGTCTGTCCCAGGAAGGTAACGGTCCCGGACACGATGGCATCCACACCGTTGACGATGGTCGCGGTGTCCAACCCCAGCTCATCGGCGTCATCGCCGGTGAACGTCGCGCTGACGCTGGTGGCCGCCCCGCTGCTGTCCGGAGGCAACGTTACGACGAACGCCGAGGCGGTGCTGTCGTAGTCCACTTCGACTTGATCCAAATCTGTCTCTGAGGTGGCCCTGAGTGCGGTCTGGAGCGTGGAAGCCACACCGTCTAGGTCGGAGTCCGAGGAAAAATCGAGCCCGGTCAACGTCTGCCCCAGGAAGGTAACTGTCCCGTTGGTGATGCCCTGAAGCGTCGTCAGAGACGCCACCGTCCCCGTTCCGGTGACTACGGTGGCGCGTCCGTAGAACGTATCCAGGGACGCCACAGTACCGCTGCCCCTGACCACGGGGGGGCTGCCTGCTATCTGCTCCAAAGCTCTGGGGATGCCCCCGGTCAGCCTAGCCGACTCCCTCGTGTTGATCCAGCGGCCTATCACCAGGTTCCGGGGATAGGGCACCTGGGAAAAGTAGACCTGGGCCGCCTGATAGGGGCCGGAGTCTGCAGCAAATGTCCGAGCCACCTCGTCCATGCTGGCAAAGACCCGTACCCTGCCCGCACCAGCGTCCAGGGTGGGGTCGGTGGTGAGCAGCAGCGTTCTCCCGAACTCTCTGCCCCCAGCGCCACGGGGCGTTATCTGCGCCCTTACCTCTACGATGTCCTGTATGCCAAGAGTCATTGTCTAAACCTCCACTGTAATGGTCTCGGTGCTACCATCCGTCCCGACCTCTATGGGAACGGCTTTCAGGCGGCCAACCGTCTGGTCGGTCCTCTGCGTGTAGCCAACGTCAATGTCCAGCCCGGCTCGCTCCTCCCAGGCCTCCGATACCACGTCGTCGAGCTGCCGAACGTCCGATACACGCATCACCGTCAGATCAGCCTTTTGAGCCTGCGCGACCCCTTCAGGTGACCAGGCCCACACCGACAACCTCGTGGCCGCGTCGTGTGCTCCGGTGCGGAACCACTGAACCGAGTACCTCCCTCGAACCGTCGCTATTGTCAGAGCGTCCAGGTCTGCCCCGCCTGGGGCAAGGCTCATCACGGTTGCCGGTATCCCCTCGATGACCTGGTGAATCAGCACCAGCGACGCGAACAACCCGTCCGGCACGAGAGTACCTTTGTTGCCGGACAGCACACTGTTGTAGTCAAGGGCCGACCCTGCCGTGACGAGCTCCGCCACGGCATCCTCAAGTCTGGCTGTCGTTGGTGCGATCACCTACCTTCCTCCCGAATACCCAGGACTTCGACAAACCCCGGCCAAGCCTCGACGTGCTGCGCCCTGTAGGAGACACCTCCGTACTCGATCACGTCTCCCCCAGAAGCGTTCGCGCCCACACGGACCGGCTCCACCGTGACGCCTGCTATCCAGAACGTCCTCGATTCAGTGAGACGTGTGCCTTCAGTCAACATCTGACGCATTTTGGCCGCGTCGGGCGGTGCGCTCACCACGGTTATGTCAGTCCGCTTCTCTGCGCCTTGCACCGGCCTGCGATTGACGATCTCATCGGGGCCTCTCTGAATCAGCGCGGCCGGTTCCTGGAATCGACTACTTACGAAGGGTCTGCTCACCGCTCCACCTCCCAGGCGACGGCATCCAACATTGCCCCTGTATCGATAAGCGGGGTCTCTCCACCGCCAGTCCCCTTCTTGCCATGTAGCTTCTTCCGTTTCTGGGCGATGGTCTTTGGCGAATTCGGCGGGTCGTTGAGAGCGATGATGCTCGCCTGAATTTCGCCCTGAACATACGCACCCACTCGGCCCGCAAGCTGCTCATCAACCACCATCTTCTCGGTGTCTATTCCTTTCGCGAGGATATTGGAGAACCCGCGCTCAGACTCGGCCAAGGCGTTGCGGAAGAAGGGCCGCTCCGGTATGGTCTTCGTCCCGAACTCGTTCCAGGCGGCCACAGCCGCCACAGGCGTCCCCCTCTTGTCGTCATACCTGGCCGTCGAGAAGAACCCGACCTTGACGCCTGAGACGCCGCCCTTGCCGGCCTCCCGCAGCAGTCTTTGGAGCTTCTTGCCCCCGCGCCGCTGGACTTTCACGCTTACCCTTGCCATCGTTCTGCCCCTCTCGGCTTACCGCTCCAAAAACCCGTTAGCCTGGCCCAGAACCCCGTGGGCGTCATCAACCGGTAGGCCAGCTCCAAGGCCGCCAGGGCTTCATCCTCGGTGTCGTAGCTGGTAACTGACATGGCCACGGCCAGGCCCTCGCTGTCCCTGACCAACCACCGATACCGATCCCGTTGTGACTTGCGTATTACGACTATCTGATCGGTCACAGTACCCTCAACATCTCCAGCAAGTTGGAGCCGACTACTTCGCCCAAAAGGACGAAGAGCACGACATCGCGCACCTTCAGACCCAAGGGCAGCTTCACTGATCTTTCCTCACCCGCATCTCCGTTCCCGGTCAGGCGGTGCGTGTGCAAGGCACCGCGTAGCTCATCCACCTTGTCGTCAATCGACTCGACCTTGCCCCGCAGCTCTCGGAGGTCCTGGGCTAACTGCTTGGTGAGCTCTAGGTAAGCGTTCGTGGACATTAGATTGGCACACCCGTAGAGAGCTGCTTCAGAATGGCCTCCCGCTCCTTCCCGTAGTCGAGGCTCTGGGCGCTGTACGGACCCACGCTCTCCGACTTTAGCCCTTGTATCATTGACGTGGACGTGGCAGATCGGTTCGCCCTTGGTCGGTCAAGACCGTTGCTCAGTGAGATCGTCACGTCCCCAGCTCCCAGAGCCCGGACAGTTGTGTGCCCCGACATGTCGAGGGCGAATCGTACAAGGCTGGGCCTGTTTTAGGAGCACATTCATTCCTTCAGGAGGTGCAGCCATTTCCAAGCAAGTCCACGTAGGAATCGATGTCTCATCCACTGATTTGATCGTTGCAACAAGTACAGGTAGTGGGGTTAGACCATACTCAAACGATGCCGATGGGATTATGGCGCTTGTGGAGTATGCGGCGTCTGTGAAGCCCTCCGGCGTAGTGTTGGAGGCGACCGGTGGATATGAGACATTGGTTGCCGTTGAACTGCAGTTGGCAGGGTTGGCGGTATCACTGGTCAATCCGGGGCAGGTGCGCAACTTTGCTCGGGCAACAGGCAGATCGGCAAAGACAGATGTGATCGACGCCCATGTGCTGGCACAATTTGCTGCCGTTATCCAGCCACCTGTTCGGCCGCTGCCGGATGAAGAGACCCGGGAGCTACGTGGCCTGGTGGACCGTCGGCACCAACTGCTGCAAATGGTCACCTCAGAACGGAATCGTCTGCGCACTGCTTCCAAACGGGTACAGCCCCAGATCCACAGGCACATCCGGTGGCTCAAGAAACAGGTCGAGGACCTCGACAACGACATCGACAAGATGATTCGCCAATCTCCCATGTGGCGCGCCCGAGATGAACTGATACAGAGCGTCCCTGGCGTCGGTCCCGTACTTTCTTCGATGTTGCTGACGAATCTGCCGGAGTTGGGTAGCCTGAATCGAGGCCAGGTGGCAGCTCTGGTCGGAGTTGCGCCACTCAACCGGGACAGCGGGGCATATCGAGGCAGGCGATCAGTCTGGGGTGGTAGACCCACCATTCGTGCCGCTTTGTACATGGCCACTCTTTCAGCTTCGAGATACAACGCAGTAATCAGGGCCTTTTATCAACGCCTACTTGCAGCCGGCAAGCTCCCCAAAGTCGCCCTTACAGCATGCATGCGCAAGTTGTTGCTAATCCTCAACATCATGGTCAAGCGCAACACGCATTGGGGACCGCCGAATATGCAGACCACCGCACTACTCGTATGAAACCTTGACATTTAAGACAGTTACTGAGTAGGGAAGGCCCAACTGGACCAGGCGGATGATGGCCATCCGGCGCTGTGGGTCGGTATCTACCGGCGTGTATGTGAGCTCCACACGCTCTCCCCAATCCGCGCGGGGATGTGAACCGTTGGACAGCCGCTCCAGCACCCTGCCCCCGTACCAAGTCCGGTAGTCGTCGGGGGATAGCACGGTCACGGTATCCCAGGCCGTCTCGGTAACGCTGGTAATCCCTTCCACGGCTTGACTTGGAAACAGCCTCACGCTCCCGCCTCGCAGCACGTCGGTCAGCGAACCGTCGATCTTGTGGGGGCCGTAGCGGCGCACCACCTCGGCATCAGCTTCGTCTATGAGACGCTGGAGCTCGTCCGAGGTAGGCAAGTCAGACCCCAGGTGCTCCCGCACCTGCTCCACTGTAACCAGGCGCTGCTGCCCGTGTTGCACAGTGACATGGAGCGCCTGTCTAGGCTCTGACACCATAGAAATCGACTCCTTCGCCATCTAAATCGGCATCAACGTAGATGTCCTTCAAGTCCATCCACCCCTCTGCTTCAAGCCTGATGGAGCCAGAGGCGGCAAGACCGCCGTTGGTCGTAGAGGCCACATTAGACCCGCCCAGGTACACCGGCTTGGTGTTGGTGGACAGGGCAATGACCTGCAACCGCTTTACTCGCTTGGTGCTCGCTACCAGGGCTTCCGCCGCCCCCGCAGTGGCGACGAGCTTCTGTCCCGACAAGAGCACTGGCCCCTCGCTGTTTGCCATCCCTATGACTCCCTAGACCGCCTCCGTCCGCCCCGCTGGGTGCGGTCCACGGCCTGCTCGGTAAAGTCTTCGGAGACTTCTTCAGCCACCTCGGCAGGGACTTCTATAGGCTCCGGTGTCGGCAGGACAAGCTCCATCTTGGCTGGCTGGGCCTGGCAGACCTGCTGGGCTACGGCGTGGGGTACGTCCCTGACCTCCCCAGGAGCCCAGACGACGTATGCCTTTCTCCCGTAGTCGTAGTAGCGGTGCGGAACCTCAGACCTATTTCTGACCAGTGGCATCGCTCACCTCCTAATAGACGCCGGTGATGTTGTACTGGAGGGCTACAGCGGTGTCCGAGGCGTTGTCCATCCGGCCCTCGAAGGCAATCCTCATGCTTGCCACAAGAACGGTCTGCCTCTTCTGGATGTCCCGCTCGCTCTCGATCATCAGCTCCCGCTTGAACCCCAGTCGGTACATGTTCCGGTTCACCGCAAGCACCCGCCCCGTGTCCGTCACGTTGCCGCCTGAGCTGACCTTCCCGTCGATGTCTGCAAGCAACATCTGCTCCGAAATGATCACGGGTATCCCCTCGATGTCACCTAGCTGGCCGGTCAGCAGCGTAGCGTTGGGTCCCAGCTTCTCTACCGTGCGGAAGTTCTCGATGGACAGAGACCGGATATAGGTGTTGATGTCCATGACGAAGGCGAACTCGGAGGGACGGACGCCATACTTGCCCAGCTTGGCCCGTGCCTCATTGAACATGTCGTCCGAAACGGCAGCGCCATGGTCATTTCCCTGGTTGGTGTTGTCCACCAGGGGTATATGGACCAGCCCGTCGAAGACCAGGTAGTGGTCCAGGCCCGCGCTACCGGCAAGCGAATCCGCCGTGGCTCCGTCCGCGTTGATGTTGGTGGCGTCGTCGGAAGTGTCTCCGTTGAGCACCACATCGTCCAGGACCTCGGCTGCATTCCGTACCAAGGTCGCCCGTAGCTCCGGCAGTACCGCGATCACCGCGTCCTCGTCCAGGTCGTAGGCCCACCCGATCATCGCCGCAAGCTCGGCGGACGTGAGGGTCTGCCTTCCCGTGCCCGGAGTGGACGAGCTGACCGCAAGATTGGACGTGCCCCTGTACCAGCTCACATCCCCAAAGTCATAGGGAATCCGGAACGGGTCCGTGGGCATCATGATGCTCCCAAAGAGGCTGACCACCGAGGTGGCCAGATGCACGTCCCGCCACATCTCGCTAGTCTCTCCGGTGAAGGTGAGCTCGTCGCCTGCGCCCGCTGTGCTCGCATCCAGGGCGCGTCCTACGGACTCGTACACGTCCGCTCTTGCCCCCTCCAGGTTGCTCCGCCACTCGGCAGCCATTCGGGGGTCTACGGGTCTCCTTCCGTCAACCCCGCCGCGCTCGGCAATCCGCAGCACCGCGCGGGAGAGCATCAGGTCAAACTCGTCGAATCCCCGGTACTTGCCGGACAAGACTCTGGCCCCCTGGGTCGTGGACTCAACCTGCCTGAGCAGGGCAGCCCGCTTGGAGGCCCGCATGGACTCCGTGATCTGCGCCGAAAGGCGCTCCACCACCTCCTTGAGAGGGCCATGCTCATTGTCCTTGAACTCCTCTATGAAGCTGCGAACGGCGGCTACGGTCTCCTTCAACTGATCCTTCGTCTCTGTAGTCATGGTTACTTCTCCTCTATGATCCGCCTGATGGCGGCAAGTTCTTCTCCTACGGCTACCAGTTCGCCGTCCTCTTGCTCGTCCGATTCGGGAGCCTCAGTCTGCTCCTGCGCTGCCTCTTGAACACTCAATGCCTTGGCCTCACGCTCCAGGGCGTCCACGCGCTCTCTCAGCGCTTCTATGGTGTCTCCCTGGTTGGGTTCAGGCTCCGGTTCATCAGTCACCGGATCGGGGAGCGGTTCAGACTCCTCCGGCTCAGGTTCAAGCCCTCGGAATATCTCCTCCGGCAGGTTCAGGGCGCGGGCACCGGCCTTCACCGCGTCCGGGTCGGCGGGGATGGGCACCAGGCTCCACTCCAGAAGGTCCGACTCCTCGATACGCAGCCGGTCTACGCTCCCGTCCTCGTTCCTCACCTCAACTACCTTGGTGGGCATGTACCGGATCGAGGCGGCTCGTATGAATCCCCCGTTCCAGGCGTTCTCCACACGGGCCGCAAACTCGTCTTCGGAGTTGAACTCGAAGTCGGCTGCAATCCTTCCCTGGTCGTCATGGACGATCTTGACGGTCTTGGCTATGGGAATACCTTCGTAAGCGTCATGAGCCCAGAGAACCACAGGGTTCTGCCGGTAGTTCTTGAAGTTGATGCCCCGCAGGTTCACCTCGTCTCCGTTGCGGCTCCGCTCGTTGGCGGCGACGACCATCCGGTGGGGGTTGCCGTCTTCCGCCTGGCGGGCTTCCGTGACAACCATCACCCGGCGCTGCTCGGCGTAAGCTGTGCTTACCATCAACACCTCCTCTTGAACGCAAAAAGCCCCCAGAGGGGGCAGTCACGCTGCCTCTGGGGGCTATCTAGTAGCCTCGGGGGACGGTCTAGCCGTCTACACCAGCCTTTGCCGGTGGACCTGCGGAGTGACCCGGATATCAACTGTAGACCGTCGCGGACTGTCTGTCAACTACGCGTATTCACTCATCTAAAATGTTACCGAGGCGGGTACAGTTCACTCAAGTAAGAATGTTACTGAGGGAACGATGCCAGTCGAAGATGAGATGACCATAGATGAGCGACGGAAGTATCTGAAGCGGATGAGGGATCGGTATTGGGGGGCTGACCGGATGGGTCGTGGAGAGTTGCTGACGGAGATGGAAGTGGTGACTGGGCTGCACCGCAAGAGCCTGATCCGGCTAGTGCGAGGAGCAACGTTGGAGCGCAAGCCTCGGCATAAGGTGCGGGGGAGATCATATGGTCCTGAGGTGGAGGATGCCATTCGAGTGTTATGGGAGAGCTTGGACTACGTGTGCGCGGAGCGGCTGACTCCAGCGCTGCTTCCGACGGCGCGGCACCTGGCTGAGTTTGGAGAGCTCTGGCTGACGGCAGAGTTGGAGGGTCAGTTGTCCCGGATCAGTCGAGCGACGGTGCAACGGCTGATGGGCAAGCTGCGTCAGGACACACCACGTCTGCCCAGGCGAGGACCAGAGCGAGCCAACCGGTTGACTCGGGCGGTTCCCATGGGCAGGCTACCGTGGGAGACGACTGAGCCAGGACACTTCGAGGTGGACCTGGTACACCACTGCGGCGCCACCTCATCAGGAGAGTATATACACACCCTGCAGCTGGTGGACGTGGCTACAGGATGGAGCGAGCGAGTGGCCGTGCTGGGGCGCAGCCAGGTAGTCATGGAAGCTGGCTTTCGGCGCGTCCTGGACCGGTTACCCTTCCCCATCGTGGAGTTGCATCCAGACAATGGCAGCGAGTTCTTCAATAACCATCTGATCCGGTTCTGGGGAGAGGAGATCGTTGGCCTGAAGTTGAGCAGGAGCAGACCCTACCGCAAGAATGATAACCGCATCGTCGAGCAGAAGAACGACACACTGGTACGGGCCTACCTGGGCTACGAACGGTTGGACACTGCGGCCCAGTGTGCGGCCCTCAACGCCCTCTACGACCAGATGTGGGTCTACTACAACCAATTTCAGCCGGTATTGCATCTGGTCGGCAAACCAATGGTGGACGGCCGACTCAAGCGCAAATGGGATAAGGCCCGCACGCCCTATGATCGGGTCTTGGCCAGCGGGGTCTTGAAGCCGCACCAACAGACCCAATTGGCGGCCATGTACTCCCAGACCAACCCCCGTCGGCTCCGCCGAGAGATCTATCAACAGCTACAACAGATGTGGGAGCGCCCAAAGCCGCAGCGAAACAGGCGGGAGCTCGTGGGCGCTCTTGCCTCCTAGCCCGTGGGCAGTGGACAGGGCCTGTGGATCAGTGGAGGACCACTTACCCACAGGCTTACTATGAGCCCGATCCTAGGCACCAATAATCGCACACAGAACAAGAGAGGAGGCAGGCTGGTCTCCTGGTAACATTTTCATTTGAGTGAACCGTAAGAAAACATGCCCCCTTCGGTAACATTCTTATTTGAGTTGACACGCTACACCGTTATCTGCCCATCTGGGCGGCAAGGCGGACAACCTCCTCTACATAGGATTTTCTTGAGATGCCTCGGCGCTTGGACTCCGCGTTGATGGCGTCGGCCACATCTGCATCGAGGTGCAGATTGACTCGAACGGGGGGCCTATGACGGCCTGAGCGGACCAGCAGGATAGAGGTCAACGTGCTACCCTCCGGCACCTCTACGTCTTCCAGAGCGCTGGGCGCTGGAATGGGACGCCCACCTTCCTCCATGACCTCCATCCAGACGGGCATCGCATCTTGGGCGTCCTGAACAGCCTCTTCGATGGTGGAGCCCATACCATTGCATCCGGGCAAATCAGGGAACACGACGCCATAGGCACCCTTCTCCCCGTCTATTAGTGCTGGATATCTCATCTATACCTCCCAACCTGCGACTTTGGCGATGTCGCGGGCGACACCCGGTGAGACCTTAGTATGCCGGGGCACCTTGATTGCCGCCCTTATCTCGGCGTGCCAGTAGATATCGTGTTTCCGACCGTGCCGAGCCAAGTACCAACCGTCCCGTCCAAGTCTCTGCCGTATGCGCCGTGTGTTTGTCTCCATTACGTGTTGTATTTTAACACTATAATGGGTCAGTTGCCAACACGACCTCACTCTTGGGCACTGAACAACCGCCACGTGGAACTTCCCGTTGCGCCTGGTCTTGATGACAATGGCATCCTCCACCCGTTCGGCCAGTATAGCTGTACCGCAGCAGCGGCAGTAGATCGGCTCTCTCGCCGGCGTGGGTTGCAGGTGTGGCTCGACCACACCGTTGTTAGCCATCGGCTTCCTCAATGACCGGAATGGCGACACAGCGACAGAGTATGTCCGATCCAGGGTGCCCCACCCCAGGCGGAGAGTCCCAGCTTTGACGGGTGCCGTTGAGGGCAACATGAGTAGCCCTGACCCGCTCGTCCTCAGCGGTCCGCCAGGTGTACTCCTGTATCCCTAGCTGGCGGTGTCTCGCATGGGTAAACTGACCAACGGCCTTTGAGGTCTGGTCCCTGGTGATCCGGCGCAGGTTGCTGCCCGATACCTTGAACTCTCGGTTCAGCACCTTCGATAGCGCCTGCTGGTCAAAGGGCTGCTGCGCGAACGTCTCGCTCACCCGCTGGTACAGCGCCCCGTGGAACCGCTCAGGAACCGTCCGAATGAGCGAGATGTTCTCCTGACGCCATGCCGACATCAGCGGCTCGATGGCCGAATCCAAGAGCCTAGGCCGTATGTCTATCCCCAACGCTGTCTTGAAGGTCTGAATCAGCCTTCGTTTATGGTAGCCCGACACCCTCGCAGAGTGGGCCGCCACCTCCTCTGCGACCAATCCTCCGGTGTGCCAGTGACGAAACACCCCGTCGATGATCTCCAGGGCCAACGACGCGGCTGAAGCCTCGGACAGGCCAGAGCGAAGCTGGGCCATGAGGGGAGTAAGGACAAGTCTTCGCAGGGTTCTGTCATACACCCGCTCATCTATCCGTCGTGGGCCTACACCGTTGATTGGTCGTGGCATCGACTATTCCAGCTCCCCAAGCTCGCCAAAGATCGGGTCACCACTCAGAATGACGCGGCCCTCGTTCTCGTCGATGATGCCCCCCTGAACCACAACATTCACCGCCTCGGCGCGCAGCTTGGCCGCCGTTGCCTGTGCCACCTCCCGGTTCCAGCGGTCGGTGAGCGACTCCTGCATCTCCGCTATCTCAGCGGTGTCGAACCGCAGCACCACATCCTGATAACCCTTGGGCAGCATGGGGACGAACTGCTCCTGCATCTCTGAGGCCAGCAGGTCCCACTCCTGCGTTACCGTGTTGGCGTAGAAGTCCTTGATGGCCGCCTCACGATTGCTGAACGTGGGGTGCTGTGCGCCGGCCATCAGCTCCTCCGGCACCCCTAAGCTGTCGGCAACCTGCTCCTTGGCAAGCTGGATGCCCTGGATGAACTCCATGTCCCGGTTCGAGAGGCCTAGGTTCTGGACGCTGCCCTGACCTGGAGCGATGATGGGGCGCTGTGCGTTCTCCATCCCGCTGTAACGGTCTGCCAACCGTTCCTGGAACAGCTCAATGTCGCCTGGCATCGGGCTTTCGAGGAAGAAGGCCAGATTGCTGACTAGGATGCCGTGCTTGAATAGCTGGTGGTTGAACTCCACCATGTCAAGCTGCATCTGCACCCAGCCACGCACCGCCTCCAGTGGAGACTGCCCCTTGAAGTGGTCCTGCGGGTTGAAGTAGCGGTCCCAGATCACCTCGTCGGGCAGCATGGCAAACCGCGAGCCGTGCGGGTCGTTTATGTATCCCTCTATCGTCCCGTCCTTGGCCACGACGACCTTCACCTTGTCGGGTCTGAGAGGCCATATCTCCCATGCCGCAGGGTCGGGGGAGCCGCCCTTGTTAATCCACCTGAACGATTGCCCCCAGAGGCACAGATACGTCTCTACGGCACGCCACATGCGGTTACGGGTCCAGTCCTGATTCACCCGGTCAAGGAGTCCCTGCACAGGGTCGGCCTCGCCGACCCACTCCAACTCATCGTCAGAGTCCAGGCGGTAGACCTTGAGCCGGGCGCGGGCAACGGCGTCAGACCTGAGCTTTATCGCCCTGTAGACCGGGACAGAGGTGCGGTAGTAGCCCTCCACACCACCCGACTGTCTCTTGCCGAGGTTGTTCAGCCACTCCTCGATCTGCTTCGTGGCAAGCCCCGTGCCGTTGCTGACCTGGGACATGGCGGCGTAGGGTTCGTTGGCGCGCTGGACGCCGGCCCTAGGCCGTCTCAGCAGACCCCCTACGCGGTCGCGGACGGCTGCCATCTCTCGTTCAAGTATCATGGATGCCTCCTCCTGCTACAGGTAGAACCTGCCTATGCCCCCGGCTCGCTCCATCAGCTGCGTCAGACAGCCGACGAAGGCGTCCACCTGATCGTCATGGACTCCGTTGGGGAAGGCCGCGAGCTCCTCGCGGAAAGCCTGAAGCCACGGGGCTGTCCTTGGGAGCGTGATCTTCTTGGCCTCAACGGTTCCGGTGACCCTGTTGGCCCGCAGCACCTTGTCCCCAATGGGCTTCGCCGGAAGCACCGGCAGCCTGGTCTCCCGCCGGAGGCTCTGCACCACCGACTGCCCACTGGCCGCATCCTCAACGAAGATCGCCGAGACCTTCGGGTGCCTTTCGGCCAGGCTTTTCATAGCCTTCAGCAGGTCCGGGTACTCGACACGGTTTCGCCATACGTCCAGAACGGCGTACCCGTTGGGAGTCGTCGTCATGGTGCAGCACACCGAGTAATCGTTCTGCTGTCCGGTCTTGAAAGCCGTGTCCCAGAACTGGAATACTTGCTCTCCCGTCTGCACCGTGTCTACGAAGAACCACCAGTCGTCGCGGAAGACGCTGCCGCCTTCATGGGAAGGTCTCTGCTGGAAAAGCCCCGGCCACTCCTGGGGGCCGACGCTGACCCGCAGCGCAGCGAGAGCAGAGGCGCCGTACCGCTCAGGCCACAGTGGCGCGTCCTCCTCTCGCCCCAACGGGTCACCGGGCTCGGCCAGCGCAGGCAGCCGTATGTGCTCCCACTTGTCTCCCGCCGCCTGCTCCTCCGTGTACTCGTCTCCCAGCAGCCGACCCACCAGGTCGTCCTCGTGCCACCTGGTAGTTACCACGATAATTGATCCTCCCGGCTCAAGCCTGGTGCGGGCTGTGGAGCGCCACCACTCCCACAGGTGGTTGCGCATCGTGATGCTGTCCGCTTCCTGCCGGTTCTTGATAGGGTCATCCAGAATCAGCAGGTCAAAGCCGTACCCCGTGAAGGGGCCTCCCACACCCACAGTCATCATCCCCCCGCCTGTGGTCAACTGCCATCGGCCAACTTTGCTCAGATCATCCCTGACCCGGATGCCAAGGCCATTCTCATTCTCAATCACCGAGTCCCTGGCTAGGCGTCCCCACTGCTCGGCGGGCTCGGCGGCGTAGCTGGCGAGCCCGACCCGCTTGTGGGACCAGTTGGCCAGGAACCACACCGGCGTCCAGTGGGACAGAAGCTCCGACTTCCCGTGCCTCGGAGGCATGGAGACGATGAGGCGCAACGGCCTCTCAACCAGGGATGCCATCCTGCGGGAGATCATGTCCAGGTGAGGTTGGCGCACCCAGCGCCCCCCTGACCACCTAGCCGCCGTCGCCGCTGGGCTGGCTCTCCAGGCGTTGGCTAAGATCGTCAAGCGCGTCTCTTGCCTCCGGGTCGTTGAGAGCATCCAGTATCACCTTCATGTCCGTCTGTATAGGCCCGCCGTCCTTGCCGCTGTGCTCCACGTCGTAACGCTCTCGGTACTTCTCCGGGCGGCGGCGGCTCAGGAACCAGCGCGCCGTCTGCATGTCGCCCTGCAAGGCAGCGTTGGTGACGGCCAGCTCGATGGCGTCCAGGGCCTGTTCTTCGGCCTCAGCCCACAGGGCCGCGAACTCAGGGTTCCCGTCCCGGCGCCTGTAGACCGTCGAGCGGTCAACCCCCGCCTCGCGGCAAGCCGCCGATACGTTGGCATGGACAGAGAAGGCTGCCAGGAAGTCGTCCTCCCACTTCCGTGCTTTGGTGCCACGTCTCGCGCGTGTCATTGTTGCACCTGTTGCACTGCCAACAACTGCCGCCCGATGAATTCCGTGTAAGCCGGCGGGATGGCCTGGGTGAGCTCGTCGCGCTTCATCCAGTCGATGCCCACAGATTCACGGTAGGCCATCTTGCCGCGACGCCTCCATAAAGCGCCAGATCACCACGTCTCCCTCAGACCTGCCAAGCAGCCAGCGACGTGCTTGGTAGCCTCCGGTGTCAAGGGCGGTGTGAAAACGTACCAGCGGGGCGGAGCAAAACTGTACCACTGAACGCCGTAGAATGGGCATCAAGGTTCGTGGGGCGTTGGAGATCAGGCTCAGTCAGATAGCTGGCGGCCAGAAGTCTTCTTGCTGTGCTTGAGTCAGTAGCTGTCCCCGTTCATCTCCAGGATGTCGACATGGTGGGTGAGGCGGTCGAGGAGAGCTCCGGTCAGCCGTTCAGAGCCGAACACCTCGGTCCACTCGACGAAGGGCAGGTTGGAGGTCACCAGGACCGATCCACGCTCGTAACGCTGGCTGAACACCTCGAAGAGCAGCTCGGCGCCAGTCTTGGACAAGGGCACGAAGCCCAGTTCGTCGATGATCAGAAGCTTGAGACGTGCGAGCCTTCTCTGCAGGTTGAGCAGACGCCGTTCGTCCCTGGCCTCGATCAGCTCGTGAACCAGAGCAGCGGCGGTGGTGAAGCCCACGGACAGTCCCCTCTGACACGCAGCCAGACCGAGCCCGAGGGCGATATGGGTCTTGCCGGTGCCACTGTTGCCGAGAGCGATGACGTTGTGGGGGCGCTCGATGTACTCGCATCGTGCCAGCTCCAGAACCAGAGCCTTGTTCAGGGACGGCATAGACAGGAAGTCGAAGGTGTCGAGACTCTTGGTCGTCGGGAAGCGGGCTGCTTTGATCCGACGTTCCACCACGCGATGGTGACGGTCGATCAGCTCCAACTCCGATAGTCGCAGCAGGTAGTCCGGATGGTCAGCTCCCTCACTGGCACACTGGGATGCCAGCTTGTCGTACTCCCTCAGGAACGTGGGGAGCTTGAGTTGCTTGAGGTTGTGTTCGAGCAACATCGTGGACTTGTTGGTCATGACCGGCTCCCCGCCAGGAGAGCCATGTAGTCCCTGGTCGAGGTTGTTGCAACGTTGGTCCTGGGCAGATACGGGTACAACTCCATGTCGAGTCTAGGCGGTCGACCCTCGATCCTGCACAGCACCAGGTGCTTGACAGCATCGAAGCTCACAGCCCCGAGTCGAATGGCGTCTCGTACGGCGTCGTGGACTTCTTCCGGCTGGAAGTTCTCCATCAGTCTGAGCACCTGCACGAACTCCCTCTTTCTTTCCTCGCTTGTACACGAGGTTGTGATCAGCTGTGGCGCTGAAGTCATCGCCCGCCATCGGCGGTCCTACGATCGCGACGACTTCGTCTTCGACCCTCTCCATTACCTGCCGCTCCTTGAGAAGAAGACGAGGGCATTGGATCAGGCGGCGCCGCTGGTTGGATGGGAGTTGCCCGAGGAGTTCGGAGTGTTGCGGCGGTTGCTGGAGTCTCGGATGGGCAATATCCGCGGACCAGAACGTCCCGATGACCGTAGGCCACCGGGACCGAATAGTCATTGGTCCGGTATCTGACCAGGGCCAGAGAACTGACCCTCGTCGCGTGCTTGTCGCTGGCGTCGTACGGTACGGCCGGCAGAGGCAGCAACTTCTCCAGGTCCCGCTCCAGCCGTTCTCCTATCGTCTCGTTGCGGCCGCGGAGTCGATCTTCGAACCGTCTGAGGCAGTGTTGCTCCAGATGAGCATTGAGGGCATCGAAGCTCTCGAACGATGGAATGGGCACCAGGAAGTTCCGGCGGACATAGCCGACCAGACCTTCTACTTTGCCCTTATCGTTCCCTTTGCCTGGACGGCCAAACCGGTCCTCGAACAGGTAGTGGGACTGAAGCTCGGAGAACACCCTGGTCCGCTGCCGGCGACCATCTCCCAGGATTCTGGCTACCGCGAGCGTGGTGTTGTCGTAGAGGATGCTCTGAGGCACTCCGCCCAGGAACGCGAAGGCGGAGACGTGTCCGTCGCAGAATGACTCCGTCGTCTCGGCGGGATACGCCTTCACATAGCACCCGTCGCTGTGAGGGAGGTCCAGGGCGAAGTAGTGGGCTTTGCGTTCCACTCCGCCGATGACCACCCACGCTTCGCCGTAGTCGCACTGGGCATGTCCCGGGGAATGGGACAGTGGTACGAACATCTCGCGGGTATGACGACGGCGTTCCCGGACGTAGTCCTTGACGATTGTGTACTTGCCCGGAAACCCGTGCTCGTCCCTCAACCGCTCGCAGATACGCTTGGCGGTGTGACGCTGCTTCTTCGGTGAGCTCAGATCCTGCTCCAGGATCTGGTCCATCACACCCTTATATGGATCGAGCTTCGGTCTGCGAGCCGGTCGTTGCCGTCGATACCCTGGGGGCACGGAGTACTCGAGCATCTTGCGCACCGTGTCCCGGTGCAGTCCGTACCCGCGCAGCCTAGCGCTCATCCCCCGAAACAAGCCTTGCGAACTCGCAGGTACATCTCCACCTTGTACATCCAATCCACCTTCAGCCTCGTTCCGCGACGCTCATCCCTTCGACGAAACACCCGATCGCGCGGAGTTCGTGAATGTATAGGTCACGAAGTTGCCGCTCGGACGACATTGTCTCGGTGCCCACCCCTACCGCATCTCTCCACTCTCTCGACGCGAGCAACTGGTCGTATACATCC
The DNA here is from genome assembly GCA_965248005.1 of Dehalococcoidia bacterium. GTDB lineage: Bacteria > Chloroflexota > Dehalococcoidia > Lucifugimonadales > UBA1123 > CBDFIE01. Next base: position 1,393,804 of record CBDFIE010000003.1, read on the forward strand.
TCCATATCGACCCGAGTCAAGAAACGGTTCATATCCCGCGTCATCAGCGTTATGAAGACCTCGCTGCGGTCGAGCGACATAATCGATCGAATCGTGTCAAACGACATTCCCGTAAATCCAAAGGGATCGATAAACCAAAAAGATGGCATCGGGCTTCTCCGTAGCCAGGTGATCGCGTCACTCGCAACCTCTTCGAACTCGCTGGGAGTTAAGACAGAGATTCTATGATCGCTGGGCTTGATTCTTTCGACGACAGAGCGTAGATTCGCGAAGTTGTCCGCGTTCTTTTCGACGAACCCACAAATTACCTGCGAAATATTCTGCTCTGAGATCAGTTCTAGTGACCTGCGAAGAATAATTGTAGGCGATCCCTCCGAGCCGTCAACGTACTCACCCCGGCCCGCAAACCCATCCATAATGAACAGTTTTTTGTTTCGTTGACCAAGAATGCGGAGCCATCCACCCAAGTACTGTTCCAACAATAGGTGCTTTACACGCGTATGCTGTTGGTATATCCACTTCTCGGGGGCACTGTCGGTGGTCATGATCTGATATCTCCTGGGTACATGCGGGATATCATCATACGACACCTGGCATTATGAGACAAGTGTTCTAATATCGTCGCAGGCGAACGCGTCGAACGAGCGCGGTGCCGGCTACGCAACTCCCCCACGTCCGGTCAACGTGCTAAGAGGACCTGCTGTCAGAGGTGCCTGCCGTCAATCGCTCATTTGCCGCGCTCCGCCCTCCGCGCCCCCCGCGGCAGGCCGGCGGCTAGCGCGACCGGGCCTGCGAGCATCAGCCAGATGGCCGGGCCGAGTCCCCAGGCACGGGCCGCGATGCCGACGCCCAGGGGCATCAGGCTCCCGGCTATTCCGGACACGTTCTTGACGGCTATCACCGTCCCGCTCTGGCCCGGCATGGCCGAGTATAGCTGCCCCTGCAGGACCGCATACCAGCCCGCGTTCGCGAACCCCAACGCCGCCACCACCGCCAGCTTGGCTCCAAGCCCTGGCACCAGGAGGAAGGTCGGGAACAGCACCAGCTCTGCGAGGACGCTGAACCTCAGATAAGTCAGCCCTCGCACCCTATCCAGCAATGGGATCAGCAGCAGGTCGCCAGCCAACCCGACCCCGGTCCACAGCGCCACGCCCAGGGCGGCCTGTGCCCCGGAGGCCCCCACGACGTCTACCAAGTAGAGGGCCAGGTAGCCGTGCAGCCCATCCAACATCAGGTCGGAGAACTCCAGCAGCACAAGCCAGCGGACCACCGAGAACCGGCGGAGGGCGCGGCCGACCTCCAGCAGACCCTGCTTCAAGTCCGGAAGTGTCATATCCCGATGGGCGCCGGTGGCCCCGCCACCCAGTGGAAGGCCCCTGGCTGAGACGGCGATGATCGTGGTGGCCACGGCCGCGCCGATAAACAGCGGCCTCCATCCGACTCCGGTCGAGGCGGCCGCCCCGAGTACCAGCGCGCCCACCACCACACCAAGCGATCCCGAAAAGGTCCACCGGGCCATGTTCTGCTGGTGACGGGCGGCGTCGGTGTCCATCAGCGTGGCCTCGGACAGGGCAACGAAGGCGCCGGAAGCGGGGTGCATCAGGACGAACGCGACCAGGATCAGCCCGAAGGTCTGGCTCGCCGCCGTTAGCACCAGGGCGACGGTGAATACCGCCGCTCCGTCCAGTATGAGCGCCTTTCGCCGCCAGACGTCGCCGAGCACGCCGATCAGCGGCTCCACGAGATTGGCCAGCAGAACGGGGACGCTCAGGAGCACGCCGACCTGCACGTAGGACAGGCCAAGGTCGTCACGTATCAGCGGTCAGGCGGCCTCCCGGCTTCCGTAAACAAACTCATCGAGAAACTCGATGAGCAGCAGGACGACTATGAGAGTTCTCATACGGGCGCGCTCACTGGCAGTAGGAAGGAGGCGACGGGCACCTCGCCGCTGATCATCTGTGTTGAATTGGGCGGCATCTCTTCAGGAATTCAGCGGTCCGGCCCCGAAAACGCCCCTGACATTACCGCTGCGAATCGCGGCCGGCGTATCGGCGCGAACGGCCTCAGGGTCAACGTCGTTTGGAGCGGTATCTGGCGCAAGCGGCACTGGAACGGACTCATCCACGCCGCGGTCAGTCGCGACCAGGGCGAACCGAGCGCGGCCTTCCAGGCGTGGGCACCAGGCCAACGCGTGCCGCGACCCTACACCCCCAAGTATGGGTCCAGGGCGAGCCCTGGGTGCAGGGTGAACCCTGCCCCTGCTCACTCCATGCGGGAGCCGCCCCAGGCGCGGGAGACGCCGCTGGCCGTTGGCTCGACGATGACGTTGATCACGGCTGGTTTGCCGCTGGAGTAGGCGCGGTCAAGAGCGGGCTTGATCTCGTCCGGGTCCTCGACCTTCTCGCCGTAGCCGCCCAGGGCGACGGCCATTTCGTCGAACGCGGTGAAGCCCAGCTCGCGGCCCGGCTTGCGGCGGTCAGGGGTCCGCGCGGTCCAGCCGGCGTTGTTGCTGATGACGGTGACCACGGGGATGTTGTGACGGACGGCGGTGTCTACCTCCATGGCGTTCATGCCCATGGAGCCGTCGCCGTGCAGAACCAGCACCTGCGCGTCCGGCTTGGCGATTTTGGCGCCGATGCCGTAGGGCAGGCCGACGCCCATGGTGCCGGTGACGCCGGAGTTGAGCCGGTGCCCGGGGACGAAAGTGGGGATCGACTGCCGCCCGAAGTGCAGGATCTCGTTGCCGTCTACCGAGACGATGGCGTCGCGGTCGAGGAACTCGCGGATCTCCTTGCAAAGCCTCAACGGATGGATGGGCCTCTGGTCTGAGTTGAGCAGCGGCGCAACCTGCTCCGCGCGCCGGTCGTTATCTTCGCGCAGGTGGACGATCCATTCAGACTCGAGCCTGTCGGCGAACTCGCCCTCGCGGGCCTGGACTTCGTCCACCATCTGGGCCATGACGGCCTTCGCGTCGCCGACGATGCCCAGATCGATGCTTCGATTGTGGCCCAGCTCGCCGGGGTCTATGTCGATCTGCACGATCTTGGCGTCTCGGTCGAAGCGCTGGCCATACTGCATCATCCAGTTGAGTCGCGTGCCAACCACCAGCACAAAGTCAGCTTCGCGCATGGCGGTGCTACGCGCGCCCTGGAAGGAAACGACGTTGTCCTCGGGGACCAGGCCGCGGGACATAGGGGCGGTATAGAACGGGGTCCGGGTGATGTCGACGAACCGCTCCAGCTCGGGCGCAGCGCCGGAGAAGAAGGCACCGCCTCCCGCGAATATTATCGGGCGCTCCGCCTGCGAGAGCATGTCCACCGCCTCTTTTACGGCGCCGGGCTCGGCGTTAGGCCGCGTGCGCCTGGCCGCTCTGGTCGGGCGGATGGCGTCATCCTCTTCGATCTCCTCGTAGAGCACGTCCGAGCCGCAGTCGACGTAGACGGGCCCCGGACGACCGGCCAGCGATTGTCGGAAGGCCGTGCTGACGATCTCCGGGTATCGGGCAGCCATTGTCGTGCGATGGGAGTACTTGACCAGCGGGTCCAATACCCCGACCTGATCGACCTCCTGGAATGCCTCGCGGCTGATCTCGTGCACCGCGCTGGCGCCGCCGAGGATGACCATCGGAGCGCAATCGATGGCCGCCGTGTAAACGCCGGTGAGCAGGTTCAGCGTGCCCGGTCCGGACGCGGCTGTGCACACCCCGGGCTTGCCCGTGACGCGGGCGTAGGCGTGGGCCGCGAATGCCGCCGCCTGCTCGTGCCTGAAGTCGATGGTCTTAATGCCCTGGTCCTGCGCGGCCATCACGATATCGAAATTCGGGCCGCCCATCAGGTAGAACAGCGTATCGACGCCCTCCTCCTTTAGCGTCCGGGCGATCAGATAGCTTCCAATGACTTTGCCCATTCTCGTCTCCTTGAAATCGCCTTGACCTGCTACTTCGCAGCGACACTTCTCCCGACTAACAGTGGCCGTCGCACGTGCTGATTGGTGGGCGGACCGCCGGGTGAAGCCAGTGTCAGCCGAATGCCACGAATCCATGCTGCGGGAAGGGGGTTTTGACAGCCGCCAAAGGGTATCACACCGGAACGACGAACACTAGAAGAGCCGTGTTGTTCGACCCACCTGCCTGTGCTATATTCACCGTGCCTGAGCGGTTCTATTTTGCGTGCGTCACGCGGCAGCGAGGGCCGTGGATAAATGCAGCCGAATTGGAGATGAAAATGGCGACGGTTGAATACGAGATCAAGGACCGGGTGGGTTACGTCACCCTGAACCGCCCCGAGAAGCTCAACGCCATCGACGTCGGCATGCGCGACGAGCTGTGGCGTGTGCTTCACGACGTCAACGATAACCCGGATGTCTGGCTTGCCGTCATTACCGGCCGAGGCCGCGCGTTCTCAGTGGGCCACGATCTGGTGGCGATGTCGGGCCGCGGTGACGACCTGTACTCGGACGAAATCTCGACCGAGGACATATACGTCTACCAGTCGCAAATCTTCAAGCCGCTCATTGCGTCGATCAACGGCTTCTGCCTCGCCCAGGGCGGTGGAATCGCCCTGGCGTCGGACATCCGCATCGCCTCGGATCAGGCCCAGTTCGGCTGGCCCCAGGCCAAGCGCGGCATCGGATCGGTGAGCGGCCCGTGCATGCTTGCCCAGCGACTGCCCCTCAACATCGCCTTCGAGTTCCTCTTCACCGGCGACATGATTAGCGCCCAACGCTCGCTGGAGCTGGGGCTGGTAAACATGCTCGTCCCCCACGACGACCTGGAGTCAGCCACCGACGAAGTCGTACAGAAGCTGCTGCTTAACGCGCCGCTGGCCATGCGGTCCATGAAAGAGGTGGCCCTGCGAGGGCAAAGCATGCGCCTGGAGGACCGAGTGCGGCTGGCCGGCATCGTCAACCGTCGGCTGCAGCGGACAGAGGACGCCCGTGAGGGCCTGGCGGCCTTCACCGAGAAGCGTACTCCGGTATTCGTCGGAAGGTAGTTTCATCATCGGTGGGGATGGGCTCTTGCGAACGGAGTTCGCGGAGGGCCGGACGGGTACAACCACCGTTGGGCGGGATCGCTCAACCAGGTTGACTTGGCTCTCCGCGGTCGGACCGCAAGTCCACGATCAGTTTGAAGGAGGAAATCGGTGGTAGTTACAAAATATTCGATGGAGGAGTTCGTCCACGACATGAGCCGGCTGGTGGACGAGCAGCCCGACCAGGAGCGGCTGTTCGACAGGGGCTCGTCCTACCTGGAGCGGCTGATCAACGACCCCGAGGCCGTCCCGGAGGAGTATCGGCTGCCGGCCGTGTCGCTAGGCCGGAGCGCCAACCACGGCACCTTCCTCATCCATCACGGGACCAACGGCCTGCTCATCACCTCGGTGGTCTGGGGGCCGGGCGACCACGCCGGACCCCACGACCACCGCACCTGGGGCCTGATCGGCGTTATGGAAAACTCCATCACCGAGACCCGCTTCCGGCGTCACGACGACCGGTCCCGCGATGGGTTCGCCCAGCTGGAGCGAGACCGGGTCAACGAGGTCAGGCCCGGGGACGTCAGCCTGCTGATACCGGGTGTGGACGAGATTCACCAGATGGACAACTTCAACGACAGGCCCACGGCGGAGATCCACGTCTACGGAAACGACCTACGGGGCCTGGAGCGGAGCAGCTTCGACCTGGAGGCCGGGACCGTGAAAACCTTCGCCACCACCAGGTTCGACAACTGCTAAAGCGGCAGCCTTGGGTTACTTTGGTGAATCCCGTGCCCCATCGCCTCCAGCGCCTGGAGCGCCGCCTCGCGCTCCGCGTCGGCCTTCCGCCGCCCCGTGCCCTGCCCCGCGACCGCGCCGTCGATCACGACCTCCACGGTAAACTCTATCTGCGGGTCGGCGCTGGTCTCGCCGACCACCCGATAGTCCGGAGGCGCCAGGCCCCTGGCCATGGCCTCCTCGTGCAGACGCGACTTGGGGTGCTTGGGCGGCTCCGCACTCTCGAACACGTCCTCCATGGGCACCGCCATCGCCCTCAGAACGAAGCGTTTGGCGACATCGTAGCCCTGGTCAAGAAATATGGCGCCAACGACTGCTTCGAAGGCGTTGGCAAGGTTGGAATCCCGCTCCAGCCCCCCTGAACTGGCCTCACCTCTGCCCGTGACGAGCGATCGTCCAAGGCCCAGCGAGTTGGCGATGCGTGCCAGGGGCTCTTTGCTCACCAGGGCGGCGCGCATCTGCGTCAGCAGGCCCTCGGGCCGGTCGGGAAACCGGGAATACAGCTCGTGGGCGACCACCAGATCGACCAGCGCGTCCCCGAGATACTCCAGGCGCTCGTTGGATCCGGGGTAGACTCCTGGGTACTCGGCCAAGTAGGAGCTGTGGACCAGTGCCAGCTCCAATAGCGACGTGTCGGTGAAGGAGACGCCAAGGGCCTGCTCTAGCTCATTGAGGCGCGGCGGCGTTGGCGCGGTCATGCCGACACTTTGGTGAGGGCGTGGGGCGGGTCGACATCGAACGCTAAATCAGCCAGGTGCGGCTTCCAGCGCCGGGCCGTGTTGACCGCCAGGACGGCTAAACGGCCCCGCGCGGCCATGGGGGCTGGGGTCGTTTGACCTCGCCGATATAGGAGCGCTCGGACATCAGGCCGATGAAATGATCGAAAGCCTCCACCGACTCCTCCTCGGGCGGTATGAAGGTCTTGAGGTAAGCGGACTGGCCGTTCTCGAAAACAAAGGTCGGGGTCCCGAAGGCGCCATGCCGTTCGACTGACTCCTCGTGGTCCCGCGCTACCACCTGGACCAGCTCAGGGTCGGCGAGGTCCTTCTTGAACCGCTCGACATCCAGGCCCCCCTGCTCCGCGGCCTCGATGATAGGCTTGTCCTCGTTCAGCGGGATCCGTTCGGTTCCGGCATTCCGGGCGACCAGCAGCGCCATGTGGAAGCGGTCGAAGGCGTCGGGCCCCTGGCGCTTGGCGGCCTCGCCCGCGACCGACGCCAGCAATGACCGCGCTTCGTGGAGGTCGACCTGCTCCCAGACCTTCCACTCCGGCCCCTCGTCGCTGTTAATCTGCTGGAGCGAGAAGCCCCTCCAGGTGATGTCCAGGTTGTCCCCGTATACCCTCTTGACTCGATCCAGCCACACGGCTGCATTGTAGACGTACGGTCAAGAGTAATCGAAAAATATGTCGAAACGAATTTTCTCCACCGCTCCACCTCCTTCTGAACTGTTGCAGTATGGGGGCATTCTATGATCGGAGCGAGGGCTTGTCAAAGCGGCCACGAGCCGCACCGGGAACACTCGGGACGCCGTCCTGTCGGAGTGCAAACGGCCGGAGATTTGCAGCTATTGCGCTCGCTATCCGCCTGGATTACCGCATTACAGTGTGCGGGGCCTGTAACAGAAAATTAACATTGGGGAAACAGGGCCGAAACATGGTGCCGTCATGATGTGGGAGGAGGAGCACGCCTCCCGGAGATGCGGACTTTGCCGTAGTCGGCCGGGCTCGAGTTGGCGGGTTCGCCGCGGTTCTCCGGGCGGCGGTTGATTCTGTGTTTCCGATAGGGCCGAGGCATTGTATAATTCGAGGCCACGGCGAATATTTACGAGGAGGAGCGACAGACCATGGCAGGGGCAAAAAGCGGCGCAGACGTAATACGGATGGTGGAGGAGGAGGGAATCGAGATCATCGACCTGAAGTTCACGGACGTTCCAGGGACCTTGCAACACGTGGCGATCCCACCCAGCGAGGTCACCGAGTCTCTTTTCCAGAACGGTACGGGATTCGACGGATCGAGTATCCGGGGCTTCCAGGCGATCCACGAGAGCGACATGCTGCTCGTTCCGGACCCCTCGACCGCCAACATCGACCCCGTCTACGGGATCAAGACGCTCAGCCTCATTTGCGACATCCGCGACCCGATGACAAGCGCCAACTACAGTCGGGACCCTCGCAATATTGCACAGAAGGCTGAAGCCTACCTGAAGTCGTCTGGCATCGGGGACACCAGCTTCTGGGGACCGGAGGTCGAGTTCTTCATCTTCGACGCGGCCCGCTACGATCAGAACGCCCACAGCGGCTACTACTACGTCGACTCGGATGAGGGCGTCTGGAACTCGGGAGCGGAGCGTCGGCTGTCCGGCGATCTGGGCAAGGGCTATCGGCCTCGGCACAAGGAGGGCTATTTCCCTGCGCCCCCGATGGACACGCTGGGTGACATACGTTCCGAAGCCGTCCTGGAGATGCAGAAGTTTGGCATTAAGATCGAAAAGCACCATCACGAGGTGGCCACGGCGGGCCAGGGCGAGATCGACATCGTCTACGACACGCTGACCAAGACCGCCGACAACGTGATGATCTACAAGTACCTCCTCAGGAACGTCGCCGCCAAGCACGGCAAGATCACCACGTTCATGCCCAAGCCCCTGTTCGGAGACAACGGCACCGGCATGCACACGCACCAGAGCATCTGGAAAGACGGAAGCAGCACCTTTTACGGCGACGGCTACGCGCACATGAGCGAGGCGATGAAGTACTACATCGGCGGCCTTTTGCGCCACGCTCCCGCACTGCTGGCGTTCTGCGCACCGACCACCAACTCCTACCGGCGGCTGGTGCCCGGCTTCGAGGCGCCGGTCAATCTCGCCTACTCCGCCCGGAACCGGAGCGCATGCTGCCGGATACCCACCTACTTTGACACGCCGGAATCCAAGCGCATCGAGTTCCGCTGCCCCGACCCGTCCGCCAACCCGTACTTGGCCTTCTCCGCCATGCTTATGGCAGGCATAGACGGCATCCAGAACCAGATCGACCCCGGCGACCCTCTCGATATGGACCTCTACGACCTGTCGGCCGAGGACGCCGCCAAGGTAGACCAAGTTCCCGGGAGCCTTGACGAAGTGCTGGACGCCCTCGAAGAGGACCACGACTTCCTCCTGGCGGGCGACGTGTTTACGTCCGACCTGGTCGAGACTTGGATAGACTATAAGCGCTCGAACGAGATCGACGCCATGCGTCTCCGCCCGCACCCGTACGAGTTCTTCTTGTACTTCGACGCTTAGGTCATTAGAGCCTGCGAACGATCTAGCCACCAGCGGAGATCAGCGGGACGACGCGTCGGTACGGCGCGTCGTCCCTTTCTAGTTGACTTGGAAATCACATTGACACAACTTTCACAAATTGCTATATTTCGTGAAATTCTCTTCGCGGATTGGTCGTGCAGCCCGCCCGTTGCCGTAAACCGCTGCAACAGCCCTCTCGCCACGGCGTCTGGGCCCGCCGGTCTCGTATCTGATGCGATAGGTCAAGCGCGAGCGGCGCAGTGGCGGACCGGGGTTCAGCCCTCAGTTAGTAGCGACCCAGTCGCCGAGCACTTCTCATGGTAGACCGAGACCAGGCAATCGAATACGCTCTCAAAGAGGCCAGGGATGGCGATGTCAAATTCATCAGGCTCTGGTTTGCGGACATACTCGGGAGCTTGAAGGGATTCGCCATCACGGTCGAGGAGCTGGAGGCGGCGCTTACGCGGGGGATGGGGTTCGACGGCTCGGCCATCGAGGGGTTCGCGCGGTACGACGAGAAGGATCTCTACGCGCTGCCCGACCCGAACACGTTCGCTATCCTGCCGTGGCGCCCCCGGGCGAATGCTGTCGCGCGAATGTTCTGCGACATCGTACAGCCGGACGAGGCGCCCTTCGAGGGGGACCCCCGCTACGTCCTGAGGCGCAACATCGAGCGCGCGGCGAAGCTGGGATTTACCTACTACGTTGGACCGGAGCTGGAGTACTTCTATTTCAAAGACTCCGTAAACGCGGAGCCGCTGGACCAGGGCGGCTATTTCGACCAGGACGCCAACGACCTGGCCACCGACATGCGGCGCGAGACTGTGTTGATGCTCGAAGAGCTGGGGATTCCGGTAGAGCAGAGCCACCATGAGGTCGCTCCCAGCCAGCAGGAGATCGATCTGCGACACACCGATGCCATGACAATGGCAGACACTGTCATGACCTACCGGGTCGTCGTAAAGGAGATAGCTCAGAGGCACGACTGCTACGCCACGTTCATGCCCAAGCCGCTCAACAACATGAACGGCAACGGGATGCACACTCACCAGTCGCTATTCAAGGGCGGCCACAACGCCTTCTATGACGCCGAGGACCCGGATCGGCTGTCCGATACCGCCCGATACTTTATCGCCGGGCTGCTGAATCACGCGCGGGAGATCACGGCGGTCACAAACCAGTGGGTGAACTCGTACAAGCGCCTCGTGCCCAACTTCGAGGCGCCCACGTACGTCTCGTGGGCTACCGTCAACAAGGCGGACCTGATCAGGGTGCCCGCGTTCAAGCCTGGCCGCGAGGAGTCTCGGCGCATCGAGTACCGTGCGCCGGACCCGGCATGCAACCCATACCTAGCGTTCAGCGTGATGCTGGCCGCTGGCCTGCACGGCATCGAGACCAAATCCGAGCCTCCACCGTCCGGGGGAAGCGTCATCGAGATGGACGACGCCGAGCGGACCGAACGAGATATCGACTCGTTGCCAGGCAGCCTCTGGGAGGCGATAGCGGTTACGGAGGACAGCACGCTGGTCCGCGATGCCCTGGGCGAGATGGTCTTCCAGAACTTTATCGAGAACCGAAAGATCGAATGGGAGCGGTACAGGTCCCACGTAACCGACTACGAGATTGAGCGATACCTGCCGACCCTTTAGGACGGCGGCTACTCCCGAGGGCTGGGAGCGGCGCCGAACAGATCGACCCGTCGGACTAACGAGTACGCGCCAAAGCTGAGAAATCGCGTGAATAAAGGCTATCGAAAAGACTACGTACCCAGGCTGAAAAAGACGGGCCTCTACGACCCGTCCTTCGAGCACGATGCGTGTGGCGTCGGCCTTGTGGCGAACATCAAGGGCGTCAAGTCCCGCGACATGATCCCCCAGGGCATCGAGGTGCTAATAAACCTGGGCCACCGGGGGGCATCCGGCGCCGACTCCGAGACCGGCGACGGCGCCGGCATATTGATTCAGATGCCGCACGAGTTCATCGAGAAGGAGTTCCGCGGCCTCGGCGTGTCGGTCCCTCCACCAGGGGAATACGGCTTGGGCATGGTCTTCCTCCCTCAGGACGACGAGCAGCGCGCTCGATGCGAAAGCCTGATCGAAGATGCGGTCCAGAGCGAGGGGCAGGCGCTGCTCGGGTGGCGCGACGTGCCCGTCTCGCCCGACCAGATCGGCACTCTGTCGGCGAAAGTCATGCCGTTCATCCGCCAGTTCCTGGTGGGGCGCGGCGAGGACATCGACGACCAGGCCCGGTTCGAGCTTCAACTGCTGATCATCCGCAAGCAGATCGAGCGAGCGGTGGCCGAGACGGCGCTGGAGCAGAAGGACGATTTCTACATCAGCAGCCTGTCGTCGAACACGCTGGTGTACAAGGGCCTTATCATGGCCCGCCAGCTCCAGCACTTCTACCACGACCTGGCCGACCCAATGATGGTGTCCTCCTTCGCCCTGGTGCATTCGCGATTCTCCACCAACACGCTGGGGACCTGGAAGCTGGCCCATCCCTACCGGTTCATTATCCACAACGGAGAGATCAACACCCTGCGCGGCAACATCAACTGGATGACCGCGAGAGAGGGACAGTTCTCCTCGTCGGTACTGGGGGAGGACGTCCGGAAGCTTGTGCCGGTCACTACGCCCGGCCAGAGCGATACGGCCACCCTCGACAACGCCCTGGAGCTGCTGCTCGCCACCGGGCGCTCGCTGGAACACTCGATGATGATGCTGATACCGGAAGCCTGGGGCGACCATATCCCGATGGACCGGGCCAAGCGGGACTTCTACGAGTACCACTCCAGCATCATGGAGCCCTGGGACGGACCCGCTCTGGTTATAGGCACCGACGGCTCCAAGATTTGCGCGGTGCTGGACCGCAACGGGCTTCGGCCCTGCCGCTACCTGGTAACTACCGACGACCTGCTGGTGATGGGCTCCGAGACCGGAGTGCTGGACGTGCCGCCCGAGAAAGTGCTCTACAAAGAGCGTATTTACCCGGGACGCATGTTCATGATCGACGTCGAACGCGGCGGTATCGTGCAGGACGCCGAACTCAAGGCGGAGCTGGCGGGTCGCCGGCCATACGGCCAGTGGATCGAGCGGAACATGGTGGAGCTGGACTCCCTGCCTAAGCCGCAAAGCGTCCGCGGCCCCGACCCTGCCACACTGCTTCGTCGTCAGGCGGCCTTTGGGTACAGCCTGGAAGACCTTCGCATGATATTGGAGCCCATGGCCGTCAACGCCGTCGAGCCCACCGGCTCGATGGGTAACGATGCCCCGCTTGCGGTGCTGTCCGAGAACGGCCCGCTACTGTTCAGCTACTTCAAGCAGCTATTCGCCCAGGTCAGCAACCCGCCCCTGGACGCGATTCGCGAAGAGCTTGTGACATCGACGCGCTCGATGATCGGCTCGGAGAGCAACCTGTTCGACGAGACGCCCGAGCACTGCCGCCAGTTGGCGCTGAACGAGCCGGTGATTACCGACGAGCAGCTTGAGCAGATCAGGGAGATCGATGCCAACGGCATCCGTTCCACGACGCTTTCGATACTGTTCGACCCCGTCCGTGCGGGAGCGCTCGAAGAGGCGGTGGGCAAGCTATGCGAGGAGGCGGCGCGGGCCGTCGAGGAAGGATACTCGATCTTAATTCTGTCGGACCGCGGAGTGGACGCCGACCACGCGCCGATTCCGAGCCTGTTGGCCACGGCCGCAGTACATCATCACCTGATCCGATTGGGCACGCGGACCAGGGTGGGTCTCGTATTGGAGTCCGGCGAGCCCCGAGAGGTGGCCCACTTCGCCCTGCTTCTGGGCTACGGAGCCGGCGCCATCAATCCGTACACGGCCTTCGAGACCCTGGGCGACATGGCCGAAAAGTCCGGCTTCCTGGAGCCCGTCGACTACGAGCACGCCGTCAAGAATTTCATAAAAGCCTCCCACAAGGGCATCGTCAAGATTATGTCCAAGATGGGGATATCCACGATCCAGAGCTACCGGGGGGCGCAGATCTTCGAGGCGGTGGGCCTCAATGAGGAGTTCATCGAGCGCTACTTCACCTGGACGTCGTCGCGAATCGGCGGCATCGGAATTGAGGACGTTGAGCGGGAATCACGGCAGCGACACGCCGCTGCTTACGCGGACTGGGCCGTAAACGGTGACCTGGACCTCATTCCCGGGGGCTTTTACCAGTGGAGGCGCGACGGCGAGTACCATATGTGGAACCCGTCCACCATCGCCTCTCTGCAGCACGCTGCTCAGACCAACAGCTTCGAAAGCTACCAGCGGTTCTCGGACTTCGCGAACGGGTATGCCCGCAAGCTCTGCACCATCAGAGGGCTGCTGGAGTTCCAAGAGCTGGACGCGCCGCTGCCACTGGATGAGGTCGAGCCGGCCAGCGAGATCGTCAAACGGTTCGCTACCGGGGCCATATCGCTGGGCTCCATCAGCCGCGAGGCCCACGAGACGATGGCTATTGCTATGAACCGCATCGGGGCCAGGTCCAATACCGGCGAGGGTGGCGAGGACTTTCACCGGTACGAGCGGGACGAGAGCGGCGACTCCCGCAACAGCGCGGTCAAGCAGGTAGCTTCGGGCCGATTCGGCGTGACGATCAACTACCTGGCCCATGCCCATGACCTTCAGATCAAGATGGCCCAGGGGTCCAAGCCCGGCGAGGGCGGCCAGCTCCCCGGCCACAAGGTCGACGATTACATCGGCTGGGTGCGCAGCTCGACCGCGGGCGTGGAGCTTATCTCGCCCCCACCCCATCATGACATCTACTCCATTGAGGACCTGGCGCAGCTAATTCACGATCTCAAGAACTCCAACCCGGAAGCCCGTATACATGTGAAGCTCGTTGCCGAGGCCGGGGTTGGCACCATCGCCGCGGGAGTGGCCAAAGGCCACGGCGACGTGGTGCTCATCAGCGGCGACAGCGGCGGCACAGGTGCGTCGCCGGAGTCGTCCATCAAACACGCTGGTCTGCCGTGGGAGCTGGGCGTCGCCGAGACCCAGCAGGTGCTGGTGATGAACGACCTTCGCGGCCGCATCGTCGTCCAGACGGACGGCCAGGTAAAGACCGGGCGCGACGTCGCGATCGCCTGCCTGCTGGGCGCCGAGGAGTTCGGCATGGCCACGGCGCCGCTGATTACGATGGGCTGCATCATGCTGCGCAAGTGCCACCTGAACACCTGCTCAGTGGGGATAGCGACCCAGGACCCCGAACTCCGAAAACAGTTCGCCGGCCAGCCCGAGTACGTGATCAACTACTTCTTCTTCGTCGCCGAAGAGCTGCGACGGATCATGGCTAACATGGGTTTTCGCACGATCAACGAAATGGTTGGGCGAGTCGACCGCCTCGACTCGCGCAATGCGGTCGACCACTGGAAGGCCCAGGGCCTGGATTTCACCGGCCTTCTCACCAGGCCAGAGGTCCCCGACGATGTGGCGACATACCGCTGCGAGGACCAGGACCATGGGCTGGACAAGGCGCTGGACAACCGGCTCATCGAGCTCTGCGCCGATGCCCTGGAACGGAAAACGCCAGTGGAGATCAAGCTGCCAATCACCAACGCCAATCGGACGGTCGGCACCACCCTCAGCTCTCGCGTGGCCAGCCGGTACGGCGAGGAGGGTCTGCCCGAGGACACCGTGCAGATTCGATTCGAAGGCTCGGCGGGCCAGAGCTTCGGCGCCTTCCTCGCGAAGGGCATCACGATGTATGTCGAGGGCGACGCCAACGACTACTTCTGCAAGGGACTGTCCGGCGGCAGGGTGATAATCAGGCCACCGGACCTCTCGACCTTTGTGGCCGAAGAGAACATACTCGTGGGCAACGTTGTGCTGTACGGCGCCACCGGCGGCCAGGCCTTCATCCGGGGCATCGCCGGCGAGCGCTTCTGCGTGCGCAACAGCGGGGCCGACGTGGTGGTGGAGGGCGTGGGCGACCACGGATGCGAGTATATGACCAGGGGCCGGGTCGTAGTTCTGGGCCCGACCGGCCGAAACTTCGCGGCGGGAATGAGCGGGGGCGAGGCCTTCGTGCTGGACGAGCACGGCCTGTTCAGAGACCTATGCAACACCGAGATGGTCTATTTGGAGGACCTGGTCGATGAGGCGGACATCGCCGCCGTCCGTCGCATGATTGAGGACCACTACCGGTATACCGGAAGCGCAAACGCGGAACGGGTGCTGGCAGACTGGGACGCCATGCTGCCCAGGTTCGTCAAGGTGATGCCCAGGGCCTTCAAGGCGGCGCTGCAAGAGCTAGCGCAGGCTGAAACCGTCCCGGCTTCGTCAGAATAGACCGGTTGATTGGCCTGGCCTCGTCCCACAATGTCAGCTCCAACGCAGTGAGACGTCCCTAAGGCGTACCGGTCTCTTGCGCTAGCGCGCGTGATCGGGACCGCCTGAAGACGGAGAAATTCAGAAAAACCACGAATGGGCAAACCGACTGGATTCAAGGAAACGGCCCGCAAGCCCTTAACACGGCAGCCCGTGTCGGAGCGGGCCCAGCATTGGGCCGAGTTCTACAACGAGTGGAGCGAAACCGACGCCCGCGGCCAGGGCGCCCGCTGCATGAGCTGCGCGGTGCCGTTCTGCATGGGCGGCTGTCCTCTGGGCAACGTTATCCCGGACTTCAACGACCTGGTCTATCGCGGCATGTGGCGGGAGGCGCTGCACACGCTGCACTCGACCAACAACTTCCCCGAGTTCACCGGCAGGGTGTGCCCCGCCCCCTGCGAGGCGTCCTGCGTCCTGAACATCAACCAGGACCCGGTGACCATAGAGCACATCGAGAAGGCCATCGCGGACCGGGGCTGGAACGAGGGCTGGATAGCGCCCGAGCCACCCAAGACCCGGACGGGCAAGACCGTTGCCGTGGTGGGCTCGGGTCCGGCCGGCCTCTCGGCCGCGATGCAGCTCAATCGCGCCGGCCACCTGGTTACGGTGTTCGAGCGCGACGAGTACGTCGGCGGGCTGCTGACCCTGGGCATCCCTGACTTCAAGCTCGAGAAGCGCGTGGTCCAGCGGCGAGTCGACCAGATGAAGGCCGAGGGCGTCACCTTCCGGACCGGGGTCGAAGTCGGCAAAGGCTACTCAACCGAGCGCCTCATATCGGAATTCGACGCCGTGTGCCTGACGGGAGGCTCCACCGTTGCCCGTGACCTGCCGATACCGGGCCGTGAGCTCGCCGGGGTACACCAGGCAATGGAGTACCTGCCCCAGCAGAACCGCGTAAACGCCGGCCAGGCGGTCGAACCAGGACAGCGCATCGACGCCGAAGGCAAGCGCGTGGTCATCCTGGGTGGCGGTGACACCGGCTCGGACTGTCTGGGAACGGCCCACCGGCAGGGCGCCGAGATGGTCTACCAGTACGAGTTGCTGCCGGAGGCGCCGGCAATACGGGGCGATAACAATCCTTGGCCTCAGTGGCCCGCTATCATGAGGACCACCTCTTCCCAGGAGGAGGGCGGCGCCCTGGACTACAACATCCTGACCAAGCGCTTCTCTGGTAGCGACGGGAGGCTTCAAAAGCTGCACGCCGTGCGTCTGGAGTGGGGACCGCCCGACAAGACCGGGCGTCCCGCCATGAACGAGATACCCGGTTCGGAATTCGAGCTGGAAACGGACCTGGTGTTGCTGGCGCTGGGCTTCCTGCACCCCGAGCCAGGGGGCCTGCTGGAGGAGCTTGGAGTGGCCCTGGACGGCCGCGGCAACGTCGAGACCGATGAGAACAAGATGACCAGCGTTCCCGGTGTGTTCGCCGCCGGAGACATGTCTCGTGGCCAATCGCTGGTGGTCTGGGCCATGGCCGAGGGCCGCGAGGCTGCGCGCGGCATGGACCAGCACCTGATGGGCCGGACCAGCCTGCCCCGCTCCGTCAGCACCGTGCCATTGGTCTGAGCCTCGAGGCCAGCGGCGCGCCCTAATCGCCGCCGTCAGGCCAGCTCCTATTCGACGCGCCGCGCCAGCGCCGGACGCTGATTTCCGCCTCTTCCTCACAAAAAGCCCTTGCCCCCGCGTATAATAGTGCGCCAAGCCCCAGAGCACCGGCAGCCACAGCGATACTAATTATTAGAAAACGCAGGAGGGACCACCAGTGACTAGCAGAGTAGTTATGATATCGAGCTCGGAACCGGACCCGGAGATCGTTGAGGAGCAGTTCAGTGGCCTCGACTACGACCTCGAAGTGCATGAGATCGCCAGCCAGGGCGAGGCCATCGAGGCAATCAAGGGCGTCGACATTATCATCAACCAGGGGGTGCCGCTGCCCCGCGAGGTCATCGAGGAGATCGACCAGGCCCAGGCTATCGTCAGCTTCGGCCACGGTTTTAACCACATCGACCACGAGGCCGCCACCGATCAAGGCGTGATGGTGGTGAACAGCGCGGGCTTCTGCACCGAGGAGGTCTCCAACCACGCCATCATGATGCTGCTGGCGTGCGCCAAGAAGCTGGCCTTGCTGAACAACATGGTGAAGGCCGGCGGTTGGGGCGCGGAGACCCGGGCAGCCGTCACGCCGATGGGGCCGATTGACGGCCAGACCCTGGGACTGGTGGCCCTGGGCAACATCGCCCGCGCAACCGCCAGGAAGGCCAAGGTCTTTGGGCTGAATGTGATCGCCTACGACCCCTACGTGGCGCCCTGGATTGCCAAGGAGTACGGGGTCAGGCTTGTGCCAAGCCTGGAAGAGCTGGCCAGCGATTCGGATTTCGTGTCGGTGCACACTCCGCTGAACAACGAGACCCGCGGGCTGCTAGGCGAGTCCTTCTTCCGCGCGATGAAGCCCACGGCCTACCTGATCAGCACCTGCCGAGGGCCCGTGGTGGACGAGGCGGCGCTGATACGGGCGCTCGACGGCGGTGAGCTGGCGGGCGCGGGTCTGGACGTGTTCGAGGAGGAGCCGACTTCCCCTGACAACCCGCTGCTAAAGATGGACAACGTCATCGTGACCCCCCACTCGGCGGGGACGTCGAACCGCTCGCGCGTAGCCTCCCACGTCCAGGTGGGCCAGGAGACGGCACGGCTGCTGCGGGGCACGTTCCCGATGTCCGTCGTCAACCCGGAAGTGCGCCACAAGATCGCCGGGCGGCCGGCTGCGTTGAACGCTTAGCAGCTACCCTGCTGTAAGACATGCAATACAGAGCTTTCGGCAACACGGGCCTTCAGGTATCGATTCTCGGTTTCGGATGCGGGTCGGTGGGCGGCCTCATGGTGCGGGGCGAGCACAAGGATATGCTGCGGTCGGTTGAATACGCGCTCGAATCGGGCATCAACTATTTCGACAGCGCACGCATGTACGGAGACGGCCTGTCGGAGATACACACCGGCGCGATATTGAGGGAGCTTGGCGCTCAAGAGGCCCTGGTCGGGACAAAAGTCCGGCTGTCAGCAGCCGAATTCGACGATATCGAGACGGCAATCGAAGGCCAGATCGACAATAGCCTGAGGCGGCTCGGACGCGATAGGCTGGACATCGTCTACACGCACAACACCGTCGGCATTGAGCGCCACGGCGACCGGGGACGTCTCGATCTACACGACCTGGAGCGCATAGTGAGCGTGTTTCGCCGCGCCGTCGAATCTGGCAAGCTCCGTTTCTGGGGCTTCAACGGTCTCGGTGATACGGCTGCGGTCCACGCGGCGGTAGACCGGTTCGGGCCCGCGGGAATGCACACCTGCTATAACCTGCTAAATCCGACGTCTGGTCACTCAGTCCGCAGCGGGTTTCCGTTCCAGGACTATGACCAGCTAATGACCAGGGCCGCTGAAAAGGGTGTCGGTACAGTAGCGATCCGGGTCCTGGCCGGTGGCGCCCTGTCCGGCAGCTCGACCCGTCACCCCATCGCGGCCCATGACGTGGGGCCCATCGCAACAGGCCGCACGCTGGATGAGGACGTAGCCGGGTCGGGAGCGTTCAGCTTCCTGGTTGAGGATGGCTTCGTTGACAGTCAGGTTGAGGCCGCGATTCGATTCGCTGTTAGCAACGAAAACCTTTCGACCGCTCTGGTCGGACTATCCAGCTTCGAGCAGCTAGAGGACGCGGTAACTTATACGAATAAGGGCCAGCTGCCCGTGGAGGCTCTGGAGAGGCTGCAACCCATCTGGAATGCCCGGTGACCGGCGTTACAGACCGATCGCTTGTGGAGTCCAATAGCGGAACGTATAACGTCGGCGACAATTCGGATACGCGCCGGCGAGGGCCGACAAAAGCAGTCCGGTGAATGGGGAGTGAGCCCAGTCCGCGGGGGTGGGAGGGGCACGGCTTCTCAGAGGGGGTATTGGGAGTTCCCCCCAACCTTTATGGGCGGGTGGGCGGGCCCAATCACCCAGGGCGGGGCCGGCCCCCTACGGCCCGAAGCTACGGGACCGTTAGCACCAGCTTGCCGAAGAAGCCCAGGCCCTCCATGACCTCGTGGGCGCTGGCGGCGTCCTCAAGGGGAAAGGTCTGGTGGATGACGCCCCGTATCAAGCCGCGGCCCGCCATCTCGACTATCTGACGCATGTCTTCCTTGCGGCCCATGAAGACGCCGAATACCGTCTGGTATCTGGTGAACAGCGCCCCCATCTGGAGCTCGACGCGGTAGCCGGTGGTCACCCCGCAGATGCCGTACCGGCCGCCCAGGGCCAGCGACGCGATCGCGGCGGGCCAGAAGTCGGCGCCAACGTGGTCGAGGACCACGTCCACACCGCGGCCATCGGTCAGCTCCTTGACCCGCTCCGCGATGTCCTCGTCCGAGTAGTTGATGACCTCGTCGGCGCCCAGCCCCCTCGCCTTCTCGGCCTTTTCCGGGCTGCTGGTCGTTGTGATGACCGTAGCGCCAATGACGTTTTTGGCCACCTGGATGGCCGCGGTGCCGACGCCGCTGGAGGCCGATAGGACCAGCGCCGTCTCCCAGGGCTGAAGCGCCGCGCGCCGGACCAGTATCGACCAGGAGGGTAGGAAGACCGTGGGCAGAGACGCGGCCTGCTCGTAGGAGAGGTGGTCCGGGATGGGCGTGACGCTGGACGCGGGCACGCTGACGTACTCCGAGTAGCTGCCGGGCATCGACGAGCCGAGCATTCCGGGGCTAACGCAGAACTCGTCCTGTCCCGCCAGACAGAACCGGCATTGATCGCATGTGGTGCGGGGGTTGACGACGACCCGTTCGCCCTCGCGGCGCTGGGTCACCTGTCCGCCGACCTCGACCACATCGCCGGCGGCGTCGCCACCGAGCACGTGGGGGCCGTCGAAGCTCCGGCGGGTTCCCCGCCTGCCCGCCCTGGTGAACAGGTCCAGCCGGTTTAGCGCCGTGGCCCGAACTCGGACCTTGACCTGGCCGGGCCCGACGGCCGGCTCGGGGAGGTCGCCGTACTGGAGCACCTCGGCGCCGCCGTGCTCCGTGATGTAGACAGCTTTCATGCTTCCTCCCCTATTTCCTCGTCATGAGGTCTGGCCCGAGGCTTGCGGTGTCGCGACATGCCAAGCACCGAACCATCCCCCTTGGGTCCCCCTCCCTTTCCTGGAAGGGGGAAAGAGGATTCTGGGGGGCACCCTCAGGACCTCCGGCGGAGAGGCCATCACCCCTCTCGACAACTAAGTCCCTCAACTGGCAGTGCGCCGATTTCTGCCCCCCAGGGTCCGAATCGCCTTGGCTCGGGCGAGACGCCAACCTACCGCCGTCACGCGGCCAGGGGCATCACGTCGTTGGCGAAGCGCTCCAGCCGGTTGACCGTCTCTTCGAAGGTGTCGGCTTGGAGGCCGACGGTCAGGTGGCCGACGCCCAGCTCCTCGTAGGCCTTGACGTCATCGGCGATCTGTTGCGGAGTGCCGGTGAAGCGCCTGCGCTGGCCGTCGGTGCCGTTCTGGGCCTCGCCGAGGTTGACCAGGCCGGCGCTGTAGGAAAAGCGCAGCTCCGACGGGTCTCGACCGCCTTCGCGGGCGTAGGCGCGGACCCGGTCGGCGTAGTTGGCGTACTGCTCCAGGGTCCCGACCGGGAACCTGGGATTGGTGCCGATGGGGTACCAGGCGTCGCCCAGAAGCGCGGCGCGGCGCAACGCGGGCGGACTCTCGCCGCCGATCCAGATCGGCGGATGGGGCTTCTGGACCGGCTTGGGCAAAAAGTTTACGTCGGAGAAAGACGCATACTTCGACTCGTGCGACGGGTTGTCACTTGTCCATAGCTCTTTGAAGACCCTGATGTAGTCGTCGCCGACGGCGCCCCGCTCGTCGAAGGGCTCCGTGCCGAGCGCCTCGAATTCCTCCCGCATCCACCCGACGCCACAGCCCAGGATCAGCCTGCCGCCGGACAGCACGTCTATTGTGGCCAGGACCTTGGCCGTGAGCACCGGCGGCCGATGTGGCAGCACCATTACCGATGTCAGGAGGCCGACCGTCTCGGTGGCGGCCGCCAGGTAGGCCAGCGTCGTTAGCTGGTCCAGGCACTCGCCACTGGTCCCGACGAACTCCCCGCTCTCGTTGTACGGGTATCGCGACGCGATGCTTCGGGGAATGATGAGGTGGTCGCTAACGTTGATGAACCCGAAGCCTAGCTCCTCGGCCTTGCGGGCAAGGGCCGTCATGTTTTCCGGACTACCCACCGGGCCGCGGCTTGGGACGCCGACTCCAAATTTCATAACAACTCCTCGGGTTCGTCAGACCTGCCGCCACACTAATAGTGGGGCGAGCCGATGTCAATAGGCGTCGATAAACTCCAGCAGCGCGTCGAAATACGGCTCGCCTCCGACGTAGTAGGTGTCGTTGTGGGAAGCGCCCTCGATAGTATAGAAGCGCTTGGGTTCGTTGGCGGCCTCGAACATCTCCTCCCCTAACTCGATTGGCACTGTGGAGTCGCGGTCCCCGTGCAGCACCATGACCGGCGCGTGCACCTTTGGAAGCTTGGAGAGCGAATCGTAGCGAGCTTCCACCAGGCTGAGCAGCAATCCGCTCGGCAGGAAGGGGTAGATCCGCTTGGCCATGACGCGGACCGACCCGAAGCCTGACTCCAGTATTACGCCCCGTACCCGGCGGCGAGTGGCCATCTCTACGGCTACGCCGCAGCCCAGAGAGCGTCCGAACAGGACCAGGTCGGTCTCGGCCTCCAGTCCGCGCTCGTTAACCAGGTAGTCGATAGCGGCCTCGGCGTCCAGGTAAAAGCCACTCTCCGAGGGCTTCCCCTCGCTCCTGCCGTAACCCCGGTAGTCGAAGATGAACACGTTGACGCCCAGGTGGCGGTTTAGCTGCAGGATGTTCTCGACACGATGGCTGATGTTGCCGGCGTTGCCGTGAAACCAGATCAGGGTGGTAGTCCCTCGCCCCGGCACGTGCCAGCCGTGAAGCCTGACGCCGTCGGAGGCGGTGAAGAACACGTCTTCGAAGTCCAGTCCCGCGTCCACCGGGCTGGCCGTCAGCCCCCGCTCAGGGAAGTAGATCATCTGTTGGTCGATGAATGTCATCTGTCGCGCCAAAAACCCACCAAGCGTCCCGACCACGATCAGCAGAATCGTCACGCGCGCCACGCTCCGGACGGCCCGCCAGAGTCCTCGCAGCGCGGTAAGGGCTGCCGTCCAAATTACCAAGGCCTCGGACCGGACTGGCGATCGGCGACCGGCGGATCCTCGGTCACGTCCGGCGCAGGGTGACCGCCGCCGCGGCAAGCAGCGACACGCCAAAGGCCGCCAGCACGGCCAGCTCGGGCCACACGTCGGTCAACCCCCGTCCCTGCAGCATGATCTCGCGCAGGCCCTCAACCGCGTAGGTCAGCGGCAGAAAGTTGGAGATGGCCTCCATGACTAATGGCATCTCCTCGACCGGAACTATCACTCCGGACAGGAAGACCTGGGGGGCAAAGACGATAGGGATGAACTGCACCACCTGGAACTCGTTTCGCGCGAAGGTGGATATGAAGATTCCCAGGCTCACCGCGACGACTACTACGAGCATCAGCACGGCGATTATCTCGAAAACATTCCCTTGATACTCGACCCGCAGCGCGAAGATGGTGAAGAGCAGGATCACTATAGTCTGGAGCGTTGCAAAGATCATGAACCCCAGCAGGTAGCCCACCAGGATATCGGCGCGGCCCACGGTAGTGGTCATCAGCCGCTCGAGGGTGCCCTGGGCCCGCTCTCTCAGGAAGCTCACGCCCGTAAGTACGAATGTGAAGAACAGCACGAACACGGCCATGAGCGCCGGCGCCACACGGTCCAGCATGGCCTTATGCTCGGTGAGGCTGAACCCGACCAAGGACATCACGATTACCGGGGCAACGACTATCAGCCCGATTGAGCGGCGGTCCTTTACGATCTGACGGACCAGGCGCTCGGCGATGGCGATGGTGCGGTCACGGGAGATCATTCGCGGCCCCCCTGACGAAGTGGAGGAAGGCGTCCTCCAATGACGCGCCCTCGTCCCCAGTGGCGGCCCGCAGCTCCGAGGGGCTGCCCGATGCGATGACCCTGCCTTCCTGTAGAAACGCCAGCCGGTCGCAGTGGGCGGCGTCGTCCATGGTATGGCTGGAGATCACCATAGTCGACCCGGCGCCGGCCATGTCGCGGAACCGCTGCCAGAACGTCGCCCGAAGCTCTGGGTCGAGGCCCACGGTGGGCTCGTCCAGCAGCAGCAGTTGGGGGCGATGCACCAGCGCGATGGCCAGGCTGACGCGCTGCCTCATGCCACCACTCAGGTCCAGGATCGAGTCGGCGCCCCGGTCCGACAGACCGACGAACTCGATGGCGTCGCCCACGGCGTCGCGGCGCTCGACTTTGTCGGACATGCCGTACATGCGCGCGAAGAAGTCAACGTTCTCCCGCACGGACAGCTCCTGGTACAGCGCGTTTAGTTGTGGCATGTACCCCACGCGCCTCGCAAGCCTCGGCGAAGGGGCCTCGCCCCGCACCGATAGCTCGCCAGAATCGGGCCTGATCAGCCCGACCAGCATGCGGATGAAGGTGGTCTTGCCTGCGCCGTTTGCCCCCAGGATGCCGAATATCTCGCCGGCGGATATGGACAGACTCAGGCCCTTGATGACCGCGCGTGAGCCGTAGCTGAAGGCGATGTTGTCTGCGCTAAGGATGCTCTCGCCCTGGAGTGTAGCCATCGGTGAACGCTTAGCTCCGGCACGGTCCTTGGTTTTGACGGTCGGGGGGCCGCATCTGCTTGAGCGTCGCACCGCGCGGCCCGCCACGGCTGAATGTAACACGAACCTCCGGTCTCAACAACTGCTATAATTCGCCGCACATTCGGAAACTGTGTTGCGCAGCTCGCATCCTGGGAGGGCGTGGGGGGCCTGCGTCGGGGGCCTGGGGGTATCCCCCAGACCTACCGAGGGCGGGCGGGTGGGAATCAGCCAGCGACGTCCTCGGGACAGTCCCATACTCGAACGATAGCGAAGGTGATCCAGATGAGACTCAATGGCAAGGTGGCGCTGATATCCGGAGGCGCCCACGGCGTGAAGGGCGAATTAATGGGCTTCGGCGGCGCGTCGGCGTGGCTCTTCGTCCAGGAAGGCGCCAGGGTGGTGCTGGGAGACATCGACGTGGAGCCCGGCGAGAAGACCGCGGCCCAGATACGCGAGGAGGGCGGCGAAGCGCTCTTCGTGAAGCTGGACGTCACCAGCGAGGCTGACTGGCAGGCCGCGGTCCAGGCCACGCCCTCCAGCTTCGGCCGGTTGGACGTGCTGGTCAACAACGCCGGCCCTGGCGGCGGTCGGTACACGGTCGAGGAGACGACCGAGGAGCTCTGGGATCACCAGATGAACGCCCACGCGAAGGGGGTGTTTCTGGGCACCAAGCACGCCATCCCCGCGATGAGGAAGGTGGGCGGCGGGTCGATCATCAACATATCATCCATATACGGCATTGTGGGCAGCGCGGGCTCCACCGCCTACCACGCGGCCAAGGGAGCCATCCGCATCTTCACCAAGTCCGCGGCCATCCAGTGCGCGAGTGAGAACATCCGCGTGAACTCCGTGCACCCGGGCTTCGCGACAACACCCATGACGGCCGGGGGGTCAACCGAAGCGATTGGCGCGCCGCGGTCACGGAGCGGGTTCCCATGGGCCGGTTTGGGTCGCCCGAGGAGATAGCCCACGGCATCGTGTACCTGGCCTCGGACGAGTCTTCCTATGTCACGGGCTCGGAGCTGGTCATCGACGGCGGGATGACGGCGCAGTAGGATTTGCGAGCAATCAGCCCTCAGCCGTCAGCCATAAGCAGGGCCCAGCGACATTGACCCTGGACTTCCACACGCACATCTTCCCGCCCTGGCTTCGGCAACAGCGCGACCGATGGCTGGCGCGCGACGCCACGTTTGAAGCGCTGTACGCCGACCCCGAAGCAAAGATGGCGACGGCCGAGGAGCTGGTCGCAGCCATGGACCGAGACGGCGTCGACACAGCAGTGGTTATGGGCATCGGCTGGACGGATGAGGGTCTGGCCCGTGACGTCAACGACTACATCATCCACTCGGTCGGCCGGTACGGGCAGCGGCTCGTGGGTTTCGCGGGGCTGAACCCGGCCACTGACGGTGAGGCCGCGAAGGAGGCGGACCGCTGCGCGCGCGCGGGGCTCCGTGGCGTCGGGGAGCTTCACCCGGACACCCAGCGCTTCGACCTGGGCGACGCGGCGACGATGGCGCCGCTGCTTGAAGCGGCCCAGGAGCACTGGCTGGTCGTCACCACCCACTGCTCCGAGCCCGCGGGCCACGCCTATCCCGGCAAGGGACGCACGACTCCCGAGGTGGTGTGGCGGTTCATCGAGAACGCCCGCCGGTTCCCCAATGTGAAGATAGTGTGTGCGCACTGGGGCGGCGGTCTGCCCTTCTATGGGCTGATGCCAGAGGTTGGGGAGTCGCTAGAGAACGTCTATTTCGACACCGCGGCGTCGCCCTTCCTGTACAGGCCCCAGGTCTACTCAGTGGTGGCGGGACTGGTCGGCATCGAGAAGGTCCTGTTCGGCAGCGATTATCCGCTTATGGACCATGCAAAAGCGCTGGCACATCTGGCGGAGTCGGGGCTGACGAAGGCCCAACAGCAGACGGTCCTCGCCAACGGCCTGCGACTGCTGGGTCGCTGAGGCTTCGCAGCCGTCGCCTTCACGCCAGACACAGTACGCGAGCCGCCTTGATCACCCAGACCAGCACGGGCATTAACAGGTCCCGCAGCCTGAAGGCCAGGTACGACATCGCGGTCCCGATTATCGCGCCGGCGACAACGTCCAGGGGATAGTGCACGCCCGCGTAGACGCGCGCCAGCCCGTAGAGGCCCGCCGCGACCAGCAGCGCGGTCCCCAGTCGGCGGTTCACTCCCCACACCGCTGCGGCGATGCCGAATACCGCGGCGGTCGCATTGGAGGGAAACGACGAGTCGGTAGCGCGGTAGAACAGTAGCGTCACGTCCAGCGTCTCGAAAGGTCGGGGCCGAAAGTAGACGGCGTTCAGCCAGAACACCGTCAGGCTGGCCAGACCCATGGCTGTCAGCGCGACGAAAACGCCTATCTGGCTTCGCTGCCTGGCTGCCCTCTCCGGCTCGACATACCATAATGCGACCAGGGCCAGGGCCAGAGCCACCGGCACCAGGTAGTCGCTTACCAGCCATCTAGCGACCCTATCTAGAAACGGCGCCGTGCCCACAAAGCCGTTTATCCAGAGAAATAGTCTTTCATCTGCGTTCGCCAATTTTTCCGCCAGTAGGAGAGATTTCGCAAGAGCGCCGTGGCGTAGCTGGTCTCCATGACTGCATCGAGGCCCGCGCTGGGACCCCGGTCCGGTCCCGCCATACGGAGGTTTACCACCGAGGCCACCACGAAGGTAACGATCACCGCCGTGAAAGCCCCGAAAAAGAAAAAGAGCGCCTGCGTGTTGGCGTCCAGTCCGCCCTGGTAGTCGTTCAGATTGCGCGGTCCAGTGGCGAAAAACCATATAAATGCCGCGACCGCCAGTACCGAGCCCAGACCGCGGGCCACCAGCGGTGACTTGAACAGGAGCAGACCGTGGAACCCGCCGATCGAAAAGGCGATCTGGAGCACGCCTATGGTGGCGACCAGAACGCAGAGGTAGTAGTCGGTAGCGAAGGTGAACATTTTGGAGATGGCGGTCCTGGCTGGGCTAGGCCTCCGGCGGCACCTCTGTGCACCAGTCCAGGTACCGCGGGTTCTCGCCACGAATCAGGCCGAGGTAGGTGTCGCTGATGCGCTGGGTCACAGGGCCGATGCCACCGCTGCCTATGGCCCGCCGGTCCAGCGAGCCAACGGGAGTAACGTGGGCGGCGGTGCCTGTCAGGAACACCTCATCGGCCAGATACAGCTCGCTGCGCCTTATCTTCCGCTCCACAACGTCGATCCCCAGCTCGTTCTTCGCCAGCGTGATCGCCGAGTCGCGGGTGATGCCGGTGAGGTTGTTGTCGGCCACGGGCGGCGTGAAGATCGCGCCGCCAGTGACCATGAACAGGTTCTCGCCCGATCCCTCCGAGACGTTACCTTCCTGGGTCAGCATGATGGCCTCGTCGAATCCGGCCAGCGTAGCCTCGGTCTTGGCCAGGATGCTGTTGACGTAGTGGCCCGAGATCTTCACTCGCGGCGGGATGATCGTGTCGTCCATTCGCCTCCACGACGATGTCGTGCAGTCGATGGCACCGTCGGCTTCGATGTAGTTGCCGAAGGGCACGGCGATCAGCGTGAAGTCGCTGGAGAGGTCCTGAAGCTTGAGGTTCGCCACCAGCTCCTGGCTCTTGTAGGCCAGGGGCCGGATGTAAAGGTCCTCCTGGTAACCACAGCTCTGCAGCAGGTCTATGGTGATCCGGCACAGGTCATCGACGTCGTATGGGATGTCCAGCAACATCATCCGGCAGCCCTGCAGCAGCCGTTGGTAGTGCTCACGCATCCGGAACACATAGAGCTTGCTCTGCGCCTCGTTCCAGTTGCCGCGAATCCCCTCGAAAACCGCGGTGCCGTAGTGGAGGGCGTGGGTCATCACGTTTACCTTAGCCTCGGACGAGGGGACGATCTCTCCGCGGAAAAAGGCTAGCTCTTGAGGCATGGTCTAGGACTCCTTGGCGCGCGGGACTGCCGCCCATTATAGCCAATGGCCCCATTTTAGGACAGCGCGGCGTCGGCATACTCCTTTACAGGCGTAGCCCGTTGTCCTACACTCAGAGGGACAGGGCTGTCGAGGCTAACACGCCTGCGTTGGGAGGTATGCAATGCCAAAGGGACATGCCGCGAAACGAGAGTCGAAGAAGCCCAAGAAGAACAACAAGAAGGCAGCCGTGCCTTCCACGGTGTTCGCCGATCAAGAGGTGCAGGTGATCGGCAAGCGCAGAAAGACCAAAGAGCAGGAAGAAGAGTTCTAGGCGACCACCGAGACACGCATTCGTGTCGTTCTAGAGGGATTCTTCACGGAACGGAAGGCGAACGACCCGGCGACACGCTTAGATTCTTCGCCCGACACGCCGGGCTCAAGAATGACAGACTAGCTGGTTCTGGGGCCGCAGGAACCTCGCTGACCTGAGGCCCGACCGGGGCGACGCGCCGCCGGTTAGAGGAGATTCTCTACTTTTCCTCGGCGCCGGCCCCTTCAGTTTCTTCCCCATCCTCAGCCTCGGTTACTTCTTCCGAGACCGCCTCATCGGAGTCTTCATCGACCGCAGCTTCGGCTGCGTCGTCGGCTTCGGGTTCGGCGTCTTCCACGACGGCGACGATCCCCGGCTCAGGTTCGGGCTCGGGCTCCGGCACCCGGTCGATGAAGTAGCTCGCGCTACTGTCCGCCAACCTGCTTATGACTTCGGCGGCGGTGTTCCGGGGGAATGGCGTCATGACCCACTTCTCGGTGAGGACCGCGCTGATCTCTTCCGCATCCATGGGCTCGTTCCCGTTTGCCAGGAGCGCCCTGAATATGGCTTCCTTGAGCGGGGTATCGGGCAGCAAATAGTCGCGCTCGGCCGAGCAGTGCTCCACGATCCGATCAACGAACTGCTGTGGATCGGCGTCGGCGGGGGCGTCTTCGTCAGCCTGCTGGTCGAGATAGCAGCGACGGCTGGCGATTAGCGCCGGAAGGGAACGGCGGGCCGTGGCCTCGGCCTCGAAATCTATCAAATATTTGGGCAGCGGTTTTTCTTCGTCGCCCTCGTTCTCATCGCCAACAACGCCGGTAACACCAAGATTTTGAATCATTAAAAAACATCCTCCGGCCAGTCTAGCATCTGTACCTGAACGACCTGTCCGGCCTCTTTCACCGCAAGGTCCTCCGGGCAAATGGCGAGTCCGTTGGCACGCGCCATTGAAGTTAGCAGATTTGAGCTCTGGTTGCCTGTTAGCTTCGCGTGATAGGTCCCGTTGCGCTTGCTGACCATCGCCCTGGCAAATA
Source organism: Dehalococcoidia bacterium (assembly GCA_965248005.1). Taxonomy (GTDB): domain Bacteria; phylum Chloroflexota; class Dehalococcoidia; order Lucifugimonadales; family UBA1123; genus CBDFIE01. Next base: position 1,423,185 of record CBDFIE010000003.1, read on the forward strand.
CGCGGCGACCGTCCGCGTTGTGGATGGGATCGTCGAGCACCGCCTGTATCATCGGTTTTTCGAAGCCCGTCTTGCCCAGCATCTTGAAGATCGCGGCGCGCCCAAACTGCTCGAAAGCCACGATCGCGCTGACGGGGTTGCCAGGAAGGCCCATCAGCGGGACTCCGCGGCCTCCCGGCGCGTCCAGGACCCCAAATGCCAGGGGCTTCGCCGGCCTCATGCGCACGGACCAGAAATCTATTTCACCGTGCCGGGCAAGCACGTCCTTCACCATATCGTAGTCGCCCTTGGACACGCCAGCCGAGGTGACGAGCATATCACAGTTCCAGCCCTGCTGGAGCTTGTCGTTCATCGAGTCCAGGTTATCGCGGGCGATACCGATCAGCCTGGGGACGCCTCCGTACCGCATGACGCTGGCGGCGACGATGTAGCTGTTGCTGTCGTATATCCTGCCGGCGCGGTGCCGCTCTCCGGGATCGAGTAGCTCGTCTCCAGTCGACAGGACCCCCACCACCGGCCTCCGGACCACCTTTACACGGTCGGAGCCCAGGGACGCCAGCACGCCAATCTCCGAGGGCCGAAGGACCGTGCCCTGCTCCAAGACCTTCTGGCTGCTGCGAACGTCCTGCCCGGCGGGCCGAATGTCCGCGCCCGCCTTGACCTCGACTCTAATGGCGATCTGGCTGGAATCGCCTCCCGAGCCACGGCGCTCAATCTCGTCGGACTCCTCGAACGGCACGACCGCGTCGGCGCCGGCGGGCACCGGTGCGCCCGTCATGATTCGCACGGCGGTGCCCGGCCCCACATCCTGGCCAGGCAGCTGGCCCGCGGCCACCGAGCCGACGACGCTCAGGACTACCGGGGTCTCGGGCGTCGCGCCTTTGACGCTGCTGGCCACCACGGCGTAGCCGTCCATCGCGGAGTTGTCCAGGGGCGGGATGTCGAACGTGGATACGATATCCTCGGCCAAGACCTGCCCGAGGGCATCGAGTAGGGGCGTCTCTTCTACTTCCAGCACGTGGAAGTAGCCGAGTATGCGCGCCAGCGCCTCCTCGACACTCAGCATCGCCTCTTGGTGGTCTCGATGCCGGTGCTGGTGATCGTTCACCCGAGAACCCCTGTCTCCGCCTTCGTTTCGGTTTGCGCTGGCGTGCCCGTGTGCCAGGCGCCCCGCGTACGTCCAGTACTGATTCTACAACGTTCCTCGGCCGTGTTGCCCACGGTCAGCAGGCCGCTTCCCCGGTTATGCCCGCAGCTCGGCCCCTAGCTGTCGGCGGAGCTGACCCACGATGTCTCCCTGGAACCGGTCCACTTGCTCCGAGGTCAGGGTGGAACGGGGTGACTGGAACACCACTCGGAAGGCAACCGACTTCTTGCCCTCGGGCACGCCATCACCTTGATACACGTCGAAGGGTGTGCTTCGTACGACCACGCCGTGGCGGTCGATTATCTCCTGGATGCGAGCGGAGGGCACGTCGGCGTCGACCACCATCGCCACGTCGCGGTAGGATTCGGGATAGCGGCTTCCGCCTTCGTAGGCGCGGTCGAGCCCCTCGACCACGTTGAGCAGCGCCTCCAGGTTTAGCTCCAGCATCGCTACCGGATAGCCCTCCAGGTCGAAGGCCTCAAGGACGCCTGGCCGCACCTCGCCCGCGACGCCTAGCAACTGGCCGCCGCTGAGCAGCCGGGCGGTACGGCCTGGCTGGAGCGCGGGGTCCTCCGAGGGCTGATACTCCACTTCGACACCCAGCCTGTCGAAGACGTACTCCAGCGCCCCTTTTCCGTCGAAAAAGCCCATTACATCTTCGCCGGCAACCCAGGAGGTCTGAAACCTAGGTCCGGACAGCACCCCCACCAGGACCTCCCGCTCGTCGGGCAGGTCCCGCTCCCTGGTGCCCGGTTTCGGCAGGTAGACCCTGCCCAGTTCGAAGATTCGGATGCTCCCGCCCTGGAACACTCGCCGGTTCGAGGAGAGCGTCATCAGGATGCTGGCACGCAGGCTAGTGCGCATGTACTCCCGCTCGGTGCTCATCGGGTTGGCGATTCGAAGGGGCGGACTGCCTTCGTCCAGCGCCGCGACGCTCGAAAGGCTCTCCAGAGTCGTGGCGGGATACGAGATCGTCTCTTGCAGTCCTGCCGATGCCATCAGGTCCTTCACAATGTCCTTGAACTCGGTCATTGGCTGGGGCTCCCACCGCGGGATTCCCGAGGACAGCATGGTGGTCGGTATCGTGTCATAGCCGACAACGCGAGCCACCTCTTCCACCAGATCGTCCTCGATGGAGATGTCGGAGCGCCAGTACGGGACCTTCATCGAAAGCACGTCTTTGCCATCGGAGGCGGGCGTGGGCTTTTCCTGTTCGAATCCCAGCGACGCCAGCACCTCCTCGACACGGTCCATCGTGTAATCGACGCCCAGCACCTGCCGGATTCTTGACCGGCTGATCGGGACCACCGGCGGCTCCCGGTCGGTCGGATACAGGTCAATGATGCCCCTGGCCGCCGTCCCACCGTACAGCTCGACTATCAGCCCAGTGGCCCGCCGCAGCGCAAGCGGCGCAAGGGAGGCCCGGATGCCACGCTCGAACCGGTAGGACGCTTCGGTGTTTATGCCTAGCTCGGTACGGGTGCGCCGCGTGTTCGTGGGGCTGAAACTGGCCGACTCTAGCAGCACCGTCGACGTCTCAGCCGTCATTTCGCTGTTTGCGCCGCCCATCACACCGGCGAGGCCCACGGCGTCCCGAGCGTCGGCGATACACAGCATCGGGGGTTGTAGCTCACGGCGCTCGCCGTCGAGCGTCTGAAGCACCTCGCCCGGTCGCGCCGCTCGCACTATGACGGTCTTCTCCTTGACCTTGTCCAGGTCGAAGGCGTGGAGGGGCTGGCCGTACTCCAGCATGACGTAGTTGGTGACGTCGACCACGTTGTTGATGGGCCGCTGGCCCGCCCTCAGCAGCGCCTGCTGCATCCACCGGGGCGACGGGCCGATAGTGACATCGTAAATCAGGCTGGCCGTGTAGCGGTAGCAGAGGTCCGGGTCGGCGATCTCGACCCTGACCTGGTCCTCGATGCTCGACCCCCCCTCGGGGTACGACAGGTCCGGCTCCGTGACCGCCGCCCCTGTCAGTGCCGCGACCTCGTGGGCGATGCCCAGAATCGACAGACAATCGGGCCGGTTGGGAGTAACCTCGGCGTCCAGTATCGCGTCGCCCAGGTAGTCAGCCAGCGGCGTGCCGACGGGCGCGTCGTCGTCGAGAACGAGGATGCCCTCGTGGTCCTCTCCCAGACCCAGCTCTAGGGCCGAGCAGACCATCCCCGCCGACTCAACGCCGCGGATGCGGGCGCGCTTCAGCTCCTCGACCTTGCCCGAATGCGCGCTGTAGAGCACCGCACCCTCCCTGGCGAAGGCGATCTTCTGTCCGGCAGCGACGTTGGGCGCGCCGCAGACCACGGTGGCGCTCTGGCCGTCCCCCAGATCGACAGTGGGCAGCGTCAGCCGGTCCGCGTCGGGGTGCGGGTCCACGCTGAGCACCTGTCCCACAGTGACTCTTTGACGATTCCAGTCCGCTCCGACCTGCTCCACGTCGCCGATCTCGACGCCGGCCATTGTCAGCTTATGGGCCAGCGTCTCGGGCGAATCGCTGATCGCTACGTAGTTTTTCAGCCAGGACAGGGGCACTAGCATTCAGGACCTCTATTGCCGTCGGAGGGCCGGTCTCTGGTGCGCTGGACCGGCGGGCGAAAATACCTATGCGGGTTGGCGGCACTCACGCGAACTGGCGCAGGAAGCGGTGGTCGTTAGCGTAGAACAGCCGGATGTCCTCGATGCCGTACTTGAGCATCGCCACCCGCTCGGGCCCCATGCCAAAGGCGAAGCCGGTGTAGACACTGGGATCGTAGCCGACGCCCTCCAGCACTTTCGGGTGCACCATACCGGCGCCCATGATCTCGATCCAGCCCGTCTCGGCGCACACCCGGCAGCCCTTTCCGTCGCAAAGGAAGCAGTCGATGGACATGTCGACGCCCGGCTCGACGAACGGGAAGTAGTCGCAGCGGAAGCGTACTTTCCGCTCGACGCCGAAGATCTTTCGGGCGAATTCGTACAGTGTGCCCTTAAGGTCGGCCATGGTGATGCCCCGGTCGACCGCCAACCCCTCGACCTGGTAGAAGTGCCACTCGTGGGTCGGGTCGGTGGCCTCGTAGCGGTAGCACCTGCCGGGTACCACCACTCGTACCGGTGGCTCCTGCGCCTCCATGGTACGGGCCTGCATCGGCGACGTGTGGGTGCGCAGCAGCATGGGATGCTCGCCATCGTCGTCGGTATAGTCGATCCAAAGCGTCGCCCACATGTCGCGGGCGGGGTGTCCCTTGGGTATGTTGAGCTTCTCGAAGTTGTAGGTGTCCCACTCTACCTCGGGGCCTTCCACCACGCTGAACCCCATCGAGGCGAAGGCGCTGCATATCTCCCTGACGATTCGGGTGGTCGGGTGGAGGCCGCCCCGGGGCTGCGGCCATCCAGGCAAGGTGACGTCGATGGAGTCGCCCGCCACGTCCGCGGCCCGCTCGGAGAGGCGCCTCTCGCGGTCCTGATAGGCTTCCTCCAGCGACAGCCGGGTGGCGTTGGCGGCGGCCCCTGCCTGACGCCGCTGGTCCGCGGGAAGCGACCCGAGGCCCCGGAGCACCTGGGTTAACTGCCCGCGCCGGCCGAGGTAGGCTATACGCCACTCCTCCAGCGCCTGGGTGTCTGGGATGGACTCCAGCTCCCGGAGCGCCTGTGCTTTCAGCTCTTCGACCTGGCGGGCCGATGAAGACTCGGCCATCAACGGCCTCGATGGTCTGCGATGTGTGGCATACGGAGAATTATAGGTAGCAGGCTGAAAGCGGGTCAAGCGCGGCCTGTATATAGCCGCGTGCGGTATAATTCCGAGGCTGCATGCTGGACGCAACGTACTCTCTCTGAGCGCGCATACAGACATGAGACTGGCGCTGAACCTGCTTCTGGTAGCCGCCATCGTGGCCGCGTTGGCTGGCGGCGTGGTGCTGCTAGTGCGCGACTCCGGCGACGGCGGCATGGAGATCACGCTGGCGACCCCCGGCCCGGCCTCCGACGGCGAGGTGAAGGTCCACGTCACAGGCGCCGTCAACGCTCCGGGCGTCTACACAGTCGGCAACGGAGCCAGGATATCCGACGTCCTGGAGATGGCCGGTGGCCCAGCGGACGATGCCGACCTGCAGGCGGTCAACCTGGCCCGCCGGGTCCGTGACGAGGACAAGGTCGTTATCCCACGCGAGGGTGAGGCCGCGGTCGCGGCCACCTCGGACATCGTTTCCTCCTCGAGCGCCAGAATCGACCTGAACGCTGCCGACGCCCAAACCCTGGAAGGCCTCCCCGGCATAGGACTCGTCAAGGCGCAAGCCATCGTCCGCCACAGGGAGCAGAACGGGCGCTTCACACGGGTCGAGGACCTGCTGGAAATATCGGGCATCGGTCAGGCCACGTTGACAGGAATAATTGATCTAGTTGAGGTACATTAACTAGCAAGACACGGGCAGCGGTGGGTGCTAGCATTTTTTCTCACAATGCGTACGTGCCGAGGTTGCAATGCTGCCTGATTACGTCCTGGAATCAGCCCTGTGGGGGCCGCTGGCGGCCCTTAGCGTGCTGGTGGCGTTCCTACTGCTGGGCGCGTTGACCCAGGTGGCCCTGCTCGCCGTCATACGCAGACGTCGCTCGCGAGACCCCGAAGCCCTGGACGTCGAGATACTGCAGGCGATCAAGGGCCCGACAGTGCTGTTCCTGGCCGTCCTGGGTCTCTTTCTGGGCTACCTGGTCATCACCCAGCTTACCCATCCTTCCGTCGAGGTCTTCCACGATCGGGACGAGTGGGCGAGAAAGGTTTGGCTGCTGATCGTCATAGGCGAGGCCAGCTACCTGGCGTCGCACCTGCTACAGACGATCATGTCCTGGTACCTGCGAAACATCGCCACGCGCACCGCCACCGAGCTGGACGACAAGCTGCTGCCTCCGGTGAGGCGAGTCACGCCCATGGTGATCTACGCCATCGGGGCGCTGCTGGCCCTGGACGTGGTCGGCATTGCCATCAGCCCGCTGCTGGCGGGACTGGGCATCGGTGGGCTGGCCATCGCCCTGGCCGTCCAGCCTACTTTGAGCAACTACTTCGCCGGGACGTATCTGATCTCCGAGGGCGAGCTAAACGAAGGCGACTACATCGAGCTTCAGGGCGGGCCTGCCGGGTTCGTGGTCGAGGTTGGATGGCGCAGCACGAAGATCAGGAACCGGTACAACAACCTGGTGATAATCCCCAACTCGAAAATGGTCGAGAGCATCGTCACCAACTTCTTCAGCCCGTCCCCGTCCATGAACGTCGTAGTCAACTGCGGCGTCAGTTACGATTCCGATCTGGCGCGGGTGGAGGAGATCGTGGTGGAGATCGCCACCGAAGTGATCAAGGACGTGGAACAGGCCGTGACCGACGGGGAGCCGTTCTTCGGATATTCCGCATTCGGAGACTCCAACATCGACTTCTTCATTTTCTTGCAGGCGACGGACCGAACAGGCACGTTCATCATCGCCAGCGAAGTCATAAAGCGAATCCACGAGCGGTTTCGGAAAGAGGGGATCGAGATCAACTACCCGGTACGGAAGCTCGTGCCCTCGTCGACCAACGGCGCCGTGCACCTGACCGAGACTGCCGTCCCCGTGGATGCGCGGCCTGCCAACGCGTAAGCCCGTGGGCCGGAGGCCCTCCGTCCGCTAACGTCTTATTTCTGAGCCCAGCCCCTCGACGAGTCGGGGTCGTTGCAAGGCGCGACAAAGGAGGGCCGTGGCCCCGATAGAATCGGGGGCTGCGGGGGCCCACCCCCCTCCCCCTCAGATTGCTTCGTCGGCTGCCGCCTCCTCGCAATGACGAATCGCGGGCCTGCCCGAGACTGTCGTCCCTGTGGACGCTGGGCCTGCCGACGAGTAGAGCCCCGGTGGCCGCGCCGGACCCGTGCCCTTGCCGCTAATGTCCTGCCCCCCAAGTCCACCCCAAATGTCGTTGCGAGGCGCGATGAAGGAGGGCCGTGGCCCCGATAGAATCGGGGGCGGTGGGGGACCACCCCGTCCCCTCCAGATTGCTTCGTCGGCTACCGTCTCCTCGCAATGACGAATCGCGGGCCTGCCCGAGACAGCGCACGGGCCACCGCCGCCGCCTCGTTCAGTCAGGGATTACCGTGTACTTGGACAGGTCCGTTATCCCTGCCTCGGCCAGTACGTCCTCGTCGTAGAGGATCTTGCCGGTGTAAGTCTTGGGGTCGCGCTGGCAGATGATCGTGCCCGCGTCACCCATTATCTCCCCGTCTTCCCTGGCGCCGGCGTAAGGCTGGCCCCCGCGGAACCATCGTTGCCCCTCGGACGCTATGGCCTTCCGGGGCGACAGCGCGTTGACGGCGATGCCGTCCTGCCAGACCTCTTCGGCCATGCCCTGGGTGAAACGTTCCAGGTGGGCTTTGCTTGACCCGTATGCGGAGCCTCCGCCGCCAACGGTGTCGTAGGGGCCTTCGCCCGGGCCTATGGCGCCCGTCGACGATATGTTGATGATGTGGCCGCTCTGATTGCCTCGCATGTGAGGCAACACAAGCTTGCATCCGACGAAGGGCGCCCGGATATTCACGCGGTACAGAAGGTCCCAGTGGCGGACCTGTATCTCGTCGACCTTGCCGGGGATAAGAATGGCCGCGTTATTTACCAGGATGTCGATTCGGCCGTAGTGCTCGACAGTCTTGTCGATCAACGCCTGGATCTCTTCCTCCTGGGTAACGTCACAGCGAATGCCGATGGCCTCGCCGCCCTCGCCGTGGATGCGGTCCAAAGCCGTCTGGATGCTACCGGGTATGCGGAAGTCCCCCTCGTTTTCCGTGCGGGCCGACACGACTACCTTCGCCCCCTCGCGCGCGAATACCACCGCCATATCGCGGCCGATTCCCCTGCTGGCCCCGGTAATCACCGCTACCTTGCCGTCGAGTTTGCCCATCGGCGTCCCTCCCCTAGTTTTGACCCAACCCGCGGCCACACCCGCCCACAGGCGTGCGCCAGGGGTCCTGACCTCGTGGAACACTACAGAATCGGCGTGCGCTCAGGCTGTCGACCAGCGTCCGGCCGACTGGAGGCGCCGGAACCCCCGGGTAAAGTCCGGGCTACGCTGGCTCCGCCACCACCGGCGCCGGCACCTTCAGCCGCGAGAATCGCTGCAACGCCAGTGCCGTCCAAAGGGTCTCGATAATCATGATCGGATACACCTCGGCCAGACCGCTGTAGACAGCAGTGGCCGCCGACCCGCCCGCGAAGATCAAAGTGTACCACCGAGACCTCGGCTCGAGCCACCAGGACAGGAACATGATACTAACGGCGATCGAGCCAAAGAACGTCAACATGGGAGCCGGCGGGAGCCTCCAGGGCGTCAGCGGGGAAATCCGCGGCAGTTATCGAAACCGGGCGAGTGCCCGGATGCAAAAGGTCTACTTCGATTTTCGGCGGGAACGGCGAATCTGTCAAGCGGAACTCAGGACACGTTTTGGGTCGCCAGACAACCGGCAGACGCCGGCGCCACTGCCCGGGAAGCGGATGGACGGGCCGGTGGGCAGGCTGAACGCCCAGGGCGGAGCGTCGATTTTGCTGGACGGCACAAACAGGCGAAGCCGTCGGCCCGCGGGCGATCGTACTCGTTAGTCGTCATGTGCCACACCCCGGTAGCCCGGAACGGTGATTCGAGCAATCACCGGCCAACCACCCGACCGACGGATTCGGATTCGCCGGTAGTCCACTCGTCCCCGGTACGGTCGTAGGGACGGTCGCCCCTTTCTGAAGCCACGTCGCAGCCACAGGCCTCGACACCACTTATTTCGCCGCGATATTCCACCCAGCCTTGCGCCGGTCGCCCTGTGCTACACTCGGCGCCACGTGACCGACTCCGTGAGAGGGGCCCGTTGAGACTTCCCGCTTTTGCCGGGGCAATGGTCCTGGGCGTGCTTGTTGGGCAGAAGCTGGGCGGCTCGCCCACTGCGACAGCCCTGTTCCTGCTAGCCGCCGCGTTGACGGTCCCCCTGGCCGTGAGCCTCCGCTGGCGGCTGCTCCCGGTCCTCATGCTGCCGGCCCTGGCTGTCGGCATGCTCCGCGCCGGGACCGTCGAGCGCGATTACACCGACTCGCTGGCCCAGTTCCACCGAGCGCCGGCGGTAGAGGTGGAGGGCGTGGTGCTCAGCCAGCCCGACCTGGCCGGTCAGGCGTCCCGTCTTCGACTGACTGTAGAGCGGGTCAGAGACGAACGGACGGGGCCAGACTGGACTCGCGTCGAGGGTAGCGTCATGGTGACGCTCACGGAGACCGTCGAGATCGCCGGGGTCAGGGACCGACCCTTCTTCCGGTACGGTGACCGACTGGTCCTGACCGGGTCGCTGGAGCCACCACCGGACCTCGACGATTTCGACTACCCGGCCTACCTGGCCCGCCAGGGCATCGGGACCGTGATGTCGTTCCCGGAGGCGGTGCTGCTTAACGCCGGTGAGGGCTCCGCCGTCCGTCGATTGCTGCTGGACGCCCGACGCAGCCTGGCGGACTCTCTGGACCGTGCCGTACCCGAGCCACAGGCCTCCTTTGGCCAGGCGGTGTTGCTGGGGATTCGCGACGGCCTGCCTGAGGATCTGGTGGAGGACTTTCGGGTCTCGGGCACCTCTCACATTCTGGCGATATCGGGACTGCACGTCAGCGTGCTGCTGGGGATCAGCCTCTCGGTCAGCGCGCTCGCAGTGGGCCGACGGCGCCAGGTATACCTTCTCGTGCCGCTGGCGCTGGTCTGGGGATATGCGCTGGTCGCGGGCGCCCCGCCGTCGGCGATTCGAGCGGCGATCATGGGCACCGCATATCTCGGGGCGATGGCCGTCGGACGGCCCCAGAGCATGCTGCCCGCGCTGGCCCTCGCCGCCGCTCTGATGATCGCTGTCGATCCCGGGGCGTTGTCCAACGTGTCGTTCCAGCTCAGCTTCGCGGCCATGGCGGGAATCGGGCTGCTGAACAGGCCGTTGGCCGATTGGGCGGAGACGGCCCTCGCTTCATCGCCCGATAGGGACGGGCTGTGGCCATCGCTTCTACGACTGACGATCGATCTCGCCGCAGTTTCATTCGCGGCCACGGTAGCGGTCGTACCGCTCATCGCCTTCTATTTTGAGCGCGTCTCGCTGGTCGGGCTGCCCGCCACCATGCTGGCGATGCCCGCGGTGCCGCTGGCGCTGGTGGCCCACGCTGGCGCTGCAACCGTCGGCCTGGTCGCCGACTGGGCGGCGCAGCCCCTGGGCTGGGTTGCCTGGGCAGCCTCGGCTTACGTTGCCGGAATCGCATCGGTCGTCGCGCGACTCCCCGGCGCCGCATTCGAGACTGGCCGGCTCGCTCCGGCGTTTGTCTGGGGATACTACATTGCACTGACCGCCGCGATTTTCGCCCGTCCGGCCCTGCGCTCGGCCATTCGTCAGGGCGTACCGGCGCGCCTGTACGAGCTTGGGCGGAGGGCGCCTTCGGTCCAGGCGTCCTGGCTGGTCGTCGCCCTTGCGGTTACGCTTGCCGGTCTGGCCTGGACCGCCGTTCTGACGGGCTCGGCAGGGAGGCTGCAGGTGGTGTTCGCGGACGTGGGCCAGGGGGACATGGCGCTAATCACCACGCCTGGAGGCCACCGAATCGTTGTCGACGGGGGCGTGGACCCTGGACGGGCCGCCGAGGCGGTCGGCCGCGCGTTCCCCTTCTGGCAAAGGTCGATCGACCTGGTGGTCCTGACCCACCCCCACAGCGACCATGTTGCTGGCCTTACCGAGCTTCTGAGGCGCTACGATGCACGCCGTGTACTGGAGCGAGCGGTCGAGTACGACAGCGCTCAACACATTGAGTGGCGTCGTGCCGTCGCCGCCGAGGGCGCGGAGGTCATCCAGGCGCGGATTGGCCATCAGCTCACATTCGGCGATGGCGTGATCGTGCAGGTTGTCGGCCCTCCTGATCGGCTGCTGCGCAAGACCGAGTCCGATACGGATAATGCCTCGGTGGTCCTGAAGCTCGTATACGGTAACGTCAGCTTCCTGCTTGCCGGCGACATGTTCGCGGACGGCGAAGCCTACCTGCTGAGGCGCGGCATCGACGTCGACAGCGACGTGCTGAAGGCTGGCCACCACGGAAGCCGCGGCTCGTCGTCCGAGTCGTTCCTGAGCGCGGTCTCGCCCGCCGCGGCAGTCATCTCGGCCGGCGCTGAAAACAGGTTCGAACACCCTCACCAGGAGGCGCTGGACAGGCTGTCGCGGCACGTCCCACCGGACCGGGTCTTCGTGACCAGCGAGCACGGCAACGTAACGTTCGTCACCGACGGCGCGACTTTAACCGTGGACACAGAGCGCTGACGCACGGTCGACCCCAAGCCGGCAGAATACAGCACTTTGGGGTCTCTTTTAACATCTACTCGTGGTCTGCTGCCGCGACGTACTCGCCTGAGCACTCGCACACGACCTCTGTGGTATCGTTACAGTGGATGTGCACCACCAGAGGGTTGGCATTCAAATGTACCGGGAAGCCCAACGGGAGGGACGAACGATGACACAGCATACAGCCGAGGTAGAAGGTGTAGTCGTGTTGACTGGCATCGTTGAAAGGGAGGATGCCCAGTATGTGTCATATTGTCGCGAACTTGGAACGGCCAGTTGCGGTGATACTGCCGAAGAGGCCCTCGAGAACCTGAAGGATGCGTTAGAAGTCCACTTGAACGCCCTGGAGGAGACCGGGGAGATTGTCCAGGAACTCCGTGAAAGGAACATCAACGTCTATCTACCCCCTCTCCGCGAGCTACGCATGACGGTCCCCTTGGAGAAGATGTTCACCACGTACCAGCATAAGGTCTCTATAGCGGCGACCACCTAGGCGACCAAGCGAGGACGATGCAGTATAGCCGCATACCGCTCTGTTCGAGCAATCAGATCACCGCGGCACTCGGACGACTTGGCTGCTACCCTGGCAAAGCTAGAGGGACCAGCCATCTCTCTTATCACCGGGTCAGCTCCTCCGGCCGAACCCTTTCAACTGCTGTCGTCGTGGGCAGGAAGGAAATACCGCGAGGAACGCTTCGGGCTATCCTGATATCCCTCGACATTTCCCTCGACGATTTCCTGAGAGTGCTTCGCTGACCGCGGCGGTCGTTTCGGCCGGTGCCGAGAACAAGTTCTACCACCCTCACCAGTAGGTATCGGCCGACCTGTGTCACACGACCTCCGCCGTCCAGGGCCTATGCGACACGGGCATAGCCAAGACCGATAACTCTGGATAGGGGTTTCGGCCCCGCGGCTCCGCGCTTCCCTCAGGTCTCGCGCCGGCCGGATTTGCGCGGCACCTCCGTCACGTCCGCAGTTTCGCCGCCACGGCGAGCCGCCTTCGCACGGGCAGCAGCGTCTCCCCCTCGTCCGACCTGAGCCCCCCATTCATCGCTGACTGCTGATAGCTGACGGCTGACGGCTGACCGCTGATTGCTGATGGCTGATTGCTGATAGCTTCGGGTTGGCAATGGCCCCAACCCCCGGGGCTGATCGAGCTCTCGATTCGGGGGTTTACTACGATATACCGGCTGTATATAATGTATTTCGCGAGTTATGCCCTAATATGAGCAGCTACACGCTGTACATAGCCCCAATATCCCTCGCAATCCGAGGCTTGACAGCGGTGGGGGGGACTGTGGTACAAGTCGACTGTCTGCGGGCACCGTCCGCGAGTAGGGGAACGCCCGCGTCGTTTGGTGCCCGTTTTTGCGTTGACCGATAGGAGACATGGAAATGTCTAAGACACTCGGAGTGCGTGGTGAAGATCTTAAGTCCCAGCAGAGACAAGGAGTGAACGAAATGAGAAACACACTTGAAGTCGGTAGGCAACAATTTCACTCTGACGAAGGAGGACGAAAAATGTCTAAGACACTCGGAATGCGGTGGTTAGTCGTAGCGGCAGGAGCGGCTGTTCTGTTGGTGCTTGCCGCGGCCTGCAGCTCGGACCCGGAGGTCGTGGAGGTGGTCAAAGAGGTGGTGGTGGAAAAAGAGGTGATCAAAGAGGTACAGGTCCCCGGTGAGACTGTCATAGTGGAGAAAGAGGTCGTGAAAGAGGTGGAAGTCCCCGGCGAGACCATGGTCGTAGAGAAAGAGGTCGTGAAAGAAGTACAGGTCCCCGGCGAGACCGTGGTGGTGGAGAAAGAGGTCCTCAAAGTTGTAGAGGTGCGGAAGGGGTATGTGGCCGACCCCTCCACCGGCAATGTGGTGGTGGCGCCAGAGTATGGCGGGACAATGACGATAGGCTCGATATGGTCGGTACAAATTGACTCCCATCACCTGAAAGACGTGGGAGGCTTCGTCAGTGGCGTTCTAGAGAAGCTAGAGAAGCTGGACTGGGCAATAGATAGGGAGGAATTTGATCTGAAATCACACCACCCACCTATTTGGCCCATGACGGGCAATCTGGCTGAAAACTGGGAAGTGCCCGACGACACAACGATTATCTTCAACATCCGCGATGGCGTTAACTGGCATGATAAGGCACCGATGAACAGTCGGGAGCTAACTGCCAAGGACATTGAATATAACTTTCACCGCTGGTTGGCCATGGGTGAGTTCAGTGGTGCCGACCGTAGCGCCTGGATTCGTATTTTGGGGATCCCCGAATGGGAATCGATAACGGCCACCGACGATCGGACGGTTGTTTTTAAGCTGAAGGAACCACATATCTGGGCGCTGACGTACATCCTCTCGAGCGAGATGGCCTGGATATACCCCCCCGAGGTAATCAAGGAACATGGCGACGCTCATGATTGGAAGAACCTGGTCGGCACGGGACCCTTTATGCTCACTGACGTTGTCGAGGGCAGTTCTCACACCTTCACCAAGAATCCTAACTACTGGGGCTACGACGAAAAATACCCGCAGAACCGCTTGCCCTATATTGACCAGTTAAGGGCCGTGAATATGCCAGAAGAAGCAGCACGTATTGCGGCACTGCGCACGGGTAAGATTGATATGCTTGGACCGTCAGCCGGCGGAAGTATAAATTCTATCGACACGGTAGAGAGGCTCCGGCAGACCAACCCCGAAATAGTGCAATACTCGGTGCCAGGTCGGTCAAATAATGTTATTAACGTCACCAGCGCGACCAGGCCACCCTTTGACGACATCCGGGTGCGCCAGGCAATGCAGAAGGCAATCGACATTCAGACAATTGGTATTACCTACTACAAGGGTGCTGCGAGTACTGAACCTTGTGGGGCGACTCGTGTCCCCGGGTTTCACACCCCGTATGAGGAGTGGCCCGAAGAGCTTAAGCAAGAATATACCTATGACCCGGATGGAGCAGAAGCATTACTTGATGAGGCTGGGTTGCCACGTGGCGACGACGGCGTCAGACTCAAGGCCGAGATGCCAGTCCACCCTTTTACTGATATGGGCTATACAGAATTAATCGTTGAATACTTCCGCGAGATTGGCATTGATCTAAAATTAAACACAACACCCCTCGGTGAGTATGTCGCTATGATCGCCGCGACGCCCGTTGACCTTCTTCTCCTGAGCGGGTGCGCCCCGTCCCTTGAGGATCATCATGCGTCTAAGTATTCCGACTACAGCGGCGAAAAGTGGGTCGTGAACTGGCGGAAACTTGACCCGGATTATGAGCGCATAATGGGAGACATGCGAGCTGCTACCACCGTTGAGGAGTACGGGAAGTTCTTTCGCGATGCAGATATGTACATAACGGAGCAGCACTGGAATATTTGGGGTCCCTCGGTGCCTGGTACCCAGGTAGCCCAGCCGTGGATCACAGGTTGGAACGGTGAATTTAAATTAGGAGTCTCTGAAAGTAACCCCATCTTTGCCCGCCTCTGGATTGATTCCGAGCTGAAGGCAGCTATGGGTTATTAGGGGTTTCACCCCCCTTGTGGGTGAGCTGATACAAAAAGGGAGCTGGGAGGCTCAGGCTTCCCGGCTCCCTTACTTATTGAATAATGAGAGGAGTCCCTTCTTACTGTCATCCCGGGCTTGATCCGGGATCCAGGAGTTCTTGGCCTAGATTTCGGGTCAAGCCCGGAATGACGTCGTTGGGATATACATCGCAATAACGGGGGAAAGAGGGGAACGACGTCGCCACTCTCCTAAAATCCCTCTCATTCTGCCTTTGGGAAAGGGGGATTTAATAATGGGATTCCCACGCCCCGATAAATCGAGGCTCGCAATGACAAAAGAGGGGTGGCAATGACGAAAGAAATGACGGGGGAAATCGGGATGAGGCGTGTGAGATGAGAGCCTATATCATCAGGCGGTTATTGCTGATGATCCCTACCCTGTTCATACTGAGCATCATCGTCTTTCTCTCGGTCCGCTTCATCCCCGGCGATGCAATAGACATAATGGAGTCTAGGAGCATGAACTACTCTGCCGGCATGGAGGCTGACCGTGAAACTCTTGAGCGTATGCTGGGAATAGACGTGCCTGTTTACGTGCAGTATGTACGCTGGATAGGAGTGTTGCCGACCCCTGACGCGTATACCGGTGAGTCTGGCTTCAACGGTATCCTCCAGGGCAGCCTTGGCGAATCACTGTATGGCCATTGGCCGGTAGAGGAGAGGATAATAGGTAGATTGCCAGTAACCATTGAGCTTGGTGTCATGGCAATCGTAATCGGGCTCTTGATAGCCCTGCCCGTCGGCATCTACTCGGCGATTCGCCAGGATACGGCCGCCGACTACACGGGGCGCTCTGTCGCCATCATCGGCATGGCAACGCCTAACTTCTGGCTGGCACTTATGGTTATGATATACCCGGCAATTTGGTGGGGCTGGTCGCCACCGCTGGAGCTGATTCCTTTCACGGAAGACCCGCTGGGGAATCTGGGGATGTTCATCATTCCCAGCCTGATTCTGGGGACGGCCGGTGCTGCAAGCACAATGCGGATGACGCGGACCATGATGCTGGAGGTGCTCAGGCAGGACTATATCAGGACGGCGTGGTCTAAGGGTCTCAAAGAGAGGGTAGTCGTTCTGAGACACGCCGTTAAGAATGCACTCATCCCGGTAGTTACTCTAATAGGCATGGAGATCCCGATCATGGTAGGCGGCGCCGTTATCATAGAGAACATATTTGCCCTGCCGGGGGTAGGTCGTCTCATGCTGGATGCACTCAATGACAGAGACTACCCGGTGGTTTCCGGAGTAAACCTGTTTTTCGCCGCCGTGGTTATGGGGAGCAATCTATTTATCGACCTGATTTATCCTTATTTAGATCCGAGGGTCCGTTATCAATAAAGGGGGAGAAGTCGGGAATATGAGCGACGCCATAGGGATACCATCAGCAGAAATTGCGCCGAAGAGACGTTCCCGGCTGGCTGATTTCTTTACCAGGCTGGTCAAGGAGAAGCGACTGGGTACTGCCAGCGGGATTATCGTATTGCTATTGATTCTTGTCGCTATCTTCGCCGATTTTCTGGCTCCTTATCGATATACTGAACCGCACCTGATAGACAGGCTGACTGGCTCATCAGCCCGGTATCTGCTGGGTACCGACCACTTGGGGCGAGACTTCTTGAGCCGCATCATCATAGGGGCTCGTGTTTCCATACTTGTCGGTCTGGTAGTGACCGCTATTAGTACTGTGATCAGCACCCTGATAGGCGGCACTTCAGGATTCCTTGGTGGTAAATTGGACCTGGGTGTGCAGAGATTTGTCGATGCCTGGATGGCTTTCCCGGGGCTGATCCTGTTGCTGACCATAATGTCCATAGCGGGGCGGGGTGTGCCACAGGTAATACTGGTCCTGGGGATATCAGGAGGCATCGGTGGCTCAAGAGTAATCCGAGGCGCTGTTATTGGCATTAAAGAGAATGTGTATTTTCAGGCGGCAGAAGCGATTGGCTGCACAAAATGGAGAGCATTTATCCGACATGTCCTGCCCAATATTATGCCTGTCATAATCATTATATTCAGCATGAGCATCGGAGGCGTAATCCTGTCTTTGGCTTCTCTGGGCTTCCTCGGATTCGGTCTGCCACCGTCGACTCCTGATTGGGGAGGCATGCTCAGCCGGGAAGGGCGTCAGCACATGGAGGTAGCGCCATGGCTGGCTCTCTGGCCCGGTCTTTGCCTGACTATTACCATCTACAGTCTAAACATGTTCGGCGACGCCATTCGGGACCTGCTAGACCCCAGGCTCAGGGGTGGTTAGCGGTGAAGGGGGCTAGGGCGGACATCCGCCTGAGGCGGACCACTACATCGTCGATCGAATCGGCGAGTTCGACGATGCTGGTGTCGAAGAGATCATGTTCCCCCCGTTCCGTGATGCCGAAACCGTGCAGCGCGTCGAGGAGGAGATGGTCGCGGCCTTGACCGTGGACACGGAGCGCTGATACGCCAGCCCCCGCCAACAGTCAAATTGCCCTCTCGCAAGCCCAAAGCTACAATATCGACTCGATGATGGTTAACCCGGGCTGAAAGCTGACAGCTGATAGCTGATAGCTGTCGAGGGAGGGCTCGATATGCGACTTGAAGGCAAGGTGGCGATTATCAGCGGAGGCGCGCGGGGTATGGGCGCGTCGGAGGCGAAGCTGTTTGCCCGGGAGGGGGCCAGTGTGGTCATCGGCGACCTTCTGGAGGACGAAGGCCGCAAGACCGAGGCCGAGATCAACGAGACCGGAGGCCGGGCCGTCTTCGCTCGGCTGGACGTTTCCAGTCAGGCCGATTGGGAGGCCATCGTTGCAACGGCGGTCCAGCGCTTCGGAAGCCTCGACGTCCTGGTAAACAACGCGGGCATCTTGGTTACGTCCTCCATCGAGGACATGTCCGTTGAGACTTGGGACCGGGTCATGGACGTGAACGCAAAGGGCGTCTTCCTGGGGACCAGAGCGGCCATTGCCCAGATGAAGCGGACCGGAGGCGGCTCCATCATCAACATCTCGTCCATAAGCGGGATGATCGGGCAGGGCAACGTCAACGCGGGCTACAACGCTTCCAAGGGCGCGGTCCGGATATTCACCAAGGCGGCGGCAGTCCAGTACGCGGCGGACAACATCCGGGTGAACTCGGTCCATCCCGGCCCGATAGCCACGCCTATGACGGCGGCGCGGAGAGCGGACCCGGAGATCGCGGGTCTCACGCGGGAGCGGGTGCCGCTGGGCAGGTATGGCGAGCCCGAAGAGGTGGCGTACGGCGTGCTGTTCCTGGCGTCGGACGAGTCCAGCTTTATGACGGGCAGCGAGCTGGTGATAGACGGCGGCTACACGGCCCAGTGAGCGCGGCGATCCCGCACATGGTCGTCAGTGGACTCCGGCCCACGCCACCTGGTGTCCTGAGTCCGAAGCTAGCCGGGTAAATCTCGGGCCTTCGACTGGCTCAGGCCGAACGGAATGTGCTGTTTCCCCGTGTCCTGGGGCAGAAGCTAGCCGCATAGGCTTCGGGCCTTCGACTGGCTCAGGCCGAACGGAATGTGCTGTTTCCCCGCGTCCTAGGGCGGAAGCTAGCCGCATGAATCTGGGGCCTTCGACTGGCTCAGGCCGAACGGAATCTGCTATTCCCCGGTTAGCGGTGAGCCCTTCGTCCGCCTAAGGCGGATCAGGACAGGCTTGTCGAACTACAAGACCAGGTGAGCAAAGAGCCAGAATCGTTCAACACGTTTGCGATTCGGGACACTAGATCGCCTGATCGGTGTCGACGTGCGTGGGCACGTCTTCGTCGGCGAAAATCGCGTCGATCTCGTCGCGTATCTCGCCGCTGAGCTTCCAGTCTGCCGCGGCGACGTTCTCTTTTAGCTCCCACTCGTTCCGCACACCAACCAGTCCGACGGAAACCGCGGGATGCCCCAGCGTCCAGGCGATGGCCATCTGCGCGACTGACTTATCATGACTTCTGGCGATGGCTTTCAGGCGTTCAACGACCTTTAACTGCTTCCCAAACTCTTCTTCCTGGAATAGAGGAAGCCCGAAGGCTTTGCCTCCCCTTCGCCAGTCTCCCTCCCCGAACGCCGTGTCTTTCGTGAACGCGCCGGAGAGCAGCCCGAACCCAAGCGTGCCATAGGACATGAATCCGATGTTCTTTTCGAGACAATGTGGGAGGACTGCCGACTCCATTCGACGGTCGAACATGTGATACCCGACCTGATTAGCCGCCAGGTGACCGTACTTCTCACACTCATCCATCATATCCGGCGTGAAATTCGAAACGCCATAATGGCGGATTTTGCCGTCCTGTTTCAGCTTTTCGAGCGCGCGCATGGGCTCCTCGAAAGGCGTATCGTGGTCGGGCCAGTGGATAAGCAGCAGGTCCAGGAAATCCGTCTCCAATCTGCGGAGACAGCCCTCGGCGCGTTCCATTACATTTTCGTATTTTGAGCTGCGGCCGACGGATTTCCCGTTTTCGTCGTATTTGAAGCCTACTTTGCTCACCAGCACGATCTCTTTTCTTCTATCGCCCAAGGCCTTTGCCAGGAGCTCTTCGGAGTGGTACGGACCGTATACCTCGGCGGTATCGAACAGGGTAATCCCGTGATCTATTGCGGCATTAACCGCGTCGCTGGCCTCCTTGACGTCGATATGCCCGTACATGGTGGTGCTCATCTCCCACGTGCCGAAGCCTATGGACGATGTAAAAAGACCGCTGTCACCAAGTTGCCGTTGCTCCATAATTACCTCTCCTCAGGTTCTTCACGCCGACCGGCGATTTTCGCAAATGGGCTGATTCGGGCGGATTATATCAGGTCGCGCCTTCGTTCTCGGCGCTCGGCACGCGGATCGTCTAACGGTTTGGCCACCTCTTTGGTCTTCAAAAACCTAATCCGGGAAGACCACCGGATTGAAGCAGGCAAGTTTGTGACCGGATTCTATCTCCACTAGCGGAGGACGAGGACTGGTGCGACACTCCGTCGTGGCCTTGTTGCACCGGTGCAGAAACGGACACTGGTCGGGGGGGTCTAACATTATTGGTGGCGCGCCAGGCAAGGGCTGGAGCGCCTGGTCCGATGAGTCCAACCGCGGGATAGCCTGAAACAGGCCCCATGTGTACGGATGCGTGGGTCGCCGGAAGAGCTGCTTCGTCTCGGCATACTCCACGATGAAGCCGCCGTACATCACCGCCACCGTATCGGCCATCTGAGCGATGATACCTAGATCATGCGTGATGAGCATGATCGACGTGCCGCTCTCCTGCCGCAGCAGGCGCAGCCGATGCAGTATCTCGGCCTGCAGCGTAACGTCCAGGTTCGACGTCGGCTCGTCCGCGATCAGCAGCCGTGGCTTGAGAGCTACACCGATGGCCATTAGAACCCGCTGGGCCATGCCGCCGCTCAGTTGAAAGGGGTAACGGTCCAGCACTTGGTCGGCGTCGGCAATGCCCATCTGGCCAAGCAATTCCAGCGCGTAATTCCGGACCTGCCGCTTGCTCATATCCGTATGCTCCGTCATGATCTCACCGACCTGTTGGCCAATGGTGATGACGGGGTTGAGCGCCGCTCCCGCGTCCTGGAACACAAGGGAGATCTCGCTACCGCGAATCCGTCGCATGCGATCGTCCCGGATGTCCACCAGGCTCTGACCGCCGAAGGTAATGTCGCCCTTTACAATCCGGCCCGGAAAGGGCACCAGCCTCATGATCGAGAGCGCGGTCACGGTCTTGCCGGAGCCGCTCTCTCCCACCAGTCCCAGCACGTCGCCCTCGTCCAAAGAGAGGGAGACCCCGTTCACCGCCTTGACAATCCCTTCCTTGGTGGAAAAGTAGGTGTGGAGGTCCTGTAGCTCAAGCAACGCGGGCATCAGACTACCTGTCGGGTCCGTCGACTATCGGGATTGGATTATTATACGCCTGCAATGCGCTTGTCCGCCTCGACGCGCCGGGTCGCGGCTGACGCCCGACACCTGATAGCTGACGGCTCAATGAGCGGTCTTGCTCCCATCTAACACGAGAGGGCTAAACCGACCGGCCCTGAGCTCCTCGATCAGCTCGTCCAGGCTGGAGACACGACGCTGGAACTCCGTTGCGAATGTGCCCAGATCTTCGAGCATGTGGGCGTCGCTGGCGCCCGTGCCGGGCAGGTCGAAGCGGCGAGCCACCTCGAAGGCGAAGGCGTTTTCCTCTTTGGAACCGCGCCCGTTGAAAACCTCTACCGCGTCCACCATGCCGAAAACCCGGTTCTTCGCAGCCAGGTCCAGCATCTCGTAGTAGGCGGCCGGGCCGGTGTCGGCGTGCTCACGGTAGGTCCGCCGGTACGGATGGGCCACGACGATGGCGCCGCGTTCTTTCTCGACCAGGTCCTTGACGAATTCAGACCTGTGCATGCCGAAGATGTACTTGCGCAGCCCGTAGACCAGCAGATGGCCCTCTTCCGTCGTCACCTCGCATCCCGGCAGCACCAGAAAGTCGTGCCGCCTGGACAACTCGACCACTTCTCGGTGGTCCCAGAACCCGTCGTGGTCGGTTATGCATATCCCATCCAGTCCAATGCGTTTGGCCTCGCTTATTAGCTCATCGGGGGTCAGCAGACTGTCGACCGAAGTAGGGTATGTGTGCGTGTGGATGTCGATTATCAATGGCGGCGCTTCAGCTTCTGCGGGCCGGATGCGATCTAGTCTGGCACCCGCAATATCCAAAGTCAACATCGACCGAGGATTGAGTTGAAGCGTATCAAGGTCTTTGATACAATAACCTTAGCAAGCGCCCGATTCTCGCGTGATCGGGAGCCGCCGAGCACACCCGCGGGGGAGAGCCAAATGGTGTTAAAACCGGATAACTTTACCGAACAGGCCCAGGACGCATTAGGCAGGTCCCAAGAGGCGGTTCGGCGCTACCGCCACAGCCAGTGGGACTCCGAGCATATCCTCACGGCGCTTTTGGAACAGGAGTTGAGCGTGCCGCTGGATGTCCTGGAAGAGATGGGCGTGCAGGCGGACCCCATGCGAGCCAGGCTGCACGAGCTGCTAGATAGGGCCCCGAAGGTGGCCAGCCCGACGAACCAGATCTTCATGACGCCCGGGGCCGAGCGGGTGCTTAGCAGGGCGAAAGCCGAAGCGGACAGGCTGGGCGACGATTTTATCGGTACTGAGCACCTGCTGATCGCCCTGACCCAGGAGGACCAGGGGGAAGTGGCTACGGTGTTCCAGGAGTACGGTGTGACGACCGAGGGCGTGTACCAGGCGCTCCAGAAGGTCCGTGGGGGGCATCGGGTAGACGATCCGCGAGCCGAGAGCCATTACCGGTCCCTGGAGAGGTTCAGCATAGACCTGACCGAACTGGCCCGCAACGGCAAGTTGGACCCGGTCCTGGGCCGGGAGGTCGAGATCGCCCGCGCCATGCAAACGCTGATCCGGCGCACCAAGAACAACCCTGTACTGATCGGCGGCGCCGGGGTAGGCAAGACCGCGGTGGCCGAGGGGCTCGCCCAGGCCATCGAGTCGGGCAACGTGCCCGAGGAGCTGGAAGGGCGGCGGGTGCTGTCCCTGGACATGGGCGCGCTGGTCGCCGGCTCCAAGTTTCGGGGCGAGTTCGAAGAGCGCCTGAAGGCGGTCATGGACGAGATCAAGCAGGCCCAGGGTGAGATAATCCTCTTCATCGACGAGATACACACGGTTGTGGGCGCGGGCGCCGCTGAGGGCGCCATAGACGCCTCCAACATGATGAAACCCGCCCTGGCCCGAGGCGAGCTCCAGTGCGTGGGCGCCACCACGGAGGCGGAGTACCGACGCTACATCGAAAAAGACGCGGCGCTGGAGCGCAGGTTTCAGCCGATCCTCGTAGAGGAGCCAGACGTCGAGACGGCCATCGAGATGCTGAAAGGTCTCCGCCCAAAGTACGAGGCCCATCACAAGGTGCGGGTCGAAGACGGGGCCATCGAGGCCGCCGTCCGGCTCAGCCAACGCTACATCTCGGACCGCTTTCTGCCGGACAAGGCGATTGACCTGATCGACGAAGCCGCCAGCAAGCTGCGCATAGACGCCCAGTCGCTGCCCACCGACCTTCGTCAGCTTCAGGCCCGGCTGCACCAACTCGAGCACGAAGAGGAAGCCGCGTCCCAGCGGGCGGACTATGAGCAGGCGGCCGAGCTCCGCTCCCAACGACTTAGGCTCCAGGAGGAGTACGA
The DNA here is from genome assembly GCA_965248005.1 of Dehalococcoidia bacterium. GTDB lineage: Bacteria > Chloroflexota > Dehalococcoidia > Lucifugimonadales > UBA1123 > CBDFIE01. The sequence continues at coordinate 1,446,348 of CBDFIE010000003.1, forward strand.
CCGGGGCAGGGCCGAAAGCCAGCCCGCGGAGGCCGCGGAGTCCGTTGACGCCGAGGCCATCGGCAGGCTGATCGCGACCTGGACGGGCATACCGGCCGAGCGGCTGCTTGAGGGCGAAGCCGAGAAGCTGCTTCACATGGAGGAGCGGCTGCACGAGCGCGTCATCGGCCAGCACAAAGCCGTGACGGCCATATCAGACGCCATCCGGCGGGCAAGGGCCGGGCTAAAGGACCCCGAACGGCCGATCGGCAGCTTCATCTTCCTCGGACCAACGGGCGTGGGCAAGACTGAGCTGGCCCGCGCGCTTGCCGAGTACCTCTTCGACGACCAGCAGAACATGGTCCGGGTCGACATGTCCGAGTACATGGAGAAGCACGCCGTCTCCCGACTCATCGGTGCTCCACCGGGCTACGTGGGCTACGACGAGGGCGGCCAGCTCACCGAGGCCGTGCGTCGAAGGCCCTTCCGAGTGGTGCTTTTCGACGAGATCGAGAAGGCGCATCCGGACGTGTTCAACGTGCTGCTTCAGATCCTGGAAGACGGCCGGCTGACCGACGGCCACGGCAGGACGGTGGATTTCCGCAACACGCTCGTCATCATGACCTCCAACCTGGGCAACAGCGACGCCGCGCGGGAGCAGGTGGGCTTCCTCAGGGACACGGACGAACGAGACGAATCGCACAGGGTGAGGGCCTCAATCGAGGATGCGTTGAAGCGCTCGTTCCGACCGGAGTTCCTGAACCGTATCGACGACATAATCGTCTTCGACACGCTGACCAAAGAGCAGATTCACCAGATTGTGGACCTGATAGTTGTAGAGGTGCAGGCACGTCTCATCGACCACGGCGTAGCCATCGAGCTGACCGAGGCCGCCAAGGACTGGCTGGCAGGCGAGGGCTACGACAAGGTTTTTGGCGCAAGACCCCTTCGGAGGGCGGTCCAGCGGCATCTGGAGAACCCGCTCTCGAAGCTCATTCTGGCGAGTCGGTTCGTCGAGGGCGCCACCGTTAACGTCGACGCGGACGACACCGGCCTGAGTTTCACCCAGGGAGATGACGCCGAGCGGCAAGTCTCCTAACAGCGGCGCGAGCCTTCCAGTCGCTCCCGCTCTCGGGTATACTCGCCGCGAGATGATTACGTTGACCGGCGAGTCTCTTTACGCGACCGTCGAAGGCATCCGGACACACTACGTCCAGGCCGGCCAGGGTAGGCCGGTGGTGCTCATCCATGGGCTCGGCGCGTCGGTGGCAACGTGGCGTGATAACCTGGCCCCCCTTGCTCAAACCCGCTCCGTGTACGCCGTGGACCTGCCCGGCCACGGCGATTCGGACAAGCCCGACATATCCTACGATTCCGACTCGATGGTCGAGTTCGTTCGAGCCTTTGTCGGCGAATTGGGCCTCGAATCGCCTGCGCTGGTCGGCCACTCCCTGGGCGGTGGCCTGGCGCTAATCACGGCGCTGGCGCACCCGGAGATGGTGTCGCACCTGGTCCTCGTCAGCAGCGGGTCGCTGGGCAGACAGGTCACGCCCTTTCTCAGGCTGGTCGCCCTGCCGTGGGTCGGCGAATTTATTACCAGCGGGAGGTTCGACACCACCGGACTCATGCTGCGCCAGTCCTTCCACGACCAGAGCCTGGTGACACAGGAGCTGGTGGACGAGCTTCGCCGGACCGGCGCCATGCCGGGCGCCAGGGAAGCGGGACTGAAAGTTATCAGGAACTCTATCTCGCCGTGGGGCGTCAGACGCGGTTACGTCAGGACACGGGAGCTTAACACGCTGCGGATGCCGCTGATGATCGTGTGGGGCGACAAGGACCGGATTCTGCCGCCAGCGCACGGCATCAACGCCGCCAGGGCCAGCGACGCGGCCAGTTTGCACGTGCTGGCCGACTGTGGCCATTGGCCTCATATGGAGAGGTCGGCGGAGTTCAACGACCTGGCGCTGGAGTTTTTGTCGCGCTGACGTATAATTCCCCCTGACAGTTCTGAACCCCGGTCACAGTCGAGGCGCGCGGTGGTCAGGTCTCTGGCAGCTTTGCCGGACCGCTTGCCTCGGCCAGGCGTCATCCCGCTGCTGAACCGGTCCGGCCTCCGGCTCACCGAGGCACGGCCATCGCGTTAAGGTCCTCCGGCGGATGTCGAGACCACATCCGGTACGTTGTCTGCGGACCTGCTGAGTCGCGCCCCCGGGATTCGGCTGTAACGGCGGAGGGTGCCCCAGGTGCCAGACCAGGCTGCTGCAGACCCGGGACTGATGACCCGCATCATCGTCAGGAGCAACCGCTGGCTTCCAGTGGCGGCCCTCATCGTCGCCATTTTGCTGGCCATCCTGGTATGGGCGCTCCGAGATTACATCTCCGCGGCGAAACTCGCGGGCTACCCCGGCGTCTTCCTCCTCAATTTCTTCGGCGCCGTCTCCATGGTTTTACCGGTGCCGGGGCTGATCTCGGTCTGCGGGGTGAGCGTTTTCCTGAACCCTTGGGTGGTGGGTACGCTCGCCGGAGTGGGAGAGGCGCTGGGAGAGTGGTCCGGATACGTGGTGGGCTACGCCGGTGACACAATCTTCGAGCGATCTAGCGTCTACCGCAAATTGCGGCCGCAGGTCGGCAAGTGGATGGAAAAGCGCGGTTCTCTGGTCCTGCTAATTTTCTCGGCTATACCCAACCCGATCTTCGACCTGGTGGGGATTGCGGCTGGCACCGCGCACTTCCCATTCGTCCGGTTCATGGTGATAATTTCCGTCGGAAAGATCATCAAGGGCCTGGCGGTGGCGATCGCGTGCGACGAGTACGGCATCTCGCTGCTGCCCTGGGTGGGATAACCGGCTAGGCCTCAATTACCTGCCCGGCATCGAGGGACGGCGCATAGTTTCGGAACGCTCAAACGAAGCTCAGTATCCGCGCCGGATTATCGACGACGATGGCCTGGACCTGGTCCTCGGACAATCCCCGCTCCCGCATGCGCGGGACGATGTTTTCCAAAATGTGGCCGTAGCCGTGTCCACCGTACTTCGCCAGGCGGTGCTTGGTGCAGATGTCGTGGGCTATCACGATACGTGGCCCGCACCCTTCCTCGTCGATCATTCGCTTGATTAGGTCCATACGCTGGGCGTCGCTGGGCATATCGATATCTGAGAGGGGATAGTGGGAGGACTCGTTGCCGAAGAGGTCCCACTCCAGGTAGCAGCCGGCGCCAGCCAACGCCCGTAGGGTATCGAAACTGGCGATGGTCCGGTCCAGGTGTCCCATTATCACGCGGCTGACGTCCGCGCCCGCCTCGGACAGCACCGCGATGATCTCCGCCGGAGCAGCCTCGTTACGACCGGGGTGGACCAGGATGGGCGCACCCGTCTCCTGTTGAGCCATCGCAGACGCTCGCAACACCTTGCGCTCGCTATCAGCCAGGGGCCAGGTGCAGCCGATCTCGCCAATGACGCCCGCCCGGACGCCGGTGTCATCAACGCCAAGCTGGATATCCGCAACGATACGGCGCGCCAGCTCCTCTTCGCTGCTAGCGGCTACCTCGGCCGGGTGAGCGGCGTCGACGTAGTACCCTGCGCCCATAATCACGTTGATGCCCACTGCCCGCGCCACTCGCGCCAGCGCCAGTGGGTCGCGGCCGATGCCGATGCTGGTGGCATCGACTATCGTCCCGCCCCCAACCCCCATGAAGCGTCGCGCCTCCTGGATGGCTATATCTTCATCTTGCAGCGTCAAGTTATCCATGCTGCGGTACTGGTTGTATCTCACCCAGCCCAGGTTCTCCATGGCCAGGCGCTGCATGGCCAGGCGCCGGGAGGCGGGATCGGCGGGCTGGTTGAACATCAGGCGAAAGTCGATGAACAGGTGCTCGTGAGTCATGGTGGGACCCAGTCTCCCGGGTTCGACGGGCCCCAGGACGGTCTGGGCCATGCCCTTTGATGGGCCAATGGTCACAGCGGTACACCTCAATACGTTCAAACTTCGGACGCCCGCGGGATGCAGACTAACGGTCGTGCGAGCACGCACGCTGCCGTATACGATTCGGGGAGTTCGAGGCTATCACCGGCCCCGGATAGGGTCAACGTCGGTCGTCCGGAGCGGGCTTTAGCGCAGTCTTCGCAGGGTGGGGTACGCCACCGCAAGGACCAGCGTGACCAGCGTCAGCAGCGCACCGCTCACGAACAGCGCGTCCGGGGTGCTGCCCCTCGCCTCGGCGAGGACCCCAAAGGGCAGTGCGCTGAGCGGCATTAACCCGAAGCTCATCATGCCCATGGCCATCATCCGGCCCCGCATTTCTGGAGGGGCCAGGACCTGCATCATCGTCATGTTCACCGACATGAACACCGCACTCACCATGCCGATCAGCAGTAGATAAGGGACAGCAACGGCGTACTCGGTTACCTGGGAGAAGGCAGCTAGCGAGGCCCCCCAGACCAGGCACGACGCCACCATCACAAGCCCTCGACGGGGTACGTTCTTGACGCTTGCCAGCCCCAACGTCCCGACCAGCGCTCCTACGCCCATTATCGTCATTAGTATGCCCAGTCCGTCGGACTGGATGTCGAGGGCTTCGCGTGCCCAGGCCGGCATCAGCGTGAAGTAGGAGAACCCGAACAGTGTCGACAACAGCATCAGGACGATCACGCCCAACATCGCCCGGTCGGAGGCCGCATAGGCGAACCCCGCCCTGATATCTCCCGCCACGCCTTTGCGAGAGGACCCAGCGGGAGTCGATCCTGCCTTCACCATAGCAATCGACGCGGCCGCGAACACGTATATCCCCGCCACCAGGAAGAACACGCCGGAGGTCCCGATGAACACGATCAAGAACCCGGCCAGGGCCGGGCCGATAATGCGCGTCATGTTCATTGCCGAGTTGTTGAGCGAGATGGCGTTCATCAGGCTATCCTCTGGCACTATATCGGAGAGGATCGCCTGGCGGCTGGGCATGTATATGGCCATCATCGCGCCGTTAGCGAAACCGATCGCGAGCATATGCCAGAAAGTGACGACCCCCGTGAAGTCCAGCACGCCCAGCAGAAAAGTCAGGGCCGCGTTGCCTGACTGGCCCACGACTATAAGATGCTTCTTGGGAATGCGGTCTGCCAGCGCACCGCCGATGATCGAGAATAATGTCGAAGGCGCCGCAAAGGACATCATCACCAGCGCCAACGCCAGTGGAGAGTCATCGGCCAGGCGCAGCACCAGCCACCCCCGCGTGATCATCTGCATCATCATCGCCGTGAAGGAGACGAATGACCCCGCCCATAACCATCGGAAGTCTCGGTACCGAAGCGACTCGAACATGGCGTACCGGGCCGGGGAAAACCTGGAGGGTGTAGTCGGAGCAGGGGCTGATGTGGCCGGGGCGGGTTGGGCCAACGGTGCTCCAGTGTGAACCTAAATTGCAGAAACAGTCTGCGGAGGTACAGACACTAAGCCTACATCCGCCCGAGGCGGTGGTCAAGGACTCTCAGGGCGACTAAATCGGACTCCAGGAGCGGCGGCCCGACACGCCAAACCGATCGTAATGGCCACGGTCCCAAGAGATTTCGATAGACGCTGGGCGATAGGCGATATCGGCGGGCACAGGCGCCGATCCCTAGCCCAGGTGCGATACGTCGTTGAATCGGTGTATGCGCCATAAGTCGGGATTCGTAAGCGCGAGGCCGGTCTGGTGCCAGCGGTCCACGTCCAGCCTGAATTCGAACACCGCCGTGTTTCCCACCGACAAGCCCCAGAACCGCTCCGAGTCCATCAGGACCGCGAAGATATGCTGGAATATACCGCCGTGAGTCACGGCCAGCACCCTGTCCTCGTTGGAGTGGTCGGCGATCAGCTTTTGGACCACTCCGCGAGCCCGTTCACGGCGCTCTCCCGATGTCTCGGCGCCCGGGACCAGGTCCCAGTCCCGGGTCTGGCTGAACTCACGGGCGATCTTCGGGAACTCCTGCTCGATGTCTGCCCATGCCATACCGGAGAACGCTCCCACGTCGGTCTCCATCAGGTCGTCCCACGGAACTATCGCGCGGTCCCACGCTGCCGACACTATGCGGGCCGTCTCGTAGGTCCGGCTCAAAGGACTGGCGTAGACGTGTGTCGGCTCGAAGCCCTCGGAGACGAACCGCTCTCGGAGCCTCGCGGCCTGCTGGCGTCCCAGGTCGGTTAGCTCGGAGTCATCGTGCCCCTGCCAGCGGCCTTGAGCGTTGCCCAGGCTTTCCGCGTGCCTTACGAATACCAGGTCCATGCTTTCCTCCGCGGAGAATATACCACGGCGGATGACCGGACAGCGCCCGCGAAGCAGGGAGCCTGGTGCCGGGCTGGGATTCCAATGAGGCGTATTCACCGGAGTGTTCATGATTGAAACCCTATCCCATGCAGAAGCGAGCGAGGATTGACAAGCACCAAAGACCGGCAGTAAGCTCCGACCACCTTATTCTCACCTTGATATCGGCATGGGGCGGCCGAGATGGGAAATCCCGGTTAGGTCCACGAGAGACTTCGCCGGTGGCACTACTGAGCACATTGACCGACCGCCTTCGCAGGGCAAATCCGCTCGTCGTCAATACGCTGATCGCCATCGCCGTCGCGAGCCTAGCAGTTGTCGAGATGCAGGGCGCGGCACAGAGCGAAGAGGGGTTTCGCGATAGCGACGGTCTCGGCGCGCTGCTGGTTCTGGCGCAGACGCTGCCCCTTGCGCTCCGGGGCGTGGCTCCGCTCGGCTCGCTGGCTATCATCGTCGCTGCCATCGGGTTGCACGCGGCCCTCGGGTACGACCAGATCCAGACCGGGCTGTTCGCCTCTCTTTTTGGCGTAGGCAGTGCTGCGTACCTGACGGACAACCGACGGGCGCCGGTCGCTTTGCTCCTCGCTGCCGTGGGAATCGGAGTTTTCTACACGACAGCCCGTGTGCCCTTAGACCGATGCGGTTGAGATGGCCCGGTCGCTCCAGCCCGAGGTCGTACTGATGGACATTCGCATGCCCGGTATGGACGGCCTGGAAGCGACGAAGCGGATAGTCGAGTCCGAGAGCACTAAGGACAGTAGAGTACTCATCCTCACCACATTCGATGAGGATGAGTACGTGTACGGGGCCCTGCGCGCAGGCGCCAGCGGCTTCTTGCTCAAACGGACCCCTGCAGCGACCCTGGTCGAGGGAATCAGGGTGATCGCAGACGGCGACGCGCTCCTGGCGCCTTCGGTGACCCGCCGGCTGATCGACCAGTTCGCCCGCTCCCCGGAGCCTGGCAAGCCTGAGGCGAAGGCTCTGCAGCTCCTCAGCCCGCGGGAACGAGAGGTGCTCGCTCTCGTTGCCAGGGGCTTGTCCAACGGCGAGTGTGCCGAGCAGCTCTTCATGAGCGAGGGCACGCAGGCGGTCATCTGCGCCTACGAGGCAGGCATGGTCGAACCCAAGAAGGCCTGAAAGGCTGGATGTTCCCTGAGAACACTTACGAGTAGCGTCGAGGTCGTTACGCATACCGTGTACCTCTGGAGAGGTACTTCGCAGCAAGTCTTGTCCCTCCAAAGCGGACGGCAATTTCCCTCCACAGGGAGACGCCAGCAATGATGCCGGGCGGTATCGTTGGCCCCACACTAATCTCGAAGGAGGCCAACGATGTTGGATGCGATGAGGAACTGCAGCTCTCCTGATTGCACTGACCGCGCCGGTGACGACGCTCGAGCTTGGCACGGGCGGCATCAGCATGCTGCCGGAAGAGACCGATGAACGGCACGCGTTCGATGTCGTGATCGAGGAGTTCTCAGACGGCATCATCACAGCCGAAATCGTAGTGGTGGCGCCGGACGTTAGCACTGTCGCTGTGCAAGGTGCCATCGAAGACCTGACCGCGTCCCTCGCCTCCGACGACTTCTTCGGAACCGCGGAGTCGACGATTAGCGCAAACGGCGATCTCGTGGCCATCAGAGTCTCGATCGCGGGCGATATCTCAAGCGACGAGTCGATCGCCGGCATCCGACGGCTGCGCGATGAGTACATCCCGGCCGCATTCGCCGGCGTGGACGCGGAGGTCCTCGTCGGAGCGGGACAGCCGATGTCATAGACTCGGTCGCGATCGTATGGCAGTACGTGCCACTGATAACGGCGGCAGTGCTGGCGGCAAGCTTCCTCCTGCTGCTGGTTGCCTTCCGCTCGATCGTCGTGCCGCTGAAGGCAGTGGTGCCATACAACACGGAGCCGGAGTTGTCGTGGGTCTCGTCGTACCGTTCCTTGATCCGGCTCAGTAGGAACACGTGGTAGTCCATCGAGAGTCCGAAGAGGATGGCGAAGAGGAACAGGGGGATCCATGACTCGACGACCGGGTGCACTCGACCGCTTCAATCATCACCGGCGCCGCCCTGATCATGGTTGCCGTCTTCGGAGGCTTCGCACTTGGGCCGCTGTCGATGTTCCAGCAGATGGGCTTCGGTCTGGCGGTCGCGGTGATCCTCGACGCCACGATCGTTCGCATGGTGCTCGTCCCTGCGAGCATGGAGCTGCTGGGCGACAAGAACTGGTACCTCCCGAGCTGGTTGGAGTGGCTGCCCAAGATCAGTATTGAAGGCAGTCGCGAAGATGAGGCTGCTTCCGCCGCGGCGGCCGGCCACACCCCATCCAACCTGGTCTCCCGTCAGGAAAGTTAGCGAACAGCAACGAGATCGGTAAATGATCTCAAAAGCTTGGACTCCGCCCAAGGCTGAGGTGGGCTCGCGGACTCGACTTGCGTGCGGTCCGCGTGCCCGCCCTGCCGGCTGCGACCGACCGCATTGCGCCGGTCGGCCGAACGCTAGAAGACGAACTCGGGGCCGGGGATATGCTCGAACCGCTCGAACACGTCGTCCCTCAGCGTGAACCCCAGTCCAGGACCCCGGGGCGCATGGACCGTGCCATCCCGGATGTCGTAGGGCTCCTGGAACAGCTCGAACATCATCGGCATGTACCCCTGGCTGACCTCGAGGATGTGGCAGTTTTGCGCCGCCATCGCCATGTGAATGCTGGCCGCGAAGAGCACCCCCGATCCCCATGCGTGGGGCGCCAGCTTGATACCGCGGGCCGAGGCCATGGCGGCGATGCGCCGTATTTCAGTGAAGCCCCCGGCCCTGGCGATGTCGGGCTGGGCGATGTCCACCGCCCGGTGCAAGAACAGGTCCTCGAAGTCGAACCGGGTGAACTCCCGCTCTCCCGAAGCTATGGGTATGGTGGTCGAGCGGCGCACCTCCGCCAGGCCGGGGTGGTCGTCGGGTGAGACCGGCTCTTCGAACCAGGCCAGGTCGTACTCCTCCAGCCGGCGCGCCAGCCGAATGGCCGTGGACACGTCCAGGGAGCCGTGGGCGTCGACCATTAGCTCGACATCCGGCCCGATGCCTCGTCGGGCGGCAGCCACGCGCCGCAGAGTGTTCTCGATGGAGAAGCCGTCCCGACCCACGACGCGCATCTTGACCGCCGAGAACCCGCGGGCTGCGTAGCCCGCCATCTCGGCCTCGGCCTCGTCGCCCGGGGCCCAGCCGCCGGACCCGTAAGCCCGCACTTGATCGCGGGCCGCGCCCAGGGCCTGGTAGATCGGGACGCCCATGAACTTGGCCTTCACGTCCCAGATCGCTATGTCCAGGCCAGCCACCGCTTCCATGGTGACTCCCCGGCGGCCCTCTCCAGGCTGCGAATGGCCGCGCTCCAGGGCGGGCTTCCAGCGGGAGCCGCTATACATCTTTTCGTAGAGCCGCTCGGAGTACATTGGGTCTTCGCCCAGTAGCGTCGGCGCCAGATCGTACTCCACGATGGCGCGCAGGGCCGTTGGGCTGCCCAGGGAAGCGCCTACGCCGGTCAGGCCTTCATCGGTCTCTACCATGACCAGGACTGCATCGTTTTTGACCTTGGTGCCGAGATCGGTCCGGTGCTGACGCTCGGGCGGGACCGGGTCGGACATGGGTATGGCGCGGACGCCGGTAATCTTCATCGCTGACAGCCTCCTTGCGAGTGCGGGCCTGGGCAGGCGAGCCCAATTATCGCACACGAGCCGCGGCGGGCGGCCTTTGACAGGATACCCCGTGCTATAATTCCGCTCTGCAACCCCCGGTGAGATCGTCGACACTCCATGGCCCTGCTAACCTACTTCGCCACGACGCACGCATGGGCCTCGTCGTTTCAGTACCGAGATTTTCGACTGCTATGGGTGTCGACCTTTTTCCAATCAGTGGGCATGGGCATGGAGTTCGTTGCCCTGGGCTGGCTGGTGCTGGACTTGACCGACTCACCCTTCATGGTAGGCGTGGGGTCAGCGGCGCGAATGGCGCCGTTCTTCTTTCTGGGCATCGTCGCCGGCGCGGTCGCGGACCGCGTCAATCGCCGGCTGTACCTACGCTGGCTCGCATTGGCGGGGTCTGGGCTGTCCGCGCTGACCGCGGCGGTCTTGTTCCAGTACCCCGACCTGGTGTGGCCAGTCCTCCTGCTGACGGTGGGCATGGGCTCCGTCTGGGCGTTTACCTTGGCGGCGCGCCAGGCGTATACCTTCGACATCGTCGGACCCGAGCAGGCGCTTAACGGCCTTGCGCTCTTATTTCTCGGCCTGAGAATAGGTGCGACGGTCGGCGCGCTAGTGGCCGGAGTTATCATCGCCATTGTGGGCATCGAGGGACACTACTTGGCCATCTCCACCAGCTACGCGCTCGGCGCCACGGTGCTACTGTTGACCAGGCATCAAGGCCAGTCCGCGATCGAAAAACCCGAATCGGTCGGTCGCAATCTGCTGGGCGCTCTCCGGCTGCTGCGGGACAATCGGACTCTGCTAATACTGATGTTCCTGGCGGCCTCCACCGAGGTCTTCGGTTTCACCCACCAGAGCCTGTTGCCGGTTCTCGCCAGAGACGAGCTGGGGGTCGGGTCGGTGGGGCTGGGCGTAATGAGCGCCTTCGGGCAGGGCGGCGGCGTCATCGGGCTGCTTCTGTTGGCCAATCTAGGCGATTACCGTCACAAGGGCATGCTGATGTTCGTAGTTGCCGGCGGTTTCGGGGTAGGTCAGATGGCCTTTTCGCTCGGCAACAACGTCTTCGCCTTCGCGCTGATACTGGTTGGAATCAACGCGTGCGCGTCGGTGCTGGACACCCTTTACACGACGCTGATGCAGTCCAACGTTCCCAACGATCAGCGCGGAAGGGCCATGGGCTCATGGGTGCTGGGCCTCGGGGCTGCACCGGTCGGGCACCTGGGGATCGGCGCCATGGCGGGAGCGCTGGGGGCGCCCGGGGCGTTGCTGGTTAACGGGAGCATCCTTGCAGGCATCAATCTGCTGACCGCGCTGGGACTGCGGAGGGTCCGACGGTTGGAGTAGCGGAGCGTGGGGACGGCGATCAGCTCCCGCGAGGGGAGCTCGTCGGTAACAGGTCCATCGACCTGACCCCCGTGCCTTCGGCTGTGTCAGCTCGCCTGGCTTCGACGCTCTTTGCGCCGCCGTAACCGCTCCGGCCACGTGAGCGACGGTTTGCCGCGGGGGATGTGTCTGTGCGCGCGCTCAATCGAGGGCTCGCCCATGTGGCTGTCCACGTCTCGCTGCACGTCCGGCGGTACGAACCGCGGGCGCCAGCCGCAGGTAATGCAGATGAGCTCGTCCTGCAGCGGTTCATCGACGACGATTCCTCGGCACCTTGGGCATGGTTCATTTGCAATCATAGTTCCGCCCCACATTCGGTCGAATGCCGCGACTCAATACAGTCCCAGCGTAATGGAGCGTGGGGGCGGATGCCTGAACCGTGGCCTAAATAAACCCTACGATTTGCTGACATTGCTGTCGAAGTGCCTGAACTGGACACACGCACACCGGGGAGCTATGATGCTGTCCCCCGACGGATCGCGACGCCTGGAACGCAACGTTGCGTAACGATTAGGGGCGCTGGGATTGTGGGGATAACCTGAGAGGGAGGAGCACATGGTCACGGACAGGGAAGCAGCGGAGGCGGCTTACGAGAAGTCGCTAGTATCTCCAGTGCCGATGGACCCGGACATCGCGACCGAGCGGCTGAAGGACGTGAAACGGATCCTGGACGAATGCGGGATCGTCTTCTTCCTCGGTTCGGGCACGTGTCTGGGCGCCATCCGCGAGAACCGTTTCATTCCATGGGACGACGAGATGGATGCAGCCTCGATAATCGGGCTTAACGGGCTCACCGAGGACATGATCGAGCCGGTGCTCAAGGTCTTCGAGGACAATGGGTACTATACGCACTTTAGACCCAGCGCCCGCTTCGTGAGCACCTCGGTGGTGAAGGACGGGATCAGGGCGGACTGGACGTGCCATCGGATCGTCGGCGACAGCCTGTACCAGTATCCCGGCGTGCGGACCCCGTTAAGGCTGTTCACCGATCTAAAAGAGATCGAGTTCATCGGCGAGAAGTTCCTGGTCCCAAATCCGCCCGAGGAGTATTTGCAGGCAAAATACGGCCCGGAATGGAGGACGCCTAAGGGTCCGGGGTTCGAGAAAGACGTAGTTCAGAAGATCCCGGACGCTGACGTTCTCAGCGCTGGAGGCAGGCTCGGACAGCTCGTCACCAAGTACCTCACCCCTTGGCGAGCCGGCAAGATCAGGGTGTTCGACGATGAAGGCCAGCCGGTCGACGGCGCCGAGGTCGTGATCGCCGGGGTAGGTCGGTCAAGGACCGACGATCGGGGTTACGCCAGTTTTTACGTGCCCGACGAGTATTTCTACGCGGTCATCGTCAGCTATGGCGACCACGAGGAGGTGCTCTACGAGGAGATACTGGCGCCGGGCCAGACCTATGTCTACCGACCGGGGCCCGTGGTTACGCCCGAGGAGCACTACAAGGCCGGTGTGCGTGCCATGGCATTGACCAGGGAGTAAGCCAGCAACTCAGCTCAAGGTCGATAGACGAACCCAGGAGACGGCGTAGACGCGAAGCACCGGACGAGCCTGCGCCGCTAGCGTTCAGCGGTTACCCGCCGTCGCTCCTCGGCGCAGATTTTCACAGTTCGTGGGTACCCTGGGCCGATCCCCACGCGGTGGAGCAAGCCGGGGAACTCCTCCATCGTCACGACGGGCCAGACCTCCGGGTAGGAACTGACGCCGACCCACGTGGCGTGGAGCGCCTCGAACATGGCATCTTCGTTGGGCACGTCCACGACTATCGTGACCGCTCGGCGGGTGAGGGAAAAATACATACCGATGGGGTTAAGCGCCTGCCACGCGCCCATCACGCTCTGCATGGTTTCCGAGTCTTCCTCAATATCGATCCCCGCATCCGGATCGACCTCGACTTGGACAACATACTTCATGGCAATCTCCTGAGGAAAAATGGGGCTTTCTGGAGCTTGGAGGTTATCAGCAGGCCGTTAGGCCGTCAAACCTCGGCGGGGACTCTGAGGCGCCGGTGCCGCCGACTATGCCGGCGGACCGTCAGCCGGCCCGGGCGTGGGGTCTCCCGTTAGCAGCGGCCGCACGCGAGGATAGCGCGGGCCGGTCCACGTCATTACATGGTCGTACACCCAGATCGTGGCGAGAAGCAGCGCCAGCCCGACCAGGTAGCCGCCGATCACGTCCGCGGGCCAGTGGTCCAACTCGACGAGGCGGCTCGGCCCCATCAACGCAATCACGGCCACCAGCGCCGATACCAGCGCCGAACGTCGTATCGAGGGCGCGCCATAGCGGTTGGCGAGAAACGCAAGCATTCCCAGCACGATCACCGCGAAGACGACGTGGCCGCTGGGGTACCCGGCCTCGCCAAGAATGAGATCGCCGAATGCGAAATCCACAGTAGGACGGGGGCGGCTTGCAAGGTCGATCAGGGTCAGCGTCGCGGCGAGCCCGACCAGGGAAAATCCGAAGGCCGCGAACCGGCCCCAGGCCCACCAGACGAGGGGCAGCAACGCGACGAACAGCACCGGCGCCCACTGCTTGCTCATCGCGATGTCGAGCGCCGCCGACACGCCCTGACCAGCGCCCCCGGAGTGCTCGTATAACCAGCGAGCAACCGATCGCTCGCCCGGTAGCAGGTCGCCGTCGCCGACGGCCACGGCGAGCGCGACGGCCAGCGCCGCCGGAACGGCGACGCCGATGGCCCAGCGCTGGTCCCGGCCACGCCGCGCCAGGTCCAGGGCCAGCCGCCGCGGCCAACCGCGGTTGTCAGTTTTCATCGGTCAAGGGCGATCGGATGGGAGCCATGGAGACGGGCGATGCGATTAATGATTGGAGTTCTCATGGATGACCTGGCATAAGTGTACCTTTGGCTGGGGCAATGGGAAAGGTGAAGCTGAGCGGGCCAGGGCTGGGATCAAGCGACCGCCTCGGGGATCGCCCCGCTTACTAGCAGGGAAGGGATTCGTGATGATTTCGAGTCTGCCCCGAGTATCTTGTGCGATCACTGAGGTTGCTCGCGTGACAGGCGACTCGATAATGGGAATCCTTGTGCTAAAGCGACCCTCCAGCCTAGAATGGTCCACGCCATTAGGTGTCCGCGGATGGATTATCCTGTACGGGTCGACTCCTCGGACTTGCCCGCCGGCTGTCAGGTGGAGTAGGCCGCCCGGGGATTTCAACCAAGATCAGGAGCAGGACACGTGCGCTTTGGAGCGTTCTGGCAGGTCCCGGGATTCGAAGGCTCATCAGTCCCGCGCCGGCACTGGGAGACCATCGAGGAGATCGTCCTCGCCGACGACCTCGGATTTGAGACCGCGTGGCTGGCGGAGTCGGTGTTTCTCCCGGCGCGCCCTTTGTCGAATCCTCTGATGGTCGCCGCGGTCGCCGGCCAGCACGCCAGGCGCATAAGGCTCGGCACCCTCGCCGCTCAGTTCCCTCTCCATCATCCTTTGCACATGGCGACCCAGGCGGCCACCTGTGACATCCTGACCGACGGCAGACTCGACCTCTGCCTTGGAGGCCGATGGGGGTCCCTCGCAGGACAGGCCTTTGGCCATGGCCCGGCGATCAGCGGCGACGAGAGCAGGAGCCGGGTCAAGGAGGGAATAGAGCTCCTGAAGTTGGCCTGGACTCGCGAACGCGTCAGCTTCGAAGGCAAGTACTGGAGCGCGAACGACCTTCCGGTGCTCCCCGCACCGCGCCAACAGCCGCATCCCCCGCTACTGCTGGCCGCCAACAGCGACGAGACCTTTGCGTACGCGGCCGGCCAGGGGTTGGGGGTAATCGGCACCACCCTGAGCCAGCCGATCACCAGGCTCGTCGACAGGTTACGGGAGTTCGAAGCGGCCACCCCGGACAACGCCCCTGCGCATCCGCAGCCGTTTCACCTGAGCATATCGTTCTTCGTCGCCGAAACCCAGGAGAAGGCCCATCGGATCACGGGCCTTAACTGGCGGCAGGACGACGTTGTGAACACCGTCCCCGACAGCGCAGCTTCCTCGGTTGGGACGACGCGGCATAGTTTCACCAGCGGCGTTGGCGGTTGGGCGACCTGGGATTTTGAAGAGGCTCTCCGGAACTGTATCTACGACGACCCCGCCGGCTGCGTCGAGCGACTGCAGTCTCTCCAGCAGCAACTCCCCGGCATTGGCCAGTGCATACTGGAGTTCAACCGGAGGGGGCGTATTCCCAGCGAGCAGGTCAAGGATTCCATGCGTCTGTTCGCTGAGAAGGTAATGCCCAGGCTGGCCTGAATTCAACGACGAGATCTAGCTGGGTGCGGGTCTGGGTCGCCGCAGCACCGGGCGGCGCCCGCGCGACGCCCACGACCGCAACGGCAACGGCCCGTCCCGCCGCCAAGACGCCGGGCGGGCGTGTTGCGGACCATCGATGCGATTCCAGATCGGGGCTTTCCTAGATCGCGTGGCGTAAGCGTACTTTGGCTACCGCGGGCCTACTTCAATACTGTGACGTACCCGTAGTAGATGTCGCCGCCTTCGGTGCTAGCCGCAAATTTGGCCTTGTCGATGATCTGGCTCAAGGAAGCGATGCCAGGAATTCGCTTGCTCTCAGGATTTCAGTCTCCCCATATTTCGAGATGAGGGGCACGGACTTGGTCACCAGATAACTTCTCATCTGATATGAGGTCCATGAAAGTTGGGGCGTCAGGAAAGTCCTTAACGCGTCCATATTCTCGCTGAAATGAGAAAGTCTGGCTTCTTGGCGCCTCGCCTCGGCCAGTATCGCCTGATCGCCCAGGAGCTCTTGTCTGACCAGGTTCTCTCTCGTCAACGACGAAGGGTTTATGTCGCGATATTTGGCATCTGCCAACACAATAATTCTCTCGGTCTCTGAGATCATCAGGACATCGTACTCGAAACGGGCGGTAACTGGCTGATCAGGTCCGGAGAAACCCTTGCTCAGGAGCTGACCGCGCAGCAATATCTCGAATTCCTGTCCAGCCCTCTCTCTCATCCTTTGCAGCAGCGGCTCGTTCAGACGTGTTATATTTTCGTCGACGAGACCAGGCTCCCCCTGAAGATAGATCATGAACAAGAGCAAGGATGCGCGATCAAGCAGCCATCCCTCAGGTTACCGACACATAATCTGCGGGCCATTCGGCGCAGGCGGTTTCGAGGCAGGCCTCACGTTGGCTTTTCATCTGGACGTACAGAGGCTGACGGCACTTGGTGCACAGATACGGTGAGTCGTAGTTGCCTGATTGTAAGTCAGCCATGGTTGCTCAACACGATGATCCCGACACTGATGCCCCAGTCGAGAGAATAAGACGGCCAGGAAAATTTGTGATCATTCGTAAAAACGAGCGGCCCCGGAGAATGCTTCCGGGGCCTATTTCATGCCTAGAATGTGGCAGGAGCGGCAGGATTCGAACCCGCGACCCTCGGTTTTGGAGACCGATGCTCTGACCAGACTGAGCTACGCTCCTGCGCTATCGGCACCCGTCCAGGCCCGCAGGGTCACGCGCCTGATCGGGCGGCAGAACTTACTGGCCAAGGCAACCTGTAAGCCGAGTTCTGTTTCCGCCTGAGGCGGACGGCGGTCATCTATCTAGGCCCGCCGTTGCCGACGGGCTCAAGCGGCCAACCCGGGGATGGTCCGGGTCCCGTGGTCCCCCTATTAGGCCTTGCTCCGGATGGGGTTTGCCTGGCCCCTGATGTTACCACCAGGGCGGTGAGCTCTTACCTCGCCGTTTCACCCTTATCCGCCTGAGGCGGACGGTATGTTTCTGTGGCACTTTCCGTCGGGTCACCCCGCCCCGCCGTTAGCGGGCATCCTTCCCGGTGGAGCTCGGACTTTCCTCTCTCCCGACCAGGCCCCAGGCGTCTCATTTTTCGACCATCCCCCTGCCCCCTTCCTGGCCAGGAAGGGGGTGGGGCTTGAATCTGAGGGACACCCTCAGACTCCCGGCAAAGGGGCTTCGCCCCTCTGCACACCCCGCTTTTCGACAGCCTGCCAAACAGAATTGACGTCAGCACGACCGTTCGATGAGGCGCCTGGGGCCGGGCCGGGACAGCGGCCGCCTGGCTGCCTTGGACCAAGTCTAATTGTACCAAACCGCTCAGCGCAGGGTCGCCCGGCTTACCATGGCCTGGAACAGACGCTCGGGCAGGAACCTGGCGCCCAGCATTCCCAGCCGTGCCTCGACCCCCACCGGATGCCGAAAGGCTGGCCGCCGAGACCTCAGTACCCTGTGTATCACCCTGGACACGCTGACCGGGTCGGAGGCCAGCCGGTTGTAGCGTCCGTGCCTGGAATGGTACCGCTCGATGTATGGCGCGTACGGCAGGTCCGGGTCGTCGACCCCAGACGCCCTGACCTGGTTGCGCTGAAAGTCGGTCTCGAATATGCCGGGCTCGACGACGCAAACGTGCACGCCAAAGGGCCACAGCTCGGCCCTCATCGACTCGCTCAAGCCCTCCAAGGCGAATTTGCTGGCAGCATAGGCGCCGTTGAACGGGGTGCCCATCCTGCCCAGTATGGAGCTGACGTTGACGATCTTGCCGCTGCGCTGAGCCAGCATGCCGGGCAGCACGGCCCTGGCCATGCGGACCGTCGCGAACAGGTTCGTCTCGAACTGGGCCTTCAGCTCGTCGATGTCGAGGCTCTGCACCGGCCCCCACAGGCCGTAGCCCGCGTTGTTCACGAGAGCGTCGATGGTCCCGTGGTCCGAGAGCACCTGCCGCATCACGTCGTCCACCCGCTCGTCGACGTTGATGTCCAGCTCCACGCCGTCGACGGGAAGACCGCTGTCGCCAGCCTCGGTTAGCAGCCCCTCCAGGCGCCTCATGTCGCGGCTGGTGGCGATCACCGAGTACCCCTTGCCCGCCAGGTACATGCAGGTGGCGCGGCCGATGCCGGCAGAGGCCCCGGTAACGAGCACAGTCTTGGTCTGGTGGGCCATCTGAGTCCCCTCTGACGAGATTGGATGCGCGCCGATACATTATAAGGGGCGGTGTGGGAGGTGAGGTGGCGCACAGGCGCGCTGCCTACGTGGTGTCGCTGGGACTCGCCGCCTACTCGTCGGGCTCAGTCCGAACGGAGGGATGTCGTTTTTCCGTTCGTGGTGAGCCCTTCGACACGTCGGGGCTCAGGGCAGACTCTGTCGAACCACCACGCCCTGGTTTGGATTTACTCAACGGACTTGGAAATCAGAACACTCGGGCCATCTAGCATATGGCGCCCGACGCCGGGGTCTATGCCCTGCGCAATACTCAGTCGGCGACGAACACGGCCTGGTCGGCGTTGGGTGAGGTGCCTCTCAGGGCGCGGCTCAGGTTCTGGGCGGTCTGTATCAGACCCACGTGGCTGTACGCCTGTGGGAAATTGCCAAGGAACTCCCCGGTCCCGGGGTTGATCATCTCGGCGAACAGCCCTAGGTGGTTGGCACGCCCAAGCATCAGCTCGAAGTACTCCACCGCCCGCTCGATCTGGCCCGTGCAGATCAGGTTCCCAATGAGCCAGAAGCTAAGCAGCGTGAATGCGCCTTCGTCCTGGCCTTCCAGTCCGTCGTCGGTCTCCTCAGGGAGGTATCGCCATACGAAAGGGCCGTCGGTCAACTCGCGTCTGACGGCCTCCAGGGTCAGCCGGACCCTGGGGTCTCCGGGCGGCAGGAAGTAGAGGAACGGGATCACCATGACGCTGGCGTCCAGGGCATCGCTGCCGTAGCGTTGGACGAAGGACTGTTTGCGGTCGCTCCAACCGTTCTCCAGCACATCGGCGTGGATCGCGTCGGCGGTGGCCCGCCAGACCCCCGACAGGTGCCTTTCGCCCCGTGCGCCGGCTATGCGGGAGGCGCGGTCCATGGCCGCCCAGCACATCACCTTGGAGGAGACGAAGTGCTGCTGCGCTCCCCGCACTTCCCACATGCCCCGGTCCTTGCGGCGCCAGTTTCCTTCGACAACCTCGGCGAAGCCGGCCACCAACGACCAGGCCTCGTCCGATATCCACCCCTGTTGCCGGTGTAGAGAATGTACGGTGAGGATGACCTCGCCGAACACGTCGAGTTGCAAATGTCCCGCAGCCCGGTTGCCCACGCGTACGGGGCGCGAGCCCGCGTAGCCATCCAGGTGGTCCAGCGTAATTTCCTTGAGAGAGGAGTTAGCGGTTATCCCGTAGACGATCCGTGCGTTTCCGTTGTTGGCTTTGCACCGCTCCACCAGCCATTCGACGTATCGGGTACCCGCGTCGGAATCGCCCATGCGGTGAAACGCGTCGACGGTGAAGCTTGAGTCCCGCAGCCAGGCATATCGGTAGTCCCAGTTGCGCGTGCCTCCGATCTGTTCGGGCAGCGAGGTGGTGGGCGCAGCGACGATCGCTCCCGTGCGCCGATACCTCATCAGCTGCAACACCAGGAACGATCGGAGGACCTGCTCCCGCCACAGACCCCTGTACTTCACCTGGCCGGCCACCGACTTCCAGTGGGCCGTTGTGAGGTCGAGCTGCTGGCGAGTCCGGTAGCGGGCGACCCGGCGGGGTCTGCCATACCCGTAGGCCATCACGAACACCGCTTCTTGACCCGCGGCCAGGGAAAAGCGGGCCTCCGCTCCGCCGTCGTTCACATCCAGGCCAATGCCGGCGGTGAGCGTGACAGAGTGTCCGCCGCCCCGCGCCAGCACTCCGTTCTTGAACGGCTCCAGAGCGATCTCGGCCCGGGCATAGTCCAGTCGAGGCTGGAATGCGCATCGGACCTCGACCGAACCGGACTCGCACCGGACGATCCGGTGGATTTCGTGGGGCGCTTCGACGGATGAGGCGCCGACTTTGCTCACCGGCATGAAGTCGGTGACCGATATCTCGCCGGTGGGAGTCCGGAACCGGGTGCAGAGGACGTTGGTGTCTGGCAGGTACGATTGGCCGGAGGTGGCCCCGGCATCCACAGGCGCTATCCGGAAGCTGCCGCCGTTTCGACCCAGGATCGCCGCGAACACGCTGGCCGAGTCGAACCTGGGAAAGCAGCACCAGTCGATAGAGCCGTCAGTGCCCACCAGGGCGGCAGAAGACATATCCCCTATCAGACCGTATTGGTGCATTACTGAGTATGCCTGGCGGTAATTGTCTGTCCTTAGCGGATTCGCGAGCAGGGGCCGTGGTATGCTCCCGCGCCTCTACCATCTCGCGGATGGGTTCGGGTCCGGCAATCGCGCCCTGGCGACGGTTACATCATCAAGAAGCGGAGCGCCGCGTATACATCCTACCGACGGCGGCCCAGAGTCTTAAAGGACAATCTCACCCAAATATCGTGCGCGAAATCACACCCGCGCCAGCATCCACATTGATCGCGATTGGTTAGCCCGCGCAAGCGTGTTGTGGGGCGGTTGGGGATATGGCCGGTGCTATAATCGACTCAGTGCGCCGGTGTGCCGCGCCACGCGGCGGTGGCGGTACGCACAGCCGGACCGGCGCTCAGCCGGCAATCGAGGAGCGTAGCCGAAGAGTGATGATCTCCGTTATAGGCGCGGGCAGCCCCACGGCCGACGTCGCAGCTTTGGCCGAACAGGTGGGACTGGAACTCGCCAGGAACGGCGCGACCGTCGTGTGCGGCGGGCTCGGCGGAGTCATGGAGGCCGTCTGTCGCGGCGCCAAGCAGGGGGGAGGCACTACGATCGGCATCTTGCCCTGGAACGACCCCGCGGACGCAAACCCCTGGGTGGACATCCCGATCTGCACCGGGCTGGGCTACGCTCGGAACGTCATCGTGGTCAAGACGGGGAGGGCCGTCATCTCCGTAGGCGGCGCCTTCGGCACGCTGTCGGAGATCGGCCACGCTCTCGGCGACGACATCCCGGTTATCGGGCTCAGCACCTGGCAGCTCAGCCGCAACGGCGATATCGACCCCTCGATTCAGGTAGCTTCCGACCCCGCCGACGCCGTCCGCCAGGCACTGGAGGCCGCCCAAAGCCGAGACACCGCATGACCCCTGTGGAAGGGCGACCTCCGGGTTGAGCACGATAACCGAAATTCGAGCGCGAGAAGTGCTCGACTCGCGGGGCAACCCGACGGTCGAGGTTGACGTTGGTCTCCGCGATGGGGCCTGGGGCCGCGCCCTGGTCCCGTCGGGCGCTTCCACCGGCTCGAAGGAAGCGCTGGAGCTACGCGACGGCGACCCGGAACGGTACCACGGTCGCGGCGTGCTTCGCGCCCTGGAGAACGTGCGCAACCAGATCGCACCCCAGGTCGTGGGCCTCCCGGCGTCGGACCAGCGGGCCATAGACCGGTTGCTGATCGATCTGGACGGCACCCCCGACAAGAGCCGCCTGGGCGCGAACGCCATCCTCGGAGTGTCCCTGGCCGTGGTCCGTGCCGCCGCCGAGAGCGCGGGCCAGCCGCTCTACTCATACCTCGCCGACGGCGGGCCGGTGTCGCTGCCCGTACCGATGCTCAACGTGGTCAACGGCGGGAGGCACGCCGACAACTCCACCGATTTCCAGGAGTTCATGGTCGTGCCCGCGGGATTCGGTACGTTCAGGGAGGCGCTTCGGGCAGGGGTCGAGGTCTACCACGCGCTGCTGGAGGAGCTTCGCACGCGAGGCATGGGCAACCTCCTTGGCGACGAGGGCGGCTTCGCACCTGATCTGAAGACTAACCGCCAGGCCTTGGACATGGTGTTGGAGGCCATCGAGAAGGCCGGCTACACGCCGGGCGTCGAGTGCTTCCTGGCGCTTGACCCGGCGGCCTCAGAGTTCTCGGATTCTCCCGGTACGTACAACCTCCGCAGGGAGGGGACATCCTACTCGTCCGAAGAGCTGATCGCGCTGTACGAGGCGCTGAGGAGAGAATACCCAATCGTCTCTATCGAGGATGGCCTGGCGGAGAACGACTGGGACTCCTGGCGGCTTATGACGGACCGTCTCGGTGCAAGGCTGCAGATCGTCGGCGACGATCTGTACACCACCCGTCTGGACCTGGTCCAGCGAGGCATCGAGAGCAACGCCAGCAACGCAGTGCTGGTCAAGCTGAACCAGGTTGGGACCGTAACCGAGACGCTAGACGCCGTCGCCGCCGCCAGGGAGGCGGGGTGGGGCACTGTCATCAGCCACCGTTCGGGCGAGACAGAGGACTCTTCGATCGCGGACCTCGTCGTCGGGACGGCCGCGGGCCAGATCAAGGCCGGCGCACCGGCGCGGGGCGAGCGCGTCGCCAAGTACAACCGCTTGCTGCGCATCGAGGAGGAGCTGGGAGACCGCGCCCGGTTCGCGGGGCCCACCGTGTACGAGCGGTTCTTCAGATAGGCCACACGAAGCACCGCGCGTCGCCAGACCCTTCGCTTCGCTCAGGGTGACAGTGGACAGGTTGGTTATTGTTCGCAGCCCCGGCCAGGGTGTACGAGGGGCCTCGTCTGAGGTAACATTCAGCGGTGTGAGACGCTTCCGCCGTCTCCGCAATCATCCGCCACTCCAGGAGGAATCTTCATGGCCACGCGCATTGGCATCAACGGCTTTGGACGCATCGGGCGTCAGGTCCTTAGGGCGATCCGGGAGCGCCACCCCGACAAGCTGCAGGTGGTGGCCGTCAACGACCTGGGCAAGCCCTCCGATAACGCCCACCTGTTCAAGTACGATTCCACTTACGGGCGTTACCCCGGAAAGGTCGAAGCCACCGACGACAGCATCAAGATCGACGGCGATTCCATCCGGGTGCTTGCCGAGCGCGAACCGTCCAACCTGCCCTGGGGAGACCTGGGTGTCGAGGTGGTTGTAGAGTCAACCGGCTTCTTCACTGACGCGGGTAAGGCCTCCGGCCACCTGGAGGGCGGCGCCAAGAAGGTCATCATCTCCGCGCCCGCCAGCGGCGAGGACCTCACCGTAGTGCTGGGAGTCAACGAGGACAAGTACGACGCCGAACGGCACAACGTTCTGTCCAACGCCTCCTGCACCACCAACTGCGTCGCGACCATGGTCAAGGTCCTGAACGATAGCTTCGGTGTCGAGCGCGGCCTGATGACCACAGTCCACTCTTACACCAACGACCAGAAGGTGCTGGACATCGTCCACGAGGACTTGAGGCGGGGACGGGCAGCCGCCCAGAATATCATCCCCACCTCGACCGGGGCCGCCAAGGCGGTTGGAGTTGTGCTGCCGGAGCTGAACGGCAAGATTCACGGCATGGCGATGCGAGTACCGACCGCCACGGTATCGGTCACGGACTTCGTGGCGAACCTGGGCAAGGCGGCCTCCCCGGAGGAGATTAACCAGGCGTACAAGGACGCTTCGGCGTCCCACCTCAAAGGCATTCTGGACTACACGGACGAGCCCCTGGTCAGCAGCGACTTCAAGCTGGACCCGCACAGCGCCATTATCGACGGGCTCTCCACCCTGTCCATGGGCGGCGACCTGGTTAAGGTCGTCGGCTGGTACGACAACGAGTGGGGCTACTCGTGCCGCACCGCGGACCTGGCCGCGTTTCTGTCCGACAAGGGCCTCTAGTATCTGACGCCGGAAGATCGCGTCATTATTTCTGCCTCGAATTGGGGACGCACCCGTGATCCGGCGCGCAACGAACCGCCCCCCTGTGTCCCCCTTCCTTCCCTGAAAGAGGGAATAAGTATTCCGGGGGACACCCCCAGTACCCCCGTCAATCTCGATTCTTCAGATCCGGACTGGTCGGGGGGATCGGGAGGACTGGACGCCCAACGGCGCACCACCGAATATTGCCCTGATCTCGGCTACCAGATTCCAGTTCCCCTGCCCGCCGCTCTGGCCGTGCTTTCGCCAACGCACAGCGGAGTCCCATGACGACCCGCGCCAGCAGCGTCAGCGAGAACATCAGGCTGGTCCGGGAGCTGTCCAACGAGATGGCGGCGTTCCTGCGGACCCTCCCCGACGACGTATGGCGGGACGCCGATCGGTTCGCCAGCGCCCGTGCGGACTGGACCGTGGCGGACGTGGTCGCCCACCTGATCGACGACGCCAACGCCTCCGCCCTTAGCGTCCGACGCGCGTTGACGGGCAACGTGTCGCCACCCCTCGGCCACAAGCTTATGTCCGCCGACCAGCGGGACGAGCAGCTGGTGGCTTTGAGAACGGCCTTCGACGAGGACCTGTTCCCCGAGTTCTACGCCTCCTGCCTCCGGCTGAACCAACTGCTGGCCGCACTGACGCCGGAGCAGTATTCGCTGCCAGTTTGGCACTCGACGGGCCCGCTCGCCATATCGGAGCTCATCGAGCTGCGCGTCGTCGAGCTGGCCGTCCATGCCTGGGACGTTGGGTACGGCATCGACCGGTCCGCGGCTATCAGCCCGACCGCTATCCCGTTCCTCAAAGGCTACCTCGGCCGATGGCTGGAGCGCGCATTTCATCGTCCGCAAGGGCTGGAGGAACCCGTCAAGTTCAGGTTCCTGCTGACAGACGCCGATGAGGGTTCTGACCTGGTGGTGACCCGAGATAGCTTCGACCTGCGCTCGTCGGACTCGGAAGCCGCCGACGTGACGTTCACATGCGACACCGGTTCCTTT
Organism: Dehalococcoidia bacterium; assembly: GCA_965248005.1. Classification (GTDB taxonomy): domain Bacteria; phylum Chloroflexota; class Dehalococcoidia; order Lucifugimonadales; family UBA1123; genus CBDFIE01. Next base: position 1,471,158 of record CBDFIE010000003.1, read on the forward strand.
CTGCTGCTAACGATGGGGCTTCTGCCGCTGCGACAGGCGGTCCGTCGAGGCCGGATAGGCCAGGAAGGAGACCCGGAAGTGGCTGCCAGCCTCGGCGAGTTCTTCAGGCCGGCGTAGCCGTCCCCCGGGCGAGCCGCGCTAGCCTGCAGCCACAACCCAGTTACAAAATAGCTTTATTGAAAGCGAAAAATGGTGGGAGTATAATTACGCGTACGAGAAACCTGTGGCACCGACACGAACGGAGGCCAACCGATGGCGATTGATACAGGCACCGAGACCGGTACAGAGACCGGCACCTGGCGGGTGAAAGCAGGCCTCGCCCAGATGCTCAAGGGCGGTGTCATTATGGACGTGGTCACCGCTGAGCACGCCAAGATCGCCGAGGACGCCGGTGCATGCGCGGTGATGGCCCTGGAGCGTGTACCAGCGGACATTCGCAAGGCTGGCGGCGTCGCCAGGATGTCCGATCCCACGGTTATTGTCGACATCATCAACGCGGTAACTATCCCCGTGATGGCCAAGGCGCGGATCGGCCACTTCGCCGAGGCCCAGGTGCTGCAGGCGCTGGGTGTCGACTACATCGACGAGTCAGAGGTGTTGACCCCTGCCGACGAAAACAACCATATCAACAAGGACGACTTCAAAGTGCCCTTCGTTTGCGGCTGCCGCGACCTGGGCGAGGCCCTCAGGCGCATCGGCGAGGGCGCGGCCATGATTCGCACCAAGGGCGAAGCGGGCTCCGGAAACATTGTCGAGGCGGTCAGACACGCTCGCAGCGTGATGGGCGAAATCCGGCGGATTCAGAACATGGACGAGGCGGAGCTTATGGCCACAGCCCGCGACCTCCGCGCGCCCTTCTCCCTGGTGCAGGAGGTCCACGAGCTGGGCCGGCTTCCGGTGGTCAACTTCGCCGCGGGCGGGGTGTCGACTCCCGCCGACGCGTCGCTCATGATGCAGCTTGGCGTCGATGGCATCTTCGTCGGTTCCGGCATCTTCAAGTCCCAGAACCCCCAGCGCATGGCCGAGGCCATCGTCAAGGCGACCACCCACTACCAGGACGCGAAGATCGTTGCCGACGTGTCCAGGGGTCTGGGCGACGCCATGGCGGGTCTGGACGTCCGGAGCATGCCGGAGTCGGAGCAGCTAGCAACCCGAGGCTGGTGATTTGGCGGTCATCGGCATCCTGGCGATCCAGGGTGACTACCTGGAACACCGGAAGGTGCTCGACAAGCTGGGGGCCGACGTCGTCGAGGTCCGTTTACCCCACCAGTTGGATGAGATCGACGGCCTCATAATTCCCGGCGGCGAAAGCACTACCATCGTCCAGCTCATCGACATCTACAAGATGCGGTCCAAGCTCAGGAAAAGGGTGCTGGACGACGGCATGCCCACCTGGGGCACCTGCGCCGGGATGATCGTAATGGCCGATCGCCTACGCGACCGCAGGCCCGAGCCCCTGCGCCTGATGGATATCGACGTCAGCCGAAACGCCTTCGGACGCCAGGTCGACAGCTTCGAGTCCGACGTCGAGATCAAGGACCTCAAAGGCCCGCCTTTCCGCGGGGTGTTCATACGTGCCCCGGTCGTCAATCGTATTGGCGAAGAAGTAAGGGTGCTGGCAACCCTGCAGGACGGACAGGCCGTGGCCGTCGCCGAGCGCAACATGCTGGCCACCGCGTTCCATCCCGAGCTTACGGATGACACCCGGCTGCACGAGCTATTTCTGAATATGGTCGACGGGCATGATTGACATCGGCCCAGCGGTTGTATGCTAATATTCAGGTGGATTGGCGCCCGGTTGGTCGTGTCACGGGAAGCGGCGCCATAGGCCAGGACCCCTTCCCGCCCAGTGCTGCCAGTCCCGGAGGCTGGCGTACGAATCAGAGAAGCAACGGCACCCGCTTAATCAGGCCTCTCGACCCGTTGGACCTGCTTCGCTCCGCGGTCTTCGGCCAGAGAGGCATGCGCAACCGCGCCTTCACCCTCGGCGGCCTGCTGAGCCGCCGGTCCATCGGACCCCCGCTCCTCGGCCTGTCCAGAAGACATCTCTCACCCCGAGCCAAGGAACACGCGTGGGTCTGGCGTAGGGGCAACCGCGTAATGGGTGTCGCGTCGGTTAGGCCGCGCGCCAGCCACCGAAGCTGGGAGGTGCCGGCTCTGCACATTGGGGCCGCCGCCGAGCCGGCCGTATCAGAGCTTCTCGAGCAGGTCGCCGCCTCCGCAGCCGCGGAGGGCGCCGAACGAGTCTTCCTTCGTCTTAGAGACGATCACGAAGTAATTCGGGCTGCTCGGGTCGGCGGCTTCTTTCCCTGCATATCCGAGACTCTCTACCAGCGCCTCTCGTCGACAACAGCGAACGGGAAGGGTGCGCTGCTCGACGGGGAGTCGCGGATGCGTCCGATGGAGCCGAGCGACGAGTACGGGCTATTCCGACTCTATAACGCGGCGACCCCCGTGCCGGTCCGAAGCCTGGTCGCCATGACATTCGAACAGTGGCAGGCGTCCCGCGAACAGTGCCCGGGGCGCCACGAACAGCGGGTGTTAGAGCGGGAGGACGCCATACGAGGGTCGTTCGACACTACGATTTCGTCGAGCGTGGGCGGCCTATCGGCGACGGTCCATCCCGACGAGGACGCGCTCCTGCCGGACATCGTGGACCAGGGCCTGCGCAGCCTGTCCACGACAAGGGCGGTCCTGTGCCTCGTGCCGGAGTACCAAGTATCCCTCGGGCGGGTACTGGAGGACCGGGGCTTCGAGCCGATCGACCAGTTCGTTACGTTGATCAAGTCGTCGACGAAGACCTCCCGGTACGCCGACAGGGTGCGCTCCGCCCTCGCATCGCCAGAGTCGCCGTGAGGCCCTGGGACCGCCTACACCGCTCTCCGTGGCGACCGTCCCACTTGCCCCGGAGCTGCCGCCCGCGGTGCGCTTCGCGGGCTCGCCGGTCGGTTGGAATTGCCGGGTTCTCCCTGGTAAGCTGTAACGACCGCGAAGGCACGCGAGAGACAGGGGGTTGATGGCGTAATTTGGACAGCACCATGGATGCCGAGCTTGAGGTCCTGATAGACAAGCTCCCCGCCAGGATCCAGGAGCCGATCAGGCAGTGCCAGAATATCGACGAGCTGCTGGAGGTGGTCCTCGACCAGGGGCGTGACCCCGAGGCCCGGTTCTTGAACGAGAGCATTATCCTGGACCCCCGCGAAGTGACCCAGGAGGACATCCAGGACACTATCCAGCGCATCGGCCAGTTCGGTGGCGACAACAGAGCGGGCATTGAGCGGACGCTGCACCGCATCTCCGCCATACGCAATCGCGGCGGCGATATTATCGGGCTGACTCTCCGCGTAGGCCGGGCCGTCTACGGTACGATCAGGGTGATCGAAGACCTGATCTTGACGGGGAAAAGCGTGCTACTGCTTGGCAAGCCTGGCGTCGGCAAGACCACTATGCTACGGGAGGTGGCGCGGGTGCTGGCCGACGGCGCCGGCAGACGGGTCATCGTGGTCGACACCTCCAACGAGATCGCCGGCGACGGCGACATTCCGCACCCGGGCATCGGGCATGGCCGCAGGATGCAGGTGCCTTCGCCGGACCTGCAGCACGCGGTGATGATCGAGGCTGTGGAAAACCACATGCCCGAGGTCATCATAATTGACGAGATCGGCACCGAGTTGGACGCCAACGCCGCCCGCACGATCGCCGAGCGTGGGGTCCAGCTTGTCGCCACCGCCCATGGCAACACCCTGGACAACCTGATCATGAACCCGACGCTGTCGGACCTGGTCGGCGGGATCCAGTCGGTCACCCTCGGGGACATCGAGGCCCGCCGACGCCGGACCCAGAAGACGGTCCTCGAGCGCAGGGCGCCGCCCACCTTCGACGCGCTGGTGGAGATAGTGAGCTGGAACCGGGTGGTGGTGCACGAAGACGTCTCTGAGACCGTCGACCGCATGCTCAGGGGCCTGCCTGTCTCCCCTGAGCACCGCACTCTTGAACTCGACGGCACGATCAGCAAGGTCCGGCCCGAGATCAGGCGCGCGCCCGTCAACGGCGGGGCGGGCCACATTCCCAGTCTGCCCTTCAGCGCCGAGGTCCAGTCCGCCGCAGGGATAGCCGGCGATCAGGAGGCGGAGACGGTACCGCAGACCGCGATAATGCCTTACGGCGTGAACAAGGGCAAGCTCCAGCAGGTTGTCAGGCTCATCTCCGCTCCGGTAAAGCTGGTGGACGACATCGACCGGGCAGACGTGCTCCTGACCACCAAGAACTACTACCGGCGCAAGACCAGTGCCCTGCAGTCCGCCGAGCAAAAGGGGAAGCCCGTTTACGTGCTGCGCCGCAACACGACCCCTCAGATCGAGCAGTTCGTCCGGGCGATTACCCGACGTAACAACATACCGCAGCGCACCAAGGCGATGGACATGGCCGTCCAGGAGGCTGAGGAGGCCGCCCGCCGCGTCGAGGGCGGGGAGCACAAGGTGGACCTGACACAGCAGAGGGCATACATCCGACATCTTCAGCACGAGGTGGCCGAAAAGTTTGGGCTGGCCTCGTCCAGCACCGGCCAGGAGCCCAGCCGCCACGTGGTCTTCTATCGACGCTGACGAAACGGACGGTGACCGTGTCTACGTTAGCCGGAATAGGTTGCATGCTCGTATTGATGCGCATAGAATGTTGCTCGGCGGAAACAAGGTTGGTTAACACGACGGGCTGCCAGCTTCGCACCTTGAGGACGCTAACGCCTTAAGCGGCGGACGCCACGGTCGTCGTGGCGTCAGGTCCGATCACAAGCCAGGTGTGCCCCCTAGCAACGCCCCGGCCCCGGGAACATTGCGAGGTCGCTCCACTGTCGCTATTTATCTCCTTTGAAGGCGGCGAAGGGTCTGGCAAGACCACCCAGGCGCTACAGCTTTCCCAACAGCTGGCCAGCGCCCAGGTTCCCGTCTCGCTGGTTCGCGAGCCGGGCACAACCGATCTCGGCTGGCACATCAGGCGACTGGTGAAAGGGAAGCCCTGGGGCCATGAGCCAATCTCTCACGGTGCCGAATTATTCCTATTTACAGCTGCCCGAGCCGAACTCGTTACGAAAGTTCTCAAGGAACAGCTGAAGCTCGACCGCCAAGTGATTGTTGCCGACCGCTATGCAGACTCCACCCTCGCCTATCAAGGTTACGGGCGGAAGCTACCTTTGAAGCTAGTGAGAGCGATAAACGGCCTAGCCACCCAAGACATCGTGCCCGATCTCACGATCCTGCTCGACTGTCCCCCGGAAGATGGTTTGAAGAGAGTCGGCGCTGTTCAGATCCAACTACCATTCGAGGAGATTCAACCAGGTCGTCTTGACAATGAGGGTGCCCGGAAGTTCGAGGAAGAGCCCTTGGCGTTTCATCAGCGCGTTAGGGCGGGTTTCCTGCAACTCGCGGAATTAGACCCAATGAGATGGGTGGTTATCGACGCGCTCCTCGGTGAACAGGTCATAAGCGAAATCGTGTGGGAGAAAGTCCAACCTCTGCTTCGGTCAAAGCGCATCCTCCTGGGCGAAGATGAGCTTTCGATTCCTCCGCTGATATTGGCGCCCGTCGAGGTTACACAATTTGACAGAGATCCCACGACGCACACGTGAAGTGCCTCTTGGGACTCGCACCATTGTAAACATGGGTAGCGAAAAGCGTGTAGAAGACGCTACACACGAATCTGTTCGTTCCGCACCCAGAAGATGGGGCCCGATTTTCTAGCAAACCTGTACCGTTCATTAGCTCGGCCCGCCCGAGGGATCCCTGCTCGGATCTGCCATTGGCCACCGCGTGACTGCGGTCTGGGCGCGGGTGGCATCCATGCTTCCCTCGTCTTGAACGGGCCGACCGCTGTTAGGGCGGTGTCGGCTGCTCGCTCCCGCGTGGCCGCGCTCTCCGCGAATTGGCGCTGCCAACGCTGAAGCCCAGTGCGCCCACGGTCGCGGCAGCACCGGTCATGGCGAAGGTGACCGCGACGCCCAGCGCCCCGGCGATCGGACCTATAGCGAATGCTCCTCCGGAGCCACCCAGGTCCCAGGCCGCTTGAAGCGTCGCCAGGGCGGAGCTACGCTCTCGTGCGGGCACCCGGTCTACGGTCAGCGATTGTATCCCGGGCAGCGTCAGCCCGAAGCCACCGCCGTTCAGGAACGCCGCGCCCAGAAACATCGCCCGGTTGACCGCCCCCGCCAATAAGAACATGGCCGCGCCGGCCAGCAGCAGACCGGGGATTATGACCGCCGCCCTTCCCAGGCGGTCCGCCGCGGAACCCGAGGCTGCCATGAACAGTATGGTGACGATCGAAAATACCGTAAAGTAAAGCCCGGGGTTCCCCAGCCCTCGCTCGTCGGCCAATATCGGCAGGAACGCGTTCACCGGCGCGGTGGTAACCGTGTAGCAGATGAATACGATCGTGGGAAACAGCGCCCCCATGTGAATCAAGGGCACACTGGCGCCCGTGTCCGACGGCACGGGAATGCTCGTACGGGACTCGGACAGCCTCAGCGCAGTCGCCGTCCCCAGCAACGCGACTGCACCGCCGTAGACGAAGCTGGCTTCGAAGCCGTATCGCGCAAACAGCCAGTCGGTCAACAGCGGGGAGTAAACACCCGCCAGCGATATGGAGTTGCCCATGTGTGCCATCGCCCGCGCCCGCCGGCGTCGCGGCGCAAGGTTGGCCACGATGGTGCTGGTTGCCACCGGCGCCAGAGCGAGGCCGATGCCCTGAAGCATCCGGACCGATATGATTAGACACACGTTTATGGCCAAGACGTGGAGTATGCTCGAGACGCCGATGATCGCCGTGCCGAGGACGGCCACCCGCTTGGCGCCCAGGGAGTAGATCCAGCGCCCGCCAAATGGCCGGATCACCAGCCCAATGACGCCGAAAGCGCCGACCACCAGCCCCACGTGCCAGGCCTCGCCACCACAGTGCAACACGTAGAGTGGCACCACCGTTACCAGCCCAGTGTAGCTGGCGAACATGAAGTGCCCGGTGAGCAGGTCCAGCACGAAATCCAGCGACCAGAGGGCGTTCGGCCTCTGGTCCAAGCCACTGCGGCGCATGCCACCTCCAGATATCGTAGGGGTTGTACCGGTCCAGAGTTAGTCATCCCGGTGAAATGCCCGCGATGGCATCGAGGTAGGGGACGTCTCACGCACCGAAACGCCTGGACACCGGCTTCCGTCCGCCTGAGGCGGATGACGATACGGGTTGCATCTAACGTGCCCGGTCCCCCGGCCCGTCCAATTCTAGCCGCAGCGTCAACGGTGCCAAGGGAGCCTCGGCGTTAGGCACGCGCCAGCGGGAGGAAGACCGCGCGGCGTAATGCGCTTGGGGTCGACCGTTCGTGCCAAGGACCCGCTGTCGGACAGTTCACGATGTGATCCGCCCGGGTACCCGCCCCGCCACCCCGATCACGAGTTTCCGCGAAAACCAGGCTACTTAGCCAGCCTGGTTTTGCAACTTTTCCCGAAAACAAACCAAAAAGGGGGTATTCCGAGCCGAGGAACGCGGGGTAATCTTCTCACCCGGTTAAAGCCAAATCCGCATCGGGAGACCTCACATGCAGACAGTGAACACACAGGCCCCCCCCAACGGGGAATTGCACAGAGCGTATGCCTGGGGGCCGGGTGAAGCGGAGATGGTAAACGCGATCATCGGCGCGGCCCGGCATCATCAGATGGACCTGCGTTCCGGCTTCAGGCCCAAGGTATCCAGAATTCTACAGAGGGTGCTGTTCAGGGGCGAACGAGTCCCCAAATAGCCGCGCCGACTCCCCAGTTCCGCTCCAGGGCAGACCAACCGGTCTGCCCCCTTCTTTTAGGCGCACCTCCCTGCTCAAGCGATGCGGTCGAAGTGCCATGGGCGCCCGCGTCGTTGACATCGAAGCTCCGCGCACATACACTCGCCGCCACCGCTAGTCTATCGCCTGGGGGCAAGCCGTGACGCAGCGAACGCCCATCGTGCCAATAACGCCTGTCGCCGGAATCCGCGAGCTGTTTACCGAGGAGTCGCGTTTCCAGTCCTGGCTGGACGTCGAGGCGGCGCTGGCGCAGGCCCAGGCCAAGCTGGGGATCATTCCCGAGGACGCCGCCCGGGAGATCACTCTCAAGGCCCAGCTCTCGCTGCTCGATATCGACGCAATCCACCGGGGGCTGGCCCGCACCGGACACTCGCTGGTCCCCCTCATCTGGGAGCTGGGCCGGGTGTGCGAAGGCGACGCCGGCGGCTACGCCCACTGGGGAGCAACCACGCAGAACATCAGTAGAATGTGGACATGACGCGGTCGAAGGCGTGGTTGCCCCTGGCGGTCGCGTCCATACTCCTCCTGGCCGCCTGCGCCAAGGACGGGCCCGCGGACGACGCCGATCCAGGTCCAGCACCAAACCTCACGCCACCACCACCCCGGCCCGCTCCTGTGGCCACGCGCGACCCGGCATTCACCTCGCCTGCTGAGCCGCTGAGACCTCTGCCCTTGCCCACGGCCTCGGCCTCGGAGCGGCCGTCAGCAGGCGATACCCGGCTGTATCTGACGGCCTTTCAGAACGACTACATCAGCGTCGTGGAGCCGGTGAGCGGGCGAGCATTGCACCAGATAGCCGTCGAGGCCGACCAGGCGGGTATGGCGGTTTCGCCCGACGGCCGCCGCCTCTACGTCGTCGACGGCGTGCCCGCGACCCAGGGTCGGCTCCGTGTGTTCGATACGGCGACGTGGGACGTCATTCACCGAGAGCCGGCGCCACACCGCCTGCGGCTCCTGGGTGGCAACCCGATAACCCTGTCTCCGGACGGCCGATGGCTGGTCGTGCAATTCTTTGACCTCGACCGCCGGTTTTCCTGGGAGCGAGTGTTCGACGCCGGTAATCTGCGATTCCTGCCCGATGGCGCGTGGCCCCTTACCGACTGCAACCTCGATCCGCCTCGCCTGGTCGGACATCTCGATGACGATGGCGTGTACGTGCAGTGCCAGGAGTTCGTCGCCGCGATGGCCGCCGAGGACCTCGCACCACGCTGGCGGGCTCCGAGCCCGGCCCCTTTCCAGCGGGACCGCTTCGGCTGGCCCGAAGTAGGCCGAGCAGCTCTGGTTGCATCCCCGGTCGGCCAGCGGCTGTACGGAATGTACCCGCTGACCGAACGGATCACTGCGGGCCAACGAGTCCCACCAATAAGGACGGACCTTGCGATGCTGGTATGGGAGGCCGAGACGGGTCTTCTCGTGCAGGATGTCAAACTGAGCGAGCAGGTGTCGGTGCCGGTGGCGACGGCGGGTCGCGGCGACGCCGCGTATCTGGTTTTCTCCCGAGACGGCGACCGCCTCTTAGCGATATGGGAAAACATGCTTTGGGTCCTCGACCGCGAGCGAGTCGGGGTCGAGGACCCAAAGCATCGACGGTCTAGAGCTTTATCTGCTGCCCACCACCATGGGAAACTTGTCCCAGTGGCGGCCCGCCGGCATGTTCAACGTGGACCTCGCCACCATGGACCTTACGCGCCACGCTGCTGACTGGCCCAGGCTTAAGCTGCCATTCTTCCTCGCGGCACCGCCACCGGCAGACGGATAGCCGTCGCTTCGGCCGCGAGAGGCCCTCAGACCAGCGGTATGGCGTCGGCCTTCGGTATCGCGCCCTGTCCGCGAAGGCGTTCGATATCGCGGCCGGTGTAGCCTAGCTCCCGCAGCACCGGCGCCGTATCGCCGCCGAACTCCGGCGACTCGCCCCCGGCGACGGGCGTCAAGCTGAGCCGTGGCGCGGCGCCACCGTGGGTCACCCTGCCGAAGGCCGGATGATCACTGGTCGTGACAAGGCCCCGGTCTCCGGCATATGCATCTTCGCTGATCTCAGAGAGGCCGCGATTTGGCGCTGCGGTTAACCCCGCCGACCAGAAGAGCCTCGTCCAGTCGACGACGGGTCCGCTGGCGAACGTGGCCGAAAGTTCCTCGGCCAGCGGCGCATCGTTCTCGGCCCTGAGCTGCCGATTCGAAAACAGATCACTCTCCGCAAGACGGGATAGAGGCTCAAGGGCGGCAAGCCGCTCCCAATCGCCCTTACCGTCCGCGGTTAGGAAAAACCAGCCGTCGGCGGCCCGGTAGAGCCTGTTCAGCGCGCTGAACCCCCTGGCCGACGGGCCTTCGATCTCGGCGCGCCGGTAGCCCTGGTAGTCCAGCATGTACGGCGACGAGAAGGTGGACGCGGTGTAGGACAGGGCCGTCTCGACGCGCTGACCGCGGCCAGTGCGCTCCCGCTCTAGCAGAGCCAGCATAGCCCCGTACGCCGCCATCAGCCCGGTGCCATAATCGTTGAAGGTGTACGGAGAGATGGCGGGGGTGCCGCCACGACCACCAAGACGGGTCTGCATTCCCGTGGCCGCCTGGGCGTTCTGCTCGAATCCGGGCCTCGTGGACCAGGGGCCTGCTTGCCCGAAAGCGTTGATCGATACGTAGACTATGCCAGGTTTGCGATCGCGCAGCCGTCCGTATCCCACGCCGAGGCGGTCTGCCACACCTTTACGGAATCCCTCCAAGACAACATCAACCGTGTCCAGCAATCGGTCGAAGACGTCCAGGCCGCCCGGCCTGGTGACGTCCAGGCAGATGCTGCGCTTGCCGCGGCCCACGTCCAGCCACGGGGTTAGGGCGGGCTTGCGGTGCTCCGGGTCGATTTTGATGACGTCGGCGCCGTACTCGGCCAGGGTCCTGCCGCAGGTGGGCCCGGCCAGAATAATGCACATGTCCAGGACCCTGATACCGTTCAACGCGCCTGCCATATCAGCGCTCACGACGCGCCTCCAAGCTCGGCGATCAGCGTCTCGGTGTGCTGCCCCAAGGCCGGCGCCGGGCGGTCCGCGCCCCCGGGCGTATCGCTGAGCCGCACCTGGACGCCCACCTGTCGGATGGGGCCGTGCACCGGGTCGTCCAGAGCCGACACGGCCCCCGACTCCCGTGCATGGTCGGTGTCCATCCACTCCTCCGTGGTACGACACATAGTTCCTGGCACGCCCGCGCGGTCCATGACCTCCTCCCACTCAAGGGCCGTTTTGTGTGTCCACAGGTCGGTGAACTTGGCTTCCCACTCGGCCCGCGCCGCGTCGTCGTCAACCAGGCCCGGGTTGGTGAGCGGTGCGTACCACTCCGGATGCCCCATCGCATCCAGCAGCGGTCTCAGCGATCGCTCGTAGGTGGGGTTGAGGTTCACCCAGCGCCCGTCGGCGCACCGGTAGAACCGCCCGATAGCCGGTGAAAGAGGGCCAGGTGCGTCGGGGACGTCCGGGCGTCGTACGAGGTGGGAGCCCATGGCCGTGTACATTGCGTCGTTGAGCGGGACCGTCACCTTCTGGCCCCGGCCCGTCCGGGCACGGTGGAACAGGGCGGCGACGATCGCCGGCGCCGCCACCATCGCTCCGAAGATGCTGGCGTAGGGCAGCGAAATGAAGCTGGGCCCGGTGGAGCCATCCGGTCCGCGGTCCGTGTAGACCCCCGTGTACGCCCCGATCACGCCTTCCCGTGCCGCCCCGCTCTCCAGTCGATGGCCTTCGCCGAAACCCGGCAGCGAGAGATAGACGATGTCCCCGTTCAGGGCGGTCGCGTCCTCATAGCTGATCGCGAAGCCATCGGCGTCGCGTGAAGCGCGGCTATCGACAAGCATGTCCGACGAGGTGACCATGTCTGCGCCGGTCCTGGCGTCCCGGTCGCTGGCGGGGTCAAGCACTATCGACTTCTTGCCCCGGTTCCAGACCGAGAACACCGGGTGGCCGCGCAGTGGGTCTCCCGACGGAGGCTCGACCTTGACCACCTCGGCTCCCTGGTCGGCCAACAGCATGCCGAGCACGGCGCTGGCGACGCCGTCGCCCAGCTCCACGACGCGATAAGCGCCCAGCATACCCGTCACGGTCCGTCTCCCAACTTGAGGCTTCGCCGATCCCGCCCACTCTCTCGATATCGGTCGAGAGTGCTTCCCTCAGACCTGTCTCGCTCGCCGTAGACCATAGCATCCTGTTTTCATACAGTCCATCACACCCCGATTCCACGAAGGCCAATTCGACGGTGGGGTCGCCCGTGGCGGGGGCTCGGGGGTGTCCCCCGATTCGCGATTGGGGGGGGATGCGCCCCGGAGACAGCCGCGATGCCGTGGCTTCAAAACCCGGACATGGACAACTTCAGACCGACATGATACGCTGATTTTGCCATTTTATTCACGCCCTGAATATTTTTGCAGTGCCGCAGCCCGCACGCTCAGCTCGTGCTTCAGCGGTTTACGAACAGAGGCGCTATGGCGACCCAGGACGGCAAAGGGACCGACTACGGCGAGCTTATCGAGGTCGCGCGCCAGTACTTCGAGACCGGCGCAACTCAGGTCGATATAGCAAAAGGGTTGCGCATACCCCAGGCCAGGGTCTCGCGGCTGCTCCGGCAGGCAGAGGCCGAGGAGATAGTCCAGCACCTCATATTTCCCCCGCCGTTGCGAGATCTCGAATCGACGGTCATGCGGCACGTCGAGGACAAGGGCGTGCGTGATGTGAGGGTCGTCCCGCGAGGCATCGGGCGCAGCGCCGAAAAGAACGAAGACAACCTGGGCAGCGCGGCCGCCGAGTACTTCGCGCAGGCGCTCGTGGCGCACCCCGGCGAAACGGTGAATGTCTGCATGTCTTGCGGCAACACGCTGCTGTCCGTGATCACGTACTTCACCGAATACTTGAGACGGCAGCCGGATGCTCTCGCTGCGCTGAGACAGAAAACGGTGGTCCTCTATCCGCTGAGCCTGTACTGGGAGCCAACGCTGCGATTTCACATCGACAGCGAGTACCCGTCCACCAGCGTCTACCCCTCCGCCCTGGTGGTCTACCTGGCAATGCGCCTAATGACACTGGGGTGCCGCGTCATCGCCCACGCGCCTCAGCCGCCCCTGGACTTCTACCGCGAGTTTGAGGACATGGGCGAAGGTGAGCGAATGCGGCAGGTGGACAAGTATATAGGCTACCTGGAAGGGGCCAAGAACGCGGATATTTTCCTGATAGGGGTGGGCACCGGCAGGGACGATCTGCGGTACCGCAGCGTACTCGATGAACTTGGAATCGAGCTTGCGAACGAGGAGGCGATAGCGGGCGAAATCGGCTACCAGCCCTTCGACTCGTCTGGCGAGTTCTTACAATTCCCGAAGCTGATATCGGTCACCGCGGACGAGCTGATTATGCTGTCGCGGGAGACACCCAAGGTGATAGCGGTCATCGGAGGCGAGCCGAAGGTCCAGGCGGTCCAGGCGCTATTACAGCGGGACCGCCTGCCGTTCAATGTGCTCATCACCGATGAGGCGATAGCCGGAGCATTCCGAGGCGAGAGGGATGCAGCGCCTGGCGGTAGATGGTAGCGTCGGCAGTTCCGTGCGGACCAGAGCGGGATAACCTCGCCAAATGCCCCTACCGTCTCCGGAGGGCGCAGAACACGTCGATTAGACCCGAGCCCGGCCACGCGGGCTCGTGGCCGGCAATTCAGAGGAGACCGCGATGACTTTGACGCAATCGAGACGGCCCAGGACGATCACCTCGTATATGTCCACCGCCTGGGGCGGAGACAGCCGATACGACGGCCTCGACGCCGTCATATCGGCGATCGCCGACGGCGCCCAGCGGGTCCAGCAGAAGGTCCAGGCGGCGACCCTGGCCGACGTGATCGGCGTCACGGGCGAAGTCAACGTCCAGGGCGAGACGGTACAGATTCTCGACACCGCCGCATCTGACGCTTTCGTAGAAGTATTCCGCGAGAGCGGACGGGTGGCGGCCGTGGGATGCGAAGAGATCGAAGATACGGTGGTCATTGGGGATTGCCCATGGCACGACTATATCGTCCAAATGGACCCGCTGGACGGGTCCTCGAACATCGACGTCGCGGTCAGCATCGGCTCTATCTTCGGCATCTGGCGGCGACGGGCCGACGAGCCCGTCTCGGACGCCTCTCTGCTTCGCCCGGGGAACGAACAGGTCGCCGCCGCGTACGTCGTCTACGGCTCCAGTACGGTGCTGGTCGTGGCCGTCGAGAATAGCGTGCAGGGGTTCACAATGGACCCGACTAGTCGACAGTTCGCGCTGACGCACCCGGACCTTCAGATCCCGGACAAGTGCTCTTGCTACAGCGCGAATGAGGGTAATTTCAAGAAGCTCGACGGGCCGACCAAGAAGGCTTTCATGGCCCTGCGAGATACCTACTCTTTGCGCTACGTCGGGTCACTGGTGGCCGACTTTCACCGCAACCTCCTCAAAGGCGGAATCTTCCTCTATCCGGGCGATCCAGGCAGCCCGGACGGCAAGCTGCGGCTCATGTACGAGGCGTTTCCGCTGGGCTTCATCGCGGAGCAGGCGGGCGGCGCGGCATCCACGGGAGTTCGTCGTATCCTGGACATACAGCCAGAGAGACTGCATCAGCGCACTCCGCTGATCATCGGAAACATGGACGTGGTTGACCAGACGGTATCGATAATCGGGCGGGGCTGAAGCGGGCGGCCCCGTCGACCATGACAATAATAGGAGGGCAACCTTGGACATTCAGCAATTAGCCGGCACGGCAGCGGCGCTCGTCGCACCGGGAAGGGGCATTCTGGCGGCCGACGAGAGCACGGGGACCATCAAGAAGCGCTTCGACTCCATCAACGTCGAGTCCACCGAGGAGAATCGGCTCAAGTACAGGGAGATGCTGTTTCGCACCAAAGGCGCGGCCGAGTTTATCAGCGGTGTCATACTTTACGATGAGACGCTCCGCCAGAACAGCGCCCTGGACGGGACCCCCCTCGTGCAGCTCCTTCAAGACCAGGGCATCGTGCCCGGCATCAAAGTGGACCAGAGCACCAACCCGCTGGCCGGGTCAGCCGGCGAGTTGATCACGGACGGACTGGACGGGCTTCGAGACCGTCTCGCGGACTACTACCAGATCGGCGCTCGCTTCACCAAGTGGCGGGCCGTCATCACCATTGGGGACGGCATACCTACCAGCTACTGCATCGAGGCCAACGCCCACCTGCTGGCGCGTTTCGCGGCACTAAGCCAGGAAGCCAACCTGGTGCCCATAGTCGAGCCCGAGGTGCTGATGGACGGCGATCACACCATCGACGAGTGCTTCGAGGTCACCGAAGCCACGCTGCGAGAGACGTACGCTCAGCTCGGCAGGCAGGGCATGAGCCTGGAAGGCTCGCTCCTGAAGCCCAACATGGTATTGTCGGGCAAAGACGCCTCCAGCCGCGCCGGAGCCGAGGAGGTTGCCGAGAGGACGCTCACGTGCTTCAACCGAGCTGTCCCAGCCGCCGTACCGGGCGTCGTGTTCCTGTCGGGCGGTCAGAGCGACGAGGAGGCGACTCTGAACCTCGACGCCATCAATCGGCTGGCGTCGAAAGTCGGAGCGCCTTGGCAGATGAGCTTCTCCTTCGGACGCGGCCTCCAGGCGGCGCCGTTGAAAGCCTGGGGAGGCCAGGCGGCCAATCTCGAAAAGGCGTCTCATGCCTACTACGAACGCGCCCGGCTCACTGGCGCGGCCCGCAGGGGCGAATACTCCCGGGCGATTGGCGCCGCCGTTGTGGCCGCCGATTAACCCGGCGGCTCACGGGCAATGATGCCGTCGGAGCGACTGCTGATCGCTACGCACAACCGGGGCAAGCTCCAGGAGCTGACGCGGCTGCTGGACGACGTGCCACTCGAGCTGGTCTCACTGACCGATATGGAAATACGCCACCAGGTTGACGAGACCGGCGAAACGTTCGAGCAGAACGCCGCGCTCAAGGCCGAGACCTACGCCCGACTAAGCGCGCTGCCCACCTTGGCGGACGACTCGGGGCTTGAGGTCGACGCGCTGGACGGCGAGCCCGGGGTGCGCTCTTCTCGATACGCTGGTGACGATGCCACGGACGCCGACCGAGTCGCCTATTTGCTTGGAAAGCTGGACGATATACCCGCGCGGGACCGGACAGCCCGCTTCCGGTGCGTGATCGCTGTGGCATGGCCTGGCGCTACGCTGGAGCTGCACTTCGGGTCGTGCGAGGGCGTCATAACCGAGGAACCCCGCGGGTCGAACGGCTTCGGCTACGACCCCGTGTTCCTCATCCCGACGTTGGGGATGACCCTCGGTGAGCTGACGGCGGCCCAGAAGAACCGGATCAGCCACAGGAGCGCGGCGGCTCGGAGAGTTTCAGATTCCATCATCCGACGCTTCGCACAGACGTAGCAGCACGGGAGCTATTCAGCTTTCGAGTATAATGCACTTGTTAGCTCTGTCTAACTAAATGGGGTCAATAGATCGAGATACTGAGACTAGCCAAGCGCGGACTTTGTGGTTAAGACTAAAGACAAGACTACGATATTTGACAGGTTCGACCGCCCTCTCAGGGACCTGCGTATTTCCGTCACCGACAGATGCAACTTCCGCTGCCCTTACTGTATGCCCGCGGAGGTATACGGAGAGCGCTACCAGTTCCTCCCCAAAGACTCGCTCCTGACCTTCGAAGAGATCGCCAGAGTGACCGGCATCATGGTCCGTCTGGGCGTCGGCAAGGTGCGGCTGACCGGGGGCGAGCCGCTTGTCAGGCAGCAGATCAGCAGACTGGTGTCTATGCTGTCGGCCATAGAGGGCGTCGAGGACCTGGCGATGACGACCAACGCATACCTGCTGGCCAAGATGGCCCAGGAGCTGAAGGATGCGGGTTTGCGGCGCATCACCGTCAGCCTGGACTCTCTGGACGCGGACGTCTTTAAGAGGATGAACGGCCGGGGCTATGGCACGCACCGCGTGCTGGAGGGTATCGAGGCCGCGGACCGGGCGGGCCTGACTCCCATTAAGATCAATTCGGTGGTCCAGCGCGGGGTCAACGAGCACACCCTGGTCGACCTGGCGCGCTTCGCCAAAGAGCGCGGCTACCTGGTGCGGTTCATTGAATACATGGACGTGGGCACGCTGAACGGCTGGAAGCTGGACCAGGTGGTCCCCGCTGATGAGATCGTCCGGATCGTCGGCGACGCGATGCCGCTGGAGCCGATTGAGGCCAACTACGGCGGCGAAGTGGCCATGCGTTACAGGTACACCGACGGCGGGGGAGAGATGGGTGTAATCGCCTCGGTGACTCAGCCCTTCTGCGGGGACTGCACGCGCCTCCGACTGTCGCCCGAGGGCGAACTGGTCACATGCCTCTTCGCCCGTGGTGGCACCGACGTGCGCGAGGCCTTGCGTTCGAGCGCGACTGACGAGGAGTTGGAAGAGAGAATCCGCGGCACCTGGACGCTTCGGACAGACCGCTACTCCGAGATTCGTACGTTGGAAACCGAGCGGCCTCGTAAGAAGATCGAGATGTACCACATCGGCGGCTAGCTTCGGGTGCCAGGCGCACTCCTGACCGCGGGTCGCGTTGGTATTCGCTAAAACAAGAGGCCCCGCCAGATTGGCGGGGCCTCTGCTGTTAATTAATTATGGTGTCACTCGCTACCCGCCGTTTCGAGCACGGCGTCCCCGTAACATCACGGCTCCGCCAGCGCCCAGCAGTACGGCGGCGGCTAACAGAGCTACCTGAGCGAGCACGGGGACCGAGTCGTCTCCGACGCCGGGAAGTCCAGGTGCCGTGGGCTGCGCGACCGGCGTAGGCGGGATCGGCGTGGCCGTTGGTGCGGGAGTCGGCACCGCAGTTGCCGTGGGCACTGGCGTGGGTGCCGGCGTCGGTGTCGGCGTAGCAGGCGGGGCGCCCGGCACCAGCGTGTAGGTGGCCATTAGCTGGGCCTCGCGGTAAACCTGCGCGGCGCCGCCCTCATTGGCCACGGACGCGATGGCGCCATCGCCATTAGCGTCGTACCCATTACGCGCTGCATCGAGAGAGCTGACTACCGTACTGGCGCCTGGTCCGAGGTATATCTTGGCCAGCCTGAGGTCGGTCGTGCCTATGACGTTTAGCGCGGCATCCCGGGCCGCGGTCGCCCACATCTCAACGTTCATGCCGTTTACTTCCAGGAGAGCGGCGTGGGCGTTTACGACGACGTCGTCCGCCGCAGCGCCGGCAGCGAATCCCCCGTGCTCGCGATCAGCGACATGAGTCAGGACGCCGATGCCGTCACCAGGGTCGTCGAAGAAGGCGTCGTAGTTCGGACCTTCCTCACCCTCTATGATGTTAATCACGTGGTGGGCATGTTGCTGCACGGCCTCGATCGTGTCGGAGTTGCCCGACAATGTAGCGTGGAGGATCGCCGCATCGAGCTGCTCATTCAAGTTGGTGAGGATGCCCTTGATCTCACCCGGTGGCCAATTCGTTAGCAGGTGCCGGATGTGTGTGATCGCTCCCGTAGAGATCACGTGAAAGAACACCGCCTCACCTGCCGGTTCATCTTCGTCAAAGCCTGCGTCCTCAAGCGTAATGACGGCCTTATCGTACAGGTGAATCAGGTTGTCGGCGGCATACTTACTGGAGCTGCTGTCGAACGTATGGTTTACGGAGCCATCGGCGGCGACGGCCATGGTACCTGTGTTCAGTTTACTTGAGCCGTCGTCGGAAACCAGCCATCCGACGTACTCCTTGCCTGACGCGGGGGCTGAAACGCCGGTCATGGCATAGACTATCCCATCGCTGAGACCCTTGTCGTCGAATATGATCGCGGTGCCCGTTCCCTCGGCCGTCTGGGCCGAGATTGGCTCAGGCGTCTGTGCCAAGATCGTGGCAGGGACGCTTATCAGAAGCAAGAGGGCCAAAACCAGAATGAATTTAGACCTGGACATGCTGAAAGACTCCCATCCTAAAGCTGACAGAAGGGCAGTAAATTGCCAAACGTATTTTGCGCCGTACATACACTACCACAAGGCGGTAGTTACGCATAGGCCCTGGGAGACTCCCGTTGGGGCAAATTCTAAAGGTCGCCCGCGAGAACGTTCACCCCGGTGGGGTCGTTGCTGCCTCCAGCGGGCTCGATCGTGATACCCGCGGCCTCGAATTCCCAGAACGGAGCCACCGGTATGATAACAGTCTGACCGTATCCCGTCGAGTCAACCGTAAACCAACCCGCGCTGTACCGCTGGCCGTTCTTGATCAGCCAGACCTGATACACCCTGTCGGTAGGCAAAGGTGGTAGGTCGACCACCAGAAGAAGCGCCCGCGTCCCCGCCTGAGACACCATCATCATTCCGCGCGCGGAGGTCCAGCGGCCGGTACCCTTAAGCAGGTTGACTGAATTGCCCGGACTGAAGGACATGCTCAGCGCCTCATAGGTCATGTCGCGCTGGTTCTTCACAACCTGCATCACCTCGGCCTCGCGCTCGGCTGCCTCGTCGACCTGTCCGGAAAGCTGCTTGACGGCCTGCATGACATCGACGCCACGTTGTGCCGCCTCATCCACCTGGCCGATAAGCTCCTCGTTCTCTTGAGTGATCGAGTCGAGCCTGCCGTTGAACCAGACGGCCATGAATGCGAGAGCGACGACGAGTGTGGACGCCAGCGCCTTGCCTAGATGGGGCGTGAATGCTCGGCGAACCGACGCTACCGCACCTCTAATGCTGGCCAGCCACCGCGACTCGGCCCTCGAAATGCTCCGCTCCCCATCGATCCGGTCGAAAAGCCGCTCCTTTACTCGCGGTGGGACCTCGAGCTGCGGCAGCGCGTAGGCGAGTCCCGCCACGGCTTCGCCGTTTCCCTGCAGCGCGAGCCTACACTCGGAGCATGAGTCCAGGTGCCCATCCATGAGCCGCCGCTCATCATCATCAATAGCGCCGAGCATGTAAGGGACGAGCATCTCCTCGCCGTATTTACAATCCATGATCCGTCGACTCCAAAATTTGCGAGCCCAATACGTCTCTCAGTTTTTTCATAGCCAGGCGCATCCTGGTCTTGACAGTCCCGAGGGGCTGTTGAAGATGCCTCGCAATCTCGGAGTGGGTAAACCCACCGAAGTATGCCAGCACCACGACATCTCGCTGCTCAGGCCTGAGAGTGGTGAGGGCGTCCTTGAGCTGGCTTCCTTCATACTGGAGTCGAGCGTACTCAGCGGGATCACCCGCCCGTGACTCCGAAGGTCTGTTGGCCAGGTCGACGCCATGTTGGACACGCCCTTGTTCCCTCCGCCTCTTCCGTAACTCGTCGATTGTCCTGTGGTGGGCTATGCTGAATAGCCACGCGGTGACGCTGCCTCGCTGCGACTTGTAGCTACCGCCGCGACGCCACACGTTGAAAAAGGTGTCCTGAGTCACCTCCTCAGCGGCGCCCGAGTCCCGCAGCAGGTGCATCGCCAGCGAGTAAACAGGGCCCGAGTACCTGTTGTACAGGGCCTCGAGGGCCTCACGATTACTGACGGCAATAGAACTCAGTAGCTGCCCGTCGTCTAGCTGCTCGTAGTTCACGAGCCACTCCGACGCGACGTTGCTGCTTCGCAAGTCCGCCATATAGCTAATATACGTCGCCTATCGGCCATGCAGATTTCGCCCATCCAGATACGCCGTATCGTGGTACCCGGTTCGACCGCGTTTGAGCCTCGGCGGCCAGTGTCATCCGGTGCGTTCCGGCCTCGCCCGCGTCGATTATACATGCTGCGAGACGCCCTTTTTCTGAGGTTGCCGCCCCCGATGCTATAATCTGCCCGACCTTCGACGAAACATAGCGCTAGCGGGCGCGCCGGCGCCGCGAGAGACCGAACGGACGTATGACCCAATTCAGGCATCGGCGACGTGTTCGGGGTGAAGCATGGCGGCCAGAGCCGGTATGTTAAACACGGACAGAGATACGCTGCTCCTGCGAGAAGGGGCGGCCGATCTGGGCGTCCACCTCAGCGACGCCCAGCTTGAGCAATTTCGGACCTACCACACCGTTCTTACCGATTGGAATTCCCGGGCCAACCTCACCGCGATTACCAGATGGGACGATGTGGTGACCAGGCACTACCTCGACTCTCTTACCGCCCGGCTGGCCCTGTCGCGGGAGATGGTCGAGGGCGGCCGTTTTATCGATATAGGCTCGGGCGCAGGGCTGCCCGGGGTCGCTCTGAAGATAGCCTTTTCGGGCCTGGAAACCACGTTGGTGGATGCCACCGGCAAGAAGGCGGCATTCCTGGAGCACCTGGTCCGCCGTCTGGGACTCCGTGGAGTGGACGTGCTCGCCGGACGGGCCGAGACACTGGGTCACGATACCGAACTGCGCGAGAGCTTCGACTTCGTGGTGGCCAGGGCCGTTTCAGGCATGGCCACTCTGGCCGAGCTGACTCTGCCGTTTTGCCGCCTGGGCGGCAGAGTTATAGCGTACAAGACCCGGAGCGCCGAGGACGAGATTCTGGAAGCCGAAAATGCAATCGCTACAATGGGGGGCAAGCTGTCGCAGGAAATAGAGGCCACCGTGCCGGGCCTCGGTAACGACAGACGACTGGCGGTATTGGAAAAGTTAAGCCATTCCCCTGAACGATATCCCCGCAGGCCAGGGGTGCCCAACAAGCGCCCGTTATGAGCCCTTCCGGCCGTCGACCCTGATTCGAATAGCTATGCGACCACGATACAGTCATGTCGGACGAAGCGGGCAATGATGGCCCCGGCCGGTGGCTCGTTCCCAGCGCCTCATGAATCAAAAGCGACCCTCGCGGGTCGACATTGACTGATCGTTCGGCCAGTGAACGCACTCGCACGCTTGAGCACGGCATGACTGCTCGGGATCTGGCAACGCCCGAAAGAGTCTCGCTCTGGAGACGGTTTTTCTCGCTGCCGACCCTGTTCTCCTTCGCGGTCGCGGCCGGGGTTATCGTCCTGTTAGTCACCCAGTTTCAACTGGACTGGGGGGCGACCTGGGACAACGTGCGCGCAATGGACCTATGGACCTATCTGGCAGGCCTGGCAGTATACTACGCCAGCTTCGTTTTCAGGGGGGTCCGATGGCGGCTGCTTGCCCTTAACGCAGTCAATGGCGAGGCGGAGGCCGCGAACGTCCCTTCCGCGCTGCGGTGTTCCCAGTTCATCGCCATGGGATGGTTCGTCAACGCGATCACGTGGCTCAGGCTTGGGGACGCCTACCGGGCCTTTGCCTTCGCGGACGACTCCAAGACGACGTTCTCGTGGAGCCTCGGCACAGTGCTCGCCGAGCGAGTGCTGGACATGGCCACCGTTGCCGTCATGATATTTCTGAGCGTGATGCTCCTGACCGCCACGTCCGATCTGTCGGTTGCGTCCTACATTCTCGTGATGCCGTTTGTATTGGCCTTTGGCGTCGTGTCAATCGTCTTTACGATGAATCGGTTCGGCACTCGTATCGCCAGGTTACTGGTGGTGGCGGCCGACAACGTGGCGACAGTTTTGACGACGATGCCCTTTGGCGCGCGGTTGGCCGGGTTCCTTAAGAAAGCTGCCGAGCGGCTAGAAGACGCTTATCACCGGTTTCACCAGGGGAGCATGGGGGGCCTTCGAGGGAGGGTCCCAGTCATTCTTGCGCTTGGGCTGGCCGCCTGGCTGCTGGAAATGGCCAGGGTCTATTTTGTCGCGAGGGCGCTGGACGTGGGCCTGGCCATCGCCCTGATCCCCGTGGTGGCGCTGGGCCATGCGATCCTCAGCACGGTCCCGACCCCGGGCGGGGTTGGCGCGGTGGAGCCGGGCGTCATGGGCCTGCTGCTGCTAAGCCTCGATCGGGCCGACGCAGCTTCGGTGGCGCTCGTGGACCGCTCGATCACCTACGTGAGCGTCCTGCTCGTCGGAGGACTGATGTTCGCGCTGCGACAGCTTCGCGCCCGTTCCGCCAAGAGCGGGGCCGCATGAAGCGTTGCTCGTCGCCCGAAGAGATATATCAGCGGCCTGCTCGCCCGCCAACCCATGCAGATTGTTTCATGCAATTCCCCAGTTGACTTGTCAATGTGATAGGCGTAAACTCCGGCTCAAATCCAGGTGATGGAAAAGGGGGGTGCCTCCATGCTGAAGCGAATTGACCACCTCGTAAAGCGGCCTGGCAGAGTACACAACGATCCCGACTACGATATCCCCGTACCCGAAGATCTGACGTCCGTGCCGGGTTCCCCTCAAAAAGAGGAAGACGTAGCCTTTTATAGCAGGGTGTATCCCCTCGAGTCCCAAAACATCGAGAAGGCAGCGGACAGGGAGTGGGTATGGACTGTCTTGACGCCCGAGGTGACCAAGTACCGCAAGAAGCACGAAAAGGTCAACAAGCCGCTGGTGGATGCTGCGGCGGTGTCTGGCGAAATCGAGCCGCATGGCGCCCCGGAGCCGGGTGTCGACGTCACCGACGCAATCCGGACCAAGGCACGGGAGTTTGGCTTTGGCGAGGTCGGCTTCACAAAATTCGACCGCAAGTACGCCTACGCCAGCAAGAAGGGCTGGCTCAAGTATGAGCACGCGATCTGCCTGGCCCTGGAGCAGGACTATCGGCAGACCCAGACCATCCCAAGCCTCGAGGCCGAGTTCGCCCACTTCGGCACATATGAGATCGAAGGCGACCTCGCCCTGAAGCTGGCGGAGTTCATTCGCGGTAAGGGTTACCACGCCCAGATCCACAGCCCCAATGACAACAGTTCGGCCTTTATCCCGATGTTTGTGGCGGCTGGCCTAGGCCAGCTAGGGGCCAACGGGCAGCTGCTTTCGCCCCACTTTGGGTCGCGGGCTCGCCTCATGATTATCACCACCGACGCGCCGGTGACCTACGACCAGGCGGTCGACTACGGTATCCACAAGTTCTGCCAGATCTGTCAGGTGTGCGTGAACCGCTGTCCGGGCCGAGCGCTTGAAAAGGAGAAGGTGTGGTGGCGGGGCGTGGAGAAGAACAAGCTCGTCTATGAGCGGTGTCGCCCAGTGATGGCGCGCTACGAGGGCTGCGCGGTCTGCATGAAGGTCTGCCCGGTCCAGCGCTACGGCATGAAGCCCGTGATGGAGCACTACGTGGAGACCGGCGAGGTCCTGGGCAAAGGGACGGACAATCTCGAAGGGTTCGCGCTGCGCGACAAGGGCTACTTCGGCCCCGGCAAGCTCCCCCAATTCGACCGTGAGTTTTTCGAGATCCCGCACGGCACCAAGGACGAGTGGCTGTTCGAGCAGTTCAAGCACAGGATGGAAGAGAACGGCGGGCCGTCGGCCGACGAGGTTTCGGAGTTCGCGGCGAAGCTTCAGGAGATCGTCACCAAGGGCAGGACCACCAGGGGCGATGAGTGAGCCGAGCCTAGAACCGTAACCCTTCAGATAACCCATTGACCGTTCGACACATGCAGGGTCAGCGCCTCACCGGTACTGACCATGCACGGCGTAAACGAGCGTTCGACAGGAGTCGCGACACATGGCAATGTTCCAAAAAGAGCACATCGACGCGCTGTTCGGTGAGCTGATACGAGACTACAGCGACAAGCCCGAGAGCGAGCAGCTACACCGCGACGCCCACCTGGCCATCGCTTACCACGACGCCGGCCGCCCGCTCCCCGAATCCATCGACCCGATCGTGACGGCCCTGATCGACGCCCACAAGCCGTCCGGATAGGACACGGCAGACAATCCGCTCGGAAGACCGCGGCCGCAAGGGTGGCAGCCTGCCAGAATCCTGCGAGTCCTTCCAGTCCATGTGACCCGGACGTCCCGGTCGTTAATGTTTATCGCCGATATTGACCCTGGAGGCGTGGAATGACAGCCGAAGCCAAGACGAACCTTAAACGGAAAAGCGGCGTCCAGACCGACGGGCCGGAACGGGCGGGCGCCCGAGCAATGCTGCGCGCCACCGGCCTTACGGACGACGACATGGACAAGCCCTTCGTGGCGGTGGCCAATCTGGCTTCCGACGTCACGCCGTGCAACGTCCACCTCAACCGCCTGGCGCTGCGCGTCAAGGACGGCCTGCGTGACGCCGAGAGCGTGCCATTCATGTTCGGTACCATCACCATCAGCGACGGTATTTCGATGGGCACCGAGGGGATGAAGGCGTCCCTGGTCAGCCGCGAGGTCATAGCCGACTCCATAGAGACCGTGGTCTTCGGCGAGAGCATGGATGGCCTGGTGGTAGTGGCCGCCTGCGACAAGAACATGCCCGGCGCGATGATGGCCATGGCCCGACTTAACATCCCATCGCTGTTCGTCTACGGCGGCGCGATAATGGCGGGAAACTGGCAGGGGAAGGACATCAATATCCAGGACATGTATGAGGCCATCGGCGCTTTCTCCCAGGGCAAGATCAGCCTCGATGAGCTGACGGGCATGGAGCGCGTGGCGTGCCCGGGCGAGGGCGCGTGCGCGGGAATGTTCACCGCCAACACCATGGCGTCGGCCATCGAGGCCATGGGGATGTCCGTCCCCGGCGCGGCATCGGTCCCGGCCATCGACCCCCGTAACGAGGAGATCGCCTTCGACGCGGGTAAGCTGCTCTACACCCTACTGGAGCGGGACATCAAGCCCCGCGACATCATGACCCACGACGCGTTCGAGAACGCCATACGGGTGGTGCTGGCCATGGGCGGCTCCACCAACTCGGTCCTCCACCTGGTTGCGATGGCCCACGAGGCCGAGGTGGACATAACCATCGACGATTTCGACCGGCTGAGCCGCACCACGCCGTATATCACGGACCTGCGACCGGCGGGGCGGTACGTTATGCCCGACATGGACCGCTCAGGCGGGCTACCCGTGGTGATGAACGAGCTGCTCGGCGCCGGGCTGCTCCACGGCGATGCCCTGACGATTACCGGCAAGACGGTCGCCGAGAACCTGGCGGGAGTCGACAAAAAGCCCGACGGTAAAGTCATCTATCCGGTATCGAGTCCCCGGAGCCCAACGGGCGGCCTGGCGATACTCAAGGGCAACCTTGCCCCCGACGGGGCGGTTATGAAGGTGTCGGGCAGTAAACGGCTGCGGCACGAGGGGCCGGCCCGCGTGTACGATGGCGAGCGCGCCGCCTTTGCGGCGGTGACCCGAGGCGACCTCAACCCTGGCGACGTTCTGGTGCTTCGATACGAAGGACCGAAAGGCGGGCCGGGGATGCAGGAGATGCTGGCCGTAACAGGCGCCATCATGGGCACGGACCTGGGGGACAACGTGCTGCTGCTGACCGACGGACGCTTCTCGGGCGCCACCCATGGGCCGATGATAGGCCACGTCGCGCCGGAGGCCGCGGTGGGGGGGGCCATCGCCCTGGTCCGGGAAGGTGACATCATCACGCTGGATGCCGAGGCGCGTCAGCTAAACGTGAATTTGTCCGTCCAGGAGCTGGACCGGCGTCGCCGGGAGTGGAAGCCGCCCGTCTCCCAATACACCCGTGGCGTCATGGCCAAGTACGCCAAGCTGGTCTCGTCGGCATCGCAGGGCGCGGTTACGACCTAGGCTACCACTGTCATTCTGAGGTCCGACTTGTCGGGATGAAGAAACTGGTGGCGAGGGGCCGCCCCACTCCTCCAGATTGCTTCGTCGGTTACCGCCTCCTCGCAACGACGAATCATGAGCGCATTTCAGAGACGCCCCGCCAGGCAGCAGCGCGGCTTTGGATCACGGCCATGACTCTGAATCCCGACCCAGGCCACCATTGTCATTCTGAGGTCCGACTTGTCGGGATGAAGAAACTGGTGGCGACGGGCCGCCCCACTCCTCCAGATTGCTTCGTCCGTTACCGCCTCCTCGCAACGACGAATCATGAGCGTATTTCAGAGACGCCCCGCCAGGCAGCAGCGCGACTTTGGATCACGGCCATGACTCTGAATCCGCCAGAGGCCACCACCGTCATTGCGAGTCCCGATGAATCGGGACGACGAAGCAATCTGGCGGGGTGGAGACGGAAATCCCGCAGCAGCCGGACGCCTCACACCGCCGAGGCAGCCATCTCCCGGTCGATGGCCTGGTAGAGCTGGTCCGAAGAGATAAGGCCCACGAGCTGGCCATCCTCCATCACGGGGAGGTGGTCCATGTCGCGGTCGATCATCATTATTGAGGCGTCTCCGAAGTGCAATTGCGGGGAGACCGTCTGCCTCTGTAATGTCATGTGCTTGTACACCTGGCACTTCCACGACACGTGGCTGTCACCCAGGCACCCTAGCGCCATGTCCCTGTCCGTGATGATGCCCTCGACCCTCTGGTCGCGCATCACAACCAGACAGTTCGCGCCCGTCTCCCTCATCAGCTCGGCGGCGTCGGATATGTTCGTCTCCACGCCGACGGCGTAGGGGTTGCGGTTCATTAGCTCTCTGACTTCCACTTCCATCCCCCTCTCTCCGGGTAGGTCCGTGCCCATCAGACCTCACCCGACCTGCTGTTGGTCCGCTCAGCGCACCGAATCTATCGGGCGCGGCTCACTCGACGTATTGATTGTGATTCCCGTCACTATCGTAGCAAACATTTGTCGCAGCGTGTTACAGGTGTGTTGCAATCATGTAACCTCCTTGAGCAGCGTCCGGAGTGGCTCACTCGCCCTGCGCCGAGCCAATGGCCGCTAATTCCGATTTGTGATACATTTCATTTATGTCTCAGGCAGTCGTAAATCCGGTGGCCACGGTGAGCTCCGAGAGCCGTTGGGTTCGAGACGTCCTTCTGGTCTCGGGCGGGGTCCTAATGGCGGTCACCCTATACCTGGTATTTCTGTGGGTCCCGACCGAGCGGACCCTCGGCGCCTCCTACCGGATCTTCTATTTCCACGTGCCGCTGGGCTGGATAGGCATGGTCTCCATCATCGTGGTCGCCGTTGCCAGCGTGCTGCACCTTCTCACCGGCAAAGAAAAGTGGGACAGCCTCGCCTACGCGACTGCCGAGCTGGGGGTCGTTTTCGCGACCCTGATTATCGTGACCGGTTCCGTCTGGGCCAAGCCAGTTTGGGGCGTATGGTGGACCTGGGATGCCAAGCTTACGACGACGCTGGTGTTGTGGTTTATCTACGTGGGTTACCTGATGGTCAGGGCGTATGGACCGGTCGGCGGCCAGGGAAGGCGGTTCGCGTCGGTCATCGCGCTGATCGGCGCTATCGACGCGCCCATCATCTTCAAGGCCACGGACTGGTGGCGCGGCACCCATCCCGAGCGCAATGTGCCCTTCGACCTGGACGAGCGCATGGTGCTGACCTTCTTCGTGTCTCTGGGGGCGTTTACAGTGCTGTACGCCTACCTGCTCCTGGAGCGATATGCGCTTAAGAGAGCGGAATCCGACCTCGATCGGCTCTACCAGGGTTTTTCGTAACTTGCGGAACTTCGCCGCGTCCATCCTCTTGGCGCTGGTGGTGCTGGCCGTTACGATGGCTACGGACCCCGCACCGCTGGGTGCCTTCGACGGCGAGGCAGCGAGCGTGGGCCACGGGGCCGCACCGCCACCCCAGAACGGTGGCGACGCTGAGGCGAATCTACCCTACCTCTTCGCCGTGTACATCATCACCTGGGCGGCTTTCTTCGCCTACGTTTTTTACCTGTCTCGCCGACAGCGGGACATGAGGAGCGAGATCGAGGCGCTTAAGCGAGCGCTCGCCCAGCGCGAAGCCGCGGAAAACGCCGACAGCCAGCCAGAGTCCGAGGTCTAGTGAGCTTGAGCTTCCGTTCGTTCCGTGCCTGCACATTCGCTGCGCTCGATGGAGCCGAGGGTTTACGGAACAACGGCCCTGATTACAGATAAACACAATCGAGAATACTGAAACATGGCACCAAATATGTCCGAAACAGCCTCGCCTCTGCAAGAGATGTCCGCCCCCGCCGACGGCGCGTTGAACGCCAACCGCGGTAAGCTCCTCATCGCCCTGGTGGTGTTGGTCGGCGCTCTGGGCTACTTCGGCTTCGTGGCCTTCGAGGGCGCGACCGTCTACTACTACACGGTGGGGGAGATGAACGAGATTGGTCCGTCGCCCGAGGGCAAAGCGGTCCGTGTCAGCGGTAAGCTGGTGCCCGAGACCTTTCACCGCGCCGACGGTTCCACCATCGCCGAGTTCGCGCTGACGGACGGTTCAGCGCGGATGTCCGCGGTGCACGAGGGGGTGCTTCCGGACCTGTTCTTTGACGACCACTCGGAGATTATTCTTGAAGGGACCTACGGTCCGGACGGCGTATTCGCGAGCGAGAACGTCATCGTCAAGTGCCCCTCGAAGTACGTCGCCATCGAAGACGAGCAGAGCTGAAGACCCGGTTTGCGGCGCGTCCCAGACCTCGTTCCGGCTGGCTCCGCCCCTTTTAGCAGCCGAATCGGTAAGCGGATGAAGACGTAGCTCTATGCGGCAACACCGTGACGGCATCGCACGAATCCTGGCATACGCCGGACTGCTTCTGATCGTGGCGCTAGTAGCGGTAGCGTGCGACGAACCGAGCGCCGGGCCCGCGCCGGGCCCTGACGACGCGCAGACAGCCGCGCAGCTCCCGACGGCCACACCCACCGTCACGGCCACTCCGACGCCGCAGCCGACGCCTACACCGACCCCTACTGCCACGGCCACACCCACGCCGACGCCCACGGTGACGCCCACTCCCACGGCGACCGCCCCTGCTACCGGCGCCGTCGCGCCAGGCCCAGCCCCGGCGCGACCATCCTCGAAAACGCGGCCCGGGCCATGGCCGCCGTCCAGTCGTTCCACTTCGACATCGATGCGAAACTGTCCATCTCCAGCGAGGGCGCGTCACTGGACGTTCCCATAGACCTAAAGGGCGATTTCCAGGCGCCGGACCGGACTCGCGGTACCCTCGTCGTGAGCTTCCTGATTTTTCAGGTCGAGTCCCAGTTCGTCAGCATCGGCGACACCAGCTACGCTACCGACCCTGAGACCGGCCAGTGGACTGTCGAACAGGACTCGGCCCTGGATTTCGTGGACCCGGCGGCCATTGCGAGCCCGGAGCTACTGGCCGAGGCGGCCGGACTGGCGGACCTGATTCTGGTTGGAACCGGCGCGCTGGGCGGTGTCCAGGTACATGAACTCGCGGGCCGGCTTTCGGACGAGGCAGGGGCCGGAGAGTTGGACGTGACCTACTGGATCGGGGTCGACGATGGCCTGATCCATCAGGTCGACCTGAAGGGCCAGTTCGAGCTTGACGAGGAACTCGGCGGGATCATACCGGTCGGCGACATCGAGGTCAGCGAGGCCACTATCGAAGCCGTACTCACGCTCTCGGACTTCGGCAAGCCCGTACAGATCGAAGCGCCGGAGGTCGCCGCTCCCCCGGCGAGCGGGACCGCGGCCCGGGACGTTCCGGAATCGATTATGGCAACGCCGTTGGACTCGGGCTGGGTGCGCTATAAGGCGATGGGGGACGAATTTGCGCTATCTCTGCCTCCCGAGTGGGAGATCGTGCAGCTCAACCTGGACGATGTCCCCGCCAGCCTGGAATCGCTCGGGGCCGAGAACCGGGTACTTGCCGGCCGGGTCACGCGTCAGATCGAGATACTCCCCGAGGCCGGTGAAGTAAAGCTATTCGGGTTCGATCGCGGCGGCCCTCCAGCGGACGAGGGCCTCACGAGCGTCAGCGTCGTTGGGCAGGATGCGGGGGTCGTGCTATCGCTGGACTTTTACGCGGCCCTGGGGATGCAGCTCGTCCTGGCCCTGCCCGGGTTGGATGGACAGGTAGAGCGGAACAGGGTGAGCCTGTTCGGCACCGCCGCCGAGGAGCTGCGCTACACCCTCAACCTGCCCGATCCCGTCTACCGCGATGCGCGCCTCAGCGTGATCCAGTACCTGTTCGCCAAGGGCACCGTACTTTGGGCGCTCACACTGGCGACCCCCGCGGACACGGCTGAGGAGAACTTAACGGTCCTCGAGGATATCGCCCAGAGCATCGAGGTCCCCGCGTTGGCGGGCGGCCCGACTCAGGGAGCATCAAAACAACCTGCACAGGAGACAACCATGGCAAAGAGCTACGACTCGCCCCCTGCGATGGCCATCGACGCGACCAAGAGCTACAGGGCCACGTTCACGATGGAAGGAGGCGGCGAGTTCGTCGTGGAGCTATACGCCGCGGAAGCGCCGGTGACCGTGAACAACTTCGTGTTCCTGGCCCGTGACGGCTTTTACGACGGCGTCACGTTTCATCGGGTGATCCCAGGCTTCATGGCCCAGGGCGGAGACCCGACCGGGACGGGCTCGGGAGGGCCCGGATATCGCTTCGGGGACGAGTTCCACGCCGACCGGCGCCACGACAGGCCGGGAATCCTCTCGATGGCCAACGCCGGGCCTGGGACCAATGGCAGCCAGTTCTTCATTACCTTCGTGCCCACGCCTCACCTTGACGGCGCGCATACGGTCTTCGGCGCCGTGATCGAAGGCATGGACGTCGTCAACGCCATCGCCGTACGCGACCCGTCCACCACCACGTCGCCGGGCGACGCCATCCGGTCCATCGCCATCGAGGAGGGGTAGCGCAGGGGCCGCTGCTCTCGGAATCCCCGTTGTGGCCCACTCAGCCGGCGGCCGCCACGGCCGCGATGATCGCCGCGCCGATGCCGGGCGCGTCTCGCACATACGAGAGCTGCACCCGTCTGGCGCTCCCGCTGCCCAGCAACCCCCGCAGTCCTCGCTCCACGTTGGCCCGATAGCCGGGGGCCAGCCGGAACAGGCTCCCGTCGGTGGCGACCACGTGGGTCGACTCAAGGTCGGCGTCTATGAAGAGCACCGTGGCGGCTATTCCCATGGCCACCAGCCGCGCCGAGCGGGCGACCACCAACCGACACAGGCGCCGCAACAGTCGTCTCTCGGCCAGCGTTGTCACGGGCACCCCCAGACGGCGCAGAAGCATCCCGGTGCTGGCGAGACCGTCCGAGCTGTCGTGCGCCACGTCCGACAGGCCCTCGGTGGTGAAGCCGTAGGGCACGCGGAAGGCTGACCGCACGCCGGTCCATTCCGAGAAGCTGTCCCCTCTGGAGGACAGGTCGGCGACCACCAGACGGACCAGCTCGCCCAGGTACTGGCCAGACACCATCTTCTCCATCAGCTGTCCCTCGGTACCCGAGCGATCGTCCAGCGTCCGATCGTAGTCGGTCTGAACCCCGGTTACCCCCGCGAAGTTACCCGACTCCATATTGAAAATCGTCTCGGCTGTGCGTCCAAAGGCGTGCGGCATGGGCGTGTCAACGAGCTCCCGGCCGACCGCGACCGCCATGTTGGTGCCGGTGCCGACCACGAGCCCGATGTCGCAGCGGGGGTCCAGGTAAGCGCCCGCGGCGAGGACACCGACGGTGTCGTTGGCCAGGGCGCTAACGCTGATGCTTCTCAGGGCTGGGCGAGACTCGGACTCTCGGGCTATGGCATCTCGCAGCAGCCTCACCACATCGTTGCCGACGACGCCTTCGAACCTGAACTCCTTGGTCCACTTGACCAGTGTTCCCCTGGCGACGCCGTCCTGCTGAACGGGGAACGCGAAGATAAATCCGAGAGCGTAGCGCACGCCCGGCTCCAGCAGGTCGCCCAGGAAGGCGGCCAAAGGACCGAACAGCTCCTCGGCGGCGCCGGAGGTGGTCGAGAGGTGAAAGGCGTCGTGCCCAAGGACATCGACCGTGCCTCCGCCGGACAGCTCCACGATGGTCGCCCGCACGTTGCTGCCGCCCAGGTCGAGGGCGACGAAGCGTCCGGCCTCCCGTCCCGTGGGACGGCCCACGTAGGACGGGTTCATGGCGATGGAGCTGCGCTCCCCGACGAGACCCCGTCGAATCTCGCCCTGGAAATCGGCCAGCAGGTGCGACAGGGACTCGTTCGAAGGAGTGAGCAGGGAGGTCAGGGAATCGAACCGGTCTGGCATTGTTTCCGCACGCGGTCGTAAAGTCGGTCAGCCAGGTCTCAAGCAGGGAAACAGGTTGCTCCGATGCTTGAACTGAGGGCAAGGAGAGCTTAGCATATGAGGCTGTGTCCGGGGACCGCGCCGGACAATCTGAGAGGAGGGGTCAACCCTATGAGAGCAGCCCGAATAAGCGCCCCGAAGCAGTTCGAGTTCATCGACATCGATCCGCCCGCCATGGAGGACGGACAGTGCCTGGTCAGACTGGAGGGCTGGTCGGTGTGCGGGAGTGACATCCGCCACGGCTACGGGCCAATCTACCCCGAGGAGCAGTATCCCATGCGCTCCGGCGGGGGGTGCCACGAGTGCATAGGCACCGTGGTCGAAAGCCGTACCAGCGAGTTTAATGAGGGCCAGAGAGTAATCGTGTTGCCCGACCGAAACGGCCCCGGGGGCCTCGTCGAGTACCTGGCCAGCTACCCCGAACGCATGGTGGCCGTCCCGGACGAGGGCACGCCGGCGGAGTGGGTAATGTGCCAACCCTCGGGCACTGTCCTTTACGCGTGCCAGCAGATGGGCACGATTCTGGGGAAAAGTGTGTTGATTCTGGGCCAGGGGAGCATCGGCCTGTCCTTTACCGCAATCTGCGCCCGGGCCGGTGCGTCGCAGGTCATCGCGGTCGATCTGCACGATCACAGGCTCGAGTTCGCCGAGAGGTTCGGGGCCACCCACACGATCAACCCGACCAGTGTCAACCTGGAAGAAGCGGTGGAGGACATCACCGGAGGGAAGGGCGCCGAGATCGCCGTGGAAGCTGCAGGCTACCCGGACACGCTGAACGACTGCTTCAAGTACGTTTCACAGCACGGCACTGTCATAATCTTTGGAGTGCAGCAGGACTTGCCGGGCCACACGACCCCTTTGAACTTTTCGCAGTTCATGTCGAAAACACCGACGATTATTCCGACCGTCGGCGCTACCAGCGGGGACGCCGTGAAGCACATCGAAACCATGGTCAAGCTGAAGGCCCGAGGATGGTGGGACCCGGGCGAGCTGGTTACCCACAGGCTCAGCTTCAGCGAGGTAAACAGGGCCTACGACATGTTCGAAGGCGTTGAGGACGGTGTGGTCAAGGTCGTCCTGAGCCCGTAGCGGGGCACGCCTGTTCAGAGCCTCGGACGCGGGGACAGCCCGATTAGCGGCGTGGCACCGTCGGAGGGCCGACGATACACGGTCCACCCTGGGCCCGGCGGTCTGCCGCGACGCCGGGATGAGAATTCTAGCCGTCCCTGGACCTGCGGTAGCGCTCAACTGTCGCATCCGTGGGCGGATAGTACTTGCCGGGCGGGACCTCTTCCCTCTGGATAAGACCTTTGATGTACTCCTCGACTTCCTCGTGCTCCTCCACCCAGTCGATGACGTCGGCGGCCACGCCGGCGGGCACGACTACGACACCGTCGTCATCGCCGACGATCAGGTCCCCGGGACGCACGGCCACCCCGCCGCACTGGATGGTGCCGTTGGCCTCGAACGGGTCGATCTCTCCAGCGCCGCCCGCGGGCGTGCGACCGCCAGCAAATATCGTCAGACCGTACCCCTGCACAATGTCCAGGTCCCGTATCGCCGCGTCGGTCACGACCCCCGCGGCACCCCTCATCTTGAGCTGCAGCAGCTTCACGTCGCCGCCGATCGCGGCGTACTT
The DNA here is from genome assembly GCA_965248005.1 of Dehalococcoidia bacterium. Lineage (GTDB taxonomy): Bacteria > Chloroflexota > Dehalococcoidia > Lucifugimonadales > UBA1123 > CBDFIE01. Next base: position 1,505,470 of record CBDFIE010000003.1, read on the forward strand.
GCGGCCCATGCCGTCGCACACCAGCACGTCACCGGGCTCGCAGGAGCCCATGGCGTGGTACTCCGGCGAGTCCTCGCCACGGTGGGTGTCCAGTATGATGTCAGGCCGCGGTGGGATGAAACGCAGGGTCCTGGCCCTGCCCACCAGAGCGCGACCTGGCGTCAGGTTCCGGACCTCTCGCATGAAGCACGGTTCGTAACCCAGCCGGCTCACGCCACTGTACACCGTCGCCACCGCGACCTCCTTAAAGCGTTCGATCATCTCCCGGGTCATCTCGCTGGACATCTGTCGCACCTCCTGGCCGACCGATGGCTCGGCCGCTCCGATATTTCGCGCCGCAGAGACCCATCAGACGCGGGCCTCCGGGCGCCGTCCTTGAGGCAGTATACCCGCTCCGGACCCTCAGTAGGAGCAGCGATTCGTCGCGGAGTCCGCTGGCTCAGCCCAGAGCGTCCCGAATCCCGCGGGCGCGCTCATAGGCTGCGCGCTCCATGGGGTGACGCCAGCCTTCGCGGATGTGGCTTGGGCGCCACCGCAGCGAGTAGAGCACTAAGTAACGCCACCAGCCCATCTCGGCCTGCTGGACAACGTGGTAGATCTCGTGTCCCAGAAGAGCGATGCCTGCGTCCGTCTCAATGTCAGGGGACCTGGCGGTCATGTGGACGGTCCCGTTTATTGTCACGGCGCCCTGGCCGGAGGCGCCGAACAGGCGTCCGAACCACGACCCGTGCAGCACGACCACGTCTCTGGGCAGGCGCTCACCGTACCAGCGCGCCAGCAAAGTGCTGGTCCTCTCGGGGATTTTCATACGTGTCGACATATTTTCACCTGGGGCCGCATCTACTGAGATGTACATAATATGCCGTGGCTCAGCCGTCATACAACATGGCGGACGCCGGGGGGGAGATGGTCGAGCCCGGCGGGCTTCAGGTTGACCGTGACTGGGCGCATTGATACACTCGCACGCACTCCAGATTGGGGCAGATACCGGCAACAATCGGGCGTGGGCGCCGCCAAAACGGGGCTTCGCACCGGTTTCCTCTTGAAATCGCGGTCGCCCCGGTCTCCAGATTTGCCAATTGGAGCGTTCGTCGCGCACCGCTATCTCAGTTTCGGAATAATTCCAGCGGTGTACAGAACATGATAGCCGTGAGGATTAGTCATCCCGCTGGACACGGGAAGAACGTTCAGGGAATGTTCAGTCCAGGTTAGGCTAGCTCTCATGCGGCGGAGCGTCCCGGCGGGGAATATATAGGGGCCGATTCGCCGGTGGAATCGGCCACGGTCGCGCGGTCTAGCAGTCGAGAGTGCGGTAAGCGGCAAGCGATGGAACAGCAGCCGATAGGGCGCTACCAGGTCCTGGATGAGATCGCCTCTGGCGGCCAGGGGGCGGTCTACCGCGTCTTCGACCCCGATACCGGGCAGATCGTCGCCCTCAAGGTGCTCCACGGCTTCCTGTCGACCGACAGCAACTACGTCGAGCGGTTCCGGCGGGAGGCATCGCTCGCGGCCTCCATAGACCACCCCTATGTGGTCAAGATAATCGAGGTGGGCCAGGACGGCGACCAGCACTTCATGGCGCTGGAGTTCCTGCCCGAGAGCCTGTCCCGAGTCATCGAGGCCGGGGGCCAAATGCGCCTCGACCGGGCCGTCGAGTTCGGGATCCAGATCGCCGATGGACTGGCCCAGGCCCACGAGTTGGGCATCGTACACCGCGACATCAAGCCTCAGAACATCCTCATAGGGCCCGACGGCGTCGCCAAGGTGACAGACATTGGCATCGCCCGCTCCGAGGTGCTCTCGACCATGACCGCCACGGGGGCGGTGATGGGGACTCCACACTATATGTCGCCTGAGCAGTCCCGAGGCGAAGAGGCCGACGCCCGCTCGGACATCTACTCGCTGGGCTGCATGCTCTACTAGTACTTAGTTTTGATAATATCTATACGTAATGGTAGGCAGATGTTATGCTGACCGCATGCGAAGAGCAGAGACGATCATCACGTTGACAACCGGAGAGCGTGGGGAGCTGGAGACCACGGTTCGGAGCCGTACTGCTCCGTATCGAGCCGTACAGCGCGCGCGATTGGTTCTGCTGGCGGCCGATGGAACGCCCAATACAGCGATCGCCCGGGAGGTGGGTCTGACGCGGGCGCGGGTTGTGGTGTGGCGGAAGAGGTTTGCGGCGGAGCGGAGCGCAGGGCTGAACGACGGGGCCCGGCCCGGAAAGGCTCGGAAGTACACGGCCAGCACTGAGAGGCGCATCCTGGCGAAGCTGGATGAACCGCCTCCCGAGGGATACAGCACGTGGACAGGGCGGCTGGTCGCTGAGGCATTGGGAGACGTTCCAGCCCACTATGTCTGGCAGGTGCTGAGGAAACATGGGATTCATTTGCAGCGTCGTCGAAGTTGGTGCGTGAGCACGGACCCCCAGTTCGCCCAGAAAGCGGCCGATGTGGTGGCCTTGTATCTGGACCCGCCGGAGAACGCGGTGGTGTTGAGCGTGGATGAGAAACCCGCCATCCAGGCTCTGGAGCGGGCTCAGGGCTGGCTGCGCATGCCCAACGGGCAGGCCCTCCGCGGGTTCAGCCACGAATACAAACGCCACGGAACCACCACCCTCTTCGCTGCCCTGGAGGTTGCCCGAGGGACGGTGACGGTAGGCCACTATCGCCGCCGCCGCCGGCGTGAGTTCTTGGACTTCATGAACCGTCTGGTCGCTCAGTACCCCGACCAGGAGTTGCACGTTATCCTGGATAACCTTAATACTCATAAGCCCAAGCATGACCGGTGGCTGGCTCGGCATCCCAATGTCCACTTCCATTACATCCCTACCCACGCTTCCTGGCTCAACCAAATCGAGGTCTGGTTCAGCATCCTGACGCGTCGAGCCCTGCGGGGTCTTAACGCCACCTCTGTGCGCGATGTCTGCCGTGCCATAGATGCCTTTACCCAGGCTCGCAACCAGTGCCCCGTCCCCTTCGAATCGACCAAGAACGTTGTGCACCCCGGTTCCCTTAAGCATACGTATCGTGATCTAGCTAACTAAGTGCTAGTATTGTATGCTTGGCGGTCTGGGGCTACTCCAGGCCCTGCCTCCTCTTACACTGTCCACCCCTGACCGAACATTTCCTACTCAACGGCCTGCGCGGTGGACGCCGTGCTCCTCCTTGGGTACACTCGAAGTAAGTACGACGTGGATACATAACGTACGCCGATCCCACACCCTCAGGCGCACGAATAGCAGTTCGCCGGGCACAGATAACGACGCTGGGTAGGTTTAGATGATAGCCAGTACAGGAACTGCGACTAGAAAGCTGACGCCAAGACAAGAGCGTTTCGTCCAAAAGTACGTGAGCTGCGCCCCTGGCCGCTGCTAGCGTGGAACTTACTCAGGACGGGCTCCAGCGGCATTCCGGCGTAGTTCTACACGGAGGGTCACCGGGAGGAGGCGGGACGTGGTAGCTGGCCTTGCGGACATAGCTCAGAACGGTCGGAGCGAGTCTGCCAGTTTAGATGGAAGGGGTTTCTACGTCGGCTCGAGCTACCAAGGCGGGGTCTCCACTAGCAACAGCACCACTCAAACCGGGAAACTATTCCTCGGCTTCAACGATCAAATGGTCAAGTGTGATCGAAGCGGACTCGACTCAGGCGCTGTCGGTGACAACACCGGGTCGTTTGCTGCAACGATTACGATCACCCCACTCCGATATCGTGAGGCCCGCATGGGACCAGACGAGCGGGTGAAACGAGCAATAGCGGCCCATCTACTTGCGCTATTGGGTGCGGCCAACCTATTCGCCGTGGCGTGCGGAGGCGCCGCCTCAGCCACCCCGCTCACGCCAACGCCATCGCCGAAGCAGACCGATACTCTCGCACCGACGTTAACGCCCCCATCAGCCCCGACCGTCGCGCCCAGTACTCGGCCCCTGGAACCGTGGCTCGGGCCGGACGAGTGGCCCGCCTTCAGGCTCGACGCCCGGAACACCGGGTCCCACGGGGACATCGGCCTGACAGACGCCCCAAGGCTGCTGTGGCGCTTCAACGCGCGAGGGGTGGTGGAGTCGTCGCCCGCCGTGGTGGGGGGTGTTGTGTACGCCGGGACTTTTGCCGGGGCGCTCTACGCCATTGACGCGGCGGACGGCGAGATGCTCTGGCGATTCCGGGTGGGCGGCCTGCTGCGAGGCTCGCCGTCCGTGGCCGGTGGGATTGTCTACTTTGGCGCCGACGACAACCGGTTCTACGCGGTCGAGGCAGACTCCGGAAAGCAGCTCTGGTCCTTCGAGCTGGGGCCGGGCGGACAGCAGTCTTCGGCGGCGGTCGTCGACGGCGTGGTCTACTTCGGCGCCTTCGACCACAACGTCTACGCGCTGGACGCCGCCACCGGCGACGAGAAGTGGCGCTTCCGGACCGGCGACGGCATTCTGTCGTCCCCCGCGGTTAGCGACGGCACAGTTTTCATCGGCTCCATCGATGGCAACCTCTACGCGCTCGACGCCGAAACCGGCGATGAGCGGTGGCGGTTCGAGACGCCGGGCCCTGTCTTCTCGTCGCCGGCGGTCGCGGGTGGCGCCGTTTACGTGGGCTCGGACGACGGGGTCGTCTACGCTGTGGATGCCGAGACGGGAGGGGAGCGGTGGCGGTTCCAGACGGGAGCCGAGGTGTTCTCGTCGCCGGCGGTCTTCGGCGGAGTGGTATACGTCGGCTCTAATGACGGGTCCGTATACGCCATCGCGGAGGCTGACGGCGAGCTGCTGTGGTCGGAGGAAATCGGTGGTGGCGTGCTCTCATCGCCAGCCGTGCTGGGGAAGCTCTTATACGTCGGGTCCACGGACGGTAATCTCTACGCGTTGGACCGCGCAAATGGCGAAGTGGCATGGAGGTACCGGGTCGCCGGACGCGTCTGGACGTCGCCGGCGGTGCTTGACGGCGTGATCTACTTCGGCTCCCACGATGGCGGCATCTACGCTATCACCGACGAGGGCCAGACGTGACGCCCCGCCGGCGCCTATTTGCCGGCATGTAAACCAACGTCTCATTCCGTACCGTGAGCTGCCCCGCCCGCCCACCCAAAAATATGATTCTGGGGACACCCCAGACCCCGGCGGGGGCTCCGCCCCCTGCACCCCCGGCTTGCTCGCGAGAGGAGCCAGGTCTTAGTGGACGTACAGCCAAAACCGAATTCCGGCCGGCCGGGTGACCGCCCCCTCTCATCTCCGGACGAATTTCAGGCCATCCCCGGTCCTTCCGCCCGCAACGTGAATAGTTCACGAATCCTGCGAAGGATGTTTCTGGGGACACCCCAAAACCCGGCGGGGCTCCGCCCCCTGCACCCCCGGCTTGCTTGCGAGATGAGCCGGGTCTTGGTGGACGTACAGCCAAAACCGAATTCCGTCCGGCCGCGTGCCTGCCCCCTCTCAACTTGGGACGAATTTCAGGCCTTCCCCGGTTCTCCCGCCCGCAACGTGAATAGTTCACGAATCCTGCGAAGGATGATTCTGGGGACACCCCAGACCCCGGCGGGGGCTCTGCCCCCTGCACCCTCGGCTTGCTTGCGAGATGAGCCAAACCTCAGCGGACGTGCGGCCAAAACCGGTCAGAGAACATATGCTCGTAATATGCGAACAATCGGCCTGACACCAGACCGCGTGGGTGGTAGAATCAAGTCTGTTACAGCCGCCGGCGCGGGGGCCCGATCGGAGTCGATTGCTAGACATGTTCCGGTGACGGCGGGCCAGGTGGAGGACAATACAAAAATGCCGCTGGAGAACATCGTCGTCCAGGGCGCGCGCGAGCACAATCTCAAGAACATCGCGGTGACCATCCCCCGTAACCAGCTAGTGGTCATCACCGGGGTGTCAGGTTCCGGCAAGAGCTCCCTGGCGTTCGACACGATCTACGCCGAGGGGCAGCGCCGTTACGTCGAGTCCCTGTCGGCCTACGCCCGCCAGTTCCTGGGCAGGATGGACAAGCCCGACGTGGACTACATCGAGGGCCTGTCGCCGGCCATCTCGATCGACCAGAAGGGCGTATCCCACAACCCTCGCTCCACGGTCGGTACCGTCACCGAGATATACGACTACCTCAGGCTGCTCTATGCCAGAGTGGGCCGGCCTCACTGCTACAAGTGCGGTCGTCCGGTCGAGCGCCAGACCGTGCAACAGATCGTGGACGCCGTGATGGCCCTGGCCGAAGGCAGCCGTATCCAGATCATGGCCCCTATGGTGCGCCGCCGTAAGGGCGAGCACAAAGAGGTCTTCGAGCAGGCCCGCTCGGCGGGGTTCGTACGGGTCCGCGTCAACGGCGAGACCCACGACCTTAGCGAGCAGTTCGACCTGGACAAGCAGAAGTGGCACACGATCGAGGTGGTGGTCGACCGGCTGGTCACCGGCGAGAGCGCCGACGCCACCCGTGTCGCGGACTCCGTCGAGGCCGCTTTGAGGATGGCGGAGGGCACCGTACTGGTCGATGTGGCCGGAGGAGACGAGTTGGTCTTTTCGGAGCAGTTCGCCTGCGTTCACTGCAACATCAGCCTGGGCGAATTGGAGCCCCGCACCTTCAGCTTCAACAACCCGCACGGCGCCTGCCCTACATGCACCGGCCTCGGCTATAAGCTGGAGGTCGACCCCGAGCTGGTCATCCCGGACCCCGACAAGAGCATCTTCCAGGGAGGCGTGCTGGCCTGGTCCAGAAGCGGGTTCACGTCGCCCTGGTACAACAGCCAGCTTGAGTCCCTGGCCCGGGCCTACGACTTCTCAACGGAAGTGCCGATCAAGAAGCTGCCCAAGCGCAAACTCGACGTCCTGCTCTACGGCACCAAGGGCAAGCGCATCCGGGTTCGCCACCTCACCAAGCGCGGCAAGACCTATCAGTGGGAAACCCGCTTCGAGGGCGTGGTCAACAACCTTCAGCGCCGCTACCGGGACACCCAGTCCGACTACATCCGCAAGGAGATCGAGCGGTACATGTCGGCGAGGCCTTGCGCGACGTGCGAAGCCCGCAGGCTCAGGCCCGAGGCGCTGGCCGTCACCGTGGGCGGCATTAACGTCATGGACATGACCGACAAGTCGATCACCGCGGCGCTGGAGTGGGTCAAAGCGATCGAGGGTCAGGGGCCGTCGTCCAACGGCGTTTCGCCCGACAACGTCCTGACCGAGCGGGAGCGGGCCATCGCGTCCCAGATACTCAAGGAGATCGAGGCGCGGCTCCGGTTCCTGCTGAATATCGGCCTCGACTACCTGACGCTGTCGCGCACCGCCGCCACGCTGAGCGGCGGCGAGGCCCAGCGGATACGGCTGGCCACCCAGATCGGGTCGGGCCTGATGGGCGTCCTGTACGTCTGCGACGAGCCGTCGATCGGGCTGCACCCGGCGGACGACTACCGGCTGATCGAGACCCTCAAAGGGCTGCGCGACCTGGGCAACACCGTGATTATCGTGGAGCACGACGAGGCGATCATGCGGGCCGCGGACCACATCGTGGACCTGGGCCCGGGCGCCGGCGAGAACGGGGGCAGCGTGGTCGCCACCGGTACCGTCGACGCCATCGTCGCGGCCGAAGACTCGCTGACGGGCCAGTACCTGGGCGGCCACCGCGAAATCCCGGTGCCAGAGAGCCGGAGACCCAGCAACGGCAGATTCATCACGATCAAGGGCGCCCGCGCCAATAACCTGAAAGACGTCGATGTGCCCATACCCCTGGGCCAGCTAGTCTGCATCACCGGTGTCTCGGGCTCGGGCAAGAGCACGCTGATCTACGAGGTGCTGTACAAGAAGCTGGCGCAGACGCTTTACCGGGCGCGGGACCGCGCGGGCGATAGCGACGGCGTCGAGGGAATCGACAACATCGACAAGGTCGTCAACATCGACCAGTCCCCCATCGGGCGCACGCCCCGAAGCAACCCGGCCACCTACACCGGCACCTTCACGCCTATACGGGAGTTGTTCGCCACGGTCCCCGAGGCCCGGACCCGCGGCTACAAGCCGGGGCGATTCTCCTTCAACGTCAAGGGCGGCCGATGCGAGGCCTGCACCGGCGACGGCTACATCAACATCGAGATGCAGTTCCTGCCCGACGTTACCGTGCCCTGCGAGGTGTGCGGGGGTAAACGTTACAGCCGCGAGGCGCTGGAGATCGAGTTCAAAGGCAAGAACATCGCAGAAGTGCTGGACATGACGGTGACCGAGGCGTTGGAGTTCTTCGAGAACATCCCGCGGCTTCGACGAAAGCTCCAGACGGTGCACGACGTGGGCCTGGGCTACATCCGGCTGGGGCAGCCCGCCACCCACCTGAGCGGGGGCGAAGCCCAGCGGGTCAAGCTGTCCACCGAGCTGTCCAAACGGGCGACCGGGCAGACGCTCTACATCCTGGACGAGCCGACCACCGGATTGTCATTCGAGGACTGCTCCCACCTGATGCGGGTGCTCCACCGGCTGGTGGACTCCGGCAACAGTGTGGTGCTGATAGAGCACCATCTGGACCTGATCAAGTGCGCCGACTGGGTGATCGACCTTGGTCCCGGCGCCGGAGACCAGGGCGGCGAGGTCATCGCAGAGGGCACCCCGGAGGCGCTAACCCGGATCGCCGCGTCCACGACGGGCCAGTATCTGCAGCGGTTCCTGCCGAACGGCGCTTCACCGGCGAAGAGGCCGAGGGCCGCGCGTGCCAAGAAGGCCAGAGCTAAGCCGGTCAAGAAAGCGAAGCCCGTGCCGTCCCACGCCGCTAAACCGGTTCGAGCGGCGGACTGAGCCAGCCCGTGTCGCCAATCCGCGTATACCCAGACACGTCTGTGTTTGGAGGCGTATTCGATCCCGAATTCGAGTCCGCCAGTCGGACTTTCTTCGATCAGGTTCGGAGCGGGAGGTTCCAGCTTGTAACTTCCGCTCTGGTGCAATACGAGATTTCGCGCGCGCCAGATCAAGTCCAGGACCTGTTCCATAATATGCTAGGGATCGCACAAATTGCTGACCTCACGGAGGTTGCGTATCGCTTGCAGGACGCCTATATCAGCGCAGGGATTGTCACGGGTAGCCAATCTGAAGACGCTCTTCACGTAGCAATAGCTGTCAGCGTCCAACTGCGGTCTAGTCGTCAGTTGGAATTTCAGGCACATCGTCCACTTCCGAAAGATACCCCTGTACAATGCAATCAATATTCTGGAGGGATTCAATCAGATAGGGATCTTCTCGCCCCTCGAGGTACTCAGTTATGAAGAAGAAATTTGATTGCGTAGAGATGATGCACGACGGGGCTAAGGCTCTTCGGACCCAGATTGGCCACCTCAGTCGGGGCGAGCAGCTAAGATTCTGGCGAACGCAAACAGAGGCTCTCCACACGACCCACGAGCAGGCTCGATCAGCGGCGTCCACCGATACGGATTCTGCCTAGAGTCCATCAGCAGTCCCGGCCGGAACCTGCCAAGGATGGTGACCGGGATCTCGACCTCGTCGTGAGTGCCCCCCTTCCCCCTCTGAGACGCCTCAGGAGTGGGCCAAAGGCCGGTCCGCCCCGCCTTGACTAGGCGCGACCAGGTGATAACCTAACCCGCAGCACTCCCAGGAGGCTCCGACCATGCGCGCCGCCGTGTACAAGGGCAACCAGCAGTTCGCCATCGAGGAGATGGCCGACCCCACTCCCGGCCCCGGACAGGTGGTGGTCAACGTGGCGTTCTGTGCCATTTGCGGGACCGACGTCCACGCCTTTCTGTACGACATCGCGCCCGCCGGCACGGTGATGGGCCACGAGTACTCGGGCACGGTGTCCGCGATAGGCCCCGGCGTCACCGGGTTGGCCGTCGGCGATCGGGTGGTGGGTGGCGGAGGCGAGCCTCCTCCAGGCGGCCCCGCGACGGGAGCCCGGGGTGCGAGGTTCAACTACCGCACCGAGGGTTTCGCCGGTGGACGCGTCCTGGGCTATGCGGAGCGGGTGCTTATGGAAGAATGGCAGCCCATTCCCACGCCCGAAGGCGTCTCCGACCAGGAGGCGGCCATGTGCGAACCCTGCGCCGTGGCCGTCCACGCCGTTCGGCTGTCCCAGCTCAAGCTGGGAGACGCGGTAGCCGTCCTGGGAGCGGGGCCTATCGGGCTGCTATGCATGCAGGTGGCTCGCGCCGCCGGGGCCGGCAAGGTCATCGTGTCCGAGCCGGCGCCTGCGCGGGCCGAGGCCGCCCGCAGACTAGGCGCCGACGCGTTGATCGACCCCACCGAGCTGGACGCCGCCGAGCGAATAGTGGAGTTAACGGACGGCCTGGGGCCGGACGTGGTGTTCGAGTGCGCGGCGTCGCGGAGCACCCTGGACCAGGCCCTCGACATGGCCAGGCGCGGCGGTCAGGTGGTGCTGGTGGCCATCGCCTGGGAGCCCACGGCAGTCCTGCCGCCGAACTGGATTGCCCGACAGGTGAGTCTCCAGAGTACCTTCGGAGCGGACCCCCAGGATTGGCGCATCGCCCTGGAGCTCATCCGCGCTGGAAAAGTCACAATGGAGCCTCTGGTGTCCGAGGCCAGCTTCCTGCCGTTGGCCGACATCCAGACCGCCTTCGAGGCGCTGTGCGAGCCGTCGACACAGGTGCAGATGGTCGTTCAGCATGAGGGTTAGGTCAAACGCTCTAGCCCCGTACTGGTCCTGCCTTCGACACCGTATCAGTCACGACGTCGTGTGTATCGAGTGCTCTCCACGGCGAATTGGCGAGCGTGAATAGGCAAGGCGGAAGGAAATACGACAAACTCATGGAGACACTGGGATTCAGCACCAACCCCTTTGGCGGAGTTAATCTCGACCCGCTCGGCCTGCCGGAGGACCCACGGCGATTCAGGACTCAGCTCGCCCACTCGATCGACCAGTGGACGGCCGACGGATACAAGGTGGCCTGGGCCGAGCTTCCGATTACGAAGGCCGACTTGATACCGACGGCTGTCGAGGCCGGGTTCGAGTTCCACCACACGGGTGAGACCTACCTGATGATGACCCTCCGCCTCATCGAAGGAGCCTTCGTCCCGCCCTACGCGACGCACTACATCGGCGCCGGCGCGGTGGTGCTGAGCGACGCAAGGGAGCTGCTGGTGGTTTCCGAGCGATATCGCATGGGCGGCGGCCGCGGGCCCGGCTACAAGCTACCCGGAGGGGCGCTGCAGCCCGGCGAGCACCTGGTGGACGCCGTCGTTCGCGAGGTTTACGAGGAGACCGGGGTCCGAGTCAAGTTCGACTCGCTGGCCTGCTTCCGCCACTGGCACGGCTACCGCTACGATAAGTCGGACATCTACTTCGTCTGCAGGCTATCGCCTCTGAGCCGCGATATCACGATGCAGGAGGAGGAGATCGCCGAGTGCCTCTGGATGCCCGTCGACCAGTTCCTCGACGACCCAGGAATCAGCCCGTTCAACAAGACGATCGTGAGGGCGGCGCTGGACAGCCCCGGCATCGAGCCCGCATTCGTCGACGGGTATGGCGACCCGGCGCGCTTCGAGTTCTTCATGCCCCGCGACGGCGCCAGACCCTAGTCCGCCTTCCCGGAACCGCCCCGTACCTGGACACCAGGCTCAGCTTCCGCAAAATACACTCCAGAACTGCGGGACCACTACCGCGAGATGGGCGTGACTGTCTTCTTGGAGCGGCCTCGGGATTAACAAATCGACACGACCGGAGACGTCACAGTTCTGGGCACTCTGGGCGCTCTCGTCCGGCCGTCGCCCAATCCATTACCCTGGCCCCACCGGCACTATTCTCGGAAATGCAGCTCCCTGGGGGCAGCATCGACGAGAAAACCGGCAATATGCCGTCAGATCGCCGATTTTGTTAATAAAACGTTCACGTTCCATTAACGCACGAGCCGCGCCATTGGTGTAGAGTATTCAGGATTTTTCACAGGAGTTTCAGGCCGATGAGCCAGGTAGTGGCCGCCCCAAAAGTGTTCAGCGAGTACGATGTACTCTTCAAGTCCTGCTCCCGCTGTGGCGGGGACCGCCAGGTCCGCCGCGACTTCGAGGGCTTCTACGTAGGATGTCTGGCCTGCGGGCACGTGACATATCCCGACGTACAGACCGGGGAAGTCGCCCGCCTGCTTGCCTGGAAGCGCGCCTCCTAGCCTAACCGCGTCCCGACTCGCTTGTTACCGACCGCATTACTCGCCCTGGCCCTGTTTAGCCTCAGAAGGCGTCTGTCGCGTTCAAGCCTTCCTAACCGTCACCGTGCGATTGCGGCACGGTGGCGCGCGGCCGAGGGCCCGGCACAATAGTCAGGCTTTCGCACCTGATTCTCGGGGATGGGCGTCTCCGCAAGCCCGGCGGTCGCTAGTCGATCCGCATGTGGTCGCCTTCGAAGGCGATGGACCGGCCGCCAAAGCTGACTCGGGCGCTGCCGAAGTGCCGGATCTCCGTGCGCAGCTCATTCAGGCGGCTGTCTACCTCGGAGTCGAACTGGTGCGGCCCCGCGCCTCGCACGACCTGCCCCCATAGCCCGAGTTGTGTTGTGTCCTCCAGTAGCTTCGCGAACCGATCCATGAAAAGCTCGAAGGCCCGGGCCGACAGGTCCGGCATCGGAGCTGAGTCGCCGGACTCGGCGAAGGAGATACTCAGCCTGAGCCTGGCGTCGGCGACATCCGCCGACATCAGCAGCAGTGGCGAGGGCCGCTGCTCGAACAGGGGCTGGAACTCTTCTGCTCCGCGGGCCACCTCGCGGACCGCCGTCTGTAGGACGCGGAGGAGCCTCGACAACTGGGAGACGGACAGACCGCGGGAGGCCAGCTCGATTACGAGCGGGCCGGAGCTGGCGCGGGACGCGTCTTCAGTGCTCATGCTGGTCCCCGCGCGGCCATGCGCCGGCTATCTCAGCACGCGGGCGTCGCCGACCCGGCGGGTGACGCGCTGGTGGTCCAGATAGTCCATCAGGGCCAGGGAGTACTTGCGGCTGGTGCCGAACAGGTCCCTGACGTCGGCCACTGTGATCTCTCCGTGCTCCCTGATGTGCGACGAGATACTATCGACCATCTGCCGATAGGCGTCGGCGGAGAAGACCACGGTCTCGCTAACTTTGACGACCTGCCCCTCTTCGTCCAGCAGGCTCAGCACCTCGGCGTCGATGGGCCCGTCAGTAGGGGGCGAGAACGGGTCGGAGTCCAGAAGTTTCAGGTACGCGTCGACGCTCTTCTTCTGGTCGTCGGACAGGGCCGGCCTGTGGGAGGGGAGCCGCACCACGCTACCGTGTTCCTCGGAGACGCCGCTATCGCCCAGCATAGGCAAGGCGTCGTTGAAGACCTGGGGAGGCAGGCTTAACCGAGAACGCAGCTCCTCTTTGGGCGCGCCCTGACGGAGCGGGAACTGGCGGTGGTACGAGGAGAGGGCCTTGCGAGTCTTCTCCGACAGCGCTGCCCATCCTCCGGCCGTGTAGAAGCGGGCGCCGGGGCCGATCTTACGACCGCCCAGCGCAAACACCAGCCGCTCGGTCGCCATGGCGGAAAGCTCCGCCGCCGCCACGCTGGGGCTGAGGTTGGCCCGGTTGACCACGTCGCTGAACTCGCCGGGCTCGGCCACCTCGATGGTCTTGACCAGCACCTCGCGGTCCGACCCCCTCTCCATGACCTCCAGCCGCTCGATGGTGGCGGGGTGGTTGCGACGCGGGCGGCGGGCGTGGGTGTCGACGATGTTGCCGCCGCCCAGGGTGGTCAAGTTGGACCGGATGACGAAGTAGTCGCCCTTGGCGATGGCCAGCGGCGACTCCAGCTTTAGCTGCGCCCAGGTAGTCTCCCCCGGCTCGGCCCGGTCGCCTTCCAACAGCCGTAACCTGGCGATGACCTCGCTGGAGCCGGTGTGAACGGTCACGAACATGTTGTGCCGCAGTGGGTGTGGAGCGTCCGGGATGACCCGAAGGTGGACGTCAAAGGCCGCGGTAGGCCTCAGCCAACCGGGGGTCGTCAGCACCTCGCCCCGGGATATCTCGTCGTGGGGCACGCCGATCAGATTGGCGGCCACGCGCGTGCCCGGCTCGGCACGGTCCTCCTTCTGTCGGTGGGTCTGCAGACCGCGTATACGAGTGCGGCGGCCGGAGACGGCCAGCTCCACCTCCTGACCGACCTCCAGCGTGCCGTCGATCAGGGTGCCCGTAACGACTGTGCCGAAACCGGTGATGGTGAAGGACCGGTCGATCGGTAGACGGGGCCGGCCCAGGTCCTTCTTCGGAGAGGCCTCGCCCAGCAGGTCCTCGATGGCGCCCACTAGCTCGGGCAGCCCGTCGCCGGTGGCCCCGGAGACCGGAACGATCGTGGAGCCTTCGAGCGCGGTGCCGTCCAGCGCCTCTACGATGTCCGACTCCACCAGCCCGAGCCACTCGTCTTCCACCAGGTCCCTCTTCGTGAGGGCCACCACGCCGCGGTCGATCTGGAGGAGGTCGAGGATGGCCAGGTGCTCGCGTGTCTGGGGCATCACGGACTCATCGGCGGCGACCACCAGCATCGCCAGGTCGATGCCGCCGACGCCGGCCAGCATGTTGTTGACGAAACGCTCATGGCCGGGTACATCGACGATGCTCACCTCGTTGCCACCCGGCAGCTTGAGCCAGGCGAACCCCAGGTCGATGGTCATTCCCCGTTCCTTCTCCTCTCGGAGCCGGTCAGGGTCGATACCCGTCAGCGCCTGGACCAGGGTGGACTTGCCGTGGTCAACGTGGCCAGCTGTGCCGACTACGAACATGGGGCTACACCGTGTCCTGGAGGTTAGTGGGACTTAGAGTACCATAGGCCGAAATCAGCATCAAAGAACGGCTTCGCGGCGCGTGGCGGGCAACGAACGTTGACGCCCACCCGCGCCTCGAATACACTTTGGCCCGCCGAGGAGGGAATTCGGCTCGACCGGGCCAGAGGGCCATTTCAGGAGGCAACGTAATGTTCGACAGGATCGCGGTGCTGGGAGTCGGCGCCATCGGCGGGGTTATCGGCGGCTACCTGACCAGGGCGGGCCACGACGTGACGCTCATCGATCCCTGGGGCGCCCACATCGAGGCCATCCGGAGCCAGGGACTCAAAATCACCGCCCAGGACGAGGAGTTCACTGTCGAAGCCCGAGCGGTGCACCTTGGCGAAGTGTCCAGCATCTCCGAGCCATTCGATACAGTCTTCCTGTGCGTGAAGTCCTACGACACCATCTGGGCCACCCACTTCATCCTGCCCAATCTCACGCCCACTGGAGTCATCGTCTCGGCCCAAAACGGCATCAACGACGAGCGTATCGCGCCCATCGCAGGTCACAGTCGAACGCTGGGATGCGTGATAACCCTGGGCGCCGGGCTCTACGATGCCGCAAACCCGCTTCGGACCAGCTCCCCCGACCGGCTGGCGTTCACCGTCGGAGAGCTGAGCGGGGTGGCGACGCGGAGAGTGCAGGAGCTGGCCGATCTGCTGGGAATTATCGGCCCCACGAAGGTCACCACCAATCTGTGGGGGCACCGCTGGGCCAAGCTGGCCACCAACTCCATGGCCAACCCCATGTGCGCCCTGACCGGGTTGAGCTCCGCCGGAGCCCGCGAGACCCCCGGCGTGGTGGACGTCACGGTGAAGATCGGCGCCGAGGTGGTCCGCGTAGGCACAGCGCTGGGCGTGGAGGTCGAGCCGATAAACGGCGTGCCGTCGGAGATGTACGTGCGCGCCACCGAGGATGCCGAGGCGCTCGAAGAGCTGAAGACCGGGCTGGCCGAGGGCGCCGGACAGTTGGGTGCGGGCAAGCCCTCGATGCTCCAGGACGTGATGAAGGGACGGCGCACGGAGATCGAGTACCTGAACGGCTACGTCGCCCAGCGAGGCAGGGCGGCGGGCGTGGCGACACCCGCCTGCGACGCGATCACGGAGCTACTAAGACGTGTAGAGCGTGGCGAGCTGACCCCCGACGTCTCCAACGTCGACTACATGAGCCGGTTCATCTAGCCGACCAGTTCGTTCAACACGGGCGACAGGGTCCTGGCTATGACTCCTGCGCCTCACGAAGGAGCTCACTCCGGGTGCGCCCCTCCCGGCGCATGATCTCTTCGACCGTATCAGCCATTTCTGGAGGCAGGGAGAAGGTAATGGTCTTGGTAGTCCTTCCCATGTTTGCTCCTTTGGATTCTTACTTTGTCTTACTCGTTCATTGTAGCATGAGACAGGCCGGTGTCGCGGGGTGTGAAGTCTCCGGGCCGGCCTGGCGTTGACTCTGATTCGAACCAGGGCCGGGACGTGCGATAGAGTTCGTGATTGCCCGGTAACAGAGCGCGCCGACGAGTTCGTTCAGCGCCCGGTGTATACCGGCTTTCGCTTTTCGGCGAACGCGCGCCTGCCCTCCTGGGCGTCGTCGCTGTCGCGGGCAACCCGCTGGGCTTCGCGCATCCGCTCGATGTCCCTGGCCGTTAACGCTGCCCCTTCCCGACTGCTCCGAACCAGCGTGTCGATGACCCGCTTGTGGCCGCTCACGGACAGCGGGGCGTTGTCGACGAACTCCCGCGCCAGGGCGAAGACCTCGGACTCCAGGTCCTCGGGGCTGAGCACCATGTTCACCAGCCCCATGTCCAGCGCCCGCTGAGGGCTGACCATCCAGCCCGCGCAGAAAAGTTCTTTGGTGAACGCCGGACCCACCAGGTCTATGAACACCTGGATCCGCTCGTAGTCGTAGATGATGCCCAGACGCGACGGCGGGATGCCAAGCTGAGACCGGTCGGTGCAGATGCGGATGTCGCACTCGGTGGCCAGCGCCAGGCCGCCCCCAACGCAGTACCCGTCGATCATCGCGATCA
This sequence comes from Dehalococcoidia bacterium, assembly GCA_965248005.1. Classification (GTDB taxonomy): domain Bacteria; phylum Chloroflexota; class Dehalococcoidia; order Lucifugimonadales; family UBA1123; genus CBDFIE01. The sequence goes on from CBDFIE010000003.1 coordinate 1,522,216, forward strand.
CGGGGAACGGGGCGTCGGATATCGCGTCGACGGTCTTGCGGTGGGGCCACTGTAGCCGAGCGTCTTTGTCTGTCCTGGGCTGAGGGCCCGGGTCGCCGAGCGTCCGGCGGAGGTCGTCGCCGGCCGAGAACGCCATGTCGCCCTGGCCCTTGATTACGAGGCAACGCACTTCGCCAGCCTCCGCCATGCGGTCTATGTTGTCCACCATCCCAGCGTGGATCTCGGGGTTCAGCGCGTTGCGCTTTTCGGGACGGTTGATCGTGAAAGTCGCGATCCCGTCTCTCTGCTCGACGATCAGCGCGTCGTAGCTCATATCACACTCCGTTGATTGTATAGGCGGAACCCGGGCGCCAGCGGCGGTCGAAGCGTGGGGAGTATAGCATGGCGGAGTTTCGTCGGGCCCCTCAAATGACGTATATTGATCCTACCGTGAACTTGGCAAGAGACCACGGCATGTCAGGCGCGATCCCCTCTGAGGGAATGCGCGGACCTCCAGCGGGGTGGTCCGGTGCGAATCCCGACGATACGCAAATACGTAGAAGATCAAGCGACCAATTCTAAGGCCTGGAGCGGGTAACCGAGTTGTCGCCAAGACACAGGATAGCTATGCTCGTGGTAGTGATTGTGGTCGCTGCCCTGGGATGCGGTACGTCGGAACCGGCGGCAGAACCGTCTGCGCCGTCCGTCCCTGAACAGGCTCCCTCGGCAGAGGTGACTGCTCGATCGGCAGCTACCGCTCAGCCCAGAACGCCGGCGCCGCCGATGGCGGCGACCGCCCCCCCCAGTTCGCCGACCGCTCAGCCGACATTACCGGCCGCCCAGGTAGAAACGCCCGTCCAGCCGACTCCAGCCGCGCCCAGGGCGGACGCTACCGACCAGCCAACTCCGACGGCTTTTCAGGTGGGGCACTCGGTGGGCGACCTTGCCCCGGAGTTCGAGCTGCGACTGGCCGACGGCACATCCGTGACGTCGGCGAGCCTGCGCGAAGGGTCCCAGCCCACGTTCTTGTTCTTCTTGACAACGTGGTGACGGACCTGCCGCGCCGAGTTACGGCGCATGAAAGATGTTTGGCCTGACTATGCCGATAGCGTGGGCTTCTACGCCGTGGGCATCGACCCAACCGAGGGAATCAGTGAGTTAGAAGCGTACCGCGAAGGGCAGGGACACCCGTGGCCCGTTGCCGTTCCCGGAGCGGGCATGCTGGCGGACTTCAGGGTCACTTATCAATCGACCAAGGTCGCCCTCGACGCCGCCGGGGTCATCACGTATCGCGACGGTTTCGGGCGAGGTGGCGAGGAGGCGTGGCGCGAGGTTTTCGAACAGCTGGCAGCAGCCGAATAGGCGTTTGCGGGACCACGTTCCACGACGCTCGGAGCAGACCGCCGTTCATCGCGGTCGATGCCCCACCGGCCGGCACTGTACGGACAAGTACGGACGCGGGCGGCTACTGTCCCCTTAGCAGAAACTCGTTGCCGTCCGTGTCGCGGAAGGTCGCAAAGTTACCCCAGGGCATCTTCTGTAGCTCTTGCGTGAACTCCACGCCCCGGCCTTTCATGACATCGAAGGTGGCCTGGATATCGCTGCACTCGAACACGACCGATGGCTTACGCTCGGCCCAGTCCGACATCAGCGACTTCGGATACAGGACCAGACGTGAGGCCGCCCCTTCCGGCGCCAGCTCCAGCCAGGAGCCGGCGCTCCCCATCGACTCACGCCGCCTCAGCTCGAAGCCGACTCGGTCCCGCCAGAACTCCAGTGCTTTGTCCTGGTCATCCACGTAAACGGCGACAGTGGCGATCTGCTGAATCATTCGCATTACTCCCTTGTGGTCTGCGCACTACACTCCGTCCCTGGGAGGCAGCAATGGCTCCGGCACAGTGCCGGCGCGCGAATGTCGCCTACCGCCGAGCGTCCAGATAGGCCTGGAGTATGACCGCGGCCGCCGAGGCGTCGACGCGCCCACGGTCGCGAGAGGACTGGGGACTCGCGTCTTGAAGCAGACGCTGGGCCTGGACGGTAGAGTAGCGCTCGTCGACCGTGTCGACGGGCAGCACTGCCCGCGCCGAGAGCTCGGCGACGAAAGCGCGCACGGTCCTGGCCTGCTGGCCCTCCGAACCGGAGAGGGACAGAGGCAGCCCCACGATAATCGACTCGACGCCCTGCTCCCCGGCGATGCGCAGTATCTCGTCTATGGCCGAAGGCTGCGCCGTAGCTCGGTCGACGGCGGTGATGGGCGTCGCCAGCATACCGGTTGGGTCGCTAAGCGCCACGCCGATGCGCCGGTCGCCCACGTCCAGGGCCATGACCCTCACGAGCCGAGTTTCTCGCTTACGAGGTCCGGCACCAGGCCAAGAGCATCGTCTAGCTTGCCAGCGTCGCGGCCCCCGGCCTGGGCGACGTCGGCGCGACCGCCCCCGCCGCCGCCGATGGCCTTTGCGGCGCCCCGGGCGATCTCCGAGGCGTCCAGCCCTCTCTGCACCAGGTCCGGCGTGACCATGGCCACCAGCAGCGGCCTGTCGTCGATCACCGAACCCAGCACCACGACGCCGCTACCCAGCTTGTCTCGCAGCCAGTCACCCACTTCTCGGAGGGAGTCGGCATTGGCGGCCGTGGCCCGAGTGGCCAGTACGGCCACACCATCGACCTGCTTGGCATCGGCGAGCAGCCCCTCGGCCGATTGGAGAGACAGCCTCCGCTCCGCGGCCTCGCGCTCGCGCTGAAGGGTCTCGACTTCGTCAATCAGCGCCTTGACGCGGTCCTCGATCTCTCGAGACGGGATCTGGAGTGTACGGGCCAGCCTATCCTCTCTCTGGAACTTTTCCCACACCAGTCGTTCGGCCGCTCGACCGCTGATAGCCTCGATTCGGCGCATACCGGCCCCGATGGATGACTCGCCCAGGACGTAAACCGAGCCGACCTCGCCCGTGCGCTCGACATGGGTGCCGCCGCAGACCTCGAAGCTGAAGCTCTCGCCATTGGCTATCTCGATGAGTCGAACGGTGTCCCCATATTTGTCGCCGAAGAAGGCCAGCGCTCCCCGCCGGATGGCGGACTGGTAGGTGTCCTCATCTTTGAGGATATCGGCGTTCTGGCGGACCTTCTCGTTGACAAGGAGCTGCACCTGCCACATCTCCTCGTCGGTTACGGGCTGAACGTGAGTGAAGTCGAAGCGCAGCCGGTCGGGCGCTACGAGCGACCCGGCCTGGCGCACGTGGGCGCCCAGCACCTGCCTGAGGGCGGCATGCAGCAGGTGTGTAGCGGTGTGGTTGCGGGCCGTGTCCTGGCGACGCACCGGGTCCACGTAGGCGTCCACGGCGTCGCCCATGTCGATCGTGCCTTCGACGACCCGGCCGAACTGGACGATCAGGTCGGGCATCACCTGCTGAGTGTCGGTGACCTCGACCCTGCCGCGCGGACCGACTATCTCGCCCGCGTCGCCGACCTGGCCGCCGCCCTCGGCGTAGAACGGGGTCTGCACCAGGGCGACCTCGACCTCCTGGCCCTCGGTAACGCCGCTAACCGCCTCGCCACCGGCGATCAGGCCGACCACCACCGACGAGTCGTTGAGCGTGTCGTATCCCAGGAAGCGGGTGCCGCCCACGCCAAGGCCCTCGTAGACGCGGATCTTGGCGCGATCGCCGCCGAACTGGGCTGTGGCCCGGGCCCGCTCCCGCTGGGCCTCCATCTCCCGCTCGAAGCCCTCCATGTCCGTCTCGACGCCGTGCTCGCTGGCGATCTCCTGGGTCATCTCCGCCGGGAAGCCGTGGGTGTCCCAAAGGCTGAACACGAATTCGCCGGGCAGGTTCTCGGCGCCCTCGAGTGCGTCAGTGAGCAGCGAATAGCCGTTTTCGTAGACCTGCTGGAAACGGTCCTCCTCCAGCCTCAGCACGGTTAGGATGAACTCGCGGTTGGCCCGAAGCTCCGGGTACACGTCGCCCATCTTCTCGATGGTGGTCTCGGCGACCTCGCCCAGGAAGTTGCCCTCCAGTCCGATACGTCGCCCGTAGCGGATGGCGCGCCGGATAACCCGTCGCAGGACGTAGCCGCGACCCTCGTTGCCCGGCACGACGCCGTCGGCTATCAGGAAGCTGACGCTGCGGCCGTGCTCGGCCACGGTGCGGATGGCGTGATCGCTAGCGCGATCGGCGCCGTAGCGTACGCCGCTGATATCTTCGACCTTGCCCACCAAGGGCTGGAACAGGTCAGTCTCGTACATCGTCGGCGCGCCCTGCATCACCCGGCAGAGACGCTCGAACCCCATACCGGTATCGACGCCAGTGCTGGGCAGCGGGGTGCGGCTGCCGTCCAGGTGGTGGTAGAACTGCATGAATACGAGGTTCCATAGCTCCACGAACCGGTCGCACGCGTCGCCGTCCTCGTTCATGGCGTTCGCGCAGTTGGGGCCACAGCCGGCCTGACCGCAGCCCAGGCCCTGGCCGAAGTCGTAGTGGACTTCGGAGCAGGGGCCGCAGGGGCCTTCGAGTCCGGCCGGCCCCCACCAGTTGTCCTCGTCGCCGAATCGCGAAATACGCTCGTCCGGGACACCGGCGTGGACCCAAAGGTCCCGCGCCTCGTCGTCGTCCAGGTAGACGGTGGCGTGCAGGCGGTCCATGTCCAGCCCCATGTTCCGGGTGAGGAACTCCAGCGCGAAGGCTATCGCCTCCTTCTTGAAGTAGTCGCCGATGCTGAAGTTGCCCAGCATCTCGAACAGCGTGTTGTGGGTTGCGTCGCCGACGATGTCGATGTCCGGCGTCCGAAAGGACTTTTGTGATGAGGTAAGCCGTCGATTGGGTGGCGTCGTCTCGCCGGCGAAGTAGGGCTTGAACTGGACCATACCCGCGGTGGTGAGGAGCAGGGTCGGGTCGCCGACGGGAATCAGCGAGGAGCTGGCGACGCGCAGGTGGCCGTGTCCCTCGAAGTAGCCGAGGAATTTTTCACGTATGATTTCGCTGGTCCAGTTATCCGTGGTCATGGGGGCGATCCCTGTCCTGGGGCTCGGGTGGGCTGCCGAGGGGTCTCGCCGGGCATCGCTTCGATGCGCCGGGCGTGCACCGCGGCGGCGTTTCGACCCCTGATTCTATGAGCGTGAGCGCGGGGGTGTCAATTTGAGCGTGTTGCATAATTCTGGACGGCCATGCCCCTGTCCTAGCTTGATGCACCCCGCCGTACCCGACGAATAATCATTCCAGTCGCCTCTCCGAACCCCAAGCGACCATAAAACGCCTTCAGGTCCAAATCGCATATCAGGTCAACGGCATAGAGGCTGTCCAGTTGCTTCAGGATGTGCTTCATCAGTTCTGTACCAACGCCCTGCCCCTGATACGCCGTAAGCACTTCGAGGAGCGGTATATGGGCATTCATCACTCCATCGCTTATCGCAGTCACGAAACCGATGACTCGTCCTCCATCAATCTGGGCGAGTGCCACTCGGTAGCTCGAGCGAAGCAATCTAAGGTGATCCTCAGGAGTCGGCGGGGCGGGCCAGCCTACGAAAAAGCCACGGAGTTGGTCGGCAGTAACCGCTTGAATTGAGCTGGTGTAGGTAATCACTTCTGTTTTGACTGCTGCCCGGTAGCTCCCCACAGCCGCCTCCGGCGAGTCGACCGGCGAGTATGGGGCTGTTTGCCAGCGGATTGACCATCTGAAAGAAACTCCAGTTGCTAATAAAACAACATTAGAAACTTTTCAGCAAATTAGTTTCTATTTAACCACAGATAGAAAGCAGGCCTTCACTCCACAGCGTCTACTGAAAGACGCTCCAACAAACCACAGCATGTTGTGTGCACTCGCGGTCGCAGTACGGTTTTTGGATGCACCGACCAAGTCACTCTCTGCCTCGAAAAGCGTGGTCACGTCGCCAAATTGCATGGAGGTCGACTCGGCGCGGAATACGATGCGACGCAACGACCGAGGCTGAGCGAAATCGTTTCAAGATGTATAATCCGAGAGGGACCGCAACACGGCTTCGCAAAGCGGGGAGTGAAAGAACATAGCTTCCTCGACCATGGAAGGGCTGCTTCTGATCGCCGACATCACGGGGTACACAGCGTTCCTCCAGGAGTCGGAATTGGAGCACGCCGAGGACAGCCTCAGAAGCCTCCTGAACCTCCTCCTCGAGCAGACCGGACCCCCGCTGGTGATCTCCAGGCTCCAGGGCGACGCCGTGATCAGCTACGCCCCTGCGTGGCAAGTGATCAGACGTTTCGCCCGCAGAGATATCACCGAGGGGTTCCAGAAATTCCACGCCACCGTGGACAAGGAACTCGCTCAGGCGGCACCGGCCGTGGACAATCCGCCCGACATCGTGCCCCAGCAGGTCGAGGAGGCCGTGGCCCAGAGCCTCAGAGGTTAGGCCGCGCGGACGGTCCCTGGCGGGAAAGTCCCGGATTCCGCTGAGCGCCCGGACGCCCAGGCGTAGTCGCTACTGGAGTACCTCGTTGATCGCCTCCTCCAGCTCGGCGGCGCCCACAAAGCCCTCGTACTTGGCCCGCACCACGCCCTGGCCGTCCATGACGAAGGTCCACGGCTCGGTCGTGAGGTTCCATTCGAACATGGTCGGCGAGACTCTGGCCCGTTCGATGCCTCCGTCCCGTATGTCCGGCGGGTTGTCGTACACCTCGACGTGGATGAAGTTCACGCGACTACGATATGTTGCCTTCAGCTCCTTCAGCACGTCCACCTGAGGGCCACACGTCGCGCTTGTGCAATATGCCGGGGTCGCGAAGGTAACGATTAGCGGTGCAGCCGCTTGCAGCGCTTCGGCTATCGTCATCGCGTATAGCTCGGGGTCGGGCGCCGTGTCCGTCGTCAGGTCCTCGAGGTCCGCTACATCCCTGGCAGTCTTGTTCGCGCTGGGCGGCGCGGGCGAGCCGATCGGCGGCGTCCGGCTCTGCTGGCCGACCTGTGCGATGGTGGTGGCGCGGACGGCCGTCCCATCCGGCTGCATCAAAAACATAGCGAGTCCCCATTCGCCCGGCTGGTCGAACGTGAGCCGAACCACATAGACACCGCCAAAGCCGCCGGGCCACTCTCGGAACTCCGCCTCAACAGTTTGCTGCGGCGCCGCAGGCTCCGCGGGGTCGACCAGGAGGAAGGTCTGCACCTGGACGGGGGCGCCCTTGATAGCCCCCCGTGCCGGGTCTATCAGTCCGAAGGCGACTCGATTGCCGCCCACCGCCAGGTCCGTCGAGGCCAGGGCCACGGTGAGCTCCGAGCCCTCCTGCGCGGACGGTCGCGGTGCTGCTGTTGGCTGTGCCGCCTCCGCCGGCGCAGGTCTCGGGGCGGGCTCGGTCGAGCCGCCGCCGCAGGCCGACGCGACCACTGACAGGACGGTGAGCGCCGCCACTAACGTCGCCCACCGCGATACGGAGACCGGTCTCAGTACGCTCATCCTCCCCAATCTGCATCGGTCTAGCCGGCGAAACACGGCGGCCGGGCCGCGCAATTCGACCGCTCGGTTGCCCGCCGACATCCATGATAGCCGATGCCCGGGCAGGACAAGGAGCACGGTCCGGTGGCGACGTGCCCACATCTGCTTGCCGCGGCACACACTCACAACCACATCCGGGCTATTCGAAGCGGACGACCGTGCCTGACGCAATGCCCAGCCGCAGGGCCAGGCCGCCGTTAATCTCCAATGCAAGCAGGGCCTCCACCGGCGGCTGGTAGAGGGTCAAGTCACCGTCTGGAACGCCAGGCTCGGGCACCATCGTCTGGATATCGACGACGGCGCCGTCTCGGGCGATGTATACCAGGTCTAGAGCGAAGCCGACGTCCTTCATCCAGAAGCGGTGCAGCCCCTCCTGTGGGAATATGAACAGCATGCCGCTGTCGTCGGCGATAGCGTCCCTGCCACCGAGGCCCCTACCTCGCGACGTAGCGTCGCGGGCCACCTCCAGGGTGAACGTCCGCCCGTTTACAATGGCCCGAGTTGGCTCGCTGTCGCCCGTGAACTGTTCCGCGAAATCTCGCGGCGCCTGTGTCCCAGCTCCGCCGGAGAGGGCTTCCCTCTCTGGCGCAGGCTGACGTCCCGGGTCGCTGCTGGCGTACCACAGGAGCGCTACCGCGACGGCCAATAGGGGCACGCCAATCAGCACTGCCGGTCTCCTGCCCCGTCTATCCGAAATGATGGTCAGTCCTCTCACCTGGAGTCGCTGGCGCCGGCCTCCGGTCGCGGGCCATCTTACCGCAGCGCGCGGCCGCCAACAAGCAGCCGGCGAGTGCCCGAAAGATCGGGGATTCACGGCCATTAAACGATACGGAGCTAACGGTACCGGACGCTTGGCCCGCGTACTTGCGGCACCGAAGGCGACGGGCTAAGATTGGGCTAACGGTATGGCACAGGCGAAGAACGAATTCACCAGCGTGTCCGGCCTGCGGGCCGAATCGGTCGGCGAGCCGGGTAAGCGCACATTCCGCATTGTGGTGGACAGCGCCAGCAGTTCCGCGACGATCTGGCTGGAAAAAGAGCAGCTTTTCCAGCTTGCACTGGCTATCCAGCAACTGATCGCCACTCTGCCGGAGGACCGCGCGCCCGAGGGCGAGGCGCCCACCGATCGAGAGGCGGAAGCACTCACGCGGCTCGATTTCAACGTGGCGAAGCTCGTGCTGGGCCACGACGGCAGCAGGGGCCTGTTCATCATTGACGCCCACGACCCCGAAGACGACGAGTCGGCCACGGTCCGCGTTTGGGCCAGCGTGGACCAGGCGAAGGAGTTCTCCCAGGAAGCCCTCAGCGTTTGCGCGTCCGGGCGGCCTCTTTGCCCACTCTGCGGCAGGCCAACTCCCGACGCGTCGGGAGGGCACCGGTGCGCTCGCGTCAACGGCCACATTACACTGGAGGACGCCGACCTGTAACCGGATGCTTGCGCTGCGCAGACGCTAGCCGGCCCAGGACTCTGTCTGCCTACACGCCGATGGCGTCGCTCAACCCTGGTGTACCGAGAACCTGCCCGAGAGGGTAATTTGCGATCTCGTCGTCGAGTCAGCCGCCTGGAATTCCCCAGGCCGGATAACGCCAAACCGGTCGATCTCCCCGAGGACGAAGCGCTGCCGCTGCTACAGTCTGGCGAGATCATCGGCGGTCACCGGATGCCGTGGGGCTCCAACTACACTTTCCTGGTATGGATAGACGCCGGCCGCGCCAGCTACCTGCGAGCGATCTACAAACCCCGGGACGGCGAGAGACCACTATGGGACTTCGACTCCGGGTCCCTGTATAAGAGGGAGCAGGCCGCCTTTTTGCTGAGCCGATTGTTGGGCTGGCCCGATGTGCCACTAACGCTGGTCAGGGAGGGCCCCTACGGGGTAGGCTCGGTGCAGCTTTACGTGGAGTCCGATCCCGAGGTCACCTACTTCGACCTGATGTCCGACAGGACGGCCGACCTGGAGCGGTTCGCGGTTTTCGACCTGCTGGCGAATAACGCCGATCGCAAGGCGGGCCACTGCCTGCTGGGTCCCGACGGCCGAATCTGGAGCATCGACCACGGCCTCACGTTCCACGCGTCCTTCAAGGTCCGCAGCGTGATGCTCGAGCTGTGGGGCAAGCCGATCCCCGGGCCATTGCTGACCGACCTCGAAGCGCTGCTGGTCAGGCTCGAATCCCCGGACCCACAGGCCATGGAGCTCGCCGACCTCATCGATAGCCGAGAGCTTAAGGCCCTCGCGTCACGGACAAGGGCGATGTTGAAGGAGCCGGTGCTCCCAGCGCTGGACCCGTACGACAACGTGCCGTGGCCGTTCGTCTGACGAGCGCGCGCCCACCTCTCTTCGCACTACGGGCCACTGTGTGGCAACGGTAGCGGTTGGATACGTGAAACACCCTGCCAGCCTCAGCATGGCCAGTCTGTCATCGTTCCGCGGCCGTTCGGTGTTCATCGGATAGCGACTGATGTTGTATGTTTGATAACCAGATCTGACACGGTCCCATCCTTGCTTGGGAGGGTCGACTTTTTCGATCTCTTCAACATCACCTTCGACAACCAAAACCAGAAGATCGTTCTCGACAGGATATCGTAGACAACCCCGCGATTAGCTCGCAGGGCCTGGATACGTGGCGCTGGTTGTCCGGCCTCTGACGCGTATGCTATACTCGGCTTTGAGCGGATCGAAACGTACTTGAAGGCGCGGCGCGCCGTGGTTTTTGAGGAGTGGCATTTGTCCTTTGTAACGCTGCGAGAAGGAGAGGACCCCGAGAGCCTGCTGAAGAGGTTCCAGACCTCAATGCAGCGCTCCGGCATCCTTCGCGACCTTCGAAACCGCCGCTTTTTCCGCACCAAGGGCGAGCAGACGCGTCTGGACAAACAGCGCAGCCTCCGCCGAATCCGCCGCCGCCGCCGCCCCCGATAGTCACAGCCTCCGCCGGTCACTTACGCTGCTGGTCCAACGCTCGGCTTCCACTCCCCGCGATAGCCTGCGTGGTCGGTAATGTGCCCATGTGTGCGTGGCCCGCTTTGACCTACCTCCGTCTCCCACCGCCACGATCACCAATCCCCTGAGCTTGCCAGCGACAGACCGTGCCTGAAAGCACCAGCGGCACGCCGGCCGGGGGAGCGCGCCAGCGAGAGAGGTCCTGACCTGTCCAGTATCACGATATACAGCGACCACCGAATCCGCTTGAACCGGCGCCTGCAGGGCTGGAGCAGCATCGACGGGTATGTCGACCAGGCCGCCGCTCCTAACGCACCGCGCATGTGAACCGTTTTCTTAAGTGAACGGTGGTCCGTCTAGGCCCACACTCGGACAGTCCGCTTCCCGATAACAGTGCCCGGACGGCCATCCCCGCTCTTACATTAGGAGGTCCCAACCGATGTTGATCCGCTCCCGCCTTCCCATGGTCCTATTTACGTTATTCGTAGCAACAGTCGCCCTGACCGCCTGTGGCCAGGACTCCGAGACCGAGGTGCCGCGGGCCGTGGCCCCGACCGCGGCCGGGGTGAGTTCGCCGGAACCGTCCCCGGTCGCTGAGCCAGCCGTGTCGACAGCGCCGGCGCCGGCACAGGAGCCGACCCGTCAGCCTGAGCCGGTGGCGGCCGTCAGCCCCAGCCCGTCATCCGTGGCTGATCCGGCTCCCGAGCCGGCCGCGACTCAGGCCCCCGAACCGCCCGCATCCGAAACTCCAGCGGTGATAGAGGGCACCGGCGGCGAAAAGTCGTCTGGCGCCGCGGTTGTCGCCCTCACCGCGGCGGAGGAGCTGCCGACTGTCGAGGTGGTCAAGATTCTGACGCCTTCAGTCGTCCAGATAGTGACCGAGGTCGCCGGCATGGGCTTCATGAACAATCCCAATCCTCAGCAGGGGGTCGGGACCGGAGTCGTTCTCGATACCGATGGCAACATCTTGACCAACAATCACGTCGTAGCCGGTGCTCAGCGAATTAACGCCACGTTCAGCGACGGACGGAGCTTAACTGCTAGCGTCATCGGCACCGACCCAAGCACGGACCTCGCGATAATCCGCGTCGAGGCCGAAGACCTGGTGCCCGCTATGCTAGGTGAGTCGGCCAAGCTTCAAGTTGGGCAGGACGTCATAGCCATAGGCCACGCGCTGGGCCTGTCAGGCGGCCCAACCGTGAGCAAGGGCGTCGTCAGCGCGCTTGGACGATCCATCGATACCGACCAGCAAAACACCATTATCGACCTGATCCAGACCGACACCTCCATCAACCCCGGTAATAGCGGCGGTCCTCTGGTGAACAACAGCGCCGAGGTCATCGGCATCAACACCGCGATAATCCAGGGAAGCCAGGGCATTGGCTTTGCCATCAACATCGACGACGCTAAAGTGGTGGCGTCCCAACTCATGGACCAGGGATTCGTCCGCCGCGGGTTCATTGGCATCACGCCCATCAACTTGACGCCCGGAATTGCCATGCAGATACGCTCGTCGGTCGACGAGGGGGTCCTGGTTGTCAGGGTTTACGAGCGCACCGCCGCAGCCGACGCCGGGCTGCTGCAAGAAGACATCATCATCGAGCTGGGCGGCGAGCTGATCCGCAACACTGGCGAGCTTGCCAAGTTCCTGCTGTCCCACGAGCCGGGAGAGACCGTGGCGATCGTTACCGTAAGGGACAACCGTCGACTCAGAGGCGAAATCACGCTGGGCGACAGGCCGAATTAGTCGGGGACAGCGCCAGTCCAGTTAACAGCGCCTGGCGGCCGACCGGCGGCGCTGAAACTGCGTCCCTGGTGTAACCCTCTGTCATTTCCCGCCCCGTCTTAAGGCAGCGCGCCACCAGCACAGCGGCGCGCTGCGGCTCGGACCGGAGCCCAGGCCCAGCAACCGCACCTAGCGCCGCCAAGTCCGTCCCCGCCGCCGGGATCTCCGGTCCGTTTTCATCCCTCAAATTTTTGCGTCCCAAGGGCTGGATTTGTTGCGCCATCTCCCCCAATCCTTCGTGGATCGAAATTCCGAGAAAATTATTGGAACCTGCTGGTCGAAATCTCGCATTTTGCACCTTGAAGCGCCGCGAAACGACCGTGTTATTATCGGGGCCGCCCCACAAAATAAGGACCCCGTATGACCACCATCGCCGACCAGCCAAGGGACCTCTGGAATGCCGTTCTCGGCGAGCTGCAGCTCCACGTCACCAGGCCCAGTTTCGAGACCTGGCTCAGGCGCACGGAAGGCGTGGATTTCCGGGACGGCGAGTTCACCGTCAGCACTCCCAATGCCTTCGTCGCTGAGATGCTCGAGCAGCGCATGTACTCCCTCATCTCCCAGACCGTCGAGCGCGTGGTCAAGGCCCCGGTTGAGGTGCTGTTCCGCGTGGCGCTCTCGCCGGACGACGGGGATTCGGACGATTCATCGGGCCAGGCGCTCAGCCCCGAGCCGGCGTTCGAGGCCGACATTCCCAGAGTCCAGCAGTCGCCGCTCAACCCGCGGTACACATTCGAAAGATTTGTGGTGGGTAGCTCGAACGAGTTGGCCCACGCTGCCGCTGGGGCCGTCGCCGACAGGCCGGGCGAAGTCTACAACCCGCTGGTCATGTACTCCGACGTCGGCCTCGGCAAGACCCACCTGATGCACGCCATCGGCCACCGCATATTGTCCAAAGGCATGTCGCTCATCTCGGCCACGACAGAAGAGTTCACCAACGAGTACATCAAAGCAATCCGCGAAGGAGGCACCGAGGGCTTCCGCGACCGCTACCGCAACACCGACGTGCTCCTGCTAGACGACATACAGTTCTTGATCGGTAAAGAGCAGACCCAGGAGGGGTTCTTTCACACCTTCAACGCGCTCCATATGACAAACCGGCAGATCGTCATTACCAGCGACCGGCCGGTCACGGCGCTGACGCTGCTCGAGGACCGCATGCAGTCGCGGCTTTCCGGCGGCCTGGTGGTCGACATTCAGCCGCCGGGCATCGAGACGCGGCTCGCCATCCTCAAGGCCAAGGCCGAGCAGGTGGGACAGGTCATCGCTGATACCGTGCTGGAGTTCCTCGCCGAGAGAGTCCAGCAGAACATTCGCCTGCTGGAAGGTAGCCTCAACCGGGTGATCGCCTTTGCGCAGATGACGAACAGCCCCATCGACTTGTCTCTAGTCAACCGGGCCATCGCCGACATCGTTTGCACCGTCTCAGGCCGTCAATTGCCACCCGATCTGGTGCTCGAGACGGTTTCAGCTTATTTCGGAGTGGATGTCGGGGCGTTGAAAGGCCGCAGGCGCGACAAGCACACCGCCCTGGCCCGACACGTCGCCATGTTCCTGCTCCGGGAAGAGGCCCACCTCCGCCTAACGACGATCGGCCGCATGCTGGGTGGCAAGGACCACACAACAGTCGCCCACGGCTGTGACCGCATCTCCGCCCAGGGCCAGGTCGACCACGGTCTGCGGAGGGACCTGAACAACATCCGCGAGACCCTGGCCCGCAGCTAGGCTGCGCCGGCCGCGGATCAACCGCGCATCGGCCCCCACCTGACCGACAGCTCAGCACGCCGAGATGTCCCGATTCGTGGATAACAGCCTCTAATACGGGGATAACTCAGCGGATATGTTGACAACCTGGCGGACCCGGCAGCATCCCGAAGCGCCTCGGCCCTCAAGCCGGCACATGGCAGCCAGTTATCCCCAGCAACTCGCGTCGGACGGGTGCTACAATGACAGCCTATCCACTAGCTACTAGCTACGGCATTCCCCACTTACCTCGGCTTTACTATTATGATTAATTCTCTCTGCATATGATTGATCGAGTAGTTATCCACATAAAAAGCGGAAAGGGCGGAGACGGCGCTATAAGCGGACGTCACGAGAAGTACGTTCCGCGTGGAGGCCCGGACGGGGGCAATGGTGGAGCCGGCGGTAGCGTGTATCTTGTTTGCGACCCAAACATGAACACGCTGGTGTCCTTTCGATACCAGAGACACTACGGCGCGGGTGATGGTGGGACGGGTGAGGGAAAGCTAAAGCACGGTAAACAGGGTAAAGACATTACGCTGGCGGTGCCGGTGGGGACGCAGGTCCGGGTAGAGGGGAAGCAAGGCCAGCTGGTTGCGGACCTGGACACGGCTCATGCACGGGTTCAGGTAGCGCGTGGCGGTAGAGGCGGCGCGGGCAACAGCCGGTACGCGACCTCCACGAACCAATTTCCGCTGCTCGCACAGGTCGGCGAGGCAGGCGAAAAACGCTCGTTACGTCTGGAGCTGAAGCTGCTGGCTGACGTGGGGATAATCGGCGCTCCCAACGCCGGTAAATCGAGCCTGCTGGCAGCGGTGACTGCTGCGCGGCCAAAGATTGCAGACTATCCTTTCACAACAATAGAGGCGGCTCTGGGGGTAGTTGAGCACCGTCAAGAGAGCTTCGTAATGGTCGACATTCCCGGGCTGATAGAGGGTGCTCATGAGGGCCTGGGCCTGGGCCATGATTTCCTGCGGCATGTCGAGCGGACGAGGATCCTGGTACACATGGTGGACGGCGCCCTCGATGACCCAGCCGAGCAGCACCGGCAGACCAACAGAGAGTTGGAGTTGTTCAACGCAGATCTGGGGCGCAAGCCGCAGATACTGGCAGTCAATAAAATAGATCTGCCCGAGGTCCGGGAGCGGCTAGCCAGATTGAAGCACGACTTTCGGGAGACGCCCCGGGTCCACGTTATATCGGCGTCGGCGGCAGAGGGGCTGACGCCGCTGCTGGACGCGGTGCTGGAAGAGCTTCGCGCGGCGCCGCTCCCTACCGGAAGCGGAGAGCACGTGGATTCGGCGAAAGATCTGCCCGTCCTGAGGCCCAGGCCGCGGGCGTCGGGCGCCAGCGTCCACAGGACCGCCAGCGGCAAGTTCGTCGTGGAGTCGGACGATGCGGCCCGGATCGCCGCGAGGGTGGACATCGAGAGCTGGAGCGCGCGGATTCAGCTGTACGCCCGTCTTAAGCGTACCGGGGTCGTCAAGGCGCTTGAGGACGCCGGCATCATGCCCGGCGACACGGTCCGGTTTGGCGGGATCGAGATGGAGTGGGAATGACGGCCGCTCTGTTCTCGGCGCGATGAGGATTGGCCTGCTGGGCGGGACCTTCGACCCGATCCACAATGGCCACCTGCTCGTCGGGGAGAGCGCACAGGAGTATTTGGAGCTGGACTCCGTGGTGTTCATACCCGCGGGGCGGCCGTGGCTGAAGGCCGACAAGCAGGTCTCCAATTCCGAGCACCGTCTCGCCATGGCAGAGCTGGGCGTCGAAGGGCATCCCTCCTTCAGCGTGTCCAGGGTTGAGATAGACCGGCCTGGCCCCACATACACTGTCGATACCCTGGAGCAGATGCGGCGCGAACTCGGGCCGGAAGTCGAGTTGTATCTGGTGCTTGGCATGGACTCGCTCCGGGATCTGTCCCGATGGAGGCGGCCCGAGCGCCTCTTCGAGCTGTGCACTGTCGTAGGCGTGTCCCGACCGGGCTATGACGACATCGTGCCGACGTGGCTCGATGAGATCGTTGATGGCGCGTCCGAGAGCGTGAAACTGTTACGAGGGCCGCAGTCAAACACTAGCGGGACCGAAATCCGAGAGCGTGCATCGAGGGGCGAGCCACTGGGCTCCCTAGTGCCAAAAGCGGTCGAAGCCTATATCCTGGAGCACGGGCTGTATCGCTTCTAGCGTCTGGCGGAATTATTGAGTAGGAGAGGTAGAGATGGCAGACAACAAGTTCACAGTGAATTTTATAGGACACCTCAGGTCTGCGAACGATGCGGACATGATCGAGGAGTTGGCCAAGGTTGGCGCAGACCTGGTTTCCCTGGACCAGCTAGACGACGAAGACGAGATCATCCGCCAGGCACAGGGAGCGGACGCGCTGATCGTCCGCGAATCGCCGATAACCCGCCGAGTGCTGGCCGCGCTGACACAATGCAAGGCGGTGCTGCGTACAGGGGTGGGCTACGACTGCATAGACGTGGACGCTGCGACGGACCATGGAATCGCGGTGATCAACGTCCCGGACCTCTGGAACCGAGAGGTGGCGAATCATGCGGTATCGCTGCTGCTGGCATGCAACCGTGCGGTGGTGACCCTCGACCGAGACGTGCGTGGCGGCCGATGGGTGTCGCGCATATCAGGGCCCGTCGGCAGCATCCACGGGGAGACCGTGGGCGTCATGGGCCTGGGGCGCATCGGCGGCTTCTTCGCCCGGAGGATGGCGGGCTTTGAGGCAGAACTGATCGCCTACGATCCTTACATCCCGGAATCGGCCTTCGCGGCCGTGGGCGCCAGAGCGGTTTCATTCGACGAGCTACTCGAGCGGTCGGACTATGTCTCGGTCCACATGCCCCTCACCGAGGAGAGCCATCACCTGGTCGACGAACGGGCGCTGCGCAAGATGAAGAGTACCGCGATTCTGATCAACACGTCGCGAGGGCCGGTGGTGGACGAGGTCGCCCTGATCAAGGCGCTGCAGGAGGGATGGATACGGGGCGCCGGCCTGGATGTCCTGGAGCGGGAACCGCCCGACCCCGATAATCCTCTGCTGCGGATGGACAACGTGGTACTAACCCCACACGCGGCCCACTACTCGGACCTGTCGATGGCGGTCCGGCCCCGACGCTACGGCGCCGAGATAGCCGCCGTGCTGGACGGCCGTAAACCGATTAATCTCGTCAACCCGGCGGTCCTGGAGGTGCTTCCGCTCCGGTAGCACCAGCAGCGCAGTCAAACTGACAGCTAGCTGGCCTTGCCGATCCTGAACACGGTTGCGCTACAGACTGAACACTTGCCGCGCGTGGCAGGCCGTCCATTCTTGAGTGTGACCTGCTGGGCGTCATTGATTTCCCGGTGCGCGCGGCACTTTAGGCAATATGCTTGCATGGCTCCCTCCAATAATTGAAGTCGGACGACGATAGGGTCCACATGACGTCGCGGAGGCCCCGGTCCGCTGCGACGCCCGGTCAAAGTTCCCAGATCGGAGGCACCCCCTGGCAGACGACTAGCGTGGGAGGCGTCAAGGGGTGGGATTGCCCGCCATTATATTAGCCAACCTGCTCACCTGCAACCCCGGTTCGGAAATTGGTCCTGCAGTCCGGCAGGGCCACCGTGCCGCTGGCCGATCGTGCTCGCGGCGCTAGTTGGCGCCGCCTTCACCGAGTGGGGCGGGCCCGATCGTCGCCCAGGATTGCCCCATCGAGCATCGTGAAGACCCGCGTGCATGCCGCGCTCACCTCGGCGTCGTGGGTCACCAGAATGATGGTCTGCTGCCGCTGCTGGTGGAAGCGGCGTAGCACATCCAGCACCTCGGCGGTATTCGCCGAGTCCAGGTTGCCTGTCGGCTCATCCGCCAACAGCAGCTCCGGCTCGTTTACGAGGCCGCGAGCGATGGCCACACGCTGCTGCTGCCCGCCCGACAGCTCGGTCGGACGATGGTGGGACCAGTCGGTGAGCCCAACCCAGTCCAACGCCTCCGCAGCAGCGGAGCGTGCCTCTGAGCGTGACCGGCCAGCGTACTCGGCCGCCAGCGACACGTTCTCGATGGCGGTGAGAATTGGCACCAGGTTGAAGGACTGGAACACAAAGCCCATGGTCTGGGCCCGCATCATCGTGCGCTCCCTGTCGGAGAGGCTTGTGGCGTCCCGCCCTGCGACGATCAACTTCGGCGACGACTCGCTGTTACTGTCCGGCGGCTGAAGCAGGCCCAAGATGTGCATCAGGGTGCTCTTTCCACACCCTGAGGGCCCCATGATGGCGATCATCTCTCCGGCCTCGATCGAGATATCGACACCGCGTAGGGCTTCGACTATATTGCCGCGCCCTAGCTGGTACGTCTTGCGCAGATCGTGGGCCTCTACAAAGGCCATAGTTCCGGCCTCCTACTCGTATCGAAGGGCCTGGACAGGGTCAAGGCGCGCGGCGTTCCAGGCGGGCATGACGCCAGCAACCATGCCGAGCACCGTCGAGAACACGACGGCGAAGATCGCCGTGCCGGCGGTTAGCTCGAACAGTATCGTGCCCGAGGACCGGCCGAGCTGGTTCGCGATCAGCACGACGACAGTGCCCAGGACGAGGCCGATAACGCCCCCGATGAGGCCGATCAGACCAGCTTCTGTCACGATTTCCCGCATGATTCGCGCTCTCGACGCCCCGATGGCGCGCTTGATACCAATCTCCCGCGTCCGTTCGGCGACGCTCATGGCCATGGTGTTGATGACAGATAGCCCGCCGACGATGAGGCTGATCAGCGCCACCCCGAGAATGATGGCGTTGAAGATCGCCGTCGCTGACCCGATCTCCTCGTCGAACTCGTCGCCTGTCACCGTCTGGACCTGTTCGAGCCGCTCCTCGATGTCCTTTGCGAGCGTCTCGACGTCGATTCCGTCCTCGGGGAAGACGATGATCTGCGACGCTAGCTCGTGGGCCTCGAGGCCCTGCCTGACCACCAGCGGGAGGTTCTCTCCCAGGAGCCGCTGAGCGGCTTCGAGGGGCATCAGCGCCGTGGTGTCGGGTGCGGTCAGGGTGGGTTCGAGAACGCCGACGACGCTGAACTCGTGCCCTCGTATGACGATCGTATCCGGGGGGCGTTTCTTGAACTTGCGCGCCAGGTCAGAGCCCAGGACGACGACGTTGCTTCCTTCGTCCTCCACTGTCAACAGGCGCCCCTGGGCGGCGTTAATCTCAAAGGTCTCGTGCCCCTGATCGGCGTCGGCCACCGAGCCGGAGATGAAGTCCGGCAGGCCGAATCCGGTGCCCGACGCGTCGGGGTCCAGCAGCATGGAGACCTCGGGCACGGTGACCGCGACACCCGGCACCGCGAGCAACTTGTCGGCCGTGTCCAACGGCAACGGCACGAATGCGAACCCAAAGGTGAGGTTTGAAGCATCGCTCACGATGATCTTGTCGGCGAAGTAGGTGCTGCCGCCCTCCACCAGGGCACCGATCTTGTTGGCCATCGAGCTCATTACGACCAGCGCCCAGATCCCGACGCTGATGCCAACTATCGTCAGGGTCGTCCGGACTTTCCTACGGGTGAAATTGCGTAATAGCCTCATGAGGTACCTCCGCTTGGTCACCGCGCCTATGATAGCCGCCGACAGAGCGGCGTGACAACAGGTCCGGCGGGGTAGCCGCGTCGATGCTACGCAGGGATGGCCAGTATCCGGACCGGACTAGGGTCCATATGCCGGTTCAGAAAGGGAAACCGCCCAGGCTGTGCGAGTCGGGGTTGCGATAGGCGCAGGTCTGAGGGGATTCCGGTCTCTGACAGGCGGAGGGAGGTGACTCTGAGCCCGACTCAGTTCAGGCGGTTACATACGGAGGGCTCAACCCGAGCCGCTACCAGGTGGGCTCGGTATCGTCGGCGTCGTTTTTGGTGACCTGCTTCTGGTTCTTGCCGTCCGCGGTCATCACGAAGATGTCGGCGTCGCCGTCGAGATAGGACACAAAGGCGATCTGATTGCCCGACGGGGACCAGACCGGTTGGACGTCAACGGTGGTGTTGAAGGTCAGCCTCTCTTGGCGTGTCCCGTCCCTGGCGGTCACGTAGATCTCGGGGTTGTCGTCCCGCTCGGATACGAAAACGATCCTCTGGCCATTGGGCGACCAGGAGATGCCGTACTCGGCCGCATCGGTCTCGGTCAGGCGCTTAACGTTGCTGCCCTCGGCGTCCATGACGTAGATCTCGGGATTGCCGTCCCGTTCCGAGAGGAAGGCGAGCTGCTTGGCGTCCGGCGACCATACGGGGCTGTAGTCCGGATTGTTGGTGACCCGGAACTCGTTGACGCCGTCGGGGTTGCGGGTGTAGATACCCTCGCTCTCCCCGCCCCGCACGGCGAAGGCAATGCTGTCGCCGTCCCGCGACCAGTCACCGACCTCGTGGCCGGGAACAGAAGTGAGGCGTGCGATGGTCGCGCCGGCAACGGTGGCCACATATATTCCGGTGGTCGTGGCGCTACGGCTCTCGGCAAAGGCGATACGCTCGCCTTTCGGTGACCAACGCTGGGTGCTGCGACCGGCGCCAGCCTGGGTCATGGCGGCCCGCTCACTCCCATCGATCCGCATGACTTCAAGGGCGGTCGCACCTTCGGCGCCCGACAGGAAAGCGACCATGCGTCTATTCGGGGAGAGCCGAGCGGCGAACTCATCGGCCTGGGAGTTGGTCAGGTTGGTCTCCCCGCCGTCTCGAACCTCGACGGAGTATATCTCCAGGTTGCCGTCCCTGTCCGAGGTGAAGAATATGCTTGTGGATGTGGAGCTGCAAGCCGTCGCCGCCAGCAGCAGCATCGCAACGACCAGCGCCGCCATGTGTGTGGGGAGGGCACTACGGCGCACGACCGATAAGGGGATGGTGATTGGGAAGCGCATGGTGGTTACCGTGATCCCCCCTGGGGCCACACAGACGCGGCCGAGACGTTACATCGGATAGCTGGCGTCAGTCAGCGTGTATCCTACCACAAGCTCGCCCGTATTTCGCGTGGCCGTGTCGTGCCAGGAAGTAACCTTCGAGGCGATTTCAGGCACTAAGAGTTGTACCCGCACTGGCAGGAACTCTCATAATGGACCAGAGGACAGACGCGGAGCTGGTGGCCCTGGCGCAAAAAGGCGATAGGGACGCCTTCGGCACCCTGGCCGAGCGGTATGGGTCCGTGGCCGAGCGAGTGGCCTACCGTATGCTCGGCCGCCGGGATGTCTCCCAGGAAACTTCCCAGCACAGTGGACGTGGAGCGGGCTACGCGAGAGGTTCTCGGCGAGGCCTTCGGCGCCGACCCGGATAGGCCTGACTGAAGGGGTCCGGTATTCCGTCCCATCCGGCGTGGGCCCCCGGCGGTCGGCAGCGACCCCGCCTTGCGACGTCCACCCGCCGGCGCCAACAGGACGACCGCGCCGACGGGTGTAACCTCTCTCAGTGGTAGAGGATGGCTGACGCGTCGACTCCCAGCGTGTACCATGACCCCATCGCAAACCGAGGGGGCAGACACGTGAAGATCACTGAGGTTACCGCAACTCCTCTTAAGACAGGCCCGATGCTGGTCCAGGTGCTCACCGACGAGGGCGTCACGGGAATCGCCGAGGCGTCGGGACGCAACTGGAAGCTGATGAAGGCCATGATCGAGGAGGTGCTTCAACCGATCATCGTGGGCAGCGACCCGCGCCACACCAACCAGAACTGGGAGGCCATGTTCTTTGGCACCTCCCGGCTAGGGCCCATGGGCGTGCAGACCACGGCGATCGGCGCCATCGACATCGCCTGCTGGGACATCTTCGGCAAGTGGGCGGTCCTGCCGCTGTATGAGTTGCTGGGCGGCGCCGCCCGGACCCGCGTCAAGGTCTACTTCAGCGCCGGCCTGGGCTGGAGCCGGCAACCCGAGGAGATGCTGGCCAATGTGGAGCAGGGTTTTGAGAACGGCTTCCGCGCCTTCAAGGTCCGCATGGACTGGAACTCCAACCGCCAGGACTCCGATCCCGAGAAGGACTACCAGATGTTCAAGGTGTGCCGCGAGTACCTGCCCGAAGACGTGCCCCTGAGCTTCGACGCCAACAACGGCTACTCCGTCAGCACGGCCATCAGCCAGGGACAGCGTTTCGAGGAGCTGGGCATCGCCCACTTCGAGGAGCCACTGCCCCAGTACGACTACCTGGGTCTAAAGCAGGTGGCCGACGCCCTCGCCGTGCCCGTGTCCTCGGGCGAGCAGGAGCACACGCGCTGGCAGTTCCGCGACCTGATCCAGATCGGCGACCCGGACATCCTTCAGCCGGACATCGTCATGGCCGGAGGCATATCGGAGGTCCGCAAGATCTATACTCTGGCCGAGACCTTCAACAAGCCGGTGATGCCCCACTGCCCCTCGGCGGGGATATCAAGCGCGGCCAGCCTACACCTCTACGCCACGGTCACCAACGCCGTCCGCCCCCACGAGTACTCGCGGGAGTTCACCGGCGCGGCAGCGCAGGTCGACAAGCTCTTCGAGGAGCCTTTCGTGCTGGAGGACGGCCACGTGAGCATCCCTGACCGCCCGGGTCTGGGCCTGGTGGTCGACCCCGACGGGCTGGAGGCCCTGCGGTTGGATTAGGGCATCAGCACTTTGACGCCCGCCGGTTACGCCTGTTCCTGAAGCTCCCTCGCCCGCAGGTAGTCCCGGTAGCTGGCGTCCTTGTCGCCCCTCATCCAGTGGACGATGCTGCGGTGACGGTAGCCGCTCCAGGCGGACGGGTCCAGTTCGATGCACCGGTCCAGGTCCGCCAGGGCCCGGTCAAGCTCGCCGGTCTCCGAGCAGGCCAGGCCCCGGTTCAGGTAGGCGTCACGATACTCGGGGTCGAGCTCGATGGCGCGGGACGCATCGCGGACCGCCGATGTGGGGTCGCCGGTGCACAAATGGGCCACTCCACGGTTGTTGTGAGCCATGCTGTTTTTGGGGTCCAGGTCGATGACGCGGCCCATGTCCTCGATCGTCCTCTCGTAGTCGCCGGCGTTGGAGTAGGCGTTGCCCCGGCGAAAGTAGGCTTCGGCGTCCGACGGATCACGCTCGATGGCTTCGGTCGTCTCGGCGACAACGCGCTCCAGGTCGGGCGTGGGGCCCGGGTGGCTTCGGCTCGTCACGGTCCCGTAGGGTTGCAGTAGCGTATCGGGAAGGGACGGCTTTTCGCAAACAGAGAACGCTACCGTTTAGCCAAGCGGCTCGGATCCCCGCCGGGATTCCGTAATCGCGTTATCAGCGCAACCATGCCAGCATTCAAATCGCATTCCCAGATCACGCAAACTTTCCAGTTCCTCTCTCTTAGTGCAGCAAAATTCACCACATCGCGTTTCACGTTACGTGCAATCTTGGCAATCCAGTAAGACCTATTTGACACGGGCAATCTGAAGCGTCTGCATTCATGCCCATGCCAGAAACAGCCATGAACGAACACAACCGTCGAATAGCGGGGCAATACGATATCAGGCCTACCGGGCAGATCTTTCCGATGAAGCCGGTACCGGAAGCCGGCGGAGTGCAGAGTTTTGCGGACGGCGAGTTCAATAGACGTGTCCTCCGAGTGTACGAGCGCCATGATCCGACTTCGTTCCTCAGGTGGAACTTTGTCAGCCACACTTACCCCTCGTCGGACACTTCCTCCAACCGCTGCCTTGCAAGATGCTCCAACCTTCGCGCCTGAGTGAGGAGAGTTCTTCGCAACCCCGGCTGGACGGATCGCTCACTAATCACTTGAGCGAGTTTGGCGATGGTGCTAGCTCTCCGAGCAACACGAATGTCTGCGTGCTTTCGGCGCTCATATAATGAGTCTGGGACGATCCTCCCTCGTACAGGGGCAGGCAGTTCAATCTTCGGTGCGGGGGAAACCGGGACTTCGTTCAACACCGCACCAAATAGGGACGCTCCCAGGAGCATCTGGAAGACTGTATATTCAGCAGAGTCAAGTATATTCTTGATGTCAGCTCTCGGTCTTCCTGTTAGTTCCCAGAGTGGCCACATCTCTATGTCCGCGACTTCAAAAGGGTCAAGCACGTTCATGGCAACGGCGTCGGTTCTTCGGTTGCTGAGATGGCGTCGAATGCGAACCCTTAGTTTTTCGTGTGTCTGGCCTACGTAGATGGGCTCCCCATCATAATCATAAAAAGCGTAGACTCCGCGGGTGGCATCGCCTACGCGGTTGTCGGTGGCGTCACGCGCATTTAGGACGCGCTCCATTTCAGACAGTATCTCACGGACTTCATGGGGGGGCTCTTCGGAGCGTCTACGAGGCATTTGAAAAAGCCATCTGGACAGGTCTCGGAACCAGTTTGCCTTGGACAAGGGGCACCAGGTAGTGCCGCGCCAGCCATCCAACGACTGGAACGCAGACGCCATCGCCCATTGCGAATCTCACCTGGCTCTCGCTCGCTCCGTCGAACTTAAAGTCTGGCGCTCCTTGTAACGTGGCATACTCGCGCGCGGTCATCCACCGTGCCTTGACGCTACCCTGACCAGCTTCCACCAGCGCCTGTTTGCTGGATCCCCCCCGTGCCGTACGCAAGCATCCACTGATCTCGTCAGCCCGGATTTCCCAGACAGCTGATCCATGGCGAGTTCGGCGGTATGCAGCCGCCCGATGTATCTGACCAGATGCTCGCAACGATTCGAGCCGCTTGCTCTGGATATCGGACAGTGACGCGAGGAAAGCGCCGAGTCGTCGAGCATCCCACCACAATTCGCTAGTTGGAGGGATGGGTTCAGCAACCTCCGAAAGTGTCCTCGCGCTGTGGGGAAGTTTAGGCAAAGATGCGGCTTGCATCAACAACTCGGGATGTTTCTTGATGAAACGAATTACGTTGATGGAGCGATGTTGGCTAGGCGCGAAATTGGGAGTGCCTACGAAGCGTGAGAGCGACCCAATCACGAAAACGCGTGATCGGCTCTGAGCGACGAAGTGCCGTGCGTCTAGCGTGAGTACATCGCAAGTGTATCCGAGCCCATTCAGAGCGGCGATCGTATCCCTCAGATCCCTTCCGTGATTCGATGTGGCGAACCCGGAAACGTTTTCGAGCATAACGACTTGCGGCCTGTGCATCGCCATTTCGTCAAGTATGCTAATGAACTTCCACAGAATACTCGAGTCCCTCCCGGCAAGGCCGTCGCGATGACCAGCGAGGGAAAGATTCGTACATGGGAACGACGCCGTAGCAATGTCGATTTCAGGCACGTGAAAAGCCCCGATATCTCGTATGTCGCAGCAGACGAACGGGGACGGGTCGAAGTTCGCGGCATATAAATCGCGCTTCTTCTTATCGATATCATTGGCGAAGACGACGCGGCACCCTTCCGATTCCAGCGCCATTCTCACGAGCCCTATCCCTGCGAAGAACTCTGCTACGCGGGGGCGACCATCGTATGCTCTCGTCAACGGGCACCTCATTGAGCAATATACCTGATGCTCAAATCCACCACATTAGAACATATATACCAAAGCGCCGGATGTCAACCGTTAAAATCGGCTGTTCGGACTTGGACCGTTTCGGCGCGGATCACCACTATCCAGACAAACGGAAAGCGGTGCACGCTTAACCCTGCACACGTTAAGACACCCCGCTGGCGCGCCTCCGTCGGATGGCCACCCCGGCCAGCGGGTCTGCTACAATTCACCACCGGAGGTAGGGCAGCGATGACGATGGACAGGTTTCAGCCGGGCCAGAGCGGCGAGCTGGAGACTATCGTGACCAGGCGGCTGACCACCAACCGCATGGGGCGGAAGGGCGCCGACGTGCTCTCCACCCCCTCGCTGCTGGGCCTGATGGAGAACGCCTGCATCAAGGCCTCCGACCCCTACATGCCCGAAGGACACACATCGGTGGGCTACGCGGTGGACGGCCTCCGCCACATCGCCCCCACGGCCATAGACCAGACGGTCCTGGTCAAGTCCGTGCTCACGGAGGTCGACAGAAACCGCCTCACCTACGAGATCGAGGCCTACGAGGGCGACAAGAGGATCGGCACGGCGACCCACAAGCGGGCCGTGATATCCACGGACGCCGACGCGTGATGCCGCGCCGCCTATTCGGACCGGACGTGGGCCCTCCGCTTGCCTCACCTGGCGCACCGGGCACCGAACCGCTCCCAACTGATCGGACCTGACCCAGTGGCGGGCGAGCCAACAGGGTTCCTGCACGGTCTGAAGGTCCTGGACCTGACCCACTACGTCGCCGGCCCCTACGCGACGCGGCTGATGGCCGGCCAGGGCGCGGAGGTCGTCAAGGTCGAGCGCGCCGACGGCGGCGACCCCGCGCGGCGCATCGGGCCTTTCGCCGGTGGTGCCCCCCACCGGGAAAAGAGCGCCCTTTTCCTCTACCTGAACACGGGGAAGAAGAGCGTCACCCTCAACCTCAAGACCTCGGCGGGCAGGTCGATTGTCCACGACCTGGTCCGGTGGGCGGACGTTCTGGTTGAGAATTTCCAACCGCGGGTGCTGCCGTCGCTGGAGCTGGACTACGACCGGCTCTCGCGGATCAACGAGAGTCTGGTCATGACATCGATCTCCAACTTCGGACAGACTGGGCCATACCGCGATTTTGAGGCAAGGGAGATCAACCTCTACGCCTTTGGCGGGCTGCAGTACATCACCGGCGAGCCGGACCGGGAGCCGTTGCAGATGGCTGCGCGGCTGGCCCAGTACGGTGCTGGACAGAACGCCTTCGTTGGGACGCTGGCGGCCCTCTGGCACCGCGATTCCACGGGTCAGGGCCAACACGTGGACGTGGCAATCTCCGAGTATCTGGCCACGATCCTGGAGAACGCCTTGAGCATGTATTCCTATACTGGTAGCAGCTTCAGGCGAACCGGGAACCGGGGCTACGGCCGTGCGGCGTGGGGACCATACCCTTGTAAAGACGGTTTCGTGGGCGTGATCGCGGGACCCGACCACAAGTGGCCCGCCATGGCCGAGCTTATGGGCATCCCTGAGCTTGCCGAGGCCAGATTCGGCGACAGGGCCGGGCGGGCGGCCCACGCCGACGCGCTGGACGCGCTGATGCTGCCCTGGCTCATGCAGCACGGCAAGCGCGAGATCTTCGAGCGTGCCCAGGCCGTGGGTCTGGCCTTCGCCTACGCCGCCACTCCCGAGGACATACTTCATTGGGAGCATCTGGAGCAGCGGGGCTTCTTCGCCGAGGTCGATCACTCCGAAGCGGGGGCATTCAAGTATCCCACCGGCCCGTTCCAGACCGAGTCGATGGCCTGGGACCTCTCTCCGGCGCCCACTCTCGGTCAACACAACCGCCAGGTATTTCGCGATCTTCTGGGGTATACTGCGAGCGATCTGGTCCGCCTGCGCCAGACGGCGGTAATGTAAGCTACTGATAGCCGATTCCTGACAGCTGACTGCCTGCCCCGACGTCCCGATCCCGATGCGGGACCAAATCGGGGAGTCGGGGGCTGATAGCTGAGAGCTACGCAATGCCGAACACCGTGCTGGTGGTAGAGGACGAAGAGAACCTTCTCACTGCCCTCACCTACAACCTGGGACGTGAAGGCTACACGGTCCTGACTGCAACGGACGGGCAGGCGGCCCTTGCTCTCGCCCGCAGCCATTCGCCGGACCTGATCATCCTGGACGTGATGCTCCCCGAACTCGACGGCTTCGAGGTCTGTCGCATCCTGAGGAGGGAGTCGGAAGTCCCCATCATGATGCTGACGGCCAAGGGTGAGGAGATCGACCGGGTTGTCGGGCTGGAGCTGGGTGCCGACGACTACGTGACCAAGCCCTTCAGCACCCGTGAGCTGATGGTCCGGGTCCGCAACATGCTGAGGCGGACGGCGACGGCCCCCGGCGTCACTCACGGCGACCACGACGTGCTCGCCGCCGGCGACCTTGTGATTGACCTGGCCAGCCACACCGTCAGGCGCGAAGGCGAGCCGATGTCCTTGCGGCCCCGGGAGTTCGAGCTGCTGTCGCTGCTGGTGTCGAACATGGGCAGGGCCCTCTCACGAAACCAGATACTCGACGGTCTGTGGGGTCACGACTATATAGGCGATACCCGGACCGTTGACGTCCACGTGCGGTGGCTGCGAGAGAAGATTGAGCCCGACCCCGCAAATCCTCGTCGCATAGTGACCGTTCGCAGTGTCGGCTATAGGTTCGACGGGTGACTCCGATGATGTCGCGTCCCTGGCGGCTGGCGGTGGCCTATACGGCCCTGATGCTTATCGCGTTGGCGGCAGCGGGCGTCTACGTGGCCGGCTCCGACCGGGGGGCCGATGTCTCACGAGTTGCGGTCGCGCTGGCCATCTCGACAGGGGTGGTTGCCGCGCTGTCGGTGGGCCTCGCCTACACCCTGGCCCGGCGCACCTCCCTGTCCGGACGGGCCGTCGCCGAGGGCGCCCGCCGGCTGGCTGGCGGCGACCTGGAGTACAGGGTCGAGTCGTCATCGCCAGGCGAGACCCGCGAGCTGGCCGACGCCTTCAACAGCATGGCCGCGACGATACGGGACACGGTGCGGGACCTATCCGCCGAGCGGAACCGCCTGTCCATCGTGCTGGATACCATGGCCGATGGTGTCGTCGTCATACATCCGGACGGCCGAGTCGATCTGATCAATCGGGCCGCCGAATGGCTGCTCGAGACGCCGCCCCATCAGCCCGATGGCAGAAAGCTCGCCGACATCGTGCGAGATTACGAAATTCTACAGCTCGTCTCCGACGCCCAGCTGGACCGTGGCATCCACCAGGCTGAGCTGGAGCTGGTGAACAGCCGCCGGTTTGTGAGCGCCATTTCCACGCCCCTTTCGGAGGACCGCAGCGACGGCGTGCTGCTGACGCTGCGCGACTTTACCGGGCTCCGCCAGATGGAGACGACGCGCACGGAGTTCGTGAGCAACGTGTCCCACGAGCTCCGTACTCCGCTGGCGTCGGTGAAGGCCCTGGTGGAGACCCTCCAGGACGGCGCCCTGCAAGACGCGGACGCGGCGCCCGACTTCCTGCGACGAATTCATGGCGACGTCGACCGCATGACGGCCATGGTCAGCGAGCTGCTGGATCTGTCGCTGCTGGAAAGCGGACATGCTCCGTTACATTTGGCGCCGGTCGATATGAGATCGGTCGTCGACGAGACCCAATCGGAGTTCGCCCTAAGGCTTGAGTCCGAAAAGCTCCGGGTGACTGCGGACCTGCCCGAAGGGCTCCCCTACGTGATGGGGGATGCCGCCAAGCTGACGCAGGTGCTCAGCAACCTGGTCGAGAACGCCGTCAAGTTCACTCCGGCGGGTGGGAGCATCGACATCTCCGCCACCTCGTCCGGCCAGTGGGTGGAGCTGCGGGTTTCGGACACTGGAGTGGGCATCGCGCCAGCGCACCTGCCCCACGTCTTCGAGCGCTTCTACAAGGCGGACCGCTCCCGCAACGACGATGGGACGGGCCTGGGATTGGCCATCGTGAAGCACCTGGTCGGCGCCCACGGAGGCGACATCCGAGTCGAGAGCACCAAAGGCCGAGGCAGCACCTTCACCGTCACGTTGCGGCGGGCGTCTTGAGGCGCGGGCGGCCGCCAACGGCTATGATTTAACCCGGCCTTAACTTCCGGTATAATCGGACTTAATGAATACCGCCTACAATTACCTCAAGATGCAGCGAGGTTGTAGGTTGTACAAGATGTTCTCGGTTCCCGAAGCCCGGGGCTTTCGAGCGGCCCCGGGTTTTTTATTGGTTGCTTTCGTGGTGACATTGGGCATGCTGACGGCTGGATGCGGCGATGGGTCATCCGGTGGGACGAACGGCGGGTCCGACGGTCTTTCCGGTGAGATCGAGATCGACGGCTCCAGCACCGTGTTCCCGATCACCGAAGCTGTGGCCGAGGAGTTTCGCAAGGTCCATCCGGGCGTCCAGGTCAACGTCGGGGTCTCTGGCACCGGGGGCGGTTTCAAGAGGTTTACGGCGGGGGAGACTGACGTAAGCGACGCCTCCCGGCCGATTAAGGAGAGAGAGGCCGAAGCAGCGGCAAAGGCCGGTATCGAGTACATCGAGCTCAGGGTGGCGATCGACGGCTTGTCAGTCGTTGTCAACCCGGAAAACGAGTTTGTCACCTGCCTGACAGTCGATAGGCTGCGAGACGTGTGGGAGCCAGGCAGCCCGGTCCGGAAGTGGAGCGACATCGACCCGGGCTGGCCGGATCGCGATCTGAGGCTGTACGGTCCCGGCACCGATTCCGGCACCTTCGACTATTTCACCGAGGTGATTGTTGGCGAGGCCCAATCCTCCCGGCCGGACTACACAGCGTCCGAGGACGACAATGTTCTGGTACAGGGGATACGGGGAGATCGGAACTCCCTGGGCTATTTCGGCTACGCCTACTACGCGGAAAACGCCGACATAGTCAAGCTGGTGGCCGTGGACGGGGGCGACGGCTGCGTAGCGCCGTCGGACGCATCGGTCCAGGACGGTACCTACAGCCCGCTGTCACGGCCCTTGCTCATCTACGTCAGCACCGACAGCCTGAGCCGGCCGGAGGTAAAGGCATTCATTGAGTTCTACATGGAACAGGGAGGGGCGCTGGCGGCCGAGGTCGGCTACGTCCCCCTGCCCGCGTCCGTCTATCAGGAGAACATCGGCCTCATTCGCCGTTAGGAGCGCCAGTCTTTGAGCAATCCCGCGCCCTTGAGGTCCCGCGCACCCGCCTTGCGCACTGTTGGGTCCAGTCGAAAAAGACGCCGGGACCTGGAGGGCCGCATCGTCCGCTGGGCCTTCTTCTCGTGTGCCCTTCTGTCGGTGCTCACGACAGTCGGCATCGTCGCCAGCCTGCTTCTCCAGGCCTGGCCCTTCTTCAGAGAGGTGCCGATATGGGAGTTCCTTGGCGGCACGCGTTGGACGCCCATACTCAAGCCGCAGTCCTTCGGTGTGCTGCCCCTGGTCAGTGGCACTCTGCTGGTCGCTGCGCTGGCCGCGGCCGTGGCGCTGCCGGTCGGATTGGCCACGGCCATCTTCCTGGCCGAGTACGCTCCGGAAAAGGCGCGTAAAGTCATCAAGCCGACCCTCGAGGTGCTGGCTGGCATCCCGACGGTGGTCTACGGGTACTTCGCCCTCACGTTCGTGACGCCTTTGATACAGGAAGTCCTGCCGGACGTCGTGGTCTTCAACGCCCTTAGCGCCGGTATCGTGATGGGCATCATGATCATCCCGATGGTCTCCTCCCTCAGCGAAGACGCGATAATGAGCGTCCCTCGCTCTCTTAGAATGGCGTCTTATGCCCTGGGCGCCACCCGCCTGGAGACCAGCCTGAAAGTCGTAGTCCCCGCCGCGCTGTCCGGAATCGTGGCGTCGTTCATCCTGGCCATATCCCGAGCGGTCGGAGAGACCATGCTGGTAACGATCGCCGCAGGGGCCACTCCCAACCTGACCGCGAATCCACTGGACAGCATTCAGGCGATGACGGCCTACATAGTCCAGCTCAGTCTCGGCGAGGCGGTCCACGGCTCCCTGGAGTTCAATACCATCTTCGCCGTGGGGCTAGTACTGTTCGTCATGACCCTCGGGCTGAACCTGATGGGCCACTGGGTGGTCCGCAGGTGGAGGCAGGCGTACTGATGCGGCAGGCGAACCGACAGTTCCAGCCCCGGCTCCGGCTCCGCAAAGGTACCGGCGCCGTCATGTACGTGGTGCTAGTCGCCGCCGTCCTTGTGGGCATCGCGGGACTTTTTGTGCTGTTGGCCCAGGTCTTGTACCAGGGTGTGCCGTGGCTGAGCTGGCATTTCCTGGCCGACTACCCCTCTCGGCACCCGGAGCAGGCGGGCCTCAAGTCAGCGCTCATGGGCACCGTCTGGATCATGGGACTCACCGGGTTTTTCGCCATACCGGTGGGCGTGGGCGCCGCGATCTACCTGGAAGAGTACGCGCCGAAGAACCGGCTCACCCAGATCATCGAGATAAACATATCCAACCTGGCGGGTGTCCCGTCCATCGTTTACGGGCTGCTGGGGCTGGCGCTGTTCGTGCAGCTTATGTCCCTGGGCCGAAGCGTGCTGGCGGGTGCGCTGACCCTTTCGCTGCTGGTGCTGCCGATAGTTATTCTGGCGTCCCGCGAGGCTATCAGGGCGGTGCCCGACGCCTACAGGCAGGCGGCCTACGCGCTGGGCGCGGACCAGTGGCGCGTGATAAAGGGTGTAGTACTGCCGTCGGCGACGCCCGGAATCTTGACCGGCACGATTCTCGCCATGTCCCGGGCCATCGGCGAGGCCGCTCCGGTCATTGCCATCAGCGCCCTTGTCTATCTTACGTTCGTCCCCAATGATCCTTTGGACCGGTTTACTGTCCTGCCGATTCAGATATTCAACTGGGTCTCCAGGCCTCAGGACGAGTTCCGTGGCCTGGCGGCCGCGGGTATAATCGTGCTGCTTGCTATGTTACTGTCGATGAACGCCGTCGCCATCTACCTCAGGAACCGCTTCCAGGTCAGGGTGGAGGACTAACGTGGCCGAACGCCACAAAGTATTCGAGACCAGTGGCCTACGCGTATTCTACGATTCGTTTCTGGCGCTCCGCGACATCCAGCTCGAGGTGCCCTCCAGGACCGTAACGGCGCTGATCGGCCCGTCTGGATGCGGCAAGAGCACGCTGCTGCGGTGTTTCAACCGGATGAACGACCTCATAGCCGGGGCCCGCGTTCAAGGTCGGGTCCTCTTCAACGGCGATGACCTTTACGCCCCGGAAGTGGACGCAACGGAGATACGCTCCCGGATAGGGATGGTATTCCAGAGGCCAAACCCGTTCCCGAAGTCCATTTACGACAACGTCGCCTTCGGCCTGCGCATTAACGGCTACACCGGCGACATCGCCGAGGCCGTGGAGCTTTCGCTACACCAGGCGGCACTATGGGAAGAGGTAAAAGACCGGCTGGACCACAGCGCCCTTACGCTGTCCGGGGGTCAGCAGCAGCGGCTCTGCATCGCCCGGGCGCTGGCTGTGGAGCCAGAGGTGATTCTGATGGACGAGCCCGCCTCGGCCCTGGACCCGATGGCTACGCTTGCCATCGAGGAGCTGATCCGACAGTTGAGGGAGAGCTACACAATTGTTATAGTGACCCACAACATGCAGCAGGCGGCCCGCGTCTCGGACGAGACCGCGTTCCTCATGGCCGATGAGGACATGGCCGGTTATCTCATCGAGCACGGGTCCACAAGCGAGATATTCACAACCCCCAAGGACGAGCGCACGGAGGCGTATATTACGGGGCGGTTTAGCTAGGGGCGGGGCCTCGGATGCGGGCGAGCACCTTGTGCTCCCGCACATTCACGAACGGAAGGAACCATGGTTCGCACGGATTTCGACAGACATCTCGGGTTGCTGCGGGACCAGCTTCTCCAGCTTGGCGGACTGGTCGAGAAGGCCGTGGTTGCGGCGATGGACGCGCTGGAGCGCCGCGACATCGAAGCCTCGCAGCGGGTCGTGGACGAGGACGACATCATCGACGAGATGCGCGTCGACCTGGAGGAGCGGTGCGTCGACCTCATCGCCACGCAGCAGCCGCTCGCCGGTGACCTTCGTACCCTGATAACAGTGCTGCACGTCGCCGTCGAGCTGGAGCGGATCGGCGATTACGCCGAGGGCATCGGCAAGATCAGCGTGATGATGGGCGACGAGCCCCCCCTCAAACCCCTGGTGGACCTCCCTCTGATGGCGGAGCGGTCCATGAGCATGCTCAGGCGCAGCCTCGATGCCCTGATGAACCGGGACGTGGTCGCCGCCACCGAGGTCTGCAACGACGACGACGAGGTCGACGAGCTTTACGACCGCGTTTACCACGACCTGCTGGACTACATGGTCAAGGACCCGAAGACCATCCGCCGGGCAACGTACCTGCTCTGGGTCGCCCATGACCTGGAACGCGTCGCCGACCGGACCACCAACATCGCCGAAAGAGTAATCTACCTTGTCACCGGAAGCCTGTCGGAGATCCACGGCGGCAGGCATTAATGCCGGAGGCGCCTCTCGCCCTCGAAGGCGTCCGCATACTGGACCTCTCCCGCATCTGGGCGGGGCCCCACGCCACCAAGCTGCTGGCCGACATGGGCGCGGAGGTCATCAAGGTCGAGTCCACCCGCGCCTGGGACCCCCACCGGATGATTGCCGGCTCCGGCAACTTGCCCGACGGCGAGCCCGGCCCGGACCCGTGGAACCGCAGCGGATGGTTCAACACCCTCCACCAGAGTAAGCACGGCATTACCGTCGATATCCGCGATCCCCGGGGCAAGGCGGTCCTTGAGGAGCTCGTTGGCATAAGCGACGTGGTGATCGAGAACTTCCGCGCCGGGGCCATGGACCGCCGTGGCCTCGGATACGCGGCGCTGAGGCGGCTGCGCCCGGACATTGTCGTCGTCTCCATGCCCGCGCTGGGCAATACCGGACCATGGAAGGACTTCATCCAGTACGGTGTCGGCCAGGAGCAGCTCGGCGGCATCGCTTCCATGAACGGCTATCTGGACGACGAAGGTCCGGTGAAGTCAGGGGTCAACTTCGGCGACCCGATTAGCGGCGCCCACGCCGCCGGCGCCGTTCTGTCGGCGCTGTGGCGTAGAAAACGTACAGGGCGGGGGGCGTTCATAGACATGGCCCAGCTGGAGTCCTCCATCTCCGTCGTGGGTGAGCACATCCTCGGCTTCCAGATGAACGGCGAGCCCCCCAGGAACCGCGGCAACCGGCACCCCACGATGGCCCCCCACGGCGTATATCGTTGCCGTGGAGAGGACCGGTGGATCGCCATCGCCGTGGCGTCTGACGACCAGTGGCGCGGGCTGTGCGATGTGATGGAGGCGCCCGAGATGGCCCAGCGCTTCCCGGGGCTGCTCTCGCGGCATGATAACCAAGACCAGATTGACGCCACCATAAGCGAGTGGACCCGGGATAGAGACGCCACGGAGCTGACGCATGCGCTGCAACAGGGCGGAATCGCCGCCACTCCCGTTATGTCGGGACAGGACATATTCGACGACCCTCACTACCAGGAGCGGGGTCTGCTGGAGCTGATAGACCATCCGTCCACCGGCCCTTACCTGCTGCCGGGCATCGCCTGGAAGATGTCTCGGACGCCCGGCCGGGCACGCTGGCCCAGCCCCCGACTTGGCGAGCACAACGAGTTTGTGTTCAGCGCTTTGCTGGGAATGTCCGACGACTCCGTCGCCGACTTCGAGGCACAGGGCGTCTCAGGCACAGAGCCGGAGCGGTAGCGTAGCTATCCCACCGTTGTTCTGACATTCTTCCTCTGATATACTGGTGCCGATTTTGGTCCCTGGGGCGGGACCGACGTTCCGAGGCGCTCGATACGCGGCGATTTTCACGCAATCACCTCACCTCCAAAGGCGGGTGGCTTAGCCCCTGTTTCGCCGGGTTCCGAGACGCGACCCCAGTCCGAGATTCCCCTTGAAGCGAACCTATTAATAGTCTAACCCCAGAACGGTAACGGGACCAGGAGACGAAAGGAGGCCAGCCGTTGAAGTGGATTGATTACGCCACTCCCCACTCGGTGCGGGAGGCAGTGGACCTGCTAAACGATGCAGGCGACAGGGCCAGAATCTTGGCCGGGGGCACGGACCTGCTGGTGCAGCTAAGAGCCGGGGCCCACGACTTGGACCTGGTGGTCGATGGCAAGGGCATTCCGGAGCTGAACGAGCTTACCTATGACCCTGTAAACGGATTGACCATTGGCGCCGCCGTGCCGTGCTACAAGATCTACGGCAACGCGGCGGTCAGGCAGGCCTACCCGGGGCTGATTGACTCGGCGTCGTTGATCGGCGGAACACAGATTCAGGGCCGCGCCTCGCTGGGCGGGAACCTGTGCAACGCCGCCCCCAGTGCCGATTCTGTCCCCGTAATGATCGCCCTCAAGGGCGTCGCCCGAATCGCCGGCCCCGATGGCACCCGCGACGTGCCTGTCGAGGAGTTCTGCACATTCGTAAGGGAGACGGTGCTACAGCGCGGTGAGATGCTGGTCTCACTTCACTTCCCGCCGCCGGTCGCCAACTCCGGAGCGCGCTACTTGCGGTTCATCCCGAGGAACGAGATGGACATCGCCGTGGCCGGTGCGGGTGTGTCGGTGGTGCTGGACAACGGCAACATCAAGGAGGCGCGAGTGTCGCTGGCCTCGGTTGCGCCGACGCCGCTGTTCGTCTCCGCCGCAGGCGAGGCCATCGCGGGCAAACCCGCCAACGAGGACACCGTGCGCATCGCTTCGGGCATCGCCCGGGACGCGGCCAAGCCCATAACGGACATGCGCGGAACCATAGAGTACCGGATGCACCTATGCGAGGTGCTGACACGCAGGGCCCTCACCACGGCCATTGAGAGAGCGAAGGAGAACAGCTAGATGCCAGGAAAGATCCATGTACAGACGATAATTAACGGCGAGCACGTTGACTTCCTGGCCGAACCTCGGCAGAGTCTGCTGGAGTGCCTTCGCGATGTAATCGGGCTGACCGGCTCCAAAGAGGGCTGTAACGATGGCAACTGCGGCGCCTGCACGGTCATGTTCGACGGCCGCATCGTGACGTCGTGCCTGGTCCTCGGCGTCGAGGCCGAAGGCAAGGAGGTCACCACCATCGAGGGGATCGCCCAGGGCAGCACTCTTCACCCGATACAGCAGTCGTTCCTCGAGAACGCCGCCCTCCAGTGCGGAATCTGCACGCCTGGCTTCATCGTGGCGTCCAAGGCGCTGCTCGACGAGAACCCGGACCCCACGGAGCACGAAATTCGATTCTGGTTGGCCAACAACCTGTGCCGCTGCACCGGATACGACAAGATCATCCGAGCGGTCCAGGACGCGGCTGTCAAGATGCAGGAGGCTTAGTGCATGGCCACGACAAAACAGTATGAGCCCAATATGGTGCTGTCCACCGAAGAGTTCGACGTGGTGGGCTCGCGGCCAATTCGCCACGACGGGGCGGACAAGGTTACGGGCCGCGCCCTCTACGGCGCGGACTTCGATGCGGCCGGGCTGCTCCATGGCAAGATGCTCCGCAGCCCGCATGCTCACGCCCGGATCAAGTCCATAGATACCTCCAGGGCGGAGGCGCTGCCGGGAGTGCGCGCCGTCGTCACCTACCAGGACTTTCCCAAGGACGGGGCTTCCGAAGCCGTGCAGTGGCAACGCGACAACATCCTCGCCAGCGGTAAGGCGCTGTACAGGGGACACGCCATCGCCGCCGTGGCCGCCGCCAACCCCCATCTGGCCGAGGAGGCCGTGGGTCTTATTGACGTCGACTACGAGGTGCTCCCGTCCACGGTGACGGTGCTGGATGCCATGAAAGACGACGCACCGATACTTCACGAGAGCCTGACCACCGACGAGCTTGGCCAGAAGACCGATAAGGTCAGCAATATTGCGCAGCATTTCCAACACGTAAAGGGCGACGTTGAAAAGGGGATGAAGTCGGCGGACGTGGTGATTGAGCGAGAGTTCCATACCAAGACCGTCCACCAGGGCTACATCGAGCCCCATAACGCCAGTGCGCTGTGGAACACCGACGGCAGGCTCCACATCTGGACCAGCACCCAGGGCTCCTTTGTTGTCCGGGAATCATGCTCGACGGTTTTGGGCATGCCGGTCTCCAAGATCAGAGTTGTTCCCATGGAGATTGGTGGCGGCTTCGGCGGGAAAATCCCGGTGTACCTGGAGCCGGTGGCAGCCATGCTGTCACGCAAGGCCGGCGCACCGGTCAAGCTGGTAATGTCTCGGGCCGATGTCTTCGAGGGCACGGGTCCCACCTCCGGCTCCTATGCAAAGGTCAAGCTTGGCGCCACGCGGGACGGCAAGATCGTTGCCGCCCACGTGTCGCTGGCCTTTGAGGCCGGTGCGTACCCGGGCTCGCCCGTCCCGATGGGCGCCCAATGTGCATTCGCTGCATACGACCTGGAGAATGCGCTTGTCGACGGCTACGACGTGGTGACCAACAAGCCGAAGGCCGCCCCGTACAGGGCCCCCGGCGCCCCCAACGCGGCTCACGCTGTTGAGCAGGCGATGGACGAGCTTACCAGAGAGCTGGGCATGGACCCTGTCGATCTGAGGCTGAAAAACGCCGCCAAAGAAGGTACGAGACGGGTCGATGGCCCAGTCTTCCCGCGCATCGGGTGCGTCGAGGTCCTGGAGGCGATGAGGGACCACCCCCACTACAGCGCGCCCATCGAGGGACCGAACCGGGGCCGGGGACTGGCCATCGGTTTCTGGTTCAACATCGGCATGCGCTCGGCCTGTAACATCGCCGTAAACGCCGATGGTACCGTCAACCTGACCGAGGGGTCTACCGACATCGGCGGATCACGCGCCTCCATCGCCATGCAGGCGGCCGAGGTGCTGACGATCCCCGCTGAAGACGTCATTCCATCGGTGGTCGACACCGACTCAGTGGGGTACACCATGCTGACCGGTGGCAGCCGCACTACATTCGCAACCGGCTGGGCCGCCTATGAGGCCGCGCAGCAGGTCAAGCAAAAGATGATCGAGCGCGCGGCGATGATCTGGGACGTGGACGTGAATACGATTGAACTGGAGCATGGCACGTTCCAGTCCAAGTCCGATCCCGAGTTGAAGATTAGCTTCAAAGACCTGGCGGACCAGCTAGGAGATACTGGCGGGGGCATCTCTGGGACCGCCGACGTCAACCCCGGCGGAGTGGGCGGGTCTTTCGCCGGCAACATCGTCGACGTGGAGGTCGACCCCGAGACCGGCAAGACCGAGATTCTCCGGTTCACGGCCTTCCAGGATGCCGGCAAGGCCATCCACCCCAGCTACGTCGAAGGGCAGATGCAGGGCGGCAGCGTTCAGGGCATCGGGTGGGCCATCAACGAGGAGTACTACATGAACCCCGACGGCAAGATGGACAACTCCACGCTGCTAGACTATCGCATGCCGACCAGCCTGGACATCCCGATGATAGATACCGTTATCGTCGAAGTTGCCAACCCCGGTCACCCGTTCGGCGTTCGAGGAGTCGGCGAGGCGAACATCGTGCCCCCGACACCGGCGGTAGCCAACGCCGTGCGCGATGCCATTGGAAGCCGTATCTACGAGCTGCCATTGAGTCCCGTGGTAGTCTCCAAGGCCATCCGGGAGAAAGAATAGCAGCGCCGCCCCGCGCGAATTCGCGCCTGGCCTGAGGCGTCGGGTAATGGGCATGGAGAACGCCGCCATCCGGAGGTATTCCGTGGTTGGCGCGCTCCTGTCGATTCGGCGGTCGTTCCCTTGGGGCGCCAACCTCCAGTACAGGCGCCGCACGCCCGGGGTTACCGTGCCGTCCGGGCGCTGCGCGATGGGGACCCCCGCACCTGATTGAGCGCGCGTCTCGGTCCTGGTCAGCCAACAACTTGTTTCGCCGTGCCGGACACGGCAAGTTCGTCCGAGCGGCCCCGGACACAGCCGTAAGGATGCAGGAGGCTTAACGCATGGCCACCACTCAGAAATACGAACCGAACATCGTGCTCTCCACCACGGACTACGACGTCATAGGCACGCGCCCCATCCGGCCGGATGGGGCGGACAAGGTGACGGGACGAGCCCTCTACGGGGCGGACTTCCAAGTCAATGGACTGTTGCACGGTAAAGTGCTGCGAAGCCCCCACGCCCATGCGCGGATCAGGTCCATAGATACCAGCAAGGCGGAGAGACTGCCCGGCGTCCAGGCCGTGGTTACGGGCGCCGATCTGCCCCCTAGCAACGGCAGCGTCAGCCTGAAGAGGCGTCGAAGCAACGTCCTCGCAGGCGACAAGGCGCTCTACGCCGGCCATGCGGTGGCGGCGGTGGCGGCCACGAGCCCCCACATAGCCGAGGAGGCCGTGGAGCTGATCGAGGTGGAATACGAGGTCCTTCCATGGGTGCTCACAGCCCCCGAGGCGATGAAGGACGAAGCGCCTCTGCTTCACGACGACCTGACGACCAGCTCGCTGGGCGAGCGCACGGACAAGCTCAGCAATATCGCCAACTACAACCAGTACATGCTTGGGGACGTGGAAAAGGGGTTCGCCGAAGCAGACGTGGTGGTAGAGGGCGAGTACAACAGCAAGACGGTCCACCAGGGATACGTCGAACCGCACCCGTCGACGGTGCTTTGGAACCAGGACGGCAGGATTACTATCTGGACCAGCACCCAGGGCACGTTCGCGGTCCGAAACGCCACGGCGACCGTCCTCGGGGTCCCGGTCTCTCAAATCAGGGTAGTGCCCATGGAGATCGGGGGAGGATTCGGGGGGAAGACCGTTGTTTACATGGAGCCGGTGGCAGCGCTTCTCTCCAAGGCGAG
Organism: Dehalococcoidia bacterium; assembly: GCA_965248005.1. Lineage (GTDB taxonomy): Bacteria > Chloroflexota > Dehalococcoidia > Lucifugimonadales > UBA1123 > CBDFIE01. The sequence goes on from CBDFIE010000003.1 coordinate 1,562,358, forward strand.
CGGTCAACCCGTCAAGTTCGTGATGACGCGCAGGGAGGTGTTCGAGGGCACGGGTCCGGCGCCAGGCTCCCATATCAAGGTGAAGATCGGTGCCAAGAGCTCCGGCGAGATCGTAGCCGCACAGGCGCACCTCGCCTTTGAGGCAGGCGCCTTTCCCGGTTCTGCGGTAAGCATAGCTGCCGAGACGGCTTTTTCCGCCTACAACATACCCAACGTGCTCATCGACGCTTACGACGTCGTTGTCAACAAGCCAAAGGCCGCCCCTTACCGCGCTCCGTGCGCCCCCAACGCGGCCTTTGCGGCAGAGCAGCTTGTCGACGAGCTGAGCGAAAAGCTGGGCATCGACCCGATAGAGCTGCGCCTGGCCAACGCCCCGAGGGAGGGCACTCGCCGCGCGGCCGGGCCGGTCTTCGGCCCTATCGGGTGCATCGAAGTGCTAGAAGCCATGAAGGACCACGCCCACTACAAGGCGCCGTTGAACGGGGACAAGACCGGACGCGGTATCTCGATCGGCTACTGGCCCAATTTCGGCGGCGAAGCAAGCGCCACCGTCAATGTGAGGGCCGACGGCAAGGTAAGCCTATCCGAAGGCTCGCCGGACATCGGCGGATCGCGGGCTGCAATGTCCATGCAGGTGGCCGAGACCCTGGGCCTCAAGTCGGAAGACGTGATCCCGACCGTGGTAGACACCGACTCGATCGGCTATACGGAGACTACCGACGGCAGCCGCACGACGTTTTCCACGGGCATAGCTTGCGTGGAGGCGGCCAAGGACGCGGTGCGGCAGATGGCCCAACGCGCGGCGATGATATGGGAGATTGACGGCGACGACGTCGAGTTTGTGAAGGGACAGTTCCGATCTAAGTCCAGCCCTGAGATGAAGATGGGGTTCAAAGAGCTGGCTGGGCAGCTCGAGGAGACGGGAGGGCGCGTCCTGGGCAGCGCCGCGCTTCATAACAGAGGATCGGGCGGCGCGTTCTGCGGAAACCTGGTCGACGTGGAGGTGGACCAGGAGACGGGCAAAGTTACGATTCTCAGGTACACCGTATTCCAGGATGCCGGCAAGGCCATTCATCCCAGCTACGTGGAGGGTCAGATGCAGGGAGGCAGCGTCCAGGGCATCGGCTGGGCCCTCAACGAAGAGTACTTCTTCGGCGGCGAGGGCGTGATGGACAACGGCAGCCTGCTGGATTACAGGATGCCGACGGCACTTGACCTGCCCATGATCGACACCGTAATAATCGAAGTCCCGAACCCTGGCCATCCCTACGGGGTCAGGGGCGTGGGCGAGGCGTCCATCGTGCCGCCGAACGCGGCGATCGCCAACGCGATCCACGCCGCTGTCGGCGTCCGTATCAGCGAACTACCCATGAAGCCGTCGGCGGTTTCCAAGGCGGTCTCGGCGAGCAGATAACCCGGCCAGACCAGGTCAGTCGGTGCGCCAAGTCAGGACAAAGCTAGAGCGAAAGAGCGACACGGGCCTTCGCGACCTCCTTCAGACGGGGCGAGGTCTGGTATGCGCCTGACATGCGACTGGCTTTATGCCCTTCGGCTAGGCTCAGGATAGACTCCGCGAAGGATCTGCGCGCGATGTTACGGTTTTGTCGCCCTTTTCTGGAGTGACTCGCCTGGAATGACCAAAATGCGGATCTTGTCCGAGGCGCTGTGAGTGGCACAGTCTGAGTGTAAAAGGAGGTAGGACTTTGGCCACTGTGTTCATCCCGTCACTGATGCAGAAGATTACAGATGGACGCGGCAAGGTCGACGTCCCTGGAGGCACGGTCCGGCAGATAGTCGACAATCTCGAAAAAGACTACCCGGGAATGAAGGAGCGGCTCGTAGACGAGAATCGCATTAAGGGCAGCATCTCCGTCGCTGTCGACGGAGAGATCACTACCCTGGGCATGCTGGAGAGAGTGAGCGAGGACAGCGAGGTCCACTTTCTGCCAGCTATCGGAGGGGGCTCGGTTTAGTCCGCTCCCATCGTCCGGAACCCGGCCCGACCAGCACCAAATGACCGGTGCAAAGCTGGTCCGAAATCACAAGAAATTTGCCAAGGAGCGTCTAGATGCCAGAAACGCCTATCCGCGGGGTGGTCGTACCAATACTCACACCCATGACGGCCGATGAGAGGGTCGACACCGCCTCGCTTAAACGGTTGGTAGACTACCTGATCGAAAACGGAGTTCACGGCATATGGGCGTCCGGCACCACCGGCGAGTTTGCAAGCTTGCCGGATTCCGAACGGGCCAAGAGCATCGAAGCGGTGGTTGACCACGTCGCCGGCCGAGTGCCGGTCATCGGCAACATCACGGGCGCAAGCACCGCTCTGTCGGTCGCAATGGCCGATGCCGTGCGCGAGAGCGGCCTCGATGGCGTCGCCGCCACGCCGCCCTACTACTATCCCAGCTCTCAGGACGAGCTGCTGGACCACTATCGCCACATCCGGGATCGGGTCGGTCTGCCGCTCTGGGTATACAACATACCTCAGACGGTGAAGACGGCCGTGACGCCCGAGACCATCGCGACCCTGGCCAGCGAGGGCGCCGTGGTAGGCGTCAAGGACAGCTCCGGCGCCGGCGAGCTGCTGGCCCAGCTCAACGTGCTATGCGAGCAGGGTGAGCTCTCTCTGCTGCGCTTCCTGGGCACCGTGTTTCGCGTCACGTCGGCAGGCTCGCTGGGCACGCAGGGCGTCATTCCCGGGATCGCGAACCTGGTCCCCGGGGTCTGTGCACGAGGCTGGGAGGCGGGTGAGTCGGGTGACGCCGAGACCGCACGTGAATGTAACGCTCAGCTCATAGCGGCCTCGAAAATCCAGCGGGTCGCCAAGGGCGGGAGCCCCAACGCAGCCAGCTTTGCGAGCATGAAAGCGGCCCTCAAGCTGATGGGGGTGTTGGATGACGATACGGTATCGAAGCCGATGCGTCCCCTAACCGCGGAAGAGAAGCAGCAGATTCCAGCGATTCTCAGGGAGCTCGGCCTGCTGAATTGAGTCGCCAGGGCGATCAGGAAACGGAGCGGAGCCTCCAGCCTCAGGACCGCTTCGCAAACGTTGGCGGTTTGCGGCTCAGGTACGTGGACTGGGGTGACAACGGCCCGCCGTTGCTCCTGTTCCACGGAGACATGCGGACTTCAAGAAGCTGGGACGCCGTGGCCCGAGACCTCCGCGATCGAAACCGGGTGGTAGCGCTGGACGCTCGGGGCCACGGAGACAGCGACTGGACGCAAAGCGGGTACCGCCTCGCCCAGCGAACGGAGGACCTCGGCGGGTTCTGCGAGGTCGTGGGCCTTGGAGGCGCGATTTGCGTAGGCCACTCGTCAGGCGGGGTGGTCGCGACCCTGTTGGCGGACAGGTCCCCGGGCCTGTTCAGAGGCCTGGTTCTGCTCGAGCCCAGGCTGGTCGTGGACGGTTCTTTCCAGCGCATGGTCTCGGGGCGTGGGACGAAGCCCCGTCGGACCTGGGGCAGCAGGCAAGAGCTCTACGACTACCTGAAGGGCCACGAGTTGGCGGGGCGCTGGCGGGACGACGTCATCCGCGACGTGGTCGATCACGAGGCGACGGAGCTTCCGAACGGCCGGATCGACATGAAGTGGTCCGACGCGGCGATGGACTGGCGTGAGCGCCAGGGCGACCACGCTGATCTAACCCCGGCCTTCGAACGTCTCGGCATCCCAGTTCTGTTTATCATAAGCGACCAGCGTCGGCATGAAAACGGCTTCGCTCCGCTCCGCGGGATCGCTGAACGGGTTGACGATTTCAACCTGCTAACGGTCCGCAACACCGGCCACAACATCTACATGGACAGGCCCGACGCGGTCTCACGGGCCATCAGCGCCTTCGCCATAGGGGAGAGCCTACCGCCGGAGATCTGAACCCGGCGTGGCGCCGGGTCCCTCGCCGAACCAGGGAGGGCCGCCGGTGCGAGCGTCCCCCCCTGGTCCATTGGCGCCTGGATTATGGTCTTGCCAGATCCCCTAGTTCAGGTTCATCACCGTGTCGATGATGTCGGGCATCGTACGCTCGACTACCACCGTGCCGCCGCTCTCGGGCCGAAGCTCTATGTCGAACTTGGTGTCCCCCAACACCGGGAAGGAGTTGGACAGGCCGGTCAGTCTCACGTTCAGCTCCACCTTCTCTCCGGCCTCAAGCAGATTGTCCCAGTCGTTCTGGCCTATGAACGTCTGCGTCCAGTACAGATCGTTGACCACCTGGTTCTTGTCGGTGTAGGTCAGGATCAGAGTGTGTATACCGTCGCTGTCCGACAGGCCGTTGGCGTCGGAGTCGCCGGGCTCCCTGACGTCCATGGCTTCGCCCTCCAGGGTGTTGGCCAGCGTGACCAGTAGGGCGGTCGCCTGGCCCTGGGCCACGATCTCATCCATTACTATCCTTTGGACGCCGTTGTCGGTGTTCACGTAAAGCCCTACGCAGTTGATCGCCGTCATGTCGGAGTTGGTCGTGATGCCCAGTGTGACAAGCCTCCACGTATTGGCGACCAGAACGGGAATGTCGATGTTCTCCAGTGGCGTGCCGCAGTTGGCGGTGTCGTCCACGACGATCTCGATGTCGCCCGTAGCGGTGGTGATGTCGGACTTCACCCATAGCTGGATCAAGTCGAGCTTGCTGATGTCCACAGTGGCATCGAGGTTCTTGTAAGCTGCCGTACCCGTGGCGAAGCCTGCGGCCACGGTTATGTCCGCGCTGCCGGTGCCTTCTTTCTTGTCCGTGGTGTTAGCCGACGAGGTCGCGTTCGTCGACGTGGTCCAGACGGTGTCGCCTAGCGACAGGTTCTTATTCGTCACGCCCTCGGCTACCACCGATCCCTTTAGCTCAAGGGAGCTGCGGGCGCCCTTGAGCCCAGCATGGATCGTCTCTTTGCCTCGCTCCGCCGAGAAGATGCCCGTCGAAAGCACCGTGAAGGCGAAGACCGAAGCCACCACCACAAACGCGATCAGGATGATGGCGGTCTCCAGTCCCGTCACTCCCTGCTGCCCTTTCAATAACCCGAACGGTTCTCTTAGATGTCTCAATGTGCGCTCCTGTATTGGCTCAGCTACTAAATATGTCCCAACGAATTTAACGCTACGCCCTCAGGAGGTGTCGGGACATCGGGTTGCCACACAAGCGCGTGTCGGCTAGTGACAAGAATTGCGTTGGAGGGCTGCACCCACTGCATCTACGGGTTTACCAATAAGCTCCGTCGCGCGCCGGGGGGTTGCACGCAGATGGCCGCACCCAGCGGACCCGTCCCGGACAGCGGCGTGGGGAGCGCTGTCGCCCGGCGGATCGGGCGAAGTCCGTCGCCAGGGGTCAGCGAGCATAGCGCGGCTGAATAGGGGAGAACTCCGCGTCTCGGAGCGTTCCGGCCGTAGCTTGCGGCACGCCTGGGAGACGGCGTACCTCTGCCGGAGATACTCGTCAGATCTGAGGTGACCGGAGTGTGGACGTTAGCGGCGCATGGATTCGTCCCAGGCATGGGCCCTGGCGACGTCCTCGTCGATATCCGTGCCCCAGCCCGGGGCCGTGGGAATGGTCATGTACCCGTCGACGATCTCCGGCACGTTGGTGGCGAGCTCGTCCTTCCACGGCACGTCGTCGATGTCTATCTCCATGATTCGCACGTTGGGCAGTACGCCGCATAAGCTCGCGCTCATATGAGAAGACAGGTGGCTGTAGTAGTTGTGGGGCGCGACGTTGAGCTGGAAGACCTCGGCCAGGTCGCCGACCTTCTTGGACTGGCTGAACCCGTTCCACGGAACGTCGATCATGAACACGTCGGCGGCGTGGGCCTGGAAATAAGGAAGGTAGTCCCTCATATAGAAAAGGTTTTCGCCCGTGCAGATCTTGGTGCGGGTGGACTCCTTTAGCTGGCGAAGGGCCGTGTGGGAGTACATGTCCACTTCAAGCCAGAGCAGGTTAAACTGCTCCAGCACCTGCGCGATGCGCAGAGCGCCCTCTGTCTTGAAGTGAAAGTTCAGGTCCAGGTTAATGTCGACGTCTGGTCCAACGGCGTCTCGAAAGGTGCCAATGAGCGTCTCGATGTGGCGGAGCAGCGGCGTGTCGACAATCTGGTCGGTGGTGCCCATGCCCGCCCCGAAACCGCCACCGTGCGTCCTTGCAGGGTCGCCGGGTATAACGATGTTGGTCTTCAGGGCAGTGAAACCCCGCTCGACCACTTCGTGGCCGAGGTTGGTAATGTCCTCCCACGAGCGTATCGGAGGGGTGCCCAGGACGTCCGGGTGGCTGGCTCGGGAGCTGCCGCAATGGGACCAGTAGACGCGAACCTTCTCCCGCGTAGGCCCTCCGAACAACTCGGTCACGGAGATGCCCAGGGCCTTGGCCTTGATGTCGATCAGGGCGCACTCAATCCCTGCGATGGCCTTTGCCGCGATGCCACCGGGGCTCTGCCGCGCGCCGCGGAACATGTCCCACCATCGCATTTCGTAGGCGCGAGGGTCCCGGTCGATCAAAAGAGGAGTGAGGTCCTTTATGGTGCCGGCCACCCCGCGGGGCGATCTGTTATCGCTGCATTCGCCCCATCCGGTAACGCCCTCGTCGGTCTCGACCTTCACGAATGTCCATGGGCGCCAGCCGGCGTCCACGATCAGGGTGTCGATGTCGGTTATCTTCATGTTCTCGCCCTCTCGACGGATAGTGTCAACCTTACATGCCGATAGTCCCGGATGATACCACAATGGCTGCCGGCCAAAGCCGAAACGCGGGGCCAAAACTAAAATTAGAACAAATGTCTTTACATTTGCCGGACTCCGTGCTACAATCGGGCCGCTGGGGCCGATTGGCCCCGTCAACTCAGGGGTGAGAAGGCCATCAGCGGGCGCCGGGATCGCCAACGACAAGGATGACTTCGCCCCGATAGCCGGCAGTCGCCGAGGAGACCGAACCATTCGAAAAATCTTATGGAGCTAGATATGAACGACAAGAGAAAAGAGGCCCTGGAAGTCGCAATCGGTCAGATAGACCGCCAGTTCGGAAACGGCACCATCATGAGACTTGGCGAAAACGCCAGCTTCGGGTCGGTCGAATCCATATCCACTGGCTCTCTGTCGTTGGACATTGCCCTGGGAGTCGGCGGCATCCCCAAGGGCCGGGTCGTTGAGATCTATGGCAACGAGTCGTCGGGCAAGTCCACCCTGGCCTACCACGTGATGGCCGAAGCTCAGCGCACCGGCGGCACTGCCGCGTATATCGATGCTGAGCACGCGCTCGAGCCAGGCTATGCCGCACGCTGCGGCATAAACCTCGACGACCTGCTGGTCTCACAGCCGGACAGCGCCGAGCAGGCGCTGGAGATCTGCGAGTACCTGGTGCGAAGCAGCGCCGTGGACGTGGTGGTGGTGGACAGCGTGGCCGCGCTGGTCCCCAAGGCCGAGATAGACGGCGACATGGGAGACACCCACGTCGGCCTCCAGGCCCGTCTCATGTCCCAGGCTCTGCGCAAGCTGACCGCCGCCATCAGCCGCTCCAACACCGCAGTAGTCTTCATCAACCAGATCCGTGAGAAAGTAGGCGTGATCTGGGGCAGCCCCGAGACCACCCCCGGGGGCCGCGCCCTGAAGTTCTACAGTTCAGTCCGCGTGGACCTCCGCAGGCTCGAGTCCATCAAGCAAGCGGGTGAGATGATCGGCAGCAGGATCAGGGCAAGGGTCGTCAAGAACAAGGTTGCCCCTCCCTTCCGGGTCGCCGAGTTCGACATCATGTTCAACGAGGGCATCAGCAAAGAGGGTGAGCTGATCGAGATCGGGACCGAGATGGGCGTGGTCAAGAAGAGCGGCTCATTCTACACGTTCGGCGAACTCAAACTCGGCCAGGGCAGGGAAAATGCCAAGGACTTCTTGAAGGAGAACCCTGAGGCCGCCCTCGAAATCGAGCGCCTGATTACAGAAGACGGCGAACCGACGCCGGAGGACGACCCGGCGGCATCGCCTAACGGTGTGGCTTCCGTGGCCGTAGAAAGCGGCGATTAGCAGACGCCGCTGCCTGGCCAGTTCCACGAGTTGGCGCGCCTGGCGTTGTCTCGGAAAGAGACCCTCGACGCTCTTTGCGGACCACGCTTCCATTACGATAGACTGTGAGAGTTGGAGCCCACCCATTGGGAGAAGCTACGCAGGCGTTAGGCCCGCAGCGATGACGACCGATCAGTCCTTTCGACAGGCGCAGGGGGCCGCGTTGCGGCTTCTGTCTTACAGACCCCGGAGCGAGGCCGAGCTTCGCGGCCGCCTGTCCAGGCGATTCCCTTCACACACCGTTGATGGCGTTCTGCGTTCTCTGAAACGGCAGTCCCTGGTGAACGACCAGGAATTTGCCATGCTATGGGCCGAGAGCCGCGACCGGCAAAGGCCATGCAGCGCTGCCGCAATCCGACGCGAGCTTGTCGCCAAAGGTGTGGCCCCGGAGACAGCGGCCAGCGCCGCCAGTATCGTCGACGATGAAGAGAGCGCCATGCGCTCCGGCGCTCGGTTCGCCCGTCAGATTGCCGACACCGACTTCGTATCGTTGCACCGGAAGCTCGACGGATACCTCCAGCGACGCGGCTACAGCGGCGGTGTGAGGCGGCGCACCATATCGAGTCTGTGGGAAGACTTGTCTCGAAACGCCGCAGCGTCGACTCTGGCGGACTCGCAATGACTGCTCCACAATCTCACGTTCCTGACCCAAACGTCGCCTGATCGGCGACCGTCGAGCGTGGGCGTGCGGCTATCGACGCCGCTGCGAAGGTACTAGTCGCCCTACCGATCACCCCCTCGACGACGCTCAGCTGTCACTACGAAGGATATGCCCGTGTCAAAACGTTCGATCCAGTCCACTTCAGTAATAAGAGACCAGTCGGGCCGTCCCGGATTTGGCGGCGGCTGGCCGAACCTCTGGCGTCTGACTTCGGCGCTGGTGGTCCAGGAGGCGGTGCCATGAGCGAGGCGATATCCCTTGGACTGGTGCTCGTCCTGCTGCTGCTCTCCGCCTTTTTCGCAAGCTCGGAGGCGGCGTTCCTGTCGCTGCAACGGACCCGCATCACCCACCTGGTCAGCACCGGAGTCGCCGGTGCACGACGGGTGGCCAAAATGATCGAGGAACCGGAGCGCCTGCTGTCAACGATACTGTTGGGGAACAACCTGGTAAATGTGGCGTTCACGTCGGTGATCACAGTGGCCATCGTGGGGTACTTTGGTGACGGAAGGGAGGGGACGGCGGTGCTGGTCGCGACGGTAGTGGGAACCGTCATGCTGCTGCTACTGGGCGAGATAATCCCCAAGACCGTGGCGGTAAGGAAATCCGAACGCGTGGCGTTCCTGTACGCCCCCGTGCTCAAGGGGACCGAGCTTCTGCTCCTGCCGTTCGTGCTGGTGCTCCAGTGGACCACCCGCGGCGTGAGCCGGCTTATCGGCGCGTCCGCGGACCAGCGGTCAATCACTGAGGGCGAGCTGCGCACAATGATAGACATCGGCGAGGCCGAGGGTACCTTCGAGCCTGCCGAGGCGGAGATGCTCGAGAATGTGTTCCAGTTTGGCGACAGCCAGGTGCGCGAGGTGATGACGCCTCGCGTCGAGATCATATCGTTTCACGTGGGCGGCGATCTCAGGGAGTTCCTGGACATCTACGCCCAGAACACCCATACCCGTTTCCCGGTGTACCGTGAGTCGGCTGAGAACATTATCGGTATAATTTCGGCCAAGGACGTGCTCAACAAACTGGCCAGCGAAGGCATCCGGTATGACGAATCGGTAACCGAGATGATAAGGGACTCGTTTTTCATACCGGAGACCAAGCGGGTGTCGGAGCTGTTCGATGAGATGCGCCTGACCGGCAACCAGATGGCGATCGTTATCGACGAGTTCGGTGGTCTCTCCGGGCTCGTGACGCTGAAACGGCTGCTCGAGGCCGTAGTCGGCGCGGTTGGAGAGGAGGGCGAGGCGCCCGAGGAGGAGTACCGCGCCATCGATGAAAACACATACCAGCTTGAGGGTGGCATGAGCATTCAGGAGGTCAACCAGGAGTTGGACGTCGAGCTGCCAACCGGCGACTTCGAGACCATCGCGGGGTTCGTCCTGAACACACTGGGCCACTTCCCGGAGGAGCGCGAGCAGTTCGAGCACGAGAGTCTTCTCTTCGAAATCATACGGATGGACCAGTTCAAAATCGAGGAGATCAAGATTACCAAGACCGCAAGCGCTGGAGGCGATGACCCTCTTGAAACTGATTCTGGTCCGCCACGGTGAGACCGACTTCAACAGAGACGGCCGTATTCAGGGCCGTGGGAGACAGCCGCTCAATTCGACCGGCCTGACACAGGCAGGGGCCGTGGGTGAGGCGGTATCCGCGGAGATGCCATTTCGTCTGTACTCCAGCCCCCTGGTGCGGGCGATGCAGACCGCCGAGTCGATATCGGAGGCTGCGCAGGTGACAGCGGTCCCTCTTGAAGGGGTCGAGGAGCTGGATACGGGTGAATTCGAGGGCCTCACCGGGCCCGAGCTTCGTCAACGTTTCCCAGAGATCATGGCGAGCTGGGACCGTAACCCGGACTCGACACAAATGCCGGGCGGCGAGTCCCTGCGTCAGGTCCAGGACCGCGCCTGGAAGGCGGTTACCGATGTCGCGCGGGCGAATCCCAACCAGAAAGTGGTGATCGTTACCCACAATTTCCCGATCCAGACGCTCATATGCCGCGCGCTTGACGTTCCTGTTAACAATTTTCGTAGGCTGAGCGTTGCCCTCGGGTCAATCACCCGACTGAACTTTACCGGCTCGAAAGCGGGCCTGGTCTCCATGAACGAGACCTGGCACCTCGGCCTGGGCGAGCAAACGGCCCACGATTCCCAGACGTGAAGTCGATGCCCAAAGACAAGATAGTCACCAAGGTCCACCAGCGGGTGGCCGATGCCCTGGACCAGGCCTGCGTCGAAGCCGGGACCTGCCTGATTGTGGCTGTCTCCGGGGGGCCGGACTCGCTGGCGTTGCTGCACGCCCTGTGTCGAATAAGGGAAGACCGCGACCTGCGGCTACACGGAGCCCATCTGGACCACGGATTGAGAGGCGCCGCATCCGATGCGGATGCCGCCTATGTGGCCCAGACGTTCGAAGGGCTGGGCATCCCGTACACTGTGGAGAAGGCTGACGTGGCGGCAAAACGCCGTCGCGAAAAGCTGTCGGTGGAGGACGCTGCCCGCCGGCTGCGCCACGGGTTTTTCGCGAGGGTCGCCGCCGACCTGGGCGCTGACACCGTGGCCCTGGGCCACACGTTTGACGACCAGGCGGAGACCGTGCTCCTGCATCTGATACGGGGGAGTGGCCTCACCGGGCTCCGGGGCATGACCCACGCCTCGGAAATGGATGCCGAAGGGCGGCAGCTGAGGTTGCTCCGTCCGCTCCTGAGAGTCACTCGGCTGGAAACGGCAGAGTACTGTCGGTCAATCGGGGTCGAGCCTCGGGTCGACGAGTCCAATTTCTCTCCACAGCTCACCCGGAATCGTGTCAGGCTGGAGCTGCTGCCGCTGATGGAGGAGATGAATCCCGCCGTCAAAGAGTCGCTGGTCAGACTGTCCCGGTCGGTTGCCGCGGACCTTGCGTTCCTCGAAGGCGAGGTTGACGGTGTTCTGGATTCAACGTTGAGCGTGGCAGACGGCATGGTCGCGATCGACCGAGAGCGAGTCCTCGTGCTGCACCCGTCGATCCGGAACCACCTGATACGGCGGGCAGTCGTGCTGGCCAAGAACGATATGGCGGACCTTAGGCAGGCCCACGTCGAGGAGATGGGCCGTCTGATCTCAGGCCCAGCGGGGACAGCTCTCGATCTTCCCGGCGGTCTTCGCTTCGCGGTCTCATACGAAGTAGCCACGCTGGGACCCAAACAGCAGCTATCGTGTCCGCTGCCCCCTTTGCCGGCTGGGACTGAGATCCAGGTACCGGGCGAGACACGCCTGGGCGCGTGGCGAGTCACGACGAGACTGTCCGAGAACACGGACCCGCCACCGGACGAGGGCAGCGACGGAACTCGCTTCGCGCAGACATTCGACCTGAGCGGCCTGGGCGGCGGACTGGTCCTGCGGGGGAGAACTCCAGGCGACCGGTTTCAGCCACTGGGAATGGACCACTCGAAGAAGCTACAGGACTTCATGGTGGACGGGCGGATACCACGGGAGTGGCGGGACGACGTCCCCCTGCTGGTCTCCCCCAGAGGCATCGCCTGGGTGGTCGGCTGGCGGGTGGCCCACTGGGCTCGTCTGAGGGAAGATACGCGGGAAGCGCTGCGAGTCGAGCTCGAGGTTTTGCCCTGGCCCGACGCGTCGGCAGAGCCTACATGATTCGGTCCAGCCGTGGATTAAGCGTGACCCCCGGGATGCGACCGCGCTTGGCCACCGCTCGGCCGTCGATCTCGTGGATGTCGGCAGTGAAGTCGTTGGGTGGTGTCGACGAGATATAGCTGCCGACGGCGTACCCGTCGACGGGCGTTTCCGCCGCGGTAAACTCGCGGATGCGGCCGGCGTCAAATCCGCCGCTGACGAGAATCTCGACGTGTCTGAACCCAGCCTGGTCCAGACGCGCCCTTACCTCTTTCACCAGCTCAGCCGTAACACCGCCTCGCTCCTCCGGCGTGTCCAGGCGCACTCCGCGGAGGCGCTCGCGCAACGCCTGGGCCACGCTCAGCGACTCCTCTACTTCGTCGGTAAAGGTGTCCACGAGAGCAACGCGCGGCACTTCCTGGGGCATGTGGCGATCAAAGGACTGAATGGCCTTGACCGCGTCTCCCATGATCAGCGGCAGGACGTGGGGCATGTTTCCGGTGGGCGTGATGCCCGCCAGCCTCGCTCCCATGACGGTGGAGCAGGAGGCGCATCCGCCTATGACCGCGGCGTAGTCGACGTTGGCGGACACGTTCGGATGCACGTGTCGAGCGCCCACCGCGACGACCGGCACCCCATCGGCGGCCTCGACGCACTCCCGCGCCGCCGTTGCCCAGCCAGAGCTGGACGCGAGGGTGCCACAAATCGTCGTTTCGTACAGGCCGAAGGAGCTGTACGGCGCCTTGATCCTCAGCGCCACCTCCTTGGCCTCCATGTTCTCACCCTCCTGAAGCGCCCAAACCTCGCTGCCGGACTCCGGCAGGACCTTGGCCAGCAACAGCCTCGTCTCCCGGATGCCGCAGAAGGTCCCCGCGCTTCGGGGAAAGAACTCCATGGTGACCGTGGGATTGATGCTTTCATTGCGCAGGATCGTCAAAGTGCGCTGCAGGTAGACGTCGGCAGTGTCGCCCACAAGCACGGACGGACGGATTTCGAAAGGTGTGTTAACCATTAGCAGCTACCAGGTGAGCGTAATTTCACGCACTTAGACCGTCGACTAATTGGCTCCGGTAAGAATCTTGCGGACGAGCCACGGAGGCTAATTGCTTCCTGACAACGCGGGACTCCGAAGCTTCGCTCCGAGAATCCCCTCCATGTGTTGCAGGGCGTAATCGTGCGCCTGGGTATTGAAGCTGGCGACGCAGTCCGTGGGCACCTCCACGGGGTAGTCCCGATTGCGCGCGTCGGCGGTCGTGTGCATAACGCAGATGTCGGTGCACACGCCACACACGATGATCTTATCTGGCTTCAACTCCGTCAGTCGCCGGTCCAGGTCGGTCTCGAAAAAGGCGCTGTAGCGGCGCTTTCGCAGGATGTCGCCACAGTAGCCCCGCAACTCGGGGACCAGCTCGCACTCGTCGGTCCCTCGGACACAGTGCACCGGAAACATCTGGAACTCCAGGTCATCCGGGTCGTGGGTGTCGCAGACGAATATCACGGTGGAGCCGGTCGATTGCTCCCGCTCGATCAGCCGCTGCACATTCGGGATTATGGCTCGGGCGTCGTCGCCCGAATACAGGTTTCGCCCAGGCTCCAGGAAGCCCACGACCATATCTACTACCAGCACCACGTTGCTCATGCCTTGCTCGATATCACTCTCGTTCGATGATTTCCGAGCCGACCGTCGGATGAACTATGCTACCGTGGGGCCACGGAAACCGCAAGGGTAGCGGGCCATCAGCGCGCTGATGACGCATGCTAGCGTAGGCACGCCGACGGGCGGTCCAAGCCGAGGCTCCGGTGCTTCCCGGGCGTAACGTGTATCCAGTGTGAGAAGTTGCCGTTGGGTTGATCCGTTCGCCCTGAGCCAGTTGAAGGGCCCCAACGAGTCGGGGGTGGTTCGACAAGCTCACCACGAACGGGGATGGTAACGCCGACAATCAAAACCAAATATCAGGTCACTGGCGCTCTGCGAGTATGCGAGAAGCCCTGCGTAGACCTACCGTCCGCAGCCTCAGCAGCCCTTTCAGGTCTCTGTATGCGGTGCGTACTATGTCGACGCGGCTGTCGGGGTCGTCTGTCCAGTAGACTGGTACCTCTCTGATCCGGTAGCCGTTTTTCTCGGCGACGATCAGCATCTCCGAGTCGAAGAACCAGCCCAGGTCTTGCGCAACGCCGACGACGCTGTCCGCCGTCCGCCGGTTCAGGACCTTGAACCCGCACTGGGGGTCGACAAACCCGGTCCAAAACATTGCCCGGACTAGCAGACTGTAGGCGCGCGAGATTAGCTCCCGCTTGAGGGGGCGCCCCACGACCCGGGCGCCCCGCGCCAGCCGCGAGCCGATTGCGATCTCGTAGCCTTCGTGATGGACAGAACGCACCAAATCCGGCAGCGCGTCCAGCCGCGTGGACAGGTCCACGTCCATGTATCCGACGATGTCGGCGTCGCTCTCGGCCCAGGCCCGCTTCAGGGCGCGACCTCGGCCACGCTCCTCGAGGCGTATGAAGTCCACTCGCTTGTTCTCTTGAGATAGCTTGCGGCATATCGCCGGCGTCGAGTCGGTGGAGCCATTGTCGGCGATAACTATGCGCCAGTCGTACTCACCCAAGCTGTCCGTCATGTAGGCCGCCAGCGTCTCCACCGCAGGGGCCAAGTCGCGCTCCTCGTTCAGCACGGGCAGCACGATTTCCAGGGAGGTGCTCACGGCTAGCCGGCTACCTGGACTGCACTGGTCCCCATGGGATTTGAGCGATGTCTGTCACGTGTCGCTGCCGACGACGAACTGGGCGTGAGACGGACTGGGGCCATCAGTGGGTGAAGTGGCGTGTGCCGGTGAATACCATGGAGACCCCCAACCGGTTAGCAACCTCGATGGAGTCGCTGTCGCGGATCGAGCCGCCTGGCTGGGCGATGGCCGTAATACCGCCTTCAGCGGCCATCTCGACGCTGTCTGGGAAGGGGATGAAGGCGTCAGAGGCCATGACGCTGCCCCGCGCTTTGTCGCCTGCGATGCGCAGCGCCAGGTGAACGCTGGTCACCCGGTTGGGCTGGCCCGCTCCCATGCCAACCAGGGTGTTGTCCTTGGCCAGCACCATCGTGTTGGACTTGATGTGCTTGCTGGCTTTCCACGCGAATCCAAGGTCACGTAGCTCTGAGTCAGTGGGCTTCTTCTCGGTTGCCACCTCCCAGCTTGTTGGGTCCTCATCGATGGAGTCGATTGTCTGCACCAGCGCGCCGCCGGAGACGGTCCGCACGTCAAGCCTTCCCAGCGGGCCAGCGGCCGGGTCCGCCTCCAGGATGCGGGTCCGACGCCTTTGTTTCAGAATCTCGAGCGCGTCAGGGTCGTAGCCGGGGGCGACGATTATGTCGAACAACACCTTTCGCATCGCCTCGGCGGTGGCTGCGGTAACCGGACGGTTGAACCCCACGATACCGCCATAAGCCGAGACCGAATCGCCTTCGAAGGCGCGCTGGTAGGCGGTGGGCTGGTCGGGATGGACGGCCAGGCCGCACGGGTTGGTGTGCTTGATCACCGCCACGGCGTTGTCGGCGAAATCGGATACGGTGCCCCAGGCGGCGTCGGCGTCCAGGATGTTTACGAAGGACATCTCGAGCCCGTGCAGCCGCCTGGCCCCGACGATGCCGCCGCTCGCGAGACTCGATGCGTAGAGCGTCGCCTGCTGGTGGGGGTTCTCGCCGTAGCGCAGGTCCTGGACCCGGGTGAGGCCCAGCGTAAGCTCGTCCCAGGAGGTTCCCGTGGCTTCGGCTCCCAGGTACCTGGACACGGCGGTGTCGTACAGCGCCACGTGCTGGAAGGCCTTGCGGGCTAGCTCGCGGCGCTCGTCCAGCGTGATTGCCTCCGCACCGCTCCCGTTCCGGGCAATCCGCTCGCCGATCCAGTCGTAGTCCCCGGCGTCCACGATCACCAGGACGGACGGAAAGTTCTTGGCGGCGGAGCGGATAATCGTCGGGCCGCCTATGTCGATATTCTCCAGGGCATCATCAAGGGTTGCGTCGGCGCGGCTGACGGTCTCGGTGAACGGGTACAGGTTTCCAACGACCACGTCGATCAGGTCGATCTTGAGCCGGTCTAGCTCAGCGGCGTGACCCGCGTCGTCCCGCCGGGCCAGAATGCCGCCGTGCACCGCCGGGTGCAGCGTCTTTACGCGCCCGCCGAGCATTTCGGGGAAGCCCGTCAGCTCGGAGACCTGCTGGACGGCCAGGCCGGCGCCTTCCAACGCGGTAGCCGTGCCGCCGGTGCTCACCAACTCGTAGCCGGCCGAGGCCAGCTTGCCGGCCAGATCGACCAATCCCGTCTTATCGTAAGTGCTCAGAAGCGCCTTCATCATGCTTCTCCCGATTTCAGAATAACCGGTCCCGCGCCGCTGTCCTCAACGACCTGACCGACCACCAGCGAGTCCGGCACCAGGTTCCGCACCGCATCGGCCCTCGAAGGGTCGCATACCAGGACCATGCCCAGGCCCATGTTAAATACGCGGTACATCTCGTCACGGTCGATGCCGCCGTCCTCCTGGACCAGCCGGAATACGGGAGGCAGGGGCCATGCAGCGGTATCGAAGCTTGCGGCAGCGCCCTCGGGCAACATCCTTGGGACGTTCTCCAGCAGTCCGCCGCCTGTTATGTGGGCGATGCCTTTGAGGTGGGCGAACGCCGGCGCCAGTGCGTGGTAATAGGGCGGGTGGGGTCGCAGCAGGGCATCGCCCAGGGTCTCGCCCAGCTCAGGGCGAAACTTCGACAGAGGCGACGGGTCCCGGTCCAGGCCATACACATCCCTCACCAGCGTGTAGCCGTTGGTGTGGAGGCCGTTGGAGGGGACGCCCAGCAGAGTGTCGCCTGGTCGGATTGCGGATGGGTCCAGCATCACCGAGCGCTCCACCACGCCGACCACAAACCCGGACAGGTCGAACTGTCCCTCGGCGAACACGCCCGGCATCTCCGCCGTCTCACCGCCGATAAGGGCGCAGCCCAGATCTTTGCACGCGCGGGCCATCCCGGTCACCAGCGTCTCGACCACGTCGGGTTTCAGCCTGCTCATGTTGATGTAGTCGAGAAAGAACACCGGCCTGGCGCCGCAGACTATCACGTCGTTGACGCAGGCGTGGACCAGATCCTCGCCGATGGTGTCGTAGCGACCCATCAGGGTAGCCAGCCGGAGCTTGGTGCCAACCGGGTCGGTCGAGGCGACCAGGACCGGGTCGCTGTAGCCCTGGAGCCGATACATTGCGCCAAAGGCGCCTACGCCGGCAAGCACGTCGGGGCCGTGTGTGGGCGACACGATCTCGCCGATGCGTTGTTTTACCGACTGGGAGGCGGCCAGGTCGACGCCGGCTGTCTTGTATGTTCCGTCCGCCAATTCGAGAAAGCCTCAAAATTCTTCGTCACCGGTCGTGGCCGCGAAGCAGCTTTCGCAACCCGGGGAGGGGCGGGCACTGCCGCGGTAGGACCTCCCGCCCTTCTCACGCCAGCCCGCGAATCTCCCGGCTTCCAGATCCGTCGATCGATGCCGCGCCACTGTTTGGCGGTCTGGCCCGCCCAGCCGGACCGGCAATGGGGAAACAAATTCCCCCTGTTCGGCCTGAACTTGTCGAGGGCGCCGGATTCATACGTTACTAGCGCGCCGCCTGGCGGAGGCGCTGGCCCGAGTCCTGGTGTGAAACCCGGTCCAGATCGATCTCACCCACGGCGATCTTCTGCAGCGTCTCAGCGTAGAGTGCGTGCTCTTGCTCCAACACCCGACTGGCCAGCGATTCGGGCGTGTCGCCTGCCAGCACCGGGACCTCCCGCTGGGAGACGATCGGACCTCGGTCGTACTCTTCGTCCACCAGATGGACGGTGACCCCGGACACGCCGTCCCCAGAGGCCAGGACCTCTTCATGCACGCGCCGGCCATACATCCCCGCGCCGCCGAACTTCGGCAACAGCGCCGGATGGATGTTTAGGATACGCCCGCGAAATCGGTCCAGCGTGCCCTGGCCCAGCTTCTTCATGTAGCCGGCCAGCACAATAAGACCGACCTCCCGCTCCCCGAAGGATGAAGCGATGGCTGCGTCCAGCTCACGGGGGTCGGGATGTGTCCTACCGCTGATATGGCGGAATGGAATGCCCTCTCGCCTGGCGCGCTCCAATGCCATGGCCCTAGAGTTGTTGCACACGACCATCGCGACACGGGCGTGCAGCCGCCCCTCCTTGCAGGCGTCGATGATCGTCTGCAGATTGGTGCCCTCGTGCGAAGATAGGACGCCTATGGAGAGTCGCTTAACTGACATGCCGGCTGCTCCAGACGCAATGTGCCCAGAAGAGGAGCGCAGCGTCCAAGGACGCTGGCGGGATCAGTCACTTACGGCCTGGGCTTCTAACACGAGCTTGTCCATTTCAAGCTGGACCGGTATCGGGTATTCGCCAGTGAAGCAGCCCAGACAGAAGTTCTCGCGAGGAATTTCGACCGCCTTGACGAGTCCGCTGATGCTCAAGTACCCCAGAGAGTCTGCGTCCACGAACTCGCGTACCTCGGCGACGGTCCGGTTGGCGGCGATCAGCTCGGCCTTGGTTGCCAGGTCCACACCGAAATGGCAGGTCGAGATTATGGGAGGGGCGCAGATACGGAGGTGCACGGCCTTCGCGCCTCCCCTGCGCAGCAGGCTCACAACGTGGGGCGTGGTCGTGCCCCGCACGATGCTGTCATCCACCACCACCAGTCGCTTGCCCTCGATCAGCTCCGGCAGGGGATTAAGCTTCCTGCGCACGCCCAGGTCTCGGAACCGCTGGTCGGGCTCGATGAATGTGCGTCCCACGTAACGGTTCTTGACGAGACCTTCGCCGAAAGGTATCCCCGACTCCTGGGAGTATCCGACCGCGGCGGCGGTTGCCGAGTCCGGCACTCCAATGACCATGTCCGCCTCTACCGGGAACTCCCGGGCCAGCTCCGCTCCCATGCGCATGCGGTCGGTGTAGACACGCTGGCCGTTTAGCAAACTGTCGGGCCGCGCGAAGTAGATGTTCTCGAAGATGCAGCTTGCTCGCTGGCCGTTGCGGTTGCTGCGATAGAGGGTCCTGAAACCCGCGTCGTCAACGATCACCGCTTCGCCCGGGTCGACGTCTCGTACGTAAGTCGCGCCGACGTGGTCCAGCGCGCACGATTCCGAGGCGATCACCCAGCCGCCGTTCAGCCTGCCCACACACAGGGGCCGGACACCCAGAGGGTCTCTGACGCCGATCACCGCATCCTTGGTGAGGATGGTAAGCGAGTAGGCGCCCCTCAGCTTACGCATGGCGTGGGCGATGCGGCCGGGCCAGTTGCCGGAAGGGGCGTTGGCGATCATCTGGGCGATGATCTCGGAGTCGCTAGTAGCGACGAACTCGCAGCCGATGGCCTCCAGCTCCTGGCGAAGCTCTTCGGCGTTGATGATGTTGCCGTTGTGGCCGAGGGCTAGCTCGACGTTCGGACCCTGGGCCACCATCGGCTGAGCGTTGGCGATGCGGCTAGAGCCGGTTGTCGAGTAGCGGGTATGGCCGATCCCGATGTGGCCGGGCAGGTCCAGCAGGTCATCCTCGGCGAAGGCATGGGTGACCAGCCCCATGGAGGTGCGGTTGCGCAGGCGGGCACCGTCGCTGACGCAGATTCCAGCGCTCTCCTGCCCGCGGTGCTGAAGGGCGAACAGGCCGAAGAAGACGACGCGGGCGACGTCTTCGCCCTTGTGGTAAACCCCTATGACCCCGCACGCCTCTCGGATTCCATCCTCGGAGGCGGTGGTCGTTGCCTTCTGGTCTCGGTGCAGTCTGTTAGGACTGATTCGATCACCCTCCCTCGGCTGCCACCGAGAGCGCTGGCCCGCCACGGCGGGCTGACCTGGGCAGGGGTTATCTGAGCGGGCTGATTACGCCGCCGAATTTGACCATTCAGTGGCATTATACGGTCGCCGCGGAGCGCGGGTCAACGGAGCCAGCACCGATATGAGGACGATTGGGCGCCGCGATGGCCGCGCTACTCGAGCCTACCCCTGCACTATCGGCTGCGCGATGATCCACAGGCTGGTAGCGGTGTATAGCACCATTAACACCAGCATAGGGTACTGGCTTCTCAGCGCGCTGGACGTGTCGGGCATTCTGCCCAGGGAGACCAGGTGGGCGATGTATACCGAGATAATGTGACCCAGCACGATTGCGATCACCGACACGAACCAAACGAACTTGGCGTTGATGGCGTTCAGGTTGACCTGGTAGTCGGCGCTCCCGAAGATGTCCCAGTCGAACCCGAAGGGGTCCGATGCCAGGGGGATGATGAGCTGCCCCTGGATAGCCAGGAGCGAGATGAAGTGGGCGAGATTGTAAGCCAGGGCGATTGGGACCAGCGAGAATACGAAGGCCCTGGCGGTATCCGGCACCGTGTGCCGCACACCCGACATCTGCCGAATCCCCCACGAGAAACCGAGATACACAAGCAAGAACAACGTGGGAATCATGATCAGGCCAAGGGTGTTGGCGATGTCGACGCCAGCGGAGCCCAGACCGTCGAGTGCCGCATTCTGCACGTCGGCCCACACCCCGGTGTCCTGGAAGCCGTCGAAAGTAACGGTGGCCAGGGCCAGTACCACGAAGGCGGCCGTCGCCGTCGTGACGCGCTGGGGCAACGCCAGGCCGACGGCATAAGGCCGAAGGTTGAGCTGGCGGTCCCCGGGGCTGGCGCGCTCGAAACACTGGTAGCAGTCCACACAGTGGCTTGCAGAATCGATGCAGCCCAGGTCGCAGGTGCTGCAAAGGCCACGTCCCGCGACGCGGACTTCGGTGGGCGAAAATCGGGCGAAGAACCCGAATAGCACCGAGAACGCTTCGCCGTGTCTGAGCCACTGGTGCTTGCCGAAGACCGCCATGCCGGCCCAGGTGATCGTCGAGTACAGCAGCACGAGCAGCGCAAGCCGGGACGGCTGCGACGCCGAGGAGTAGACGTTCTCCGTCCACGCGAAGGCGAAGAACAGCACCATAGCGGGCCACACGCTCCAGCGCTCCGGGTAGCGGTAGAGGACGCCCTCTCCATCGTTTGAGTCGCTGCCGAACAGCCACTCCACCCACTCGTAGATAATTTTCCAGGGATTGACCAGCGCCCAGACGTTCCCGAGCAGCGCTGACACGTAGCCCATGCCCACCCACCAGATGATCCACACAAATGTTGGAGACAGGTTGTCGATGGGCTTGTCGGTGCCGATCAGCCCGGCCAGTATCACCAGCGCGAAGACGGCCACCGAGACCGCCCGGATTAGAGCCAGCACCACCGGCTGCGATATCGCCGGGCCAACGGCCGGCAAGCGCAGTAAGTTCAGTCGCGGATAGTTCAGCTCCCCGGGCCGACGGCCCACGAACAGCCCGATCACAACGAAGGACAGAGTCACCGTCGCAGCGGCGCCGATCAGGAACATGTTTAACGGGACGGGCAGGTCGTAGCGTTCGCCAAAGCCGTGGGCGTACGCCGGACGAACACCCACGGCCAGTGCTACCGCCAAACAAGCAAGTGCAATCCGCTTTGTCATCCGCGACATCGCCACCTACCTGGGAAGCACCTCGAGGGCGCCGAGGCTCATCTCCTCGCCCTCCTCGCCTTCCGCGTGGGCAGAGTCTTCGTCTTTTTTGTCGCCCTCGCCCTCCTCGTGAGTGGATTCTTCCTCTCCTTCACCGAGGTGGAACGTGATGGGGAAACTTCCGGTGGCGCCGGCGTCTAGCGTGATCTCCCCCGGCTCGCCCGGTCCCGCCGACACCTCGATGTCGTAGCCGTGAAGGTGGAACCTGCCGTGCTGGTCAGAGCTTATGGTCAGCGTCACGGTATCGCCCTGATTTACGCGGAGGGCATCGCCATCCGGGGCCAGCTCCCCTCCACGAACATCCAGTTTGAAAACCTGGTCCTGGGGCTCCGATTCGCCGCCGCACGCTGTGGTCATGAAAAGCGCGGCGGCCAACATTGAAATCGAAATGGTTCTGAGATACGACATTTCGTCTCCTTGCAGTGCAGATAGATGATGGTTCGTGTTTCATCGTTTCGCGTCTCGACCTTTGGCCCGCCCTGCGAGGAACATACGAACCGAGAGCCCTACGATGCTCACGAAGGCCAGCAGCGTGAGCATCGTGATGATGCCGGTGAGGGGACTCCTCTCCTTGACCTCGATCGCGAATCCCGCCGAGCCATTGCCGGGCACAGCGTCTACCGTGACCGTGAACGTCCAGGCTCCTAGCCTGTCCACGGTGGTGTTCAACTCGTAGAAGGCCGGGTCTGCGGGGTCCGGGTTGGCCCTGACCGGCCCAATTTCCGGGAGGCTCGCGTCCGGACCGGTGGCCGTCATGGTGACTTCCGCGCCAAGTACGACGGCGCGGGCCGAGCGTTCGACCACGGTCAGCCTCATGTGCAGCCGGCCGATACTCGGCGGGTCCGGCGCGGTGCCCAGCGACACCTCGTAGGGTCCGGCGAATTCCTTCTTGTTAAGCTCGATTCCACCGCCGTGGGCCCACACCAGGGTCGGCACCGCCGCGAGAATTAGTACGCTCGCGGCGGCTGCCAAATGTGCAGCAACGACGGTTCTTTTCACGGGATTCCCCTTTCAGGGAGCCTGGCGGCCATGGCGATAGCTGGCACATGGCACGCAAGGGGCATGCAATCTCGTAGGGATTGGGCGCCGAGGTTTCGAGGCTGTCGTCTAGAGGGTCAGTCGAGGGGGCCGGTCCGGTGGGGCTGCGTAGCGGGTCCTGAACGGACCGGTGTCGGCGGTCGGTAGGTTGACCGAGGATGACAGCTTAGGGCGCAAGACGGCGCCCAACAGTGAGGCGTCGATCGCCATCGAGACGACATTGGACAGGCCGCTGTCGTGGTTGTATACGGCGGTGGTGGCACCGGTTGGATTGCCGGCCTCGTCGTGGGCGAGGTTGAAGGTATGAGAGTGAGTCGTCGCCGCGCCCAGGTGGCGATGAGATGGAAGCCGCTCGGCAAAATGGTGGTCAACCAGCGGCCCAAAAGACGGCAGCGCCACGGCGGTGACGAGTAGCAACGTCCAAAAGAGGGCCAGGACCCGGTTCATACTGAGAGGCAATATGCTATCGCCTTCGCTACAGCTTGACGCCCAGGGCTGTAGCGACGGTGTCCATGTCTTTGTCGCCACGGCCACTCAGGCCCAGGAGGATGACCTGTTCGTGAGATAAGCCGGGGGCAAGGCGCGTCAGGTGGAAGACCGCGTGGGCGGGCTCAAGCGCCGGGATAATCCCCTCTGTGCGGCACAGCAGCTCGAAGCCCTCCAGCGCCTCGGAATCGGTGACGCTGACGTACTCGGCGCGGCCGGCGTCTTTGAGCCAGCTGTGCTCGGGTCCGACCCCCGGGTAGTCGAGACCGGCTGATATGCTGTGGGCTTCGCTGACCTGGCCCGCCTCGTCCTGCAGCAGGTAGGACATGCTCCCGTGGAGCACACCCACGCTCCCCGCCACCAGTGTCGCGGAGTGTTCGCCGGTCTCCAGCCCACGGCCTGCGGCCTCGACGCCGACGAGCTTGACTCCCTGGTCTTGAATGAACTCGTGGAACAGCCCGATGGCGTTGCTGCCCCCGCCCACGCAGGCGACGGCGTAGTCGGGCGGCTTGCCAACCGCCGACTGGAGCTGGCCTCGCGCCTCCCGGCCGATCACCGACTGGAAGTCGCGGACCATCATCGGGTATGGGTGGGGACCGACCACGCTGCCGATCAGGTAGTGGGTCGTCTCGACGTTCGTAACCCAGTCCCTGATCGCCTCGTTAATGGCGTCTTTGAGCGTCCGGCTGCCGGATGACACGGGTCTGACCTCGGCTCCCAGCAGCCGCATGCGGAAAACGTTAAGAGCCTGCCTGCGCATGTCCTCCTCGCCCATGTAGACGATGCACTCCTGCTTGAGCATAGCGCAGACCGTGGCGGTAGCGACCCCGTGCTGACCCGCGCCCGTCTCGGCAATGATCCGGCGCTTGCCCATGCGCCTGGCAAGGAGTCCCTGCCCCAGCGCGTTATTGATTTTGTGGGCGCCAGTGTGGGCGAGGTCCTCGCGTTTGATGTAGATGCGAGCGCCGCCGAGCTCTCGCGTCAGGTTCTCGGCATGGTAGAGAGGCGTGGGTCGACCGCTGAAGTGGGCGGAGAGGTCGTCCAGATCGGCCTGGAACTCCTGGTCGGCGCGGGCAGCGTGGTACTCCCGCTCCAGGTCGTTCACGGCCCCCATGAGCGTCTCCGGAACGAAGCGCCCGCCAAACGGGCCGAAGCGCCCCACTTCGTCTGGCAAATTCTGTGGCGTCCGCATGTCGGCTATATTCGTTCTCCGTTCTTGTCCGCTCCACGCCTACCGGATGTCCAACTGGCGTGACAGCGCTGCCGTCATGGCGGCGAGTTCCATTATAGCTGTCGGTTGACCCGTGGTGACACCACGACTAGAATACTGATAATCCGGGCAAGGTATCCCGGCCATCATGGAGAGGACTGGACAGATGCCTATCTACGAGTACACCTGCACGGCTTGCGACCACGAGTTCGAGCGTCTACGGCCCATCAGCCGAATGGACGAGGAGGCCCCGTGCCCGGTCTGTGATGGCGATTCCGACCGCCAGCTATCGGTCTTCGCGGCCTTCACCAGCAGCGAAGGCAGCCAGATGAGCGCGGTGCCCGGCGGGGGCGGCGGCTGCGGTGGCTGCGGCCCCGGTGGCTGCGCGTGCTCGATGAGCGTTTAGCCGGAGTCGTATTTCGACTGGACGGAATCCAGGCGCAGGGCGCACGAAAGTGCGCCCTTTGCATTTGGCGACGGAAGCGCGGGATGAGGTGTTGCGGCTGGGGAAAGGTGGCGAGTTTCCGTTCGACTATGTGACGCAGATCGCCGAGGCGGGCTTTGGGTCGTGAAGGGCGTGGGCCAGCGGCGAGTCGGGTTTTACGCTCGGACCGCCACGATGTCGAGCCAGTTACGGGGGACGTACTGGAGGTCCAGCTCTTCGAACGTCTGGTAGACGCCCTTTCTGAGGGCCTCGCTTGCCTCCCTCAGCGGTACGCCCGGCATGATACCGGCGATGAAGTCCTCGAAGCCGCTAATGTCCAGCCAGCCTTCGATGGGCACCTGCACCAGGTCGATTTCCTGCCTGAGCACGGTGAACCCGTTCCGCTCGACCAGCTCCCTGTACTCGTCGGCCGAGAGATGGTTTCTTGACTCGACTTTCTGCGACTTGTCAGGCGACAGGCCATACTCCTTGCGGAGGATGCGGGCTGCCTTGAACATCCACTTGCGGTAGAACGCCAGCGATTCGGGGTGCTGACCGCCTTCGTAGAAGGAGGTGTTAAACGCGAACTTGCCGCCGGGCTTCAGCGCCCGGGATATCTCTGCCACCAGACCGTCTTTGTCGGGTATGTAATGGATCGCGTTGCAAAATATGACCGTGTCCGCCTTCTCTTTCAAGCCTTCGGAGACCTGCTCCACGCGGCTGTTGAGGAACTCCACCGCGTTGTCCCGTATGTCCTTCAGGTCATCCATGGCCTGTTTCAGCGCGGCCGTCGACTGGTCCACGGCGATAATGACCGAGTCTCTTGCGTCCCTGAGCCGCTCGAGAATCAGGCGTGTGACTCCGCCGGTGCCGCATGCCAGGTCCACGATTCTCTGGCTGGCGCCCACGTCAGTCATGTCGACGAGCCGGGCGTTCAACTCGCCGTAGAAGGCGTTTTTCGAAAATGTGGAAAACGAGAAATCGGCTGATGCCACGGCGCCCTCCTAAGTACGGGAGGCTGGGGGACCAACTATCACGACCTGTATAACACCACCGGAACCTTATTGTAACTTAGTGCGGACTCCGGGCGCGGGGTAGCCGAATCAGCGTCGACGGCACCCGCGGCAGGTCCCGCTATCGGA
Source organism: Dehalococcoidia bacterium (assembly GCA_965248005.1). Taxonomy (GTDB): domain Bacteria; phylum Chloroflexota; class Dehalococcoidia; order Lucifugimonadales; family UBA1123; genus CBDFIE01. The sequence continues at coordinate 1,588,540 of CBDFIE010000003.1, forward strand.
CGTATTATACCACTGGAGCTCCTGCGGTGGAGGCAGTCGCGGTGATTCCGAATAATTCCTTCTTGGCGACGCGTCGGCCGACTTGCTTCGAATCTCATCTGGGCCGAGGCATCATGGCGCCGCAAGTGCGAGATGATAGGTGGCGGGATGGTGAGTATGCCGCGTCATCGGGGATACCACGACGATCGCCTCGACCACCTCTGAGCCAACGCCCCGGACCAGCAGTTCGCCGCCGTTTTGCTCGTCCAACTCCATGGGCACGACTCGGACTTCGCCGTCGGCCCGACTCTCGATGAGCTGCACGGCGAACCGCTGGCGTGTGACGCCGTCGATGCGCTCGAACCCGCGGGCGTCCCAGTCTAATGCTTCTTCCGCGTCGTCGAAAAAACCTATCTCGGGCAGGGCGATGTCGTCCAGGACCAGCCCGTCCAGGTGTACCGCGTCGTCGGTGACGTACTCGAACCGTACCAGCACATTGCCGCCGGCGTATCCGGTCAGGTCAATTGTTTCGTGGACCCAGCCGCGGCTCGCGCCGGTGTAGGCCTGTCCGTAGCTGTTTCCGCTGGGGTTGGTTGACGTAGTATGGGGAGTGTCGAGGATGTCCCAGGTTAGCCCATCGTCCCCGGAGGCCTCGACGTAGGCGTAGTCCCATCCGTGCTCGATGTCGTGCCAGGCCATGAATTCCAGCGTCGCCGTGGTAACTTCGGTGAGGTCGAACTGGCGTGTCATGGTCGAGTCAATGCTGTCGCCTCTGCCGCTCCACCAACAGAGTCGACCGCTGTGGCACTCGGCAGCGATTTGACGGGCGTTGGTGGCTCCGGAGAAGCGGACCACGGCGTCGCCGTCGACGCCCGCTATCCTGTAGTATCGGGCTGAGAACTGGGGCAGCGTCGAGCTAGCGCTATCCCCGTACAACAGGTTAGAGCGGACCGCTACACTCACCTCGTGGTCCGAATATCCGTAGGGACCTTCGTCGGCGTCCAGATAATTTGCCACCACCCAATCCTGAAACAGCGCTTCGAACGATGTGCCGTGCCCTGACAGATAGGCGTCGACCCCTTCGGTCCCGTCCAGCTGCTCTTTCACGAGCTGGCCCAGGCCATCGACGCCGCCGTACTGCTGGGACAGATAGCTGAAAAACAGAGCGGACGCTCCGTAGTGGTTCGCAGTGCTCCGGGGCTGATTCGGCCACCAGTTAAGCTGGGTGTTCGGCCTCCGGAGAAATCCGTCGACGAAATGGGTCGGATAGCCGGCTAGCTCGGTCGCGACCTCGGACAGTCCCTCGTTCACCCACGCCTCCTCTCCGACGTCCTGGTTCCAGTGGACGGCGTGCTGAAGTTCGTGGGCCAGCACGCCCAGGTAGATGTCCGTCCCGGGGGGGAGGGCTTTGGTGTCAACGTAGATAATCTCGCCGAGATTGCTATGGGGATGGACCTGTCGCGTGAATTCGTCTTTAGAGCTGTAGTATCCGGCTGCCCCAACCAGGCGCGTGTGGAGGACGATGAGGCGTGGGTCGCCGTCCACGCCGGGGGACCGAATATCGCCGAACGTGTCCACCACCGCCGGTTGGACGCGCTCCTCATAGGTCTTGGCTGACTCCTCCAGGTCCTCGATTGGCACGCTGATCTCGTCGTCCAAGTACCAGTAAGCATGCTCGCTGATCACCTTGAGTGTGGCACTTACGGTGCGTACAGTACCGTCGACCAGGTTGGATACAAAGAAATCGCGCTGTTTATCTACCGCCGCCGTGGGCAAAGATGTGATGGCGAGCCTGGGCACGGGGACAACGCCGTGAGACCGAAACCTCTGTGCCAGCTCGAGCAGGTCTCGATCGGGCGGCGGCGACGACTCGGACGCTGTTGGAGGCCCCTGCCCATCACTGGATGCAGGGATCTGGGTCGGCAAGGGGGTTGGGGTCGGCTGGGCCGCTGGCGTTGATACGAGCGGTGTTGGAGCGGTCGGCGCCTTCTGGGCCGTGGGCGCGGGTGCTACAGACGTTGGGGCCGCCATGGGCGTATCCCGAGGCGAGGTCGGCGTTGGGACGGCCTCCGTGGGACTCGTGGCTTGCCGGGCGATAGGGTCAGAGCTTATCTGGCCGCAGGATGCAATCAGGAACAACGCGGCAACGGCTATCGTTACAACCACCACTTTTGGCCGCCAACGGAGGCCAGTTCGCCCCAGAGCGCTCACTACGGACCTGTCTAACACACGCCACCTGCGGGCCGTTAAGGCCGAATTGGGAGTTGCCGATCGCCACCGTGTTGATCGGCACTCGTTAGAACGGCTCAGGCGCCCATTCGGTTGGCGTTGTCGTCCGGTACCCCGATTTTGGGGTACGGCGACGGGTGTGAACTGAGCCGGCCTGGGATTGGCGACGTGGGGAGATGTGGGAGCGTCCGGTGATCGGCGCTACCGCTCGGCTGGCGGCTCGGCCTCGTCTCCGGGAAACAGGCGGGATAGTTCCATAACCCGAAGGACGTCCTCGCGTGACAGAAGCCCGACCGGCTTTCCGTCTTCAACGACCACTGCCTGGGAGATTTCTTTTCCCGTGAGATGCTTGAGCCCGTCCTCGAGGGAAGTGTCCGGCGTCAGCGTCGCCAGATCCGACACGCGGGTCATCGCTTCGGTCACCCAGGTCCGGCCCCGTGCCTCTGGCGCTACCTGGTTGACTTCGACAGCGGTTATCAGTCCGTAAAGAGTGTCCCCGAGGGTGACAACGTAGGCGCGTTCGAACTCCGTGACCATGCGTTGCTCCAGCAGCGCCTGGACGGAGACACCGGGTTCGACGGTTGGAAAGTCTGCGCGCATGGCGTCACGGACGTGGCGACTCGACAGCCGCGACTCCGCGGACTGCTGCTTGCGGACCGTCGAGGCGGCCGAGCGGATGAACCAGCCGACGATGACCAGCCATGCGCCGGTGACTAACTCGCTCGTGACGATCATGATGACGATTCCGAAGCCTACGAACGCCGAGCCAAAGGCCAGTCCAATCCTGCTCGCTACGGCCGTAGCTTTCGTCTCGCTCCCGGTGCTCTTCCACACCAGGGCCCTCAAGACCCTGCCCCCGTCAAGGGGGAAGGCGGGCACGAGGTTAAACAGGCCAATAAGCAGGTTGACGAGGGCAAGGTACTGGACAAGCGCGCTGAGCTGCGGGTTGAGCGATCGGAATCCGAAATACAGCAGCCAGAAGAAGAGGGCCAGCAGCAGGCTGGTCGCTGGCCCCACGAACGATATCCAGAACTCCTCGCTTGCGCTCCGGGACTCCTCCTCGATCTCGGATACTCCCCCGAGAAGGAAGAGCGTGATGCTGGGGACCTTCCGACCACGCCGAATCGCTTCGATGGAGTGGCTGAACTCGTGAACCAGCACGCACACGAATAGCAGTACGCTGCCCGCGAGCCCGACGGCCCAGTACTGTCCGAGTGACCAGCCTGGATAGGCGGAAGGCAAGTAGGAGTTGGCCAGGGAGATCGCCACCAAGGCGAAGATGAGGACCCACGAGAAGTGGACCCGCACGTCGATCCCCAACAGTCTTCCGATCAGCACTGTTCCCGACACGACCGGACTCCTTGGCCATAGCGCGCCATATTGTCGCCAGCCGACTATGCGTATATTACGTGTGCCTCAGAAGGCAGTCAATTCGCGGGCTGGTGCCTAGCGGACGACCGACACGCCCGATAGTCGTGTATCTTTCGAGCATCGGAGTCCTATAGCAGCCCGATAAGTGCGGCCGAGACCTCGTCGGGCCGGTGGGCGGGAAGGTCGTGCCCCGCGCCTTCCACGATGCGGCTGGAGACCAGGCCGGTAAATCTGGCTCGTTCCCCTGCAAGGTCCGGCGAAGGACGCCCGAGACCGCTCTCCGCGCCTCGTAAGACGATGGCTGGCACCTGAATCGGGGGCTGCTCGGCGAGCTGACGTTCCGTTTCCAGGAAGCGCTCCTCACCCGGGGCGTGCATGTGGCGGTGGCGGTAAGAGTGTATGACAACGTCCACGAAGTCGGGATTATCGAATGAAGGCGCTGACCGGTCGAAGGCCTCGTCGGTGTACTCCCACCCGGGCGACCATGTGTCCCAGAGGTGCCGGATTATGTCTCGGCGATTCGCTTCCAGGCCGACACGCCCCTGCTCCGTGTTGAAGTACCACTGGTACCACATTCTCGCTTCGACCGCAGCGGAGGACGGACGCTCCGGTGTTACCGTGTCCTGAATAGGATAGCCGCCGATGGCCACCAGAGCGCGGACTCTGTCAGGCTGCAGGACGGCGGCGATGCAGGCGGCACGGTTGCCCCAGTCGAAGCCAGCCAGCGCGCACTGGTCCAGCCCGAGGGCGTCGGCGAAGTCGATCACGTCTTGACCGATGGCTGCCTGCTCGGCCATACGCGGCGCCTGCGGGTCGCGAAATCGCGTGGGGCCGTAGCCACGAAGATATGGCACCAGCACTCGATGACCAGCATCAACCAGGGGCGGCACGACGCCGTCCCACGAGCGGACGTCGTATGGGAAGCCGTGGAGGAGGATAACCGGGAATCCCTCGCGGTCGCCGTGCTCCTCGTATCCGATGTCGAGCGCAGGGGTGCTGGCGAATTTTACTGGTGTCACTTGGCCTTCTCTCCCGAGCGCTGCCGAAGTATGAGTATCTGGACCGGAGGCCTCATCTCGTTCGGGGTCGCTTGTTACCAGGTGGAGATGAACGGGTACTTTTTCTCGGTGCGCTCCGGTGTCGGGGGCACGCTGTTCAGCCCCATGACGAGCCACGACCGCGTGTCGGCCGGGTCGATGACGTCGTCGATGCCGTAGCCTGCGCTGGCGTTGACCGCCTTCGCACGTTCGTACGCGTAGTCGACGCGCCGCTGGTATTCCGCGAGCCTCTCCTTCGGGTCCTCGATGGCCGCGAGCTCTTTTCTGAACCCGAGCTTGACCATCCCCTCGATCGCCATGCCCGCAAATTCAGCGGTCGGCCAGGCGACACTAAAGAAACCCATGAACGAGCTTGCTCCGCACATCGCCTGCACACCCAGACCGTAGGCCTTTCGGACCACCGTCAGGAACAGTGGCGTGGTGATATTTGCGCCGGCGTTGAACATCCGAACGCAATGTCTGACCAGGGCGGTGGACTCGACGTCGGGCCCGACCATCATTCCCGGGCAGTCCATGAGACTGAACATGGGGATGTCGAAGGCGTCGCAAAGCTGGACGAATCGCGCACCCTTATCGGCCCCGTCCGAATCGATTGCGCCCGCAATGTGATGGGGATTATTCGCGATAACCCCGATTGGCTTCCCCTCGACACGCATAAAGGCCGTGATAACACCGACGCCGAATTTCTCACGTATTTCCAGCACAGAATCTTTGTCTGCGATCGTGTTAATGATCTCACGCATGTCATACAGGCGCATCCTGTTTTCGGGAACGATGTGACGAAGCTTTCGCTGGTCCGGAGCTTCCCATTCGGCGATGGGACCCTGGAAGTAGGAGAGATACTTTTTCGCCGCCTCCACAGCCTCTTCTTCGTCCTTAACCAGGATATCCACGACCCCGTTCGGGACCTGGAAGGACATCGGGCCGAGCTCCTCGGGCGTGTAAACACCGAGGCCACCGGCTTCAACCATGGCGGGTCCACCCATTGCGATGGTCGACCGTTCGGTCGAAATGATGACGTCGCAGCAGGCGAGGAGGGCCGTATTGCCAGCAAAGCAGCGACCGTTGGTCACACCGACCAGGGGCACCCAGCCGCTTAGCTGAGAAAACTGCGTAAACGTATTGGTGTCGAAGGCGACCCCCGGCCCCGTGCGGTCGTCACCGGGACGGCCGCCTCCACCCTCTGTGAAGAAGATCAACGGGAGCTTGAATCGCTCGGACAGGTGAAACATCCGGTCCTGCTTGTAGTGATTCCGCCCTCCCTGGGTCCCTGCAAGGACCGTGTAGTCGTAGGAGATGATCATGGTGCGGGCACGATCTGGGGTGAAATACTTGCCGTTCACCGAGCCGATGCCGGCCACGAGGCCGTCGGCCGGAGTATTTCTTCGAAGCTCTTCGTCCGTCTGGCGCTGGTGTTGACGGGCGACGACCAGCGGCCCGTACTCCTTGAAAGTCCCCTCGTCGACAAGCTGGGCGATATTTTCCCGAGGCATTCTGTATCCGCGGGCGTACCGCTTGGCGACGGCCTCGGGCCTGTTCTCGTCGAGGGTGTAGGCATGGCGAGCATAGGCCTCGGCGAGGTCCGGTCTGATGTAATCGAGATCGATCTCGTCCTCGGATTCGAGGGCCGCGTCGCCCACATCGGCCTGCTCGACGAATACCAGGGGGTGGCCTTCAACGATGATGTCACCAGGCGCGACGTTGATCTTCTTGATTATCCCGGACGTGTTGGCCCTGATTACGTGTTCCATTTTCATGGCTTCCATAATCATGAGCTCCTGCCCAACACGTATCTCATCGTTTTCGCTGACCGAGATCTGAACGATTGTGCCCTGGATGGGCGCGGCCACCCCTACCGACCCGTCGGGGCCGATCAGACTTGGTGTTTCAGTCTCGGCGACTTCCTCGGCGGCCTGGGCGTCTTTAACCTGACGGTCGTAGTCGAAAAGCGCCAACGGGTCGGATGTGTCCACCATTGCCGGCGCGGTGCCGATCAGCGGACTCGCGTGCGTCCCGGGACCGCCGGCGATGGGTGCGCTACTCTCCACCCATCTCCTGGGGGCGGCCGAAGAATCGACCTTCGCGAGGGTTTCGATGTGCTCATCCACCCATCGTGTATGTACAGACCCGTCAACGAAATCCGGGTGTCTGAGGACGTTGGTAAGGAACGGTATATTGGTGCTGACGCCCTCTATTCGGAACTCGGACAGCGCCCGCAAAGAGCGCTGGACGGCTGTTTCGAACTTTGGAACGGGAGAGTGGGTGATAATCTTGGCTAGCAGCGAATCGAAAGAGGGACTCGTGGTGTAGCCCGCGTAGCCGAACCCGTCGGTCCGCACGCCTGGTCCGTTGGGCGCCTCGTACGACCTGAGGGTCCCGCCACCTGGCCTGACCGTGCCGTCCTCCATCAGGGTTTCCATGTTTATTCTGGTCTGAATCGCGAACCCGCGCGGCTCACTGATGTCTGGGCCGTCCAGACCGATATCCTTGACCGAGGCGCCCTCGGCCAGCTGGATCTGCGCCTGCACGATGTCCACGCCGGTAACTGCTTCGGTGACGGTGTGCTCGACCTGCAAACGGGCATTGGCTTCGATGAAGTAAAAGGAGTCTTCGCCGTCAGCGGCGTTGGCGTCAACGAGGAACTCGAAAGTCCCGAGGTTCGAATAGCTAGCGCTCTTTGCGAGGCGCAGTGCCGCGTCGATAATTCTCGCCCGGAGCGTCTTCGACAGGTAAGGCGAGGGCGCAATTTCGAGGATCTTCTGGAATCGGCGCTGGACGCTGCATTCTCGCTCACCGAGATGCACAATGTCGCCCTTGTTGTCGCCGAGAATTTGGACCTCGATGTGCCGCGCTCGTTCGATGAACTCCTCGACGTAGAGGTCTCCGTTGCCGAACGCGGTGGTCGCCTCGGACCTGCATCGACGGTAGGCCCTCTCGATGCCCGCGGCATCCGTCACGGCTCGGGTGCCACGACCGCCGCCGCCCGCGACCGCCTTGATCATCATGCCAGCCTGGTCGCCAAGGGAGGCATAGAATTCCCGGGCCTCTTCCAGGGACACAGGTGTGTCGATTCCAGCGAGTACGGGTACGTCGGCGTCGGCCGCCGCCGCGCGGGCACGACCTTTGTCGCCAAAGAGTTCCAGGTTCTCGATATCGGGACCGATAAATACGATCCCGTTTTCGGCACATTTTTTGGCAAATGCCGCGTTCTCGGCAAGAAAGCCGTAGCCGGGATGGATCGCGTCGCAATTGCACTCTTTCGCCGCCTCGATTATTCCGTCTACGTTCAGATAGGCCGGAACTCCGCTAGCCTCGAGAGCATACGCCTCGTCGGCGATGGTCCTGTGGAGCGAGGCCGAGTCGTCTTCTGAATATACGGCCACCGCGCGAATGCCGAGGTCATTCGCCGCCCGAGTGATCCGAATCGCTATCTCGCCACGGTTTGCTACCAGGATGCTTCGAAATCCCATGACTAGTCGTGCCTCGTACTCGTAAATCGTGCCCGTGATCGAGTTCGTGCTAGAGGATTGACTTGCAGATGGAGTTGCTAGACGGTCGGATGTAGACAGTGAGGTCTCCGCCGGGACCATGCGTCATGATAGCTCAGCGCGGTGCCGTCAGGCCACCAGGGGTAGCCGCGGAGGACTTCTCCAAGGCCATGAGCCAAGAAAGCTGTGGGCGTGATTAGACTTAGCACTACGCTAAACACCCCGTGGTAGCATGATCCCCACAGCAACCACGGAGGCATTCTTGGGGTGACCCCCGGTCCAAATTCCAAACCCAAGCGCTCCAACCTCGTCGAAATCGCCATAGGCGTCGTCGCGGCCGGCATCCTGGGCGGGGTCTTGGGCGCTGCCCTATTCGGCATGGTCTTCGCCTACGCTGTCAATCTCGGCATGCTCATCTTCGTCGCCCTGGGTATCGGCATCATAGTCGGCATACTCGTCCTGGTCGTCAAGCTCCTCCGATAACGTAACCCCGGGCGCTAGGATACTGGTTAGCATTTGCGCCGTTCCCGCGCGCACTCCTGGGCTACTTGTGCGCCGACGTTCGTTGGGGAGTTACGCTCGATTCAGGAGCCTGACCGTCAAGAAGACCTCGATTTCCTCTTGAAAACGGAAGACTCTGGATAAAATAATAGCCTAAGTTACTCGATTTGGAGGGGAATCATGTCACAGGAATCATATCGTGGTGACGTTCTGCAAAAAATCGCAGGCCTTGGGTTTATCGTCGGCGGGGTCCTGACATTGGTATTCAACGCTCTGTTTCCGCGCGCCGACGACCCATCTGAGGTGGCGCAGGTACTGACGGCGTATGCCGACGGCGAAACTCTTACACAGCTTTCGTTTGTGGGCATTACTATTGGTGTAATAGCGATCATGATTGGCACGGTGGGACTTTACCGGAACATCTCCACCGGTGCCGCCGCTTACTGGGCAAGGCTGGGCTTCTACGGAGTTATCGTGGGCACCACCCTGTTCGCAATCGCGTCTGCCGTCGGCCTGGCGGCCGTGGATGAAGCGGTGACCTGGGTAGCAGCCGGCTCAGCCATGGAAACATCTGCATATAGCATTGCTGCTGCTCTCGTGGAGGCGAGCAACTCCTTGTTCGACATGACCATCCTGGTCTACTGGCTCGCCCTCGTGTTCCTGGCCATCGGACTGGTGCTCAGCAGCGCCTATCCGAAATGGCTGGGCTGGGTCCTCCTGGTCGCGAGCGTCGCCGTGGTCGTGATCGGAATTCCACGGTTCTTTACGGACCCAAGCGAGGCTGCGGAAATAATATTCGCCATCCCTGCCGGATTGACCAGCGTTTGGGCCGTGGTTATAGGCATCTGGATCACCCGCCGAGAGATGAAGGCAATGTAACGCAGGCGGCGGAAATCCGACTCCGATCCGGCATCACCTGAGATGGTGACCGGCGAGTCGACCGCGACGTCGGAGAGACACGAGGGGCGCCCATGCGGGCGCCGCTTCTTAGTCACGAATTCGCCGGGATTACGTAAAGTGGTGCCGAAGGCCGGATTCAATGGGCACCATGTCACCCAGTTACCAGCCCTCTTGGTCAGTACAGGTTTGTAGCTAGATCGTCGTCGACCGGGGGGCCTCAGACTAATCTGTCTCGCCTCATCCCAGTAAGATCGGCGACACTTCTGCTCCCCAGCGCACGCGGCGACACTAGCCGTCTGAAAGACGCGCTCCACATTTGGTCTCCGTCCTATCCCACCGACATCTCCGCGATCAGCAGGTCCAGCGCTAGCTGCTCGTCCACGCCGGTGGTCTTCATCGCCAGATCGGCGTCGACAAGCTGGCGGTGCATCCGCGTCAGCCGCTCGTAGGGCAGCCTGGCCTCTTGACGCCGTGTCCTGTCCACCGCGAATCCGGGCAGGTTGAGCCGCTGGCCCATCTCGCCGGGCGCCACCCTCTGAGAGCGAAGCTCCTTGGCCAGCAGCAACAGCCTGACCTGCCTGGCTATCATCGTTATCACGTAAGATGCGGGCTGACCGCCATCGACGATCTGCCGGACCATCCGGATGGCGTCGCCTGTACGGGCCTCGACCACCGCGTCCACTGCCTGGAATATCGTCGCCTCCCGCACGTAGGCCACCATTCGCTGCACATCTTCCTGGCGTATCCGCTGTCCGTCCCTGCTCAGTGCCAGTTTCCTGAGCTCCGACTCCAGGACCATAGGCTGACGCCCGACCGCATCGGCCAGGGCGGCGGCCGCCCTCGGTTCGATATCCACGCCATGCACCGACGCCCGCTTGACCACCCATTGGCTTAGCTCGTTGCCTCTCGGCAGCGAGAATACCCTCTCCTCAGCGATTCGTCTGAGCCTTTGCAGCAGGGGATTTCCTCGGTCGACGGCACCGTCTGCGAAGACCAGGTCCGTCGTGGTGGGCAGCTCCTTGAGCTGGCCCGCCAGCTCGGTCCAGGGCTTGACCTCCTCGCGTCTGGCCGCTCCGGCGCGCGCCTGGGGCCGGGGGTCGAACCGAGACAGCAGCCGCTTTACGACGACCAACCTGCGGTCGGCCATGAAGGGCATGGTGAAGGCGGCGGCGGTCAGCTCGGCGGGGGTCAGCGCCTGACCGTCCAGCCTGGTGACGTTGATATCGCCGAGACCGTCCGGCGACGCCGCGGCTTTCATGGCCGCCAGCGCCTCTTCCACGCCGACGTCATCGTCTCCGTAGATCAGGTAGATCACTCTAATTCCTCATGCCATCGGCGCCGAATCCGCTAGGGTGGTGTCTCCCATGTTCACCGAAAGCGTCACTTCGAGGAAGCGGTGGCCCTTCGACGGGCTCAGGGAGAACGGACCAGTGGGATTTTCCGTTCGTGGGAGCAAACCGGTGCGCGAGGCCAAACGCGTTCGCGGAGCCAAACGCGTTCGTGGGACCAAACGCGTTCGTGGGACCAAACCCGTTCGTGGTGAGCCTGTCGAACCACCTACCCAGGGCCCTTCGTCTGCCGCCGCGTGCCCGTTCACTACTCCATCACCCTCAGGGCCGATGTCAGGTCCATGCGACGGAGCTTCCGGTAGGACAGCAACGGCGCGACTGCCACTGCCATGACCCCGAGCACCACGGCCGTGGCCAGCGTCACGGGCGAGACCACGATGTCCATTCCCACCTCGGGCATGGTGTCGGGAAGCGTCGTGACCAGCAGCCACTTCAGCAGCAAATAGCCCCCCACCAGTCCAATCAGGGTTGATGCAACCCCGAGGAAAAAGCTCTCGGTGGCGGCCATGCCCAGGACCTTGCGCAGGGGCACTCCAAAGGCCATCATCGTTGCATGCTCCCTGGACCGCTCGTCCATATTGATGCTGGAGGCGTTATATGCGATCAACAGCGCCAGAAGCAGCACCGCCCCTTGCATCACTCGCAGAAACCACAGGAACTGCTCCACCAGGTCGCTAAGCGCCTCGGCGCTGGCGGCGACGCGGCGCACCGAGCCGACACCCGTTAGCTGGAACATCTGCCGCGTCACCTCGTCGGCTTCCACGCCAACGGCCGGTACGCCGTATATCACGTTTGTCGCACCGGCCAGCCCGGTCAGACCGGCCTGGGATAGGTCCATGAAGGCGTTGAAGCGGTAGGGATTCGGATGAGTTCCCGCCACCGGTAGCTGAGACTCCTCCAGCGAAAACGTCCCGGGTCCGGTCACCCTGGGATAGCGCAGCGTCACCGTGTCGCCGGGCGATACGCCCAGGTCTTTGGCCGCCTTCTCAGCGATGACCAGCCCGGAGCGCTGAGGGTCAAACTCTCCATTTACTATAGTCGGCCGCCACAGCGTGCTGTCGAAGTCGGTGAACAGCAGAAACACCTCTACCTCCTCGCCGTCCTTGCTGAGGAGGCCGCCCAGGCGCAGGCCGGGCTCCGCTCCCGACAGCACAGACGACTGCATCACCGCCTCAACCGCTGGAGCCCCCACGGGGTAGATCGCGTCCAGCTCTATGGCGACTCTGTCCGGGTGATCGCCCACGACCTCCCGTTCGCTCCGGTCCAGGGTATCCAGGAAGGAATCGACCATTCCCATAATCATCACCAGAATGGCGATGATCGCCGAGACCCCCAGGACCGTGAGCACGGTGCGTCGGGGCGCCCTGGCCAGGTTACGGAAGGGCATCTGGACCAGGGATCGGCCCGGCAGCGGCAGCCGCTTGAGCAGCGCTGGAAGCCCGCCACTCCTGGCGGCCCCACGCTTGATCGCGTCCACCGGCGCCACCCTCACCGCGCGCCACACGGGGTACGCAATTGCCGCGAAGGGCACCAGGAACCCGATCGCGGCTACGCCGGCGAACAGACCGGGTTGGAACGGCGTCTCCCAGACGGGCAACGGAGTAAAACTAATCAGAAAGCCGCGCATTAGACGGCCCAACCCCACGCCTACCCCTATGCCGAATACCACCCCCAGAAACGCGATCTGAGCGCCGAAGAGCATGGGGCGCAGGGCGATAATCGGGGCCGGCACCCCCAGGGCCATCGCGATGCCGATTTCGTGCCGCTGGGCCTCCACGACCCGGCCGATCAGGTTGAATGCGGCGAAGACCGCCCCGGCGAATATCGCAATCGCCAGGATATTGTAAAACTGCTGGTCGCCCTCGACGTCCCCGGTCAAGATTCGGTACGAGGGGTCGTCATCGCGGCCCAGGACACTTCCGCCCATCGCAATAAACAGGCCCTCCAGCTGGGACGAAACAGACCTGTGATCGGCCGCGTCGTCGAGCGTCAGCAGCAGGTCGTTGACCGCGCCAGGCGCGCCGGCAAGCGACTGAGCGGTCTCCAGCGAAGTGAACACCGCGGCGAAATGCTCCTGGGCCAGAAGCCCACCCTCCTCGGTCACCACCAGGAAATACTCAGGCGAGAGGGCGTGCCCGACGTAACTCAGACCTCGGTCGCCCGCCAGTTTCAGCGCGCCCTCCGGCGGCAGCCCGTAGAACTTGGCGAAGTTCCGCTCCAGCATCGCCACGCCATCGCCGGCATCTGCGTCCGCCAGCGGCCTGCCCCGGTCCGCGAAGAGCGTGTTTATATGCGGTCCGCCGGCGGCCAGGTCCGCACCGACGATCCGGCCCGGCACGATCACCTCGCCGCCCTCAGTCTCGACTGACACCTGGGTCGGCACGATCAGACGCTCCTCGGCCTCCCGCACCGTCCCGTTCAGGCCGGCGTCCGCCAACGCTTCGACCAGCGCTCCCCTCGGGACGAAGTTGCCCGCGCTGAGCTGGACCCTGTAGTCGTGCATGTTGGTAGCCGCGAAGCTGGCGTCGTTGGACATCTCACGCCAGGGAGTGGTGCTGGTGAGGCCCGCGTACAGCCCTGTGCCGATCGCGATTATCAGCGCAATGGTGCCCACCTGGATCCAGCGCGAGCGCAGGTCCCTCCGGGACCATCGAAACAGCATCCGCAGGTTGGTCATGCCGGTCCCCTACCAGTGAAGCTGCGAGACATCGGCCTTGCCGTCCGGCGGAGGCCCGTCGCTGACGATACGGCCGCCGCTTAGCTGCACCACCCGGTCGGCGATGCGGGCGATCTCACGGTTGTGGGTGACGACCAATACGGCCTTGCCATCGCCTGCCTGTTCCTCAAGCAGCTCGAGTATCCGGACGCCGGTCGCGAAATCCAGCTCGCCAGTCGGTTCGTCGGCCAGCAGCACCGGGTTTCCCGTGCCCAGTGCGCGGGCGACCGCCACGCGCTGTTGCTCGCCGCCGGATAGCTCGTGGGGAAAGTGCTCAGCCCGCTCGCCCAGGCCGACCTTGTCGAGCACCTCTCGGGCGGGAGCGGCGGTGCGCCGTCCCGACACCTCGACTCCGAACTGGACGTTCTCCAGAGCGGTCAGGCCAGGAAACAGGTTGAAGCTTTGGAAAATGAAGCTGACCGACCGGCGGCGGAAGGTGAACAGCTCCGACCGGGACGCCTGGGAGATATCCTGCCCGGCGACCCAAACCGTGCCTTCGCTGGGCGTGTCCAGGGCCCCTATAGTGTTCAGAAGCGTTGTCTTGCCACATCCCGAAGGGCCAAGCACAACCACAAACTCGCCCGCCGTCACCCGGAGCGCTACACCCTGCAGGGCCGTCACGGTCGCGGACCCGACGCGGTATCTCTTGGATACATTGTCAAGCTCGATGATCGTGGTCTGGTCCACTAACGTTTCCCCCGGGGCGTTATCGTTTGGCCCCTCCGGGTTGTCATCCCGGGGCCACGGCGCCGAGGCGCGGCCAGGGCTGGCCCGTACCCTACCAGCAACTCGCGGATTCCATCGCGGGCGGCCACCAGGTATAATTTAGCAGAGACAAGTAAAGTCAGGTGAGCCTTGCTTAGGGCCGTCTTTCTGATAGTAAGATTCTGGCGTGTGATCCGGCTGGTCTGGCGACTGACGCTGGACCGGCGGGTGCCGCTCATGCCGAAAATGCTGGTGCCCGCCGCCCTGGCCTATTTTCTCTACCCCGCCGACATTGTCAACGATTTTATCCCGTTTGTGGGCCGCTTCGACGACCTCCTGGTCCTCTCCGTGGCAGTGGGCCTGTTCTTGGTGCTTGCCCCACGTGAGCTAGTAACCGAGCACCTCTCTGGCTCCGGGCCGCCACAGCCTTCCGGTCCACGTCACGAAGGCCGAGTAATCGACGGCAAATATCGCATCTCAGACGAGGACTGACCTTCGTCGCTCCGCGCCCGGCAAGCTTCGCCGAATTGCGCTTACGGCCCGCGCCAGCTCATCGTACCACGCCCTCGGCGCGAAGCCGCGCCTGGGATGGGCGCGCCAGGAGCAGGGCGCGATTCACCGACCCGGGCTCGCGAAAGTAGTTGTGAAAAATGGAACTGGCCATCGTCGGTCTGCCCCGGAGTGGCAAGACCACGGTATTTAACGCGCTAACCAGGGGCGCCGCCCAGGTCGCGGCATCTTCCGCCCAGAGGCAGGCAACAATCGCCGTCGCCAGGGTGGCCGACTCCAGGCTGGGCGCCCTGGCAGACATCTTCCAGCCGCGAACCGTCACCCGGGCCGAGGTGACCTACGCGGACATCCCGGCCCCGCCCGAGGGCCTGGGGCAGACCCGCGGAATCCACGGCGAATACCTCAACCAGCTCCAGCGCGCCGACGCCCTGATCGTCATCGCGCGGGCCTTCGACGACCCGACCGTGGCCGACGGCGGCGATGGCGTGGACCCGCGCCGCGACCTGGAGGCGATGCTTTACGAGCTAACGTTCGCCGATCTGGAGATCCTCGATCGCAGGCTTGGACGGCTGGACACGGCGTCCAAAGGCGCACAAGCGGCCGAACGCGACGCGCTGGATCGGGAGCGGGAACTGATCAATCGGCTCAAGTCGGGTCTGGACGAAGGAACGGCCATACGGGACCAGACGCTGGGGGAAGACGACGCCAAACGGGCTGAGGACTTTCAGTTCCTGACCGCCAAACCGCTGGTTCTTATCGTCAACGCCGGTGAAGAGCAACTTGCCGACGTGGCGGAGCTGGAGGCGTCGACCACATCGGGGTTCGATGGGAACTCCCTCCGCACCGCCGCCCTCTGCGGCAAGCTGGAGATGGAGCTGGCACAGATGGACCCGGAGGAGGAGAGGGACTTCCGAGAGTCCATGGGCGCCGGCGAGTCGGCGCCGGACCGCGTCGTTCGCCTCTCGTTCCACCTGCTTGACCAAATCACCTTCTTTACTGGGAACTCCAAGGAGGTCCGGGCATGGGCCATCTCCAGAGGCGCCACCGCCCTCAAGGCCGCGGGCCAAATCCACTCTGATCTCGAGCGGGGATTCATCCGGGCAGAGGTGGTCGCCTTCGAAGAGCTGGTGCGGGTCGGCAGCTTGGCCGAAGCCAAACGCCAGGGCGTCTTTCGACGGGAAGGCAGGACGTACGGGGTAGCCGACGGCGACTACCTGGGCATCCTTTTTAACGTGTGAACCAGGGGTCGCCCTGGACCCATGTTTTTGCGGGTCTTCTCGCGACCGGCCATCAAGTACTGTCATTCCGGTAGGCGTCCAGGTAGTCCACGGCCCGCCTCGTTTCATGTCCCCCGGCGCCGTCCATGGTAGTATGTGTAAGCACGTTTGTTCTCATATCATTCCCCGGACCCCCTGTGGCAAAATGGTTTCGCCCAATTGGTCGAAGTAAAAAGGAATTCCCGAGAGGTTAACCTTGCGATGAGAGTTGTATTTTTAGAAGATGTGCCTGGGGTTGCACATGGCGGGGATGTGAAGGAAGTAAAGAACGGGTTCGCTCGCAACTACCTGATACCTAAAAGCCTGGCCGTTCCAGCTACCCACAACGCCCTTCAGCGTGTCGAGAAGCTCAGCAGTAGCGCTGGCATCAACCGGATCAAGCTGCTGGAAGACATGAAGCAGCTGGCCGAGGCCGTCGAGGGCACTCAAGTCAACGTCGAGATGCGCGCGGGAAGTACGGGCAGGCTTTACGGCTCCGTCACCAACGCCATCATCGCCGAGTCCCTGTCGGAGCTGACCGCCAACGAGATCGATCGGCGGACCATTGAGATTGCCGAGCCCATCCGGGATCTGGGTGTTTATGACCTGAACGTCAGACTCCATCCAGAGGTCAAGACCACCATCAAGGTAGTGGTACACCCCGCCGGCACGGACCCAACGGAGACGATCGAAGCCGCCGAGGCCAGGGCGGCGGCGGATGAACAAGATGGCGCGGAGTCGTCCGAGGACGTTGCCGAGCTCCCGGACACCGAGGAGAGCGCTCCGGCTGAGGACGACGCACCAGAGGACGAAAAGGAATAGCTGCTCCCAGCCACTCTTTGAGAGTCTGACCCGATCCCGACGTGTCGGGACTTCGGACCGGTGTTACGGAGCAGCGACGGGTAATACCGATAGCCCGGCGCCCGGCCGGTCGCGCGCTCCGACTGGCCACGACACAGGTCCACTAGTCAACGACCGAGGGAGATAGACGTGGTAACCGACTCTCTACCCCCCAGCGACATCAGCGCGGAGGAGTCCGTAATCGGTTCGGTGCTCATCGATGGAGATGCGCTGACGAGGGTCACCGGTTTCCTCAAATCCGAGGACTTCTACGGGCAGAAAAACCGCTGGTGCTTCGAGGCCTGCTCTTCGATCCTGACGCGGGGCGAGGCGATAAACCAGGTGACCCTGGCCCACGAGCTGTCCCTGCGGGACGACCGGTTGGAGGCAGTCGGCGGCGTCGCCTACCTGGCGCACTTGGTCGCCACGGTCCCTACATCAGTGCATATCGAGCACTACGCCCAGATCGTCCACCGCACCGCCATCATGCGCCGCATCATCCGCGCGGGCGAGCGTATCGCCGAGATCGGTTACGAGGGCGGTCCGGACTCGGATGTAGCCCTGACGCAGGCCGAGGAAACACTCTACGGCGTTCGCACCGGGCGCAGCGCCAGGGACTTCGCGCCCATCCGCCATTTCTTCGACGTCTACATGGAGCAGAGCGGCGCCGTTTCGACTTCGGATGCCGACCGTCTGGCGCCGGTGCCGATCGGGTTCCCTGGCCTCGACCAGCTTCTGGGCGGCGGCCTTCAGCGCTCGGACATGTTCGTGCTGGCGGCCAGGCCCAGCCTCGGCAAGAGCACCCTGGCGCTAAACATGGCCCGAAACGCCGCCAGCCGCGGGTTCATTGTCGGCATGTACAGCCTGGAAATGAGCGGCGAGCAGATCGCCATGCGTCTACTGGCGGCCGAAGCCGAAATAGACAGCCACCGGCTCCGAATGGACCTGATCACCGAGCGAGAGGAGAGCCGGGTGTTCGATGCCGTCGGCGCCCTCTCCGACCTGCCGATTTTCATCGACGAGACTCCCATCCAGACCATTGTCGAGGTCCGAGGCAAGGCGAGAAGGCTACAGGCCGAGCACGGCCTGGATCTGCTCATTGTCGACTACCTTCAGCTTATAGACACTGGCCGCGCCGAGAACCGCGCCATGGCCCTGGGAGAGGTCTCCCGCTCACTCAAGGGACTGGCCCGAGAGCTGGACGTTCCCGTCCTGGCCTGCTCGCAGCTCAGCAGGGCCATCGAGCAGCGGCCGGGCCACCGCCCAATGCTGTCGGACCTGCGAGAGAGCGGCAGCATCGAGCAGGACGCCGATATAGTCGCCTTCATTTTCCGCGAGGACACCTATACCTCGAGGGAGGACTGGGAGAGGAAAGAGCCAACCCGGCCCTACCCCGAAAACGTGGCTGAAATCATCGTATCGAAGCACCGCAACGGCCCCCTCGGGACCGTCAACCTGTACTTCCGCAGCGACACGGTCAGGTTCGAGACCCTCGACCCCAGCCCCACCGGCGCGCTCGAGTACGCCTGACGGTCCAAAGAAGCGGCGTCGCTAACATAGCGGGGCCCGGCAGCCGAGATCAGCGTGATGTTCGGTGTAGTCTCGTCGAAATCTCCAATCCGCCGACTGCGGATTGCACGGGGTACTTGGGGGTGTCCCCCAGAATCATTATTCCCCCTTCCCGACGAGGAAGGGGGATACAGGGGGATGGTTCGGTCCGTTGCAGGCCACAACTTGGTCGCCAATGCCGGGCCGCAGTTGCGACGCAGTTTCCACCGACAGGTTCTGTAGGTATTCTGGCGAGCGTCGCCGGTGAAGCCCAAAACGGAGCGCATCCAGCGAGCAGAGAGTGTCGGAAAACCTTCATCCATGACCACGAAGTTCGATGGATTCCACCGAAAAGTGCGGTACGTGCCGGTGCCTGGCCCGATGCTGGGCGCGCTGCTGGAGCAGATAGACGACCTGGCCGAGCTGAAGTGCACTCTCCGCCTCGTCGCGATGCTCCACCAGAAACGGGGCCACCCGCGCTTCGTCTCCCTGGGCGAGCTCCAGGCCGACCGGATGCTGGCGCGCGCGCTGTCCGGTAATGGGGCGTCCGCTTCGGACGAGATCGAGACAGCCGCCGCCGCGGCGGTGGCGCGCGGCACTGTGGTGTCGGCCACAGTGGGGCACGACGGCCGCCGACAGCAGCTATTCGCTCTGAACACCGACGCGGACCGCGCGGCGCTGTCGAAGCTCTCCGATTCATCGGGAGTGTCCGATGCCTTGCCGCCAATCCTGGAGCCCTGGGAGGAGCCGGCCGACAGGCCCAACATATTCGGCCTCTACGAGCAGAATATTGGGCTGATCAACCCGATGATCGCCGACGAGCTCCGGGAGGCCGAGGAGCTCTACCCCGAAGACTGGATTGAGGACGCCTTCCGCGAGGCCGTGGGACTTAACAAGAGAAGCTGGAGGTACATCGCTCGCATCCTCGAGCGGTGGGAACAAGAGGGCAGGGGGCATGGAAGACCTGGGCGACATTCTAAAAAGACTCTCCGCTACTAGCGCGGCCAACGGCGGAGGCGACCGCCATCATGACGACCGCCCGGCCGACGATTCGGATAACGGGACAGTCTGTCCCCTCTGCCGCGATCTCGGCTGGCTGACGCCCCAGGTGCCGGTGGGCCACCCGGACTTCGGGCAGGTGGTCGCATGTCGATGCCAGGACGTCAGGACCGCCGAAGAGCGCTCCGAGAGGCTCCGACGCTACAGTAACCTGGGCCATCATTCGCGGCTCACCTTCGACACCCTCGGCCCGCAGGGCCACGCCGATGACCCGGAAAGCCGGCGGCTGTTCAGCACCGCCTTCGAGGCCGCCTTCGCCTATTCCGAAGCGCCCGCTGGCTGGCTGGTGCTGGCCGGCGCTCACGGATCGGGCAAGACCCACCTGGCGGCCGCCATCGCCAACCGCTGCATCGAGGGCGGCAGGCCGGTGTTCTTCGTCAGCGTCCCGGACCTGCTGGACCATCTGAGGGCCAGCTACTCCCCTACAAGCGACATCGGCTACTCGGACCTTTTCGAGCAGGTCAACGAGGCGCCGCTGCTGGTGCTGGACGGGCTCGGTTCTCAGAGCGCCACCCCCTGGGCGCAAGAGAAGCTTCAGCAGATATTCAACCACCGAGCCATCGGGGAGCTGCCCACGGTAATAACCACCGCCACCGATTTCGGTGACCTGGACCCTTACCTGGCCAGCCGCATCATGGACCCCAGGCTGAGCCGCGTGCTGGAGCTCCGGGGCCAGACGCACGACACTACCCAGCAGCTAGGTCGCTTCGACCCCGAGATGCTGCGGCGGATGACCTTCGACAGCTTCGACGCCAAGGGCAACAGGTCGTCTCCCCAGCAGCGGGCCAGCCTGCGGGCCGCCCTGGACGCCGCCCGCAACTATGCCCGCGACCCCGACGGCTGGCTCACCCTGTTTGGCGACACCGGCGTCGGGAAGACGCACCTGGCCGTGGCCATCGCTGTGGAGCGCATGGGCGAGGGCCACCCGGTGTTCTTCGCCTTCGTGCCCGACTTGCTGGACTACCTGCGCTTCACTTTCACTCCCGATAGCCGCGTCACCTACGACCGGGTCTTCGACCAGGTGAAAAACGCCCCGCTGCTGGTCCTAGACGACCTCGGGCAGGAGAGCACCAGCGAATGGGCCCGCGAGAAGCTGTACCAGATCATCGTACACAGGCACAACGCCAGGCTTCCGACCGTAATTACCAGCTCGGCGGACCTGACCAAATCGTCGGGGCCGATCATTTCGCGTGTAATGGACCAGCGTTTCGGCGGCCAGCCCATCCGCATGGACGCCCCCGACTACCGCGTCAGCCAACCCGGCGGCAGGGCCCGAGGCAGAGCAAGGTCGGGAAGCTAGTGTGGTGATCGGTAACAACGTTAACTAAACTCTGGGCCCCCGACTCCCCGATTTGGTCCCGCATCGGGATCGGGACGTCGGGGCTCGGGCCGAACGGAGAGATGTCGTTTTCCCGTTCGTGGTGAGCCTGTCGAACCACTAAGCCCTGGAATGGAATTATTCAACGAACTTGGAACTCAGGACACTGATGTCTCCCGCCCGAAGACCACCGCCCCAACGTGTCGGGACGACGGATCATGGGCGCGGTTCAGGAGTCGTATCGCAATGAGCGGGGCCGAGTGACGGGTGAGCGCAGCACCGGCCTGTGCACTTTTTGCGGGATAGTATCCGGCAGTCTGCCCTCGGAAAAAGTCTACGAGGATGAATTCATCCTCGCGTTTATGAACGAGCTCGACTGGGTCCCGGTAATGCTGCTAATCGTGCCCAAAAAGCACCTGACCCAGGCGGAGCTATGGCAAAGCGGCGACCTGCTGGCTCGGCTGGGCAGGCTGGCCGTGGACCTGGGAAACGAGCGCTGTCCGGACGGTTTCAGGGTCCTTTCCAATTTCGGCCCCGACGCCCTGCAGACCCAACATCACGGCCACCTTCACGTAATCGGCGGAGAGCTCCTGGGGCTGTACGTGCGCAACCCCCTCGGGCACTAGACGGTCTCGCCCGGCGCCTCTTTCGTGGGCTGAGTGCTGCGGGATATGCCGCTCTGGTCTCGCTAAAACTGGCTCCTCCAGGCGGGCTGGGATCCCCAAGGCCATCCAAATCCACGCCGCGGGCGCGGTGCGTGTGCACGGGGACTGCAACCCAATAGGCATCATCCCAGAGATCCGGGGCGCCCAATCGTAAGGTCTTGTGGGGAACGATCTGCCATATGTGGGGGCTTGGGGGCATCCCCCAATACTGCCGGGCGCATGGGCGGGCCCAAACACGCCGGGGTGGGGCTCACCTGCTAATGGGAATGCCCCGGTGGTCCGCGAGCCTCGCTGCCCGGGTAAAGCCCGGCCGGTTGGGCGTCCTCAGGACACGTTGGGACCGGTGTCCAACCCCAGCTAGGCTCTGGGCCTGAATATGCCGAATGAGCTGGTGTATCCGTGGAGGTATGTCGAGCCGCCAACCTGGCCGATCTCGCCGTTGCAGAAGAAGCCCGTCAAGGGAATGGCGCCCACCATCTCGCGAAACATGTCGGTGTCGTGGTCCGGTCGTCCGAAGAGGTGCGAGCCCCGACCCAGGCACTGGAAGAGCATCGCGCCGGCCTCTGACCCGGGCTGATGACCGCCTGCGTACTGGCTGAGCATCGACTGCAAGTCCAGCGATGACGCTTCAGCGTCGCGTAGGTGGAACTGGACGTTCTGGCCCTCTCTCAGCCGTTCGCCGACCGCGAGCCCGCCGGAGCGGCTGTCCACACCCAGGATGTTACGAACGAGGAAGTCGCCCAGCTTTGGGTCCTCGTTGAACTCGTCCATGACCACGCCCAGGAAGAGCGAGTGCTGCGCCAGAGACTGGTCCCGCTCGTCCAGCTCCTCGAACATCTCGCGCAGTACCTCCAGAGGGGTCTGGCCGTCAAGCTCCAGGAGCATGTTTCGTTGGCAGGACGTAACCCTCATGCGCCGGCCGATGGGTTTGCAACCCTGGGCCACGACGGTATCCACCTCGATGTTGCCGTGCATCGCGATGCCCACCGCCCCGGAACGATGCACGTCGCGACCGGCGAACAGCGCGTTGCCCCCGACCTGGCTGCCACCGCTGGCCAGCCCACCTATCTTGATGCTCCGGGGGAACGCGTAGTCCAGCCCCAGCAGCAGGTCCTCCCCGCGGATGCTGAATGGGTCGGCCAGCAGCAGCAGGTTTGGGTCGTCCCCGGCCGAAGAGCCGACCAGAGCCTCCCACGCGTCGGGCGGCGCATCACCGTCCGGGAGTCCCGAGTCGTCGATGTGGAACGGATGCATCTCCACGTCGGGCAGAAGGGCGGTCGTCAGCGCGAAGCCGGGACTGTGCTCGACCTCTTTGCCGGCCCCGATAATGCCGCCGCCGGAGCAGCCGATAAGCAGGCTGTCTCCGACCGCCTGGCGGAGCAGCGAGGGTAGATCGTCGTATTCGCCGGAGTGGTGCGCCGAGACGAACACTGCCGCCAGGTCCGGAACGGCGTCGCCCATCACGGGCTTCACCTCGGCCGCGCAGGCTGCCACTGCAGACTCAAGCGAGCTGTCCTCGGAGACGGCGGAGGCCCATCTCATCTTCTGCTCCTTGTGGCTTGGATGCTCGGGGGACGCCCGGGTGAATTCTAACCACTCGGTGCGCAGGCTTATACTAGCAGACGTGCGGCGAACCAGGTCCACAAGAAACGCCGTGATAAACTGGGGCATCTCTTCGTCGGGAGTCCTTATTGCCCAGCCGGATGCTCTTAGGCAGCCCCAACTACAAGTGGTGGGTGCTGGCGGCCGTTGGATTCGGCACCTTCTCCTCCGTGATGACCCATGGCAGCGTAAGCGTCGCGCTGCCTACCATCGCCGCCCATTTCGGGACCGACCTGCCCACCGTACAGTGGGTTGTCATCGCCGAGACCCTTACCATTAGCGCGCTGCTGCTGCCCATGGGCAGGCTCTCGGACCTGGTGGGGCGAAAAAAAGTGTACGTCGGCGGACTGGCGATATTCGTAGGCGCAGCGGTGTTGGCGGGCGTCTCGAACTCCATCCTTCTGCTGATATTGTCCAAAGTGGTGCAGGGTGTTGGCGCGGCGATGACTCAGGGCACCGGCATGGCAATCGTCACATCCGTGTTCCCCGAGAGCGAGCGGGGCAAGGGCATCGGCACCCATATGAGCATCGTCGGCTCCGGAGGCATGGCCGGCCCTGTGCTGGGAGGGTTGATCGTCGGCGCACTGGGCTGGCGCTGGGTCTTCTTCGTCAACGTTCCCCTGGGGCTGGTGGCGATCGCTGGGGCTCTGCTTATCATGGATAGACGCATCTTTTTCCGGGAGCGGCCCGGGACCCGCTACGACTGGCTCGGCGCGGCGACGTCCACGGGGGCGCTCGTGACGTTCCTGATGCTGATGACCAATGGCCACCGGGTCGGCTGGTTGTCGCCGCCCATCTTGGCCGCGATGCTGGGATTCGCCGGCTTCATTGCGACTTTCATCTGGTGGGAGCTTCGGACCCCAGCGCCGATGCTGGACTTGCGGCTCTTCCGACGTCGGGTGTTCGCGCTGGGAGTGCTTGCCAGCTTTATTTCGTTCCTGGGCACAGCGTCCGTGCGCTTCCTAATGCCCTTTTACTTGCAGGGCGTCAAGGGGCTCAGGCCCGGCCAGGTGGGCCTGGTCATGCTTCCAACGGCCGTCGTAATGACAATCATGGGGCCGGTGGCGGGCCGTCTGTCTGACCGCTATGGCTGGCGGCCTTTCAACGTTGCGGGACTGACGCTGGCTGCGATCGGAGTCTTTGCAATCTCCCGCATCACAACTGTCTCGCCTCTCAGCTTGCTGATCGTGGCCATGGTGTTGCAAAGCGGTGGGACGGGACTGTTCAGCTCGCCCAACTCGGCGTCGATATTCAACGCTGCGGAATCGAACAGGCATGGGGTGGTGGCTGCACTGCTGACGCTTGTACGCAACTCTGCCAATGTGAGCGGCGTGGCCGTGGGCGTGACAATCGTGACGGCGACGATGGTGTCATTGGGGTATGCTCCGGACCTTGGCGACATCAGTGGGGCGGTTGAGGGGCCAATTCTGGACGCCTTCGTCTCGGGCCTGCGCCTGCTCTACGCGGTAATGGGAAGCCTGCTGCTGGCTGGTATCGTCGCTTCGTTCTTCAAGGGTGCGCAGGCTGCCGCGGAGCCTCCGAGTCCGGTCGCGGACCCCAGTGCCCGAGCCGCCGACTGAGGTGCTGCGGACGCCCAGTGCCTGGTGTCAGAAATTGCGGTTCGCCCTACCGACACGTCGGGATCGGGGCGTTCGCCCTGAGCACGTCGAAGGGCGCCGCGTCGGTGCCTCAGGCGGACCGAAAGCAAGCGCTATGCCGCGACATCGATAACTTAATGAACCCTCACGAACAGGACGAAGACCAGGCCTCCCAACCCTATCCCGACTCGTTCTTCCGGAGAGTCGATGAGGGCGACGACCGGCTCTTTTACGCCGAGCCACGACTGGTCGTGCACATAGACGATTCAGCCATCGCGGCTATCGGACGATACTTCCACCAGGAGCTGCCATCAAATGGAGTCATCCTGGACCTGATGAGCTCCTGGCGCTCGCACCTGCCTGAAGGTCTCCCCAGAAGCCAGTTGGTCGGCCTCGGCTTGAACGCGGCGGAGATGCGCGACAACCCCGCGCTCGACCGCCGGCTGGTCCACGACATCAACGCCGACCCGACGCTCCCCTTCTTGGATCAGACCTTCGACGCGGTGGTGGTGACCGTCTCGGTCCAGTACATGACGCGTCCCGTGGAGGTATTTTCAGAGGTACGCCGGGTGCTCCGAGATGGCGGGGCCTTCCACGTCATATTTTCAAGTCGCATGTTCCCTACCAAGGCGGTGGCCGTCTGGCAGCGCCTGGACAGCCGGGGCAGGGCGCAGCTCATCGGCACTTATTTCCAGCGGTCCGGCGGGTGGGACTCGCCGGCGGCCAGCGATATCAGTCCGGGACCGGGAGCCGTCGGCGACCCGGTGTATGTGGTCTCGGCAGCCAGGGCGGGTGATATATAATGGGGCCACCGTGAGGACCAGGCGAAAGGCGAAGGGTTTGGACCTCCTTCTGAGCCAGTTCGAGGACGTGATCGACCGCCCCGACGCCGAGGTTGATCTAGCCAGGGCCGCGCTGCTAGTGGCGGCATCCGAACATCCCGATATGAGCATTGAGCGCGAGATGTTCATGCTGCAGCGGCTTGCCGGGGACATCTCCAGCAGGCTGTTGGAGGAGGACGACCCTCTCTTCTGCATGAATATCCTGAGCCAGCACCTCTTCGACGATCTGGGCTTCAGGGGCAACTCGGAGGACTACTACAACCCCCGCAACAGCTACCTGAATAAGGTCCTGGAACGGAAGCAGGGCATTCCCATCACACTGGCGCTGGTCTACGTGGAGGTGGGCAAGAGGCTATCGATACCGCTGGTAGGCGTCGGTTTGCCAGGCCATTTCCTGGTGCGGCATCGGGAGTTTGATGGCCTGTTCGTCGACCCGTTCAATCGGGGCATCCTGCTCTCCGAGGACGAGTGCAGACAGCGGGCGGTCGAGGCAGTCGGTCGCGACTTCCCGTGGCACCCGGGCTATCTGGAACCTGTGACTAGCCGCGAATTTATCGCCCGCATCATCCGCAACTTGAAGTCGATCTATGTCCGGCAGCGAGACCACGAGCGGGCGCTGACGGTGATGGAATTCGCCCTCGCTATCGACCCGAACTCGGCGTCCGACCGCCGCGACCGAGGGATCGCCCACTATCATATGGGCAACCGCGCACAGGCGCTGGACGACCTCCAGTTCTACCTGGACTTCGCCGCACCCGGTCCCGACAAAGACGGCGTCGACCAGATGGTCTCACATATCCGCGGCAACCAGGACGCGTGAGGCAGCCCCTAGCCGGAGCTACGAGAAATCGCTGGCGATACCGCGGTCAGTGAAAACAGACCGGCTGGACGCGCCGGCCCACCTGACTACGACCGGCGTCCTCCGGGACGACACCGATAGACCACCGTCGACGTCGCGCGCCGATGTACCCAGAGATCAGACCCCGAACGCTGACGGGGAAAGGGAGCGCCATGGGTTACGCCAAAGTCACCTACAAAGAGGAGGGCATGCGGGAGGGCATGCAGATCGAGGATGCGAGCATCCCGATCGACGACAAGGTGCGGCTGCTGGACGCGCTCTCCGACACTGGGCTGAAGCACATCGTTGTCGGCTCGTTCGTCAGCCCCAGATACACGCCGCAGATGGCCGAGATCGACAAGGTCGTGGCCAGGTTCACACCCCAGCCCGGGGTGCGCTACTCGGCGCTGGCCCTCAACGAACAGGGGCGCGAGCGGGCACGCAAACACTCCCCGCCGCTGAGCATGGGGCCGGACGACACCGGCCGCCCGTCCACCAACTGCCACCTGTGCGACGTCTTCGTCCGCCGCAACGCCAACCGGTCCCAGGCCCAGGAGATCGCCGGGTGGGCGCCCACTATAGCCGAGGCGGCGAAGGATGGCGTCGCGGAAGCGGGCATCGGACTTAGCGCGGCGTGGGGCTCCAACTTCGTTGGTGGATTCACCCTGGACCACCGGATGGAGATGCTGACACGCCAGTACACACTTTGGGACGACGCGGGTATCTCGGTAACAGCGGTCAGTCTTGGCGATCCGATGAGCTGGAACATGCCCCACGAGGTCGCGGCCCAGCTGGATGCGATCAAACAGCGGTGGCCTTTGGTCCACGATTTCACCCTCCACCTGCACAATGCCAGGGGCATGGCGATCGTCTCGGCCTACGCCGCGTTGCAGGCGCTCGACGACCGCGACACTCTCCACTTGGACGGCACCATCGGCGGCATCGGTGGCTGCCCTTACTGCGGCAACGGCCGCGCTACCGGCCAGATGCCCACCGAGGACATCATCAACATGCTGGAAGAGATGGGAATCGAGACCGGCGTCGACCTGGACAGGCTCATCGACTGCGTCTGGATGCTGGAGGAGATGCTCGGTCGCAGCACCATGGGACACGTTTCCAAGGCCGGTCCCAGGCCCAGGTCCCGGGAAGGCTGGTACGACCCCAACGCACCCTTCATCGAGACATTCGAGGAAGCCAGGCACTTCAAACTGGGTCCTGGCGCCTACGAAGGTGGAATCTACCCCTGGCGAGAGCCGATCCGCAGCGAGCAGCGGCCGGAGACACTGGGCATCACCGAGCTCCCGGCGAAGGCGGTGCGAACGTGACGACCGTGATTCGCTCCGTCATCGCCCATTTCGGTCTACGCTTATCGGTTGGTCACACGGGCGCCCACTAGTTTCCTATCAACGTGGTTGGCTCTGCAATACGTCTTCGGATTTACTTGCAACCTGCGCCGATACGTCCTTATCCCGACGACCTTGAGTTCTGCGCTCGTATCCGAGGGAATGCCTCACTTTCCCGGCCATAATCCGCCCCACATTTGAGCGGCAATTGTTGGTATAATGAGGCCGAGAATTGGAGGACTAGAAACTCCTTGCTCAAATTCTAGATTCCCAGGAGGAAACCATGCCGACATTCGAACTTGTTCCACTTCAACAGGCGAAAAACCATGCCGAGCTGACCGGCAAGCGCGGCGGGATTATTCTCGAATATCTGGCTTATATCGACCGTGTTGAGCCTGGTAAGGCGGGGAAACTCAGTATTACGAACGGTGAGAGTACGGCCGCTATCAAGCGTAGGCTTGGAACCGCAGCGAAACACGCGGGTAAGACGTTGGTGGTAAAACGTGTAGGGGATGATATCTACTTCTGGCCGGAAGTGCGGAGGCGAGGAAGGCCCGGGAAGGGGAGCTAATTTACGCAACCCTTAGCGACTATTTCATGAGCCATGAGCAGCCAAACGCGGCTCATGGCTTTTCGGTGCAAGCGTCGATGCGCCTCTGGCAGGCCGGCGCGCTACCGGCGCGCTAAGAGGCCACGCGCCCGCGGGAACCACGCCATTTTTAGCCGTGTCCAGGTCTCCCCTGCTGGACTACGCCAGGAGCCGCTAACAGAAGAGCCACCCGGCGACTACGAGGGATAAGGTTGGGTCCAGAGGAACAGGATTCGCCAGACCACACGAAGCGAGTCCAGCAGCACACCAAACAGGCGGCGGAGTCCGAGCGGCAGCGACAGGTCCGGACGGCGAATCGGCGCTTCCGGCGCGGCGGTAAGAGCAAGCGCGTGCGCTCCCGCCGGAAGGACTGGGCCGACGACGCCTACCGGGACAGCGACGAGCTCGAGCACGTCTCCCTCGAGCGCGTCATGCCCCGTGACGAGAGCGACCGCCGTCGCGTCGTCGAGAGCGCGGCGAGCGAGGTCGGCGAGACACCGGGTGATGGACCGGGCGGCACACAGGCGCACGATGGCCAACACGGAGTCGTCATCGCAACTTCCGGCATGTCCGCGCAGGTCGAACTGGCGGACCGCTCCGTGGACTGCACCGTCCGCGGCATCCTGACCGAGATCGATACAGGCTTCACCAACGCACTGGCTGTGGGTGACCGCGTCGCCGTTTCTCAGGATAGCGTGGGAGGCTGGGTGGTCGAGGAGGTGTTGCCCCGTCGCAACTCCCTGGCTCGTCCGGACGCGTTCCTGGCCCCGCGCCAGCAGGTGATCGCCGCCAACGTCGATCAACTCCTCGTCGTGTCGTCCTGGCTGCAGCCGGACATCTGGCTAGAGCTGATAGACCGCTACCTGATCGCGGCTCAGCGGGCCGAAATCTCGCCCCTTATCTGCGTCAACAAGGTCGACCTAGCCGAAGACCCGCAGGACCTAAATTTGACGCTACAGCCCTACCGTGACCTGGGCCATCCGGTGATCGAGTCCAGCGCCCTGCTCGGCCAGGGTCTGGAGGAGCTGAGGAGCGTTATGCGCGACCGCACCACCCTGGTTGTGGGGATGTCCGGGACCGGCAAGAGTTCGCTGCTGTCGGCGTTACAGCCTGGGCTACGTCTACGCACCGCCCAGGTCAACGAGTACAGTGGCCAGGGCCGCCATACGACGACTCACGCACGGCTGCTGAAGCTGGGCATGGGAGGTTACGTGGTGGACACTCCAGGTATCCGGGACTTCGGACTATCCGGCCTGACCCGCGCGGAGCTTCCCGACTACTTCCCGGAGATCGCGGCTCTGGCGCCGGAATGCCGATTTTCCAACTGCGCCCACACCGTTGAGCCCGACTGCGCCGTCCGGGCGGCCGAGGAGTCGGGAGAGCTTTCCGCCTCGCGGCTCCACAGCTATGAGGTCATCTGGGACGAGCTGGACTCGTAGCAACGCCAGAGTCCCAGGTGGTCCCGGACGCGGCCGAGGAATTCGGTCCGGGGCTCACGATTCCAGCGCCAGCCTCACCTCGGCGGTCAACGAGTCCTGCGTATAGGGCTTTGGCAGGAACCTGACGTTATGGTACGGGAGCCCTTCGTTCAGGAGCTGATCGCCAGGGTAGCCCGAAGTAAACAGCACATTCGCCTCAGGATGCAGGTCAGACATCCGGCTCGCCAGTTGTGCCCCGCCCATCAGCGGCATGACCACGTCCGTCACGAGAAGGTCGATCCTCTCACTGGCCCGCTCCTGAGCGAGCCAGACGGCGTCATGGCCGTTCGACGCTTCAAGCACGTTGTACCCCTGGCGTTGCAGGACCTCGCTGGCGACCCGGAGGACCGCTGCCTCGTCTTCCACGATCATGACCGTTCCCGAGCCCCTTGGAGCGGCCTGCTGGTCTTCCGCGGGCCATTTCTCGGCCAGCTGCCCGGTGGCCGCGGGCAAGTATACCGAGAACGTTGCCCCTTCGCCCGGCTCGCTGTCCACCGTAATCTGGCCTCCCATCTGTGCAACGATGCCAAAGCAGGTTGAAAGTCCCAGGCCGGTTCCCTGGCCTACATCTTTGGTGGTGAAAAACGGCTCGAAGAGGTGCTCCTTGATATCCTCGGCGATGCCCACACCTGTATCGCTGACGGTGAACACCACGTACTGTCCGGCGGTCAGGTATGGCCGGGTCCGGGCGTAGTCCTCGTCCAACGAGACCTCGCCCGTCGAAATCATGATCCTTCCGCCGCCCGGCATCGCGTCTCTCGCGTTCACGACAAGATTTATTAGCACCTGCTCCATTTGCGCCGAGTCGACGGTGATCAAGCTCAGGTCCTCGCCCGGCAAAAACACCAGCTCGATGTTCTCGCCCAGGATGCGCCGTATCATGCTATCCACGTTCAGAATTAGCTCGTTAAGGTCCTCGATCTGAGGCTTGATGACCTGGTTCCGCGAGAAGGCTAGGAGCTGGTGAGTCAACTGGGCCGCACGCTCTCCAGCCTTGCGTATCTCCAGCAGGTACCCGTGAAGCCGGTCGGAAGCCGCCACGAGAGAAGTTCCCAGCTGGGCGTAGCTGATGATCGGTGTCGTTAGGTTGTTGAAATCGTGGGCGATGCCGCCTGCCAACCGCCCGACAGCCTCCAGCTTTTGCGACTGGAGAAGCCGCTCTTCCAGACTTCGACGCCCGCTGATGTCCCTGGCCAGGGCAAGAAAAAGCGGACCACCGGGCGAGTCGAACCTGCACAGGCGCACTTCCACCGGAAAGCGCGACCCGTCGCTTCGCACGTGGTCACTTTCCAGAGTCAGAGGCGTGCCGTCGACGACCCGGCCGATGACGTCGGCCATTTTCTCGTCGCTGAAGCCTGACTCTATGTCCTTGAGAGACATGGTCTGGAGACGCTCCCTGGTGTACCCCAGAATGTCGCAAGCCTGCTGATTTACCTGGACGATGTTTCCGTCGCGATCGTGGAGGAGAAAGGCGTCGCCCGCATGCTCCACTACCAGTCGAAAGGGCTCCTCGCTCTCACGCAGGGCGTCTTCGGCTTTCATCCGCTCAATGGCGTACCGGATTGAGCGTCCCACCAGATCGCCGTCCACATGGCCCTTCACCACGTAGTCCTGCGCGCCCTGGCGCATGGCATTGACCGCCATAGCCTCGTCAGCGTGGCCGCTCATCACCACGATCGGCACCGCGGGTGCGGCGTCGTGCACCCGAAGGAACGTGTCGAGGCCGCTACTGTCCTCCAAAGAGAGGTCCAGCAACACCACGTCCGTCTCGGCGTGGCCGAGATGAGCAAGCGCAGACGAAAGCCGGTCGACCTCGGATAGCTCTAGGGAACCTCTGAATAACCCTTCATATGCTGGATTGAATTGATTGCAGGGGTAGTCCGAAGATGTTCAATTCTTTGCGATGGCTCATCAGGCTGTTGCGGCCCTAAATCGGGTCTGTTTG
The DNA here is from genome assembly GCA_965248005.1 of Dehalococcoidia bacterium. GTDB lineage: Bacteria > Chloroflexota > Dehalococcoidia > Lucifugimonadales > UBA1123 > CBDFIE01. Next base: position 1,620,267 of record CBDFIE010000003.1, read on the forward strand.
GGCTTCGAAAGCGGGCTCTGCCGGGGGCGTGTCGCCGCTATCAACCTGATTTGGGCGCACTTCTCTCTCGTCACACCGCCAAGTGGCGCTCGGCTGTCATCAAGTTGGCAAACCCCAGCAGCAACGCCAGCCGTTGCGTGTTCTTGGCCAGTCCACGATACCGCACCTTGGCGTAGCCAAAGTGACGCTTCACATACAGGAACGGATGCTCCACCTTCGCCCTGACCGACGCCTTGCGCTTCTCCGCCAACGCCTCCTCGCTTTCAGGTGCTAGCTGCCGACGCCGACCGGGCTTCATCGCCACGCGCCACTCCACATCCAACTCTCGGTTCTCCTCCCGCTTATCGACTCCCTGATACCCCGCATCGCCCCACACCCGCGTCTCTCCACCGTGTAGTAACCGGTGAGTTTCGGTCACGTCATGCACGTTCGCTGATGTCATAGCTACACTATGCACCACCCCTGTCTCTTCGTCCGCCCCGATGTGCACCTTCATACCGAAGCTCCACTTGTTGCCCTTCTTGGTCTAGTGCATCTCTGGGTCACGCTCCCGGGCACGGTTCTTAGTCGACGACGGCGCCTCGATGATGCTCGCGTCCACTATAGTCCCCTCCCGAAGACGAAGCCCCTGAGTCTCCAGGTGGACGTTGATGGTCTTGAACAGACCTTCGCCAAGATCGTGCTCCTCCAGCAAGTGGCGGAAGTTCAGGATCGTCGTCTCGTCAGGCAGAGGGCCCGACAGCCTCAGGCCCACGAATCGCCTCACCGACTCGACCTCGTATAGCATGTCTTCCATCCCAGGGTCGCTCAGGTTGTAGAACAGCTGCACGCAGTGTATGCGAAGCATCGCCGACAGCTCATACGGATGCCGGCCTCGGCCAGCCTCGGGATAGTATGGTCGAATGCGACTCTCCAACTGTCCCCACGGTATCAGACCGTCCATGCGCTCCAGAAACAGCTCCCGCCGAGTCTTGCGCTTCTTACACTCGTACTCCAGGTCCGCAAATGTCGGCTGGTTCATCTACTCTTGCTCCCGTCCTTAGTCAGTTCGTCTCCACTTGTCATGGTACTATGCCACCATAATCCACGGACTTGTTCAGAGTATCCCTAGAAGTAACTTCGGTAACTTACTTCTCATAGATTTCGGCTATAGCGCTGCCGAATCCCTCTCGCTCTTTGAAAACCCGATATAACTAAGCGCCCGCTCTACAATGCCGACAGCCGGCGCAACATGTAAATTTACTCAAAGGAATTAATTGCGCGAGGTGCCCTCTCAAAATGATATTCCCGACCATCCCACTTTCCAATGCCCCGCGCGCGGTTGCTCTTGCACGCCTCGGTTTCTCTTGGGAATAATTCGCGTCGGTCTCCGCCCGGCGGTCCACGCGACAGAGTCTCGGGGGCTCAGACGGGACGGAACGCACGCATACGCCATTGCCAGTCAGCTTCCTCGGACCCCTGGCCTCCCCCCGGCACGGTAGCGGCGACGCATAGTATGCACCCCATCGCGGTCGCGTATACTTCGGCAACACGCATGCGCGCGCGTGGTCACGTCCCGACTAATGGAGGTGGTTACATGGCCCTGAGAATGTACGTCTCTCTTTCGGAGGATGACCGGCTGGCGATTTTCGACGTCGACGGCGACACCGGCGAGCTTAACCTCAGCGAAACGGTGACGATCACGGGTGGGCCCGCGCCGCTCGCGGTGGACCCGACGGGCGCAGTGATGTTCGTCGGCCGCCGCGGTATCCCGGAGGTCTCCAGCTACCTGATCGATCAAGACACCCGGGGCCTGTCGCCGAAGAGCTCCGTGTCTCTGGAGGGCGACCCGTGCTATCTAGCCACGGACAGGACCGGTAGGTTTCTGCTCTCAAGCTACTATAGCGCGGGTAGGGTCGCGGTCCACGCCATCGACCATGACGGCTCGATCATGGCGCCCGCTCTCGAATGGCTGGCCACGGGCAGAGGGGCCCACTCGATCCAGACCGACCCTTCCAACACGTTCGCCTTCGTTCCCCACATCGCTGGAGGGAACGGTCCCAACGCGATCTTCCAGTTCAAGTTCGACGAGAATACGGGCCGACTGACTCCCAACTCGCCGCCCACTGTACCTCAAGAAAGCGAGGCTGGACCTCGCCACTTCTGCTTTCACCCCGATGGGGACGTGGTCTACTTCTCAAACGAGCAGGGTTGCAGTGTGACGGCCTACAACTTCGATCGGTCGGCGGGCACGCTGACCGCCTTCCAGACGCTCTCGACGCTGCCCGAGGGATACGAGGGCCCAAACATGTGCTCCCAGATACAGATTTCGCCCTCGGGCAGAGCGCTTTACGCCCCTAACCGAGGCCACGACAGCATCGCCTGCTTTTCGATCGAGCCCTCGAATGGTTCGATGCAGTCCTTGGGCGCCGTGCCCACGGAGGCGGTACCACGGGCCATCGGCCTCGATCCGGGTGGAAACTACCTCTTCGCGGCAGGCCTCGAGTCTGGTCGCCTGGCAGCGTACAGGATAGACTCGTTGACTGGAGAGCTAGAATTGCTGGACAGCTACGACATCGGCCGGGGCCCCATGTGGGTGCTGGTTACAGATTCGGCGAGTTAACCACGGGCCATCGACGACGATGCGCGATTAGACTGGTTGGCCGCGCCACGGCGTCGCACGGCAAAGGTCGATGGGCGACGGCACGTACCGGCGAGGCCCCGATGCTCGCTACGCCTCGTCGTCGGGAGCGTCGCGGCGCACGAACCCAAGCTTCTCGAGGTCGGACTCCAGGGTTGGCAGCCAGTCGCGAGTGGGTATAGTGGACGGCACCGTTATCTCGACTCCGCCGTCGGCCTGTTTGACCGCCCCGCCAGCTCCCTGCTTGCCCAGCGGCACGCTGATGGTCTCCCGGTCGATGCCGAACAGGTCAGTAACCTCGTAGACCGCTATCATGTCGGCCATTGAGATGATTTCATCGTTCATTGTAACGTCTGGATGACCCTCGTCGCCTGTTGCAACGTCTCCTGCCCCCTGGGTGTGGTCCAGTAGAGGCCGTTAACGTCAACTCCTAGCAGACCCTGCTCGCAGAGCCGGGTCAAATACCTAGTTAGCTGATCGTAGCTCATGCTACAACGGTACATGATCGCGGTCTTGTTTATACCGCCGTCACCACATGCGGTAAGCATTTCAAAAATAATCTCCAGGGCAGATCGACGAGCTCCCATTACCGGACGCATCATTGCTCCCTCCTTGCAGGCGTGTGTGGTCCGCAATTGACCAGGTCGCGGGATTGGTCCAATCTCGCCCCCCTCGCCGCCCGGGCTGAAATTCTTCCTGACTCCGCCTCTGTGCCAGGGGCATTCCAATTGCGCGCCTGGCGCCTCCAAAGACCCTCACCCCCCGACAGTCCACCAGACTAGGCAGATCAGCCAGGTCGTCGCACTGCCGTTTGCCACAGAGTCGTTGAACGCCGTCGCCCGCGATCGTCGAGCCTTACCAGACCGGCACATTTTTGGAGACGACAGCTCGAGGGCACGCCTCAGGCAAGCGAATTTAGCGACATCGCCTCGGAGCAGGGCAAGCGAGGAACGCCCTGTCCAGGAATGAACGACTAGACGTGGGTTGGCGTCTAGGTCTCTGGCGCAGCGCGGCCAGTCGCCGGGGCCTACGGCCTTTGCCGCTGGCCGGTGTCGGACGCCCGCTGTATGGCGTCGATCAGCTTGTGGCGGGTGACGGCGGTGTCGAAGTCCGGCTCGGCACGCTGCCCGTCCGTAATCGCGCCGGCGAACCGGCCCCAGAGCTGGGCGATGTTGAACGGCGGCCCCTGCGGTACCGAGTCCGGCACCCAGGTGTTATGCGGCGGAATAGTGATCTCCTCCAGGGCCGCCGTATCTCCCTTGCCTCCCATGAGGCGAACGCTGCTTGTGGAGGGGGCCCCGTCACTGATGAGCACCAGCGTCCCCTCGCGGCCGTACACCTCCAGCCTGTACCCGCTGCCGTGCCACGGCACGCTGCTCACCTGGGCGGTCGCCACCGCGCCACCCCTCAGCGTGCCGCTCACCAGGACGTTGTCGGGTGCACTCACGTCCACCATCCGGTCGGTATCAGTCTCGTGCCACTGGGGGACGCGGGTGCTGACCACCGCCGACACCTCCTCGAACTCGCCTAGGCACATGCACATGGCGTCGATCGAGTGGCCGAAGGGTATGGTCAGCGTGGTCGCGCCCAGGGTCTTGTCCTTCTGCCACGTTCGGTCCGCAGTCCTCGTAAGCACTCCGGAGCTGAACTGGGCCAGATGGCAGGACAGCACCTCGCCGACGAAACCGTCGTCGATCAGCTCCTTGAGGGTCAGGACCTCCGGAGAGCAGCGTCCCTGCAGCCCCACCATCGTCTGGACGCCCTGACCGCGAGCGAGATCGGCCATCTCCCGGGCTTCGGCGAGATTAGCGCCCAGAGGCCATTCGGTGTAGACGTGCTTGCCCGCCTCCAGCGCATCCATGGTCAGCCGGTGGTGCAGGGGCACTCTGACGACGACCGCAACGGCGTCCAACTCCGCCTCGCGAAGCATTTCGCGATGGTCGTGGAAAGCCAGCGGCGCGCCAAACTTTGCCGCCGACTCCCTGGCGGTTTCCTCGTGGGCCGTACACACCGCCGCAAGCTCTACCTCCGGGAGGTTCGCGATGGCGGGCATATGGGCACGGGGCGTCCAGCCGTAGCCGACGTTGGCGCCGATGATTCCAAGCCTGATTTTTTCGCCAGTCATAGGTACCTCCGTTGTGGGCCGCGGTAGCCGTATTCTATACCAGACCTGAGTCGGGAACTTACAAGCGCGTCGCTAAACCCCCCAACGGACCCAACATTAGTATTCGGCAGCCTCGAACACGTGAAAAGCTGTCCCCGGTGAGTCGCCACCTACGATGACATTTGTGGCAAAAGCAACTATCCTGCTACGTGGGTCGCGGGTTTTTGGCGCGCTAAGCGCGGACTAAAAGGACGATATTGCTGCTCCTGAGGCCGACACAGGTTACCGACGGCATTTACCAGCTCCCCGCGCTTGCGTCGCGAGTAACCGTTCTAGTGTCAGGCGATAGCGTCGCTTTGGTGGACACGGGGCTGAAGGGAAGCGCGAGATGGATTGTGCGGGGTCTCGTAAAGATAGGTGTCTCTGTGGAGCAACTGGACACGATCGCGATAACACACCATCATCCAGACCACACAGGTGGCCTGAGTCGACTTAGAGGACTTACAAAGGCGAAAGTGGTGGCCCATCGGGATGACACCGCAATTGTAAGCGGCGATACATCGCCGCCCAACCCGTACCAAAATCGCCTGGTTGCGTCCCTTGCCGATCCTATCGTGCCACTATTCTACGGACCCTCTACGCCGGTCGACCACACGATCGGTGACGGGGACGCCCTTCCCCTCATGGAGAACGTACAGGTGGTCCACACTCCCGGCCACACGCCGGGGAGCATGAGCCTGTACGTCCGTGACAGCGGAGTTCTCATCGTCGGAGACGCCCTCGAGTACCGTTGGGGCAGACTCAGGCCCCCCGCCAAGATGTTCACAGAGAACATAGAGCAGGCTATCGAGTCCCTTCGGCGACTCCTGGAACTCGACTTCGAGACGATCTGCTTCAGCCACTTTCCACCGCTGCGTAGAGACCCGAAGGGCTCCCTCAGAAAACTGGTGGATAAGCACGGCGATTAGAGTGAGTCGAATGTAGTTCGCGTACCACCGTTGAACTGTACATATGTAACTAGCCCGAGGCTCCAACCCCGAATACGGTAGATCGCAAAGTCGATGCCCCGTAGTCCCCTACTGACGATCGATCAGGGACATACATCGCGAATTGGCGAGCTGCCAGCCCATCCAGCCGGACCGATCAAGGAGGCAGAGGTGAGCTCCAAGTCCAATCGGAGCGTCTTACGTTCGACCCTGGGCCAGATCGACCTCAAGCGGATTCGATTTCTCCTCATCGCGCTGGCGCCGATCGTTGTCCTGACAGCCGCCGCACTGGTTTTTCGCGAGAGGCTGGAGGACTTCGGCAAAGTAGGCTACGTGGGGGTCTTCGTCGTAAACCTGGTGGCCTCGGCCGCTCTCGTCGTCCCGATTCCCGGGCTGGCGTTCGCCCTGGCCGCGGGCAGTGTGCTGACTCCATGGATCGTGGGGATAGCAGGGGCGACCGGTTCGACTATCGGGGAGTTCACATCTTACTTCGCTGGTACCGGCTCTCGCGATGAAATTCGTCGGATGTTGGCCGAAAACAAATGGTACCCTCGTATCGAAAGGTGGCTGGAGAAACGAGGGTTCGTTACAATTTTCGCTCTGGCTATAATCCCGTCTCCGGGAATGGACGTCGTTGGGTTCGCGTGCGGGTCCATGAGATACCGGATTTTTAAATTCGGACTCGCGATCCTGCTGGGCAAACTGGTGAAGTTCATAGCGACAGCGTATCTCGGGCTGCTAGGCGGTAGCGCGGTCCTGGAAATCTTCGATTGAGCAAGAACGGCACGGCGGGACCGGCTCCCAGCAAGTCATCACGCGAACAGGGCTTCGACGGGCCCCGCGAATTCCAGGCAGGGAGGTGACCACATTGCAGCAGACTTCATCGGGTGACACGGTCGTAGAGTTCTTGAGGGACGCGGCCTCGGCGTTTGGCCCGCGGCCTGCCGTGCTGATGAAGCCGGGGATTCGGTACACGGGCCTGACGTACTCCCAACTTTGGGAAGCAGCGGGCAAGCTGGCGGCGCTGCTCCAGAGTAGAGGGCTGTCGAAGGGCGACATGGCCATCATCTGGGGACCGAACTGCCCGCAGTGGGTACTCACTTACTTCGGCTGCATGAGGGCCGGGGTCATACTGGTCCCGGTGGATATGATGAGCACCCCGGAGTTCGTGGACTCGGTGACGTCCAAAGTCGATCCCAAGATAGCCTTTGTCTCCCGATTTACGCCGTCTGAGCATGAAAAGATCGCCCTGCCCAAGATATTCTTCGAGGAGATCGACGACCTCATTCGTGATCAGTCCGAGCCTGAGCGGGTGGACCTGGACCCGTCCGACCTGGTCGAGATCATGTTTACGTCCGGTACCACCGGCGACCCCAAGGGTGTGATGCTCACTCATCGGAATCTCGTGTCCAACATGCACTCCGCCAGCCAGTTCATACCCGGCCGGCCGTCAGACCGTCTCCTGTCTATCCTGCCCTTGAGCCATATGTTCGAGCAGATGGGTGGACTGCTGATGGCGCTGCGGGCCGGCGCAAGCGTAACGTACCTGACCAGTCGTCAGCCCACCGTGATAGTCAGGACCATCAGCGAACGACGGGCGACGATGATGTTGGTTGTCCCTCAGGTCCTCGACCTGCTGATGAGCGGTATCGAGCGCGAGATTCGCAACCAGGGCAAGGAACGGCTCTGGAACAGATTGATGGCCGTGGCCCGCAAGCTGCCGTTCGGACTTCGCCGCCACCTGTTCCGACGTATCCATGCCCGGTTCGGCGGCGCGCTCGAAACGATAGTCGCCGGAGGAGCGCCCCTCGATTCCGCCCTGGCCGAGAAATGGGAGCTCCTCGGCGTCAAGATAATCCAGGGATACGGCGCTACCGAGGCCTCGCCGTGCATAGCCACCCATCCCGTGGAGAACTCCCGCTACGACTGCGCGGGACTGCCGCTTCCCGGGGTCGACGTACGGATATCGGACGACGGCGAGATACTGGTCCGTGGGCCGAATATCTCTCCCGGATACTGGAAAGAGCCTGAGAAGACGGCGGACACTTTCGATGGGGAGTGGTACAAGACCGGTGACCAGGGCCACATAGACGAGCATGGGTACCTTCACCTGAGCGGCCGCAAGACAGACATGATCGTGCTCGCCAGCGGCCAGAACGTGTTCCCTGAAGACATAGAGTCGGTCCTGAACCGTCACCCCCAGGTCACGGAGGCCGTTGTAGTGGGCCTGGCGAGCGGGTCGGACACCCAGGTCCACGCCGTTCTCATTCTGGAAGACGGCGGCCGATCCGAAGAGGCTGTCTCATGGGCTAACGGCCAGCTCGCCAGTCACCAGCGGATCCGAGGACACGATATCTGGGAGTGGGGTGACTTCCCCAAGACCCATACGCTGAAAGTAAAAAAGAACCTGGTGCTGGAGGCGATCGAAACGAAGAGCAGAGGAGGGCAGCCACCATCCTCGACGGCGCCAACTCCGTCACAAGCGCGGGGTGTGGAAGACCTGATCTCCGAAGTCAGCGGAGTTCCCGCGTCACAGGTGACTCCCGACATGTCGCTAGAGAACGATCTCGGCCTCGATTCCCTCAGCAGGGTCGAAGTCCTCTCCGCGATCGAAGCCGAGCTGGGCGCCTACATCGATGAGAGCTTGGTAAGCCCCGAAACAACCGTCGCGCAACTAAACGAGATGGTCAGCAATGCGGCTGGAGGCGAAGGCCCACGCACGTTCCCGACCTGGGGCATGAGGTTCTGGTGCAGGATGCTGCGTGGATTTATTCAGCGCACTCTGATATTCCCGATCGTGCTTGCGGCATACCGAGTCCGCGTAACCGGCGCCGAGAATATCCAGGCACTGGACGGTCCGGTCTTATTCACGGCAAACCACGCCCTACACCTGGACAACGGAATCATCATCAAGGCGATGCCCTCTCCCAGACGCCGCTGGCTGGCAATCGCGGCGTCCGATCACATGTGGAGCAATCCACTCAGGGGCGCTGCCATCCCCTTGCTAGGCAACGGTTTCCCGTTCTCTAAGGATGAGAACGTTCGCGCCAGCCTCGAGAATCTCGGACGCATCTTCGACAGAGGTTGGTCGGTGCTGATCTATCCCGAAGGCGAGCTGACCGAGGGCGGTCCGATGAAGCCATTCCTCGGTGGGACCGGGCTGCTGGCCGTCGGGGGACAGGTGCCCGTCGTGCCCATGAAGCTGCACATCCACCACATCGGAAGACCTGCCTACCTGCCGATGCTGCGACGCGGAGACGTCGAGATACGTATCGGCGAGCCTCTTACGTTCGCGCCAAGCACCAACTTCGACGAAGCGACGCGACAGGTCGAGTCCGCGGTCAGGGCGCTCTAAAAAGCTGGCGACACATGCCCCCTTTTGGCCTTTGGTTGACCCCCATTTGGCGCGGGCTTACAATCGCCCTCAACCGTCCCCAGGAGGCGACACAATGATAACCAAGTTCGACAGCCTGTTCGCCGGACACGTGGACATGGACAACGTCGGCTACGCTGGTCAGGCGGTCAACGACCGCCGGTTCGCCAACGACCACCTGGCCACCGCCTACGATAAGGCCGCCAACATCGCCCAGCTAATGGACCGCAGCGGATACGACACCTTCTGGCTGGCCGAGCATCACTTCCAGCCCGAGGGATACGAGTGCATCCCGAACATCCTGATGCTGGCCGTACACCTGGCCCACCTGACCGAGAAGATCAAGATCGGCTGTGGTTTCAACATCGCGCCCATGTGGCACCCCCTCAGGCTGGCCGAGGACTATGCAGCCGCCGACATCCTTACGGGAGGACGGGTGACCTTCGGCGTCGGGAGGGGCTACCACACCCGCGAGGTCGAAACCTTCGGGTCGCCTCTGCTGGACCAGCCCGCCAACCGTGACCTCTTCGAAGAGCAGGTAGACATCGTATTCAAGGCCTTCGAAAGCGAGTCCTTTTCCCACCGAGGTCAAAACTACACGATCCCGCCCGAGGTGCCGTACAGGGGCTATCAGCTCGAGGAGATCACGCTGGTCCCGCGGCCCGTAAACCGCCCCGTCGAGTGCTGGCAACCGATCCAGGGCGGGACCCGGCGGGGCCTCGATTTCATGGCGAAGCACGACATACACGGCGTCATCGGCGGTGGCGTCGCCGAGGGCGGCGCCATGGATAAGGTCATCGAGGACTTTCGAGACGCCCGCGTACGCGCCGGTCGCGACTCGGAGCTGGGCGAGGCGCTGAGCATTGGTTTCCACTTCTACCTGGCCGAGACCCGGGAGCAGGCCATGGCGGCGGCGGCCCAGTATTACGAGGAGAACCTGAAGATGTTCGGGCCGCTGCGCCTGGTCCGAGCGCTTAGCGACGAGCAGATCGACGCCATGTCCGACCCGAACCGTGCGCCCCACGCGGACCTGCCGCGGATAGAGGGGTCCGTCGAGACTGGTGGCTTCCTCGTGGGTCCTCCGGAGACAGTGATCGAGCAGCTGAAGCGACTCGAGGCGCGCTATCCTGGGCTGGACCGGGTCAGCGTCGGCCAACCCGTCGGCACCCCGGAGTCGGTGATACTCGAGCAGCTCCAGCGGTTCGCCGAGGACGTAATGCCCGCCTTTAAGGGACGAGTCGAGGCTGCGGCTACCGCTGACTAGCGTCCTGAGTCAGAAGTTAGCCCAATAATTCACGGGCCTTCGACTGGCTCAGGCCGAACGGAACGTGTCGCTTCTCCGTTCGTGGTGAGCCCGTCGAACCACCAGCCGCGTTCCTCGACATGCTCAGGGTGGGAGGATATATATGACGCATACTTAAGCTATCAGTCGCTATCACGCTGGGGAGACCCCACCCTTAACGATAAGGAGCCACCGATGCCAGCCAAAAAAGGGACGGGACTGCTGATGGTCTGGTCCGAGGTCCCAGCGGAGCTCGAGGACGAGTACAACCGCTGGTACAACGAGGAGCACCTGGCTGAGCGCCTGGCCGTGCCGGGCGTGCTGAGCGCGGCGCGCTACGAGGCCGTCTCCAGCGGCCCGAAGCACCTGGCCTTCTACGAGCTTGAAAGCCCGGAGGTCCTCGAAACGCCCGCGTACCGGAAGCGCCTGGACGACCCCACCGACTGGTCGAAGCGGATGTCACCGGCAGTCATCGGCACCGTGTACATCCGCAACGTGTACCGCATGATACATCCCGCCGGTCTGACCGACGAGATCGCCGAAAGCCCCATGGCCCCGGCGCTGCAGATAGGCCGTATGGACATCCCGGCGGACGTCGAGGGCGAGTGGCACCACTGGTACAACACCGTCTACGTGCCCAATTACGAGACGGTGCCCGGCGTTATCCGGGGCCGCAGGTTCAGCGCCGTGTCGGGCGAGCCCGCCTTTCTGACGGTGTACGAGTTCGAGCACGAGGAGGTGTCGAGAAGCGACGAGTGGACGGTCCAGCAGAACATCGACCCAAACAACGCCAGATGGCGGGCGGCAATGGTCCACGCCCCTGGCTCACCGGGGATCTGGAAGAAAACCTTCGAGCTGCCGGTCTAGTCGCGGCCGCGCCGGTAATTGACCAAAAGGGGGAGCTGCTCGCGTTCCCCAAAATTTTCGTCAGCCGACTAAGTCGCCCTTATACGCTAGCTTTGAAATACGGTCATGCATCGTCATTGCGAGGAGGCGGCAACCGACGAAGCAATCTGGAGGGAGTGGAGGCCCCCTACCTCCCCCGATTTTATCGCGGCCACGGCCCTCCTAGGTCCCGCCTCGCAATGACCCCAACGAGTCGGGGCGGTGAACTTCGGAGCCAGGACCCTAAATAATGTGGTACAGGAGCAGGTGCTTCCGCAGCACGTCGGTGGCGAAGTCGTTCGCGACGTCCCGCCAGACCGAGTGGATGTGGTTGGCGTTGCCCTGGCGGTTGTCGAACTCGACCGTGAAGTTCTCGCCCTGGATGCGATAGTAGTGGGGCTCGTCCATGCGAGTGGGACCGCCCCAGGCCCAGTGCAGTCCTTCGAATCCCTCGTCCTCCACTCTGGCCATCCTGTCCCGGGCCAGGTCGGCGGGCACCTGGTCCACGTAGATCTTGATCAGCGACTTCAGAATGCCCATCTGGGTTGCGTTCATCGCGGACCCGAGTAGCCCCTCCCCCGGCGGCAAAGACACCGTAGTGGAGTTGTAGGTCAGTATGTCATAAGGCGCCTCCCGGTAGACCACCGCCTGTGAGGTCTGGCCCTGGTCCAGGCTGTTCATCAGCTCGAACGCCAGGTCCTGCCTGTCGTTCAGCACCCGCAAGCCCTTCTTGGGCCCCTTCCTGACCTCGGCGGGGTTCGAGCCGAAGAAGAAGGGCGTCATGGAGATAATCTTGTCGCCCCAAATGCTGAAGTTAAGCGAGATGTGATGTCCTTCGGCCCTCCATCCCCAGGGAGAGTCGCCGCCGGGCTCTCCGAAGACCGTGAAGTAGTACAGCTCCGGGTCTCGCACGAAGGTGATGCTGCCCGCCTCCTTCTCCAGCGGGCCCAGGACCGTCTCGAGATCGATTATCTGCTTGGCCTGCTCTAAAGACCTCTCAGTCAGGCCGCTTCCCATGAGGATAAGGGCCAGGCCACGTTGGTCCGCATCCAGGTCCCTGAGCGCGATGCCGTGCCGGTTCAGCGGCGGGTAGTACCAGAAGAGCCGCTCGCCGTCCTCGTACTGGTAGACCGTCTGCGCCTTATCACTGTCGCTGAGGGATTCGAGGAAACTCGTGGCGGCCCGGGTCATTTCCTTTGCCGTGGCGTGCTTGGCTGGTGCGGTTGCCATCGGTGTGCCTCCTTGATCGATGCCGTTGGCTTCAGAGGTTGAGAATATCACGTTGCGGTTGAGTCAGCAATCGGGCGCGGAGCGCCAGCGTCAGGGGCCCGACCCTGTCCTTTGACCCGGACGCGGTGGGTTGACGCGGCGCGCACCTCGGCTTACGCTTACAGGCGTCAGATGGATCGGACCGGGCTCCGCTTATCCGGGCTCGACGACTCAACCCAAGCACGAGAGGAGGAGGTTCGAATGCCCAAGTATCTTTATCAGGGTTCGTACACGGTGGACGGAGTCAAGGGCCTGCTATCCGACGGAGGCACAAAGCGGCGGCAGGTTGTGGAGGACTTGATCGCCGGAATGGGCGGTACGGTGGAGGCGCTGTACTACGCCTACGGCAAGCATGACTTCTACATCATTATCGACATGCCGGACACCGCATCGATAACGGCCGTCTCTTTGGCGGTCGCCGCCAGCGGCGCGGTCACCGGAAATCTCACCGTCCTGATTACCCCCGAGGAGGTCGACGAAGCGACCCGGAAGACTGTCAGCTATCGCCCGCCCGGCCAGTAGGCGCCGCTCTGTAGAGGCACCAGCGGAAGCGGGAATGCACTCACGACCCGCTATCGGACGAGCATTGGTCATGAAGGGAGACATCGGGTGAACACGGACCGGGACCCACGGATCGCCTCGCTGCGGATATGCGTCGGACATCGGGCGCACATGCAGGTGGTCGACAACGCGAACTTTGTAGCCGGCTTCGGTATCGAGGGCGACCGCCACGCGAACGGCACCAGCCCCGGCGCCGCGCGTCAGGTGCTGCTCATGGACCAGCAGACACTGGACGCCTTTGGACTCGCCCACGGCCAGGTCAGGGAGAACGTTACCGTCGCCGACCTCGACCTGCACGCGCTTGAGGTCGGCCAGAGGCTCTCCCTGGGCGGCCAGGTCGTGGTGGAGATCACCGGGCACTGTGCCCCCTGCCAGAGAATGGACGAGGTGCGCCCGGGTCTGCGCCGTGACCTAGTCGGCCAGCGTGGAATGCTGGCTACGGTCGTGACCGGCGGTGTGGCCCGCGTTGGCGACGCCGTGCGCACGCCGGAACGGTCGCCCTGAGCCATTCCGGAACGCGACTCGGCAGCTAGCGATCTCAAGGCATGATGCATCCCTCCTGACAACTGACTGATCGTCAGTCATACTAGGGAGTGCATCAACGGAAAAGAGGAGAACACGGTGACTGCGACCAGGCATAGAAGGGCCGAAAGCGAACACGTACGAAGGGCACAGCTGCTGAAAGCGGCCCGTAAAGTGTTTAGCCGACAAGGTTACGACGGAGCGACGGTATCTGACATCGTGCGCGAAGCGGGGCTCGCGCAGGGGACGTTTTATCTCTACTTCCCGTCGAAGAAGGCCGCCGCCGTATCTCTGCGTGACGGGCTAATGGAGAAGATGGCCGAGGCCGTAGCAACCACCCTAGAATCGCGTGCGTCCTTTCAGGACCGGCTCGAATCGTTGATCACAGAAAGCTTCAAGGTGGCTCGAAGGAACGCTGACCTCTTCAGGCTGGCGTTCATAGGCGCCGACGAAACACACCCGGAGATGCACAGCGAGTCCCAGGAGCACGCCTCGTTCTTGACCGCGGTTACGGATCTCTTCAGGAATGCGGTCGCCGCGGGGGAGATGGAAGCGATGGACGCGGAGATCGCGGCGCGTCTGGCAATTGGCCTGCTTCAGCATGCGATGATCGAGGCATTTGTCTTTGGCGAAGGGAAGGAGTCGGACCGGCTTGAGCAAGGTGTATCCGCGCTGCTTCTAAATGCGCTAAGACCAAGAACGGGCTAGAGGATTTTTGCATTTTACTGACTGATGGTCAGTCATACTTATGGAGGAAAGAGGAGTTAGTCTTTTGGCCATGACAAATTCATTAGCCCTACCGATTACAAGAGGCGGCAAAGAGTCTACGATTTTTGCCAGTGTATGACTGATGATCAGTCATACACATAGATGATTACATTGGAAATGGAGACGGAAAGATGAGAACAGCAGAGGGAATCGAGCCTGGCTTAGGCAATGAAAACCACCGGAATGCGGCAACCATAGACGGCATCACCGCCCAGGAAACGGCGCAGTCGCGCGATTATCGGATGCGGTGGTGGACGCTGACAGTAGTTTCGGTTACTGTCGTGCTAGCGACCATCGACGAGACGATTCTCAACGTGGCTATCCCCTCGCTACAACGAGACCTCGGAGCGTCGGCCTCGTCGCTACAGTGGATGATCAACTCGTACGTATTGGTCTTTGGTGGCCTCCTGTTGACGATGGGCGGCATCGGTGACCGGTTCGGTCGGGCCCGGATGCTGCGGTACGGGCTCGCGGTGTTCGCCCTGTCTTCGCTTGGCGCGGCGCTGGCGCAATCTCCGGCGCAGCTGATCGGCGCCCGGGCAATTATGGGCGTGGGCGGAGCGATGATGATGCCGGCGACCCTGGCCATAATCGTGAACGTGTTCAGAGAAAAGGAGATGCCGAAAGCGATCGCGATCTGGGCGATGATGGCAGGGATCGGCGTCGCGCTGGGACCGATCGTCGGAGGGGCGCTTCTCAAGTACTTCTACTGGGGGTCCGTGTTCCTGGTGAACGTGCCGATTGCCGCGATCGCGATTGGAGCCAGCCTGTTTCTCGCGCCGGATAGCCGAGACCCTGAGAGCAGGCCACTCGACATTCCGGGCGCACTTCTATCGATGGGAGCGGTCTCTGCTCTGATCTTCGCCATCATCGAGGGTCCCGAGTGGGGAGTCGCGTCCCCGCGGCTCGCGATTACGGTAGCCACGGCTATCGTCTTGAGCTTGGGCTTCGTCCTGCGAGAGAGACAGGCCGAATATCCCCTGCTGGACTTTGCGCTGTTCCGGCTACCGCGGTTTTCGACCGGGGCAGCCGCTGTAAGTCTGGCGTTCTTCTCTATGGTCGGCTTCATTTTCGGCTTCACGCAGTACCTACAGTTCGTACAGGAACACACCCCGCTGGCCGCGGGGATTCGGTTCCTGCCCATAGCGGCAGGATTTATGTTGGGCGCCATTGCCAGTGAGGAGTTGGTGCGCCGTTTCGGCACGACCAGAGTCGTGGCAACTGGACTCGTCATCATGACAGTTGCGATGCCGCTCGTACTCCTCTGGGAGGTGAGCACCTCCTACCTCGTAATCGGGCCTATTGGGGCCATAATGGCGCTGGGCATAGGTCTGGTTTTCGCTCCGTCAGCCGAAGCGGTGATGGGCGCGGTCGAGACAGCTAAGGCGGGAGTTGGGTCAGCCATGAACGACATGACCCAGATGCTGGCAAGCGCGCTCAGTATCGCCGTCGTCGGAACTGTGATGTATGCGATTTATGAGGTGGCGATGCTTGCCGGCGGTGGGCGCTTTATTTATGTCTCTCAGCACAGTATTCGTTGCCATCAATGCCCAGCTCCTCCGCTCCGCGCGGTTGTATTCGCGATATCGGCTGGATTCGGGACGGACGGGCGCCATGATAAGCTTTCGCCTGAGGCTGACGCGAGTCGGCACGCATCCTAATCACGAAATTATGCGAGACAACCGTGCTCAAACTATTCGGAAGGCGCGACCGCGAGGACAGAAAGCGGATAGAGTGGGCCGTCGGCCGGACCAGGCAGACCTGGTTCGGTCGGATGTCGCGGGTGTTCCAGCGCAGCCAGATCGACGACGCAATGTGGGACGAGCTGGAGGAACTTCTCTTCTCGGCCGATGTCGGCGCCGCAACTACCATGAAGCTCCTCGAGCGGCTTCGAGGCCGCGTCGCCGAAGACGGGGTCGCGACGCCCGATCAGGCTTTTCGCGCGCTCAAGACCGAGATAGCCTCCCTGCTGACAATAGGCGAACGCCCTGAGGCGGTTGAACCCCCTGATAGCCCTCATGTGATCCTGGTGGCAGGCGTCAACGGCGTCGGAAAGACCACCAGCATCGCAAAGCTAGCGAGCCTGTACCAGGCCGAGGGCAAAAGCGTGCTGCTGGGGGCCTCCGACACATACCGCGCCGCGGCAATCGAGCAGCTTCAGGCCTGGGGCGAACGGCTGAGTCTGGACGTGATCGCCCACAGGCAGGGCGCAGACCCCGGGGCCGTGGCATTCGACACCGTGCAGGCGGCCAGGTCGCGGGGAATCGACGTGGTCATAATCGACACGGCGGGCAGGATCCACACCCGGTCGAACCTGATGCAGGAGCTGATCAAGATACGTGGCGTAATCGAGCGCCAGGCGCCCGAGGGCGCCCTTCAGGTAATCCTCGCCATGGACGCCACCACGGGCCAGAACGGCCTGGCCCAGGCACGGGCCTTCTCCGAAGCCATCCAGTGCGACGGCGTCTTCCTCGCCAAGCTGGATGGCACGGCCAAGGGCGGGGTGGTGCTGGCCATCGCCGACGAACTGGGGCTGCCGGTGCTGTTCGTGGGCACCGGCGAGCAGCCCGACGACATCGCCGTGTTCAATCCCCGTGACTTCGTCGAGGGGCTGTTTCCCACGGGCGATACGCCGGAAGACTGAAGTCCGACCCGCCGCGTTTCGCCTTCGGCTCGATCGGCGCCGCCGCTTCGCGTGCTACTTGGGTTCGACGATGATCGCTCGGATGTCGGTCGTGCCGACGTTCTGCACTCTGTGGGTCCAGGCCTCGTGCCACATGACGAAGCCGTCGGGGGGCGCCAGCTCCGTCCGGCAGGTGAACCACGACGCTGCCGCCCTTGTCGAAGTAGACCGTCTCGTTGCGGTGGGAGTGCATTTCGTCGGACTCCCCCGCCTTTAGGGTCATCTCTATTACGCGCACATGGTCGTTTTCCAGCAGCAGCTTGTAGTTATCGGGCGAGACCTTGGTCGGGTCGAGATATTCCATGAGGGCTCCTTGGTCAATTTGTGCCAGCGAGCTGGCCCGTCTGGTGGGGCCAACTTCGGGCGACCATTATGTTTGATGCCATATAGGCAGCCGTGGAAACGTAGCACCATCCCGTCTCAGCGTCAATCGCTCTGCACAATTGACAACAGGTTGCTATTCCAGAACGATGACAGAGATGGTGTCCTCTTCGGCGTTGGACACGTAGACGCGGTCAGTGCTGGCGTTCACCCCGACTCCAGCGGGGCCAGCTCCCACGGAGATAGTGTCGATTACGGTGTTGCTGGCACCGTCGATGACCGATACAGTGCGGTCATTTCGGTTGGCAACGTAGATCCGATCGGTGCTGGGGTTCACCCCAAGCTCCCATGGCACGCGGCCCACGGGGATGGTAGCGATGACAGCATTAGTAGCACCGTCGATGACCGATACGGTGCCGGGCCTGGGGCCATAGCCCAGGGTGGCGGCGTCATTTTGGTTGGTGACGTAGACGCGGCCGGTGGCGGAGTTCACCCCGACGAACGAGGGCTGATCGCCCACGGGGACGGTGGCGATGACGGCGTTGCTACCGCCGTCGATGACCGAGACCGTGCCGAAATCTCGGTTGGCGACATACACGAGGTTGGTGCTGGGGCTCACTCCAACACCGGCGGAGCCGGCGCCCGCGTCGACGGTGGCGATGACGGCGTTGAGGGCACCGTCGATCACTGAGACAGTCCCGTCCTTACGATTGGTCACGAACACGCGGTCGGTCTTCACACGAACGCTGGCGAGGCCAGCATTTAGAGGGATGGTGGCGACGACAGCGTTGCTGGCACCATCGATGACCGAGACAATGCCGTCATCTTGGCTGGCGACGTAGACACGGTCGGTTCCGAGGTTTACCCCGACTCCAGCGGGGCGATCGCCCACCGGGATGGTGGCGATCGTGGCGCCGGTGGCACCGTCGATGACGGACACGGTGCCCGCGCCGAAGTTGGCGATGTAAACACGGTCCGTACCGGAGTTCACCCCCACAGCGATTGGCCGAGCGCCCGCCGCGATGGCATCCATGACCGGAATGGGCCGTTCGTCCGAGGCAACTGTAACCGTCGGGGTGGGTGCAGGGGTCGGGCTGAGTGTCCCAGAAAACGAGGGTGGCAACGGCCGGAACTTCCGCACGACTCCGTTCCCAGTGTCGGCGACGTACAGTGCCCCGGTACTGTCGAACAGCAGCCCGTGGGGGCCGCGGAACGTGCCTGGCGCAAGCTCGAAAAGCAGCTCTCCGTCTGGACTGAATTGCCGCACCCGGTGCCCTGTAAACTCTGATACCCACCAGTTACCGGCCTCGTCGAAAGCGATGTTGGTCGGCGACTCGAACACCCCTTCACCCGCGCGCGCCCAGAGCTGGACGAACGTGCCGCCGCGGGTAAATCGTTGAATGCGGGCATTGCCCCGGTCCATGACCCAGAGGTCACCCTCGGGGCCGATAGTCACGCCTGTCGGATTTTTCATCTGTCCTGAGCCCGTGCCGGGTTCACCGATCTGGTGCAGAAATTGACCTTCGCTGTCGAAGACCTGGAAGCGGCTGTTCCCCCAGTCGCTCACGTAGACGCGCATGTCGTCATCCAACGCCACTGTCATGGCAGAAGTGAACTGACCGGGCTCCTTGCCAAGCTCGCCCCAGGCGTCCAAGAGCACTCCTTCGGAAGAGAAGACCTGGGCCCGATGTCCGCCGCTCTCGTGCGTTCCCGGTACACGTGGTTATCCGCGTTAGCGGTGGCCTTCGCTCTCACGGCTGCCTGTGGTGAGCGGGTGTCGAAGGAAGAGTTTGATGCAGCCCAGCACGACTTACGGGCTGCCCTCTCCCAGGTCGACTCGTTGGAGACCGCGAACCAGCAGCTTCAAACGAAGCTAGAAGACTTCTCATTCGGCAAACTTGCCGTTGTCTTCAGTATCAACGCGATCGTGGACTTTCCCCCGACAGTGGTCGATCTCACGGCCAAAGAGGCAAGCGTTCAGATGATCAGCACGGTTCCCACCATGTGCGTAATCGCCCACGGCCACACGTCGGCCTACGGTCAGATTTCGACGGACGAGTCTATGACTCCGGGAGGGCATACCGACCACCTCCATGTCCTGCGCGACTTGGAACCCAACAGTGTCCATCACTACAAATGGGGTCTTGTGGGCCCCGATGGGGCAGTGTACGCCAGCGAAGACCTGACCTTCCGGACGCCTCCTGCGAATTCTCCGTAGCGCTGCTTGACCAGCTTCCGCCCCGACCGCCCCTCTCTGGGCGGGTCCATGTTCTTCCCGAACTCCGTCCAGGATATCTCTGCCACGTAGACTTCGCCGTAGGAGTCCACGGCCATCCCGGGCGCGTGTAGAACGGGCCCGGCTCTTCGCCGCAGCAGTGATGCCGCTTTCCGGATTTGACTTAAATCCGGTCCTCCCATTGCCATTGGTGATTGTCCGGCGACACCCCCTTGACAGATCGAGAAAAGCGTGATTGCATACTTGTTATGTATGCACGGTATATATATCAGGTATTGAGTCACTGGATCTCTAGCGCTCGGGGTACGAGTAAGTTGATTTCCTTTGGCGCGCAAAGTCGGGTGGCGAACCGCATGGCAGGGCTCTAATGCGCTATCCGGTTCTCGCGCTGCTGGCCCAAGCGCCGGCGCACGGCTACGAGCTCAAGCGGTCGCTTGACGGACAGTTCGGCGATGTCTGGCCGCCGATCAACGTGGGGCAGATTTACACGACCCTTTCGCGACTTGAGCGCGACGGGCTGGTCCAAGGCCGCGACGTCTCTCAGAGCGGCGCGCCTAACAAGCGGGACTACGAGGTCACGGACGAAGGACGTGCGTTGCTGGAGGCCTGGGTCCATGACGCCTCCGCCACCCCTCGTCTCAGGGATGAGTTCTTCTTGAAGCTGGCAATGGCCAAAGTGGCAGGCGTCGGCGATCCCATGGACTTGATTGAGCGACAACGGCGCCGATACCTCCAGGCCCTGAGAGACCTGGAGAACGCCGCCAGTCGCAGTGACGGCGAGAGTGACGGTATGGCTGACCTGCTTGTAGAGGGCGCTTCACTACATCTGCAGGCCGACCTCAAGTGGCTCGACGCGTGTGAGCAGTACTTCAGCAATGGAGGAGTGTCATGGACGAAATCGTAGTGGCCAGAGAGCTTGCCAGGACCTACCAGAGCAACGGCGCGGCGGTGCTGGCCCTCCGGGGCATAGATCTCGCGGTCGAGAAGGGTGAGTTTGTCGCCGTAATGGGCCCCAGCGGCTGCGGTAAGTCGACGCTCCTCAACCTGCTGGGCGGGCTAGACCGGCCGACGGCGGGCGAGGTCCACGTCCGGAGGGAGCGCATCGACACCCAGAGCGAGGGGAAGCGCGCGGTGATTCGTCGTCGCCAGATCGGCTTCGTGTTCCAGTCCTTCAACCTGATTGGCAACCTGACCGTGGCCGACAACGTGGAGCTGCCCGCTCTCATCGGAGGCCTATCGGGTCGAGAGGCAAGAGACCGAAGTGAGTCCCTTTTGGAGCAGCTTGGCGTCGCCGACAAGGGCAGGACGGTGCCCGCGAGTCTGTCGGGAGGAGAGCAACAACGGGTCGCCATAGCGAGGGCGTTGATCAACCGGCCCGCGGTCCTGCTGGCTGATGAGCCGACCGGCAACCTCGACACCGAGAGCACGCGCGATGTTGTCGGGCTGCTGCGTCAATACAACGAAGAGGGTCAGACCGTGATCCTTGTCACCCACGACCCTCGTGTCGCCAGCTCCGCCGGCCGGATCATCCGCATGCGCGACGGCTGGATAGCAGACGAGACCCGCCTGGACGATCATCACGACTCAAAGGCTGTCCTGGCTAGCCTGATCGACCTGGAGGAGTAGCCATGTTACGAGCACAATTGCGTAAGGCTCGGGCGTTCCTCGTCTTTTTCGTGATCACTGCTGCGATGGCCACCCTTACACTGGCGGTGACCTCCAGGACGAGTGTCGACGGCGCCTTCATGAGCAGGATGGTTGACAGCAACGGCGGGCACGTGTGGTTCTTCACGCCGTCCAACGAGTCTGACCCGTCCTACTTCAAGGCGATCGAAGAGCAAGTTGAGGTGAGGGCGACATTGGGGCCGTACCCGGTCCTGTGAGGTCCGTTCCATATGGTCCGGGGCCGAGGAACGGTCGATCTGGAGTTCTTCGGCATGCCCGCCGCAATGCCCGACATGGGCAGGCCCATCGTGACCGACGGACGATGGCTCGCGTCCGGCGCCCAAAACGAGGTGGTCCTTGACAACGGCGCCGCGCGCGAACGCGGCGTTAAGGTCGGCGAGCGGGTCGAGGTCCTTGCCGTAACGACGGCCAGGGTGTCTTACCCCAACGAGACCGACGCGTTCGCCTTTGTACTGCCCGAAACACTTGCGCGCATGGAGCCAGACACGAGCAAGTGGAGCTGGACGCTCGGAGTGCAGATCGCCGACAGGGACGAGGCTGGACGTTTCGTTCGCCAGTCGAGACTCCTGTACTCGGACGACCAGAAGCCGGGATGGATTACGTGGCAGCAGATTAGAGAGCTCGTCACCGAATACAACAACCTCTTCGCGACGTTCCTGGGCATCTTCGGAGTGGTCGCCATTGGGGCCGCCGCCTTCGTGATCGTCAACGTCATCGGTGGGTACGTTCTGGCGAACGTCCGCGACATCGGGTTGATGAAGGCGGTGGGCTTCACCCCCGGGCAGGTCGCCGCCCTGCTCATACTGGAGCACGCCGGCCTGAGCCTGCCCGCGGCGATTCTTGGCGCGGTGATCGGCTTCGTGGCCTCACCTTTGGTCCTTCGCCCCGCTCAGTTCTCCCTTGGCGCGGCCGCTCCGCCAAGTTTGGATCCGGTGGCGATAACCGCGATCGTGGTAGGCGTGCCGTTGGTCATCGCAATAGTTACGATGGTCCCGGCGTGGGCTGGTGGACGCGTCCCAACGGTCCAGGCGATCACGACCGGACTTACGCCAGCGCAGCCCAGGGCTTCACGTCCGGCCAAACTCGCGGCCAGACTGCGTCTTCCCGCCGTCCTGGCGCTGGGCCTCAAAGACGCCTTCAGTCGGCCCATCCGTGCCGCGCTCACGATCACGGCCCTAACCGGCGCCGTAATTCTCGCGTCATTCACCCTCGGGATGGAGAAGACGCTACGCGACATCATCGACGACCCGACAATGACCGGCGGGTCCCCATACGAGGTCGGGCTCTTCCGAGGGTACGGGCCGGACGCGATGACTGACGCGGAGGTCAGCGATCTGATCGAGTCCCACCCGGATGTCAAAGAAAACCTGTCGATGAGATGGCTTCTCGGAACCGTTGTGGGGGACTCAGGGGCTGTGTACCTGGGCGCGATGGACGGTGGCGAAACCGAGCCCGCGGTCCATGTCGACGAAGGCCGCCTCTTCGCCGCGGCTGACGAGGTGATCGTTAGCAGGAAGATGGCAACTGGAATCGGGCTAGAAGTGGGCGACGAAGTCACATACATAATCCATGGAAAGACGCGCACACAGTTCAACCATGGCGCCAACCTGCACATCGACGGCAAGGAGCTTTCTCTGCGTGTCGTCGGCGTGTACCTGGAGGGCGACGATGACAACTACCTCGCCAGGACCAGCCTGGACACGCTGCGCCGTCGGGTCGATCCGGCCATTCAGCCCGTCAGCTATCGAGTGAAGGTCGGGCCCGGCTCCGACCCGGAGGCCCTGAAGCTTGACCTCCTGCGCGATTCCGATGGTCGGCTCGCTATCGAAGTGAGCGACGAGTCAGAGGACAACAGGGAGACGGCCGGGATCATCCGGCCCCCGTTATTCGGCATCACGGTCTCGCTGCTGGCGATCGGGGCCGTCAACCTGCTGATTACGCTCTCCTTCGCCGTCCGTGAGCGCTTCCGCGACTTTGGCGTACTTAAGACGCCGGGCCTAACGCCCCGGCAGATCGTGACCAGCGTGGGCGTCAACGCCGGCCTGCTAGGAGTCATAGCGGTCATCGTCGGCGCCCCGTTAGGGCTGGTCTTCACTCGCTGGGCTCTGAGCTACGTCGGCGAGCAAACCGGCGCCGGGACCCGGGTGGATGGCCGCGCTGGCGGTGACGACCCTGCTGGTGGCGACGCTGGGCGCGGCGCTGCCCGCCTTCCAGGCCGCCAGGATCAGGATAACCGAGGCGCTACGCTATGAGTAGGCTCGATCTCGGGGCCAACCTTTGGGACAGATATCGGAACCGGTGCCATCACATCCTCCCAAATGTGTCCAGAGAAGCAGGATGCGCCTGGGCGGTGCGACCGGTCTTGCCGAGTATTTTTACGCGGACATCGGTCTAGCTCGTCTCGGATGGAATTAGACCGAGGCGACGAAGCTCTCCCGCAGGGCTAATCACCAGATCTTTATGTAGATTGGCATCAATATCATCAGGAGGAATCAGAATCAGGCGGTGGCGCGAGTCCGAGACGTAGTCTTCACTGAAAGCCGCTAGATGCTCTGGAACAAGGCCAACGGGCGGGCGGGTTACCCACGCCCAGCCTTGACGTCGGCAGCCCTCACTCGTCAGCGTTGCAGGACTAGCTTCTGCACCGACCGCACCTCTCTGGGCGGGTCGAAGTTCTTCCCGAACTCGGTCCAGGACACCTCTCCAACGTAGACGTCGCCGTGGGAGTCGACGGCCATCCCATGGGGCGCGTAGAACCGGCCCGGCTCGTCGCCGTAGGGCTCTCGGCTGACACGGGCCAGGATCTTCCCGCTGGTGTCGAAAACTGTGACCCTGGGACCCAGATCGGTGCCCGTGTCGTTGGAACCGATGCCGCCGAAGTACTCCCCCGCGTACACCAGGTCCCGGTCCCCGCGCGTATCCACGTAGACGGCGGCGGTGCGGGAGAGGTTGCCCCATTGGGCCAGGAATTCTCCCTCGGAGTTGAATACCTGTACCCGCCGGTTCTCGCGGTCGGCGATGTACACCCGGCCGTCACGATCGGTGTCTATGTTATGGACGATGTTGAACTGGCCCTCGCCCGTGCCCGACTCGCCCCACGACGACAGGTACTCGCCGTCGGCGGTGTACTTGTGGACCCGAGCGTTGGAGTAGCCGTCAGCGATAAGCAGCTCGCCGGTCCGCTTATCGACCGCCAGATGAGTGGGGCGGTTGAATGGCTTCCCGCCCATTTTCGGAGCGGGGCTATCGGCCGTCCCGAGGGTCATCAGCAGCTTGCCCTCCGGCGTGAACTTTCGTATCGTGCTGTCGCCGCTGTCAACACAGTAGATCTCGTCGTCCGGCCCGACGCTCACGCCGTGGGGGGTCTTGAAGACGCCATCGCCCCAGGTCCTGGCGATGCTCCCGTCCCGGTTGAATACGATCATGGGGCAGGTCCCGCGGTTGAACACATAGACCTGGTCCTTGGAGTCGACGGCAACCCCGCCGGCCTCCCTGTAGAACCAACCCTCCGGCAGATCGCCCCAATTGTCACCGGATGCCTCGTAGGTGAAACGTCCCTCGCCGATGATCGCCATGTCTTTCTCCTCGATTTTTTGAATTTTGGTTACCGTACGCCGGCCAAGCTTTTCTTGGTCCAGGCCCGGGTGACCTGGGCGCCCCTTCAATCCGGCGTTCCGGCCGCCGCAGGATGAATCGAACCCGCAGCGTAAGCAGTTTGTATACCATTTGACCACTATCGTCAAACCGTAAAGTCCCACTAAAGAAGATTGGTGCCGCCGGACCGCGGGACAACACAGCCGGATTTCGTTGGGCTGCCTGTACAATGGCCCCGATAGCCCTCACCCGAACACGATTGCCGGCGAAGGGTCAGCAAAAGTTCATGAGCAAAACCCACGCCGTAACCGGCGCCTTCGGTTACACCGGCAAGTACATCACCAGGCTCTTACTCGAGGCGGGCGACGACGTCCGGACATTGACCGGTCACCCGAACCGTCCTAGCCCGTTCAGCCGCCCGATCGCCGTACTGCCATTCAACTTCGACGACCCGTCCGCGCTGGCGCGGAGCCTGGAAGGCGCTGACACGCTGTTCAACACCTACTGGGTCCGCTTCGAACGCGGCGAGGTCACGCATCGCATGGCGGTCCGGAACATCCGGACGCTGCTCTCGGCCGCCGCGGATGCCGGCGTGCGGCGCGTCGTCCACATCAGCATCACCAACGCCACTCTGGACTCGCCGCTCCCCTACTTCCGGGGCAAAGCCGAAGCCGAGGAGGCGGTCATGGCGTCCCCCATGTCCCACGCCATCGTCAGGCCCGCGCTGGTCTTTGGCGCCGAGGACATCCTGATAAACAACCTGGCCTGGCTTCTGCGAAGGTTTCCGGTGCACCCGGTCTTCGGCGCCGGCAGCTACCGGGTCCAGCCGATTTTCGTGGAGGACCTGGCCGAGATCGCCGTCCGGCTGGCGGACGGCAACGACAACGTGGCGCTGGATGCGGTCGGACCCGAAGCCTTTACATACGAGGCTATGCTCAAGCTCATCGCGGCGGCTGTCGGCTCCAGGGCCAGATTCGTGCGGAGCGGCCCACGCCTGGCAATGCTGGCATCATGGTTGCTGGGATTGGTGGTGAGAGACGTGGTCGTGACTCGCGACGAAATGCATGGCCTGATTGATGGGCTGCTGGCATCAAAGTCGGATACGCCCCTGGTGGGCAAGACGAAGCTGTCCGAATGGCTGGCCGAAAACAGCCCTGCGCTGGGCGGGAAATATACATCGGAGCTGAGAAGACACTACCGCTAGAGTAGTCTGTTTGAGACGCGCTCCTGAGGCGACCGGAGCAGCCGGTTAAACGAGGTGGTGGCAGCCCTTCGACCAGCTCAGGGCGAACGGAGGAGCCGGTTAAACGAGGTGGTGGCAGCCCTCGACCAGCTGAGGGCGAACGGAGGAGCCGGTTAAACGAGGTGGTGGCAGCCCTCGACCAGCTCAGGGCGAACGGAGCAGTGGGTTATTCCGTTCGTGGTGAGCCCGTCGAACCACCAACGGCGCGCCTCGCAATGACATTTCGGGACACTAGCCAGGTGTCGCTGCGCGTTACAGCGCCATCTCCATCAGGTCCGGTGAAACGATAAGCTCCGGCTCGGTCTGGGCCTGGACGTCCTGGGCCTCCCAACCTGGCGCGACCTCCCTCAGCACCAGTCCGTCCGAGGTGACCTCAACGACGGCTATGTCCGTGACGATCAGGCTAACGCACCCCGTCCCGGTAAGCGGGAACGAGCACTCGTTAACGATCTTGGGGTTGCCGTCCCGATCGGCATGCTCCATAGCGACGATGATGCGTCGGGCGCCCGCGGCCAGGTCCATGGCCCCTCCCACATTGCCGATTCCCCGCTGGGGAAGCATCCAGTTTGCCAGGTCGCCCCGCGCCGAGACCTGGAAGGCTCCCAGCACCGCCACGTCGATGTGGCCCCCTCGGATCATGGAGAAGGCGTCGGCGGAGTGGAAGAAGGACATCCCCGGGGTTCGCGCCAGGAACTGGCCGCCGGCGTTGGTCAAGTCGATGTCCTCGTCGCCCGGCTCGGCCAGTGGGCCGTACCCCAGCACCCCGCTCTCGCTGTGATAGATCACCGTACGGCCCTCGGGCACGAACTGCGAGCACAGGGTGGGAATGCCGATGCCCAGGTTGACCACGTCGCCGTCTTGAAGCTCCCGCGCCACGCGCAGCGCGATCACCTCTCTGTCGAGTCGCTCTCTCTCCATCTTCCACCTTCTGTTTCTCTTGTATTTGACGGATGCCGGCTGGAACCGGACCGCTAGACCCATGGCGACAGGCTTCGCGTTCGAGCGGTGGTCGTTGGCGCTCTGGTCGTTACGGTATCTCGACGATGCGGTCGACATAGAGCGCGGGCGTGTGGACGGCGCCGGGGTCCAACTCACCGGGCTCGACGATACTGTCGACCTCCAGCACCGTCACCGTTGCCGCGGTGGCCATGACGCCGTTGAAGTTTTGGGACGTGCCTCTGTATACGGCGTTCCCCAGCGTGTCGGCCTTGTGGGCGCGCAGCAGGGCGAAGTCCGCATTCAAGCCGCGCTCCAAGACGTACTCCCGCCCGTCGAAAACACGAGTCTCCTTGTCTTGAGCTATCAGCGTCCCGGCGCCAGTGGCCGTGTAGAAGGCGGGTATGCCGGCTCCGCCCGCGCGGATTCGCTCAGCCAGCGTGCCCTGGGGCACCAGCTCGAGCTCGACCTTCCCCTCCCGATAGGCCCGCTCGAAGGCCGAGGGATTGGACGCCGAGGGCGAAACCGGAAACGATGCCACCGCCTTCTTGACCTGGCCGTTGTCCACCAGGATGCCGACGTCGATGGGCCGGTCGCCGGGCAACGTGCCGAAGCCGCTGACGCTGGCGACTCCCGCCGTGTTGCCGATGATGGTCAGGCCGGTAGCGCCGTGGTCTCGGAGGGCGCGTATCAGATTCTGCGGCGTGCCGCCCGGTCCCGCGAACCCGTCGAACATGACGATGGCGCCATTGGGAATATCGGAGACCGCTTCATCGAAAGACGGGACAATCTTGTTCAATCGCGTAAGCCTCCGGAGGCGGTCATGGGCGACGTCGAGCCATGGCCCATTATAGAGCGTCGGCTGTCGGCGGCAAACCAGGTGTACGGCAGCTATCCGAAGCACCGTCGCGACCGTTCCCAAAGCCCTGTGCTATACTCGACGCGCTCTGCCCGGAACGACCGTTGATCACGCCCCACGCGAAAGTTGTAGCGGAATACCGCACGGACGATTCCCGGACCGGTCGCCGTCGGGGGACATGATGCTGTCAGAACAATTACGAAAGTTTCTGAGCCAGAACCACCAGGCCGTCCTGACCACGTTCCGTGGCAGCGGCGCAGCCCAGATGAGCATCGTCACCGTGGGCCCATATGGGGACGGCGCGGCGTTCACGACGACCGCCGGAATGGCGAAGCTGGCCAACCTGGTGCGAGATCCACGATGCTCCCTGCTGGTCTCGACGCGCGACTGGTGGGGATACGTAGTCCTTGAGGGTCGCGCTCAGGTATTGGCCTCGGACAACACAGATCCGGCCAAGCTGCAGCGGGCGCTACGCGACGTGTACCGCGCCGCGGCCGGCAAGGAGCACCCGGACTGGGACGACTACGACCGGGCGATGGTCGCGGACCGCAGGGCTGCGATCGTAGTCGTGCCCGATCACGTGTACGGCACGGCGGTCTAGCATCGGGGCCAGGCGGACAACTGACGGACCGGAAGCGCTTAGTGCAGGAGACAGCTAATGCCCGAGCAACCGAATTTCCTGATAATCATGTCCGACGAGCACGGGCCTATGTGGAGCAGCGCATACGGCCACCCCTTCGTGCGGACGCCGAACATGGAGCGGCTCGCCGAGCGTGGCGCGACGTTCGATGCCGCCTACTGCAACGCGCCGTTGTGCGTGCCCTCCAGACTGTCGTTCATGACCGGACGGTACGTCTCCAACTGCGGCGGCTGGGATAATACGACGCCCCTGCCCTCGGACGTGCCAACCTGGCCGTACGCGCTCAGGAACGCAGGCTACGACGCAGTGCTGTGCGGCAAGATGCACCTGCTGGGCCTCGACAGCCGCCACGGGTTCAGCGACCAGCTAGCCTTCGAACCTCATGGCGGCGGTTACCTCGACCCGGAGGCCGACCGACGGCGGGGGCAGACCAACAGGGGGCTGCATCCGCTCTACCAGTGGGACGAAGGCGTACAGATCGCAGACCCACCCTGGCGAGGAGTCCAGGAGGCGGGAGCGGGCACGGGGCCCATGATCTACGCCGACGACACCATCGAGGCGGCCGCGCTGGAATATATTCGTGACTCGAAAAGAGGGGACCATCCTTTCGCCTTGTGTGTCGGCTTCGTCGCCCCTCACTTCCCCTTTATCGTGCCAGAGCCTTACTACTCGAAGTACTACCCCGAGTATGCCGACCTGCCTGATAACCCGCCCGGCCACGTCGAGGAGCTACCCGCAGCGGCAGTCAGGCTGAGGCAAATGTTCGGCTTCGACGGCTACACCGACGACGACGTACGTCGCGCCCGCGCCGCATATTACGGCCTGATCACCTACCTGGACGACAAGATCGGAAGGCTGCTGGACGCGCTGGAGGAGCAGGGGCTCTCAGATAACACCGTCGTCATCCACACCTCCGACCACGGCGAATCGCTGGGCGAGCACGGCCTGTGGCGAAAGATGAACCTCTACGAGCAGGCCGCCAGAGTGCCGCTGCAGATTAGCTGGCCCGGTCGCATCGCCGGCGGCCAGCGCTTCTCGGGCGCCGTGTCGACGGTAGACACCACCGCCACGATTCTGGATATCGCAGGCGTGGCCGGCGACAGCGCGGGCTACTTGAGGCCCGATGGCGACAGCCTCCTTCCGCTGATGAGCGGCGCCACCGACGACTGGAAAGACGAGGCCTTCGTCGAGCATCTGGCCCACGGCACCGACCGGGCCCGCGCGATGGTGCGACAGGGCGCCTGGAAGCTGTCCTACAGCCACGGCAACCCGCCGGAACTCGAGCTGTACGACCTCGATTCCGACCCGGGAGAGTTCACCAACCTTGCGGGACTCCCGGACCACCGGGAAGTTCAGGACAGGCTGGAGGCCCGCATCATGGAGATCTGGGGCAACCCCGACCGGCTGACCCAGGAGATCGTCGCCGGCCAGCGCGCCAGGCTCGTGATCCGGGGAGTGCAGGGGGACAACGCGGTCTTCTGATCGCCAGGTCGGTCCCTTTGTTGACCTGGGCCGGTGGACTGGGACTGATCGCAGCGATCATGTCTGGGATATTTGTAGCGTGTTCGGAGCACCTTGTGGGTGACCGCGAAACGAACTCTCCGAGGAACACACCAACTCTCCCGGATGAAGTGGAGTTGGTGCGGCAAGTGGCAGTTGACACCTTCCGAAGGCCGTCATATAGTCTGTGACATCTCAAGGTGGTGCGTTTATGAGAGCACTGGATTCCATCTGGGAAGTATCGGCTAGCAGGGTCTCGAATGTCAGGTTTCTTTCCGCGCGGGGGAGATCTGCAGCCATCACCGGAGGGCAGCAAGGCTCGGTTCTTCCGGGCTGAGAGCCAAGGAGGTGTGCCATGACCACCGTCGTGAGGGGGTATCCAGCGGCGTCCGATCGGTGTCGTGGCTGGCTGCGTTACCTCTTTCGCAAGGCTACTACACCGGACGACTGGGATAAAACCGGCAAACCACACGATCACTGGGACAACATCACCAGGAACCCATGGGTTCCTGGCATAGGATGGACCTTAGGGCATCCAGTTATGCCATGGGCCTGATGGCCGATACAACCCCGGCCTGGAGAGAAGTATACAGCCGGGTTCTGGATGAACTGGTATATCGTTTCACGGGGTACTGGGCAGCCAAGAGAAGTGGCTCCGGAAATCTGAACAGGGGGATAAGTGGAATCGCTGCCTGATTGAGGGCATGATAGTGCTCTCGGAGACAGGAGCGAGAGATGAGCAGACGACCCCGCCGTAACCACTCGGGAGAGTTCAAGGCGAAGGTGGCTCTTGCCGCAGTGCGCGGCGACCGGACACTTTCGGAGCTGGCAAGCCAGTTCGATGTGCACCCGAACCAGATCACGCAGTGGAAGACCCAGTTGCTGGATCGGGCGGCGCAGTTATTTGGCGCCGGGACAGGGCAGGCTGAAAAGCCGGTAGATATGAAGGTCCTTCACGCCAAGATCGGTGAGCTTGCGTTGGAGAACGATTTTTTAGAGGCCGCGCTCACGAAGGCGGGATTGCCGGGCGCAAGGCGATGATCGACCGCGATCACAAGCTGCCTCTCGCCCGCCAGGCAAAGGCAGTGGGCATCAGCCGCGGGAGCATCTACTACCGGCCACGGCCGGTGGGCGAAGCCGGTCTCGGACTGATGCGCCGCATCGATGAGCTGCACCTTGAGTATCCGTTTGCAGGCAGTAGGATGATGCGAGGCCTGCTCCGCCAGGAGGGACTCTCCTGCGGGCGTAGACACATCGCCACACTGATGCGGCGGATGGGCATCGAGGCGCTGTACCGCAAGCCCAACACCAGCCGGCGACGGCCCGGCCATACGGTGTATCCGTACCTGCTGCGCGGGCTTGAGGTGAGCAGGCCCAACCAGGTGTGGGCAATGGATATCACGTACATTCCGATGGCCAGGGGGTTCGTGTACCTAGCCGCAGTGATGGACTGGCATAGCCGCAAGGTGCTGGCCTGGCGGGTATCGGTCACAATGGACACAGACTTCTGCGTGGAGGCGCTCGAAGAATCCCTGGGACGCCACGGCGCGCCGGAGATATTCAACACAGATCAGGGAAGCCAGTTCACAAGTGACGCCTTCACCGGCCTGCTGACAGCCAATGGGATCCAGATCAGCATGGACGGGAAGGGAAGCTGGAAGGATAACGTGTTCGTCGAACGGCTGTGGAAGAGCGTCAAGTACGAGGAGGTGTACCTGAGAGCCTACGAATCGGTCCCGGAAGCCAGAACTGGACTCGGGCGGTACTTCGAGTTTTACAATGCCGGACGGCCCCATTCGAGCCTTGGGGGAATGACGCCGGACCAGTTCTTTGACAGAGCGCCTGCCAAGTCCGCGGCGGCCTAACGCACGGCAGCGCGATTCCACTTATCAAACCGGGCGGCGCTGTTCAGACAAACGAGACCACCTCCAAGGACTGGCTGGACCAGATTGGCAATGATCCCCGCCGTCAGAGTTACCCGGAGGGCTGGTACTCGTTGATCCCTACGCACTTGAGAGGTGAGTACGACGTACCGGGTTGGACGGCCAACGGGGTGGAACCTTGGGGCCTTCAAATGGACCCAGTGGGTGCTGATGGCAACCTGTTCTTCAAGGGAGACTTCCTCATCGTCCTTGGCTTGCATCCCCACGGTTCAGGTGACGAAAAATGGAATACGCCTTTTGATATGGTTCGCGATGGCGAGAACACTTTCACCTGGACTCATACGGACATCGCCAATCACCTGGCCAGCCAATGGTCGGCGCGGCCGGAAGGCTGTCAATGAGAGAACACCAAGATCTGGCCCACGTGACTGGGCCAAGCCGGCCTCGGTCTGAGGCTACACGACATCCTTCACGGTACCGATACCCATCGAGTGTTTCAGAACTGGTGGGAATACGCCCGAAGGGAGTATCTTCCTCTCCTGGCAGGTCGGGGCGGTGACACGCTTACCCAATATTACGACCCGCTGATCAACTACCATCACTTAAGCTCAAGGGATCACGGTGGAGGCCTCGGAGCGGCATTGGCAGTGGCGCCCCAGAAGCGTGAGGAGGGGCGGCTGCTTTTTGAGGCTGCCGCCGAAGCACTAGGCTGGATATCTCTTGATCCGGTGCAGGAATCCAGTGCGGAATTGACAACCCTGGAACCAAGCCCCAACAACACGCTCGTCGGGCTGGCGCTCGCCCGGGAATACGGGAATGATGCCGTATACGCAAAGTTGAAAGCCCATGCCGAGGCACATTACGAGCCCACCTGGAACCAGGAAACCGGGGAGTTCTCATGGGGTTTCGGTCTCAATGAGCCGCATCCACGGGGGCAGCACAACGCCGCGATGATGACCTCCGAAGCTGGCAGCGAAGGAGGCTTATGGAGGCTGTTCAACCAGCCGAACTTACGCAAGTTTACCGATCCGACCGTCCATAGCGTCGATTTCCCGACCGTCTGCTTATCTCAGGCATGGTACGACGTGGAGCGGCGAAGGCTGGTGGTGTCGACCGATTCCGGCATTCCCGGGACTGTCGGCCAACCAACGTCTTTCCGTGTGAGCAACTTGGATGCCCAACGTTGCAACGTTATTACAGATGGCCAATTGTCCCGCAACTGGCGCGTAGTTGACGATGAACTTGAGATCAATACCACGGTTGGCGAGCACACCTTCCTTGTCACCATCCAATGAACCTACCCCAAAACCCTAGAGAGAACTATCATGAAGCAGGCTATTGTCAGAAGGGCGGAGTAGAATCGCGTAGACCAGCCTGTACAGGTCCACGCGTACACCGTGTGCATGCTGACCGCCGAGGTGCTCGGAGGCTGTTGAGTCAGCTCGGCATGGATTTACAGCACGCTCTGCGTGACCGTTCTCAGAACAATGAATTAGCCAGAAAGGCGTATGGAGTTTTCCATGTGCGAGAGGCACATGGAAGCCAATATATTCCGGCCCAGGACGAGTTCGTGATTGCCCACGGTGTTCAGTCTGTCGTCGCATTCGGCGGTGTTCTTTCTTCGGGGGACCCTGTTCGTCACCATCATGTTCTCCAAAACCCCGGTCTCAGATGATGTCGCCGGGAACTTCGAGGCGCTGGGACCGAAGGTGAAAGAGGCCATCGACCCCTTCACAGGGGGACGAATCTTCAACTGACGAAGGCCGTCCGTGTGCGTCAAGGGAGAAGGGCAACCGTCCCTACCCTCGGACTACACGTCATGAGCGCTTCCTCGTACTTGAGGCTGGGTAGCGGCACGTAACACCCGACTTCCCCCACCTGGTACTCAGAGGGGATGGAGATCTGAAGTGGAGAGCCGCTGGGTAGACTCTCAGGCCGGTCTCATCGTCGAGCAGTACGCCGAGCAGGGCGTCTCCCGTGACATGGCCCTGCGGGTCTACACCACGCGTCTGCTGGGCCAGGACCCGCAACTCGTGCTCCACGGAGGCGGCAACACCTCCGTCAAGCTGACCGTCCCCGACCTCCTGGGCGAGGAGACGCCGGTCCTGTGCGTCAAGGGCAGCGGATGGGACATGGCGGACATCGAGCCGGCGGGGCTTCCGGCGGTCAGGCTCAAGCCACTGCTACGGCTGAGGGAGCTGGACTCGCTAAGCGACGAGGACATGGTCAGCTTCGTCCGGTCGGCCTTGCTCGACAGCACAGCGCCGAACCCATCGGTTGAGACCCTGTTGCACGCCTTCTTCCCCCACAGGTACGTAGACCACTCGCACGCCAACGCGGTCCTCAGCCTCACCGACCAGCCCGATGGCGAGAGCATCTGCCGCGACGTCTTCGGCGACAGGTTCGGCATCATCCCGTATATCATGCCGGGGTTCGCGCTGGCCCAGAAAGCGGTCGAGATATACGAATCGCGGCCAGACGTCGACGGCCTAATCGCCCTTAAGCACGGAATATTCACCTTCGCGGAGACCGCTCGCGAGGCGTACGGCCACATGATCGACGCGGTCACGCTGGCCCAGGAGCGCATAGCCCAGGGTCGGAGGCCAGTGTTCGCGGCGGCGCCGATGCCCCGAGACACTATGCCCGTGGCCGACGTCGCTCCCATCGTTCGAGGGGCGTGCGCCATTCGAGACGAGACCGGCGGCGGAGAGCACCGGCGGTTTGTGCTCGACTTCCGGACCGGGCCCGAGATACTCGCCTACGTTAACGGCACGGAGCTGGAGCGCTACGGCCAGGCCGGAGTCGCGACCCTCGACCACGCGATCCGCACGAAGGGCTGGCCGCTCATACTGCCGGCGCCCGTAGCCGGAGACGACGCGTCGTTTACACAAGCGGCCTCGAACGCCGTCACCGCCTACGCCGACCGATACCGCGGGTACTTCCGGCGGAACAACGCGACACAACCACATGCAAAGACCGAGCTTGACCCGGTCCCCCGCGTCGTTCTCGTCCCCGGCGTCGGGCTGTTCGGGGTAGGCGCGTCCCACGGCGACGCGGCCATCGCGGCCGACATCGCGGAGAGCACAGTGCGGACCGTCACGGACGCCGAGGCGATCGGCACGTTCGAGTCGATCACCGAGTCGGACACATTCGACATCGAGTACTGGTCGCTGGAGCAGGCCAAGCTCGGCGGGTCCGCTCCGGGCAGACTGGCCGGCAACGTGGTGCTCGTAACCGGTGGTGGAGGCACGATCGGCGCCGCCATCGCGACGGCCTTCGCCGCCGAGGGCGCGGAGGTCGCCGTGCTGGACATCGAATCTAGCGCCGCGGAGGCCGCGGCGAACCATGCCGGTGGGTCCGCCTTGGCGGTAACGTGTGACGTTACCGACCGGGACTCGGTGCGGGCCGCCTTCGACCGCGTGTGCGAGGCGTTCGGCGGTGTCGACATCGTCGTCTCCAACGCCGGAGCAGCCTGGCAGGGCAGGATCGGCCATGTCACCGACGAGGTGCTGCGGCAGAGCTTCGAGCTGAACTTCTTCGCCCACCAGACCGTCGCCCAGAACGCCGTCAGGGTGATGCGCCGACAGGATCTGGGCGGCGCGCTGCTGTTCAACGTCTCGAAGCAGGCAGTGAACCCTGGCCCGGACTTCGGCCCCTACGGCATCCCGAAGGCCGCGACGCTGGCGCTCGTCAGGCAGTACGCCCTCGACCACGGGGCCGACGGCATCCGCGCCAACGCCGTCAACGCTGACCGCGTCCGAAGCGGCCTGCTGACTGCGGAGATGGTCGCATCTCGGGCCAGGGCCCGGGGAGTCGACGAAGACGAGTACATGTCAGGGAACCTTCTGGGTCGGGAGGTCACGGCCCAGGACGTGGCCCAGGCCTTCGTCCACCAGGCGCTGGCGATGAAGACAACCGCCAGCGTAACCACCGTCGACGGCGGCAACATCGGTGCAATCCTGAGGTAGTTTCTTGTTGACCGGCGACGATCAGACCGTCGCGGATGCCATAACGAATCGCCGGTCCGAACGTGCCCAACTCGTGCCCGATCGACCGCGGCATCTGTGGCTGAGCTGACCGGCAAACCCTCGGAATTGTGTATAGTAATTGCTGAGTGCCGAAGTGGCGGAACGGTAGACGCGGCGGTCTCAAAAACCGTTGGGGGTTAACCCCGTGCCGGTTCGAATCCGGCCTTCGGCACCACTTTACGTAATCCCGGCGAACTCGTGACTTAGAAGGGGCGCCCGCATGGGCGCCCCTTCTGTTTTGTCGGCAATTTGTCGACAACCCCATTCAACCACCCTGGCGCATGGCCTTCGCGAAGAGTGCCACCGTGGTATCTGTGATTGGCGGCAAGCGTGCGTCTCTCCCAGTTGAGGGCGTCAAGAATTGCAAGGGAAGATAGCCCACGCTCGCCCCAATGATCGAGGTCACTGGCCCCCACTCCTACCCCGCCCCGGGCGCCGCACGCGCACTATCCCGCATGTACTCGGCGTCCCGATCACCCGATACGCGGCCCCATGCCCCCACAATGGTGTCAGGGTTCGGCCCATTACCACGACGGTCAAACGGCCCGTGAGACTCATAACATCGGTCGTCAAGAGCTCCAGAACGGGGCCTAAATCGACCGACTTAGGCCAGGTAAACCCTCGCATAAGAGCTTATTATGGACTATACGGAGGTATATAATCGATCGTCAAGGTCGTAATATGCTAAAACATCTTAGTTAATTGCCCGTTCGGGAGGCCTAAATGAGCCCTAGAGTAGCCAAGCCCATTGGTTTCAAAGCGAAAATAGTGGATAAGACTGCTATGAGAAAGTCAGAGGCGCAGCTCGAGGCTGAAGAGCTGATCGGTAAATTAACAGAAGCCAATGCGGTTCAGATAGGAATGAATAGCTCCTCAGCGAGGGCTGTCCGCTCAGCGTTTCGGAAGGCCGCGAAGGAGCTGGGAACACCGATAGCGTTCAGAAAGCGTGGAGCGAGGCTTTATGTGACCTTGAAGGACTGAGGGTCGCTGCGGAGAGGATCAGTCGTTGTGGTAAATAGGTCTGTGTACCTGGGAGGTAGACGATGACTGACTTTCGAGATTCCGAGACGCGCGGAGAGTCGATTGGACTGAGGGTGCACGGTCCAGGCGCGATCGAAGCCGCACTCAAATCGATTGGGGACCATAAGGCTGGATTGCCTGAGCTAGTGAAGAATTCTGCAGGTGCATATCATCGGCTAGCTTTAGATACTAATTTAGCGGGGACTCGCGAGGATCGCGTCATCGTGCTTCTCTTCCGGTCCCCACGGGGACGAGGGCGGGGAGCCATAGGCTGCTTGGATTTAGCCGGGATGACCTCGGTTGATATCGATCTCTTTCAGCAGTGGTTCGATCCCAATGCTGCATCTCGAGGTGATCCCAGCGGCGAACTCTGGGGCGGTCATGGCAATGGAGCCAAATCCTACCTGCTGAAGCTATTCGACAACCGCTGGTTCGCAACAGTTAGGGACGGGTTTTATACCCGTATGGGATTGCGATCCGAAAGTTACGAGATCGAATTTGTGCCCTCTCGCGCAGAGGCCGATGCCGTCTCTGTTCCAAACTCGTTAGATATATTGGATCAGCTACTAAGCGAACAGTTCCGATGCCGAATCAATGATCTCCCAGCCACAGCACAGGAAATCTTAAGTGTGCGCCCCAACTGGACTTGCTTCGTGGGCTCACAATCGCGATCGTGGAACCATGCACCTGCACGATTAGCCGAACTGCTCTCTCATAGCCCCCAAGCATTGAGAGCCATCGAGTATGCTAGCGTCTATGCAGTTTCTAGGGGTACCTCCATCAGCGGGGGTGCTCGCATAGAACTCGAACCGATACCAGCGATACCTGGGGGGGGAGGCACCACTCGAAGTAGATGTGCCTAAATTTATCGAACACAGGGATGGTTACGAGGGTGACACAACATTAGATGATGAGTACCCGAGAGGTCGTCTGACGCTCAACACGTCTCGCGACGCAATGCTATACAGCCTCCGCAGCAGACACGTAATCCTGTGTGATTCTGATTTGAAGGGCGCTATAGGTCTCTTCAACGTACGCGACTTAGCAGGTAGGGAGGCCGACCACATTTACGGTAGGCTCGTCCTTGAATCTCTTCAGGACTTCGAATCCAATTTCCGGACGGAGCCTAGCCCGAGCCCTCTGACCGAAGCGATAAAGGATTGGCTCCGGGATCAGGTACTAGCTGTAGTTCCCAGATAGATTGTTTACAGCTTGACAGATAGAGGAGCCTTCCCCGTTGCTATATGGGAATCGAAACCATAAGCGACAGGAGGCTCCTCATGTACCATAGTAACGCACGACTGACTGTATGGGCGCGCGGTGAGATGGTCCGCCAGGTGATGGCGGGCTTGACTCAGGCAGAGATAGCGAGACAGTTCCGCGTCTCCCGGGCCACCGTTGCCAAGTGGATACGCCGTTACCGGGAGGAAGGGACAGCCGGGCTCCAGGACCGGTCTTGCAGGCCACATTCCAGCCCCAGGCAGGTATCCCCAGCCCTGGTGTCCAGTATCCGCAGGCTGCGCATCTCCAGGAGCTGGGGACCCCATCGCATCGCCTGGGCTCTGGGGCTGGCCCGATCCACCGTCTACGCCGTCCTGCGTCGCCTGGGCCTGCACCGCCTGGCCTGGCTCCACCGCACCACCAGAGAGGTGGTCCGCTACGAGAAGAAGCATCCGGGGGAACTGATCCACCTGGATGTCAAAAAGCTGGCTCGTATCCCTCCCGGCGGCGGCAAGCGTATGTCGCCCTACTTCATCCAAACCGGCATGGGCCCTTCCCCTGGCCGAGGCCTCGGATACGACTATGTCCATGTCGCCATCGATGACAACTCCCGCTACGCCTACGCCGAAGCTTTGCCGGACGAGAAGGGCATCACCACCGCCGCTTTCCTGGGACGGGTCCTGGCCCACTTCGCCCAGCGGGGAATTCATTCCCAGCGCCTCCTCACCGATAACGACCGGTGCTACATCTCCAGAGTCTTCCAGCAAGTCGCTGCTACTCACGGTATCAGCCTAAAGCGTACGCGGCCCTACCGACCACAGACTAACGGGAAAGCCGAGGCCTTCATCAAGATACTTCAGGCTGAGTGGGCCTACAGTCGCCCCTACGACTCCAACAGTCAAAGGCTGGACTTGTTGCCTACCTTCCTCGGATACTACAATCATCAGCGTCCCCATGGCGGCATCGGCGGACTCGTTCCTACCTCCCGCCTGTAAACAATGTCCTTGGGAACTACAGCTAGTGCGGGGTAATCGGTGAGGGAGTTGCTGCCCTTCGACGGGCTCAGGACGAACGGAGCGGCGGGTCTTGTGCCGTTCGTGGTGAGCCTGTCGAACCAGTTGAGTCGAGCCCCGCAACGACTTTGACGAGTCGGGGCGGTGAACTTCGGAGACAGACCGCTAGAGGGAATATGAATCGATCATCTTCGACACGGACTTGGCGGAGGCCTTCTCCGACACGTCGTCTATCCGCTGGTCGAAGGTGGGCCTGGACGTATCGCGGAAGATCACGCCCACGGGGATACCGCCGCCGTTAACAAGCTCGAAGGCGTCGTCCATATCGGTCTCGTCGTGGTCGTCCGGGATCTCGTAGGCCAGGCCGGGAATGCCCTTCTTGGCGTTCCCCTTCAGCACTTCGAAAGTGTTGTTGTACTCGGTGCAGGGCGACTGTACGTGCACGATGGCGAAGCCCGGATGGTCCATCGCTTCGGACATAAGCGCCGACATCTGCTTGACCTGGGTCGACACCGTGGAAGCGACGAAGGACACGCCGGCGCTCAGGTACATCTGGAAGGGGTGCATCTTCTCCTCGGCCTTGCCGTAAGGGGTGGAGCTCGTGATGGCGCCCAAGTCGGTAGTGGGTGAGCTCTGGCCCTTGGTGAGGCCGTAGACGCCGTTGTCCATTATTACAACGGCGACGTTGAGGTTCCTCGCGGCCTGGGGTGCGATATGCTCGGCCCCGATTCCCAGGAAGTCGCCGTCGCCCGCCACCACCACCACGTTGAGGTCGGGCCGCGCCATCTTGACGCCCATTGCCACGGGCAGCGTCCTGCCGTGGATTCCGTGGAACCCGTAGGGCTGGTCGCCGTCCAGCAGGTGGACCATGTTTCCGGAGCAGCCGATGCCGGCGATGATGACGTTGTTCTCCATCGGCAGTTCGCTATCGATGGTCAGGCGTCCTACGGCGCTCTCGAGGGCGCGACGAACCCCAAAGTCGCCGCAGCCGGGGCACCATTTGAAATCGTATTCAGGGTTCTTGGACGTCATGCAGTCACGCTCTCTTTTTGCTGCAGTCCGGCTCTCTCGCGGATTCGGTCTATCAGTTCGGCCACCTTGAAAGGTAGCCCGGTGTACTGGGTAATCGCCTCGGCCTTCACGCCGTGGGACCGGAGCACCG
Organism: Dehalococcoidia bacterium; assembly: GCA_965248005.1. Taxonomy (GTDB): domain Bacteria; phylum Chloroflexota; class Dehalococcoidia; order Lucifugimonadales; family UBA1123; genus CBDFIE01. Next base: position 1,660,662 of record CBDFIE010000003.1, read on the forward strand.
AGGCGAATTGCCCCATGTAGTTAAGCTCCGGCACGATAACCAGCTCTTTGTCCCTGAGCTCTTCCAGCAGGCCGCTGGGGAGAGGGTTGAGGAACATCGTGTAGTACCAGCCAAGGTCCGCGCCCTGCTCAACAAGCTCCTGATAGGCGGCGAGCGCTGGGCCTTTGGAGCCTCCCCAGGGCATCAGCACGGCCGAGGCGCCGGCGTTTCGACTCTCGTAGCTGCCGTCCTCGAGCAGCTTCATCTTGTCGAAACGACGCGTGGTCATCTCGACGTGGCGCTGAGGCAGGTGGGTGGTGTCGCCCATGCCGTCGTGCTCGCTGCCGTTGGCCACGTAGCTGCCAGGCCCCCCGGGTATCGGCATCGGCGAAAGCTCCGCACCATCGTAGCGCTGATAGCCGTTGCGGCCGGCGTATACCTTTCGGCCTTCGGGTTTTAGCGCGGAAACGTCGGGCTTAGGGATGTTCTGGTTACGCTCAGACAGCATGTGCTCGCTGAGTATCACCACCGGCCCCTGATAGCGCTCCGCCCAGTTGAAGGCGTGGAAGGCGGCGTAGAAGCACTCCTCCACGGTGCCGGGCGCGATGATCGGCATGCGCATGTCGCCGTGTCCCGGATAGAGAGCGGTCATCAGGTCCGATTGCTCGGTCTTGGTGGGCAGCCCGGTCGAGGGTCCGCCCCGCTGAATGTCGGCGACGACGACGGGTATCTCGGCCATCCACGCCAGTCCGAGTCCCTCGCCCATGAGAGTGAATCCCGGGCCCGCGGTGGCGGTCATGGCCCTCTTGCCCGCGAAGCCGGCGCCGACGATGGAGGTGATGGACTCGATCTCCGAGGTGGACTGGTAGACGAATTTGCCTTGACCCGGCAGATTTGCCTCCATCCAGATCAGCAGCGAGGTGGCCGGGGATATCGGGTAGCCCACGTAGACGTCAACTCCCGCGGCCAGCGCTCCAAGGCCCAGGGCCACGTTCCCGTTGACCAGCACCTGGTCTTCCTCGGGCGGGATAGGCTCGTTGAGCTGCCCGATGCTTTTGCCGATCTTCTCGGCCTCCTGGCGTCCAAGGGTGAGCGCCTGGATGTTGGACTCGATGATCTGCTCGTCGCCAGGGCGGCCACGCGTGAAGCGCTTTACGACGAACTTCTCCAGGATCTCCTGGCGCATGCTCACTAGATAGGCAAGAGCGCCCATGACTATCATGTTGGCGGCCCTGGTGTTGCCCGTTGAGCGGGCCAATTCGTCGAAGTCCATGCCAATGCTACTGCCGTCGGACTCGATCTCGAACTCGCCCGCGTTATATATGACCACGCCACCCTCGGAGAGCTCGCCTTTGTGCGTATTGTAAGCGCCCTCGTTGAACGCGACCAGCACGTCCAACTCGTCGCCGGCGCTGAGGACCGGTGTCGTTGACACACGGGTCTGGGTCCAGGTGGGACCGCCGCGTATCTGCGACGGGAAGGTGGAGAAGGTCTGCACGTGGTAGCCCACCTGGGCGTTCGCCTGGGCGAACCCCTCGGCGGACGTAACAACGCCCTGGCCGCCCTCTCCGGCGAACCGGACGATGAAATCGTTCTTCTTCAAGTCAACTCTCCTGAGCAGCGGGCGTGTTCAGGGCGCTAAGCGTGTCAGGCGCGCTTCGGCAGGGGATTGGGTGGTCTCCCCGGCGCGAGTGGCGTGCGGACAGTAACGGAGGGCAACGATGAACTCGATGGGCTGCAGAGTAGGCCCCTGCCGGTATTCGGACAATTTTTTGGAATCAGAGACGTATACGATCCGTGGGACTTCGTGCCCACATGATTTGTCGGATATCAAAAAATATATCAGTTGCGCAATTTGAGTGTCAATCTTGTGACAGCTTGCACATACTCTGTCGCTATAGCCTCCGCAGGCCGTCGCGGGGAACGTGTAGTCGAGTTAGTCCCGGGCGGCGCGTGCCGCCGGCCTCGAGTGGCCTCGTGTCTCGAATGGGGGCTACTCCTCCAATACCATGCTGAAAGCCGCGGGGCAGACGACCAGGAATACGGCGTCGAACACCGCCATTAGCGGCACCCAGCGCGTCAGATCCGCGCTGGCGTCCCCGCGGATCAGGCCTCCGGAGGCCTCGACCGCGGCAACGATGACAGGGACCACCACCGGGAAGAACAGCACGGGAAGCATCACCTCCCGGGAGCGGGTATTCACCGCCATGGCGGCGAATACGGTGCCGACCGCCGCGATGCCCACCGTGGCTAGCACCGCCACGGGCACCATTCCCGGGACCATCAACGGCAGGTTGAACAGCACCGCGAAAACCGGGTAGACCGCCACCTCGATCAGTAACATAAAAAGTAGATTGGCCAGAAACTTGCCGAAGAAGATCGCGTCGCGCCCCACGGGCGCCAGCATCAGGCCATGGACGTTCCCCCGGTCCCTCTCGATGGCAAAGGAGCGGCTGAGGCCCAGTACCCCGCCGAAGGTGAAGGACACCCACAGAATCCCGGGGGCGATCATGGCAACCGTTCGAGGCGTCGGGTCGAGGGCGAAATTGAAGACCACGATCACCAATAGGGCGAACACAAGCATCGACACGATGATGTCTTTCGTGCGCAGCTCCAGCAGCGCGTCCTTGGCAAGCACCGCCAGCACTGGGCCCAAGTAACCCCTCATGGGGCGACCCCAGTATGCCGCTCGTACGCGTCTCTGATGGCGTCGGTCCCGGCGTTCCGGAGGGACTCCTGGTAAGCGACTTTGCCGTTGGCAAGAATGGCCATCCGCTGGCCGACGGCGATCGCCCGCTCAAGGCTGTGGGTGGTCATCACCACAGTGCGACCCGGATTCGAGCCCTCCGAGACCACGGCGTCGAGCATCCCCAAAGCTTCCTGGTCGAGCCCGCTCTCGGGCTCGTCCATCAGCAGTATCGCCGGGTCGTGCAGCATGGCCCTGGCGATGCTGAACCGCTTCCTCATCCCGTGGGACATCGTCCCGACCCTCTGGTCCAGCCTGGAAGTCATGCCCATCAGAGCCGCGACGGTCTCGATGCGTTCGCCGGCATCCCGCAGGCCGAACATTCGGGCGAAGAAACTCAGGTTTTCGCGACCGGTCAGGTCCTCGTACAGCAGCGGATCGTGGGTGACGACACCGATGTTTCGGCGCACTCGCGGTCCCTGAACGGCCGCGTCCAGGCCCGCTATCCGGACCCGGCCCGAGTCCGCCGTGGACAGCGTCGCCAGTATTTTGAGCAGGGTGGTCTTTCCAGAGCCGTTGGGCCCCAACAGGGTCAGCACCTGCCCCCAGGGGACGTCCAACTCCAACGACCGTAGCACCGACGTCCGTCCGAAGGCCTTGCTCAGGCCCTCGACGCGTATCGCTAGATCGGTTGGGGAACTGTCTGCCATCTCGCTCGTGGAGCATCGTCCGCGGGCCGCTGACGCCGACCGCCACCACTCTTCCCACCCCGCCCGCACCTGTAGTATAAAGGAACCGTTACCCGCAACGAAGAACAGGCAGAGGAGACCATGGCTACCATTCAGGAGCTCCAGCGGAAATACGAGGACCTGGGCGAACCCTCAGTTACCGTCGCCCCCGAAACGGACATCGACGCCGACTGCCTCATGGCTTTCGACTACGAGTACACGGGTCAGGACGCGGAGGTCGAGATCGACACCGACGAGTTCACCGCCGTCTGCCCGTGGACCTGCCTGCCCGACTTCGGCGTGCTCCGCATCAACTACGTGCCGGACAGACTATGCATCGAGCTGAAGTCGCTGAAGTACTACCTGCTCTCGTACACCGGCGTTGGCATAGTTCAGGAGCACGCGGCAAACCGTATCCTGAACGACCTGGTGGCAGCGTGTCGTCCCAGCCGGATGACCGTTACCCTAGACTACAAGGTCCGGGGCGGCATCCACACCAAGGTCACGGTGCGGCACGAGCAAGATGCGGCATGACCTCCTTCGGCGTGTCGCTGCTCTCGGGTGGCCTGGACTCCACAACCGTGACGGCGTACGCCAGGGACAGGGTGGACCGGCTGACGGCGCTGACCTTCCACTACGGCCAGACCCACAGCAAGGAGGTTGACTGCGCCGGTCTGATCGCGCGGCTGCTGGGTGTCGAGCACCGGCTGGTCGACATATCGTTTCTTGGCCAGGTGGCCTGGTACTCAGCGCTGACCAACCCCGACAGCTTCCCCATCCCGCGGGATAGACCCGACGAGGAGATAGGGTTCGGGATCCCGATCACCTACGTCCCGCTGCGCAACACCATCTTCCTGGCGCTGTCCGCCGCGTACCTGGAGAGCCAGGCGCTGAACGCTATCGAGGTCGAGGGTCTGGGCCACGATACAATATCGGCGCACCTTTATATGGCGCCCAACGCCATAGACTACAGCGGCTACCCGGACTGCAGGCCGGAGTATTTCGAGACGGCGCGACGGACCCTCGAGTTCGGCAGCAAACTGTGGACCGAATACGGGGTGCGAATTCAGGTCGAGACGCCGATAATCGACCTGTCCAAGGCGGAGATCGCCGAGCTGGGTGTGCGGCTGGAAGCGCCGCTCGAGCAAACCTGGAGCTGCTACGACGGCGGCGAACTGCCGTGCGGGGGCTGCGATAGCTGCATCCTCAGGGCCAGGGGTTTCGAGGAGGCTGGTATCACCGACCCGCTGATGGTGCGGCTGGGCAGGGCGTAGCTCGCATAGTGGTCGGTTGGGTCGCCGGCGTGCGGGGCAACCGGTGGTGATGTAAAATGGGCTTAGCAACATTGTGTTGCCGCCCGATATCTTTGATGGTAAGAGCTAATGGCCGAGCGAAGTATCGACGATCGAGTTACAGAGGTGGAGGACCGCGTGATGAAGCTCGAATCGGTCCAGGAAGACATCCGCGACCATCTGATGTCAATTGATGTCAGGTTGGCCGGACTGACTAGCTCGGTCGCCATCTTGCAGATTCTGACGGTCGGGGTGATTCTGGCTATCATCGCCGGGGCCGTAGCGACGATCCTCACGCGGTAGAACTCAGAACAACCTCGGAAAACCGCCCGTATATCCGCCCAACGCATCATCCTCTGGAACCTGGCCCACACCGCCGAACTCCTCGAAGTGTCCACCCATCTGGGCCTCGACTCGGCGAATCCCTCCGACCCGTCATGGACCTTGTCAATTCGAGGGACTTTGGCGAGCTTTGAATAACTGGCCCCGCCAAGCCCGATTGAGATAAACTGGTGCCCGCGAGCACATCGCCTATCACACGGGAGGTTGTCAGAACACAATGACCAAGTATGCGAGATACCTTGCCCACGGCGAGGTCGCCTATGGCGTCGTCGAGGGAGACGACGTGTTCCAGCTTACGGCGGCCCCTTTTGAGGACCACCAGGTCACGGACCATGCCCACGGCCTCTCGGAAGTGGAGCTGCTGGCCCCGGTCGTGCCCGGCAAGGTGGTAGCCATCGGCCTCAATTACCGAAGCCATCTGGGCGACCGTGAGCCGCCCGAGGTGCCGGAGCCCTTTTTCAAGACCACCTCTTCGGTGATCGGGCCGGGAGGCGCCATCGTGATCCCTCGGGAAGCGACGGAGGAGGGGGTCACCGTCCAGCCCGAGGCCGAGCTATCGCTGGTTATCGGCAAACAGGCCAAGCGGGTCACAAGGGCCGAGGCCCTGGACTATGTGCTGGGATATACCTGTGGCAACGACGTCAGCGCCCGCAACTGGCAGCGCAAGGACCTGCAGTGGTGGCGGGCAAAGTCCTCCGATACCTTTACCCCGCTGGGGCCATATATCGTGTCCGACCTCGACCCCAGCGCGTTGCGTCTGGTCTGCCGCATCAACGGCCGCGTCGTCCAGGACCAGTTCACGTCCGACCTGTTGCACGACGTGCCGGCCATCCTGGAGTTTGTTACCAGGGTGCTCACCCTTAACCCGGGTGACGTGATAATGACTGGCACGCCTGGGGCACCTGGCGACATCCACGGCGGCGACACGGTCGAGGTGGAGGTCGCCGAGATCGGCAATCTGGTCAACTCAGTGGAAGCGGAACGGTAGCCGTCGGGGGACCGTCAACGGAATAGCAAGGGGGCGTGCTTCACCCGAAGCACGCCCCCTTGTCGGTTTACCCTGTCCTCATCCCCGATTCACCAGCGCGGTATCGGAGAGTTTGCTGCGTCTCGCCGACTACGAAATCTTGTCCAGCAGCTCGCCGAGGGTGAGCCAGTAAAAGACGATGTAGGCGCCGGCAACTATCATCAGCCACGTGCCGACGGGCTGAATGTAGGGCATGACCCTACGCATCCCGGACGACATCGCTCCCTTGAATATCGCCATGCCAAGCGTGAGCGCCATGATAACGAGTCCCATCCCGGCAGCATACAAGACAAACTGGCCGAATGATGTGGCGATGCTCGATACGGCAAAAGAGGTACCTACCACCGCCAGAAATATTGGCAGGGTGCAGCTAAGCGAAGCAGTCCCGTAGCTCAGGCCGAATACGAAGTACCCACCGGCGTTCGCACGCGCAGGGTTACCCATTCGACTTGCCAACTGTGTCGCGAGGGCCGTGTACAACTTCCCGCCGGCTAGCAACCACGAGCCTACAACGACCAGAAGGACGCCGATGACCAGCCCGAGCCAGGGCAGGATGCTGCCTACTGCTGATCGGGCCCCGAAGCCGATAACCGCGCCGGCGACGGCGAATAGCACCACGAAGCCCGCGGTGACCGATAGGCCGACGAACAACGCCTTGCCAAGCTGCTGCACGCCGGACCCTCTGCTCTCATCATCGTCCGCAGTTCCAAGGTAGAGCCCCATGTAGGCTGGCAGCATGGCGAAGCCACAAGGGTTGAACGCGGACGCAACACCCGCGGCGAAAGCGAACCCAAGCGGTGCGATGATGCCGAGTCCGCTGAAGAAAGAGCTTGAGCTTCCCGATAGCGACTCGACGAAGAGGTTGGGACCCGCGATTCCCTCGTCACCCCTGACAATAAGCGCCCCGATATAGGCGATAGCCAGGGCGGCGCCGGCCACGCCGACCGGCAAAGCGAATCGTGCTAGCGATCTGGCGCCGCCATTAGATGTTACGGAGGTGGTGTCCATCAGCGTGCCCATTTATTCTACCTTCGCTTCCAAGAAGGGGCGAGCATTCGATCCAATCACTGGATTCGATGCGCCCTGTCCTGGGTACGATGCACCTGCCCCAACGGGTTTCTCCTGGCCGCGACTTGAGACGAATTTGGTGTTCTATCCTCATAGTGAGCTCGAGTAACGTCATCGAGAGTCGGGGCCACGAAGCAGTCCGAGGATTGCGAATACTCGCCATGCTCAGACCGAAGCCGAACCCCTCTCAATTCGTCGGATATCTCAGTGGGGCGACGGGCGAAACCCGCGGACGCGATACTCGGGTCTGCACGCTCTGTCTACTAAATTGCTTTCCACCGATGTCAGTTTGTTGACACGGTCACTGCCCGTTGATAAAGTTACCACGCGATGACTTTGATTGGACCTATTGCCCTCGGGAACTGTTGCCGCCTGCCGTAGGCGCAGCTAGTTCGGTATGAGCTTAGTATAGCGCCCCGCTGACGGTCACGGCCGAGTGGGGCGCTCGCATTTCGGGGAGGCGTGGCCTGTCGCCCCGGTTCCTGGACAGCCAGGGGTGCTGAAGTGGCCGAGGGACCCGATGAAGCGCGCTACCGGTCCGACAAAACATTCTGCGGCTCGCGCCCGCGCCTACGCTGAGGCGGCCAGACGAAGGAGGCGATGAAGGAATGACTCAGAAAGATAATCAGGCCATGGGCGTCATCGACGTCATCCCGGAAGAGATCGACGAGTTCGAACGGGGCGTGAAGCGGTTTCAGGCGGGCGATTGGGACCCCACGGATTTCATGGCCTTCAGGCTCCGTCAGGGGGTCTACGGACAGCGGCAGCCCGAATCCCAAATGGTGAGAATCAAGATACCCTTCGGAGGATTGAAGGCTGACCAACTCGACGTTCTTGGCGATGTCGTTGGTAGGTTAGTTCCTCTCAACAAAGGACACGTGACCACACGTGAGAACATCCAGCTCCACCATATCCCGCTGGGCGACACCCCGGAGCTGCTGAGGATGCTGGCCAGCGTCGGCCTCAGTACCCGTGAGGCGTGCGGCAACACCGTCCGCAACGTCACGGGATGCCAGATGGCCGGGGTTTGCGGTGACGAGCCCTTCGACGTGACACCCTACGCCGCGGCCTACTCCCGGTATTTCGTCCGACACCCGTACACGCAGGCCCTTCCGCGCAAGATCAAGACCGCCTTCTCGGGCTGCGAAAGCGACTGCGCCATTACCTCGATTCACGACGTTGGCTTCATCCCGAGGATCGTCGACGGCAAAAAGGGCTTCAAGATGCTGGCCGGTGGCGGCACGTCCATCATGCCCCGTATCGCGCCAACTCTGTACGAGTTCATTTCGGTGGACGAATACCTCCGCGCGACGGAAGCCCTCCTGAGGGTCTTCCACCAGTCCGATGAGATGCGCCGCAACCGGATGAAGGCACGAGTCAAGTTCCTGATTGACCGCATCGGCATAGACGAGTTCCGGTCGATGATGGATGAAGAGCTCAAGCAGGGCTGGGCGCAGCGCTCCTTCGACCCAACCAATCTACTTTTCGTGGAAGACGAGTCCGTCGACGCCCCGGCGCTCTCAGGTAGCTATTCGACAAACGGCCACGATCCCGAATTTCAGGAGTGGACCGAGTCCAATGTCAGGGCGCAGAGGCAGCAGGGATACCGGACCGTGACGATCAAATTGCCCCTCGGCGATATCGAGGCCGAGCAGTTTCATCAGCTAGCGGACCTGTCCCGCAAGTACGCGGGGGGTCGCGCTCGTGTATCGGTCCAGCAGAACATAGCCTTCCGCTGGGTGCCGGAGAACGCGCTACACGAGCTGTGGCAGCAGCTAAAGCAGATCGGGTTCGGCGAGTCGGGCGCCCACGAGATCACCGACGTGGTGTCTTGCCCGGGCACCGATAGCTGCAAGCTCGGAATCACCTCGTCCATGGGCCTGGGCCGCGCGATGATAGAGACGGTCAAGCAGATTGACACATCCGACCCGCTGATCAAGCAGATGCACATCAAGATGAGCGGCTGCCCCAACGGCTGCGGCCAGCACCACATCGCCGATATCGGTTTCCATGGCGCCGCGGCCAAGGCTCCGGGCGGGCAGGTGCCTGCCTACGAGCTATTCGTGGGCGGAAGCTACGACGGTGCAGATTCGCGGTTCGGCCAGAGAGTCAAGACCAAGGTCCCGGCCAAAAGAATGCCTGACGCGCTGCGAAAAGTCCTGGACCATTACAAATCGGAACGCAACGATGGCGAGTACTTCAAGGACTTTGTCACGCGGGTTGGCGCCGAGTCCTTCGAGCCGGTGCTCGCGGAGTTCAAGGAGCTGCCGGAGCTGAACCGAGAAACCCTCGACAACTATATCGACTGGGACAAGACCGTAAAGTACGTCCTGGAGCGTGGCGAAGGCGAGTGCGCGGTGTAGGCTGTCCCGACCCGAGTAAGGGCGGTTGACGACGAAAAAAGGGCCCCGCAGACCAGATTCTGCGAGGCCCTTGGATTTCCTAGAAGGTGGTCTCTATCGCCGCCGCCGGCGTAGCCGCTCCCACCATGTTTCCTTGGGGTCCTCGATTGGCTGCCCTCTCCACAATTTCTCTTGCGTGGGTGGCTTGGCCAGCACCATGCCGTAACCGACGATCGAGACCAGCAGCCCCGCCCATGCCAGGTAGCTGAACGCGCCATCGACGTAGGGCCTGATTACCAGCCCGGTCACCAGCAGCACCAGCCCGATCAGCATCACTCTGCCAGGGCTAAGGGACCATAGCTTGCCACTGAGCGAGCGCTTAACGTAAAGCAAGACCAGTCGGGGTAGGCTATATCCCGCACCCTTGCGACGGCCCCCGGTCGACGGCAGATCACCTGCCTTCTCCAGGATCTCCTCGATCTCGCGTTGGTACTTGCTCGACATCCTCACCGCTCCATGTGGGACGCTATCGGGGAATGGCAACAGCCAGGGACCTCGATAGACTCCTCTAACCCCAAAGGCGAGATTCTGAACGGAACTTGAAGAGTTGATAACGCTGCGACTCGGGCTCGCTGAGCAGGGGTACCCATAATGTGGCCTTATTGCTCCGGTCCCAAAAACCTGGGACCCGTCGGCCACCTGAGCCAGCCACCACCGAATCAGGGGTTGGGCCGCGTGCCCCCGTAGTTGAATCGTAAACAACTCCTATATCGGTGTCAAGACAATCGAAAGGCTCGGGAATTGGGGCGAATGCATGCCGTGTTTCGGGTTCATATTTTCGGGTCGATCAGCACAGATTCTTGCCGCCGACCGAGCTCCTATCGGACGCCTGTGAAATATATGAGCGAGCAGTGCACTATGCTATAATCATGACTATCTGAAGCGTTCCAGGAGCCGCCTTTGAAGATCACTCAAGAAGAGGTTGTGGACAGCGAGACCGTCATCCACATCGAGCTTGAGGACCCGGACCTGGCGCCTTACCTGGACAGAGGCTACAGACGCGTGGTGCAGCGCGTCGCCATCCCCGGGTTCCGCAAGGGCAAAGCCCCCCGTCGCATCGTAGAAACCTTTGTCGGTCGGGAGAGCCTGCTGAACGAAGTGCTGGATTCGATGGTCGTGGAAGTCACCGATCAGGCCGTCAAGGAACAGGACCTGAACGCCACCGGCCTCCCCAAGATCGAGATGGTGGAGCTGGAGCCCTTCAAGCTCAAGGCCACGGTACCTCTGCAGCCTGACGTCGACCTGGGCGCCTATCGGGATATCCGGATACCGTACAAGGCCGCCGAGCTGACGGACGAGGATGTCGACGGTCGGCTTGAGGAGCTGCGGCACAGCCAGGCGACATGGGAGCCAGCCGAGCGTCCCGTCGAGCTTGGCGACCTGGTCACACTCCGCCTCAGCGGTAACTCAGGCGGCCAGTCGATTGTAGACGAAGAGGACGCCAGCTTTTTTCTTGACGAGGACGCGGACCGGCCCCTGCCTGGTTTCGCCCAGAAGCTGGTGGGTTTGGAAGCGACGGTCGATCACGAGTTCACGCTAGATGTCCCCGAAGATTATCAGGACTCGACGATTGCCGGCCAGGAAGCGTCGTTTAGCGTCCACGTCAAGGAGACCAAGCAGCGTTTGCTGCCCGATCTGGACGACGAATTCGCCCGCGGACTCCCCGAGTCCCACGAGAACCTGGAGGGCCTACGGGTGGCGGTTGAGGAGGCGCTGAAGTCGGAGCGCGAAAATACCGCCGATCGCAATTACGAGGAGGCCGCGGTTGCCGCGCTGCTGGACGGCGCGACCTTCGAGCTTTCGCCGCTAATGATCGAGCACGAGGTCAAGCACATCGAGGAAAACCAGGACGTGCTGCTGCAAAGGCTAAGCATCCGCAAGGATGACTATCTGCGCTCAATCGGTAAGACCGAAGAAGAGCAGACGGAAGAAGCGCGCGAGCAGGCCGAGCAGCGACTCCGGCGCACCTTCGCGATAAACAAGCTCGCAGAGGTGGAGGCGGTGGAGGTGGCCGACGACGACGTCGAGGAGCGCTTACAACAGGTCGAGGCGAATGCCCAGCAGGCAGAGCAGGGCCATGACGCCGAGGACCGACGGGAATCAGTCGAGAGGATGCTTCGTTACGAGAAATCAGTGAGCGTCCTCGTCGATATCGCCAAGGGCGAGGCTGGGCACGATGAGGATGACGATCTGCCGCCCGAGAGCGAAGAGTCAAAACCGGAAGGAGCGGACGACCAAGATGACGCAGAGGCCTGAGAATGTTATCCCAATGGTGGTCGAGACCGGAGCGCGGGGCGACCGGGCATACGACATATATTCGCTGCTGCTCAAAGAGCGAATCGTATTCCTGGGTTCGGCGATCTACGATCAGATCGCCAATAACGTAATAGCCCAACTCCTGTTTCTCGACCGCGAGGACCCGGAGCGGGACATCAGCCTGTACATCAACTCTCCCGGCGGGGTGATCAGTGCCGGGCTGGCTATCTACGACACCATGCGGCTGGTCCGGCCGGACGTGTCCACTATCTGCGTCGGCATGGCCGCCAGCATGGCCACGGTGCTGCTGTGCGCTGGCGCCCCGGGCAAGCGGTACGCGCTGCAGAACTCTACGGTTCACATGCACCAGGCGCTGACCAGCGCCCAGGGACAGGCCTCTGATATCGAGATAGCCGCCCGCGAGATAATTCGGCAGCAGGAGACGATACGGACCATCATCTCCGAACAGACCGGCCAGACATACGACAAGGTCGCCCAGGACTCGGACCGCGACTTCTATCTGGGCGCCGACCAAGCCCAGGAGTACGGACTGATCGACGAGGTGCTAACCACGCCGGCTCTGCCCGCCGCCGCCGACTAGGTGTTCACCATATACCACGCGGTCGACTTTACGCGGGGAGAGGTGTGCCTCCAAATATGAATGCTCGTAACGACTATCAGTGCTCGTTCTGCGGAAAGAACCAGTCCCAGGTACGTCGCCTGATTGCGGGCCCCGACCGCGTGTTTATCTGCGACGAGTGCGTCACCCTGTGCGAGCAGATCATCGCCGAGGAGAGCACCGCCCAGAGCGCAAAGGGGCCAAAGAAGAATGTCATGGCCAAGGGCCTCAACCCCAGGTGGATTTACCAGCAGCTTGAAGAGTACGTCGTCGGCCAGGACCGGGCCAAAAAGGTAATGAGCGTTGCCGTCTATAACCACTACAAGAGAGTCTGGTCGAGCAACCAGTTCGAGGACGTAGAGCTACAGAAGGCCAATATCCTCATGCTGGGCCCATCGGGTTCCGGCAAGACTCACCTGGCCCAGACGCTGGCACGCATACTGGACGTTCCCTTCGCCATCGCCGATGCAACCACTCTGACCGAGGCCGGATACGTGGGCGAGGACGTGGAGAACATCCTCCTTCGCCTGATTCAAGCCGCCGACTTCGACATCGCCCGGGCCGAGCAGGGCATCGTCTACATCGACGAGGTCGACAAGATATCCCGCAAGAGTGCGAACCTGTCCATAACGAGAGACGTGTCAGGTGAGGGCGTCCAGCAGGCCCTGCTCAAGATCATCGAAGGTTGCGTGGCGAACGTGCCGCCTCAAGGGGGGCGCAAGCATCCCCATCAGGACCTGCTCCAGATACGCACCGATAATATCTTGTTCATGTGCGGCGGCGCTTTCGAGGACATCGACGAGATCGTGGAGAAACGGGCGTTCAAGAACCGCCAGCGCATTGGCTTCATGCCAAACCTGGTGGACAGCTCCAAGGTGGACCGCGCGAGAGACAATATCCGCCAACACGTGAACCCGGACGACCTGATGGAGTACGGTTTCATCCCAGAGTTCATTGGCAGGCTGCCGGTGGTGGTCAGCCTCGATAAGCTGGACATGTCGGACCTGATCCAGGTGCTTACCGAGCCCAAGAACTCTTTCATCAAGCAGTACGGTTCGCTCTTCAAGATGGACAACGTCGAGCTGGTGTTCACCGATGACGCACTGGAGGCCGCCGCCGAGAAGGCGCTAAGTCAGAAGACCGGGGCGCGAGGTCTGCGGGCGATCCTGGAGCACACGCTGCTGGAAGTGATGTATGAGCTGCCGAGCATGAAGGGCATCGCCCGATGCATAGTGGACGGCGGCGCGATCAGAGGCACGTCCGCGGTGCGTCTGATCACCGACGATGGCGTTCAGATGTCGCTGAGGTCCCGCTCCCCGGAGAGCAAGACCGCCTGACTCCGGTTAATGGACGCCGGACCTCAACCGGAGCATCAGCGACACTGCCTCCTGTCGACCGCCTTCGTCGAGCCCCAGTCGCACCGCCAACCCCGCGTCGGAAAGCGCGTTCTGCGCGTCCCCCAGGCTGGCCCACACCTTGGCCCGTACCAGGTACTGCGCCCCGCTAAAGGGGTCGAATGCGATAGCCTGGTCAACCTCGTCCAGCGCGGACGAGTGGTCTCCATCCTCCAGAAGTCGCTGGGCCTCCCGGAGGTGGGAGATCGACCGCGTGATAGGGTTGTCGCTGATGGCCGCGCTGGCCAGCGTGGTGCCCAGGACCAACACGCCCGCCGACAAGGGGATGACCCACCACCTTTTGAGCAGCGAGTTCGAATCCCTCGTTACCGCGACGGCGCCGAACGCGTTGAATTCGGGCCGGTACCGGGGCGCAAGGGCTGCTGCCAGACCGAACCCGGCGACGAACCCGCCCAGATGGGCGAAATTGTCTATGCCGGGCGAGGCGAACCCGTAGAGGAGGTTAATCCCAAGGAGTACCATTAGCCCGGTCAGGGTCTGGCGTCCCATCTCGCCCATGACCCTGCGCCCGACCACGAAGAAGGCGACCAGCGCTCCGAGAATACCGAAAATGGCCCCGCTAGCCCCCGCCGCGACGCCAACGGAATTGAAGGCGTAGCTGGCCACGCTGCCGGCGAGACCCGCTAGGACATATATCGCGGTGAAGCGGTAGTGGCCGAACAGGCGCTCCACCTGCACGCCCAGAATGAACAGGCCGATGCTGTTTAGCGCCAGGTGCATCCCGCCCACGTGAAGGAACATGGCGGTGAAAAGGCGCCAGTACTCGCCGTTGGCGATGAGAGGACCGAACATGGCCCCGAACCGCAGCAACACCTCCCGGTCCGCGGAGCCGCCATCCAGCTCGGTTACCGCCCATACCAGGACGTTGACAGCCAAAAGCGCCCACGTCACATACGGCTTCCTGTCCGCTCCGGGCAACCCGACTGAGATACCTACGACGTGCTCCTTACAGGTCCCCTGTCTTACGGGGACACTTCGTCCGCCCTCCTACGATAGCACCGGTCAAATAGGCGTTCAACACCGCGGTGTCGATCAGCCCAGCGAGCTGCAGGTGTGCTGTCTGTCCGCGGACTCGATCAGCACCCGTCGGTGCGCGCGTCCTGGTCTACCACCCTCACGTTGTAATCGGTCAGCCGCACCAAAGAGCAGGCCCCGCGTTTTCGCGGGGCCTGCGGGCCTGCGCCGAGTCGCTCCCGTACCCGACGCAGGGACTGGGCTTCGACTCTGCCCTGTTCGCATTGAAGCGGAGGGCGGTGTAGCGCGGCGCTGCCCGGAGCGCCGGACGGCGGCGGGCAGCTATTCTGTAATGGCTATACGGCGTCGTCTCCCACGGTGGGCGGGGTCTCGGACCCGCTCTGGCTCTCGCAGCGGATAACGATCCGCTCAGGAAGCTGGTCCATGTGCTCGCCGTTGCAGAGGGCCTGGAAGAGGGAGGCGGGTCCGCCGTCGCCGAGGTCGCCGATTCGAAGGCGAAGGCCTTCCAGCAATCCCGAAAGGTCTATACCCGCAGCGCCGGCGCCGAATCCGTGGGCACCGGCCGGGAACCTCCTGGGGCCGGGTCCCTGGCGTCCGTGAAGCCCACCGGGTCCTTTATGGCCGCGCTTACCGAAGTGGCTGCGCGGGCCGATCTTCTTGGCCTGCAGCGGACCCTGGTGGACGAGCTTGACGTCGCCGTCCACGTCGATGACCAGAGTGGTGTCCGTCGTGTTCAGCGCGCCGATGTCGCCGTCGCGGACCAGACGGACTTTGGTGCTTGTTGAAATAGTGTAGTCGATCGCGTCGGAGCCGTCCCGCGGCTGTAGGGTGAAGGTGCCGGCGTCTGCGTCGGAGCCTGTTACGTTCCCGACAGCCGCGCTGTGGGTCTGATAGTTCCCGTCGGCGCCGGCAAGGACCAACTCTCCGCGGGCGAACCTATCGCCCAGGGCCATTATCTGGGCCAATAGCGGGTGGCCGGCCTTACTCTTCGTGGCGCGCGGCGCGTAGCGCGGTCCGTGGCGCTTGACCACCCGCTCGCCAGCGACGACGCTGACGTCGAGATACTCGCCGCCACGTAGTACTGTGAATACCAGTGTGTCGCCGACGCTCGATGCGTGCACCGCTTCGGCGACGGCCCTGGGCGAGGCGACCGCCTGCCCGTCCACGGCGGTGATCACGTCACCGGGCTCTAGCAGGCCGCCAGAAGGGCCCGCGTCGTCGACGCGGTGAACTTTGGCGCCGCCTTCGATGCCGAGCTGTTCGGCCTCGGCGGCTGGTATGGGGACGAGCGCCACACCGATATAGGTGCTGGTCGCGCCGTCGGTTACGTGCAGCGATTGGACGACCTGCCTGTCGGAGCCGTCGCTGCTGCTGGCGCTCGCTGAGAAGGGGTTAGTGGCGATCACAGTGCCAAGAGCGGCCGCGGTGAGAGCCACCATCACCCCCATGGTTATCTTCCTGATGTTCATCCTCAATTGCCCTCCGGTTGTAGATGGTATTCTGAGTTTCTTGGGTTGGTACCAATGTTCGTGAATATTCGCCATCTACAACGCGACGAGGCGCCGCCTGGTTAGTACAACATCCTCCGCGCACACACTTCACATCCAGGCGACGCCCCGTCCGAGGAGGGGGACCTCATTTGCTATTACGGTCGGTGTCTCGCGGCCGGATTCGGGGCGGTGGCGCGGCGCGTGCGGGACGCGTCTGTCGCGCGTGCGGGAAAACGCCCCGCATAGCCAGGCAGGGACGCCGATCTCAGATACATGGCCCGAAGGGGATTGAGGCCGAACACCGCCAACTGCGGAGACTCAAGGATCTACATGATGGGAACCCGGGCTTGATGGCGGACGGTCGACCACAGTCTCCTGACGGGGGTCATAGGAGGGTCTCGCCCGTCCAGCAACGACACTGGGTACAGGTCGATGGGTGGCGGCTACTGACTCGCTCACTCCCTGTGGTAGAACCCGGCCACCGGCGCCGTCGAGGCGGCCTCGAGCGGGTGATGCCAACGGCCCGTTCTCGGACGTTGCGCCCGAAAGCCCGCGTCCGCGGTTATTCGCGATACTTTGTGACGCGGCGGGATCCGCGGTCCGGGGGCCATGACCGCGTCAGCCGATTACGAGGTCGTCCTCGACGACATCCCCGGCCTCTGTGATGTGGAATGCCCTGATCTTGGGCACGTCCCGGTGCTCCAGCGAGACCAGGACGCAGGCGTTTTCCAGGTAACCGCTCTCGAGCGCCAACCGGACGTCGGTCTGGGACGGATAGGCCGGGCTGTGGGTGTGCGAGTGGTAGAAAGCCAGTATCTCCCAGCCGTTTCGCTCTGAGTCCAAATCGGCCTGCAAGTGTTCCTGCGGGTCCATCTGGTAGCGAACGGGGCTGGCGCTCACGTTGGTTATCCTGTACAGCTTCGCGACGGTCCCGTCCGCGCCAGACAGGATGCCGCAGCACTCGTTCGGGTCGTCCTGTAGCGCGTGGGCGATCATTTCGTCTGCGAACTCTCTGCCGATGTGGAGCAAACTCTACCTCCGAGAAGGTCTCATATCTTCTGTGACCGTTGTGTCCCCCGGAAACCGCATGGGGCTATCGTTGCCCTCGAAACAGCGTTGCGAGCCGTCGCAGGATGGCCGATGGCGACCAACCCTTCTCCCGGCGAATGCGTCGGGCCGTGCACTGGGCGCAATTGCAGGTAGGCGGGTGGTCGTAGTACCAGTTCGGTCTGCCCATGGCGTGGACTCCTTTTCGGATCGAAGTTGGGCGAGACGCGCGTTCGAAGCCGGATGACTCTGCCAGTATATCAACCGTAGCGCGAAGCGAGTCCAACGGATTGGGTGTCCACGTGCGGGGATGTGCGAACCGGCGAGTGTCGGCGACCGATTCAACTCCAGGGGCGCAGCGATGCCGAAGCGCACGGCTGCTGTCGGCTTCCCGCGACCCCGCCGGTTAGATGTGACTGGCCCAGCCTCACAGCACCGATCGGAGGGCCACCCGCAGCTCTTCGAGGGTGGTAAAGGACTCGAAGCGCCCGGTGATGATGCCCTGGCGGTCTATTACGAATGACCACTCGGTGCTCGGCAGGTTCCACTCCCGGACGGTGGGTGAGACTCGGGCGCGGTCCAGGTCGCCCTGAATCTCCTCGGGATTGTCGTAGTAGTCGACGTGTATGAAGTTGGCCTGGTCCTGGAACTCGTCTTTGAGCTGCTGGAGTACCTCGACCTGAGGCCCGCAGACCGCGTTGGTGCAAAAGGCGGGGCTGGCCATGACCACCACCGTCGGCAGGCCGCTTTCGACTGCATCGGAGATGGTGATCTGATAGAGGTCCGGGTCGATCATCGAGCCTGTGGAAAGCTGCGACAGCCGCTCGACGTCGCCGATTATCTTGCTGCGGCTGGCGATGGCAGGGACTCCCGTGAGAGGGGCGGCGGTGCTTTCCGCGACGGGGAAGGACAGGTGTAGCGTCCGACTAGTCCCATCGTCGGGCACTTTGATCTCGACCGACCATTCGCCGGGGGCGTCGAAAGTGAGCTGAGTGGCGTAGAGGCCCCGGGAAACCAAGGGGAACGGACGAAATATGGCCAGCGCGGTCTGCTTCGGCACCGGTCCGTCACCACGTTCGCCCACGTAAAAAGACGAGACGGTGGCCGTTGGGCTGCGGACCAGGCCCGTCTTCGAGGTGACGACGAAGGCGAACCTGTTCTTCCCGACACCGAGGTCTGGCGTGGCAAATATGGCCTGCAGCCCATCCTCGGATACGGGTCCCTTGATCAGAGCGATTTCGCTGGGCGGGGTCCTCTCCTCGGGCCTGATCTCTTGCGGAGGCGGGGGCGATTCGATGGCGGTCCGGCCAGCAGTCTCGGGGTTATCGGCGCACCCTGAGGCGACCGCGGCCAGCGTCAATAGCAGCAGCGCTACGGTCGTGAAAGCCATAGCGGACCTCTGGCTAGCTGTCACTTCCGGGCTCCCCGCCTTCGTAGGACCCGAATGTAAAGGCAAAAAACGCGAATTCGGGCGAGTTGGAGCTCAGCTTGAGTTCACCGTTGGAGAAGAGCTCCGTTTCAATCAGAAAATACATTCGGGCTTCGTCAACCTCCACGTAAGTTTGCCCGCCGTCGTCGTGAATTATGTCGATGCCCGCGTGTGCGGTCGGAACCGGCTGATCGTCGAGGGTGACCCGGACGCGAAACGTCCCGCCCTCTGCGGGCGACATGACGCCATTGACGCTGGTGCCCCCGAAGGCGATCGCTATGTAGTCTTCGTAATTGTTGGTTGCCCGCGCGTGCACCAGATTTTCTCTCTCGTTGCGCCAAAGTCCCTGCAGGTACATGAAGTGGATTTCGTGGTTGCCCGGGTCTATGTAGCTAACGTCCGTGTCGACATCGTCAAAATACTCTTGATGTCGAACGTACGGGGGCGCCTGGCCGGACAAGAGGATGTTGAAGTTTCGCTCGTAGCCGGCGTACAGCTCTCTGGGCTGTCCCGAGCCGCGAGGCGCCTCGCGAGCCTTCTCGGATATCTTCGGCCCCACGTCCTTGCCGACCGGGATTCCGTCGACGTCGTAACCGGCCTCCGTGAGCAGCTCGCGGATCGCCTCTTCGGTCTCGTCGTATGCCCCTTCGCCGAAGTGCGAGTAGCGGATCGTCCGGTTGACGTCGATGAGGTACTTGGCGGGCCAGAAGCGGTTATTGAACGCTCTCCAGGTGCCAAAGTCATTGTCCTGGACTATGGGGTACGTCAGATCGAACCCCTCCGACGCTTCTACGACGTTCTCGTAAACCTTTTCGAATTCGAATTCGGGCGTGTGGACTCCCAGAATGACGAGTCCGCTGTCTGCATACTTTGCATGCCAATCCCTGAGATATGGCAGCGTTCGAATACAGTTGATGCAGGTATACGTCCAGAAATCGATCAGCACCACCTTCCCCATATCGAACTGGTCGGACAGAGTGAAGGGCTCCGAGTTGATCCACTCGCCAGTTTCGGCCAGCTCTGGCGCCGGTGTAGTGCCCGTGAGGGCGCTCGCCCCGGCGGCCGGGATTTCCGCCGGCGCAGGCACTGGCGTGGATGGCTCTAGCGCGGGCGTCTGCGTTGGCGGTTCCGCAGTTGGCGCCGCCGTGGGCGCGGCTGTCGGCGCCAAGGTCGGTTCGGCCGCTGCGGGGGCCTTGACAGCAGCCTCCGGAGTCGAGGCATCGCCTACCGGCTCAACTTGCGGCGCCGGCTCATCGTCGGAGCAAGCCGTCGCAGCCACGAGTAGCAGCGTCAGCCCGAAAGTTGCCAGAGCGCCCTTGAGGCGGGTCACTCGCTTCGTCATAGATTTGCCTCGTTTCACTATGCCGTCGGCGCTAGTTAGTTTGGCGGCCGTCGCTCACAATGATTTACGCTGGCCGAATCGTCGCGGATTCGACCCGTGGCCTTGCCTCCCCAACCCCTCGAACGTATCATGCAGGATGTCGACCATAATCGCAACCAAGAGCAGCAGACGAACACCGTCTGGGAGGTAGAGACGTGAGGATCGGATTCATCGGCGTCGGATTCATGGGGCAGCACATGGCACGTAATTTGCTTCAGGGTGGACACGAGTTGACGGTATTCGATTTGAAGCGGGAGGCCGTGGGGGAGCTGCTGTCGCTTGGCGCCAGCTGGGCCGCAAGCCCCGGCGCGGTTGCCGCGGCCAGCGAGGTGGTGTTCACGTCGCTGCCGAGGCCGCAGGACGTCGAAGAGGTCGCGATCGGTGAGGGTGGGGTCCTCAGCGGCGCCGGGAAAGGCACGGTCTACTTCGACCTGAGCACCACTGACCCGGGCACGCTCGATCGAATCGCGACCGCGGCGGACGCAAAGGGCGTGCACGTTCTAGACGCGCCGGTTAGCGGAGGGACCATCGGGGCCGAGAAGGCTACCCTCTGTGTAATGGTCGGCGGTGACAGGGGCATCTACGACCAGTACAAACCCGCGCTGGACCTGATCGGCGACAAGGTGGTGTACTGCGGAGACCGGGGCTCGGGGGCCGTGTGCAAGATCGTGAACAATCTTATTGGCCTGAGCGTGGGCGTCTTGCTCTCGGAGGCATTCACGATGGGCGTCAAGGCGGGGGTCGACGCACAGACGCTTTTCGAAGCTGTGTCGGGCAGCTCCGGCAGTACGCTGGCGATGCAGGGCTTCCCAAATGGGCTGTTCAAGCGCAAATTCGAGCCCGGCTTCCAGCTAGACCTGGCCGCCAAAGACGTGGGTCTGGCGACCCAGCTAGGCCGCGAGCTTCGGGTGCCGATGGAGATGTCGAATATCGCCCAGCAGCGATACATCGACGCCCAAAACAGGGGCTGGGGCCGCATGGGTTCAGGTTCCGTGATCCGCGTTCAGGAGGAGCGCGCGGGTGTCGAGATCAAGCCAAAGGGATGACGAATCCCGATAGAATCGGGGCCAGCGACGTGGGCAGATTCTTCGCTGCGCTCAAGAATGACAGATTAGGTGACAAGTCGGGGTCAAGAATGACGGACTGGGCTAAACTTCGGGGTCAAGAATGACAGATCAGGCTATTTTACCCACTCCCAGATGCGCCACCGGGGCGACCGTGGCCCGGAAATCCTTAGTCTCCGCCAGCTCTAAGGCGATTGACGCCCTATATGAGACACAAATAGAATCAGAAACATGACATCTGACCTCGACACGGCCCAGGTCTTTGAGAAGACCACCCTCCCAAACGGCCTTCGGGTCGTTACATGCGAGATGGAGCACACTCGCTCGGTCGCACTCTCCATTTTCATCGGCGTTGGCTCACGTTATGAGAGCGCCGAGGATGCCGGAGTCTCTCACTTCATAGAGCACCTGGTCTTCAAAGGCACCGAGGGCCGCCCGGACCCGGTCCAGATCAGCGGGACAATCGAGGGGACGGGGGGAATGCTGAATGCCGGCACCGAACAGGAGCTTACGGTCTACTGGTGCAAGGTGGCCGAGCCCCACTTCGGCGAGAGCCTCGACCTCCTGATCGATATGCTGCGAAACTCTTTGTTCGAGCCCGAAAATATCGAGAAAGAGCGGATGGTCGTTCTCGAAGAGCTGTCGTCGATCAACGACTATCCCGCCTCGCGGGTGGACTCACTGATCGACGAGATGCTGTGGCCCGGCCATCCCCTCAGCCGGGACATTGGCGGCACCAAAGAGTCCGTGTCCGGCATCACGCGGGAGACCATGCTAAGGCACATGGGCAACTACTACACGCCCGCCAACACGGTTATCAGCGTTGCCGGGAACGTCCGCACGGCCGACGTGGTTGAACGGGTCGCGACGCTCTGCGCCGACTGGCCCAACGCCGAGTCGGACGGATGGACGCCGGTGACCCACGCCCAGTCGGACTCACAGCTACGGGTCGAGTACCGCAGGACCGAGCAGGTGCACGTATCGATCGCACTGCCCGGCCTGGGCGCCCACCACCCTGACCGGCATGCCCTGGACCTGCTCAGCATCGTGTTGGGCGAGGGCATGAGCAGCAGGCTGTTCGTCGAGCTGCGGGAGAAGCGGGGCCTGGCCTACGACGTGCACAGCGGGGTGACCCACTTCCAGGACTGCGGCGCTTTCCTGATCACGGCGGGGGTCGACCCGAGCCGAGTCTACGACGCCGCTGCGACGATTCTCGAACAGGTCGGCGGCATGCGAGAGCGCGTGCCCGATGAGGAGCTGGAAAAGACCAAGCGACTGGTCGAGGGCAGGCTGCTGCTGCGGATGGAGGACACGCGGGCCGTATCCAATTGGATGGGGGGCCAGGAGATGTTGCGCGGGGAAATGCTGAGCATCGACGAGGTGGTCCGGCAGGTTAACGACGTGACGTCCGACGAGGTCCGCGATATCGCCGAGGAGCTTCTGACCACCGAAAAGCTGAACATGGCCGTGGTCGGGCCGTGTCGCGGCCACAAACGCCTGGGGCGGCTGCTGCGGCTCTGAGCCCGGCCAGCTTGTCCGGCCCAGCAAGCCAGGCTATACTTGCTGGCATTCCACCGCCAAGGCCGTCGTCATGTCGTCCCTCCAGCGCAGGCTGCCGCTGTTCCCCCTGAACACGGTCCTGTTCCCCGGCGCTTCCATGCCGCTCCAGATATTCGAGCAGCGGTACAAGCTGATGCTCAAAGACTGCCTCAACGCCGATTCGAAGCTGGGCGTGGTGCTCATCAAGAGCGGCTCCGAGGTGGGCGAGCCGGCCGAGCCTCACTCGACCGGCACGCTGGCCGGCATCGTACAGGCCAACGAGATCGAGGAAGGGCGGTACTTCATTTCCGTAACCGGGCAACAGCGCTTCCGTATTATCGAGATAACCCAGTATCGCCCGTATATCGCGGCCGAAGTCGAGCTTCTGGATGAGGACACCGAAGCCGAGCTGCCGTTGACCGAGATGGAAGTTATCCGCCAGGCGGTGACGGACTACACGCGCCTGGTCACCGGGATGAGGGGTGGCTGGGTACGGCGGGCCCGAGGCCCGTCGAGCCCCGTGGCGCTGTCCTACCATATCGCTGAAATGCTGCACGTCGAACTCGCGGAAAAGCAGTCGCTCCTCGAGGAGCCGACGCCGGCCGAGAGGCTGGAGTCGGAGCTGGAAATGCTGAGGCGCGACTCGGAGGCCCTCCGCAAGCGGCTGTCGATGGATTTCCTGAGCCGGCAAGGCCGGCAGTAGGGAGTTGGCGCGACTCAAAGGCCGCCATGCTATCGTGCCTCGCATCGGCGCTGGACGGCCATCCCGTGCCGCACCGGGGATCGAGCGGACCGGGGTAGGCGTCTGGGTGGAGAAGCTGAGCGAGCAGCTCCAGGCCGTCCACGAGCCTTGGTCCCGCCCGGGTGAACAGCGCCCCGGAGTCCACGGCGTAGACACGTCCGGCCTGAACGGCGGGCAATCCCAGCCAGCGATCTAGCTCCAGAAGCGACGAAAGCCCGACTCGGCCATTCTTCCGTGACGCGCTGGTTCATATGGCTGTTGACCGGACGGGGGGTTACTGGCACAATCGGTGACGAATGAGTAACGAGTCCGACAGTCGGGCGCCAGGCTTGAGTTCGAACGCTGCGCTGGAAGTGCGTGAGCTGGTCAAGACGTTC
The DNA here is from genome assembly GCA_965248005.1 of Dehalococcoidia bacterium. Lineage (GTDB taxonomy): Bacteria > Chloroflexota > Dehalococcoidia > Lucifugimonadales > UBA1123 > CBDFIE01. Next base: position 1,684,520 of record CBDFIE010000003.1, read on the forward strand.
GGCGGCCACCGAGCCGTGAACGGCGTCTCGTTTGAGCTGCAGCGCGGTGAGATCTTCGGGTTCCTCGGGCCTAACGGGTCCGGCAAGACCACCACCTTGCGAATGGCGCTCGACCTGATACGGCCTGACTCGGGCTCGGTTGCTCTGTTCGGTGGCGAGTTGACCCGCGGGGCCCTCAGACGCGTCGGGTATCTGCCCGAGGAGCGGGGGCTGTTCCAGCGCGCACGGGTGACCAACGTGCTCCGCTACCTGGGCCGACTCAAAGGCATGGATTCCAAGACGGCGGAGGGGCGCGCAGAGGAGATGCTGCAGCGAGTAGGCCTTGCAGACAGCGCACGCTTAAAGGTGCAGGGCCTGTCGCGCGGAATGACCCAGCTCGTCCAGTTCGCGGGCGCCCTGCTCCATCAGCCCGACCTGATAATTCTGGATGAGCCGTTCTCAGGGTTGGACCCACTGAACGTCGAGCTAATGAAGGAGATAATCCGCGAGGAGCAGGCCCGTGGTGCGTCCATCATCTTCAGCACTCACATCATGTCGGACGTCGAGGAGCTTTGCGAGCGCGTGCTGCTCATCGATGCGGGGACGACTCTGCTCTACGGGTCGCTCAAGGAGCTGAAACAGTCCCGAGGGACCCGCACCGTAAAGGTTGCCGCCGACCGTTGGCCCGAATCGAGTGCCGGGGCGCCGGAACCCGTCTCGGTGAACGGGATATACGAATACAAGCTCACGGCCGGCTCGGAGCCCCAGGCCATCCTTCGCTCGTTCCTCGACGCTGGAATTCCGGTGGAGCGGTTCGAGGTCGCGCTGCCGACGCTCAACGAGATCTTCATCGAGGAGGTCCGCGATGCGCGAAACCGCGGGTGAAGCCCGCATCGTCTTCTCGGAGGAGTTTCGACGCAACTTAAGGCGCCGGAGCTGGCTGATCATCACCGGGCTCGTGCCGGCGATACTCCTGGTTCTGCTGATCGCCGTGCCGATCATCCGGTCGATTGCAGGCGACGAGGACGAGCCGGACCCAAATCCCATCGGCTACGTGGACCTGTCCGGTGAGCTCTCAGAGGTAGACTTCCCGGACCTCACCCGGTTCGACACCCGCGAGGGCGGTATCGACGCCATCGTTGCCGGCGACATCGAGGACCTCTTCGTCGTGCCGGCAGACTTCCTCGAGTCCGGCGACGCCGAGTGGCTATCGCAACAGTCGGGTATATCCGGCGGCAACGCCAACCGCCGCCGGTTCGCCTCTTTCCTGACCCTGTCCTTGATCGCAGATAGGCTCGACGAGAGGCTGGTTGCGCGCGTGATCACCGGAGCCGACTACGTCCGTGTCCACGTCGGCGAAGACGGCTCCGTCTCCCCGGACGACGACGACCCGCTCAACCAGTTGGTGGTCCCGGTCATCTTCACAGCGCTACTCATGTTCTCCATTATGATGGGCTCCGGTTCCCTCCTCGAGAGCGTTTCAGAGGAGAAAGAGAACCGGATGGTCGACGTGCTGCTGACCTCGGTCTCGCCCCTCTCGCTGATGGCGGGGAAGATCCTGGCGATGGGGACGACCTCGTTGGTTCAGATCATGGTGTGGGTCGGCTCGATCGCGATAATCGGGCCCCAGATCATCGATCAGATCCCGAATGCCGCGGATCTGAAGATCGAGCCTCTGACCCTCGCGTATGTGTCCTTGTTTTTCATCGCCGGATTCTTCCTGTTCTCGGTGATCCTCGCCGGAATCGGATCGGCCACTACCTCGGCGAAGGAGGCGGGGCCTATCACCGCTGTCGTCACGCTTCCTGCTGTCTTCCCTGTGTCTTTATCGTTTAACATGATCCTCGGCGAGCCGGATGGCGTACTCGCCAGGGTTCTCTCCTTCATTCCGATGACGGCGCCCTGGACGATGATACTGCGAATAGGATCGGCAGGCGTGTCGAACGTAGAAATAATCGCGAGCCTGGCGGTAACTGTGCTGGCCGGCGTGGGGTTGCTCTTCGTCTCAGCCCGGGTCTTCCGGGCCGGCATGCTGCTCTACGGCCAGCGGATGACCCTCGGCGCCGTGTGGCGAGCGGTGAGGCAGGCGGGTTAGCCAGGAGCCGCTGGGTATCAAAGTTGGATTCATCGGCTTTCTCCCCCTCCGTCACACCCCCGTGAAACCTCGGAAACAGACACATATTGGGGTCGGCTCAACGGCCTGCGGTTCAGGGACGGTCCCCGGTTCCACCGGCGCGGCACGCGAGGCATTGCCATTGGTACAATTGACACCTTGACGGACCACCGTCGCGGAATACCGGGCCAAGGGATTTGCGGGCGTAGCACTAGACGAGGAGGCAGATGTGAGTCGAGAACGTAGTGAAGAAGTTATGCGTCGTTACCTCACCGAGGTGCTAATGGAGAAGAAGCTCGAGGTCATCAAGGAGATTGCCGCCGAGGACATGTGGGACCACACGCAGCCGGAACCGGGCCGCGAGGGCCTCGAGAGACACGCCGGCAGCTTCCTCGCCGCCAGACCGAACGTAAAGATTGTGATCAACCACATCCTCGCCGACGCGGACACGGTCGTTGGCATCTGGACCTGGCGGAACAAGGAGGATGCGGGGTCCATGGGCATTCCAGCTGGGCGCGAAGTGGTTTGCCGTTGTGCCAGCATCTTCAAGATACGTGACGGCTTGCTCGTCGACTACTCGCTCATCGCTGTGACGAAGACCACTTCGGAGCCCATCCAACAGGGTGGAGTCACCAATATGGTGTAGCAGCAGTCAACAGGTCCGTCCCAAGTTCAAACAGTCTGCCACCAACCGACCTATGGCTGACCTTGTACAATGAATCAGCCACCGATCAGGAGCACCCGGCACAAACGGGTGCTCTTCAGAAGGACGTTCGGTGACAGGGGACGTCGCTAGGATAAACCACGCAGCACACAGATGCTTGGATGCCTCCAGAACGATTCCTTTTTGATGAACTGGAGAATGGTCTGACATCAGATATCAGTGAGACAGAAAACCGTACTGGCCTTCCTTGGCCGGAGACGAGCGCCTTTAATCGCCGGCCTTGGGAGAGACGGCCCACTGTGTTGACTGTCGGCCATCGATCCTATTCCAAAGTCTCCGTCGAGTCACCGCGAAATCTTGGTCACCTGCTCCCGAAAGGAACCGGACCATGCAAGATATTCTCAAAGATAAGTACAGCATCGTCGGAGTCGGCGAAACAGACTTTAGTCGCGGCTCCGGGCGCAGCACGAGGGCGCTTGCCATGGAGGCGATTCGCAATGCGGTAGCCGATGCCGGACTGAATATGAAGGACATCGACGGGATGTTGAGCTACCACGGAGGGGACTCAACCTCATCGAGTACGTTGGCTTACGACATGGGCGCCCAACTCAACTTTTACATGGACTGTTCCGGCGGCGGCTCCAGCACCGAGGCACTGGTCGGCCTGGCCATCGGCGCTATCGAGGCTGGTATGTGCGAGACCGTCGCAATTTTCCGCTCCATGAACGGGTACTCACAAGTGCGTATTGGCGGCACTGGAGCGCGGGCCCGGACCCCGGTCAGCGGTCCCGATCTCTTGAAGAGGCCGTATGGGCTATCCAGCGCCCTTCAGACCTTCGCGTTCACCTTCACACGGCACATGATGGAGTACGGAGTTACCTGCGAAGACCTGGCCCGTGTCAAAGTGGCTCACAGTAATCACGCCAGCAATAACCCTAAAGCGCTGATGAAACAGCGAGTGACGGTCAACGACGTGGTCAACTCACGCTGGATCGTCAGGCCGTGCGCTCACCTTCTCGACTGCTGTTTGGAGACAGACAACGCCACATGCATCATCGTCACCTCAGCGGAACGCGCGAAGGACCTCAAGCAACGACCCGTTTACATCCGGGCTGTCCAGGGGCGAGGAACCAAACCCGGAGGCGACTTCCACTATCAGCACGGTCCCATTACGCGGGTTGCCGGACACTTCGTGGGTCCCAGGATATTCGATCTGGCCGACATCACCCACGATGATATCGACGTGACCGGTTGCTACGACGCGTTTACCTATACCGTCCTGCTCCAGTTTGAAGCTTACGGATTCTGTGATGAGGGAGAGGGCAAAGACTACATCAAGTCCGGAATAGTCAATCTTGGGGATAAGCGGCCCAACAACACCAGCGGCGGCCACCTGTGCGAGGCGTACACCCATGGAATGAACATGGTCATCGAGAATGTCCGTCAGCTTAGAGGAATGGTGGACGACTACTGCCCGGATTGGCAGCGAGGCATCCATACCTACGATTATTCTGACGGAGGCTGCCGACAGGTCAGCGATGTCAATATTACGATGAACATGGGATGGGCTTCTCCCGCGACGGGCAGCGCCCTGATCCTGAGGACGTAGTTTGATGCCAGTTTACGAGTATAAAGACCTGCTGATCAATCTCTCGGACCAGGATACCGAGTACACGGGGTATTTCGAAGCAGCACAGCGACACGAATTGGCGGTCAAACAGTGTCTGGATTGTGAGCTCCTGCGCGGAGAGCCGGGAGCCGCGTGCCCCTGGTGCACATCCATGCGCTGGAAATGGCATACAGTCAGCGGTAAGGGCACCATCTACAGCTACCAGATCATACCTCACGCCATACTACCCGGATTCCGCGATTGGGCACCATATCCGGTCGTTCTAGTTGAGCTTGACGAGCAGAGCGGCGCACCGAATGAGCAGGATGGACTGCGGATAACCGCAAATCTGCTTGACGAGAACATGGCCCCTGAAACCGAAGATAACGTCGCAATCGGTAAGCGGGTCCACGTCGTGTTCCTCGACGTGGACAATGGCCTCACATTACCCCAATTCGCCCTTTCATCGGAGCAACCAGAGAGCCATGTGTGGAGATATGCGACCTGAGCACGAAGCTCACGCATGCGGTGCAAGGGCACTCTGAAGTTGCAGCTCCGGACGTCCTGCGACAGTGGGGCGCCGAATCGAGTCTCACGCCGCCAGTAGGACCTCAATTCCGTGTTCACGGGGGGGTCTGAGGCTGTCGTTGTCAAGGGAAAATGTCAGGGGTTAGCGTTGAGCGATTATGTCAGTATCCTCGGTTTCGGGCATGTAGCGTCCGTTGGCGGACGGTAAGAGCGCAGGTCGCGGCGGTCTCGTGATCACAGCTGGTGGCTTGTCGAGATCCGAGAGACGCCGGAGGGTCGACAAGCTGATGTCGAGTTCCCTAGCCGCTTGGCGCGGTGAAAGACCATCAGGTCCGATGCGACTGACCACTTCGGCGAAGCGCTCAGCAAAGCCGTCTCGCTCAGTCACTTTTGGCCGCCCAATCCGTTTGCCCAGTTTCCGTGCTCGCTCCATTCCAGCCTTGACCAGTTCTCGGTAGCGACGCTTGAGTTTGGAGTCCTCGTACCATATCGTTGACGATGAATGCTTGCCCAGAGTTGGTGTCGGGACCTGGCGTTCCCACTCAGGCACCTCCTCGAGCGCGTGGGTAATCTCCTTCGGGATCGCACCGGCCTGATCCTGCAGAGTAGCTGCGAGGGCAGGCGCCTCCGAGGGTGTGAGAATCGTGCCCCGATAGGATATCAACAGGCTGCCATCCAGACGTTCCTGGACTTCGACCCTGGCCCCTGCATAGCTACGCTGATCGACACCTGGAAAAAGCTGTAATGTTCGCCCGTGGTACTGGACAGTGTTGTCCTTGGCCACTCTTCGCCGTTCCTTGTGGCAGAGAACTCCGGCTATGTTCAGACCCGCATCGGGGACCCGATAGGCGGATCGTGCCCGGGTTGCCGGCATTCCGAAGCGAACGTTAAAGCGTGGCAGGAATTTGCGCAGCACGTCGTTGGCCTCGTCCAGGGTATTAGCATCGGCCAAGCGTAACTCAGACACCAACCGATCCTGGAACGTCCCATTGGCACGCTCCACTCGCCCTTTCGCCTCCGGGCTGTGGGCGAATACCTGAGTTACGCCGAGCTCTCGCAAGGCGCGGCCCCATTGGGTGGGAGCAACGTCAAGGACACCAGACTCTTTCTCAAGCCTCTGGCCCGGAGATTGGAAGACAGAGTGGCGATCCGTATATACGCCCAGAGGGATGCCATGTCGGGTGATGATGCCATCTAACAGTTCGAAGTATCCGTGGGTGTCCTCTCGCTCTCTGAAGATTCCGTGTGGGACCGTCCCCGTGGCATCGTCCACAGCCAACAACAGCGTGAGCCAGGATCCGCGGTCCTCCAACCAGGCGTGGTAACTGCCATCGAGCTGGAGGAGCATCCCCTCCTGGGGCATCCGTTGACGCCTGTGTCGGTGGCGCGGTGGTCGCCGGTATCGCGGACTAGGCAACCCCGCGCTCAGGAGTATGCTCCTGACAGTGGAACGACTCAGCACCACACCCTCCATCTCGGACATTATCTCTGCCAGGTGGGTGTGATTGAAACCCGCGTACCGAGTGCGTGCCAGGGCGACTACCTTCCGTCGAGTCTCCGCTTCAACGGCATTGCGAGGTCGACGCCCTCTGTTTCCGTGGGCTAGCGCGGCAGCACCCTCCTTTCGATATGCCGCTAGCATCCGCCAGGTATGGCGTTCGCTCAGCCCCAGGATGGTCGCCGCTTCACGTGTCGTCAACTGTTGCGCCACCAGTCGGTTCAATACCTGTAATCGTGTCTGCTCTCGTTGGGTCAATGTCAGTCATGAAAGGACTGACATTGACCCTTAACGCTTAGCTACTGACAGAATCGTATAGCATCGACAACCTGCCTGGTCGCCCGATGGCAAAAGGATCGCATTCTGGTCAAACCGCGACGGTAACTTAAAGATATACGTGATGAACTCCGACGGCTCCGGACAGACCCGGCTTACCGACGACGACCACGGCGACTTTGGACCGAGCTGGTCGCCCGACGGCAGGAAGATCACGTTCTACTCAAACCGCGGCGGAGTTGAAGCGATATACGTGATGAACGCCGACGGCTCCGATCAGACGGGTCTCACCGACAGCTCTGGCCCTGAGTTATCGCCCGCCTGGTCGCCCGACGGCGCCAAGATCGCATTCATGTCTTCGCGCGACGGTAGCGCCGAGATATACGTTATGAACGCCGACGGCACCGGACAGACCCGGCTCACCCACAGCGACGCAGGGGAACTGTCCCCCGCCTGGTCGCCGACAGAGTCGGCAGTCGAAACGACCGTACGCGCGCCGCCCTCGGCCACCGCTCCGGCACCCATAACGGCTCTGTCTGGCCGCATCGCGTTCAGCTCCAGCCGAGACGGCAACCGGGAGATATACGTGATGAACGCAGACGGCACCGAGATGACCAGGCTCACCAACGGTCCTGACGCCGATGCGAACCTCGCCTGGTCGCCCGACGGCGCGAGGATCGCGTTCCACTCGGACCGCGACGGCGGATTCGAGATATACGTGATGAACGCCGACGGCTCCGGACAGAACCGGCTTACCGATAACATTCAGTTCGATTTGGAACCCGCCTGGTCGGCAGACGGTGAGAAGATCGCATTCAGCGCCGTCCACGAAGGCAGATTTGAGATATACGTGATGAACGCCGACGGATCCGGACGGACCCAGCTCACAGAAAACCTCGGCCCCACGGCGTTCCTCGAACGGGAACCGGTGTGGTCCCCCGACGGCGCAAAGATCGCGTTCAAGTCCACCCGCGACGGCAATCGCGAGATATACGTGATGAACGCCGACGGCTCCAGCCAGACCCGGCTCACGAGTAATCGGACCGATGATCGGGACCCCGCCTGGTCGCCCGACGGCGCGACGATCGCGTTCCGGTCCGACCGCGACGGCGACTGGCAGGTATACGTCATGAACGCAGACGGCACCGGCCAGACCCGGCTCACCGCGAATGCCGGCCCCGACTCGTCCCCCGCCTGGTCAGCGGAGTGATGGCGCCGGGCGAGAGCGACGCCCGGGTCAGCGCCGTGGACGCGTAGCGTAACCCAGCCCCACCGCGCGCCTGTCGCGACTGCGCTCAGGCGACATCGTCGCATGCTTCCTGTTAGCCGAGTCACGCGGGCGGACTCGAGCACAGAGCGCAGGACGCACGCGGAACAAGGCATCGGGCTGCGGAAAAGGGGTGAGTGGGGGCGTGGCCAGCCAGTCGCGATAGTTTCACCACCGGGGCGCTAGACAGCGTGGAAGGTGGTTACAGCGCCTGTCAGGTGGTGCTGCGGCGCCGTTCCACAAATGAATTCCCTTGCGTCATGGCCGTGTCGCCAGTAGAATTGCCCGTACCGGCAGGACTGGGTTTGGAGAGCTGGGTCAATAGTGCCGTAGCCGGAATGTGAGGACCGTTGTGACAAAGGTTGTCGGTTTCGTCAGCGAAAAGGGAGGCGTCGGGAAAACGACGACTGTGCTGCATGTGGCGGTGGGGCTTCAAAGGTTCCACGACCAGCGCGTTCTAGTGGTAGACACCGATTATCAGCGAGGGGACTGACTTGCCGTCTTCGCCCCGAGATGCTGGAGGATTTCAGACTTGGTGAGGTGACCAGCACGACTTTATTCCATGCCTACCAAGCGCTCTACAGTGGGCAACCGGAACTGCCCAATCTGACCGTGTTGCGAACTGATGCCGGCCTTGATCTCGTGCCAGCCGATCCCAGACTCAACTCAGTCTCCGTCGATAAGATGCCCCCGACGAACAACCTCCGGGACAACAATAGGATGCTGATGCGTCATCTAACCCTGGTATCAGACTGCCTCAACTCGATTGAGTCATTGGAGGCTCCTTACGACTTCGTGCTGATCGATAGCCATCCAGACCTCTATGACCTCGAGAAGGCCGTTATCTATGCCTCCCAATTCTGTATTTCGCCGGTGAAACTTGATGCTCAATCCGTTATTGGAGTCGCCTCGACTACTGAGGCAATTCGCAATGTGGATGAGGATGTTGCCACTGTTTGACCCATGGCTGGGGTCGCCGAGACGTACGAAGATACGGTTACACTTGGCGCGGTTGGCATGATGTGTCGAGAGTGGGGCGGCGCTCTGAAGTACACCGAACAGGTCCAGTACAACAGGGTAATGCGCACTACAGGTGTATTCGAGACTTACGTGACAGAAGGAGACGGGATCAGAGAGGCAGCGCAACAAGGCTGCACAGTGTTCGACATCTCTGGTGCGAATGCGGGGAAACAGGCGGCTCAGTTGGCGGAACTGACACAAGAGGTAATGAGCAAGACATGAGAGGAGCCGATGGCGGCGATCACGGATGAGCAAATCAGGAGTTTGATCGACATGGTCGGCCGAGACGGAGCTATCGCGGCTCTCACAAGTACCCGCAGCTTCAGCGCAAAGGACTTGCTGGATCAAGCCAGAAGACTTGGGATTAACGCGAGTAGTCGTGGCTCAAAGAGGGAAACGGCTCGGGCCATCGTACGCCAAGTGGACAAGCGGATAAACAAGACGCTGCAGGAACTCAAACGCATGTCGAAGGACGAGATTGTTCGCTACTTCGAAGACATAGGGTGTGATGAGGACGAACTCATTGAACTGCTCACAAGCATTGATTTCAAAGCGCGGGCGAGATCCCGTAAGGCCCTCCTGGAGTTCGCTGCGATACAGATCAGCAGTTTGGGTATCTTCGAGCGACTGGCTGACGGCTCCCGGTGAGTGCCTGCCAGTACAGTCCGCACCCAATGGACTTCTGACTGAAAGCGCAGATCGGCTCAGATTCCGGTCGTGGCGAAAATGACGGGCTCGCAGACCAGAACCCAGGCAAAGATGCATAGCCACGCTAAGGACCTGGTGCTCGCGGCCAGGTTCTTTGAAACTCCTACTGAAGCGACTGAAGTAGCCACTTCGACCTAATGTGAGAGACATTCGTCATGGTTGCACGGTTAAGCGACGAAGAAATAGCCCAGCTTGTCTCAGAACGTAAGCCGTTGCCGGAGAATTATCAATCTCAGTTGCAACTCAGGCCGAAACGTGGTCATCACGAGCGCGAACTGGACATTGTCGGCGCCAACGACAGTGGATTCCGTCTTATCCTCACGGAAAGCTTATTCAACTCGCTCGACTTTTCTGTCATTCTCGCCTACAGGATGCCGCAATCGAACGAGGTCTTTCGGCTGCGGCGATACAACGGACGCAGCCATGAACACACGAACTCTATCGAACAGCAGACGTTCTATGACTTTCATGTCCACCAAGCAACCGAGCGGTATCAGGAGATTGGCTCGACGGAAGACAGCTATGCGCAGCCGACCGACAGGTTCTCTGACCTGCGAGGTGCGTTAGACTGCATGTTAGGGGACTGTGGATTCGATGTACCTCCCCAGCTTCAAAGTAGGCTTCTCTAGGATTAGCTCATGAGCATTAACGGCATAGAGCGTGATTTCCGCGAGAAGGTGTGTGCTGAACTCAGGCTACATTCTGAAGGCGTAGACCGTTATCGTGTGTTCAACCCTTTCCGGTTTGAAGACGGTGACCACCTGGTCGTTGTGCTACGGAAACAGGAGAACCAATGGGCCCTATCGGATGAGGGTCATACGTACATGCATCTCACGTATGATACCGACGGGCCGGACCTCCAACGCGGGACGAGACAGCGGATTATCACCAATGCGCTGTCCGTGTTCGGAGTCGACGACCAGGGTGGCGAGCTACGGATTATCATCAGAAACGACCAATATGGTGACGCCCTCTATAGCTTTGTACAGGCGCTACTGAAGATCACTGATGTTACTTTTCTCAGTCGGGAGCGAGTCCGCTCGACTTTCGCAGAGGACTTCCGCGCACTTATTGTTGAAACCGTACCCGAGGATCGTCGGGCATTCGACTGGCACGATCCACAAAACGACCCGGAAGGCAAATACACGGTGAGCTGTCGCGTTAATGAACAGCGGCGGCAACTGTTCATCTACGCCCTTCAAAACGACGGCCAGGCCCGGGACGCAACGATATCGCTTCTGCAATTCGAGAGGTGGGGAATAGCGTTTCAGTCGGTCGCCTTGTTCGAAAACCAGGAGGAGATCAATCGAAAGGTCCTGGCGCGTTTCAGCGACGTGTGCGACAAGCAGTATTCCAGTCTCGGGATAAATAGACAGCGGATAATACAGTATCTGCAGGAGTCAACCGGCGTCCGCCGCGGTAGCTGACAACAACCGCTACCTGGTCGAAAGTTGCCCCATGCGGGCCAGACTGAGCGCCCTATTTGAAAGAATCCCCGGGCTTAGAGCCCGCATTTGGCGACCGCACCTTGATCGACGGCCCCAAGGCAACGTCGGGAACGGTTCACGACCGGCCTAGAACTAGGAGAACCAGCAAGACCTGGCTGCGGAATAAGCTGCGGTGGGGATCAACACATAGTCCTTTGTCCTGTGAGGCTCCCACCTCCGACAGGCAACCAGCCGCCCCCCGCTAGTCGAAGACCTCGGTCTGGCTGTCGGGGGTTGTGAGGCTGATGTGGGAGAAGTCGGAGTGGTCGGTGGCGCCGTGCCAGTGCTTCTCCCCGGCGGGGATGAAGGCGGTGTCGCCGGGGGCGATCTCGATCTGCTCTAACTCGCTCGCGACGTAGCCCCTGCCGCCGGTGACGAACAGGATCTGGTCGCTGGTGTGGGTGTGGAACTTGTTCTTGGCGCCGGCGCTGAAGTTCACTTGGCCGAAGTTGTAATAGGTGCTCCGCTCCGGGCCCACGATGGGCTGACGTGTCACTTTGCCGCCGTAGAATATCGGCGAGCTGGTGGCGTCTTCTTCGGGGACCGAGCCGTTTTTGATTACTTCCATGATATCTCCTTACTGTGTGGGGTGCTTCAGCACCCTTTCGACCATCCCCCTGGCCCCCTTCCTGCCAGGAAGGGGGGAGAGAATTCTAGTCTGAGGGACACCCTCAGACTCCCGGCAAAGGGGTTTCACCCCTCTGCACGCCCCTTATTCGCCGGCGGCCCTAAGCCCCGTCGCCGGCGGTCTGGTCGCGCAGGTTGACGGCGTCTCTCAGGTAGATGTTTGTGATCTCCTGCGGCGACTTGTCGGTGTTGACCAGCATGAGTGTCCGGATGCACCGGGGCTGGGCGTCGGGGACGTCCATCTCGTGGCCGCAAATCAGCGCCACGTAGTCCCAGCCCATGTACTTTCTGGCCGCCGCCGCGGGAAATACGGCGTTCAGGTCGCGGGTGGTGGTGAAGTGGACGGCCGCGATGTCGTCAGCGTCGATGCCGTTGGCCTCGACCAGGCCCTCCAGCAACTCCCGCGTCGCGTCCAGGATGGACTCCCTGGTGTTGCCGTCGGCCGTCGTCGCGCCCCGTATGCCCCGGACCTTGGCCATCTAGTCGCCCCCGCCGTCTGTTCCCTTCAACGCTCTCACGAAGTCGCGGGCCGTGTCCGCCGCCCTGTCCGCAGGCGCCCTGTCGACCGCATCCAGCAGGGCGCTGCCCACGAGGGCCCCGTCGGCGAATCCACCGATCTCCTCGACGTGCTGGCGCTGGGAGACCCCGAAGCCTACCAGGACAGGCAGGTCGGAGTGGCGGCGTATCCCTCCCACCAGCTGTGAGAGGTCCGACGAAAGTGCCCGCCGCGCGCCCGTCACCCCCGTGAGGCTCAGGCAGTATATAAATCCCCTGGCGCCTTTGCAAGCGTCGGCAATCCTCGCGTCGGAGCTGGTGGGCGCCAACATCGGTATCAGATAGATGCCACGGCCCTCGCACGCGTCTTTGAACTCGCCCGATTCCTCTGTGGGCAGGTCAGGCACGATAACCCCGTCGACACCGGCGTCGCCGGCACGCCGGGCAAAGGCTTCTACCCCGAATCGCAGGAAGGGGTTGTAGTAGCCCATCAGGACCAGCGGCGCGTGGGGCTGGCTCGCGCGCAGGCGTGTCACCACCTCCAGCACGGTGTCCAGCGTGACGCCGTTTTGGAGGGCGCGGTGGCTGGTCATCTGGATGGTCGGACCCTCGGCCAGAGGGTCACTGAAGGGTACGCCCAGCTCCAGCATGTCGGCGCCGGCCTCCAGTGCAGCTACCGCCATGGCCTCCGACGCCGGCACGTCGGGGAATCCTACGGTGAGGAAGGGCGCCAGTGCCTGCTTTCCGGCGCCTCTGAGGCTCCCCAGCGCTGTGTCTATCCGGTTTGGCATTGAGGCTTCACTCCATTTGCTGGCGCTGTCGCGGAAGGACGACCATCCCCCTGGCCCTCTTCCTGGAAGGAAGGGGGAAGAAGTTGTTTCTGGGGGACACCCTCATCCCGACATGTCGGGACCGGCAAAAGGGATTCTCCCCTCTGCACACCCCATAATTCCACAGTCTGCCCGGTCCGTCCAGCACTGTGGATGACCTGCGCCCCCCAAGCTGCTTGAAGGTGCCGGACGCTGTCGTCCTGCCGGTCTGGGCCTAGCCCACTACGATCAGGGCTAGCAGGTTCTGCGCCGAGTGGGCCGCCATCGGGACCCACAACGAGCGGGTCCGTGAGTACACCCACGCCAGCAGCAGCCCGGTCACGAATATCGGTATCATGGCGCCGATCATCAGGTGCGCCACCGCGAATACGGCCGAACTGACGGTCGCACCCCAGAGGACCCCGTATCGAGACGCCAGGCCCTGGAACAGAAACCCCCGGAAGAAAAGCTCCTCCACGAAGGGCACCCACCCTGCGACAGCCACGGCGGTCAGCAAGCGGACCATGGGCCCGCCGCCCAGAAGCTCTTCCGGTAGCGGCTGAGGCTCCAGCGCGTCGATGCCCAGGCCGGCGACGACCGCGGTGTAGATGCCTGCAAAGAGCAGACTTGCCATCAGTACGGCCAAAACCAGCAGCACGGTCCCGCGGGTCCGGGGCGACCGGAGTCCGAGCGTTTCCCAGCTGACCCGATGCTTCGTGATGGCCAGCTTCCACACCGCGAATAGCAGCACGGACTCGGAACCGGCCACCACCCAGGGGAATGCTATCTTAATGCTGTCCCCGCCCAGGGCTGAGGTCAGCGGTTCCATCAGTAACACGAATATGATGAAGCTGCCTACAACCATCGTCGTGGCAACAATCATGTCGCGGACGGACCAGGGGACGCGAATGCGTCCTCCGGCGGCCGCGGCTGCCGCGCTCTCCTCGAAATCGTGTCCAGTCGGCGGTCCCGCCATGGGGTCTAACTTTCGAGCCACAGCACGTCCCCACAAAGACCGGCCGGATGCTCCCTCGAGGCGAACACCTGGTATTTTTCCCGCTCCGTTTTCAGGCTGCCGTCGTCGCCGTGACCGGGGTAGATGGTGGTATAGTCCTCCATCACGAACAGCGTCGTGGTGATGCTTTCGACGATCTGCTTGAGGTCCTCCGGCGCACCGGTCCGGCCGGGCCCGTTGGGAAACAGGGTGTCGCCCGAAAAGAGGTGGGGGCCAAAGGAGAAGCACGTGGACCCCGGCGTGTGGCCGGGAGTGGCCATGGTCACCAGAGTCAAGGTGCCCGCGGTAATCTCGTCGCCGTCCTTGAGCGACATGGCCGGTGCGGAGGGTAGCGCCGCCGCGTCCGGTCCCCCGATGCCCACCGGTGCGTCGATGGCCGCGGTGACTTCCGAAAAGCCCGCCAGATGGTCGGCGTGGTTATGAGTAATGAGGATGGCTTTAACCTGGGTCTGGCTGGCGGCCCGTATCAGTTCATCGGGGTCCGGGGGCGTGTCGATCAGGATGCTCTGGTTCGTCTCGGGGCACACGAGGAGGTACGCGTTGTTGTCGTACGGTCCGCACTTTATCTTGTGGATGGTGATCGTGGCATCCTGGAAATGCGGTGACATGTTAGCTCCCTCTGAGGCGCCAGCCCGGCGAGCAACGGTTCGACGTCATCTCGACGGTCGAGTGTGATTATAGCCTACGAGCGTCTCGCATAATCTGTCATTGTGAAGCGAAGAATATATGAGTGATGGTGGCTCCCTCAGGATTGACACAAATGCTAGTCTTGTTCGCGGCTCGGACGTCGACTCAGACGCGCCAGGGTATAATTGTGGCCGCTCCGGTACTCCCCGGACGCGCCGGGAGACACGCTCGCCGGCGCAAGGCCTCGAACAAGATGTCCGTCTGGTCCCGCCCGAGGGGGCAGAAGAGTCTGGGGGGTTAGGCAACCGACGACAATCGGTATTGTGGAAACCCCGGCCGCGAGTCTGACGGGAGGATGGTCCAGATGGCAGAATTCGGGTTGATCGTTAAGCAGGGATCGGGCGGAAAACGGTTAGAGATGCAGTGCAGCCACCAGAACGGGCTGCTCTATGTCGTACCCGGCGACGGGAGCTGGGTCTGCTCTCAGGAGCTACTCGACGCCCACGCGCTGGCGGGGTTCTTCAGGGAGCTGATGGAGCTGGATGACGACCGCGTGCACCGACTGATGCAGAAGTGGGGCCTCTACTACAGGTCCAGGCCCATCGAGCCTGGCGACGAATCACCGACCAGCTAGTGTCCAGAATCGAAAATGCGTTCCAAAATTCGCGCTCACTGTTTCAGCGGCACTGTGGTTCGACAGGCCTGTCCTGAGCTAGCCGAAGGGCTCACCACGAACGGGGAAGCAACACGTTCCGTTCGGCCTGAGCCAGTCGAAGGCCCTTGAATTATTGGGCTAACTTCTGACCCGGGACTCTAGACGTCTTCGTCCCCGTCACCGGAATCTCGAGCGGGATTGATTATGCGGTGCAACACGGGGGTGAAGGCTTCGTCATCGCCCGGCTCGGTGTCGTCGTCGGACCAGTCCTTGAACCCCGCTGGCAGCGACTCTGCATCTTCAGCGACCGTCTCGTTGCCCAGAACCGTGCCAGGCAGGTAGACGCGATAGCCGTTGCCTGCTCGGGACGGGAAGGAAACGATGCCTGCCTGCGACGGGTGGGCGTAGGCCTCGCGGATGATGATCACCAGCTCCTGCTGTTCGACGCTGGTCACGGTCGCTTCGTATCTGTTGCCGCCCTTGATCAGCCGGGATAGTCGGGTGGCCATCCTGGGCTCGACCTTGCCTATGTACTGGGCTGACTGGTCGACCACGGTAAGTCCGTTGCCGTTAACCTCGGTCTGGACCATGTCGCCCGGCGTCAGTTTTAGCAGGGCCTCGGGAGCCGCCAGGTTGATGAGCGAGGTCATGCCCGCCTTGCCGCTCTCCTCGATGAAGGCCCGCGAGCTTTTGGTGGCCCGCTTGGCGACTCGAGGGGCGTCCTGGTCTGCCAAACGCTCGAGGCGGCTCAGGTTCTTCTTTGCAATGGAGTTATTCGGCGAGAGTTCTATAACGGACTGGAATGCCTGCCTGGCCTCACGATTCCTGCCCAGCTCGCTCAGCGCCTTGCCCAGGCGGTTAAGCGCTTCGATGTCCTGTGGGAACTCGCGTGTGATAGACAGGTTCAGGTTGACGGCCTCTTCCCACCGGCTGTTCATCGCCAGCGCCACGGCCTTCTTCGCCCTGTCTTTCCGGAGCCTGTCTTTGTCTTCGAATTGGGATACCACCATAATTCCGGCCTCAATTAAGTTGGAGAATTTTAACCGATAGGACTGCCTGCTGCAAGGGCGGCTTTTTTCACCAAGTCCGCCCCAGCCTCAGAAACGCCAGTTGCCAGAGCGCCTCAAGCACGATATTTACCGACATCTTCGATCTGCCACGAGCGCGATCCACAAACATGATCGGGTGCTCGGCAACCGCGCAGCCCATCCGCTGGCAGGCGTGCGCCACCTCGGCCTGGAACCCGAATCCTTTGCACCTGAACCCGCCCTGGGCCAACGACCGTATTACGGATGCCCGGTACGCTTTGAAACCGGATGTGGCATCTCTAACACCCAGGCCCGCTATGCCCCTGATACCCAGGTTCGCCAGGTAGCTGAGCAGACGGCGACGCGTGCTCCAGTCTGCATCGACGCCACCCCCATCAACATAACGCGACCCTACGGCGACGTCGTATCGCCTCAGGAGATGGAGCAGGCGGGCCACCTCTTCAGGCGCGTGGGACAGGTCCGCGTCCATCTGAACGATGTAGTCCGCGCCGTCTTGCAGCGCCTGATCGAACCCGACCAGGTAGGCGGTGCCCAGTCCCTGCTTGCCCGTACGCTGTATCACCTGGATACGACCTTGGTACACGCCCGATAGGCGCCGACCGACCTCGGCGGTGCCGTCCGGCGAGCTATCGTCTACGATCACCAGTCGAAGCCTCGGAATTCCCAGGCCAAAAAGCCTCCTGGCCAGCTCGGGTAGGTTCGCCGCCTCGTTGTACGTTGGAACGACCACCGCCACCGAGGCGGTTATAGCCCGGCCGCTAGGCGCGAGGAGGTCCTCAGGTCGATTTTTCCGGCTCATCTGATTTTCGTCATTGCGATTCAGTCCGCCCGCTCGAAATCTCGTCGTACGCGCCACGAAAGTCGTTCCACCTGATAAGCAGCGTATCCCGCAGCATCAAGAACGCGTCCGAGCCGGGCCTGACCTTACTTGCCTGGCGGTGACGCCATTCGACAGGAATCTCTTGCACGTTCAGTCCCTTTTTCCTCGCAAGATAGAGTATCTCCACGTCGAACCCGAACCCGTTGGTCCTCTGAACCCTGAACAGGTCCAAAGTGGCCTCACGCTTGAATAATTTGTACCCACATTGCGTATCTTGAAACCCCCGGACTGCCAGCAGCTTCACGATCCAGTTGAACACCCGACCCCTGAAGTGCCTGTAAGCGGGCTCGCCCACCCGCCTGGCCCCCACCAGCTCCCTGGAGCCGATAACGACGTCGGAGCCCGGGTCCATCTCGGTCAAAAAGTTGTCGACCCAGGGGATGGGCATCGCCATGTCGGCGTCGCACATGAACGCGTAGGTCCCCTCGGACGCCAGCATACCCTGCTTGACCGCCCAGCCCTTCCCTTTATGAGCAACTGGCATAAGCCTCACCCCAGGGCGGTCAGCCGACCACTCGTCGACGAGCCGCGCCGTATCGTCGTCGCTGCCGTCATCTACGACGATCACCTCCCACCGGTACGGCCTGAGCTCCAGATATTGCACGACGCTCTCCAGCGTGGGGATTATCCTCGTCGCCTCATTGTAGGCAGGGATGACCAACGACAGGTGCGTTCCCGGTAGCTCAGCCAGGACCTGTGCCCAAGAATCCGGTTAATATGTATTGCATCGTCACTTGTAGTGCAAGGTACTTTCGGGCTGTTTTGTTCGAAATTTTTTTCGAACCGCATCAGGGGTAGATTTGACCGCGGGATTTTTGGCCGTGCCGTGCTGCCGCCGGAGTCAGCCGGGACTGTCGAGCTCGAACGCCGTGTGAAGGGCGCGGGCGGCCTGGGCGACCTGGTCTTCGGCGACCAGGCAGGTTATCCGTATCTCCGAGGTGGTAATCATCTCGATGTTGATGTTTTCGTCCGCCAGGGTCCGAAACATCTTGCTGGCGTATCCGGGGGCGTCCTGCATCCCGGTGCCGACTATGCTGAGCTTGGCCAGGTTGGAGGCGGCGGCCACACCGCGGCCTCCCAGTACCTTGGAGACGTCGGTGACCACCCGCTTGGCTGACTCCAAGTCCGTGCGTTGCACCGTGAACGTCATGTCCGTGGCGCCATCCTCGCTGGCGTTCTGGACTATGACGTCGACGCTGATACCCTCTTCGGCCAGGGGCTCGAACAGCGTCGCGGCAATGCCGGGCCGGTCTTTGACACCGAGGACAGTTATCTTGGCGACATTGGTGTCGGTCGCGATGCCGCTGACCCGGTTCCTGATCTCGCCAATCTGTCTATTCACATCAGCCCTCCCATGAATTAGTGTGCCGGGCACGTCGTGAAAGCTGGACGCCACCAGTATCGGCGTGTCGTAGACCATTCCCAACTCAATGGACCGCGGGTTCATCTTAGCTCCGTAGCTGGCCAGTTCCAGCATCTCCTCGAAGCTGATTTCCTCAAGCTTGCGGGCCCTGGGCACGATGTTGGGGTCGGCGGTATAGATGCCGGCCACATCGGTGTACACCTCGCAGCGGGCGGCGCCCAGTCCCGCCGCAAGGGCGATGGCGGTGATGTCGGACGCCCCACGGCCCAGTGTGGTGATGTCGAGCCCGTCCGTGATTCCCTGGAACCCCGCGACCACGACGATATTGCCGGCGCTCATCTCCCGCGTTATGCGGTCGGGCTCCAGGCCGGCGATCCTCGCCATTCCGTGGCTGGTGTCGGTCTGAATGCCCGCCTGACCGCCACTCAGGCTAACGGCTTGATGCCCCGAGGAGTTCAACGCCATTGCGAGCAGGGCGCAGGACTCCAGCTCCCCGGTCGAGAGCAGCACGTCCAGCTCCCGAGGCTCCGGCCTGTTCGACACCTGGCTGGCTAGGTCGAGCAGCCGGTCGGTGGTGTCTCCCATGGCGGAGACGACCGCCACGACGTTGTTGCCGGCGTCCTTGCTCGCGGCGACACGGCGGGCGACGTTCTTTATCATTTCGGCGTCAGCCAGGGAGCTACCGCCGTATTTCTGTACTATCAGGGCCATCTGGGGTTTTTAGCCGCCATTAAAGATTGCGCTGTCGTAGCTGTTGTCCGATCTCCGAAGTTCACCGACCCGAATTGTCGTGGTCGTTCATAGCCACCGCTCCAGGCCGGAAGCCGCCCCACGTTGGGCAGAGCGACCAGGCTGAGGCGCCGTCAGGGGCCCTCGACCACGTGCGCGCCACGTCGCGTGAGACGCGTTACCTTCACCTGGCCGTCGATTCCCGATTTGGCTGCGGCGTCAGCCATCTCATAGCCGATCGTAAACTCTCTGTCCCGAGCCAGCGCCAGCACCGTCGGGCCCGCGCCCGATAAGAACACGCCCAGCGCTCCCGCGCCAAGCGCGGCCCTGAACAGGTTTGGCATCGCCGGAAACATCGCCTGTCTCGCGGGCTGATGCAGACGGTCATCGGTGGCGACTTCGAGTCGGGTCAGGTCTCCGGTGGCCAGCGCCTGTACCAGCAGGGCCGCCCTGCCAATGTTAAAGACGGCGTCCGTCCTCGGAACGTTCGCGTCGAGAATGGCCCTCGCCTCGTTGGTATGGAGCGGCTCGCTGGGCACAAACAGCACGGCGGCAAGGCCGTCCGGCACAGGCACAGGCGCCGTCACGACCCGCCCATCGTGGCTTACAGCTATCTGGCAGCCGCCCAGCAAGGCCGGCGCAACGTTGTCCGGGTGGCCCTCGACGTCCGCAGCGATGTCCAGCAGATCGGACCGCGATAGCGGGTCGCCGCAGACTGCGTTCCCGGCTACCAGGCCGCCCACCAGGGCGGCCGAGCTGCTCCCCAAGCCCCGCGCCAAAGGGACCTCATTGTGACAGACGATACGGAAGCTGGGGACCGATCGCCCTATCTCCCGATAGACGCGCGAGACGGCATTGTGAACCATGTTGGAGGCGTCCCTGGGAAGGAGGTCGCTGCCCTCGCCGGTGATCTCGATTCCAGACTCGCCGGTCTCGAGGTCGAGCGTGTTCCAGATATCCAGCGCCATCCCCAAACAGTCGAATCCGGGACCCATGTTTGCGGACGTGGCGGGAATTCGTACCTTTACGCTCGTGTTCATGCTGGCAGACCCTGGGCAGTATAGCACCACCGGAACGCGCGGGAGAAGGACGGTGTTGGGACCACTAAAGAGACCTAGGGAACCTCTGAATAACCCTTCATATGCTGGATTGAATTGATTGCAGGGGTAGTTCGAAGATGTTCAATTCTTTGCGATGGCCCATCAGGCTGTTGCGGCCCTAAATCGGGTCTGTTTGGGCTTCGAAAGCGGGCTCTGCCGGGGGCGTGTCGCCGCTATCAACCTGATTTGGGCGCACTTCTCTCTCGTCACACCGCCAAGTGGCGCTCGGCTGTCATCAAGTTGGCAAACCCCATCAGCAACGCCAGCCGTTGCGTGTTCTTGGCCAGTCCACGATACCGCACCTTGGCGTAGCCAAAGTGACGCTTCACATACAGGAACGGATGCTCCACCTTCGCCCTGACCGACGCCTTGCGCTTCTCCGCCAACGCCTCCTCGCTTTCAGGTGCTAGCTGCCGACGCCGACCGGGCTTCATCGCCACGCGCCACTCCACATCCAACTCTCGGTTCTCCTCCCGCTTATCGACTCCCTGATACCCCGCATCGCCCCACACCCGCGTCTCTCCACCGTGTAGTAACCGGTGAGTTTCGGTCACGTCATGCACGTTCGCTGATGTCATAGCTACACTATGCACCACCCCTGTCTCTTCGTCCGCCCCGATGTGCACCTTCATACCGAAGCTCCACTTGTTGCCCTTCTTGGTCTGGTGCATCTCTGGGTCACGCTCCCGGGCACGGTTCTTAGTCGACGACGGCGCCTCGATGATGCTCGCGTCCACTATAGTCCCCTCCCGAAGACGAAGCCCCTGAGTCTCCAGGTGGACGTTGATGGTCTTGAACAGACCTTCGCCAAGATCGTGCTCCTCCAGCAAGTGGCGGAAGTTCAGGATCGTCGTCTCGTCAGGCAGAGGGCCCGACAGCCTCAGGCCCACGAATCGCCTCACCGACTCGACCTCGTATAGCATGTCTTCCATCCCAGGGTCGCTCAGGTTGTAGAACAGCTGCACGCAGTGTATGCGAAGCATCGCCGACAGCTCATACGGATGCCGGCCTCGGCCAGCCTCGGGATAGTATGGTCGAATGCGACTCTCCAACTGTCCCCACGGTATCAGACCGTCCATGCGCTCCAGAAACAGCTCCCGCCGAGTCTTGCGCTTCTTACACTCGTACTCCAGGTCCGCAAATGTCGGCTGGTTCATCTACTCTTGCTCCCGTCCTTAGTCAGTTCGTCTCCACTTGTCATGGTACTATGCCACCATAATCCACGGACTTGTTCAGAGTATCCCTAATAGCATTCAAGTCTTGGCGGACCAGCAGGCACGAGGAAATCTACTTGATGAAGGCCGACGGGGCCAACCAGATGCGCCTCACCAGTGTCGCTGATAGTGGTGAAGGGGGTGACGGTGGGATCGCGTGGAGCCCCGACGGGAGTCTCATAGCCTTTAACACGAGACGGGATGGCAACTCAGAAGTATACGTCATGGACGCCGATGGCTCCAATCAGACTCGATTGACGAACAATCCGGCCCACGACGCCGGCCCAGTGTGGAGCCCTGATGGTAGCCGGATCGCATTCATAAGATTCCGCGATGGCAACGAAGAGATTTATTCCATGAATGCCGATGGCTCTGGGCAGACCCGCCTCACAGACAAACAAGCTTTGGATCGTTCCCCGGCGTGGAGCCCCGATGGCAAGCTAATCGCCTTCAACTCCAACCGAGACGGGGACCTGGAAATCTATGTTATGAGCACCGACGGCTCCGGACAGACCCGCCTCACCAACGTCGAGGGAAACGATGCTTTCTTCGGCTGGTCGCTGCAAGTACAGTCTCCGACGCTGTCCGCATCGACGCAAGCCGGGCCGCTGATCACCGTGCGGGACACGGCGGTGACTTCCGGAAGTCGGGTCAAGGCCGAGTTTTCGGGCGCGCCCGGCAATGACGCGGACTGGATCGGGCTATTTCTGGTTGCGGCGCCCAACGATGCCCCCGCACCGTTCCAGTTTCTGGAAGGCGCTATGGAGGGATCGATAACCCTCGTCGCCCCCTCCGCCGCAGGCGAATACGAGTTCAGAATGTTCGCTGACTGGCCCGAGGGAGGCTATGTCGACATAGCCACGACCGGCAGCATCAAGGTCATCCCGGCGCCTACCGCGACGCCGACGTCGACGCCGACACCGACGCCTCTGCCGACCGCCACGCCGACGCCCACGGTGACAGCGACGCCAACACAAAATGGCGGAATCGGGCAGCGATCAGTTATCGGACTGTACGCGGGTACGGGCCACCAGAGTACCTTGCCATTCGATGCGGAATCGTCGCCGTGGCGATTGGAATGGGAGGGTGGGGCCAGGACCGTAGGCCTGTTCACCACAGGGGGTCAACACGTTACCAACCTGGTGTCGAACGAGCCATCGGGGACCACGCTGATCTATGGGCGGCGCGGGAGCTGTTACCTTGACGTGGTGGGCCAGGGTGAATGGACCGTTACCGTTAGCGTGCCGTGACGTTCGGATGTGTCCCTCCAGCCACTAGCGGCAAAAGGAAGTCTTGCCCTTACCTGAACGATTGTCGCTCCGTAGCTTCAAGCCTTTCTCTTTCAGCGCAATCTCAAAGGGACAGAGGCTCACCTGGATACTGGCTCTGGTCGCCCCTTGGGGAATCGACACCTGCCACTCGTCACGGCTAAAGAACAGGATCGGGTCCTTCCCGCTCGCCCAGATCTCGCCCTCAGGCATGAAAAATCGCACACCCACGTTCTGGAGGAAGGGCAGCGGGGTATGATTCAGGATACTGAAGGACAACGTTCCTCCAACCTGCACCGGCGACTCCATCTCGAGGATGGGGAGCCGAACCCCGCAACGAATCTGCCCGCCCCGGTCCGCAGCTTCGGAACGGACGACTCTTGCAGGCTAGAAGCGGCCATATTACTTGAACTTGACGTAGGCCCCATTGAGCTCCTTCGTTAGCTCGTTAGTGCCCCCGGATTCTGGGTGGAGGGCCACCGCCAGCTGGCCCTGAGATTGGCGGCTATAGCCTGGAAGAGCGCCTCCAGAGGCGCGCCGCGTTGCGATGCTATAATGGGTCGGCTCCCGCTTCGTAGGCGCTTCACCAGCGAGTCCCCACCATGTCACTGCACAGCCAGGCCGCGGAAATCCCCGCCGACCGTCTATCTTCCAGGCCCGGCGGAGGCTATCGGCGTATCGTCGTGAAGGCGGGCACGTCGCTTCTCACCGGCGGGACCGACCGGCTGGACCCGGAGGTCATGGCTACACTGGTTGAGCAGATCGCCTCCCTCCAGACGAGCGATCGGCAGATCATGCTCGTGACATCCGGCGCGGTGGCCGCGGGCAGGCAGGTGCTGGGCGTCCCTCGCGACGGCGGCGACGTTCCGATGCGCCAGGTGCTGGCAGCGGTGGGGCAGGGCCGGCTTATGCACGCCTACGAGCAGCTCTTCGACCCCCATGACATTCCTGTCGCGCAGGCGCTGCTCTCCCGTCGAGACCTGGGCGACCGACTCAGCTACCTCAACGTGCGAAACACGCTGCTCGGACTGATCGACAATCGAGTGGTCCCGATCATCAACGAGAACGATGTGGTCGCTGTCGACGAGGTATCGGGCGAGGTCTTCGGCGACAACGACACGCTGGCCGCCATGGTCGCCAACGTGGTGGATGCCGACCTTCTGCTGATGCTGGGAGAGATGGAGGGCCTCTTCACGGCGGACCCCCATCTGGACTCCAACGCCCGCCTGATCCCCAGCGTGGACCGGCTGGGCGAGGAGATGGACTCGGTCGCCGGCCCCGCGCTCGACGAGCAGGCCAGAGGAGGCATGGCGACCAAGCTCGAGGCCGCCCGACTGGCGACGGCCTCCGGAGTGGACACGGTCATCGCCAGCGGACGTACCCCGGACGCCGTCACGAGGTTGGCTGATGGCGAAGCGATTGGGACCTTCTTCCCGGCCACCAGCACCAGGCTGGAGAGCCGGCAGCGCTGGATGGTCAGCCAGGCGTCGGAGTCCGATGCGATAGTCGTCGACGAAGGGGCGGCCCAGGCGCTGGCGTCGCAGAACCGGAGCCTGCTCCCGCCCGGCGTGCTGGAGACGGTGGGCGCCTTCGGACGCGGCGACATCGTGTCCATCGTGCGGCCGGACCGCGAGCGGATCGCCTGCGGTATCGCCAACTACAGCTCCGGCGATCTATCGAGGATCAAGCGGCTGCGCTCCAGCGAGATAGCGGATACTCTGGGCCACCATTATGGGGATGAGGTAGTACACCGCAACAACATGGTAGTGCTATCCTGATACGCTTGGAGATTCGTAAGCCAGACGCAGGAGTCGGGCGATGCAGACAGCCGTAGATGAGCTGACGACCAAGGCGCGGGCGGCGAAACAGGCGGCCCGAGAGGTCGCCAAGCTGCCTGGTGCGGTCAAGGACAGCGCGCTGCTCAACATCGCTGACCTCCTCAAGTCGCGGCGCCAAGAGGTCCTGCGGGCCAACGCGAAAGACTACGAGGCCGGCGAGCGCAACGGCCTGGGCGACGCGCTCCTGGACCGTCTTCTTCTGACGCCGGAACGGCTCGAAGCGGTCGCCGAGGACGTTCGGAACGTGGTGACGCTTCCCGACCCGGTGGGCGAGGTGCTCGACATGAGGACCATGCCCAATGGCCTCCAGGTCGGCCGCCGCCGGGTGCCGCTGGGTGTCGTCGGCGCGATCTACGAGAGTCGCCCCAACGTGACCGTCGACATCTCCTCGCTGTGCCTCAAATCGGGGAACGTGGTGCTATTGCGAGGCGGCAAAGAGTCCGTGCACTCAAATACGATTCTCGCCGGCCTGATCAGGGACGCCATCTCCGATGCCGGGATGCCCGCCGACGCAGTCCAGATAATCGAGTCCACCGACCGGGCGCTGGTGGGCAAGATGCTCAAGGCGAAAGAGTACATCGACCTGATCATCCCCAGGGGAGGCCAGGAGTTGATTCGCCGGGTGGCGGAAGAAGCGTCGATGCCGGCTATCACCGGCGGCATCGGCGTGTGCCACACCTACGTCGACAGCTCGGCCGCCGTGGACATGGCGGTGGGCATCGTGTTCAACGCCAAGGTCCAACGACCGTCGGTCTGCAACGCTATGGACACGGTGATCGTCCACGCCGCGATCGCGCCGAAGTACCTGCCCAGGATCGCCGAGCGGTTCGTCGCGGCGGACGTCGAGATGCGCTGCGACGCCAGGGCGCTCAGCGTCATAGGCCCTATGGACGGGGTACGCGCCGTGCCCGCGACCGAGGAAGACTGGGGCACTGAGTTTCTGTCGCTTACGGCGGGA
The DNA here is from genome assembly GCA_965248005.1 of Dehalococcoidia bacterium. Taxonomy (GTDB): domain Bacteria; phylum Chloroflexota; class Dehalococcoidia; order Lucifugimonadales; family UBA1123; genus CBDFIE01. The sequence continues at coordinate 1,710,296 of CBDFIE010000003.1, forward strand.
GTGAGAGTGGTCGATTCCTTCGACGACGCACTCGCCCACATCGAGAAGTACGGCTCTGGCCACTCCGACGCGATCGTCACGGAGGACTACGCCGCCGCGATGCGGTTCCTGAACGAGGTGGATTCCAGCGCCGTTTTCGTCAACGCCTCGACCCGGTTTAACGACGGGGCGCAGTTCGGCCTCGGCGCCGAGGTGGCGATCAGCACTGACAAGTTTCACGCGCGCGGCCCCATGGGCCTGCGGGAGCTGACCTCATACAAGTGGACGGTGATTGGCGGAGGCCACGTACGTCCATAGCCCAAGTTTGCCGGAGCGGAAGATAGGGCGGCCGGACGATCTTGCCCAACCGTCGCCGCGCGGGCAGGCAACACAGAAATCGAAGGCGCTAAATGGCCAAATACAACTTTGAACGCGAGGCGCGGACGCCCCATTCCGAGTGCTACACGGTGCTCGATGACGAGGCCACCATCGGCCGGCTGGACATCCACTTCGCCGACGTGGTGGTGCACGCGACGCTGAACGTTGCCGAGAGCCTGACCTCCGGCTCGATCCAGGAGCTGATCGACGCCATCGACGAGGACCTGCTGGACGCCATGGGCATCGTGAGGCAGGAGGTCATCGTGCACGTCCACCAGGGGCGGGACCTGGGCGTGTACAGCTCTCGCGATTTCGAGGGGACCAACGGCGGCGGGCTTAGGCTGAACTAGCGTGGTGCCCACGAAACACGCCAATGAATCGTCGTTGCGAGTCCCGGCGAAACCCCGGCCGAATCGGAGCCGTTAGACCCCCGGCGTGAACGTCTGTGGCGCCCTCGGCAGGCTAAGCGTGCGCTCTGAGTCCCGACGAGTCAGGACTTGTGATACCGCGTCGCGCCATCTCCTCAGTCGGCAGGGTTTGGGCGGTCCGCGGGCGACCTGGCCTTGTCGAGCGAACTCGGAGTCGTCAAGTGCCGCCTTGGCCGGCGTGGCGTCAACGCCCCTAGCTACGGTGCTCCGCTTCCAATAGGCAGGGCATGACACGTACCCACGACTGGTTGAGCGGACAAGTGAAGGGTAGACTGCGACCGGAACTGTGTCTTCTCTAAGTGAAATCCTGGGTTGACCGGTATCGAAAGGCCGGTTTATGCTGTCGCCGTCTCGTCTGGACTGCCCTGGAAAGCCGAGGCCGGCAACATTAGGAAATCTCGGTAGAAAACGGGGTCTACTTGAGCGAGGATATCAAGCTCTCCGACTACTGCCTGGTTGACCATCTCGTCCGCACCAACAACCCCGACGCGCCCCGGACGAGGTTCTGGCCGGGCATGGTGCTGGCATTGCCATTCTACCTGCTCGACAGGAAGATGCATTTTACCGGGTTCAGGGGTGGAATCTGGCGGTTGCTCGGCGTCGATAGGAGTATCAAGAACCCCAACATCTGCAACGTTTGAGACGTCCACTGGGAGGTAGGTCACCTCTCCGATATCACGGTAGTATTCGCGGACTGCCGAGACTTCACCAGGCTGACTCACGAGCTGGGCCCCGAGGTAATCACACCCCTGATAGATCAGTTCTTCAGGCGGTGCAGCGAAATAGTGGTCTCCCATGACGGCATACTGGACAATTTTCGGGGCGACGCTGTCCTGGCTTTCTTCAACGTGCCTATTCGACATGAGGACCATGTTGCGAAGGCTGTGACCGCTGCCACCCAGATTCAGCTTGCCGTGCCCGAAATTAATGCCAAACTGGGCGGCGGGGACATACTTCAGGTCGGAGTGGGCGTCACCACCGGTATGGCGAATGCGTCTCTGGTTGGTTCCGATGATTGCAAGGACTATACCGTGATGGGCGACGTGGTCAATATCGGTTCTCGCCTCCAGAACCTCGCCAAACGAGGCGAGATTCTCGTCTCGGAGGAGGTCTACCAGCAGGTGGCGGGCGCCGTCCCTGATGCCAGCGAAAGATTTCTGGAGCTCAAAGGCATCAGCAAACCCGTCCGTGCCTACTCGCTAAGGTAAATCCCGCGCTACATGCGGGTTCAGCACGGCACCGCAGGGCCTCGAGGGAGCGCGAGCGTCATCGGCGATTCCACTTCGGGCGGTCAGGCTGTCTGATCCAGAGTAAGGAACTCGCAGCCAATGGATAAGAAACGCTTGACGGCACAGGCGAGGTCTGACAAACTCCCATGCAGGGGTCGGGATGGCCGCCCCGGTTTCAGTTGGCAATGAGGCCCAACCCCGTTCTTAAACCATGTAACGCGACGATTGGAGGCATTTCATGAAATTGCTAGTGGTTTCCGGAGGGAGGCACCCCTACGAAGAGTCCACGCCTATCCTGGAGAGCTTTCTGAAGGGCGCCGGCCACGACGCAACGGTTACCGAAGACGCCAGTGTGCTGGCCGACGCCGACAAAATGAGCGGATACGACGCCCTAGTCTTCAACACCTTAAGGGCGGGCGACAACGGCTTGACAAAAGCCGAGCAGGCAGGCATGACGGGCTACATCGAGAACGGCAAAGGCTTCGTGTGCGTACATATTGCCGGCTGCGCCTCCGACGACTGGCCCGAGTACTACGACATCACCGGTGGCGGCTGGGTTATGGGGAAAAGCTTCCATCCGCCCTACGGCCAGTTTACCGTGGACGTGAAGAAGCTCGCACACCCCGGCGCCCAGGGGGTTTCAGACTTCGTTACCAACGACGAACTCTACATGAATATCGAGTACAAGGACGGCAACGAGGTCTTCCTTAGTTCCGACTACGAGGGAGGGACTTACCCGACCAACAGTCCGCAGGGCGAGCCCAGACACATGCCGGGCGGCACATTTCCATTGGGATGGACGCGGATGTTCGGCAGCGGCCGGGTATACGTCACCCTGCTGGGACACAACGGCCTCAGTTTCAAGACCCCCGAGTTCCAGAGGATCGTGTTAAACGGGGTCGACTGGGTCACCACGGGCGACTAGACATCGATCGCTTGAGAGGCCACCTCCGATCCCTCGTCTTACTCATCGGCATACTGGCCTTGGTTGCAGTGTCGGTGGCGTGTACCAGCGGTGAGCCTGCGTCACCGTTGACGACGGAATCGGCGGCAGTCGGGCCGGTCCCAACGACGGCCGACAACGTCAAAACGGTCACCGGCGTGGTCAGGGACATCGTCCAGATCGTCGCCATCCTGGTCGCCGGCGCCTGGGCCTACCGCAGGTTTGGGTTATTTCGAGAGCGTATCCCGCGCGGAACGATCAGCCACGAAATTTCCCATCGACGCCTGACTGACACGACCGTCCATCTGTCGGTCACCGTGATCTTTTCCAACACCGGTCGTGTGGTGTGGTCCTTCTCGCCAGGGCGGGGCAATCGTACTACCATTCAGCTGGTGAGGCCGATCAGTCATGAAGATCTGGTACGTCTACACGAGCGGGTCGAGGCGGGGGAGTCGCAGACCTATGACTGGCCCGCACTAGACGATCGCCCATTGACCCACCCGCTGGAGGTTGAGCCGTCGGACACGGAGGAGGTCAACCATGAGTTCGTTGTTGGGGACGGCATCGAGACGATTTTGGTATACTCGTATTACGGCAGTGGTGATAGAGGTTGGCAGTCCACAACGGTATATGACTTCGTTGGGGAGGACCATGAAAATGGCAACAAAGATGGCGAAGCCGCAGCACCCGCCTAAGCCGATTCCTGACATAGTCAAGGGCGGTATTCCCGGGCCGTCCAAGCCGCGACCGCGAACCCCTCCGCCTGCCTAGACAGGCCCTCTCCCCCTCAGCAGCTCGACCCTGGTGGGCAGACCTACCCCTCCCCGAGCCGGCGCATTAGCGGGTAACCTGCCAGCGCGTCGGGCAGCCGACGGACCACCTCGCCTATGTCCAGATGGCCATCGCCTGTGATGGCTGCGGGGTCCAGGAGGCTGATCGAGATGCGGTTGTTGCGCACCGCCCAGATGTCCGTGCCTTCGACAGCGTCCTCCCCGGTGGGCTGGTTGTGGCGGATCCAGTAGTGCGTCCTGCGTCCGTCGTGGCCCTCCTCGACACCTTCCAGGTATGCCTTTGGCCCAACTCGGGTGATCTCCGCGCCTTCGATCTTCCCGCTCTCCACATTGGGTACGTTCACGTTGAACACCAGCGGGCCATGCATCTGGTCCCTGGTTGCCACAACCTCGGCCAGCACCCGCGCGACCGACGCCGCCACGTCGTGCAGCACGTCAGTGAGCGACGCCACCGATACCGCAATCGACGGAATCCCGCGAAAGCATCCCTGGAACGCCGCGCCCACGGTGCCGGAGTCGAAGACGTCCAGGCCCAGGTTGGCGCCGGAGTTGATGCCCGATGCAACAAGATCGAAGGGCTCAGTGGACAGTGTCTCGGTTGCCAGTATCACGCAGTCCGCGGGCGTGCCCTGGACCGCATAGGCCGGGACGCCTTCAATCCGGGACTCGGATTCGTGGACCCGGACGACTTCTAGTATGGTTCGCGCCGTGCCAATGCCGCTCTGGTCGCGATCGGGGGCGACGACGACCACCTGACCGAGCTCGGCGAGGGCTTCCGCCAGACGCCACAAGCCTGGCGCGTTAATGCCGTCGTCGTTCGTTACGAGTATCCTCAAGCCCCGTAACGCCTCAAAGCTGCCTCGTCGCGTACCAACGCATGTATTTCGGACTCTTCAGTGATACGCCGCGATCATAGTAGATCTCGAACTTGTCTCCAGATGTCGTTAGTACCCGGTAGTAGTTCCGGTGTCTTCGTTGAATCCATTTGTGGCTGCGACCGTCGTCGGGGAAGCCGTAGTCGTGCCAGAAGGCCATGACCTCCTGGATAACGTATTGCCGACCGTCCAGCTCGAACGAGATCGGCCGACGGGTCTTTTCTTCCTGCTGAACGGCGATCTGCTTCCCAAAAAAACGACTGGCCATCTCCGCTCCAGCACCAACCAACGGTGACGCAAAGTGGTGGCCAGGCGATTATATCAGTCGTTTGAGAACGCGGGTTTTGGGGACCGTGATGGTGGGTTACATATCCCCTAATTGGGGGGACGGACTAATGCGTTGTTTCTTGGGGATCCATAGCTGGCATCACTTTACGCGGCAAGACTCACCGTTCCGAAGATGCGTTGGCTGCGGTCGTGCCGAAAAGGCCGTCACGGACTACTCTGACGGGATGACCTACTGGCGGCTATCCGCCGCGGCCTGACTGGATGGTCCGTAGGAACCGCTGACGCCGTGGAGGACAGTCGCTTAGCGCTCGCATCCGAGCGCCTGGGCTTGCGGCGACTCGAGATGCGGACGAGGCCTGACTCATGCGGCTCGCGCCCGTCCCCTCCCGATTGCCTCGGACGTTCTAGCTCGCTACGACGCCTGGCTGCTGCATCATCGTTCGCCGGTCCGCAACACCCGACCGCTGTTCGGCCCTGTCGTCGGCGACCCGGACGATGTGAATCCCCGATATCGAACGACTTCCCAGTAGCCGGAATTCCCATCATCGCCCGTCTGGGTGCCTCGCGCCGTATGTCGACCGACGCCACGTCCCCCTCCACAAGCACAAGATCAGTCGTCGTGTTGATGCGCCGATAGTTGCGCGGGCGTTCCGCGCGGCACTATCATCTATTGGAAGCGGCAGTCGGCCTTCAGCTATCAGTCCCCGACTCCCCGATTTGGTCCCGCCCCGACGCGTCGGGGTCGGGGCAGGCGATCGGGCGTCAGCCAAGAAGGTGTATTCGTTATATTCGCGGCGATCCGCGACATCACGGAGGGGTGGCCGAGTGGTCGAAGGCGCCTGTCTTGAAAACAGGTATACGTTAACCGCGTATCGTGGGTTCGAATCCCACCCCCTCCGCCAAGAAGCCGAAAGGAAACTTACAGTGGAGCTTTTCTGGCAGCACACCAGACGGGGCCAGCGACTGGTCCTCAGCAGCGGCGACGGCCAGGAGCAAGAGGTCGGCGGGGTGAGGGAGACCCGGCGGGGCTTTGACGCCTTCGCCAAGACGTTCGGCTACGAGCCGGGACGGGCCGAGAAGGGAATCCCTTCCATGGACGAGGCCAAGGTCTTCGTGGAGTCCTTCCGGCCCTGGGAGCTATTCGTGGGGCCTGAAGGACTCACGGTCGAAGCGGAGGTCAGGCCGCAGGCGAGCTAGGCGGTCCAGCCCGCGCCCTTGCGCAGCCGGCGTCCGCGGCCGTCGGACCCGTCTGATGACGTCCTGTTTCACCCGTCGTCGGTGATGTTTTTCAAGCGACGCCCCGCACCACCCTCCGGGCCACCCTCCCGTGTGGTTCCGATACCTGACATAGACTACCGAAAATTCCTGGTAGAATGTCGCTGCCGGCCGAACTCGATGGGCGGAGCTTGTGCATGAAAATCCACGAATACCAGGCCAAAGAGCTCCTCGCCAGGTACGGCGTACCGGTCCCCAGCGGCCGCGTGGCCACCACACCGGAGCAGGCGGCGGAGATCGCCCGTAAGCTAGGGGGCAGGTCCGTCGTCAAGGCCCAGGTGCATGCGGGAGGCCGGGGCAAGGCCGGCGGAATAAGAGTAGTCTCTTCGCCCCAGGAGGCTGCCGAGGCCGCGAGGGCCATGATCGGCACCCGGCTCGTGACATCCCAGACGGGACCCGACGGCGTCCCGGTCCGAAGCGTTCTGGTGGAGGAGGCGGTCGAGGTGGAGATTGAGATCTACGTCGGCATGACGGTAGACGGTGCCGCCGAGGGCGTCGTGGTCATCGCCAGCGCATCCGGCGGCGTGGAGATCGAGGAGGTGGCCGAGACCTCGCCCGACTCGATACTCCGTGTGGCGGTTGACCCCGTGCTGAGTCTTCAGCCCTTCCAGGCCCGAAGACTCGCCTACGGCATGGGACTCGCGCCCGCGTTGATTCGGCCAGTCTCATCGCTGTTGGACGGCCTCTACCGGGCATTCGAAGACAACGACTGCTCGCTGGTCGAGATCAACCCCCTCGGGGCGACCGCCGACGGTCGTGTGCTGGCCATGGACGCCAAGATCACGGTGGACGACGACGCGCTGTTCCGACACGCGGACCTGGCAGGGCTGCGGGACGCCGAACAGGTGGATGCACTCGAGGCGGAGGCCGACGAGCATGACATCAAATACGTCAAACTCGGCGGCGACGTGGGCTGCATTGTGAACGGCGCCGGACTGGCAATGGCCACCATGGACGTGACCACCGCGGCCGGGGCGGCCCCGGCCAACTTCCTGGATATCGGCGGCGGCGCCGACGAGGCCAAGGTCGCAATGGCCCTGACCATCGTGATGTCGGACCCGGAAGTCAGGTGCGTGCTGATAAACATATTTGGCGGCATACTGCGCTGCGACGTAGCGGCGCGAGGTTTTCTCATGGCCGCCGATGAGATGCCCGACACTGTGCGGCCCATGGTGGTCAGGATGCTAGGCACCAACGCCGAAGAGGGCCGCGACCTTTTGGCGGGGTCGGACCTGAACGTAACATTGGTGGATGATCTGAACGGGGCGGCCGAGGCGATTCGCGCCCTGGGCTGAAGCGAGACAGCGAGTAGATGAGCATTCTAGTGGGAAGCGGCACGAGGCTTCTGGTCCAGGGGATCACCGGCCGCGAGGGCAGCTTCCACGCGGCCCAGTGCCGGGAGTACGGCGCCAACCTCGTCGCGGGCGTGACCCCCGGTCGCGGCGGCCAGATGTTCGAGGACGACGTGCCTGTGTTCGACACCGTGGAGCAGGCTGTCGCGAGCACCGGCGCCAACGCGTCGCTGGTCTTCGTTCCTCCCCCGTTCGCCGCCGACGCCATCGTCGAGTCGGTGGACGCGGGCATCTCGGTCGTAGCCTGTATCACCGAAGGCATCCCCGTGATGGACACGGTGAGGGTAGTGCGCTACCTCAAAGGTAAGTCGGCGACGGTAATCGGCCCCAATTGCCCCGGCATTATCTCGCCGGGCGAGAAATGCAAGATGGGCATCATGCCCGGCCACATCCACAAGCCGGGCCGGATAGGCGTCGTCTCCCGCAGCGGCACACTCACCTACGAGGCCGTGGGTCAGCTCACCGCGCTGAGCATCGGCCAGTCCACGTGCGTCGGCATCGGCGGCGATCCCGTCAGCGGCACTACCTTCGTTGACGTCCTCAGGATGTTCCAGGACGACCCTGACACGGACGGGGTCGTGCTGATCGGCGAGATCGGAGGAACCAGGGAACAGGAAGCCGCCGAATACATAAACAGCCCCGAGTTCACCAAGCCCATCGCCGCCCTGATCGTGGGGCGCAGCGCCCCGGCAGGCAAGCGCATGGGACACGCGGGCGCCATCATCACCCGCAGCGCCGCGCGGGCCGACGAGAAGATGAAGGCGCTGGCCGCGGCCGGCGTAGCTATCGTCCCCGCCCCAGGCGAGATCGGCGCCACCGTCCGCGAGATGATGGGCTAGGCACACCACACGGCCATTTCTCGAGGCCTGCGAGGCGTCCGGGCGTCGCCTCTCAATCCTAGACGGTGTTCCGTCTCAGTCTCAGCATTTCTGCCTCTGTGTCAGCGCCACGACCGGGCGAACGTTCCGCACTAGACACCCCTCGCATGGGACGCCACTGCCTGGAGCCAGGCGGGTGACCCGATTCGCGAACCGGTGCATCCAATGGGTAGCCAACGCGGCGGCATCACGGTCGGCAGGAATTTCGCGTGCACCCAATCCCACTAAATACCAGGGAGCGTTCGAGGTCTGACACGCCGATCATCAGGTAATCGCGGCCGAGCCAGTGGAGAATCTATTGTGGCGCGTAGGGTTGCATCAATCATGGCACAGGGCATCGCCAGCTCCACCCGGAAACTACGATGTCGTGAGGCGCCCTCGCCGCGTCGATAGATCGTTAGAATAAGAGCGCGGACTAGCGCGTGGCCGCGCTCATCGGTCCCGCCGAGGCAGGCCTCGCGATGATAGATGTGCCCGTCCGCCAGAGGCTGGGGATGAATTTCGCCGCTCTCAGGACTCTCTTTCTAAGCGTGCCGTTGGTGCTCTTCGCTTGCACGCAGCCGACGCCTGCCAGTCCCACGCCTGCGCCACCGCCGGCCCCGGGCCCCATCGCGTTCAGCTCCGACCGCGACGGCAACCCGGAGATATACGTGATAAATCCCGACGGCTCTGGGCAGACCCGGCTCACCAACAGTCCCGCCGACGATTCCGGCCCTACCTGGTCGCCGGACCGCACGAAGATCGCGTTTCAGTCCAACCGCGACGGTAAATTTAAGATATACGTGATGAACGCCGACGGCTCCGGGCAGACCCGGCTCAGCATCACTCCTGCCGAGGACTCGGGACCCGCCTGGTCGCCTGACGGCTCGATGATCGCGTTCCAGTCCGACCGCGACGGCAACCTAGAGATATACGTGATGAAACCGAACGGCACCGGACATACCCGGCTTACCGACAATCCTCTCTTTGATCTGAGTCCCACCTGGTCGCCCGACGGCGCGAAGATCGCGTTCTACTCTGACCGCGACGGCGACGAAGAGATATACGTGATGAACTCCGACGGCTCGGGCCAGACCAGGCTTACCAATAATGAGCTCTTTGATCTGAACCCGGCCTGGTCGCCCGACGGCGCGAGGATCGCGTTTCAGTCCAACCGCGACGACAACTTTGAAATATACGTGATGGACCCCGACGGCGCCGGTCAGACCCGACTCACCAACAGCGCTGGCCTTGATCTATCCCCCGCCTGGTCGTGGGACGGCGCCAAGATCGCGTTCGAGTCGAGCCGCGACGGCAACGATGAGATATACGTGATGAACGTCGACGGTTCCGGCCAGACCAGGCTTACCAACGACGACGGCAAGGACGTCGCCATCGTGTGGTCGCCGACCGTCTCGGCGGCCGAAACGCGAGTAGCAGCGCCGCCACTGGCCATCGGTCCCCCGCTGACATCGACGCGCTCTGGCCGCATCGCTTTCAGCTCCGACCGCGACGGCAACTTTGAGATTTACGTTATGAACGCCGACGGCTCCGGGCAGACCGCGCTCACCAACAGCCCTTCCGTCGATGCCGACCCCGCATGGTCGCCGGACGGCAAAAGGATCGCGTTCTGGTCCGACCGCGACGGCAACGACGAGATATACGCAATGAACGCCGACGGCTCCGGACAGGCCCGGCTAACTTACAACCGCGACGACGATCTTGCCCCCGCCTGGTCGCCCGACGGCGCGAAAATCGCGTTCATGTCCACACGGGATGGCAACCGTGAGATATACGTGATGAACACCGACGGCTCAGGACAGAACCGGCTTACCGACAACGACCACAGAGACTTTGAACCTGCCTGTCGTTGTCGAGGGAAAATGTCAGGGGTTAGCGTTGAGCGATTATGTCAGTATCCTCGGTTTCGGGCATGTAGCGTCCGTTGGCGGACGGTAAGAGCGCAGGTCGCGGCGGTCTCGTGATCACAGCTGGTGGCTTGTCGAGATCCGAGAGACGCCGGAGGGTCGACAAGCTGATGTCGAGTTCCCTAGCCGCTTGGCGCGGTGAAAGACCATCAGGTCCGATGCGACTGACCACTTCGGCGAAGCGCTCAGCAAAGCCGTCTCGCTCAGTCACTTTTGGCCGCCCAATCCGTTTGCCCAGTTTCCGTGCTCGCTCCATTCCAGCCTTGACCAGTTCTCGGTGGCGACGCTTGAGTTTGGAGTCCTCGTACCATATCGTTGACGATGAATGCTTGCCCAGAGTTGGTGTCGGGACCTGGCGTTCCCACTCAGGCACCTCCTCGAGCGCGTGGGTAATCTCCTTCGGGATCACACCGGCCTGATCCTGCAGAGTAGCTGCGAGGGCAGGCGCCTCCGAGGGTGTGAGAATCGTGCCCCGATAGGATATCAACAGGCTGCCATCCAGACGTTCCTGGACTTCGACCCTGGCCCCTGCATAGCTACGCTGATCGACACCTGGAAAAAGCTGTAATGTTCGCCCGTGGTACTGGACAGTGTTGTCCTTGGCCACTCTTCGCCGTTCCTTGTGGCAGAGAACTCCGGCTATGTTCAGACCCGCATCGGGGACCCGATAGGCGGATCGTGCCCGGGTTGCCGGCATTGCGAAGCGAACGTTAAAGCGTGGCAGGAATTTGCGCAGCACGTCGTTGGCCTCGTCCAGGGTATTAGCATCGGCCAAGCGTAACTCAGACACCAACCGATCCTGGAACGTCCCATTGGCACGCTCCACTCGCCCTTTCGCCTCCGGGCTGTGGGCGAATACCTGAGTTACGCCGAGCTCTCGCAAGGCGCGGCCCCATTGGGTGGGAGCAACGTCAAGGACACCAGACTCTTTCTCAAGCCTCTGGCCCGGAGATTGGAAGACAGAGTGGCGATCCGTATATACGCCCAGAGGGATGCCATGTCGGGTGATGATGCCATCTAACAGTTCGAAGTATCCGTGGGTGTCCTCTCGCTCTCTGAAGATTCCGTGTGGGACCGTCCCCGTGGCATCGTCCACAGCCAACAACAGCGTGAGCCAGGATCCGCGGTCCTCCAACCAGGCGTGGTAACTGCCATCGAGCTGGAGGAGCATCCCCTCCTGGGGCATCCGTTGACGCCTGTGTCGGTGGCGCGGTGGTCGCCGGTATCGCGGACTAGGCAACCCCGCGCTCAGGAGTATGCTCCTGACAGTGGAACGACTCAGCACCACACCCTCCATCTCGGACATTATCTCTGCCAGGTGGGTGTGATTGAAACCCGCGTACCGAGTGCGTGCCAGGGCGACTACCTTCCGTCGAGTCTCCGCTTCAACGGCATTGCGAGGTCGACGCCCTCTGTTTCCGTGGGCTAGCGCGGCAGCACCCTCCTTTCGATATGCCGCTAGCATCCGCCAGGTATGGCGTTCGCTCAGCCCCAGGATGGTCGCCGCTTCACGTGTCGTCAACTGTTGCGCCACCAGTCGGTTCAATACCTGTAATCGTGTCTGCTCTCGTTGGGTCAATGTCAGTCCTTTCATGACTGACATTTTCCCTTAACGCTTAGCTACTGACAGAATCGTATAGCATCGACACTGAGGCTCCCCGTCTCGACTCCAGAACGATTTCCTTTCGGAACGTCCATCATGCCCACGGTGATATTCATTCTTTCGTGGTAGACCGTCCGGTCTTGCATTTCAAAGTGATCGGTTACGAAACCGGCAACCGAGGACCACAGTATCATCCGTTGATCGCTTAAGAGGGGTTTGGCGGGTAAGGGCGCAAACGCGCGACGTGTCCGGCTTGCCAGAAACAGCAAAGCGAATCGCGGCCGTGTCGGCGACGCTAGACGGCCACCGTCTTGCCGTGTTGGGGGTCGGGCGGGTCGGGGAAGAGGTCGGGGTGGAGAAGTTGAGCGAGCAGCTCCAGGCCGTCCACCAGCCTTGGCCCCGCGCGGGTGAACAGTGCCCCGGAGTCCACGGCGTAGACGCGTCCGGCCCTCACGGCGGGCAACTCCCTCCAGCGATCCAGGTTGCGTAGCGACGAGAACTCGGAGTGGGCGGTCTCGACGTCCAACCCGCAGGGCATCAGCACGATGGCGTCGGGAGCGCTCGCGGCCAACTCGTCGAACTCGATCCGTCTCGAAGGACCGCCGGGCTGAGACAGGACGTCATCGCCGCCGGCCGCCGCCACCATCTCGGGTATCCAGTGCCCGGCCGCGATCAGGGGATCGAGCCACTCGATGCAGGCGATCCTGGGCCTGGAGCCGGCAGTCGAAGACTGGGCACTGACGGCGTCTATTCGCCAGTGTAGGTCTGTCACCAAGGTGCCCGCTTTGGTCTCGGCATTAGTGTGTTCGCCCACCTCCGTGATGGCCTCCAGCATGTCGTCGAGGTTGTGGGGGTCCAGCGACACCAGCCGCGGCCTCGGCGTAAGGTGCGCTACCGCCTCTTCCACGTCTTCCAGGGAGATGGCGCACACCTCGCATAGCTGCTGGGTCAGCACGACGTCTGGGCTGGCCTGCTCCAGAACGTCCTGGTCCACCTCGTAGATGCGCTCTCCGCGGGACGCCATCTCGGACACGATCCGGTCGATCTCGCGACTTGGGAGGCGGGAGGTGTCCACTCGGCTTTTGACCACCCTGGGCTTGGACCGGGCGTCTTCCGGATAGTCGCACTCGTGGCTTACGCCGTGAAGCGAGTCACCCAGACCCAGCTCGTAGACGATCTCGGTCGCGCCGGGCAGAAATGAACATATTCGCATGGACTCCACCTTCTTTTTTAGACGCCGCGCCGCGCCGACCGCTGACGGCTGGCGGCTACAGAACCCCGTGGCTCTCGAACACGTCCGCCAGGATCGCGATGCCTTCGCGTATCTGGTCCGGGGTGTTGTAGCTGTATGTCAGCCTGATGTAGTTGTGCCCCGTCCGGTCCGCTCGATACATGGGCCCCGGGTTGTACTTGACGCCCGCTTCGACGGCGTGCTCCAGGGCCGCCCAGGTGTCGGCGCCCTCGGGCAGGCGGCCCCAGATCATCATCCCGCCGGCGGGCGCGGACCAATCGATGCCCGGCGGGAAGTGCTCTCCCAGTGCGGCCAGCATCGCGTCCCGCTTGACGCCGAGCGACGACGCAACCCGGGGAATGTACCGGTCGCCGTGGTCTCGCAGGTACTGGTGCACGGCCATGGCCGCCAGGTGGCTGGGCGAGGCGCCGAAGCTCAGCAGTTTCATCGTGTCCGTCACCGGCTCGGGAACGACCCCGAACCCGAGCCGGAGGCCGCAGCCCAGGAGCTTGGTGTACGCCGAGACGTACATCACCGAGTCACGGTCGTCGAGGGCCATCATCGCCGGAGGCAGGGGGTCGCCGTCGATACGGAAATCGGCGTAGGACTCGTTCTCGAAGATCGGGATGCCGTGCTCCTGGGAGATCTCGACCATGTGCTGGCGCCGATCCGAACTCAGCGTCATGCCCATGGGGTTCTGGTAGATCGAGATGGTGTATATCAGTTTGGGCCGTACCCCCTGAGCTGAAAGGTCCCGGATGATGCGCTCCAGCGCCTCGGTGTCCATACCGTCCGAGTCGGTTGGAACGTGGACCACGTTGGCGTGACGCTGAGTGAGCATGTTTAAGGTGCCCGAGTAGCAGAACTCTTCGCACAGGACCGTATCGCCAGGATCGACGAAGGCATCGATCATCGTCTCGATGGCGCCCGCCGCGCCCGCGCTGAGGAAGATGCGCTCGACGGGCACGTCCAGCCCGCGGTTGGCGCGGAGGGCGTCGGCGATCAGCTCTCGCATACCCTCATGGCCCTGGGGAGGTGGGTACTTGGCCAGGTCTCGCCCCTCTCGGGCCATTGCGGTCCGGAGGGAGTCCACCAGGGCGTCCGTGGGCATGACGTCCGGGTCGGTGTAGGTGACCGAGAAGACGTATTCCGTGTCGACCGCCAGACCCGGGGGTGAAGGGCTTTCGGGAGGCAGGCTGCGGGCGAAGAGGTCGCGATAGTCCATGCTGTGGCTCCTGGACGGCGTTCGGATCCTGTCGGTCGGTCAACGGCGGAAGGAGCGCTCTCCGGTTTCAGATTTCCGAAGATTCCTTAGTCGGGTTCTCGACCAGTAGCAGCGTCTGAAACTTTCCGCACGGGTGTCATTTTTCTCGCATAGATTCTTCGCGGAGTCTATCCTGAGCCTGGCCGAAGGGCTCAAGAATGACAGGCTAGGCAATCCACCGGCTCAAGACGGGAGCGGCTGACACACTCAACTTCCCGGCGAGACATGACTCTGCTGGTCGCTCGAAATGAAGACCAGATTATTCTGGTTGCTCGATCTAAGGCGCCTCCGCAAGCGAACGTTATCAGTAACCGATCGGGGCACGGGAGCGCCCGGGGCTCGCCGCAGCACCAGCCTTCGGCGTCGACCGATGCGGGGACCGAGATGGGCCGCCATTCGCCTGCGGGCACGGCCGCAGGTCTGCGCGCGCCTCGCTTTAGTCGGCCGGCGCGTCATATGTACTGGGCGTGCTACAGCGGCAGAACGACCGTCTGGCCGGACTGGTAGCTGATGGTAACGGCGTCAGTGAACTCCATATACCGCACGCCGTCCTCAAAATTGGTGTGGGTGATAGGCTCCAGCCCGCGGATTGCGTTTATGAACTCCTCCTCCACTCTCCAGGCGCCCTGCTGGTCCGTCGGGACCACGATCTCTGAAAGCGCGGTATCGCCCTTGCGGCCACCCCGAAGCGTCATGTCGGGGGCGTTCAGATGCAGGGTGCCCTCGGTGCCGAAGAGCCAGATGCCGTCGTCGGGGGCCAGGCCCGTTACGGTGCTGAACCGGAGATGTGCCACGGGACCGGATGCCATCTGGCACAATACCTCCAGGTGGTCCGGGATGGTCATGTACATGCCACCGTTGTCATCGTCGCGGTGCTTCACGTTGACTCGGGAGACCGCCGTGACCGCCTCGGCGGGACCGATCCAGCGCATCATCGCCTCGTACCAGATGCCCATCTGCATGATGTTGTTGCCGCTCAGGTCCCGGTCGTGCCTCCAGTGGACTGGGGCGTCGTAGTCGATGAAGTCGCCCTGGTGCACGGTCAGGTCGATCGAAAGGATGTCGCCGAGGTAGCCGTCGGCGATAAGCCCTTTGATGGTGTTGTCCACCTTCAGCGTGTGCGGGGCCGGCACGATCTGGGTCACCAGGCCGGGACTGGCCCTGGACGCGCCCAGCATCTCCCTGGCCTCGGCGGAGTTCATGGCCATGCGCGCCTCGGTCAACACGTGCTTGTCGTTGGCCAGGCTGGCAATCACCAGCGTCTCGTGCATGTTGGGCCAGGTTCCGATGCAGATAGCGTCGGTGTCCTCCGCCTCGATCAGGTCGACCCAGTTTTCGTAGACGGTCTGGAGGCCGTACTCGTCTGCGATGCGCTGGCCGGACTCGCGGCTCCGGTTGGCGACGCTGACCAGCTCTACACCGGGCATCGCCTTGAATCCCGGTAGGTGCCTCAATCTGGTGTTGGCGCCGGCGCCGACAAAGCCGATGCGTATAGTCTCATCCGCCATAGTACTGTCCCCCTCAGCCTGTATTCAGGCCGCTCCGCGACCCGGTTCCGATTATATGCGCGCGCAGCAGGGGCGTCCAGTGGGAGGGGTCGGGCATCCCGGGGGTACGTCCTGTCAGCGCGTTCGTCGCCCGGTCCGTTGTACGGAGCGGCCAGGACCGCCGGCATGATTTGCCGAGGCGCAAGTTGATTCAGCGCGGGTGTCCGAGACCGCTGGCCCTCCGTCGCGTTCTGCTCAGCGCCCGCTAAGCCCAGCCATCCAGAGAGAAGCGCGTCACCGCCGATTCATCGAGCTCCACGCCGAGTCCAGGCGCGTCGGGAAGGGCCAGTCCTCCAGGCCGAAGCTCCAACGAGGTGCTGAACAGTCTCCCGATGTTCAGCACGTTGAAATCGGTGAAGTACTCCACCCATGTAGCGTTGGGCGTAGAGGCGACCATGTGGATGTGCACGTCCGCTAGCCAGTGGGGCGCCACCGGGATGTTGTTTGACGCGGCCATCGCCGCGATCTTGCGCCATTCGGTAATGCCGCCGCAGACGCCGGCGTCGGCCTGCAGGATGGCAGCGGCACGCCTTTCCACCAACTCTTGGAACTCCCATCGCGTCGCGTGAATCTCGCCGGTCGCCACGGGCACGGGCACCGCCGCGGCGACCTCGGCGTGTCCGCGGATGTCGTCGGGCATGAGCGGCTCTTCGATCCAACCGGGGTTGTACTCCTCGAAGTGGCGGACGGCCTGTATCGCGGTGGTGGCATCGGGCCAGGCGTTGTTGGCGTCGAGAAATACGGGCACGTCGGGTCCAACAGCCTCTCTGACGAGCCGCAGCCGGACGGCGTCCTCTTTGGGGGAGACGCGGCCCACCCTAATCTTCATGGCCTGGAATCCCATGTCGACGTAGCTCCGCATCTCGAGAGCCAGCTCCTCGGGGCCTTTGCCTTCAGCGTAGTATCCCCCGCTGGCGTACACCGGCACCTGACCCTCGCGGTAGCCTCCGACGTACCGGTAGAGCGGCAGGCCCGCCTCTTTGGAGATGGCGTCCCAAAGCGCGATGTCGACGGCGCTGATCGCTCTGAGCACGGCGCCCCTGCGACCGTGCAAAAGGACCTCGCGGTACATTGCGTCCCAGATGGCCTCAACCTGATGCGGGTCCCGCCCTACGACGATGTCCCTCAGCAGATCACGGACGGCCAGTGTCGCGAGGTTCCCGGCTTTGTGACCGCCGTAGCAGAAGCCGATGCCTTCGGTCCCCGTGTCGGTCCGAACGCGCACCAGCGTATAGTGCCGCTCCGAGAGCGCTCTCGTAGCGATGGCCACACCGCCATCAAGCGGGACCACGCAGGTAGAGGCCTCGACCGAAGTTATCTTCATATCTGTCTTTCCCTAATTTGGCTCAACCGGAATTCCATATACCAGGCTGCGTGGATCCGCGCCCCACACCATCTTCGACGCGAGCCATCGTAGACTTAGTCTCAGATGGCGTCAACCAGCCGATCTAGCTGGCGGCGCGGCAGTAGTCCTGCGTCGGCGGCGCCGGCGCCCATGAAGCCGATTCGTACGGTTTCATCCCCCATTGGACTGTCTCATTCGGCCTGCATTCGGGCCACTCCGGGACCCGGCGCCGACTACAGGCTCGCGCAGTAGGGGCGTCTGGTGAGCGCAATGTCGCGCCATCAACGCGGAACGGCGTCGGCATTCACGGACCCGTGAGATAATTCCATCCGTGCGATGCCAAGTCCCCCCGGGGAATATGCGGTGAAACCCGATAGGGCACATGCGCCTCCTCTTGGATGAAAGCCGCCGGCAAAGTGAGCAGATATATGGGAAGCAGGCGAAGTCGGTCAGGAACTGCCAGGTCGCGGGCGGGCGCCGGGCGTAGGCGTCGCGGCCAGAGGGCTGGGTCCTTCAGGCATCTGCTCGGGGTGGTGTTGAACCTGGTCCCGGGATTCGGTTTGGGCTACCTGCTCGTTGGACGACGGAGGGCGTTCCTGGTCAGCCTAATCGGATGGCTGATGGCCGGCGGCCTGATCGTGTACGGCATTGTCGGCGCCCGCATGTGCAGCGGTGGCCTCGAATGTCTTGGCTGGATTGCACCCGTCGCGCTGGGTGCCCTGCTGGGCGTCGTCGGGGTGAATCTGCCGGGTGCCGTCCACCTCTTCGTCGTGCTCGTCAGGCGGGTCGTGGTCCGACGTCCCTGATTCGGCAGTCGGGCTGAGCGTCGGTCCGTTGGACCCAACGCGGCTCAGTTCACAGCGTTGGGGGCGACGCCGGTGGCTCGAAACTCCAGGATGATCCGGACGGTCTCGTCGGCGATGGCCTGCTGGGCCTGGCGCGTGGCCCCGCCGGTGTGGTGGGTGCCGATGACGCCCGGCAGTGCAAAGAGGGGGCTGTCGACGGCGCCGACGCCAGCCGACGGCTCGCCGCTAATGACGTCCAGCCCGGCCCGAAGGCCCTTGGTCTTCACCGCGTGCGCCAGCGCCGCCTCGTCGACCACCTCCGCGCGGGAGGTGTTTATGAGCATGGCGCCCGGGCGCATGGCCTCTAGAAATGACGCGTCGACAAGGCCGCGGGTGTCGGCGTTCAGGGCGACGTGGACGCTTACGATGTCGGCGGCGGCGGCGGCGTCCAACGGTGTCGCCATGAACCGGACGCCGAGCTCCGTGGCGCGGTCCCCCGTCAGGGAGCGGCTCCACGCCACGACGGGCATGCCAAAGGCGCGGGCCCTTGGGACCATGGCGAGTCCGGTGTCGCCCAGGCCAAGCAGGCCCAGGGTGCTGCCGAGGAGGCCGGCGGCGTCGCTGTACCCGGACTTGTTCCAGCGGCCCTGGCGCAGGTCCAGAGCGCTATCGGGGATGTGCCGGTCCAGGGCGAGCATCAGTCCAAAAACCAGCTCCGCCACGGCGTGGGCGTTCCCCCCGGGACAGTTGGAGACACGGATGCCCAGACCGGTGGCGGCATCCACGTCGATAGTGTTAAATCCGGCGCCGGCCCGTATGACCAGCCGGAGGCCTCCGGCCGCGAGCGCCTCGGCGTCCACCGGCGTGCTGCGGACCACCAGCACTTCGGCGCCGGTATCGGCCAGGGCCTCGGCCAGGCCGTCTCCGACAAGATCGGGCCGGTAGTCGACGGCGACGCCGTCAGCGGACAGTCTGCTCCTGGCATTCTCCGAGAACCGGTCAGCGATCAGCGTCTTCATGGCCGCGCCCGTCCAGCATCCATGGCTTGAGCCACGAGGTGCGCCCGTAGCTGCTGGGCGCTCCCACGTGGAACCCTTCGACCGGGGCGAAATCACCGGACCTGAGCGCCTCCAGCAGGTCGCCCTCGTTGCGAACGTCGCCGTTGAAGACCGTAACGCCCTTGGCGAAGCCGTCGGTGGAGTGAGCATCGCTGCCCCCGGTGCCCCAGCGGCCCAGTACCGCCGCGACCTCCTGGGCGAAGCGGTTCTCCCGCTCGATGTTGCCTCCGTTGACCACCTCGATCTCGTCTACCAGCTTGAACACGGGGTGCTCCGATGCCTCGTCGGCCGTCTGCGGCGTTTTGGCGGCGTCCCTGTACAGCATGTTCTGAGTGTACGTGGGCAGGTCGAACAGGAACCTGAAGGGGTGCGCCAGGATCATGAAACCGCCAACTCGGTCGACTTCAGCCCTCAGACGCTGGATCGTCTCGAGGTCCTCCCCGTATCCGGCAACCTGCGCGTCGAGTCCAAGAGTGATCATGTGGCCCAGCGGCGTGTATAGCTCATGCGCACGAATGAGGACCAGGTCCTGCTCTCGAGCGAAGGCATCGAAATCGTTACGTGGCCATCCGTCGTGCTCGGTAACCATGACCCCGGTCAGCCTCAGCCGACGGGCTTCCGAGACCAGCTCCTCCGGTGTGAGGGCGCTGTCAGGGCTTCCCCGATTGGTGTGGACGTGAAGGTCGAATACCGATGTCAAAACTTCGGCGTACCTCTCTTTCAGATTCGCGGGGCCGGCGACGTGTATATATATCGGACTCGCGGGCCGTGGTCAAGCCGCGAGAGCTTTTCGCGACGTTGACACCCGATGCCCCAGCGCCTATAGTTCCGATTGCAAGGCGCCCTGTCTGATCGAGGACGGGCCCCTATCCATGCATCCGGCGGGAGGAGCCAAATGGACTTCGCGATCAATTACACCCAGGAGCAGGAAGAGTTCAGGGCAGAGGTCCGGTCCTGGCTCGCCGAGAACGTCCCCGATGAGATGCGAGCGCGCGTCAATCGCATGGAGATGACGGAGAAGCAGTACTGGTTCTGGCGGGACATGCACAAGACGCTCGCCGAGAAGGGCTGGCTCTTTCCCACGTACCCCAAGGAGTATGGCGGCGGGGGGCTGACCGGCGAGCATGAGACCATCATTCAGGAGGAGTTCCGAACGGCCAGAGTCGTCGGCAGCTTTACCAACGGGCTCGTGTTCCCGACGCTGCTGGTCTGGTGCGACGAACAGCAGAAGGAGGCGCTTCTAAAGCCACTGCTGAGCGCCGACAAAGTCGCCTTCCAAAATTTCTCGGAGCCCAACGCTGGCTCGGACCTGGCCTCTCTTCAGAGCCGGGCCGTCCGGGACGGTGACGACTGGCTGATCACCGGCCAGAAGACTTGGATCAGCGGCTTCGGCGAGCCCGACTATCTGTTCGGCCCCATGTTGACCGACCCCGACGCCCCCCGACACCGTAACCTGGGCTATTTCTTGGTACCGTTCCCCTCCGAGGGGCTGTCCATGGAACGGATGGACCTGCTTTCGGGCCACGACCAGAGCATCTTTTTCTTCGACGGGGTCAGGGTCCCCGGAGACCATCTGATTGGCGGCGAAAACCAGGGATGGCAGGTGACCCAGACCACCCTTGAGGTCGAGCATGGGGGCCGGGGACAGCCTCTCCCCCTCGACGAGGCTATGGAGAACCTGCTGAAATATGTCAAGGACACCGACAGAGCGGGCGCGCCCCTGGGGAACGACCCGCTGGTCCAGCAGTCGACGATGTCGGCCTACATCGATTCCCATGTCGACGGCCTGCTCAATCTGCGCAACTACGCCAAGTACCTGGCGCGCGAGGAGATGACCTACGAAGGCTCCCAGTCCTCGATGTTCGGCAAGGTCTACCGCATTACGAACGCGGACAGGTCGCGGGACATCATGGGCATGTACTCGCTGTGCGGCGTCTCGGAGCCGCGGGCGCCCTTCGAGGGTCGGCCGGAGGTCTACCAGCGTAGTAGCCTGGTCGGCGCCCACCCTGCCGGGACGATCGAGATCCAGAAGGTCATCATCGCCCGGCGCATTGGAATAAGCCGCACCAGAGAGCGGGCCGCCGCAACGCCTTCCACGGCGGGCGTCGGGGGCGTCTAGCTTACGAGTTCAGGGATAGTTTGTGCGGATAGGGCCTTCTCACACCGGAGGCCCTATCTTTGTTTTCGCGGCCGTGCACCGGCACGGGGACGCTCCGCCAGAGGTTTGATGCGATGGACTTCGGCGTCAAATACACCCCGGAGCAGCAGGCTTTTCGGGCGGCTGTTCGGACCTGGCTGGAAGAGCACGCCCCAACGGACCTGAATGTATCCACGGACGGAGGTCCGCTGAACGCGGAGACCCAGGAGAGAGTCAGGGCGTTCCGGCGCATGCTCGGCGAAAAGGGGTGGCTTGCGCCGTCGTGGCCCAGGGAGTACGGCGGCG
Source organism: Dehalococcoidia bacterium (assembly GCA_965248005.1). GTDB lineage: Bacteria > Chloroflexota > Dehalococcoidia > Lucifugimonadales > UBA1123 > CBDFIE01. The sequence goes on from CBDFIE010000003.1 coordinate 1,731,895, forward strand.
GTGGACTCAGTCCGGAACTCGACCTGATCCTTGGCGAAGAGATGCGGCGCATTCAGCTTCCCAGCATGGGCGACAATAGCCGCTGGATTCCGGCGATGATGGTTTGGGGGACCGAGGAGCAGAAACGGCGCTTCGTCCCGCCCTCGCTCCGGGGCGAGACCATCACGTGGCAGGCGTTCAACGAGCCGGACTCGGGCTCCGACCTGGCGACGGTCCACACCCAGGCCGCGCCAGAAGAGGGGGGCTACCGCATCACCGGGGAGAAGGCGTTCGTCACCGGACGGTTCGACCCGGATTACCTGGTCACCCTGGCGGTCACCGACCCCGACAGGCCGGCCAGATACAACCTGGGAGTGTTCATGGTGGATGCCCGACTGCCGGGTGTCTCCATCAAGACCATGCGGCTGCTGATGGGCAGCGAGCGCCGGATCTACTTCGAAGGGGTCCACGTCCCTGAGGACTGCATGATCGGTCCGCCGTTTCAGGGGTGGGAGATAGCGCTGACCATCATCGAGGCCGAACGAAGTGGGACGGCGTACCGGGTCAGCGATGACGGCACCGTCGAGAGCATCTACCGCTACCTCCGCGATCAGCGCGCCGACAGGGACAGCTAGCATCTGGATTTAGAAATCGCCGTTGGGATAATGCGTTCGCCCTGAGCCACGACGAGCCGGGGGGCGCGGCGCCGATGGTTCGACAAGCTCACCACGAACAGCTTCGGCCCGCATAAGCCGGACCAATAGGAAGAAATAGTGGACTTCGCCTATCACTACACGGAGAGCCAGGAGACCTTTCGCCGCGAGATATCGGCCTGGCTCGACACAGTGCTGCCCGGTGACGTCGAGGGCATCCGGGACAGCGGGTCGGCCGGCTTGCGGGCCCACGAAGATTTCCGCCGCGAGCTGGGCGCCCGGGGCTGGCTGGCTCCATTGGACTCCCGTGAACAGGGCGGGGCGGGCCTGAGCCCGGACGAGAACGTGGTGCTGCTCGAGGAGCTGAACAGACGGGGTGTGCTCTTCTTCCTACAAGACGCCGCGATGGCCGTGCGCAGCGCGGTGCTCAAGTGGGGCAGCGAGGACCAAAAGAGCCGGCTTGTCACAGGCCTGGCAAAAGGCCGGGTGGAGGTGTGGCGACAGAGGTACATTGAGGGCGACCCCCTGGAGCTGATCGCCGCCCCCGACGCCGACGGATACATCGTGACCGGCCAGGCGATTTTTTCGGGTAGAGGACCGAGTCCCTCGTGGCTCTGGACGCTGGCGATGGTCGACTCCGACAGCCCCGGCGAGCCAGCCGCCGCATCGTTTCTCGTGTCCCCATCTTTGGATGGCGTCCGGATAGCCACACGGCGCACCCTGTCTGACCACACGGTGCGACGCGTATTCTTCGACCGGGTGTGGGTACCGCGCTCCGAGGTGCTTGGCGACGACGGCGTAGCGGTGATGCAGGCGGGTGCATCCAGGTTGCAAGGGGCCGATCTTCGTACGCCGCTGGAGACCGAGACCAACGCGCTGGTGGAATACGCCCGCGATACCACGTCGCACGGGGCGCCGCTGAGCGCAGAGCCGGTGCGCCAGCAGCTACTTGTCGAGGCCTACATAGCCAGCCGGGTAATGCGCCTGCTGAGGATGCGCGCAGGTTGGGTGGACGAGTCGGACGGGGGCGAAGGCCACGAGGGAGCGGAAGCGGTGCTCTGGGAGGAGCGCGCCTCCCGTCACCTGTCGCAGATCGTCCAGCGGGTGGTGGGCGTGTACGCCCTTCTCGATGACAGCGACCCCAAGGCGGTAGCCGACGGCAGGTTCGAGCGCTTGATAAGAGGCGAATTGGCCGCCCGAGGCGAAATCACCGGCAGTGGAGCGACCGAGCATCTGATCGCTACCGCGCTCGGCCTGGCCGAGGCCGCGGACCCTACCGGCGACCGAGCCCACCGCGGCGAGCGCGACGACAGGTAGCGGCGAGCCGATATTGCTGACCGCTGATGGCTGACAGCTGACTGCTGACGGCGCTGGCGCATACCAAATCGCGGGCGTATAATCGGAACGGCACAGGTGGGATGCAGCTACGGAGTCCGGTCGAAGGGGCGCTCGGACTCACGGGTTCACGGGCGAGCGCCTACCAGACAGTCGACACCCTTGACCGCACAGCTGACCGCACAGCCTGTTCGCCCCAACGATGGAATCATAGAAGGTGGCCTGAATGGACCTGACTCTCTCGGAAAGCCAGACAATGTTGCAGACCTCGGCGCGTGCGTTCATGGAAGACCAGGTGCCCAAGAACCGCGTCCTGGAGATCGACGACAGCGAGTCGGGATTCGACCCCGACCTGTGGGAAAAGATGTCTGAACTGGGATGGCCCGCAATCGTGGTGCCCGAGCAGTACGGAGGACTTGGCCAGGGTTGGGTGGACCTGGGCGTTGTGTACGAGGTTATGGGCAACTACGCATGCCCGAGCCCGCACCTGTCCTCGGCGGTACTGTCCGCGCAGACCATTCTGGCCGCGGGCAGCGACTCCCAGAAGGAGGCGCTCTTGCCGCCGATTGCCTCGGGGCAGCAGATATTCGCCTTTGCTTACACCGAACCGGACTACTCCTGGTCGCCAGGGGCCATCGGGATGCAGGCTTCCCAGAGCGACGGAAGATTCGTGCTGAAGGGGACCAAGCTCTTCGTGCCCGATGCCAACGTAGCGGACCAGATGGTCGTAGTGGCCCGGACGTCAAACGGCGCCGCCCCCGCTGAGGGACTGTCTCTATTCGTCGTCAACAAGAACGCGCCGGGCGTGTCCGTGCGCGTAATGACCGGCTGGATTGGTCCCAAGGTCTGCGAAGTCAACTTCGAGAACGTGGAAGTTAGCGCGGACGGTGTGCTGGGCGACGTGGGAGGCGCGTGGGGTGTCGTCGAGGCCGCGATGGACAGGGCCACGGCAGTGCTGTGCGCATTCATGGCCGGCGGCGCGCAGCGAGTCTACGACATGACCCGCGAGTACAGCCAGACCCGAATCGCCTTCGGCGTGCCGATCGGCACGTTCCAGCGGGTGCAAGACCACATAATCGACGCGCTGACGGACGCCGACTCGTCCCGTTTGACGGCCTTCGAGGCGCTCTGGCAGCTCGACGAGGGCCTGCCCGAGGCGCAGATTGGCGTCTCGACGGCCAAGGCCGTCGCCAGCGAGGGCTTCCCCCGGGCGTGCGACGCGGCCCATCACGTCCACGCCGGCATAGGCGCGGACCTGGATTACGGGTTGACCCAGTACACCAAGCGCGCCCGCACCCTTCAGCACTATCTGGGTGACGCTGCCTACCACAAGGCGCGCATGGCCCGGCTGATGGCGCTGCCCGGCTAGAGGTCGGCCTACCGCATCTTCCAGACGGGGCTGCGCTTCTCGGAGAAGGCGCGGGGGGCTGTGGGCTCCAACGTGCCATGGATTCGACCGGACACCCAGGCATGAGGCAGTCCATTACCTGAGTCAAACACGATAAGGCCAGTCTTGCCTGTGCAATCGCAGGTCAAGCCATTGACTTTAGCAGAACAGGTGTACTATATTCCTATTCCAGAGGATTGAAGATATAGTTCGCAATTGGTGATCTGGGATCATGGTTCAATCTCCATTGTTCATCCAAGGTCGACGCGAAGCTGTGGCGAAAGAAATTAGCTATGACGAGAAATCCAGCGTCGTTTTGTTCGAGGGGGACTGTCGGGCTCTCCTCCGCGCCATGCCGGCGGAGTCTGCGCAACTCATAGTTACCTCACCGCCCTACAACATTGGCAAACCATATGAGAGGCGTCGCGTAGATTTTGATGAATATCTTGAGAGCCAACGCGAGGTGATATCTCTGTGCGCGCAGCTGCTGAAGCCCGCCGGCAGCATCTGTTGGCAAGTGGGGAACCATGTGAGCGATGGTGAAGTTTTCCCGCTAGACGCGATCATGTATCCGATTTTCAAGAAATGCGGTCTGAAACTTCGAAATCGTATCGTGTGGCACTATGAACATGGGCTGCATGCGTCCCGTCGGTTTTCCGGGAGGCACGAGACGATTCTTTGGTTCACGAAGTCCGATAATTACGTCTTCAACTTAGACCCCGTCCGAGTACCCCAGAAGTACCCAGGCAAGAAATATTACAAGGGTCCTAAGACAGGGCAATATTCATCGAACCCGTTGGGCAAGAATCCGGGAGATGTGTGGGTAATCCCGAACGTAAAGCATAATCATCCAGAGAAAACGATTCACCCGTGCCAGTTCCCGGTTGAACTAATCGAGCGGTTGGTGTTGGCGCTTACTGACGAGAATGATCTCGTAGTTGATCCATTCATGGGCGTCGGTTCCACAGCGGTCGCAGCGATTCTTCAAAACAGGCGCGTGGCAGGTGCCGACCCAGTCCCGGACTACATCTCGTTGGCTCGTCAGCGGGTAGCTTTGGCGGCTGACGGGAAGCTTCCAACACGGCCAATGGACCGTCCTGTATACGTCCCGCCACCTGGTGCGCCCGTCGCGCAGCGCCCCTATTGATGCACGGTAGCGTGGGATGAAGCTGTCATTTTACAGCTACCGGTATGCCAGCGAGGTCTTGGCCAGTCCAGAGTTCAGCGCGGCCCGCGATGAAGCGCTGGACATCCTGCGACGACTTCAGCCACTTTTCTACGGGGATGCCCTTTGGTCCAAAAAGGCTCGTAATCCCCGTTCTAAGCATCCGGTTGAGCAGGCCGCGATGAATCGTTGGCTCGACGACGAGTTCGATCGTAGCGGCTGGGACGTCAAACCGAAGATTGTCGTGGGCTCGGCTTTGGAGGCCGACTTCAGTAAGTCCAGGATTCAGGTTGAAGTCCAATTTGGGAATATGGCCAGGTGGACATACGACATCTTCAAGTTTCAGGTGAGTTACAGTCAGAAGAACATCGATATTGGAATCTTCGCTGTGCCAGTCGCGCGATTCTGCCGCTATATCAACAGCAACGTCGCCCAGTTCGAACGCATCGTTCGCGAGCTGCCGCATGCGGAACTGTCCATCACGTTACCGATCCTGGTAGTAGGATTGGAACCAGATAGCTATTCCGCTCTGCCCGAGACATGAGCCTGCGGTAACGGTCCAAAAGATTCGTACAGGGACGCTTCGGGCTACCGCATCTTCCAGACGGGGCTGCGCTTCTCGGAGAAGGCGCGGGGGCCTTCTATGGCGTCCTCCGTGGCCCCTATGCGCTGGGCAATTGGGGCCGCGAGCTTCTGAGAGTACTCGACGGGCAGGCTTCGACCGTTGTAGACGATCTGTTTGATGGCCTGGACCGCCAGCGGCCCGCACAGCTTGATCTCGTCGGCGATGCGCTCGGCGGTTTGGAACAGCTCGTCCCGGTCCTCCACCACCTCCTGGATTAGCCCGATCTGGTAAGCACGAGTCGAGTCGATGCGGCGGCCCGTTAGCTGCATGTAGAGTGCTTCGCCCAGCGGCACCATCCGCGACAGGTTGTGGAGGCCGTAGCCGGCCAGTATGCTCCAGCGGGGCTCCGGCAGGCCAAACTCGGACTTCCGAGTCGCGATGCGGATGTCGCACTGGAGCGAGACCTCTAGCCCGCCTGCCACGCAGAAGCCGTCGATGGCCGCGATCATGGGCTTGAACACGCCTCGGTCCACGAAGGAGCCGCCCGGGGCGTCGACGGTGGGGCGGTCCCCCTCTGCGTCAAGCTGCGCTCGCTCTTTCAGGTCCATTCCGGCGGAAAAGGCACGGCCTCCCGCCCCGGTCATGATGGCCAGCAGCACTTCGGGGTCGTCTTGAAGCTCGACCAGCGCCTCCCGCAACCCGGCCATCAGCTCCCTACTGAGAGCGTTGAGCGACTCGGGCCGGTTGAGGGTGATGTACGCGACGCCGTCGCGCTTCTCGTAGAGGACGGTCTGGGTTGAGGTTACCATGTGTCGTCACCATCTCTTTCCGTAAAGTTTGTTGGACTGCCGGGCGCATAGCCTTCGACTCGCATCCCGAGCAACTGAGCCCGCCCCGCGTCGGGGGGAATCGCGGTTACTGGGCACGGCCCCGCCGCGGTCTGGAGCGTCCGTCAGCCGCCCGTCCGGACGGCGCGAGTGTAGTCGGAAGGCCGTCAGGTGTCAACAACGATTGGGCTTTTGTTGGGCTAGCCGCAGGTGGGACAGCGGGCCGAAACGTGACCGTCCGCCGCGGGAATGCGCGGATTGGGGTGGGCGCTCGCAGTAGCCTGCATTTAGCTTGACAACCGTATGCCCATCGGCTAGGATTGGATACCTTGTCCCTGGTTGCACCTTAACAATTGGATAGTGGAAGGAAACCCCAGAATTTTTATAGAGTTTGATCCTGGCTCAGGACGAACGCTGGCGGTGCGCCTAATGCATGCAAGTCGAACGGGCGAAGGGGCTTCGGCCCCCTAGCTAGTGGCAGACGGCTGAGTAACACGTAAGTGACCTACCCCGAAGCGGGGGATAAACTCGAGAAATCGGGCCTAATACCCCGTAAGCTCCCCGCGCTACGGCGCGGAGAGGAAAGGCTTCGGCCGCTTTGGGAGGGGCTTGCGGCCTATCAGGTAGTTGGTGGGGTAAAGGCCTACCAAGCCTAAGACGAGTAGCCGGTGTGAGAGCACGACCGGTCAGAGGGGGACTGAGACACGGCCCCCACTCCTACGGGAGGCAGCAGCAGGGAATCTTGCGCAATGGGCGAAAGCCTGACGCAGCGACACCGCGTGGGGGAAGAAGGCTTTCGAGTTGTAAACCCCTTTTCCCGGGGAAGAGTAAGGACGGTACCCGGGGAATAAGGTTCGGCTAACTACGTGCCAGCAGCCGCGGTAATACGTAGGAACCGAGCGTTGTCCGGATTTACTGGGCGTAAAGTGCGCGTAGGCGGTTTGTTAAGTCTCATGTGAAATCTCCCGGCTCAACTGGGAGGGGTCATGGGAAACTGGCAGACTTGAGGGCAGCAGAGGAGAGTGGAATTCCCGGAGTAGTGGTGAAATGCGTAGATACCGGGAGGAACACCAGAGGCGAAGGCGACTCTCTGGGCTGTACCTGACGCTGAGGCGCGAAAGCGTGGGGAGCAAACCGGATTAGATACCCGGGTAGTCCACGCCCTAAACGATGGATACTAGATATGGGGGGTATCGACCCCTCCCGTGTCGTAGCTAACGCGATAAGTATCCCGCCTGAGGAGTACGGCCGCAAGGCTAAAACTCAAAGGAATTGACGGGGACCCGCACAAGCAGCGGAGCGTGTGGTTTAATTCGATGATAAGCGAAGAACCTTACCAGGACTTGACATGCTTTTGACCGGTCGCGAAAGCGACCTTTCCTTCGGGACAGATGCACAGATGTTGCATGGCTGTCGTCAGCTCGTGCCGTGAGGTGTTGGGTTAAGTCCCGCAACGAGCGCAACCCCTGTCGTTAGTTAGAATGTCTAGCGAGACTGCCCCTAAACAGGGTGAGGAAGGTGGGGATGACGTCAAGTCATCATGGCTCTTACGTCCTGGGCTACACACACGCTACAATGGGCGGCACAGAGGGTCGCGAAGGCGCGAGCCGGAGCTAATCCCGTAAAGCCGTCCCCAGTTGGAATTGCAGGCTGCAACTCGCCTGCATGAACGCGGAGTTGCTAGTAACCGCAGGTCAGCACACTGCGGTGAATACGTTCTCGGGTCTTGTACACACCGCCCGTCACGTCATGGAAGTCGGTAACACTTGAAGTCGCTGGGCCAACCCGCAAGGGAGGCAGGCGCCGAGGGTGGGACCGGTGACTGGGACGAAGTCGTAACAAGGTAGCTGTACCGGAAGGTGCGGCTGGATCACCTCCTTTCTAGGGAGCAGGGAACGTCCACTTAACACGGACGTGACCAGGTCGGTCGGTGGGTGTGGAGTCTAGAGCGACGGGTCGAGCCGGACCCCGACTTGTCGGGGGGAGCTCCCCGATTCGCCCAATACTCCTCCTTGAGAAAGCCCACCGAATCGCGCTCCATTCGGAGCACAGAACATTAGGGAGTCCTTCCACTATCCAATTGCTAAGGTGTTTCTTTTTGTGATATTCCCCGGCCCGTCCGCTACCCGCTGCGGTAATCGAGGGCCATCCCATGGACACACTCGTGGGGCTGTAGCTCAGTTCGGGAGAGCGCCTCTTTTGCAAGGAGGAAGTCGGGGGTTCGAGTCCCCCCAGCTCCACCAGTCTGAACTGTATTAAGAACTCGTGCAGACTCTATGGCCTCCGTCTCCGCCGGGAGAGGCAGAGAGTAACGCACGGTGACCTGGGAGTCCTCCACGTCGACCGACTTGATGAACGACGTCAAGAACGCCCGCTTCTCCCCGACGGTGCCCTGATCTAATACGCCCTTCAGGTTTTTGAGATACTCCAACACCACACCGCGATTCACCTGCTCCACGCGGCCAGCGTCTAACGTCTCCCGCGCCTCAGACCTAGCTCGTAACACCAGATCCCGTTTCACCCTTAGTTCCTTGATCCGCGGAGCCAGATCATCCAGTTCCAGCTTGCCGGTCTCCAGGGCGATCTCGGCGTTTTTTACCTTGACCGACTTGATGTCATATAGCCGCTGAAGGCGTACGTCTATGTCCTCAATCTGACCGTCAAGGTAGGCGACCCGAGATTCTACCCCTACCAGTGATAGGTTGATGGTGTATGTCTTGAAATTATTCGAGGAGTTCCAAGCGTAAGCCAGATCAGGAACAATCGTTGTCAAGGGGGTCCGCGTATCCCTACGCATCAGCGCATCGTAGATAGCGGTCATCCACCCGTGCCAAGTGATTGAACCCGTTGCGAAATAATCAAAGTGCGAGGGCGGCCCGTTACGATAGTCTCACCGGGGACTTCTATCTTCTCCACGCTGCAGGCTGCGGCGAGAACCAGAAGCATCGCCGCTCCCGCCGCGACGACTGCCCACCGGGGTCCAAGAACCTTACTCATTTTGTTGTCTCCTTCCCCTCAAAGCGAAACACTCCGCAAAGGCGTGGGACCTAAATCCCACGCGCGGATGGAATGTCGCACATCACACGCTCCCACCCCTGTCAAGGCCTCGGATTCCGAGGGGCCAAAAGTCGGTTGACAACGTGCCTGGGCGCTGCCATAATCTCAGAATACTATCGCGTCATTTACGTGAAGCAGATTCAGTAAGCGCCGGGCACCCTCGGACTGGCGAGATAGTGGAGGCGTAAGCATGTCGGACCGAGAAGTCCAGCTATTAGCCCACCTGATGCGTCGAGCGGGCTTCGGTGCGACCCGCGGCGAACTCGACGAGTACGCTCGCGACGGCTACGAGGCGACGGTCGAGCGGCTGCTGGATACCAGCAACGCCTCCGCCATGTCGGAGTACTTGATCCGTAGGTACCATCCAGACGAGTCCAGTATGCTATTGGGCCAAAGCGGGAAATATGCATGGCTCTACCGCATGACGACCGCCAGCGCGCCACTCCTGGAGAAGATGGCCCTGTTCTGGCACGGGATCTTCGCGACCGGTTACGCCAAGGTGGTCAACGCCAAGCCGCTCTCCGACCAGATCAGGATGTTCAAAGGTTTCGCCACGGGCAGCCTGAGGACTCTGCTGGTAGAGCTTTCGAAGGACCCGGCCATGATCATCTGGCTCGACAACCAGCAGAACCACAAAGGGGCCATCAACGAGAACTTCGGTAGAGAGCTTCTAGAGCTCTTCTCCATGGGAGTCGGGAACTACACTGAAGACGACGTAAAGGAGTGTGCCCGCGCATTCACCGGCTGGACCATCGGCAACCGCGAGTACATGGAACTCAGGTCGAAGCGGGACTCCGACTGGCCCTACGGCCGGATCTCGTGGCACTTCGAGTTCCGTCCCGAGGACCACGACGACGAGGAGAAGACCTTCCTGGGCCAGACGGGCAATTTCAACGGCGACGACATCGTCGACATCATCTGCCAGCAGCCCGCGACGGCGCGGTTCATTTCCAGGCACCTGTACCACTTCTTCGTGGCCGACGAGCCACCGGTACCCCAGTGGCCCTACGAGCCACCTGGCGACCCCGAGGCCATTGAAGTGCTTTCCCAGGCGTACTTTGACAGCAACTACGATATCCGCTCCATGCTGCGCGTCCTGTTCAACTCCGAATTCTTCAAGTCGAAGAGCTGCTGGTACGAGAAGGTCAAGAGCCCTGCCGAGCTGGTGACCGGAGTCCTGCGACTCACGGAAGCTCTCGATATGCCACGCTACGAATTGATGGGCCAAGGCTTGAGAATGGACTTCATGGGCCAGTCCCTGAACAATCCTCCCTCGGTGGAGGGCTGGGACGGCGGTCTGGCGTGGATCCATACCGGGGCGCTGGTGGAGAGGATGAACTTCGCCTCCCAGGAGCTGGGCGACATCGGGACACCGGGCTCGCAGGCGCTGATGAGGCGGCTGGCGGTGGACAACGGAGGTACGGTAACGCCGGAGCGACTGGTCGACATCTGCCTAAGCCATCTGGGCGAGATCTCGGTCCATGATGAGACGCGGTCCCGTCTGGCGGAGTACGCGGCGGAAGACGGAGACATCCACATAGACGGGCCTGACCTCGGGGAAGAAGCCCGGCAGCGTGTGGCCGGCGTCGTCCAACTGATCGCGGCCACTCCCGAGTTCCAACGCGCCTGAATCCAGGTAGAGACTATGACCACGGCAACTCCCAGAGAACGGACGAAGTTCCTCATTTATAGCGGCACGGTCGGAATGACCACGATGCGAGGCCGCGGCTTCTACTACCCCGTGGACTCGGCCATGGCGGGAGACGGGCGCATCTACGTGGTGAGCCGCTCATCGGAGCGCTCGACCGCAGAAACCGTCAGGATCACGATGCTAAATGCGGAAGGCGAGTACTTTGGGGTGTTCGGAAGGAAGGGTAGTGTCGAAGGCGAGTTCATGTGGCCCGGCGGCATCGCCATCGACGGCAACGGCCGGGTGTACGTGAGCGACGAGCATCTCAACCGAATCACGGTGTTCACCGCCTCGGGCGACTTTGTCTCGAATTGGGGCACCTCAGGCAGCGAGGAAGGCGAGCTGAACGGCCCTTCGGGCATCGCCTTCGACTCGGATGACAACATTCTGGTATCGGATGCCCGTAACCACCGGGTCCAGCGGTTCACGAAGGATGGCGTGTTCCTCTCGGCAATGGGCGGCGCCGGCAGCGGCGATGGGGAACTCGACCTGCCCTGGGGCCTGACCACCAACGCCGATGGCGAGGTCTTCGTCACCGACTGGGGCAACGACCGGGTGCAGAGGTTCTCGCCTGACGGGCAGTTCGTGGCCCAGTACGGCTCTCCCGGCCGCGGAGACGGCCAGTTCGTGAGGCCGGCCGGGGTCGCGGTCGACACCGACGGCTACATCTACGTCGCCGACTGGGGGAACGAGAGGGTGCAGATCCTGGACTCCGAAGGACGGTTTGTACAGAAGTTGAGGGGTGAGGCGACCCATTCGACGTGGGCCGAGGACTTTTTGGGAGCGAACACCGAAGAGGCTGAGGCGAGATCGAGGGCCGACCTCGAGCCCCAGATCGACTTCTTCAACGACGACCCGCACGAGGAGTCATCGCACATAGAGAAGCTGTTCTGGGGACCGGTGTCGATTATGCTCGACTCAGAGAATCGAGTCTACGTTACCGAGACCCACCGGCACAGGATTCAGGTCTACAGCCGTAGCGGCTGATCGGCGGAGAACAACAGCTGGCATTGGTAGCCAGATTCGCGCGCTAAGGAGAGACAAAATGACGTCGGCGAACTCGGACCGTTCGGTAGTGGTCGTGCAGCTTACCGGCGGCAACGACGCATTGAACACCGTGGTCCCCTACGGCGACGGTCGGTACTACGACTGGAGGCCGGAGGTCCATATCGAGCAGGACCAGGTGCTCAAGCTCGACGACCAGCTTGGCTTCAATCCCGCGATGGCGCCGATCAAGGAGCTATGGGACGAGGGCAAGGTCGCCGTAATCAACGGCGTAGGCTACGCCAGTCCTAACCGGTCCCACTTCCGCTCTATGGACGTCTGGCACACCGCCGAGTCCCAGGGCATAGGGACCTCCGGCTGGCTAGGGAGGACCATCCGCGAGCTCGACCCCAAGGCCGAGAACGCCCTCACTGGCGTCAACTTCGGTCGCGGCCTTCCGCGAGCCCTCTCTTGCAAGGGCGTGCCAGTGGCTTCCGTTGGCGACCTGTCAACTTACGGCGTGCTTCCGGGCATACAGGAGCAGCGCGCGCGAGACCTGGCGTTGAAGGCATTCACGCAGATCTATGGCAGCGCGATGGCCCATGACGCGGTCTCCCAGTTCATCGGCCAGACCGGGAACGACGCCCTTAGAGGCGCCGACATCCTGAGGACCGCGCCCGAGAAATACTCCTCCAACGTCGAGTACGCGGACACGCCCATCGCGCAGTCGATGAAGAGCATAGCGCAGGTGCTTGCCGCAGACCTGGGGACTCGGATCTGCTACGCCCAACACGGAAGCTTCGACACGCACGCGGCGGAGCTAGCGGACCACAAGAGGCTTTGGACCGAAACCTCCAACGCCCTGGGCGACTTCATGGACGACATTAAGGAGCACGGCCTCGAGGATGACGTCCTCGTGCTCGTCTTCTCCGAGTTCGGCCGACGCATGAAGGACAACTCGGCGGGGACCGACCACGGCTCTGGCGGCGTCTCGTTCGTCATCGGAGGCTCGGTGAACGGTGGGCTCCACGGCGAGTACCCGTCTCTTCAGGAGAAGGACCTACTGGAGGGCGACCTCCACTTCAACAACGACTTCCGTAGCATCTACTCGACAATCGCCGAGCGCTGGCTGGCCGTGGACCCCGAGTCCGTGGCGAACGGGCAGTACGAGCAGCACGACTTCATCTCCGCGTCCAACGGGCACTAAGTCGGCCGTTCGCCGAGCGGTGGAGGCAGTGTCTTGGCAGCGCGCATCAGGCCGCCTACGTCCCCCGCCACGGTGGCAGCCGAACGTGTGCCGGCGGGGAGGGGCTTGACCCATGGGGACGTGCGTGCCCAAATCACGTTAGCGCTTGGCGAAGAGGCCTGAGCTCACCCCCTGTCACAGCCTTATGGCGCTCGGTTCCAAGAAGAGATGTAACCCGGCCGCCGCCGAGACGAATTCAGTGTCGCCGGTTAGGGGAACCTTGTGCGTTACGCTTCACTGGCCTAGAATGGCGACACCGAATCCGCCATGATGAGGAATACGGCAATGCTCGTCTCAAGGCCGTCCTAAGGAGGCCCGTAATGCCTGAGGTCAGAGGCACAATCGAAATTGGCCGTCCCGTTGAGGAAGTATTCACGTTCATGAGCGATCCGAAGAACAATCTCAAGTGGGAGACCGGCGTGGTCGAGATGGAGCTGACGTCCGAAGGTCCGTTGGCTCTCGGCTCGAAGGGACGCCGTGTGGACCAGCAGATGGGAAGAGACGAGGGGAGTGGGAAATAACGACATATGTGGAGAACGAAGCCCTCGCGATGGTATTCGAGTCGGGAAAATTCACCGGGAGCGGCGGCTACAACATGGCTCCAACTGACGGTGGGACCACGCTCGAGTACTGGTTCAACGGGAACCCTAAGAACATCCTCTTCAAGATTCTCATGCCCCTCATGATGCCTATGTTCCGCCGCCAGATACGCAAAGACTACGTGAATCTCAAGGGCATTTTGGAGTCGTAACGGCGCTGAGCGTGGGTCCATGTCGACTTGGCCTGCGGCTCGTAAAGTAGCCACTTGACCTTCTCCCCGATCGCTTGCGCCGAGGCATTTCAGCCTGAGCTCGCCCCGGGGCCGTCCCGCCGATCGTCGGCGAGTGGTCCTGCAGTCCCCAGACCGCCAAAAGTATGGCCACGCCCCAAATCTCGCCGCGAAAGTCCCTGCCGACCGATCATCGGCGGCCATCGTTGCTTAATTTAAGCGCCTGATCTAGAGTGGGACGGTCATGATCCGGGTACGCCGCATCCTCACCATACCCTTTGGGATCGTTCTTCTTCCCCTGCTGCTTGTGACTGTAGTGCTGCTCCAGGTGGACGACACTTTCCTCACCCCAAAGTTCTACCGCGACCAGCTGCGGGAGGTCGACATCTACCGCTGGGCGCTGAACGACGTGGCGACGTCCGCCCTCGACGAAGCCAGGGAGCTGCCGCCTGAGAAGTTCGGCGAGGAGCTGGAGCTGGACGAGAACCCCTTTGTTACGTCGGGGTTGACGACGGAAGACCTGGTCGGCTCGCTGAACCGGGCACTCCCGCCCGAGTGGGTCCAGGAACTCGTCGAGCAGGTGCTGGACGGTCCGGCGACGTACGTCACCGGTGACCGCGACGAGTTTACCGTAACCGTTCAGGCGGGGGATCAAGTGGTGCAGATCGTCGAGGAGGCCAAGACGTTGTTGCGGCAGGCCGACGCTTACGGCCTGCTGTTTGAGCAGATCGAGATCGAGATCGAGACGGCACTGAAGACGGGGGAACTGCCCCTCGGCATCGAAGTGTCGTCCGTGCGCCTGGTCCAGTCGATTCAAAGGATCGCCGACAGGGATTGGGTCGAAGCCAACGTTGAGAACGTCCTGGACACCGTCACGCCCTACGCGGTAGGCGAGACCGACTCCTTCGAGATCAGGCTGGAGCTTGACGACCGTGTTGAAATCGCACTCGACGAGGTCAAGCTGCTGCTCAGGGAAGTGGACGCGTACGAGCTACTCTACGATGAGGTCGTCGAGCCTCTCGTGTCCGACAACCTCGGGGCGGTGACGGCGCTGCCCTTCGGCATCGAGGTCTCTTCCAACGAGGTCATGGTGGCGCTCCGGCAGGTGGCGCCGCCGTCCTGGGTGCAGGAGCAGGCCGAGGGGATCATCGACGCCGCCGGTAGCTACGTTACGAAGCGCTCGAGCGAACTCGAGATAGTCGTGGACATCACCCAGAACAAGGCGGACGCCCGGCGAGTGCTGGTGGAGACCGCTCGCAACAAGTTCGGTGCTATCGTCAGCGATCTTCCGGAGTGCACCACGCTGGCACAAGCTGCTCAGGTCGTGGCCAGCGGATTGACGGAAATTCCAGAGTGCATGCCGGGCGGCGAGACGGCCAGGGACCTGGTCATGGTGGCTTTCGACACACTGTCCGATCAGGTCGAAAACGCGGTTGAAACACTGGTGCTCGCCCAGGTCCCGGACAGGCTCTCTTTTACGTCCGAGGACCTTCGGTCAGCTCTGAGCGAGGTCGGGGCCTCAGACAACTTCGAGCTGCTGGAAGACGCCCGCGACGTTATCGGTGACGGATGGAGCTACACGGACGCCGACCTCAGGTCGGACCTCATCGAATGGGACGGACCCGATACAGTGGACATTCTGGAGGAGGTCCGGGGCTTCCTGGCGGACGGCTGGAGCACCACGGAGCAGGACTTGAGAGATTCGATCGGCAATCCTGACGGATTGATCCACGTCGCGGTGGAAGCCTTCACTTGGCAGGAGTCCAGACTGGAGGCCTTTGACGATGGCAGGACCTGGTTCAAACGCGCCCGAACGTTCAGGCTGCTGGTCTACTTGCCCGTTTTACTGCTCCTGGTGGCGATCGGCGTTCTAGGCGGGCGCACCTGGATGGGCAGGCTCGGCTGGGCGGCAGGCTACCTGGCTGTCTCGGCCCTGGCGATCTGGATCGCATTCGGGCCAGTATACGGCGTGCTGGCCGAAGACGGGATAGAAAAGGGCCACACCGAAGCGGTGAAAAGCCTTCACGAAGCCCATGAAGAAGTTCCCGATGATTTTCTCCAGACGAAGTTGCTCGGCATCGACAAGAGCTTCGAGCTACTTGATTCAGTAGCCGACTCCTTCGCCTCCGGCGTCGTAACCAAGTCCGCTGTCCTGCTAGTGTTGGGGCTGGCCGGCACGGGAGCCGCGATTGCGTGGCCGTTGCTGTGGAAACCCTCCAGGCGGGACGAGGCGCCGGCGAGCGAAGGCGATACTAGAGGAGGCGTTGAGCGATGACGAGAATCCCACAGATAACTGAGCGGGACCGGGTGAGCGATGAGCACCAGCCCGTTTTCGACGCGATCGCCGAAAGCCGAGGCGGAGTCGGTGGACCTTTCTCGCTCCTGCTCAACAGCCCGGAGGTCGCGGGGCGCGTCGCCCACCTGGGCAGCTATATCCGGTTCGAGTCCACTCTGGCCCCGCCGCAACTTGAGCTTGCGATCATTACAGCGGCGCGGGAATTCGACTGCTCGTATGAGTGGTCCGCTCACGCGGTACTCGCGGCTAAGGCGGGGGTGCGCGACGAATGCATCGAGGCGGTGGCAAACCGCGGTCCGGTGGAATCTCTTACTGATGAGGAGGCGACCATAATTAGCTACGGCCGCCAGCTTCTCGGCGACCATCGGGTGTCGGACGCGACCTTTGACGCCGCCAACAACATGCTCGGGGTCCAGGGCGTTACGGAGTTGACCGCAACGTTCGGCTACTATGGGATGATGGCGTGTGTGCTAAACGCCTTCGAGCTCGAGCCCGCACCCGGAACGCCAACGCTCCCCTGATACGCGTCGTGGTCGATGGCCTCACCGACGATGCACCGGAGCTCGTCCTGTCCCGGTTGCTCGACGAGTACCGCACAGCGCGTGAGGAGCGTTTCGCGAGCACCTCGGGCCGGACTCAGGCGGCCGCGGGGTTGCTCGTCGTTGGCCTGCAGCAGCGCCTCCTCTCGTCGACTGAGGCGTTTGCTCGCAGCGTCAAAGTCCATCGTGCGACGGTGGAGAGGCAGTGGGCCGATAGCCGACCGCTGATTGCTGACGGCTGATAGCTGATGGCTGACTGCTGATCGCTGACGGCCGATAGCTGATCGATGACTGCTGATAGCTGACCGCTGATAGCAGCGTTATGTCCGCCGGGCGGACAATGCATAGACGAGTAACAGTGGAGCTGTTACTTGGAAGCTGATAGTCCCCCGACGCGTCGGGACTGATAGCTGATAGCTCGCGAAGCCCTCAGCCGCGCTTCTCCGCTTTCGCGGAGAACTCGCCCATCCCTACTGCGCCGTCATCCCACCGTCGATGACCAGCTCCGAGCCCGTGACATAGGAAGACTCGTCCGAGGCCAGGTACACGATGCCGTGGGCTATCTCCTCGGGCGACCCAAGCCGCCCCATGGGAGTCTGTCCTATCACCCAGGCGCGGCGTTCCTCGCTCCGGAACCCCCCGGTGAACGGTGTTGCCACGAAGCCCGGGTGCACGGAGTTCACGCGGATGTTTTCGCCCGCGTACTGGATGGCCGCGGCTTTGGTGAACATGCGGATCGCGCCCTTGGCCGCATGGTAGCCGGTGGAGCCCGGGCTGCCCACAATGCCGTATATGGATGAGATGTTGATGATCGACCCGCCGCCCACCTTTCTCATCGCGGGGATGGCGTGCTTTGTGCCCAGGAACACCCCTTTCGCGTTGACGTTCATCGCGCCGTCCCAGATCTCCTCGGTCGTGTCCTCCACTTTAGGCCCTCCGCCGGTGCCTGCATTGTTGACCAGCACGTCCAGCCGGCCGAAGCTGGAGAGCGTGGCCTGGACCGCGGCCCGCCAGTCCTCCGCGCTGGTGACGTCCAGCTTCACGAACAGGGCCTCGCCGCCCTCATCGCGTATCTGGGCTGCCGTCCTCTCCCCGTCCTCCACGGCGATGTCTCCCAGTACCACGCTGGCGCCCTCCTGGACGAAGAGCCACGCCGACGCGCCACCGAAGCCCATCATCTCGCCCTTCACGCCGTGGGCGCCACCGGATATCAGCGCCACCTTGCCATTGAGTCTCATCTGGATCACCTTCGCTATCGTTCGAGTATGGGACTGTCCTGAGCACATCGCTAGCTGATCCCCGCCCGCCCGCGCAAATTAGGTCGCGGGCCTTCGACTGGCTCAGGCCGAACGGAATACGCGCTTTTCCCGTTCTTGGTGAGCTTGTCGAACCACGAAGCCGCTGGACAGTTCCCAGATCCGCGGCGAATTATAGCAGTTGTTGAGACCGCGGGTTCGCGTTACATTCAGCCGTGGCTGGCCGCGGGCTGCGACGCTCAAGCAGACGCTGCCCCCCGACCAACGAAGTCAAGGATCGTGCCGGAGCTAAGGGTCCACCGATGGATACACCCCAGGGCGAGAGCATCGTTAGAGCCGACAACATCGCGTTCAGCTACGGCTCCCGTCAGGTGATCACAGGCCTAACCCTGTCCATATCCGCGGGCGAGATATTCGGCCTGCTGGGGGCCAACGGCGCGGGCCACCCACCGCACACAAGCTCGCTCGCCTCATATACTCGATGCTCAGGTATAGGCAAGAGTACGTGGACGCTGGTCAGGACTATTACGAGCGCCAATATCGCGACCGAGTACTTCGCAACACGGCTCGCACGGCTAAACAGCTAGGCTATAAACTCGTAGAGATAGCGGAACCAGACCTCAATCCCATCCCCGCATGACCCTACAACAAAGAGCAGTTACTTGGAAGCTGATTTCGGGGCTGGTTGGGCTCACGAGTTGGGGGTTTCATACGGTATATCGGCTGATTCGAAGGTAGTTCGCGAGATATACCCCAACAGGAGCAGCTAGACGCTGTACATATCCCCAATATCACTCGCAATCCGTGGCTTGACAGCGGGGGGGGGGGCGTGATACAAGTCCTCCATCTGCGGGTGCCGTCCGCCCGTGGGCGAACGCCCGCGTACTTCGGCGCCCGTTTTTGCGTTGACCGAAAGGAGACATGGAAATGTCTAAGACACTCTGAGCGCGTGGTGAAGAGCTTAAGTCCCAGCAGGGACAAGGAGTGAACGAATTGAGAAACACACTTGAAGTCGGTAGGCAACAATTTAACTCTGACGAAGGAGGAAGAACAATGTCTAAGTCTCTTGGAGTGCGTTGGTTAGTCGTCGTGGCAGGAGCGGCCATGCTGTTGGTACTCGCAGCGGCCTGCGGCGAAACGAAGACGGTCGAGGTCCCCGGCGAGACCGTGGTGGTGGAGAAAGAGGTCGTGAAAGAGGTGGAGGTTATCAAGGAGGTGGAGGTTATCAAAACCGTGGAGGTGGTGAAAGAGGTAATGGTCCCGGGGAAGAAGTATGTGACCGACCCCACTACCGGCAAGGCGGTGAGCGCGCCAGAGTATGGCGGGACATTAACCATAGCCGCGAAGGAAAACCCTCCCCACCCGGACACCTGGTTCGGAGGCAGCCCGTGTTTCTTCGCCACTGGTTGCACGGAGAAGCTAGGCTTCGCGGACTGGGGAACAGATAGGGACGAGTATAACTTTAGAACAACGTACCTGCCTGAAGGAGTCATAAAAGGGCAGCTGGCGGAAAGCTGGTCGATACCCGACCCAAATACTTATGTCGTGAAAATCCGCAAGGGGGTTCAGTGGCATGATAAGGCACCGATGAACGGCCGGGAGCTAACTGCCAAGGATGTGGAATATAACTTTCACCGTTATCTGGGCCTGGGCAGCGGCTTCACCGCGAGCCCCAATATGGGGTATTCGTCCGGTGTCATCGGTTTGCCATGGGAGTCGGTAACGGCCACCGACGATTATACGGTGGAGTTTAAGCTGAAGACGGGGCCAAACCCCGATGCGATGATGCTCATCCTCTACGGCCCCGGTCTTTTTATGAACGCCCCCGAGGTAATTGAGCAATACGGCGACGTTAGGGATTGGAAGAACCTGGTCGGCACCGGGCCATTTGAGGTGACTGACTGGGTCGAGGGGAGCTATATCACCCGGACCAAGAATCCTAACTACTGGGGCTACGACGAAAAATACCCCGAGAACCAGTTGCCCTATCTTGATGAGGTAGTGTTCGTGGCTATACCAGAAGGGGCAACACGTCTGGCGGCAATGCGCGCGCGTGAGGTTGATTACATGGGTAGCGTGGGCTCCGCTTTTATTAAGAATATCGACCAGTTATTGGCCATCGAGAAGACCAACCCAGAAATCGATGTGTGGGAGCAGTTCCGGCGGTCGGAAACCACTGTTGCTCTTAACACCCAAGTGCCGCCCACTGACGACGTCAACGTGCGCCGCGCACTGCAGATGGCACTGGACCTTGAGACACTTATAAATGTCTTCTACAGCGGTAAGGGAGAATTGGAACCTCAGCCGCTGTTTAGCAAGAGTGCGCTCGGGTATAACGTCCCATTTGAAGAGTGGCCCGCAGAGCTCCAGGGATACTATTCATATGACCCGCCAGCAGCAGAAGCGTTGCTTGATGCGGCTGGGCTTACGCGCGGTGCGGACGGCATTAGATTTACGACCGAAATGCACGTCGTAACCGCTGAACATGAGATTGGCTGGTTTGAAGCGCTCTACCCATACTTTAACGCGATTGGCGTTGAGGTAGAGACGGTGGTGTGGGCGACTGAAGGTGAATGGATGGTCAACACTTTCTTTATTAGGCCGCCGGATAAGCGTGGCCCTAAGGATGGAACTTATGCAAACATGATCCCTTCTGTTAGTCGAGCTTACGATAGGGATCCTGCGCCGGTACTACTCTATTCTCACTCGAGCAGTGGATGGAACGAGGCCGTAGTGAATGACCCGGTTTATGACGCTATGGTTGAAGCCTATCAAGCCAGTACCACCCTTAAGGAGCGGCAGAGGACGGCTAGAGAGGCAATGATGTACGCGGCAGAACAACACTGGTTTATATGGGGTGGTAAAATCCCAATTTTTAGCCTGACACAGCCGTGGGTCGGAGGTTATAACGGTGAATTCGCGATGGGACATTGTCAGCCGGTTGATATCTTAGCCCGCCTCTGGATTGATTCCGAGCTGAAGAAACAAATGGGTCATTAGGGCAATAGCCCGCTTGTGGCTTGTGAACTTAGGCAAGGAAAAAGGGAGCTGGGAGGCTCAGGCTTCCCGGCTCCCTCACTTTTTGGATAATGAGAGGAGTCCTTCCTCACTGTCATTGCGAGGAGTCCTTCCTCACTGTCATTGCGAGGAGCGCTTTCTTACTGTCATTGCGAGGAGCGCTTTCTTACTGTCATCCAGGAGTTCTTGATCCGGGATCCAGGAGTTCTTGGGTAGGTCCCCTAGATTCCGGGTCAAGCCCGGAATGACGTCGTTGGGATCGGGGCGTGCGCCCTGGGCCGGTCGAAGGGCAGCGGGCGTCGGTGCCCCGACGTCCCGATCCCGATGCGGGACCAAATCGGGGAGTCGGGGGGGTGTGGTCCGCCTGAGGCGGATCGCAAGGAAGTGTTGTGAAGGAACTTGAGGAAGCCCCGATAGAATCGGGGCTCGCAATGACAAGAAGGTGTGTGTGATATGAGAACCTATATCATCAGGAGGTTATTGCTCCTAATCCCCACCTTGTTTATATTGACCATCCTGGTCTTTCTCTCGGTCCGCTTCCTCCCGGGCGATGCAGTAGACGTGATGGTGATGAGGCTGGCGACACGGGGGGGGGGGGGAGAGATTGACGTGGAAGCTGCTAGGAGTATGCTGGGATTAGACGTGCCTGTCTATGTGCAGTATGGACGCTGGATAGGAGTGTTGCCGACCCTTGACCCGTATACCGGTGAGTCTGGCTTCAACGGTCTCCTCCAGGGCACCCTTGGCAAGTCACTATGGGGGCAGTGGGCGGTAGAGGAGAGGATAATAGACAGAATGGCAGTAACCATTGAGCTTGGCCTCTTGGCAATCGTAATCACGTGGGTGATAGCCTTTCCAGTCGGCATCTACTCGGCGATTCGGCAGGATACGGCTGCCGACTACGTGGGGCGTACCGGCGCCATCATCGGCATGTCAATTCCTAACTTCTGGCTGGCCCTGATGGTCGTGATCTTCCCGGCAATCTGGTGGGGCTATTCGCCACCGGTGAAATTGATTCCTTTCACGGAAGACCCGCTGGGGAATCTCAGGATGTTCATCGTTCCCAGCCTGATTCTGGGGACGGCCGGTGCTGCCGGCCTAATGCGGCTGACGCGCACCATGATGCTGGAGGTGCTGAGGCAGGACTATATCAGGACTGCTCGGGCCAAGGGTCTCAATGAGAGGTTAGTTATTATCAGACACGCCTTCAGAAATACACTCATCCCGATAGTTACCGCAGCAGGAATGATTTTGCCTGAGTTGGTTGGCGGCGCCGTTGTCATGGAGAACATATTTGCTCTGCCGGGGTTAGGTCGTCTCGCTGTGGATGCCCTCCATGTGAGAGACTACCCGACGGTCTCTGGAATAAACCTGTTTTTCGCCACCGTAGTTATGATTAACATCCTAATAATCGACATCTCCTACGCCTGGCTTGACCCCAGGATCCGTTATAGATAAAGGGGGGGAATCGGGAAGATGAGTGACGCCACAGGGATACGATCAGTAGAAATTGCGCCAAAGAGACGTTCCTGGCTGGCTGAATTCTTTATCAGGCTGGTCAGGGAGAAGCCACTGGGTACTGCCGGCGGGATTATCATATTGATATTGATTCTTGTCGGTATCTTTGCCGATGTTCTGGCTCCTTATCCATATGATGAACAACACCTGATAGACAGGCTGACTGGCTCATCAGCCGAGTATCTCATGGGTACCGACCACTTGGGGCGAGACTTATTGAGCCGCATTATCTACGGGGCTCGTATTTCGTTACTTGTCGGTCTGGCAACGACCGCTCTTAGTGTTGTGATCAGTACCCTGATAGGCGGCATTTCAGGGTTCCTTGGTGGTAAATTCGACCTGCTTGTGCAGAGAGTTGTCGATGCCTGGATGTCTTTCCCGGGACTGCTCCTGTTGTTAACCATAATGTCCATAGTGGGGCGGGGTATACCACAGATAGTACTGGTCCTGGGGATATCAGGAGGCATCGGCGGCGGTAGAGTAATCCGAGGCGCCGTTATCGGTATTAAGGAGAGTGACTACTTTCTGGCGGCAGAGGCGGTCGGCAGCCCAAGATTGAGAACATTTTTCCGACACGTCCTGCCCAATATTATGCCTGTCATAATCATCATATTCAGCATAAGCATAGGAGGCGTAATCCTGAGTATGGCTTCTCTGAGCTTCCTCGGATTTGGTCTGCCTCCCGCGTTTCCTGAGTGGGGTAGTCTGCTTAGCCAGGGAGGAAGCCGCTACATGGAGATGGCGCCATGGCTGGCTGTCTGGCCTGGTCTTTTCCTGACTATTACCGTTTACAGTCTAAACATGTTCGGCGACGCGGTGAGGGACCTGCTCGACCCCAGGCTCCGGGGCGGCGAACGGTGAGGGGGGGCTCTTGCCCCCTCTCCAGCTCTCCCCCAAAGGGGGAGAGAGAAGTCCCTTCCCCCGGTGGGGGAAGGAGGAAGGGGGGTACAAACCGGATACATTGGTAACAGATAGACCGGGCACATGGGTAACACATTGGGCGAAGATGGGAACGATCCCATCAGGAGGTGTGTGTTGCCCTGGAATGAAACGAGCCCCGGAACCGAGCAAATACGCTTCATTGAGCGATGGCAGGCAGGGGGAGTGACGTTCGCACAGATGTGCCGTCAGTTCGGCGTTAGTCGCAAGACCGGCTACAAGCGGGTCCAGCGGTTCCGGTCTTATGGCTGGGAGGGACTGGGAGACTGGAGCAGAGCTCCGCGACGTCATCCGAATACGACACCAGGCGCGGTAGCCGAGCGGCTGATAGCGGCTAGGCAGTCCCATCCGACCTGGGGACCGAAGAAGCTGGTGGCTTGGCTGCGAAGTGTGGAGGCAGAAGTTGCCTGGCCTGCGCCGAGCACCGCTGGGGATATCTTGGGCCGTGCAGGGTTGGTGCGACATCGTAAACGGCGCAGGCATGCTGCGCCCTGGAGCACACCGTTTGCAGCTGCCGACGAGCCCAATGACGTGTGGTGTATCGACTTCAAGGGGTGGTTCCGCACAGGCGATGGGGCCCGGGTCGACCCCCTCACATTGCAGGACGCCGCCTCGCGGTACCTGTTGGTTTGCCAGGACCTGCCGCGGCCCCGCGGCCCACAGGTACGCCGGGTCCTTGAGCGTGCCTTCCGAGAGTACGGTTTGCCCTGGACCATCCGGTCGGACAACGGACCGCCGTTTGCCAGCGTCGGTCTGGGAAGTCTGTCGCCACTGGCGGTATGGTGGGTCAAGCTGGGTATCGTACCTGAGCGGATCGAACCCGGTCACCCGGAGCAAAACGGACGACTGGAGCGACTGCACCGGACGCTGAAGGCAGAGACGGCCAGTCCACCTCGGGCTACGACGCGGAGGCAGCAGAGAGCCTTTGACACCTTTCGCCAGACATACAACATCGAGCGACCCCATGAGGCGCTGGGACAGCAACCTCCTGCCCGCCGCTACCATGCGTCGTCCAGGTCTTACCCCAGCCGTGTGCGCGCCCCGGAATACGAGGTCGGGGTGACAGTGCGACACGTGCGCACCAACGGGCAGATCAAGTGGAAGGGGAACACCATCTACCTCAGCGAGTCTCTGAAGGGTGAGCCCATCGGACTGAAGCAACGGGACGATCGGTTCTGGACCATCTACTTTGGTCCGCTGTCTATTGGACTGCTGGATGATCATGCTCGTTGTATCTTGAATACGCCAACTAAAGTGTTACCTATGTCCCCGGTTTAAGTGTCACCCATCTGCCCGGTTGCACAGGGGCGCCTGAGGCGGACCCCTACGACGTCCTGCGATTCATGACCGCCACGTAGGGGCGTCCCGACGCGTCGGGGCGCCCTGGACATTCAACCCGAAGATCACTACGATCCCATGACCTTGCCGTACGGCACGGGCCATCAGTTATCGGCATGAACATGCCATCGCCCAGGAGGCGGTTGCCATGGCGGTGGTGGTGCAGGTGCAGGTGATCGTAGGGTTATACTGACGAGTTGAATCCAAGGAAGGAAGAAAACAGTGACAGAGAAAACAGGAAGACTTGCAGGCAAAGTGGCGGTTGTCACCGGCGGCAACAGTGGAATGGGAGCTGGAACGGTGGAACTATTCGTGGCCGAAGGGGCCCGGGTGGTGATCGCGGCCCGCGGTGAGGAAGCAGGACAGGCACTGGCCGATCGCCTGGGTGAGAATGCGATTTTCAAACGCACCGACGTTTCCGTCGAAGCCGATGTGCAAGCCCTGGTCGATGCCACAATGGAGAAGTGGGGGCGAGTGGATGTGTTGTTCAACAATGCTGGCATCGGGCAAGGCTTTGTCCCTCCTGAAGAGTTTACTCTGGAGGATTTCAACCGAGTGATGATGACGAATCTCGGCTCCTGTTTCCTTGGTCTCAAATATGTGACCCCGATCATGAAAAAGCAGGGCGGCGGCAGCATCATCAACAATGGCAGCACAGCCGGAGTGACGACCGATGGCTCCGGTCCGCTCTATTCCGCGAGCAAAGCGGGAGTCATCCATATCACCAAGGTCTGGGCCACTCAGTTGGCAGAATTCGGGGTGCGTGTCAATTGCATCTCCCCCGGTGGGATCGTCGCCCCCATTTTCTGGGGCGGCCACCATACCCAATCGGTAGAGGAAAACGAACGCCGGACCCAACGGCTGACAGAATACTTTGCAAAACGGTCACCGCTCAATCATGCAGGTACGCCGGAAGACATTGCTTACGCCGCGTTGTATTTGGCCAGTGATGAAAGCCGTCACACCACCGGACACAATCTGATGATCGATGCGGGCAACACTGTACGGTTGGCCTCCCCATCGGACTTCGCCGCAAGAGCGAAAGAAAGAAACGAAATTATTGCTGGGGAGTGAAACGCCAAAGGAGGATGGATGGAAAAACCTCCATCCATTACAGGGACACTGGAACAGCGCGCCTTCGGGCGTACAGGTGAGACGGTCAGCGTCATCGGGCTGATCCAGCCCCCAGTTGTTGGGCAAGATGAACCCGAAGTCCACGACCCCACCTCACGCCACGGCGGCCAGAATCTCGTTCACCTGGGCCACCTCGTCATCGGTGAGCGTCCAGTCCGCGGCTTTTGCGTTGGCCTGGACTTGCTCGGCGGATGAAGCCCCAGCGATCACCGAGCTAACCGCGCCGTTGGCCAGCAGCCACGCGAAGGCCAGCTCGAGCACCGAATGGCCCTGCTCCCGGGCGAAGGCCTCGAGGCCCTCCAGGATGTCGAAGTTGGCGTCGGTGAACATGCCGCGATCGTCGGCAGCTAACCGAGTGCCCTGGGGCGTGGCCTGGCCGCGTCTGTACTTGCCGGTTAGGAACCCGTTCTCCAGGGGAAAATAGGGCAATATCCCGACTCCGTACTTCTGGCAGAAGGGCACCAGCTCGGCCTCGGGCTCCCGATATAGCATCGAGTATCGGGGCTGGACGCTGACGAAGGCGGTTATCCCGAGGCTTTTGGCGGTCCAGGCGGCCTCGCACACCTGCCATGCGGCGAAGTTCGAGCATCCCACGTACCTCACCTTGCCTTGCCGCACCAGGTCGTCGAGGGCGCGAAGCGTCTCCGCGATCGGCGTGTTCGGGTCGAACCAGTGCATCTGGTAGAGGTCGATAAAGTCCGTGTCCAGCCGGCGGAGGCTGTTGTCCACCTCCGTCATGATGTGCTGCCGCGAGTTGCCGGCGTTGTTGGGCCCCTCGGCCATGCGGCTGGAAACCTTGGTGGCGATGACCGCTTCGTGCCGCCTGCCCTTCAACGCCATTCCGATGAACTTCTCGGAGCGTCCATCGCCGCCATAGCTGTTGGACGTATCGATTATATTGATGCCCTCGTCCAACGACTGCCCGACGACCCGGGCAGAGGCCTCAGCATCGAGCCGTCGTCCAAAATTATTCGCCCCGAGGCCAATGGCGGAGACCTGCAGACCTGAGTTGCCGAGTTGACGGTATTTCATAGTTGCCCTCTACTGGAATTCGGGGGCTCTGGACGCGCGACCAGCAGCCCGTCTTCCCGTTTCGCCCTTACCGCAAAACCGAAGGCGTCTATCCGCAGCGCCATCTCCGGGTCCTTCGAACGAAACTGGGGTGTCAGGGGGTCACCGTACTTCTGCGCCTCCTGTCCAGCCATGACCAGCTTCCGTACGGCATCGCCATCGGGCGTCCGGCCCAAGAACAGGTTGCGCAGGTAAAGGGCGCACTGTTCGTCCTCGTCGGACCTGACCTTGCCTTCCAAGCCCATTGCCACGATGGTAACCAGCTCCGGGTCCAGACGCCGGACCGCCTGAACGGTGGCGCTGGCCGTGGCGAAACTACCGGCGAAGACCTCGCTGGCCCTGGTGGCGGCGGCCATGCCCACGGTCCCCGCCCGGGTGGACTGGATGAGCACTTTGCCCTGCACGTCGGCGGTCGACATCTCGTGGGGCGAGTTGCCGAGATCAAAGCCCTCGGGACGCGAGCCGCCGACCTCTCCGATGCACAGCTCGCCCGCGCCGCGTTCCTTGAGCGCCAGGGCCTCGTCGACCTCTGCGACCAGAATTATCTTCTCAGCGCCTCGCGAGAAGGCCACCGCGGCAGTCGTGAACGCTCTGAACACGTCGATGATGATGACCGTGCCTGCCGCTTCCCGCGCTCCGGCCAGGAGGCTGGCAATACGAATTTCCATGCGGCTACCCTCATGACGTCCGGGTCAGGGGAATATTGGAACATAGGGCGCCTGGTCTAGCCGCCGGCGGCCCTAGGCCTCGCGGACGAAGAATCGCTGAGGCGGCGCCGGGTCGCGAAGTCCTGAGCGGCGCTGCAAGACCGGGGTGATGCGGACCAGATCGGAGGCGAAATCGATGGCGGTGCCGGTGACCCGGTGTTTAAGCATGACGTTCACGTAGGTCTGATCGCCCCGTAGCAGGCGCCTTGCCAGGGCCCAGACCAGAGACGAACGCCGTTCAATCCAGAGGTACAGCCAGGGACTCAGATGGAACAGATCGTGAAACCTTCGCGAGACCCTCAGCTCCGGCACCAGATCGCGTTCAACCTCGTCCCGATAGCCCGACAGGTCGGCGGCCTCGCCGCCAACGTACGCCGCGATATGCCCGGCGGCCGCGCGTCCGCTCCAGATGGCGGAGTAGATGCCCTCATCGGTTATAGGGTCGACCAACCCGGCGGCGTCCCCCACCAGCAGCGCATTGCCATCAGCCAGCGGAGAGTCGGGCTGGCGAATGGTGAGGTAGTGCCCACGCAGACCCCACAGGTCCTCGACCCGGTA
This sequence comes from Dehalococcoidia bacterium, assembly GCA_965248005.1. Taxonomy (GTDB): domain Bacteria; phylum Chloroflexota; class Dehalococcoidia; order Lucifugimonadales; family UBA1123; genus CBDFIE01. The sequence goes on from CBDFIE010000003.1 coordinate 1,759,926, forward strand.
GCCGTAGAACTTGACCAGGCCTGTCAACCTGTCTCGTAGGGTCGGTCCCGCGTACCGCCAGCCGCCGATGCCGATGTTCAGATGGTCCCGCTTTGGGAATATCCAGCCGTAGCCGCCAGGCATCCCGCCGATGTCCACGCCGAAGGCGGTCTCCCACTGGGGAGGTATTCCTCCCTCCGGGGTCACGTTACCCTCCAGGGCGACCTGGCGCCACACTTTAGGTTGAATGCCCGCCATGGTCGAGGTCTTTCCGTTGGCGCCGTCGGCGGCGACAAGCACACTGCCGGAGAACGACTCGTCTTCCGTCTTTACCTCGACGCCGGCCGCGTCCCGGGTGATTTGGACCACCTGCGTTCGTTCGCGCAGCGTCGCTCCAGCTTGCACGGCCTTCTCGACCAGCAGGGTGTCGAAATTCCGGCGCTGGGTCATGCTGACCACTTCTTCTTCAGAGCGCCGAGTGAAGCCGTTGGACTGCTTGTAGGTCAGGTGGAGGTCGGTGATCACGCGTTCCAGGACGGAGTCGATGCTGAAGGGGAGCATTTTCGACGCTCGCACAGTCACGCCGCCGCCACAGGGCTTGTCCCTGGGAAATTCGGCGCGGTCGAGCATCAAGACCGACAGCCCCCTTGCCGCGCACTCTCGTGCTGCAGTGCTGCCAGCGGGCCCCGCCCCTACTACTATGACGTCGTAGTTCATGTGTTGGACTGGTCTCCGTAAATCCTTGTCAAATCTGCCCCATTTCCCACGGCGCGGGAGAAGGAAATATATCTGGCGGATACCCCCAGACCCCCACCAGAAGGGGTTTCGCCCCCTCTGGACTCCACTTCACGCTCGGGCGTTGTTAGACTCTCTTAGCTCCGCAGGCAGGACGAAACTGACATCTTCATCAACGCCCTCGATAGCTTCTACCTCCGCAGCGTCGAGCGCGTCGATGACCGCCTGGACCAGGCTTTCCGGCGTTGAAGCTCCGGAAGTGATGCCAACATTCTCGACGCCGTCCAGCCAGCTCGGGTTTAGCTCGTCGGGCCCGTTTATCAGGTAGGCGTCGACGCCGTTGGCCTGGGCGACCTCCCGCAACCGGTTGCAGTTTGAGCTGTTCTCCGCCCCGATCACCAGCACAAGGTCGACCAGCCCCGATAGCTGTTTCACTGCTGCCTGCCTGTTGGTGGTGGCGTAACAGAGGTCGTTGCGGACGATTACGTCCGAAAACCGCTGCTGGATATGCCCGATGGCCTGCTGGGTGTCGTCGACGGAGAGGGTCGTCTGGGTGAGTACCGTTACCGGGGTGTCCGGTGACCAATCAGGGTGGTCCACGCCATCCCGATCGTCGACCAGGGACATTTCTGTCTGGCCCATGGTACCTTTCACTTCCTGATGGCCTTTGTGGCCCACCAGAATAAGCTTTCGGCCGTCACGGGCGTATTTCTGCGCTTCATTGTGGACCTTGGTGACCAGCGGACAGGTGGCGTCGATAACGTTAAGTCTACGCCTGCGGGCCTTGTCGAAGTCTTCCGGGGGCGAGCCGTGGGCCGAGAACACCACGGTGAAGCCCTCGGGGACCTCGTCGACGTCTTCGACGGTGATGGCGCCTTTGTCTTCCAGACTCTTGACGACGTAAGGGTTGTGGACGATCTGGTGTTTCACGTAAACGGGATGGGGGTACCGCTGTAGAGCAAGGTCTACGACGTCAATCGCACGTACAACCCCAGCGCAGAAACCTCTGGGGATGCCCAGGTAGACCTTCACCGATAAATGCCTCGAATATTTGGGGTTTTTCGCAGGAAAATTCTATCACATCCGGTCGTGGTGAGAGTGTATACTACGCGGACGACTCTTCCCACTCGGTACTGTATCAGGGGTTTTCATGATTAGGCTGGCCCAGCGGATGAGCAGGCTTGGCACCGAGACGGCGTTCGAGGTGCTGGCCAAGGCCCGGCTGCTCGAGGCCGAGGGCATGGACGTCATACACCTGGAGATAGGCGAGCCTGACTTCGACTCACCCACCAACGTAATCGACGCGGGGGCGACAGCGCTCAAGGACGGATTCACACACTACAACCCGTCACCCGGATATACCGAACTGCGCGACCGCATCGCGGAAGACGTCTCCTCGACGCGGGGGATTTCCGTTACAGGCGACAACGTGGTCGTCACGCCCGGCGGCAAGCCAATCATGTTCTTCGTGATTATGGCGCTGGTGGACCCGGGCGACGAGGTGCTCTACCCGAATCCCGGCTTCCCAATCTACGAGTCCATGATCGAGTTTATGGGCGGCGTGCCCGTCCCGGTCCAGCTCCACGAGTCGAAGGGGTTCAACCTCGACGTCAACGAGGTCGCGGACGCGATCACCGACAGAACCAAGCTGCTGATAGTCAATTCACCCAACAACCCGTGCGGCAGCATAGTGCCCGAGAGCGACCTGGAGGGGCTGGCCGATCTGGCCAAGGAACACGACATTACCGTGCTCTCAGACGAGATTTATAGCAAGTTCCTCTACACGGGCGCTCACCACTCGATCTCGTCGTATCCCGCCATGCGGGATAGGACCACTATTCTGGACGGATTCTCAAAGTCCTACGCAATGACCGGCTGGAGGATCGGGTACGGGGTCATGCCACTCGAGCTCGTGGAGCCGATATCCAGGCTGGTAACCAACAGCGTCTCGTGCACTGCCAGCTTCACCCAGATGGCGGCGCTGGAGGCGCTGAACGGGCCCCAGGACGCGACGCTGCAGATGGTCTCGGAGTTCAGGCAACGCCGCGACATCATCGTGAACGGACTGAACGACATCCCGGGCATCAGGTGCCCGATGCCCGAGGGCGCCTTCTACGCATTCCCCAGCGTAGAGGACACCGGTATGAGCAGCCGTGAGTTCGCCGAGTCGCTTCTGCCCGAGGCGGGCGTGGCCTGTCTGGCCGGAGAGTCGTTTGGCAAGTACGGCGAGGGATACGTAAGATTCTCCTTCGCCAACTCGATAGAGAACATCGAGAGGGCCTTGGAGCGAATCGCGTCGTTCCTGAAGTCCCGCTAGGCGGGCTTGTGGTCCGGCGGCGGTCGCCCGCCGCCACTCGCCCTCAGGGCTTCGAGCCTCTCGACAACACCCCCACCGCCTGTGTCCCTTCCCTTGGCAAGGGGCCGTCGCAGCCGAATCGCCTCTCGACCCCTACACTGGGGGCAGGCGCTCTTATGCTATCGGCCCATATGGCTTACTGCAGGTCGTCCTCAACCCAAATCGGGCCCTCTGGTTCTGCGGTCCCAGTGAATTGGGACATAACGTCCAAATTAGGCGCCAGCGCGCCCTGTTGTATTACCACCAGATTTTGCTCGCGGAGAAACTTGATGTCCCGCTGAACCGTTCGCCGTGTCACTCCTCTGTAAAGTGGCAAAGCGAAAACCTCGGATAACGCGATTGGGTCTCGGCCCATTGCCATTAGGAGACGAAAGCCCCGTGCTCCAGCCTTGGTTTCAAGGTGATCGTTGCTCAGGAATTTCTCTCGAGCATAGTCTCTAAACGAGATGAATTTTACCTCTGTGAGCACATCCGCGTGAACACTTTGAAGTTCGTCAACCAGGCCTTTCAAAGCGAACAACATGAAGGGCGTGAGCGTCCTCTCGTCGCTGAACCGTGTGTTGTCCAGGTGCCGAACATACTCTGACCTGTTCTGGTAGTAATAATTCGCCAAAGAGTAAAACCCGCGTGCGTTCACCTTTCCTCTGTAGAGCAAAAAACTTTCTACTGCTCGCGAAGTTCGGCCGTTTCCATCTCCAAATGGATGGATGCTAATCAGGTAGAAATGGGCGGCGATTGCCTGGATGATCGGGTCCAAGTTTGCAGTCGGCGGAGTATTGAGCCATTCGACGAAAGCCTTCATGAGGGTCCTGACTTGCTCCCCGGTCTCAAGTGGCAGGTAGGTATCAGCGTTGACTGGATGAGAACGATAACGCCCGGGTACGTTGTTCTCGTAAGGAATGTCTCTCGTTATCTGCCGGTGCAGTTCGCAAACCAACTGTTCGGTTAATGGGTGGTCTGGGAACCGTCCCAGCAGTTTAGCAATGTAGTGCATGGCCGTATTAGCGTTTCGGACTTCTTGTTCTTCTCTTTCTCTCGACGGAGGCAGGACCCTCTTATCCTCCGGAGCGTTCATTATCTCTTGTACCTCTCTGGTCGACGCCAGAGACCCTTCGATTGCGGTCGTCCCGCGTACGGCCCGCAAGATGTTGACGGCATCCAACTCCATCTGTAGATACGGTGGGATAGGGATTTCCCTGATAACGGAGGCGAGAGCGTGTGCCCGCTCCACCCGTCTAACCAACACGGTGTCGGCGAGGTCGATCTTCAGATCGAAGCGCACATCCCAACGTGGCATCGTGTATTTCCTCTTTCATCTGGTGCGACAATGTCGCATGGTTTGTCGCGACCTTACATCGCAGTTTACTATACGAATTGCGTCATACCAAGCATCATCGTGTCGCGACAATGTCGCGCGCTTTGTCGCGTACGCGCGGAACGCTGCCAGGTGTCGTAGGACACGGCGGTCCGAGAGACGCCGGCCCGGGTCGCGCTCCCGCCCGCCACCGTTACCGGCTATAATTCCTGACAGGCGACGCTCGTTGGCTGCCATCGTCGCGGGCGGAAACGGAACGGGACCGGTTATGCGGACAATCAGGGTAGCCCTGGCCCAGCTCAACATGGCTGTCGGCGACCTGACGGGCAACGCCGGCAAGGTCGTCGACGGCATCGACGAGGCGCGGTCGATGGGCGCCGACCTGGTAGCGTTCCCCGAGTTGGCGTTGCCCGGGTATCCGCCCGAAGACCTGATCTTCAAGCCCCAGTTCGTCCGCGAGAACCGACGATCGCTGGACCACGTGGTGAGCGCCACGGCCGGCATCACCGCGGTGATAGGCTTCGTGCACAGCGCCGGCGGCAAGATGTACAACGCCGCGGCGATAGCCCACGACGGCAAGCTCATCGGCGTATACCACAAGGTGTTGCTCCCCACTTACGGCGTTTTCGACGAGGACCGCTACTTCGTGCCTGGGGATTCTTGCCCCGTCTACGTGGTCAACGGCACGCCGGTGGGCGTGAACATCTGCGAGGACATCTGGTACGGCGCGTGTCCGACCGTCGCCCAGAGCGCGGCCGGGGCCGAGGTCATACTGAATATTAGCGGCTCTCCGTGCTACACCGGCAGGCGTCGGGAACGGGAGAGCATGCTGGCCAAACGCGCTTCAGACAACGGCGTCTTCGTCGCCTACCTAAATCTGGTCGGCGGTCAGGACGAGCTGGTCTTCGACGGCGGCAGCATGGTGTTCGACCCGGGGGGCAAGCTGATCGCCGCCGCCAGCCAGTTCGAGGAGCAGGTGCTCGTCATCGACCTCAACGTGGGAGACGTGTTCGACACCGGCGCCGCTCGCTCCCGACCGCTCCGGGAGGATGCGAGTGCCTGCGCCGAGCTGGGCGCACACGAATTCGTCCACGTATCGGACTACGACGACGCCAGCAGACCGCCCATCGAACAGCAGGCATCAAGGGTCTACAACGGAGAGGCCGAGGTGTATGCGGCGCTTGTCCTGGGGACCAGGGACTACGTGAGAAAGTGCGGCTTCGAAAAGGTGCTTGTCGCTCTGTCGGGCGGGATCGACTCCAGCCTGGTGGCGGCGGTTGCCGTCGACGCCCTGGGCAGCGATAACGTTGTAGGTGTCGCTATGCCTTCGCGGTTCTCCTCCGAGGGGAGCGTCGCGGACGCCAGGCTGCTGGCCGATAGCCTTGGCATAGAGCTATGGACCCTGCCAATCGAAGACGCCTTCGCGGCGTACCTCGGAACCCTTTCGGACCGATTCGACGGCACTGAGTGGGGAGTCGCCGAGGAGAACATTCAGTCCCGAATTCGCGGCAACCTGATAATGGCCCTGTCCAACAAGTTCGGATGGCTGGTGCTGACCACGGGTAACAAGAGCGAGATGGCCACCGGTTACGCCACGATCTACGGCGACATGTCCGGGGGCTTTGGCGTCATCAAGGACGTGCCAAAGGTGATGTGCTACAGGCTGGCGGAGTACCTGAACCGGCGAGAGGCCAGGGAGGTCATCCCCGCCAGCGTCATCGAGAAGCCGCCCAGCGCAGAGCTGCGTCCCGACCAGCGGGACCAGGACAGCCTTCCGCCCTACGAGGTGCTGGACCCGATCCTGAAGGCATATGTGGAGGACGACCTGGGTTTCGACGAGATCGTCGGCATGGGTTTCGACGTTGAGACGGTCAAGGGTATCATCACGCTGGTCGATCGCAGCGAGTACAAACGGCGGCAGGCCGCGCCGGGCATCAAGATCACTCCCCGTAACTTCGGACGGGACCGCAGGATGCCGATCGCCAACCGCTACCGGCCCTTCTGAGCGGCATTGCACAAGATGCCATTCTGAGTGTGCCCGAGGCGCACGAAGAATCTGGGTCGTGTGGGCCACAGTAAGCACCACGGCTCGCCAGACTCTTCGCTACGCTCAGAGTGACAGACTGCAAGTTGGTTGTCGAGCAAGGCCGTCCGGAGGTTTGGACCGGAGGCTGCTACCCGTCCCACCCGCGTACGATGGCGTCGCTCATGCGCGCCACCCGCGCCATCTCCTTGACGTCGTGGACCCTCACGATATCGGCGCCCCCGGCGATGGCCAGGGCGACGGTCGCCGCGGTGCCCTCGACGCGGTCGTCCGCGGGCAGGTCCAGCACGTAGCCGATCGTTGACTTCCTGGACATGCCGATCAAGAGCGGCCTCCCAAGAACCCGGAACTCGTCCAGGCGGCGCATGATTTCCAGATTTTGCGATACTGTCTTGCCGAAACCGATGCCTGGATCGAGGACGATCTGTCCTTCGTCTACCCCTGCGGCGACCGCATCTTCCGCCAGCCTCTTGAGTCCGGCGATCACCTCCGGCACCAGGTCTGAGTATCGGGTATGGCCCTGGTTATGCATCAGTACCACCGGCGCGCGGGCCTCGGCGACCACCGCGGCCATCTCGGCATCACCCCGGAAGCCCCAGACGTCGTTAACCATGGCGGCGCCCGCTTTCAGGGCTCGGGCGGCCACGCGGGCCTTGTAGGTATCGATGCTGATGGGGATACTCAGCACCGGCGCCAGGGCCTCGATCACCGGGATAACCCTGGCTAGCTCTTCCGCTTCGGTGACCGGCTCGCTGCCGGCGTATAGCGACGGCGGGCGTGTGGACTCGCCGCCGACGTCGACGATGTCGGCGCCCTGCTCCTCGAAGGCCAGGGCCTGCCGGCGGGCCCGGTCCACGTCCGTGCCCACTCCATCGCCCGAGAAGGAGTCCGGCGTGACGTTCAGGACCCCCATGATGAAGGTCTTTTCGCCCCAGCGAAAGTCTCGATTCCCTATGCGGTTCGGTGGCGGATGGGCCCTGTCTAGCTGCTTCAGTCTGCCTTGCCCCCTAAAGTGATTGACGGTACACTTTGTCAGAATTATTCCACGCGGGGGTCCCCAACACAAACATGGTTCTCAGACGGCGTATCCCAACGGGCCACGAGGAGCTGGACGGCAAGCGAAAGGCTGCCCAGCTCGGCGGTGGCCAGCGTCGCATCGACGCGCAGCACGAAAAGGGAAAGCTGACCGCCAGAGAGCGCATAGACCTTCTGCTGGACGCGGGGTCCTTCCAGGAGATCGACGCCTTCGTAATCCACCGCGCGACCGACTTTGGCCTCGACAAACAGAGGTATCTGGGGGATGCGGTGGTCACGGGCTACGGCAAGGTCGACGGCCGGCTCGTGTTCGTTTACGCCCAGGATTTTACCGTTCTTGGCGGCTCTCTGTCCGAGGCGGCGGCGCAGAAGATCTGCAAGGTGCAGGACCTGGCGCTGGAGAACGGTGCGCCAATCGTCGGGCTGATCGACTCGGGTGGCGCCCGGATTCAGGAGGGCATCGACAGCCTGGCGGGGTACAGCTCGATCTTCCACCGCAACGTGTGGGCTTCGGGCGTGGTCCCCCAGATATCGGTGATAGTCGGCCCCTCGGCGGGCGGGGCTACCTACTCGCCGGCGCTGACCGATTTCGTCTTCATGGTGCGGGGAATCGGGCAGATGTACATCACCGGTCCCGAGGTGATCAAGGCCGTCACGGGCGAGGAGGTGTCGCACGAGGACCTTGGCGGCGCAGACGCCCACTCCTCCAAGAGCGGCGTCGCCCATTTCGCGCTGGAAAACGAGCAGGAATGCATGGAGAGAGTCCGCCAGCTGCTGGGGTTCCTGCCCCTCAACAACACGGATGACCCTCCACGACGGGATAGTCTGGACGACCCGAACTTCGCCGACGACGCCCTGGACACCCTCGTCCCGGAGAACCCCAACCAGCCCTACAGCATGGTGGACGTCTTGAGCCGGCTGGTGGACGGCGGCGAGCTATTGCAAGTGCACGAGAACTTCGCCCGGAACATCATTGTGGGGTTCGCCCGGTTCGATGGGCGTCCGGTGGGTATCGTGGCCCAGCAGCCCGATTTCATGGCCGGCGTGCTGGACATCGACTCGTCCGTCAAGGCCGCGCGGTTCGTTCGCTTTTGCGACTCCTTCAACGTCCCGCTGGTGACATTCGTGGACACCTCGGGCTTCATGCCGGGCACAGCCCAGGAGTACGGAGGCATCATCCGCCACGGCGCCAAGCTGATTTTCGCGTACGCGGAGGCTACCGTGCCAAAGATCAGCATTCTGACCCGCAAGGCCTACGGCGGCGCATACATCGTCATGAGCAGCAAGAACCTTCACAGCGACATCAACTACGCCTGGCCCACCGGCGTGGTCGCCGTGATGGGCGCGGACGGCGCCGTGAACATCGTCCACCGGTCGGACATCCGCGGTTCGGACGACCCTGACGCCACGAGGGCCCAGCTAATCGAGGACTACGAGTCCAAGCTGATGAACCCGTACATCGCCGCCAGTCGCGGCTTGATCGATGAGGTGATCTACCCTTCCGAGACCAGGGGGAAGATCGTGCGCGCGCTGGAGATGCTTCAGAACAAGAGGGAGACGCTGCCGCCCAAGAAGCATGGAAGCGTCCCGCTGTGAAGATCACGGCCATCAACGGCGATGGCCCACCGGACCCTGAGGTCCTGGCGGCGGTGGTGGCTGCGGTCCAGGCTTACCTGACGGGACAGACACGACTAGGCCCCGGTCCGACGTCGGGTCGCACGTCCGCCTGGCGAACGGCGCTTAGCGCCCCTTCTCAGTCCCGCTCTATCTGGCGTCTGCCCGGTCGGTACCGGTACGCGGCATCCTCCAGATGACAGCCAAGCCCGTCAAGATCACCGACACCACTTTTCGCGACGCCCATCAGAGCCTGATGGCCACTCGCCTCCGGATTGAGGACATGGAGCCGATCGCGCCCCAAATGGACTCGGTCGGGTTCGATTCGATCGAGGTCTGGGGGGGCGCCACCTTTGATGCTGCGACGCGTTATCTGGCAGAGGACCCCTGGGAGCGCCTGCGCACGTTCAAGCGGCTCATGCCCAATACGCCGTTGATGATGCTACTCAGGGGCCAGTCGCTGGTTGGTTACAGGAACTACGCCGACGACGTGGTAGACGCCTTCGTCGAGCGCTCCGCGGTCAACGGCATCGACGTGTTCCGCGTGTTCGACGCCCTGAACTATCCCCCCAACGTCGAGCGGGCGGCCGAGGCAGTTAAGCGCGCCGGAAAGCAACTGCAGCTTGCGATATGCTACTCGGTGACCGAGGAGGGCAGGCTCGGCGGGCCTATCTACAATCTGGAGTATTTTGTCGAGAAGGCGCGGATATTCCAGGACATGGGCGCCGACAGCATCTGCCTCAAGGACATGGGCGGACTGCTGGCGCCCTACGACGCCTACGAGCTGGTCAGCGCGCTCAAGGCGGCACTGACGGTCCCGCTCCAGCTCCACACACACTACACCAGCGGGATGGCGTCGATGGCCGTACTCAAGGCGATAGAAGCGGGACTGGACGCCGTCGACACCTGTCTGTCTCCACTGGCGCTGCGGACCTCCCAGCCCGCCATCGAGCCGCTGCTAACGGCGCTGCAGGGCGGGGAGCGGGACCCGGGGCTCCCCTTAGACAGCCTGCTTGACATCGGAGACGTGCTGGAGCTGGCGCTGCCCCGTTACAGCGCGCATCTCGAACGGCCCAAGTCCGCAGTGATCGATGCCAGGGTCCTGAGCCACCAGATACCGGGAGGCATGGCCAGCAACCTGGTATCCCAATTGCGGGACGCCGGTGCCCTGGATCGGCTGGACGACGTGCTGCGGGAGATCCCCCAGACGCGTGCGGACATGGGCTTTCCGCCGCTGGTGACCCCAATGAGCCAGATGATCGGCTCTCAATCGGTCAGCAACGTGCTGTTCGGCCGATACGAGATGATCTCGGAGCCTGTTAAGTACTACATCCGAGGCGACTACGGCAGCCCACCCGCGCCGGTGGACGGGGCGCTGAAGCACAAGGCGCTCCCGGACGCCGCGACCGGGGGGTCCGTGCCAGAGCGTCCGGGGGAGGCGATCGCCCCAGAACTAGACGCCGCGCGGGAGGCCGTCGCCGAAATCACTTCCGATGTCGACGACGTGCTGATATATGCCCTCTATCCCCAGACGGGGTTGCGGTTCCTGAGGATCAAGTACGGCCTCGACCCGGTCCCCGACGAGATGCGGTCGGCAGCGACCAGCGCGACGGACGGTCCGGATAGCGCGACTCCATCTGCTTCGTCACCCGCGGCCGATGCGCCGCCGCTGTCACCCAGGGCCCAGAGATTTAACGTCCACGTAGCGGGCCAGTTCTTCCAGGTCGACGTCGACCCGGCCGGCGCCAGCACCACCCCCGCTCATACAAAACACCCGCCCGCCGCCTCATCGCCTTCCGCTCCCGTGCCGACGGTCCAGCCCAAACCCGCGGTCGCGCCGCCACCGGCGCAACCGATGGCGGACGGCGAGACGCCCATCCTCGCCCCCATGCCAGGCATGCTGATCAGCGTGAGCGTCGAGGTGGGGCAGCAGGTGGGCGCCGGCGACCCGGTGCTGGTGCTGGAGGCGATGAAGATGCAAAACGTGCTCCCGGCCCCTGTGGCGGGGACCGTCAAGTCGCTGCCAGTGGTTCACGGCACCCAGGTTGTCAAGGACCAGGTTCTGGCTATAATTGCACCGTAGCCTTTCGCGAGACACCACCCCTAACCCAAAAACCCAAGAGGAGCGAGTCGTGTCCAGAAAAGAAGTACTTGACGCCGCAAGAAAACACTTCGGCGAGGTCCTGGAACAGCAGCTAGATCGCGTCGAGCGGCTCAAGAACGAGCCCGACTGGGTCGACTATTCCCAGGTCTCCCCTATCACCATCGGGATGCTCGGGGGAGACGGCATCGGACCGATGCTCAGCGAGGAGACCCAAAAGGTGCTGGTGCACCTGTTGCGGCCGGAAGTCGACGCCGGCAAGGTCGAGTTCAGGACGATAGACGGTCTGACCATCGAAAACCGCGCCGAGATGATGATGTCCATCCCCGACGACGTGATGGCGGAGATTAAGCAGTGCCAGGTCACGCTCAAAGGGCCGACCCACACTCCGGAGCGGGGAGACGGCTGGCCCAACCTGGAGAGCGCCAACGTGGCCATGCGCAAGGAGCTGGACCTGTTCGCCAACATCAGGCCGGTAAGAATTCCGGCGGAGAACATCGACTGGACTTTCTTCCGGGAGAACACGGAGGACCTGTACGCCGTCGGCAGCCAGGGCATCAACGTAACCGAGGACCTGGCGGTGGACTTCCGGGTCATCACCAGCCAGGGCTCTCGGCGCATCATCGACGCCGCATTCGCACACGCCCAGCGCACCGGCAAGACGCGGGTCACGGTTGTGACCAAGGCCAACGTCGTCAAGACCACCGACGGAAAGTTCCTGGACATCGCACGGGAGGTCTCGGAGAAGTACCCGGGCATAGAGTGGGATGGCTGGTACATCGACATCATGACGGCCAAGCTGCTGGACCTCAATCGGCGGGCTGAGTTCGAGGTGCTGGTGCTGCCGAACCTGTACGGCGACATCCTCACCGACGAGGCGGCCGAAATCCAGGGCGGGGTGGGCACCGCCGGCAGCGCCAACGTTGGCAAGCAGTTCGGCATGTTCGAGGCCATCCATGGCAGCGCGCCCAGGATGGTCCGGGAGGACCGCGCCCAGTACGCCGACCCCAGCTCTCTGCTGCGGGCAGCGGCCATGATGCTCGAGAACATCGGCTTCGAAGATATCGGCTCCAAGCTGCACAAGGCCATCGACATCTGCGGCCAGTACGAACGCAAAGTCGTGACCAACGGACGCAGCACCGGGGCGACCGGCACCGAGTTCGGCCAGTACATCATGGACACCGTGTCCAGCGCCGACGTGGAGCAGCGCTGGCAGGCCTTCGTAGAGGCTTCCGCCTAGACCGCCAGGGCTCGCCAAGGCCCGGCGGAATCGGGTGTCCAGAGGGGCGACAGCCCCTTTGGCGGGGGTCTGGGGGTGTCCCCCAGAATCTCTTTCCCCTTTCTTATGATGGGGGAGGGGCCAGTTGGCAGCTGATCACGACCGCGCCATCACTGAAAACCAGACACCAGAGCGAGCCATCCGCTCGCAGAGGGGATACGTAAAACATGCGAAGCAAGGTAACGATCGTAGGCGCCGGCAACGTCGGCGCGACCGCCGCCCAGCGGGTCTTCGACCGAGGCTACGCCGACGTCGTGCTAGTCGATATCGTCGACGGACTGCCCCAGGGCAAGGCGCTCGACATGCTGGAGTCCGGTCCCGTCGTCTCGTCGGACGCCAGCGTAGTGGGCACCAACGGCTACGGGGAGACCGCCGGCTCGGACGTCGTGGTCGTAACGTCGGGCATCGCCCGCAGGCCAGGCATGAGCCGCGACGACCTGCTCCTGACCAACATGAAGATCGTCACCAGCGTCGTCGAGGAGGTCGCGACGCGCTCCCCCGAGGCGGTCCTGCTGGTCGTGACCAACCCGCTGGACGCCATGGCCCAGCGGGCGTTCCAGGTCAGCGGGTTCCCCAAGAACCGCGTCGTGGGCATGGCTGGCATCCTGGACACCGCGCGCTTCCGGACCTTCCTGGCCCAGGAGTTGAACGTCTCCGTAAACTCGGTCGAGGCCTACGTCCTCGGCGGCCATGGTGACACCATGGTGCCCGTCACCGGCAGCACCACCGTGGGCGGAACGTCGATCGCCAAGCTGCTCCCGCCCGAACGGGTCGACGCCATCGTCAAGCGGACTCAGGACGGCGGCGCAGAGATCGTGGAGCTGCTGAAGACCGGCAGCGCCTACTACGCGCCCTCGGCCGCCATCGCGCAGATGGTCGACGCGATCCTGCTGGACAAGAAGGAGATACTCCCCTGCACTGCCTACCTGGAGGGCGAGTACGGCGTCGACGGCGTCTACGTGGGGGTGCCCATCAAGCTGGGCGCGGGCGGCGTTGAAGAGGTCATCGAGTTCGAGCTGACTGCCGCCGAGTCCACCGCCCTCGGCCACTCGGTCGACGCGGTCCGCGAGCTGCTAGAGGTGATGGCGGAGGCGGACTGACGCCTCGGCCGGCAAACCCCCTCGTGTAACGCCCGGCCCGGGATATTGTTGCACGAATCTTTCCACCTTCGGGACTTTCGCTGGTCGGAACCCACACACCGCCGTTCACTTGAAAGCTTTAACGTAACACAGGCGCAGGAACTCCCTTTCCGCATCCGTTTGGAGGGCGCAATTCCTCAGCAATGCTTGATGGATTGACTCCAAGGCGGGTCCGGGGTTCCCTTGGCCGATCTCATAATAATCCTCAGGGGCCAATTCGTGGTCGGGAAGTACGAGACGTGCATCAGACAATGTCAACGGCGTGCTGGTGCTCAGATCGATAAAAGCACAGGGTACATCACTCTCAATGTAGGTCGACTCAGAGTCCACGCCGACGACCTTGAGCTGATCGATCTCCCATTTAGGGACGCCGAACGGTATGAGTAGAGTGTCGGGGATTCTCAAATAGGCAGGCATGCGTAGCTCCGTGTCAGCAATCACGAAGTCCGATCGAGTCTGGCTATTCCGTTTCGGCCAGTCTACCACGGCGACCACCGGCGCAGGCTGGTGATAGGCCGAGTCTCAATATGCGCCACGAGCACCCTACTTGCCACATTCGGTCTACCAACAGAGGTTCAGGAACACCCGTTCTTGCGGTTCCAATTCCTACTCCCCCTTCCGCAAGCTCACGTCTATCTCTTCGATCCACTTTTTGGCCATAGTGAGGAATTTGACGAGTTTGTACCACCCCACATGTACAAGCTAGACTTCCTCTTTTGGTCAGGTCAGAGGCTTCTCGCCGTCGAGATCGATGGTCCGAGTCATATTGGTGAGGCGACTCAAGTCGTGAGAGAAAGAAATCTGCAACGTGCAGGTGTGACGGTCATACACATCATGAACGGAGAGATATTCGAGTTCGGGTCCAAAGTCATAACCGAATTACTCCCGCATGACCTGATGTTATTCTCCGAACGGCGTGTAGATGCGAAGAGTCTCAAACGCTCAAATTTGGTGATGGACCCAAATGCACCGCCCTGGTTCCTCGCCTACAGATTGCTCTGATCACTAGACATCCCCGGGCCGGGTGAGGTCCTGGGCTTACGAGGTGGCCATGCCTCGTCCGCAACAGGAGGTTTCGCAGTGGATTTCTTTCAGACGCTATTCGGGGCCCTCGTAGGTGGGCTGCTTGCCATTCTGGGTTCGTACATTGCGGCCACCCGGGCTGCCCAAGCGTCTGCCCAATTGGCAGCGACCGAACGTGTCCAACTCCACAGGCAGCAACAGACCTCCGATATTGCAGCAATCTTGGCCGAGATGCGGGCCGCGGTGCGCCTGGCAGCCGATCATGGCACGTTGCACTCCAACAATCTGCCCCCGTTCTCGTCCGAAATTTGGGGACAGAACAAGGGATCTCTGGGGGCCCTTAAAACCGAGATCGAAGAGACCATCCAGAACGGCTACGTCGAACTCTCCATAGCAAGTTCATTGTCAGTTAACAACCTGCGGCTCTCTTGGGGAGCTGGTTATCTGAACAACTCGTATAGACAACGCGTCGAGAGCATGGTCGGGTACTTTGAGGCAGCAATCCCGTCTCTCGAAAAATGGTTGCGCCAGCCGTCCTTCCCCTCCAGGCCGTCTCCGGTGTAACAATGCAACAAATGTAGGTGTTTTGTTTCATCGGCGCTCCGTAAGTCGGACTGGGTTGAGAACCTGAGATGAAATTCCGGTGGGCCAACGCGATCCTGCTGCTGTTGCTGCTGGTCGCGATGGCCAGCGGGCTGCTTGGGCTGGTCACCGGGTCCGATGAGCTGACGATCTTCATCGTGGCGCACCGCGTCGTTGGCTACGGGATAATTGTGGTGCTGGTGTGGAAGGCCGGCAACATCGCCTTCTCGCTCCGGCATGCCCGAGGCGGCGGGCCCCGCGTAGCTTCGCTCCTACTGATGGTGCTCCTTGGCGGGTCGCTGGCGTTGGGCCTTGCCTGGTCGCTATTGGGGCCGTTCAGCTTCTGGATGTTCAGCGGCGTTAGCTGGCACATATACGTCGGCGTGGCCATGGTCCCGCTCCTCGCCTGGCACGCGAAGCACCTGACGCGCGGCTTCCCCGTCAGCTTCTGGGCGGACCGCAGGTCGTTCCTCAGGCTCGCCGGAATCGGGGTGGCGGCTGTCGCCACCTGGCAGGTAGTCGAGGCCGCCGCGAGAGTTGGGGGGCTGAGTGGCGCGGAGCGGAGGTTCACCGGCTCCTACGAGGCCGGCAGCTTCTCGGGCAACCGGTTCCCCAGCGTGTCCTGGCTGAACGATAGTCCTCAGCCGATCGAAGCGGCGGATTGGACGCTGACGGTACGCGGAGCCGTGGCGCGACCGCTGGAGATCGGGTACGGCGACCTGGACACGACGGGCGAGATCACCGCGACCATCGACTACACCGGCGGCTGGCACTCGACACAGGTCTGGCGCGGAGTCCCGGTATCAGACTTGCTGGCGCTGAGCGAGCCGACGGCGTCTGCGCGCAGTGTTACGGTCCGGTCCGTCACCGGCTACTACCGCCGGTTTTCCACGGCTGAGATCGCCCAATGCCTGCTGGCGACGCACGTGGGCGGCGACGCACTGGCCCATGGACACGGGACCCCGCTTCGGTTGGTCGCGCCGGGCAAGAGGGGTTTCGAGTGGGTCAAGTGGGTCACCGAGATCGAGGTCAACGAGTCGTCGAAGTGGCTCCAGCCCCCGTTGCCGTTGCAATAGCGCGGACGGGTGAAGGGTTTCTACCGAGCAGGGCCGGAGTATATCCGAGGCGTGCTCTCGGTGTTGCCGGTGTCCGCTACTCCCAGAGGTCCGTGCTCAGGTACTTCAGACCCGAGTCGCAGATCAGCACGGCCACTGTCTTGCCTCTGCACGGCCCGTCCAGGAGCTGTAGCGCGGCGGCAACGTTAGCCCCCGACGAGAAACCCGCGAAGACGCCTTCTTCCCGCGCCAGTCTCCGCGCGGCGTCGATAGCGTCCTCGTCGGTGACCTGTAGATAGCCGTCGATGTGCTCCGGCCGGATGAAGTCCAGGTCGGCGATGGCGTAGCCCCCGCCCTGGATTCGGTGGCTGGGGTCAGTCACGGCCTTGCCCGCCAAGGGGGCTGCCCCGGCTGGCTCGACGATGTAGCACCGGACCGTCGGGTCGTGCTCTTTGAAGGCCGCCGCGCACCCGGCAAAGGTGCCGCCCGACCCCACGAAGTCGCAGAACGCTTCGACCTCGTAGCCCGACTGGCTCAAGATTTCGGGGCCGGTGTTCTCGTAATGAGCGAGGAAGTTGGCCTTCAAATGGAACTGGTCGGCCCTGAAGGCGCCCCTCTCTCGGACCATCCTGCGGGCCTCCTCCTCGACCAGCTCCAGGTCCGCGCCCGAGACCTGGCCGGGCGCGGAGCCAGGCGCCTGGTCCACCAGTACCACCTCCGCTCCCAGGGCCCGCATCATGCGCGCACGCTCCGCCGAGTTGCCCCTGGACATCACGGCCACGAACGGGTAGCCCTTTACGCCGCAGACTATCGACAGCCCGGTGCCGGTGTTGCCGCTGGTCAGCTCGACCACAGTCTGGCCGGGCCGAAGCGACCCGTCGGCCTCGGCGTCCTCGACGATTTTCTTCGCAATCCGGTCCTTTTTCGAGAGGCCGGGGTTCAGGTTGTCCAGCTTTGCGAGGACGCGACCATCGACGTTGCGGGTCAGACGCGACAGGTCGACCAGCGGAGTGCCGCCGATAGCCTCGACGACGGACGGAAGCACCGTGTGATGGCTGGCGAAAAGCGGTCCGTCGGTATCCACTCGGTCTACTCCGCCTTCCACATATCTCTGGCGCGCAGTGCGCGCCCTGCACCCATATTGGGATGTATATCTTACCTCAAGGAGCCGTCGGAGAGGCTAGCGCGGATGTGAGTCATCGGCCGCGTCAATGGCGTGGCGGAGCGCAAGTGAGAGATTCAGCGTGGCGCTAGGCGCCTCCTCTTGGAGTAGAATAGGAGGCGACGAGTAAATCAGCCGTATCTCCGACACAAGAGGAGGCCGAGTTATGACCAAAGTGCAAGACATGTTCATGCATCCCGGGCCACAGCCCAACGGGCTTCAGGCGGCGGATGACGGGCTCTGGGTCATCGATCAGACTGACAACCATCTATACAAACTGGACTGGGAAGACGGCTCTGTACTTGAGAAGCTTCCCGCGGAGGTGGAGCACTCCAGCGGGGTCACGCTCGGCGCAGGGCACATCTGGATATCGTCCACGTTCGACGTCGAATCGGCGGGCGATAACGGCGCCCCAAAGCTGGTCAAGTGCAACCCGGACGGCTCAACCGCCGAGCGGTACGACACTCCAGGCGTTGGCGTCGTGAGCTTCGGCTCCCCTGAGAACACGCGAGTCAGCGGGGCGCACGGCATGGAGTGGGTGGACGACGAGAACATGTGGGTGGCCGTGCCTCCCGCGCAGCGAGTCTACCTCATGGACCCGGGAACCATGACCGTAAAGCGGTCCATACCGTGTCCCGGGGCCCGCCCCCACGGAATCTTCATGCACGACGGCGCGATCTGGCTAGCCGATACCACGATGTGCAAGCTACACAAGCTTGATCCGGAAGACGGGAAAGTGCTGGACGAGATCGATGTACCAGACCCGGAGCTCCACGGCGTGACGATGCACAACGGCCGGATTTGGTTTTGCTGCGCGACCACCCGTCGCGTCTGTTCGATGGACTTGCCAGCCTAGGTCGGACCGCACTCCCGGCATCGGTGCCGCCGTGGCCACGGCCTGTTCAGTCTCCGGTGGCTGGCGCGGCCACGGCCTCTTCCGGCTCGACCCGAAAGTCCGGCAGCCAGCTTAGTCCGCTGGGCAGGTACCAGTTCAGGTCCCCCAGCAGCCTCATGCTGGCAGGTACCAGCACCGAGCGTACGATGGTCGCATCCAGAAACACGGCCACCGCCAGGCCGAAACCGACCTGCTGGAACCCCACCAGCTCGCCCATGGCGAACCCTCCGAACACGGCCACCATTATCAGCGCCGCGCCCGTGATCAGCCCGCCGGTCGAGCGCAGGCCGTAGGCCACCGAGGCCGCGTTGTCACGGGTCTGGTCGTACCGCTCTCGGATGCGGCTCAGCATGAACACGTGGTAGTCCATCGACAGACCGAATAGCACCGAGAACAGGAACAGCGGAATCCACGCGTCGATGGCGTCAGCCTGCTGGAACCCCAGCAGATCGGCCCCATACCCCTTTTGGAAGACCAGCACCATCAACCCGTAAGCCGCGCCAACCGACAGAAGGTTCATCAGTATGGCTTTGATAGGGACGATTATGGACCGGAAAACCAGCGTGAGAAGCACGAAGCTGAGCGTCAGCACCGTGCCGAAGACGATGGGCGTGAACCTGTCGGTGATGTCGTAGAAGTCGACGTTGAATGCAGGCGCTCCGGTGGCGTAGACGCGGGCGTTCACGCCCTCGAAGGTTGTCGGCACGTACTGGTCGCGGACCACACGGGTCGCAGCCTCCGCCACCTGCCCTGCCGGCTCCCCAGCCACCGGAATCGAGATCAGCGCCAAATCGCCGTCATCGTTGACCTGGACCGTCGGTTTGCCGACGAACGCGGGGTCCGACTCCATGGCCGCATTCAGGCCCGCTATAGCGACCTGCACGGCATCGGAATTTATGTCGCCGTCCACCACGATCTCCAGCGGCGAGACGACGCCGAACGAAAACTGGTCTTCCAGCAGTTGGAACGCCTCCCTGGCCCTGGAGTCCGGGGGCATGGACTCCACACCGTTGAAGCCGGTCTCGAGGTCGAGGGCGGGAACAGCCACGGCAACCAGCGCTCCGACAGTGATCACCAGGCTGATGACCGGCCTGCCCATGACTGCCTGGGTCACTCGGTTCCAGAATCCTCCGGTGCTGTCGTCAGAGTCTGACCTGGACAGCCGGCGTCCGATGTACGGCAGCTTAAGTGCATCGACCCAGTCCCCCAGAAGCCCAAGCACCGCGGGCAGCAGGGTCAGGGATATCAGGACCGACACGATCACCACCAGTATCGCGCCGGTGCCCAGGCTCTGGAATATGTTCGTTGGGACCACCAGCATCCCGACCAGGGCCAGCACGACGGTGACACCGCTGAACAGGACCGCCCGGCTGGCGGTCGCTCCCGCGCGGGCAATGGCCTCGATCTTCGGTTGCCCACGGCGTCGCTCTTCGCGGAACCGCGAGACCACGAACAGCGTGTAGTCGATGCCCACGGCCAGGCCGATCATTATGATCATATTCACGACAAAGAAGGAGAGCGGAATAACCTGGCCGATTAGGGCGGCCCCGGCCGTCGCAATCACTATGGCAACGATGGCGAGCAGCGGCGGTACGAACGTCACCAGTAAGGCCCCGAAAACGAACATCAGGATCACAAGTGCCACAGGAATGCCGATAATCTCCCCCCGCAACAGGTCCCGCTCGGAGATCTCGTTGGACTCCAGGCCGATGGACGCCCCGCCGGCGATCAGTACTTTGAAACCGTCTTTCCCGTTTGCCTCGGCGACCAGGTCGGTAAGTTGCTCTACGTTTTCCATCGCATCGTCGAAGCTGCCGGCCAGGACCAGAGGCATGATGGTCGAGTGCCTGTCTTCGGCAACCATGGCCGGGACCGGAAGCGCGTAGTAGTTCATTCCGCTCTGGATGATGTCCGGTCCGAGGTCGTTGATCTGCCCGAAAAGCTCCGTGACTTTCGCCTCGAATGCAGGGTCGTCAACCACCAGACGGTCCGACTGGACAATCACCACTTCGTTGAGCCGCCGGGGCCCTCGCAGGCGGTCCTCGAGCAATGCGTCGGCCTTTTTCGAATCCGGATTGCTAGAGTAGGCGAACTCGGTGGTCAGCCCGTCGTTGAGCATCGTGCCCGCAATGAACATGGAAACAGCAACCACGGACAGCCAGATTCCCACGGTGCGCCAGGGGTGGGTGGCGCTTGCTCTGGCCAGCGATTCCGTCGACAATTTCATTAGTTTCTCCCGATAGCTGATTAACGTCGTTTATCGTCGGTCCGTGGGACGGGAGCCGTTTTCAGGCCACTTGTCTCGGAACGCGATCACTCTGTTGACCCGGCCCGGCTCTCCGCGCTCCTCGCGGGGCCGTCCTCGGCGGCCTCGGACAGGACTCCCGCGACGACGCTCTTGAACGCGCCGACATATCTCCAGATGTCGATGTCCGGGTCCAGGCTCTTCTGCAGGACAAGGCCATCGTAGGCGGAGAGCAGCACCCTCGCGATGTACTCGGGGTCCGCCTGTGGGTCCACGTCGCCCAGGCGCTGGCCGCGCTCGACCAGCGCTTGCAGGTGCCCGCGCACCCTTTCCCTGTTGTCACTTAAGCCCGCCAGGACCTCGGGATTGCGGAGCGATTCGCCCCAAAGCTGCACATGCAATCTCAGCGACGGCGCAGAATCCGGAGAGTCGAGCTCACCGAAGAAGATGTCGGCCAGCTGGGAGACCACTTCATGAGTGCCGCCCTGGGACGCGGCCCCCTCGAAGGCCATGGCGACCTCGGTCTGACCGCGCGAGCAGCTCTCCCCGATCATCGCCTCTTTACTGTCGAAGTAGCGGTACACTGCGCCGGGGCTGAGGCCGGCCTCGCTGCATATGTCGTGCATGGTGGTCTGGTGGAAACCGTTGCGGGAGAAGCAGGCCAGGGCCGCGTCGAGTATCTGGGTGCGTCGAGCCTCGAGATGCTCCTCGGTGACCTTTGGCATGGCGCCCTCCGTACAACAAAACGAACATTCGTTTATAAAAGCGAATGTTCGTTTTGTATCATGACCGGGCGTGGCCTGTCAACCCCAGGGTCGGGCTGTCGTGGGGTAGTTGGAGGGGGAGATTCGCAGGGATCCGACCAGCGGAGTCATCGGCTGCAAGGCTATATCACGCTGCAGTGCGTCGCTGGCTCCAACAGGAGATCCCTTCTGGCGAGGCGCTACAGTTCGTGCCTGCCGTCCCTTCCCATGCTGGGGTGTCAGGGTACGTTTTCGCCGGAGCTACCCAGGTTCACGCCCCTCAGCACCTGGGACTTTCTCCGTCGGTACGAACGATCTAGTACGTAGTTTTGATAATACCTATACGTAATGGTAGGCAGATGTTATGCTGACCGCATGCGAAGAGCAGAGACGATCATCACGTTGACAACCGGAGAGCGTGGGGAGCTGGAGACCACGGTTCGGAGCCGTACTGCTCCGTATCGAGCCGTACAGCGCGCGCGATTGGTTCTGCTGGCGGCCGATGGAACGCCCAATACAGCGATCGCCCGGGAGGTGGGTCTGACGCGGGCGCGGGTTGTGGTGTGGCGGAAGAGGTTTGCGGCGGAGCGGAGCGCAGGGCTGAACGACGGGGCCCGGCCCGGAAAGGCTCGGAAGTACACGGCCAGCACTGAGAGGCGCATCCTGGCGAAGCTGGATGAACCGCCTCCCGAGGGATACAGCACGTGGACAGGGCGGCTGGTCGCTGAGGCATTGGGAGACGTTCCAGCCCACTATGTCTGGCAGGTGCTGAGGAAACATGGGATTCATTTGCAGCGTCGTCGAAGTTGGTGCGTGAGCACGGACCCCCAGTTCGCCCAGAAAGCGGCCGATGTGGTGGCCTTGTATCTGGACCCGCCGGAGAACGCGGTGGTGTTGAGCGTGGATGAGAAACCCGCCATCCAGGCTCTGGAGCGGGCTCAGGGCTGGCTGCGCATGCCCAACGGGCAGGCCCTCCGCGGGTTCAGCCACGAATACAAACGCCACGGAACCACCACCCTCTTCGCTGCCCTGGAGGTTGCCCGAGGGACGGTGACGGTAGGCCACTATCGCCGCCGCCGCCGGCGTGAGTTCTTGGACTTCATGAACCGTCTGGTCGCTCAGTACCCCGACCAGGAGTTGCACGTTATCCTGGATAACCTTAATACTCATAAGCCCAAGCATGACCGGTGGCTGGCTCGGCATCCCAATGTCCACT
This sequence comes from Dehalococcoidia bacterium, assembly GCA_965248005.1. Taxonomy (GTDB): domain Bacteria; phylum Chloroflexota; class Dehalococcoidia; order Lucifugimonadales; family UBA1123; genus CBDFIE01. The sequence continues at coordinate 1,782,444 of CBDFIE010000003.1, forward strand.
TCCATTACATCCCTACCCACGCTTCCTGGCTCAACCAAATCGAGGTCTGGTTCAGCATCCTGACGCGTCGAGCCCTGCGGGGTCTTAACGCCACCTCTGTGCGCGATGTCTGCCGTGCCATAGATGCCTTTACCCAGGCTCGCAACCAGTGCCCCGTCCCCTTCGAATGGACCAAGAACGTTGTGCACCCCGGTTCCCTTAAGCATACGTATCGTGATTTAGCTAACTAAGTACTAGGCCTGTAGTATCGACTGAGCGTTCCTGTAGGCAAACTTCTCTTGAACCGCGGGGGCAAGACGTCCGATAAAGGCGCGCCCATAATCGGCCAACGTGCGCCCGACCTCTCTGTCGAACGTCCACAATGCGTCGCCACGGTCGGTTCCCCACATGAATTGATCAGGATGCTCCTCGATAAGTTTCTTCCAGTTAGCGAGGTCCTTTTCGAGTAGAGGCTCGAATTCCGCCAATGCAGCCAAGAAACTCCCCTTGGTTTCACGACTATTAAGCAAGTATTGGTCTCCATACAGGTCGTTCACGGTGAAATACAGATTCGGGTACTTTCCCATTAGACTCCCTATTTCAGATTCTATCTGCTCCCCGTGAACGATGAAATCGGTCTCGGGGAAACTCGCTAGCACACGCGCAAGGCTTTCTTCATGCCCCCAACCAGGATGCAAATAGACCACCATGTTGTGCTCGCTGACGACTGGATAGATCTCAAGAAAGATCTGAGCGTCCGGAGGGTAATCAGTTGCTTTTCGGCGTTTTCCGAGTTCGTAGAGGCCGATTTCCCCGTAGCCCTGGAATAGATCAGGCGCATCGTTGAGCATCTGTTTCAAAGTCGCCGCGTCCGCTGTGGGTGGCACATCGTCAGGTCCCGGCGGCATGACGAATGGCACAAACAGTTCAGGATACTGGTGCATCGTGCGACTCGCGACTTCCAGAGGGAAACTGTGGTCAATCTCTGGCCACACGGGAAAGAACGCGAATACTTTCTCAGTCCCCTCGTGTTCTAGGGTGCAGACTAGATCGCTCAAATAGACGTTTCTGCCCAGGAGCGGTTTGGCGTTTTCTAAGGAGTCGAGCGGCCGGGCTGGCGAGTCTGGAATGTGGGGAACATGAAAGTTTGTGTCGATGAGGGGGCCGGAGTAGTGAGAGTCATCGATCTTCGTTTCAAGACGAGCCGGACACGACGAAGCGGCGAATGCGTCTTCAACCCGCTGTTCCCAAATGCTAAGCTCGGAGCACGCACCAACCAAAGCGAAAGAGGTGAGTAACAGCAGGTGCAGAAAGACGTGGTTCGACCTACTCAGTCTTTCGTCCACCGATCCAAGCTGCAGCCAAGTAAACTGACCCCTTCGCCGGCCCACGGGTCAGGGACGTGTTTCTGATAACAGATTCGCGGGTCGGGCTCAACGCCGAGTCGGACCTTGATTTGCGTTTCGGATCGCAACGTGCCCCTAACAGTCAACTACATGCATCATCCATCGCGATCGGCAAGCCAGGAGATCGGCAAGCCAGGAGACTACTCGTACAAGGCGCCACGTTGGAACGAGGCTAAGGCATCACGAGGATCTGGACTCCCCCTCCGGCCTCATTTCGAGCAAGGGGGATGTGCTGGTTTATCGGCACCTCATCAAGCTTCTTCTCGTCGATGTCGAGCAGGAATAGCCGTTTTATCCCGATCCCCCTGGGAGGCATAGAACTCACCGTGCCGACTACGATGCGCCCTCCCCCCTGATCGATCACCAGACTGGTCTCGTCTGCTTCAACTCTCAAGGTTGCCAGTCTCTCTACGGCGCCGGTCAGCGAAACCCTGACAATTCCCATGTACTTCACACCGCCCGTGGCCTCGGCCCAGTAGATTGCGTCGTCAACGTAGAAGACATTTCTGACGGTGGGCCAGATATTGTCGGTCAGCGCTGGGGCGAGCTCCGTAGAAGCCTGAGGCTCGCCGGTAGACCGGTCGTGGACCCTGACCGTGGATCCGACTAACGACGCTAGCTGATCACCAACGGCAACAAATGACTCCTGAACTGGAAGCTCGCGCTCGTCCGCTGAGCCCAGATTCTTCGCCATGACGATTCCGCCGCCACTAACATTGCCAAACAGGTCCTTCCTCACCTCGCTCTTGAAGTAGACCTTGTTGCCAGAAATAGTGAACCACTCGGCATGGATGTCCGTAGAGGACATGGAGGCGTCATTCCTCGGGTCGAGCTCCTCTATGCTGAATTGCTTATTCTCCGATGTCCAGTCGGCGCCCCAGTCGCGGACCGCGAAGAGTCTGCCACCGAACGTCACGGGGTAAATGGCGCTCTTGGCATAGCTGGGAGAGGCTATCGTCCTGATTACATCGACCTGGCCCGTGCTCGGGACGTATCGCGCAATACCCTTACTTCCGCTCTCCCAGGCTATGTCGCCGCCAGGGACGCGCAGTCGCTCTGTTTCGGTCCCGAAGCTGACTCTGTAGAAGAGCACGACGGCGCCTGAAGGAATCTCATCTGCCTGGTCAGCTCCAGTCGTATCGGTCGACTCTGGAGCAGGTGGCGCCGCTGACGAGGATGACTCACCTGGAACCGGGGCAGCGTCCTCGATCGCGACGCCGCCGTCGGTCGGACCATCAGGGCTGCTGGTTTCGGACTCTCCGGCGCACGCAACAGAGACGAAGACTATCGTCAGGAGAATTAAGACCATTTTGTGTCCGATTTGCACCGACGCCACTGCAACCCCTTCTGGGTCCATCCCGATAGTAAAGCCAAATAATCTTACTCGAGGTTTCCTATATCAAACCCTCGACCTGTCCCACCATCTTTGTACCACCCGTTATGTTAGTCGCACAGTAGGAAAACGCTCGGAAAGGAAGTCCTTCCGGTCGGGTCTCAAGCGGAGACCGTCCGAGGCTTTGCGGTGGACGACACGATGCCGCGCCACAGAGCCCCCGGCTGGCGCGAGCCCCTACGGCGAGACCGCGACCTCGGTCAGGAGCTTCTTGGTGGAGACGATGTGGCGGTTGAGCCGCATCGACTTCGGGTCGATGCCCATAGCCAGGCCGATGAGCTGGGGCAGATGCAGTATCGGCAGGTCGATCGACGCGCGGCTGGCCGCCGCGGCCTGGGGCTGGTATCCGTCCAGGTTCAGGTGGCACAGCGGACAGGGCGTCACCATGGCGTCCGCGCCGAGGCCCTTGGCGTCCAGCGTGTGGTTGGCGACCATCTTTAGCGAGTTGGTCTCGTTGATGGTGAGTATCGGGAAGCCGCAGCACAGGGTCTTGCCGGCGAAGTCGACGACCCGCGCGCCCACCGCCTCGATCACCCTCTCCAGCGAGTCCTCCCGCTCGGGGTGGTCGTCGAAGCCCAGCGCCGACGAGGGGCGGACGATGTAACAGCCATAGAACGGGGCCATGTTCAGGTGAGACAAGGGCACGGTGACGAGGGATTTCAGCTTGTCCAGTCCCACCTCTTCGACGATCACCCACAGCAGGTGCCTGGGGTCGGCGCCACCGCTGTAGGTAAGTCCCTCTTCGGCCAGGTCCTCGTTGATCGAGGCGCGGTACTCGTCGTCTTGCAGTCGCTCGTTGGCCTGCGACATTACCCCCTGGCAAGTGCTGCATATCGTCAGGATGGGCAACCCGGCCCGCTCGGCCATGGCGAAGGTGCGGGCGTTGAGTGTATCGGCCAGCCGCAGGTTCTTCTCCTGAAGCACTCCCGCGCCGGTGCAGGACGCGCCCTGCATCGTCTCCAGGTCCAGTTCGATGCCCAGCCGCGTGCAGACCTCAACGGTCGCTGCGTAAAGCTCGGGGCAGGCGCCTCGGGAGACGCATCCTGGGTATAGGGCAAACTTCATCGTCCGTTCCCTGCCTTGCGGAAGATTCGGCGCACGTTTTCGACGCCGGGTATGCTCTTGTGGAATATGGGCGGCCGCTTACCCGCCAGCTGCGCACGGATTCCCAGTGGCACCAGCTTCAGCATCTCACGGATATTGGTAATACCGTGGGTCTTTATCGGGAGCCATAACTCGTCGAGCCAGCCACTGTGGCCGACCGAGTCCGCGAAGGCGTTGGCATGGCGGGCGCCGGCCGTGTTGTTGTAGCCCGCCTCCATGGCCCTGTCCCGCAACGCCATGATGCGGCCCATCGGGTCCACGCCTTTCGGGCAGACCTCCACGCACTGCATGCAGCGGGTGCAGTCCCACATGCCGCCGTACTCGTTGAGAGCGCCCAGACGCGCGTCATCGGCGCCGTCCCTGGGATCGCCGACGAACCTGTATGCCTTGGCAAGCGCCGCGGGCCCAAGGAAGTTGGGGTCGACCTCCAGCACGGTGCAGTCGGAGACGCATGCGCCGCACATGATACAGGCCATGACTCCCGCCAGGTGGAGCATGTCCTCGTTGGGCGCGACGTACTCCGCGTCGGGCTCGGGACCGTCTGGCTGGAGCCACGGCTCGACGTCCCTCACTTTGCTCCAGAAGGGCGCGAAGTCGACGACCAGGTCCTTTACGACCTCCATGTTGCCTGCTGGCTCGACGACGATTGGGCCGCCGCCGTCAGGCAGCGCATCCGTTGCTTTCGTATTGCAGGCCAGGCCGGCTTGTCCATTGATGCGGACCGCGCACGAGCCGCATATGGCGCTGCGGCACGAGCACCTGAGCGCCAGGGTCCCGTCGATCTCCTCCCGAATGTGGATCAGCCCGTCAAGGACGGTGCTGGCTTCGGGCATGTCCAGGTCATATTCCTGGAAGTGTGATTCGGGCGCGTCGGCTTCGGGGTCGAAGCGCCGTACGCTCATCTTTACTTGCATCGCCACCTTCCTTCGGTCGGATCGAATTGGGAGAAACTAATCTGGGGTTTCACCCCAGGCCCCGACCAGAGGGAAATCCCCTCTGGACTCCCTGCAGTTGGGTCTTCAGAAAGATTCTCAGTAGCTGCGGACCTCCGGCGCCCACTCGGTAATGACGACCGGCAGATGCTCCAACTGGGGGCCGTCCTCGGTGTACTTGACGAGGATGTGCTTCAGCCAATTTTCGTCGTCCCGGTCCGGCATATCCGTCCTGGTGTGCGCTCCCCTGCTCTCCTTGCGCTCCAAAGCGCTCAGGGCGACGGCCTCGGCGCAGTCCAGCATGAAGCCCAGCTCCAGGGTGAATATCAGGTTGGTATTGAAGGTCTTCCCCTTGTCGGGAACGCGCACGGACCGGAAATGCTCCTTGAGCCGGCGTATCTTTTCCAGCGCCTCCTCCATGCCTGCTTGATTCCGGAATACCGCCAGGTGCTCGTTAAGTGTCTCCCCCATCTCCCGGCGGAGCTTTCCGAACATGTCACCGTCCTCGCCGTTGGCCATCAGCGCCTGGATGTGCATGCGGTCGGCTTCGGCGGCGTCATCGGTAACGTTTCCGTGGGCCTTGCCGCTGACGGCGTCGGCGGCGTGCTCTCCGGAGCGGCGTCCGAACACCAGGGTGTCCAGCAGCGAGTTGGCGCCCAGCCGGTTGCCGCCATGGACGCTGACGCAGGCGGCCTCCCCGGCGGCGTACAGTCCCGGGACGCGGGTCTGGCCGTCGACGTCGGTCTTGATCCCGCCCATCTGGTAGTGCATGCCGGGCCGGATGGGGATCGGCTCCGTATAGATATCCACGCTAGCGAAGTCCCGGGCTATCTCCACGATCTGGGAGAGCCTCTCTCGTATCACCTTTTCGCCCAGATGCCGGCAGTCCAGCAGTACGCAGCCGTCGATGCCGCGCCCCTGGTTGATCTCGGTCTGCTCGGAACGCGACACGACGTCGCGGGAGGCCAGCTCCATCATGTTGGGCGCGTAGGTCTTCATGAACCGGTCGCCGTCGGAGTTCAGCAAGTAGGCCCCGTCTCCGCGCGCTCCCTCCGTGATCAGCACTCCACTACCCTTCAGCGTGGTGGGATGGTACTGGACCATCTCCATGTCCATCATGGGAGCGCCGACCCTGTATGCAAGCGATATGCCATCGCCCGTGCAGATCAGGGCGTTTGTGCTGGGTTCGAAGGCGCGTCCGACGCCGCCTGCCGCCACGATGACCGCCTTGGCGCGGACGACGTGGATGGCGCCGGTCCTGATCTCCAGGACCACTGCACCGGCACACTGGCCGTCCTCCACGATCAACGACAGCACGAACCACTCTTCGTACACGCGCACGCCGGCCCGCATGATCTGCTCGTAGAGCACGTGCAGCAGCGCCTGGCCGGTGAAGTCCGCCACGAAGAAGGTGCGGGCCTGCCTTTGCCCCCCAAAGGCTCGCGTGCCCAGTCGGCCCTCGTCGTCGCGGTTGAAGATCGCGCCGAAGTGCTCCATCGTGATCACTTCCTGGCCGGCCTCGCGGCACATGATCTCGATGGCGTCCTGGTCGCCCAGGTAGTCGCTGCCTTTGATGGTGTCGTAGGCGTGGTCGCGCCAGTCGTCTCCCCGGTCTTCGAGGGCTGCGTTGATACCCCCCTGGGCGGCATTGGAGTGGCTGCGCACCGGGTGGACCTTGGTGACAACCGCCACGTCTGCGCCGTTCTGGCTGGCCGCCAATGCGGCGCGCATCCCGGCCAGTCCAGCCCCAATTATTAGCACGTCGTGGTCAAACATTCGTGGCTACCCCATGGTATTTCGAACCAGAGGAAAGATAACACAGGCCGGTTTATTCGTATACCCAGTTTTGCTGAACTCGCTGGCCAGTGAGTGCCGGCGGCCAGTGGGCGGCGGGCCGGTGGTCCGACAAGCCTGTCCTGAGCCTGCCGAAGGGCTCACCATGAACGGGCGTAGGCGCAGCCTCCGCTCGGCCTGAACCAGTCGAAGGCCCCAGACAGGCCGGCGCGATTCCGCCTGAGGACGCTAGGCGCCACCCGTCGAACGCGTATCCTTGCGGCGGAAGACGTGGCTGCGGGAGGCCCTGGCCTCGCACGTGGACTTTATTACGGCCATGTGTCTGGCCACCACCCTTTCGAACATCGGCCTCGTGTAGAGGACCGCGCCAAGCCATCCAAACAAAGGGACCCGGCTCCAGACGATCTCGCCCCGGTGGCTCAAGAGCGTCTGCCCGTCTCGGTCCTCCAGGAGGAACTCATCGTACGCGTAGTGGAGCGGTCCGCTGAGGTGTTTGAAGGTAATACGACCCGGCGGATACAGCGTCACCTGCTCCACGGAGGTGTATGTGATAAATCCAGCGCGGTTCCTGAACTTCACGGACAGTGAATCGCCGTCACGAGAGAGCACCTCCGAGGATTCGTCGGGGTCTCCCGGCATCTGGCCGCGATCGAAGGCGGTCATCTTTTGGAAGACCATCTCTCTCGGCGCATCTATCAGGACGCAATGGGTCTTGAGTTGGACGGGATTCAATGTAGCCTCGCCATCTGCCTGCCCGTCGGGCGAACGGGGTTCAGCAGTCAGCTATCAGCCGTCAGCTTTCAGCTTTCAGCTTTCAGAACGGCCTCGGCGAAGGCGACGATCTTCGAAGGGTCTTTGATTCCGTCAGTCTCGACTCCGCTGGAGACGTCCACGCCCCATGGGCGGACGGTCTCGATGGCGGCAGCAACGTTTTCGGAGGTCAGGCCGCCCGCGAGCAAAAACTCGAACTCGCTGGCGACGCGGGCCGCGATCTCCCAGTCGAAGCTCAGGCCAGTGCCGCCCAGGGAGCCGGCGTGGTATTTGTCCAGGGTGGCCATGTGTCCAGCCGAAACGGCCCGCTCCACTTTTCGACGAGCTTCGTCCACGGCCGCTTCCCGGGGTGAATCATCGCGCACCTTGACCTGGCGTATGACGCGGGCGTCGATGTCGTCCCATACCTCCGGCGGCTCAGAACCGCATAGCTGTACGTAGTCGAGGCCGCACGTGGCCACCACGCGATTGACGAAGTCCACCGGCTGGTCCGCGAAGAGGCCGACCAGCTGCGGGCCTTGGGGCCCGTGACTCTCCCGGTACCGCTCGATAACCTTTGCGCCCTCGTCCACCTGGAGCTGTCGACGAACGCCGTCAACGAAGACGAATCCGAGCAAGTCCGCGCCCGCCCTCGCTGCCACCAGCGCGTGGGCCGGGTCGCGCAGCCCGCATATCTTCAGCCTGGTCATACCAGCTCCTGGAGCTTGGCCGCGACATCGTCGGATGCGACCAGCGCCTCGCCGACGAGGACGGCGTGGGCCCCTGCCCGTCTGACCCGATCGATGTGCTCCCGGGAGCTTATGCCGCTCTCGCTCACGACGATTTTGCCCGACGGGATCGTATTGGCGAGCCGATCGGTCACGGCTAAATCGGTGACGAAGGTGCGCAAGTCGCGGTTGTTGATTCCCACGATATCTGCGCCGGCATCGAGCGCGGTCCGCAACTCTGGTTCGTCGTGGACCTCCACCAGCGTCTGCATCCAGAAGCGCTGGGCCAGGTCAGCCAGCTCGGAGAGCTGCGATGGCGACAGCATGGCGACGATGAGCAGTATGGCGTCTGCCCCGTGGGCTCGGGCCTCGTAGACCTGGTAGGGGTCGAAGATGAACTCTTTCCGCAGCACCGGCACTCCTCGTCCGTGCACGGTCGCATGAGCGGCCTCGAGGTGAGCGATGCTGCCCTGGAAGTGCTGGGCGTTGGTCAGCACCGAGATGGCCGCGGCGCCGTTGTCGGCATAGATATTAGCCAGGTCAACGGGGTCGAAATCGGCGCGGAGGACGCCTTTGCTCGGGGAGGCTTTCTTGATCTCGGCGATGACACGAACGCGACTGCCCATCAGCGCCCCCGCGAAGTTCAGAGGGGCGGACCGGGCGTCGATACGGTCCTGAAGCTCCGATATCAGGACGTCAACCTTGAGGCGCTCTACTTCCTGCCTCTTCGCCTCGACGATCTTTCGGAGGATGTCAGGCGCGCCCGAGATTACCATTTGCCTTCCTTCTGAGGACTCTCATTCCGGCGGACCGGTCTACTCAAGCGTCTGGCTCAGGTCCACCAGAGCATCGAGCGAGCGGGCTGCCGCGCCACTGTCTATTGACTCGGCAGCAATTGGAATTCCGGCCTCAAGCGAAGGGGCCTTGCCCGCGGCCACCAACGCGGCGGCCGCGTTCATCAGCACGATGTCGCGGGCGGGACCTGCCGCTCCGCCAAGCACCGCCCTGACCATCTCCGCGCTCTGCTCGCTACTCGACGCTCGCAGAGCGTCGGCCGAACTCCTCACCAGGCCGACGTCTTCTGGCGCGACGTGGTAGCTCGACACTTCGCCTCCCGCCACATCCCATATTTCCGATGCGTCGGTCACCGTGATCTCGTCCATCCCGTCGTTACCGTGGACCACCAGGGCGCGCTGGCTGCCGAGCATGCCGAGGACCTGAGCCATTCGCTCCGCCATGCTACTATCCGCCACGCCGATCACCTGACGGCTGGCGCCAGCAGGGTTGGTCAGCGGACCGAGAATGTTGAATACAGTTCGAATGCCGATCTCGCGGCGAGGCCCGGCGGCGAATCGCATCGACGGGTGGTAGCGCTGGGCGAACATGAAGCCGAAGTCCACTTCCTCCAGGCAGCGGCGCACCCCTTCCGGGCCAAGGTCGATCTTGACGCCCAGGGCCTCGAGCACGTCGGCGCTGCCCGTGGCCCCGGACATGGCGCGGTTGCCGTGCTTGGCCACCGCAACCCCCGCGCCCGCCGTCACGAAGCCCGCAGCCGTCGAGACGTTGAAGCTGCCCGATCCGTCGCCGCCCGTGCCGCATGTGTCGACCGGGTCGCCGTCGAATTCCACGTGCAGGGACATCTCGCGCATCACGCGAGCCATACCCGCGATCTCAGCTACCGTCTCGCCTTTCAGTCTAAGAGCCGTCACGAAGGCGCCGAACTGGGCGGGCGTGGCCTCGCCGGTCATGATTTCGGTCATGGAATCGGCGGCCTGCTCGGTGGTTAGCGAGCGGCCCTCGACGAGCGCCCCGATCGATTCGCGTATCATGTTGCCCTCCGAGGCGCTATCAGCAGTCAGCCATCAGCTTTCAGCTTTAGGTGTTCGGTGTTCGGCGTTCCGCTAGCGCAGGGCTACCGGCTGATTGCCGACTGCCTGCCCCGACAAGTCGGGGGCTGATAGCTGTTAGCTAACGCCTACATATCCAAAAAATTCTTGAGCAGGTCCTTGCCGACACGCGTCATGATGGACTCGGGGTGGAACTGTATGCCTTCCACCGGGAAGCGCTTGTGTCGGACCCCCATTATAACGTCGTTGTCCGTCCAGGCCGTCACTTCTAGCTCGTCCGGCAGGTCCTGGCGGTAGACCGCCAGCGAATGGTACCGGATCGCCTCGAAGGGATCGGGCAGGCCCTTGTAGACGCTCCGGCCGTCGTGGTGCACCAGCGACATCTTGCCGTGCATGATCTCCCCGGCGCCGCCGACGGTGCCGCCATAAGCGTAGCCGATGCACTGGTGACCCAGGCAGACGCCCAGGACAGGGGTCTCGGCGCCAAAGTGGCGGATCACGTCGTTTGATATGCCGGCGTGGTCCGGCGTGCCCGGGCCCGGCGACACTACGATCTTGCTGGGCGCCAGGTCGGCGATCTCCTCCAGCGTCGTCTGGTCGTTGCGGACCACGGTCACTTCCGCTCCCAGCTCGCAGAGATACTGGTAGAGGTTGTAGGTGAAGCTGTCGTAGTTATCGATGAGTAAGATCATGTCTCTCTCCAATGCCTGCAAACCACTGGGCCTTTCGCGAACACCTCAATGCCCATGTCACCTCTGTCGTTGGCCCGCCTGATCGCGAGGTCAGGATCCCGACACCCCTAGGTTGGACCGTCCGACGGGAGCAGGGAATCCTCTCGACCATCCCCCCAAGCCCCTTTCCTGGTCAGGAAAGGGGAAGAATTTGTATCTGGGGGAGACCCCCAGACCCCCGCCAAGGGGGATTCTCCCCCTTTGGAAACACCCTGGCACTTTTCGGTTCATTCCATCTCGGCCTCGGCCTGATCGATGGCTCGCAGGGACGCCGACGCCTTGTGGACGGTCTCCATGTATTCGGCCTCGGGCGTGCTGTCGTAGACGATGCCGCCGCCCGCCTGGGCGTAGGCGACCCCGTCCTTTACGACCAGCGTGCGGATGGCGATCGCGGTATCCATGTTGCCGGAGAAGTCGAAGTACCCGACCGCGCCGGCGTATACTCCCCGTCTGTCGGGCTCCAGCTCGGCGATGATCTCCATCGCCCGTATCTTGGGCGCACCCGACACCGTGCCGGCGGGAAAGCACGCCCTAAAGGCGTCGTAGTTACTGTAGCCCTCCTGAAGCTGGCCGGTGACGTGGGACACCAGGTGCATGACGTGCGAGTATCGCTCGACGTCCATCATCTGCGTCGCCTGGACGGTGCCGGGCTTGCTCACCCGGCCGACGTCGTTTCTACCCAGGTCCAGCAGCATGGTGTGCTCGGCCAGCTCCTTCTCGTCGGTGGTCAGCTCGTCCTCCAGCGCCTGGTCCTCGACCTCGTCCTTGCCCCGCCGGCGAGTGCCCGCGATGGGATGGACGCTCACGTTGCCCTCCTCCACCTGCACCATCATCTCGGGCGATGCGCCAACTATCTGGAACCCGTCCAGGTCGAGGTAGTACATGTAGGGGGAGGGATTGATGGCCCGTAGCGCCCGGTATATCTGAAATGGATGGGCGTTGGTCGGTCGCGCCATGCGCTGGCCCACGACTGCCTGGATAATGTCTCCGGCGACGATGTACTCGCGAGCCCTGGCGATCATCGACTCGTAGGAGTCACGAGTCATGTTGATCTTAACGTCGGAGCCCTTTGATGCGGGGCTGTTCGACGACTGAGGCAGCTTCAACGGCGACTCCAGTCGCTTTACCATCTCGTCAATCCGTTGCACCGCGTCCGTGTACGCCCCCTCGACGTCACCGTCCAGGTGGGCGTGGCTGACGACCTTGATCGTGTGGCGAAGGTGGTCGAATATCAGGAACGTGCTCGCCATCATGAAGACTGACTCGGGCAGTCCAAACGGGTCCTCCTCGGGAGTCGGCAGGCGCTCGAAGTATCGGACGGCGTCGTAGGAGACGTATCCCACCGCGCCGCCATTGAAGCGCTCGGCCTCCGGCAGGTCGGCCAGCCGGTACCTCGCCAGCTCCTTCTGGATGGAGACCAGAGGGTCTATCTCGCCGAGTTCCTGACCGCGGCCCGTCTTGAAAACCTTGCCCGGCTCGGTGCCGATGAAGCTGTACCGCGCGATGTGCTCCCCGCCCTCCACGCTTTCCAGGAGGAACGAGTACGGGGGCCGGGCGATCTTCAGGTATGCGGTTACCGGTGTTTCGAGGTCCGCGCTTATCTCACGATAAACGGGCACCAGGTTCGCGCCAGATGCGTAGTCCTTGACCTGGTCGAGTGTCGGATAATACATAACTTTACCTCGCGGGGCTAACTCCGCACGGTCGTCGGAGTCTACGAATCGACAAAAACCGCGTCACAATGTCTGCCTCGCATTGGGGACGAGCTCGTGATCTGCCATGCAAGGAACCATCCCCTTGTATTCCCCTTTTCTTGTCTGGAAGGGGAAATTTGGATTCTGGGGGACACCCCCAGTACCGCCCGCCCGATGGGCTGTCGCCCCTCTGAACGCCCAAAAAGTCCAACTGGCGCTACTCCAATTTCGGCTACTACGTCTGAGCAGGTGAGGCACTACTCCGGTAAGACGAACCCGACTCTTGTCTTCATGTCTACCAGCTTGGGTTCGGAGATGGAGCGAGCATGGTCGGCGCCCCGGGCCAGCAGCCGGTCCAGCTCGACCACGTCGCCGATCAGCTCGTGGTACCGCTTCTGAATTGGCGCCAGCTCTTCGACCACAACCTCCGCGACCCTACTCTTGAGGTCGCCGTAGCCGCGAGCGTCACTGAAGTCGGCCTCCACCTCGGCCTCCGACTTTCCCGTAATCACCCTGTACATTCCCAGCAGATTGTTCACTCCCGCTCTCTCCGGGTCGTCTGAGAATCGGATATCGTTCCCGCTGTCGGTTACTGCGCGCATGATTGAGCGGCGGACCTCGTCAGGCTCGTCCAGCAGGCGGACGGCATGGCCGCGGATATGCGCGTAGCTCTTGGACATCTTGAACGTGGGGTCGTTGAGTCCCATGACCCTGCCGCCCACGTCAGGTATCACCGCTTCGGGCACCACAAAGGTCTCGCCGTAGATCCGGTTGAACCGCTGGGCGATGTCGCGGGCAAGCTCCACGTGCTGCCGCTGGTCGTCTCCCACCGGAACCTCATGGGCGCTGTACAGCAGGATGTCGCCGGCCATGAGCACCGGATAGTCCAGCAGGCCCGTCATAACGCTCTCTTGGCCCGCCGCCTTGTCCTTGTACTGGGTCATCCGCTCCAGCCAGCCTATAGGCGTTACGCAGTTGAGTATCCAGCAGGCCTCGGCGTGGGCCGCCACCTGGCTTTGGACGAAAAGCGTGCTCTTGGCGGGGTCGATGCCACAGGCGAAGAGGGTCGCGGCCAGCTCACGGGTCTGCCGGCGGAGCTCGTCCGGCTCCTGGTCGACGGTTATGGCATGGAGGTCGACGATGCAGAAAAAGTTCTCCTTCTCCTCCTGCCGGTCTACCCACCCTTTGAAGGCGCCTAGGTAGTTGCCAAGCTGCGGGTCGCCGGTGGGCTGTACGCCGCTGAACACCCGGCGGCGCGTGGGGGTCTCCGCATGGTTTTCGGCTGTCGATTCTCTGGTCTGCATATCTTTACGGTCCTGACTCCAATGCTCCCCCGGTCAATTCTGGGGCATGGTCCACGCTGCGAGTCTCAGGTGTTTTTCGCACCCGCCGCCCTGAACGGGAATATGGGGTTTCACCCCAGACCCCGACCAGAGGGGTACTGCCCCTCTGGACACTCCACGAGAAGGTAGAGCGATTCGCCAAATACAAAAGACCCGTCCGCAAGGGACGGGTCAAACCGTGGTGCCACCCTATTTCACCGCCGCTGGGAGCGTCGCTCTCGCGTTGGCGGCCTCTGGCAGGCATCGAGCTGTTTCTCGATGCCCTGGGCCATGGTAACGGGGCCCCGTCCGGCCAGGCCTACGGTCCGACTGTGTCGGACTTTCGGGTGGCGGCTCCCGGGTCCATTCGGCCCCCGCGCCAGCGCCGGTTCTCACGTTACCCGGCTCTCTGAGCTTCGCTAGAGGCGTACTACTCCCGATCTCAGCCGTTGGTATGCTGCTGTTGATCTGAGTATAGGCACACCGTAAGTTGCGTGTCAAATGCAAGTCACAGCCGTGTTGATGGTCGGAGCCATCGATAATCCGGCGTCAGGCCGCTCGGGATCGACGAGTCCGCGTGGGAAGAGATCGTATGATACAATATGACTAATTGACATATTGACAAAGTTAGGGTTTAGGATATGACGACTAACCTGGGCGTAGGCGAGGCAAAACGGCGGTTTTCCGAGATCATGGGTCGAGTCTTGTACAGGGGCGAGCGATTCATAATAGAGCGGCATGGAACGCCCTCCGTTGCCCTGATTTCGCTCGAAGACCTGGCGCAGCTTGAGGAGCCTCGTCACGCCCCAAGGGGGCTCGCTGCCATCGCGGGGGCGTTCGCGGAATTCGAAGAATTTGGCGAGATCATGGAAGAAGTCCACCGATCGCGCCAGACGGCCAAGGACCGAGACGTGAATCTGGACGACTGATGTACTTGTTCGACACAGACACGCTCAGTCACGTGATGAGGCGCGCACCTTCGCCAATATTGATGGCGAAGTACGATCAAACGCCCGATGAACATCAATTCACGTCCGCCATAAACGTCGGGGAGTTGCTGTATGGCGCCTACCGGATCTTCGGGAATGAAACCATTTTGCGACAAGTGGAGTCTCTGATCTTGCCGAACTTTGTAATTCTGCCGTTCGACACGGAAGCGGCCGAGACGTACGCACGTGTTCGGGTGAACCTCGAGCGAAAAGGCTTGCCCCTGGCCGAGCCGGACCTCCGCATCGCAGCGATCGCACTGGTCCATGACCTGACATTGGTCACAGGCAACGTCCGCCACTTCGAGCGCGTGGCAAGACTTCGCGTCGAGAACTGGATTGAGTCTGGCTCGTGACGAGCGGGATGAGGCGGTGCGGCTTGCCGGAAGCTCTACCCGGGCTCACTTCAGCGGTGGGACAGCCTGGCTCCGGTGAGAACCAGCGCCATCCGTCGGCGGTCGCACGCCGCTATGACGTCAGCGTCTCACCGCGGGTTGCCCGGCTGCACGACGATGCCGCGCCTCTCTTCAAAGAAGAGGTACGTTCGACCCCCGACCTAGCTCGGCGGTTGCTTGAAGAGCTGACCTACTCTGTCCAGAATCGTGTGGCCCACGTCGTACTTGGACATCAGTGGCAGCGAGTCGACGCCACCCTCCCGGTCCAGCAGAGTGACCAGGTTGTTGTCGCTGACGAAACCGCTTTCGGCGGCGGTGATGTCGTTGGCGGCGATCAGGTCCAGGCCCTTGGACTGCAGTTTGGACCTGGCGTTCCCCAGCAGGTCCTGGCTCTCGGCCGCAAACCCGACCTTTACGATCTTTTCGGCCCGAATGTTCGCGATGATGTCCGGCGTCTTGGTCAGATCGACGGTCCAGGTGTCGGAACCGTCCTTCTTGATCTTCTGGGCGGACGCTGAGACTGGCCGCCAGTCCGCGACCGCCGCGGCCATCACGACGGCGTCGGCGTCCTCGCACTCGCGCATGACCGCATCGCGCATCTCCAGCGCTGAGCGGACCTGTACGACACGCACGCCGACCGGGTCGGCCAGGGCCGTGGGCGCCGTGACCACCACCGTGGACGCACCCCGGTCGCGAGCCGCTTCGGCGATGGCGTAGCCCATCTTCCCCGACGAATGGTTGGTCAGCACCCGGACGGGGTCGATGGCCTCCTGGGTGCCGCCCGCGCTCACGACGATCTTTCGGCCCGCCAAGTCGCCGTCCCGTCCCAGAACGAGTCGGATGCACCCCATCAGCTCCTGGGGCTCAAGCAGCCGGCCCTTCCCGATAAGCCCCGACGCCAGGCGGCCCGACGCCGGCCCGGCGATGTATGCACCCCGCGATTCCAGCCGGTCGATGTTCTCTCGCACAGCGGGGTTGTCGAACATGTGGGCGTCCATTGCGGGCGCCACGATCAGCGGCGCGGCGGTGGCCAGCACCGTCGACGTGAGGGCGTCGTCGGCCAGACCCAGGGCCAGCTTGGCGATGGTGTGGGCGGTGGCCGGAGCTACCACGATAAGGTCCGACCGCTCCGCGACGGCGACGTGGTCGATGCTCAGCTCGGAGCGGGGATCGAACAGGTCCTCGAACACCGGGCGGTGCGTGATGGCGCGGAAGGCGAGGGCCGACACGAACTCACGCGCGCCCCGTGTGAGCAGCACGTCTACCTCTGCGCCGGCCTGCGTAAGCTTGCTGGCCAGGTCGATGGCCTTGTAGCAGGCGATGCTGCCTGTGACGCCCAGACCAATGTGCTTGCCTTCTAAGATTTTTTTCATTTTTTGTGATTAATCCGATGCCGTGTCGCCTGCGCGAACTAGCCCGAGTTCATCGAGTGGACCAGCCGTAGTCCGATAAGCGTAAGGTCCGGCTCAACATCGTCGAACATGTCGACCTGGACGGCGATGATCTTAATGTGACCGCCCGTTCCGATCACCTTCGACCCTCCCCCAAGCTCGCGGTCGAATCTCGCCACCATACCCTTGACCATTTCGGCATACCCAAAAACGAGGCCGGACTGGAGGGCGTGCACGGTGTTCTTGCCGATCGCCGCCGGCGGTGGCGCCAACTCCACTCGACGTAGCTGGGCGGTGGTGTGAAACAGGGAATCCGCGGCGATCTGAATACCCGGCGCGATGGCGCCTCCCAGGTAGTTGCCGTCCGCGGTGACCGCATCGAATACGGTTGCCGTACCGATGTCGACCACTACCACGGGGCCACCGTACATGGACAGCGCCGCCGCGGCATCCACGACACGATCGGCCCCCACGTCCCTGGGAGAGTCGTATTCGATCCTGATCCCCGTCCGGGTCCCGGCTCCCACCTCCAGGGGCGTGACATCGAAGTAGCCTTTACACAGCTCGATGAACGCGGGAGTCAACGGAGGGACGACGCTGCACAGGGCTACGGCATCGATTGAGTCGGGGGAGACGCCCTTCAGGGGTAGAAGCTGGGCCACGGCAAGACCGTATTCGTCGGGCATCCTGCCTGTGTCGGTCGTAAGCCGGAAGGTCGCTCTAAGCTCCTCCCCATCGAAGGCGCCAAGGGTGATGTTGGTGTTCCCAATATCGATGGCTAGCAGCATCAGCTTGTCCTGGAGCCCCGCCGTGGCAGGCTACCGACGGACGACCGTGTTACCTTCGCGACGCCAGCGGGAGCGCAGGTGGTCGCTGGCGGCGAGGACCTTGTCCAGGGTTGAGAACCCGGCGGTCTTGAGGTTGGGCGCACCCACGACCCTGGCCACGTCCGTCGCGGCAGCCTGACCCGAGATGGAATTGCGCTGGCGACTTCGCCAGGCGTCGTCGACATCTCTGTCCCAGTCGGCCGTCCGGTCGCCATTCTGAGCCGCACTGGGAGCTGAAGGGCGGGCACCGTCAAGCTGAACGATGATATCGTCGGCGTCCCTTCGTCTTGTCACGCTGACCTCCGAGCGAGACTCAAGGTATCTGCTGAAGGTGGAAAACCCAAGCCCTTTGAAGTTGAAACCAGGGTCGATTCGGAGCATCGCCTGATGGAGCCTCGACCCCTGAACCTGGCCCTGGCCGTCCTGGGAGGCTTCCAGCGCCCGTACTACCAGAGCGCCGGACTGACGCTGGGGGGCGGCGGGGCGGCCCGATTGGGGCGGCGACCCGTCAGTGGCGTCGTCCAGATTTATGTAGCGGTCACAAGAGCGGACGAGCGTAGACGAAGCGGCGTCACGGCGTCCCGCGCCAACCACCACTTTCCCGGCTCCTCTCAGCTTGTTCACCAGC
The DNA here is from genome assembly GCA_965248005.1 of Dehalococcoidia bacterium. Classification (GTDB taxonomy): domain Bacteria; phylum Chloroflexota; class Dehalococcoidia; order Lucifugimonadales; family UBA1123; genus CBDFIE01. Next base: position 1,800,351 of record CBDFIE010000003.1, read on the forward strand.
GGCACGAAGTCGCTGTCGGCCGATACGATAACGAAGGTATCGATTGAGGCGTTGTGAAGCAGGTCGACGGCGTCGATCACGAGGCAGATGTCGCTGGAGTTTTTGCCTGATTTGGTGTTGTGGAAGTAGTGCTCTGCCTCGATCCCGAACTCCAGAAGCTGGTCTCGCCTGCTGCGATGGACCGACCAGTCGGCGTAGGCCCGTTTTACTATCACTCGCCCAACGTCCGATAGCTGGTCGAGCAGATATTGCATTGTGTCGAGTCCCACGTTTTCGTAATCGATCAGCACCGCGACCGTGGGTTCCGCGAGCCTCTGCTCAGTGTGTAAAGTTACCATGAACTCCCAATTGTCCTTATTCGCGCCTATTATATCACCGCCGGGCGGCCGAGCCTCAGGAGGCCGTAATCCGCATACCTGGTTTCGTGTCGTTGAGATGCACTCATCCGCCTGAGAGATTGTGAAGAAATCGCATGTCGTTCGTCGTTGCGGCGAAAGCCGCAAACCAGGAGGCCCTGGTCGTTAAATCGGTGCGTAGAACACATGTGGCGCCGCTGGATTCCGGCTTCCGCCGGAATGACGGTGACGTGCCGCGCCATCAAATAACAACCTCTGAGGCTGATTGCGGGTCCCGACGAGTCCGGACGACGAAGCCCCGATAGAATTGGGGAGCCTAACACGCCCGACCGGTCGGGACGGTGATCTTCAGCGACAGGACGCTAGATGAAACCCCGCATCTTGACGACCTGCGCCACTTTTCGCAGGCCGATCGTGAAAGCCGCCTCTCGGTGAGTCACCCCTTCGCGCTGGACCGTGTCCCTTACGTTAACGTAGGCGGCCGTCATGATTCGGTTCAGCTCGGTGCTGACTCGCTCCATATCCCACTGGTGTTGGTACAAGTTCTGAGTCCACTCGAAGTAGGAGACAACGACCCCGCCGGCGTTCACGAGCAGGTCGGGAATCACGGTGATGCCCCGGTCGTTCAGGATGTCGTCCCCCTCGGGCGTCAACGGGTGGTTCGCCGCTTCCATGACGATTCGGGCCTTGACCCGGGGGGCGTTCCCTTTGTGGATGACGCGGTCGATGGCCGCGGGGACCAGTATCTCGCAGTCGAGCTCAAGCAGCTCGTCGTTTGCCAGCGGCTCACCGCCGGGGAAGCCGCTCACGCCGTCAGCGTGGCTCCGATACTCGACGAGCTTACCTATGTCCAGGCCGTTTTCGTTGTATGTGCCGCCGCTAACGTCGCTGACCGCTGTGACCTTGCAGCCCAGTTCCCCGGCTATCATCGCCGTCCACGCGCCGACCTGGCCGAAGCCCTGGACGACGACGCGGGCGCCGTTTGGGTCCATTCCCAGGTCTTTAGCCACCTCGCGGGTCACGTAGACTACGCCCCTGCCGGTGGCGGAGTCGCGCCCGACCGAGCCGCCAAGCTCCACGGGTTTGCCGGTCACGATGGCGGGCGTATGTCCGTGCATCTGTCCGTAGGCGTCCATCATCCAGGCCATCGTCTGGGAATTGGTGCCAAGATCCGGAGCTGGGATGTCGCGGTTGGGCGATATCAGGTGGTCGATGCTGATGGTGTATCGCCGGGTGAGCCTGTTTAGCTCGTCCTCGCTAAGCTGGTGAGGGTCGCACTGCACGCCGCCCTTTGCACCGCCGAATGGAATATCGACCAGGGCGTTCTTCCAGGTCATCAGCGAGGCAAGTGCCTTGACTTCCTCGAGGTCGGCGTCCGGATGGTAGCGGATGCCGCCTTTATAGGGGCCGCGAGCGCCGTTATGCTGGACACGGTAACCCGTGAAGGTCTTGATGGCGCCGTCGTCCATTCTGACCGGCACCGTCACCGTCAGCTCGCGCCACGGACGGCGCAGGAGCTCTCGCAGGCCGTCTTCCATTCCAAGTCTGTCCGCGGCCCGATCGAAGAAAACATTAACCTCGTCGAAAGTCGACATGGGAGTGGCCGACGTTGTCATTCCCGATCCTCCTGATCAGACCGATACGAGGTCGTCGTGAAACCGCTGGCCCCAGTTGTGAGCGGTGTTGCCGCGGACCACCCGCATCATCGATTCCCACCTGCGTGAGCGCTCGTCCGCGGGCATTCGGAGCGCCTGGTAGAGCAGCTCGGCCGTGCCGTCGGTGTCGTAGGGGTTGACCACGACGGCGTCAGTAAGCTCGGCGGCGGCGCCGGAAAACTTCGAGAGCAGCAGCGCACCGGGGTTGTCTACCTGCGCGGCGACGAACTCTTTGGCCACCAGATTCATTCCGTCCCGTAAAGGGGTCACCATCGCCACGTCGGCGTCTCGGTAGAACCCCGCAAGCTGGCCCTGGGAGAAGGAGCGGTACAGATACCGGACTGGCACCCAGCCTGCTTCCGAGAGTTTGCCGTTGATCTGCCCAACCAGCATCTCGACCGTCTCTCGCTCCCGGGCGTATTCGGGTACGCGGGTCCTTGAAGGGTTTGATATCTGGACCAGTATCACCCTGCCCCGCATGTGCGGGTATCGCTCCAGCATCCGATCGAAGGTCCTCAGCTTCTCTGGGATGCCCTTCGTATAGTCCAGCCGGTCGACGCCAACTATGATCTGGCACTCCTGGTCGGTGGGCAGCGACAGCAGCTTTCGGAGGTCGGTCGCCGAATTTTGGGCCGCCTCGGTGAAAGTCTCCGGCTCGATGCCTATGGGATGCACACCGATGCGAACGTCGCCGCCGGCGGTGGAGAACACTTCGCCGTTATCGCGGCCACCGAACTCGAGCGTTAGCGCGTCGGTCAGGTTTCGGCGGTAGCTCTCGGTGTGGACCCCGATCAGGTCGTACGAGAGCAGCGACTCCAGCATCTCGGCCGCCCAGGGTAATATCGCGAATATCTCTGGTGCGGGGAACGGTACATGAAGGAAGTAACCCAGCTTGCCCTGCCACCCCGTCTGGCGAAGGTAAGTTCCGAGCATTGCGAGCTGGTAGTCGTGCACCCAGACCAGGTCGTCGGGATTCAGGAGCGAATGCAGAGCTTCGGCGAACCTGCGATTGATCCTCCGGTATGCGCGAAATGTATCCGTCCGGATGGACACCCGTTCGGTGAAGCTGTGGAGGAGAGGCCAGAGGGTACGGTTCGAGAAGCCGGCGTAGTAGAGATTCGTTTCGTCCTCGGATAAGTCGATGGTCGCCAGCGCGGCGGAATCGCCCGACCGCGTGACGGTAGGAGGTCCCTGCCCTCTTCGTGCGGTGCTCAGACCGCTCCAACCCATCCAGAGGCCACCACGCTCCCGCATGAGGGTCTTGACGGCGCTGACCATGCCTCCGACAGCGACTGTGTCCTGGTAAGTAGGGCCCAGATCGTCGGCGGACGGCACCCGATTGGACACCACCACAAGGCGACTCATGTTAATTCCGATGATACTTGCGCCAGCGGGGTGCGTCAATTTTCGGGGACAGGAATGAGGCTTCGCCCCGTGTCTGGGCATCGATGGGATAGGTCCATTCCGCATCGCAGCAGCGTGGATTTCTTGACACCTGTTTCGAGCCGCCGATATACTCACATTCGTGGCGCCGTGGCGCTCGCCGTGGCCGTGACCAGACAGAGTGCGGCCCTGACGGCGAGACGATCCCCAGACCCCACGCCCGCGGTGCACGCCTCTGCAGTGGGCCAGTAGCTCAGCCGGTTAGAGCGCAGTCCTGATAAGACTGAGGTCCCTGGTTCGAGTCCAGGCTGGCCCACCAAAATCGTCTCAGGAGGGGTCTACAGCTACACCAAACCAACATGCGGGGCTGAAGGTGTGAGGGTCCAACACCCTACAAGTTGGTTAATGTACTCAATCTTTTACGCGAATTAACAATAAGAGAAGCCGGTAAGGGCTTCCTAATTTCACTTCGTGCCGTCCGTTCCGGCGCGGACTCCTACCACGACGTCCTCGAACAGTCCGTTGCGTTTCTGGCAAACTATGCTGAAGAGCATGAGTGGCCGCCGGTCCACCAGATTTCCGCAGCCCACCTTGAGGAATATTTCGTGTGGTTTGGCGCCCGCCCTCTCTGGTTTGGTGAGCGCGGCTCTCCCGGGCGGAAACCTTCCACTGGATATTTGGGTGCCCAACATCGCCGGCTGAACCGGTTCTTCGACTGGCTTCTCCAGCGGGGTCACATAGAGGAAAACCCGATGCAGCTCATCGGGCGACCTACCATCGAACACCGTACGGTGCCCACGGTCTCAGATGTGCAGCTCGCAATGTTGACGCGCGAGTTGGACCCAGAATCCGCGAGGACAGGCAAGCAGAGATTCTATTCCACCCGCGACACCGCTATTCTGATGATTCTGGTTGATTCCCCGATCAGGCGTGGCGAACTAGGAGGCATGACCCTGAGTGATGCGGATCTTGACACCGAGCTTATTCACGTTATTGGCAAAGGCTCGAAACAGCGAGCGATGCAGCTAGGGGCAACGGCCGCGAACTCCGTATGGGAGTATATTCAGTTGAGGTCTGAATTGAATCCCACCACGGACATGTTGTGGGTAAGTTCGACTGGCAGGCCTCTCGGTGCAAAGGGCGAATGGCTCAGGCCCCTTCTTCTGAGAGTATGCCGGCGCGCGGGCATTCCTCCGATCCATCCGCACCAGTTCCGGCACACTTATGCCGTGACCGCGCTGAGGGCTGGAATGAGTGAGCGATTCCTCGCTCTCGCCGGCGGGTGGCGCAAGATCCCGGACACCTATCTTCGGACCTTAGACGCCGAGGACGCGGCCCGGATCCAGCGCCAGATATCGCCGGGGGATCAACTGGCGCGCAGGGCCACGAAGATGTATCGCCGACGTAAAGGCGATCCCTCGACAGGCGCTACGAGGGGCCGTATTTAGCGACATTCAATCAGGATGGGTGCCATTGAGCGCGTCGCTCGGGGCCGGCGGGACCAGGTCGAGGTTAATCGGCAGTAACAGCCCTAATCTGGCTTCCACAATGGCGTCTGAGAGATCCTGGTAGGCTTGCCAAACCTCTTCCCAGGGCACGCCTGTTCTGAAGCTCGTATCAATCAGGCGCGATGCGAGTTCTCGTTCAGTTGCGGTCGGAACGGCTCGAAGGGTCTCGTTGTTAGCTCGGATTGTGGCCACGAGCCCGGCAACGCGGTAGTCGCGACTGAGATCTGAATGCCCGTTGAGCGCAGCTACGGGTGGAGCCTGTGCCGCTTCCGGGGCGACACCCCCACACGCCGCGAGACTAGAAAGGACAGTCACGATGACACAAACCACGAGTAGGGCTCTCATTTTGTGCGAACCTCTTCCGGTCTTTGGGCCGACTGAGTAGTAACCAACAGCCACCAAAATCCGGCCATCGGCCCGACCCACACGTAATAATCGAGAGTCGCAAGTAGCACAATAACCATCATCAGGGGCCGGAACTGTTGGTGACGTCTGGCGATCCCCTTCATCGACAACCAAGCCCACGCTATCGCCGCAGGGATCCCGAGCTCTATGGCCAGCCGCATCGGGACGTCATGAGGCGGCCCATCCCCGAAACCGATAAACCCGGTTGGCCACAGGCTAACGTTTCGTTCGATGGCGAGTCGGAACGGAATGTCGTGGGCGATTTCAAGCGCCCGAAATTTGTGCCCTGCCGACATCATGGCCACCACTGCTATCAGGGTGACGAGAAGCCACCGCCAGCTCACTCGGCCGCGCAAAACAGAGAATCCGAGCACGACCACCAGGACTCCGAGGGCCAAGCGAGATTGTGTTGGCAGGACCGCCAAGGCCAGCGGCATGGCGAGCCACGGGCGTCGGTTCGCGATCAGGAACGTCGCGATCAAGACCAGGAACCCGCCAGCAGGATTTGGGGAATAGGTAATCCCCTCCGCCCTGACCACGCCGTTGATAAACTGCCATCCGATCACCGCTGCGTGTACATACGAAACCGGCACCATGTAGTAGATTACCCGTCGGACATCAGGCCTGATCAACACCAGTAGCCCCAACGGGGCCACTGACATCGAAATCATCGCGGTGGAGACCCAATACCCTCCGTAATATCGGCTGAGCGGCACTGACAGGGCCAGAGAAGCGAATATCACAGCGAGCGGCGGTAGGTTTCGATTGTCTTGGTGCTCGCGCTGTCGCAGCAGCGTAGCAACGCCCAGTAGCGCCATCGTGACGCCCGTCCACACCGAACCCGTTTCACGCGTCGCGAACATCGCGGTCATTGCAGCGGCCGTCAGTAGGTCACGGGCAACGGCCATAGCGAGCCGGGTTTGGCCAAAAGTGACCAACAGCCAGCGAACGTCGGACCAGTAGAATGATTGAGAAGCTGTCGCCATGATTAAGCCCTACATGGGACCCGGCACGATTGGGCCATTGTAGGCTCGGTTCGGCATCCAGGCCGATCGTGGCCACGTCGAGGCCGCCGGTTGATCGCGAGGCTCGAGAAGTAGGCTCACCGCACTGCAATTGAGTTCTCCTCGCCAGAGCATCATCCCTGTCGCCTCACGTTGGAGCCTACGGCGTTCCTGGTCGGCGTCCCAGTCACCGAACCGATGCCGAGCGGCAGGTCCTACACCATGAAGTCTGACCTGTCAGCTGCTCGAGGGCGAGCAGTACCGACCAGTGGCTGGTGACCCTCTTGCCACTACTGATCGGGCTGACACTCTCCAAGGACGGTCCTTGACCAGGCTGCAGCTCCCGATCCCAGTATGTTTGCGAAAGTAAATCCGAAAAGTATTAGCAGATTCATGATGGCCTCCGCCTAGAAGGTGATGCGCCAGAGCTTCGTCGTCTCCATTGAATACACCAGGTCAAGCCAGGGCACTCGCGCGGTTACGGCCCACTGGTCTGGTGGTGCGAGATAATTCGCGGGTGCGCGGTCGTTGTAGTCAGGAAATCTTTGGTCCACCAGGACGAATCCCACCCGCAATGCACCGGCGCTCAGCGCGGCGTCGCAACCTGGGATCCAGCCGAGCACGCATCGGACGTGATAGTCATCCTGCTCATATGCGCGGGGCGGTTGCCAGGTCCAAGGGTGAGGAGAGTGGACCTTATTGAGAGCCGATACCCAGAGGGCCATTGTGAACGCATTGGAGATTACGCCTTCAAACGGCTCTTCGGAACGCAAGTAGGCCAGGGCCTCGGCGGTCTGGGGCGTCACCATGTCTGAGTAGACGGTCTGTCGTATGAACGTCCAGGCGTAGACCGCGGTCAACCCAACCATGACCGCGGTCATCAACGCAGGTTTGACCTCCGGGCGCCATTTACTGTCGGCGACCGCCGTGACCATCAGCGGCCACAGAAACATCATGACCAGATAACGAGGACGGTAGAACAGGTTGATCAAGGTCTCGTCGGTGCTCAGGAATGCGAGCTGCGCCCCGAGCAATAGGACCACAACGCCTGAGACCTTTACGGCAATCGTCCGATTAGACCGGATCGCCCAGGCCCCGACTCCGAGAGCTATTGCAAACTGCAACCAGGCCACGTCGCCGAACGGAAGTAAGTAGACCCAGGGACCCGGGTAGTGCAATATCTCTGAGTTGGGGCGGACATCCCAGTACCACGGGAGGGCCGAAGTCGCCAGAAGGCTGGCAACCATCACGACTACCCACAATCGACCGTGAAACCGTCTGGAGAACAGCCAGATGGCCAACAGAGAGACGGGAAGGATAATCGCGGTCAGGCCAGCGGTGGTCTGATTCACGTGGGGGATCAGAACGATGGCGCCTATCAGAATCACTGCGGCACCCCCGTTCCAATCCTCTGCCAACGAGAGTATTGCCCAGATAGCGACGAGCAACAGGCTGAACGCCACCAGCGGCAGAGCTCCGGTCACGATCATTTCGGCCTGCCAGGGGTCTACGGCGATCAAGGCGGCCGCCGCGAGCGACTGGAGGGGCGTGAGCCACCTGTTGGCCAGGAGGTACACCGCCAGAATCGGCGTTATGGCGGCGACGGCGCTCCAGACCTTGAATCCATAGTCGTCTCCGAGCACCGCCGTGAATGGGACCAGCAGCCAGCCGGGCGCCAACACTGGCCGCGGGAAGCCAGCTCCAGTGGGTTCGTCCCCTAGAACGTAGTTCCGGTTGAGTAAGTAAGCCCCCCCGTCGACTCCGAGAAAACCATCGTGTGTGAGCACGAGGGCCAATCGAACCAGCAACGCGAGAACAGCGAGGCCAGTGAGCGCAATGTATGGGCGGCGTTGAATCAAATGCATCCGATTCACAAGAAGGGCGGGGCCTGTGGCAGCCCCGCCCTTTTCGCAGAGAGGCGCGGCGCTATGTGCCCGCGCTCGCTCAAGATACCAACGACCCGCGACGAGTTATTATCCCTTGCTCTGGTAGATCCCCTTGGCGCCGACACCCATGAGCCCCACGCCAATTAGAACCACGACGGCGCAGTAGATCAGCGGCACCAGGTCGTTGAGGGCCTGCGCCCCGCTGAAGCTCCCGATGTTCGCGGACGACCCCGAGGTCGATGCCTGCGACAAGATCGTGTTCGAGAGCACGAGGCCGACTACGATGGTCAGCACCCCGCCGACTACCGCGCCGATCGAGCTCTTCACGTCTCCCCGCTCGTCCGCGTACAGCAGCCCAGCCCCAAAGGCCAGGCCCGTCCACACCTGCCGCACGTAGGCAGCCATAAGAAAGACCGCAGTTATTAACGTTTTCATTTCGTGAAACCTCCGTAAGCTGGGTTGGCTTATTACAGTCGAGATGCCGCGAGCACGGCGGCCATGACGGCGACCACCCCCAGAACCAACAGCGTGATCATTACGGGGGTATCAAAAAAAGTCGCCAAGGCGCCAGTGGTTGCGCCCTGCCCAACGTCCTGCAGCGCATCGACCTGGCCCACAACGAGCACCAGCGCCACAACTGAGAGCAGGACACCCAACGCCCCAACTGCCTTCGTCATGACAAAAAGGTAGCGCGTATGCACTCTGTTTGTAAGTCGGCCTTAAAGGTCTATAGGCTCTTCTAAGAAAGGTCTATATTGAGCCTGTCTCAGAAGTCTGGGTTGGCGTTGGGTATGGGTCAGGTGTACGTTTGAAGCGACATCAGTTGGGGAGATATTGATATGCCGCTTCGACCGATGGGCCGAGAGCAGATGTGGATGTTGCCGCCGACGCTTGACGAGTTGTTGCCGTTGGATCATCCGGCGCGGTTCGTCGCCGAGTTCGTCGATGCTCTGGATCGAGATGCCTGGGCGGAGCTTGGCGTGGACATCGAAGGTGACTCGATGGGAGCGCCAGCCTACCATCCTCGTGCATTGTTGAGCGTGTGGCTGTACGGCTTCATGACCGGTGTGCGCTCGTGCCGAAAGCTGGAGGCGGCCTGCCGGGACCAGATATCGTACCTGTGGCTGACCGGGTGGCAGCATCCCGACCACAATACGCTGTGGCGGTTCTACAAAGGGCATCGGCAGGCCATGAGGAAGCTGTTCGAGCGTACCGTGCGTACGGCGGTGGCCATGAAGTTGGTGGATCTGGCGGTCCAGGCGGTGGATGGTACGAAGGTGGTCGCCAACGCCTCAGTGAACAGGAGCTACGATGCCGAGGGGCTGAGAGGGCTGTTGGATCGGTTGGAGCGGGCGATAACCGACCTTGAGACACAGAACGAGGCGGGAGAAGAGGCTGCCGTTGCCCGTCTGCCTGAGAAGTTGGCTGACAAGGAGGTCTTGAGAGAGCAGGTGAAGCATGCGATGGCCGATCTTGCGAGTCAAAAGCGCCACAGGCGTATCAACCTGACCGACCCGGAGGCCCGGCTGATGAAGGGCAGGCAGGGCATCGTGGCTGGCTACAACGCCCAGGCTATGGTCTCACCCATGGAGACCGATGGGGGAGCGACAAGCATGCTGGTCACAGCCGTGGACGTGGTTGATGCGGCCAATGACAATGCCCTGCTGGCGCCGATGATGGAGCAGGCCGAGGAGACTACGGGGACCAAGTCGCAGATGACATTGGCCGACGCCGGCTACTTCGCCGCCAGTCACCTAGCGGAGTGCGACCGTCGAGGTCAGAAGGTGGTGGTGTCAGAGGCACGGCAGCGGTTCCTCGAAGACCCATATCACAAGGACAGATTCACCTATGACGAGCAGAGCGACAGCTTCAGGTGTCCCCAGGGACAGACGCTCGCGTTCGTCCGCATACAGCATGCGAACGGAGTCCCGTTGCGTCTGTACCGGGCTGCAGGTGCTGTCTGCCAGGCATGCCCTGCCTTCAGAGCCTGTACGAGAGCCAAAGAGATTGGGCGGAGCCTGGCAATAGGGCCGCACGATGCAGTGCTGCGTCGTCATCGTGCCTGGATGTCCACCTGGGCAGCCAAAGAGGCTTACAGGCTGAGAAAGCAACTGGTCGAACCGGTCTTCGGAATCATCAAGGAGCAACAGGGGGCACGGAGGTTCCTGCTGCGCGGCCTCGCTAACGTGGCGGCCGAGTGGACCATGTTGGTCACAGCCTTCAATCTGCGCACCCTCTGGCGGGTGTGGAGCTCCTCCCACGTCTCCAGCCCTCGACTTGGCGATCCGGAGCCTCATCCCGCGTCCTGAACGCGGCGATATCGCGACCACCGCCCACTCCGCAGGCTCCATCAGGTCTTTGCGTCAGAGTGAACCTGTTCTACAAATACCCTTCTGAGACAGGCTCTATTATGAACATATGGTTGGCTCACCTGCGTTCCCCACCATTGCTCCAGCCGATGCGCCAGTGCCGCCGCGGATATTCAAGGCAGAGGCCGCCGACGACCCTAACGCATGGTTTAAGACCAAGGCATACCCCTCAGTCGCCGGCATGCAATACATCGTCGACTACGTCCTGAGGGAGCTAGGCGTGTCCCAGAGAGGCCTGAACGGACTGCTGGGCGTCGATCCTGAGCACAACTACACCTACCGATGGCTGAACGGGGTGAAACGTCCCGCCCCCCTGTACCTCACACGAATGATGGTGCTTCTGAAGCTGAGGGCAGAAGGCCACCAAATTGTGAAATGGCGCCGGGTCGACTGGGACACCGGCGAGATTGAGTTGAGGTTACCCCGTGGCGAGAACGGACATCTACACACTCAGGTCGGACGGCACCTTCCAAATCTCGAGAGTCAGCCCAGAGTTGCTGTGGCCTCATCACTTGCGGGACACAAAGAACGGCCAGGCTCACTCCCTCATGCAGAACCCCGTTTTTGAACAGGTCCAGCCGGATGGATACGAGACCTGGGGGGACTTCAATGCGGCAAGTCCTCCGGAGCCAGCGTCGAGAGCTCGTAAACGAGTCATGTACGTTGAGGCAGGTCGTTTCTGGCCCTACGGCCTTGGCGAGACGCCCTCAGCGCTCGCAAAACAGGCTGAGATCGACGCGGTGTACGAGCTGGCATTTCAACACGTAGTTGCGGCCAGCTCCAGAGGGGACCTGGGCGCAAGGTGGATGGGGCAGAGCTTTCTTTTACTTGTTGGTGCCTCAGTTGTGATTGTCCTGGTATTGGTGGCCCTTGTGGTGAACGGCGTATTGCTCGGATCCGGCGAAGTAGTGCCCCCAGCGCAGTAGAGGGTCGATCATGCACACAACACCCCGAATGAGGCTTCGCATTCCCACGGCCCCTTTGGTCAGGATGCCGAGGGTCCCGTCCCTCTCCCGATGGTACCGGCATCGGCGCAGCCTGGAGCAGATTGTTGTTTACGACGACGATCGAGAACAGGTCTGGCGAGCAGAACTCCCCTTCTCGGAATTGATGTCGAACTTCGATCGCCGGGCCCGTTATGTGCGTCGAGACTGGGCCCCGGAGATTATCGGAGCCCTCTTATGTGGCGGGTTTGGCTGGCTCATCGGATATTCTCTCTGGTTCTGGTGGATTCCCGTGCCTCTGTTCGACGTCATTATGGGCGCTGGGCCGGCATTCTTATTGGGGGTCCTGGGATGGTGGATTGGCCCCCTCTTTGGGCCGCGGGCTCACTGGTTCGCTCGACGCCGGGGCGGCGTGCTGGTGCCTATCCTGCACGGTCGGGAGGTATCGTCTCCAGACTCGGACTCAAACAATGAACCTGATCCTAAGTGGTCACCGAGTATGGCCCAGGTGCTCGAGGCCGACTACCGCCGGACCGCGTTCGAAGGGGTGGAGGTTCTAACGGCCGGCGTGATGCACGAGATTATGGAGATGCGTGACGAGAGGGAAATGGTGACTGGGGGTATGAGCCGGTGGCAGAAGATAGCCCTCGGTGGAGTACTGACATTGCTGGGATCCATGGTCGTCGCCCTGTTTTTCTTCGCAGCGGTACTTACGGAAGGAGTGTAATCATTTTGGGTGATCAAGTAGAAGAGCCGCAGACACAGCAGGGGACCCCTGGGGTCGGTGACTTGCTGCTGCAGATGGGCGGGGCCCGACCAGACCACATTCGCGACATGATCACAACCAGCACCAATGTCGCCGAGTCGATTCCCCGGGCCCGCATATCAAGGCGAGACGCCAAGCAAAGGCTCCGGATCCGGGCCAAGCTCAATTTCGTGAAGAACCACGAGGCCAACGTCGAGCTACTAATGTGGTTCGAGGACGCCTACTCGATCGCACAGGACGGTGAGGGCCGAAAAGAGGCGGTTGACATGATCATCGGCACCGCCATGGGAATGTTGCGGCAAGGGCGCCTACGCAACTACCGAACGATGGATCGGCAGGAGGTCGCCGCCGGATGACTACCGGGCTCTCAACGCCAGGCCAGCTGATAGTCCCCAACGACTTTACGATCCCCCGTGGCGAGGACAGCGACGAAGGGACCCGGATCTTATCTCCGTTGGACATCCCAGGCAAGCGCCGGTTCGAGCCCCTTGTCCTCTTCTTCTTCGGTCGGCGCGGCAAAGGCAAGACTCTCGCGATGACGGCTCTCGCTAGAATCATGGCGGACAGGTACCGAGCGGCAGGCGTTGATTTCGCAGTTGTCTCCAATTACTCCATCAATTTTGCGGACCGGTCAGACCCGTATCTTCTGGACTATCTCATCAACTTCCCGCCCTGGGCGTACCGGTTGCTCATCTGTGTAGACGAGGTGGCCACAGCCTACCCCGGCCGGCGCAGCATGGCTGCTATCAACCTCGCGTTCTCGAACTTCTTGACCCAGATAAGGAAGCGGCAGATCGAGGTAATGTTCACGACCCAGTTCCCGCAGGTGGTAGACCAGCAGGTCCTTATGCAGGTCGATCTGTTCGTCCGGTGTGAGACCTTCATGGGGGCTCGACATACCAGGCTATTCGTCCACGACTGGTGGGGCCAGTACACCGGCGACATGGGGCGCAAGCCCTGGCCGCCGCAGGCGGGCACGCACGATTCCGAGCTGACCATTTACAACACAAACACACTATTCGACGCCTACCGCACCGAGGAAGTCGTAGCGGCTCCCAGCTCTAAAAGTCGCGACGAACTGATCGCCCAACAGTGGGATTTACCAGGCGAGGCGGAGGGCGACGACAGCAACGAACTGGCGGAGGTCACACGCCCTCCGGAGACCATGGAAGAGGCGATCTCGGTAATGCACGAGAAGTTTGGGGCGTTTCAGGTAGCCGAGTTCCTGCCGATCGCCCGGAAGTTTGATCCCCGCATCGCTGGAGTCCCCGCGCTGAAGAAGTTGTTGGAGCGCCATGGATACACAATCGCGATGTACGGCAACATTCCGATAGCCGAGAAGGGCCCCGGGTGAACACCCTGGCCCACGTCGGAGCGCTGCTGGCCAGCTTATGGCTGTCCGTTTTCAGCTTCGACACCCTGGGCAACACCTATTTGGGGACCGCCTTTGTAGTCGTGTTCTTCTTCGTCGTTGTTTCGACTCTGCGGGCGGTTGAGGCAGACTGGCGGGAGTTTCAAGACAGATGACCAAGCCGATAGTGGCAATGTGGTGGGTGCTGACAAGCGGAATGGTGTTTGTGCTCGGATTCGCGGAACTAGGCGATGTGGTTGGCCCCGTTGTCTCGGACACGGCTTTCGAGCCTCGAGCCCGCGCCGCCACCCTCTTCCTGTATCTCGGATGGCTTCATAGTCTTGGCTTCTATTGCCTGGGCAAGGGCATCGTACTGCTGCGCCGGGCCTTTCTTTCATCACACCGACAGGATTCGCAACATGCTGGGGCTCAGATACAAAGCTAGGGTTGCCATTTGGGCACTCCTGGCGGGGATGTGGCCAATGGTGGTGTTCGCCATCGACCAGGCCGACACCTTCAACATCGTGTCGGCGAGGGCGTACGGGGCGGTGATCGAGACGGGTGATATCCTGGTCGTCGTCCACTACGATATCGACTACACCAGCGTCCCCACCGAGACGGCGAGCCAAGCCTACCTAGGGTACTACAGCGACGTCTCCGCTACCCCAACCCAGCGAATCTCCACAGCGCCCTTCGTCTACGTGCGTAGCGGCTACGGCCAGGGCGTCATGAGCCTGTACCTGAGCGCCGCGAACGTGAGCTCCTGGGGGATTACGTGGGGTGACTCAGACAACGCCCAGATAGCCGGTAACCCCGCCTATTTTGCTTCGCCGCAGGTGCTCAACCGGGCGATTGAATGGCGCATACAAACAGCCTCGGCATCGACGCTCGAAGGGGACCTCCGAGGAATCGCGAACACCCTTGAAACTCAGTCCGAGTGGTCGGGGGCCGACCTGATATCGGGCGACAACCTCACGACCACGGGAGAGGACTATTTCACGAACGCGATCCCGAATCTCCGCAGCATGGCGCCCGACCTATTCACCGGTTCGCTGGAAAACCCGGACTTCGGCGAGCGGACCCACGGCACCTCCTACCAGGACTCACTTGATACGTTTTGGGATGGGTCGGCCCTAGCCTCCAATTGGGACAACCTGGCCAGCTGGTTCAATCTCCCGGTGAACATGGTCACAACGATGGTCGTAATCGGGCTGGCCATCGGCGTCGGAGTCTGGGCGCAGGCGCAATCAGGAGAGGCGCTTGTCACGTTGCCAGTAATTTCGGTCGTCTTAGTGGGGGGGACGTTGATCAACTGGGTCCCGGTCCAGCTCACGGCGATCCTGGGTTTCTTCGGTCTCATGGTGATCGCCTTTGCCTTATGGCTCAAGCGGGCGGCTGCCTGATGTTCCTGGGCATTGGCCCCATCATACCTCTCGGGTGGACGATGGTCTGCCTTCTTCTCGCCGCGATTGCGGACACGCGTTCCAGGCGGATCCCAAACTCTCTGGTGGGCATGGCCGCGCCGGCGGCGCTGCTCACTGGTGCGTCGTTCACTGGTGAGTTGTCGGGCGCAACGGTTCTCGGGGCTATTTTCGGTGGAGCGGCCTTTTTAGGCGGGATGCTCGCTATCGGGCTCTTGACCAAGGGCGTTGGCGGCGGAGATATCAAGCTGGGCGGCGTCGTTGGGCTTATGCTCAGCTGGCCATCAGCCATGGCGGGCTTCGTCATCGTCTGGATTGGCGCGGGCTTCGTGGGATCCGTACGTCGGGATAGGGCTCTCCCGATGGCGCCACTGATGCTGGTTGCTGCGGCCATCGGGCTGTTGATAAGGGGGACGTAATGCTCTGGTACGGGGTGCTATTCCTATTCGTCACGGGGAATATGTTCAGCTTCATGCTGGACAGCTCGAGCGGCATCACAGCCACCACGCTGACCGCCTCGGTCACGGCCGCTGACCGTTACCTGCCGATTGCGAACGCCAGCGGATTTCTGGCGTCGGACGTCCGTGTGTTCCTCGAGGACGAAGAGGTCTCATACGACTCCATCATCTCGACAGCGACGGCGGATTGCAGCTCACCCCCCTGCCTTGATACGGGGACAGCCGGCCGCGGGACGAACGACACCGATGCCGCTGGCCACGACTCTGGCACCAAGGTGCTGTCCGAGACGGCGGGGTTGGTCAACAAAGCGGTCTCATTGCGGGTCGGGAACCTGGACACCACGGTTGGCAAACTGACGTTCCCGTTTTTGGCGGTTGGCGCAATCGCGAAGTTCGTCGGCAAGGCGGTGATGTGGGACTACTCGTTTCTTGAGGGCAACGCCGTATATGTGAAGTACGTGTTGCTCTACCCGTTGAGCTTCCTGATGGTCATGGGCCTGCTGAGAGTTTTCACCGATGCCGCGAGCAGGTTCATTCCATGATCCGGGGGCTGATTCTGCCTGCAGCGGCTTTCGTCCTCATCGCGGCTACGATCTCCGGGGCCGTGCTCAGCGCCACCGTGAGTTTCACCGAGTCCGGTGGGTCCACCCAGACCAACGCAGTCGCGCCTTTTTCTATGAGTACCGCGGGTCAGGTCGATTCCGAGGTTCTGTCGAGCAGCACTCTTAACGTGCAGCTCTGCGAAAACGGCTCGACATGCCCCGCAGCGAATGAGATCCCATTCGGGCCATCTCCGTCGCGCACGCGGATGTTGAGCGCGCAACACTTCGCGACCACCACGAGCTCGTACACTGACGAAACGGCGGACGCCAATGATGCGGGTGCCAACGATGTAGCGCTGGTCTCAACAACCCCCACCGTGGACGACGCTTTCTATTTCTTGTCCGACCACCCGTACAGGATATTGTGGCTCGACATCGGCACTGCTGGGGATCGGGCGACCACCGACTGGACCCTGACTTGGGAATACTACAACGGCTCGATCTACACCGCGCTCAGCAACGTGACCGACAACTCAGACGCCTTCACTGTCTCGGGGACCTCCACGGTGTCTTGGGACATTCCTTCGGACATGGCGACGGATACAGTCGCCACTACCACGGGGTATTCCGTCAGGGCCAGGATTACCGCAGCAGGGGCCGGTACCGTCACCCAACCGTTGGCGACTCAGATCTGGTACGAGACTGGCCTATGGTGGGTCTTCCACGATTCGGCGGCCGGCCAGAGCGTTGAGTCATACACCATGTGGCTGGGCGGCCCCGAGATTCGCACCTACCACCACGTTTTCCCGGGGAGCTCGGGGTTGACGACGGCGGACCACGCCGACCTCGAGCTGGGCAGTAACTTCGATATTTCGCTAGAAGCCTTTATCGACACGGACACTGGCTCGGGGAAGCACCTCGCCCGAAAAATCGGCGCATTCGAGCTGTCTGTCTCCGCGACCACTAGCGGGTCCATCTTGGCGAGGGTGTGGTCACGGGAGACTGCAACCATCCGTCCCGACGGCGCTGGCGACTACACCAACATCGACACCCAAAGCCCGTCCTCTGGTGCGCATTGGGACAAGGTCGATGAGGCGGTTGAAGACGAGGCTACTACTGAAATCCGCAGCCTCAACGTCGCAGAGCAGCGAGACGTCTTTACGGCGGACGACGTTTCGATACCGGCAGGAGCCAACATTGTTCAGGTCGAGGTGTTCTTTCGAGTCCATCTTGTCGATGCAGCCCATGCCCGGCCTTTACTCAGGCTCTCAGGAACAGAGACTCTGGGCACTATCGTGACCTGCGGCTGCGGTTGGACGACCTACAGTGAGGTGTTGGACCGCCCAGGTGGCGGGCCCTGGTCTGCCTCTGACATCAACTCGCTTCAGTTAGGCATCGGCCTAGCAAGCAACACCTCGTCAGTACCCGCGCATGCGACACAGGTCTACGCGGTAGTCACCTGGGACGTCGCTTACGACGCCACTGTGACCAATATCGCCACCGGCGAACATGCGGTCTCTGCGTCCGCGACGGGGACACTGGTGACACTCGATGTCGACGGGTCAATCGCCACATCGAGCGTCACTAGCCTGTCGGTCCCCGACAACTCAAATGCCTGGACTTTCGTGTCGGGTGGCTCGGTCCAGTACATGGCATCAACGTCGATAGACGTGTCAGGGAGCCAGGTCCTTTTATGGCAGGTGAACCAGGCTGAGGACGCATTGACGATCACAGACCAGAGTGGGACCGAGCAAAATGCAACGAGCTCGTTTCCCACAGTATCGAGCACGCTGATAGGCTCAATCGGTACGTTCGCGACTACCAACGCGCCGCCCGCTCTGTCAAGCCAGCAGCCGGGCGGGGTCGCGGTCTCGATCGCATCAACAACGATATTCGCGGCCACGACAACCATCGGGACCGGGCTACCCGGCGGGGCCTTCCTGGCCAGCGTGGCCGCTGACGCCAACGTGCCTGTCGCATTCCTGTGGATCATGGTAGGGGTTGGCATGGTCGTGCTGAGCATCGTATTGGTCCAGGGGGCGATAAAGAATATCCTGTACGCCGTCGTTGCGGGGGGTGTGGTGGTAACCGCCTTCGCGACCCCCGCCGTTGGTGTGTTCCCCGTCTGGGGGATCATGTTCTACGCGATTCTGGGTGGTGTTGCCGTGATCATCGGCCGTAGGTTAGGAGTGAGTGTGTAGATGGGAATATCGAGGACGCAACCCGAAGCGAGAGCGAGCCGAGCCCCGTCTTTGGCGGAGCTGCGCCGGCAGGCCATGGAGAGGGCACAACGAGAAGAAAAGAAGGCTGCGGATGCCAAGAAGGAAGGCATCGGCTCGGGCGTGACACTGACGGCCGAAGACGTAGCGGCGATTCGTGCCCGAGGCGACGGGAAGCTAAGCGCGGAAGAGTTTGAGAAAGGCACGGCCGCAGCGCGCCGCAAGCATGACGCCGAGGACCTGCCGGAGGGCCGCTCCATAAGGCGTATCAGCCCCACCGACGTCATGCAGCCCGAACGGGGGACCCCGTTGTCGGATACGGTGGCTGAGATCCTGACGCTTGGCAAGGTCGAGACCCGCGCATTCAATACGGGCGACCTGCGGGAACGATACGACAAGGAAAAACGGGAGCTGACTCGTATCCACAGCGCCGCTAAGATCGAGGCGGTGGAAAACGGCCAGGCTCTCGACCAGACCAAAGACGAGTTCATATCCAACTCGATAGGGACCAAGGATGAGTTCGTTGAGCGAATTCTGAGTCAACAGCCAGGGACGGACAAGCTGTTGATGGAAAACACCCTCAACATGATCCCCGTCGTCGGGACCGTACGCACCTGGGGCGACTCCCCTAACTGGCAGAGGGCAGTTAATATTGCTCTTGACTTGGGTTTCTTTCTCCCGATGGTGGGCAGGGTCAGCCACCTGGCGCGGGCGGGCCAGACCCTTCCTGAGATAGCCAAAGACATCGCCGTATTGACTGCGAAGGCTCCATTCTCCGCCGTGCGACATCCGATTCGAACCGCACGGAGCACCGTGGATCCGATTGAGCAATTAGCCAGGCCCTCTCGGCTGCCCGTTGCGACCGCAGAAATAAGAGGGACGACTGTCCGGATTCCGGTGGACGAGGTCGGGTCGGAGGCCGCTGCAAAGGAACTTAGGGATATTGTGACCAGCGCTGCGGTCCGAGGGGAGCACCCCATCGCACATGTCGGCGAGAACACAGTTGAGTTAGCGACCACGGGTATACAGCGGGTAGGTGGGCCCGTCGCGGTCCACACGACACCAGATATCAGGCCGTTCCTCCAAGGGTTTACTGTTAAAGAGGGACGGGAAGGTGGCATGTTCTTCGCCCCCAACCTGCACTCAAGATACACGCTAAGCTCAGCGTTCGGAGATGTCCCTGAGGCCGGAGCACGGGGAGCCATCATGATCCGTGATCCAGAGGTGCTGGCAAAGCTGGAGTCTTCACGCAAGACCTTCAAGGGCACCGCCGAGATCGAATCGGTGCTCCCGGCCGACGCAAAAGTAAAGGCACCGGACCAACTGCTGTTCATGCGTGACCAGGCTGGAGACAAGATTACGCTGGCGGTGGTAGGCAAGCCATATACAGCGACTGAGAAGCTCCGACTAATGCTTATCGGGACTCGCGATACGGTGACGAGTATATTCAAGAAGCCGGTGAAGGTCGGCAAAGTCAAAGAGGCTGCGAAAGCGCATGATGAGATGGTCGGGGCGGTCAAGGAAGCCGAGAAGGCCAAGGGCGGGGCCCGGGCTGCACAACAGGCAGGGGACGAGGTAGAAGCGGCGCGGTTGACAAAGGAAGCAGAGAGGCACACTCGCGCCGCTGAACGCGCCGCTGAACGCGTGGGCGGCGCCCTGCAAGTTCGGGCAGCCACAACCCCCGCCGTCGGCTACTACGGCACGCAGGATATCCCGGCAGCGATCGCTGCCTTGGGCGAGGCAACTCGCGCGAGGGGCAGTGGCGACGATGGACGGCCGGCTGCGGCGCCGGGAGCCGGACGACTAGGTAAGCCACCTGAGCCGCCAAGGGCACCAGGCCAACCACCACGACCACCAGAGCCGGACCGACCACCACCACCAGCGGAGCCCGACCGACCACCACCGCCATCGGAGCCGGACCGACCGCCACCGCCATCGGAGCCGGACCGACCACCACCGCCATCGGAGCCGGACCGACCGCCACCGCCATCGGAGCCGGACCGACCACCACCGCCATCGGAGCCGGACCGACCGCCACCGCCATCGGAGCCGGACCGACCACCGCCGCCACCAGAGCCGGACCGACCACCGCCGCCACCAGAGCCGGACCGGCCGCCACCGCCACCAGAGCCGGACCGACCACCGCCGCCACCAGAGCCGGACCGACCACTACCACCATCGGAGCCGGAGCCGGGCCGACCACCTCCGAGACCGGAGCCGGACCCGCCTGGCGGTGCGCCACGCCGCCCCACGCCGCCCCCTGCGCCACAGCCCCGCGCTCGCGCAGGTGCAAGCCCGATCGCTCGCAAGAAACCGCCCGGGAAACCGCCAACTCCCAAAGCCAGATTCCGACTACCTTCAGGGCGGCGTCTGCCGCGCGGTGAATTTCCAGAGACTGTGAGATACAAGATGGGGGTGGTTGGCGTCACCCACAATCTAGCCACGGGTCAGAGGACATTCCGATCACTTAAGCTGCCGACGCGCAAATCGCCTGAAAAGACTCTGGTCGTGGTCACGACGACGGATCAGCCACCGTCGGAGCGAACATTCGAGCAAGGGTTCGTAGTCGGAAAGATAACACCGTCGTCGCTCACGTTCAGGAGGCGAAGAGGGCTGTGAGTGGAAGACTCCGCTACTCGTACAGGGCCGCTCTGGCGATGGCGCTGGCGAGAGCAAGAGCGAAGAAGACCCGCCAGCGCCGACGCCAGTATGCTGCCCACAGCCGCTTTAGGTTGAGGGCCACCTTGGAGGGGGGGGATACTGACCCTTCATATGAGTCACGGAATATGTGGATGACGCCAGAGACAGGACATCTGTACGTGTACATGAAAGCGTCATCCATAAGGGATACGACCTCCTGGTGGGGCTGCATCTGGTCCAGTCCGTGCGAGCGCTGGAGTTCAGAGACTTCTTCAAGAACGTGGGTTGGCACCGATGATAGATCGTCCCCATCTGGTGAAATGACACCGATTAGCTCGCTCATAGGACGTAACCTCCGACGAAATAATACCATTTCGGCACCCCCCTTCAGGAGATGAAGATGGATGTAAAATCGCGAGCTGAGTGGAAACGGGCCGTCGAGATGGTGATTGATGATCCCGCCGCTTCTTTCTGGCTTCAAGAGGCGGTCCGAGCCAGCATCACTCGGGATCCCGTTGACGCGCTGAATGACGTCGAGATACTGCATGTCCTGATCCGAGAGCATGTAGAACTCACGGCCATCGAGGGAAAGGCGGGGTTGTGTGTTGAGACAGACTAGTACTTAGTTAGCTAAATCACGATACGTATGCTTAAGGGAACCGGGGTGCACAACGTTCTTGGTCGATTCGAAGGGGACGGGGCACTGGTTGCGAGCCTGGGTAAAGGCATCTATGGCACGGCAGACATCGCGTACAGAGGTGGCGTTAAGACCCCGCAGGGCTCGACGCGTCAGGATGCTGAACCAGACCTCGATTTGGTTGAGCCAGGAAGCGTGGGTAGGGATGTAATGGAAGTGGACATTGGGATGCCGAGCCAGCCACCGGTCATGCTTGGGCTTATGAGTATTAAGGTTATCCAGGATAACGTGCAACTCCTGGTCGGGGTACTGAGCGACCAGACGGTTCATGAAGTCCAAGAACTCACGCCGGCGCCGGCGGCGATAGTGGCCTACCGTCACCGTCCCTCGGGCAACCTACAGGGCAGCGAAGAGGGTGGTGGTTCCGTGGCGTTTGTATTCGTGGCTGAACCCGCGGAGGGCCTGCCCGTTGGGCATGCGCAGCCAGCCCTGAGCCCGCTCCAGAGCCTGGATGGCGGGTTTCTCATCCACGCTCAACACCACCGCGTTCTCCGGCGGGTCCAGATACAAGGCCACCACATCGGCCGCTTTCTGGGCGAACTGGGGGTCCGTGCTCACGCACCAACTTCGACGACGCTGCAAATGAATCCCATGTTTCCTCAGCACCTGCCAGACATAGTGGGCTGGAACGTCTCCCAATGCCTCAGCGACCAGCCGCCCTGTCCACGTGCTGTATCCCTCGGGAGGCGGTTCATCCAGCTTCGCCAGGATGCGCCTCTCAGTGCTGGCCGTGTACTTCCGAGCCTTTCCGGGCCGGGCCCCGTCGTTCAGCCCTGCGCTCCGCTCCGCCGCAAACCTCTTCCGCCACACCACAACCCGCGCCCGCGTCAGACCCACCTCCCGGGCGATCGCTGTATTGGGCGTTCCATCGGCCGCCAGCAGAACCAATCGCGCGCGCTGTACGGCTCGATACGGAGCAGTACGGCTCCGAACCGTGGTCTCCAGCTCCCCACGCTCTCCGGTTGTCAACGTGATGATCGTCTCTGCTCTTCGCATGCGGTCAGCATAACATCTGCCTACCATTACGTATAGATATTATCAAAACTAAGTACTAGAGCAAAGAGAATTATCGCCCATGAACGCACCCATGCCGAAAGCCAATGAGTCCTCCAGGGTATTCTTCGCCTCGGTAGTGCCCGACGACCCTCGTGTGACGGTCAGGCCGATGTTCGGCAACCTGGCCGCCTTTGTGAACGGCAACATGTTCTTGTGCCTGCTGGGCGATGAGATTGCCGTCCGGTTACCGGAGTCGGACCGTGACACTCTACTGCTAGAGGTCGGAGCGGCCCCGTTTGCGCCGATGCCGGAAAGGCCCATGAGAGAATACGTGGCGACGCCAGGTGCGTGGCGTCAGGAGCCGGAACGGATACGGGAGTGGGCGGCGCGCTCGCTCACCTGGGCCGCTGAGATGCCCGAGAAGAAACCCAAATCCCGGAAGGGCAAGCAGGCAAGCTAGTCCCGACACGTTGGGATTTCCGGCCAAAGTGGATTCGCGGGTGCCCGATAAGGTGGCCGCTCAAGGGGGTCAAAATGAAGAGAATTTTGAAGTGGGTAGGGATCGGCGTCGGCGGCTTCGTTGGGCTGCTGGTGGTCCTCATCTTAGTCCTGGTGCTGCTCGGCACCATGCTGCGGGTCAACAAGTCCTACGACATCGAAGTGGCGGCCGTGGAAGTGCCGAACGATGCTGAGTCGATCGCACTGGGCAGACACGTCGTCGAGAGCATCGCCTTCTGCCAGGAGTGCCACGGCGAGAACATGGCGGGCGAGGTGCTTGAGGAAGACCCGGTGTTCGGCACCTTCGCGCCTCCCAACGTCACCTCGGGCATCGGCGGAGTCGGCGGCGAGCCAAGCGACCTCGACTACGTTCGAGCCATAAGACACGGCGTCGGACGGGACGGCAAGGGGCTGTTCATCATGCCGTCGAATCACTACAACGAGATCGGCGACGAGGACCTGGGCGCGATTATCGCCTTCCTCAAGAGTTTGCCGCCGGTCGACAACGAGGTGGAGCTGAAGCTCGGACCCCTGGCGAAGATCATCTCCCTGTTCGAGGCCGAATTTTCCCCCGCTCGGCTCATCGACCATGATGCCGTCCGGCAACCCACCCCGGCCTGAGGGGTCACGGCGGAGTACGGTGAGTACCTGACGATCATGTGCACGATCTGCCACGGCGAGCACTACTCAGGCGGCGCCGGACCGGGCGAATCGAACGCGCCGCCGGCCCCGAACCTCACGCTGATGACGAAAGCAGAGTGGACGGAGGAGGAGTTCTTCAACGTACTGCGAACAGGCGTAAACAAGTTCGGAAAGCAGCTCGACCCCGAATATATGCCGTGGGACCGCCTATCCAAGGCTGTTTCTCGGCACGCTCGAGGCCAGGGAGTTTAAGCAGTAAGTTCCTGGAGATATAGCGACTGCCTCAGCCTGGCCAAGGCAGTCTGGGCCCGGGTTGTGTATCAGTTACGGGTCGGTCACTCCAATGTACCTAGACACCGGCTTTCGCCGGTGTGACGACAGGGGTTGCTTCTAACGTGACCATTGAAACTGATACACCACCTGCGCCGGCGTCAGAGAGTCAGGTCTAGACCTCCCGGAACTCGCCCTCCACGGTGTCCTCGTCGTCCGCCTTGGGCGCGTCTCCACCCTCGGCAGCATCAGCGGGCGCCTCGCCATCCTCGCCAGCGCCCTCCTGGCCCGGCGCGGCCTGGCTATAGACCGCCTGGCCGACGGCTTGAAGCGACGTCTGGAGCTCCGTCGCGGTCGACTCGATCAGGGCGATGTCCTCGCCCTCCAGGGCCGATCGCACGGCGGCCACTTTGGTCTCGACCTCCGTCTTCAGCTCCTCGGGGACCTTGTCCTCGTTGTCCTTGACCAGTTTCTCGGCGCTGTAGGCGCTGTTTTCCGCCATGTTTCTGGTTTCGACTTCGCGCCGCTTTTCCGCGTCTTCCTCGGCATAGCGCTCGGAGTCGTTCACCATCCGCTCGATCTCTTCCTGGGCGAGACCGGAGCTTGCCGTGATGGTAATGCTCTGCTCTTTGCCGGTGCCCTGGTCCTTGGCCGACACGTTCAGGATGCCGTTGGCGTCGATGTCGAAGGTGACTCCGATCTGCGGCATTCCCCGGGGGGCGGGCAGTATGCCGTCCAGAATGAATCTGCCGATGGTCTTGTTTTCGTTGACCATGGCCCGCTCCCCCTGGGAGACGTGTACCTCGACACTGGCCTGGCCGTCCGCAGCGGTGGTGAAGGTCTCGCTCTTTGACGTGGGTATGGTCGTGTTGCGGGAGATCAGCGCGGTGGCCACGCCACCGAGGGTCTCGATGCTCAGGGTCAGCGGCGTAACGTCTAGCAGAAGAATGTCCTGGACTTCGCCCTGGAGGACGCCCGCCTGGATGGCGGCGCCGACGGCAACGACCTCGTCTGGATTCACTCCCTGGTGGGGCTCTTTGCCGAACAGCTTGACCACCGCATCGCGCACGGCGGGCATTCGGGTCATGCCGCCCACCAGGATAACCTCGTCGATACCGTTCGCCGAGACCCCGGCGTCCTTCAGTGCCAGGCGACAGGGGTCGACCGTCCGCTGCACGAGGTCGTCGACCATCTGGTCCAGATTAGACCGTGTCAGGGTCATGACCAGGTGCTTGGGACCCGAGGCATCGGCGGTAATGAACGGCAGGTTAATTTCGGTCTGCATCAGGGTGGAAAGCTCTATCTTGGCGCGCTCCGCGGACTCCCGAAGGCGCTGGAGGGCCATCCGGTCCTGCTTCAGGTCGATTCCCTGGTCTTTCTTGAACTCATCGGTGATCCAGTCAACGACTCGCTGGTCGAAGTCGTCGCCGCCCAGATGGGTGTCCCCGTTGGTGGCCTTGACCTCGAACACTCCCTCGCCGATCTGAAGAATCGTGATGTCGAACGTGCCTCCGCCCAGGTCGTAGACCGCGATCGTCTCCTCGGTCTTCTTGTCCAGTCCGTAGGCCAGGGACGCGGCCGTGGGCTCGTTGATAATACGCAGTACCTCCAGGCCCGCGATCCGGCCCGCGTCTTTTGTAGCGTTCCGCTGGCTGTCGTTGAAGTACGCGGGCACGGTGATTACGGCCTGGGTTATGGTCTCGCCGGTCTTGGACTCGGCATCCTGTTTAAGCTTCTGGAGCACCATGCCGGCCACTTCCGGAGGTGCGTACTCTTTGCCGCCCATCGAGACGTAGGCGTCACCGTTGGAGTTCTCCGTCAGCTTGAAGGGCATCTGCTCGATGTCCTGCTTCACGGTGGAATCGGCGTAGCGCCGACCGATGAAACGCTTCACCGAGTAGATCGTGTTTTCTGGATTGGTGACAGCTTGACGCTTGGCGGTGGTGCCGACATAGCGCTCGCTGGTCCTGGGATTCACCGCGACCACCGAGGGCGTTGTGCGGCCCCCCTCGGCGTTCTCCAGGACGCGGGGCTCTCCCGCCTCGATGATCGCCATGCACGAGTTGGTCGTGCCAAGGTCTATGCCGAGTATCTTGGGCATCTAAAGGTCCTCCTGGGTGTCGTCGTCAGTATCTTGATGTTTTTCCGAGATCGATTCCGGCTCGGGCTCCGGCGGCCGTGACACGCTGACCTGAGCGGCGCGCAGCACGCGCTCTCGCAGCCTGTACCCGACCCGTATCACCTGCACCACGGTGCCTTCCTCGGCGCCCGAGTCAGGGTCGAAGAAGACCGCCTCGTGCTCAGAGGCGTCGAAGGGCTGGCCAGTCGCGGTCTCGATCTTCGATAGCCCCTCGGCTTCGAGGACGTTCTCGAGGTTCCGCTGCACCAGCAGCAGACCATCTAGCCAGCCTGGCGCCACGGCGTCCTCCGGGATATGCTCCAGCGCCCGGCCGAGGTCGTCCGCAACGGACAGCATCCTTGTCAGGAGCTGGGAATTGGCCCTCTCCCTGGCGTCGGCGATCTCTTCAGCGGCCCTGCGCCGATAGTTGACCAGGTCGGCCTGGGAGCGCTGGGCCATGTTTTTGTATTGCTCGCGCTCACGTAGCCCTTCGTCAAGCTCGGCCTGCAATAGTGTTAGCTGGTCCGGCTCGGCGTCCATCTGCTCCTCGAGGGACTTCAACTCCTCGGGCTGCTGCTCTTCAGTCATGTAGCCAGTTCCTCCAGTTGACGATACAGGGCTACCGGACGTGCATCAACTCGAACATGTCGTCAAGGGACTCGTTCAGGGCCCTCTTGAGGGCCAGACCCTGGAGCCTGTCAAGCTGCACCTTCATGGTAAGCATGTGGTTGAAGAGCTGCAGGGCAAGCTGGACGCCGGCGATGTTGAGCCCCAGGTCAGTTGCCAGGTGCTTTATTAGCCGGAGCCTCACGATGTCGGCCTCGGAGTAGAGCCGCAGCTTGCCGCCCGTTCGTGACGGCGAGACGAAGCCAACCCGCTCGTACTTCCGCAGCGTTTGCGGGTGCATGTCCAAAATGCGGGCCGCGACGCTGATGACGTAAATCCCTTCTATCACCATCGGCTGCTCCTGTGAGTGGGGGCCCGGCGCCGCGTCAGAGCCGTTTCGAGTCCAGCAGTCAGATGCATGGGGACCGCAACGACCTAACCCCGCGGGGCTTCATGCG
Organism: Dehalococcoidia bacterium; assembly: GCA_965248005.1. Lineage (GTDB taxonomy): Bacteria > Chloroflexota > Dehalococcoidia > Lucifugimonadales > UBA1123 > CBDFIE01. The sequence continues at coordinate 1,827,544 of CBDFIE010000003.1, forward strand.
TTGTAACAACCGAACGCGAACCGGCGTTCACGGCGCTCAATTACTCACGGTCAGAGGTTTCCGCGGCGCGGGCCGCAGTTTATACAGAGATACACGGTTCTGTCAGTTCGACACTCATACTAACAGTTGATACGCAGCGTGTCAATGTATATAATACAAGCGCTTAAGGTAGCCTGATACATCAGCTTAGAACATACCGCCGAACCCCGAGTCCATCTGTTGCATCCAACTTGGTGTAAACGAGCCGGAGAAAATTTCGGGGCGGAGGACACTTGGGGAGAAGATGACAATGCTAGAACTTAGAGCTTGCCCTCGCTGCGCGGGAGACATGCACACCAACCGGGACCTGTACGGAAGTTATGTCGAGTGCCTGCAGTGCGGGTATATGCGAGACTTGCCCGAGCCAAATAATCTGCTCAAGTCTCTGAAAGTCGACCTCGCCCGCAAAAGGGTCGCCTGACCAGCAAGCAAGCCGGCTCGCCCACGCACTAGGATCATCACGAGAGAAGCACTCTCAATCCGAGAGGGCTTCCTGTATCCGATCCAAAGCTTCCAGCACCGTGCCGCCGCACGATGCACGGTGTCAGGTGTATCCGCGCTACCGCAGCCCGTCCCAGAAGCGCTGCTCCTTCCGAGGGTCGCCCTCCATGTGGTAGCCGCGCGCCTCCCAGAACCCCGGCGCGTCCTCGGCCAAGAACTCCAGCCCGTTCACCCACTTGGCGCTCTTCCAGCCGTAGCGTTTGGGGACGACCAACCGCAGGGGTCCGCCATGGTCCGGCGGTAGCGGCTCACCATCGTGCCTGTACGCCAGCAGCACGTCGTCGTCCTGGAGAACGTCCAGGGCCACGTTGGTGGTGTAGCCACCGTAGCAGTGCGCCATCACGTACTTGGCCTCGGGGCTGGGGGACACTAGCTTCGTCAACTCGGTGAATAACACACCCTCCCAGGTGTTCTGAAGCCTGCTCCACTGGGTTACACAGTGGAACTCGGCATCGAGGGTAACGCTGGGCAGCAACGTGAACTGGCTCCAGTCCAGGGTCACCTCCTCTTCAACCAGGCCGAAGAGCCTGAACTGCCAGGTGGCCAGGTCGATTCTGGGCGTCGGGCCAAAGGTGAGCACCGGGAATTTTTCGGTCACGTACTGACCAGGGGGTACGTCGAGCCCGGTCTGGTCCTGCTTTATGCCAGTCACTCGGCCAAGTTTGTTCAGCATTCTGCCTCCGCCGAATACTCCACGGGAATAAAAAGCTCGGCGTCAATTCGACTTGCGTACGAAATATTGTACATGACGGCTCGCGGCGGCCGGCGTGCACTCTCTTCGGACGCGAATTGCCCATCGCCGGGCGGTGTGCTAGTCTCAGGCCAGGTTGGCCTCCGGGCGACACAGCATCGAACCGAATTCGCGATGAACGACCAGATACAAAAAATCCTGAAAGGGTCTGTCGACCTTCACGTCCACGCTGGCCCCGACGCCGGGATCGAGCGCCGGCTGGACGCGCTGGAGACGGCGCGCCACGCCTACGAGGCCGAGATGGCGGGCTTCGTGCTAAAGTCGCACGACTACCCTACCGCTCCCGTGGCCCACGCGCTGAACCGGATGTATCCGGGGCTGCAAGTCACCGGGGCCATCGCACTGAACAGGTCCGTTGGCGGGCTCAACGCCGAGGCCGTCCTGGTCTCGGCTAAGCTGGGGGCCAGGGTCGTCTGGATGCCCACCTTCAGCGCGGACGCCTGGCTGCGACGCGCCGGACAGGGCCCGGGGATCACGATCGTCGCGGACGACGGCACGCTCGTGCCGGAAGCCCATGCCGTCCTCGACGTCGTTCGTGAGCACGACATGGTGTTGGCGTCGGGCCACGTCTCGCCCAACGAGGTCCTGGCGCTGTTCCGGGAGGCCAGGTCCCGGGGTATCACTAGAATGATCGCCACGCACCCCGTTGGGATCGCCACGGCCGGCGAGCTACAGGAGATGGCTTCCCTGGGCGCCTACGTGGAGCACACGTTCCTGTCGTGCATGCCCGGAGGCGGCGGCAAGCGCATCGGTGACCTGGTTGACTCGCTGAACACCCTGGGCCTGGACAACTGCCTGGTGACCACCGATTTCGGCCAGTGGATGAATCCGCCACCGGCCGAGGGGATGCGGATGGCGATTGCCGCCCTTCTTGGAGAGGGGATGACGGAGAGCCAGGTCTCCACGGTTGTCAAGGACAACCCTGGGAGGCTTCTGGGCTAGCGTCCCGTACCCGAATCGCCCGAGAGGACGGCGGGGCTTCCGCTCTATCCGCTAAATTGCTTCGGCGCCTCTCGCAATGACGATTCGGGGGCCTTATTCAAAGACCACTGCAGCCCGCGACCTAGTCTCTGGTCCCGACTAGCTCTATCCAGTTACCGTCCGGGTCCTGAAGATAGCAGGCCATTCTGCCTTCCCTGACCTCGACGGGTGGGTTGAGCTTGGTCGCGCCGGCATCCAGCAGGCGCTGGAAAGTGCCCTCCATATCCGTGACGTTGAAGGCAAGATGAGATGCGCCAAGCACGGCGCGCTCCTCTGTTGGCCGGTCCGCGCTGGGCGGCTTGACGTACTCGATCAGCTCGAGGACGTGGCCGCCCTCCGCGCCAATCCGCAGCGATGCCAGCTTGAGATGCGAATCGTCATAGCCTACGATCTGGCCGATCACGCCGCCTTCGCTCTCTCCTCGGCTGTTAAGCTGAAGCCCGACGACCTCAGTGTAAAACGCCAGTGATTTGTCGAGGTCTTTCACCACGAAACCGGTGTGGTTCATACTGGTGATCATCTTCTACTCCTCTCGTCGTCTAGTCTTTGCCGGTGACCCAGTCTACCCCGTTCAGCACGATCCTCTGGAACTCAGGGCTCTCGAAGCTGTGGCCGTCGTGTCCCAGCATGGTGGCGAACACCCGCCCGCTACCGAACTTCCGCGTCCAACCCAGCGGGAAGGTCCCGCCCGACCAGCGTCCGAGCTCCGCGTCTGGATTATCGCGCGCATAAGTGCCTTCATCGAAATCGGCGGCGAGGAAGACGTCGTTTCCGTCCTTGTACTCGATGTTCATGTAGAGTTCGTCACTGATGATGAAGTCCGATACGCCCTGAGCTCCGGGGTGTGCGGGATCCTTCACGTTGACGACGAACCGGCCATAAGGCGGATGAGTACTTTGCCCCAGAACCCAGCCGCCGCCCGTGATGTCGTAGTACTCAGGCCAGTCTTCGGAGGCGCAGCTAGCTACATGAATGCACACGAAGCCCTTGCCCTCATCAATGAAGTTGGTCATGCCGGTTTGCTCGGCTTTGGTCAGACTATTGTCGCCCGCCCTCATGGTGTTGAAGACCAGGGCGTCGTATCCGCTCATTCTCGAAGCGTCGGCCAGAACGCTGGGGTCTTCAGTAACCGTTACCTCGTGGCCCGCACCGTTCAACAAGCTCTCCAAGATAGGCGTGGACTCGTCGAAGGGATGCTCGTACCGAGACTGTCCTCCGGCAATCACAACCTTTCCCCCGGAAATCACAAGCAGGTTCATGAGACGCCTCCTGTCACCGTGCAAAACCCGGTCCAAACGCGCGACTCCGTACATTGTAGCCGTCTGCCCGCCACGGCGTATTGCGCGTCGAGCGTCGCCAGATATAATACAAGCCGAGTGCTGAGCGATTCGGGCCCCAGTACAGCGTACAACAGCAATCCAGACGGGTGGTGCCTTCGCTGCCAGCGCCCCTCCAGGAGGGACGAAAAATGTCCGATGAGACCTACGACGTGGCGATCGTGGGAGGTGGGGCGGCGGGGCTTACCGCCGGGATCTTCGCCTGCCGCGCGGGGTTGAAGACGACGCTGCTCGAGATGATGATGGCGGGCGGCCAGGTCATCAACGCCGAAAAGATCGAGAACTTCCCCGGGTTCCCGGAGGGGGTTTCCGGCTTCGAGCTTGGCCCAAAGCTTCAGGAGCAGGCCACGGCGCAGGGGCTGGACATGAAGCTCTCGGAAGTGACCGGGCTGCGACCCGTCGACGGCTACTGGACGGTCCAGACCTACGACGGCGAGCTGAACGCGAAGGCGGTAATCATCGCCGGCGGGTCGACGCTGCGAAAGCTCGGGGTCGAAGGCGAGGAGGAGCTGCACGGCGCGGGCGTTTCGTACTGTGCGACTTGTGACGGCGCCTTCTTCATGGACCAGGTGGTGGGCGTCGTGGGAGGCGGCGACTCGGCACTCGACGAAGCCATGACACTGACCGAGTACGCGTCGAAGGTGATGGTCTTCTGCAGGGACGAAAAATTTAGCGGGCAGCAGGTCCTGCAGGACCGAGTGCTGGCGCACCCCAACGTCGAGGTGCGCTGGAGCACCACGGTCGACGCCATACACGGCGACGGGGAGGTAACGGGCGTCAGCGTCACTGAGCTCACGTCGGGGGAGACCTCGCGGGTCGACCTGTCAGGCGTGTTCATCTACGTCGGCCTGGAGCCGAACTCCGGCTACCTGTCGGACCTCGTCGAGCTGGACCAGGCCGGCCACGTGCCGACCGACGCCTGGATGCGGACGCCGGTAGAGGGCCTGTTCGCGGCGGGAGATGTACGCCAGAACTCCGCAGCCCAGCTCGTGACCGTCGCGGGCGACGGCGCCACCGCGGCCATCGCCGCCCAACGCTACATCGGGGGCCGCCAGTGGTCGGAGTAAGCACCGCGGACCCGAACGTCGGCAGCGCCGTCCTCTAGTGCACCGGTCCCTTTGCCCACCCGGGGCGGACCAGAGGCTACCTCGCCCGCACGATAATCGGGAGTCCGATAGGCCCCCAATATGACGCCGTGGCTGCTCGTCGCCGCCGGCGGGGCGCTCGGCGCGCTGTTGCGGTACGCCATAGACCGCGCCTTCGAGACTATGCTGGGTTACCCCACGGTCATCGGCATCTTCGCCATAAATGTGAGCGGCGCTTTTCTGCTGGGCATTTTCGTGTCGGTATCCGGAAGCTTCTCGGTATCGAACCCGGAGGCAAGGCTGTTCCTGGCCACGGGGCTTCTTGGGTCCTACACGACCTTCTCCACACTTGCCGTGGCCACATCCCAGTTCGCCGAGTCCGGTGACATGACGCGGGCGGCGCTAAACGTACTCGGCAGCGTGGCAATCGGCCTCGCGGCGGCATTCGCCGGACTCGCCGCGGGCAGGGCGATCTGAAGTCCCTGGCTAACCCGTCGCCCCTCGAGCCACCAGCAGCGCCCCTACCGCCAGAAGAACGACGCCCATGACCAGGATAAGGGTGTTCAGCCGCACCCGGCCCGTGAAACGGGCGCCGATGTAGCTGCCCGCCATGGCGGTCGCCCCCATCAGCAGAAGCAGCCTGTAGTCGACCTGGCCGCGGGCGGCGTGCCCAATCCAGCCCAGCGAGCCCATGAAAAAGCCGATGAACATGTTGGTGCCCGCTGCGATCCTGGGGTCGACACGCAGAATCCGGACCAGCGCAGGCAGGCGGATGCTGCCGAGAATCAGGCCCACGGCGCCACCCAGCAGCCCGACGCCTAGGCCGACGCCACCCTCGATCGCCATCCGATTGGGGGTAAATGTGCCGGGCGCGCCCTCGAGGCCTGCGCCAAACATGTGGGCGCTCTCGTTCCGGTGTCTGTTTCTGAACAGGATCAGAAACTCGACGCCCTGCCAAAATACCAGTAGCCCGGTCAGAAAGATAAGCGCTCCTTCGGGGGCGATATCGCTGGCGAGGCCTCCGATGAACGCGCCCACGAAGGCCGGTACACCCATCACCATCACGATTCGGCCGTTGACCCGTCCTTCCCGGCAGTGCCGGACCGCGCCAGTCAGAGAGGCGAGGCTTGATACCAGGATGTTGGTGCCCGCGGCCACCGGCGCCTGCATGCCCATGAGCAGCATTGCCGGGAGCCTCATGGTGCCGAGGGCAAGCCCCACGAAGCCGCCCAGCCCGCCGACCGCGAAGGAGACTACGGTAAGAATCAGCATCTGCCATGGCAGCAATTCCGAGACCGAGGTCAACGTCAGCTCATCTCCGGTCAATCGGGCGACTCCACGAGAAGCTTCCGGGCGGAAACCGGCTCTGGGCGTTCAGAATCGCCATAGGCCAGGACAGTCAGCGATGTCACCGAAGCGCAGAGGGTAGCGGGGGCCCGCCGGGGCTAGCCTTTGCCCTCGCTGACCGCACGCTCCAACGCGCCGCGCATCTCGCTTAGCTCGGCGGGAGTAGCCGGCTGGCGCCCGTAGCACGCGCGATTGAACGCAGCGGTGGCCATCTGCACCATATTTCGCGGGAACACACGCTCCATCGACGCCTGGTATTCGGTTGGGGTCTGGTTCGGTCGTCGAGGGCGTCCCCGGTCTTCCGCCAGCATCAGCATGCCGAAGTAGACCCGAAATACTTCCACGATCCCGGAGTCGTCATCAGGGAGCCGCAACCGGCGCTCGGCGGATTTCTTGCGAAACCTATCCGGCAGCAGACCGAGCAGCAGACGAGCCATGTCGTATGCGGGATCGACGTTCTCCGACACCGACTCGCGCGTGCCTTCCTGGTCTATCCAGCGCCAGCGACGCTTGCGCCGGAACGCTCGGGCCAGAACATAAAGCACAGCCAGCACCAACAGCGCCACCAGCGTAAACTGGATGACCTGCAGAATCGTTGACGGTCCCGTATCCAGCGTATCTTCCACGATCGAGCGAAGCGTTTCGCCGATTTCCGGTTGAACTTCCCTCTCGACTGGCTCTGGCTCCCCGAATATCAAGGCGATCAGCTTGAACAAGGCCCTCATCAGGAATTCCAGTATGTACGCGGCCGGCAAAACGATCACGAAGAGCACCACCGTCGCGACGGCCTTGAGGATCAGGACGAACGGGGTGGCTATTATCGCGAGCATCCCCTCCTTGAGCAGTCCGAAAAGCAACCCGGCAGCCATCACCACGCCCACCACGGCGCCAATGACGCGAGGCCAGGCCCTTCGTTCGGCGGTCCTGCGAGAAGCGGGCAGAAGGTTGGCCAGGCTCAGGCCGACGAGGCCAGACGCGAAGAATACGAACATTACAGGGAATATCTTCAGGTCTGTCGAGTGGACCATATCCACCACGGCCGCCACACCGAGAACGATTATGCCAACTCGAAAGTTGGTATTGAGGTGCCCGACCGCGTCGTCCACTGAGGCGAGCCGTCCACCGCGCCACCACAGTAGCGCTCCAATCGCCACCGCGAATCCAACTCTGAACGGGTAGGCGACCGGCACGGTATCCGACGACACCGAGCTCGCCCAGCCCAGGTCGAATCCCTGGCCCCCGGCCGGGACCTGGGCTGCGATGGTCACGTAGACCACGAGGCTGCCCACGACCATCTGGATCACGTAGGGCAGCCACCGTTGCATCAGAATCATGGCGAGGGTGCGGGCGACGATGAGCGACACCCCGAGGACCGCGATGGCCGCGACCCATGACAGCGGGCTTCCACTCTGACCGAGCATAACGCCAAACACAGCCATCGCGGAGTAGAGCCAAACGCTCTCCAGGACGGCCGTGGCGGCCATGACCGCCCTACGCTGGTCGAAAGTCACCGGCCAGCTCCATCCTCTCCAGGTAATCGTTAAGTCGGTGCACCAAGATGCCCTCGGGCAGGTCGGGGCACTCGCGGCGCCCCACGTGAACCACTACCAACTCGTAGCCCTGCCTTTTCAGATTCAGGAGGGCCTCCACCATATCGTCGCTTATCAGCGAGGCGACAATTACCAGAGTTGCGCCGATGGGAAATTGGCGGGGCTTGCGGGTTAACTGCAGCGGCATCGGTCCCACGGGCAGAGGCCGGATCGTGGCCAACGCCTCCAGGATAATCGTGAGTTGCTCGGGAGACCGGGCCGGTGGGATGTTCATGGGCCTATCAGCCAGGATAGGCGTACCATTTGAAAACAGGCCGAGGCTGTACTCGCGATCGGAGGCATAGGCCGCCAGCGATGCGGCCGCCACGACGATTGCTTCTAGGTCCGCGGGCACGTACCCCTCCCACGAGCGCTCGGCCGTCTCGATGGCCACGACCAGCACGACCGTGAGCGCAGAGCTTGGCTCGAAGGTGCGCACCTGGAGCTGCTGCATCTTCGCGCTGACTTTCCAATCGACGGTCTTCATGGGGTCGCCGACCTGATAATCGCGTATGCCTTGAGGTCTGGAGGGGTCGTGGAAGATGGCGATGCCGCCGCGGGTCTCGCCCAGCGGTCTCGTCGCGGGGATCCCCAGATCCGGAAGAGGCACTACCCGGGGGTACACCAGAATGTGATCATCGTCGGTGACGTCCTTCTGGCTGCTGAAGAACCCGAACAGGTCCCCGCTCTCGAGCCGCGCCGGGCCTATGCGGTAGAACCCACGCTTGTCGAACTTGATCGTGTAGTCCCACTTGATGCGCTCGTACCATGCCAGAGACGTGGAGTGGCGAATCGTGCTGGAGTTTGGATGGGCGCTGGTGCTGACGTTTGCGTCTGGAAACCGTATCTGGTCTGGAATCTGGTCTTCTATTCTCAGTCTGCCAAGAGGCACCGGCTTGCGGTTGGTCACCACAAACGAAATTGTGGTCTCCTCCCCGATGAACACCCTGGACTGGGAGACCTTCCGTTCATACTGCACATCCTCCAGCGAGAGCTTGTTCCAGAGCCAGGATATGCCCGCCACCACCAGGCCCATGACGCCCAGACCGATAACGAGCCCCTGGCCCGCGAACACACCGATGGCGATGAGCAATATGAAGAGGACGATCCAGATATCTTGCCACACGAGGAGGAACAACCGCGCTATCTCTCGATAGGGACGGGCACGGACCCGAGCACATCGGCAACCACCTGCTCGGAGGTCCGGCCGCGAAGGCGCGAGTTTGAAGTCAAGATCATCCGGTGCGCAAGCACGCTTTCGGCCATGGTTTTGACATCGTCGGGCGTCGCGAACTCCCGCCCGTCCAGGGCCGCTCTGGCCTGGGAGGTCTTGTACAGCGCCAGCGCCGCCCGGGGACTTGCGCCCAGCGTCAGGCCGTCGTGATTGCGCGTCGCCTGCGCGACGGCGACGATATAGCTCCGAACGGTCTCGTCGACGCGAACGGAGGTCACCCCATCCTGCATTTGGCGCAGCTCCGTCTCGCTCGTCACGGCCTCCAGAGGGGGGAGCACCGTGTCGCGCTCGAACCTGAGCAGTATCGCCGACTCCTCGGCCTCCGTGGGATACCCGATCTTGACCCGGACCATAAACCTGTCGAGCTGGGCCTCGGGCAGCGGGAACGTGCCCTCCATCTCGATGGGGTTCTCGGTGGCCAGCACCAGGAACGGCTCGTCAAGGGGCCTGGTGACGCCGTCGATGGTGGTCTGGCGCTCTTGCATAGCCTCGAGGAGGGCCGACTGGGTCCTCGGTGTCGCGCGGTTGATCTCGTCGGCCAGCAGCACCTGACTGAATATCGGCCCCGGTCGGAACTCGAAATCCCCCGACTTCTGGTTGAAGAAGTTGACTCCAAGTACATCGGTGGGCATCAGATCGGGGGTGAACTGGATGCGGCTGAAGCTACAGCCGAGCGACTGGGCCAGCGCCTTGGACAGGGTGGTCTTGCCGATCCCCGGCACGTCCTCGACCAGCACGTGCCCTTTGCTTAGAAGCGCGATAATGGCGAGGTTAATCGCATCGTCTTTGCCGACGATCGACCGCTGGATGTTTTCTCTCAGGGCCGCGACCATCTCCTGGACCCGCCCCGTGGCTAGAGATTGCTCCATGATGCCTCGTTCCTGTGTGGATTGACCAACGCGAGAGCCATGCTGCTAGACCATCGCTGTCGGCGAGCGCCGAGGCGACTAGCCCAGCGCCGTCTGCCCTTTTCGTCACACTCCCGTCAGCTTGGCGAGAGCCATTTTGCCTCCCCGTGCGATGCTGTGTACAGTATAAGCCACGTTCGTAGAGGGGGTTAGGCTGCACCGAGCATATTCGCTGATCAAGGTGAGACTGGTTACTTCAAGAACGCGGTGCCGGATATGTGAAGACCGATGCCATATCAACATGAGATGCCAGTGCCCACCAATTAGGTCGGCCGAAAACTAAACAGGTTCCGCTAGTTCGACATGCGGTCCGGTTGTGCGCGACCGCTGCATGCCATTAGGTGAATGGCGCGAGAGGGAACAATGGTCAACGTGCAGATACGCGAGAGCGAAGTCGAAGATGTCTTTGCTCAATACCCTCGAATGATGAAAGATGCTCTTGGTCTGGAGGCTGAGATATTCCTGGTGGCCCGACAGATGCTGCTACCGTCCGGAAGAATAGATTTGATGTACTCCCATCGATCTGAATTGCTGTTGATCGAGCTAAAAGTGGTGCCGTGTCGCCAAACGTTCATAGAGCAAATTGCCGGTTACAGGGCTGACATGGTCGCGCTGCAAAGCCGGGATGATTTCATCGATGGTGACATTAGATCAATATTGCTTTGCCCGGACTCCACGCAGCATCTGAATCGAGAAGCTGAACGACAGGATATAAGAATCGCAACCTATAGTCCTGAAGAGATACTGCTGGAATTCTATCAGCATGCGCCCCTTGATACGAGGAATCTATCGATAACACCAGCCGACCACGGGATTTGGCGGATTGGGATCATCAACCAGACTTTGTCCCTGGCAACTGAGATGCATACGACTACCGAATTGTCGGCAAGCTCCGGCCTATCTCCGAAAACGATAGGCAACCGCATGAGATTCGCTGCTCAACTAGGCTTGGCGCAGCGCGAAGGACAAGTGCTCAAGCTTACGTCGGCAGGCGCTGATTACGTGCAAGCCAGGGATCCATTATTGCCGGATCAAGTTCTGTCCAAGAGTCAAGCTAAGATGCTCAGACGGTTGATTCTGGCCGACCCTTTTTTCAGTGGCGTAACGTTTGGCATTCTAACGATGATTGAGTGCATATTCGAGTTATCCAGGAACACCTATCCAGTTCCTATCGAGCTTGTTTCTGATCAATTCATAAACACGGCGGGCTTGCACTATCGGTGGAATTCAGAAAAAGCGATCAAGAAAGGTGTCCAAATGTACACCAACTACGCGGCAGATTTGGGACTCGTGGGGAAAATCGGCGACAACTACTTCGTCACACCAAGTGGACTTGAATTCGTGCTGCTATTAAGCATGCACAAGTCATTGAGGTTGGTTGAGACCGCACTTCACTAGTGTCTTTTCACCAAGTGATGAGCCGGCGGCTGGCCCTCGGACGCGCATTTGACAGCAGAAGATGCCGTTTCCACAATCCCACCACCCAACCTTCAGTGTCGGAGTACCGCCGTGGATCGATCTAGTCTCCGCACCAAGCTATACGATTTTCTGGGAGTCGAGTTCCCGGTCTAGCTGGTGGACTTGGGGGTGCAGAGGGGTGGGTAGACGCCCGATGAACTGGCTGTGCCGGTCTCCGCAACCGGCGCCGGAGATCATGGCGGAACTAGTCACCGACATGGTCGAGGTAAGGGCTGGGTTCCCCGACCGGGTCAGCTTCTCCAGTGGCTGAGGCCGGTTTGTATTAGCCTGCGTGGGCTCCTCGATAGCGCGGCCTCGCTAGGACCAGAACCAGAAGACTATTCGGACCTCGTCAGGAGGCCCGACTCTCCAGAGTCGTGGCATTGTCTCACTAAGGAACCTGGAGGCTCCCTTGTAGTACGGCTCATCCCAAACCACATGGGCGTACATCTCGTCGCCAAGGGCCCTAACCGCTTTCTGCTGGCCGTAATAGTCCTCGTAGGGTTCTGTCGCCATTTTCACTTGTCTGCGCATCTGGGCGTCGGAGACTTCGACACCCCAATTCTGTACGCCTCCTTTGGACCGGTAACTGAACGCCCTGGGGCGTAGCTGGCGCCCGACGGCATCCCACTCCCAGTGGTCCAGTGCGGTGACGAACCCTTCCAGCGTAACGACCTGTGTCCAATCGTATTCCATCAACTCAGCGAGCGTGAAGTATGAGAAAGAGTATAGGTCGTCTGGCAAGTGTTCAGAGGCCGCAGCGATCTCGGGGCAGACATCCAGAGGGAGGCCTCGCGGCTCGGCAATCGGGACATATCCGTCGTTCCTCACATCGGCCAGGATAGCAAACAGACCGTATTCCCGCCGTCGGTAGAACTGCAAATCCCAAGGCACCTTAAGGGAGCTATCCCCGTCTCCAGCGGGTTGCCAGAGATCAGCAGCAAGCCACTTCCCGTTGACGAGTTTCTCCACGTAAATTTCGATGTCGGTTCCCATTCTTCAGCGCTCTCTTCGGTTTCCAAGGCTACCCTGTGCCAACTCGTTGGTTACATTTGACCGGAGTAAGTTAGGCAGTTAGCGAGGACTTCCAATCAATCCCGCGTGTTTCCGGTCGCCTGGGTCACCAAGTGCAGCAACATAGAGGGAAGGTATGTATTGGTCGGCACCTTACAAGCATACGAAACTTGATAACAGCTGCCTCGGGCCAGTGCGGGCTTATCCACCCGTCTCCTGTTGCTGTGAGTCCAGAGTCGACATCACGCTGGTCGTATACCACCAGTCGTACGTCAGATCTAACTGCGCCGCGGGCGGTCGCCAGAGCTGCCCGTCGCGCCGTCGCGAACAGGTCGGTGAGTGACCGCGATTCTGTGTCCTGGAGCGGCGTCGGTCAAGTATAGCGGACGTTGTGGCAGCGGACTAGCGGGAACTCGTGAACGAGCGTGTACCGGATGAGCCCCTGCGTTGGTTCGTGTCCAGCACGCACGGCGCCAGCCGCCCGTACAATCGAACGGAACGCTCTACCCGTCCCGGCTGTCCCCATCATTTGACGCGCGATTGACACCCCCGGTCCCCGTTCGTACAATTCCGACATTCCACGAAACTCCCGAATTTCCGTACCGGAGGACCGCCATGTCTCGCCCAACGCTCCGTACAAGGCTATGTGAAGTCCTGGGCATCGAGTACCCGGTCTGCCTGGCAGGCATGGGCGGACTGAACGGCGGCTACACGCCCCCCGAGCTCGCCGCTGCAGTCTCGGAGGCGGGCGGCCTGGGAGTCATGGGGGGGGCGGGCATCGCCCCCGACGAGCTGCGCAACCGAATCCGGCGCGTCCGGGAGCTTACGGACAAGCCCTTCGGCATCGACCTGCTGCTGCCGGTCAGCACGGGTCAACTGGAATTGCAAGGCGGGGAGTCGGCCCGCGACGCACTCCGGCGGGAGTACCCCAAACACGTGGCCTTCGTCGATACGCTGATCGCCGAGTTCGGGCTGGAGAAACGGGAAGAGCCCAGGCCCGCGCCAGGGAACGAGCTGGAGGTCGCGCGTCAGCAGGTTGACGTGATACTCGACGAGAGGGTGCCTGTGTTCGCAGCGGGTCTGGGCGACCCCGCCTGGGTCGTGCCAAAGGCCCGAGAGGCGGGAACGATCGTCATGGGTCTGGCGGGCAACGTGCGCAACGCCATGCGCCAGGTCGAGGCCGACGTCGACATCGTCGTGGCCCAGGGCACCGAGGCCGGCGGCCACACGGGCAAGATCGCCACGATGCCCCTGGTCCCACAGGTGGTGGACGCTGTATCGCCCCTGCCCGTGGTGGCCGCCGGAGGCATCGCCAACGGCAGCGGCATCGCCGCCGCCCTGGCGCTGGGAGCGGTCGGCGTTTGGATGGGTACCGCTTTCTTGGCGGCGACCGAGTCCCGCATTCACGACATCCAGCGAGAGAACATACTGGAAGGCCGCTCCGACGAGTTCGTGATCAGCAGGTCCTTCTCCGGGAAGACCGCCAGGCAGTACCGCAACCCGATAGTCCGCGCATGGGAGACGTCGGGGCTTGAGCCGCTCCCCATGCCCCTGCAAGGCACGCTGATGGGCGACCTCACCGCTGCGGCCAATCGCGCTGGACGTCACGATTTGACCATGGCGCCAGCTGGACAGGCGGCCGGCCTGGTGGCCGAGAGTCGCCCAGCGTCTGAGATCATGGCAGACCTGGTCGCCGAGGCGGTCGACGTGCTGTCCGGACTTCAGGAAGGGGTCACCTTCTCCAGAGACTGAGCGGGGCGCCGCTCGGACGATTTCTACCGCTGCGCGCCTGTGTCCGGTCTGTTCCCACCGCACGTCGCCGTCTCAACCCACCCCCCTGCTAGAATTGGAGCGACGCAATCCTCGCCAGGGTCGCGATTTGGACCAGCATTCACAAGACGAGATCTCGGCAGAGTCTATTACCCCGACGACGCCGCTGTCTGAAGCGGATCAGCTTCGGGACGAAACTCTGCGGCTGCTCGACTACACCACCATACGAAGCCAGCTTGCCGACAACACCACCTTCTACGAGGCCCGACGGCTGGCCCTCGACCTGACGCCCTCGTTCGACGCGAACGATGTGCAACGGCTCCAGGACGAGACCGCCGACGCCCGAGGCCTGCTGGACGAGATCGGCGACCTCAGCCTCGAGTTAAGCGTGGACACGTCGGAGTCCGTGGCCCGAGCCGGCCTGGGCGGTATACTGACCGGAATCGACCTGCTGGCCGTCGCCGACACCGTCGAAGTCCACCGCCGGGCACGCACAGCCACACTCAGGGCCGAACGCATCGCCCCGCTGATGGCGGAGCTGGCCGGAGCAATCCCGGACCTGCGAGAGCTCCAGCGCCAGATACGCTCCAAACTCGGACACCGCGGCGAGGTCATGGACGACGCCACGGCGAACCTCAGGGCGCTCAGGACCCAGGTACGCCAGGCGTACGATACCGTCTCCGAAGCGCTGAACAGCTTCATACAGTCCTCGGCGGGCAGGGAGACGCTTCAGGAGCCGATTGTCTCCATCCGAGGCGACAGGCTGGTGGTGCCAGTCAAGTCCAGCATGCGCCACCGGGTCCGGGGCATCGTCCACGATGCGTCGAACACCGGCGCGACGGTGTTCATCGAGCCCTTCAACACCGTCGAGCTGTGCAACTCCTGGCGCGAGCTTGCACTGGAGGAGGAGCGTGAGGTCGCCCGTGTGCTGAGGGACCTGTCTACGCTGGTGGGCGCGGTTGCGGACGATATCCGGCTCGGCAACGAGCTAACCGGGAGGTTCGACTTCGCGCTGGCCAGAGCCCGGTACAGCCACAGGTTGCAGGGTACGCCGGTGGCAACTCGCACCTCCCCCGAATCCGAGAATGGCACAGCGACCGACGGGGCCGCTGTCAGGTTGCTGAGAGCCAGGCATCCCATGCTGGGGCGGGAGGCGGTCCCGCTGACTTTCAGCATAGGCCCCGACTGGACGGTCCTGGTGATAACCGGACCCAACACCGGTGGCAAGACCGTCGCCATGAAGACCATCGGCCTGCTGGCCCTGATGCACCAGTCCGGCATACAGATACCCGCCGACGACGGCAGCATGCTGCCGGTGTTCGATGGCATCTACGCCGATATCGGCGACCAGCAGAGCATCGCCGACTCGGTCTCGACCTTCGGCTCCCACATGACCAACGTGATCAGGATACTCGAGCAGGCCACGCCCCGTAGCCTGGTCCTCCTGGACGAGCTGGGCTCCAGCACCGACCCCGAAGAGGGCGCGGCCCTGGCGAAGGCCATCGTGGGTCACCTGTCCCAGCGGGGCGTACCCACGGTCGTCACAACCCATCACCGGAGCGTGGCCGCGTTCGCGGAGGCCGCCCCGAACGTGACTAATGCCAGCTTCCAACTGGACTCGGACACGCTGAGGCCCACATACGAGCTGACGATGGGCGTGCCTGGGCGAAGCTACGCCATGGCCGTCGCCGAAAGGCTGGGCCTGCCCGAGGCCATCATGGCCGAGAGCCGAGCGCTGCTCGAGCCGCAGCACCTTCGATTCGAGGACTGGCTGACCGAGCTCCAACGCGACCGCCAGCAGCTTCAATCGAACATCGAGGAGACGGAGAGGTCCCGCGCCGAGTCCGAGGCCCTCAGGGGCCGCCTGGACGAGCAAGTCGACTATCTGGTAAGCCACCGCGACGACATGTTGGATAGCGCCCGCCGCAACGTGACATCCAGATTCGACGAGGTCGAGCGCAAGCTCCGGGGCGCCGAGGCGTCCCTGTCGTGGGCGACGCCGACCGGTGACGCGCCCGAGGGCCTGGAGAGGGTCGAGCGGATACGTCGAGACCTGGCGGCCCAGGAGCTACCGGCGCCGGTCCGCCCTCGTCGGGTCGAGCCGCGTCCCCTCGCCGTTGGCGACACCGTATTTGTCCGAGGGCTCAACTTGCGGGGCAACGTCACGGAGCTAACGCACCAGACGGGCGACGCCGAGGTGGCCATTGGCAACGTCAGAATCAACGTGGACCTACGCCGTCTGGCCCACGTCGAGCCAGACACCAGCGATCCGCAGCCCGACCTGCCCGCCGCGGACGGCGTCCAATACGATCTGGGGCCGGCCGTCGCCAAACCCGAGCTGGACGTGCGGGGGCTTCGAGTTGACGAGGCGCTGATGCGCCTGGAGGACTACCTGGACAGCGCGGTACGCGACGGACTGGAGAAGGTCCGCATCATCCATGGCCGCGGCACCGGGGCCCTGCGGAACTCGGTCCGGGACCATCTGCAGCGCCACCCGTCGGTCGACGGCTACGGCCCCGAGCCTCGCGAGCACGGCGGCAACGGCGCAACCTACGTGGAGCTAGGCTGAGCTATGCGTGTCGTGTTCATGGGCACACCTGCTTTCGCGGTGCCCGTGCTGGATGCGCTGCTCGATGGCGGCCACGACGTTGTGGGCGTCTACACGCAGCCCGACCGGGGGGCCGGCCGTGGACGTCCCGTCGTCCCGTCGCCCGTCAAGTCGCGCGCCCTCGAGCGCGGGCTCACAGTGTTTCAACCGGCTTCGCTGAGACGGGACGCGGCGGCACGAGCGCAGATGGCCGAACTCAAGCCCGATGTGATCGTTGTGGCCGCATACGGCCTCTTTCTGCCGGCGGAGACGCTCGAACTGCCGCCGCTCGGCTGTCTGAACGTCCACCCATCGCTGCTGCCCCGACACCGCGGGCCGTCCCCCGTTCCGTCGGCAATTCTGGCGGGGGACCAAGACACAGGCGTGACGCTGATCCGGCTGGACCACGGCATGGACTCGGGACCCATCATCGCCCAGCAATCGACGCCCGTCGAAGAGGCGGAGACGGCCGGAGCGCTAACAGATCGGCTTTTCCGCGTGGGCGCGGACCTGCTGCTCGAGACGCTACCTGGCTGGGCCAGCGGCGAGGTCCGGCCGCGACCCCAGGACGAGTCGAGGGCCACCGTGAGTAGACTGCTGAAGCGGGAGGATGGCGAGATCGACTGGTCTCGTCCCGCCATCGAAATCTGGCGCCAGGTGCGGGCCATGCAACCTTGGCCCGGGACGTTCACCACATGGAAGGGCCGCTCGCTGAAGATAATCGAGGCCAGGCCCACTGACGCGGCTGTTACGGCGGGTCGTGCACCGGGCCTGGTGGTTGCCTCCGACGGGTCGAGTATCGGCGTGGCAACGGCCGACGGCGTGCTGAAGATCGAGAGGCTTCAGATGGAGGGACGCCGACCGGTGGCCGCCGACGAGTTCCTGCGGGGCTACCACGACTTTCTTGGCGCGCAACTCGGGCGGGAGTGATCCGCTCGTCCAGACGGTCAGCGAGAGCGCAGACGGTCCGCGCCGATGGACGAGGCGGAGCAGGGCCTGGCTAGTCTCACAGGGTCAGGGCCTGAGAACGATCTTGATGTCGTCGGTCTCCCCGACCATGTTGAAGGACTGCTCCCACTGTTCCAGGGGCAGCCATCGCGTCACCAGCGGGTCCAGGTTGATCGCCCTGGCCGCCATCAGCCTCACAGCCCGCTCCCACGCCTCGTAGGCATGGGCCTGCGTGTAGTTGATGGTGACTCCCTTGCCGCCCACGTAGGAGGCCGGCCCGCCGATGTGGTTGATCCGGCCGCCGATGCGTACCATGTCCATCGCCTCGCCCGGCGCCTGGAACGACTGGGGGACCTCGTCCTCGAAGACGGCTGGGGTCGCGCAGGTGATAACGGTGTCGACCCCGATGCCTCGGGTGGCTTCCATGACGATCTCGACGGCGTTCTCCTGCTCCGTATCGATGGCGATGTCAGCGCCGCTGATCTCTTGAGCGATGGCCAGGCGCTTTGCGTCGCGGCTGAGCCCCAGCACCAGCACCTTCGAGGCGCCAATGGCCCTGGCCACCTGGGCGGCGAGCTGCCCGATCGGCCCCGGGCCGATTACGGCCACCACGTCCCCGGGGTCCACACGGCCGGAGACGCTGAGGGCCTGGCAGACGACTGCGGTCATCTCCGAGAAGACTCCCTCGTTGTCGGAGACGTTGTCCTCGATTCGGTGCAGGTAGCGAGCAGGCACCTTGTAGTACTCCGCCATTCCGCCGTCCAGGCCCCGCCCAACGACCACGAACTTGGGGCACAGGTTCGGCTGGCCAACCCGACACCACTGGCACTCCCCACATCCCAGGAAAGTCTCCGAGGTCACGCGGTCGCCAACCCGCCACCCTTCGACGTCAGGCCCGACCTCCGCGATCGTTCCAAAGTTTTCGGCGCCAACCACGAAAGGCGTGGGTAGCACTCGACGGACCCCGCTGCTTGACCCGCGTCCGGCCCGCCAGATGCCAACCTCGCCGCCCGCGCACACGCCCGAGCCGACGACTTTGATCAGCACCTCTCTGGGCCCCACTTCTGGCACCGGGACGTCCAGGACCTCGATGTTTCCGGGCTCGAACTTTGTTTTGACCAGCGCCTTCATGGTGGACCTCCTCTCCGCTGCTTTTTCTGCCCCTAATTACGCGCCCTGATCTCTTCCCAGGCCCAGCCATTCCGATGAACGCAAGCGGTCCTACTCTGTCGTCCTCGAAGAGCGTGGCCAATGGCATCGGGGTCAAGATACGCCGGGGGTGCCCCAACGTCAAGGACGATGAATTAAGCTCGCCCCTCGCACATCGGGGGTGACGGCCAGACCCGCCGGACAAGTGGCGTGCGTCAGCCGGAAGGCGCGAGGTCCTCGACGGCGCCGTCGACGTAGAGGATGCTCAGCGCCGCCATCGCGGACTCGCAGACCTTGGCAGTCTCCTCCGCGCCGTCAGCCCGTCCCGAGACCCGGTCCATTATCTCGCCGACCGTCCGACGTTCGTCGAGTAGCGAGACCACCGACGCCACAAGGTCGCTGAGGGCCACCCCCTCCGGCCGGTCGGGAGTGGCCAGTACCGCGCTCCACTGGAACTCACCGTCGGCGAATACGGGCGCGCGCTCTACGCGAGAGCCCTCCGCCAATCGGGGCGTCGCGCCGGGCTCCAGACCGCCGGCCACCGCGGCAGACCGCTGGGCGCGGTCCGATTCGACCTGCGCCAAACTCCGCGCCAGGTCCGCCGGCAGCTCGCCACGCCCCAGTACGGCCCGCTCGTAGCCCATAGTCGGCTGCCCGGCCACCGCGCGGATGAAGGACTCGCGAGGGCCTTCCTGTCCGCCGACAATGCGCCTTGCCTCCCAGAAATAGGAGTCCACGGTCCGGTTGGTGGCGTAGAACAGCCTGGCCAGCTCCCGGAAGTGGGCGTACTCCTTGTCGTAGAGCCGACCGTAGGCCTTCCCCGCGGGCTCCTGCATCGTGGGGTCGGTGCGGGCGGCGTGGACGTAGGCGGCGGCCAGCACCGCCGACATCATCGCCAGGTGGACACCTGACGAGAACAGCGGGTCCACGAAGCAGGCGGCGTCGCCCACCATGACCCAGCCGTCTCCCACCAGGCGCTTCGACGTGTATGACCAGTCCTTCACGACATACGGCCCGGCCTCTAGCCCGGCGTTCGCTATCATCCGGCTGGTCTGTGGGGCCCTGCCGATCTGCTCCTGGAAGAATGCGGGGAGGCCCGACGCGGCGATCCCACGCTGCGCGGATTCGCTGTCCACAACGGCGCCGACGCTGGCCTTGCCGCCCGCCAGAGGGATGTTCCAGGTCCACCCACCCGGATAGGACTCGATGAAGATATTGGTCTCGTCCGGGTCCGGCAACCTCTCCGAGCCACGGTAGTAGCCATAGACCGCCAGGTTTCGGAAGAACGTGTCCCAGCGACGCAGCGCCAAAGTTCGTCCGACGAGGCCCGACTGGCCGCTGGCGTCTACCAGGAACTCGGCTTCGACGACGCCCTCGGCGCCGCTGTCGGCACGGTATCCGACGCCGTGGGCCGCCTGGCCCTCCAGCAACACGAGGGTCACGACGTGACCCTCGCGAACGTCGACTCCCGCGGCTCGGGCATTATCGAGGAGTATCTGGTCGAAGCGCGGCCGCCACACCTGGTATGCGTGAGGGTAGCTGTGGTTTGTCTCGCGGAAGTACCAGCTCCAGGGCGCGCTATCCCGACCCCATACCATTGTGGCGCCCCACTTTCGCAGGAAGCCCTCGGCCTCCATCATCGGGAGCACGCCCAGCTCCTTCAGCACGGGGACGCTGGCGGGCAGCAGGGACTCGCCAACGTGGTCGCGGGGGAACCGCTCTCGCTCCAGCAGCACGACGCGATAGCCTTTGCGGGCGAGCAAAGTGGCGGCGGTGCTGCCTCCGGGCCCGCCTCCGACTACCACGACGTCCACCGATGCGTTAGGCATGGGCGTATTCTACACGCGGTCCGGTGGTGCTGGCCTCGAACCAGGAGCTGGATGTACCACCCGGGGCTTTGCATAACTTGTCATTCCTTCGGCAGGCTCAGGACGGCGTCTGAGCCCCGACAAGTCGGGGTGGAGAATCTGGGGGATGCGGGCTTCAGTGAGTTCTTGTGCGAAGAAGAGCCCGACCTGGGCAAGGGAACTATTCCCCCTTACCGGGCTCCTGGACCGGCCTGAGCGAGATCGCTCGGCCCGGTGTTGGTTAGGAACGACGAACGGAACTGCACTGCCCACCTGCCATCGAGCTTCGTGAATATCCACAGGGTATCGAAACCGTTGTATTCCGTCCCATCTTCGTGCTGCCGCGACTGCCGAATGGCCAGATGGACCTTTTCCGGACTTGCCTGGACCGCATCGACGGACAGCGTGGCGGTGTGGTGCCACCCCTCTGCCTCGAGCGATGGGCCGATGCCCTCCTGGGATGCGCGAAAGTCCTCCGGCTTCTCGAAGACCTGAAACTTGTTGTGTCCAGACAATCGCCGGTGGGGGAAACGCATCTGAGCGATTTGGGTCTCGACGTCACCTGCGTTCCAGGCGTCGTTCCATCTGTGGAAAGCGGCGGTGGCCTCGGCTGCTGAATCCGTCATGATACGACCTCGCTGATCAGTTGCTGGGATTCCGTATGATCTTCTAGCATGCCCGTCATGTTATCAGACTCGGAACGGGTGGGACACCTAGCCGGCGGCGCGGCGGCACCCAGATCGTCTATCATGATTGGGTCTCGGACACTTGCCTGAATAGCCCCCGTTGACGATGAAATCGCCAGGACGACGAATAGCGGTGGGGAGAGTTCGCATATTGGGACGGCCCCAGACGGAGATAGAATGACGACCGGAATCGCGATCGCCAGCGTCGATATCCACGGCCAGGACATCCACGTGAAATGGACCGACGGCCATGAGAGCCAGTTCACGGCGACGTACCTGCGAATCAACTGCGGCTGCGCCGAGTGCGTCGAGGAGTGGAGCCGCCGGAAGATACTGGACCCCGCTTCTGTCCCTGCGGATTTGAGGGCCGAGGACCACCTGATGGTCGGCAAATACGCGATCCAGTTCCTGTGGAGCGACGGCCACTTCACCGGCATCTTCCCCTTCGATATCCTCAGGAGGCTGTGCCAGTGCGATGTCTGCAAGGCCGAGCGCGATGCTGGTTAGCCTGCCCCGGGCGATCCTGATGGACCTGGACGACACGATCCTCTCTTACGAGGCCGTCGCCGGCCGCGTCTGGCTGGAGGTCTGCACCGAGTTCGCGGACCAGGTTGGCGAGATTACGCCCGAGCAGCTCGCGGCCGCCATCGACGAGTACCGAAAGTGGTACTGGGCCGACACCAAACGGCACCGCGACGCGCGCCTGAATTTGGCCCCCGGCCAGCTCGACGTGGTGCAGGGCGCCTTTCGTCGCCTGGGCGTCGAGCCTCCCGAGGCGGCCGAGGCGATAGGCAACGCCTACGCCGAACGACGCCAGCAAGCGGTCAGTCTGTTCCCGGGCGCGATCGAGGCGCTCGAGGGTCTCGTGGATGCGGGCGTCCGTATGGCGCTCGTAACCAACGGCACACCGTCGACGCAACGGCCTAAGATCGAGAGATTCGGCCTCGAAGGGTATTTCCAGCACATACAGATCGAGGGCGAGTTCGGGTTTGGCAAACCCGACCCCCGTGCGTATCGGCACGCGCTCGCGCAGATCGGCGCCGCCGCTAGCGAGGCGTGGATGGTCGGGGACAACCTGGAGTGGGAGGTGGCGGCGCCCCAGCGCCTGGGCATCACAGGTGTCTGGCACGACTGGCGGGGTCGTGGCCTGCCCAAGGGCAGCCGCGTCCGGCCCGACCGGATAATCAGGTCGCTACCGGAGCTGCTGCAGCTACCGCTGTCGTAGCTGGGCGGCGTGCGGTCAGCTCTAGAACGTCAGCGAGACCTTCAGGGCGCCGTCCTCGCGGGAGTCGGCCAGTTCGAAGGCCTCGCCCACCCGCGTGATCGGGAACTGGTGCGTCACGAACGGCGCCATATCGATCTCGCTGTTCCGGATGAAGTCCAGCGCTAGCTGGAAGGCGGGCAGGCCCGGTTCGTCCTGGGCCCCGAACACCGTGTGCATGTCCAGCCGCTTGCGGAACCAGGTGTCCCAGTCGAAGGGCACCGGGTCCATGGTCGGTGGCAGGCCGAAAGACACTACTCTGCCCAGCGGTCGGGCCAGCTTAAGCGACTGGTTGAGCGTCTCGACGCTGCCGACGGCCTCGATGACGAGGTCGGCGCCCTGACCGTTGGTCAGGTCCATCACGGCGTCGGTTGCACGCTGCCCTGTCACGTCGATCGCCTCATCGACGCCCATGCGGCGCCCGTGGGCCAATCGCTCAGCCACGGGCTCGATGGCTATGACCCGGTGGGCGCCGATGCGGCGAAGCATGAAGTCGTGAAACAGCCCCACCGAACCCTGTCCCACTACCACCACGGTTTGGCCCACGAGCGACGGTAGCCTGCGGCAGCCGAAGACCACGGTCCCGAGCTGCTGGGCCATCAGGGAATGGGCCAGGGGGACATCCTCGGGCAGCCTCAGCAAGAAGTGGGGCTCGATGAGCTGATAGCCGGCAAAGGTCTTGGAGCCCCAGATGTTCGGGGCGGTCAGCACCAGGTCGCCCTCGTCGAACTCGGTGCCGCCTCCATCAACCACCCGACCCACGCCCTCGTGGCCAGGGTATCCGTGGGGCAGCGGGAACTCGTAGGCGTTCCAGCCCATGTAGACGATGTGCAGGTCGCTACCGCAAATCGATGCCAGTGTGGTCTCCACCAGCACCTTGCCGGGCTCGGGGACCGGTATGGTTATCTCGTCGCATTGGATCTGCCTGAGCCCTGTGGCAAGGGCGGCTGGCATGGTAGCCATTAGCTAGGTCCTCCCGCGAGTCAGTATGTGGAGCGGCCCCCCGATACATCGAATACCGCTCCAGTGCTGAACGAGCACTCCTCGGATGCCAGCCAGGCCACCATGTTGGCGATCTCGTCGATCTCGCCCAGGCGTCCCATGGGGATGCGCGACGTCAGGTAGCTGACCTGCTCGGGGGTGAATTGGTCCAGCAGACTGGTCTGGACCAGGGCGGGCGTCACGCAGTTGACGCGTACGCCGGTGGTTGCCATCTCCTTGCCGACGGACTTGGTCAGGCCGATGACCGCGGCCTTGGTGGCGGAGTAAGGCACCATTCGGGGGTTCCCCTCTTTGCCCGCGACGGAGGCGATGTTGACGATCCGCCCGTAGTCCCGCTCCAGCATCTTCGGCACCACCGCATGGGTGAAGACGAACACGCCCCGCAGGTTCGTTCGGTAGACGCGGTCCATCTCGTCGACGGGCAGCTCCCAGATGTTGGCGATGACGCCGCCGATGCCCGCGTTGTTGACCAGGATGTCAATTCGTCCCCATGCGTCGACAGCTTGTTGCACGGCGCGCTCGGCGGTATCGGTCTCGGCCACGTCGCCGATAGTCAGTTCGGTCGCGGCGCCCCTGGCCCGCAGCTCACTGGTGGCCTGCTCGGCCAGCGCGGCGTCCGAATCGACGATCAGGATGCGCGCGCCCTCGGCGGCCAGCCGTCGGGCGATGCCGTAACCGATCCCAGTTGCGCCGCCGGTGACTATGGCGACCTGATCGCTAAACCTCGCCAACTGCCTCTCTCCTCGGTGTCCAGGTTGCCGTCAAAGGCGAAGCTTATCACAGACTCGCTGGACGCCTGCCCAAGCGTCGTCGTCGCGGTCGAGCACGGGTATCTGGCGCGCAGTTGGGCGACCCGACGATGCGAGCCCTACGATGGATAATGAAGCGCAGCGCAGAGAGGACCAGTGTAGTTCGTAACCGGCTCAGAGAGAAGTGACCACCGCTCCGGCCGCACCGACGCGCTCAAACACGCCAAAATATGGGTGCAGGGAGAGCCCTGCCTAGACCCTGAGCCTCAGGAAGTCGTCCAGGTGCTTGCGGAGCATCACGCGGCCCCGATGGAGCCGGGACTTGAGCGAGGAGACCGTTATGTCAAGAATCTCGGAGGCCTCGGTGTTGGACAGACCTTCGACGTCGCGCAAAACCACCGCGGCCTTCAGGTCGTCCGGGAGCATCGAGATGCCTTCGTTGAGCTTCTCGCCCAGCTCCGTGTTGGTGGCGAACCGCTCCGGCGCCTCGCCCCAGTCGGGAATGACCATGTCCTCGACTCCGGGCTGGTTCAGCGTCCTGGCCTTCTTCTCCTTGCGGAGCTTCATCAGGGCCGCGTTGGTGGTGATGCGGTAGAGCCAGGTGGTCACCCGAGACTCGCCTCTGAAGCGGTCGAAGGCCCGAAACGCCGACAGGAAGGCGTCCTGAGCGACGTCCTGGGCGTCTTCCGGCGAGCCCATCATGCGGAAGGCGACGTTGTAGACGAAGTCTGAGTAGTTCTCGACGATCTGGTCGAAGTCGGTGAACTCTTCGGTGGCTGCTCCAGGGTCCTCTGCCAATGGGGTCCGCTCGCAATTCTCGTCGTCTGGACGGGGGTGAGCGTATGGTATCCTGGTTCTCCGGATGACCGAGAACCGTCTGCCCTCGAACCGCATCCAATTGTATCGAAGGCGTATGGAAAACGGAACCGCTTGTCGGGACCGACACATAGACTACGGATGCAGCACCCTTTCAGTTCTGAGCGAGGGGTTCAAATAATGGCTTCACGTCTGTTAGGGATATTCAGGCGTAGCGACCGAGAACCGGACTGTGAAGACGTCCAGGGGACGTCCTCTGACTTCATAGACGACGATCTCGATGAGAACGCGAAACGGCGGCTGATCGCCCATCTTGAATGGTGCGGCCCCTGTACGACGTTCCTCAACACTCTGCGGGCGACCGTGGAAATGCTTCGTTCCACCCCCAAGGAAGCGCCCCCCGCGGACTTCAAAAACCGTCTCCGAGACAGCATTGGCAAAGAGCGTGCTGGGTGAGCCGGTGGGCCGCGCGGCAGGTCCAAGCGTCTAGCCGCCCGCCGATTCCCTCCCCGCGATCCGCCTGGGCGGGCCACGACCACCGAAACACAGGGCACCGCGCACCACGTGGGCCACTCCTCGTGCATCCCCGTGATGTAACGGCGCCTGCCACTGGCCCCATTAAGAGATGATCCGAATCGCCGTCTGCGTCAAGCAGGTGCCCGCGGTCTCGATGCTCACCTTCGACACGGAGTCACGGCGCATCGTGCGTGAAGGAGTGCCCAACGAGGTCAATCCTTTCGACGTGATAGCGATGTCGGCCGCGGCGGGCATCAAGCAGGCGATGCCGGCCGAGGTCGTAGCCTTCACGATGGGTCCGCCCCAGGCCCGCGAGGCGCTGGTCCAGTGCCTGGCGATGGGAGCCGACCGGGCCGTGCACCTGGTCGATCTCGCCTTCGCCGGCTCGGACACTCTGGCCACCGCTCGCGCCCTGTCGTTGGCGTTGCAGCGGGACGAGTTCGACCTGGTCATCTGCGGCTACAACACCGTCGACTCCGAGACCGGTCAGGTTGGACCCGAGCTGGCCGAGATGCTGGACCTGCCGCAGGTGACCGCGGTTGCGTCCCTCGAGATTGGCGATGCCGGCCGCGGGCTCACGGCGCAACGAGTGAACGACGAGGGGCGAGAGGAGGTCTACTGCGGCCTGCCGGCGCTGGTCACAGTAATCGAAGGCATCGCCCCGGAGGTCTACCCCCGACGCGAGCGGATGGACGAGGCGAGGGAGCGGCCGGTCGAAGCGGTATCCGCCTCAGACCTCTCGTCGGACACCTCACTGTTCGGTCCGGCGGGCTCGCCGACCTTGGTCAGCGAAATCTACTCAATCGAGTCCAGCCGCGAAGGCGTCGTCATCAAGGACGTGCCAGTCGAGGAGGCCGTGGCGCAGCTCATGGTCCATCTGGAAACGAGAGCGGTTTTCGGCACGCGGCGCGCTGACGAAGCGCCACGAAAGGTCCGCGGGGGCAGACGCGACGGGGCCGCCAGCGCGATATGGGTCGTGGCCGAGACCCTCGGCGAACGACTCAGGCCCGTCTCCCTGGAGCTGCTGGGGCGGGCGCGAGAACTGGCGCCCGATGTCGACACCAATGTCGAGGCTGTGCTGATCGGGCATCTCGCCCGGAGACACGCCGCCGAGCTCACCGCGTACGGCGCCGACCGCGTCCACCTGGCCGACGCGCTGGAACTGGACCAATACGATACCGAGCTTTACACCAGCGTGCTGGCCGCGGCGGTCACCGATCGCCAGCCGTACGCGGTGCTTATCCCGGCGACGGTCAACGGACGCGACCTGGCGGCACGGCTGGCCGCCCGGCTCAGCCTTGGGCTGACCGGCGACTGCATCGGCCTGGAGATCGACCGCCAGGGGCGTCTGGTGCAGCTCAAACCGGCCTTCGGCGGCAGCATCGCGGCGCCGATCCTCTCGACGACCATGCCCCAGATGGCCACCGTACGCCCCGGCGTGTTCTCCGAGGTAGAGCCGGACTGGGCGATCGCGCCGGTCATCGACACTCTGCCCGAAATGAGCTTGGGGAAGCAACGCGCAAGAGTGCTGGCGTCGGTGGCTGTCCACGATCTGGAAGGCGTGGAGCTGGAACGGGCCCGCCGGATAGTCACGGTCGGCAAGGGGGTCGGCGGACCGGAGAACATCGCCGTGGTTCGCGAGCTTGCGCGGGCGCTCGACGCCGGCATCGGCGCCACTCGCGACGTGACTGACCTGGGCTGGCTCCCGAGACAGCACCAGATCGGGCTGTCGGGCAAGTCCGTCGCGCCGGAGCTTTACATCGCCGTGGGGGTCCGAGGGCCATTCAACCACACCGTCGGCATCCGCAAGGCGGGCACCGTGGTGGCCATCAACAACAGCGTCCGTCCGCCCATATTCCGGGCCGCCGACTACAGCATTCTGGGCGACTACGCAGAGGTCGTCCCGGCCCTGACGCGGGCCGTCACTGCTCGACTGGCGCGCTAACGGAGGGGGTGGCAGCGGTGACTTCTACTCAAAATGGCTCCCCGCGCAGGGGGAGGATACGAACTTTTCCATCCTTCTTCGTTGTAGTGGGTCTTAGCCACTCAGGGAAGGGAAGCGAAGTGATATCCAGCAGGGAAGTGCAATACGCTTCACCACGTGATCTTGCCCCAATCATTGACGTAGACTGCCCTTCCGCCACTCGTTTTCGAGAATTGCGTAGTAGTAGGTGTCTCGCCAGCCCCCATGGGCGGGCGACCAGAAGTTTTGCCGGTGCATTCCCTCTCGAGTCATGCCGAGCTTTTCCAATACTCTGACGCTACCCAGGTTCTCAGTATCACAAGCCGCAAAAACACGATGGGCCTCTAAGAGTTCAAATCCCAGTCGCAGAGTCTCTGTGCCAGCTTCGGTAGCATATCCCTGTCCCCAGCAGTCCTTTCGGACAACGTAGCCCATAGATGCTTCTAGCTGTCTGGGCCACACCAACCTGATCGACGCGCTCCCAATGACTTCCCTTGTCGTAGCTAATGTGATTGCCAGATCATACCGATTCCGCGGATTTTCAACCTGATGAGCCACAATTTCCTTAACTACCTCCTGGGATCGCTCCCCGGTATTTGGAGGCAGCATCAGACCTTTCATCACATCAGGATCGGATCCATAATGGTGAACCGCAGGCCAGTCGTCCATGATGAACTCACGGAGCAACAGACGTTGGGTATGGATCGGTGAAACCTTCGGCATTTGGGCGACTGCTCCTAGTCTAGCGCGGCTCATTTAACCGACCAAAGCGACATGTGGTGGTCGACAGAGTGACTACTAATCAGTGGCAATTGGCTCCTCAGGTAGGATTCGCACTGAAGCCCATTTCAAAGCTAAATCCGCCCGGTTCCAAACTGCGCATACCACCTTTCATACCACATTCTGTTTGAGCGCGCTTGAGAATGCTGCACCCTCCCCCTAGAACGTCCTGGCCACCCACCGCACTTCGCCGATGATGTCCGTGCCATACAGCAGAGGTGCAGGCGGCCAGTCAGGGTTGTCGCTGACCACCAGCCATCGCCCTCGGTCCGCATTGCGTACCTCGTCTATGAAATCCATCTTGCTCCTTCTCGGTGTCGGCGAAGTTGGGGGTGGTCATCAACCTGGTCTAAAACCACGCCTTCTTGCCGACTACGTAGGTCTCATGGAATTCCTCGTCCGACTTGGTCAGGTAGATAATGCCCTCGATCAGGGCGGTCACCCCAACAATGAAAGGCGGGAGAATCAAAATCCAGCCGACCAAGACACCCAATAGCATGATCACCGCCTGTTTCGTCATGCCCAGGTAGAACTTGTGTGCGCCGAAACCGCCTAGGAGGAGTGCAAGTACCCCAGCGACGATTTTGCTCTTCTGGCCTATTGCAATCGCAGAGGCTGTCGATCCACTCTCATCAAGGGCGGGGTAGATCAAGACAGCCCGATCGTCTTGAATTGCGAAATCTACGTACACGCCTCGGGAGGGGGACCCTTGGCCTTTCCATTCGACACCGCCGAAGTTGTATCGATTACCGTCATCTCCAGAGATGTCCCCTGAGTTGGCCTGAATCGAATAGTCCAGTACTCTGCCCTTCATCTGCTAATCCTCCTGTCTGCCCTCGCAATACTTTGCGAGTCTCTTCGGATCAGGTATGCGCCGTGTGGATATCGGTTGATACTTCCTCTATGCCCTCAGCCCTCCATCAGCGTCTCTATGCCGTACATGACACGGGTGGCTGCGTAGGCGAGTATCCAGGGGAAGAACCCGATAACCAGCGCCACGACGCGGGCCCTTTCATACTCCTCTAGTGCAAGTCTTCCTCGACTGATTCCCTCAATAGTCAAACCCTCCCGTCCTAGAACGTCCTCGCTGTCCACCGCACTTCGCCGATGATGTCTGTGCCATGGGACATGAGCGTAGTCTGCCAGTCAGGATTGTCGCTCCGTAGCTCCCATCGGTCCTCTTCGTCCAACCCCAGACGCTTCACCACTAGGCCCTCCTCGGTCCGCATCACGTAGATTCGATCCTCGTGCGGCTCCCTGCGTTTGCGATCCACGAGGATCGAGCAGCCGTCTAGCAGCGTAGGCTCCATAGATGCTCCCCGGACGCTGATGATGTTGCTTCGCTCCGGGTCGATGGAGTGGCTTTGCAGCCAGTCGTTGCGGAACCAAAGAAGCCCCACTGGAGTCTCGTCGTAGACCTCAGCCCCAACGCCCGCTGCCGAAGCGACTTCCGTTAGCCGAACTGGGCTTCTGTCCGACGGCTCGTAGTTGCTGGGGCCATACCCTGGTCTGGACTCGGCGATGGCCTGCGCTGGGGCCTGAGCGCGGATGTAGGTCTCAAGCCGGTCGAAGCGGGCGCTGAAGTCTTGGAGCCTCTCGCCCAGGGAGACTATGACGTCCGACGACTCAGGTGTGGGCTGGATTGCAGACTCTGGCGCTTCGGCGTTCAGGTGGACCGGGGCCGTTTGGGGTTCGTCTTCCTCGTCGTAGAACCACTCCATCGGCTTGCCGTAGATGGCGGCCAGCTTTAATAGGGCTCTCCCGCCAGGCGACTGGAAGCCCAGCGCAAGAAGGACATACGGGACATCATCACTGGTGTTCTAGAGAAATTCCGAGGGCGCAGGAACTTCATGATGCTCGTCGCTGTCGATCTGGAAGTGGCCGACGCAACGGTCTACCGCTGGTGCGAGGAGTTGGGCATCGACATCGACGAGTACCGGCGGGCCACTCCCGCGGAATAGAGATAGGGGCGACTAGCGTGGGAGTCTTACCTAAACCGAAGAGGAGTGTGGCATGACCAAGACACCGACACAAGAAAAGCTAGAGGCCCAAAGAAACAAGGGCATGGCGGACATACTCCGAGAAGCCCTGGAAGGCCGCCGCGGTCAGAAGCACATGGTCACCATTGCCGCTATGGACCTTGGAGTGACCGACGCCACCCTTTATCAATGGTGCCGGGAGTTCGGCATCGACATCAACGAGTACCGGCGTCCGGCGGGGGGGTAAGGGTGGCTAGAGGTAGAAGACTAGGACGAGGGGGCGATGAGCGTCCTACGGACGTGGAATTCCAGGGCGCACACTTTGCATGCGAATCGTATATGCGTAGCTCCGACGCCCCAAGCGAGGCGGGCGTTATTGATCGCTTGAAGGATCGACTTGCGCTTGGCCTCAGCGCAGTTTGTGCAAAGCCAGTGGACTGGCTGGGGGTCGTCTACACCTGGCTGGTACACAAGAGCAAACGCACCAAGGTCAACTTCCTGGAGTTGGTACTTCTCGGCCTCAGCGTCCCATGCTTTCATGCGCGCTATTTCCTTTTCAAGTTCACGTACACGATTCGTCATCGCCAGATGGTCCGTCTGTGCAGTCGCAGCGGCCATAGTGGCCATCCCCACTACTGTGAGCAATTCGGAGAGCTCGGACTTGATGGGCTCACTCTTCCGGAGGCTAAGGAGCGTCTTCGCTGCATCGCCGACCGTATTCAGGAGACCGGCGAGTTGATTCAGGCTGGCAATGTCGTACATCGAGAAAGAGTCCTCCAATTGGAAACTGAACTGGCCGCGCAGGAGGTGGCGAGTGATAACCGCCCTCATAGCAGTTTGCGCTCTGGTCACTTGCGCGGGGCTGCTAGTTCACTCCTGGACCCTGTACCAGGTTACGGGCGAGCTTCGGCTATTGAGCGCAGAACTGAGAGCGATGTTGAACGCGATCCAACAGTCGGAAGCGTCAGAAGGAATCGATGAGAATTTCTAGTGGTCGCCTTCATCTCCAGTGGCCCACATCAGTCAGCATCCACATGGACGAGCACCAGCGCCCGGCGGTTCGGGAGGAGGAAGCATGAGCGTTGTTGAAAAGCGGGCTCTGAAGCTGGGAGAAGTACTTGGGCTCGTTAGCCTATCCAGCGCGACGGTCTACCGGATGATGTCACTAGGCGAGTTTCCCCGTCCTGTGCGGGTCGGTCGGCGGGCAACTAGGTGGCACTCCGATGAGGTGGAGGAGTGGCTGGCCTCCCGTCCGTACACCGCTCCAGAAAGCCCGCGGCGAGCGGAGAAGGCGCGTCGATGAGCTACACGACAGTTAGAGCGCACACGCGCAACGGCCACCAGGTCCGGGCGCACACCCGCCAGACCAACGGCAGCGCCGTAGCCGAGGTGCTGTCCCGCGACCTGGACCGGGTGTACGAGGAGCTAGACCATGAGTACGTGGCCCCTGTGGGGCCGGTCGGTGGCGATCCCGCTTGTCAGCATCCCGGCTGGTATCCGATCCGGCGCTGCGACTCGGATACGCCATACGAGGAAAGTCCGATATTGGCGCACTGCTGCACGGACTGCGCGGCGACGAAGGCGGCTGCGGAGGTCAGGGAGCGGGTGCTCGCGGAGACGGAGGAGGAAACCCAATGAGGAAACCAAGACGAGAGACTTGCCTATTCTGTAAGGCCAAGACGTTTACTAGCGAGGGTTACTTGGAACCGCACCGCACGCCCGATAGCAGATGGTGTGCAGGGGAATGGCAGCCTAACACGCAGGAGGCCACAGAGCGGGTGCTAACGGAGACGGAGGGATGACCATGACGGTCACGCCGATAACTCAGATAGAAGCTCTGGCCGAACGCTTGGAGAAGGCACGCGAGATCGTCGC
This sequence comes from Dehalococcoidia bacterium, assembly GCA_965248005.1. Classification (GTDB taxonomy): domain Bacteria; phylum Chloroflexota; class Dehalococcoidia; order Lucifugimonadales; family UBA1123; genus CBDFIE01. The sequence goes on from CBDFIE010000003.1 coordinate 1,859,716, forward strand.
GCAAGTGTCCCCGGTGCTGGGCCTGGACGGCCATCACGTCGTGGCTGGCAGCGACGGTCACTACCTGGTCAACGGCCACTGCACATGCCCGGACGCCCGGTTCAGGTGGGACCTGCACAAGGGCTGGTGCAAGCATATGTTGGCGGTCGCGGTTTACCGGGAGGCTGGCATCGACATCGACGACTACCGCAGACAGGAGGTGAGGGCATGACTAAAGGTCTTCAGCCTGGGGCATCATCTCAACCAGCCGGACTAACATTGCGTTCATTTCAGCTAAAAGCAGTTGCGCTCTTGGACCGGGCATTGAAAGACGCAGCCGGGCGTCCCTCACATCCTGACTATAGCAGGGGCAGGGAGGCTACACGATGAACACGACTGTATGGACGCAGGAGGCGGACGCACGGTTACGGGACTATCTCGCGTCACACGAGTTGGTCGACGGCATCGGGACGGAGGAGTCGACGTGCTCGGTCGCGGCGATCAACCTCGCACTCACTGAGAAGGTAACGGACACCATCCCGATGTGTATGTCGAAGGTTATCGGTCAATGGATGATCGTCGTCCAAGACGCGATGCCCTCGGAGATGCGCAACTCGTCGGGGTGGAAGTGTTTGCTGCCGATGGCCGCTGGCACGGGCCGTGAGAGGGAGGAGGAGCGGCTAGCGCTGGTCATGGCCTGGATGTGGGGGACGGTGCTCCCCGATCTACAGGGCTTAGCGGATCGGGGCGGCTTCGGCGCCGAGTGGCGGACGATGTGCGTGGAGAAGTCCCCCAAGGCCGCTTGGGCCGCCGGGGACGTCGCCAGGGCCGCCGCCAGGGACGCCGCCTGGGCCGCCGCCGCCGCCAGGGACGCCGGGGACGCCGCCTGGGGGCCGCCTGGGACGCCGGGGACGCCGGGGACGCCGGGACGCCGCCAGGGCCGCCAGGGACGCCGGGAACGCCGCCGGGGACGCCGCCTGGGAGCGGTACGACCCTGTTGGGCTGTTGGCGCGGTTGGTGGCGGAGACGGAGGAGTAGGGATGGTTACATGTCGTTGGTGTGGGATTGCCTTGGTAGTCGAGGACGACCACGGGAACAGCATCCAGCAGGGCCAGGATGGGGAGTGTGACGAGTGCCACTGGTGGAATATGCGCAAAGAACCCCCTGAGTTCCCCGCCTACATCGGCTGGGACGGCCGAGAGCACGCGGAGTACTGATATGGACGACAGCAAGCTGGGCTACACAGTCAAAGAGGCCGCCGATTCCCTGGGCATCAGCACCTGGAAGCTAAAGGAGGAGATGTACCAGGGGCGTATCAGGTACATCAAGATCGGCACGCGGGTGGTGATACCACGGTGGGCTCTGGAAGAGCGGCTACGGCCGCAGTTGGCGGAACCGGTGGATGAACTGACACACCTACTAGCAAAGGAGTGAGGTGATGCCGACTACTGAACTAGCAGTGACACCCGGCTCACATGGTGCCTATCTGGTGCATGAGCCAGGGCGGCCATCTGTTGAGGGTGTTGTGGTTCACCACTACGAGCGGAATAACGCCTGGGTGTGCGAGGTCCACGGGGCCAACCATGCCAACACGCGCCTTGATTGCCAGCACATCAGGGCGGTCCGGGAGATATTCAACTAAGAGCGCCACGCCGAAGTATGGGTGAACTGAAGAGGAGAGATATGACAGCAGAACCGACGACAGACATAGCCCTATCGAATCACGACTTCACGCTGCCGGGCCGAAGCCACGTGCAGGCAACGCTCCAGCAGGTCGAGGAGTTCCGCGCCCTGGTCCATAGCGAACTCAGGGAGGGGCCGGACTACGGCACCATCCCCGGCACCAGCAAGCCGACCCTGCTCAAGCCTGGGGCGGAGAAGATCGCCAAGCTGCTGGGCCTGGCAGACACATACGAGATCACCGACAAGACGGCCGAGTGGGAGATGGGCCTGTTCCAGTACGAGGTGAGGTGCTCCCTCGTCTCGATCAGGACCGGGCAGATCGTGGCCCAAGGCGTCGGTGAGTGCAACAGCTACGAGAGCAAATACCGCTACAGGGAGGCGAAGCGCAAGTGCCCTGAGTGCGGGGTCGAGGCCATCATCAAGGGCAAGGTCGAGTACGGCGGCGGCTGGGTCTGCTTCGGAAAGATCGGTGGGTGCGGAGCGAAGTGGGTCGACGGAGCCTTCGTCATCGAGTCGCAGAAGATTGGCCACGTGCTGAACGAGGACCCCGCCGATCAGGTCAACACGATCTTGAAGATGGCCAAGAAGCGCAGCCTCATAGATGCGTCACTGAGCGTGGGCAGCCTGAGCAACCTGTTCGCGCAAGACCTGGAGGATATGCCCAGCCCGCCGCAGGCGACACAGGCTCCGCAGGCTGGGGCAGCTAGCTCTCCTGCCCAGACTCCACCACCACAAGCTGCAAGTCCAGCGTCCAGTGGAGGCTCTGCGCCCCCCAAGCCACAGGTGCAGTGCCGAACGGCAATCCCACACGGTTCACCACGATGGGCGATTTCATGGCCTGGGCAACGACGCAAGCACGGGAAGACCAGCCAGGACGTGGTGAACCTTGCCCGCCAGCTATATCCGAACGAGGAGATCGGCAACCTCACCGACGTAGCACGGCATAAGGACGACCCGCAGCTCATCGAGGCGGTACAAGGAGCGCGAGCATGACGACTACGACAACCAACCAGGGCCTCCCCCTGCTGCCCGCGTACAGAGACGTGGCGGTGGAGTTGACTCCCAGGTATGGGCAGCACTGGTACAGGGTTACGGGCTACGACGACCTGCTGCCCAGCGTGACGACGGTGCTCAAGGTCATAGACAAGTCCGGGCCGCTGGTGGGATGGGTCAAGAAGACGGCGCTAGAAAGCGTGAGGAATGCGTTGCACGAATACTCTGCTGGCCCCTTCGTCAAGAAGGAGGACTACGGCCTCTGGGTGGCCAGCATCATTGAAGCGGCCAAACAGTCTCCTGAGAAGGAGCGTGACAAAGCGGCGGAAGCCGGAACCTCAGCCCATGAACTCATAGCAGAGCTGCTGCACGGAAGGGAGCCGGACATCCCGGACCCGCTGGTGCCAGCGGTTCGAGGAGGGCTGGCCTTCGTCAGGGACTATCAGCTTGAGATGGTGGCGTCCGAGGTCTCCATCTGGCACCCATACCACCACTACGCAGGCACCGTTGACCTCGTTGCCAGGAACAAGGCTGGCGAGCTCGTGGTAGCGGACTGGAAGCGCTCCAAGGGCCTCTATGCGGAGCACGCCTACCAGGTGGCTGGATACGCCGACGCTATAGAGGCGATTACTGGCGAGGCAGTGGTTGCGGCCTACGCGGTCCGCCTGCCCCGCACGGCTGATGAGAAGGCAGAGTACGAGGTCCGCATGGTCGCAGACCTCAAGGCTGCGAGTGAGACCTGTCGGGCGGCACTCGCACTCTGGCTGGCTACCCGCGACTCGAAGAAGGTCTGGGCGTCATGACTAGCGAACCTGAGACTTCTACAGCATTGCAACGGGCGTCCCCTGAGTCCAATGCACTCGTTATCGGCGTCGAGCGGGCATACGTAGCCCTGCGAGACGCACGCAACGACTTCGAGCGCTTGATTGTGCGCGACAAGGCGCAAGCGATAGCGGCGGCGGCGGAGGTGCTGAAGCGTCGTGATATTCAGACCGAGGCTTCGATCCTCGTTGCCTCTGCTGAACGGGAAATCGCTAAGGCCAACCCGCCCATACCACCTGAGCAACGCTCGCCAGGGCGCGGAGGGAATACCGTTACTGGCAGTAACGATATTCCTGACGACATTTCCAAGGGAAATCTCCGTCAGATTCGGCAAGCCCACGACAAGCTCACGGACGAACAGTTTGCGGCGGCTTCTGACAAGGCTCGTGAGCAGGGAGAACCCCTTACCCGAACCGCCCTCAAGCGGGAGGCACGGAAGCTGAACCCGCCGGCACAAGACGATTCGGACGAGTCAGAGCCCGACAAGCCCAAGCCGCCCACCAAGGCCGAGCGGCTCGAAGCGGAACTTGATGCAGCGCGCTTGGACCTCCTAGAGAAGGCGCAGCGGCTGGACGATTTAGAGGACGAGCTACGGTTCCACCGCGGCAACATGGACGAGCAGGAGTCGGAGCGCCACAAGGCGTACACGGCGCTGCAGTCCGAGCTATCGACGGCGCGGTCCCAGATGAACGAGTGGATGGTGAAGTACAACGAGGAGTTACGGTCTCGGAAGTATTGGGAGCGCGAGGCGAAACGGCTGGGATGGGCACCGAGCAACGGAGAGAAGATATGACCACGTTGACGACAGAGGAACTGGCGACTATCACCCTGAAGAGTGGGAGCCACGCCACGCGTGAGGAGGGCGTGTGCGCGATGGAGGCGGTGGCCTGGCTGGCCGGGGAGCCGCACAGCGCCGCTCCCAAGTGCGCGTCACCGGTGATAGGGGGTTTCCTGCGAAGCTGGAACGACGCCCTGACGACGGATGAGAGCCGCCAGCGGCTGCTGCTCCCGCTCCTCCCGCTGGCCGTGAGCACGAGGGCGGATGACGATACGGAGTTGATGCGTTCCTACATGGCGCTGGACTGGCTGATCCGGGTCCATGGGGCGACGTGGCTGCAGCTCGCTGGACTGGATGATTACGCTAAGGCCCTGAGCGGCCTTGACGAGCTCGACAGCCCGATGGCAGTTGAGAAGGCTGTGCCGTTATTGGATGCAGCCAGGGAAGTAGCCGAGGCAGCCGGGGAGGCAGCCTGGGAGGCAGCCAGGGCGGCAGCCTGGGCGGCAGCCTGGGAGGCAGCCGGGGAGGCAGCCGGGGAGACAGCCGGGGAGGCAGCCAGGACGGCAGCCTGGGCGGCAGCCTGGGAGGCAGCCGGGGGACAGCTTGGGATGCAGCCAGGGACCAGGGAGGCAGCCTGGGATGCAACCAGGGAAAGCAGCCTGGGATGCAGCCAGGGAGGCAGCCGGGAAAGTAGCCTGGGATGCAGCCAGGGAGGCTCTGGCCCTCACTGTTGCGGAGCTGCAGGACAGTGCGCAGGACCTGGTGCGGCGCATGGTAGTGGCCAAGTGACGACCCAGATACCCATGCTGGAGCGCCCCGTATCCGCTGGCGAGCTCGTGCTACGCCCGTATCAGGCGTGGTCTGTGGACGAGCTGGCGCGGGCCAAGCGAGACGGGAATCTGTGGACGATTCTTTGCTCGCCAACCGGATCGGGCAAGACCGAGATCGCGATCCACCTCATCGACCGAGCCCGCAAGCGGGGCATGCGCGTCGCTTTCGTCTGTGACCGGCGGACACTTGTGAAACAGACGAGCGACCGATTCGCCGCCTACGGTATTCCGCACGGCGTCGCGATGGCAGAGAAGACCTTCGGGCGGTCCATGCCTATACAGATATGCAGTGCTCAGACCATCGAGAAGCGTGGATACTGGCCAGCGCTTGATCTCCTCGGCATAGATGAGGCGCATACGCAGCGCAAAGGTGTCCTGGAGTTCGCCAAGGCGTGGGGTGGCCCGGTGATCGGGCTGACGGCCACGCCATTGACCAAGAGACTGGGCCAGTGGTACTCGAAGGTGATCAACGCCGTCACGACCGACCGGCTGCTACAGGACGGATACTTGGCACCGCTCAAGATGTACGCAGCCACCGAGATCGACATGACGGGAGCCAAAAAGGGCAACGACGGAGAATGGCTACGGTCTGAGGTTCGCACACGTGGGCGGAAGATTATCGGCGAAATTCCCAGCACGTGGGAACGCATGACACGCCAGCACTTCGGTGGGCCGGTTAAGACCCTACTCTTCAGTGCGGACGTGGCTCACGGCGAGGAGCTGTGCCGAGCGTTTCAAGCAGCCGGGCACGACTTTCCGCCAGTCCACCTACCGCGACTCAGAGGACAACACCGAGGCGACGGTTCAGGCTTTCAGGCGCAACGAATTCCTGGGACTGGTGTCGGTGGACAAGTTCGCGAAGGGCGCGGACTTCCCAGACGTGCTCTGCATAGTGGGGGCGCGGCCCTACTCCTCGGCACTGGCGTCGCTCTTGCAAGGTATGGGTAGGGGGATGCGTAGTGCCACTGGCAAGGACTTCTGTCTCTACTTAGATCACGCAGGCAACGTCGTTGGCTGGTACGACGACGTGATGGAGTTCTGGGCCAACGGCGTCGACCGGCTGGATACCGCTGAGAAGCGGAAGCCCAAACGCCGTGAGGGTGAGGACCGCCCGGATGTGGTCTGCGACTGCGGGTTCGTGCTTCAGACGGGTATGCAGTCTTGTCCAGCCTGTGGCGCTGCGCGTCGGAAACGTCGAACGAGAACAGAGGTGGTGCCTGGCCGCATGGAGGAATGGGCTAAAGCCCAGCCCACCGAGTGGATGAAGGACGAGTTGTGGGTCTGGTCTCAGCTTTCCCGGCTGGCCTTGGAGCACAAGGGCGGCGACACGGAGGCGGCACGCAAGAGGGCTGCCGGTTACTACAAGGGGCTGTACGGGAGATGGCCGCAATGGGGCCGTCCGCTCCATCCGTGTCGGGAATCTGTCGATGAGAGGGTATCGAAGCGAGTCAAATACAACCTGATCCGGTACGCCAAATCGCGGAGGGCTTCATGACCACAGGCGCGATCATCTGCGTCAGAGACGAGCCGCAGTGCTATCACGGTGGCTGCACCGAGACCCCAACGCTCCAGTGCGACTACCGCGTCGACCACTGGGGCAACACGTGCGACGCCTGGATGTGCCGGGAGCACGCGACAGCAGTCAGCTTCGGACGGGACCACTGCACCGGCCACGAGTCACCGCAAGAACAGGCCAGGATGGCGCTGTGAAGCCGTACTACGACCATGCGGGCCTCACGATCTACCACGGGGATTGCCGTGAAGTGCTGCGGGAGATCGCTGGCACCTACGAGACGATTATCACTGATCCCGTTTGGCCTAATGCCAGTCCACTGCTTGAAGGTTCGGACCGACCGCATGAGCTGCTTGACGAGAGCGCCAAGTGGTGGACTGGGAAACGTGTCGCGATTCACATGGGGTGCAACTCAGACCCCAGTATTCTCTCGGCAGTTTGGCGTCGTGGCTTTGAGTTCTTTCGAGTCGTTTGGCTTGAGTACGCCCAGCCCCACTATCTCGGCCGCTTACTCTACGGGGCGGATGTCGCATACCTATTCGGCGTGCCCCCGCAGGCGCGTGATGGATTCCAGGTGATCCCCGGCAAGATGATGGACACCAGTGGGAGTGGAAAAGAGGCCGAACATCCGACACCCCGGAAGCTGAGTCACGTCAAGTGGTTGGTATCGCGATGGAGTGAACGTGACGACCTGATCGTCGACCCATTCGTCGGATCAGGAACCACCCTGCAGGCGGCCAAGGAGACCGGCCGGCGCGCCATCGGCATCGAGATCGAGGAACGCTACTGTGAAATCGCAGCGAAGCGGCTGGCGCAAGAGGTGTTGCTATGACCGACACGCTGCGCGCCGCCCTGTACAGTGTCTCGCCCGAAGATCGCGACACGTGGGTCGAGGTCGGCATGGCGCTCAAGTCCGAGTTGGGCGACGGCGGATTCGCGTTGTGGGATGCCTGGTCGCGGCAGTCGGACCGCTACAAGGCCGCCGACGCACGCGCGGTGTGGCGCTCGATTAAGCAGCGCAACGGTGGCATCACGATTGGCACGCTCTATCACACGGCCAAGGAGCACGGATGGGCCGGCGACATGCCGGTGCTACCAGAAGTCACCCTTACAGAGCGACAGGCGGAACGGCTGGCGCGGGAGGCCGTTGAGACGCTACATCGTCAGCAGGAGGCCGCGTCACAGGCACATCGGATGATCGAGGAGGCTTCGTACACGACCCACCCGTATCTCTCTGCCAAGGGCTTTCCGGACATGTTGGGGTTAGTGCTCAACGAGGTGTTACTGGTGCCGATGCGCGACGCCAGGACGGACGACCTATGCACGTTGCAAAAGATCGACGAGGGCGGTGGCAAGCGGTTTCTGCCGGGAGGTCGTGCTGGGAGCACAGTGCATCGTCTCGGCCGCAGTCGCGTGAGGTGATATTGCGAAGGGTATGCCACAGGGCTTTCGGTCCGTAAGGCGTTGCAGCATCTATATCGGCGTGACGAGGTGGTTGTGTGCTTCAGCGCCGACAACATGGCCAAGGTGGCGCACGCCCCCGGCTATGTGGTGGCTGACCACGACAAGAGCGATGTGGGGCGCATGGCCGCCCTGAAGATGGACTGCCCTACTGGATGCCCCGGATGTAGGCACCGACGCCAACGACTTCCATCAGAGGCACGGGGTGGAGTCCTTGGCGGACGCACTGAGAGGAATGTTGGCATGAACCTAGCTGATCTACAGAAAGAGGCCCACGCGATCGCAAAGGGCCACGGCTGGTGGGACACCGAGGCACCGACGCCAACGACTTCCATCACGAGCGCACGGGGAACCTCGGCTCCCCGGCGCAACGGAGTTACTCCGTCTTGTTACCGAGTCCTTGGCGGACGCACTGAGAGGAATGTTGGCATGAACCTAGCTGATCTACAGAAAGAGGCCCACGCGATCGCAAAGGGCCACGGCTGGTGGGACGAGGAGTACGCCTTCGGAGACCTGATCGCGCTGGTACACAGCGAGCTGAGCGAGGCGCTGGAGGCGTATCGGGAGGACGTCGACACTGACGCACATTGGCGGTGGCATGACGACAACGGGAAAGAGGTGCGACGCCCTGAAGGAGTCCCGTTTGAACTGGCCGACGTGGTGATTCGAGTGGCGGACATGGCGGAGTGGTTGAAGGTTGATCTCGCCCAGGCCCGTGAAGAAGACGAAGACCTTGGGGAGGCCAAACAAGCCTACTTAGAGCACAGACTGTCGGGAAATCTCGATTCGTTTGGTGAATGGATAGCCGCCATACATGAAGACGTAGTAGATGCGGGATACCACCAACGCAACAGAGGTGACAATTTGGATGCGCATCTAGTGTCTGTCATATGGATGGTTCAGGAGATGGCCGCCCACTACGGCATCGACCTGGACGCCGCGATTGAGGCGAAGATGGAGTACAACCGGACGCGCCCGTACCGGCACGGAGGGAAGGCGCTGTGACTGAACTAACCGTGCACTACTGGAACTTCGGCTGCGACCACAAGACGGCATGCGGCTCATGGGAATACGTGGACGGCGAAAAGGTCAACCCACTTGACGACTCTATCGAGAATGTGACTTGTGAAAACTGCAAGAGGGCCTATACCCGTCGGTATATAGACTCGCGGGAAGCGTGTCTGGGCATCAACCCCTACGCTGTCAGGCCATCGATTGAAGAACTTCTAGGGATACTCTGAACAAGTCCGTGGATTATGGTGGCATAGTACCATGACAAGTGGAGACGAACTGACTAAGGACGGGAGCAAGAGTAGATGAACCAGCCGACATTTGCGGACCTGGAGTACGAGTGTAAGAAGCGCAAGACTCGGCGGGAGCTGTTTCTGGAGCGCATGGACGGTCTGATACCGTGGGGACAGTTGGAGAGTCGCATTCGACCATACTATCCCGAGGCTGGCCGAGGCCGGCATCCGTATGAGCTGTCGGCGATGCTTCGCATACACTGCGTGCAGCTGTTCTACAACCTGAGCGACCCTGGGATGGAAGACATGCTATACGAGGTCGAGTCGGTGAGGCGATTCGTGGGCCTGAGGCTGTCGGGCCCTCTGCCTGACGAGACGACGATCCTGAACTTCCGCCACTTGCTGGAGGAGCACGATCTTGGCGAAGGTCTGTTCAAGACCATCAACGTCCACCTGGAGACTCAGGGGCTTCGTCTTCGGGAGGGGACTATAGTGGACGCGAGCATCATCGAGGCGCCGTCGTCGACTAAGAACCGTGCCCGGGAGCGTGACCCAGAGATGCACCAGACCAAGAAGGGCAACAAGTGGAGCTTCGGTATGAAGGTGCACATCGGGGCGGACGAAGAGACAGGGGTGGTGCATAGTGTAGCTATGACATCAGCGAACGTGCATGACGTGACCGAAACTCACCGGTTACTACACGGTGGAGAGACGCGGGTGTGGGGCGATGCGGGGTATCAGGGAGTCGATAAGCGGGAGGAGAACCGAGAGTTGGATGTGGAGTGGCGCGTGGCGATGAAGCCCGGTCGGCGTCGGCAGCTAGCACCTGAAAGCGAGGAGGCGTTGGCGGAGAAGCGCAAGGCGTCGGTCAGGGCGAAGGTGGAGCATCCGTTCCTGTATGTGAAGCGTCACTTTGGCTACGCCAAGGTGCGGTATCGTGGACTGGCCAAGAACACGCAACGGCTGGCGTTGCTGCTGGGGTTTGCCAACTTGATGACAGCCGAGCGCCACTTGGCGGTGTGACGAGAGAGAAGTGCGCCCAAATCAGGTTGATAGCGGCGACACGCCCCCGGCAGAGCCCGCTTTCGAAGCCCAAACAGACCAGATTTAGGGCCGCAACAGCCTGATGGGCCATCGCAAAGAATTGAACATCTTCGAACTACCCCTGCAATCAATTCAATCCAGCATATGAAGGGTTATTCAGAGGTTCCCTAGAACTCCGGGACCTGCTACATCAAATGCTCGACGGGCACGATGCATTCGGGCGAGTTGTTACGGGGCGAGTTAACGTAGGTCGAGACCTCGTGGGCGCGCATCTGGTTCGACGCGTAGGGCAGCAGCAGCTCGGACAGCGCTCCGACGTCCTCGGCTTCCGGGTCGATCCACGCCTCCTCTGCCCCCCGCGTCAGAACGACGGGCATACGGTCGTGGATCGGCTCCATGAACCTGTTGGCGGAGGTGGTGACGATTGTGCAGGTCAACAGCCGTTCCCCGACGCCCTGGCCCCACGACTCCCACAGCCCCGCGAAGGCAAATTGCCCCTCGTCGGCCACGGTGATGCGCATAGGCCGTTTGCGACCGCCGTTGCGTTTCCACTCGTAGAACCCGTCGGCCACCACGAGACAGCGGCGGCTCTCGAAAGCGCTCCGGAAGCTCGGCTTTTCGGCCACCGTCTCGGCCCTGGCGTTTATCATGCGGTTGCCGATGGACGGGTCCTTCGCCCAGAAGGGGACCAGGCCCCACCGCATGAGCCGGGCGCGGTTCCCATCGCCCTCGTTGGTGACGGTGACCACCTGCTGCGTTGGAGCGATGTTGTAGCTGGGCACCCAGCCGAGATTGGGCCCGGTGAACGAGAACCTCTCGTCGAAGGCGTCCTCGTCCTGGGTAAGCGTAAATCTTCCGCACATTCCTCTTATCACCCGAAGCCGGTACCAGCTATGGTTCAGAGGAACTGAGTGTACTGCCGACAGCCGACGCCGGTCAAACATGTATTTTGCATTTATCTGGACGAGATCATCCTGGATTGGTGTTTTCCGGCCGTCGATATCTCCCTCCTTGCAGGACGAAAGCTCTTGATACGGCTCAATCCCCAGTGTAAGTTACGGGCAGAAAAAGACCCCCAGGAGGTGAGTCATGTCGGCACAGGAATTCGAGGCGGTGTTGGAAAGGCCAGACGCCACCGGCGCGTGGACCTTCCTGCGAGTGCCCTTCGACGTTCAGGAGGTGTTTGGCTCGAGGGCCAGGATCGCGGTTAAAGGCACCGTCAACGGCGTGGCGGTCCGCGGCTCGCTGATGCCCCAGGGAGACGGGACCCATTTTCTCGTGGTCAACAAGTCCATCCGGGACCAGGCCGGCGCCGAGGCGGGCGACCCCGTCAGGGTGTCGTTGGAGCGGGACACCGCGCCCAGGACCGTCGACACACCCCCGGATTTGAAGAGCGCCCTGGCCGATGGCGGCGTCGATTCATCAGCTTTCGGTGGGATGTCCTACTCCCATCAGAAAGAGTACGTCGACTGGATAGAGTCGGCCAAGCGCCCCGAGACCCGCGCCCGGCGCGTCTCGAAGGCCGTGGCGATGATCGGTGAGGGCCGGCGCCTCAAGTGATAAGCCGCGGTTCTGGTCTAACGCCGCAACGCTAGACGAGGGAGCGGAGAGAAGGCCCCTACGCGCGCCCATCCTCCAGATTCCGGACCAGCGAAGCTACGGCCACCCTTGGCGCAGCTCAGGCGCGTAGCCGACTACGTGGTCCTCCCCGTCATGACGGTAGTGCCGGAACCAGCCGAGAGGGACGACAGCTTGCACCGCTTCAAGGTCTCCTCCTAACAGCACCAACCCGTCATCCGGGGCTATCTCGGGTAGGGGCCACTCGTCGGTGGCGGGAGCAAACGCGCGCTGTACTTTCAGGCGGATGCTCGGTGGATCGTATACCCCTAGTTCCTGGAAACCCGATCTAGCTGCTGACCATTCTTCGGAATCCAGGTACGGTTCAATGAACTCCGCGAGCTGCGCCTCCTCCTGCGTTGCTGGCATCCCCGAGACCGCCGGATCTCTCCCTGACGGAGCCTCCCTCGGATGGGACACTCATGGTCCATCCGTCACCGGATATGAACGATGCTTCGATGTCGGCGTCACGGGCGCTGGGGAACTCGAAGACGTGGACCGTCCCGTCGTTAGCGACGGCCCTTCTGCCGCCGACGGAGAAGCCGTATTGGGTCAGAGGACCGGTCGCCTCTACTACGGAGGCCCCGGCGTTGCGCAGGTCCGCTATCAGGCTGTCGTATCCCGTAACCGCCTCGCTGTCGGAGTCGATTGCCGTGGCCGGCGGGACCGTTGCAGTCGCGGCCGGGACACCTCCTCGCTGAGCGGCCGACGGGTCCTTGGCTGACAGTCGCACCTCCGCGAGTGCAGCGGACCCTGAGCTGGACGACCTGATCCCAGTGACCGTTATCGGGCTGTTCGTCCACCTGGCGGTCGCTATCTGGCCTGGCGCCCCGGGCGTCTCGGAATTCGGCACTGACTCGGCGTCAAACTTCAGCAGCTCGATCCGGTCGCCTCCGCATTGTGGCGGGTAGGACTCTAGCAGCACGCTGCACAGTCGGCTCGTGCCGTCGGTGTCGGCGATTAGAAACCCCCGAACCGTAACCTCCGACCCTTCCGCAGCCTCCAGTGCTTGGTCGATGTCTGCGGCAGGCGGTGGGTCCGGTTCCGTTGGAGTTGTCGCAGCCACCGTTGGCGTCGCCTGATCGCGAGGCACGGTCGGGCCAGCGCTGTCCCCACACGCCGCGACGACGGCCATTAGTGCCGCGACCCCAAGAATTCCTACCAGCCCTTTCATCGTGTCCATCTCATGCTCTTCCCGATTGGCATGTATCGTCGCGGCTTACTCCACGCCACTGTGCATTGCGGCTCTTATGATTAGAGACGTTTGTCGGCTCCATCTTGTTCCATGGCGTTGTAATCACCGAGGCCGGTGCGCTGTTCCGGCGACCCCGCGCGGGTAGGGAATGCCGCCCCTTCACGTTCGCCACCTGAGGCGTCTACCCAGAGCGGGCAATATGTGGCGACATTCCCTCAGCGGGGGTATACTGATGTCTGCTGTGAGATTACAGAATTGGTGCACGTGTACGTCATGATTTAGAGGGAGCCCTGCGGCTTCCGGCATCATGCCGGCACCAAACAGCCCATATCGCAGCCCTCTTCTGACACCAGGTGAGGGCTGTTGTTATATTATCGGAGGATCTATAAATGGCTTACGCAAACCAGATTGAACCTGGCCGCATCCGCGCCCTGTTCAGCTTTCCCAACCCCGTCAACGAGATTGCCGCGCGCCTCGTGGCGGCGATGGTCGTCGCACTCTCGCTGCTCACCATCGTCACGGGCGTCTGGTGGCTCATGCTAGTTCTGGCGTACGGTTTCCTGGCACGGGTGCTCACCGGCCCCACCCTCAGCCCCATGGGGCTACTGGCCACCCGCGTGCTGGCACCCGCCCTCGGGCGCCCGGCGAAGCTGGTCCCGGGGCCGCCCAAGAGGTTCGCCCAGAGCGTGGGGCTGGCCTTCTCAGTCGCGGCCCTGGTGCTCTACCTAGCTACGGACTCCATGACCGCATCGAGGGTCGTGCTGGGCGTGCTAACCCTATTCGCGGCGTTGGAGTCGGGTGTCGGGTTCTGCGCCGGCTGCTTCGTATTCAACAACCTGATGCGTTGGGGCCTGATTCCCGAGTCGGTGTGCCAGGAATGCCTCGTCGTCAGCGCGCCGATGCCGCGGTAGATGCCGAAGTAGCCGGGGCGCGGCAGCGGCTCCAGATGGCCGCGCCGCGGGGGCGATGTCCACGCGGGCGGTCGATTCTTCGAAGCCTATCGGGCCGGGCTCCCACCCGCGCGCTCCCCGAGCGTGAGCTTCGCCCCATCACAACCGTTGTCCGCGCCGGTTCGAGCGATGACATCGACAGCAAGAGGTCCGAGATAAAGCGTGTTCTCTTTTTTCACCAGGGCGCCTCGGGCTAGGAGAACGCTGTATTTCGGCTCCGCCATGCACGTGTGGAGCGACCTGTTCTTCGCCCTGATGGTCCCTCTGCTGCCCTTCATCAAAGACGAGCTCGATCTCTCGTTCACGGAGGTGGGCCTGCTCAGGTCGACGTTCATCGGGGCCACCGCGGTCCTGCAGGTTCCGGCCGGGTACCTGGCGGAGAGCGTCGGGGAGTTCTGGATGCTCATCGCCGGCAACGCCTGGGTGTCGCTGGGTCTGTTGGGGATGGCCGCTGCACCGGGATTCGTCGTCCTGATGCTGGTCTCCGGCATCGCCGGACTTGGAGGCGGCACGCAGCATCCGCTGGCCTCCAGCATGGTGTCCCGAGCCTACGACGACCGGGGCCGGTCCGCCGCCGTCGGCACGGTGAATTTCGCCGGCGACATGGGCAAGCTGGTTGCGCCGCTGGCTGCGGGGCTGTTCGCGGTCGCTCTGGGCTGGCGCGGCACGATGGTCATCGTTGGCGTCGCCGGGCTTGTGTTCATGCTGGCGTCGACCATGACGCGTCGGGCGCTGGGACTCCCAGCGCCGGCCGGGGTGGCCCCCGCTCCGGACCGGGTGGCGCCCGACGCCGCCACCCACACTTCGATGAGCGGCTTCGTCATCTTGAGCGGCCTGGGCGTCTTGGACTCGGCGGCCCGCGCGGGCGCTTTGGTGTTCCTTCCCTTCGTCATGGCCTCCAAAGATATGGGTCCGACGCGGATAAGCGCGATGCTCTTCCTTCTGTTTGCCGGCGGCGCTGTTGGAAAGCTCGTGGTGGGCTGGCTGGGAGATCGGTTCGACACGGTGAGCCTGATCTGGGTCACCAAGGGCCTGACGGCGCTGACGCTGGGGCTTTCGATGGCAATTCCGGCGCTTGCGATGGCCCCGGTAATATTCCTCACCGGCGTTGGACTGAACGGCACCTCGTCGGTGCTGTACGCCGCCGTGGCCGAGTTCGTGCCGGGCGCCCGCCGCGCCAGGTTCTACGGCTTCTATTACACCACCAACGAAATCGGCACGATAGTCGCGCCACTGGCCTACGGGGTTGTTGCCGACCTGTTCGGCTTGAATGCGGCCATGGTGGTGTTGGGCATCGCCACCGCGACGATTCTGCCCAGCAGCCTGACGCTTCGGGGGCGCCTGGGTCCACGCAATGTGACCGAGCCAGGGCGGGCTTGAACACGCCCACAACGGCCGCCGCGGGGCGTGATTCCATTGACGCTGTAGTGACCTCATGCTAGCATCGCTTCTGGCCGCCAAGGCGCCGAGATGAGCATGACGATCGAAGAAGACCTGTCCCGTTTTTCCCTGGACCGCGACGCCGCGCTCACCATAGGCGTGTTCGACGGGGTCCATCTGGGCCACGAATACCTGATCGAGAACCTCCTCGGCAACGCCAGTCGCGAGGACCGGCTGTCCGTCGTCGTCACCTTCAGGAACCATCCCGCCACGGTGGTGCGGCCGGGCTCGCCCAGGCCCCTGCTAATGGACCTGGACGACCGCATTGGAGCGCTGGAGCAGCTGGGTGTGGACTTCGTGGTCCCGGTGACGTTCGATGAGAAGCTGTCCCGGCTAACCGCGCGACAGTTTTTGTCGAAGCTGGCGGACCGGTTGCGCATGCGGTCGTTAACCGTCGGCCCGGACTTCACCATGGGACACGATCGCGACGGCACCGTCGAGACGCTTCCCGCGATGAGTCAGACGGTCGGATTTTCGTTTCACGTCGTCGACATGCTAAAGGAGCGGCAGCATACGGTTAAGAGCACCGCTATTCGGAGGCTGGTGGCCGAAGGCGACGTGAAGGCCGCTTCGCGCATGCTCGGGCGTAACTTCGCGGCTCGCGGTGTGGTGGTGAGGGGCACGGCGCGGGGAAGAGCGCTGGGTTTCCCGACAGCCAACCTTGAGCTACACGAATCCCTGGCGGTGCCTGGCGACGGCATCTACGCCACCTGGGCGCATCTGCCGTCGGGGCGATACATGGCCGCCACGAGTATCGGCACGCGTCCCACCTTCGACGAGGGCAAACGAACGATCGAGGCGTTCATCCTGGACTTCTCGGAAGATATTTACGGACAAGAATTGCATGTTGAGTTCGTCCAGCGTCTCCGACCGGAGGAGAAGTTCGAGTCCGTCGAGGCCCTTGTTTCGCAGATCGACAAGGACGTCGATCTCACCAGAAAGCTGCTGGCCGGCGGCGACGCGGCCCAAAACCAGCGGCGCGCTTGACGCTCTAGAGAGGACGATCAGGCAGGAACACGTGGACAGAGCCGAAATCGACAGCTTCCTAAAGCGCGGAGTCGCCGACATCATCGTCGAGTCGGAGTTACGCGCCCGTCTTGAGGAGGGCACGCCTCTGCGGCTGAAGATGGGCTTCGACCCCAGCGCGCCCGACCTCCACGTGGGGCACGCCGTCGGCCTAAGGAAGCTGCGCCAGCTCCAGGACATGGGCCACACGGTGGTCATCATCGTCGGCGACTGGACCGCGCAGATCGGCGACCCCAGCGGCAGGTCCCAGACCCGGTCGATACTCACCCACGATCAGGTGCTCGAAAACGCGGAGACCTATCTGGCCCAGTTCTTCAAGATCGTCGACCGCCAGCGCGCAGAGGTGCGCTGGCAGAGCGACTGGTTCGGCCCCTTCACGCTGACCGACGTCATCAAGCTGACCAGCAGGTTCACAGTCGCCCAGTTCCTCCAGCGCGACGACTTCGCCAGCAGGTTCGAGGCCAACCAACCCATCGCCATCACGGAGCTGCTCTACCCGCTGCTGCAGGCCTACGACTCAGTGGCCATCGAGTCCGACGTGGAGTTCGGCGGCACGGACCAGATGTTCAATCTGCTCGTGGGCCGCGACCTCCAGCAGATGATGGGCCAGCGGCCCCAGCAGTGCTTCCTGGTGCCGCTGCTTCCGGGCACGGACGGCGTCCAGAAGATGAGCAAGAGCCTCGGCAACTACATCGGCATAGACGAGCCTGCGAACGATATTTACGGCAAGACCATGTCCCTGCCGGACACGATGATCGTGCCGTACTTCGACAACCTGACGGACGTCACCGACAGCGAGCTTCAGGAGATTCGAGAGGCCCTCGACAACCAGGCCGGGAACCCAATGGAGCTTAAGAAGCGGCTGGCCTTCGAGCTGGCCGCCCAGTTCCATGACGCGGAAGCGGCCCGTGAGTCGCAGTCGTTCTTCGAGCGGACCGTCCAGGGTGGCCAGACGCCCGAGACGATGCCCACTTTCCTGCTGCCACAAGCCGAGGAGCTGAAGGGCAAGCGTCTGAGCGACATAATCGTCCAGGCCGAGCTTGCCCCCAGCAGCAGCCAGGCGCGGAGGCTGATCGACCAGGGCGGGGTGAGACTCGACGATCGGCCGATTACCGAGAACGTGTCCGCCGAGACCCTGGGCGACGGCGTGCTCCAGGTGGGCCGGCGGCGCATCGTGAGGCTGGTTTCGGCCGGGAGCTGAGCTGTCAGCCCCCGACTCCCCGATTTGGTCCCGCATCGGGATCGGGACGTCGGGGCAGGCCGTCAGCCGTCAGCGTTCAGCATTCGGCGAACCTCCGGCATTACCACGCCAACGCGTAGCACGCCCTACGAGGGTCGCCGCTCGAGCTGAGGACCCCTGTCTCGGGGTCCCGACGCGACACCGTAGCCCCCATTCCCGCGCTCGCGACGGTGACGATCCGGTGGCCCAGCTTCCCGAGCTGGTCGACGGTCTCTGCCGTCATGGCCGGCTCGACGGCAAGCTGACCCGGGTAGTAGGTGTGCGGGTAGAAAGAGTTGACGGCGCTCTGACTGGCGAAACGGGGGGCCTCGACTGCCTGCTGGGGGTTCATTCCCCAAATCAGCGTGTTCAGCAGTAGCTGCAGGTTGGCCTGGGTCTGATGGTCACCGCCCGGGCAGCCGAGGGTCATCACAGGCACGCCGTCCCGTGTGACGATGTAGTTCACCAGCGTGGTGCGCGGCCGCTTGCCGGGATGGACCTGGTTGGGATGGCCGTCCTCGAGATTGAACATCTCGATGCGGGTGCTGAGAGCGCAGCCCAGCTCTTCGAAGAACACCGACTTGTCGAAGGAGCCTCCGCTGGGGGTGGCGCACGCCATGTTGCCCTCGCGGTCGATGACCGAGATGTGGGTGGTGCCCGCCTCCTCGCCGGCGACCGCGCCGTCCGAGGCTACGGCCACCGCCCCGAGCCCGGTGCGACGGGCCCCGCTAAGCCTGGAGTGCCGCCACGGGTCACCGGGTGGTGGCTGCTCCGGATGCGCCCTCTCAGGGTTGATGAGCGTCGCTCGTTCGGCGGCGTACTCCTTCGATAGCAGTCCATCGATCGGTATCTCGGCGTATTCGGGGTCACCGTAGTAGGCCTGCCGGTCAGCCATTGCCAGCTTGATGGCCTCGGCCACGGTGTGGACATACGCCGGAGTGTTGTGCCCCATGCCCTTGAGATCGAAGTGCTCCAAAATGTTCAGCGTCTGCAGCATGACAGGGGCCTGGGACCATGCGGACTGGCAGTGGACCTCGTGCCCCGCGAAGCTGGTCTTGACGGGAGTCTCGAAGCTGGACTCATAAGACGCCAGGTCGGCAAGGTCCAGGACGCCTCCAACCCGCTGGCTGCCCTCGGCGATGGTTTTGGCCACGTCGCCCCGGTAAAACGCGTCGCGGGCCGCCCGTATGCCCTCCACCCTGCCGCCCGCTGCGCCGGTTTCGGCATCCGCAAGCTTGCTCAGCGTAGCGCCAAGAGACTTCTGGACAAGCATCGATCCCGGCTCTGGGAGATGTCCCTCATCGAAGAAGATGTCGATCCCGCCTGGAGGGAACTGTTTGAACTGCGACATTGTCGACGGCGACCTGAGAGCCTTCAGCATGTACTCGTAGTTTGGGAACCCAGGGTCCGCGTACTGTATCGCAGGCGCCAGCACCTCAGCCACTGTCTTGGTCCCATATCGCTCCAGCAAAGCCAGGTAGCCATGGACTACCCCCGGAACGGTGAAGGCCAGGGGCGCCAGGGGACCCGGGCCCGTGGGGATCGCGTCATGGCCCTGGGACCTGTACCACTCGGCCGTCGCTCCGCCCGGGGCGGTGCCCTGGCCGCTGACGGCCAGCAGGTCGCCGCTCTCTGAGTGATACAGCATGAAGACGGCCTCCGCGGCCAGCGAGTAGGCGGCGGTAGGCTCTGTCACGGCGGCTGCGAACCCGGCCGCCACCAGGGCGTCGAAGGCGTTGCCGCCGGCCAGCATCATCTGCATTCCGGCCATGGACGTCAGGTAGTGGCCGCTGGAGATAACCCCATTGGTCCCGTACACCACGGGCCGGCCCACGGTCTGAGCGCCCGGCTCGCCTTGTCCCGGCCCCGCGAATTGCCTGGAACTCGCCATTCTCGAAGCCCCTCTCATCGCTTGGCAGGAAAATCGGCCAGCATCGTTTCGATCTCCGCCAACTCGGCCTGGCCGAGCTTCCAGTCCGCAGCGCCGGCGTTGTGCCGCACCTGCTCCGGTGACTTTGCGCCGACGATAGGCGACGTCACCGACGGCTGCGCCAGGCACCAGGCGATGGCAAGCTGTACCAGGTCCCGGCCGTGGTCTCGCGCCCAGTCCGCCATCGCTGACAGCGGCTTCGTGGTCCGTGCCAAAGCCTCAGCCGTGAAGGCTTCGTAGCCGCGGCGTTCGTCGTCCGCGGGGAAGGTGTCACCCGATCGGTATCGTCCGGAGAGTAGCCCCTGGGCCAGTACCGAGTGCGGAATCACACCGATGCCGTTGTCCAGGCAGGTCGGGAGAATCGCCTCGTCTGCCTCCCGCTCCAGCATGTTGTACCGGGGCTGAGAGCTGTGCACCGGGCCGTGCCGAAGGGCCGCCACCGTCTGGTCCGCCGAGAAGTTGGATATCCCGATGTACCTGATCTTCCCCTGGTCGCGCAGCCGCACCAGGGCCGTCATGGTCTCCTCGATCGGCCAGCGCGGCTGAGGGAAATGGAGCTGGTAGAGGTCGATATAGTCTGTCCCCAAGGCGCGTAGGCTGTTTTCGAGTGCGGCCTGCATTGCTGAGCTTGACTGGTCGGTGTCGGAGAGCTTGGTGGCCAGGAAGACGTCGCTCCTGCGGGTTGCGATGGCCGTGCCAATTAGCGCCTCGCTGGTCAGGTAGCTCTGGGCCGTGTCGATGAAGGTCATGCCCACATCGATGGCGGCCTGGACGGTCGCTATCGCGTCGGCCTCGGCCAGGTGGCCCATGCCACCGCCTAACGGCCAGGCGCCGAAACAGATGGCCGAGACCATCGGGCCGTCACGTCCAAGCTGCCGTTGCTCCATGTGTTCAGCTCCCTTTCAATTACGCCCGATGCGCAGTGTACAACTTTGCCCCCTGGGTTGGGCCAAGGCCAAACACATATTGGCGGGCATCACAAGTGAGGATGGGCGATCGCGGAAGGGGGAATCGCCGTCGCACCGCAACTCGACTCCGGTCATCTGGGGTTTTGGACTATCCTCGCCTGTCTACGCTCGCGCGTAGGCGTCCAGCAGCGGATCTCTGGGAATCCCCGCCTGCGTGCAGATTCGTCTCAAAGTCGAACCCTTTATCCTCCGATGATTCGGAAGAGTCAGAGGCGTCCTGGTCCCGTCTGGATTCTCCCGCACCATTGCGATGTGATTGCCGCGACGCTCCACTCGAAAGCCCAGGATTTCCAGCGCCCTGAGAACCTGGGCCCTGGGAGCATCTACTGGAAACTGAGCCATCAGATCGAGACATTAGCCTCCGCGACGAACGCCTCTAAAACAGGCGGTTCAGACTCGAATTCTCCGGGGCCGAATGTCTCAATATGAAACCTGATCGCAGACTTGACATCAGCCAGGGCTTCCTCATAGGAGTCGCCTTCACCCACGACTACGCCCTTGATTCCCAGTGGGTACGCGGTGTAGCCCTCAGGGTGCTTCTCAACAATTATCTTGAATTCCTTCATCCTGCCGTCCCCTCCTCTTGGTTTAGCGCACGTTGGCGCGCACTGGGAGATACGGATACCGGTCGCTGGCTATCCGGCGAACTGAAGCCGGTGGCCGGATGGTCCGTTGCCGACCCTGGACATCTTGTGTTCTCCGGTGGGTCACTCTCGTGTGAATTGTGCCGCTGTCTCCAGTTTAGTTTACACCGTTGCGCAGCCCGATGTGGGCAGGGTGAGCCATGCGTCTGGGTTTGGGTGCGTCGCTGCAAGTCCGCGAGGTGAGAGCCTCCGCGCTACCCCCAGTTCTTGGCGCTGGGAGTGTCCCGCAGCGTGCGGAGGCTCTCGGCGTGGGTGACGGCGATGTTCAGCGTGCCCTCCCGGCGGGAGACCCTGCCGCGCACCTTCAGCACCGGCTCCCGCAGCACCAGACGGTAGCGAGAGTAGACCTTGGGCCAGACGATCAGCGGGACGTGGCCGAACTCGTCCTCCAGCGTGATGAAGACCGTCTTGCCCAGCGGCCGCTGGCGGCGTATCACCAGCCCCGCGACCCACACGTCCATGCCCTCCTCCAGATGTGGAAGCTCGTCCGAGGGCAGTATGTCTCGGGACAGGTGGGGGCGCATATGCTCCATCAGATGTCCCCGGGGGTACAGGCTCATCATCTGGTACTCGCCCGCCATCTCCTCCCAGCCGGTCATGGGCGTCAGCGGGGCCATGTCCTGCTCGACGGGAAACTCCAGTGGCTGCTGTCGGGGGAGGCGCTGAGCCTTCGGCATAGCCTGACTGGCGTCCTTGGACGCGCCCAGCGCAACGGGAGCGGGCCGGTAGCGCAGCCCCACCTCCCAGAGCGCCGAGCGCCGGTCCGAGGTCAGCGAATCGAACGCGCCCGCCAGCACCAGGTTCTCGATCGACTCGCGCTGAAGACCCATGCGCCGCATGGCGTCACCGAGGCCGGTGTAGGGACCGCCCCGCTGACGCGCCTCCACGATGGCCCTGGCCGCCGCCTCGCCGATGCCCGATACGTTAAGGAAGCCCACCAGCAGCGCCTCCTCGGCACCGGGGCCGTTGTGATCAGAAACTATCCCAAAATCGGTCTCAGGGGAGTCCAGAGGGGCATCCCCTCTGGCAAGGGGCATGGGGGATGTGCCCCCACCACCAAAACCGGTCAGGGCGGGCGGGCGGGTGTAAAGCAGACGCCTAACTCGAGACAGTTTCTTAGGGGCCCCATTCGCGCCGTTCAGGCCAGAAGAGGCGACGATGCACTTCTCGACGCTGGCGTTGATGTCGGGATTCAGCACCGGCACGCCATGCCGCCCGGCGTCCTCCTTGAGAGTCTCCAGGTTGTAGAAGCCCATCGGCTGTTGATTGAAGATCGCTACGAAGAACTCCAGCGGGTAGTAGTGCTTCAGCCACGTCATGTGGTACGCCGTTACGCCGAAGGCGAAGGCGTGGGACTCGGGGAACATGTACTGGCCGTTGAATTTTGTGAATATCTTTTCCGCGACGTCTTCCGGGACCCCTCTTTCCGCGGCCCTGTCCCGAAATTTCTCCCGGTAGGTGGCGATGAGGGAGGTGTTGTTGCGGCGGCGGAAGGCGCGGCGGAGCTGGTCGGCCTCCAGGGCGCTGAAGCCCGCCACCTCAATGGCCACCTGGTTCACCTGGTCCTGGAACAGGATCACGCCCAGCGTGCGCTCCAGCGCGCGGCGCTCCAGCGGATGGTCGAAGTCCCACGGCTCGCCCTGGCGTCGGCGGATGAACTGGGTCACGCCGTCGTTGACCCCCACCCCGGGCCGCACAGCGCCCACCTCGTAGGCCATGTCGGTGAGGTTGCGCGGCTTGATTCGAGTGATGGCCTGCATCTGGGCCGCCGACTCCACCTGGAATATCCCGACGGTGTCCGCCCGGTGCATCATGTCGTACACCGCCTGGTCCTCGAAGTCTATGCGGCTGAGGTCGATGTAGCTGCCCGTGCGCTCCTCAATGAGCTTGAGGGCGTCCTGCATCTGTGACAGCGCGCCCAGGGCCAGGAAGTCGATCTTCACGAAGCCGGCGTCCTCTATCGCGTCCTTGTCCCAGTGGCAGATGAAGCGGTCGTCCATGGCGCTCTGCTGCACGGGCACCATCTCGGTCAGCGGCGACGAGCTTATGATCATGCCCCCCGGATGCTGGGCCAGGTACTTGGGGAAGCTGTCGAGCTGGGCGGCCAGGTCGATCAGGTCACGCCAGACGGGGGCGTCGGTGCGGTCCCGGAACTCGGGTAGCTGCTCCATCTCGGCCCGGAGCGAGGTGGCGCTGTAGGACTCGACGCGCTTGGCCAGGCGGTCGACGTCCTGGAAGGGCAGGCCCAGCGCCTTGCCCAGGTCGCGGACCGCGCCCTTGATCTTGTAGGTGCTCAGCATGCCGCTGAGGGCGGCCCGGTCCCAGCCCCAGCGCTCGTGGACCCGCTTGATAAGCTCCTCGCGGATATCCCGGGGAAAGTCCAGGTCGATGTCGGGGACGGCGGCCATGTCCTCCTGCAGGAACCGCTCCAGCGACAGGTCGAACTTCAGCGGGTCTATGTGGGAGAGGCCGATGAGATACCCGACCAGCATAGCCACCGACGACCCCCTGCCTCTGCCCGGCGGACGCTCCTCCAGCGGTATCTCGGGGTCGCTCAGCCCAAGCTCGATCTGTATCTCGCGGGCCATCTGGATGATGGCGTGGTAGATGAGCAGGAAGCCCGCCAGGTCGTGCTTCTTGATGAGTCGGAACTCGTCGCTGAGCCGCTTGCGCACGCGTCGGTTGATCCGGCCGTAGCGCCTGATGGCGGCCTTGTGACACAGCTCCTCCAGGTAGCTCAACTGGGTGTGGCCCTGCGGCACCGGATAGTCTGGGAACTTGTAGCCCAGGTCGCGGGTCAGGTCGAAGGAGCACCGCTCGGCCACCAGCAACGTGTTGCTCAGGGCCTCGGGGCAGTCCTTGAAAAGGGCGGCCATCTCCGCTGACGACTTGAGGTGGAAGTGGCTGTTGGGCCTGCGCTCCTGGTGGGTCTCCTCCAGGCTCTTGTTGTTGCGGATGGCCACCAGCGCGTCCTGGAGCCTGTGGCGCTCCGGCACGTGGTAGTGGACGTTGTTGGTGGCCACCATGCGCACGCCGACCCTGCGCGCCAGCTCCACCAGCCGGCGGTTGCGCCCCGTGTCCCCATGGACCAGGTTCTGCTGCAGCTCCACGAACACGCTGTCCGGCCCGAGCCACTCCGCGTATTCCCTCAGGACGCCCTCGGCCTCCTCCATCCGGCCCTGGGCAGTCAGGCTGGGTACCGGGCCCTTGCGACATCCGGTGAGCAAGACGAGGCCGCGTGACTGTTGCGGCAGGTGTTTCGGGTCCAGCGCGGGGTCCCGACGGTCGGCGTCGATGTACGAACGGGAGATAAGGCCGCACAGATTGGCGTAGCCAGCCGAGTCCGAGGCCAGCAGCGTCAGGTGCCCGCCGCCCTGGAGCGTCACCTCGGCGCCGGTGATGGGCTGGACATCCAGGCTCCGGGCCACCTGGGCGAAGTGCATGGCGCCGCACAGGTTGTCGTGGTCGGTCAGCGCCAGGGCGGGGTACTCCAGCTCGGCGGCCCGGGCCAAAAGCTCGTCGACGGAGGAGGCGCCCTCCTGGAAGGAGTAGTTGCTGTGACAGTGAAGCTCGACGTAGGTCACTTTAGTTCCCACCCGCCCGGCAGGGCTCGCCCTGCACCGGTATTTGAGGGCGTCACTTGGGAGAATACAGACTGGCACTAGTACTTAGTTTTGATAATATCTATACGTAATGGTAGGCAGATGTTATGCTGACCGCATGCGAAGAGCAGAGACGATCATCACGTTGACAACCGGAGAGCGTGGGGAGCTGGAGACCACGGTTCGGAGCCGTACTGCTCCGTATCGAGCCGTACAGCGCGCGCGATTGGTTCTGCTGGCGGCCGATGGAACGCCCAATACAGCGATCGCCCGGGAGGTGGGTCTGACGCGGGCGCGGGTTGTGGTGTGGCGGAAGAGGTTTGCGGCGGAGCGGAGCGCAGGGCTGAACGACGGGGCCCGGCCCGGAAAGGCTCGGAAGTACACGGCCAGCACTGAGAGGCGCATCCTGGCGAAGCTGGATGAACCGCCTCCCGAGGGATACAGCACGTGGACAGGGCGGCTGGTCGCTGAGGCATTGGGAGACGTTCCAGCCCACTATGTCTGGCAGGTGCTGAGGAAACATGGGATTCATTTGCAGCGTCGTCGAAGTTGGTGCGTGAGCACGGACCCCCAGTTCGCCCAGAAAGCGGCCGATGTGGTGGCCTTGTATCTGGACCCGCCGGAGAACGCGGTGGTGTTGAGCGTGGATGAGAAACCCGCCATCCAGGCTCTGGAGCGGGCTCAGGGCTGGCTGCGCATGCCCAACGGGCAGGCCCTCCGCGGGTTCAGCCACGAATACAAACGCCACGGAACCACCACCCTCTTCGCTGCCCTGGAGGTTGCCCGAGGGACGGTGACGGTAGGCCACTATCGCCGCCGCCGCCGGCGTGAGTTCTTGGACTTCATGAACCGTCTGGTCGCTCAGTACCCCGACCAGGAGTTGCACGTTATCCTGGATAACCTTAATACTCATAAGCCCAAGCATGACCGGTGGCTGGCTCGGCATCCCAATGTCCACTTCCATTACATCCCTACCCACGCTTCCTGGCTCAACCAAATCGAGGTCTGGTTCAGCATCCTGACGCGTCGAGCCCTGCGGGGTCTTAACGCCACCTCTGTGCGCGATGTCTGCCGTGCCATAGATGCCTTTACCCAGGCTCGCAACCAGTGCCCCGTCCCCTTCGAATGGACCAAGAACGTTGTGCACCCCGGTTCCCTTAAGCATACGTATCGTGATTTAGCTAACTAAGTACTAGTGTCCTGAGTCAGAAGGTAGCCCAAGATTTCGCGGGCCTTCGACCGGCTCAGGCCGAACGGAACATGTTGCTTCCCCGTTCGTGGTGAGCTTGTCGAACCACAGAGCCGCTGAAACCGTAAGCGCGAATTATGCAACGCATTTGCGACTCGGGGGACATTAGTAGCGCTGGCTGTACCATCTGCCGTTCAGCATGTCCCGGTAGAGGGTGAGGGCCTGGCCGTCCTCCAGTAGCACGCGGTAGTAGGTCCTGGATAGAGACCTGGTCCTCCACCACTCCTCGTCGATCTCCCAGCGGTCTTCTATGGCGGTTACCCGCAAGGCTTTGCTAGCAGGGCTCGTTATGGCGGCCGCTTGCCCCACCCCAGCAGGGCTCGCCCTGCGCCCGTATTTGGGGGTGTTGCCCGGAGCTCCTGGCCCCGCCGCCTCTGTCTCGGCAAGCATGTAGTCGAGGGACCGGGTGTCAGGCGACTGTTCCGCCGCAGCCCCCAGGAAAGAGAAGTCCGAGGGCGCCTGCCAGGCAGGGTTAGTCCCGTGCCTATCGTTTGGGGCGCCCCCTGTCGTTGCGGCGGGCGGTGGCCCCACCCCACTCTTTGGAACAGAAGAATCTGGGGACACCCCGGTAGGGCTTGCCCTGTGTCCATGCCTGGGCGTGTCGTCCCGAGCACCACCTGTTCTCGCGGGTGCGCTCTTGCGAGGCACGGCGGGCGGTTGCCTCGACTCTACGGCTACCGCCACCGGCCTGCCGTGCTCGTCCTCGACCACGCCCGTCGGGACGGGCGGGTTCAGGGGTCGAATTGTACCAACGCCTGGCGTCTCTCCGGGATTCTTGACCACGGCTCTATGTTCCTTATCTTGAATATGGGCGGCTTCGTACGAAGCCGCACCTCCATCTGCTGCATCATCTCGCGGAGGTGCTCCTGCCGGCGCACGTCGGAGAACAGGCTGGCCTGGACGCCCGATTCCCCGGTGAGACCCGACAGCGTCAGCTCCAGGTCCTCGAGAGGGCCGGGGAGCGCTACGCCGTCCAGCGTGGCCCGAAGGGCGCGCGCCGCCATCTCCTTGCCGCCGACCGCCTCACGGAAGGCGAGCCCCCGTATCCACGGAGGCCCCAGCATGACCCTGGCCTCCAGCGTGGCCATGCGGGCGTACCGGCCCCTGAGGGCGGGGCGCGTAAAGGCCCTGCTCAGCAGCAGTTCCGCCGCCAGCAGAAGGGCGTCCAGCGTGACCGTGGGCGTGGGGAAGGCCAGGTACTCGTTGACCGTCTCCTCGGCCTTGTGGGGCGCCATGGGGCTGGAGTCGATGCCGTTGGCCAGCTCCCAGGCCCGGCGGCCCATGGGACCGGACTGCGCCTGGAGCGGCCCCAGCTCCATGGCCGCTAGCTGGCCTATGGAGTAGATCCCGAAGCGGCGCAGACGTGACCTCTCCTCCCAGCTCAGCGGAAGGGCGTCCACCGTCAGGTCCTTGAGGAAGTCCGCCGCGCCGCCGTCAGAGACCCGGGTCGCCTGACCGCTCTTGCTGGACAGCGCGGCCACGTACGCCATGAACTTGCCCCCCGCGACGCCGACCCGCGGGTTCAGGTGGTGGGGCACGGCGTGGATCAGCGAGGTTATCAGCCGGGTCTCGCCGCCGTACATCCGCTCGAGCCCGTCCAGGCCCACGTAGATGCAGCCCAGCTCGCCCTTCTCCACCAGCGGGCTTCGCTGGCAGAGGACGGCGATCACCCTGTTGAAGGTGGCATTATAGTAGGGCACGTCGGCCTTCAGCAGCAGGGCCGCCTTGCAGCGCGACATCGCCTCCTGCAAGGGCATGCCCGGGACCACGCCCGCCGCCTCGGGTGTGCTGTCCAGCACCACCTCCCTGGAGTCCGGCCCTTCCGTGACGATGACGGGCCTGTCGTGCAGGTCGGGGCGTCGGATAAGCTCCGCCTTCATCGGAAGGTGTGTTATCAGCACACACGCGACCTTCACGTCAGCCTCCTATCTGCAGGCAGGGCTCGCCCTGCACCCGTATTTGAGGGTGTCGTCTGGAGTATCACCTGTCTCTTCAGGCATGCTCTCGTGGAGCATGGTGGGCGGTGGCCCCATACCCCCCCTCCAAAAGAAGAGTTTGGGGACACCCCTTCGGCACTGCTCAGGGCAAGCTCTCAGGCTCCCGGCAATCCGCCTAAGGCGGACTGCACACCCCTTTTTCATGAGCCTGCGAATGCAGAATGCATGACCGGCACTGTGAGCAGGCCCAAACTATGGGTCCAGGGCGAGCCCTGGCGTCCAGGTGGAATCAGATTGTACAGAACGTACGTTCTGTTTTCAATAGGCTATCGAGGGGGTTTCCCTCGACTTCTATTTAGCATATTTTTAAGAATATCTAACATAACTAATCTGTCATTCTTGACCGCGCCTGCCCCGATGCCATCGGGGACGAGTTCGGGGGAAGAATCTGTGCGTGACTCTGGCCCCGATTCTATCGGGGCTTCGTCGTCCTTCCCCAGAAGGACTCCTCTAGATGACACAAATGCGGGTCTTATCAGAGGCTCTAAGAATGTACGAGATATTGCGTTAGGGGTTGGCCTCCTCGGACTGTGTGGACCCCACCCCACCCCTCCTTGAGAGAGGAGAGTTTGGGGACACCCCAAGCCCCGGCGGGGACTTTGTCCCCTGCACCCCTATTTTTGTGGGCGAGTTCTTGTAAGGCACAGCGGGCGCTTGCCCCACCCTAATCCCAAGAAAAAAGGATTTTGGGACACCCACTCCGTCCCCTGCACCCATATTGGGGAGTATCGTCCGGGGAGAATACAGTTTGGGACAACCGCACGGAGGCGTCCCGATTCCGACGAGAGTTGGAAGGACTGCACCCCCGTTGTTGCGGCGTGCCGACCAGGGACCTGGGATCAGGCCGTCAGAGGCCCGGCATGCGGGGCTGGAGGGTGTCCGCCGTCTCCTGCTGGCCGAAGCCCGAAACGCCGACGCCCACCAGCCGGAACAGCCGTCTCGGCCCCAGCTCCGCCCTCAGCAGGCGGCCCGCCGCCGAGGCGATCCGGTCCGGTGACTGCACCGGCTCCGGCAGCGTGACCTGTCGTGTGAAGGTGGTGAAGTCCGACAGCCTGAGCTTCACCTTGACCGTGCGGCCCTGGAGGCCTCGGCGGTCCAGGTCTCCGGCCACGTCGTGGCTAAGCCGGTTCACCAGCTCCATCAGCGCGTCCGCATCTCCCGTGTCCCGGGCCAGCGTGGTCTCTGAGCTGACCGACTTGACGCCACGCTCCACCTCGACCGGGCGGTCGTCCTGGCCCAGGGCGAGCCTTTTCATGTCCAGCCCGTTGCGGCCGAACATCCGGCGCAGCCAGTCCTCGGACCGCGCCGCCAGGTCGCCGATCGTATCGACGCCCTCCGCGTTCAGACGCTCCCGGGTCTTCGGACCCACGCCCCACAGAGTCCCCACTGGCAGCCTGGCGAGAAAGTCGCGTTCGGTCCCCGGCGGCACCACGGTGAGGCCGTCGGGCTTGTCCAGATCCGACGCGATCTTGGCCACGGACTTGCTGGAGGCTACCCCCACCGAGATGGTCAGGCCCAGCTCTCGGATTACGCGTCGCTTGAGATCGCGGGCGATCTCCGGGGCGCCTCGCTCCCGCCGCACGCTGTCGGTGACGTCCAGGTACGCCTCGTCCAGCGACAGCGGCTCCACCAGTGGGGTCAGCTCCCGGAACATCGCCATGACTTTGCGCGAGACCTCACGGTAACGCGTGAAATTCGAGTTGACCCGTATCGCATGGGGGCACCGCTGGAGCGCAGTCCGCATGGGCATCGCAGAGCGGATGCCGTACTCCCGCGCCTCGTAGGAGGCCGACGCGACCACGCCCCGTCCCTCGGGGCTGCCGCCGACCACCACGGGCTTCCCTCGTAGCGTGGAGTCGTCTAGCTGCTCCACCGAGGCGTAGAAGGCATCGAAGTCCGCGTGGAGGATGTGTCGCATGCTCTTTGTCTGGTGCTGACGCTGTCGAGATGCAGGCCGTTCCACTCTAAGATACCATTCCAGGCGGTCGGGGATTCTCGCGTCGGACCACTCATGGGGACCGATGGTCACCGACCTGTTGCGGTCTTCCGGGTATCATAGGCCGTCCGTAGTGTTGTGTCCCTGGGGTGCGCTCATCCGCCTGAGGCGGATTGCGAGGAGGTGGCGGCCGACGAAGCCCCGATAGAATCGGGGGAGGGGGGTGACCCTTGCCTCCGGGTTGATATGTAAGTGGACACTTTCATAAGTCCATGCTAACATCTCCCCATGTTGGACCTGGCATTGCGCGCCCTGGCAGAGCCCCGGCGTCGAGAGATTCTCCGCCTCGTCCAGCACGCGGAGTGTCCGGCGGGAGAGATAGCCTCCCACTTCGCCGTCACCCGGCCCGCGATCTCCCAGCACCTGCGAGTGCTGGTCCGGTCTGGGCTGGTGACAGTCAGGCGCGAAAGGACGAGTCTGCTGTATAAGGCCAGGCCAGAAGGAATGAGGGATGTCTGGGAGTTCCTGGACATGTTCTGGGGCGAGGGACTGGACCGGTTGAAGGAAGCCGCGGAAGCGGAGGAACGGAGTCTAGATGCTGGAACAGAGTGAGGCGGTTGAAAAGGAAGTCCGAATAGCCGCGCGTCCCGAGACCATCTTTCCCTACTTTACCGACCCGGACAAGATGGTGCAGTGGAAGGGCTTCAGCGCGACGCTCGACCCCCGACCCGGCGGGATGTATCGCGTCGAGATCAGCGACCAGAACATCGCCCGCGGCGAGTACGTCGAGATAGTGCCGTACAGCAAGGTCGTGTTCAGCTGGGGGTGGGAGGGCGACGGCGCCCCGGTGCCTCCGGGCTCCAGCACCGTCGAGGTGACCCTCACCGCTGATGGCGACGATACGGTCGTTCGGCTCCGCCGCTACGGGCTGCCCGTCGAGGCGCGGGAGCTTCACGGCGAGGGCTGGGACCACTACATGTCTCGGCTGGCGATGGCCGCCACGGGCATCGACCCTGGCCCAGACCCGTTGCGGTCTAGCCACCCATGAATCGTGAACCACTCAACCGCGCGACGAAGCGCTCTCAAAGGAGGTCAGTCAGACAATGCCAAACCCCGTAGTCCACTTCGAGATCCAGTCCAGCGACCCGGAAAAGAGCCAGACGTTTTTCAAAGAGCTATTTGAGTGGCACGTGGAGGTCGTCCCAGGGATGGGCTACGGTGTCGTAGACACCCACGCCGGAGGGATAAACGGTGGCATTGGCGACACCCAGGACGGCCAGACCCACGTGACTTTCTATATCGAGGTCGACGACCTGCAGGCCTACCTGGACAAGGCAGAGACGATGGGTGGCAAGACCGTTGTGCCGGTGACGGAAATCCCCGGAATTGTCACAATGGCGCTGTTTTCGGACCCGGCGGGCGCCGTTGTCGGACTCGTGAAAAGCGACGACCAGTAGGCTGCATGCGTCACCCCGCTTCGAAGTCGACCGGAGTGACGCCAGCACATTATCGTACGACGGGAGACTGAAAAGTAGGAGGGCGACATGCCCAAGTTTATCGACTACCACGAGAGTTTGCCCCCAATGCCGCCTGAGATGATGGCTCAGGCCAAAGCGGGAATTGAAGCAGGCGCCGTCAACGAGTTCGGGAGCAAAGGCCTCAACCTGTTCCTCGGCCCGGACGGCAGCGCCTATTGCCTGAGCGAGGCACCCAACGCCGATGCGGTCCTGAAAGGCCAACAGGCGCTTGGCATCCCCCAGGAGCTGGACGTCATAAAAGAGGTGACCAGCCTCATCTAGCCTCGAACGGGGCCGACCGAGCTTGACGACGGGAGCGGGCATTGATGCCCGCTCCCGTCGTGCGTCCTCCGGTGACACCTGTCCGGACCGCTTGGCGGTCTGTCGCGGCGCACTCAGCTTTACACGCTATGTAGAATTATGTAGCTTGCATTACCGCGGCAAATACCCGTGGGCTTGCGCGAGGCATAAGCCCGACCCCGGAGGTAGACAGTGGCTGGCGAAGCTCGGTACGACGTGGCAGTGGTGGGTGGAGGCAACGCCGCCCTGAGCGCGGCCCTCTCCGCGCTGGAGCAGGGCGCCAGCGTGCTCGTGCTCGAAAAGGCGTCCGAATACCTGCGCGGCGGAAACTCCTACTTTACCGGAGGGCTGTTCAGGTTCGCCTACGATGGGGTCGACGACGTCATGGCCTTGATGCCCGAAATGTCGGAACAGGACAAGTCTCGCATAGAAGTCGGCGCCTACCCCTCTGCCACCTACTATTCGGACGTAATGCGGGTAACGGAAGGGATGTCCGACCCCGCGCTGGTCCAGACGCTTGTCGACGAGTCGTATCCGACCATGCGCTGGATGACCGAGCAGGGGACGCGATGGGTCCTGGCCTACGGACGGCAGGCCTTCGAGCAAGACGGCGTGATGCGATTCTGGGGCGGGCTGATCGTGGAGGCCGTGGGCGGCGGAAAGGGCCTGTCCGACCGCCTCTTCGAGCTGGCCGAGCGGAAAGGCGCCGAGGTGCTCTACCAGACCAAGGCCGCCTCTCTGGTGACCGACCAGCGTGGCCACGTGGTAGGGCTGTCGGTCCGCGACCCTGAAGGATACCGACAGGTCCGCTGCGGTTCGGTGGTTCTGGCCTGCGGCGGCTTCGAGGCCAACGCCGAGATGCGCACTCGCTACCTGGGCCCGGGCTGGGAGCTGGCCAAGGTGCGCGGCACCCGATTCAACACGGGCGACGGCATAAACATGGCGCTGGAGATCGGCGCCCAGTCTTACGGCCACTGGAGCGGCTGCCACGCCGTGGCCTGGGACTTGAACGCCCCGCCCCACGGCGACCGAAACATCGGCGACCTGTTCCAGAAGCACTCCTACCCCTTCGGTGTCGTCGTCAACATCGAAGGCGACCGCTTCGTCGACGAGGGGGCGGATTTCAGGAACTATACCTACGCCAAATATGGGCGCGAAATCCTCTTCCAGCCGCAGCGTGCCGCCTTCCAGATATTCGACGAGAAGACGCGCCATCTGCTGAGAGACGAGTACTTCATACCTCAGGTATCGATGGTCAAGGCCGACACTATCGAGGCGCTGGCGGACGGTCTGGGCATTGATCGTGACGGGTTCGTCCACACTATCACCGAGTTCAACGGTGCGGTACAGCAGGGCGACTTCACGCCCACGGTCTTGGACGGGAAGGGCACCGTCGGCATCGACCCGCCAAAGTCCAACTGGGCGATGCCCATCGACACGCCGCCGTACCTGGGCTTCGCCGTCACCTGCGGCATCACGTTCACCTTCGGAGGACTGAAGGTGAGCGCCGACACCCGCGTGCTCGACACCGAGGACGCCCCCATCGCGGGGCTGTACGCCGCCGGCGAGCTGGTGGGCGGCCTGTTCTACCACAACTACCCCGGCGGCGCGGGACTGATGGCAGGCGCGGTGTTCGGCAAGATCGCCGGCGCCGAGGCGGCGCGCCACGCACTGACCGCCGAAAGCTGACCGCTGATAGCTGAAACCTGACTGCTGACAGCTATATGCTAATATAGATAGCCGCCTTAGGCACGACTATACAGCGGAGCGGGCAGTGCTCTCTTTGAAGCGAACCCGCGGGCACATCTGGGATTGGCCACCATTGAAACGAATATCCCAAATACTCGACTCGTTAGTGTCGTCGTTGGCGGACGCGTTTCCGCCCTACCGCATCGCCGAGGGACCGCTGTCGGCTAAAGAGAGCGGTCAGGATGGAGTGCACTACGTCAACGTGGCCGGGTCCAGGGTGCAGGTCGACGAGGCCACCTTCGAAAAGCTGGGCATCGGTGAGATCGTCAGAGTACGTTTCACCCGGGGCGGCATGGCCATCAACATCGACAGGTACGTCCCTCTGAACGGGAAGGACGAGGACCACCCCCACCAGTAGCGTCTGAGTCGGCGGACGTCCGCACTCCCTTCCGGATTCCCTCATACCTCCCGGTGTCCTGTCCTTGAATTACGAATCGTAAGTCGTCATTGTCGGGACGATGAATAGGGACGACGAAGCCCCGATAGCGGGGGAGACGGGCTAGACCCGCGACCAGGCGCGCTCAGGAGTAAGGCCATCCTCCGGGGCCAACCGCTGGGTATCCGGGTCGGGTAGTGTAATTCGGTGCCCCCTCTGGTAGCCTCGTCGCATGCGAACGAGAGGTCGTCCTCCCCATCCCGACGTTCTCACCCCACGCGAGTGGGAGGTACGGGAGCTCCTGCTCGAGGGTCTGACGAATCGCCAGATCGCTGAGCGCCTGGGTATCAGCCTAGACGGCGCCAAGTACAACGTCTCCGAGATTCTTGGCAAGCTGGGGGTTGCCGACAGGTAGGAGGCAGCCGCGTGGCGGCCGACCTCGGTACCCTGGTGGAGGACGGCGCCTGCCGCGTTCCTTGCGTGGCCGTTTAAGAGCGCATTCTGGGGATCAGCTCCCAAGGCAGCCGGAGGTTCAGCCGCGGCGGTGGGAGTTACGATCATCGGTCTTACGCTGACCGCTATAGGCTCCCTGGGGACCCTTGCCGGTGTGATCTGGCTCAGTGCGAATCGCTCTGGCTATGAATCCCCGCGGCGATTCGCCGCGCTCACGATTCGCCGCGCGTTCATTGTGACGGCAGCGGCCTCGGCGCTAGCAGTCGTGGGTTATCTGATCAGTGACGCTCGAAACATCCCATACTTAGCTGCGGTACTCCTGGCCGCGGGCAGCCTAGTCACGTTCGGTGTGGGGCTGGGCCTTTCCTTGGCCGCCAGGGTACGAAACGGCGGCTCCCTGGCCTTGTCGGTCACCGTGGCGGCGGCTGTAGCGCTCGTCATCATTATCTTGATATCGTTTGGCACGTTCATCGGAGAGGGCGACTTTGCGTCCTCTCTGATTCTCGTCGGCTTTACCGTTCTCATCATTGCCACCGTTAGCGGTGTGCTCTGGCTGCCAGTTGCATTGGTTCGGCGGCGGGGCCGGACCGCCACCGCGTCCTTCGTCTGGTTCGCCGCATCACTAGCTGTGATCGGTGGCATCGGCTTTGGCATATTCCTCAGATTTGGGGCGGACCCGACGATCGAAGGCCTCGAGCTGCTGGCGGTAGCCCTGGACGAGGAGCATGATGCGCCGATGGCGGGCGTTTACGTCCATGGCAGCTACGCTTTCGTTGGAGGCCAAAGTACCAGTTACCCAGGAAAAGGACGGCACAAACAGGGCATCCGGATCCTGGACATCTCTGACCCGGC
Organism: Dehalococcoidia bacterium; assembly: GCA_965248005.1. Taxonomy (GTDB): domain Bacteria; phylum Chloroflexota; class Dehalococcoidia; order Lucifugimonadales; family UBA1123; genus CBDFIE01. Next base: position 1,895,083 of record CBDFIE010000003.1, read on the forward strand.
GGACCCTCAACTGGTGGGTCGCATCCCGCTACGTGGTGTCGAAATATTCAACACCGGCGGCGAGGATCCTCACTCCCACGGCGATGCGGTGGCGACTCGGATCGAGAGCGCAGCATTTCAGGGCGATATCGCGATAGTTATCAACGGTGTTGCTGACACGTTCACCGTGGATGAGTACCCTCTGCCCTACGGGATCTGGGATGTCACAGACCCTGCCAATCCCAAATTCATGAGTGTCCTCAGCCTGGGTGGTTACCACCAATTCGATCGCGAGGGCGACAAGCCCAACGACGATAAGGCTGTAAACGGACAGTACTTCTACGCGGTCTACCGCCCGGGCCAGATCACAGACCTCCATGATTTTAGAAAATATACGGACAATCACCTCGCTGTCGTAGACCTGTCCGACCCTCGTAATCCCGTCGTTGTTGGGGACTGGCACGATAGCGGCCTCCAGGGAGTCTTGGCGGGCGTGTCCCTAAACAAGGCGGGGACGCGCGCCTACGTCGTCGGCCAAACCGTAATACCGAAAGGCGAGGGCCACCGGCACAAAAGAAACATCCCGTATGTGCTCGACCTCCAGGACCCGACGGCGCCCGTGGAGATCGGGCGGCTCGAATACCCGTGGCAAAAGTACGCAGCCTATGCGGTCCCGAACGACGACGACTCTCTCGTAGTCTTTGCGGACGGCAGCGGACCTTGTGGCCAGAAAGCAGCACTCCGCTTCCTGGATGTCGCTGACCTCAACTCGATCCACGAGGTGTCCGTCTTCGAGCTCGATAGTTCAGACAGGTGTTACCTGTGGGGAACTGAGAACGTGGGCGAGGCTAAAGATATGGTGGTGAAGGGTAACCTGGTTTACTCGACCTGGATGGGAGGAGGCCTCCGCGTAATCGATATCTCGGATCCGGTCAGCCCTGTTGAGGTGGGGAAGTTCATCCTTAGCCCAGGATCGCCTTGGCTCTCGGACGTGGCATTGTACGGCGATGTTGTGCTTGCCACGGAGATCTGGGCTGAGGGGTTGTACCTTCTGCGCTAGACGACGGGCAATGTGGGCCGGCCCAAATATGGGTGAAGGGCAAGCCCTGCTGGGTGCGAGGCGAGCCCTGCCTGCCTACGGCACGTCCATCCGCTTCAGGCGGCGGACCGTCAGCCAGAAGAACGCCAGAGTTACGGCGACCGCACCGGTCATCGCGGCGGGAAACTCGATCACCCGTACGCTCAGCTCGTCCAGGCCGGTTTGGTCTATCCCGTGCATGATGGCCAGGGTGTATCCCCGCACGCTGAGATAGTCGACACCGTGGATGAACGAGCTGATCACGCCTTCCCAGAGGAACACGTATACGAGCGCGAAGGGAAGCGCCCGGCTAGTCGTCAGGCCGGCCCATGTGAAGATCGCCGCGTACGTCGTGACGCCCGCAAGAAGACCGACGCCTATCGCGGCCGCCCCTCGAGCGCCGACGTCCAACGCCACCAGCGAAGCGACTATCCCGCTGAGGACCAGCAGCGGCGCGCCGATTACCACTGACGTCAGCAGTTTGGGAAGTGCGATTCGCCACCGACGTATCGGCTTCAGCACGAGGTAGCTCATTGTGCGGTCTTCCATCTCGTTCCCGAAGGCCGCCGTCGCCAGCGCCATGGTGACGATGGGCATGATGCCGCCTACGATCATGCCGTCGAGCAGGACGTTTATGACGTTCTCTTGGTAGTCCGTCTCTTCCCGGGCAAAGATAGAGACGACGGTGGCCAGCGCCACCGGCAGCGCGGCCAGCAGCACGATCAGCGCGATCCGCCAGCGGCCCCCTAGTTGGCGCATCGATAACCGGAAGATCGGTCCCAACTAACGCTCCACGATGTAGCTGAAGATACTCTCGAGGGAGTCGTCCAGCGGCTCGACCCGCATCAAGCGTATCCCACGCTCCTGCGCGACTCGTGGGATGGACTGCTGAAGAACGCCGACGTTGCGGCTCAGTACGACCAGATCGCCGTCGGAACCGACGCTTACGGAGTCCACCTCCTCGACCTGGACCAGCGCCGCCGCCATCGAACGCGGCGAGTTCGTCACCACTTTGACCTCGTAAGCCTGCTCGTCAAGTTTGGCGCGAATGGCGCGGTAGTCGCCGGACGCGGCCAGCTTGCCGCTAACCACGAGAAGGATGCGTCCTGCCAGCGTCTCGACCTCTTCCAGAATATGTGACGAAATGAGGATCGTGCGCCCTTCGCTGGCGAGGCGGACCATGACGCTCTGAAACTCGATCCGTTGTCTGGGGTCGGTGCCGGTGAGGGGTTCATCCAGCAGCAGCACCTCGGGGTCGTGCACCAGCGTGGCGGCCAGCCGCATGCGCTGCCGCATCCCACGGGAGTAGGTCCCCAGTGGCCGGTGCCGCGCGTCCGCGAGTCCAACGGTCTCTATCGCGCGTTCCACGGCCGGCCCGGTTGGGTTCAGACCATGGAGTCGAGCGGCGAACTCGACGAACTGCTGGCCGGTGAAAAAGCCGTACGCCGCTTCGTGAGCCGACATGAAGCCGATCCGGCGATACAACTCCGGATTGTCGCGCACTGGCTGGCCTAGCAGCTTCACCTCGCCGTCGGAGCACTCCGCGAGGCCCACCATCATGTTCATCAACGTGGTCTTGCCCGCGCCATTCGGTCCGAGCAGGCCCGTTACGCCAGGATTCACCTGAAGGGTCACGTCGTTCACCGCGACGACATCTCCGAACCACTTGGAGACGCTTAGGACGTCGATAACGGGACCGACCGCCGTATTCTGAGCAGCCCGCTCGGACCCGCTCATGCCTCAAGCCCTTGGTACCGCCTCCACAGCAGGAAGCCCGGCGCGGCGACAAGGAGCGCGTACCAGGCGATTGGGATGATGTCGGGCAGCTCCTCCACCTGCCGGGAAAGCTGTGACTCGTTTTCCACGGCAAAGATCATGTCGCCCACGTGGGTGGGCACCCTGCCGACGTCGACGAGGCCGAACCACTTGGCCGCGTCTCCGGTCAGTGGCTCGCAGTCTCGTGCAAGGGGCCCGCCCCGGGGCGGCCCTGGCTCGTTGTCCCCGCACTCCGTCAGGATCCCCCCGGCCGCTGCCGAGATGATGAACAGCCCGATAACGAAGGCCGCGGCGTAGGCGCGACGGGTTGTGAACGCAGATACGGCCAATGGCAGGGTCGTCGTGAAGACCGCGACGATGACGCCCGCAGCGACGAATCGGGGAACGTCCAGCCAGTTCTCGCGAATGTAGTCAAGCGGCTCGGAAGCGGATAGGACCAGGCCCGCGAGCAACACTAACTGACCGGAGTACACGAGGAGCAGGGTGATGGAGAAAAACGCCAGCCAGCGCCCGGCGAGATAGTCGGTGGTCGTCAGCGGCCGCACCAGGTACAGGCTGATGACGCCGTCGCGCCTGTCCGGGCAGAGCAGCTCGGGCGTGATAATGGCGGAGAACAGGATCAGGATAATCGAGACGATCTGGTAGTACTCGGCGTGGCCCGGGATGTCCAGGGCGGCCTCCTCCGACTGGGAGGCAATGAGGGCCAGGATCACCGCCGGGGCGATCGCGGCGGCGAACAGCAGTATCGGCAGCACCTTCGCGGAAGCGCCCCGACCCAGGCCAAGGGTGGTGCGGACGCCGTTCACATATACGGCTTTTCGGGCGCGTAAGCGGCCCTCCCGCGGCCCGTCGTAGTTCTGGTAGCCAATGTCGAATATCTCGCCCGCGGACTCGGTCGTCATGGGTCGTCCCGGAAGATGTCGGTCAGCTGGCGCCGGCGGGGCCCGAGCCTCCGCAACCGGGCGCCGACCTCCACCAGGGCGTCCCGGATGTCGTCGTACTGCTCGTCGCGCGCCTGCTGGACTGCCACCGACGAACCGTCCAGCGTTGCGTCGACACCTCTGCTCGCAAGCGCTTCTACAAGCTCGTCGCGATGGTCGTCAACGTCGATGAAAAGCAGCTGAGTCTCCTGAGTGAACTGGGATACTTCTCCCTCCTCGACCACGTGGCCACCTTCCAGCACGATGATCCGGTCACAGGTGCTTTCGACGTCGCCCATCAGATGTGACGAGAGGATTATGCTGATGCCGAACTCCCGGCCGGTACGACGGATCAGGTCCAGCATCTCTTCCCGACCGCCTGGGTCAAGTCCGGAGGTGGGCTCGTCCAGCAGCACGATTACGGGGTCATGGACGAGGGCCTGGGCGAGCTTGACCCGCTGCTGCATGCCCGTGGAATACTCTCCAATGGTGCGGTAGCGCTCCTCGTCCAGTCCCACATGCCGCAGGATGTCGGCGGCTCTTGTTCGGGCGTGTACTGGGGGTAGCCCGCTTACCTGGGCCATGTGGGTCAGGAACTCCGAGGCGTTGACGGCGCCCGGTAGGCAATCATGCTCCGGCATGTAGCCGAGCCGTCCGCGAATCTCCACCGAGTAATAGGGCATCTCGCCCAACACCGTGGCGGAGCCCGAGGTTGGCTCCAGCAGTCCCAGGAACAGCTTGATGGCTGTGCTCTTGCCCGCGCCGTTGGGCCCAAGAAGTCCGGTGATCCCTTCGCGTATCTCGAAGTCGGCGGACTCGAGGGCGATTGTGCTGCCGTAATGCTTCGTGAGGGCCTTGGCTTCGAGGAGCGCGGTCATACGCGCATTGTACGCTACCGCACGGGAGCGCTGTCGACAGACAAGGCCGCGACCGGGAGCGATACGGCGAACCGTGCTCCGGCCTCGGTGTTCCCCCCCGTAACTTCGCCCCCGTGGGACGCGACGATGGCCTTGACGATGGCGAGCCCCAGCCCGCTTCCCGGGTACGACGATGCGCTGCGGCCCCGGTGGAAGCGCTCGAAAAGCTGGGGAAGCTCTGCCTCCGGAATCCCGACGCCAATGTCGTCGACCGCTATTACGGCGAGGGCGCCCTCGCGGTGAAGCGACAACCGCACCTGGCCCCCTTCTGGCGTGAACTTGATGGCGTTGTCGATCAGGTTGCCGATCGCCTGGCGGAGCTGGGCCTCGCTGGCCCTTACCGTCAGTGGCTCTTGTGGGAGGTCCAGCGAGAACTCCAGCTCGGACTGGTCCGCCTGCGAGCCAAAACTCTCGGAGAGGTCCTTCAATAGCTCAATGAGGGCCACGTCTGCCCATGTGACGTCGACTCCTCCCGCTTCCAGGCGCGAAAGCTCCAACAGGCCGGTGGTAAGCTCCTCAAGTCTGTCAAGCTGGGCGAATGCTCGGGAGACCATGGTGTCCCGCTCGGGGCCCATGGGTCGACGCTGCAGCGCCTCGAAATCCGTGCGCAGGGCCGTGAGGGGAGTCAAGAGCTGGTGGGCGGCGTCGGCGACGAAGCGCTGGAGGGCGTCGACGGTTGCCTCCACTCGCTGGGCCATCTCGTTGAACGAGGCCGCGAGCTGCCCAAGCTCATCCCCGCGAACGACGACGGCCCGGGCCGACAACTCTCCCCGAGACATGTGCGCCGTGGTCGCGGCGAGGCCCGTCAGCGGCCGGGTGATGCGCAGGCTCATGAGCCAGCCGGCTGCCCCCGCCAGGACCACGGGCAACGCTGGACAGGACCTCGGTGCCGAAAGCCGGCCCCTCCGAGAGTTCCACGTAGCCGCCGACCCTTCCCAAATCGCCGCGGTAGGGCTCTTGGGCCACCTTATCGGAACGCCGTGCGCCCGTGGCGTCGGTCCGGCCCAGGTCGAGGCCCAACTGCGCGCCGATGGCGGGCGCCAGCAATATAGGCGCCATGTCCGCGCCCGCTGTATCGCTGGGTTGCTTTGAAAGCTCGGCGCCGTCGCCTAAGATGACCACCGAGGTGTCAATCTGCGTCTGGGTCATGGAGCCTTGCGGACCGGACTCCTCGAGGTCGACGCGGGAGGTGAACAGCGGCGGCGCAACCGCGGGCGGCCGTTGATATACAATCGAGTTATGTGGGGCAAAAATCTAGTCTTACCCGTTCTACCGCGATCTTCATCTGCCAGATCGGCTCGGGTCCCGTGTACGTGTCCTCCGGCCCCGATGCGGTAGTGCTCTGTCCCACCAGCTGCACTCCGATAATGACTGCCACCACGATTCCCGCCACCAGCGCCAGTGCGCCTCCAACTCTAACTGCTATCGTCATGTCATCCTCCACAATTCGGTTGGACCTCTGGGGGTCTTATATGCATTGTGGAAGTTCGAAGTCTCACGATTTCACCCATGTTACGGAACCGTAATCTTCCAGCGATCGGTACCCGGCCGACATAGCGCCTACCCCGCCAGCCGGTAGCCCATCCCCGGCACCGTCAGGATGAGAGTCGGTTTGCTGGACTCGGCCTCGACTTTCTCCCGCAGTCGCCTAACGTGGACGTTGACGATGCGCTCGCTCTCCAGGTCGGCGTCGTAGCCCCAGACGGCGTCCAGGCTCTGGCCCCGGCTGAGCACCTGTCCGGGATTCTGCGCCAGGTAGACCAACATCCGAAACTCGGTGGGCGTCAGGTAGAGCTGTTCGCCGCCGCGATGCACCTGTCCTCGGCCGCGGTCGACGACGAGGTCCCCGGCGTGCATGACGTTGGGGTCGTCGGTGGCCAGATCGCCGTAGGCCCGGCGCAGCATGGCCCGGACGCGCGCCAGCAGCTCGCTCATCGAGAAGGGCTTTGTCAGGTAATCGTCAGCGCCAACTTCCAGGCCCAGCACTTTGTCGGCCTCCTGACGCCGCGCCGTCAGCATCAGGATCGGCTGGGCCAATCGCATCTGCCTCATCTGGCGGCAGAAATCGAAGCCCGAGCCGTCGGGGAGTCGGACGTCCAGTATTACAAGGTCGGGGCCTGACTCTCGCGCCCAGGAGACCCCCTCTGTGCCCGACGACTTCCACTCGACGCGGAACATGTTGCCGCGCAGGCTGTCGCGCAGGCTCTCGCCGACGGCCGGATCGTCCTCGATAATCAGTATGGAGTCCCGCTGACGCACCGGTCTCGCCCCGCGCCCAACATATACCTCTTGAACGCTCCAGCGCAACATTGGATAGCGGCGTAACCGTGCTCCCGCGGAAAAGTCAGCGAAAAGTCAGGTTGGGTTATACGGCGTTTCAGGCAGGCGTGTCGCTCAAGGCAGTACTATGGCGTCGCGTAAGGAGGGGGGAACTCTGGCTGTTGTAGGTGGTACACTCGGCACTAGCAGGTAAATGCCATGGAACAGAGCATAGGCCGCTACCAGGTCCTCGAAGAGATCGCCTCTGGCGCCCAGGGGACGGTCTACCGCGCCTTCGACCCCGAGGGCGGTCGCATCATCGCCCTGAAGGTGCTGCATCCGACGCTGTCCGTTGACCGCAACTACACCGAGCGGTTTCGTCGCGAGGCGTCGCTGGCCGCGTCCATAGACCACCGCAACGTGGTCGAGATATTCGAGGTGGGCACCGACGGCGACCGACACTTCATGGCGCTGGAGTTCCTGCCCGAGAGCCTGGCGGGGATCATCCAGAGCGTGGGCCAGCTCCGGATCGAGGGCGCGGCACGGTACGGAGTCCAGATCGCCGACGGGCTGGCAGCGGCCCATGCGCTCGGCATCGTTCACCGGGACGTTAAGCCTCAGAACGTGCTCATCGGCGCCGACGGCATGGTCAAGGTGACTGACTTCGGCATCGCCCGCGCCGAGTCACTCTCCACGATGACGGCGACGGGTGTGGTGATGGGCACGCCCCACTACATGTCGCCGGAGCAGTCGCGGGGGGAGCGGGCAGACGCCCGTTCGGACGTCTACTCGCTGGGCTGCATCGTCTACCAGATGCTGGCGGGAGAGCTGCCCTTCAGGGGGGACACCCCGCTGGCGGTGATCCGGCAGCAGATAGACGAAGACCCGCCGCGACTGAGGGGCCTTCGTCGGGACCTGCCGCGGCGTCTGGAGTCTGTGGTCGAGCGGGCCATGGAGAAGGACCCGAGGCGACGGTACCAGAGCACGGCGGAGATGGCGCAGGCGCTCCGGGCGGCGGTGCCCGGTCTGACCGGGCCAGCAAGGTCGGCGGCCCCTCGTGCGCGGCCCGCCCCGGTGCCGGCCCCCCAACCGCCACGGCCTGCGCCGGCGCGCGCACCCACCCCGGCGGCCCAGGCCCCTCAGAGGCCCTCGACCACGTTTATGCGCGCCTGGGCCACGGCGTGGCGTCGGAGCAACCGCCGCCGATGGACCTGGCTGGGCACACTGCTTTCCATATCGATAGCGCTGACCGTTGCAGGCGTACGCCTGGACGGATACGGCCGACTGAGCGAATGGATCGATTCGACGGGCCTGTTCGATGGGGCAGTGGGCAGCTCCAGGACGGCCCTACCCGCCGTCGCGCTCCAGCCCACCGCTACGCCGCTGTTCCCGACGCCGACGGCCGTACTGGTCGAGGCAGTCGTTGCCGCCGGTGAGCCGACGCAGTCTGGCTGGAGCAGGTCGGTGCCCGGTGGTGCGCTCCCTGTCGCCGTTGCTACCGAAGGCACGGATAACCTGTACGTCAGCTCTAACGATGGCGTCCTCTACCACTTGGACGGGAACGACGGCAACCAGCGTTGGAGCTTGGAGCTAGGCGGTGAGGTCACGGCTTCCGTTACACGCGACGATGGCCGGCTGTACGTGATAGTGGACGACACGGTCCTGACGGCCATCGACCCCGGTGGCGACGGCGCCCCGTGGACGCCCACCGTCCTGTGGCGTCGATCGCTGGACCAGAGCGGATGGCGGCTTGCCATCGGTCCTGAAGGCGACCTGTACACGGTTTCCGGCACGGGGATCGTCGACCGCCGCTTCACCGTCGACGGCTCGTCGCTGTGGAGGGTCGATCTCGGCGTGTTAGAAGTCGGGGCCCCCCCGGTGGTGGGGGCCGATGGCACGGTCTACGTAGCCTCAGCTAGCCCTGGTGATGTGCAGGCCATCGACCGCCACGGTCGGGTGCTGTGGACCCGCAACACCGGACCGGTCGCCGTGTCGCCGGCCCTCGGGTCGCTGTATGTCGCCACCGACGATGGCGTCCTGTTCGCCTTCCAAGAAAACGGCAAACTCAGGTGGAGGCGCGATGGCCTTACGTCCGCCTCGGCGCCGCCGGTAATCGCGTCGGACGGCGCGTTGTATCTGCTCGGCCGGAAAGAGCTGTTCCGTTTCACGCAAGAGGGAACGCTTGAGTTCACCGCCAGATTTGACCGTCCCTTCCACGCGGGGCTGGTCCTGACCCCCGACGTCACGGCCCTCGTGCTGTTAAATGACGGCACGTTGATGAGCGTCGCGCCGGATGGGAGCGCAACTGAACTGATGCGCGATGAGCGGTTCCGCTGGCTGTCGGACGCGCCCGGGGATCTGGTCTACATAGGGGGCGAAGATGGCGTCAGCGCCCACCAAGTGGCCTCCACTGGCGGAGAGCCCGTCAGAGCGGCCGCGTCCACCGCCGTTCCGCAGCCTACGGTCGCGCCAGCCGCGGTCCAACAGCAGGCCGCACAGGTAATCGTTCCCACGGCAGCGCCGGCGCCTACGGCAACACCGGCGGCGCAACGTGCCGCCACCCCAGTAGTCGTCGAGGCCATGGTCGAGGCGACAGCCGCCGTCCTAGCGACTGGCGAGCCGAGATACGGCGGCGCGCTGCGGCTGGCCTTAACTCGCGACCCGTTCTCCAACGGATTGTCGCCGTACCCCGACCTCTCGGGCCCTAAGGCCCAGGTGAACAGCCTCATCTTCAGCCGGCTATTCCGCAAACACCATGGCTCTCACGAATTCGAGGGGGACCTTGCGGAGGCGTGGGAGGTCTCGTCCGACGGCCGGACCTGGCTTATCAGGCTGCGCGGAGACGCCCGGTTCCACGACGGTAGCCCGGTCCGCGCCGGGGACGTAGCCCAGTCCATCAAGGCGATGGTCGGGTCCGGGGGTTCGGCATTCAGCGGACTCCGAGGACACTTAAATGACGTAGAGATCCTGGATGACTTAACCGTCATGGTCTCGCTCAACGAGCCATTCGCCCCTTTCCTGGATGTCCTGAGCAGCCCTTGGGCGCCAATCGGGACCGAGAGATTCCTCAGTGGCGCCGCCCAGGGGAGCGCGGAGCGGCTGATCGGCTCGGGCCCGTTCCGCCTTGCCGAATATGCTCCCGGAGAGGTGATCATCCTCGAGCGGAACCACGACTATTTCCGCCAGCCCCTCCCTTACGTCTACCAGATCGACATCCGGTTCATTCTCGAAAAAGAGACGCAACTGGCCTCGTTACTAGCCGGCCGACTGGACTTCACAGGCCTGTTAGTCGCCTGGGGCCTCGAGCCGGGAGAGCAGGAACGGTTCGAACGAAGCGAGAGCGCCGAGCTGTACGAGGGCTGGGCCATGGCCCCGTCGCTGTACTTCGATACTCAGAACCCGCCGTTCAACGATCCGGGTGTCCGCAGGGCGGTCTCGTTGGCCATAGACATGTCCTCATGGGCCGACATAGTCAACCAGGGTCGGGGCAGGCTCGAATCCCCGGTCCCATCATGGTTCTTCCCTGAGTGGTCCCAACCCGAAAGCGTCGTGCAGAGAGTCCTGCCAAACGACCTCGAACAGGCCAGGGCGCTCCTGGCCGAAGCCGGTTACGGGAACGGGCTGGATACTGTGCTCTACGTGGTGAGGGGAGGATCCAACACCCGTGGCGCCGAGCTGATCGCGGACATGGTGTCGCGGATTGGGATTCGGGTCAAGATAGTGCAAGAAGAGGGGCCACCTCTGAGGGCGCGCCTCCTGAGCGAGGAAGGCTACCACGGGATGTTCTTCGGCTTCCCCTCGGGACTCACCTTCGACATCGATGGCTTTCTCGCGACGAGTTTCCTGCCCGGCGGGCGCGGAAACTGGAGTCGGGTGGCCGACCGGAGAATCGAGGACCTATTTAGGCAGCAGCGCTTCGAGCAAGGCCCGAGGAAGCGAAAGGAACTCGTGTCCGAGCTGGCTATCGGCCACGTCCTCGCGGACCAGGTCTACCTGGTCCCCATGCCCTCCGTGCGCTTGGTGCAGGCCCACAGCACCAGGGTACAGAACGTCCGCTACGATCCGGGGTTGGACCTGGGGGCGATGCTGGAGCGCGTCTGGATCGACGAGTCCAGTCCTCGTCCCGTCGCCGAGGCCGCGCCCGCGGCAACTCTGGTGACCGGGAGCCCGGTTTCCGTTCTTGAATTCTCGGACGACTTCAATAGAAGTACTCTCGGTGACGCGTGGGTGTCCAGTGGGTCTCCGAACACGGTCCGAGTAGTCGACGGACGTGTGGAAGCGACTGAAGACGGCAACTTCATCGAGCTACGGCGGCACTTCGAGGGGGATTTTACCATAGAGTTTGACGTCGAAAAGGTCGGCACGACGAACCACGCTTGCTGGGACTTCCACGTGGAGCTGACGGCTCTCGGCATGAAAGGCTCGATACTGTTTGACACTGGTGACAGCGACGGAATAAGGCTCGGGGATGGTGACGACTGCGGCGTCACGCATTCTCTCGGTTCCGCGGGAGCGAACTGGGGCAGGGCGACTCTGACCTACAAGGACGGCTACGCAAAATTCTCCTTTAAGAACGGCAATGGAGCAACCCTCGTGACCGACGAGGAACTTGTTGGCAGATTCGGCACAACCGGCGTAAGGATCTGGCTGGCAGGCTACCCGGACGGTCCGAGATACATCGACAATGTGAGAATCGTTGGGACTCCAGCCGGGGCTGCGGCCACGCAGGTGCCCGTGGCCGTCGCGACGGCCACGGCGCAACCCGCTCAGACAACCCCCGCACCCAGCTACGGCGGAACCCTGAGACTCGCCCTGGGCCAAGACCCGTTCGCCAATGGCTTCTCGCCATATACCAACATGAGAGGCAACAAGGCCCAGGTGAACAGCCTCATTTTCAGCCGGCTCTTCCGCAAGGACTACGGCTCCTCTGAGTTCGGGCCGGAGCTTGCGGAGGCATGGGACGTCTCGGCCGACGGCCGGACCTGGCACATCCGTCTCCGCGGAGATGCCCGGTTCCACGACGGTAGCCCGGTCCGCGCCGGGGACGTAGCCCAGTCCATCAAGGCGATGGTCGGGTCCGGGGGTTCGGCATTCAGCGGACTCCGAGGACACTTAAATGACGTAGAGATCGTGGATGACTTAACCGTCATGGTCTCGCTCAACGAGCCATTCGCCCCTTTCCTGGATGTCCTGAGCAGCCCTTGGGCGCCAATCGGGACCGAGAGATTCCTCAGTGGCGCCGCCCAGGGGAGCGCGGAGCGGCTGATCGGCTCGGGCCCGTTCAGCCTTGCCGAATATGCTCCCGGAGAGGTGATCATCCTCGAGCGGAACCACGACTATTTCCGCCAGCCCCTCCCTTACGTCTACCAGATCGAGTTCGTAATCGTCTCCGAGCGTGCCACTCGACTGGCCGCCTTCCGCGCGGGCAGGCTGGACTTTGCTGGAGTGGGAACCGGCGAGGGCCTGGACGGTGCTGAGCGGGAGGAGATCAGCCAAAGCGAGAACGCAGTCCTGTTCGAGGGCTGGGCTTTGGCCCCCGCCCTCTTCTTCGATACCCAGAACGCTCCGTTCAACGATGTAAGGGTTCGCAGAGCGGTCGCGTTGGCCATAGACCGGCGCCAATGGGACGAGGACGTCAACTCGGGTTGGGGCAGGCTCGAGTTCGGAGTCCCTTCGCTCTACTTCCCGGAGTGGGCACAGCCGGAAGAGGTGACCAAAGGGGTGCTGGCCGACGACCCCGAACAAGCCTGGAGGCTCCTGGCTGAGGCCGGTTACGGCGATGGCCTGAGAACTGTCCTGTACATCGGGGGAGGACAGGTCCCGCCGGGCGCCGAGATCATCTCGGAAATGCTTTCGCAAATCGGAATACACTTAGAAATACGGGGAATACACTTAGAAAAACGGCAGGAGGAGGCAGCCTCGCTAAGGGAGCGGCTCCTGAGCGGGGATGGCTACCACGGGCTGTACTATGGGGGTCTTTCGGGAGTCACCCTCGGAATCGACGGCTTTCTTGAAAGGAATTTCCTGCCGGGCGGCCTCGGCAACTTCAGCCGGGTGAACGACCCGGTGATCGAGGAAATATTCAGGGCTCAACGCTTTGAGCTGGACCAAGAGAAGCGAAGGGCGATCGTGGCTGATCTGGACTGGTACTCCTTCGAGGAGACCTACGTGGTCCCATTGCCATCTGCACGCCGGCTCCAGGCCCACAGCGCCAGGCTCCAGGGCTTCAGCTTCCAGCCGACGTTAGACCTCGGCGCCATGTTGGAACGGGTCTGGATCGACGAGTCCGCGCCGTTGCCCGCGATAGCGCTGGCGAAAGAGCCCGCCGCTGGCCCAGCGCCTGTTCCGCCCACACCGATTCCGACGCCTGTACCGCCTACTCCTACACCTTCGACCGAAAACTTGGCTTTCATGGTGGACGAGAGTGGCTGGGTGACACAATTTGGGCAAACCGGAACCGGAGCTACCCATCCACCGCAGGCAGGAGACTTTAACAACAATGCTCCCGTACGCGGGTTCCTTAGCTTCGACATCACATCCATTCCCAGCGCTGCCATCGTCAGTTCCTCGGCACTGATTCTCCCGGACCCGGAAATTCTAGGTGAGCCCTTCCCAGCGTTCGGTAGCGTGAAGTTCGAAGCTGTGTGGTATGGACTGTCTCTGACACCAAACGCGTATGACACGTCCGGCTATCTCGTTTTGCAGAATGCATTTGGACAGCCTTCAGGGCGCATAGGCGTAACAGCGGGAATTCGGGAAGCCATATCACTTGGGTATGAGCGCTTCCAAATTCGCTTCGCCTTCGCAGCGTCTACGGATCAGGATGGATCTGCAGACGAATATATCATCCGGCAGGTCGACAGGGCCGGGGGAGGTCCAATTCTGGAGGTCGTATACGACGCCTCCGCTGCTGCCAACGTCACCGTCACCAAAACCCAGGATACCAACGACGGCATCTGCGACGCGGACTGCTCGTTGAGAGAGGCGATAGCGGTCGCCGGTCGAGGCGACACTGTCGATATCCCTCCCGGAACCTACACTCTGACCCTCGGCTCCCAACTTAATATTGGCAAGGATCTGACCCTGACCGGCGCAGGGCCCGCCAGCACGATCATCCAGGCGGCAACCCAGCCTGGCGTAGCTTCCCAGCGGGTTTTCGTGTTTGAGGCCGATACGTCCGTTACGATCTCTGGGTTGACCATGCGGCATGGCAGCATCACCGGCTTCGGTGGTGGCATCCACAACAGCGGCAGGTTAACGCTGACCAACAGCATTATCAGTGACAACATCGCGAGAGACCCATCCGGCGGTAACGGCGGCGGCATCCTCAACCAAATCGGTGCCACGCTAGCGATGAACAACAGTACCGTCAGCGCTAACTCCGCCACCCTCGCAGGTGGCGGTATCTTCAGCAACGGTACCCTGTCTATTACCAACAGCACCGTCAGCGACAATACGGCGGGCACATCCGGGGGCGGAATCGTCAACTCAGGGACGGTTAACCTCACCAACAGCACCATCAGCGGCAACGCGGCGGACAATTCCGGTGGAGGCATCCTCAGCACGGGCAGGCTGACCCTGAACAATAGTCCTGTGAGCAACAATAATGTTCTCGACAGCGGCGGAGGCATTTTTAGCTCAGGGTCTGGAGCAATGACGTTTATCGCGAATAGCCCGATTCTCCGCAACAAAGCAAGATTCGGCGGTGGGATCGAAATCCGAGACGGCGCGACGTTGAACCTCCTCGACAGCACCGTGAGCGGCAACTCCGTGACGGAGAGCGGTGGCGGAATCTTCCTCACGGAGCCCGGAACCACGCTGCAGATCACCAGAAGTACGATCGACGGAAACTCCGCTAGATTGGGTGGCGGAGTCTTCAGCGATGGGCAGACGGTGACCCTCACCAACAGCACAGTTAGCGGAAACAATGCTTTGGTTGGGCCAGGCGGGATTTACAACGACAGGGGAGGCACGTTGGATGTCGCCAACAGCACGATCAGCGCCAATGTCGGAGGCGGCATCGTCAGCGATGGCAACGTCAAATTCATAAATTCCATCATCGCCAACGCTCCGCTGGGCGCTGACTGTGGCGGTGGGTTCACCTCGCTCGGCCACAACCTGGATAGCGACGGCACGTGCAACCTGACGGACCCGACCGACCTGCCCAAGACGGACCCGCTGCTGGGACCCCTCCAGAACAACGGAGGCCCCACGTTCACCCGCGCGCTGCTGTCGGGCAGCCCGGCCATCGATGCGGGCGACGACAGCGCAGCGCCCGCGACGGACCAGCGAGGGGTCCCGCGACCGTGGGGCGCCGCCAGCGACATCGGCGCCTACGAGAACGGGGCTTTCTCCGCCGCCATCCCAACCGCCGCGCACCTCGGGAGAGACAATCCGCCTGAATTGGGTCGAGTGATTTTCTCCGACGGCATGTCGGGATCGTTACCCCGCCTGACTGCAGGCGACTACGAGAACGGGATACTCGTGCTACAGGCTCAAGGTCCACATCCTGAAAGTGCCTACTACGATTCAGTTTCGCTCCCGGCCCAATTCTCAGTGGAAGCCGAGATCAGACTTGAAGGCGACGGCCGGCTACGGGGAGGCCTGTTCGGTTCGGGCGAGGAAGGCTATCTCGTGCCGATTGATTTGAACGACGCCGACGTACAGTTCTGGCCGGTTGGCAATGATCTATCGAATGTCGGCGTTCCCTCGCCTCGGGTGTTCAGCTTCGAGACTCTGCCTGTGCGAGCCGACGGATGGTATCACCTTCAGCTAATATCCAGGGGGCCAGAGCAGTGGGTATACGTGAATCGCGAACTAGTCGGATATTCGGACAATATTTCTGGAGTCGAGCGTGGGCGCATCGGATTCCACGTGTCGGCATGGGGCAACGACCAAGTCGTTGCCAGCTTCGACAATTTTGTACTGCGGGAGTTGGTGTCCGCCGCGCCTGAACCCACTGCCACACTCGTCGTCTCAGTTCTTTTCAACGGCGAGCCCTTTCTCAACGTCACCGACCTCTCCTCCAACGCATGGGTCAGGGATGAGTCAACGGGCCAGCTACCCGTACAGAGACCGACCATCACCTCCGGTGATGACGCGATCCTGATCATCTCGGACATAGCGCCCGGCAAATACGGCGTAAGCCTTGGCGCGGTAGACGCCGACGGGAACGGATGGCCGTTGGCAGGGGACTTCTACGCCTCGGTGAGTCCAGTGGAGGTGCCTGCGGCGGGCTCCGTCGTGACCAAGGATCTGCATGTCCAGCGCGTGCTGCACCTGATCTCCCCTGTCGACAACGCCGGCATCGTTGGCAAATATATGCCAACCGGCGCCGGTAGCACGGTCATTGCGCCGGGCAACGTGGTCTTCGCATGGGAGCCGCTGCCGGAAGCCTCGACCTACCGGGTCAGGCTTGACGAGTACCGCGACGCCCCTTCCTACGAACTCATCAGGCAGATCGATGGCGCGACCATCTCCGGGTCCTCCTGGACTGTCGAACTACCCGCAAGCATTGAGGACATGCACTACGAGTTCTCTCTGGAAGCCTTCAGCGGCTCCGGCGCGCACGTCGGCCGTCTCATGATCAAGTATGACGGCGGCCATGGGTGGGACTTTCGCTTCAAAGTTGGGTCTTAGCTGACCACCGTCAGCTAGACGGCAAACACCTTGGGTTCTGGTTACACGGATTCATTCCAATACGACGGTGGGATGAACGTGATTATCCAAATAAGGACCCCTAGAACCGCGAATACTACCTCTCCGGCGCCGATTCTCGCGTCCGCGAGCAAGTTGCCGCGGGCTTTCTCCCAATAGGCGTTAAGTCCCGATTGGGCCGATCCAACCAGAGTCGCACTCACCACAGTACTGATCAAGCTTAGGACTATCGTTGTCCCGTAGGATTCGGTAGATAGCGATGCCCATCCAAGACCGTTGACAACGAGTGCCAGTACAACGGCCAGTCCCGGCGCCATGTAGGAAGCGACGCGCTGCTTCGAGGCGAGTTCCGCGATGACCCGAACATGTGCGTGTGTTCTGAACAGCCCGTAAATAGGCACGCCGAGAGTGAAAGCATGCCAGACAGGATGGTGGATGCCTTTGGTCTCGGTGGCGAGTTGCTTCCAAGTGAGATAGAACCAGTAGAACAGGTATAGTCCACCCGACAGAGCCGAAACCAGTACCACCCTCCCGATACTGATTCGAACAGCCGGGCTGATGTGGAGCTGCTCTCCGTCCTTCAATCGTGCAGCGAGCCGAGGAGGGACATCCCGGAACCCTCGTGAGCCGCAGTGAGAGCAGAAATCGCTTTGAGGCGGGTTAATTTCTCCGCAATCGCTACATTGCTTTTCGGTCATACTAAATCCCCGAGCCTCTGTGGTCCTCTGGCCGCCATTCCCAGGGAAGCGGGAAGGGCGGAAGACTCCGAGCCGGCCATGACTTCCATGTAGCTCTACCACGCTGCAAGAGTAACCCGGCTAATGTCGATTGGACTTGAATAGATCGAAACTTGGGATGAAAAGAACGCTAGCACCGCCAGCGAATCCAGTCAATAAATGCGACGCATGCAGGGCCCGCCGGTCCAGTCCGTCGAGCAATAGCGTGCCGAGCGCTGACTGAAGGTCGCCTTCATCGGCGACCTGGATCAAGGGTCCTCTGGCAATCAAAAAGGTGTCGCCCGAATGTCCGACGACACCTGATGTACGCTAAATTTTCGGCCCAACCGCGGGCGAGGCGACGCTATCCCGAAATGTCCTCGGCATGCAGTGCTGATTCCAGCTTGGAGGGGCTGTACCCGACGATCCTCTGCTCCCCGATGACGGTGACGGGCGTCGTGCGGTAGCCCATGGTCACAAGGGCCTTCAAGGACTCGCGGTCAAGCGAGACGTTTCGCTCAGTGAAGGGGATGTCCTGTCGTGAAAGATACACTTTCACCATGTGACAGGGGCCTCAACCGACCGATGTGAATACCTGGATGTCCTTGTCCAACTCCGACTCTGCCTCTCTAAGTTGTCGATTCGCCCCTCACCTGGGCGCGAACAATTTAATTATACACATTTCGGCCCACGCGACCTACCGGGCCATGCCCCCGGCTCCGGTGAATACAGCAGTAGGCGGGGGCGTGAACTAGGCGCCGTCCTTCGTCTGTTCGTCTCGCTGTCGCAGGTTGAACTCCCGCTTTCCGCCTGTTTCGTCGAACAGCTCTTGGCCCAAGGGGACCGCCTCGTCGATCGTCTGGTCGAAGGCCTCGCCCGCTTCGTACTTGCGAAGAAACTCTTCGCTAACGAAGAACATTCAAATACAGAAGCCATCGCGCTCGATATCCTCGTGGTGGCGTTCGCAGGGGCAGATCTTCTTGCGGTCCTCAACGGGATCGCCGCTCAGGGGCATTCAAGGACAGTAGCGATAGCCGGAGACTCGCTCGTTCTCGCCCAGCCCCTTCTGGACCTCGGCGACGACTTCGGGCTCGGGGAAGAACCTGTACGGGCCCCGGGCCACGTAGCGGTCGGAGAACCTCACGGCCCTTTCGAATGCCTCTTCTTCGCTAATTTCACGTCGCGGCATCTGGAAATCCTAGTCGGCCCTCTGCGGGGCCGTCCTCGCCTAGCGCGCGGCGGGCACGTTGCGGTCGATTTGACATCAGGAGGGTTCCCGACTCACGCCACCCAGCCTCATGCGCAGGTGGGCGTCACATGGCATGGCCCGAAACGACTTGGCTTGAGACTTGAGCCGGTCCACCAGTGAAGGTAACGCGTCCTCTATCTCGGCGGTGGTCTTCTGAGCGGACACTTCGATGCTCAGCACCGCGGCGGTGCCACACTCGCACCGTATGGAAAAAAACGCCTTCTTAAAACCGGGGTTGGCCGACAGGTTCAGCTTGAACCCGGCCATCGGGGTGACGTCCAAATCCTCAGGCAAGGCCTCGTAAATGAGGGCCCGAAACTGTCGGTCGGTCGGGAGCCCGCCGGCACCGTGGGGCGGTTTTTCCGCGGTCGAAGCGATTTTCTGTGGCCCCCTGGGGCGTGCTTGGGACATCTAGCGTGGTGGGCGGTACTGGATTTGAACCGGTGACCTCTGCGATGTCAACGCAGCGCTCTAAACCACTGAGCTAACCGCCCATCGGACCACGCGGCCAAGTTTACCAAGGCCATAAGTTGCGGGTCAAGAATACGATGGCTGTAGACCCGTTTCTGGTCCGCTCCCGGCAGGCGCCTGGCTCGTCCATGTGCGGTCAGCATCACTCGTTCGCCCGCGCTGACGACGAAGCGCGCGGGAGTGGCGGTCTGACAGGCCTGTCAGACCTGGCGAAGGGCTAACCACCTTCGAGATTGCTAACGCGGACTGTCGAGACGAGGCGCTAGTCGTCGTCCGAAGGGACCTGTTCGAACGCATCGTCCACGATGATCTCCTCGCTGGGGAATCCGGCATCGTGGTCGCCGTCTTTCTCTGGCACCTCTGGCGCCACGCCGCCGAAAAGCATCGGCTCCAGCGGCCTCCCCACCGACATGGTGCCTAGCGGCTGATGGGCGGTGTCCGTGCTCCTGCCCGAGATGCCTTCTTCGGTCAACGTCAATCGGGCGGGTATGAGCCTGCCGATAATCACGTTTTCTTTGAGGCCCCGGAGATAGTCGACTTCGCCCGTGACGGCGGCCTCGGTGAGCACGCGGGTGGTCTCCTGGAAGGAAGCCGATGCCAGGAAGCTGTCCATGTTCAGGGACGCCCTGGTGATGCCCAGCAGCACGGGGGAGGCCGTCGCTGGCTCCCCGCCCTCAGCCAGGATACCGGCGTTGATCTTGTCGTAGTTTTGCCGATCGACCAGCTCGCCGGGCAGCAGCTCGGTGTCGCCGGGGTCGTCGATTCGGACCTTCCGCAGCATCTGCGAGACGATTAGCTCCACGTGCTTGTTGTGTATCGGCACGCCCTGTGAGCGATAGACCTTCTGCACTTCGTCGATCATATAGCGCTGGACTGCGTCTCGGCCCTGGATGCTGAGGATCTGCTGGGGGTTCTTTGGTCCCGCGGTCAGGGCCTGACCCGCGATAACTTCGTCGCCGGACGAGATGACGATGTGTGCCGCGGCGGGTATTACGTATTCGCGCTGCTCTTCGTCGGTCCAGGAGATGGTCAGCGTATCGCCATCTTTCTGGACTACGCCCGACACCCTAGCGATCAGGTCGGAGTTTTGGAGCGCGGTGCTCTCCTCGTCTTCCGACGGTTCGTCCGGTTCAGCAAGTTGTTCGCCGATGGAGACCGTATCGCCGTCCTTGACCAGCGCCGAAACGCCCTCTGGCAACACATACTCGTCTGCGTACTCCTCGGTGCTCACGATTCGGATACTGCGGCCCTCCGCAAGCTCCGTGACCTCTGCGGCGCCATCGATCTCCGATAGGACAGCCTCGCCCTTTGGCGCCCTGGCCTCGAACAGCTCCTCGACCCTGGGTAGACCGCTGGTAATGTCGGCGCCCGCGATTCCGCCCGTGTGGAAGGTGCGCATCGTTAGCTGGGTACCTGGCTCACCGATGCTCTGGGCCGCGATAATTCCGACGGCCTCGCCGATAAGAGCTGGTCTCATTGTCGCCAGAGACGAGCCATAGCACTTCTGGCACACGCCTCGCTCCGCTTCGCATGTCATGGGCGACCGGACCATCGCCGAGTTGACGCCCGCTTCCCGAAGGACCTCGATGGCCGCCTCGTCCATCAGGTCGTTGCGGTCCAGCACGATCTCGCCGGTATCGGGAGAAGCAGCCGGAGCCACCAGATACCGAGTCTTAATCTGCTCGGCGAAGGAGGCCCCCAGGTCGTCATCACCCGAGTCGTCTATCCAGATGCCGGATATTGTTTCGCAGTCGTCCTCCATAATGATGATCTGCTGAGACACGTCGATCAGTCGGCGGGTCAGGTATCCGCTGTCCGCGGTTCTGAGGGCCGTGTCAGCCAGACCCTTCCGTGCTCCGTGAGTGGAGATGAAGTACTCCAGTACGCTAAGGCCCTCCCGGAAATTGGCCTTGATGGGGCGGTCGATGATGCGCCCCTTGGGGTCGGACATCAGGCCCCGCATGCCGGCCATCTGCTTGATCTGGGCGATGTTGCCCTTCGCGCCGGAGTTGGCCATCAGGAAGATGCCGCCGTAGTTGCGCAGGTTTTCTTCGATCACACCCGTGAGGGTATCGTTGGTGGTCGTCCAGATGTCCACGGCGTTTCGGTAGCGCTCCTCCTCGGTGATCAGGCCGTCCATATACTGTTGCTCCAGCATGTCGACCTTTTTTTCAGCGCCGGCGACTATTGCCGCTTTCTCCCGCGGGACTTCCACATCGTTGATGGCTATGGTGACGCCCGCTTTGGTGGCGTACTGAAACCCTAGCCGTTTGATGGCGTCCAGGAATTCCGAGGTCCCCTCGTTGCCGAACAGCCGATAGCAGTCGGCGATAACGTCTTTGAGCGCGCTTTTCTCAACCTCCTGGTTGCGGAAACCGATGCCCGCGGGCACGACGCTGTTGAAAAGTATGCGCCCCACGGTGGTCTCCATCCACTCGGTCTCGCCCTCGTCGTTTTCAGTCCTGACGCTGATCGGTGCACGGAGTCCGATTACGCCCATCTCGTAGGCCAGACGCGCGTCGTCGAAGCTGGCGAATTTTCGGCCCTTGCCGATGGCCTTTTCGTCCACGATGGTCATGTAGTAGGAGCCGAGCGGGATGTCCTGGGTCGGCGCGACGATCGGCTCGCCGGAGCTTGGCGACAGCATGTTGAAGGTGCTTAGCATCATGCTTCGCGCCTCCATCACCGCCTCCCTGGACAAGGGCAGGTGCACCGCCATCTGGTCGCCATCGAAGTCGGCGTTGAAGGCCGTGCAGACAAGGGGATGCACTTGGATCGCGCTGCCATCTATCAGGACCGGCTCGAACGCCTGTATACCGAGACGGTGCAGCGTTGGCGCGCGGTTGAGCAGCACCGGCCTCTCCTTGACCACCTCCTCCAAGATGTCCCACACCTCGGGCCTTATCCGCTCGGCCATGCGCTTGGCGCTCTTGATATTGTGGGCGTAGCCCTTCATCACGAGCCTGTTCATTACAAAGGGCTTGAACAGCTCCAGGGCCATGCGCCTGGGCAGGCCGCACTGGTGAAGCTGTAGGTCCGGACCCGAAATAATCACGGAGCGGCCGCTATAGTCCACTCGCTTGCCCAGCAGGTTCTGCCGGAAGCGGCCCTGCTTGCCCCGCAGAAGATCGGACAGCGACTTCAGTCGGTGGTTGTGGCTGCCGGCCACCGGTCGGCCGCGACGGCCGTTGTCGATTAGCGCGTCCACCGCTTCCTGGAGCATGCGCTTTTCGTTCCGCACGATGATCTCGGGAGCTTGAAGCTCGATGAGCCGCTTCAGCCGGTTGTTGCGGTTTATCACCCGGCGATAGAGGTCGTTCAGGTCGCTGGTCGCGAATCGGCCGCCATCGAGCTGGACCATTGGCCGTAGTTCCGGCGGGAGCACCGGCAACGTGGTCAGGACCATCCACTCCGGCTTGTTGCCGCTCTTTCGGAACGCTTCGACCACCCGCAGACGCTTGATGGCCTTCTTCCGGCGCTGGCCGGAGGTGCTCTGCATCTCCTCCTGCAGGTCGTCCCGCATCTTGTCCAGGTTGGCGCCCCGCATGGCCTCCAGAACCGCTTCGGCGCCCATTGACGCGGTAAATACGCCGGAGTACAGGTCCCGAAGCTCTCGGTACCTGCTCTCGGTCAGAAGCTGTCCCCCGCGCAGGTCTTCCAGATCATCGATCTGGGACGTGATCGCTTCCTCGAACTCCGCCCTCGCCTGCTCGCGTTTTAGAGTGAGCTTGTTGATCTCCGCCTGCACCGCCGGTCGGGGGTCATCGGGGTCAGCGTTGCCCTCGGCCTCGCCCTCCTCCCTCTCCGGGAGTTCCTCTTCGAGCTTGGCCAGTTGCGCCTGAAGCTCTTCTAGCTGCTGCTGGCCCTCCGGGTCGGATTCGTCGACCTCGGCGTCCAACTGCTGCTGGAGCTCGTCGACACGCTGGGCGCGCAACTCCTCGTCCACGCTCGTCACCAGGTACTGGGCGAAGTAGAGCACCCTGTCCAGGTTCCTGGGTGATAGATCGAGGAGCAGCCCCAGCCTGCTGGGGGTGCCTTTCGAAAACCAGATGTGGGCGGCTGGGGCCGCCAGGGCGATGTGTCCCATCCGCTCACGTCGGACCTTGGACCTGGCCACTTCCACGCCGCAGCGGTCGCAGATAACGCCCTTGTAACGGATCTTCTTGTACTTTCCGCAATAGCACTCCCAGTCCTTGGTCGGACCGAATATGCGCTCGCAGAACAGCCCGTCCTTCTCCGGTCGGAGTGTGCGGTAGTTGATCGTTTCGGGCTTGGTAACCTCGCCATACGACCATATCTTGATCTGGTCCGGTGAGGCGAGAGATATCCGGATTGCGTTGAAGTCGTTGCCGCCTAAGGCCATTGTGTAAACTCCATCTCGCAGGTAGGCCGCTATTGACGTGCTCTACGTGTTAGGTCGTTGCACGGACTCGGGCGCCCTGGCTCACGCCGGTTCCACTGGCGCCCCTTCCGAGTGCGAGCTAGCCGTCGTCGTTACCGACGACTTCGCTATCTGATTCCGACGCTTCGCCGTCCTCCGTGGTCGTTTCCGGGGCGGAGGCTTCGGGCTGTGCCACGTCGCCGTTCGTTGACGCTTCGGGCTGTTCCGCGCCGTCGTCGGCGAGGGCTTCGGGCTGTGCCGCGCCATCGTCGGCCAGGGCTTCGGGCTGTGCCAAGTCGCCGTTCGTTGACGCTTCCGGCTGTTCCGCGCCGTCGATCTGAACGCCATCGCCTTCAGATGAGACGGAGGCATCGTCTGCCTGGACGACGCCCGCGGCCACGGGCACTGGTGAGAGGATATCCTCGCCGCCTTCCAGCAAGTTGAGGGACGGCAACGCCTCCACATCGTCAAGCTCTTCGATCATTTCAGGCAGATCGAGCTCGTCGGATGTCTCGTGCAGCAGCTCGATCGCCAGCCCAAGGCTCTGTAGCTCCTTGAGAAGGACGTGGAACGACTCCGGAATACCGGGCTGGATCACGTCTTCGCCCTTGACGATGGCCTCGTAGGTCTTGACCCTGCCGACGACGTCGTCGGACTTGACGGTGAGCATCTCCTGCAGGTTGTAGGCCGCGGAGTAGGCCTCCAGAGCCCAGACCTCCATTTCGCCGAAACGTTGGCCGCCGAACTGGGCCTTGCCTCCGAGTGGCTGCTGAGTAATCAGCGAGTAGGGTCCGGTGGAGCGGGCATGAATCTTGTCTTCGACCAGGTGGCTCAGCTTCATCATGTAAATGTAGCCCACCGTGATGGGCTGGTCGAACTCTTCGCCGGTGCGCCCGTCGTAGAGGTTGGCCTTGCCGATAATCGGGGCCGCGGCTTGGTCTTCGCGGTTGAAGCGCAGGACTTCGACCATCATCTCTTCATCCGAAAGCCCGGTGATGTCTTGCCCCATCTCCTCGCGAAGCCAGATTTCCATGCACGCCTTTCGGGGCACGCCCGGCTGCAGGTTGGCGAATATCTCGTCGTACTTGTAGCCGCGTTCCGCGAGCCAGGCGCGGACGACTCCCGCGTCGTATTGCCGTTCGCCCGACACGCCGGAGGACCGGGGATCGTAAGCGCCGGACTTTTCGACCAGCCATGCCTGAGCCAGGGCGTCCTCGATAGCCCGGTCCGGCGCGCCGTCGAATACGGGCGTGACGGCACGGAAGCCCAGTGCCTTGGCGGCCCACCCAAGGTGGGTCTCGAGGACCTGTCCCAGGTTCATGCGTGAGGGTACGCCAATGGGATTGAGAATGATGTCGATCGGCGTCCCGTCTGGAAGGAATGGCAGGTCTTCCTCGGGGAGAATCCGCGCGATGACGCCCTTGTTGCCATGACGCCCTGCCATCTTGTCCCCTTCGGTGACCTTTCGGGTCTGGGCCACCCACAGCCGGACCAGCTTGTTTACGCCCGGGGGCAGCTCGTCTTTGTTCTCGCGGCTGAGGACCTTGACCTCGATGATCTTGCCGCGCTGGCCGTGGGGCACTTTCAGGGAGGTGTCTTTGACGTCGCGGGCCTTCTCACCGAATATCGCCCTTAGAAGCTTCTCTTCCGCGCTGAGCTCGGTCTCGCCTTTGGGGGCGATCTTGCCCACCAGGATATCGCCGGGCCCTATCTCGGCGCCGACGCGAATAATGCCCTCTTCGTCCAGGTTGCGCAGGCTCTCCTCGCCAACGTTGGGAATATCGCGGGTGATCTCCTCGGGGCCCAGCTTGGTGTCGCGGGCCTCGACCTCGTGCTTTTCGATATGGATCGACGTGAACTTGTCGTCCTTGACCAGCCGGTTGCTGATGATTATGGCGTCCTCGAAGTTGTATCCCTCCCAGCTCATGAATGCCACCAGCACGTTCTGGCCCAGGGCCAGCTCGCCCTGGCCGGTGGAGGAGCTGTCCGCCATTATCTGGCCCGCCTTCACGATGTCGCCTTTAGTGACGATGGGCCGCTGGTTCACGCACGTGCCCTGGTTGCTGCGCACGAACTTCAACAGTTGATATTCGTGCTCTTCGCCCTCGGGATCGACCACGACAATGTGCTCGCCGGTCGATTGGTGCACGATGCCGTCAGTCTGGGATATCAGCACCTGGCCGCTGTCCCGCGCCACCCGCTCCTCCATGCCTGTTCCCACCAGAGGCGGCTCGGGCCGAAGCAGCGGTACCGCCTGTCGCTGCATGTTCGACCCCATCAGCGCGCGGTTGGCGTCGTTGTGCTCCAAGAACGGGATCAGCGCGGTGGACACGCTGACTAGCTGGATGGGGGCCACGTCCGCATACTCTACGTTTTCCGGGAGCTCCATCAAGACCGCTTCACCCATGCGGGTCTCGACGCGGTCGTCGGTGAACTGGCCCACCGCGTCCACCGCCGAGTTGGCCTGTGCGATGTGAACGGTCTCTTCGGCGTCGGCTGACAGGTATACGATGTCGTCGGGGTCTGACGACACGTACGGTCTGACCGCAAGTGTCTGTTCTGGCAGCGCCGCTACGCGGGAAAGGGTGCCCGAGCTCTTTCTGACCACGCCACCCGCACGGAGGACGTTCTTGCCGCCCGTGCCTACCACGTTCTGCGTAACAGTCCGGCCGTCCATCTGAGGGTCCGTATTGAGCATCTCTTTGAAGATTCTCCGGTACGGCGTCTCGATGAAGCCGTACTGGTTGGTACGCGCGTAGGTAGCCAACGAGCCCAGCAGCCCGATGTTCGGCCCTTCCGGGGTCTCGATGGGGCAGATGCGTCCGTAATGGGAGTGGTGCACGTCGCGGACGTCGAACCCGGCCCGCTCTCTGGACAGTCCGCCAGGTCCGAGTGCCGAGAGCCTGCGCTTGTGGGTAAGCTCGGCCAGCGGGTTGGTCTGGTCCATGAACTGGGATAGCTGGGAGCCGCCGAAGAACTCGCGAACCGCCGCGACCACGGGCCTGATGTTGATCAGCGCCGCCGGGGTGGTCGTGGCTGGTTCCATCTGCGTCGTCATCCGCTCCTTGATCACACGCTCCATCCGCAGCAGGCCGACGCGCACCTGGTTCTGAATCAACTCGCCAACCGCGCGAACACGACGGTTGCCAAGATGGTCGATGTCGTCCGGATCGAGGACCCCATTATTGATCCGAATCATCCTTCTCAGCAGCGCGACGATGTCGTCGGGCGAGAGGGTCAAGTCCGTGTAATTTTCCTGGTCGTCTGGGTGGAGCTTGCGGTTGAGCTTGTAGCGGCCTACACGTCCCAGGTCATAGCGTCGCTTGTTGAAGAACAGGTTCTGGATCAGGTTCTTGGCGTTTTCGACGTTGGGGGGCTCGCCCGGTCGTATCCGGCGGTAGAACTCCAGCAGCGCCTCTTCCTTGTTTGTAACGCCGGTATCCTTGTCGATTGTCGTGCGCATGAACCGGTGTTCGGGGTCGTTATCCACCTCTTCGAACAGCGCCAGCAGCTCGTCGTCGGTCTCGAAGCCCATGGCCCTAAGCAGGGTGCTCACGGGCGTCTTGCGTTTGCGGTCGACCTTTACCGAGATGACGTCGCGATTGGAACTTTCGAACTCCATCCACGCGCCACGAGAGGGGATGAGCTTGGCCGCCGCAAGGGGCCTGCCGGTTGCCGAATCGGAATCGGCCGTGAAATACACCCCGGGCGACCTTACGAGCTGGCTGACCACAACTCTCTCGGCGCCGTTGATGATGAACGTGCCGGTAGTGGTCATGATCGGTATGTCGCCGATAAAGAGCGTCTGTTCCTTTATTTCGCCCTGACCCGCGCCACCGGCCTTGATCTTAAGCTGGACGGTGACATGGAGCGGCGCCGAGTAAGTGATCTCCTTTTCACGGCACTCCTGTTCCGTCCTCCTGGGCGCCTCGAAGTAGTGGCTCAGGAAGCTCAGCTCGAACCGGCCTCCAGGAAAGTCCTCTATCGGGGAGATCTCCTGGAACAGTTCGGTGAGGGCCTCGGTCTTGAAGTGCTCGAAAGAGTCGATCTGGACTTGAATCAGGTTGGGGACATCGATGATTGCGGGGAGCCGTGCGTAAGATCTCTGGTGGGGTGTTCCGTTGCGACCGTTCTTGACCTGCATAGCAGATAAGGTCATGCGTTAATACACTCCTCGGAGGACGAAAACTATTCCTGGCAACTACGGCGCGGTCGAAGTATGATCAGGGGAGGAAAAGGCGCGCAGAGTTAGTCGAGCAGTGATGCGGTATGGTACCAATAAATGGCAAAAGGGGCATAGTTCGACCGGATACCCAGTCTATCATGCCGACAAGCGAATGTCAAACCGTGGGCGGGGCCGGGCTGCCTCGGTCTTGAGCGCGCATCAACGGCGTCTCAGCGCCACCGGTGGCCGGGGCCGGGACGCCGGCGGTCCCGACCCGAGTCAAGGCGTGGGCGTACAGGCGGCCGGTTCGCAGGGCGGGTCCAGCGGAATGGGGACGCCGGCGCTGCCGCTTTCTAGTGCTTTAGGACCTCGAACAGCCGTATCGTCGGTGGCGCCTGGATATTGCCGCTGAGACCGCCCATCAGCTTGGGCCCGATGACCGAGGCGCCGGCCTCGGCATCCTCTTTCGATTCCCACAGAACGAAAAGTCCATGCTCTCCGTCCGCTGCATCTCCGAAGAAGGTCACACTGGCGCATCCAGGCTGTTCGCTGATGGCCGCGACAAGATCGTCCGCGAGACTTTGTGCCTTCGAGACACCGTTCTGATTTAGACTGAAGAGTACTAATCGTGCGTACATCGTTTTCTCCTTCCGTGCTTATTTCGAGGAGGCCCGCTGATTCTCGGCCCGACAGGCCTTGACCAGCGAGCCTCGCGATTGCTGCTGATGCGCTACCGCTCGATGGGTGCGCCGATGATGCTACCGTATTCTGTCCAAGATCCGTCGTAGTTCCTGACTCTGTCGTAGCCCAGGACCTGGGTCAGGACGAACCAGGTGTGCGAAGACCGCTCGCCGATGCGGCAGTAGGCGATCGTTTCATTGTCTCCGGTTATACCTCTGCCCCCGTAGACCCTCTGGAGCTCGGCCACTGACTTGAAGGTCCCGTCCTCCTCGTTGACCGCCGATAGCCACGGAATATTCGTGGCGCCTGGGATATGCCCGCCGCGCTGGGAGCCCTCCTGGGGCAGGGCTGGCGGCGCCAGCAGCTTGCCGCTGAACTCGTCCGGAGACCGTACGTCCACCATGGAGACGGCGGCGCCGTTTCGAGCGATGTCCAGCATCTCGTCGCGGGTCGCCCGGATGCTCATGTCTTCGCCGGTGATCCTGTAGCTTGTCGGAGTACGGGCAGGGACATCCGTCCTGAGCCCCCGGCCCTCGTTGACCCACTTGGTCCGGCCTCCGTTCATGACCCGCACGTCACCGTGCCCGTATATCTTGAGCTGCCAGAAGGCGTATGTCGCGAACCAGTTGTTGTTGTCTCCATAGAGCACTATCGCCGTCTCGGGCGTGATTCCCGAGGAGCTTAGCAGCGCCTCCATCTGCTTCCGGTCCGGTATTTCCCTGGTCAGCGTATCGTTAAGCTGGGTCGTCCAGTTCCACCCTATGGCGCCTGGAATGTGTCCCTGGTCGTAGGACGTTGTATCGACGTCTACCTCAACCATCACGGTCTCGTCGTCGTTCATATGGTCTGCTACCCAGTCCGTCTCCACAATCGACTCCGGATGTGCTATCTGTGCTGTCATTTTTGTACCTCCTTTGTGCTTCATCGCTGTCCGACACAATGATGGACCGCAACGACGACCAAGACATCACGGAAATCCACCATCTTCGGCTAGAGCGAGATGTGGCATAATGGCCGACACACGATCGTCGAGGAGCGCACATTGAACAAATCCGGGGCAGAGGCGACTTACGCGGGACTTCTCTCCGCGCTGACGTTCGCATCTGATCTCAATATGGGCCAGTCGATGGAACATGGGCTGAAGACCGTCTGGATCGCCATGCAGCTTGCGGACGAGATGAGACTGTCGGCGGAGGACAGAGTAGCAATCTACTACGGTGGTCTTCTCAAAGACGCAGGTTGAACGGCCTGCGCGGCAAGTGTTGCCGCAAGGTTTGGAGGCGATGAGGCCGAGGTGCGTCGCGAGTTCCTCCTCGTCGATTCGAGCAAAGTTGTCGACGTGTCCGGTTGGCCCATTAAGCGGGGGGCCTCGGGCCAGACTATCCCCGCACGGGTTGGCAAGCTTCTGTCTTTTTTCGTAACCGGTTTGCCGAGACGACCGAGGGCGTGGCGCGGCGGCTCGGCCTCGACGATGACGAGGTCACCACGCTGCGAAGATCAGCGCTGGTCCACGACCTTGGCAAGGTCCTGGTCCCGTGCAGCGCCATGGAGAAGGACGACGGCTTCACGGTCGACGAGACGGAGCGTATTCGCCTACACGCCTACCATACGGAGCGGATACTCTCGCGAGTGGACTCGCTCAAGCACCTGGCGCCTTACGCGGCCGCTCACCACGAGTACAGCGATCGCAGCGGATACCACGGAAGGCTCACGGCGGACCAGACCACGCTAGGACAGCGCATCCTGGCGATCGCCGACTACTACGCCACCCTGCTCAAACCGGGCAATCCGACAAGCGGGAGCGCCCTCAGAGAGATCGAGCCCCTGACCGGCGCACGCTTCGACCCTCAGGCATACGAGGGACTCGTGGGCTACCTCGACGGCAAGCCCGCGGCAACCAGGGCGGCCAAGGTCTCTGAACGACCAGGCAACCTTTCGGAGCGTGAGGTCGAGGTGATCCAGCAACTCGCCCAGGGGATGCGCAATAAAGATATCGCCAGCGCCCTTGTGATCAGCGAGAATACGGTCGAGCGCCACCTCGTGAACATCTACAACAAGCACGACGTCACCTCGAGGACCTCGGCGGTTGTTTTCGCCGTTCAGAACGAGCTGATCGAATAGCTCTTTCCCGCCCACGCTGCGCGTCACGGCAGTCTCGACACAACGTTGAGATCGTGTGCGAGCGCGCCCGCACGCAGTACTCCCAAACGACGATTTATGAGCGTATTCGGAAAGCACAGGTTTGGGATGACAGACGGCCGAATCTCTGGGAGAATGTGGGCGGCTTCGGGATTCCCCGCGGATGAGTCGTCGTGAGAGACCGGTTCGAGATGGGTGCTCGATAGCGATAAATTCGGCGGGTTGAGCTAGTACAGGTATCAACAGGAAGAGGGAAGCAATGCAAGTCGGAGTGACGCTGCCCCAGACCGAGATGAGCGCCGATCCAGGAGCAATTCGCGCCTACGCGGAGGCCATCGAAAGCCTCGGCTACGACCACATCCAGTCCCTCGACCACGTGCTTGGGGCCAACGCGGGAAGTCGTCCCGGCTGGACCGGGCCCTACGATCACGAGGACCTGATCCACGAGCCGTTCGTGCTGTTCGGATACCTGGCCGCGCTGACTCAGAGCGTCGAGCTTGTCACCACGATCATCATCCTGCCCCAGAGGCAGACGGCGCTGGTGGCCAAGCAGGCGGCGGCCATCGACGTGCTGAGCGGCGGCCGGTTGCGCCTGGGCATCGGAATAGGGTGGAACGACGTGGAGTTCGAGGCGTTGGGCGAGGACTTTCACGACCGGGGCAGACGCTCGGAGGAACAGATCGAAGTGCTCAGGGCGCTGTGGACCCGGGACCTCGTTACGTACAACGGGCGCTGGCACACCATCACCGACGCCGGCATCAATCCGCTCCCCGTGCAGCGTCCCATCCCGATATGGATCGGTGGCGGCGCGGACGCCGTTGTCAGACGCATCGCCCGCATGGGAGACGGCTGGTTCCCCCAGTTCCGGCCGGACGAGGACGGGCGCCAGAGGCTCGCCCGGCTGCACGAGTATGCCCGCGAGTCGGGCCGGGACCCCGGGGATATCGGCATAGATGGCCCGATAAGGGTCGCCGACCGCTCGCAGGAGGAATGGCTCAGCGACGCGGCGGCGTGGCGGGACCTCGGCGCGACCCACCTGTCGGTGAACACCCGAAACTCGGGCCTGTCGTTCCCCGACGGCCACGTCGACGCAATACGGCGCTTCATGGACTCGGCCAGGGCGGCGGGGATCGTCGACAAAGGCTGAGAACGCCACAACCCGTTAGGAGGAATCCCAGGGCCGCCGCCGGACGAAGCACTGGACTCGGCGGCGGGCCGCCTGGCTGGCGCGCGGATAGTCGGCAATTCGTGGAATTCATTGGAGGACGCACATGCCCAGATACACCTACGACCACATCAACCTGCGCACCGCCGGCCCCGCGGCCTCCGCCGAGTACTACAAAACCATGTTCGGCGCGGAGGTCATCGAGTCCGTCCAGTCCGATGGCCAGAGCCGGATCGATTTCGACATCAACGGCCTCACAATCTTCCTGGCCCGCGTCCCCGAAGGAGCAGACGCGCCCACGAGTGGAATAGTCGCAGCCTGAGTTCTATTGTCAAGATAGCCTCCCCAACGCGGGAGGCTCCTTCTTTGTAGGAACAGAACATGACTGGTGACAAGGTAGACCTGGAGTTTGTCCGTGAGACCTGGGAGGTTTCTAGCAACGTCTCCGACTATGCGGCTGCAGTTGAGAAGGTTGGCCTTTGGGAATCTGAGTGGTTGTTAGTCTCAAAGTACTTCTCGGAGGACGCTCAGATTCTGGACATCGGCTGTGGCGCGGGTCGAACGACGATTGCGCTCTACCGCCTCGGATACCTGAACGTGCAAGGCGTAGACTCGTCAAATGGCATGATCGAACGGGCTGTCGCCCTCACTGAGAAAGCTGGATGCCCGATACCATTCGAGGTAGGAGATGCAATCAACCTGCGGTATGAAGACGAGACCTTCGACGGCGGTCTGTTCTCCGCGCAGGGCTTCATGTGCATTCCAGGGGTCAAACGACGACTGCAGGCGCTTAAGGAAGTCAGGCGAGTTCTCCGGCCCGGCGGACACTTCGTCTTCACCACCCATGACCGCCGCGCGGCCCCGGAGTTTGCGTCTTTCTGGGACGAAGAAAAAGCCCGATGGGAGAAGGGTACTCAGGACCAGAGGCTTTTGGAGTTCGGCGATCGTATAGTCGTGGATTCCGGCACTTGGACCTACGTTCACATCCCTGCTCGCGACGAGGTGGCGCGGATTGTGCAAGAAGCTGG
Source organism: Dehalococcoidia bacterium (assembly GCA_965248005.1). Lineage (GTDB taxonomy): Bacteria > Chloroflexota > Dehalococcoidia > Lucifugimonadales > UBA1123 > CBDFIE01. The sequence goes on from CBDFIE010000003.1 coordinate 1,927,664, forward strand.
CATGGTCGTGGTCGAAGACTTGATGCGTTCGGAGCTGAGCCGAGAAAGCGATGCCGTGCAGTGGTTCTCCACCGACTGTCGAATGTGGGTCGTTCGACGTCCGATGCGATTCCCTTACCGGCGGAGTTCATGTCATGACGGACACAGACCAGAGAGTAGAGTTGAACAACGAGCGCCTGCTGCTTCGGCCGTTCAAGTTGGAGGATGTGGACGAGGCCATCGCAAATCACCCAGTTGATGGTGTGGGGCACCCTATGACGGAGTCCAGGGCGGGCCCGGCGGATGCGACAAGTATTGGGTGGGGCGCTCATCGACCGGCACGGAAGCTGCCCTTCAACGGGAGCTGGGTCCGTCTGGCGGCCCGACCCATCGTGGCCGGTCCAAAGTTACGGAGGGGTGGGATATCTTGGATGAGATAGGACACAACAGGTTATGACGGAGCAATACACACCCGGCCACACTGACGAACGCCTAACACAATTCATGGAGTCGAACCGGCAGAGCTGGGACGAGCGTACTCCAACCCACGCCAAATCCGACTTCTACGATGTCGAGAGCTTCAAGCGCGGCAAGCCGAGCCTCATGCCGCTCGAACGCGAGGAGGTGGGCGACGTGACGGGCAAGTCCCTGCTCCATCTTCAGTGCCACTTCGGCATGGACACGATGTCGTGGGCCAGGCTGGGTGCCAAAGCGACTGGACTCGACTTCTCGGACCAGGCGATCGGTCTGGCGCGATCGCTGTCCGAAGAGCTTGGTATTGACGCCGAATTTGTGCTGACCAGCGTCTATGATCTTCCGGATGTCCTGGAAGGGCAATACGACATTGTCTTCACATCATACGGGGCTCTAACGTGGCTGCCCGACCTCAAGCGATTGGCCGAGGTGGTCGCGCAATTCCTAAAGCCTGGCGGCTTCTTCTACGTCGTTGACCACCATCCCTTCGGCAATGTCTTTTACGATGAAGAGGACGCCACAGACCTGCGTCCCTACTACAAGTATTCCGACCCGGCTGACAACCCGTTAGAACTAGCCCCAGGGCCGACTTACACCGACGGGTCGCCCGACGTGTTCAGCAAAACCTACCAGTGGAACCACGGCGTGGGCGACATACTCAACTCACTGATCACGGCGGGTCTAACAATCGCGTTCTTCCACGAGTTCCACTTTTCCCAATACCGAGCGCTGCCGATGATGGAGAAGGGTGAGGACGGCTGGTGGAGGCTGCCCGAGGGTCAAGCCTCCGTGCCGATGCTGTTCTCGCTCAAGGCCACGAAGTAGCGTGGTCCGGTGCTACACGGCGTTAGCTACGCCAAGCGGCCCTCGATTTGCTAATACGTGAGGCGTCGCGGGAGAGATTCTCAGAGGGGTACTGGCGGAATTATCGGGACACCAACTTCTGCCTGATTGTTTTGGCTCGCAAGCCCTGATCCCGGGCGGAAATCTTCCCGATCGCTCGCCGCTCCTCAGCCCGCCAGGTGCTCGCCGAAGAAGGCGAATGTCTTCTCCCAGGCGTCCATCGCCTGCTCCGGCCTGTACATCGGTGCGTGGTAGTACCAGAACCCGTGGCCCGCGCCCTCGTAGCGATGAAATTCGTAGCTCTTGCCGTGGCGTTTTAACTCGGCTTCGAGCTGGTCCACCTGCTCCGGCGAAGGACTCTGGTCGTCGTTGCCGAACAGGCCCAGCACGGGACACGAGAGGTCGGCCGTATAGTCGATGGGCGCCACGGGCTGCTGGGGTGTTAGCTCGTCGCTGGGCGTGACCACTCGGCCTCCCCAGCAGTCCACCACCGCGTCGAAGCCCGGCAAGCGGCAGGCGACGAGGTACGAGTGCCGGCCGCCCGAGCACGTGCCGATGATGCCCACCTTGCCGTTGGTGTAGGGTAGCGAGCGCAGGTAGTTGCGCGCAGCCTCACAGTCGCCGATGACGCTCTCGTCGGCCACGCCGCCGGCGCCCCGGGCCGCGGCCGCGATGTCGTCGGGCGCGCCCACGCCGAACCTGGCGAACAGGTCGGGCGAGATGACCACGTACCCATGATGCGAAAAACGGCGTGCCGTCTCACGGTAGAACTCGTCCCATCCGGGCAGGTGGTGGACGAGGACGATAGCGGGGAAGGGGCCCTGGCCCAGGGGCCTGGAGAAATAGGCGTTGATCGAATCCCCATTGTGTCCCGATATCGTGATCGTCTCGGCCAGCATCCCTTCGTAGTCGCCCGTGTTGAACTGGTTCCACATATCTTTCTCCCTTTCAGCGGTGGTCACCCGCCTCGCTGCGATGTCGGGCCTAACCCGGTGTGGGTCCTTTAAAACCGGAGAGGGCGAGTGTAGCAACGCCCCACGAGTCAGTCAACCGGCTAGGAATCCGGATCAGGCACAGGGACTCCGAAGCGACCCGGTCGGTAGGAGACCGGGGCAGGCGTCGAGTCCCCGCGAGTGAGGGGCCCTCGGCCGTCATTCTGACTACGACGGGGTATTGGCTGCGGAATCGGCCGATCGGGAGACCCTCCGGACCCGGTGGTTCTCGCTGTCGGCGATGTAGTACAACCCGCCGGCGTCAGCCACGACCCCATGAGGCCGGGCGAGGCCCGCCAGCTTGGCGTCTCCGCCGTCTCCGCCGGGCCCTTGGCGTCCTCCAGCTACCGTCGATATGGTCCCGCTGGACACGTCGAGCTTTCGGATGGAGTGGTTTTCGGTGTCGACCACAAGGACGTTACCGTCGGCGTCGCATCGGATCGCCTTGGGGCCGTTGAACGTGGCCTCAGTCGCCGGCCCGCCGTCGCCCGTGTAGCCGCTCTCGCCGGTGCCCGCGACCAGGGTGATAACTCCGTCGGAGTCGACCTTTCTGATGGAGTGGCCCTCGCGCTCACAGACATAGGTGTTGCCCCGCCCATCGACGCACACCGCCCTGGCCCCGAAGATGCCCGCCTCGGAGGCAGGCCCGCCGTCGCCGGAGTGGACCTTCTCGCCCGTGCCCGCGAACGTGGTCATGATGCCAGTCTCGATGTCCAGGCGCCTGACCCTCTGGTCCTGGATGTCGGCTATCAGGAGACCGCCCCTGCCGTCCAGGGCACAGTCGTTGGGCTCTCGCATCCGGGCCTCGGTCCCGCGCCCGCCGTCTCCGCCGTAGCCCGCGGTGCCGTCTCCCGCCACGGTGGTGATGATGCCGTTGGAGGCATCAACCTTTCTTACGGCAGGGCTGAACCTCTGAACGATGTAGACGTCCCCGTTGTCCGCGACCTGGACGGCGTATGGCTCTTCGATCCGCGCCTCGGTTGCCGGGCCCCCGTCCCCCGAGTATCCCGCCTCTCCGCTGCCAGCGATTGTGGTTACGACGTGGGTCCGGAGATCGACCATACGCACGCAGTAGTTGAAGCAGTCGGCGATGTAGAGGTAGCGCTGGGACGGGCCCAGGTCCACGTGGAAGGGATTGTCCATCAGCGAACGGGTGGCGGGCCCGCCGTCGCCGTCGTAGCCCTGCGCGCCCGTGCCAGCGACCGTGGTAATCGTGGCTGCCATGGCTAGTGTACCTCGATTCAGATCGATCGGGTTCCCCGCGTGGACCCCTCAGTGCCGATCTCCAGCGGACCCCAAGGACCTCCGAGGGTACCACCCGTCAGCGAATCATGCCAACCGCCGCCCCGTGAAGAGCGTCGCGCGGCGGCCCTGTGCATCCCCCGGCGCTGGCCCGGAGAGCATAACGGCGCCCGAGTCGCTGCCGCTGCCGGACAGCCCACATGTGATGCTCTGACGTGTAGAATTCGACGGGCTGGGAAAACTGCGGACCCGGGTCTTAATCCCAGCTACACCACTCAAAAAGGAGCAACGCCATGAACTACGCCATCAACCACGTGCACATCAGGTCGTCGGACCCACATGCGTCCGCGGCGTGGTACGAGAAGCACTTCGGAGCGAAGATACTCGGGGCCAGGGAGGTCATGCCGGGCACCATAACCGTGGCCACGGAGATCGGGGGACCGGTCCGGCTCAACATTTCGTCCCAGGTCGCCGGCTCGCCCGACACCAGGGCGGTCGCCGAGCTGAACCGGCTGGGACTGGAGCATTTCGGCTTCGGCGTCGACGACCTGGAGGGGGACATGGACAGGCTTCAGAAAGCCGGGGTCCGTGTGGTATTGCCGATCACGGAGGTGGTAGGCGGGGGCCGCCTGGCCTACATCGAGGGTCCCGACGACGTGCTGATCGAGCTCGTGCAGCGGCCAAAGGGCTAGTCGCGGGACTCGCACACCGATCTCTTATCAGGTCCGAGGGCCGATCGCCGTGCGGGCACCGGGCGTATTAGGTGGCGGAGCAGATTGAACTGGCAGGTGTTCGGTGAAGCCTCCGGCGCCAACCCCGGCGGAATGACTACGCTTCATCGCTCTAGATGAAATCCCGCTTCTCTTTGCGGTCCCGTGACGTTTGACCCGCTTACTTCGCTCGGGTAAAATATTTCGTATTGGAGTAAGTGTTTGATGGACGCGTTGGAAGCAGACCGCAACGGGCTGGAAGAGCTGTTGGTGTCGCACATGAGTCGCCTGATGAGAGACGTGCGCTCACTCTCGCCGGCTCAGTGGTCGGACGTTGATCTGACGATGCCCCAGGCACGGGCATTGGTCTTCCTGGGCCACGGCACCCGGCGGATGAAGGAGCTCTCAGCGCATCTGCGCTCCGAGATGCCGTCCGCCACCAGCATGGTGGACCGGCTGGTGAAGAAAGGTCTGGTTGAGCGTGTTGAAGACCCCTCGGACCGGCGCGTCGTCGCCATCAGGCTGACCGGGGCGGGCGGTGAGGTCGTAGAGCGATTCCTGCGCATGGGCAGGTTGAAGTACGAGGCGCTAGCCGATGCACTGACGCTGGAAGAGCTGCGGACCGCAGTGCCGGCAATCGAGATGCTGTCCGAAGCAGCCAGCAGGCGCAGGAAGGCGAGCACGTACGATTCCGACGCCATCCAACTCGAAGCCACGCCGGCCCAGCAAGGTTGAGAAGACGTAGATGAGAGTCATGCTCCGGCTAGGCGGATACGCGTTGCATTACAAGATGCGGCTGACGGTCGCCTACGTCACCATGGTGGTGGCGACCCTGGCGGCCATGGCGGTGCCCAAGCTGCTGGGTAGCGCCATCGACGAGGCCCTGGCCAGCGGGCTACGCCAGGAGCTGCTCATGCTGGGCCTGGCCATCGTGCTCATCAGCGTCGTGCGAGGGATATTTTCTTATCTTCAGAACTACATGGCCGAATCTCTGTCGCAGATGGCCGCATTCGATCTCAGGAACGATATCTTCAAGAAGCTGCAGAGCCTCAGCTTCGGATATCACGACCGGCAGCAGACCGGCAACCTGATGTCCAAGGCCACCGCCGACGTCGAGGCCGTGCGCCATTTCACCAGCATGGGGCTGATCCGTGGGCTGTCGGTAGTGATGATGGTGGGGGCCGTGGCCGCGCTGATGCTCACGACGAACTGGCGGCTGGGACTGACCAGCATGGCCTTCGTGCCCATCGTCGTCTGGCGGGCCCTGCTGATGTCCGGCAAGCTCCGCCACACCTGGATGATGGTCCAGGCCCAGACGGGCAACATGACCACGGTGCTCCAGGAGAACCTTTCGGGGATTCGCGTCGTCAAGGCCTTCGGCGCCGGGGAGTTCGAAGAGGCGAAGTTCGAGGCCCGGGCCTCGGCCGTCGCCGAGCATACCTACTCGGCCACTCGGCTGTTCGCCTCTCAGGGCTCACTGATGACGCTAATTTTCACCGCCGCCACCGGGATAATACTACTGGTCGGCGGCAACGAAGTTGTGAGCGACCGCCTTACTCCCGGCGGCCTGGCTGCCTTTATCCTGTACATGGGGCTGCTGGCCATGCCCGTCCGGATGACCGGCTGGCTCGTCAGCACGTTCTCCCGTGCGGCGTCCGCTGGACAGCGTATCTTCGACGTCCTGGACGCCGAGTCGCCGGTGGAGGAGAGGCCCAACGCCACCGAGCTTTCCGACGTTCGGGGCCGTGTCAAGTTCGACTGCGTATCCCTCAGCTATGACTCCGCCGGCCCGGCGGTCCGCAACATCGACTTCGAGGCAGAGCCGGGCGAGCTGGTGGCGATTCTTGGCGCGCCGGGCTCGGGCAAGAGCACCATCGTTCAGCTTATCCCGCGCTTCTACGACGTCTCGGAGGGCCGTATCACGGTGGATGGCCAGGACGTGCGAGACCTGACGCTGACCTCCCTTCGACGCAACGTGGGCATCGTGCTCCAGGATATCTTCGTGTTCGCGGCGTCTCTGCGGGAAAACATCGCCTACGGCGCTGAGGACGCTTCGATGGACGACGTCGTCCGGGCCGCCCAGGTGGCGCAGCTCCACGATTTCATTCAGGAGCTTCCCCGGGGGTACGACTCAATGGTCGGCGAACGGGGCGTCCGGCTCTCGGGCGGCCAGCGACAGCGGGTGGCCATCGCCCGCACTATCCTGTTGGACCCGCCCATACTGATCCTGGACGACTCGACCTCCAGCGTCGACATGGTCACGGAGCACGGGATCCAGCAGGCGATGTCCGAGCTGGTCAAAGGCAGGACCACATTCGTGATCGCCCACCGGCTGTCCACCGTGAGGAGCGCCGACACGATCCTGGTCCTCGACCGGGGCGAGATCGTCGAACGCGGCAGCCATGAGGAGCTGATGGCCCGCGCGGGGTTCTATCGACGCATCTACGACCTACAGCTGAGGCCTCAGGAGGAAGCCGCCGTCGAGGCGGCCGCTCCGCCTCCCCGAGGTGACTCATGATGACGGGCGGAATGGGCGGCGGAAGGATGGGAAGCTGGGCCCGCATGGAGCGCATGAGGCGGGGCGACTTCGAAGACGAGGACGGGGGGAAGCTATACGACCATACCGTGGTCGTCAGGCTGCTGGCCTTCGTCAAGCCCTACTGGCGCCAGATGCTGCTCGCCATTCTGGCCGTGATCGTATACACGGCCAGCGTCGCGTCCCTGCCTTATCTGGTAAAGGTGGCCATCGACTCCTACATTCGTCCGGGCGACATGTCGGGTCTGCGCCTGGTCGTGGCGGCCTTCCTGGTCATCGCCGTGGTGCAGTTCGCCAGCAACTACGCCAACCAGAGGCTCATGGCGCACGTGGGCCAGCGTGTGCTGTATTCGCTGCGGGTCGTGATGTTCAAACACCTGCAGCGGCTGTCGATGAGCTATTACGACCGCTACCAAGTCGGCAGCATCATGTCCCGCGTCCAGAACGACGTCTCTCAGCTACAGGAGTTCCTGGGCTTTTTCGTGATGAGCCTCGCGGACGTGCTGAGTATCACCGGCATCGTCGCGATCATGTTCTACATGAGCCCCAAGCTGGCGATCGTCACGCTCTCGGTAGTGCCGCTGCTCTTTGTCGTGCTCACTGTCTGGCAGCGTTACGCCCGACTCTCCTTCATGAGGGTCCGTTACGCCATCGCGGACGTCAACTCGGGACTCCAGGAGAACATCACCGGCGTCCGTGTGGTGCAGAGCCTCAACCGTCAGGGTTCCAACATTCGCCAGTTCGGCAACGCCAACTACCAGCACCTGGACGCCAATCTGCAGGCGGGACGGTTCTCCGCGGCCCTTCTGCCGTCTGTCGAGGTCCTCACCGCCATCGGCCTGGCGTTGGTCGTCTTCTTTGGCGGGACCATGGTCCTCGACGGCGAGCTGGAGGTAGGCGCGCTGGTCGCCTTCGCCCTCTACATCCAGCGTTTCTTCGAGCCCGTGCGCAACCTGACTATGGAGTATGGCCAGCTACAACGGGCGATGGCCTCCGGCGCCCGCATCTTCGAGCTGCTGGACCTCGAGCCGGAGGTGGTCGATAGCCCGACTGCCACCAACCTGAACGGAGTGCGCGGCGACGTAAGCTACGAAGGGGTGAGCTTTCAGTACGGGTCGGACGCGCCCGTGCTGCAGGACATCAGCCTCGACATCCGGGCCGGTGAGACGGTCGCCCTGGTCGGCCCGACGGGGGCCGGCAAGACCACACTGGTCTCGCTCCTGATGAGGCTGTACGACGTCACCGAGGGGCGCATCACGGTCGATGGCCATGACCTGAGAGACGTCAGCCTCGAATCGCTGGCCCAGCAGATGAGCGTCGTGCCCCAGGACCCGTTCCTGTTCTCCGGCACCGTAAGAGAGAACATCCGCTACAACCGCGTTAGCGTCAGTGACGATGAGGTCGAGAAGGCAGCGACAGCCGTCGGCGCCCACGAGTTCATCACGCGCCTGGAACACGGGTACGACACGCCGCTTCTTGAGCGGGGGGGCAACCTGAGCATCGGCCAGCGTCAGCTAATCAGCTTCGCACGAGCGCTCGCCGCCGGGCCGCGGATTCTTATTCTGGACGAGGCCACGGCCAATATCGACACCTACACCGAGATGCTGATTCAGCGGGCGCTCGGCACGCTGCTCCACGACCGGACCGCGCTGATTATCGCCCACCGGCTCTCCACGATCAGGAACGCCGACCGGATCGTGGTCGTGGATGAGGGCCGGCTGGTGGATCAGGGCAAACACGCGGAACTCATGGCACGGGACGGGTTGTACGCGCGGCTCCACGCCTACTCCACCGAGGGCGCCGTGGCCGAGGCGGCGAACGGCGGGGAGACCTCCACCTAGACCTCTTCGCGCCAACCCGGAACGTCTCACCGGCCCCAATGTGTCATTCTTGAGCCCTTCGGCTAGGCTCAGGATATACTCCGCGAAGAATCTGGCGCGAGTCTGGTCCCGATTGCATCGGTCTACCCCGGCCTCTGGCGGTCGACAAGCTGCATCGCGGCGTCATCGGCGGGGAGCGCCCGATAGCCGGAGCGTCGAGCATTCGTGGTTACAGTTTTCGTTAAATGGGATAGAATCTTCTCTGGCCAGTCAGCATGTAGGAGACCCTTCACATGGGCCCCGTTTCCCTTTACGACCTCGAAGCGATGGCAAAACAGGCTATGGCCCACGACCTGTGGGACTACGTCGATGCCGCTGCATCCGACGAGATAACCCACCGCAGGAACAGGGCCGCGTTCGATGAGATCACCGTCAACGCACGATTCTTGATAGATGTGGGTGATCGCGATCTGTCGACCACGGTCCTTGGGGAGAGGATCGAGTTCCCCGTTATGCTGGCTCCCGCGGGCATCCAGCGCCAGGTCCACCCCGAGGGCGAGCTGGCCGCATCTCGGGCCGCCGGCGCGGCCGGGACACTTTACGCCCTGCCCACCGGCTCGGGATACAGTATCGAAGAGGTCGCGGAGGTGGCGACGGGCCCGCTGTGGTTCCAGCTATACCACGTAGACGACGAGATCACCGAGCTGCTGGTCACCCACGCCAAGGCCGCGGGGTACAAAGCGATCTGCCTCACGGTAGATGTCCCCACCCCCGGTCCCAAGGAGAGGGACGTCAAAAACAGATGGGTCCCAAGGTCAGAGCTGGATTGGGGTAGTCTTCGCGACCGCCCCGATTTGAGGGCGAGGAGGGGCGTGGACAACCCGGATAGCCCGGTCTGGGACCCTCCCGGGTACGCCGGCCTCACGTGGTCGCGCCTGGAATGGCTACGGTCTCTCACCGGCTTGCCGTTGGTCCTCAAGGGCATCAGGACTGTCGAGGATGCCAGGACTGCCCTTGAGCACGGAGTCGACGGCATCGTCGTATCCAACCACGGTGGCAGGCAGCTTGACAGCACGCCCGCGGCCATCGAGACCCTGCCGCGCATCGCCGACGCCGTGGGCGACGGCATGGAGGTCTTCTTCGACTCGGGCATCAGACGGGGGATGGACGTGCTGAAGGCGCTGGCCCTCGGAGCGCGGGCCGTGTCGATAGGACGGCCAATGTTCTGGGGCCTGGCAACGGGCGGCGAGGCTGGAGTGCGACAGGCGCTCGAGATACTGCGTGTGGAGTTCGACCGGGCGATGGCGTACTGTGGCCGCACAAGCGTCGCCGAGATCGACAGGAGCCTCGTGTCGCTGCCCTGCGACTGCTGGACTCACGGCCACCGATAGCCGCGGCATACCCCCGCGTCCCTCAGCGCTGCCGCACGAACTTGTCGACGGCCCCAGGGTCCCCCGTGCCGACGTAGATGTCCCCGTGGGAGTCGACCCAGCTTCCGTGGCCGGAGCCGCGACAGTCGAACCGGGACAGTACCTTCCCATCCCCGTCCAGGATGCTCACGCGCGCGGACGACCCATCGACGCTGCCTTCGCTTACGTAAAACACCCCTTCTGAGTCGATGGAGATGTCCATGGGCCGTTGAACGTCGGTCCACATCGTCAGGAAATCTCCTTCGACCGAGAAGACCTGGATGCGGTGGTTCTCACGGTCGCACACATAGACCGTCCCGTCGTTGCCAACCACAAGACTGTGGGGCAGATGGAACTGGTTGGGCTCGGTCTTTCCCGGCTCGCCCCAGGACGTCTTGAGCTGGCCATGATCGGTAAACCGGTGCACTCGGGCGTTCCGGTAACCGTCCGAGACGTAGAGGTCCCCGCTGGGCGACGGCACCAGCTCGCTCGGGTAGTTGAACGGCCCCGCGGCCCGCGGCACCAGCGAGGCGGGTAGCTCGCAGCCGGTATCCGAGTGGACGCCGTGCCGGCCCAGCATCTGGATCGGCTTGCCGTCCAGCGTGTAGACGATGCAGACCGAGCTATCCCGATCGGCCACGTACACAACGTCGTTGGCGATGTGGATGCCGTGGGGGAAAAGGAACGCGCCGTTGCCCCAGGAGTTCAGGAAATTCCCGTCGCGGTCGAAGACGACGATAGGCGGGTCCTTGCGCTGAAGGGCGTATACTCGGTCCCGGGAGTCGGTCGCCACGGCGCTGACCATGCCGAACTGTTCACCAGGAGGCAGCCCGGCCCAGTCCTCGATGCGGGAGTATGTGTAACTGCCAGATCCAAGTGTCGTCATCGACTCGTCACCTCCACTCAGGTTGTGAATTCAGTCAACCGGTACCTTCGTCATGCGCGAGACCTACGCACTGGCGCGTCCAACACAACCTAATCTGTCATTCTTGAGCCCTTCGGCTTGGCTCAGGATGGGCTCCGCGAAGAATCTATTGGTGGCCTTCAGATTCTTCGTCGTCCTTCCACCAGAAGGACTCCTCTAGAATGACACAAACGCGGGTTTTGTTAACGGCTCCCGGTTGAAGGTCACACATTCATGAAGGGGCACGCGGCGCTATCCTTCTGTCGGAACAGGCAACCCAGGAATATTCAGCTCGATTCGGCCCAGCGTGCGCCAGGTGGTGAAGAACAGTGTCTTCCAGTCGTCGCCGCCCCAGGCCATGTTCGTGGTCGAGTCCCCGCCGTGCACGATGGTCCCTAAATGATTCCCGGATGCGTTCATGATCCAGATGCCTCCCGAGCCGCCGCAGTAGACGTTCCCCAATGTGTCGACTTTCATGCCGTCAGGCACTCCAGGACGGTCCCCCGACAGGTCACAGAACACGCGGTCGGACGCCAGCCCCAGCGTGCCGTTGGCCTGCATGTCGAAGGCCCTGATGTGCTCCCTGCGGCTGTCGTTTATGTAGAGGATGCTCTCGTCGGGAGAGAAGGCCAGGCCGTTGGGCACGATGAAATCCTGGACCAACAGCGTGATCGTGCCCAGGTCGTGGGACACGCGGTACACGCCGGAGTAGTCCAGGTCCAGCCCGGGGGCCGGCGCGCCCGGGTCGGTGAAGCAGATGCTGCCGTCGGACTTCACCACCACGTCGTTCGGCCGGTTCAGCCGAGTCCCCTTGTAGCTGTTCGCCACGACGGTAATCGTGCCGTCGTGCTCTAGCCGCGTCACACGCCGCGTGCCGTGCTCGCAGGCGATCAGCCGCCCCTGGAGGTCTCGGGTGAGCCCGTTGGCGTAGTTGGTTGGCTCGTGGAACACGGTTGCACCCTCGTCCGGCGCCCACTTCATCCGGCGATTGTTGCCTATGTCGCTGAACAGCAGGTACCCGCCCTCCTTCCACCATACCGGCCCCTCGGCTGGCCCGGCGTCGCCGCTGTAGCCGCTTCCAAGCTCTTCCGGCTCCTGGTCAAGGGATACGAAGCATTCGATCTCCGGCGAGATCTGCTCGATAGGCATGGTGGTCCTCCATTTCGTCGTGCTTTCGAAATACGCTCTTGAATCGTCGTTGCGAGGAGGCGCCAGCCGACCAAGCAATCCGGGGCCCCCCGTCAACCGCGTGGGTCGTCCGGAGATAGCACTGTCGTGGCTGGGGATAGTGCTGTCACGCTCGCAGACCCTCCGTCGTGGGGTATGGCAACGAGTGTATGCACGCGCCGCATTGCCGTCAATCCCACCTGGCCGCCCTGAGGCCGTCGTCAGGTGTCAGCCGGCGCGTTGACCGTGCATTTGGTTGTGCCTATAATCCGTTGCGGGGCCGATCGTCGGCAGAGGCGCCCCACTCAACAGTGTGTCTTCACAGGTGTAGCAGATGCCGGAGCCATCGGACGAGCAACAGACGACGGCGGGTGCGGAAGAGTCCGCCCTTGCCGCCCTCGGTCGGGGAATCGAGCTGGAACGCGCGCAAGACGGGACCGGCGCCGTTCGCCTTTACCGTCAAGCGGTAAGCGCTGGACGCGTGAGCCAGACCGGTCCAGGCCGGGAAGCCAGCGCGCAGGCAGCGTTTAATATCGGGTCGGTGCTTGCCGAGGCCGGGGACGCCGCGGGGGCACTCCGCGCCTATCTGGACAGCATGGAGATGGGTCGTTTGAGCGAGCGGACGGTTGGCCGGGAGGCTGGAGCAGCGGCGGCATTTAATATGGGGCTGCTGCTGGAGGAGGCGCGCAACGAGCCGGATGCCGTGCAGGCCTACCGTTACAGCGTCGAGTTAGGGAGACTGAGCGAAACGGGCGCCGGACGGGAAGCCGGCGCCAAAGCCGCCTTTGGCCTGGCTCTGCTACTGGGAGAAGCAGACGACCACGACGGGGCCATTCAGGCCTACCGTGACAGCGTGGAGCTGGGGCGTCTCAGCGAAACTTCGGAAGGATTCGAGGCGCGATCCAAGGCGGCCTACAATCTGAAATTGCTGGAGGAGCATGCCCAAGACGATTCGTAATTGCCGTGACCTGAGTCAAATGCTCGTGGTAGCAGGCCGTCCACTTAAGATTGATGGTCAACCCATGTCCACGCGCCGCCCGTGGAGGCGCCATGAATAGCGCTCTGGACGGGATAACCGTCCTGGACCTGACCGACGGGATGGCGGGCGCTCTCGCCACCATGTTCCTATGCGACAACGGGGCGAGGGTGATTCGCCTGGCGTCCGAGGCGAGCGAACGGAACCGGCAGTCGCCGGGCTACGCTGTATGGGACCGCGGCAAGGAGAGCGTCCTCCTCGACCTGACGCGTGCGCTTCCTACCGTGGAGCCGGAAGGGCGTCGGAGCAGCGGGAAGATGGCCGACGCGCCCGAACTGGCGTATTTCAGCAAGCTTATCGCCGGCGCCGACGTGCTGATCGAGAGCTTCGCCCCTTCCTCCGCTGTTCAGGCCCTGGTCAGCTACGATCTGCTGTCGGCGATCAACCCCCGCCTGGTCCACTGCTCGATTACGGCCTATGGCCGGCAAGGCCCCCACAGGGATCAGCCCGCCGTCGACGACCTGGTGATGGCTCGCCTCGGTCTGCTCCCCAACTTGCCCGACCTTCGCCCCGGGCCGGTGCACTTGGTTCACCCGCTGCCAAGTATTGGATCGGGGATACTGGCCGCTCAGGGCATCACGGCGGCGCTCTATGCGCGTGAGAATACCGGCACAGGCCTAAAGGTGGACACGTCCCTCATGGCGGGCGCACTGCTGTATACGCCGAAGATAGCTTGGGACGGTGCACCGCAGCGTCGCGCGCCGAGGGGCCTGGTTCCGGCGTTTTGGCGGACTTACGAGTGCGAAGACGGCCAGTGGATCCAGATGGCATGCGTCGATGAGCGCTTCGCCGTGATGGCCGCGGCGGCCATGGGCATGGCGGAATTTCTGGACGACCCAAATTTCGATGGCGGGCGCATCCGCCCCACCAACGACGCACGCCATCCGCTTATCGACATCGTCGCGGACGCCATGAAGACGAGACCTTACGAGGAGTGGGCCGCGCTGTTCGAGGACGCCGACGTGCCCCACGCCAGGGTCGGCACCGTTGACCAGGCCATGGACGACCCCCAGGTGCGGCACAACGACATGGTGATACGGCACCGCGATCCAGAGCTAGGCGTCATGTCGACCATGGGCCTGCCGGTGAAGCTTACGGGCACTCCCGGAAAGATCAGGGGCCCGCGTCCGAAGCCGGGCCAGCACACGGACGAAGTGCTGTCCGGGGTGTCCGAACTCGAGCCTCCGAACCCCACCTTTTCGAAGGTCGAGTCCGGCCCGCGATCTCGGCCACTGCACGGCGTCAAAGTGATCGAGATAGCGAATGTGATCGCCGGGCCGGCGGCGGGTTACATGCTGTCCGAACTGGGCGCCGAGATCGAGAAGCTGGAGCCCCCTGATGGGGACATCTCCCGCGTCGGCGACGCGCCCCATTTCCCCTTCCACAACACCAACAAGAAGTCGGTTTGCATAGACGCCCGCACCGACGAGGGCAGGGAGGTGGTGGCGAGGCTTGTCGCCAGCGCCGATGTTCTGCTGTCCAACATGCGTCCCGGGGCGACGGACAGGTTGGGCATCGGCTCCGACGCGCTCGAAGAGCTGAACCCGTCGATCATCGAGAGCCACCTGACCGCTTTTGGCTGGACCGGCCCCTATTCGCACCGGCCCGGCCTGGACCCGCTGGCCCAGGCTCTCATAGGGCTCCAGCGGTCCCAGAGCGGCCCCGAGAACCCGCCGGTCTTCCTCAGCCGGCTGGTCCCCAACGACTACACCGCGGCCGCGGTCTGCGCCTTGGGCGCGGTCATGGCCCTATTCGCCAGAGAGCGGACCGGCGCCGGCCAGAAGGTCCGCACGAGCCTCTTGAACGCTGGGATCGTCGTTAGCTCCGAAACGTTCATGAGGTATCCGGGCAAGCCCCCAATCCGCTACGCGGACAAGAACGGCTACGGCCTCGCCGCCCTTCACCGCCTCTACAGCACCGCCGACGGCTGGATCTATCTGGCCGCCGAAGAGGATGACTGTTGGCCCAGACTTTGCAGCGCACTGGACCGCGGAGACCTCGCGAGCGATCCGCGATTCGCCTCGGAGGACGGACGAGGGGAAGACGACCGGGCGTTGGCCGAAGAGCTGGCGTCCACCTTGGCTGCACGTACTACTGGAGACTGGCTGCAGCTCCTGGAAAGGACGAATATCCCCTGCGCACCTGTGCTAGAGGAGGGTGACAAGGGCTTCTTCACGGACCCTCACGCTCTGGCCAACGATATGGTCGTCGAGCTAGTGCACCCGGACATCGGGAAGTACAGGATCGGCAGAACGCTGATAAGATTCTCCGACACCTCCGACATGGAGCCCAGGCCGACGTCACTGCTGGGCCAGCACAATAGGGAAGTCCTTGAGAGCCTCGGCTACGCTCAGAGCGACATCGACGAGCTGTACCGGAAGGGCGTGGCTAACGATACAGTTAAGCAACAAGCCGAAGTGGAGGTCCAATGATCTACGAAGAACGGTCGATTCTGCTGCAGCGCCGCACGCGAGACGCCTTCGTCTCCGATTTTGACCAGAAAGTCAGGCCCACGGTCGAGGCAAACGGGGGCGAGGTCTTGTGCACGCTGTCCGCCGCCATCGGCGACCCGGACGAGGACGTGCTTCAGATGACCCGGTTCCCGGACTACCAGGCCTGGGAGCAGGCGCAGGCGGCGCGAGCGGCAACCCCGATCGGGCTGTTCCAGTCAGAGAACGTCCGGCTCCTGAAGCCCATCGCGAACCGGCCCAAGGACGTGATCCCCGCCGAGGACCTGCGGGCCTTCTACGGGCACCGACGATTCTTCATCTCGCCCGGTGACCTGGACGAGTTCGTCGACTGCTCCGAGAACGGTATCTGGCCCCGGATCCATGCCCAGGGTGCCAGAGTGCTGGGACTGTGGACCACAGTAGCGTCCACTTCGCCGATGGAGATCGTGCTTCTGACGGGCTACCACGGTCCAGCCCATTGGGAGGAGACTAGGGCGCTCCAGGACGACGCGCCCGAGGGTTATGACCAGAAGGTCTGGACGCACAGCCGACGCAAGGCGGCCCAGAGGGCTCAGCTCACCATCAGGACATGGGTCCGGCTCATGCGAAGGGTCAAGACCCGTATTTGACCTCGACCACCCGACCCGTTTTTTCCGGCGGGGAGCCCGGGACCCTGAACCTGGCGTTGTCGACGCGGGGTATGGCCGTTTCCTTAGGCGCGTCCAGCTGCGGTACCCAATCGTAGGGTACCCGGTAGCCGCGGTAGATCGTGTTTATCCTATCGAATCCCCACTCAGCCTCGTCCTTCAGCGGAGCAATGTACTCCCAGACTGTCTCATGCTCGCGGGTAACTTCGATCAGGCGTCCGGATTGGCCCTCGCATATCAACGTGTTTCCGTTGGGCAGGCGTTGCATTCCACTAATGGACGGGCTGTAAAAGTTAAGGGCGTGCTCATACCCGACGAATCCGGCCTCGATGGGGCCGTGCTGCCACACTATTTCGAGGGTCGTCGGGTCGAACTCCACCACCCGGGAGTAGTCCCTTCGTACGTAGCCCAGGCCGGTGGGCGCGCCGGGGTTCGGGGCGCCGAAGCCGGCCCGGCCCCCGTTGTCATATACTAGGATATTCCCTTCGCCCGGTAGCCCTCGGGAGATCATGTGGGCCTGGTGCTGACCGATGATCTGGCCCAGATTGCGTAGCGCCTCGGTTGTGTCGTAGTCCGGCCCCACCTGCCAGACGAGTTTGCCGGTCTTCTTGTCGATTATGGCGATTAGGTTAGTCTGCCGGCCGTCCCAGATGATGTTCTCCGGATGAAAGCGCTCGTCGCCCATGTCGTACCACTTGTTGGGGCCGAGGTAGGACGCGGCGTTCATGTGCATCCAGTCCCCAACCTGGTCGTCGCTGGGCTCGGGCTGTTCCTGAAAAGTAGTCAGGGGAGGTCCGTAGGTTCCGCCGGTGGCAGGCCCCGTAATGTTCGGATTGCGGGCGATCGCCTCCCTGGCCTCTTTGCTGAACCCCATCTCCTCGAAATGGTCGGTGCAGGCCCACTCCCAGACCACCTTTCCGTCCCAGGTGACGTCAATAATCGTGCAGTCCAGGATGGGCACCTTGCTCATCGACGGCATGTTGACGTTCTTGTGACAGACGATGAGGGTGTTCCCGCGGTCAACCAGTGGGTCCATGCCGGGGACGTAGTAGCCGACCGGATTGCCCTCCCTCTGGAAATCATGGTGCCACCTGGCCCTCCAGGTCGGTTGTCCGCCAGGCACCTCGACAAGCTCGTACTGGCTGAACTCCCAGACGATATTCCCGTCCCAGTCGACCTGTAGCAGGTCGCTGCTGTCCCCGTTCTTCGCGTATCTCACGCCGACGGCGCGTCCGCTGGTCCCCGTCATGTATCCGCCGGGGAACATCTTGCCCTGGCCACTCAGCCCCTGCCACGAGTTGACCGTGTTGCCGTTCATATCGATGATCTTGGCAGGGCCGCCGGCCGAAAACGCCGTGTAGCCGTTCCAGGCCTTCTCGGGGTCGTAGATGGTCGTACCTGTTGGATAGATGCTCGCCGGCATAAACTGCCTCCGGTTGATTGGGATCCCGGGCCAGCTCGTCGATCACGGCCACAACCCGCGTCGGCGCCTGCCAGCCTTTGACGCTGATGTTATTTCCATAGAGGGTGGCTGTCAATCTATCCCACGGCCCGACATGCTGCCAGACAAAAACAGAGGGGTGCGGTCCGCTTCACGCGGACCGCACCCCTCTTACTTAGCTCCAGCTTTTAGTCGCTCGGACTAGTCCTTGAAACCTGTAGACTCGTATCTCAGGTCCTTGTCGAGCCAGATGTACGCCCATCTCTGGCCCTGTTCGTAATGTCCTGTGGCTCGCTGTCCAGCGTAACCCTTCAACCACGGTTGCCAGTAGTCGGCGCCATGTCCAGCAGGCATGATTATGCCCGGAGCCAACTCAAGGAACTTTCTCGCAGTGGCCTTCTGATTTTTCACCAGCTCCGCGGAGTCGGTCGTGCCCAGAGTCTCTTCCCACATCGCGAGGAACTCAGGATCGTTCATGTTCGACTGGTTCCACTGGTGTCCCGCCCTGAAGTTGTTCAGGGTGTTGTCCGCCGGTGCGGCGACCGTGGCGGAGAAGTCGTACTCATTGGCGAATAGCCTGCTTCTCCATGCTGTCGCCTCTTCGAGGTCCATCGTGACCTTCACTCCAACGGCTTCCCACATGCCGATCGCGATTTCGGTCGCCTCGATCAGCGCCTCCGAGTTGGCACTAACCATTACTTCGATCTCGAAGCGTGTCCCGTCAGCGTCTTTCGTAAGCCCGGCTTCATCCAGAAGCGCGTCGGCCTTTGCCGAATCGTACATGAAGTACTCCTGTACGTCATCTGGCATATTCTCCAGCGGCTCAAAGAAGGCGGCCTGCTCTGGGCCGAACGGGTAGCTCAAAATCTCGCCCTCGCCGCCGAGCAGCGCGTCGATGAATACCTGGCGATCGATGGCCATGTTCATTGCCCTTCGGACACGCACGTCGTCAAAGGGCGGCTTGTTCATCGGCATGTACCAGGCGAAGGGCCTCTCCAATGGACCCGTCCTGGGCAAGTCCGGGTGGGTCTTGGCCAATCCCTCGATTTGGGCTGGCCGAACGCTTTCTAGCGAATCGATCTTGCCGGTCCGAAGTGCCGCCACCCGGGTAGCTTCGGTAGGAATAATGATATCGATGACCTTATCTATGAAGGGTATCTGATACTCCTTGCCCTCCTCGGTCCAAGTGAGGTAGAAGTCCGGGTTCCTCACATACGAGTAGTGGCTGGCCGGGACATACTCCTCCACCATGAAAGGCCCTGTCCCCGAGAAGTTTCTGTAGTCGTCCAGGCCCGCTTCCACGGACTCCGGGGGGATGACCTTGAAGTAAGGACCGTGGGCATACTCGTAGGCCCAGAAGGCTATGGGCATATTGGTATGGAAGGAGACCGAGTCAGCCATTCCGTCGCCATCCGTATCGTCAGCAGTTATTTTGTCGGTAAAATCGTGTCTGGGCCACCGGCATTCCAGGATCCGGTTCATCTCGCCTTCCACATCCTCGGTGGTAACCTTCCGTCCGAACGTGGGGTTCTTGTTCTGCCACTGGAGCCCCTCGCGGATGTGGAATCGATACTGCAGCGGGTTAGGTACGTCCCAGCGGTCGGCCACGGCACCGGTATCGAACGTATCGGAGCCGGCGCCCATCCGCATGAAGAAGTCGTTTTCACCCGAACCACCGGCGCCCCTGGCCCAGTCGTAAATCAACAGGTTCTGGCCGTAGAAGCCCGTCGATCTCTGGCCTTTAACAACGCACAAGTCGTTGGTCCCGCCCTGGTCGCTGCCAGTGGCTATCCGAAGTACTCCGCCGTAGGTCGGGCCTGTCCGCTTTTCGGCCATTACCTCCACGATCTTCTCCACCGGGACCTCTTTCACCACTTCCTTGATAACCTCTTTCTCCACCACCACGGTCTGGCCGGGGAGTTGTACCTCTCTGACCACCTCTTTGGTGACAATCTTTTCGACTGGTACCTCTTTGATTACCTCTTTGGTGACAATCTTTTCGACTGGTACCTCTTTGATTACCTCTTTGGTGCACGCTGAAGCGACGACCAGGAGCATGGCCGCTCCCGCCGCGACAACGGCCCATCGAAGTCCGAGAGCCTTACGCATGTCACTATCTCCTTACGTACTCTAGTTCGTCTTCACTCGCATCGGCGGCAGTTAGGCCGTACCGGAATCCTAGACTTATATCACGCAAACGCCCGTCGGGTCAAGTATGGGTTCGTGGTATCGGTTTTCGCCCCTTCCGCGACCGCGTCGAGGGTGGCCCCTCTCTCCAGTACTCGTCAATCCTCGTATGCCTGGGTACCGAGATAGATACCCCCGGGAGATCGCTTCCTGATTCCGATGCTAAGGATCAATGAGCGCGCAATCGCAGACAGGTTTACTACCGTCCCCCGTAAGCTCCCTGTGCGCCCCTCAACCTTGGGTCCAAAAGGTCTCTGAGCGCGTCCCCAAACATGTTCGTGCTGTATATGACTATGCTCAGGGCAAGGCCCGGCCAGATCGCCATCCAGGGGGCTACGTACATGTGGCCGATCGCCGGTCCGCTTAGCATGCCACCCCAGCTTGGGTTTGGCGGGGGCACGCCCAGTCCCAGGAAGCTCAGTCCTGCCTCCGCGAGCATCAGCCCAGGCATGCGAGTGGTGGTCGAGACAATCAGGTATGCGGCGATATTGGGCAGGATATGCCGCAACAGTATCCTCTTCGTCGAGGCGCCGGTGGCATGTGCGGCCTCTATATAGACATTGTTGCTGGTGAGGATAGTTTGGCCCCTCACGGTCCTCGAGCCGCCGATCCCACCCCCGAATCCCAAGATGAATACTATGTTCCAGAGACCAGATCCCACTACAGTTACCAAAAGTATGAGAAGGATTAGGTCTGGAAATACAATCCATGCATCGACGAACCTTTGCGTTAGCAGGTCGAACTTGCCGCCAAAGTATCCCGAGGGAAGGCCTATGATGCAAGAGACTGTGATGGAGGTCAGGCTGGAGACCACGCCTACAAGCATTGAGATGCGGGCCCCGAATATGATGCGGCTTAGTAGGTCTCGCCCTATATTATCGGTACCCAGCCAATGCTCGGCCGATGGCGGTTTCTTGTACTCTCCGACGAACTGTTGGTTGAATCCGTAAGGGGCCACAAACTCAGAGAAGATCCCAGTAAAGAAGAACACGACGACAATAACCGCGGAGGCAGCGCCGACTGGCTTCGTCTTGATCAGCCGGACTAAGAAATCGGCAAACGGGTTCCGGGACCTTCTCGGCCTTTCCGTCTCCGGGACGAATATCCTCGTGTCAACCATTGTGCTTATTCCCCATTATCTGTAGCGGATCCTGGGGTCCAAGTAGGCGTAGCTAAGGTCGGTTATGAGAATGAAGATCAGTACGAAAATGCTGAAGACCAGAGTTACTCCGGTGATCACCGGGTAATCGCGAGTAAAAGCAGCCTCTACCGCCAGACGGCCCATACCGGGTAGGGTAAATACCTGCTCGATAATAACCGAGCCTCCGATCATGACGGGCATGTTCAGCCCGATTACCGTGATTACCGGGATCAGCGCATTCTTGAGAGCATGCCTGAGCACGACAATTCTTTCGCTCAGTCCCTTCGAATAGGCGGTCCGAATGTAGTCCTGTCTTACCACCTCCAGCATCGCAGTTCGGGTCAGCCTCATGTTACCGCCGTTAATGTGCGTACCCAAGATGGCTGCCGGAATCAAGTACATCTTCAGGTTCCCCCACGGGTCCTCCCAAAGTGGGATGTTCATTATGGGTGGCGACCAACCCCACCATATCGAGGGGAAGACTATTACCATAATTCCCACCCAGAAGGAAGGGAGGGTGATGAACAAGATGGCGATACTACGGAATACGTAGTCACTGGCGGTATCCTGTCGGATCGCCGAGTATATGCCGATCGGGAATGAGATTACCATCGCAATTATCATGGCCAGGATGCCAACTTCAAGGGTTACTGGCAGCCTTCGACGAATCTGGTCGGTCACGTCTAAATTGGCGTGTATCGATTTCCCCAGGTCACCGTGGAGCACCACGTCCCGCAGCCAGCGCAAATATTGGACGTGCATGGGCACGTCTAACCCTAGCTGTTTCTCAAGCTTGGCCCTCAGGACCGCCAGGTCCTCCCTGCCGGACATGTCCATCTCGCCTACGATTACGTCGATGGCGTCACCCGGCACGAGGCGGACGGCAAATGTGGTCAGCATCGTGACGATGATAAGCGTGGGGATCGTCAGCAGTAACCTTCTGATTATGTATTGGCTCATCTACCAGAATACCTTCAGTACTGGACCTTCACGCCTGCCTCTGCGAGCTGAGGAATCACTACGTCAACCGACTCGGCGTCCAGAGTATTACCCCAAAGTGTGACCGTAACGCCCTCGCCGAGCCCGGCCTCCAGGAGTGGCGATATGTCTGTTACCGCATTTTTCGACAGGTTCAACTTGGTGAGATTCGATAATGACGCCAGCGGCGATAGGTCGCTTACCTGGTTATTCGTAAGGTTGAGGTTGGTAAGATTGGTCAGCGAAGCTAACGGCGAGATGTCGCTGATCGCGTTCTTTTGAATGTTGAGTTCGCTGAGATTGGTGAGCGAAACCAGGGGTGAGAGGTCGCTTATCTGATTGTCCTGAAGGTTGAGCCAGGACAGATTGGTGAGCGAGGCGAGCGGTGAGACGTCGACCATCTCGTTGTATTTGACGTGAAGCCAGGTCAGATTGGTGAGCGAAGCAATTGGCGATAGGTCGCTTATCTGATTGTTCTGGAGATCGAGCTTCGTAAGATTGACAAGATGGTCTAGTCCGGTGAGGTCGGAGATTTGGAGTTGCCATGAGAGTCCTAGCTCGGTCAGTGGCTCAACGTCCGCCACCAGGATAGGACCTTTGGGCTTGCGTATCTCCAGCCTTACAGTTTCCTCAACCTTCGGGTCGGGAAAGACCACCTCGGCCGTAGGGTCTGCCGTTGATTTGACGACTGCAGGCGCCACGGGCGTCGCCGATAGCTCTGGGCCTGGCGTCGGTTGCGTTTGTGCCACTGGCGACGTGGCTGGCTGCGTCGTCGTCTCGGCTCCGTAAATATTCCTACTGATGTCCGCTGGGGAGAGGCTCGCCGGAGTCAAGAAAGTTCCAGCTCGGTGGGCTGGTGTCCCTACCGCCGCAGGCTGCGCGGCGGGCACTGCTTCTTCAACCGACCCAGAATCAGAGCCACACGCAATCAGGGTCGGCACGATAATTGAGATAATCGCTGCAAGACAAGATAGGCGATTCATCACGTGCCTCCCGTAGATCCCAGGCTGCGCTCCGCCCTAATCCGTTACTACCCGTACGGAGGTCACCCTCCGCATGGATGCACAATATAGGTAGCGCTCAGACTATAAGGCCGCCCCAAATCGTTGTCAACTGCCGCCTGAAGTGCCCTCAGTCTTCCAATCGTGTAGCTGCCAGCACTCGATCGTTGCCTTCAAGATCGAGCGCACCGTTGGGTGGGAGGACGTGAGGCTCGACCACCGCGCTGCCGCTGCTCTGTGTCCGTGACCGGGTCCGCGTTCGACGGCTCCAGGCCCCCCGACTCGGCCATGCTCGACCGAGGGCGTTAGCCGCCCAGCTTCAGCGTCATGCTAGCGACGGCGACCTGCATCAAGACATCAGACGTGCTGGTCGAAGAGGATCGGGTTTCCGTCGGGGTCCGCCACGAGAAAACTGGCAGGTCCTGCCGTGCTTTCGTCTGCTTCGGTCTGGAACTCCACATCTTGCGCCTTGAGCTGGCGTTGTAAGTCGCGCACGTCCGTAAAGGTGTCAAGCTCCTGGGCGTCGCTGTCCCAGCCAGGGTTGAACGTCAGCATGTTCCTGTCAAACATCCCTTCAAAGAGACCGATCGCGAGGGCTCCGTTTTTCAAGATCAGCCACTTCTGTGAAGCGTCTCCCGCGAAGACCGCGAAGCCCAACTTCTCATAGAAGGACCTCGAAGTGTCCAGGTCCGAAACCGTCAAACTGATTGAGAACGCTCCCAACTCCATAGTCCGCTCCTTGCTGTGGTGGGTGGTGATCCGGCGCCGTTACGTTTCCAGACGCTCCAGACGCACGCCTGAGGTGGATACCCATTCCACCTCGCGACCAGGTCTGAGCACGTAATCAGGTGAATGTTAGCAGATGTTGCGGCTCAGGCCGCCGTATGTGAGGCGGTGATAGCTCGCGGCGGAGGCGCCGAGTTGGCCGCCTATCCAACCCTTGGTTGCCGACAGGAGAAGACGTCAAATGGACGCAGATCGCGGGTTCGACTAAGTCGGAAACGCGATCCAGAAATTGGGGGAGAGGTCGACGATGCACATCGTCCGGACGTGGTGGAGCAGCCTGAGCGTGCCATCAGAACGGAATCTGACCCCGAAACAACCAGGGGAGTGGCGACCCCGACCGGATTCGAACCGGCGATCTCTGCCTTGACAGGGCAGTGTGTTAAACCGCTACACCACGGGGCCGCGCGCTGCTCGCGGGAGTCTGCCAGCGCTAAAATCTTAGCGCGCCGTGGTACGACGGTCAACACCAGCCCGTTCCGCACCGCGCCGTCGCTGGCACAGCCTGTGACCGCGCTCGCTCGCGCCCCGCGGAAACCCCCTACCGTGATGCGGTGTCGTTCCCTATAATATTCCGGTAGCCACGCCGCCGGGGGCCGCCCCACTGGCGCCACCAGGCGCCGGTCGCGGGCACTGACGGCGTCACGGCAGTCGAGAGGTGACACGTGGCCCTGCACCGGGCCCAGCAACGGGAGACCGCCCAGCACGACGAGTTGGTCGGGCTACTTCGGCGTCACGGCATCGAGGCCGCGTTCGCGTCATCGGATGGCGAGTTGGCCGCTTCCGATGCATCGGGGACCGCACCGTCGACGATGCTTGCGCTGGTGGATGCGGCCTACCTGACCAGCGCCGAGCTCAAGCGGTGCGCCAGGAGCTGTGCACAGGCCGGGTTGCCTCTCATTGTGCTCGTAGACCGCTCGCGGATTGCGACCATCGACGCCGGCCTGGAAATCACGGACTTTATCGCCGCTCCGCCGGACCCCGACGAGCTGATCGCCAGGGCGCGGAGGGCCGTCCGAGAGCCCGGAGCGCCCGGTCCGGAGGAGGACGGCATCATCCGCGCGGGCGACCTGGTCATCGATACCTCGAGCTACGAGGTAACCCTCAAAGGCAATCGCATCGGTCTCAGGTTCAAGGAGTACGAGCTACTGCGGCTAATGGCTGAGAACCCCGGCCGCGTGTTCAGCCGCGATGCCCTACTGAACCAGGTCTGGGGATACGAGTACTTCGGCGGCACCCGAACCGTGGACGTCCACGTGCGCCGGCTCCGTAGCAAGATCGAAGACGCCGACCACCCCTTCATCGAGACCATCTGGAACGTGGGATACCGTTTCAGGCAGGTTTGATCCTGCCTCTAGCCTGATGAGGGACGACGAACGGCTAACCGTTCGTCGTCGGCACGGTAATTCCGGAGATCCTAGCCAACCTCCAATTCAGAGAAAAGTGGCGTCCGCCACGCATCATTCGGGCTCGTCGTGGTCCCCCCCGCGGAACCTATTTACCAGCGCCCATGCGGCGGGCAACGTCAGCGACGCCAGTATTAGCTTCATCAGATCGCCCACGATGAACGGGTAAAGTCCGCCGACGAGGGTCTTGTCCAGGGTGCTTTCGCCGGCGATCCAGTCGCCAAGAGGCTTGCCCCCGGTCATCCAATCGGTGCCAATCAGGTACCCGAGCCACAAGAGGCCAGGGACGTATAGGGCTACGTTACCCAGGAGCATCCCCAGGTGCACCCATGGCTTGCGGTCCCACTCACGCTCGGCCAGGTACCCCACGAGTGCGGCCGCGATGATGAAGCCGACGATGTAGCCGCCGCTGGAGATGTCCCACGGCAATGAGGAGGTGCCGTCCCAGGGAAAGATGAAATGCAAGTCCCAGGTCCCGGCGGTTACGCTACCGCCGGGGGCGAATACCGGAATATAGATCATCCCCATGAGCATGTAGATGGCCAGGGCGCCAGCGCCGCGCCAGGCGCCCAGCGCCCCGCCCGTCACCAGCACCGCAAAGGTCTGGCCGGTGATAGGCACCGTAGTCCAGGGGAGGCGCAGCGCGATCTGGGCGCAAAGCGCCACAAACCAGGCGAAGCCCACCATCAGCACCACGTCCCTCACGGCGTCTTGCCGCCATACACCGATTCGGGGCCAAATGGCATCAGTAAGGGTCGGAGCTACCGCTTGCATCGCATCTCCTTTGCTCCAGGTGGCTGGCCTTTCCCCGGTAGAGCGGCCAGGCCCACGAATCACTCGTCACTGTTGGCGGAACCCTCACGGACTGGGTTCACGTCGACCGGCTGAACGATAGCACCAGCCTCCAGCTAAGGTCAACGGCGAATAGACCCCCAAATTCCGGCGATTCTGGGATTCTAGTACTTAGTTAGCTAAATCACGATACGTATGCTTAAGGGAACCGGGGTGCACAACGTTCTTGGTCGATTCGAAGGGGACGGGGCACTGGTTGCGAGCCTGGGTAAAGGCATCTATGGCACGGCAGACATCGCGCACAGAGGTGGCGTTAAGACCCCGCAGGGCTCGACGCGTCAGGATGCTGAACCAGACCTCGATTTGGTTGAGCCAGGAAGCGTGGGTAGGGATGTAATGGAAGTGGACATTGGGATGCCGAGCCAGCCACCGGTCATGCTTGGGCTTATGAGTATTAAGGTTATCCAGGATAACGTGCAACTCCTGGTCGGGGTACTGAGCGACCAGACGGTTCATGAAGTCCAAGAACTCACGCCGGCGGCGGTGGCGATAGTGGCCTACCGTCACCGTCCCTCGGGCAACCTCCAGGGCAGCGAAGAGGGTGGTGGTTCCGTGGCGTTTGTATTCGTGGCTGAACCCGCGGAGGGCCTGCCCGTTGGGCATGCGCAGCCAGCCCTGAGCCCGCTCCAGAGCCTGGATGGCGGGTTTCTCATCCACGCTCAACACCACCGCGTTCTCCGGCGGGTCCAGATACAAGGCCACCACATCGGCCGCTTTCTGGGCGAACTGGGGGTCCGTGCTCACGCACCAACTTCGACGACGCTGCAAATGAATCCCATGTTTCCTCAGCACCTGCCAGACATAGTGGGCTGGAACGTCTCCCAATGCCTCAGCGACCAGCCGCCCTGTCCACGTGCTGTATCCCTCGGGAGGCGGTTCAACCAGCTTCGCCAGGATGCGCCTCTCAGTGCTGGCCGTGTACTTCCGAGCCTTTCCGGGCCGGGCCCCGTCGTTCAGCCCTGCGCTCCGCTCCGCCGCAAACCTCTTCCGCCACACCACAACCCGCGCCCGCGTCAGACCCACCTCCCGGGCGATCGCTGTATTGGGCGTTCCATCGGCCGCCAGCAGAACCAATCGCGCGCGCTGTACGGCTCGATACGGAGCAGTACGGCTCCGAACCGTGGTCTCCAGCTCCCCACGCTCTCCGGTTGTCAACGTGATGATCGTCTCTGCTCTTCGCATGCGGTCAGCATAACATCTGCCTACCATTACGTATAGATATTATCACAACTAAGTACTAGTACGCCGACGAAAACGTCCCTCGTCCTCAGGTGATAGTAGTCGCTGATGGAGTTCTGAATCTCTATGCACTCGCAAATAGCGAAGCCCCAGACGGCCAATACGATGGGCAGCGCAACCGCGAGGATACCCATCACCCTTCGAAGCAGCAGATGGGACTCTCGCAGGCGTTCCCTGGTAGTATCCGTGGCCATAACCTGTATCTCCTTCAGCACGCGGCATTGCGTCAGGTTGCCGGCGTCCCGACCGGCTACACGACGACGTTTCAGACCCGGTACGTCGAGGCCGGCCTCCGGCCGAGTACGATGATACCCCATCCAGGGCGTGGGCTGGTGCGTCCTCGCGGTCGCCCGCGGCAGTCGCCCTCGAGCAGACGTCCAGCCTAATCACTGGCCTTGCATGTGGGTCAACTTGACCCCTCAAGGACGACGACGTATATTAGCGGCGCGACGGACCCGAAGGGGGATTCGATTCGTGCCCGGAGTTGGGGCTTGGGGCCGACCGGCGCCAGGCCGCGCATCATCTCGCGGCGCCGCCCCGTTTCTGCTTCTCCCGTCGGCCAGATTGCAAACAGACCAATTAGCTGGAGGGCAAGACGATGCAGTTTGGGTCAGGAGACTACAGATACGAGCTTGACGAGGGTTGGGGTCAGCTACCTGAGGGCTACGAGTTCAACCAGGTGGCGGGTGTGGCGGTCGACGCTGACGACCTCGTCTACGTCTTCAACCGCAGCGAACACCAGCTAATGGTATTCGACCGCGACGGCGGCTTCGTCAAGTCATGGAACCAGCGTTTCAGCAACCCACACGGAATCCACATCGGGCCCGACGGCAACATCTACCTGGCGGACCGCGACGCCCACCTGGTGCTAAAGTACAGCCCCGATCAGCGGCTGTTGCTGACGCTGGGCACGCGCGACCAGCCTTCGGACACCGGATACGACGACGAGCGCACGGTCCACCGGGCGGCGGGCCCGTTCAACCTTCCCACCAACGTCGTGGTCAGCGAGAGCGGCGACATGTTCGTATCCGACGGCTACGGCAACTCGCGGGTCCACAAGTACGACGCTACGGGCGCGCTGGTGCTGTCCTGGGGCCTGCCGGGCAAGAGCAATCCCGGAGATTTTCACCTGCCCCACGGCATCGGCCTGGACCGCCAAGGCCAGGTGCTTGTTTGCGACAGGGAGAACCACCGCATCCAGGTCTTCGACCAGGACGGGGAGTTCCGCGCCATGTGGACGGGCTTCCGGCAGCCAACGCACCTGGCTGTCGGCCCGGACGGCGAGGTATACGTTCCCGAGCTGGGCCACAGGTTCAGCATCGTCGACGGGGAAGGCGAGCTGCTGGCCCGATGGGGCGGCGATAGCAGCCGCGAGGCGGGCCAGTTCGTCGCGCCCCACGGGGTCGCGGTGGATTCCCACGGCGACCTCTATATCGGCGAGGTCTTGGAGGGCCATCGGATTCAGAAGTTCCTCAGGGTGCGATAGCGGGCATTTCCGTAGACTCCAATTCCCCATGCCTATCGGGGCTTCCTCGGGCCTCGCAATGACGACACAGCATATTGCCGGTGGCCCACTCTACGGAAATCGGAGAGATTTGTTTCCGGAGCGGCAATCCGAGGCTGTGTTAGTATTTGCCCGACGCCCGTTTTTCGGGTCTCTCAACCCAATTCAGGGGGTATAGATGACCACCGCCACATCCAGTAAGTACAAGGTTGTAGGCCAGAGCCCGGTCAGGCACGACGGCGTTGACAAGGTTACCGGTCGGGCGCTCTATGGCGCCGACCTGAACCTGCCGGGGATGCTCTACGGCAAGGTGCTGCGAAGTCCCCACGCTCACGCTCGGATCAAGTCCATCGACACCTCTCGCGCCGAGGCTCACCCGGACGTCCGGGCTGTCGTGACCGCGGCCGACCTGGCGGACGCCCCGCTGACCGGCCCTGCCGCGGTGCTGGGTCAGATGCCGACCGAGAACGTTCTGGCGCGGCGTAAAGTGCTCTACAAAGGCCACGCCGTAGCCGCTGTCGCCGCCGCCAGCGCCCACATGGCCGAGGAGCTGCTGTCGCTGATCGACGTCGAGTACGAGCCGCTTCCGGCCTACACTGACGCCGAGAGTGCCATGAGCGTCGACGCGACTCCGTTGCATGACGCCTGGCCCGACAACCCCGACCTGCCGGGCGGAAGGAACGTCGCGAGTCACGACCAGTTCCTGCACGGAGACCCGGAAGAGGGTTTCAAGCAGGCCGACCAGATATTCGAGCGGGAGTTCCGCACCGCCTCGGTACACCAGGGCTACATCGAGCCCCAGAACGGAACGGCCTGGTGGGCGCAAGACCGGTTAACGGTATGGTGCAGTAGCCAGGGTCATTTCGGGATTCGCGACAACATCGCCAGGATTCTGGGCATCCCGGTATCCCAGATCAAGGTTGTGCCGATGGAGATCGGCGGCGGGTTCGGCGGTAAGCTGCCCCCGTACCTGGAGCCCGTGGCCGCGGCGCTGTCCAGGAAAACCGGCCACCCGGTGAAGCTTGTCATGGACCGCGCCGAGGTGCTGCAGGCCACCGGCCCGACCTCCGGCGCGTTGGTGCGAATCAAGATAGGTGTGACGAACGAGGGTCGCATAACCGGAGCAACGGCATGGTTCGCCTTCGAGGCCGGCGCCTTCCCCGGCTCTCCGATTGGGGGCGCTGCCTCGGCGGTATTCGCGCCCTACCAGATCGACAACGTGGGCGTCGACGGCTTCGACGTCGTTGACAACAAACCCAGGACCCAGGCGTACCGTGCCCCGGGCGCCCCCATCGTGATGTTCTGCACCGAAACGGTCATCGACGAGATTTCGGAACGGCTCGAGATGGACCCGGTGGAGTTTCGTCTGCTGAACGTCGCAACCGAGGGCACCCGTCGCGCCGATGGCGTGATGAACGGACGCATTGGCGCCGAGGAGGTGATGCAGGCCGTCAAGGAGCACCCCCACTACCAGGCGTCGGTGGAGCAGGGCGCGGGCAAGCTGCGGGGGCGGGGTGTGGGCATGGGCTTCTGCCGGAACAACGCCGGTCCAGCGTGCGTTGTCGCCAACGTGCTGGCCAACGGCACCGTCAGCCTGGTCGAGGGCTCGGTGGACATCGGCGGCACGCGCACCGCCGTGGCCCAGCAGTTCGCCGAGGTATTGGGTCTGCCGGTCGAGGATGTAATGCCCCAGGTTGCGGACACCGACACCATCGGCTTCACGTCGAACACGGGCGGCAGCGGCGTCGCCTTCAAGACCGGCTGGGCTGCCCACGAGGCCGCTCAAGACGTCAAGCAGCAGCTCATCGAACGGGCGGCGCTGATATGGGACACCGACGTCGACCAGATCGAGTACGTCGACGGGGTCCTGCAGCACAAGGCCGACACAGAGCTTCGACTCAGCTTCAAGGAGATCTCCGGAGAGCTGGCAGCGACGGGCGGTCCGGTGGTGGGGCGCGCCAACCTGAACCCGGGCGGCTCGATTGGCTCGTACAGCGCCAATATCATCGACGTCGAAGTGGACGCCGAGACCGGGAAGGTCGATATTCTGCGGTTCACCGCCTTCCAGGACGCGGGTACCGCCATACATCCGGCCTACGTGGAGGGCCAGATCCAGGGCGGCGCTTCCCAGGGGGTCGGGTGGGCGCTGAATGAGGAGTACTACATGGCCGACGACGGCACGATGGCCAACACGAGCCTCCTGGACTACCGCATGCCCACGACCCTGGACCTGCCGATGATCGACCCGGTGATCGTAGAGGTGCCGAACCCGGCGCACCCATTCGGCGTCAAGGGCGTCGGAGAGGCGAACATCGCCCCGCCCCTGGCGGCGCTGGCCAACGCCATCTACCACGCCGCCGGCGTCCGCATGCGAAACCTGCCGATGAACCCGGCCGCGGTGGCCAAGGCTCTGAAGGCCAAGGGCGGCTAGCGCGTCGACTCTGCCCCGCGCGAGAGGCGGCAGAGGGCTAATCTGTCATTCTTGAGCCCTTCGGCAAGGCTCAGGATAGACTCCGCGAAGAATCTATGCGTGACGCTGGGATTCTTCCCTAACATGGGTCCAGGGCGTGCCCCGGTACGCCGAGAATCCGTTGAGTCGCTGGTCGGCACGCCTGCCCCTTGGCCCGGGAAAGGAAGAAAATGACCTGGAACTTCGTTAACGTCAACGGCCCCTACGGGGGCGTCACGGAAGGCCCCGCGTGGGACGGCAGCGGCCTGATTTTCACCCACATCCCGGCCAGCCGAATAATGCGTTACGATCCCGAGACTCGCTCCTCGACCGTATTCCGCTCCGACACCAATTACGCCAACGGGCTGATGCTCGACCCCGACGGGGCGCTCTACGTATGCGAGGGCGGCGCCCGGAGGGTGGTGCGCTACGAGTCCGACGGCTCGACCACCGTACTTGCCGACGGCTTCGAGGGAAGCAAGCTCAACATCCCCAACGACCTTGCAGTCGACCTCCAGGGACGGGTCTGGTTCACCGACCCCTACTACGAGGGCGCGGCAGGCCCGTGGAGCGAGGACCGAGCCAACAAGGCGCTTGACCACGACTCCGTCTACCGGCTGGACCCGCGGGACGACGGCTCATGGAGCATGGCCCGCGTGACTTTCGACACGACCCGGCCCAACGGGCTGCTGTTCTCGCTCGATCACAAGACCCTGTACGTGGCGCAGAGCGGTCGGCTTACTGAGGAGGAGCGTCAGCTTCGGGCCTATCCTGTCAGAGCGGACGGCTCACTCGACACCCACCACGTCCTTCACGACTTTGGCCCGCACCGGGGCATCGACGGAATGTGTCTCGACGTCGAGGGCAACATCGTGGCGACCGCCGGCTACCGGCAGAGTGGCCCCGGGCCGATGATCTACGTGTTTTCGCCCTCGGGCGACGTGCTCGAAACGCACCTGCTGGACGTCGACCGGCCCACCAACTGCACCTTCGGCGGCAACGACCTCACCACGCTCTACGTCACGACTGGCGACGGCCATGTGCTGAGGGCGTTCACCGATCGTCAAGGGCGCCTGCACTACCCGCCGCCGGCCTAGCGGACGGTCTGCCGGGGCCGTGCGCCGGCGCCAGCACGAGTCGGGGTCATCGGGAAGCGCGCCAGAAGGGGGGCCGCTTACCGCGAGTGTGATAATCGGTAAGAACATCAACTAAGTCCGCCGCGCCCCCGACTCGTCGGGGCTCAGGCCGAACGGAGGGGTGTTGTTTTCCCGTTCGTGGTGAGCCTGTCGAACCACCAAGCCCTGGTATGGAATTACTCAACGAACTTGGAAATCAGAGCACTAGATTGCTTCGTCGTGCTACCGCGGATGGACTCCCCGCAACGACGATTCGTCCGCGTATTTCAAGAGACCACAGCAGCGGTGTAGGACGAGTTTGCCCCGGTGGATATGCGACGAATATCCATCTACAATTCAGGTTAACGTCGCGCGCGACCTGCTAGCCCCGACTGCTAACGCGGCTCCAGGAGAACGAGATGGGTATCGAACACCTGAGGGTGCCCGCCGACCGGCTGGCGCCAGCCTTCGACGTCGATGCGCTGGGGTTCGACACCACCGAAGAAGTGGACTCCCTCGACGGCACCATCGGGCAGGACCGCGCCGTCAGCGCCCTGCAGCTGGGCCTGGACATCGAGGCGCCGGGATTCAATCTATTCATATCGGGAGCGGCGGGCACAGGCCGCAACACCGCCCTGCGGGCGCAACTTGAGCGCATCGGCTCAGCGAAACCCACGCCCAACGAGTGGGGATACGTTTACAACTTCCAGGACCCGACCCAGCCGCAGGCCATCGACCTACCTTGCGGCATGATGCGGGAGCTGGCCGACGACATGGCCGGCCTCGTGGAGTCCTGTAGCAGGGAAATCCCTGGTGTCTTCGAGAGCGACGATTATACTCATCGCGTCGAGGAAGTGATGGCCGGAATCCAGGCCCAGCGGCAGGCGCTGACCGATCAGTTGGAGAAGGCGGCCCAGGCTGAGGGGTTCACGCTCTCATTCGCCCAGGCTGGAATCACGCCGGTGCCTCTCAGTCCCGAGGGCCGGCCCTTCACCCAGGAAGAGTTCGGCGCGCTAACCGAGGCGGCTCGCGAGGAGCTCCGCCAGCGGGCCGAGGGGATACAGCACTCGATCAACCACGCCATGGGGGAGATCAGACGGCTCAACAAGGACGCCGTCGACCGCACAAAGGACATCGACACCGAGCTCGTGCGTTTCACCTTGAAGCCCATCATCGACGAGCTGCAGGACAAGTACGCGGACCACGATCACGTCGTGACCTACCTGGACCGGGTAGAGGCCGACATGGTGCAGCACGTAGATATATTCAAGCCCGGCGAAGCGACCCAGTCGTTAGCGGCCGGCGCGGGCATGGGCGGTCCGCCTGAGGACGTTTTCACCCGTTACCGGGTAAATTGCCTGGTCGACAACAGCGCATGCGTTGGCGCCCCTGTCGTCTTTGAGCACAGCCCGACCTACTACAACCTGTTCGGACGCGTAGACTACCGTGCCAGAGTGGGCACATTGACCACCGACCACACGCTGATCAAGTCCGGGGCGCTGCACAGCGCGAATGGCGGTTACCTGGTGGTCCAGGCGCGCGATCTGCTGCTCAGTCCGCTCTCCTGGGACACCCTGAAGCGCACCCTGCGGAGCGGCGAGGTCAGGATCGAAAACATTGGCGAGCAGTATTCGGCGCTCCCGTCGGACTCGCTGCGCCCGCAGCCGGTCCCCGTCAACGCGAAAGTGATAATGGTCGGCGCCCCAGACGTGCTGCGGACGCTCCAGTCTATGGACGAGGACTTTCGGCGTTATTTCAAAGTTACCGCGGACTTCGACACCGTGATGGAACGAACGCCTGAGAACCTCTCCAAGTATGTGTCCTTCATTGCCGCCAGGGTTCGCGGGGAGGGACTGCGGCATTTCGACCGCGAGGCCGTCGGCGCCATCCTCACCCACTCCAGCAGGCTTGTCGAGGACCAGGACAAGCTGACGACCCAGTTCATGCTGATCTCCGACATCATCACCGAGGCCGATTACTGGACCAACGAGGCCGGCAGCCCCACGATCAGGGGAGACGACGTCTCCAAGGCGATCGAGCAGCGCAAGTATCGCGCCGGTCTGATCGAGGAGAAGCTGCTGGAGTTCATCACGAACGACACGGTACATATCGCTACCGACGGGTCGAGAGTCGGACAGGTCAACGGTCTTGCCGTGTACGCGATGGGCGACCACGCCTTCGGCAGGCCCAGCCGCATAACAGCCACCGTCTCGCTGGGTCGAGGCCAGCTCGTGAACATCGAACGCGAGACTCAGCTAAGCGGCAAGATCCATAACAAGGGATTCATGATCCTGAACGGCTACCTCCAGGGCAAGTACGGCCGCGACAAGCCCCTGTCGATGTCGGCCAGCATCGGATTCGAGCAGACCTACAGCGAGGTAGACGGCGACTCGGCTTCGTCGACGGAGCTGTACACCCTGCTCTCGGCGTTGTCCGGACTGCCAATCAAACAGGGCCTCGCGGTCACCGGCTCCGTCGACCAGGCGGGAGACGTCCAGGCCATCGGCGGCGCGACCTACAAGATCGAGGGCTTCTATGAGGTATGCAAGGCCAAGGGGATCACAGGCGATCAGGGCGTCATGATTCCCAGGGACAACATCCGCAACCTGGTGCTGAACGACGAGCTGGTCTACGCCGTCAACAAGGGGAATTTCCACATCTACGCCGTCTCCACCATCGACGAGGGGCTCGAGGTGCTGACGGGCGCCCCCGCCGGAGAGCGCGGCGAGGATGGCGAATATCCCGAGGGGACCGTCCATCATCAGGTCGAGCGGCGCCTCGAAGAGATGGCGAAAGCCGCCAGGGAGGCCGGCCGGCCCGACGACGAGGAAGACGACGACCGGGAGTCTGACGCGGACTCGAAGGGCTGATGCTCGTTACGAGGCCGCCTCTTAATCGGGACGGCGTCCGTGGGGCGCCGAAGCGACTAGGACATGGTCATCGACCACAGCGACGCCTTTGAGCAGGTCCCTTCCTCGGTCCCACGGCCGGACAGCAGCCCCTTAACCTGCTGCGCATGCCTTTCGTTGGGTATCCTACGTGGTAGCATGCGTCGCAGTGGGAATTGCGCAGTCACGCCCGCGTACCTGAGAATGTCAGGGAATCGTCAGGTTGGCTAAGGGCAGTCTTCATGTAGAGCCTCGTCGGGCTGTGGATAATGGGCGCCGTACATCCTAGAGGAACCCCCTGGCAGTGGTGAATTGCCATGGACCTGCACATCGGGCGCTACCAGATTCTCGAAGAGATCGCTGCGGGCGGTCAGGGCACGGTCTACCGCGTTTTTGACCCCGACACCGGCCATATCGTTCCCCTCAAAGTACTTCACGCCTCCCTCTCGAACGACACGACCTATGTCGAGCGATTCAGTCGGGAGGCGTCGCTGGCCTCGTTCATAGACCACCCCAACGTCGTCAAGATAGTCGAAGTCGGCCAGGACGGCGATCAGCACTTCATGGCGTTGGAGTTGTTGCCCGAGAGCCTTGCCCGCGTGATCGAGAGTGGGGGCCTGATGCGCCTGGATCGCGTCGCGGAGTTCGGGATCCAGATCGCAGACGGCCTGGCTGAGGCCCACGCGCTGGGCATCGTGCACCGCGACATAAAGCCCCAGAACATCCTCCTCGGGCCGGACGGCCTCGCGAAGGTGACGGACTTCGGCATCGCCCGCTCCGAATCGCTGACGTCGATGACCGCGACGGGAGCGGTGATGGGTGCGCCGCACTACATGTCGCCTGAGCAGTCCCGAGGCGAAGAGGCGGACGCACGCTCGGACGTCTACTCGCTGGGCTGCATGCTCTACCAGATGGTGTCCGGCGAGCTTCCCTTCAAGGGCAACACCCCCTTGGCGGTCATACGCCAGCAAATCGACGATGAGCCTACGCCCATCCGGGAGCTGAGGAGCGACCTGACAAAGGCACTGGAGGCGGTTATCGAGAGGTCCATGGCCAAGGACCCCTGGCAGCGGTACCAGAGCGTCGTGGAGATGGCGCAGGCGCTGCGCGTCGCGGTGCCCGGCCTGGCCGCACCCGCCAGTCCGCCACACCGGGACCCGACCCCGCCACCGCAGCCTACCACGCCACGTCCAAGGTCCACTCCTCAGCCACCGCCCGCCAGGCCACCTGATCAGGCACCACAGAGGCCAATGCCCACACGGGCGAGCGGTCCCGCAAATGCCCGGCAGCGATCACGCCGTAGAAGGTGGGCGTGGGCAGCCACTGTGCTGTTGTTAGTGCTCGCGCTGGGAGTTGGTACTTTGCAGCTGGGCCTGTGGGACGACGTGAGTGAGTTCATCGGCGTCTCAAGCTCTAAGACAACCCAGCCAGCCCAGCAGCCTCAGGCATCTACCCGACCCGACGCGCCCGACGTGGCGCGGGCAGTCCTCGTCGGTGCGCCGACGGGCGTACCGACTGCGGCGGGCTTGGCCAATGTCCAGTCCACGGTCCCACCCGGCGGGGCACCATCGATGCCGTCCCCGATGGGACAGGTCGCAACCAGCGCGACCATCGATGTGGTCATATCAGCGTCGGAATCGACCAGACTTGTATCGCCCCAAGAACAGGTCACCGTCGACATCGGAGCTGGGGCGGTGAGCGAGGACGTTACGCTAACGTACCAGGATTTGGCGCCCGATCAGATTCCCCCACTGCCGCCGGGGTTCACGGTCTCCGATAAAATCTTTGACCTGTCGATTCTCGGATGGCCCGCCGACCAGCCGGACGAGTTCAAGTTCGCTAGGCCAATTGTGGTGATGATCAGTCTGAGTGACCGCGACGTCATCCTGGCTGGAGGCGTCAGTGGCAACATCGCCATTCAGCATTCTCACGCCGATCGCTGGGAGCTGCTGCCCACGTTAGTGGACTTTGATAACCTGTTCGCCCGGGCCGAGGTGGACAGCCTGAGCATCTTCGCCCTGACGATTAAGGAACCGGAACCGCAGCCAGCCGCAGCCGCGCTCCCATCTCCGGCGGCTACCACCGCGGCAAGGCTGGTCCCGACCGTCACACCCACTGCTACCGCGATGCCGACCACCGCGGCAACGATTACACCAGTAGCCTCAATGACTAGCGTTCCGATTCCAACACGCACATCGGTGTGGGCTTCCCCCACGCCTTTGCCGGACGTGAAGACAGCGGACCTGGTCTGGAGCTACGGAATAGAAGACCAAAAATCGGCAGTGTCCTCACCAGCTGTTGTGGACGGAGTCGTGGGCGTGGCAGTGGATGACAACTATGTCTACACCTTGAACGCCTTTTTAGGCGACCCGTTCTGGCGCTACCAGACCGATGCCCCCTAAGGTCCTCACCCGCTATTGGGGACAGAGGGGTGTACGTGGGGGACCAAGCTAGATTCGTCTACGCTCTGGATCGTTCCACTGGTCATTTGCTATGGCGCTACCAGATTGGTGGCCAGATTGAATCCTCTCCCGCTGTAGCGGACGGCGTAGTGCTCGTCACCGCGGATGACGGCTACCTCTACGCCTTGGATGCGTCCACGGGCGATTTGCTATGGCGCTACCAGATGGGTGGAGGTGGGTCCCAGCCATCACCCGCTGTAGCGGATGGGGTCGTGTATGTGGCGGCCAGGGACCTCCACGCTCTAGACGCGTCCACAGGCGATCTGCTCTGGCGTTACGAAACATTAAGCAGCGCGGGATCACCCACTGTTGCGGAGGGAGTGGTGTACGTGGGGTCGGGGCACTTCATACACGCACTGAATGCATTGACGGGCGCCCTGCTCTGGCGCTTCGAGACTGACAACAGCGTGGGCTCACCCACTGCTGCTGACGGGATCGTGTACGCAGGGTCGGGTCGGTCCCTCTACGCACTGGCGGCATCCACGGGCGATCTGCTCTGGCGTTTTGAGACAGGCGAACCGTTGAGTGGCGGTTGGACGGACTCTTCAGCCATCGCCGTCGAATCCGGAGTTGTATACATTACGCTGAGTTCCGCTTACCTCGTCGGCCTGAATGCGCACACCGGAGAGTTTCTGTGGGGTCACCGGCTATCGAGAGAAGCATACGGAACTTCATCACCGATTGTTGTGGATGGGATTGTTTACGTGGCGGACTACGACCACATCTATGCTATAAGAGCGGCGCCGGCACCCGTTGGAATTTCCAAGCCTACCGCTACTCCGACGCCCACGCCAATGCCTACGATCGCGCCGACCCGTGTCCCTCCCACTAACACGCCGACGGCGACGGCAACGACGGCGCCAACCATCACTCCCACCGCCACGGCGGGGCCCGCGCCAACCGTCACATCGACGCCAGCGCTGACGGCGGTCCTCAGCCGAATGCTTTTCTACTCCGACAGAGACGGCAACGCCGAGATTTACGTCATGAACGCTGACGGATCTAGCCAGACACGCCTCACCAATGACCCCGCCAGGGACACGGAAGCAAATTGGAGCCCGGACGGCAGTCTGATCGCTTTCGTGCCTTTCCGTGATGGCAATGACGAGATCTACGTCATGAACGCAGACGGCTCTGACCAGCGCAACCTTACAAACAACACGGCGAGAGATTCCCGTCCAGCGTGGAGCCCCGATGGCAAGCAAATCGCCTTCAACTCCAACCGAGACGGGGACACCCATATTTATGTCCTGAACGCAGACGGCTCGAACCTACGCAACCTCACAGAAGTGGCTCCGGAAATCTGAACAGGGGGATAAGTGGAATCGCTGCCTGATTGAGGGCATGATAGTGCTCTCGGAGACAGGAGCGAGATATGAGCAGACGACCCCGCCGTAACCACTCGGGAGAGTTCAAGGCGAAGGTGGCTCTTGCCGCAGTGCGCGGCGACCGGACACTTTCGGAGCTGGCAAGCCAGTTCGATGTGCACCCGAACCAGATCACGCAGTGGAAGACCCAGTTGCTGGATCGGGCGGCGCAGTTATTTGGCGCCGGGACAGGGCAGGCTGAAAAGCCGGTAGATATGAAGGTCCTTCACGCCAAGATCGGTGAGCTTGCGTTGGAGAACGATTTTTTGGAGGCCGCGCTCACGAAGGCGGGATTGCCGGGCGCAAGGCGATGATCGACCGCGATCACAAGCTGCCTCTCGCCCGCCAGGCAAAGGCAGTGGGCATCAGCCGCGGGAGCATCTACTACCGGCCACGGCCGGTGGGCGAAGCCGGTCTCGGACTGATGCGCCGCATCGATGAGCTGCACCTTGAGTATCCGTTTGCAGGCAGTAGGATGATGCGAGGCCTGCTCCGCCAGGAGGGACTCTCCTCCGTGCGTAGACACATCGCCACACTGATGCGGCGGATGGGCATCGAGGCGCTGTACCGCAAGCCCAACACCAGCCGGCGACGGCCCGGCCATACGGTGTATCCGTACCTGCTGCGCGGGCTTGAGGTGAGCAGGCCCAACCAGGTGTGGTCAATGGATATCACGTACATTCCGATGGCCAGGGGGTTCGTGTACCTAGCCGCAGTGATGGACTGGCATAGCCGCAAGGTGCTGGCCTGGCGGGTATCGGTCACAATGGACACAGACTTCTGCGTGGAGGCGCTCGAAGAATCCCTGGGACGCCACGGCGCGCCGGAGATATTCAACACAGATCAGGGAAGCCAGTTCACAAGTGACGCCTTCACCGGCCTGCTGAAAGCCAATGGGATCCAGATCAGCATGGACGGGAAGGGAAGCTGGAAGGATAACGTGTTCGTCGAACGGCTGTGGAAGAGCGTCAAGTACGAGGAGGTG
Organism: Dehalococcoidia bacterium; assembly: GCA_965248005.1. GTDB lineage: Bacteria > Chloroflexota > Dehalococcoidia > Lucifugimonadales > UBA1123 > CBDFIE01. The sequence continues at coordinate 1,967,671 of CBDFIE010000003.1, forward strand.
TACCTGAGAGCCTACGAATCGGTCCCGGAAGCCAGAACTGGACTCGGGCGGTACTTCGAGTTTTACAATGCCGGACGGCCCCATTCGAGCCTTGGGGGAATGACGCCGGACCAGTTCTTTGACAGAGCGCCTGCCAAGTCCGCGGCGGCCTAACGCACGGCAGCGCGATTCCACTTATCAAACCGGGCAGCGCTGTTCAGACAAACGAGACCACCTCTAACCATCGCTCAGTTGACCTTACCCCGAAGTTAGTATCATTGGCTAGTAGAGTCCCGCTCCTAAAATAGGACGGAAAGAAGGAGCAGGACACGAAGCAAACACGTAAGAAGCACAGCCCAGTCTTCAAGGCCAAAGTGGCTTTGGCCGCGCTCCAGGGGGAGCACACCATTGCAGAGCTGGCCAGCCGGTTTGAAGTCCACCCGAGCCAGCTCCATGCCTGGAAGAAGGCCTTGATTCAGGGGGCGCCGCACCTCTTTGAAAATAGTGCTGGACGCCAGGAGAAGGACCAAGAGGTCCTCACTGCCCAGCTCTACCAACAGATTGGGCAGCTCAAGGTGGAACGGGATTTTTTGTCACGGAGCTTCGGGTTGTGAGCCAGTCCCAACGCCGGGCCATGATTGACCGAGAAGAACCGAAGCTGTCTCTGGTGCGCCAGTGCGCCTTGCTGGGTATCAGCCGCTCCTCGTTGTACTACCTGCCAACCGAGGCCGACGCCGAGGACTTGGAGTTGATGGCCCTCATAGACCAACAGTACCTGAAGACACCTTTCTACGGCTCCAGAAGGATGACTGCCTGGCACAGAAATCACGGACACCAGGTCAACCGCAAGCGGGTCCGCCGGCTGATGCAGCTGATAGGCTTGGAGGCCATCTACCGGCGTCCCAACACCAGCAAGCCAAACCCAGGGCATAAGGTCTATCCGTACTTGCTCAGGGGGCTGGAGATCAACCGGGTCAACCAGGTGTGGGCCACCGACATCACCTACATACCCATGGCTCGGGGTTTCCTCTACTTGGTGGCCATCATGGACTGGCACAGCCGCTACGTGCTGGCCTGGCGGCTGTCCAACACCCTGGAGGTAGACTTCTGTGTTGCGGCTCTGGAAGAGGCCTTGAGCAAGGGTCGGCCACAGATCTTCAACACCGACCTGGGCAGCCAGTTCACCAGCGAGGCCTTCACCAGCATGCTGCTGGCGCAAGGCGTTCAAGTGAGCATGGACGGCAGGGGCCGGTGCATGGACAACGTCTTCGTGGAACGGCTGTGGCGCAGCATCAAGTACGAGGAGGTGTACCTGAAGGCATACCAAAATGGGACTGAGGCCAGAAAAGGGATTGGGGCTTATCTGGCCTTCTACAACCAAGGGCGGCCCCATCAAGCCCTGGGCTATCGGTCACCGGGTCAGGTGTTCCATGCAGTGAGCCCACAAAGGTGTTTACTGGAACATCCACAAGCCTTACAATCGGACGAAGGTTTACGAGACACCCCAGCGGTAGACTCTCTTATTTTAGCCTCACCGCTGTCCTGATGATGGGGTCCACTTGATAGACCGGCAGCAGGGCAATCGTTGTTGATCAGAGGGTGACGATGTATCACATGAAATGTATTGAGGAGACGAATCTCCTTTGCATTCAACCCGTTCATCCTGGTTGGCAAATGGCATCAGCCTGAGGAGGAGGAAAGGTGTTCAAGATCGATAAGTTCCGTTTGGTGGTAGTTGCTCTGCTTGCCGTTTTGACTGTGGCAGTGGCCGCTTGCGACAGTGAACCCGAAAAGGCGCCTGATCCGTTGATTGTCGGCCACCTCAACGCCTTCACCGGGTCGCTGTCCTACTTCGGCGAGTCCCACTCAAACAGCATCGGCCTGGCGGCGGACCACATCAACCGTGCTGGCGGCATCCAGGGCGGCTCCGTGGTCTTGGTTCACCGCGACACCGCGGTGAACCCGGTCCAGGGCGTGTCCGCGGCTGAGGAGTTGGTGAATGCCCAGGGAGTGGTGGCGATCGTGGGGGCGTTGGCGAGCGGTGTAACCATACCTGTCGCCACTTCGGTGACCGTCCCCAACGGCGTGCTGCAAGTTTCCGGCGCATCGACCGCGCCCACCATAACCGTGCTGGAAGATAACGATTTCCTGTTCCGTACTTCACTGTCCGACGCCTCTCAGGGCGTGGTTCTGGCGGATTTGGCCAAGGAGTTGGGCTACGAGAGCGCGGGCATCCTGTACATCAATAACGCATATGGGGAAGGGTTGGCGGCCCAGTTCACGGAATCGTTTACCGCCTTGGGTGGCACGGTAATCGCCTCGGTGCCTCACGAAGATAGCCAGCCTACCTTCGTTTCCGAGTTGGAGAAGGCCACCGAAGGCGACCCTGACGTCCTGATCGCTATCAGCTACCAGCAGGCCGAGGTTTACCTACGCGAGGCCCTGGAAGGCGGTTATGCGGACACCTTCCTGTTCGTGGACGGCACCAAGATCCCCGAATCTTTCGCAGTCATCGGCTGGGACCTTCTGGAAGGCAGCTATGGCACCGGGCCGGGCTTCGAGGCCAACCCGTCAACCCAGGCGTTCATCGACTCCTATGTGAGGACCTACGACATGGAGCCTGAGCATTCCTTCATGAACGAAACCTACGACGCGATGATCCTTATCGGCTTGGCTGCGGCCAAGGCCGGGACCACCACGGACTCTGCCGCTATTCGCGACGCCCTCCGGGACGTAGCCAATCCCCCCGGCGAGATGGTGAGGCCCGGAGAGGAGGGCATCAAGCGGGCCATGGAGCTGATCGCCGATGGCAAGGACATTAACTACGAGGGAGCTGCGGGCTCGGTTGACTTGGACGAGAACGGTGACGTCATCACAGGCCACATCGAAGTGTGGAAGATCGAAGGCGGCGAGATCGTTTCGGATCGCCAAGTGCCGGTTGACTTGGGCCAATAAATCCAGCGCGGGCCGAAACTAGTACTTAGTTAGCTAAATCACGATACGTATGCTTAAGGGAACCGGGGTGCACAACGTTCTTGGTCGATTCGAAGGGGACGGGGCACTGGTTGCGAGCCTGGGTAAAGGCATCTATGGCACGGCAGACATCGCGCACAGAGGTGGCGTTAAGACCCCGCAGGGCTCGACGCGTCAGGATGCTGAACCAGACCTCGATTTGGTTGAGCCAGGAAGCGTGGGTAGGGATGTAATGGAAGTGGACATTGGGATGCCGAGCCAGCCACCGGTCATGCTTGGGCTTATGAGTATTAAGGTTATCCAGGATAACGTGCAACTCCTGGTCGGGGTACTGAGCGACCAGACGGTTCATGAAGTCCAAGAACTCACGCCGGCGGCGGCGGCGATAGTGGCCTACCGTCACCGTCCCTCGGGCAACCTCCAGGGCAGCGAAGAGGGTGGTGGTTCCGTGGCGTTTGTATTCGTGGCTGAACCCGCGGAGGGCCTGCCCGTTGGGCATGCGCAGCCAGCCCTGAGCCCGCTCCAGAGCCTGGATGGCGGGTTTCTCATCCACGCTCAACACCACCGCGTTCTCCGGCGGGTCCAGATACAAGGCCACCACATCGGCCGCTTTCTGGGCGAACTGGGGGTCCGTGCTCACGCACCAACTTCGACGACGCTGCAAATGAATCCCATGTTTCCTCAGCACCTGCCAGACATAGTGGGCTGGAACGTCTCCCAATGCCTCAGCGACCAGCCGCCCTGTCCACGTGCTGTATCCCTCGGGAGGCGGTTCAACCAGCTTCGCCAGGATGCGCCTCTCAGTGCTGGCCGTGTACTTCCGAGCCTTTCCGGGCCGGGCCCCGTCGTTCAGCCCTGCGCTCCGCTCCGCCGCAAACCTCTTCCGCCACACCACAACCCGCGCCCGCGTCAGACCCACCTCCCGGGCGATCGCTGTATTGGGCGTTCCATCGGCCGCCAGCAGAACCAATCGCGCGCGCTGTACGGCTCGATACGGAGCAGTACGGCTCCGAACCGTGGTCTCCAGCTCCCCACGCTCTCCGGTTGTCAACGTGATGATCGTCTCTGCTCTTCGCATGCGGTCAGCATAACATCTGCCTACCATTACGTATAGGTATTATCAAAACTAAGTACTAGTCACCTGGCCGGGAAACGCGCAAGCCTATTTTCTTCTTTCGTCATGAACTCGATAAGGGCCGGCCGCCCGGTGGCCATGACCGCCTCGGCCCGGTGTATAGCCGGGATGATCTCCTTGGGATCCTCGACGCGCTCGCCGTGGGCGCCAAGGGATTCGGCGAGGCTGGTGTAATCTCCGTACAGGTTGGTGAACCCGAAAGCGTCGGTAGCCGTGGGGTAATTCCTGGCGTATCCGCTCAGAACATGGTTGTTCAGTACGAGCGTCAGGATGGGTATCTGATGCCGCACTGCCGTTTCGATGTCCATGCCGGACATGCCGATCGCGGCGTCGCCCATGATATTTATCACGGTCTTTTCTGGGGCGCCCAGCTTGGCGCCCATGGCGATTCCGAGGCCGTAGCCTAGCTGAGACGAGTTGCCCCATCCCAAGTATCCCCGTGGGACGATGGACTCGTAGAAGGGGATGGTCTGGTCACGAGGGTGTCCCGAATCATGGGTCACGATTGTCTGGGTACGGTCCACGGTGTGCATCATGTCCCAGATCACGCGATAGGGGTTGATCGGCACCTCGTCCGAAGTCAACAGGGGCATCCACTCTCCTAGCCAGTCGTCCTTTACCTGCTTTATCTCGGCCGCCACGGCGCCGTCGCCCTTTTTGCCGTCGGCGCCCAATTGCGTCCGCACTTCTTCAATTAGCTGGTTAACAACCAACTTTGCATCGCCGATGACGGCGTGGTGAAGCTGTTCCTCCTTGTTCAGGTCCTTCTCGTCCACCGTACACTGGACGAGTACCTTGCCCGGCGGTATTCCGACGGACGCCAGGTTGGTGGTGAAGCTGCATCCGATTCCGAATACCAGGTCGGCTTTGTCCAAGAAGGTCCGCGCCATCCTGGTCATCGTGGCCGCGCCGGTCCCTACAGACAGCGGGTGGTTTTCGGGAAAGGCGCTCTTCCCGGTGTTCGTGGTCATAACCGGCACGTTTGTCAGCTCGGCCAACTCCTGGAGTTCTTTTGACGCCTCGGCCCAGAGGATGCCTTGCCCGGCGTAGATCAAAGGGTCCTTGGCTCCGAGAAGCAGCTTGACGGCCTCGGCGACGTCGCCGGGGTCTCCGGCGCTCTTGTAACCTTTGACAGGGCGGTAGTCGAACGCCTCTTCCGGGAACTCATCAGTGGCCACGTCTGCGGGGACCTGGACCATTACTGGCCCCCTTCTGCCCGACCGCAAGTGGGTGTAGGCCCTGCGCATCATCTCGGGGATGCGTTCGGTCTGGTTGAGGTGCCCGGCCCATTTAGTCACGCCCTGATACGCGCCCATGGCATCGAAGTCGGGCGACTGGCCCAGCCGGCCGCGGGCGGTGCCGCCTGGGAGGACCAGAATGGGGGTGGATTCGGCGTAGGCGTGGGCAATCCCCCCGAAGGCGTTCTCGATCCCCGGTCCCGACTGGGTGACGACCACACCGGTGCGGTGGCCGTTGGTCGCTCTGGAATAGCCGTCGGCCATATTCACGGTAGTGCGTTCGGTGCGAGACATGATGGGCTTGATTCCCGCGATGGCGGCGGCCTCGATCAACGTGTTGGCGGGATAGCAAAAGAGGTACTCCGTGCCTTCCATTTTCAAGATATTCGCGATTGCCGTGTTACCCTGCATTCTGGTGTTCCTTTCGTGGACCCAAGCTTGCGTTCGTCAGGCCTTTTTTCGCATTCTAGAGATTGGCGACTCCAAGGGTAGCATCCCGCCTTAGGAGTACTCAAGCCCGTACTCTCATGTCATCGCTACCGATATGCTTGGCGACAACGAAACTTGGCACTCACGCGGAGGGAGTCGAGTTCGCCATTGCCGCTGACCACCCCAGTGGCAGGCGCCAAAGATACATCGCCTCGCCTGGCCAGGAACGTGGCCGGAAATGGGGGCCGTGGTCCCGGCAACGGCGTCTGTTGGAGGTCCCTTCGCTCCTAAGCGAGACCCTTCAAAACAGACTGAAATTGACTCGCCCAGGAGAGAATGGTAGCGTCTGGCTACTCTTTATCCAAGATCAATATTCGTTCAGGCATGATAATCCGAGTAGCTTCAGATAGCATCGACAACGTGGACACGGGCGGATGGAACACAACTTCTCACCTAATAAATACTACGCGACCATTGGCAGCCACGAGCCCGCATTAACGGTTGCCAGTGGTGACACGATCGTGACGACCACCATCGACGCGGGCGGGTGGGACGCCAGCGGCGAATTCATCGGCCCTCGCGGCAATCCACAAACCGGTCCGATATACGTCGAGGGCGCGGAACCGGGTGACACCCTGAAGGTGAGATTCGACGAGATCTGGCCGAACCGCTCACACGGTTTTTGCTCTCGCCGTATCGCTCCGCACGTGCTGGAGCCGGGCGATGCAAACGTGGTGCCCGAAGACGAGCGCCTGACATTTCGCATCGACTTCGAGGACAGCACCGCGACGGTCGAAGATGGTCCCTCCGCTCTTGCCGGCCTTACCGTACCGATTCAGCCGATGATGGGGTGTTTCGGAGTGGCGCCGGAGCGCGGCCAAGCGATATCGACCGCAACGTCCGGGCCGTACGGCGGGAACATGGACTACAAAGGCTTCGCACCAGGGGTGACCGCGTATCTGCCGGTCTTCGCAAAGGGGGCGCTGTTCCACCTTGGCGACGGCCACGCCTGGCAGGCCGACGGGGAGATACTGGGCACGGGCATCGAGATTTCGATGGACGTGGTCGTTAACCTGGAGGTCATAAAGGGCAAGGAGATCGGATGGCCGCGTGGAGAGGACAACGGGTACATATTCGCCGCCGGCAATGCGCGACCGCTGGACCAGGCTGCACAACACGCCTCGTCCGAGATGCTCAGGTGGCTGCAAACCGACTACGGGCTGGACGCCGTCGAGGCGAACTTCCTCCTCGGAATGCACGTCGAGTATGACGTCGGAAACATCTTCGACCCCGCGTACACGATGGTCTGCAAGCTTGCAAAGTCGGTGTTGCCCAGTGTTTGAGCCGGCCATGGCCAGTAGGACCCTACCGACCGACCAACTGTATAAACTCTGGCCTGTGCCACCTGGGCACGGTCGACGAACGGGCGCTCCAGCTTTTGATCCGGTCGGGGTTGACGGCCACGCCCTTGGGCTGCTGTGAGATGCCGCTGTAAAGCTGCCAGTAGTACATCCAGTCCACTACGTCGAGGTGCCACTCCTCGCGCTTGCCCCTGTCCTTCTCGCGGGAAACCTTCAAGCTCATCCTCGCCAGGAACGGGGACTCGAAGCCGCACCCCCAGCCGGGCCGCGTGAGACTCGAATCGTGGGGAGGCAGTGGCCAATCCAGCGGCTGGTTGGCGCTTTCGACGATGCAGTTCTTGACCACGGGCCACACCTGCTCCCGGGTCACCATGCGCGGGTTCACCAGAAACGGGTAGCTCTCTGTGAGCAGGATGGTCTTTACTCCAACGGCCTCCCATCCCATGGCCACGGCGTCGGTTTGCGCGAGGCAAATGTCCCCGGTCTCGCACGCGTATTTGTTCAGCTTTATCTCGAACCTCACACCGTCGAGTCCTTTCGGGTACCCGGCCAGGTCGAGTAGCTCCTCGGCGCGTTCTCGGTTCAACTTGATCTCCCAGGGCCAGGCGGTCTCCCCCAAAGGGCCGTTGACTCCGGAGGTGGGGCAGTCGGCACAGTCGTGCCTGGCCAGGATGGCGTCGATTTGGGATGCGGTGACCGACCGCTTGGAGTCCCAGCCGGGATATAGCTCGCCCATGTACTCGGTGTAAATGGGAGTCCCAACGCCGCTCTGGAGCTCGCGCACGACGGCGTCCCGGTCTATGGCCATGGAGAGTGCCCAGCGGACCAGACGGGCCTGCTCCATGTCGCTCATGCCAGGCGGGTTGTCAGCATCGACATACGGCACCCTGTCTCCCCAGGGGTTGCCTATCCAGGGATGATCCTCGTCGTAAACCACGGAGTTCCAGGGCTCGAGGGAAGCGCCGGTGAGGGCGTGCACCTCCTCCCACAGATTCCCCGGCCAGATCACGGAAACGGTCTCGGTGTCGCTGGGCTGCATCGTCTCCAGAAACTTCAGGCCCCTGGACTGAACGTCCGCCAGCATCCGGAGGTCGATCTCGGCCGCGTCCACGTCGCCCGCCTCCAGCATCGCGATCCGATCGTTAATGTCCGGCACCTGGATGACCGTGAAGGTCTGGATGCCAGACGTCTTCAGCCAGTGCTCGGGCACCGCTTCCACGACGCCCCGCTCGCCCGGGACCCACTCCTTCTGGACGAAAGGACCCGTGCCGATGGCGATCTCCTTGACCCGTTCGGGTCCTAACAGCTCGAAGGCCTTCTTGCTCTCGATGGCCGGGCCGGCGCGCAGTATCTGCATCTCGCTCAGGGGAAGGCCGTAGTGCAGCGGCTCTACCAGGGGTATCTCCAACGTGTACTTGCCCGTGGTCTTGGCCCCCCCGAACGTGGCCGCCAGCTGCTGGCTGTCGGGTGCGGTGCTCTCGGGATTGGTTGTGAGGTTGTGCCGGTTCAAGGTCCAGGCGACGTCCTCGGCGGTGAGCTCGCCGTAGTCGAACTCCGGCGTCAGCGGAGGAGTGTTGAATTTGACGCCCTCACGGATAGTCATGGTTAGCAGCGCGCCATCGGGGGTGACTTGCCAGGATGTGGCCAGCATGGGGGTCATCGGGTCGCCGTCCACATTCATGAACAGGTACTCGCCTATACCGAGGTTCCCCCTGATGGCCTGCCGGTATGGGCCCGTGGAAGGGTCTCCGATCACGGGTCCGACTTCGAGGACCGCCATAGTCACGGAACCTTCAGGAGGGCGGGCGCCCGCGCCCTGGGGCGGCTTTTCCCCAGAGCATGCCGCCGCCATGAAGACGCAGAATGCCAGCAGCCAAATCAGCCTGGAAGGTCCGGTTATTACCATCCTGACGATCTCATGAGCTCCAGCTCAGTATCTTGAAATTGAACTCCAGCCGGTCCCTGGTTTCGAGGTCCAGCGAGGTCACCGTTCCCCAAGTGCCCGTCGCCAGGTCCAGTACCTTTATTGCAGCCGTATCTCCGGCGACGGCCACGGTTGCAAGGCTGTTTCCGTCCGGCGCCCACTCCAGTGCAGCGATCGCGTACTCGCTTTCGAAGCTTTTCGCGGGTTCGTCCAGGCGCACGGTTGCGTCGAGTGAGAGGTCATATATGTTCAGCTGACCGGTGGCGTCCTCGGTGAGTCCGGACCCTATGGCCAGCCTGTTGCCTCCCGGGGATAGGTTCATGAACACGGGAATCGCCCCCGCGCCGGCCGCCAGCCCTAACTCCGCCAGGTCCTGCCGGTCCATTAGCTTGACGGGGTCCGTGGCTCCCAGGGCCTTGACGTAGAAGTCTCCCAGCTCGCGCTTACTGACGGAATCGGAGTTCTCGATCTCGAAAAAGTATACCGCGTCGCTGCCCGGAGCCCACTCGGCGATGACCGGTCGCGTCGATATGGTCTCGGAAAAACCGGTCTCGGCGTCGACCACGACCGCCTTGTCCCAAGATACGAGGATCTTCTTGCCGTCGGGAGACCACCGCAGGTTCTTCGGCAGGCTGAATCTGGTGGGGCCGTCTTCGGTCCCCTGGGCCTGCCAAAAGTCGTACCGCCCGTGCTTTACCGACTCTCCGTCGGCCGGGTCGATGACCACCAGCGAGGCAATTCGAGAGCCCCCCTTGCACCACTCTATCGTAACGATGGCCACCCGTTGGCTGTCGGGCGACCACAGGGGCCAGGCGTAGAGCGGCTCCCACCTGTCAAAGCTCTTGAAAACGGTCTTTTCGGTACCCTGGAGGTCGACGGTCCTCAGCTCGGAGCCATCTGCGCTCACGTATGCCAGGATCTGCCCATCGGGTGCCCAGGCCGCCCCGAGCGCCGGGGCCACGATCCCCAGGGTGCGTCCGTCGGGATACACACCCTTGGTGACCAGCGACTCCCGCGTGCCCTCCGCTACCCGGTCGATATGCAGGATTGCGCGCGTGACAGTCGCTGGGGGGGAGGTCCGCGCCGTCGCGGGCGGGGTTTCCGGACCTGCGACTTCGGATGGCCCGGGTGCAGGCGATGGGTCCCCGGGGCCGCAGGCGAATAAGAGCAGTGCTGCCAGGAGCGAGCCGGCGGCTGCCCCTCGGCTCAACGCGACCGGCGTGGGCTGCCGGCGCGCCGTTCTCTCTTCCGGCTTGCCCATGTTATTGACGCGGAGGCTGGGGCGGGGCCGGGTTCACCAGGTCCACACCGATGGCCCGCGGGAACACCGCCGCAATCTCGTCCACGGTCCAGCGCCCCGGCTTGTGCATGGAACGGACGGGCTCCGGGTTATTCAGCAGCGACACCTCGCCACCGGTTACGTGGAAGAACTGGCCGTTGATGTCATCAGCCTCGTCCGAGGCGAGCCACGTTACGAAAGGCGCGACGTCCTCGGGCGCCCAGTTGAGTTCGAGGGGGCTCGCTGCGGACGGGGCTTGTATCCCGGTTCGAATGCGAATCTCCCGGGCGGAATCGGGGACCGTGGCCGTTAGGCGCGTAGGGGCGCCGGGCGATATCGAGTTGACCCTCACCCCGTAGCGGCCCATGTCCCTGGCGATCCCGCGGGTGAAGCCGGCGATACCGTCCTTCGCCGAGCCGTAATTGGCCTGACCGGAGTTGCCGGTCAGCCCCGCGCCGGCCGTGAAGGTGATGACGCACCCGCTACGCTGCTGTCGAAACAATATACACGCGTGCTTGACGACGGTGAAGGTCCCCTTGAGGTGGACTGCAATGACAACGTCCCACTCAGCCTCGGTCATATTAAAAATCATCCGGTCCCGGAGAATCCCGGCGGGGGTCACCACGATGTCCAGTCGACCGAAGCTGTCGATGGCGGTCTGGACGATGTTTTCGCCGCCGTCCATGGTTGCCACGGACTCGTAATTGGCCACGGCGGAGCCGCCTGAGGCGGTGATTTCGTCGACGACTTCGTCGGCGGGTGAGCTGGACGCACCCGTGCCGTCGACGTCTCCGCCTAGGTCGTTGACGACCACCTTTGCGCCCTCTTCGGCAAACTTGAGCGCGATGCCCCGGCCGATGCCCCGGCCCGCGCCGGTCACGATGGCTACTTTGCCGCTGAGCAGGTTTCCCATTTGGTGAGTACTCCTCGTACTAACACGAATATTGAGTCGCTGGGCGTCACGGCCTACTGCCTGGGTGGCTGAGGCGGCGACGGGTTGCGAAGTCCGTAGGTCAACTGGCTAGGGACCAGCGCGGAAAGCTCGTCGAGATCCCAGCGGTCCCGCTTGAAAATGGTCCGTATCGGGCGAGGATACGATAGCAACGTGACGTTGCCTCCGTACACCATGAATATCTGGCCATTCACGTTGGCGGCGCTATCTCCGGCCAGGTAGCATACGAAGGGCGCTATGTCCTCGGGCTCCGCGGAACTGGAGGGGGGCGGCTGCACTTCTTGAGGCTCGTCCCGTTGGCCCCGCATCTGCCTCGCAGTGTCCGGGACAGTCGCACTCATCCGCGTCGAGGCCCTGGGCGCGATGGAGTTGACGGTCACGCCGTACCGCCCCAAGTCTAGAGCAACGACCTTTGTGAAACCGGCTATGCCGGACTTGGCCGCGGCGTAGTTTCCCTGCCCCGAGTTGCCGAACAGGCCCGACTCCGAGCTAAAGGTGATGATGCGGCCGCTTCGTTGCTGCCGGAAGAGGATAGATGCGTGCTTGACGACTGTGAAGGTCCCTTTCAGGTGGACAGCGATGACGTCGTCCCATTCCTGCTCGGTCATGTTGAAAATCATCCTGTCGCGAAGTATGCCCGCGGGGGTGACCACGATGTCCAGCCGGCCGAAAGCGTCTAAGGCGGTCTGGACGATGTTTTCGCCGCCCTCCATAGAAGCCACGGAATCGTGGTTTGCGACGGCAGAGCCGCCGTTCGCCTCTATCTCGGCCACGACCTCGTCGGCGGGAGAGCTGGACGCGCCGGCGCCGTCGACATCTCCCCCAAGGTCGTTGACCACGACGCTGGCCCCCTCCTCCGCCATCAAGAGGGCGATGCCGCGTCCGATGCCGCGACCGGCGCCGGTGACGATTGCCACTTTGTCCTTTAACGAGTTGGGCATGACGGCTCCCTGAATTGCACCGCGATTAGTTGGAAACGGATCTTGCGTTGCATCTTATACCAAAACGAAACTGGTCGTCTGTGTGCTCGACAAACAGGGGGGCGGAGACTGGTCACGGAAGTGGGGAAGCCGGCGGACACGGCGTATTCAGCTAGGGCAGCTCCGTGTCGGACGGCTGGTTGTCGGGCCGTGTTCTCGTTCGCCGCTCCGATGTACAATACGGACTCTTAGACTCGGGCACTCAGCATAGGAGGACTGTGATCTATGACACAGAAGCAGGAGTACGGCAAACCCTTCCCGATCCCTATCCCGGAGACGCAGTACTACTGGGACAAGGTAAAGGACCACGAGCTGTGGATACAGCGTTGCACTGAGTGCAGCCACGTCTTCTTCTACCCCAGACTTCACTGTCCGAAGTGCATGTCCGACAACCTCCAATGGTTTCAGGCGACGGGTAAAGGGACGCTATATTCCTACATGATTAATCACAGGCCAGCGCCCGGTTTCGAGGACGATGCTCCGTACGCCATCGCGATGGTGCAGCTCGAGGAAGGGCCCCGGATGATGACAAATATCGTAGGCATCGAGAACACGCCCGAAAACCTGGTCCTGGACATGCCGCTGGAGGTCGTTTTCGAAGATGTTCTGCCTGACGTCACCATCCCCAAATGGAAGCCGGCGGGAGCTTAGCGCGACGTCAAGCGGCGCCCGTCGGAACCGGGGTGGCCGCTCCCAGGACACAACCCGCCAGGTTAGCCGAAATCCGGCAACCTGATTAATAGGCGCACCGGCGCAAAACACACTGGGAGGAACCGCATGTCACTAAGGTACAAGGCCGCCATTGTCGGCGCAGCCGAGACGACGCAGCTCGGCGTGATCCCCGACGTCTCAGATTTTGGGCTGAATGTCGACGCCGCCGTCAACGCCATACGAGATTGTGGAATAGACAAGGACCAGATTGACGGCATCTCCACAACTCTGAGACCGGCCGCTCTGGCCAACTACCTGGGCATCGTGCCCAAGTGGGTCGACAACACCCAGGTGGGCGGGACCTCCTACCTGATTCACCTCAGGCACGCGGTCGCGGCGATCGCATCGGGTCTGGCGACCACGGTCCTGTGCGTCATGGGGGCCAGCGGGCGCAGTCGCGTGGGCGTCGCCCCTGGCGGGGGCGGTGGCGACGGGAGACCGAGCGGCCCCGGCCTCGGGGACAGCAACTATCCCGACCAGTTCGAGTCCCCTTACGGCCCCAACGGACCGACAACATTGTTCGGCATGGGCGTCCTGCGCTACATGAAAGAGACCGGCACCACTATCGAGCAGCTTGCGTCGGTGTCCGTCGCCCAGCGCAAGTGGTCCAACAAGGTCCCCCGCGCGATGTACAGGGACCTGGTCACCGTCGACGATGTATTGAGCAGCCGGATGATCTGCTACCCGTTCAACCTGCTCATGTGCTGCGTGGTCACCGACGGCGGCGGCGCGTTTGTCGTCACGTCGGCGGACCGGGCGCCGGACTTCCCCACGAAGCCGGTGTACATTCTGGGCACCGGCGAGTCCGTCGAGTCGCCCATCGTCAGCTACTTGAATGACCAGACCAGCTCGGCCGCCTTCAAGACCGCCAGCCGCGAGGCCTTCCGGGAGGCTGAAATCACCCACGGGGACGTGGACCACGTGATGGTCTACGACGCCTTCGCTCATCTGCCTATTTACGGACTGGAGGACACAGGGTTCGTGGGACGCGGCGGGGCGGGGGCCTTCATCCAGGAAGGCAACACGTCACCTGGCGGCAAGCTGCCCATGAATACCAGCGGCGGCGGCCTATCCTACACCCACACGGGCGCCTACGGGATGTTCGCCATGCAGGAGGCGGTCCGCCAGGTAAGGGGCGAGGCTGCTCACCAGGTGCCCGACGTAAAAGTGTCGTTCGTTCAGGGCGTGGGCGGGTTCTTCATGGCTGCCTGCAGCCTGATCTTCACCAACGAGCCGCCCCACGACTGATTTTCCGTAACTTGACTCGGATATCCAGCGGTCGCCCTGCCCGCGGTCGGGGACTGAGTTGCTGTGCTATAAGCCGGCTATCTCACGGTGCGGACTCGGTCCTGACCACGCCCTTGTCGTAGAGGCCCTAGACGTTGGAGGCTGTGTACCCCAGTCCGGCCAAGACCTCCCGCGCCTGCTCGCCCAGCAGCGGCGTCGGGCGCCTCACCCCAGCTGCGACGTTCGGCGGTCCATTGCTCCCTGGTCCGGGCTCCGGTGATCCGAAGCGTCACGATGTTCATGTCGAACTCGCGGCAGAAGTATTGGCAGATGCGTTCGCCGAAACCCTTAGTCAGCCCATAGACGCCGTTGCTGTATAGGGGCGCCTCCTCTTCCGATGGGTACCAGTCCCGCGCCCGAGATGCTGCGCATCATCTGCACCTCACCGACTGCCCCGGTATGGGCAGCCGGTCCTCGGCGCGTCACGCCAATTCCCTTACCATATTGTGCGGCAGCATGGTCGATAATCCGGCGTCCACCGGGAGGACCGCGCCGGAAATCCAGCGGGCCTCATCACTCGCCAAGAATACCACCGCCCAGGCAACGTCCCACGCAGTGCCCTCGGTACCCAGGGCCCCGGCTCGTCGGCGTATGTCACGATCTTCCTCGGTCACGGGTTTGTTCCACATACTGGCAGCAATCGACGCAACCATGGGGGTGTAAATGTGTCCCGGGACTATGCAGTTTACCCGGATATTCTCCCGGCCGTGATGCATCGCCATGGACTTGGTCAAGGAGATAACGCCGCCCTTGGCCGCCGAGTAGGATACTTCAGGGCCCGCCCGGATGCCGGCGGTGGACGAAACGTTGATGATCGAGCCGCCGCCGCCTTTGGCCATGGCCGGAACAGTATGCCCGCTGGTCAGCATCATGCCCTTCAAGTTGGTGTCTATTACGCGGGCCCATTCCTCCTCCTCCAAATCAGCCCCGCTGCCGCCTCTTCTGGCATTCACCCCTACATTGTTAAACAGAATACTTGGGGCGCCGTAGCGCTCGAGGGTGGCGTCTACCATGGCTCGACACTCATCGGATCGGGAAACATCGGCCTCGAACACCGATGCTTCGCCACCTTCTTCCTCGATGGTAGCCAATGTTTCTTCTGCGCGGCTGGCTTCCACGTCAACCAGCAGCACTTTGGCGCCTTCGCGGGCAAATAGTATCGAGGTGGCTTTTCCGGTGCCGATGCCCGGGCCACTAGAACCGGCGCCTGTGACGATGGCAACCTTTCCACTCAGCCTCAACCTGGGCTGGTTCATTCTGTATCTCCTTTTCGAAGGGGTTTCGAACGGGTTGCGATCTCGATATTCGCGCCTCGAGACCTATAACGGTGTTAGATGGATGCCGTTGGTGCGGGCCGCCAACTTCCTCGGAGCCGTTGACGGCGGTGAGAAGCCGGCACGGACAGGGGGACACCTCTGGCGACCTAGCTGAAGTGGGGCATCACCTGGTCGACAAAGAGCTTCATGTCGTCAAGCTCCTGGAGGTGTGGGAAGGAGGCGATGGAGTAGTCGAAGCCCAACTCCACCAACTCAATGAGCTTCTCCCGCACCGCCACCGGGTCGCCGGCGATCACCTGGTCGCCGGCGATCACCTGGTTGCCTTCCAGCTTGTCTCCCGCCATCTCAAGCGCTTTGGCGTGGTCTTTGTGGATGTAGAAGCGCGGGGCCAGCGTCTTCCGGATGCTGTCGTAGTCGCGCCCGACGGCGTCGCAGTGCGACCTAAGGACGTCCAGTTTATGCTGGAGCGTCTCACGAGACCCCATCGTCATGTTCCACCAGTCGGCGTGCTCGGCCACGACTCGCAGCGTCTTGCGCTCCCCCGCGCCACCCAGCATCAGGATGGGCTGCGGGTCGGGCCGCGGCTCGCAGTAGACATCCCCAACGTCGTAGTACTTGCCGCTGAACCTGGCCGGGCTGTCGGTCCACATCGCCTTCATGATCTTGATGCCCTCTTCGAACATCGCGATCCTTGTGCCAGGTGTCGGGTAGTCGTAGCCGTAGGCCCTGTGCTCTCCCTCGTGCCATCCGGCGCCGTAGCCCATGATGAGACGCCCGGCGCTCAGCTCCTGGATGCTGGCCGCCATCTTGGCCATCAGGGCCGGGTTACGGAAGCCGTTGCACAACACGACCGACCCCAGCCGCGGTCCCGGGTAGCGAGCGGCGATCCAGGTGAGCAGCGTCCAGCACTCGACACGGAACTCGGAGCCGTAGTTGAGGTGGTCCGAGATCCAAAGGGAGTCGAAGCTCTGGGAGGCCACGTCACAGGCGGCGTGAACGTCCTTCAGGAAGTCCCTGCGCACGATCGTCTCGTAGCCCCTCCGCCGCCCGGCGGGTTGTATCCGAACTCCATCAGCGGTTTGTGGGGCATAGTTCGTCCTCTTTGCCGGCTTGGGGAGGCCGCGCGCTCCTCAGCTAGCCCGCGCTATTGCGGTTGCGAGTGGCGCCATTGTACGTTCGGCGCAGATGAGGGTCAACCTACGATCCGCCTCAACGGAGCCACTCCGAGCCTTCATCGCCTCGGCGACGATATCGAACAGCCTCAGCCTGTTCTGGTTCATTCTGTATCTCCTTTCTAAACCGTGTCGGATGTGCGGACCTCGGTCCTGGCCACGCCCTTGTCGTAGAGGCCCTGGACGGCGGTGGCCGAGTACCCCAGGTCGGCTAAGACCTCCCGGGTATGCTCGCCCAACAGCGGCGTGGGGCGCCGTACTCCACCGGGTCGTCCCGAAAACTTGACCAGGTTTGTGGCCAGGCTGAGCGTACCGAGAGTGGGGTGCTCAAGCTCGGCGACCAGGTCGTTCTCCCGCGCCTGCGGGTCGGAAACGAACGCCCGGCTGTAGTCTTCGACCACGGGGGCGCAAGGCACTCCAGCCCGGTCGAGGGCGTCGAGGACCTCCGCTATGGGTTGAGACTCGAACTGTGCGGCCAACTCCGTGCCCAGTTCTTGGTCGTGCTCGAAGCGCAGCGCAACGGTGCTAAAGCGGTGGTCGTCTTGCAGATCTGATAGGCCGAGGGCGTCGCAGAGGCCCCGCCAGTGCTCGTCGGAGTCCGCCGCCAGGTAGAGCCAGCCGTCGCCGGCCTCGTACAGCCTGTGCAACGCTCCCAGGCCGTAGTGATCGCGGTCGGCGAGGCGTCTAGCGGGTTTCTCCGCCGCCCTCATGAAGTTGTCGGCGCTCAAGAGGACACCGGCATTTACCAGGTTTGTGTCCACCCGTTGGGCTACGCCGTGCCGCTCGCGGGCAACCAGTGCCAGCACGGTGCCCAGCACACCCATCGCCGCAGCAGTGAAGTCGCATGGGGCCAGGATTGAGAGATAGACGGGAGGCCTACCGGGCCCGCCCTGGATCCTCTGCAGGCCCGTCAGAGCCTGGGCCAGGGGGTCGACGCCTGCCCTGTGGGAATACGGGCCTGACCAGCCGAAGGCGGTGACATGGGTCTCGATCAGCCGCGGGTTGAGCCGCGCCAGGGTGTCGCTGCCCAACCCCATGCGGTCGGTGGCGCCGGGGCGCATGTTCGCCAGAAGCACGTCCGACCTTGAGGCGAGTCGTTGGGCCACGTCGCGGCCCTCGGGAGTTTTGGCGTCCACCGAGACCGAGCGTTTGTTGGCGTTGCTATAGAAGAACAGGGCCGATCCGCCTGGCCGAATGATGTCGCCGTCTGGCGACTCCAGCTTGACCACGTCGGCCCCCAGATCCGCCAGCAGCCGGGCCGCCAGGGGCCCCGCCATCACGTTTGCGGCCTCGAGGACGGTGGTCCCTTCGAGGGGCATGCCCACGGCGTCGCTGGAGCCTGAATTGGACGCGGCCGGTGTCGACGATTCCGTGCGCCGGCGCTCTGCCGGCAGCGCCTCGTCAATGCTGATGGCGCGGTCCGCCCTCGGGCTGCCGGCGAATCCAGGGGTTTGCGAGAGTTTGATGGGAAGCCCTGCCAGCGACGTCTGGCCCAGCACAGGGTCGTCGAGCTGGGATACCATCTGGTTGTGACGTACTTGAGGGTCGTCCATAGCCTCATCGGTCGTTCCCACTCGCCCGAACGGCACGTCCGCTTCGTCGAATAGGCGCGCCCATTCGGTGGAGGGCCGGGCCCTCATGGCGTCGGCGACGATATCGAACAGCCTCAGCCGCGCCTCTTCAGTGGGCGGCATCCTGCCATCGCCGTATTCGGGGTCGCTCATCACGTGGGCGATGCCCATGACGGACGCCGCCTGCTCGGCGAAGCCCGCGCGGACGCACCCGAGCTGTAGCCACTCTCCGTCCGCGCATTCGAACGCGCTGTAGAATGGACCGTCACCGACGGGATTGGTCTGGGATGGGCTCGGTTCCAGGTGGTCCCACGTCGCCCCGATCATGTAGAGCATGGCGCCCGCCATGATAGAGGTATCGACGCGTGCGACGACGCCTGTCCGCTCCCGCTGCAGCAGCGCGGCCGCGGTCCCCGTCGCGGCCAGCAGGCCCGCTCCCACGCTGGCCACGGGGTGCATCAGGTGCATGGGCCCATCGCGGAACCCGGGCAGGTCGGATAGCGTGCCGGTCCGCGCCATCACCAGGTCGGCCTGAGCGGACTCGCGGGCCAGCGGCCCGTTGACGCCGTAGGCAGTTATGGAGCAGTGGATGAGCCGTTGGCCCGCCGATTGCAGCCGGTGGAGGAGCGCCGCCGCCTTTCCGTGGGCGCCGGGTGGCAGGTCCTCGACCACCACGTCGATCATGGCGGCAAGGCGCTCAATCGCACCCTCCGCGCCCGCGTCGTCGATCAACACGGCCTTCTTGCCCCTGTCCCAGAGGGCGTAGCCGGGTCCCGGCCGGGCCACGTGAGCGGCGTCTCGAACGGTCCTGATGACATTTGCCCCGTTGTCGCACAGGAACATCGTGGCCAACGCCCCGGCCATGCCGGTGGTCATGTCGAGGACGCTGATGCCTGTCAAGGCGCTCTTGGGACGGTCAGGACCGGCTGTCATCGCGCACCTCGGGAGAGATAGTACTTGAAGCTACAGTCGGAGTAACCTTGCCAGTTCGTGGTCAGCCCTTCGTCCGCATGAGGCGGATCAGGACGGGCTTGTCGAACCGCCGGCCAGGCGCCCTTCGACCAGCTCAGGGCGAACGGATTGTCCTCAAGTCAATTTCTGGCAGTAGGTATTACGGTCTCGATCGACGAAGTCGTCGGGGCAACATGGACTGCTCGGACGCTCTGGTGGTCAAGCTTACCAGGTTGGGGAATTGAAGGAATTCGCGATGGTATGCGGTGGATAGCGCGCACAGATGCTGCCAGAGGACGATCTGGGATAGTCCGGGAACTCCCGCCTGAAGGCGCCCGCGAGGCTGACTTCGGTATCGCTCGGAGCGCTTCAGGTTGCGGTTGACAACACTAGTGGTCGGCCTTATAGTCGGAGCGGTCGCTGCATGGTGCATCCGCGTGGCGACGGGATACCTTTTGGAGGGAATTTCGGCTCGGCAGGCGGTTGGCGGTCACGGGGTGACTGGAGGAATGTGATGAGTCGCTCAATCCTACTCGTAGCTATCGTCTCGGTGATGGTGTTCGCACTCCTCGCCTGTGGCTCTTCGACTGACGCCCCAGAATTAACTGAATCAGTTGAAGATGTCAGCGGCGAGACAGATAGGAGTGCGGGGAGTCCTTCCGGGTCGATCACAGCAGGCGAAGAGGTGTCAGCGCAAGAAGTCGCGGCAGCAGCAGCCGCGGGGGTGGCTCTCTTCCCAGACCCGTTATTTGAAGAAAGGGTACGGGCGACATTAAATCAGCCTGAAGGACCTATCCTCATCTCGGATTTAAAACAAGTGACCGAATTTGGTTCGGGAGGGGCCCTCTATGTCTCCGACCTCACCGGATTAGAGCATTTTGTTAACATAACCGATTACAACGTCAGCCAGAACACGGTAACCGACATCTCGCCGCTGGTTGGGCTCACCAATCTCACCAGGCTCAACATCTCCTACAACGACATAACCGACATCTCACCACTGGCTTCGCTCACCAATCTAACCTTTCTTTGGTTTCAGAATAACGTGGTAAGCGACATCTCAGCACTTGCCTCGCTCACCAAATTAACCGACCTCAACATTCGGCAAAATGAGATAAGCGACATCTCAGCGCTGGCTTCGCTCACCAATCTAACCGTGCTCGAACTCAAGAATAACAATATCAGCGACCTCTCGCCATTGGCTTCGCTCTCTAAGCTCACCGACCTCTCACTGAGTAGGAACGACATAACCGACATCTCGCCACTAATAGATATCGGCCTCGGTGAGGGCACCAGGATCACACTTTATGGCTTGCCTTTGGACACCAATTCGATAGAAGTGGTTATCCCCCAGCTCAAAGCGGCAGGGGTGAACGTTCTGTTCTAAAGGTAACATGAATATATGAGTACTTATATATTAAGACGGTTGCTTCTACTTATACCAACGATTTTGATAGTCACCGCTCTGACCACCATCTCCACCCGCCTTATCCCGGGCGATGCGGTAGACATATTAATAGGTGAGATCGATGCCGGCGGGAATGAAGACCGGGGGGAGTTGCGGGCTGCCATTGAGAAGCAACTGGGGTTGGATGTTCCCGTCTACGTCCAATATGTCCGCTGGTGGAAGAATATAATCCTCCACGGCGACATGGGGCGGTCGATATTTCAGAGCACCGATATCAGAGACCAGATTATTCAAAGGCTTCCAATAACCATTGAACTTGGCATAATGGCCATGATAATAGCATTATTAATCTCTTTTCCGGTCGCCATATATTCAGCAATACGGCAGGATACTATCGGTGACTACTTTTTCCGAAGCGTCGCTATATTGTTCATCAGCCTCCCCTCCTTCTGGGTGGGAATCATGGTAGTGGTCTTCCCCTCGATCTGGTGGGGTTGGTCACCCCCCATTACTAACATTCCTCTTTGGGAAGACCCCTGGGGAAACTTTAAAATGTACATACTTCCAGCAGCCATCCTGGGTATGGCTATCAATGGAATCAACATGAGGTTGACACGGACCATGATGCTGGAGGTGATAAGGGAGGACTACATCAGGACCGCCTATTCCAAGGGTCTGGGTGAGAGGGTGGTTGTGCTCAGGCACGCCCTCAAGAATGCGATGATCCCGGTGATCACCATAATAGGGGGGAGCGTGCCTATCGTCATTGGGGGCTCGGTTATTATCGAGCAGATATTTAACTTACCTGGAATGGGTCGTCTGGCCGTAGCGGCTGCTTTTGACCGGGATTACCCGGTAATTGTTGGGGTAACAGTTGTTTTTACGTTGTTCACCCTACTCATCATTTTGATAACTGATTTGAGCTATGCCTTCTTGGACCCCAGGATTCGCTACAAATAGAGGGAAGAATGGTCGACACTGACCGAGGGTTCAGCGTCCCGGAGCTGGCGCAGGCGAGAAGGCGTCGGAACCCTCTGGCTGATTTCTTTATCAGGCTGGTGCGGACGAAGCCACTGGGTACCGCCTCCGGGATTATTGTCCTGGTGTTCTTCATTACTGGCGTATTTTCCGGGTTCCTGGCCCCTTTCGGATTTAACGAACAGTTCCGGGGGGACTTCCTTAAATCGCCGTCACTCGATCACTGGCTAGGTACTGACCAGCTGGGGCGAGACCTCCTCAGCCGCATGATCCACGGAGCTCGTATCTCCATGATGGTAGGTGTGATTGGCAGTTTTATTTCTCTCATTGTCTCCTGCTCCGTAGGCCTTCCCTCGGGGTACTTTGGCGGCAAATTCGACCTGATCTTGCAAAGGTTCATTGACGCTTGGATTGTCTTTCCAGACCTGATCCTTCTCTTACTGTTAGTGGCTATAGTCGGTCCAAGTCTCTGGACGTTAATATTTATTCTGGGAATATCACAAGGCCTCGGGGGTGCAAGGTCGGTAAGAGGCGCCGTTATCGGCATCAGACAGAATATGTATTTGGATGCTGCAAACGCCATCGGCGCCCCGACGATGAGAATAATCTTGCGGCATGTGCTACCTAACGTCGCCGCTTTCCTGCTTATCCTGGTCACCACACGTATGCCGGGGTTGATGTTAGGGGAGGCCGGTCTGAGCTTTCTCGGGCTTGGTGTCCCTCCCCCAGAGCCTAGCTGGGGGGGTATGCTCGGTCGAGCCGGGGTCACCTACATGTATAAGGCTCCTCTGCTGGCGATATGGCCTGGTCTTGCCCTGAGTATCGTCGTATATAGCACGAATATGTTCGGGGACGCATTGAGAGACCTGTTGGACCCGAAGCTAAGGGGCGCGGGGGGAAGGTTCGGGGGAGGGACGTAAGCGTTGACCCCTCTGGGGACCCGCGTAGGACGGGCCCGCACACCCCCGGTAGCTAGTATCTAGTGTGAGAAGTTACCGTTAGGTTGATCCGTTCACCCTGAGCTAGTCGAAGGGCCCCGACGTGTCGGGGGTGGTTCGACAAGCTCACCACGAACGGATCGGTAACGCCGACTATTGACAGCAAGTACTAGTGTATCAATTTTAATGGTCACGTTAGAGGCGACCCCTGTCGGCACACCGGCGAAAGCCGGTGTCCAGGTACTTTGGTGCTTGAGACACGTCTGGATTCCGGCCCCGATTCCAATGCGGGGCAGGCTTTCGTCCGCCTCAGGCGGATGACGACAGAGGTTGCTCCTCACGTGACCATTCAAACCGATACAAACACCAAGGAGTTAGTTTGCCACGAATCACCGGACCATCAGAGGGCCCTGTTGCCGTAACTGGCGCCGCGGGCTTCATCGGATCGCACGTTGTCAAGAACCTCGTCGAAGCGGGCTACACGGTTCGCGCCAGCGTCCGCGACGCCAGTCGTAAGGACAAAACGGAGTTTCTGCTTGCCATGAACGATCTTGGTGAGGGAAGCGTAGAAATCTTCGAGGCCGACCTGTTGCAGGCGACCAACGGCGCCTACGACGAGGTGTGTGCCGGATGCTCGGCCGTGTTTCATGTCGCGGCTGATCTGCGCACTGATCCCGCGTACGGAAAAGGCAGTAACCAACAGACCTATGACGCTATCATGGACGGGACCAAGGGCGTCCTGGCTTCGTGCCAGAAAGCGCGCACCGTGAAGCGGGTCATGTACACGTCAGCGATCGGGGCCGTGCTTTGGGGGTCGGAGGGTGGAAGGGACCCCAGCGGCCACGAATTTACTGAGGACGACTGGGCTGGCGTCGGTTTGACCGATGAGCTCTGGAACGTAGAAAAGGAAGCCTACTGCAAGGGCAAGGTGGACGCCGAGAAGTATAGCTATGCCTGGGGCGAGGAGACCGGGATCGATGTCGTCTCGAACATGCCCCACCGTGTGCTGGGCCCCATTCTCAACAAGACGCAGAACAACACGTGGCAGAAACGCATCGGCGAGGCGCTGTCGGGGCAAAGCGGGCACGAACCTTCAGGTAACTGGACTGGCCTTGCCTTCGCGGAGATGTGGCTGTGGAACATCATCGACGTGCGCGACGTCGCACAAGCGCAGCGCCTCATGGCAACCAGCAACGTCGCCAAGAATGGATCCAGATACATACTGGCAGCCACTGACGAATCCGGGGAACTCACGGCACAGGAGATGCGCGATACGCTCAGAGAGCTGTATCCCGGGGTCGATGTGTGCGGCGACTGGGAGCCGCCAGCCACGGGAGACTACTACCACGATAAGTGCACCAAGGCCATTCGGGAGTTGGGATTGAAGACGTACCCCGCGGTACAGACGCTCAAGGATACCGGAGACTCGCTGGTCGAGTTTGGCGCGATCGAGCTCGCCAAGAAATAGCGGCCCTATGGCGACAGCAACTCCGCCGGGTTGCGGCTATGAACTCCTCGAGTGGGATTCCGCCGGCCGCTATCACCGGCGGAACTTCCTCTGGCCAGCATGCACAGAACGCCTCCAGCCCGACGAGAGCGCACGGGCGGGACGGTTTCACCACGATCGCGACCAGCGGATATCGCTTACTACCGGTGGCTCAGACGCCAGGACCATCAAGGACTTGAGGACCATCCAGGAGGCGGTAAGCCCGCGTGGAACCGTCTTACTTTCCAGCTGAATGTGTGAGTCACCCTGGACCGCGAGGCGGCGATGGAGGCTGCGAGGCAGCGGGCGCGGGAGGTTGAGGAGCGAGACGCGGTGGGTCCGCTGCACGGGGTTCCCGTCGGCATCAAGGACATCTACTACACCGACGGCGTCAGGACGACCGCGTGCTCGCCCATCCTGGCGGACTTCGTACCCGACTTCGACGCCACTGCCGTCGCCAGGCTCAGACAGGCGGGCGCGATCATTAATGGGCAAGACGGTCACCACTGAGTTCGCCTCCGCCGACCCGTCCCCAACGCACAACCCCTGGAACGCGGAGCACACGCCCGGAGGATCAAGCCTTAGAGTTGATCGGGACACACTCCGCCTCGAGCGCCCTTCGACGAGCTCAGGGGGCTTTGCACAAGAAGTGGTGCGGTCGTGTATTTTGCCCTTCGACAAGCTCAGGGCGAACGGTTGGTTCATAGCTCCGTTCGTGGTGAGCCTGTCGAACCACAACTCGGCATTCGGCCTTTTAGTGCAAAGCCAGCTCAGGGCGAACGGCGCTGTTTACAGATACTTGACACGCCAGGAGGTGTGTGATACAAATTCGGAATTCCGGTACGGGCACGCCCCGTACGATATTGAGATGTCGTCACTTAAAGTTTAGTGATAGCCATGAGGAGAGGTAGAGATGAGTAAGGCGCTTGGACTTCGTTGGGCAGCCATCGCGGCAGGAGCGGCGATGCTGATGGCCCTGGCCGCGGCCTGCGGCGAGACGAAGACGATCGAGGTCCCCGGCGAGACCGTGGTGGTGGAGAAAGAGGTTATCAGGACGGTCGAGGTCCCCGGTGAGACTGTCACGCCTGTCACCGTCACCAAAGAGGTCATCAAAGAGGTGATGGTCCCCGGTGAGACTGTCGTCAAAGAGGTCGTGAAAGAGGTGGCGGTCCCCGGTGAGACCGTCATCAAAGAGGTCGTCAAAGAGGTAATGGTCCCCGGTGAGACCGTTATCAAAGAGGTTATCAAAGAGGTGCCCGTCGAGGTGGTGGTGGAGAAAGAGGTCGTGAAGGTTGTGGAGGTTGTT
The DNA here is from genome assembly GCA_965248005.1 of Dehalococcoidia bacterium. GTDB lineage: Bacteria > Chloroflexota > Dehalococcoidia > Lucifugimonadales > UBA1123 > CBDFIE01. Next base: position 1,993,006 of record CBDFIE010000003.1, read on the forward strand.
AAAGAGGTGGTGGTGCCCCTTCCCGCAGAGATACAGGAAGTGACGAAGGCCGCAACGGGCAAGCCAGTCTTCGGCGGGACGTTGAGGTTAGGTTACCAGTTTGACGCGGGTGGAAAGTGGGACATGTGCGAGTTCAGAGGGCAGGATTTTCTAAGCGCTTCTGTTGAACATTTCTTGGTGGGAGACTTCAAATTAGGTCCCTCTGGCGAAGGGCTAACCACATTCTCCCCGGTGAGGAGTCTCGGCACCGATCTAATCGCAAAGGGCTCCCTGGCCGATTCGTGGGACCGACCTGATGCGGTGACCTATCGCTTTCATCTGCGGCCCGGTATCAAGTGGATGAACAAGTTCCCTACATTCGGTAGGCCGGTAGAGGCCCAGGAGATAGCGGACGAGCACGAACGCATCAGGGAGTGCCGCCACCCCAGGCACGACTTCCTGGATTCCGTAACTGCTGAAGACTCAGATGGCGACGGGACCCTTGATTCAGTTGTTTTCAATGCCAATCAACCCATCTCCTTCTGGGGGTATGAGTTTGCCTGGGGACCGTACTTCCTCGCCGCCCCCCCTGAGACAATAGAAGCGGGTACGGATAACTGGGAAAATCAGTCCGGCACAGGACCCTGGATGGCGAGTGGTTTTACCCAATCAAGTACCGTCTCATTCGAGAGAAACCCGGATTGGTGGGAGACCCATACACACGAGGGCGTGGAGTACAACATACCCTTTATCGATAATCTTCAATATTTCATTATCCTACAACCAGCGACCCGACGGGCGGCGTTTCGAACGGCTAAGATCGACAAAATGCACAGAGTGCAAGTGGTCGATAGGGCAGAAGTAGAAGCGACAAGCCCAGACCTCAATTATAGGACTCTGGCCGCCGCCGATTCCTTTAACTACTTCATGCCAATGAACAAGCCGCCGTTTGACGACATACGCGTTCGAATAGCGATGAATAATGCTGTCGACCGTGACGTTTATACAAATACGCTGCTCGGAGGCGAATCCATACTGCTTGCCCACCCAATGACCCCTGAGTGGCCCCTCCATTACGAACCGCTAGAGGACATGGCACAAATGGTACAGGATTACTTCAAGTACGATCCGGCAAAGGCAGAAGCGCTTCTGGATGAAGCTGGGTTGCCGAGAGACGCAGACGGGGTGCGCTTCGAGATAGACATGATGATCGACAATTCTAATCAGCTACAAATAGATGCAGCACAGATCTCGTTAGGCTTTTGGGATGATATCGGTGTCAAAGTTACCCTGGACCTTGTGGATGGCGGTATTAGCAGGACCAGGTTGTTCGAAAAACAGTTCGACCTGTACGCTGGTGGGGTTGGAGGGAGGCCCAATGCGTTGAACGACTTCAGGTTAGGAAACCAATACAACAGGTCGAACCTGGACGACCCTGAATTCCATACAAAGTGGGACGATGTCCTGGCCGCAATTACCTCAGAGGACCAAGTGCGTCTGATCAAGGAAGCATCGCGCTTGTGGTTGGAATTGGCTCCAGCCGTCCAGGTGCCAGCCTTCTTTGAAGCCGACTATTGGCAGCCGTGGGTGCTGAACCACAATGGAGAACGCTACCTGAAGTTTGGGGACCATATTACTCACTGGGCATACGCCTGGATCGACCGAGATGCAAGGGCGGAGAGGACAGGCTTCAGGGACTAGCCTCTCCGGCTTAAATCACGCGAATAGTCGAACGGGGTGTGGCTAACATAACGGCCACACCCCGTTTGTTATTGTGGGCCAGAGCCAAATCCGCGGCACGTGCACGCCGCGGCGTGGGGCAGGATTGACCAGCGGCGACTATAATATACTGCCTCGTGGCGTTTGGGCCACCGTACCCGAAGCATGCCGGCCTCGCTGGTACGACGTAAGCCGCGGCAGCTAGCAGCCCGTGTTACAGATTCAATCGATCAGCATCCCGAACTCCTTCTACGACACCCGAGCGAAAAAGCGGCGTGTCGCGGGCCTGGTCCTGCTGGCGGGGTACGGCTTGCCCTATCACAGCCCCCTCTTGTGCAACCGGGCAGATGGGTGACACTTAAACCGGGGACATAGGTAACACTTTAGTTGGCGTATTCAAGATACAACGAGCATGATCATCCAGCAGTCCAATAGACAGCGGACCAAAGTAGATGGTCCAGAACCGATCGTCCCGTTGCTTCAGTCCGATGGGCTCACCCTTCAGAGACTCGCTGAGGTAGATGGTGTTCCCCTTCCACTTGATCTGCCCGTTGGTGCGCACGTGTCGCACTGTCACCCCGACCTCGTATTCCGGGGCGCGCACACGGCTGGGGTAAGACCTGGACGACGCATGGTAGCGGCGGGCAGGAGGTTGCTGTCCCAGCGCCTCATGGGGTCGCTCGATGTTGTATGTCTGGCGAAAGGTGTCAAAGGCTCTCTGCTGCCTCCGCGTCGTAGCCCGAGGTGGACTGGCCGTCTCTGCCTTCAGCGTCCGGTGCAGTCGCTCCAGTCGTCCGTTTTGCTCCGGGTGACCGGGTTCGATCCGCTCAGGTACGATACCCAGCTTGACCCACCATACCGCCAGTGGCGACAGACTTCCCAGACCGACGCTGGCAAACGGCGGTCCGTTGTCCGACCGGATGGTCCAGGGCAAACCGTACTCTCGGAAGGCACGCTCAAGGACCCGGCGTACCTGTGGGCCGCGGGGCCGCGGCAGGTCCTGGCAAACCAACAGGTACCGCGAGGCGGCGTCCTGCAATGTGAGGGGGTCGACCCGGGCCCCATCGCCTGTGCGGAACCACCCCTTGAAGTCGATACACCACACGTCATTGGGCTCGTCGGCAGCTGCAAACGGTGTGCTCCAGGGCGCAGCATGCCTGCGCCGTTTACGATGTCGCACCAACCCTGCACGGCCCAAGATATCCCCAGCGGTGCTCGGCGCAGGCCAGGCAACTTCTGCCTCCACACTTCGCAGCCAAGCCACCAGCTTCTTCGGTCCCCAGGTCGGATGGGACTGCCTAGCCGCTATCAGCCGCTCGGCTACCGCGCCTGGTGTCGTATTCGGATGACGTCGCGGAGCTCTGCTCCAGTCTCCCAGTCCCTCCCAGCCATAAGACCGGAACCGCTGGACCCGCTTGTAGCCGGTCTTGCGACTAACGCCGAACTGACGGCACATCTGTGCGAACGTCACTCCCCCTGCCTGCCATCGCTCAATGAAGCGTATTTGCTCGGTTCCGGGGCTCGTTTCATTCCAGGGCAACACACACCTCCTGATGGGATCGTTCCCATCTTCGCCCAATGTGTTACCCATGTGCCCGGTCTATCTGTTACCAATGTATCCGGTTTGTACCCTCTCTAGCTCTCCCCCAAGGGGGGGAGAGAAAAGTCCCTTCCCCCCGTGGGGGAAGGCCAGGAAGGGGGCGAGCAAACCAAACAGCGTCAGAATTCCATTGATCAAGAGATTTCCAGCTCCGACAAGAGAGATAATCCAAAGAGCAAGGGAGCTTCGTAAGAATGCTACAGATGCCGAACGACTGCTCTGGCAGCACCTGCGCAGATTGCAGCTTGGCGGATATCGATTTCGAAGACAGTTTCCCATAGGCATGTATATCATCGACTTCTTCTGCTTTGAGGAGAGCCTGGCTATCGAGCTGGACGGAGACCAGCACCTTGTGCAGCTAGAGTACGATACCGAGCGCACAGGGTGGTTGGAATCGCAGGGAATCCATGTGCTAAGATTTCGGAATAGTCAGGTATTGAAGGACATTGAAACGGTTAAGCGAGCCATCCTGCAGACGCTGACGCCCCCTAACTAGCTCGCCCCCAGAGGGGGAGAGCCCTTGCCCCCTCTCTAACTCTCCCCCAACGGGGGAGAGAAAAGTACCTTCCCCCTGTGAGGGAAGGGCCTGCCCTGAGCGCAGCCGAAGGGTTAGGAAGGGGGCCAGCTCACCCCTCGGTAAAAAATATGGAGGACACAGATGAAATTCGGAGTTCAGGTCAATTGCTATGGAACGACGTGGGACGACATCCGCGCGTCGATCGAAACTATGGAGGCAGGGCGCTGGGATAGCCTGTGGTTTGCCGATCACTTCTTCCCTCCCGGGGCCGGGCCCAAAGGAGACCGTAAGACGGAACTTCGAACGGCGTTCGAAGGTTATACGCTGATCGCGGTGGCCGCCGGCATGACCGAGAAACTCCGCCTGGGGCATCTGGTGCTCGGCAACACCTACCGTAATCCGGCGCTGCTTGCGAAGATGGCGACGACCCTGGACCAAGCCTCGAAGGGGCGTTTTACTCTTGCGCTCGGCGCCGGCTGGTACGAGCGCGAACACAACGCCTTCGGCTGGGACTTCCCTTCTATGAAGGAGCGGTCGGACAGGTTTCAGGAGGCATGCGAGCTGGTCCGCAAGCTCTTTACCGCGGATGGGCCCGTCGACTACAACGGCCGATACTATCAACTCGACCAGGCGCAGCTCTCGCCCGGCTGTTATCAAGAGCCGCATATCCCGATCATGGTCGGCGGCACCGGAGAGCAGCGGACGCTGCGCACCCTGGCGATGCACGGTGACATCATGAATGTAGACGGCTGGTCTGGCCGCGGTATGTCGTTCGAGCTTTATCAGCACAAGGTAAGCGTGCTGGAGCGGCACTGCGAGAAAGTCGGTCGCGATCCGGCCGAGATCAAGCACACGCTGCTGATGCCGTTGAAAGTCACCGACGACAAGGCTGAGGCTGAACGCTTCATCGTGGGGCTCGCCAGCAAACCGTCGGGTACTTCGGCGGAACGTTGGGCCAACTATGAGGGACCGCTGATGGAGCCGAGGCTCTCCGGGTCGATGGCCGGGCCGCTAAACCACGTCATCGATCGAATCGGCCAGTTCGTCGACGCCGGTGTCGACGAGATCATGTTCGGCGCCATCCCGACCGGTGACGTCGAAGCCTTCCAGCGCGTCGAGGAGGAGATCGTCGCGGCCTTCGACTAGCGGCTGCCGTTAGAAGGCGCCGGACGCTTGCATCGCCTTACCTCGACAGCAGGCAATTTGCCTCATCAGCCACATGCCGGGCGGTCAGGCCGAACTCCCGCCATGCGTGGTCGAGGCGCGACACGCCCTCGTCTGCGCGGCTAGCCATTCCTCCGGGCCAGCGCCGCCAAGATCGCGCCAGGCGACAAGGGCAGCTACGCCATCCGCACGCCCGACGCGTGGTAGATGGCGTTGGCGATGGCGGCCAGACGCGGGCAGAGAGCGAAAACGAAAGGGTCCGGGGACTCCCGCCTGAAAGCGCCCGCGAGGCTGGCTTTTGGATGGCCCGGAGCACTTCGAGTTGCGGTTGACAACACTAGTGGTCGGCCTTATAGTCGGAGCGGTCGCTGCATCGTGCATCCGCGTGGCGACTGGATACCTATTTGAGGGAATTTCGGCTCGGCAGGCGGTTGGCGGCTACGGAGTGACTGGAGGATTGTGATGAGTCGTTTGATATTACTCGTAGCGATTGTCTCGGTGATCGGGTTAGCTCTCGCTGCTTGTGGCTCCGAGACTGAGACCGCGCCCAGCGGAGAAGCGGAGCCGGTGATACCGCCAGCGGCACAGCAAGTAGCACCGGGACACGGTGGGACAGCGGACAACCCCTCGGCGATAGGCGCGCTCGCCCAAGGGCAGTCGGCAGTTGCAGTGCCAACGGAAGAGCCGGGAACATCCGCGGCGGTAGCGGCGGTGGTGGCGGCGGAAGCCGCGGTAGCAGCAAGTTCAGCGCCACCACCCGAGCCTTCAGAAGACCCGACAAAAGAGGCGATCGTCCCCGATGAGACATTCGAGGAACGGATCAGGATAGACCTGGATAGGCCTGAAGGCCCTATCCTCATCGGGGATTTGGAAGCATTCACCGAATTTGATGTGTCAGTTTTTGCCCCCGCCCCTGTCGCCGACCTCACCGGAGCAGAGCATCTTATTAATGTAACCAAGTTCATCCTCAACACTAACGAGATAGTCGACGTCTCACCACTGGCTGGGCTCACCACTCTCACCTGGCTCAACCTCGCCCAGAACAGGATAGTTGACGTCTCACCACTGGCTGGGCTCACCAATCTAGCCTTCCTCACCTTCGAGATGAACCGGATAGTCGACGTCTCGCCACTGGCTTCGCTCACCAATCTGGCCTCGCTCAGCCTCCGCGGGAACCAGGTAGTCGACATCTCACCACTGGCTTCGCTCACCAATCTCACGGAGCTCAACCTCACCCATAACCGCGTAAGTGACCTCTCGCCCCTGGCCTCGCTCAGCAATCTCAAGCTGCTCACGCTCGTCAAAAACGAGATAACCGACCTCTCACCGCTGCTCGAGGCCGGCTGGGGTGAGGGTACCGAGATCAGACTTTGGGGCGAGCCTCTAGACGCCAATTCGATAGACGTGGTTATTCCTCAGCTCGAAGCGGCAGGGGTGAAAGTTTCATTCTGAGGCTGAAATAGAGATATGGGTACTTATATAGCCAGAAGGTTACTGCTGGCCATTCCCACGTTGCTGATAGTGACCGCGCTGACCACCGTTTCCATCCGTCTTATCCCAGGCGATGCGGTAGACGAATTAATATTCGCGATGGATGCCTCCGGGACGGAAGACTTTGACGTGCTCAGGGCTGAGTTTGAGGCTATGCTAGGGCTTGATGTTCCCGTCTACGTCCAATATGTCCGCTGGTGGCGGAATATTATCCTCCACGGCGACCTGGGGGAGTCGATATTTTTGGGTATCGACGTGAGAGACCAGATTTTTCAAAGGTTTCCAGTAACAATGGAAATTGGCATTATGGCCCTGATAGTAGCAATGGTAATCTCGTTCCCGGTAGGCATATATTCGGCAATACGGCAGGATACTATCGGTGACTATGTGGCCCGAAGCATCGCCATATTGCTCATCAGCCTCCCCTCCTTCTGGGTGGGAATCATCGTAGTGGTCTTCCCCTCGATCTGGTGGGGTTGGTCACCACCCATTATTAACATTCCGCTTTGGGAAGATCCGTGGGGAAACTTTAAGATGTACATACTTCCAGCAGCCATCCTGGGTATGGCTATCAATGGAGTCAACATGAGGTTGACGCGAACCATGATGCTGGAGGTGATAAGGGAGGACTACATCAGGACCGCATATTCAAAGGGGCTGGTTGAGAGGGTGGTTGTGCTCAGGCATGCCCTCAAGAACGCGATGATCCCATTGATCACCATAATAGGGGGAGCCGTGCCGATCGTTATTGGAGGCTCGGTAATTATCGAGCAGATATTTACTCTGCCGGGAATGGGCCGTCTGGCGATAGAGGCTGCTTTTAGACGCGATTTCCCGGTGATTATCGCAGTAACATTTGTATTCACAATTTTCACACTGATAACCATTCTGATAATTGACTTGAGCTATGCCTTCCTGGACCCTAGGATTCGCTACAAATAGAGGGAAGAATGGTCGACACTGACCGAGGGTTCCGCGTCCCGGAGCTAGCGCAGGCGAGAAGGCAGCGGAGTCCCGCCGCGGATTTTTTGGTCAGGCTGGTGCGCACAAAGCCACTTGGTACTGTCTCCGCGCTTATCCTCCTGGTGTTCTTCATTACTGGCGTTTTCTCCGGGTATCTGGCCCCGTACGGAATAAACCAGTCGTTCCGGACGGAGCTGCTTCAGCCGCCCTCAGCCGAGCACTGGCTAGGTACTGATGTTATCGGGCGAGATCTGTTCAGTCGCATCATCGGTGGTGCTCGAATCTCCATGATGGTAGGTGTAATTGGCAGTTTGTGTTCTCTCATTGTCTCTTGCTCCATAGGCCTTCCCTCGGGGTACTTCGGCGGCAAATTCGACCTATTGGTGCAGAGGTTTATTGACGCCTGGATAACATTCCCGGACCTGGTCCTTCTCATACTGTTAGTGGCTGTAGTCGGGCCAGGTCTCTGGACCATAATATTTATTCTGGCAACAACATATGGCCTCGACGGTTCAAGGTTAGTGCGAGGCGCTACTATCGGCATCAGACAGAATGTGTATGTAGATGCTGCAAACGCCATCGGCGCCGCGACGCCGAGAATACTTACGCGGCATTTGCTACCTAACGTTGCTCCTTTCCTACTCGTCTTGGTGACCACACGTATGCCGTCGATGATGTTAGCGGAGGCCGGCCTGAGCTTTCTGGGGCTCGGCGTGCCTCCTCCAGCGCCCAGCTGGGGGGGTATGCTTAGTGGAGGGGCGATCAACCACATGTATTCGGCCCCCTGGCTGTCGATATGGCCTGGTCTTGCGCTGAGCATCGTCGTATACAGCTCGAATATGTTCGGGGACGCGCTGAGAGACCTGTTGGACCCGAAGCTAAGGGGCGCGGGGGGAAGCGTCGGGGGAGGGGCGTAAGCGTTGACCGCTCTGGGGACCCGCGTAGGACGGGCCCGCACACTCCCAGTAGGTGGTGTATCAATTTGAATGGTCACGTTAGAGGCGACCCCTGTCGTCACACCGGCGGAAGCCGGTGTCCAGGTACTTTGGTGCTTGAGACACCCCTGGATTCCGGCCCCGATTCCAATGCGGGGCAGGCTTTTCGCCGGAATGACCGATTCGTAGCTGATACACGACCCCCCGGCCCAATGCTTGACATGCCAGAAAGTGTGTGATACAACTTCGTAATTCCAGTACGGGTTGTCGCCCGTGCGGGTGTGGAATGTCGTGACGTCAGGCAGAGTGATAGTCATAAGGAGACAAAGATATGCGTAAGGCACTTGGACTTCGTTGGGCAGTCATCGTGGCAGGAGCGGCTATGCTAATGGCCCTGGCCGCGGCCTGCGGCGAGACGAAGACGATTGAGGTCCCCGGCGAGACCGTGGTGGTGGAGAAAGAGGTTATCAGAACGGTCGAGGTCGAAAAGCCCGTCGAGATAATCAAAGAGGTCGTGAAAGAGGTGATGGTCCCCGGTGAGACTGTTATTAAAGAGGTCGTCAAAGAGGTGGCGGTCCCCGGTGAGACTGTCATCAGAGAGGTCGTCAAAGAGGTAATGGTCCCCGGCGAGACCGTTATCAAAGAGGTGATCAAAGAGGTGCCCGTCGAGGTGGTGGTGGAGAAAGAGGTCGTGAAGATCGTCGAGGTACCCGGAGAGACGGTATTCGTCGAGAAGGAAACCGCAAAAGAAGTTGAGAGAACCAAGCCCGTGTACGGCGGTACGCTGCGGCTGGCATTAAACGATGATTTCGGTGGGACATGGGAAGCGTGCACGTTCGCAGGCTTCGGTGGGTTGAGGCATGTCTACGAGAATCTGTTGTCAGGAGACTGGGCCAAAGGTCCCTCGGGCACAGGGGATAACAGCTTCGAGATAAGGGGTGGTATTGGCGATCCCCGGACCGCGACAGGTGCAATTGCCGACAGCTGGTCGTTCCCTGACCCGGTGACCTATCAGTTCCATATTCGGCCCGGGCTCAGGTGGCAGGACAAGCACCCGACAAATGGGGAACTTGTCACGCCCGAACAGGTGGCGGCCGAGATCAACAGAATCAGAGACTGCCGATGGCCCAGGCATGATTTCCTGCCGAATAGCGACGACGGAGTAACGGCTGACGATACCGATGGCGACGGGATGACCGACAGCATTACTTTTCATACGGTCAAGCCCATCTCCTTCTGGGGATATGAGATGGCCTGGGGGCCTTACTTCTATATCATTTCCCCTCACACAGTCGAAGCGGGCACGGACGATTGGAAAAACCAGGCCGGGACAGGACCCTGGATTGCTACTGATTATGTCCCCGCCAGTACCGTCTCTTTCGAGAGGAACCCGAACTACTACCTGACGTGGACCGTGGAAGGTCGGGAGTATGGGCTGCCTTTCCTCGATGGGATTGAAAACATTATTATCCCTCAAGCAGCCACCCGAATGGCGGCACTGCGAACCGCTAAGATCGACCAGCTAGAGGGAGTACCGACGTCCGACAGGCCGAGTCTAGAGGCCGCCGTCCCAGAGCTGCAGAAGTCCCTGGCTTTAGGGAACTCCTACTCCTACTACTTGCCGATGAACAAGCCGCCCTTCGACGACATACGGGTCCGAACGGCAATGCATATGGCTCTCGACCGTGACGTTTTTATAAACGCGTTCCACGGAGGAGAGGGGGTCCTTCTTATCCACCCGTTGAACCCTGCGTTCCCGGCCTTCTATACCCCGCTAGTGGAACAGCCAGAGTCCGTCCAGGAGTACCACAAGTACCAGCCTGAAATGGCGAAGGAGCTGCTGGACGAAGCCGGGTACACCCCGGGCGCGGACGGGGTCCGCTTCGAGGTCGAGTTGCTGATCTATAATGGCGATCAGACAGGGCTGGATGCAGCGGCACTCTCAGTTGGTTTCTGGGACGACATTGGTGTCAAGGTTACATTGGATGTTGCTGATAACACTAGCTGGAGGGCCAGGTTATTCGAAAACGACTATGCGATGTATGCTGAATTTCAAGACTCAAAACTCACTTCGATGAACGATTTCAGGAAGGGGCACCAATTTAACAAACCGAACCTGAACGATGAGTCGTGGTGGGCGTTGTGGGAGGATGTGCTGGGCGAGCTCGACCCGGCTAACCAAGCGAACCTCGTTAAGCAGGCAATGACTAAGTACCTGGAATTGGCTGCGGGTATCCATACACCAGCGGGGTTCGAGGGTGACTACTGGTACCCGTGGTTGCTGAACTTCAATGGAGAGCGAGCCCTAAATTCAACAAGCGCCGATTCCGCCCGTAAGAGGTTTGCCTACGTCTGGATTAACCGAGACCTGAGGGCCGAGGAGACGGGCTACAGGGACTAGTCTCTCCGGCTTAAAGCACGCGATTAGTCGACGGGGTGTGGCGATCATAACGGCCACACCCCGTTTGTTATTGTGGGCCAGAGATCGGCACGTCTCATATCAGGCGTCTGTAGATTGAACTATTCCAAGTCTGATTGATGCTGCCGCGTATTGCCGTACACGCCCTTCGACGAGGTCAGCGCGAACGGGGCCGTTCACGGAGTGATTGCTAGGAAATGGTTTAGCTGGATTCCGGCTTTCGCCGGAAAGACGAGTTTAGGATGGTCCCGCTACCAGGCAGATCGACTAGGGATGGTGCCGTCATTCCGGCGAAAGCCGGAATCCAGCTGGGTACCTCGGTGGTGAGTTTGTCGAATGACGGGATTCATGACGCGCTCCAACACTTGGTATAACAGGCCGGAAGGTGCCCAAGAGCCCCATATCGGCAGCGCGTTCACGCAGACTGGCATGGGGTAGGATCGGCCCTCGGCAGCTATAATATACTGCCTCCTGGCATTTGGACCGCCGTACCTGAAGCGTGCCGGCCTCGCCGGTACGACGTAGGCCGAAGCAGCTAGCAGCCCATGTTACAGATTCAATCGATCAGCATCCCGAACTCCTTCTACGACACCGGGGCGAAGAAGCGACGCATAGCCGGCCTCGTCCTGCTCGCCGTCCTGCTGGCGCTCTTCCTGGCGTTCAACCGTGTGCCCAAGCTGGACACGGTCCAGGCCGACCTGGCGGTGGCCGCGTCCCCGGTGGCCCAGTGCTTCCAGGGATTTTGCATCGAAGCGCCGCCGGACACGTCGTTGCTCGAACGGTGGTGGGACTTCTCGCTGACGTACCTTCGACTGGTGGCGCTGGGCATGACCTTCGCCTTCCTGGTGGCGGGCGCGACCGAAGCCTTCCTGTTCCCGAAGTCCAGCGGCTGGGGCCTTACGGGAACGGGGATCAAGGGTTCGCTCAAAGGTCTGCTGGTCGGCCCGGCCATGAACCTGTGCTCGGCCTGCATCGTGCCGGTGGCCTCCGCGTTCCGCAGGCGGGGCTCAGGCGTGGAGACCACCCTGGCCATCACGCAGGGCTCTTCGACGCTGAACCTGCCCGCCCTGATCATGGCGGTGATGGTGTTCGCCCCGATGATAGGGGGCGCACGCATCGGGCTGAGCCTGGTGGGCGCGCTGCTAATCGGTCCGCTGGTCGCCAGGGTCGTGCGAGGTGACGATGACGACGTCGATGACCCACCACCACTCTCGCTGCCGCTGAAGCCGGACAACGTCGGCTGGGGCGAGGCCCTGGGCGAGGGATCCCGCGAGTGGGTGAGGATAACCGCCAGCCACGTGATACGTCTGGCGCCGGTGATGGTGCTGGCGGGCTTCGCCAGCGGGCTTGTCATCCAGTGGGTCAGTCCCCAGACCGTCACCACCTGGCTGGGCGACGACGTCCTGGGGATACTCATCGCCGCGACGCTCGGTATTGCCATCAACGTGCCGCTGCTGTTCGAGATTCCGCTGGTGGCGGTTCTACTCCTGGCCGGCATGGGGACGGCGCCGGCGTCCGCACTGCTGTTCACTGCGGCAGCCGGAGGGCCCATCACCTTCTGGGGCCTGGCCAAGGTCATGCCCCGCAAGGCCATAGCCACATTTGGTGCCAGCACGTGGGGCCTGGGGGCTACCGGCGGCCTGGTCGTGCTGGTGTTCGTTTCGCTGGGCGCTGGGCCCGACTTCGGCCTGCGCGCGGACTACAGCACAGCGACCCAGCCTGACGGCCGCGAGACCGCGAAGCGCACCAGCGGCTGGGTGAGCGCCATGCGGTTTACCGACGTGACCCGGGAGGCGGGGATCACACATGAACACACGGTGCCGTTCCTGGCCTTCAGCAAGCGCGACCCGGCGGAAGACCGAAGCCCAGGGGAGCGGAGGACCGCCGAACGCGCGCAGGACTACGAGGAGTCGGTCGGGGGCGCCGTCGCCGAGGACTTCGACGGCGACGGCTGGGTGGACCTGTTCGTCCTGCGCGGCGGCGAAGCGCCCAGTCTGCTGTACATGAACCAGCGTGACGGTACGTTTGCCGAGGAGGCGCAACCAAGGGGCGCCGACCTGCCTACGAAGGTTGGAGCCGCCGCTGCCGCCGCCGACTATGACAACGACGGCGACGTAGACATCGTGGTCGCCGGCCAGGCAGCACCCCACTATCTGCTGATCAACGACGGCAGAGGGCGGTTCACCGTGGATGCAACCATGTTGACGGAGCCCGCGAGCTTCGCTACGAGCCCGAGCTGGGGCGACGTGAACAACGACGGTATGCTCGAACTCGTGCTGGGCGAGTGGAACTCAAACAGGGCACAGGCTTACGAAGAGGCCACCAAGTCGAGCAACGATTCGAAACTTATCGCGGGCTCGATCCCGGTGCCGCCGGCCACGGATGGGTCTACCTCTCTGTTCATGTACCGCAACACGGGGCAAGGTCGCTTGGAGCTCTACGATTTTCGCAAACAGTACGCCACCGATTTTTGGGTCTTCGCTCCGAGGTTCGCCGACCTGAACGGCGACGGTCTCACCGACCTGACCGTCGTATCGGACTTCGGGAACTCGCGGCTCTACCTGAACGTCGGTGACGGGATGTTCGAGAACGCGGCCGGCGCCACCGATGTCCTCACGGACGAATTCGGTATGGGGTCGGCGATCGGCGACTACGACAACGACGGCGATCTGGACTGGTTCGTGTCGAGCATCTTCGGCCAGACCGACGCCTCGTTGGTAGGCCGTGCCGGCAGCGGCAACCGCCTGTATCGCAACGAGGCGGACGGGGCGCTGGCCGACGTGACCGGCGACGCGGGCGTCCGAGTGGGTGGCTTTGGATGGGGCGCCAGCTTCGGCGACCTGGACAACGATGGAGACCTGGACCTGTACCACGTGAACGGCTGGATCCAGGACGAGCGGGAAGGCGACCCGGTGGAGTTCAACGACCAGCCCGCCGTGCTGTTCGAAAATCTGGGCGAAAGTGGCTTCGAGGATGTCGCCACACAAGTGGGCGCCGGTCACAGGGGCCAGGGCAGGGGCGTCATCCTATTCGATTTCGATAACGACGGCGATCTCGATATTTTCCTAACAAACAACCACGAATATGTGCTCAACGGCGAGACGCCGGTCCGTAATCCCGCCGCGCCTGCCCTGCTTCGCAACGATACGCCTACCGGAAACCACTGGCTCAAAGTAACGCTGGAGGGCACGCCCCCCCTACATCGCGGCGGCATCGGCTCCAGGGTGTACGTCACCTCGGGTGGAGTGACTCAGATGCGAGAGCTACACGCATCGACCAATTATGCGGCCCAGGAGCCGGGCAGGATAGCACACTTCGGCGTAGGCACGGCCACCGTGATCGACGAGGTCCGTGCCGAATGGGTCAATGGCGAGACGATCACACTGACCGACGTTCCGGCGGACCAGCACATCTCGATTTCGAGTCGCTGAAGCTGGCTTGGGGCAAGGTCAGCTAAGACCGGACTGCTCCACTCCTACCACTCCACCAGCTTCCAGATCTCGGGCTCCATGGTTTCCAGGTCTTCGCCGATCTCGGCGAACATGGTCACAGCCTGTCGGAGGTGGGACATGGCATCTTCAGGCCGGTCAGCGGCATGGTGGAGATCGGCGAGGTTGTTGTGGATCGCTGCCTCTCGATGACGGTCTCCCTGGGAGGCGCACAGCTCCAGGGCCGATCGCGCCAGGTCTATGGCCATCTCGACGTCGCCAATAGCGCCCCGGGCAAGGGCGAGGTTGTTGAGCGCCGCCACTCGGACGCTGGGGTCACTGAGGGTCTTTGTGAGGTCCAGGCTTCGCTCGAGGTTTTGGACCGCGCGGTCAAGTTCACCTGCGTTACGGCTCAGGATTCCCAGGACGTTGTGGGCCTGAGCAAGCGCCTCCGAGTCCTCTCCGAGTGTGGCGAGCTCCGCTGCCTTCTCGGCTAGCCTGACCGCCTCGGTGGCGTTGCCCCTGCGATGGGCGATCAGCGCCCAGTCCGCATACAGTCGAGACCGGTCGCGGGCCGGGCCGGACTCGCCCAAGGCGGCCACGGCTGTCTGGACGTGACTCTCAGCCATCTCCCAATCGCCCAGACGGATGTAGACTGTTGCCAGTTTTCCGTCCAGGCGAGGCATCCGGTCGTCGCCACCAACCGAAGCGGACGTCTCGTAGCTCTCGATAGCCTGACTGTACTCGCCCAACAGGGTCAACAGGTCACCTATCGACTCGTTGACGCCCGCGGCATCGCGATGGCCGAGCAGAAGCGCGCTGCGGTAATGGTCCAGCGCCTCCGCGTTGGCGAACAGGCGCCTCGCGTGGTCTCCAGCCAGCACGAAGTACCCGGCCGCGTCCGCATCGCGTCCCGCGGACTGATAGTGCCGGGCGATAGCGCCGGCCCGCGGCCCCCGGTCTCGATGACTCGTGAGGCGGGACGCCATCGCCTCGGCGACCCTGTGGTGCAGGAGCCTTCGCCGGGCCAGGCTCGTGCCGTCGTAGACGATCGACTGGACCAGCTGGTGGCTGAAGTCATATAGCAGGCCTCCTCCCTCCGCGCCGGTCTCCTCATCGACCAGCCCGTGGGCCACCAGCTCGTCGACGGCGCCGACGGTCTCGTCATCCGTCCTTCCGCTGGCACGCTGCACGGTGTCGAGCTCGAACGTACGGCCGATTACGGAGGCTGTCTCCAGCATCTGCCTGCCGGTCCCGCTCACGGCGTCGAGTCGCGAACGGACCAGGTCCCGGACACTGGCGGGGGTGTTCAGCGCGGAGGCCTCGGACCCGTCCGCCTCCGACAGCGCCATGAAGTATTCGACCAGGAAAAACGGCAACCCTTCCGTCTGGAGATAGAGGCCCTGCGACTGTTCCTTAGAAACTTTGAGCCCAATTGCCTCGGAGGCCCGGACCAGCTCCTCCACGCTTGCCGGGCCCAGCCGCGCCAGGGAAACCATGGTCGACAAGCCGACCCTGCGCGCCTCCGAGGCGACAGCACGCAGCTCGTCACGGGAGCCCGCGCCTTCGCTGCGCCAGGTCGCCAGCACGCAGATCGGCCGCCCCTTTAGTCTGCGGACCATGTGTGAGAGCAGGCTGATCGAGGCTTCGTCGGCCCAGTGGAGGTCGTCGAGGAAGAGGACACCGGGCACCTCGCCCCGACACAGCTCATCCATTGCCCGCGCCACCGCCTCGAAAAACCGACTCTGGGCCCCGGGACTGTGCAGAGGGGCCGGGTACGGCGCATCGGCGTGGCCTGCGAAGATCTCAGGTAGCAGCCGGGTCACCTCGTTCAACTCGGGACCTGACAGGCTGCGCAGCCCGGCCTTAGACGAGTCCGCGTTCGATACTGCAGAAGGCAGCGTGTCGACAAATAGACCATAGGGTAGACGGTCCTCGCCCTGGAAGCATTTGCCGGAGACCGTCTGTGCGCCAATGCCTCGCACGTGCGAGATAAACTCCTCCGCCAACCTGGTCTTGCCAACACCCGCCTCTCCCTCTAGAACGACGAGGTGGCCGTCGGGTCCCACGGTCGAATAGGCGTTTACCAGGTCATCGAGCTCGGTGGAGCGACCTATGAGAGGCAAAGTTGGGCGGCCTTGAACGGCAGCGACGGCGGTCGGCGTTTGTCCGGGTTCCCGGGGCCCGGCGGCGGGGAACCCTTCGCCTCGGACGCTTGGCGGGGCCGGCACTCGGTCTTCCCGGATGGCGTGGTAGAGCTGTGTGGTCTCGTCCAGCGGGGGCACGCCAAGCTCGCGGTCGAGTATCCGTATGCAGTCCCTGTACTGCCTCAGGGCGGCGGGACGCTGGCGGGCCCACGCGTAGAGCAGCATGAGACGGCGGTGCATCGCTTCGTTCATCGGGTCGATGTCGAGGCAGAGCTGCGCGTATGTACCGGCCTTATCAAGCTCGCCACCTGCTACATGGCATCCGACCAGCCTTTCGAGGATGCCTATCCGCTGTCGACGAGATGCTTCCGTCTGGGAGAGCTGCCAGTCATCGAACTCCGCGCTGTCGCGAAGCGTGAATCCTTCCAGAAACTCACCTCGGTGATATTCCGAGGCTTGCGTTCGGCTAGGCTGACGGACAACGCTGCTATACTGAGCGGCAAAATCAGAGGATTAGAGGAGACCAACGATGCCTAAGGGGCTCCGCGGACGGTGCCCCGTCGCTGCTGCACAAGGGCGATGGTCGTGTGGTTCGTAGCCGGGTCCACCATGAACGAGTCCTACGAGATCAACGTCCAGACGGTCCATGTGCCCACCGACGAGGCCGGCGTCGCCCGCGGTCGGCACGTGGTACAGAGTTTCGGATTGTGCCAGGAATGCCATGGCGACCGATTGCAGGGCGAGCTCCTGGAAGACGACCCGGTCTTCGGCCGGATCGCTTCGAGGAACCTCACGTCGGGTAAAGGGGGGATTGGGAGAAGCCGCAGCGACCTGGACTTCGTCCGCTCCATCCGCCATAGGGTCGGACCGGATGGTAAGTCGCTCCTCTTCATGCCCTCGGAATTGTTTTACTATCTCAGCGATTCGGACCTGGGCGCGGTCATAGCCTACCTGAAGAGTCTGCCGCCGGTGGACAACGAGCTGCCCGAGACAAGCCTCGGACCGCTGGGACGGGTATTCGCTCTCATGGGCATGCCGTTTCTGCCCGCCCGTGAAATCGACCACACGGCGACTCGACCGGCAGAGCCCGAACCGGCAGCTACCGTTGAGTATGGAAAGTACCTCGGACGTGCTTGTCTACTCTGTCACGGCAACGACCTATCGGGCGAAGGCGGCGTTCAGGACACGATACCGCCCCCCAATCTGACCCGTGGAGGACGGCTGGGTAGCTGGTCGGTAGACGATTTTGTCAAGGCCCTCAGAACGGGAGTCACACCGCGAGACCACGAACTCGATCCAGACGAGATGCCCTGGAAGAAGTCGCTATCGAGGCTAACGGACGATGAGCTGACGGCCCCGTGGATGTACCTGGGGTCTGTGCCCCCGGTCGCGCCCAAGGACGCGCAAGAGTGAGCGCGTGGCCGTGAGACAGTCCGCCACGCCTGCATAGAGAGAGATGAGCCGTCGAGAGGCTCTGCTATAGTGGGCGGCGTATTGCCGAGCCGCTGAGGAGGTCATCGATGCCCGGATCACTACTAAAGGCGCTGAAGTGGCTTGGAATCGCCCTCGGTGGGCTGGTGGCGCTATTCGTAGTGGCGCTGGTGGTCGTGTGGTGAGGGAGGAGTCGGGGGAACTCGCAGCGACCTGGACCTGGTTCGGGCCATTCGTGGCCGGCTCGCGCATCAACAAGACCTACGACATCCAGGTACAGGCGGTGGCCGTGCCCACGGATGAGGCCGGTGTCGCCCGTGGGAGGCATCTCGTCAACAACCGACGGCAAGTCCCTTATTATCATGCCAGCCGAGTACTTCTACTACTTCAGCGATTCGGACGCGGGAGCCATTATTGCCTACCTCAGACGCTTGCCGCCGGTAGACAACAAGCTGCCTGACTCGAGCATGAGGCCACTGGCTCGGCTCTTTATACTGCTGGGGGCACCGTTCCTGGTTGCAAATGAAATCGACCAGACCGGACCTCGCCCAGTGACGCCGGAGCCGGGTGTTACGGTCGAGTACGGCAGGTATCTGGGACGCGCGTGCAACTTCTGCCACGGCGATGACCTATCCGGCGTAGGCGTAGATGCTCCGACCGAGATTGCACCCCCAAACCTGACGCCTGGCGGCCGTCTGGGCGGCTGGACGGAGGCCGACTTTTTTGCAGCCATGAGGACCGGGCTCACTCCAAGGGGCTATGAACTGGACCCGGACGAGATGCCGTGGAAGTTCATCGGCCGGCTGACGGACGATGAGCTCAGGGCCCTGTGGATGTACGTGGCATCAGTACCGGCGATCGTGCCCAAGGGCGCCCCTGAGTGAACTGAGGTCGTCTGTCGAACTGATCGTGATGTATACCGACCGGCCGGCATAAAACCCTAGTCCGCCAAAAGGCTCTGGTATACGGATCGGCGCATTCGAGGGCCGCTGAGGAGGTCATCGGTGCCCAGACCGTTAGTCAAGGTGCTCAAGTGGCTCGGAATCGCCATCGGTGGGTTGGTCGCGCTACTCGTCTTGGCGCTGGTGGTCGTGTGGTTCGTTGCCGGGTTCCGCATGAGCAAGACCTACGATATCCAGGTCCAGGCAGTGACCGTGCCGACCGATGAGGCAGGCGTCGCCCGCGGGCGACATCTGGTCCACAGCATCGGCTACTGCACCGACTGACATGGTGACCGATTGCAGGGCGAAGTTATGTCGGACGATCCGGTCTTCGGCCGACTCGTAGGGAGGAATCTTACGTCCGGCAAAGGGGGTATCGGGGGGAGCCGCAGCGATCTGGACTACGTCCGCGCCATTCGACACGGGGTTGGGACCGACGGCAAGTCGCTGATGATTATGCCTGCCGAGTCCTTCTACTACTTTAGCGACGCCGACCTGGGCGCGATCATCGGCTACCTGAAGAGTTTACCGCCGGTGGACAACGAGTTGCCCCAAACGTCGCTGGGGCCGTTGGGTCGGATTTTTCTGGCTTTGGGGGTGCCGTTCCTCGTTGCTGATGAAATCGACCACGCCAGCCCGCGCCCGGTATCGCCGGATCCCGGTGTAACGGTCCAGTACGGTAGGTATCTCGGCCGCTCCTGCACTTTCTGCCATGGCGACGACCTATCCGGGGAGGGTGCCGACGCTCCAACGGCGATAGTGCCCCCAAACATAACCCGTGGGGGCCGCGTGGGTGGGTGGTCCGAGGCCGACTTTTTCACCACCATGCGAACCGGGGTAACTCCCCGCGGTCACAATATGGACCCGGATGAGATGCCCTGGAAGTCCATAGGCCGACTGACCGACGATGAGCTGAAGGCACTGTGGACGTACGTGGCATCCGTGCCTGCGGTTGTAACCAAGGACGCGGCCGAATGAACACCCAGTCGCCAGCACAGCCGACCGTCGACACTGCGGCGGCGGCGCCTCGCGTCCGCCGGGTGTTGGTCGCGCGGACGCTGTGGATGGTCTTCGCGGCCGCCGCCATCGCCCTGGCCGTCGCCGGTGTCGCCGATCAACACGACGCGCTGCTGGACGTCAGCTCCGAGTACGAGCGTTCGCTGGGAGACGTGGGAATCTCCGGCAGCACCTGGGCCATATACATGACCAGCCTCGGTATCATCGCCGTGCTGGTGCACGTGCTGATCGCCTCCGTGATCGCCTGGCGCAGGCCCGACGATTGGATGGCAGTTTTCGTCACTGTTGCGCTGTTGGCCAACGGCGCCATCAACCCCTTCTCGCCGGTCCACGGTCTCGCGGAGGCCCATCCCGCCTTTGAACCGCCGGTCAGGGTCCTCGCCTATTTCGCGATTTTGTCGAGCATCAGCATCCTGTACCTATTTCCCACCGGACGCTTCGCACCCGCGTGGACGCTTCCGGTCGCCCTGGTATGGGCTCTTGTCGCCCTGCCCGCCGTCTTCTTCCCGGACAGTCCTCTGAGCCTCGCGGCCTGGCCCGCGGCAGTCCAGATGATGCTCCTGGTGGCCCTGGCAGCGAGCGGTCTGTATGCACAGCTTCACCGCTACGTCAAGGTCTCCAGTCCTCTTCAGCAGCAGCAGGCCAAGTGGGCGGCTCTGGGTCTGATGGCAGCGGCGGCGGGACCCATCGCCTACTTCTTCTCTTTCGAAGGGATTGCCTCGCTGTCGGAGGCATCGGTCCCGAACATCGTTTACCGGAGAGTTGGCTCTGACGTCTTTACCGTCACAATGATGGTGCGGATGGCCGGGATCAACTTCCTCAGCGTCGGGCTCCTCCTGTTCCCATTGACCTTCGCCATAGCGATCATGCGGTTTCGGCTGTGGGACATAGGCGTGGTAGTCAATCGCACACTGGTTTATGGCGCCCTGACGGCGACCATAGTTGCCGTCTACACTGTGTTCGCCGTCCTGCTACAGCTTGCTTTCCGCGCCGTGACCGACCAGGGCGGCACCGTCGCCATCGTCGTCTCGACGCTGGCTATCGCCGCGCTCTTCCAGCCGATCAGGCGTCGGGTCCAGTATTTCATCGACAGGCGTTTCTACCGCCGAAATTACGATGCCGTGCAGGCGCTGGCCGGTTTCGCCAACACACTTTGGAGCGAGGTGGACCTCGAGAAGCTCGGACACGAGCTTGAGGCGGTGGCCGAGGAGACGGTGCAGCCGGCTCACGTGTCGCTTTGGCTGCGTGAGCCCGAGCCTGGCGCGCGGGAAGGCCCGGCATGACGATCGGGAGATTGCGGCAAAGTATCGGCGGAATTAGCCCAGGTCAGATGGGGACGTAAGAACCAGCGGCCTCGCGGCCAGGGAAGGGTGTTACCCCGATGCCCGGCATCCTCAGAAAAGCAGATATCGGAATCCTGTCCGGATTGCTGGGCGGGCTGGTAATCGCTGCGGTGAGCCGGATAGCTATGCGTTGGGTTGCGATCGTGGACAGTTCTGGCATGGAGCAGGCCGGCGTGAACACCGGGTTCACGGGGGAGACGATTTGGCTCATGATAATAGTGCCCCTGTCCGCGGCCAAGGGCGGGCTTATCTTCGTCCTGATACGGGGCTGGTTACCGGGGCCCAGGGCAATGAATGGCTTGGCCTTTGGAATCCTGGTACTGCTCGTTATCGGCGTTCCTCTCTTGTTCATCGATGAGGCCTTCTCCTACGGCCCGACTGCCACGACCCTATTGTTTTTCGGCGGCCTGTTCGTGACATTTGGCATCGCGGTGAGCGCCATAGTAGGAGGTCTGGAGAGGGTTTGGACAGCCGATGGGCGCGGGAGAACGGTTACAATCGTTGCCTCCGTGCCGTTAGTTCTCGCCGGGATCGTCAGCGTTCCAATCGTGGTGCCATTTTTTCATTGAGGCGAACCAGGAGCCTACTTCGACGGTCCGTAACGCTGGCGGTAACGGACTGGAGACGGGCAAAGGTATAGAGTGTGGCTGAAATGTCGTTGACTGCACGGTTCCGGACGGTGTGGCACTCGCTCGCCGAGAGTTAGGTCGACCGCACGGCCGACGCTACGGGACCCGTTGTGCCCTGGCCTGCGCCGGTGGGCGGCTCCGTCGAAATTGCGCCCAACGACCCTATCGTCGCCTACTTCCACGGCGCCGCGGGAGCGGTGGACATCGATAGGCTCAACCTGGACTCGCCCGCGGCACTGGCCCTCCGGGATGCCGGAGTCAAATTAGCCGTGCCGCTGGTTAGCCATAATGAGCTGATAGGCGTGCTGAACCTCGGCCCGCCCCTCGACGGACGGGACTATTCGGCAGACGACCGCAGGCTGTTGCAGGACCTCGCAACCCAGGCGGCGCCCGCGGCACGCGTCGCACAGCTTGTACGCCAGCAGCAAGAGGAGGCACAGTCGCGGGAGCGTCTGGAGCAGGAGCTGAGGCTGGCGCAGGTCATTCAGCAGACCCTGTTGCCGCAGGAGCTGCCGGCGCTGCCGGGATGGTCCGTGGCTAAGTACTATCAACCCGCCCGCGAAGTGGGCGGCGACTTCTACGATTTCCTTCAGCTTCCCGACGGCAAGCTGGGACTGGTGGTGGGTGACGTGACGGACAAGCGGGTTCCCGCCGCGATGGTTATGGCTACTACCAGAGCGATTCTGCATGGCGCCGCGGAGCGGCTGACTTCGCCAGGCGAGGTGCTGCGGAGGGTCAACGACCTGCTTCATCCAGACATCCCGCCGAAGATGTTCGTGACCTGTCTATATGCGGTCCTCGAGCCCGAAACTGGCCGCATGGTGTACGCGAATGCCGGACACAACCTCCCGTGCCTTCGGTGTGGCGACGGAGTCAACGAGCTCCGTGCCACGGGGATGCCCCTTGGGTTGATGCCCGGGATGACCTATGAGGAGAACGAAACATCCTTGCTTCCCGGCGAGAGCGTCCTGTTTTACAGCGACGGTCTCGTGGAAGCGCACAACAGAGACCGGGAAATGTTCGGTATTCCGCGGCTGAGGGAACTTCTGGCCGGCCATATCGGAGGCGCCGAGTCCATTGATTATCTGCTGGGCCATCTATCCGGCTTCACGGGGGCCGGTTGGGAGCAGGAGGACGACGTGACCATGGTGACCCTCCAGAGGTCCGCGTCTGTTGTGCCGGAGCCGCACGGCGGCAGCAGCAATGCGGGCGCCGCGGGAGGGGGAGGCGATTGGCCACGCACACTTGCCGAGTTCTCCATAGTAAGCACGCCCGGCAACGAACGGGAGGCGGTGGATCGGGTCGCAGCCTCAGTTGCGGACCTGGGCCTATCGGAGGCAAGACTCGACCGGCTGAAGACGGCCGTGGCCGAAGCGACCATGAACGCGATGGAGCACGGCAACAAGTACAAGTCCGACCTTCCCGTATCGGTGCAGGTCCTGGCGTCGAGCGCCTCTGTCACAGTGAGCGTGACTGACCATGGTGAAGGCCCGGACACTCCCGAGGCCGAGTCGCCCGATCTCGAGGCCAAGCTCGAGGGCGCTCAGAGCCCACGTGGATGGGGCCTGTTTCTTATCGAGAACATGGTGGACGACTTTCGCGTCAGTGGCGATGGCAGCCACCACACCATCGAGATGGTCGTGAAAATTGGGGACGAGCGTTGAGCAATGGTCCTCTCGACGCTTCCGTATGTCGGGCAGGCGCAACGCCAGTGATCGACCTGCGTGGAGAGATCAACGGCGCGGCGGATAATTCGCTCGATGCCGCCTATCGCGAGGCCATGGAGGACGATGCGAGGGCGGTCTTACTCAACTTCACAGAAGTTGAGTACATGGACAGTACGGGAATCGCACTGATCGTCTCGATCCTTGCCAGGTCTCGCGACGTCGATGCGAGAGTGCTGGTTACCGGTCTGAGTGCGCATTTTCAGGAGATCTTCGAAATCACACGGCTCACCGAATTCATGAGCATATTCCCGGACGAGGAGAGCGCGTTGGCGGATATCTCGGGGTCCGCTGATTCCAGTGCGGCCGAGCGGTAGGAGGTACAAGCTATGACC
This sequence comes from Dehalococcoidia bacterium, assembly GCA_965248005.1. GTDB lineage: Bacteria > Chloroflexota > Dehalococcoidia > Lucifugimonadales > UBA1123 > CBDFIE01. The sequence continues at coordinate 2,016,788 of CBDFIE010000003.1, forward strand.
CAGGCCAACGTTACGATGACCGTAAGAAGGGCCGCGGACAAGGCGAGCGTAATCGATATAGCGGGAGAGGTGACGGGCTTCGCCGAGAACCAGCTAATGGACGCCTATACCGAGGCCACCGCCGGGGGCGCCCAGTCGATTATCCTAAATTTCACTGGGATGGACTATATGAACAGTAGCTGAATCGGCCTTCTTGTTACGGTGCTGATACGCGCGAACCGGCAAGGCCTGCGACTGATGGCGGTGGGTCTCACCGAGCATTACCGACACATCTTCGAGCTGACCCGCCTCGACGAGGCGATTCACATATTCGACACGGAAGCCGAAGCGTTCGCCGAAGTAGATGGCGCCTGACAAGCTCTCCGACGGTAGAGAAGGGAGGACGGGACAATGGCTACGCCGGAAGGCCCGAGAGATACGCCGAAGGATGCCGGGAATTGGGCAGACCCGGTAGCCAGGCTCAAGCTCGGGGAGGTCCCCTCCGGGGCTGTTAACCTGAACGTCGAAGGCCGGCGCGCGGTGGGTCCGCTCTAGGGCTTCGGACAGCTGTGGCAGAAGACATATCGGGTGCGGCTGAGCGGCTCGGAGGTGACCCCGTCCGAGGCCATCGGGACCTGGAAGGAGCGCTTCGCGGACTTCTGGCCAGGCGGGAACCGCTTTTACGCCCCTCTGACCGGCATCGCGCCCGGTGAGGTCGCTCTACTGAACCTGACAGCCCCCGGGGGCATGCCGCTGTCCACGGGCGTAATGGTGATCTATGCGGACGACGAGTCCTTCACGTTCATGACACCTGGGGGCCACATGTTTTCGGGGTGGATAACGTTCAGCGCTCAACAGGTGGACGGTGCGACGGAGGCACAGGCCCAGCTCCTTATACGGGCCAACGACCCGCTTTACGAGATCGGTTTCCGGCTGGGTGGCTCTAAGGCCGAGGACAAGTTTTGACATCGGACCCTCGAGGCACTGGCAGCCCACTTTGGCGTGACTGGACAGGTCCAGATGACCGCCACCTGCGTCGATCCGAAGCTTCAGTGGTCGCAGGCCAAGAACATCTGGCACAATGCAGCCATACGCTCGGCGCTGTACGCCACGGCTGCGCCCCTGCGCTGGGCCCGCCGGCTAGTACTGAGACGCTAACGCGGACCGAGGCCAGCAATCTAGCGAATGCCAGCACGCCGCACTCATGACGCCATCGTAGTCGGATCCGGGCCGAACGGCCTGGCCGCTGCAATCACACTGGCCCAGGCGGGACGGTCTGTGCTGATCCTCGAGGCGAGCGAAACCGTCGGAGGCGGAGCCCGCTCTTCACAGCTCACTCTGCCGGGTTTCGTGCACGATGTCTGCTCTGCCATACATCCGCTGGCCGTCGCATCCCCTTTCTTCTCTACTCTACCCCTTTCGGAGCACGGTCTGGAGTGGTTGTACCCCCCAGCCGCGGTCGCGCATCCTCTGGACGACGGCTCGGCGGTCCTGCTCGAAGGCTCGGTTGGGGCGACGAGTGAGACTCTGAGCGAGGACGCCGGTCCCTATCGGAAACTGTTCAGCCCGCTGGTCGCCGACTGGACAAAGCTGTCGGCCCAGCTGCTAGGGCCATTACGGCCTCCACGCCACCCCGTCGCGATGGCCCGCTTCGGCCTGCGCGCAATTCGTTCCGCCCGCAGCCTGGGGGAGAGCCGCTTCAAGGGAGAGAGGGCCAGGGCCCTGTTCGCGGGGCTGGCCGCGCACTCGTTCTTGCCACTTGATCGGTTTCCCAGCGCCGCGTTCGGCCTGGTCCTTGGGACCGCAGGGCATGCCGTCGGCTGGCCGATGCCCAGGGGCGGCTCCCAGAGAATCAGCGACGCCCTGGCTTCCTACGTGGAATCGCTCGGGGGAGAGATCGCTCTCGGTAGGAGGGTCGAGTCCATCGACGATCTTGAGCCCGCGCGAGACGTACTCTTCGACCTGACACCGCGTCAGATCGCGCAGATCGCCGGCGACCGGCTGTCGTCTCGATATAGGCGCAAGTTAGAGGGCTACAGGTACGGTCCGGGCGTGTTCAAGCTCGACTGGGCACTGGATGGCCCGATCCCGTGGACCGCGCCCGAGGCTGCACGGGCGGGCACCGTCCACCTGGGAGGTTATATGCCTGAGATCGCAGCATCCGAGGCCGCTGTCTGGCGTGGAGAGGTCTCGGACAGACCGTTCACGCTGGTCGCCCAACAGAGCCTGTTCGACAAGTCACGGGCGCCCGACGGGAAGCACACGGCCTGGGCCTATTGCCACGTCCCGAACGGCTCCACTATAGATATGACGGACCGGATTGAAGGCCAGATTGAGCGGTTCGCTCCCGGTTTCCGCGACCTTGTTCTTGCTCGCAGCGTCCGCTCGCCGCGGGACGTGGAGATGCACAACGCCAACTGCATTGGGGGCGACATAAACGGCGGCGTCCAGGACCTGCGGCAGCTATTCACTCGACCGACGGCTCGTCTCAACCCGTACAAGACGCCCACACAGGGAATCTACATATGCTCGTCGTCAACGCCACCGGGAGGGGGAGTCCATGGCATGTGCGGCTATTTCGCCGCCCGTGCCGCGCTGAGCCGTTCGTAACCGTGACCGTAACTGGTTGGTTACGTCGGGCCGCCATGATGCTGGGTAAATGACAGACCGAGATCGATGGTCCGCTTCGGACGCGGTTCGAGTTCTATCGGAGGTGTCTGTATGTCCAGCCAATCACGTTTAGTGCCCATAGAGACGGGGTGGGCCCGACTCGGTCACCTTTCAGGCGTGGTTTTCGTCGCCTTGCTCGTGGTGGGCGCGCTCCTGGATGGAAACTTTGACTTCATGCCTCCGCCGGACGAGCTGGAGGCGTTCTTCGAATAGAATAGCGGACGGATCGGCTGGGGCGCATACGCGATTGGTCTCTCGGCAGTGTTCCTGCTGTGGTTCGTCGGCAATCTTTGGAAAGCGCTGCGCGACACCGAGCCGGGCACTGGACGGCTTTCAGCCGTCGCGCTGGGGGGCGGCGTGGTCGCCGCGGGGCTGATTTTCGTAGGCAGCGCCGCCAAGGGTGCGGCCGCTGCCCGGGCCTCTGAAGGCGGTGGTATCTCCCCAGATGCGGCGGCTGTCCTGTACGACCTGAATGGCGTGGTCATCGGCGTTGGCGCGTCGATGGCCTTCGCGGTCATGATCGGGGCCGCCTCGGTGATGTGGATTCGGGCCGGATCGTTCCCCAGGTGGTTCGCCTGGGCGAGCGCCGTGCTCGCGGTCGGCCTCGTGACGCCGTTCAACTATGCCGTCCTGGCCCTTGTCGGGCCTTGGGTCGTTGTGGTTAGCGTCTCGCTATACCTGCGGGACCGGTAGACCGAGTCACGGGACAAATGAGGCAAGGCACAGAGATCATCGGCCATCTCCAACGTTCGTATTCGTGAACTCGATAAGCTGGTGGCGGCCGGGTTTCTTCGACTCAAGCCCCTTGGCGATGATTACGAGTCGCGTGGTTTGTTCTTGAACGCCTTTTATGGCTAGATACCGGGCCCGCCCTGCTCGTCTCGCTAGATGAACCACCCTGGGAAGCCGTGGAAAGGTCCGCGGAACCTTATTTGTCGTGGATTTTGATTTGGCCGCCTCCCAGGTCGCCCGACGCCTTGTAAATGGGTTCGTCGGTATCGGGGTTGGCTCCTGCGGCCCAGATTTTGATTACAAACCGGTCGGGCAGTGAGGTGGCGTTGGCGTCCCCGTCACGGCCATCGACTTTAAAGGGGAATACTCCCTGAATGCCCTTGATGGTGGCGATGCCCTGGAATTTGGCCCAGTTTTTGTTGGTGACCACCAGCCAGTCGTAGTGGGTGGAGTGGAGGTCGAAGTCGCCAACCCGGTACCGGAACTCTAGTTGACCCGTCGGGGTGGTGGCGCCCTTTTTGTACTTGACCACGAAGCCGAAGGTCGCTTTGCTGGCATTATCGAGGCCAGGGAGGTCGTCGCCGGCGTCGCTGGTGGAGCCTCCAGGGATGATCCAGCCACCGCGGATGATCCAGCCACCGCCGGTGGCAAAGCCCGCCGACGGATCGTAGATGACAAACTGCCTGGTCTCGGTAGCCTCGTTGTTTGCCAAATCAGTTGCGGTTACTGTCAGAGTGTACACTCCCGGGCCTGGAGCGAAGCCGGAAGTAACCGTGGTCGTCGTCGACGTATCGCTGAGGCTCGCCGACAGGCTCGCCAGACCGGAGAGATCGTCCGTCGCGCTGAACTGGATCGTGGTGCCCACTGTCTCGACGCCAAACTCGGCCGGTGAGGTGATCGTGATAACCGGCGGTGTGATGTCCTCCGGTTCGAATATCGTGAACGCCGAGAAGGACGTGACGCTTCCGCAAATGATGTTGCTCGTCGTGTCTAGTGAGGCCGTAACATCTACCCATTGGTTGTTCACTCGGTGGCGCAGTGTCAGCCCCGGCTCGCTTCCGAAGACTATGCCGCTGTAGTCGATGCACACCTCTACCGAGTCGAAGACCGCCGTGATGGTTAGCACAAAGTAGGTTGGGGGGACGCCAAGCTTGAAACCGAAGGACGGGGGCGGTCCATTTCCGCTAGTTGTCAAGGTGGTGTGGCCAGCCTGAGTCACATTGGTGAATGTCAGAGTAACCGGGGGTAGCGAGACTACAGGGTTACCGATGGGGGTGTTGCCCGCCCAGGTAACCGTGAAGGTGCCACTGCTGCTGTTGAGTGAGGCGTCGGTGGCGGTGCAGCTCACCGTGGTGGTGCCTAAACCAAATGTGGCGCCCGAGGCCGGACTGCATAACACCGTAGGGCTGGGGTCCACCGCATCGGTAGCGGTGACGATAAAGCTCACAGCCGCCCCTGAAGCACTGGTGGCCTCAGCGGTGATGTTTGCTGGGAGGGTCAACACAGGCGCCATGACACCGTGGTGTCCACCACGGTCACGGTGAACGTGCCAGTACTCCTGTTGAGCGAGTCGTCGGTGGCGGTGCAGGTCACCGTGGTTGTGCCCAAACCGAATGTGGCGCCCGAGGCCGGACTGCATGACACCGTTGGGCTGGGGTCCACCGCATCGGAAGCAGTGACGATAAAGCTCACGGCCGCCCCCGAAGCACTGGTGGCCTCAGCGGTGATGTTTGCCGGGAGTGTCAGCACAGGCGCCGTGGTGTCCACCACGGTCACGGTGAACGTGCCACCACTGCTGTTGAGCGAGGCGTCGGTGGCGGTGCAGCTCACCGTGGTTGTGCCCAAACCGAATGTGGCGCCCGAGGCCGGACTGCATGACACCGTAGGGCTGGGGTCCACCGCATCGGAAGCAGTGACGATAAAGCTCACGGCCGCCCCCGAAGCACTGGTGGCCTCAGCGGTGATGTTTGCCGGGAGTGTCAGCACAGGCGCCGTGGTGTCCACCACGGTCACGGTGAACGTGCCAGTACTCCTGTTGAGCGAGGCGTCGGTGGCGGTGCAGGTCACCGTGGTTGTGCCCAAACCGAATGTGGCGCCCGAGGCCGGACTGCATGACACCGTTGGGCTGGGGTCCACCGCATCGGAAGCAGTGACGATAAAGCTCACGGCCGCCCCCGAAGCACTGGTGGCCTCAGCGGTGATGTTTGCCGGGAGTGTCAGCACAGGCGCCGTGGTGTCCACATTGGCCTCCACCACGATGACCGTCCGGGTCTTCTCGATCGCCGCGTTCCCCGCGGCGTCCTGCACGTTGTAGGTTACAGTGGTGGTGCCCAGCACACCCGTATCCACGAGGTCTACGATGACGATGCTGGCGGTCAGGTCGCCGTCGAGGTTGTCGTGTGCGGTAGCAGCCGCGTCGAAATAGTCACTTCCGAACTCAACGTTGATCGGGCTCTCGCCCAAAAGCGTGATGACAGGCGGGATGTCGTCGGGTCCCAACGGCCCGAACGCGTATGCCGAGCCAGATTGCGAGCCCGCATCGTCGTCCAGGATGGCGCCGACCACGGACGTATCGCCGCTGACGGCCACGGAATAGCCGAAGCGGTCGCCCGTAGCCGCGTCGATGGCGCTGAGCTTGTCTGGCAGGCCCCAGCTCACGCCAGTACGGACGAAGAGGTATGCCGCCCCTTCGTTGCTGATCGGACTCTCGTTCAGGTCAGCGCCGACCAGGGCCGTGTCGCCACTGACGGACACCGATTGGCCGAAGCGGTCGCCCGCTGCCGAATCGATGGACGTGAGTTTCGCCTGCTGGACCCAGGTTTCGCCACCAGGGACGAAGACGTACGCCGCCCCCGGCATGTCGCCAATCTTGTCTCCGTCTCCGCGGGCGCCGACCACGGCCGTGTTGCCACTGACGGCCACGGAATAACCGAACTCGTCGTCCTCGGCCGCGTCGAGGGCCGTGAGCTTTGCCGGCTCGCTCCAACTCCCGCCAACCCGGTCGAACACGTATGCTGCGCCGGATTTAAGGTTCGCAGCGTCTCTGATGGCGCCGACCACGGCCGTGTCGCCGCTGACGGCCACTGAAAAGCCGAATTGTGCGTTCACGGGCGGATCGGTGGGCGTGAGCTGCGCCTGCTCGCTCCAGGTTCCGCCGCTACGGACGAACGCATACGCAGTGCCGGCGCTAGGGTTGTTAAAACTGACGAATCCCTTGCCGCCGAGCACGACCGTGTCGCCGCTGATGGCTACGGATAAGCCGATACCGTCACTCTCGACAACATCGTCGAGCTCGAGCTTCGCCTGCTGGCTCCAGACCCCGCCACTTCGGACGAATATGTACGCCCTGCCGATGGAGAACAGGTCCGCGAGGATATCGCTGTATCCGGGGGCGCCAACTACGATCGTGTCCCCGCTAATCGCAACGGATGAACCGAAAAGGTCGAACCCGAACGCGATGCCCCTGGCCGTAAGCTGCCATGAGGAACCTGGTGCGCTTCATACTTTGGGTCCTTATCTGTCGATATTTCAATCTGGGCGGAAAATCGCTCGGCGATTTGTATCAGATCAGAGCGCCGTGCGCAAATCTTCCACCCTGTACCACGATTTAGATGAGTTACCTACAGTGCCCCATCAGCGAATCACCCACGCAGGTCAACCCGAGGAGCCTGGGCAGCGGGCTACAAGATACCCGCTGCACCCTAAGTTGACGCGGTTAGCGACCACTCCTGCCGATTGACACCTGGCCAAGCGTGGATGCGGACTGGTTAGACGTGGGAAACCCCAGGCGGGAAGTCCGTTTCCGATAAGCCAAGATTTGCTGCCACTCGAGATGCCAGTACCGAAGGCCGTTCTATGGCGTTGGCTGGTGGCGGCCGCCGGAGGCTGGCGAGGTGGGCCGGGGTGGCGAGCAGATTGTCCATGGCCGGCGCCCCACATCCGGCGACTGTACGCTAACCATACCTGCTCAGGGCATCCGGATACGCTGCGTCGGGTTTTACTTGGCGCCTAAGCCAAAGTTCGGACTCGGAGATTGGGCAAGGGGTTGGCGGTGCAGCCCGGACTAGGGTCACGAGGAACGCGGGCCAAGATACTAGGGCCAACCGGCGATACGGAGACATGCCGAACACCGACGCGGATGCACTTAGCCCCAATCCGACCAGCAACAAGACGTGGAAAGCCCTCACGTTGTCTTGCAAGCCATACATGCAGGTCCATCTTAACGACCCGCTTATCGGGCCGGCGGCATAGGCGACAGGTTCAAAATCCCGCGTCTATGGCTGCGTTGAATCGAAGTCGGGCCCGTCATCGACCGGAGTGCTGCCATTGCGCTTGTCGTGGGGAACACCGACAGTTAAGGTGCCAGCGCAAGAGCCTCCGTTGCCGTCATCGGCCGTGAATCCAATGGTGTAGACCCGGCCGTTGCCACCGCCTTCCCTCTCGGCTCGGACTTCAGCTGTGGCAGATCCCACGCCCTTGCCATCCGGGCTTGTGTTGCCGCTGCCACGGCCATCCACGGGCTCGTCCTGCATGATGCTATCGACATTGATAGAAACTGTATCACCGTCGGGGTCGGTTACGCCGAGGGGACTTACTGCGGCGAACTTATGGTTTGGTGGCCATAGCAAGTCTGTGCTGGGAGCGGCGCCGGTGCAGTCAGGTGGTTGATTGGTTTCTTCACAAGAATCCACGGTTATTGTCGACGAGTCCCGATCCTTGTGGGAATTCTCATCTACCTGTGTTACTTTCACAGAAACTACGTAGGTCCCGGTAGCGTCCAGGCTCACATAAGGGGTGGGATCGAGCGTCGACGATGAAAATACAACGGGGCCTGCTGGGCCTCCGCGTCTGACCGCCCAGACGTACTTGATCGTGTCCTCGGGGTCTGGATCGAACGACCCAGTCCCGTCCAATTGCACTCTCACTGTATCTCCGCAGAGCTGCACGTCCTGGTCCGGTCCTGCGTCTGCCTCCGGCGGGAGGTTTCCGTCGTTCTGATGGTTGCCCATGGTAACCATCATCAGGAGAGCGACTATCATAAAGGAGGCAACTTTTAATGCCGGCAGAGCCATAGATATGATCGAAATCCCCCCTCCCCACAAAATTAGTATCGCTGCGCAAGGAATGTCAAAATAATATTTTGCGACTTGGCTCATCGCCATCAATTGGAGCTACCGGGTCGCCGGAGCGAGGGTCGTCGGCGCCCAGCCGCGTACCGTTCCATTCTCTGTGATTCCTAGGGAGTCCGTCTAGTACTTCTCTCCGAGAACAATGTTCTCGAACAATGCTCCAACTCGGGCGAGCTTGTTCAGATTTCCCGACGGGGTTTTCCGCGAACATCTGCGGCCGTCGGAATCGCAATTAATGTCTGACCACTATGACTGTACGGTAGCAGGTTGTCAGTCGCAACCAGGTATTGTCGTGGGAGGGCTAGCCTAAAGTAGCGACCGTTGATTCACCCTGTGATCAACCGTCCGCAGGATTCACGGTCCGCTTGTAATTGAGGAACATTGCTCCAGAACAAAATCGTAGTACTGAAGTATCTGCATGGAGGGTCCCCATGGGTGAACATATGATCGGAAAGCGAAGGACATCCTTCGAAATTATCCACGGGATACTATCAACATGTAACAATGGTGGAGTCAATAAGACTACGGTCATGTACCGCAACAGCCTTAGCCACACACAGCTCGACAAGTATCTCGAGTGGCTCACTGACCGGGAGTTCATCAACCGGGACGATTTTGGACAGTTTCGAATAACACCTCGTGGCCAAGCCGTATTCGCAAGCATTTCGGGTCTCTTCCACGACATAGGGACTATCGAGTTATGACGTGGTCATGATCTACCGAACCGATAGCCCGAAATGGGCAGTGGCACGAACAGCTGCCAGCTGATTGACCAGATGCCAGCGGAGCACGAACCATCTTGTGACTACGGTTTCGCTGGGTTTTTGTGAACGCTGGATGCGAGTCGCCTGCATGACCCCTTGGCACACCTTGCCATCCGCGTCCGCGTGGACGTGACCTGAAACGAACAGCACTCAACCCCAAGGCTGCCACGCCGCGTGGAGTGGTACCGGCCCTACTAGCCCAAGTCCGTTGAGCAGACCAGCCGCAGGCGAAGCAGTCGGATGACCGAGTCTGAAACAAAGAGGGCAGTAGCCTACATACGGGTCTCCGACCTCTCGCAGGTCGAGGGCCACTCCCTGGACGCCCAGGAGCGCCTGTTCACGGAGCTGTGCAAGGTCCGGGACTGGAACCTTACCAAGGTCTACCGTGAAGAGGGCAAGTCCGCCCACAGCGTGTCTATCAGAAAACGACCCGTCTTCAAACAGCTCCTGGGCGACGCGGCGAACAACGAGTTCGACGTTGTGGTCGTTCATACGTTAGCGCCCTCAGCGGGAGTACTTGCTGAAGGACTCATCCAACGCGCGCACTGCCGGATGCCCATGTGCGCCCAGACGTGCCAGAATGGGCGCAGATACTACCGGGAGCAGAGAATATATTCAAGGGTGCAGGTTATTGTGTCGGTCGGAGCGGCTCTGTGCCAGGCGAAGAACCCGGAGAGCAGATGGGACGCATCATCTCCGCCATCGTGCTACCTGAGGGATGGCTGGACCGGGTGCCGGCCCAGGTTCACGGGGCTGATGAGGTCAAGCGTGTTGAGCGAGAGAGATCAGGTCCAGCAGCGCTTGAAGATACTGGGTGCGGCCTACGTCGACGGCCTGTACGACGACTTGGAATACCGTGGCCAGAAGCGCGTGTTGGATGACAAGCTCCGTGCCCGACGCCGATGTCGCCGCAGACGCAGGGAAGCTCCTGGAGCATCTGCCCGGGCTATGGTAGAACGCAGACCTGGCAGAACGTCACCGCATACTCGTGAAGATTCTGGATGCCGTCCATGTCGACACTGTCTATGAGCGGTCGATTGTGGCCATCCGTCCCAGGCCGGCGTTTCGGCCCCTGCTCGAGATCGCGACTATGCGGGCAGGGTCAGGGATCGTGCTGGTGCAATCGAGCAGGGGAGTCCGAGGCGGCAAATCAGCCTCCGCCCGACGGACAAGAGGCTGACGATTCGTGTTCTTGGCGGAGACGGGGGAGGGTGGGACGATACCGTGAACACGGAGTTCCGGTGCTGCTGGCCGCCTAATATTTTCTTGACTGCCTTGACCCCGCTCCTTCGCTCCCGTTCGGGAATGGACGAAGGCCAGATGCCTCACCGGCATCGAGGGCGCTGTGCATAGGGGGAGGAGATCGCAAGAAGCGCCTCCAGTCCAACGGGCACGCTGTCCTGGAGACGAACGATTGTACTAAGGCGAGTACTCGACCTTGAGGGGGAAACGACGGTGCTTTGGTGCTCGCTGAGCCGTGCGCGCGAACGGGCCGCACGTTCGGCTAGCCTGAGGGGTCCGTAACATTCATCGGCTTTATCTCATTTTCGTTGTGCCTCTGGCAACGGTGAGCTACCTGCCTTCCCTCGCCATAATTGGAGGTCCCGACCCCCTGGATCGCCGCCGGCAGTGCGGTACCTTGCCCCTCTAGTCGGAGTAGTCTTTCTGGTCCTGGCGCTCCAGTTCTGGAAGTTTGGTGTCAGCCACTACCAAAACGACGGGAAGCTGAACCCTCGATTTGTGGGCTGGGTCGCTAGCCGTTCCACGCCATTGGCGCTATGCCCTCGATGTTGGTCTTCGCGTCGATGACCGCCGGCCGGTTAGCCGCCAGGGCCTGCTCAAGGGCGCCGCCGATCTCGCCGGGCTTGTTGACCCGGATACCGACGCATCCCATCGACTCCGCCATCCCCGCGAAATCCCCGTCACTGAGCTTCCAAAGCTGGTCCGAGCCCGCCTTCGCCCCGCCGTATATCGCTTCGTTGAGGTCTCGCTCCTGGTTCAGTGACGCGTTGTTGTTAATTATCCAGACTGTGTTGATGCCGTTTCGTGCCGCCGTATCAAGCTCAGACATGTGGTACCAGACGCCGCCGTCGCCGGTGAAACAGATCACCGGCCGGTCGGGAGCGGCGCACTTGGCTCCGATTGCGGCTGGCAGTGCCCATCCCAGAGACCCGGCGCAGCGGATGTAGGACTGGCCGGGGTGTTTGAGATCGATCATGGTCCCGGTCCATATCCCGGCATGCCCGGTGTCGGAGACCAGGATCGCATCGTCGGGAAGCAGATCGGTCAGCTCTTTGCAGAGCCGCTCGGGACGCATAGGCAACTCGTCAGACGTAGCCAGTGGCGCCACGTCATCTCGCCAGGCATTCACCAGGCCCTGGACATGCCCCACCCACTCCGCGTGCAGCCCAGTCGCAGAAGTGCCGGCGTTGTCGATGATCTTCCGCAGCGATGCACGAGCGTCGCCCTGCATGCCCAGGGTTATCGGATACGAACGGCCCAGCTCGGAGGCGTCGATATCGAGCTGTACGGCCCGCGTGCCTGGCCGTGGGAAGCGCCAATCGTAGGTCACCTGGCCGCCGGTGTGGCTGCCGACGAAGAAGACGAGGTCTGCGCCGGCGAGGGCCTGGTTCGCGCAGGCGCGCGAGTACGACCCCGGAACGCCGACGGCGAGCGGGTGATCGTGGGGGAACATCTGCTTGGCGTTCAGCGATGTCGCGACGGGCACGTCCAGCCTCTCGGCCAACTCGATCAGCTCCCGCCGAGCGCCCGACGCGGTGACGCCGCCGCCCGCCACGATCACCGGGCGTTCCGCCTCCACCAGAAGGCGGACGGCCTCTCGGACTGACGCCACATCGGGTTCCGGCCGAAAGGGCGGGACCTGCTTGAAAGGCTCCTCGACAATCACTTCCAGCTCGGCCTCGTCGGCTACGACCCCTCCTGCAGCACCGCCGAGGTCAATGTGCGCGGGGCCAGGGGTACCGGTGGTCGCCTCTCGGAAAGCCTGCCGGAGGACTCGCGGGAGCTCTTCAATCGTGTCCGCCAGCATGTTGTATTTCGTCACCGCGTTGAAGGGCTCGATGTGATCGACCTCCTGGTACGCATGGCGGTCCTGCTGGATCTGCGGCTGACGGCCCGTGAGAGCAATCACAGGTGAGCAGGCCAGGTAGGCGTCCTGCAGGCCCGCCGCCAGGTTGAGCGCTCCGACCGACTGGGCTCCGCACACTCCGACGCGTCCGCTGACTCGGGCGTAGCCGTCGGCCATGTATGCAGCGGGCTTCTCTCCGTGGGTCATGACCCTGGCGATTCCCAATCGTTCCAGCTCGGGCATTGCGTCGGCGACGATAACCGGCATGAAGTAGAAGTGGGTAACACCGTATCCATGAAGCGTTTCAGCAAGAAAGCGGGCACCGGTCATCTTGGGCATGCTATTCACCTCCAGGTCTGGTTGAAACGGTCAACGGCTGATCGTACAATCCCCACCGAGAACCGCGCTGGGCCTGTACCCATACGCGCGTTTGCGTCGTTCTAGAGGAGTCCTTCGGAGGAAAGACCACCAAGATCCCAGCCTATCTCCCCCCGACAGGTCGGGGTCAAGAATGAAAGATTAGGCTAGACGCTCTGGGTGACCAGAGGTCGATCAGTTCGGGGCACTGGTGAGCAGAAAACCACCGTCAACCGGCAGGACGATCCCCGTCACAAACTTTGCCGCGTCGCTGGCAAGAAAGAGGGCTGCCCAGCCTATGTCCCAACTTTCGCCTTCGACCGGCAACGGCGTCGAATTCTGGCGCATCTCTCGCATGGCCGGCCAGCCCTTGGCGACCCAAGGTGTCCACATGAGGCCGGGCATAATGCAGTTGACCCTGATGTTGCTTTCGGCGTGGTCAATGGCCATCGCTCTGGTCAGCCCTATGACTGCAGTCTTGTTCACGGTGTACGGGGCGGACGACCTCCCCGCCTTGGGCCTGAGAGCAGTCACCGACGATACGTTTATTATCGCCCCCCCACCGCTGGCCTCTATGTGCGGTATAGCGTAGCGGCTCATGTTTATTATGCTCATGAGGTTGATGGACATGTTACTGTGCCAGCCCTCCTCGGTGGCATCTACGACGCCGCCTTCTCCGCCGCCGCCTCCCACGTTGTTATGCAGAATATGGACCCCGCCAAACCGCTCCACGGCCGCCTCGATCGCCCGCTGGCACTCTTCGGGTCTCGTTACGTCCGCGCTCGTCGAAATGGCCTCCCCGCCCTCCTCATCGACAATCGCTCTGGTGGCATCGGCCCACTCCTGCACTGCGTCCACCAGCACGACTCGGGCTCCCGCCCGCGCGAATAGGATCGCCGCGGCAGCGCCGTTGCCAACGCCACTGCCACCGTAGGTACCCGCGCCACTCACGAGGGCCACCTTGCCTTCTAGACTGAGTAGCGGTGTTCGTTCTTCGTTCGCGTCCATGAGCCTTGTCTCCCTCGACGTTAGCCTGTCGCTTCCTCTTCTACAACCTGAAGGTACATGAATGCGCCGGTCAAGTTGGTTGCATCTTCACAGTGGCCCCCAACGATTTCACTTGACGGCCGGGCAGCGGCAATGTGGATGTGCACGCGTGGGCCCCCTTCTGGTAGCGTTTGAATGTAGCCCTCCGCGCTGACCAGCTCCAGGCTTTCGTCAATAACCCGTCGCTGAAAATCCTGTACGCCGTCTTCATATCGGCACAGGTTGCGGGGCTTAAGCTGGCGAAGGCTTCCTATGCAAGAGGTTATGGCAGCCTCGCGAATGCCCTCCGAGCGGGCCAGCGACTCGAGAGCCTCGATCAGCGATTCGCCCGGTTGAAAGCGACGGTACACGACACGCGAAGAGCTCGTTCTTCGGTCTTGTATAGCCAAGTGTCCTCCTGGGCCCGAACGGGGGCCCGGTCGTAGGGTGGTCCTAAGGCAAAGACGTTATGCGATCGACGATGTGGCGATGGTCCAGGCCCGGTTCCAGGATGTTGGGCCGGCGGCGGTGGGCATCATGGTACCGCCGATCACACTTTAGAGCAACCGGTTTTGTGCCCCCCTGCTCGTCGGCAGTCGAGGGTCAGGCATTTCGGCGAAGTGCCCTAGGCGAGTGTGAGTTGAAAGGGGAGTGTACGCCAAGCATGGGGACGGGACGTTCAGCGGAACCTCCATGGAACCCATACGTACCGTGTGATCGAGCGTACGGTGTCGAGCGGGGCCGCTGACTCCATTTATGGCAGCCCTGCTCCAGGAACGTCGACCTCGACGGTCCTGATCCGTCCATCACCCGGACCTCTGACACGTTCGGGGTTGGCGCCGGCATGTAATGCTTGGCCCGTTCCAGCCAGGGCCTCCAGCATGAACAGGGTGCGGCGCTCTGGCCCGCCCAGCATGCAGGCAATGCTGTCACGCTCTTCCAGGTCGATGCGGTCAAGGACATTGCCTCCCTCTGCGACGCGTATGAACCGGCTTGGACTCCCCGGAACCGCCGCCCAGATGCATCCTAGAGCATCCAGGCAGATACCATCCGGGGTCCCGTCCAACTCCGCCCACACCCGGCGATTAGAGAGGGAGCCGTCGCCCTCCAGGTCGAATGCTGTCAATCTGCGGCCCATGCTTTCCGCTACTATCAGTGTTCCTCCGTCCGGCGTCACCACAGTGCCGTTGGGGAACATCAGGCCGTCGGCCGCGACTCGTGGCTTGCCCCCGGGGGTTACGAGGATCAGGGTCGTCGGCGCGGGCTCGGAGCCCCCCAGGCGAGCAACGCCAAAATTGCCGATGTAGGCCCTGCCTGTCGCGTCCACCACCATGTCGTTACATTTGAAGGGCGTAAGCTCACTCATGTCCACGAACTCGACTAGGCCGTCCGACTCCAGGCTAAACAGCTTCCTGTCGGTCATCGACACCACCAGCAGCCGCCCATCAGGCAGCCAGCCTAGGCCCGAGGGTTGGTCCGGCACGTCTACGATGGTCTCTCGATTGCCTTCGAGGTCGACCGCGACTACTTCGTGGGCACCCATGTCAGAGAACCAGAGGCGCTCGTCGTGCCATCGTGGTCCTTCGGGAAATACCAGTCCGTCGAGCAAAAGCTCTGGCTCTGCATTGGGCATGCGACCCTCCTATTCAGGGGTCGACTATAGTGCCGACCCTGCTTACCCTCTTCCTATCATTCGTTGCCTCATCGGCGGTCTGTCGACCAAACCATCGCCTGGCCGTCGCGACGCGGGTCGGAGCCTCTGTGCTGCACTCCAGCCACCTAGCCGCCAGTATCCTGGCAATCAAGCCCAAGGCGCCGTTCAAGCCGATATTCGAGATCGCGACCACAAGGATATGCTCAGAGGTAGTCCTCGTCCACAATCCAGAGGCTGAGCCTCAGATAGTAATCAGCCTCCGCCCGGAGGGCAAGAGGCTGACGAATCGTGTTCGAGGTGGATCTGTGACGGTGCGAGTGACTGCGGTCGCCGGGTCGATACCGACTAAGCGGGGACGGCTTCAGCCGCGATAGGGACCACCGTCCCGTCGGTCAGGACGATGCCGTCCTGGCAGCGACTCTCGACTCGGCCACCGCCGAACTGCTCGTGGTAAAGCCGCGCGTAAAGTCCTCCGATGGCGAGAAGTTTAGCGTGAGTTCCCTGCTGCACGATTCGTCCTTGGTCAACAACGTAGATCACGTCGGCTGCAATGATGGTCGACAGCCGGTGTGCGATGGCGAGAGTGGTGCGCTCCTTCATTATGGGCTCGAGGGCGGTTTGAATGTAGCGCTCACTCGTGGTGTCAAGCGCGGAAGTCGCCTCGTCCAGAATGAGGATCTTGGGCTGATGGAGTATGACGCGAGCGATCGATAGCCTCTGCCTCTCCCCACCAGAGAGTCGGTACCCTCTCTCTCCCACAATCGTGTCGTACTGCTCGGGGAACTCCATTATCCGGTCGTGTATGGAGGCGACTCGCGCGGCGTTCTCCACTTCCTCCTGGGTAGCGTGAGGGTTGCCGTACAAGATGTTGCTGCGAAGGTTGACCTTACCCCGAAGTTAGTATCATTGGCTAGTAGAGTCCAGCCATAGAGCCAGCAAACTCTTTGGGCGTTTTACCCTTCAGGGAACTGTGTGGCCTGACCTCGTTGTAGTCCTGCCGCCAGCTCTCTATGATCTTCCTGGCATGCCTTACACTCATGAACCAGTTGATGTTCAAGCATTCGTCGCGTAGTCGGCCGTTGAAGCTCTCAGCAAAGGCGTTCTCTACCGGCTTGCCAGGACGTATAAAGCTTAACTTGATGCCCCTCCGATAGGCCCACTCATCCATGGCCTTGCCTGCGAACTCCGGGCCGTTGTCCACAGTGATCACCTCAGGTAGTCCCCGTGTCTCTTCCAGTCTCTCCAGGACTCCCACCACTCTGGCGCCTCCCAGAGAGGTATCTACCTCGATGGCTGGGCACTCCCGTGAATAGTCGTCCACTATGGCCAATGCCCGGAAGCGCCGACCGGTCACAGTGCTATCAGAGACAAAGTCCATGGACCACCTCTGATTAGGACGTACAGGAGATGGAATGGTTTCCCGGACCCCTGCCGCCCCTTTGCGCCTCCTCTTCTTCCTGAGCGCAAGCCCCTCTTCACTGTAGATGCGCTCTGTACGCTTGTGATTGATCACCAGGCCTTCTCTCTTCAGCATGATGTGCAACCTGGGACTGCCAAAGCGCTTCCTCTCCCATGCCAGCTCACGCATTCTGCGACGCAGGACAGCATCATCACCCTGCTTCGACTTGTACCGATAGACCGAGGGTGAGATACCAGTAAGCAGACAGGCCCTCCTCTCACTCAGCCCAAGACTCTCTATGGCATATGCCGCTGCCATCTTCCTCACCTTGGGCTTCAGAAGTTTTTTGCCAGCAACTCCTTCAGAGACCAGTTGTCCAACGCCTGCTGGGCCACAATCTGCTTCAGGCGCCGGTTCTCTTCCTCAACGGACCTTAGCCTCTTCAACTCGTTCAACGTCAGCCCGGCGTACTTGGCTTTCCACTTGTAGAAGGTGCCTTCGCTCATACCGTGCCTGCGGCACAGCTCCCCTGTCTTGGCCCCTGCCTCTGCCTCGTTCAGGACCCCTATGATCTGCTCCTCTGTGTACCTCTTCCGTGCCATGAGCCCTCCTTACTATGTCCTATTTTACCCGGAGGACTCTCTTTACCACTGGCACTGTTTTCGGGGGTAAGGTCACGAGGTCTTACGTTGCCCCGACTACAGAGTGGCCGAGGACTTCGTGGACTAAAGCACCTCATGGCAAACACTTTGGGAGAGGGGAAAGCGTCAAACCTCGTTCTTACACTCGGGTCCACACGAAAAGATAACGGTACTCTCTTTATCAACTTCGATGACTATCGCCAAGACACACAGGGCCGATTCTTCGCCATGTATCGACAAGTGGGCCTAGAGGGTGTCAAGGGCGGTGTGAAAACGTACCAGCGGGGCGGAGCGAAATCGTACCACTGAACGCCGTAGAATGGGCATCAAGGTTCGTGGGGCGTTGGAGATCAGGCTCAGTCAGATAGCTGGCGGCCAGAAGTCTTCTTGCTGTGCTTGAGTCGGTAGCTGTCCCCGTTCATCTCCAGGATGTCGACATGGTGGGTGAGGCGGTCGAGGAGAGCTCCGGTCAGCCGTTCAGAGCCGAACACCTCGGTCCACTCGACGAAGGGCAGGTTGGAGGTCACCAGGACCGATCCACGCTCGTAACGCTGGCTGAACACCTCGAAGAGGAGCTCGGCGCCAGTCTTGGACAAGGGCACGAAGCCCAGTTCGTCGATGATCAGAAGCTTGAGTCGTGCGAGCCTTCTCTGCAGGTTGAGCAGACGCCGTTCGTCCCTGGCCTCGATCAGCTCGTGAACCAGAGCAGCGGCGGTGGTGAAGCCCACGGACAGTCCCCTCTGACACGCAGCCAGACCGAGCCCGAGGGCGATATGGGTCTTGCCGGTGCCACTGTTGCCGAGAGCGATGACGTTGTGGGGGCGCTCGATGTACTCGCATCGTGCCAGCTCCAGAACCAGAGCCTTGTTCAGGGACGGCATAGACAGGAAGTCGAAGGTGTCGAGGCTCTTGGTCGTCGGGAAGCGGGCTGCTTTGATCCGACGTTCCACCACGCGATGGTGACGGTCGATCAGCTCCAACTCCGATAGTCGCAGCAGGTAGTCCGGATGGTCAGCTCCCTCACTGGCACACTGGGATGCCAGCTTGTCGTACTCCCTCAGGAACGTGGGGAGCTTGAGTTGCTTGAGGTTGTGTTCGAGCAACATCGTGGACTTGTTGGTCATGACCGGCTCCCCGCCAGGAGAGCCATGTAGTCCCTGGTCGAGGTTGTTGCAACGTTGGTCCTGGGCAGATACGGGTACAACTCCATGTCGAGTCTAGGCGGTCGACCCTCGATCCTGCACAGCACCAGGTGCTTGACAGCATCGAAGCTCACAGCCCCGAGTCGAATGGCGTCTCGTACGGCGTCGTGGACTTCTTCCGGCTGGAAGTTCTCCATCAGTCTGAGCACCTGCACGAACTCCCTCTTTCCTCGCTTGCCCATCCGAGACTCCAGCTGCCGCCGCAACACTCCGAACTCCTCGGGCAACTCCCATCCAACAGCGGCGCCGCCTGATCCAATGCCCTCGTCTTCTTCTCAAGGAGCGGCAGGTAATGGAGAGGGTCGAAGACGAAGTCGTCGCGTTCGTATGAGCGCCGATGGCGGGCGATGACTCCAGCGCCACAGCTGATCACAACCTCGTGTACATATCCGCGGACCACAACGTCCCGATGACCGTAGGCCACCGGGACCGAATAGTCATTGGTCCGGTATCTGACCAGGGCCAGAGAACTGACCCTCGTCGCGTGCTTGTCGCTGGCGTCGTACGGTACGGCCGGCAGAGGCAGCAACTTCTCCAGGTCCCGCTCCAGCCGTTCTCCTATCGTCTCGTTGCGGCCGCGGAGTCGATCTTCGAACCGTCTGAGGCAGTGTTGCTCCAGATGAGCATTGAGGGCATCGAAGCTCTCGAACGATGGAATGGGCACCAGGAAGTTCCGGCGGACATAGCCGACCAGACCTTCTACTTTGCCCTTATCGTTCCCTTTGCCTGGACGGCCAAACCGGTCCTCGAACAGGTAGTGGGACTGAAGCTCGGAGAACACCCTGGTCCGCTGCCGGCGACCATCTCCCAGGATTCTGGCTACCGCGAGCGTGGTGTTGTCGTAGAGGATGCTCTGAGGCACTCCGCCCAGGAACGCGAAGGCGGAGACGTGTCCGTCGCAGAATGACTCCGTCGTCTCGGCGGGATACGCCTTCACATAGCACCCGTCGCTGTGAGGGAGGTCCAGGGCGAAGTAGTGGGCTTTGCGTTCCACTCCGCCGATGACCACCCACGCTTCGCCGTAGTCGCACTGGGCATGTCCCGGGGAATGGGACAGTGGTACGAACATCTCGCGGGTATGACGACGGCGTTCCCGGACGTAGTCCTTGACGATTGTGTACTTGCCCGGAAACCCGTGCTCGTCCCTCAACCGCTCATAGATACGCTTGGCGGTGTGACGCTGCTTCTTCGGTGAGCTCAGATCCTGCTCCAGGATCTGGTCCATCACACCCTTATATGGATCGAGCTTCGGTCTGCGAGCCGGTCGTTGCCGTCGATACCCTGGGGGCACGGAGTACTCGAGCATCTTGCGCACCGTGTCCCGGTGCAGTCCGTATACCCGCGCAGCCTCTCGGACGCTCATCCCTTCGACGAAACAAGCCTTGCGAACTCGCAGGTACATCTCCACCTTGTACATCCAATCCACCTTCAGTCAGGTTCTGTCGTTCCTGATTGAAGGCGACAGGCGGTACAGTTTTCAAACGCCACACCTCAGCGCTCGACCGCCCAGGTGGTACATTATCTCTCCGCCCTTCACACTTTTACGGAAGTTTCGTGGCGGTGGACGACGGCATCGCCGTTGTGGGGCCCCCGGGAGCCCTGGTCGGCAGTGACGCTTTTGCCGGTAAAGTTTACCTGTACACCAAGGATAGCTCCAGAGTTTGGGGCCAGGCGGCCACGGCCATATGGACCGCCGGTTCCTATGCTGGGCTCGGCAACATTGAGCAGGAGCAGGATGATTTCCTCGGCGAATCTCAGCACGATGCTTGTCCTCCCAACAAGCACGGTCACCTCGGCACCACGACTGCTCGGATTCGGTCGTCGTCGCGTTGAGGATGTGGGGCATTATATCCTACCTGGCGGCGTCTCCGCAGCACCGTCACTATTGCCAGTAGGAGCATCGTCTCTGCTGGACAAAAATCCGTGCGACCTGGCCAGTTTGGGGACCTGTCACTCTTACACTATTTCCCCGACACCCGATGAGGAGAACGGGGCCATGACCTGCGGTGTTATAATCGCATTCGGTAAAGCTCAGTGGCCGGGTCTTGTTCGAGGACATCGAGCAACCACGCAAGTTGGAACATCAAAGAATTACCTCCGGGCGTATTGAATAGGGTCGTGGGGTTATAGAGCCTGTATTAGACTTACCGACGTCTTGGGCCGAGGCGCACCGATAGTGGTGAGGTGGAATCCGTGATAGCCATCTTAAGGAGGGGGTCTCAATGGAAACTAACAGTCAGGAAGACGAAGCGACCACCGCCTGGACGGTTGCCGATACCAAGGATTTCACGATACAAGGCGAGCAAAAAGCCGGGACCTTGGTCGCAAAGGCTGCGGGTCGCGTTGATGGCGTCAACGCCCGTGAGTTCCAAGACGCTCTACAATCCGTGATTACGGAGTGCAATCGCACTGTGGTCCTCGATCTGGCACGACTCACCTACATCAGCAGCGCGGGCCTTCGTGTCATTCTGCTGGTCGCCAAGATGCTGCAGAGACGGGACGGGAACCTTGCCGTGTGCTCGCTCTCGGGTCCGGTCAGCGAGGTCTTCAAAATCAGTGGCTTCGACCAAATCATCCAGACTTGCGATTCTCAGACAGAGGCCATCGCTGCACTGACAGGCTGATCGGCCGATAGTTCGCGGGAGTCGAGAAACGGGGCCATTTTCGGCTGCGGCAGCTTGTCGGACGCCCACAAGAGCTCGTGAGGGGTTGATGGAACCAACATACAAGATCCTCCTGGTCGAAGTTGAGCAGGATCTCGGAACCGGACGTGTTGCCATCGAGGCCTCGGATGAGGGCACAGGGAAGCTAACCGTGGACCAGCGGTTGCTCACCGAAGAGATTTGATGGACTGACGGAGAACCTCAGGCGCATCCCTTCATAAGGAGACCGCGCCGAACGGATCATTCGCGACATGCTCATGGTGACAGTGACTCAGGCCAGCCCCAAATCACAGACATCAATAGCCTGCTGGATGAGCCCGCCTAGCTTACCTATCATAGCCCCAGGGCAGCTAATCCGGCCTTTCAACTCGAGCTGAGGCAGGACCTCGATCCCAAGGTGGGTGAGCTAGACATCTTTCCGCAGGACCTGACTCGCGTGTTTCCGAAAATAGCGGGGAACGCTTGCGACATGACTGATGAGAAAAGGCGCATCGCTGTGGAAGCAGGGCGTGGTGAGAGGGTTACCTCCCAACTCTGTGGCTCTGCACCCGGCGCCGAGAGCACCAAATCGAGATCCGCTTCAGGGATGACGGAAACGGGATACCGTCAAGCCAGCGGACAGGGGCGCAGGGCTCGGCCTCGCGATTTCGAGCGGCATCGTACGCCTACACGACGGGGCACCCCGGCCGAACCGCGCTCAGCGAGTTCATCGAGATGGTAATCGGACCCCCTGTGACGCGACCATCCCCGACGATGGAGGAAGCGGCTAGTCTGGGTCTGCCTCAAACCGGCCGACGAGTCCTGGATGGCCCGTCCCGACCCTGGGAACCCTGGCCAAGGAGACCGCTTCGGGAAGCACTATCCCGCCCGAAAAGACCAGCTTCATGGCGTCCTCTACCGAGAGATTGGTCTCCAAAAGATCGTCTTCGGGGACGAGAGCCATGTTCCCGGACGTTGGATTGGGAATGGTCGGAACGTAGACAAGCGCCAGCGACTCGTCCCCCTCGGTTGAGTGTACTCGGCCCGTCACGAAGCCCATCGCCGCCATCCCCTCCCGCGGCCACTCGAGGAAGACGACCCGGCTGAAGTTATGCTGCGAGGTCAGGGCCGTCGTCGCCTGCCGGGTCACTCCGAATATGGTTTTGACAACGGGTACGCTGCTGAGCACAGCGCCTACGAAGTCCATCGTACGCCTCCCAAACCGCGTAGAGGTCGCAACTCCAACAGAGTAGAAGACGACGATTAGGACTATCAATCCGATGCCCATGAAATCCCACGGCGTATCGGATACAAACGCCAGCGGTCGTATGAAGCTGTCGGCGTGACTGACGATGAATAGGAGGATAAGAATGGTGACTAGCAGTGGCACCAACTCGATGAGCCCGGCCATCGTTTTGCCCTGGACGTGACTCTCGACTCGCTTCAATAGGCCAGACATCTTTCCTCCCACCACGTCGGGTGGAGGCCTGCTCGGAGCGTTCACCGGTTATGGACCTCATCGCTCATTCTGGATGGCCTCCAGGTCATTGTTAGAAAAGGGAGCAACACCTCAGCATTGTACAGCACCGCGCGGAAGGCTTCGTCGCCTGGAACGGAGGGGGTTAGAGATTGAAGTCCCAAAGTGCGATTGCGCCGCCGTGGGATCCCCTAGCAAAGATAGCCCAGACGTCTTCTCATTTGGGCGGACCGAATGGCATTTTAATCTGTTCAGCGTGCGTCAAACGGCTACTTCCAACCGGAAGTTGGTCTACCGCTATCGTCCCTGGACCACTCCACTGAGCGTTTCGGCCTAACCCCAGCCGAAGCTTCCCTTGCGCTCGAAGAAGTCCATGTCAATGGCGAATGCGGCTGCAGGTGATTGGCGGCGAAGTATCCGGCATCGGCCAATGTCATCTGCGACTTGGTCCCCGTAGTCTCCTCGGCCTGCTCCATCATCGGCACCAGCAGGGCATTGTCATTGGCCGCATCAACCACGTCCACGGCTGTGACCAGCATGCTTGTCGCTCCCCCATCGGTCTCCATGGGTGAGACCATAGCCTGGGCGTTGTAGCCAGCCACGATGCCCTGCCTGCCCTTCATCAGCCGGGCCTCCGGGTCGGTCAGGTTGATACGCCTGTGGCGCTTTTGACTCGCAAGATCGGCCATCGCATGCTTCACCTGCTCTCTCAAGGCCTCCTTGTCAGCCAACTTCTCAGGCAGACGGGCAACGGCAGCCTCTTCTC
This sequence comes from Dehalococcoidia bacterium, assembly GCA_965248005.1. Classification (GTDB taxonomy): domain Bacteria; phylum Chloroflexota; class Dehalococcoidia; order Lucifugimonadales; family UBA1123; genus CBDFIE01. The sequence goes on from CBDFIE010000003.1 coordinate 2,040,314, forward strand.
CCGCCTCGTTCTGTGTCTCAAGGTCGGTTATCGCCCGCTCCAACCGATCCAACAGCCCTCTCAGCCCCTCGGCATCGTAGCTCCTGTTCACTGAGGCGTTGGCGACCACCTTCGTACCATCCACCGCCTGGACCGCCAGATCCACCAACTTCATGGCCACCGCCGTACGCACGGTACGCTCGAACAGCTTCCTCATGGCCTGCCGATGCCCTTTGTAGAACCGCCACAGCGTATTGTGGTCGGGATGCTGCCACCCGGTCAGCCACAGGTACGGTATCTGGTCCCGGCAGGCCGCCTCCAGCTTTCGGCACGAGCGCACACCGGTCATGAAGCCGTACAGCCACACGCTCAACAATGCACGAGGATGGTAGGCTGGCGCTCCCATCGAGTCACCTTCGATGTCCACGCCAAGCTCCGCCCAGGCATCTCGATCCAGAGCATCGACGAACTCGGCGACGAACCGCGCCGGATGATCCAACGGCAACAACTCGTCAAGCGTCGGCGGCAACATCCACATCTGCTCTCGGCCCATTGCAGCATGGCAGTCACCCGCCGGTACCCATACCGACTGGCCAGCCGAACCACCGCCATCGTCAGGGCCTCCTCGTCGTCAGCCATTGCTGCAGTGTACCTCTGTGTTGACCGGGGTTGCTCAAGCGCCCGGCAAGCGCGCCGCTCAGAGATGCCATACCGTTCCCGTGCCAACTCCACGCATCTCCGCCGGCGAGCCGGGCTCAGAAGTTTCCCCGTGCTGCCTCCTTTAGAATCTGGTTGGCCAACGTCAGGTCCGCTACCGCACGCCTGAGTCGTCCGTTCTCCGCTTCCATCTCCCGCAACCGCCTCGCCTGGTCTATCCTCAGCCCCCCATACTGCTGGCGCCATCGGTAAAACGTATGGTCCGATACCCCGATACCCCTGCATGCCTGGGCCACCGTCTCCCCTTGCGCCAGGGCCACCTCCGCTTCCCGAAGCTTCCCTATTATCTCCTCTACACTGCGCTGCTTACTCGGCATTGACTACCCCCTTTCAGCATGTCCAGTTTACGAGTCTATTACTGGACCAGTTTTTGGGGGGCAGGTCAATAGGACCGTCGTCTTCTCGGACGCGCTCATGCGTTGGTACCGACGTCGTCGGCAGGCACTGGGATAGCCGTTTTTTGATACGGTAGACCTCCAGGGACAGGCCAGCCACCAGTTGCTTGAGCTCGTCGTTGTCACGCCTGAGTTGCTGGATCTCCTGGCCCGTGGCGTCCCGCGCCGTCTCACGGGTAAGCCTCTCCTTGCCAGCCTCCATGAACTCTTTGGTCCACGCGTAGTAGGAGTGGGGCTTGATCCCCTCTCGCCTGCACAGGTCATTGACAGTGACCTCCCGGCGAAAGCCCTCCAAGACGACACGGATCTTCTCTTCGGGGGTGTATCTACGTCGGGTTGCCGCCTTCACCGTGCGGACGAAAGACCTGGTCTCCTCGCTCCGCTGCTGGGCAACATCTGCCTTGCTCTCTTGTGACTGGGACACGGTCTGATCCTTTCATGAGGTACTTTACGCTCGCTTCAGGAGCTCACACCACTCTCAGACCCTCGGGTTTTCCACCCCTCTCAGGTGTCCCATTTTCGCTGACGGGTTACATTCTCAGAATGCGAGAGACTGACTCCTAAGTTATTGCAGTGGTGTTTTTGAGCGCACCGGAGGTGAGAAGCGACAACCAGGCGATTGTAGAGCAAGTAGCAATTGATAGCGATGGAAGGATCTACGTGAGGGAGCCAGGGGAAACACCTCACGGGGTTGCTTGAGTACTCTTATACGCTAGGCGTGACCCTGCGAGTATGGGTCGCCTCTGCTCCCTTGCACCTCTCCCTCTTCTGCTGTACCGCCCTCGACCACCGTAGAGGGAGTTACTAGAGACAGTTCGATACTCATCTCGGTGAACTGGCCCGGCTCTGATTCGACACGGATGGTACCGCCATGCCGGCGCACGATGTCGCTGGACATGGCGAGGCCCAGGCCCGTACCCTGGTCGGCCGGTTTGGTCGTGAAGAAGGGATTGAAAATCTTTTCTATGACGTCCGGCGGGATGCCATTTCCGTTGTCCTTGATGCGGATATCCACGTGGTCCTCTTTCCGCCGCGTGGTCAGCCACAGCGTTGGAACGTAGAGGTCGCCCTCCCCACCCGTGGCTGTGACCAAGCGCCGTTTCTCTTCGGTGGCGAAGCAGGCGTTGCTCACCATGTTCAGGAACACCCGGCCCAACTCCTGAGGAATCACTTCCAGCTCACCCATGTCAGGGTCAAAGTCCTGCCTCAGATCCAGTTGGAAACTCGGGTCGGCGGCCCGGGCGCTGTGATAGGCCAGACGTGCGTGTTCATCAAGCAGGGTGTTAATGTTGGTAGGCTGTATGTCCCCCGTGTCTCTACCCATGAGAAGCATGTCATGGACGATTCGATCGGCCCGTTCGCCGTGGGACCGAATGCGTTCCATATTCCCGGTCAGGTCTATAAAGATGTCTTCAATCAGTCCCCGCTCTCCATCGTTTAACTTTCCTTCTCCCTCGCCGAAGACCTCTTGTAGCTCCGTAAGCAGCTCTTCTGAAGACTCCGAGAAGTTCTTCACGAAGTTCAGCGGGTTTCTTATCTCGTGGGCCACTCCCGCAGTCAGTTCACCCAGGGCTGCCAGTTTCTCCCGCATGACGATCTGGTCCTGCGCCCGGCGTAGGTCCGCCAGCACATCTTCCAGTTGGTCGTTCTTGCCCCGCAACTCCTCTGCCAGCTTTTCCACCAGGTTCAGACGTTGCACTTCCAGCGCATGACGACGGAACACTTCCAAAGCGGCGGCCATGTCGGCCACCTCGTCCCGGCCTCCGATCTCCACTCTAGTCTCCAGATCGCCTTCGGCCATGCGTCGCATCCAGTCCGATAGTAGCTTCAGACGCCTCAACAGTATTCGGCCCACGAAAAGCCAGGCGATGAGCAAAGCGCCGCTGATGCTTATGCCGCTGATGACCAAGAGCAGAGTACGCCCCGTTAGTATCGCCTGGCCGGATGCGTGGGCCGCCTCCTGTGCGCGGGCTTGGGCCGTGCTCACCAGCCGATCCACCTCCTCCACCAAGTCAATAGCGATGTCGCGGTTACGCGCTAGCAGGTCCTGCTGACGTTCCGCCAGTCTCAGTCGCCTGGCTAGCAAGTCAAAGCCGCTTTCTTCCCCAGTTCCCAGCTCAAACAGTCGGGCAAAGATGGGCAACACTTCGGCCCGCAGCGGAGAATCTTCGAGTGCGGATAGATTCCGCTCTATGCGGCTTGCGGCGGCTTCAAACCGCTCCCGTAGCGGCTCAATCAGCGACGCCTCCGAGAGAGTGAAAGCGCTGGCCAAAAGCTCGGTTGCAATGTTGCCGTCCGCTTGCAGCTGGGCCAGGTGGCGGTAGTTGCTAAACTCCTCCTCCGAGAAATGCTCTGAGCGCTGTGCCGGGGGGTCTCCAAGGTTGCGATAACCCGTGATTGTATAGAAGAGTTGGTCGTCGATGGCTGGAACAACGATGCTGTCCAGGCGGCTGCGCAATGCCGCAAGCTCCGTTCCCAAGGCCTCGCTGCCCTCAGTCAGCGTAAAGAATTCGGATTTTTCACCCTTGATGGCTTCGATATAAAAAATCAGGCTGTCGGCGTGGGCGCGAATCATCGCAAAGCTCTCATGCCCTGCGTTCCCCCCGTCCAAAAGAGTCAACTGCTCCTCGAAAGCCCTATGCGCTTCATCGATGTGCAGGGTCACTTGGTCAAACTCTTCCGTCGTCGCTGCTGCCGTCAGGCGCGGAGCCGCGGCTACCAAAGTCCCACCGTACTGGGCAACCCCAAAAGCTGCCGCCATCTCCGGGATGCTGCCTTCATTCACACGACTCTGCACATCGCCTACCCGATTGAACGAAAGCCAGCCCACCAGGCTGGCAGATATGGTCAGAGCCACGGCTCCCCAGATAGCCAGGTGGAGCTGTGTGGAGATGCGAAAGCGGCTTTCTAACAGCCTTTGCAAGCGCTTTTTCACGGCCCTGTGTCCCGCAGGCTGTCGATGGAATGATAACCGCCGTCGGAGCCGATCACCGTTAGAAAGACTGCGTCCGACCCTTGGTTATCGCCATCGCCATAGCCGAGCTCGAATCCATCAAGATCGATGATATCCGAGCCGCTCAGACTGTCCAGGAAGCAGATCCGGTTCACCTGGCGTCCGCAGCTCTTGAGACCGGAGATAGCCAAGCGGCCGGCCAGATAGCCTTCAAAGGAGACAAAGCCGGGTTCGGCGTCGGGCGCGTAGACCGACAGGGCGCTGAGGTAGGCGGCGACAACAGGTATGGAATCGTCCGTTGGGAAAGGCACCACCTGGGTGACGAATACCCCAGCGCTGTCCGGCCCTAGTTCCCTGGCTAACGCGTTGCTACCTACGAAAGAAATGGTCATGAAAACCGAATTCAATCCAGTATGTCCCGCCCAGGCGATTAGCTCTGCCACCGGCTGATAGGCCCCTATAAGAATCACTGCCTCGGGAGATCCCTGGCTTAGGTCCAAAAGGGCCGTCTTTACGGCGATCGTATTGCGCGGATAGAGCCCGATAGCTGCTGGTTCCATCCCCCGGCGCTCCATGGCGCTTCTTACCCCACGGTAGCCGGCCCGGCCAAAGGAATCGTCCTGGTACATTACACCAATGCGCTCCAGCCCGAGGTCCTCCGTCAGCCGGGCAACCATCTCCTCTGTCTCTTGGTTGTAAGAGGCCCGTAGGTTGATCACATTGTCCCACTTGGCATCTCGTAGAAAGGCCGCGCCGGTGAACGGGGCAATATAAGGAACCCCCCTCGGCGCGGCCACTGGGACTGCAGAGCGCGATGTAGGCGTGCCGACGGCGCCAATCAGCGCGAAAACCGACTCCTCCTCAATCAGGCGAAGGGTGTTGGCAATGGCGGCTTCCGGTTCGTAAGCGTCGTCCAGTGACAACAGGTCCAACTGCCGTCCGTAGACGCCGCCGCCCCGGTTCACTTCATGGAATGCTGCCGCAATGCCCTGCCTCATGTCCCGTCCAAGCTCTTGAGCCGGGCCACTGAAGGCGGCAGACTGGCCAAAGAGAATGCGTTGATCGGAGATGCCAGACTCCACAGAGGTGTTACTGGCCTCGGCAACAGGCGTCCTCTCGACGGCGCCGTATACCTTTCCACCGTTTTCACTATTCCGGGCGTCATCCGTGCCACCGAGGAGAAACCAGATCCCTAAACTAACGGTCACCGTAAGGGCCACGGCTCCCCCGATGCCCAGCACGAACAGTATATCCGCCGGTAACCGGGGGACCTTCTTCACCCGACCCTACGCTTAACCAGGATCAGATGGTTCCTACCCCCCTCCCGTTTGTACCGCAACTCATCCATCATCGTGCGCACGAGATGAATGCCAAGGCCTCCCACCGGTCTGTCTTCCAGGGACCCCATTGCATCGGGTGGACGAATGTGCGTCAACGGGTCGAAGGGCTTACCGTCGTCCGTGACCTCGATGGTCAGGGCCTCGGCTTCCGAGGTCAGTTTGATCTCGATCTCGTGTAGGCCGTCATCGTGCCCGTGGTTAATGATGTTAAGCGCCAACTCCTCAAGAACCAGATTCGCCCGGAAGATGAGGGCCGGGGGCCAGTTTTCCTGCCTTCCAAGGGCCTCTATAGCAGCGGAGAGGCGCTCCAATTCGTCTAATCTGGTCTCAATTGTTAGGCTCAGCCCAGTGCTCAAGGGGAAGTCTCGCCGCAATAGAACGTTAGGCAGGTGATATCGTCGGACTGGGGCGTCTCGCCTACAAAGTCATTGACGGCCTTAAAAACCGCCAAGTTGGTCTTCTCGGGGTCCCGAGGAACGGTAGACGTAAAGAGATTGCGCAGCCGGTCAAGGCCAAACTGCTCCCCTTCGCTATTCATAGCCTCAGTCACACCGTCTGTGTAGAAAATAACCGCGTCCCCTGGGGATAGGGTTACTGTGTTTTGCTTGTACTGAATGTTGGGAGCGGCCCCTAAGGCTATACCGTCCGTCAAGGGAAGCAGCATAGAGGTTCCGTCGCGATGGACTACCAGGGGACTGTTGTGACCTCCGTTGGCGTAGGTCAACTCTCCGTTGGAAGGATCGTACACCCCATACAGAACGGTGACGAACATTCCAGCCTCGTTGTCCTCTTGTAGCAAATTGTTAACCTGTCTCAGCACGTCACCGGGGCCGGTGTTACCCATGGCTGCGCTTTTCAGCAGGGTACGGCTGGACATCATGAAGAGGGCCGCAGGCACGCCCTTGTCCGATACATCTGCAATGGCAAGGCCGATCCTCCGATCGTTCAAATACAGTACGTCAAAAAAATCGCCTCCCACGTTGCGGGCCGCCTCCATCTTTCCGTACACACTATAGTCAGGACCCTTGGGGAACTGGGTGGGAAGAATTGACTGCTGCATCTGCCTGGCTACTTCCAGCTCGTTCTGCAACACCACCAGCTTGTCACGAGAGAGGAGGGCTTCGCGCCACTCGGCCATGTGACGCAGCGTCCTGTCTATAGTCACCTGCAAGTCTTCAAAATCTAGGGGTTTGGTGACGAAGTCAAATGCGCCGCGGTTCATGGCCGTGCGTATGTTCTTCATATCTCCGTACGCCGAAACTATCACCGAACGGATGTTGGGGGCTACCTTCGGTATTTGCTCCAGCAGCGCGAGGCCGTCCATCTGAGGCATATTGATGTCCGACAGCACCATGTCGATGTCCTTGTCCTGGTGCAGCTTCTCCAAGGCCTCCACACCGTTTTGGGCAAAAACAAAGCTGTAGCGGCCCTCTCGAATGTTCCGCCGCATACGCTGCAACATGAGAAGCTCTAGGTCCGGCTCATCGTCAACAACCAGGATCTTGTACGGTTCTTGCATCACCACCAGCCTCTGGCCCATCTACCTTGGGTTTGCTAATTCCCTCTTAGAAGGGGTCCCGGCCCTGGATGCCTGTGAAAAGCCCGGAGTTAATCAGTCGTTGAGTGCGGCCAGGGCCTCGACCTGAGAGGTGTGAATGGACATGATCTTGTCGAAGCCGCTGATCTCGAAGACCTCGCGTATCGGTTCCGAAAGCGAACAGACAGCAAATTTAGCCTTCCGGTTTCGCGAAGACTTGGCCGTCAGCAAAATCACCCGAAGGCCCGCGCTGCTGATGTACATCCAGAATTACAGCTGGCTCACCGGCACCGATTGCAGTCTCTAAAGCCACTTGGAATTCGCGGGCGTTGGCGCCATCGACCCGCCCCTCCACCTTTGCGATCAAGGTATACCCGTGTCGCTCCGTCTTAACTTCCATCGAGTATGCCTCCTTAATGAATGTTGCAACCGTGGCCCTGATTACCGCCAAGCTTCCCCTTCTACCCCCCTACACGAAGGGATTAGCAGGAATCGTCTCCCCCGGAAACCTCGGACAGCACCTTGCAGACCCACACTCTGCTACGCTGCTCAGTGCTGGAGGCGCTGGCTTGACGGATGGTAGATACCACTTGCTCAACCAGATTGTCTTCGACCACCACCTCAATCTTGACCATGGGCATGAACGCAACATTGTACGCGGCCCCGCGGTGTATCTCCGCATGGCCCACCGCCTCTCCGAACCCCTTAACTTCGATAGCCGTTAGATTGGTGGCGCCAAGGTCGACCAAGGCATCGTGTAACGGATCAAGCCTATGGGGTTGAATCCTTGCCACTGCAAGCTTCATAACATTGAATCCTCTGTTCTCTACATGTCGTAGCCACGTTCGCCGTGGGTGGCCAGATCGAGACCTACCAGCTCATCTTCCTCATCAACTCTCAAGCCGCCCGTTAGCCTAGGCGTGACCTTCACAATGATGAACGTGAAAGTAGCCGCCCATGCCACAGTCACAATTACACCCAGGGCCTGAACACCTAGCTGGAGGCTCATAGAACCACTCTCAATCGTCAGGCCGGCGCCGCCAAGCGCCGTCACAGCCAGAAAAGGGTACGACTCGAGTACCCATTATACTGCCAACTCCGTGTACAGCGAAAACTGTCAAGGGCGGTGTGAAAACGTACCAGCGGGGCGGAGCAAAACTGTACCACTGAACGCCGTAGAATGGGCATCAAGGTTCGTGGGGCGTTGGAGATCAGGCTCAGTCAGATAGCTGGCGGCCAGAAGTCTTCTTGCTGTGCTTGAGTCGGTAGCTGTCCCCGTTCATCTCCAGGATGTCGACATGGTGGGTGAGGCGGTCGAGGAGAGCTCCGGTCAGCCGTTCAGAGCCGAACACCTCGGTCCACTCGACGAAGGGCAGGTTGGAGGTCACCAGGACCGATCCACGCTCGTAACGCTGGCTGAACACCTCGAAGAGCAGCTCGGCTCCGGTCTTGGAGAGTGGGACGAAGCCGAGTTCGTCGATGATGAGCAGCTTGAGACGGGCCAGCTTCTTCTGCAGGTTGAGCAGACGCCGTTCGTCCCTGGCCTCGATCAGCTCGTGAACCAGAGCAGCGGCGGTGGTGAAGCCCACGGACAGTCCCCTCTGACACGCAGCCAGACCGAGCCCGAGGGCGATATGGGTCTTGCCGGTGCCACTGTTGCCGAGAGCGATGACGTTGTGGGGGCGCTCGATGTACTCGCATCGTGCCAGCTCCAGAACCAGAGCCTTGTTCAGGGACGGCATAGACAGGAAGTCGAAGGTGTCGAGGCTCTTGGTCGTCGGGAAGCGGGCTGCTTTGATCCGACGTTCCACCATGCGATGGTGACGGTCGATCAGCTCCCGCTCCAGAGCCTGGATGGCGGGTTTCTCATCCACGCTCAACACCACCGCGTTCTCCGGCGGGTCCAGATACAAGGCCACCACATCGGCCGCTTTCTGGGCGAACTGGGGGTCCGTGCTCACGCACCAACTTCGACGACGCTGCAAATGAATCCCATGTTTCCTCAGCACCTGCCAGACATAGTGGGCTGGAACGTCTCCCAATGCCTCAGCGACCAGCCGCCCTGTCCACGTGCTGTATCCCTCGGGAGGCGGTTCATCCAGCTTCGCCAGGATGCGCCTCTCAGTGCTGGCCGTGTACTTCCGAGCCTTTCCGGGCCGGGCCCCGTCGTTCAGCCCTGCGCTCCGCTCCGCCGCAAACCTCTTCCGCCACACCACAACCCGCGCCCGCGTCAGACCCACCTCCCGGGCGATCGCTGTATTGGGCGTTCCATCGGCCGCCAGCAGAACCAATCGCGCGCGCTGTACGGCTCGATACGGAGCAGTACGGCTCCGAACCGTGGTCTCCAGCTCCCCACGCTCTCCGGTTGTCAACGTGATGATCGTCTCTGCTCTTCGCATGCGGTCAGCATAACATCTGCCTACCATTACGTATAGGTATTATCAAAACTAAGTACTAGTATCCCTGTGTCGGACAGCACGGGCATGCACGACACGAGGATCGGCAGCGGCATCCGACTCATTCGGGCCGCCGTACTCACGTAGGTAGCCTCGACCTCCTCTCCGTCCACGACGAACAGCGTCGTGGGTAACGGGGGTTGGTCCTCGCCCGGTGCATCCGACCAGTAATAGCGCGTGTAGGGGCTCAGGCGTGCGATGACTCCCCCAGGGTACCGGGCGCGAAGCTCGTACTCCAGATAGAACGGTATGTGGAGGCCGCCGGCGAGCAGCTTCCCCACGGCGTCGGGAGCGATGGCCGACTCGCCCCAGTTGAAGGCGCGGTCTGACCGGGCAGTCGGGACCGACCACAGGAGTCGGCTTCCGGGCATGGCTCTGGCCTCTGCCTCAAGCTTCGAGAGGAACCATGTCACGCCGTCGGCGTGCTTCGTCTGCCGCGCCCAGGTGTCGATCCTGTGGCCCACGTGCCGCCTGCGACCCTGCCGGTCGGTCGTGAGGGCGGTGCTCCATATGCCCCTCGTCGTCGGGAGCTGGGCGCGGTCCCTGTGAGTGACATAGCATATGCCCTCGGCAGACACCGTGTAGCGCGTGTCTCCACGTCGTCCTCGTCGCTCGACCAGCCCCCAGGTATTCACGAGGCTGTGCATCATCTGACTTACCCGTCCCTCCGAGACGCCAAGCCAACGGGACAGGTGTTCGCGGGGGATCATCGGGTGGTCGGTCACGAGGTCGAGCGTCCGCTTCTCAGCTGGGCTGATGCCGAAGGTTGGCGCAGCCTGAACCATCAACTCTGGGCCGGGTATCGATGCCCGCTTCCGACTCGGCGACTCCGTGCGAAGCGCTCCGCCGGGGCTGCCGTGGGAGCTCACGGTCTCCAGCGTGCGGTAAGAGCGTCCGAACACCCCCGTGGGTGACAGCAAAGGCGAAGGTCCCGTCCTTCGAGCGCGTCCCTGGCTTCCACGGCGACGAAGCAGTCATGGAGATTCAGGTCCACGCAGAACCTCGTCGTCAGCCTCTGCTCCCAGACGCTGGGCGTCAGGATCAGGGCAGTGTCGGGGCCGGCGCGTGTAGTCGTACTCCGCTATGGCTCTCAGCCGGTCGTAGAGTGACCGGCGCCGCAGGGCCAGACCCTGGCGGACGACACCGAAGCTACGGCTGTCGTGGAGGGTGATGGTGGCGTCGAAGCGGCCCCGGCGGTGAAACTCCACGTGCGACCGGAGCCCGTCGATGCTGCGGGAGAGTGATGAGGCGAGACGATAGACGGCGGCCACCGCGTCCATCCGGCGGATCAGCAGCGCCAGCCACTCTCTGGACACAGGGTAGGCACGCACGAAGTCCGAGGGCGTCTCGAAGCCGAGTATCGTGGCGGCTTCACCGATGCCATGGGCCGTCAGGTGGTACCTCTGGCTCGACGGCAGATGGGCGGTGCCGTGACTCACCCTCCCGACGATGCCGTCGGCAAGCAGGCCGGTCAGGGCTCGGTGAACCGTGGCGTGCGGCTCGCCCAGGATGCCTGCCAACTCTGCTGAGTCGATGAAAGGCATCAGGCTGAGGGAATTTATAAGCTGCTGGTCTGAAAGGGCCATGTGTAGACCCTAGTAAATGGGTGAGACGGCAGTCCTCTTGCACGCCAAGGTAGAGTTTGGGGCTCCAGTTAGATGGCCCGGTCTGCCGGGTGCAGGATGATTGGCCCAGGCACAAGATTGAACAATTCGCAGGACGGTGAGAGGGCAGCCTCCCACATTCGGGGTCAGGGGGTGACTTCGTACTGTACCTCGGCCACCTTGCGCTCGCCCGCATATACGTAAACCCAATAGCGTCCTGGATACCACTTCCGCGACGGCGGCAAGCCCACCGACCACCACGACGTACCGCCGATGTATCTATCCTCCGCCGTTAGCTTGCGGCTCCGTCTGCTGAACTCGAACCCGTCCTCAAAGTACTCCACGATCTCCAGCGGCACTTCATGGGGGCCTCCAGACACACTGTATGAATACTTCAACGTGAGATATACCCAATCAGTGACATCCTGCGCGGAGAAGTCGGATACCGCAGGGCCGTCCGTGCTAGTGGCGATGTAAGTCTCGTCGATACGGCCATTGATGTTTGGTAGGCTGGGGTCCACAGGGCCGATGTCGAGACGGGAGAGGTCATAAGGTTCCGTTCCGTTGTACCACCGGGCAATGACGCCGCTCTCGGCTCCGTCGTCGGAACGAAACGCTTCGACGACGTGCTCGATGCCTACCGACGTAACACGACTGTCATCGGCGTCGTCTTCGATCTCCGACGCCAGATAGAGAGCGCGGAACCCCTGTCGGAATCTCTCATCGCCCAGCGTAAGGTGCAAATCGACGAAGAGCCGCTCCCCAAGAGAGTAGTTGCAGCGGAATTCAATATCGCCTCTGGAGATGCCCAGGCTCTCCAGCTCGGCGATGCTGCCGGCGTATCCGCAGGGACGGTTGGTGACGCCTATCGGCTGTCCGGTCCGCGCACCTTCGACGATGGAGGCCATGAAGTCCGCCGCTCCCTCGTCCACCCAGTCTTCGTTACCGCTCCAGTAATAGTGCGCCACCTCGTGAGCAATGACAGATCCGGAAGACTGCGCTTCGTGGCTGTCGTCGGCGATGTCATATTCGGGAAGGATGGCGATGTGAGTACCGAAATTTGCCCCTGCGAAGGAGCCGAAGACCGCGTTCTCGTAGAGCAGTCCGACATACTTGGTTGGCAGGGGTGAGTCCATATAATCCTCAATGCCGCGGACAGAGTGTTCCAGCAGGTCCATCGATCCCGCCGCGCCGGGAGCCGTGCGGATGATGTCCAAGAGGACGTCACCCGCACGCGGCAACGTGATGGTGCGCTGCTCCAAGAAGACTTTGGTGGGGTCGAGCAGTACGTCTATGAGGCTGGGATTCGTTTCTGCGACGCCATCCAGCGTGGCGACTATCGGAGCCACGTCGTCCGATATGCCATCTCTCAGAGCCCTGTGTGACATCACGCTGACGAACGTCTCCGGCCTAAAGGCTGCAAGTCGCCGCAGTGAATTCATGGCCGATATATCGGGCGGCTCAGTTGTTTCCAAGAATGGCATGCCTACGATCCGCAGTGCCTCCCCCGCATCTTTGTCCGCTATCGAAGCAAGGGCTTCAATCAGGTCAACTTCGGCGTCATTGATGCCGTCCTGCACCCAATCCAGGGCCAACACGGACGAAGCAACCTCCGCGTCCCCATAGTCGATGTAGGAAATCCCCTCAATCGCCTTGACTTCGATCTCGTCTATGCCATCCTCTACCCAGCCTAGGGAGACGACTGACGATGCAACCTTCGCACTCCCCATATTGTTCATCCAGCGGAACGCTCCGGCCTCTACGTCGTGAATGCCGTCCTGCACCCAACTCAGCGAGACGATGGACGCAGCGACGGAGCGGCTTGTCACTGCGATATAGAGCAAATCCTGAATCGCCTCGGACTCCGTAGCGTCTATGCCGTCTTGTATCCAGCCCAGCTCCCTGATTGAGGTCGCCAACTGCGGGTCTTGTTGTTCCAGCCAAGACCCGTTCACGAAGTCTCGGAGATAGAACGAAGTAACTGTTGGGGTAGCCGAAGGTATAGGCGTGGGCGTGTTATTCGTCAGCGTAGGAGTTGAGGTAGCCGAGGGTACACGGAAGCTATCAAAGGAGTAGTCGGACAGTTGTTTGCCCATGTCGAAACGATCGGCAGTGAACGAATAGGTAACGCTGACGGCTATATTGTTATCGAACAGATAGATAAACCGAATCACCCGATGCGTTAAAAGCGACATTTGGAATATGATGGCCGGTGAACCCTGTGAGGTTCGCACTGTTTCCCTGGTGATGTCTTCCGCACCCGCAGGGATGAGGACCGAAGATTCAATCAAGTCGGCGTACTTGGTCAGAGATAGCGCCCCCGCTCCCAGGGCAAGAACGTCCTCCGCGACAATAACGATGTCGCTATTCGTCTCTGGGTCAAAGGCATAGAATGTCTCGCCTTGCGATTCATCCAACTCCGCTTCGAGCCAGGCCTCCGGCGCTTGTATTGAGAAGTAGCCCAAGGGGTCTTCGAAAACCACCATGGTTCCAAAGCGGCTGTCCACTGTCTGGGGGCTAGGCGGTACACTTACCGTTTCTGTACCTTCCCTCGCTGCTTCCACAGACAAGTAATAACCACCGGAGCTATTGCCCTCCGCTTCGGTGACAGCGATGAAATACTCTCCGGTGTGAGGCGCCCGATAGACGAGTTCGGAGTTTGTGCCAGACAGCCCGCCGCCGCTGTCGTCGTCGGATACGACCTGATTGTTGCGGGACTTGGGGAAGTCAACGTACAAGACCGTGTCTACGTTGATGGAATCAGTAGCGATTCTTACTGTCTGTCCCTCGTTCAGGCGGACGGAATACCAGTCCCAGTCTAAGAGGTGATCGAGGCTTCCGGCTACAGTTTCGCCCACTGCGACAGCCTGACCATCATCAGGGTCGTTTAGTGGTATGAGCCTGACGCTGCTGGATACGTCGAAGCTGGAAGACTCCCCCGAAGCCATCTCGACCTGCAGGAAGTGGACCCCGCCCGTCAACAGTTCCACAGCCCCGTGCTCGACGCCCGTGTAGCCGTCATTCACTTCCAGTATCAAGCCAAATGGGTCGGACACATGGAACCATCCATCGCCTGATCCTTCGATCCCGACCTCAAGTATTGTGCCTGCCGTTGCGTCCAACACGAACGCACTCGTGTCCCAGTAGTTGCGCAAATCAAGGTCAACCTCGAAGCTGCCACGCTCGACTGGCAGCCGGCGATCCCCCAGCCCCGACGTGAACTCGCCTTGAATGAGTTTTTCCGCTATAGGCATGATGTCGGCTGAAGATGCCGCCAACCCGAATCCCGCCTCGCTAAAAGAAAATGTGGAGATGCCGACTACCTCACCCCGGGAGTTGACCAGCGCCCCACCGCTCTGACCACCCGCGATGGCGGCGTCGGTCTGGAAGTAAGTTATCCCCAGACGCTCCCACTCTCGGAAGCCGGAAAGTATTCCGCGAGTGATAGTAGGCTGTGGAAACAGATCTACTTCGGCAGGGTAGCCGAGTAGAAGTAACTCGCTACCGAGGGCTGTGCCCTCCCCATCTATCAACATCAACGGCTGGGCCGACACATCAACTGGCCCCAGCACCGCCAAGTCCGCCATTGGGTCCCATCCCACCACCGGCACATTCTCCAACTCTGTTCCATCAGGAAAGACAACCCGGACCGATTCATAAGGCCATACCACGTGGTAGTTGGTGATGACGTAACCGTCTCGAATCAGGATGCCACTGCCTGTAGCAGCCGTCGTCTCAATGAATGCCACCGAGGGGGAGATCAGCGCATACACTTCTGCGGGTGACATTTCCGCTATAGGTACAGGCGTGGGGGTGTCGGTTGGTACGGGGGTGGGCGTGGCTGTTGCCGTTGCCGTGGGAGTGTTGGTCGGCACGGGGGTAGGCGTGGCTGTTGCCGTTGCCGTGGGAGTGTTGGTCGGCACGGGGGTAGGCGTGGCTGTTGCCGTTGCCGTGGGAGTGTTGGTCGGCACGGGGGTAGGCGTGGCTGTTGCCGTTGCCGTGGGAGTGTTGGTCGGCACGGGGGTCGGCGTGGCTGTTGCCGTAGGCGTGGTAGTCGGCATCGTGGCAGGAGCTTTAATGGGCTGGGCAGACCGCTCAGATTTAGGCCCATCGCTACATGCTGCCAGAGACGTAACGACAAGAACCGTTGACAGGCCGACTAGTATGGCTCGGTGAACTCCCATCACAGGCCGCGGAGTACGAGGAATATGAGAGGCAACCCCTCCAGCCTGGTTAGCAAATTCCTTGGCACCTGAAACCTCCTCGTCTACAGTATCAACCTGAACCTGAGCGTGAAAGTTCTTGATTTCGTCCAGTTTGGTGGGCCTAAGTTGACGGTAGACAGAACCATATTCGAGTTGCTTCTTGCCCTCTGAATCATATCCCGATGGGAAGAATGCCACAATCAGTTCAAACAGGTCAGGTTGACAAGGACATGGTCGACTCTAGCTTGACGGTAGGCAGCGCCGGTTTCGAATCGGCGTTCAAATTGTGGAGGTACGCAGTCGAAGAAACGATTGTGATCACCCGGAGCGAAATTGCTAATGCCGCCGGGAGTCCCCGTAGATGGGCCGCCCTACACGTCCTGACCACATCGATACCATCACCATACCCAGAATAGCTATGGCAACCGCACCCATGCTCATCGCGGCCTCGGAATTAGTGATGATGCCGCTGATGCATGTTGACCGTTCGCCACCCGTTAGGGGTCCAACGCTAATGGTCCCTTGTTCTCCAACATTGGGGCGTGACTCCCACGTGGAGTGTCCGTCGGGGCCTTGAGTCAGCACCCAACAGCGAACCTCCGAGTCCTGGCTCTGCATCCACAACAGAGAGAAGAAGCCGAATCCAATAATCGCAGCGATCAATAGCCCTGCAACAGTGGCAGGTGCCACAGTCGCCAACGGGCGCCTCGCGACAGTCAGACTTCTGACAGCGGCGAACCAAATACCGAATGTCGCAGGCAGAAAAACGAAAGCGATCAATGAGAAGGTTGAGAAGCTCCCGACTAACGATAGTAGACCCACACCCAGAAGCAGTCCACCGCGTACACCAGGTTCTCGCACCCTAGAGGCAACGAGCGCCAGCACATACGGCGAGAGCAGAAGTAGAGCCCACGCTACATATCCCACACGTTGAGCGGCGACATTGGGTTCCTGTGACAAGAACCAGTAGAAGGCTAGCGAGATAGCGGGAATGAGGCCGGCTGCGCTACCAATCACCGCCGCTCGAGTCCCGCGCTTCTGGTTCTTCAATTCACTCATCTACAAGCCAGTTGGTCAGTCACCTTGACCTGTCCCCAATAGTCGTGCCACAGGTTCGCTGCCTCGCCGAGCACGTGACGGACACCGCCATACTTCTTCCTGACCACCCAGATTCCCGCGATCAGGATTGATGCGGAAGGTGGGACCATTGCGAGAAGCCACAGTAGCGCTGTCATCGGCTAGGAATCACCCAGCGCTGCTCTTTCGTCGCCTTGCCTCCATTTCAGAATGTTCCATACCGCAAGCCCCACGAGGACCAGCGCGACCGGGCCATACAGGTGTGCAGTTGCGAGGTAGACTGGCGGCGCAAGGGATGCCCCCAGGTACAGCAAGGACAGTCCCAGCCCCAGGAAACCCCAACGCCCCCTGCTGCGGTCGCTCCAGTTGACCGCAGACCCCGCAGCGACCCCTATCAATCCAATCGGCGCCAGGACGGCGGACCAGTACGGGACTCGCGTTGAAGTCAATGAAGCAAGCGGTGTAGCGGTGAAGAGCACAATGAGAGCTATCGAGCAACAGATGGCCACTAGCGATGCTATGGACAGGTGGCTCACGGGTAACCTGTTGCCTCGTACATGGCGAAGGTATTGCCTCGCTATCCAGGCGACACAGAATGCCACAGATGCCCCTCCACCATAGGTCAAGGTGAGCATTACGACGAACGCTATAGGCTCGGAGTCTGATGAGAGTGGCCCATAGATGGCCGTCGCGACGGACAGGCTGACCAATACGCCGATAGGGAAGAACCAGGCATGCTTTAGCTCTGGGGACAACCAACCTGCAACGAAGGGGGACAGTGGGATTGCCATGGCAAGGATGAGCAGCCAGGTGCTCGTGGCGCTGTCAAACACCGTGAAGCCCAATGCGACACCCGCGCCTGTGATAGCGGCCAGTCCAGCCGTCACTACGGAGTGGCCTTTGGGGAGAGCCAACGTCACGAAGTCCCCCTCATAACGGTAACATCAGAGCAGGGTCGCCATAGGTCCGCTGCTACCGCGTCGTCTGATTCCGTGTACGGCCTAATCTCCAGCTCCATCATGTCCTTTCCCTCACACGTCCCTGGCATTGATGGTGTCTCCGTGAGGGTCTAACCGTGCATCACTGGTCGTAGGAAGCGCCTCGAGATTCGGGCTGCTTACCTCCACCAACTGGACAAAATCAAAAATCTTCACGCTGAGGTTCACGTTCTCGGCTTAGCCTGTGACCACCCGACAGATCTTCCATAGTTAGGACACTGGCGTAGCCCAACCGGGCCTATACCATAGCCGGAGCTAGTTAGCCGTCAGGCTTGTAGCTAGTATCCCCTCTCTCACGTAACGTTTCAGGGATTCCACGTCGGTGTAGAAGCGGAAGCCCGCCTGACTCGCTATTCGCTTAGTGTCCTGATCTTCACCTATCAGTAGGGCCGCCGGCTGGCTGTACCCAGCCTGGAGTCCATCAGGCCAGGCCAAATCCAGGGTGGCGAGGAGTTCCCCTGTCACTTCATCGACCAGCTCATAGTCAAACTCTCCTTCTGGCAACCCCTGCTCAATCACCCATACATTGGCATCCAGAAGCAGTTGCTCCTCGTCTTCACTTTGCGGGCCACCGAAGACAGCGCTAGACCTATCCAACACCGAGCCAATAGGTTCAGACTCTGGAACCGAACCTTCGAGAAGACCGTTCAGGAACTGGTTCGCCGCCTCAGCCAGTAGCGCCCGTCTTGCCTCTAAGAAGGAACGGTAGTTCTCAATCTTCCAGAGATTGGCATCGATGGGAATCCAGTGGCTCTCGATTAAGCGGGGTTGCTTCTCCACAAACTCTCGAATGTACTCGGCCGGGTCTCTGTTGGATACCTTGAGGTTGGTATCCTGGGTAAGGAAGGTAAAATTCGCCAGAGCATTAACTTCGTGGCGCTCATATCCGTGCTCATAGAGCAGGGATTTGGGGAATATGTGATGGAGTTCCAGCCGGTTGAGACTGCCGAGCATGTGGTTCGACAGTTCGATGCCGGTGTCCCAGTCCTCGGCGTGATATACCCTGGTCAACATGTACAGCAGAGGATAGAATCGAGCCCCCTTGCTCCAACCTGAGAAGTCATTGGGAGACACTCTCAGGTCTCCCCTCTGCCTGCGGACGCCCTCCAGGAGCCGGTCCAAACCTCCGTGGGCGTCTTCTATAGCCGCCAAGTCCTGATTCAATACCGTCTCGGTTGACCCAGAGTAGCGACCCCAGAGCATGGCGTGAACATACCAATAGAGAAGCCTGTCGCGTCCTGCGGGGTCGGAGAGCTGTCCCTCTCTATCTTCAACATACTTGACCATCAACGGGAAGGCATATGGACTTCCCAAAACCCGGTCATGGTCGAGGCCTAAGCGAGACGAGAGCAGATTGAGCAGATAGTCCACGTGCTTTTCGGTCCGCAGCAGTCCTGTTCGGAAGTCTGAAGTCTCAACGTCGGAAAGTGCCGAGAACAGCGCCTCTCCGGTTAACAAGCTGTTGACGCACCTAAGAAGCCATTCCAGCTTGAAATGGAACCCCGTGCCCTTCCATCGCTCCAGCCGCGAGTTCATTTCTGCCCGGGCCTCCGGCCAAGCGGCGCAGATCTTTGCAAGTGCTAGGTCTCCCTTGGAGAGCTTCGTTCCGCCGCTGTTGACGCGGTTGAAGATGTCCACCACCAAATCAACAGTTTTCTCTTCTCCTGTGACGTCCTCCACGTGCAGGTCCACATCTCTAATCGTGTGGATCCTATTCAGCCGGTCTATGTACGTGGCGACGTTGTGCGCGAGAACCGGGTTTTCCTGAATCTGGCCTATGAAGCTCCCGATGCCCCGCTTCATCAATTCCGTGACGCTGATCCAACCCTGTTCCTGACTCATCCGAACGGGAGCGTAGAACTGGAAGTGTTCCGTTTCTATGTTGAAATACAGGCCAGTGAAGGTATCTAGGTTTCCCTCGAAGAATGGGGGTCCCTTGCCCCGAATGATGCCGTAAAGGGTTGTTATGCGCTGCTGACCATCCAGCAGGAGTTTAACGTATCCCGGCTGGAGGGGAGAGTCGCCGCGAGAGTTGACATTCTCCGTCCTGGTCACCCATGTAAGCAGGCTGCCGACCGGGTGCCTACGATAGAGCGACTCCATCAACCCCCTGACCTGGTCCCTGTTCCAGACGTACCCTCTCTGAAAGACAGGAAGCGCAATAGCCCCGTCATCGATCTGGTCCAAGATGGTGCTAATCTTCACGTCAACTCCTTAGCAGCTTTCCTACCGTGCTGAGACAATGGCATCACTCTCCTTCACTTTTCTGGCCAATTGGCTGGCAGCCCCAGCACCTCCCCGACACTCAGCCCTTCCTGAAACTGATAATCATCCCTGATTGCTGCCATGCGATCGAGCCGCCACGGGACATCGCATGCCGGTATCAGAGGATCGGGGTTCTCGTACAATGTCATCCTTGTAGTGCCGAGATGCCAGTCAAGTGAAGCCATGGCGACCCCGCTAACGAGCCTGTGTCGCGGCGTTCCATCTGATCGGACGAATTCACCTCCCAACACCCCACGGTCTGGCTTCCCGAATAATATTTCCTCTGCTAGATCAGATGGATAGTCCCAAGGACCGGATGCGTTGACTCCGATCACAACAACATAAGGGAGTCCCATTTCGCCATACCGCGTTGCTTTTTCGTCTATGGCCTTTCCGATTCTTTCAGCTACTCCGTCCCATAGGAATCCACCCGACGCCATGTTGTTTCCTGGCTTTCCCCTTCGACTGTGCGGCTTGGGCCACAAAAAGAACCTAATCGTATGCCCTTCACCGCAGAATACGATTCGTGGATGCCGCTCCGGCTTACGCTGTTCAATATGTTCTCCCATCCTCTCGGCATCATACTTCGCCAGTGTTTCTTCAAGAAATGCCCGTACCTTCCACGGGGTCGGGGCGCCTTTAGATCGTGACCAGGGACTGCGAATCAATCTAAGGTCGAAGTCAGAAGGAATGCCATTAATGACCCTGCTTAGCACCTCCCATTCGCCGTCGTAACGAACTTCTTCAACGATTCTCGCTTCGAAGACCGCCTGTTTCCCATCAGAAAAAACAGCTAGGAAGTCCGGGCGTTTGGAATTGCCTGACACTTTCGGGGGTGAACGGTCACACGCGCGTTGTGTCGGATAAGAAGGGCGTGCAGCATCAGCTCGAATAAGGCCGATGCGGGTTCGCGCGATTTGAGTCTGCTCTCTAGGTCTTTCCGCTCCGATACCGGGTATTCATCCAGCCACTCGGCCAGCGTTGCATCCTATAAACTAGAGCTGTCGCCGCGACTGGCTAAAACGTCAATTTGACCATTTTCCATCGGAGTCCCCTCCTATATTCCGACATACTCTGGTATTAATCCATTGAGCCAACTCACGTCCAACTTACCAGCATCAGGATGCCTGCAATCCTTCTCGCCGTGTCCGTGAAGTGCTGCACCTCTTCGGGCAGGAGTGCGCGGTCGAGGATCTTGCGCTCACGATACGACAGCCACTTCTTGAGGACCTGGTAGCCGCCGAGCTTGTAGTTCCAGACGGCGGCGGGGACGTTCCGCCAGTAGGCGCGATCGTTCAGATATACGTCAAAGGTGGTATCGCCCACGATTACTTCCGAATCTCCCAACGCAGCTAACTCAGTCGCCGTGTAGGGTCGCTCGTCGACTCTGCCTTGGCCAGGCATTACGGCGTCACCCGACCCGAAGTGCCCCCAGCCTGCCGTGACCGAAAAGTCTTCGCCAGACATGTTGTGGCCAACGACGGTAGCGGGTACCCCGATGGTGCCTATCTCCGGACGAAGGGTGCCCGTGGTGACCCCCGGAACAGGTGTATCTGAATCGAGGAGTTGCGCCAACTCTCGGCCCCGCTCGGCGGAAGCCGCAAGCTCTACCGCGGCACCTGGGGATTCGCCTTCAGGCCAGCCGGGGAGTGGGATGTGCGGCCACCCCATCCTCAGGGCTCCCGCGTTGGCCTCCAGGTAGGCCGGGTCGTGCAGCACGGCGAGGACGTGGTAGAAGAGGTCCTCCACACCCATGCCGAGTTTTTGGAGATAGTGTTGGGCGGCGTCCGACAGGTTGGGGCGGCGCCCATCGTCGCTGCCGTGGAGACCCAGGCCTTCATCACGGAGCCAGGCGGGGAACCAGTTTGCTCCGCGTTCAATTAGGTGGTAGGACGCGATATTGGGCGTGAATGCAGTCTGTGGTTCTGACTCACCCTTCCGAGGTCCGATGTCGATGGACAACCAGAGGTTTCCCTCGAACACGTGCGCCTTGTAATCGGCGCGCTTCTCGGTCAAGCAGCTTCGTTTCCGCTTCCCAGTAAAGCCACCGGGTATCGAAAGGCCGGTAGGCGTAGCGGACGAAGCCCGATTCGTCCGGGCCGCCGCGCTTGAGCAGAGCACCGCGCGCACGAGCGCGGGTCGAAGCGAGGTAGAGTCCTGCATCGCAATCGGATGACGGCGCCGTGTTCCTCTTCGGCAAGTCAGCATTGAAGTAGTCGTTTATTCGAGCGCTCAAACGGTCCAGGTCGCATGTCTACGAGGAATCCGTCTCGCGCGGTTTTAACGCCCAGAGAACGCAACTGGAAGCAGCTCGGGCAGCGACGGCCATTCAGACCAAGCGTCACCGACCGCCACGCCGCTTGAATGGTAATCCTAGCTGAAGATCGGGCTTCAACGTTGAATAGCCGGTATCGATTGCGGGAGCGTCAAGACTGTTCAGCAATGCCTGACGCCTTTCCTCGGCCCCTGCCTGATGAAAATCGCGGTACAACACACGGTTGCCTGCCGGTGAAGTAGCGGGCGTCTTCGATAGCAACGTGATGCTCGTACCAACTTTGATGCCAGGCGATTGACCTTGAAGCGCAAAGATCGTTTCGCTGGTTTGCCCGGTTGGGGCGTATTCGGAAATGATACGGTCTCCATGCAGGTTGTCGATGCGGACTGTGTCGAACGCTTCCAGGTACCGCTCCCTCATTCCGGTGAAAGAGAGGCCATCCAGCCAGGAGTAATTTGAAATGAAGCAGACAACGCCTTGGCCGGTCTTCTCGGCGATGCGACGTTCGGCCATGCGGAAGAACCGGACATAGAGATCGTTGAGCCCCTGTCCTTCGGGCCGCCGCACCTGTTTGGTCTTGCGGTAGGCTTCCGAAAGCCCGCGCTCCTCATCCACCGCCATGCCCGCGAAGCCGTTGTATGGGGGATTGCCGAGGATCACGAGAACCGGTGTCTCCTGCTTCACCCTCTCCGCACGGTCACGCTCTTCCTCCAGCTCAGGAAACGGAAGCGGCTTCTGTACAGTCGGCTCCCAACCAGTCAGGGCGTTGGTGAGGAAGACACCCGCTCGCTCCGTCCCGTCATCGGACAGGGGAGCGTCCAGCGCCTGCATGGTCAGTCCCACCTGTAGATGGGAGACGACGAAAGGCGCAGGCATGATCTCGAAGCCGAACACCCGCTCCATGGCGGCCTTCTTCACCCGGGCGCCCGTCAACGCACCCAGACCGCGGCTTTCAAGGTTCGAAGCGATTCGACGCAGGACTTCGGCCAGGTACGCCCCGGTGCCGCAGCAGGGGTCGAGCACGTAGACGTTGTCGGCGGCCAGCCCGTCGGCGATGCCCAGGTCATCTTTGAGTGCCTTGTCGACGCGAGCAACCATGTACCGCACTACCTCAGTGGGCGTGTACCAAACACCTAGTTGCTTACGGAGGTCTGGGTCGAAGGCCTCAAGGAACGGCTCATAGAAGTAGGGTACGGCCTGACCTTCACTGAAGCGGTCGAAAAAGGCCACTCGGTCCACTCGGTCGAGGGCTGCCGAGGTCCAGTCCAGCACTTCGACGAGGCCCAGGGGCTGTAAGCGCCCGGGGTCGGAGAGCTGCTGAAATAGCGCTCGCAGTACGGGCGCGCGCAGGTGCCAGACAGCAATACGCCAATCGAAGCGACCCGTGGGCGGTGGCGTCTGGCGCGCCCACAGCACCCAAGCGGCGAAGACACCGTAGAAAAGAGTCTGCACCAGTGTAGAGCGGAAGAAGGCGGCCCCACGCTGGCCCTCAAATCGGACGCCCAGCGCCTCCTCTAATGCCGAGCGCACGACGTTGAGGGATGGTGCATCACCAGCTGCCTCCACTCTCCACAGACCGTCCCTCGCGTAAGATGCGAGCAGCTGGGCCAGGTCCTTGGGCTCAGCGAGCGTTGCCCTATGCGAAAGCGCCCGGGAGAGGTACTCACCCAAGGCAGCGCCGACATTGTTCGCGAAGGCACGAGGCGTCTGCAATCGGGACTCGAAATCAGTCACGGACTCTGCTATTCGGAAGGTCTCCAACTTTGTGGGCTGGCCAGCAGAATCTTCGCCAAGGAGCACGAAGTCCCGTGTGTTTGTGACCAGAACGAGCCGGTACTTGCTCCAGTATTTGCTGACCTGCTCGCTTCCCACCGTCAGCCAGGCATCATCATCGGCAGACTTGACCTCCAGCACCCCACACTCAGGAATTTGGCCTTGGCGCGGTTTGCCCTTCTGGACCTGCTTCGCTGCATATAAACCGATGTCTGGGTGTCCCGCACCTTGCTGAGCCAACTCACTGATACAGAACACCTTTGGTTTGAGGGTGCTCCCAACTGCGTTCAGGAGGTTGGTCAGGGGAGGGTAATATGAACGCTCTCCCGTCCCGCCTCCAGACGCGCGAATCTTGCGGAGGTCAGTGAGGTAGTCCTCCACAGCACTAACAAGCTTCGTTGTGTTCATTTATCCGCCCAAGGGTTGATGACGTCTATCCCGCCCCCCTCGAAGTCGTCCATGTCTCTCGTCGCCACTGACGCTCCCCGGCTGCGGGCTATCGCCGCTATCTGGCAGTCGGCATGATTGATGGGACGCCCTGAGGCCCGGCGAGTGGCGGCTATCACAGCGTAGGCTTGGGCTGCAGCGCTGTCGAAAGGAATGATGCGCCCGGCAAAGTCCTCCCGGAGCATCCCCTCCACCTCGTCGAGCAGTCTGTCTCGACGTGCTCCTGTCGGCAGTATCTCGACGCCGTACCGCAGTTCGGCTTCACTGACAGTGGAGAGGTACAAGTTGAGCGCCGCCTGCCCGGTAACCCAGTCCACAACGTTGGTGTCGGGACCAGGGCGCATCAGTTCGGAGACGACGTTGGTGTCAAGGATAATCATCGTAGTTGCCTCAGTCGAACCGGGGCGGTTCGCGCATGGGTGAACGGGGAGGGATCTCCAGTTCAACCCCGCCGAGGGGCGCGAACCTGGCCCGAATGGCGCTCGCCAAGTTCTCCTGTTCTGGTTGCTGGTGATTGAGCGCCGTTCTCAGAATGTCGCGGGCTTCCTCCTCCATGGAGCGGCCGTTCTCAGCCGCCCGGATTCGCAGCCGGTGTTTCAGTCCATCTTCGAGATTGCGCACGGTGATGCTGGCCATGAAAGCGCCTCCATCTACAATGTCACATCATTATAACATGATTGCGTTGCTATCACTAGATGCGCATGGCAGCCGGGCCACCGTCGAACCAGGCTCCGCGTATAGGTCGCGCTTCAACGTGTCCCGCGTGCGTCAGGACAGCCTTGCCGTCTTCATTCACGAGGCCACTGTCTGGGGTCTATGCCCAGCCACTCCTAGGCTGCATTGGCCAGACCCGGCACCCCTTCACCCGCTACCACAAAACGGCCTCGTACACAATGGCTTGCAAGGCATTACATGCGAGCAATTTACCGTTCAGAATGGGACGTTGGGCTATTGCCGATGGGAGCAGTTGATTGATCGTCGCGGAGCCAAGAACACAAACGTTGAACGGCGCGACACACGCCGGACCGCGCCTTGAGAGAGCGGTCCGGGAGTACGTGCGCGCCTACGCGTCGCTGCATGGACGGCGCAAGGCAGCCGAGCATCTCGGCGTGTCCCGCCACACCCTGTGGCGCTTCCTTGAAAGAGGCGAGATGGGGCGCGCCGTGCCCTCCGCCGTCGTGAACAAGGTCGGCAACAGCGTGCAGGCGATTGAGGCGGCCACGTTCGAGATCATCATCGACCTGGAGGGTCTGCGGCCCGACCCTGCGCTGCGTCACCTGCGCCAGGGCCTCGAAGATGCTCTTCTGCTGCTGTGCGCCACGCCCCTGGCCACTGTGGAAGAGCTGTCCCGCTTCGGGCGCATCCCGGCCTCCACGCTCCGAGACCGGCTGAAGAGGCTGACCGAGCGGGGCCTGGTGGACTCCGTGCCGCACCATCTGAGCGTGTTGGGGACACGGCCGCAACGCCGATACTTCCCGACGGATAAGGGCGTCATCGCCGGGGGTATAGCCACCAAAGGCGAGGCGCACATGTTGCGGGCCTACCCGGTGTCGAAACAGTGATTCCGGCTGCTGGCTGAACGGCTGGACGCCATCGCCGTGCTCTACCGCGTCGCCGCCATGGTCGCGGACGCCGACCCACACAGCGACCCCGTGCGCGTGGACCACTACCGCAAGGGTCCCTACGACATGCTGCTCACCCTGTCCGGGGGCCGCTCCATTGGCCTGATTCGCCAGGGGCCGGCACTGCCTAGCTCTAACTTGCGCTACCGACTCAGGAGCATCGAGCGGCTGCAAAGCAGCGAGAGACCCTTTGTCACCCTCGTACTGACCCACGCAGACCAGGCCACGCGCAGGGCAGTCCGCTCATTGGGCGACCCGTCAGAGCACGGCAGGACCTTCGTGACGACGGAAGGGGAGCTTCTGGCCGGAGACCACAAAGGAGTCGTCTGGCAGCAGTGCGGGAGCGGCCTCGGTGACGACCCTCCCGTGCCGGTCTCCCCGGACGCCAGCCTGGCCGGAATTCTGGCATGGATGGAGCGTCTGCTGGGCTCGTCATACTCCTTCCTCCGCGACAACTCCAAGCCGAACCCCGGCGCCCTCTACCTCTCCGGCGTGCAGGCTGCCATGCCTGAGCCCACTGAGCAACTCAAGGCTGCCCTCGCGGTGCAGTTGACCCGCGCCGACAAAGACGCCCTCGACCTGCTGGCCGCCTGGCCCCTGTGCACACGTGAGCAGCTTGCAGGACTAATGGGAGGTGTCACCCTGCGCCGCGTCAACCAGATGCTCCGTTCCTTGAGCCAACACGGTCTCGTGCGGGTGGACGGCCCGCTCCACGTGCTCACAGACGGTGGATTGACGTACCTAGCCCGCAGGGACCGCGCCGCCGTCGGGCTCACCCTCGACCGGTGGAGCGCCGAACCCGCGTACTCGAACCCCGAGGTTTACGCAGGGACCGCCCTGCGTGCCCTCGCCTCTCAGCAGCGGCACCACGCGGGCGTCACTGGCTTTGCCGTCGCCCTGTCAGCCGAAGTCGCCCGCTCCCAGCACTACGACCTGTTTGACCTGCTGCCCACATCCCGCTCCAGCATCGGCTACCGCTACGACTGGACCACCTACGTGATACATCCCGACGCCACCTTCACCCTGGAATGCCGGGGCCGGTGGAGTCCCTACCTGCTGGAGTTCGAGCGTCGTGCCACGACACCCAAGCGTATCCTCGACCGCCTGGAGTCCTACCGCCGCTACTTCCTGAGCGGCTGGGCGGAGCGGGACCACGGCGGATTCCTGCCCCGGGTGCTCTTCGTCTTCGAGACTCCCGACAATGAGGCCGCCTTTCTTGATGCCGCTGACAGACTGGACGGGCCGCCCCTCATCACCTCCAATGTCGAAACCCTTGCTAAGTGCGGCGTCCTGGGGTATTCGTGGCGAGAGTCTCCGCCTGCATCGTCGTCAGACGGGCTGAACCTCACCGACCGCATCCAGTTGAGGTCGTTGTATCCAGTTGCGCAATGACCACTTTCGCCGTTCCGGCCACTTCCTGTAGGGGCTGTCCCAGCATGGCTGCTGGGACCATTTTGCAGGAGTTCCACACCCTTCATGCCCCTTCCGCCCTCACATGTTCCAATTGTTGCAGAGCTGATACGGCAGGGGAGGTCCCGCACACCGCACATCCCCCTCGCCTCTCAGTTTTGGCTCCTAGCGACATCCGCCCCGCCCAGGGCCTTGGTGAACAGACCCAGATGCCACGGAAGCATGTTCCACCGATGCACGAAAGCCGTTTCCAGGGTTTCCTATAGGGGACAAAAGGGCATTCCCTACACCTATGTCAAGGGCGGTGTGAAAACGTACCAGCGGGGCGGAGCAAAACTGTACCACTGAACGCCGTAGAATGGGCATCAAGGTTCGTGGGGCGTTGGAGATCAGGCTCAGTCAGATAGCTGGCGGCCAGAAGTCTTCTTGCTGTGCTTGAGTCGGTAGCTGTCCCCGTTCATCTCCAGGATGTCGACATGGTGGGTGAGGCGGTCGAGGAGAGCTCCGGTCAGCCGTTCAGAGCCGAACACCTCGGTCCACTCGACGAAGGGCAGGTTGGAGGTCACCAGGACCGATCCACGCTCGTAACGCTGGCTGAACACCTCGAAGAGCAGCTCGGCGCCAGTCTTGGACAAGGGCACGAAGCCCAGTTCGTCGATGATCAGAAGCTTGAGACGGGCCAGCTTCTTCTGCAGGTTGAGCAGACGCCGTTCGTCCCTGGCCTCGATCAGCTCGTGAACCAGAGCAGCGGCGGTGGTGAAGCCCACGGACAGTCCCCTCTGACACGCAGCCAGACCGAGACCGAGGGCGATATGGGTCTTGCCGGTGCCACTGTTGCCGAGAGCGATGACGTTGTGGGGGCGCTCGATGTACTCGCATCGTGCCAGCTCCAGAACCAGAGCCTTGTTCAGGGACGGCATAGACAGGAAGTCGAAGGTGTCGAGGCTCTTGGTCGTCGGGAAGCGGGCTGCTTTGATCCGACGTTCCACCATGCGATGGTGACGGTCGATCAGCTCCAACTCCGATAGTCGCAGCAGGTAGTCCGGATGGTCAGCTCCCTCACTGGCACACTGGGATGCCAGCTTGTCGTACTCCCTCAGGAACGTGGGGAGCTTGAGTTGCTTGAGGTTGTGTTCGAGCAACATCGTGGACTTGTTGGTCATGACCGGCTCCCCGCCAGGAGAGCCATGTAGTCCCTGGTCGAGGTTGTTGCAACGTTGGTCCTGGGCAGATACGGGTACAACTCCATGTCGAGTCTAGGCGGTCGACCCTCGATCCTGCACAGCACCAGGTGCTTGACAGCATCGAAGCTCACAGCCCCGAGTCGAATGGCGTCTCGTACGGCGTCGTGGACTTCTTCCGGCTGGAAGTTCTCCATCAGTCTGAGCACCTGCACGAACTCCCTCTTTCCTCGCTTGCCCATCCGAGACTCCAGCAGCCGCCGCAACACTCCGAACTCCTCGGGCAACTCCCATCCAACCAGCGGCGCCGCCTGATCCAATGCCCTCGTCTTCTTCTCAAGGAGCGGCAGGTAATGGAGAGGGTCGAAGACGAAGTCGTCTCGATCGTATGAGCGCCGATGGCGGGCGATGACTTCAGCGCCACAGCTGATCACAACCTCGTGTACATATCCGCGGACCACAACGTCCCGATGACCGTAGGCCACCGGGACCGAATAGTCATTGGTCCGGTATCTGACCAGGGCCAGAGAACTGACCCTCGTCGCGTGCTTGTCGCTGGCGTCGTACGGTACGGCCGGCAGAGGCAGCAACTTCTCCAGGTCCCGCTCCAGCCGTTCTCCTATCGTCTCGTTGCGGCCGCGGAGTCGATCTTCGAACCGTCTGAGGCAGTGTTGCTCCAGATGAGCATTGAGGGCATCGAAGCTCTCGAACGATGGAATGGGCACCAGGAAGTTCCGGCGGACATAGCCGACCAGACCTTCTACTTTGCCCTTATCGTTCCCTTTGCCTGGACGGCCAAACCGGTCCTCGAACAGGTAGTGGGACTGAAGCTCGGAGAACACCCTGGTCCGCTGCCGGCGACCATCTCCCAGGATTCTGGCTACCGCGAGCGTGGTGTTGTCGTAGAGGATGCTCTGAGGCACTCCGCCCAGGAACGCGAAGGCGGAGACGTGTCCGTCGCAGAATGACTCCGTCGTCTCGGCGGGATACGCCTTCACATAGCACCCGTCGCTGTGAGGGAGGTCCAGGGCGAAGTAGTGGGCTTTGCGTTCCACTCCGCCGATGACCACCCACGCTTCGCCGTAGTCGCACTGGGCATGTCCCGGGGAATGGGACAGTGGTACGAACATCTCTCGGGTCCGACGACGGCGTTCCCGGACGTAGTCCTTGACGATTGTGTACTTGCCCGGAAACCCGTGCTCGTCCCTCAACCGCTCATAGATACGCTTGGCGGTGTGACGCTGCTTCTTCGGAACCCCCTGGTCTTCCTCGAGGATCTGGTCGATCACTCCCTTATATGGATCGAGCTTCGGTCTGCGAGCCGGTCGTTGCCGTCGATACCCTGGGGGCACGGAGTACTCGAGCATCTTGCGCACCGTGTCCCGGTGCAGTCCGTATACCCGCGCAGCCTCTCGAGCGCTCATCCCTTCGACGAAACAAGCCTTGCGAACTCGCAGGTACATCTCCACCTTGTACATCCAATCCACCTTCAATCAGGTTCTGTCGTTCCTGATTGAAGGCGACAGGCGGTACAGTTTTCAAACGCCACACCTCAGCGCTCGACCGCCCAGGTGGTACATTATCTCTCCGCCCTTCACATAACGGTCACAGCAACCACCGAGGTATTCATAGGACCATTCCAGCCAGATGTCTATAACGGGGCAGACCATCAGATGAGCTTCGAATTCGACGACGTGTCAAACGTGAGCGTGGCAGTATTGCGGGTGTAGACGTGGCGTTCAAGGGGACTATCGAAAATAAGGCGCTCTATGTCCTGCCCAGGCATGGCCCGGAGTGCCGTTGCTGGGAGCAAGGTAATGGCTTCGACCCTGATCACTGTCGGACAAATGAGGGAGCACGTAGAGACGAGCCTAAGCGACGAGGCCCTGACAAGGCTCCTCGAAAGCGCCGACGCCGAGATAATAAGAGCCTATGGTCCTCATGACGGCGAGCGCACGGTAACGCTCTATCTGGTGCTGCGCCAAAGCCCATATCTCCTTGCCCTTCCGAGTCCTGCTGCTAGCGTTTCCCTTATTACCGAAGGCGCCGACGATACGGTTGTCGACAGTGACGACTATACCGTCGAATACAACGGCCGGATCCTGCTGAAGAGCAAATCCCGGTGGCTCCCTCCGGTAGACGTTACCTACACTCCAGTAGCTGATAACCCACGCCGCATCGCAGTTCTCATTGACCTCGTCAAGGTGGAAGTCCAGTTTAGCGAGCTTGCTTCTGAACGGGTTGGATCGTATCAATCGCGGACACGGGCATACGGCAATGAGCGGCAGCAAATCCTTGAGCGCCTGCGCCAAAACTACGCCGGTGCAGGACTTTTGGCATGACAGTGACTGGTGTCATACAGGGCTATCAAGTCTTCTATGGCTGGGATGCCGGTCAATGGATGGATAACGCCGGTACGGTATTCGTCTTGAATGCCCGTCCTTGCCCCTCCTGCCTATCGAAGTTTCGACCCTGCATAGAATGTGGTGATAAACATAGCCCGACCTATCACGACCCTTGTCTGGGCCATCTTCCCGGTGTCGAAAATGCCTGTTGTCGCCATGGTGCAGGATTCCTGGCGTGAGCGCTCGCAGTTTCATGACTCACAGGTGCGATACGGAGCGCGACGTGGAATCTGCGCAGCTTGATCCCAGTGGCCACCCTGTCACAGAGCTTCGCGACATCAATACCGCTCTACCCTGCTATTGGCAGGTTCGTACTGAGCGGCTGATCCTGGATGGTGGCAAGACCGCCGCTATTGCTATGCACAACATGATGACCCCACTGGGGAGCGACTTGCAGGAGCAGGACAGGATCACGCATATCTATGACCGACGGGGCCGGACGTTGAAAGCGGAGACCATGCGGGTCCTGACGATGATCCGTAGGGAATCGCATCTAGAACTCGCGCTGGAAGAGGTGGCTTGACATGCCCGGACTAGAATTCATTCGCGGGGTTATCGGTCCACTGTCTGACCTAGAGGCGGTCGATGTGTCTACACGTGACTTTCTGGACGAGCGCGGCTTCATTGTCCACGTAACCAATGCAGGCACCCTACACTTAGCCCATGCTTGAACCACACCTGCCAGAGGTCGTCACAGTCATCATTGCAATCATGGCTGTGGCAGTTGGTTATGGAGAGCTCCGCCAGCGAGTGAATGGCCTCGGAATGCGAGTAAGACGTATCGAAGAGCGCGGAGAACGTTCGGGTGACCGAATTGAGGAACGACTGGACCGCATCGAGCAGAAGCTGGCCCATATTGAGGGCCTAATGAAGACGGATAGGTGGTGCTGGTGGCACAGGAAGTGGTTCGACCAATGGTACCGCCGGGGGTGCTTCCTCATTTGGCACATCAGGTAGCAACGCTTTTTACTTCAACGCAGTCGGGGGGACCATTGGCAGTGCCACGGGTAATGGTGGTTCAACGGCAGCGGGTGCTGGTGGCGTTGGCGGTAGCGGAGGTTCAGCTGGCTCCTTCGTATCTGCTGGCGGTAATGGCGGTAGTGCTTCGTCTCCAACGGTTGCTGGGGGCGCTGGAGGCGCTGCTGGTGGTGGTGCTGGTGGTGCAGCAGGAGGCGGCGGCGGTGGTGGTGGCAGCGGTGGCGGCACGAGTGGATCAGGTGGTGCTGGCGCCGCTGGAGAAGTACGCATCTGGGCTTGGTAGCACAACGACCCGTGGCAGCCTGCTTGTGGAGGCCTCTAACGGTTATGGTCTTTGGGGGCTCCAATGAAACTGCCTTTGACCAACAGCATATATCTCCGACTTGGCTCTAGTCTAGTAGGCGGGCCGGCCGTGGGCACCTTTCGCCTCGGGTACTCTGGCATCCAGACGAAATAAGTCCACAAATTGTCCACAAACGCGGCGATTAAGAGGCTTTTTAGCTACGAAGCGAGGGGTAAGTGCCGAGGAGGAGACTCGAACTCCTACAGCCGTAAGCGGCCACAGCGCCCTCAACGCTGCGTGTCTACCAATTCCACCACCTCGGCATCTTCGCCATTCAGCAGCTACTAGTCCTGCTTCACGCACAATTATATCCAAGGGGTAATGCTGTGTCTATTGCCGACTCGCTGGCGGCGGGCGTGAGGCGGTGCGGTCATCCGGCCATCACGAACTGGCCCACCCGACGCCACAGGTCGACGCCGTGCAGCCTCAGACACACGGTTTCACCGGGCGATACCGTACTCGGCAATGCTGCCCGCACTTTGAACGGGTAACGGGTTAGCTCCAACAAGGCCGCGCGGTTTGCAGGCGCGTCCAGCACGACGGCGTCGTACAGGCTTTCGCCGTCCTCGTCCTCGGACTTCTGCCGCTGCTGGTCGAGGTATTTGAGGAACCAGTACTTCTTGCGCTCCTCCTCCAGCCGGCCGATCTCCCGGAGCTGGACGTCGGCCCGCTGGGCGACCGATGCGATGGCCTCTTTCGAGTAAAGCTGCTGTCCGGTCTCCAGGAAGCGGGATATCTGTCGCTGGACCACCATGTCGGGGTAGCGGCGCAAGGGGGAGGATGCCTGTATGTAGGCCGCGACCCCCAGGCCGCCATGGGCCGAGGGCTCCGTCGAGATAGTGGCAGGGGCCATTTTGCGGACCGTCAGGTACCAGCGCAACGGGCCTTCCGGGGTCTGGGCGATAACGTCGCGCACGTCCGGGGCCTTCTGGGACCGGTAAGGCGCCGGAAGCTCGTGCTGCTTGCAGAACTCCGCCAGGAGGGCGTTGCAGAGAATCATGTACTCGGCCACCATGGTTCGGGCGGCGCCGGAGCGTTTCGACACCTCTACCGAAATATCGCCCGAGGTGGCGACCTTCACCGAGAGCTCGTCGCGATCAAGGTTCAGCGCGCCGTCGGACTCGCGTTTTCCTCGAAGGGCGTGCGATACCGCCGTGAGTGCCGCCAGCTCCTCGTGGCGAACAGCCCCGGCGTCTTCGAGGGCGGCGTCAGCCTCCAGGTAGGTCAATGCCTCACCGTTGGTCACTACCGAGGGCGTCACCTCCCAGTCCAGCACCTCGCCGTCGGCGCTGAGGCTCACCAAAACGCTGAGCCCCAGTCGGCGCTGGCCGGGAACCAGGCTCCCCTTGTCGCCGGCAATAGCCGGTGGGAGCATGGAGATGGTCTGCTCGGGAAGGTAGAGGCTTGCCATCCGCCTGTCCGCCTCCCGATCCAGGGAGGTGTCCTGCACGATGATCGACCCCGCGTCGGCGATGTGGATACCTATCCTGTAGCTCTCGATGGCTGTATCGCCATCACCTGGGCGGACTATTTCGACGGAGAGCCCGTCGTCGCGGTCTACGGTGTCGTCGTCATCAATCGTAAAGACGGGGAGGTGGGTGAGGTCTCTGCGGCCCGGCGATTCCACCAGAGGCGCGATGTCGATGTCGCCAGCCTCGGCCAGGGCGTCGTCGCCGAATTCGACCGGGACAGACGCCCGTTCCAGTTCCAGGAACTCGTCGACTGAGAACAGGTGGACGCGGACCAGCGTCTCGAACGCCGAGCGCTGCGGGTCGCGGGACTCGGACGCGAACGTGTGCAGGAATCGCTTGGCCGCCGGCGCGCGAGTGTAGTCGTCTCCGTAGAGGGCGAGCCCCCGGAGCTGGTCCAGCAGCTGGGCCTGGTGCGATGAGGGGTCGCCAGTGGGGACTCCGGCGGCGAGGTCGGCCGCCAGAGTCTCTTCCTCCGCGTTGTTCTGGGCCCGCCGGCGTTGACGGGCCTTCATCTCCTCCACCTCATCGTTGGTCCTAGGCACGTAGGAGCCACCCTTGTCTTCGAACAAGAGGTCGTTGCGGTCCAGGTGGAGAAGCAGTCCAACCCGCTGCGCCGGGGTGGGCGGCGCGGTCCAGAGGATATCGGAGATGTCACCGAGCGAGACGGCCTGGCGCTCCTCGCTCATCAGCGTCCATACCTCCTCGAGATCGAGACCCGCCGCCACGGTCTCGGCTTCCTGGAGCAGGGCTTCCACCGTTTCGTGGCCGCTGGCGGCAACGCCGCATTCCAGGAGCACCCGGGAGAGGGGCAGCCGCGCCTCGCGGTTGCGGCCGATGGCCACCCGTACCCTGGATGCGTCCAACTCGATGAAGCGGCCCAGGCCAGGGCCACGGTTCAGGCGGACTACGATTATTTCTCCGGGTTTCACAAGTTCCTCGCGGGTATAGCTTGGTGGAAACGGGTACAAACATCTTATCGGAAAACGGTTCGGCTCTGGCCCCCCGAGCCTTGGCATTCGTGCCACCGGCTCAGCTCCGTTCGTGGTGAGCTCGTCGAACCACGCCTGCACGTTATTGGATGGGCTCTTAACGTGGGAGGGTTGGAACGCCGATACGGACCGCGCCTCGGCGAGCGACCGCCGCGCCGACGCGCTACCTTGGGGCCGTTATGCCCTGGGGGTCCGCGTTCGCCGCGTTGAGGAGAAAGCTGGAGACGAAAGCGCCGGCCATGGTGTACTTGTACACGCGTGCCGTGCCCCAATCGACGACCCAGATGTTTGTGCCGTTGGTGGTTATGCCTCTCGCGTTGGTGTTGGCAGCGTCCAACGAGAAGTCCGAGACAGCGCTTCCGGTCATCGTGTATTTGTAGGCCTTTGCATCGGCGTGGTCCACGACCCAGATGTTGGTCCCGTCAGTGGTTATGCCGGACGCTTGGTCGTTGGCCGCGGTCAGATCGAAGTCAGACTGGTTCACGCCGGCCAGCGTGTATTTGAAGGCCTTGTTCGACGTGCCGTGGTCCACCGCCCAGATGCTGCTGCAACCGTCGGTCGTCAGCCCCTCGACGTCTGTGCTCGACGCGTGCATGGCGCTGGACGTCGATAGCACGAAAGCGGGCGTGTGTTCGTAGGTCACGTTATCGGCGTTGTCCGCGGTCCAAAAGCTCACAAGGTCGGTGGATATGCCCGTTGAGGAAGCGTTCAGCGCGTCAAGCGACGTGGTCGCCACGAAGGTCCCGTCTTCTTTGTATTTGTACACCATCGAGTCGGTCTCATCGACGACGTACAGCACCGTGTCGACTTTGAAGATCGCACGGGCGGTGACGCCGTTGGCGGCGACGAACGTCGCCCTGTCGACGGTGCTCTCTTCGATGGTGACACTGGGCTTGAAAATCGCCACCATCTCCTCGCCCGGACCGAGGAGGCCCGGCTCTACGACCTCGGCTGTCAAAGCGTCCACGTCCGCGTAGATGCCCCTGACCGACCACTGGCCGGATGCGGGGCATGTCGATGTCGTATGGGCCAGGTAGGCAACGCCAAACCCCGAAGCCTTCTGCGTCTCCAAAATCAGGTCCCAGTCCGAGAATTCCCCGGGTGTCGTATTGCCATCGTTCGCCAGCGTGAGCCGGACCTGTGGGGAGACTGAGACCGAGGGCTGACTTGGCGTCACATTTATCCTGGTCTCGGCCTGCGCTTTAGACCGGTCCTGGAGGGTGGCCCAGGACTCGCGCAGGGGGCCATCGATGCCGGTCGCCTGCTCCGCCATGATCCCGACGACCAGTACGACGACGGCAATCATTAGGATGGAAGGTAAGAGTTCGCTCATTACTTGGAATCATTCTCGGGTTCAGGCTGGGTCGACTCACCGGGCCTCCGATATGCCGAGGACCGTCGTCCCGGCGGCGCCGGCTATCTAGGGGACACGGTAAGCCCCTGAGGATCGGCGTTGGCGGCGGTAAGGGCGAAATCTGTGCTGGAGGCCCCACTCATGCTGTAGCTGTAGACTTTGTCGTCGACCGGGTCCACTACCCAGATCTTGGTCCCGTCCGTGGTGATGCCCGTCGGATCGACGTTGGCTGTAGTCAGCGAGAAATTCGACAGAATCAGGCCGTCCAGGTCGTACTCATATACCTTGTCGTCGACCTCGTCCACGACCCAGATGTTCGTGCCGTCGGTCGTTATCCCCTGGGGGTCGCTGTTGTCGGCGTCCAGGCCGAACTGTGAGATGAGAGTCCCGGTGGCGCTGTACTCGTACACCTGGTCGTCGACCGCATCGACTATCCATGTGCTCGTCGCGTAGCTGGTCAGGCCCACTCCGTCGACGTTGGCGGCGTTCTGGGACCAGGTCGTGGACGTAGAGAGGTCGGACTCATATTTGTAGGCCAGGTCGTCAACTGAATCGGTCGTCCAGAAGTTAAGGTCGTCCGTGGTGAAGCCCATGACGTCGGCGTTCAGGGAATCGAGGCTGCTGCTGGCAAAGAACGTGCCGTCGTCCTTGTACTCGTACGCGACCAGGTCCGCCTTATCGAGCACGTGAAGCAGCCTGCGTTTGAAAACGGTGGCGCTGGTGGTGCCGCCGTTGGGAGTAACGAAGACCACTCGGCCATACGTGTTGCCACCGTGGGCGGGGTCCGGGTTCGCCAGCACGACCATCTGCTCCCCTGGATCCAGTAGTCCGGGGTCCGCGATCTCCGGTGTAGAGGACGCGGCATTCAGGTAAATTCCCTTGACGGTCCACTGGTTCTTGCCGGGCGAGGTGCTGGTCGTGTAGGTCAGGTAGGAGATGCCCAGGGTCGAGGAGAGTTGCGTCTCGAATATGACGTCCCAGTCGGTGAACGGCCCCAATGGGACATCGCCGTCGTTGGTGAGCGTCAGTTCGATTCTGGGCACCGTCTGCATCGACAGGTCGGTGGGTCCGATGACTCTTGTAGCCGCCCATTCCTCGGAGCGCTCCTCCAGTGCGAACCATGATGCGAAAAGGTCGCCGAAGGTTACCATCGTGTTGCCTATCAGCGTGAAGGTGATCACTATGGAGGCGCCCGCCATGAGCACAAAAACTACGACCACATTCACGGCTTATCGGTCCACGCCCTGGTTTCGCAACGGCGGCGTCAGCGGCACCCTGTTCAGCCGACCTACTATGAAACCTAGCAGAGAAACTCGGACACTCGTGCGAGGCTAGCTACTAGATCGTTGTGGGTATGCCCCTATTTTCGGCCCCGAGAGGCACAGGGTATCCAGGTACTTGCACGCCCCGTCGTGGAGTCGGGACGGCTGGGGCGCTCGTTACCTTGCTATCTGGTACCGGCGGGTAGGCGATCCGCACGAAGCTACTGTTGATGGCGATGAGGGTTGCTGCTACGCTGCGCGGGGACAACGCATCTGGAGGGTCGGCCGATGAACGATTGGGAGCTGTGCGCGCTGGATATCCTGGAGGCGCTGGGCGCTCGGCCGGCGGTGCCCTTCTTCGAGGGTGGCCCGGCCCGATACCTCATCGATGCGCTGAAGGATCTAGGCGTCGCGCACCGGGTCGATGACTTCGGCAACGTGATCGGCCATTACCAGGGCGGCCGCGCGCCGTCCCACGAAGACCGGCCACCGATAGCGCTGGTGGCCCACATGGACCATCCGGGATTCGAGCTTGTGGAGGCTGGCTCACGTGGTCTCGTGGTCCGCGCCCTGGGGGGAGTGCCCGCGGCGTCGCTGAACAAGCCCACCCTGGTCGACGTGGTGCTGCCGGACGGCGTCAGGCTACCCGGGGAGCTGGCGCCGCCGGAACGGCCGCTGTCGGACGACCCATCGGACAGGCTGACGCAACTGAAGCTGAAGGAGGATGTCGCGCTGGAGCCTCCGCTGCCGGTGGTGTTCGCGCTGACCGACTTCCATCTCGACGGCGACTACATCCGAATGCGGGCGCTCGACGATCTGGCGGGGTGCGCCGCTGCGCTTGCGGCG
Source organism: Dehalococcoidia bacterium (assembly GCA_965248005.1). GTDB lineage: Bacteria > Chloroflexota > Dehalococcoidia > Lucifugimonadales > UBA1123 > CBDFIE01. The sequence continues at coordinate 2,078,197 of CBDFIE010000003.1, forward strand.
CTGGGTCGGCTGGTCGACGACTCCGCCGAGGCCGACGTGTACGCGGTGTTCACCCGCGCCGAGGAGGCCGGGCTGCTCGGCGCCAGGCTGATGGCGGAGGCGGGCGCGCTCCCACACGAGACGCTGGTGGTCTCCGTCGAGTCCAGCGCCGTGATACCAGGCGTAGCCCAGGGCGATGGGCCGGTCATCCGGACCGGGGACCGACTGTACACCTTCGATGCGGACGCTGAGCAGGCGCTGATCGTGGCGCGTGAGGCCATTCTGAGGCGAGACCCGGAGTTCAAGAGTCAGCGACAGCTCATGAGCGGGGGCGTGTGTGAGGCCACGGCGTTCGCGGTGTTTGGCTACCGCGCCACGGGTCTGGCCTTCCCTCTCGGCAACTACCACAACGCGACCACCAGCATCCCTGACGAGGGTGGAGGCGTCGACGCCGAGTACATCCGGCTGTCGGACTTTCTGGGTGGCGTCGAGCTGTTGACAGAGGCGGCAAAGAGCGTTGGCGACCGCGGCGATTCGCCGACTCTCCGCTGGACGAGACACGTCCCCGAGGACGTCAGGGCCCGACTGGAGGCAACCTCCGGCTGGTGACGCCGGCGATCTTGACCCGCTGGGGCTGGTTGAAGGCTCTGGAGAACTAAGCTCAGGGCTCGCTGACGTCCCAGCCTTCGACGGTCCAGTATCCGACTCTGGGCAGCTCGGCGACGGCCGTTAGCCCCTGGGCGCGCTTGAGACGCTGGATGTTGAACAGGTGGGTGACCTCCTCGAAGTACATGTGGCGCATGGCCCCATCCAGGCGCATAACCCCTTTACCGGGCTGGTCGGAGGGCTCAACCCCATGAGGATGGGCCTTAAACATCAGGTCCCACTGGGGGTTCAGGTCGTACACGTAGGTGTGGGACCGGAGGAAGCCGACGTTGCGCTCGGCGAGAACCCGCCGTGCCAGTGCTACTCCCTGCTCCAGTTTCTCCAAGATGGCCGGCAGATCCCAGTAGCGGTTGTCGTTCAGCCGCCGGTCGAACTCCGAGCCCGTCAGCCCGTCGACGTCGTCGACGCCGTGGTTGCCGTCCGGGAAGAGCGTGTCGCCCCACCGCACGACGAGCCAGCGGTAGAGCAGCGAATCCATGTGGCTGAGCTGGACACGGATGCTCCACTCCGCCCAACCCCAGCGGTCCGACGCAAAATCGAGCTGATGCCCGGTCAGCCCCTCGACCTCTGACGCAATCAGCGGGTAGAGGGACGCATACTCGGGGAACAACGCTGTCCCGGGGCTGTCGTCCGATATTTGTTCTCCGGTCATGTTGTCAGCCTCCCAGGGGGTGTACGGGGCTCAGACGTGGCAGGGCGGTCAGGTGCTCCGGGCCAGGGCCGCCTTCAGGTGCTCCAGCGAGGCGTTGCCCCCGCTCATCACGAGCACAACCTTCTTGCCGGCCAGCCTCTCTTTGATCTTGATAGCGGCCGCAAGAGAGGCCGCGCCGGCGTGCTCTGTGAGGTTATGGGTCATCTCGAGATGGAGGACCATTGCCCGCTCCATCTCCTCGTCGCTGACCAGGATGAAGTCGTCGAGGTTGTCCCGCAGGATGTCCAGGGCCAGCTCGTACCCGCTGCCTGTTGCCAGGCCCTCCGCTTTGGACCGCATGGGGGCCTGGACGATGCGTCGCTCCTTCCAGGAGAGATACGCCGCGGGCGCCGCCTCGGCCTGCACGCCGATAACCTGGACGGCCGGGTTGATGCCTTTTCCCGCGATGCAGGCCCCGCAGGCGCCGCTGCCCCCGCCGACAGGCACGACGATCACCTCGACGTCCGGCAGGTCCTCCATGATCTCCAGGCTGTAGGTCGCCACACCCGCGATCAGCAACGGCTCGTTTATGGGGTGGATGTAACGGTAGCCCTCCTCCCTGGAGAGCCGTTCGATGTACTCCCTGGTCTCGTCGAAGAAGGCACCGTGGAAGATCACCTGGGCGCCCAGGTTGCGCATGGACTCGACCTTGCCCGGGTTGGCCTTCTCCGGCATTCCGACCACGGCCTTCGCTCCGAATAGCATGGCGGCGTAGGCTATCGACTGGCCGTGGTTGCCGGTGGACGCGGTGGCCACTCCCCGGGCGCGCTCCTCGTCGGACATCTGGGAGATCAGGTTTATCCCACCCCGCATCTTGAACGCGCCGAGACGCTGGTGGTTCTCGTGCTTGACGTGCGCCTCGGAAGCGCCGAGAAGTTTTTCCAGCGCGATGTACCGGTGCAACGGCGTGCGGGTAATGTATGGCGCGATTCTGCGTCGCGCCTGGTAGACGTCCCGAAGAGTTGGTGCCTGGACCAAAACTGGTTCTCCTGTTGCGATGTGCGGGCGCCGCGGGGCCGGTCGGCTGCGGCAATCCGTACTATCGCCTACAGGATACACGGGCAATGGTGCGCTTGGGTGCGGCGTCCCGTTCAGGGGCTTGTTGGCGGTTCCTCTAGGGCGCTGCTATGCTCCCTCCACCAGCGATGCAGGCCCCTGTAAGGGCTGCAATACTGGTGACTTCGAATACGGATCAAGGCGCAAGTACGACTTCGAGCGCGCCTCACGGCTGCCCCTCAAATTGTCCTGTTCCCCACAAGTGTTGCGATCAGCGAGACGCGGAGAAGTCGTGTGGGGCATGTCCTGATCAGGATTTCAGATTACAGGGAGTGGTGCTCATGTCCAAGCTAGTCGGTGCATTCGGAACACCGCACGGCCCGGGGTTGCCCAGGGACGTGGCGCAGGCTCCGGGCAAGCTCCCTACAGAGGCGCTGATGGCACAAGTTCGTGAGCAGCTGGAAGCCGCGGCTCCCGACCTCATTATCGAAGTAGCGTCAGACCACTTCACCAACTTTTTCTACAACAACTTTCCCCAGTTCTGCGTCGGCATGGTGGATGAGGCTGAAGGTCCGGCGGAGACTTACTGCGAAATGCCGCACACGGTCGTTAAAGGCAAGCCTGACGTCGCAATGGACTTCCTCAAATACGGCCTTAAGTCTCATTTCGACCTTGGCGTCACTCAGGAGTTACGATTAGACCACTCGGTACTGGTCCCCCTACATTTCCTTACGCCTTCGATGGACATCCCAGTCGTGCCCCTTTTCGTCAATGGGCTGGTGCCACCCCTGCCATCGGCGGAGAGATGCCTTGCTCTGGGCCAGGCCCTAAGGCAATTCATTGAGGAACTGGATGGAAGCCTGCGTGTGGCCCTAATAGCCAGCGGCGCTTTCTCGCTGGAAGTTGGCGGACCGAGGACGGGATACACCGACGAGGAGTGGGTCGGCAAGGTTACGAACCTGCTGGAGCAGGGTAAGTACGGGAGCCTTGCCAAGAGTGCTACCGCGCCGCGGATGTACGCGGCAGGGAACATCGGCGGGGAGCTGCTCTGCTGGATTACCGTCACTGGAGCGCTTGGGGAAAAGAGACCGTTGTTCGTAGAGACGGATGGTGGCGCCGGATACGCAGCCTGGAACTTGGAGTAGCTACCAATGAGCGTTTACGCCATAAATAAGCTTCTTTACTTAACGGAAAATGACAAATCGTTCCGCCAGCGGATCAAGTCTGACCCTGAGGAAGTGTTAGCCGAGCTCTCATTAACCTCGGAAGAAAAAAAAGCCCTCACCTCTGGAGACGTGCTGAGGCTATTTGAAATGGGCGTTCATGCGTTCCTGCTCAACAATCTGGGCAGGCACGAGCTTTTTGGCGTGAACAGTCGGAACTACTTCCCGCGTATCCGCGGTGAGGCGACTCCCTAAAGGAAATTCAAGTCGCAGGGCCCCGTTAGAACGTTTACCCCCAGTTGTTAAATTGTTTCGAAGGTATCTGCCCTATAGGCGATGCCCAGCCTTGAGCATCATCCTGCGGAGGGTGTCGCTTAATCCAGTCCTCATTCATCTCCCCGCCGAGTCCGGGGGCCGTGGGCACTGGCAGATAGCCGTCTTGTTGAATCGGGAAGTCTCCGATGAAAGCGTCCTGTAACCAGGGCTTCATGCCTCCCTCGTGAATCATGAAGTTGGGCGTGCAGGCGTCAAGGTGCAGTGCCGCGAGTACGTCCATCGGGCCGTGAATTGCGTGGGCCTGGAACCCCACGTACTGGGCTTCCGCCATCGCCGCGATTTTCTTTAGCTCCAGTATTCCACCGCCCTGGATGACGTCCGGTTGAATCATCGCGACTATCTGCCGCTTCAGGAGCTCCGCGTAGTCCCATTTGGAGTACAGCCTTTCGCCGGTTGCTATCGGGATGTTGACCGACTCGGCGACCCTCTGCATCGCATCGAGGTTTTGAAACGGGACGGGCTCTTCGTATACGAAAGGCCGGAACTGCTCCATTTCGTTGCCTACTCTGATGGCGGCTGAGGGCGTGAGACGTCCGTGAACCTCGAGCAGCAGTTCGACCTCATCTCCCACCGCTTCTCTAACTGCCGCGAGAGTCTCCACGGCCTTTTTCTCCGCCTCGAAGGTGATAAACAGTCCTCGATGATCGAACGGGTCTCCTTTGAGAGCGGTCAGTCCCTTCGATGTATAGCTCAGAGCCTGTTCCACGGCGGCTTCAGGGGTGAGCCCGTCCCACCTTCCGTAAGTCCAGATGCGCTCTCTCATCTTCCCGCCGAGCAGGTCGTACACCGGTGCGCCGAGGGCTTTGCCTTTGATGTCCCACAGAGCCATCTCGATACCGCTGATCGCCGAAAGCTGTATCGGACCGCCTCGCACATGGTAGAAGTGGTAGAGCGTTTGCCAGTGCTCTTCTATACGGCCGGGGTCCTTGCCGACAAGCAGCCGACCGAACTCGTCAACCATCGAGGCGACGCTGAGCGGACCACACGTGGAATCTCCCCAGCCAACTATCCCCTCGTCGGTCTCGACCTTGACGAAGACGTAGTTTCTCGTAGCCATCTCCCCGTAAGTATCGATGGTCTTGTCTGGGGCACTGGGGATTGCTTTAACTGACGTGATCTTCATGGGACATCTCCCTAAGCAAGCTAAGTTTGCGACGGCGTCATATATATCCGCGGCGTCTTTATACCCCGATTTACAAGCCCGGCCCCACCTCCCGGCGAAAGCCTAATCACCCATTTTCCAATGGGTTGGATGGTTAAAGCGCATTTGAGTTTGAAGATGCAGACTCGGACATTCGCCTCGAACCAGCATGCCCTAGCCGGTGTATCAAGATGGGCGCAAACGGCCCAAACCGCCGTCTGTCAGCCTGCGCGGGAGTCGACCTCAGAGAATCGTGCGAGGTAGTAGGAAGAGTTGGCGGGACAGTACTACGCCGATAAGGTCACAACTGCCCAACAAATCCTTAGCGATTATTACACGCGCGAGATTAAGGTGGCGAACTTAGCTCGAACCTGCAGAAGGCGCCCTCTCGGCGCCGCCCCCATCGAATCGGTGGGAGAAAACCGGCGCGAGTTCCCTATCCGAGTCTATGTTCGGCCAAGAAATCATTCAGGGCGTCCTGAGAACCTGCGTCAGCCCCGCGTTGGCGTTTTGAACGGAGTCGAAGTTATCCGCCAAAGCAGCCTGGGCACCTTCAACCTCATTCAGGTAATATGCGGTCAGGGCCTGGTAGGCGGTTTGAACCGTCTCCATGTAATACTGGGTCAAGGCGTGGTGGGCAGACTTGATCGTGGTTTGATAGTAGTCTGTCAGGGTCTGACTGGACTTGCTGATTCCGACTGGGTTCCCCAGGGCGATCGCTTCCTCCAGGGCCTGGTGGTAAGGCTGCGCCCCCGACTGTGCTTCTTGTAGCGCCTCCCGAAGGGTTTGCACGCCAGCCTTGGCCTCCTCCAGATTGTCGTGATAAGGCTGTGCACCTGCGGTCGCATGCTCCAGCGCCTGGAAGTAGGGGCGTATCCCGACTTGCGCCTCCTGTGAGCTCCGCAGATACGGCTCCGCTCCCGCGTGGGCTTCGTCGACTGACTGCTGGTACGATTCTGCCTGTACCTCCGCCTCCTCCAGAGCTCTGTGGTGCTCCCGTACGGCCTCCTGAAAGCTCTCTTGCAGAGTCTGGCTCAGCTGGATGTACGCCTGGTATGCATGGTGGTGAGATACAAAGAGCTGCGCCTGGTTATCGACATTCGGCTCCTGACGATATTCGGCAAAGACCCTTCTGAGTTCTTCCTCTTTCGCTATGACTTCGGAGACCTCGCTACGATCCGCTGGTAGCTGGGCCTTTGCTTGTTCAATGGCCACGTCGAAGCTAGCAAGGAGCTGTTCGACCATGTCTGCCAGTAACGTACTCACCATTGTTGTCCCCAAAGAGTTCTTTGCCAGAAGCACTCTGCTGATTACCTACGCAGAAACAAACTGAGATTATCTAATTCAGCTTGCAGGCCACATAATTGTAGCCGGACAGGGCACACTGTCAAGTAATGGCGTACGGATACCGCTGTGGGTTGTGCTGGACATCACGAGTTCAACTCAGGCACGTGAGTCCACTCCAAAGCGGCCAGAGGCTCTTTGCTCCCTGACATAGTTCACCCCCTCTCGTTTTCCGCTGCCGTGCATCCGCGTTCATTTCCATGGTTGACGGGGATGCTAGCATGATGCCGAGGGTCCGCCATGACCTCTGACCGAGGCGGGCTGACCCGCGCAACGAGCGCCGCGAGGCTCCCGGGGAACGTGACCGATGCCGATTCGCATGCTGGACCCGCTGGTCTCCTCTAAGATCGCCGCTGGCGAGGTGGTGGAGCGACCCGCGTCGGCGGTCAAGGAGCTGATCGAGAACTCGCTGGACGCCGGCGCCACCCGAATCTCCGTGGAGGTACGCGATGGAGGCGTCGAGCTGATTCGGGTGTCCGACAACGGCGTGGGCATCAGGTCGAACGAGGTAGAGCTGGCCTTCCAGCGATTCGCCACCAGTAAGATCGCCAGCGCTGACGACCTCGACGAGATTGCGACGCTGGGCTTCCGAGGCGAGGCTCTGCCCAGCATCGCGGCGGTATCTCGGGTGAGCCTGGTCACGAGCGCCGAAGCCGAAGGGGTTGGGACGTGGGTCGAAGTCCACGACGGCGAGATGTTGGGCGTGGAGCCAACCGGCGCGCCCACAGGGACCACGATCTCCGTACGCGGGCTATTCCGTAATTTTCCAGCCAGGCAAAAGTTCCTCCGGTCCCCCGCCAGCGAGACATCCCGAATACAGACGGTTGTGACTCGATACGCGCTGGCCTACCCCGAGGTAGCCTTCGAGATGGAGTCGGACCGGGGCAGGAAGTTCACCAGCCCGGGCACCGGAGACCAGCGCGAGGCTGCGGCGGCGGTATACGGCGCCGAGATGGCGCGGAGCATGCTGGAGTTAGGTCCATCCGACCAGGAAGACGAGTCCCTACGAGTCGGGGTCCGCGGCCTCATCAGCCCGCCCTCGGTAAGCCGCGCCAATCGGTCCTACGTCAGCTTTTTCGTGAACAGGCGGTGGATCCAGAGCCGGGTGCTGGGGGTCGCCTTGGAGCAGGCATATCACGGGTTTATGGCCGAGCGGCGGTACCCCATTGCTCTGGTCAGCCTCAGCGTGCCCCATGACCAGGTGGACGTGAACGCGCACCCGACCAAGTCCGAGGTCAGGTTTCGGCAGGAGAGTCAGGTGTTTCGGGCGCTCCAGCAGGAGGCGCGACGGACGCTGGTCACCCAGTCGCCGGCGCCGGAGGTCCAGCCCCACGGCGGCCCGCGGCCGCAGACAACGCCCGCGTCCAGGGTTGCCGCCTTCTGGCCGTCGGCTCCCTTCGAGCGAGCCGACGGGGTTGCGGCCGACGGTCCGCCTTCGACGGTCCGGGGTGAACATGACGCCCCACCCGTGCAACCCGAGGCTCCTCCGAATGTTCCGAAAAGCGCGCTGCCGGTCCTGCGGGTACTGGGTCAGGTCCAAAACACCTACATAGTGGCCGAGGGCCCTGACGGCATGTACCTGATCGATCAGCACGCCGCCCACGAGCGGGTGGTCTTCGAACGCGTGAGGGCCGAGGCGCTGGCCAAGACCCCCCTTGTGCAGAGCCTGCTGGAGCCACTGCTAGTGGAGCTGGACCCGGCGCAGAAAGAGCTGCTCGAGTCCCATGGCGACCCGGTCGTCTCGCTGGGGTTCGCGATCGAGCCCTTTGGAGGTGGCGCGTTTCTTCTTCGGGGTGTGCCCGGTGTGCTGGGCGAGGGCGACCCGGCCGCGGCGCTGTTGGAGGTGCTGGACCTGATGGCCGAGGGCGGTGGGTTCGAGACATGGGAGGAGCGGGCGGCCTACTCGGTCGCCTGTCACGCGGCGATCCGAGCGGGAAAGACCATGGCCCACGAGGAGATGAGAGCGCTGACCCGACAGCTGGAGGCCTGCGAGCAACCCCACACCTGCCCCCACGGCCGTCCCACCATGATTCACCTGAGCACCGGCCAGCTAGAGCGGGAGTTCGGTCGCCGGTAGAGGCGGAAGGTGCACGCCTCGGGTTACCAGTTTAGCAGGTGGAGCTTCTGGTTCCGCCAGCCCTCGTCAGAGGGGAATATGGTGGTCATCGGGACCCGCTCGACGTCGCCGTCGAACCAGTCCTGCACCGTCGATCGCCACGCCAGGTAGTGGGGGGCTTCGCGGTGGGCCTCCAGGGCAGCCGCGTCCTCGTACACCTCGTACAGGTGGAACAGATTCGCGTCGTTGGCGTTCTGCAGGATGTCGAACCGGAAGCATCCCGGCTCGTCTCGGGTAGACCCTTGGGCGTCTCCGAAGCTGGCCTCCCGGAACCGGTCGATGAAACCGTCTTTGATTCTGATGGTGACGAATATCGAGATCACGGCTGTTCCCCTTTCTCGTGAAAGATAGGCGGCATTATACCAGCGCACCATACGACGGGCCAGCGCTCAAGAGGGTAAGGGTAAGGAGCACCGCCCTGAACAGACCACACGCGATAAAGGCGGGGCCGGTTCGAGCGGCAGGCGTATCGATCCATCTGGGCTCCGTCGTCCGTCCAGATGCACTCCTCGCGGCGACAGCGACGGAGCGCTTCCAGAGAATCCACATTACGTCGTGCTGATGAATCTAGGAGCTACGGCGGCGTGTATAATTCCCATCGCCCGATCTGGCAACACAACATATGAAGCGGGGTAAGGCCATGGCCGATTCGACATTCGACGTACACGCAGCTCTCGATTCCCTGGCCGACCGCCAGCCCAAGCGCTGGCTGCGGGAGGCTTGTGGCGTCACTCGATCGGAGACGCCCATCCCAGCCCTGGTCCACCGCGAGGCCTACTCGCCTGAATCGACCCGTCACAGGGTGCTGCTGGTCGGCGGTTTCTCCGGGGAGAGAGCGGACGTGGAGCTAGCCCTGCGGGCGGCGACGCTGATCGGCGATTCGGCCGGCGTCGCCCTGAGCGCCGTCCCATGCGCCAACCCTGACGGCCTGCGGCTTGCCGTCGGGCCGGGAAATGGGGCCGGAGGCAACCCAGCGATTGGCTATCCTCCAGACGACGGCTACTACTTCGACGAGCGCGACCCGGAGGCCCGCTACCTTTGGCGATGGGCCAGCTTCATGGCGCCCGACCTGGTGCTGGAGGTCCGTGTCGGCAGCAAGGCGGGCTGGGAGGCCACGGACCCGAAATCCGACCTCGGACGAGCGCTGGGCGCCGGATCGCTGGGCCCCTCGGACTCGATGTTGGCGGCGCTGTCCACCGGCCGGCCCAGCGGGCTCGCAGCCGTCCAGGGACTTCGCCTCACTGTCTCCGACGCTGAGCCGGACGACCAGCTCGACGGGTTCCTGGGCGTGCTCCGGGAGCGAGGGCTGCCGGTCTCGTCACCTGCCCGCCAGGAGCTGGATGCGCGGCGGGCCAGAGGTCCGCTCGAGGTCGCACAGCTATTGGCTGGGGAGTACGGCCACACGCTGGACCCCCTCGTCTACACCCAGGGCGTCGCGATAAGCGGACGGCTGCGCTTGGCCCAGCTCGTCGGCTCAGTTGAAGAGACCTCCGCCGACATAGTCCGCCTGGTGGAACCACTGGTCTCGGCCAAAGGCGGCATTGCGCCTGCCGGAGCCGGCGGGGCAACCCTGGCGGGCCTGGTCTGGTGCGACGAGCTGTCGGAAGCCACCGGCGACCCGAAGTACGCGGACGTCCTGGTCGGCGTTGCGGACAGGTTCAGGGGCGCCGAGGGCGACCAGACGCCCGCGCCCTGCGACGACGACTACCGGACCGAAGACATGTTCTTCGTCGCTACGATCCTTGGCCGCGCCTACGCGGTTACCGGGGAGGGGACCTATCTGGACATCTTGACGAAGTTCCTTTTGGACGCCGAGGTCCAGCAGCCGAACGGCCTCTTCTGGCACTCGAGGGACGTGCCCTACTTCTGGGGCAGGGGGAACGGCTTCGCGGCCCTGGGATACGCGGAGGCCCTGTCGTACCTGCCCGAGGACCACGCTGATAGGGACGCGGTCCTCGCTGTCCATCTACGTCACCTCGAGGCGCTGAGAGCCTGCCAGAACTCGTCGGGGATGCTGATGGAGGTTCTGGACTTTCCGGGCTCGTATCAGGAGCACACGGTGACTTGCATGGTCGGGTACGCGGTGGCCCGTGGGCTGCGACTCGGATGGCTGGACCCAGATCATCGTTCTTTCTTGGACTTGGCCTGGCGCGGCGCAGTGGAGCGCATCTCCCTGGACGGGGGGCTGGTCGACGGGTGCACCGGGACCGGCCCTCAGGAGGACCTGCGGGCCTACCTGGACCGCCCCGCGGAGTTCGGACGTGACGACCGGACGGGCAACCTGGCACTCTGGTTCGCCGTCGAAGTGGATCGCCTGAATCGCCAGTCCGCCTGACGAACATGGGCGCCACCCCAGGCGCCTTGCCCCGGCGGCCGTTCTTTTCGGCCTCCCGACCGATCCTTGACCCCGCACGCACAAGTCCGGTCTGGACGGGTGCAATTTCGTATTCGCCGACGGGCCGATATTTAGTTTTCCGCAAAAGCGTCCATATAGTGCGGGGGACAGCACCTTTCGCGGGATTGACTCCAGAGAAGGAACCTACCTGTCCCGGGAGGCATGGCATGACTAAATTCAGGCTCCAGGCGTGTCCGAGGTGCGAGGGCGCCATTGTCGACTACTCGCATCCGTCGGTGGAAAGCCCTATGTGCATCGTGTGCGGCTGGAGAGAGCAGAGGATCCCACAGACGGTGGCCGATGAGGTATCGGAGCACCTTGGACGACCGTACGTCGAGCACACGTACACCCACAGCAGTCCGTTTCGCGGCAAGCCTCCGTTGGAGCGGATGGGAGCGGGAAAAGCGGCGCAGAGTGCGGGCAGAATCGGCGGTAGACGAGCGCAGGCAACTCAGCGCAAGCTAGAGGTCCGGGCCGGGGTCCAATTGCGGACCGATCGCGCGGGGGTCTGCGCGGGCAGGTGCGGTTAGTCCCATCCCCGTCGGTGGTCCGATCCGGCCAGTCCTATGGAGTCGGGCTGCCGACAGACGCGGCGTATATCCCCGCCACGACTCTCTCTCCGGGACGGGGAGGAGCCGTGCGCGACCGCCGCCGCGGCCCGTTACGCCGCCGCGGTCTCCCAGCCGTCGGTGCGAATGCACGCGACCCAGTGTCCAGGCGATACCTCTCGAAGCTCGGGCATTTCGAGACGGCAGTCGTCGACCATAATCGGGCATCGGGTATGGAAAACGCAGCCTTGAGGGGGGTTCATCGGGCTGGGCACGTCGCCCGTCAGGATGATGCGCTCGCGCTCCGCCTCTACTATGGGGTCGGGGATGGGCACCGCTGACAGCAGCGCTCGGGTGTACGGGTGCAGCGGGTTCTCGTAGAGCTCGTTGCGGTCGGCGATTTCCACGATGTGACCCAGGTACATGACGGCGACGCGGTCGCTTATATGCCGCACCACCGACAAGTCGTGGGCTATGAACAGGTACGTGAGGCCAAACTGCGACTGCAGGTCTTCAAGCAGGTTGATTACCTGGGCCTGAATGGATACGTCCAGCGCCGAAACCGGTTCGTCGCATACGATGAAGCTGGGGTTAACGGCCAGGGCCCGGGCGATGCCGATGCGCTGACGCTGTCCTCCGCTAAACTCGTGGGGGTAACGGTCGGCCATGTACGGGTTGAGACCGACGGTCTGAAGTAGCTCATTGACCCGGTCCCGATGCTCGCCTTTGGAATCCGTGAGCTTGTGAACGGTAAGCGGCTCACCGACGATGTCGCCGCAAGTCATCCTGGGGTTCAGTGAGCCGTAAGGGTCCTGGAATATGATCTGCATCTCTCGCCGCAGGCCCCGCATCTGTCTGCCGGACAGCTCGTTCAGCCGCTGTCCATTGAATATGACGTCGCCGGCAGTGGGCGTGTAAAGCTGAAGGATTGCCCTTCCCGTCGTGGTCTTTCCGCAGCCGCTCTCGCCGACCAGGCCGAGGGTTTCGCCTCGATTGATAGTAAAGCTGACGTCGTCAACCGCCTTGACGTCGGCGACTTTGCGCTGGAAGACGATCCCCGAAGTGACCGGGAAATACATCTTCATATTCTTGACTTCTAGCAGCACCTCGTCGGCACTGTGACCGTTTGACTGCGTCTCGCTCTGTGTCATGGTTAGCCGTTTCCTCCATTACTAGCGGACGCCTTCGCCAGCTCAGTGATTTCCATCCGTCTCCAACACGCGGACGCGTGCCCTTCGGTGGCGTCCTCAAGGACTGGGGTCTCTTGAACGCACTTCTCATAGGCGAACTCGCAGCGCGGAGCAAAAGAGCAGCCGGCCGGTAAGTCCACCAGGTCGGGAGGCAAGCCCTCGATGGCGTTGAGCCTCACGCGCTCGGACGCGTCAAGCCGAGGTACCGAGTTCAGCAGCGCCACCGTGTAAGGGTGCTTCGGGTCGTGATAGATCTGCTCGCTGGTCCCTGACTCGACTATCTTGCCCGCGTACATCACCACGACTCGCTGAGCGTAGCGGGCCACCACGCCCAGGTTGTGGGTGATTATTATCATTGCCGTGCCGAAGGAGCCGGCCAGCTCCTGCATCAGCTCCAAAATCTGCGCCTGGATCGTCACGTCGAGGGCGGTAGTAGGCTCGTCGGCGATTATCAGCTTCGGGTTGCAGCTAAGGGCCATCGCGATCATCACCCTTTGCCTCATCCCTCCACTGAACTGGTGAGGGTAATCTCGAAGCCTACGCTCAGAGTCAGGTATGCCAACGGTTCGCAGTAGCTCAGCCGCCCGCGTATTTGCCTGCTGCTTGTCCATGTCCTGGTGAAGCTCTAGGGTTTCCGTGAGCTGTCTGCCGATGGTGAGCACGGGGTTCAAGGAGGTCATCGGCTCCTGAAAGACCATAGCCATGCGGTTACCGCGGATATGGCGCATCTCAGCGTCGTTTGCCTGAAGGAGGTCTTCCCCCTCGAAAATGATTTCGCCGCCGACGATGCGGCCCGGTGGGCTGGCGACTAGCCGCATCAGGGACAGTGCATGAACGCTCTTGCCGCATCCACTCTCGCCCACGACACCCAGGACTTCGCCTTCCTCGATACCGTAGGAGATCCCATCCACGGCCTTGACGACGCCGTCCTGAGTAAAGAAATGGGTGACAAGGTCACGGACTTCTAGCAAATTGGCCATGGGGTACCTCTTTGAGCGCTTCCGCGCTTTATAGGACGCGGGCGCAGGCGATCCGACCGTGCAAAGATATTTTACGGGGAGTGGTGTTGTCAAGATGCCAGCTACGAGTGAAGTGCGAATAGCACCCCGACGGCAAAGCGTCCGGTTGGCGGCGTCGAACAGAGCGGCGGATTACCGGCGGTGCAAACCCAACCTACCGGGCCGGCTGCAGACCTTCGATCCGATGGCCCCTGACAGCAAAGATTCGCCCGTTCGGTATCGACCGGGTTCGAAGAGCGTCAGGCGAGAGCATTACACGGTCGTGCCCACCCTGGGAAGCAGGCGCCCGTCCTGCAGAGCGCTATCCGCCTCGATGATCAGGTCTGCCGCGAAATCCAGGTCCATGTCGCTGGTGTTGACCACCAGGTGGAAGAGCTCGGAGGCGTCGGGGGCGTCCAGGCCGAAGAACTGGCTGAAGTAGTGGACCCTGGCCCGATCGCGGGCCTCGATGGTGCTCAGGGCTTCTTCCTCGGTGAGGTGCTCCCTTTCCATCACGACGCGCACGCGGTCCTCCAGCCTGGCAACAACGCCAACCCGAAGCACCGAGGGGATGTCCCTGAGGATGACGTGCGCGCCCCGCCCGACGATGACGACGTTGTCCTGCTCCGCCAGGTCGTGGATTGCGCTGCTGATGGCCTCGTGGTACTTCTCGTCCTCAAGCTCGTGGCCGCGGGTGATCGTGCGCTGAGTGGCGTCCTCGTACTCCTCGGTCAAGAACGTCGGGATGCCTGGTCCGAAGTAAGGGTCCCCTCCCACGCCTGTAACAGCGGACCTTGCCAGGACACGTTGGAGCACGCGTGAGAAGCGTTCATCCCAGGTTGGCGGCCTCTGCTCGCGCTGGTGCAGCGCCTCGACGGTCGCGCCCACCTCGCGGCCCACGTGAGCGAGGATGAGGCGGTCGACGTAGTCCGCGCCCATCTTGTGGGCTATCTTGGGGCCAAGGGACCGAGCCCCCCCTCCGGCGAGGCCGCTCAGAGCGATAACAGCCATGGTCCACCTCCAGATGTCGCGTTAATCGCCTGTTCGGGCGTTGTCGGATACTTAATCTCATCGATTGGACCTGGGCGTGGCGCCGGACTCGGGACCCCGAACGCCGCCCCGGTTACCCCGGGACATCAGACCTCCCCGGCGGCCAATCTGGGAGCGATCTCGGTGAGGTCGCCCAGCGGGTCAGCCAGACGGTGCAGAGCGTAACGGTAACGGCTGACGAGGACCATGCTGGCGGCCTTGTATATGTGCATGCCAATTTCGGGCGCAAGCTCGCAGAGCTCCATCAGCCGCACCCTGGGAATAACGAAGGCAGACCCACGCGTCGCGGTCAGCGACGAAGTGATAAGCAGCGGCGGATCAAACAGCACGGCGACCGGGAAAGCTTCTCGCTCTCGAACGGTCCTGACGACAAGCGCCTTGTCGCCCGAGCCGGAGGTGAGCATAATCTCGCCGCTCCGGATTATGTAGATGCGGTCCCCTCGTTGGTTTTGCTCCCCGAGGACTTGACCCTCGTCGAATTCGAACTCCTCGCAAAGTCCCGCGACGCGGTCGAGGTTGTGCGCGGAGAGCCCTCGAAATAGGTCAACTTCCCGTAGGAAGTGACTCAAGTGCCTCACATCGACTTTATAGACCATTGCTCACTGTCTCGATCCTAGATTGGAAACGATGAACGGCGCTGATCGCTAGGTGCGAAAATCCCGTGGCCGGTGCGGTGAGCGGTCCGGCAGATTGGTAAGGATGGTAATCGGCGCTGGGCTCGCATCGGGGCCGGCGAGTGCAAGAAAATCTGAGACATATTGCAAGAGATTTAGGAGTTTGTCAAATTTGTGCGGCGAATCACAACAGATTCCGGTTGAGTTAGGCCAAAATAGTAGGTAATAACCACTCATGAATGCTTAGTCAGGATTGTAAATTACGGTGCTCCGGACGTGCAAAATCGGGAATGGCTTGGTCGTGGGTCCGGCGGTCCGACGGTCCGACGGGTGCTTGCCTTTCCGTTCCCTCCAGGGAACGTGATCACATCTTCAGCAACGAGTACACGTCGTAATCGTTTAGAGCTTTCCGGCCATCCAGCTCGGTCAGCTCGACGACGACCGCCACGCCCGCGATCTCCCCGCCGCATTGCGATATCAGCCTCGAGGTCGCCTCCATCGTTCCGCCCGTGGCGAGCAGATCGTCCAGGATGAGCACGCGGTCCCCGCGGGAGACCGCATCCACGTGAATCTCCACGGCGTCTGAGCCGTACTCCAGGTCGTAGCTTACAGAGTGAGTCTGTGCGGGAAGTTTCCCCTGCTTGCGCACCGGCACCATCGGCACCCCCAGCTCGTAGGAGAGAGGGGTCGCGAACAGGAACCCCCGCGACTCTATCCCGGCGATTGCATCGAGCCGGGCGTCTCGGTAACGGTTGGCGAGGAGGTCGATGGCGCGGCGGAACGCTTCCGGGCTTTTCAGCAAGGGCGTAATGTCCCTGAACAGGATCCCCGGAGTTGGGAAATCAGGGATGTTCCGAATATAGTCTCTGAGGTCCAATTGCGCCACGGCACCGTCCTGGAAACTGGAAGTGAATCATAGCTGGCCCGAGATTCCGGGTCAACGGGACACCGGGGGGAAAGGATTGGATTGGTCGGGCGATTTTGATACTCTGGCGCGAGGGCGCCGTGGGCGGAAGGATTTCCGCGAGCGATCGCCCGTCCGGGATTCGTTCGCGGGTTGATCGTAGCGGTCGTCCCGTGATCTGCCGAGGCACGTTTTGCGGGCAAAGACGACTAAAAACTGTAACGATATGACATGAGACCCTTACAGTGGATGATTCCGGGCCGCCGACACCGCGCTTACCTGGAGTTAAGCATAAGCGGTATCGCAGAGTCGGCGCGGCGGGAGACTGAGCTGCACAGCTTTACGCCCAGGCTCGCGAGACTGTGGTCGGCCCTCTGCGACCAGGCCGAGAACACCGTGTACCAGCTCATCATCCGAAACGACGATGGCCGCCTCGACTGGGGGTTGAAGAAACACAGGAGCAAAGTCGACTACGCCCAGTTGGTGGCAATCTATTGGTGGATACTTCTGTACCAGTTGGTGCTGTTCAGAAATCGAGGGCTGTACGGGTACTTTCCGGTTGGCGGGCAGCCTGCGCTCCGACGGGTGACGCTTGTTGCAGGAGCGGACCCGGCCGAGAGTCCGACGGGACGTGTGAATTGAGAGAGCTGCTCAAGAGGCACTTCGGCTACGATAGCTTCCTGCCTTTGCAGGAAGAGATCGTGAGCAGCGTCCTGGCTGGCAGCGACACGCTGGCGCTGATGCCGACGGGTGGCGGCAAGTCGCTGTGCTACCAGCTTCCCGCCATGGCGTTGGATGGAGTGACGCTGGTCGTGTCTCCGCTGATCGCGCTGATGAAAGACCAGGTCGACGCACTGCGCGCCAGCGGGATCGACGCCGGGTACGTCAACAGCACGCTTTCTGCCGAGGAGATCAGTCTGGTCCAACGCCGGGCTTTCCACGGCACCCTGAAAATCCTCTACGTCGCGCCTGAAAGGCTTGCCACTTCGGATTTCCGCCGATTCCTGCACTCCGTGAAGCTGAGCTTGATCGCGGTCGACGAGGCCCACTGCATCTCGCAATGGGGCCACGAGTTCCGCCCCGACTACCGGAACCTGAGCGCCCTTAGAGGGCTGTTCCCAGACGTGCCCGTCATCGCCCTGACGGCCACGGCCACTGAGCGGGTCCGAACAGACATCCGCGAACAACTCGACCTACGCGAGCCCAACGAGATCATTGCCAGCTTCGACCGACCCAACCTCACCTACTCGGTCCATCCGAAGGCCGACACGTATCGGCGACTGACGGGCTACCTCCGTAAGCACGAGGACCGCCCGGCGATAATCTATCGCACAACTCGACGGCACACCGAGGAACTGGCGTCCAAGTTGAAGGCGGACGGGTTCCGCGCTGAGCCGTACCATGCCGGGCTCGGGGATGATCGGGCGGCGACTCAGGACCGGTTCATCAGCGACCAGGTCCCCATAGTGGTGGCCACCGTCGCCTTTGGCATGGGCATCGACAAGCCGGACGTCCGTCTGGTGGTGCACTATGATCTGCCCTCTTCCATCGAGCAGTACTACCAGGAGACGGGTCGCGCCGGCAGAGACGGGTTGCCCGCCGACTGCGTGCTGTTCTACTCGCCCGGAGACCGTGCCCAGCAGGAGTATTTCATAAAAGAGATGGAGAGCGAGACCGAGCGTCAGAGCGCTCGTCGAAGGCTTGAAGCGATTGTGCAGTACGCCGAGGTGGCAACCTGCCGGCGAGGACGGCTTCTGGCGTACCTGGGGGAGTGGTTGGACCATGACAATTGCGGCGCCTGCGACGTTTGCGAGCCAGCGTCTTCGGCCAGTTTCGACGGGACTGTGATCGCGCAGAAGATACTCTCGGCCGTTATGCGGACCGGCGAGCGGTTCGGCGCCGGACACGTTGTGCAAGTGCTCAGGGGCGCGAATACGCAGCAGGTCCGAAGGAACGGGCACGATTCGCTGTCCGTCTACAACATCGTCGACGACTATTCCGAGTCCCAGCTCCGCGAAATAATCTTCGTGCTGGTTGGAACAGGACTGCTGGCCAGAGGGGGCGAATACCCCACGCTGTCGGTCACCGACAGGGGCCGCGAAGTGCTCCGAACACGGTCAAGCGTGTCGCTGCCGATGCTTGAAACCGCAGCGCCGGACCCCAGCCCAGAGGCGGTCCCCGCTGAGTATGACTCGTCCCTGTTCGAGAAGCTGCGCGGCCTGCGTCAGCGGTTGGCGGCGGAGCGCGGGGTGCCACCTTACATCATATTCGGCGACTCGTCGCTGCGGCAGATGGCCCGCTACTTCCCCCAGTCGAAGGAAACTTTTATTAAAATCTCCGGGGTGGGCGAGGCCAAGCTGGAGCTGTTCGGCGCTGCGTTTCTGGCCGTAACTGGAGACCACGGGCGGGAGGACTTGCTCGAAGGGAGATCAGGAAGCGATTTGACCGGTCGGCGGAGGGAGCGGCCACCCAAGCCCCGCGGAATTGGGGGCTCCGTACACAAGACACGGGAGCTGCTACTGCGACAGCTACCCCTCGACGAGATCGCGCGGGCCAGGGGGCTTGTCGTGACAACTATCGTCAACCACGTCGTGCGGTTGATCGAGTCCGGGGACTCGGGCACGGCGGAGTATCTTATTCCCACGGGTGATCGGCTTGCCAGGATCGCGGGGGCGTTCCGAGAACTCGGTTACTATCCGCTAGGGCCCGTGCGCGAAGCGCTGGACTACGACTACACTTACGCCGAGCTTCACATCGCGAGGGCGTTTCTGAAGTCCTCTCAGCCAGGCGCTTAGCACCGGCCGGCGATGGGCACCGACATCAACGAACGCTGGCAACCCCTTGGCAAGTGTACCTCGACCGAGCTTGGGACTGGGTCGCCGGTGGGGTGGCCGCGGATGCCGCGGTGGCTGCTATTTGGCGCAAATCGCGTAGACGTGTACCTCCCCAGTCGGTTGCCGGCCCTATGGCCTTGACGCGCCAGGCGGTCGCGTCGCTGACCGGCAGGCTCAGAGGCACGGAAACGTCGTCGCGGGAGGCAGCGTATCCGCCGCCGATAACTGAGAGTCCCTCTGGGCAGGGCAGGTCGATGGTCTTGATCGACGCATCCCCGCTGACGGTATTCGTCACGATGGTGTGGTCTTCGAGTCCGCCGGTCGGGCCGGCCGGTCCATTGGGGCCGACAGGTCCGGCGGGCCCCGCTGGGCCTTGAGGTCCAGTTGGACCGACGGGGCCGGCGTCTCCTCTGGGGCCGCCCGGATCGCCGCGAGGCCCCTGCTTGCCCTGGGGACCTTGCGTACCGGGGGGACCCTGTAGACCGATGGCCCCATCCACTCCCGCGGCGCCGGCGCGTCCCTGCTCACCCTGCTCACCCTGCGGTCCATCAGGTCCATCCGGACCTGCTGGACCGGTGTCGCCAGGGGGGCCCTGCTCGCCTTGTGGCCCTTGTAACCCTTGCGGGCCGGCGGGACCCAGTTGACCGGTGGCCCCATCCAGTCCCGACGGGCCCTGCAAACCCGCGGCGCCCGCGTCACCCTCCTCGCCGGGCGCTCCCGACGGTCCGGCCGTCCCGCTCGCCCCCGCTGGCCCCCTCTCCCCCGGCGGCCCCGCCGGGCCCCCGGCCCCTGGCTCCCCGCGTTCCCCTGCCGCTCCTTGCGGTCCGGAAGGTCCCGGAGGTCCCTGCAATTCGCGAACGCCGACGGCTACGTCAGTGCTGTCGCTGCTCTTGTCCTGGGCCGGCTCGTCCGGCTCCGCATCGGGCTCGTCCGACTTCGACTCGGCGTCGGCGGCCTCCTCCTCACCTTCCGGAGTCGCGTCCGTTTCGGCTGCCGCTACAGACTCGTCGCCGCCCACGAAGGGTATCCAACCGCATGCCACGGTCGAGAGGAGAACGATTCCCAAGACGGCCGCCATGGCTGCGTTGCGTCTTCGGAGGCCCCGATGTTGCGCGGCGGCTTCGAAGGCCCGCCAGTCGAGGATCTCCAGACGCCCGGCGCCGCTCCACCGCGATGCTATGCTAGACATAGGCGAATGCTAATGAGCCGAACCTGCTCCCGCATTGGCGCTATCAAGCAACCTGGGTATGTGCGAGCCACGGCATCCGGTCGTGCCAAGGGGCGATATCCACGCGGCACCGGCCTCGTGTGCGCGTGGACAGCCCGGCGATTCCCGCTTAGGATATGCCCAGCATGGTGATAGAGAATGCCCTTCCGCCGGGGCGATTTGGAGGGGACCGACTAAGAGTGAATGATGGAAGCTAAGATTCGCATGCGGGTCGTGCCAGCGACCGGCTTCGGAGCGCCCGTAATGAGACCAGCACCGCCGAAAGAAGCGGCGTGGTGAGATGAGCAGCCGAAGAAGACTCATCGTCGTGGCGGGTCTGGGTGTGGTCCTTACCGGGCTGTTCGCGCTCCTGGCCATCGGCCTGATTAACCGGTCCCCGGTGACCGGTCGTAGCGGTCTGACCCGGGTGGGGAAGCCCGCCCCCGAGTTCTCGATGCCCCGATTGGGTGGCGGGACAGTCGAGCTTTCAGCACACCTGGGCAGCCCTATTGTGATCAACTTCTGGGCGTCCTGGTGCCCTCCATGCCGGCAGGAGTCTCCGGCGCTGGAGAGGACATGGCGGGAGTACTCCGGCAGTGGAGTACATTTCGTGGGTGTGAATATCCAGGACAGCCTGCACGACAGCCAGGCGTACGTGGACGAGTTCGATCTTACGTTCCCCAACGGCATAGATAGCGACGGCAGGGTCACCGTCGACTACGGTGTGATCGGACTGCCAATAACGTTCTTTGTCGGCGCCGGGGGCGTGGTTGAAGCCCGTTGGGTGGGGGCGCTGCCCGAAGGCAAGTTGGTCGAGTGGGTGGAAGGGCTGATCGCCGGGACGCCGCGGTCGGGCGACCTAGAAGGCGAAAATTCCGATGCTTACTTCAAATTAGAGTGAACGACCGGCGCAGGCCTGAACCTGCCAGGAATGAGCGGGCCGTTTCTGCCGGGCGGCGACAGAAACGGCCCGAGTTGCACGCGTAGGCGTGCGCCCCGCTCTCAGAACTTTGACTTCTTGGACTCGAAGTTCGAGTGGACGTCGATCAGCACGGTTCGTCCTTCCGAGTTGTGGCGCTGTGCGTCGCCAATCGCCGGCCCCATCTCGCCCGGCTTGGTCACGGTGATGCCCACCGCGCCCATGCCCTCGGCGATCTGAGCATAGTCGCCGGTCATCTCGGTTACGCCGAAAAGCTCTCGGGCCGTCGGATACCCTCCAGGGTACGTCGCCATGCCCCCGTTGTTTAGCACCACCGTAGTGATCGGAGCGCCGGCCCGCACAGAGGTCTCGATGTCCAGCCCGGACATACCGAAGGCGCCGTCTCCCATCAGGTTCAGGCAGAACCGGTCGGGATAAGCCATCTTAGCGCCGATCAACAGTGGGATGCCGAAGCCCAGGTGCGTGGTCTTGCCCCATCCAATATACCCGTGCGGTGTGGTGGCCCTGTAGAAGGGAATGATGGAGTCGCGGGGCGCACCGGCGTCGTGGGTGACGATGCTCTTGCTCTTGTCGAGGCCGCGCTCAATTTCCCCGACGACGCGGTACGTGTTCACGGGCTCGTCGTCCGAGTTGAGCAGGTCGGTCCACTCGGACATCCACTGCTGGCGGACCTGGGCGATCTCCGCGGCCACACCGGTCTTGCGGCCCTTCTCGCCAATTGCCGCTTTGACCTCGTCGAGGACCATCTGCAATGTGGCCTTGGCGTCGCCTGGAAGGGCAACGTCGACCGACTCTTGTTTGTTGATGTCCTCAACGTTGTCCGTATTCTGTATCAACACTTTACCGGCGGGAATGGGCTGGCCATAGCTGGTGTGAGAGAGGCTCGAACCGATCGCGAAAAGTACGTCTGACTCCACGAGCCACGTTCGGGCGGGCAGAGTGGTCGCGCCGCTGCCGGCGCCCAGCGACAATGGGTGGTCTTCCGGGAAGGCGCTCTTGCCCTGCATGGTTGTATAGACCGGGACATCGGTAAGCTCCGCCAGCTCTTTCAACTCCGCGGTGGCGTCGCCGAACAACACGCCACCGCCGGCCCATAGGACCGGTTTCTTGGCGCTGAGCAGCAGCTTCACCGCGTCCTTCACGTCGGAGAGGGACGGCGTCGATATAGACCTTTTGGGCGACTGATAGGAGGCTAGCACCTCGTCAGGCACCTCGGCAGTAGCGAGATCCGCGGGGGTCTCCACGACCACAGGGCCGGCCTTGCCATTGCGAAGGGCGTGGAACGCGCGCCGCATGACGTTGCCCACCTGGGCGGGACCGAATATGGCCTCCGACCGCTTCGCGATTGGGTCGTACGCCCTGGAAGGTGAGAAGTTCGGCGGTACACTCCATGCTGCAAGGCCCGGGCCGCCCGGCATTAGCAGGATGGGGCTGTTGTCGGCGTAGGCCTGGGCGATGCCTCCCATAGCGTTCTCGGCGCCGGGTCCACCTTGAGTGATAACCGCTCCGAAACGCTGGCGGTTGCTGCTGCGGCTGTAGCCGTCGGCTGCCATCACGGCGCCTCGCTCCTGCCGGAACATTATCGGGCGTATGCCCTCCTTTGCGACGGCCTCTATGAGGTTGTTCGAAGGGAAGCACGCCACCCATTCGACGCCCTCGAGCTTCAGTATCCTTGCAATCGCTGCATTTCCGTCCATTTTGGCCTCCGACTGCTACGCGGTAAGCGCCCCGTGTGACGCCACCGCGGAATTTCGATGTTTTCGGCCAGCGGTCTGGCGCGAAATCTTGTCTCGGTTGCTTGCGCGGCCCTCGTAGATCATTTGGAGGGCAGGGGCTAGGATACTCCATCGCAATTGGGCGGGCAACTGTAGGTTGGGGTCCGTCGGATGCTCGCGGCTTGCCGGGGCCGACCGACCTGGGCGGGGCGTTCACGCTTGCCTGGGCCTCGCAGGGCCGCAGATCGTTGCCGGCGCGCACAGGGCAGATCTCACGGGGTACCTCGTGGATCGGTAGATTGGAACCATCCGATCAGTGAAAATAGGCCATTGAACACTTTCAAAGCTCCGTCATAAGATTTCTCAAAGGGCGCCGACAGGCTGACGCTAAACGCCCATCTGCCGAGCCTCGGCAAGCCCGAAATTCATGGCGATCGCAGAGTACTTGTTCGTTGTGGGTCAGTCGCCCGCGACTTCAGGAGGGAAAAGATGGTGAAGAACGGAGACGAAACAAAAGACCAGCTGGGGATGGTCGGTTCGCTCCCGATTGACGATTCAACCGAGCAGGAAGTGGAATCGCTGTGGCGCCAGTTGATGGTCTATAAGTCGTTTTCAGGCAGCGAGCTCGCCGAAGCCAAGGCCAAACGTGTTGTTGCCCAGGCGACGCGGCAGCAGGCTGAGATCGAGGCGGTCAGGAGCACGAGAGACGTCACCGACAAGATGCGGCTCAAGGCTGAGCAGCAGCTAGCGGAAGCGAACGATCTCATCGAGCGCGCGGCCCGAGATCGCGCTCAGGCCGAAACGGAGCTTTCGCGCTCAATTGAATCCAGGGAGCAGGCAGAAGTCCAGGCCCGGGCCGTCGTGGAAGAGGCGGAGGGCAGGGCCAAGGTAATCGTGACGGAGGCGGGCAAGCAGGCTGAGGCCCAGATATCAGATGCCCAGACGCAGAGCCATGAGATCGTCGGCCAGGCAGAAGAACAGGGCCGCCAGGCGATCGATGCCGGTCGGGCCGAGGCCCTTCAAGAGACCACCGAGCTAAAGCGCCAGGCGCTGCAGGAGATCAGAACGGTCATGACCCACGTCCAGGAGATGAGCGCCGCGGCCTCGGAGGAGCTGGAAACTCAGCGGATTCTGACCAACGTGGCGCAGATTCGCGCTTCGACCAAGCGAGTTATCGAGGAGGCAACTGATTTCGCCCCCGATGATTGGCCGACCACGCCCGCGGAGGTTGAAGAGACGCCTGTGTCGCCGACACCCAGCAATGGCGCAGAGCTTTCGGAGAGCCTCGAAGAGGTGGGCGGTCCCCCACAAGACCAGGACCAGTCAGAGGCCGTTAAGCGTCCCAGATCCGCAAAACCGCGGGCCAAGGCGCGCAAACGCTAGATTCCAGCGCTACGCCGGCCAACACCTTCTGGCGACGCGGACCGGCCCCTCGCCCGCTACGTGCGCCTAACAGCCGCCGCGCAGGCCTGGACTGGCGCTCCGCATTCGGCGCCCCTTGGCCCGCACGGAGATGAACGGGTGCGCCCGCGCCTGGCCGACGATCCAACGCCGATCCGGCGTTCGGCCGAGACGGGACGCCGCCACCGCGATCACCCGGCGCCAGGACCGCTAGATCCACGTCGCCATTCCGCGCCTCGCCTCCAGGCCGTCCCCTTCGCTATGCCCCCGCCTCTTATGTTCGCCAAGAGCGACCGGTTGTCCCGTCCCGTAAGACGGCCAAACTGAGCGCTGCGTCGTGCTCATCCTGGCCGTGCACGGGTGGAGCCACGCACAGCGAATTGCCCCGATTCGACCAGTTGTACGACCGCCGTGCCAGGGCTGCTAGGTGCGACCTCCTATGGGCGTACACCCCCGCCAAATAGCATTGTTTGTCGCTTCCGCCGAATTCGCTAGGTGCTGACCTGTATGGGGAGGCCCGCCCTGACTCGACCATTGTTTGAGTGTGCGCCCAATGTCACGAGGCTTCTGGCAGGCGTAGCGTTAATTTCGTTGGGACATATTTGATACCGCTGTCAAGTGCGTCGGTCTGAACGTGGCCGTCGACAAGGGCGCGAGCACGGTCAACCTGGACCAGATCGAGTCTCAGGGCCAGGCCACCACCTTGCGTATCATGCTGGCCAACACCCTTGAGGGCGAGGCCATAGACGTCAGCGAGCCAGGCGACTCCGACGCCAACGGAGTGTCGGACTCCGATAGCGAGCACACGATGATCCTGACCTACACCGACAAGAACCAGGTGGTCAAGGACCTGTACTGGACCAATACCTTCATAGGACAGAACGACTCGGACTATCTGCTGGAGGCTGGAGAGAAGGTGGAGCTGAACGTGAGGCTGAGCGGCCTGTCGGCCTCCTACCCGGTGCTTGGGGACACCAAGTTCGACATAGAGCTTCGACCCGAGAGCGGCGGCACGGTGGTGGTCGAGCGCACGATGCCCGACATCATCGACACGGTGATGAACCTGAACTAACGGGCGTTTCAGGTGGTGTAGCCGGGCGCCAATGGACCAGAGGGGCACTCACTTGAGTGCCCCTCTGGATTTCACCTCGGGTTTGTGCACTCTGACGTCATGGCAGAAGACGCCTGTCGGGGCACCCGCGGCAGTCAATCCCAGATGCCGCGGACGTACTCCATAGAGTCGCTTATGCCGCTCGCCAGCGCGTCGGGGGTCTTGAATCCGAGTCTCTGCGCCAGGTAAAGGTGCTCGCGCGACCCCTGGCGCGGAAGACTCAAGTCTCTCGCATTTCCGCGAACCACCCTGAGGGCGTCAATCAGCCTACGGAGGAAGCCGTAAGCGGCCCGGATCTCGGCGGCTCGCTTCGGTCCCAAGCGGCCAGTGTCGGCCAACCTGTCGATGGTGGCCATGGTGTTCGTCAGCCGCAGCAACGGGTCTGCCGCTCCTGCCGCCGCTTGACACGCCTGGATGTAATATTCCACATCGACCAACCCGCCGAGTCCGTGCTTGACGTTCACTATGCCCGGCTCGACCAGCTCCGACGACTGTCGCCGCCGTAAGTGCCGAATGTTGTCCATCTCCAGCGGGAGCCCGGAGTAAACGAACCGGTCTCGGGCAGCGACGACTTTAGCCGCCAGCTCAGCGTCTCCGGCCACGGGACGCAACTTGACCAGAGCCAACCGCTCGAACTGCCGCGCATCGCCGCCGGTAGAGTAGTAGTCCTCGAAAGCGGCCAGGGATGGCGCTAAAGCGCCTTTGCTGCCGTACGGGCGCAAGCGCAGGTCAACTTCGAACACGCCCTGTCTCCGGGTTTCGAGGGTCTGGAGGAATCCCTTCACCAGCTCGCCGTAGTACAGAGAATTTCGAACGCTTTCGTGACCGTCGGTCTCTCCCTCGGTGTCGTAGATGAGGACCAGTTCGACGTCCGACCCGAAACCGAGCTCCGCGCCCCCAAACTTTCCGAGGGCGCAAACACACCACGTGGACGGGGCGCCGTCCCGCAGCATCGGCCGTCCGAACCGCCTCAACAGGGGACCTTCCGCCAGCTCGAACGCCCTGGCGACGACCACCTCCGCCAGCGTGGTCAACTCCGCCGCGAACTGCTCGAACCCTATGCGGCCCGTGATGTGCCGGAGGTCGATGCGGAACATCTCACGGTCCTTGAACCTGTTGAGACGCGTCACCCGCGTCTCCTGAGGGAGGCCCGGAGTGAGCTGCGGCGCGATGCTTGCGAGGAGTTGGTCCCTGGTCCGGACCTCGTCCAGCGCGGCGGTGTCGATGAGCACGGGAAATAGATTCTCGTGCTGCATCCTCAGGAAGTCCTCCCACAGAAATTGGCTGACCCCCATCATGTCAGCCAGGGTCTCCAGGACCTCAGGAGATTCGAGGGCGTCAATCGCTCCGGTCCAGTCCGAACCTGAGAGGACCTGACTAACCAGGGCGAGGAACTGTTTGAGGGCGAGCTGGGGATTGGAAGACCTGGGAAGAATATGGGTGAAGTGCTTGATCAGGACGGCGGCGACGCGCAGGTCTCTAATTGATCGCTGAGAGGTTATCTTGCGCCCCCCGGCGCCGGTCAGCCAGAACGTGTCATGGACCCGGCCATGGACCGTTCTCACATCCGCGCGCTGGATGTTGATCTTCAAGCCCCCCAGCGCGGTAGTGAATGCGAAGAGGAATCCGGGGGTGTCTTGCGACTGTATGGCGAGCACAGCGGCGTCGGTGGCGCCTGGAGGTTCGATTTGGACCTGGACGGGTAGGAGCTGCTCGTACGCTTCGCCGGTGTCCCTCATCGCGTGACTGAAGCGGTCGATAACGCGGCCCCGCGCGGCCTCGAATTCGCCAGCGGCGGCCTGTACCTGCAGGGCGGCCAGGTCGTCCCGGAACCGGCTCCACACGACTGGCAGCACCTGGGTGGAGGAGCCGACACGAAAGATGCTCAGGATCTTGCGAACTGTGTTGGCCCGTGGCCGCGGTCGGCCACTCCGTGGCCCGCGTCGGCCGCCACGAGACCGGCGATTTGCGCCGGTGGCCGGCTGATCGGACTCGAAGACGAGGGTGAAGACATCCACGCCGGAGATGTCCAGGTGATTCGCCGCAAACAGACCGGAGACCAGCGACAGCCCACCCATCAAATCGATAGAACAGATTGTGACTGTCCAATGGCCGTCGCCGTTATCGCGGGTGTCGACTGCAACGTCGGAGATCTGGAGTACGCTGTCGAGCATACGGACGTGGGCGTCCACTTCGTCAGCGTGGGGCGTGTACTGGGCGCCGAGCTGGCCTCGGATGGCTTCAGCAGTGCTTGAGCGTTTAGGCGTGCTCAATAGAAGATCTGAGATGAAAACCTGGTCGGCGCCGGCCGATTCGCCACCGGTTACCCGCGATTTCATGATAGCATGACGCCGGTATAACAGACTGCGGTCCGCGCATGGGAGACATCGACAGCCTATTAGAATCTTTCGACGCCGGGACGCTGCTACGCCCCAGGCACGAAGGGCCGAGCATCGTTGACCTGGGGCGGGCCGTCGCGAGACTGTCGGGCGTCTCCACCGTTCAGGAAACCCCCAGCTCCCGCGACATAGAGCGGCGAATTGGGGACCCCGATCATCTAGTTTTCGTTCTGCTCGACGGCGTCGGGATGAACGTCATGGAAGGCATGCCTCGCGACGCCTTCCTGCCCGAGCACCTGGACCGCGAGCTAATCACGGTGTATCCGTCGACTACCGCCGTGGCGCTGACCTCGCTAGCCACCGGCCAATGGCCGACAACGCACGCGGTGACCGGGTGGTGGACCCATCTGGACCAGGCGGGCGGTCCGGCTGTGATACTCCGCTACGTCACCAGGGCGGATAACCGCGACCTCGCCGAGCTGGGCATCCAGCCGGAGTCGGCGTTCCCAGTGCCCTCCGTCCTATCTCAGTTCAAACGCGATACGCAGGTGTTGGTGCCTGCCAACCTGGCCGAGTCGACATACTCACGCTATTTCAGCAGCGGTAGGCAGATCGTAGGCTACAGCTCGGTCCAGGATGCGGTAACAATTGTGACGGAGCGGGTCTCGGCAGCCACTGAGTCTACTTTCACCTACCTCTACGTTCATAGCGTGGACAGTCTGGCACACGTCCACGGAATGAATCGGCCTGAGGTGCGAGAGGCGCTGATGGAGGTCGACGTCGGTCTGGCCCGCCTGCGATCGGCCCTCGGCGACACAACTAGGATCGTGATGTCTGCCGACCACGGGCTATTGGACGCGCCGGTGAGCGCGCGTCATACGCTCAGGCCTTCGCGGGACCTGGCGCCCCTGCTGCGATTCCCCCCGTCGGGCGATGCCCGCGTTATGTACCTGCACGTGTGGGACTGGGCCCGTGAACGGGTCAGACGGTATTTCGAGCGCAAATTCGGCGACCGATTTCATCTGATAACGGTCGATGAGGCAGACGAGCTCCGGCTATTCGGCCCGGAGCAACTTTCGCTGGAGACCCGCAACCGCATGGGGGACCTCGTGGCTATCTCGGCCGGCACTGACATGCTGGAGTACCTCCCGGATAGGGGTCCGGGGCAGCGCTCGACACTAAACTGCCACCACTCCGGCCTGACGCCCGAGGAGATGCGAGTACCGCTTGCCATCGCGTGAGCGTCACCGGTCGACCGAGGATTTCCTGTCAACCACAGACCCGAGATCGAAATGCGGCTGCTCCCCCGACAGTCGGCGGCGGCTGGGGGTCCGAGGCCGCGGGTCGCGGGCCTCTGAACGCCGGGAATAGTCGCATCCGTGCCTAAAAGAGAGAAAATTCACGACATACTGTACGATGTGCTTGTAAGTCGGGATGGTAGCTGATAAAAGTGAGGGCGCGACCTCGCTTGTCGGCAAGGGCAACGGGGCTCGAGGGGTACGGTGACGCGCCCCCGGCTGTCAAGGAGGTAGTCCGCATGGCAAATACCACCAACTCCATCCAAGAATTGAAAGCGATTGGACAGAGCGTCTGGTTCGACAACATATACCGGGGCCTCATAACCTCCGGCGAGCTCCAGCGGCTTATCGATCTTGGAGTAACCGGACTTACGTCGAACCCTACGATATTCGAAAAAGCAGTTTCCGGCAGCTCCGACTACGACGACTCGATGCTGGAACGGTCGCGGGATGGAGACGACGCGGAAAAGGTTTTCGAAGCGCTGGCTATCGAGGACATTCGCTCCGCAGCGGACCTGCTAATGCCCATCTTCGCCAGAACCCAGGGCGCGGACGGCTTCGCCTCGCTGGAAGTCAACCCCCACCTTGCCCACGATACAAAGGGGACCGTGTCCGAGGCCCGGCGTCTCTTCGCCGCCCTCGATCGACCGAACGTGATGATAAAAGTGCCTGCCACTCCCGAGGGTATTCCCGCCGTAAAGCAGCTTATCGGCGCCGGCATCAACGTCAACATCACTCTCATTTTCTCGTTGAAAGCCTACGAGCTGGTCAGAGAGGCCTACGTTGCCGGGCTGGAAAGCCTGGCCCGAGCCGGAGGTGACGTCAGCAAGGTGGCGTCGGTCGCGTCGTTCTTTGTGAGCAGCGTAGACAACGTCGTCGATGGGCTGATAGACGAGCAT
This sequence comes from Dehalococcoidia bacterium, assembly GCA_965248005.1. Lineage (GTDB taxonomy): Bacteria > Chloroflexota > Dehalococcoidia > Lucifugimonadales > UBA1123 > CBDFIE01. The sequence continues at coordinate 2,108,072 of CBDFIE010000003.1, forward strand.
TTCAACAGTCGAAGCGCCGAGATGGAAGAGCTTAAAGGGAAGGCTGCGGTCTCTAACGCTCGTTTAGCCTACCGAGATTTCAAAGGCACCTTCACCGCGCCCCGGTTCGCCAGGTTGCATGCGGAGGGTGCGCGACCCCAGAGACCGTTATGGGCCTCGACCAGCACCAAAAACCCGGACTACAGCGATGTGCTCTACGTGGAAGCCCTGATCGGCCCGAACACCGTTAACACCATGCCGGATGGGACCCTTAACGCTTTTCTGGAGCACGGTTCGGCGTCGGAGACCCTGAATGGGGATGTTGAACAGGCCCAGGCCGTCGTGGACTCGTTGGAGGCCGCGGGCGTCAGCATGGATACGGTTACCGCGAACTTGTTGACCGATGGCGTGAGCGCCTTCGCTGATTCGTACGACGAGCTCATCGGGAACATCGCTTACAAGCAAGGAGGACTGCTGGCCCAGTACTACGCCAAGAAGCAGTCAGGGCTTGACCCGGTCCAGCCGCAGGTTGCCGCGACCCTGGCGAGAATGCACCGGGCGAGGGTCGTCGGGCGAATTTGGGACCGAGACCACACGGTTTGGAAGCAGGGATCCAGCGAGATATCGAACAGGCTCGGGTGGCTCGGACTGCCCGAGAGAATGCGAGGTCAGCTCAAGAATATTCTTGAGCTGAAGACGCAAGTGCAGAGGGAGGAGAAGCGGCACGTTGTGGTCCTGGGGATGGGTGGAAGTAGCCTCGGCGCCGAGGCGCTGCGGCGAAGCTTCCCCCGTTCAGACGGTTTCCCCGAACTAATGGTGCTGGACTCGACGGTGCCCGCCGCGGTAAGGGCCGTGCGAGACAAGATCGACGCGGCGAGCACGCTTTTTATCGTGTCCTCGAAATCGGGGACCACCGTCGAGACCAATGCCCTGTACCGGTATTTCAGAGGGTTGGCGGATGCGGCGATTGGTCCGCTAGATTCCGGGGACCATTTCATAGCGATAACGGACCCCGGCACGCCCCTGGACCTGCTGGCCCGCGAACACCGATTCAGGAGGGCGTTCAGGAATCCCGCAGACATTGGCGGAAGGTACTCCGTACTGTCTCTTTTTGGGATCGTGCCCGCCGCGCTTTATGGCATCGACATCGTCAGGCTGCTGGCCAGGGCGCGGGCGATGCAGGCGGCCTGTTCAGCCGACGTCGACGCGCCGGTCCATCCAGGCCTGCGGCTCGGAGCGGTCATCGGTTCGATGGCGCTGAACGGTCGTGACAAGCTGACCCTGGTCACGTCGCACGGTGTCCAGAGCCTTGGCCGGTGGCTGGAGCAGCTTATCGCCGAGAGCACCGGCAAGGAAGGCAGGGGGATAGTGCCGGTGGTGGACGAGCCCTTGATGAGTCCCAAGCACTACGGCAGTGACAGGCTATTCGTCTATCTCAGGCTTGAAGGAGATGACAATAAAGGGACCGACCAGGCGATTAAGAAACTCGAATCAGCGGGCCAGCCGGTGGTCCAAATTTCGCTCCGAGATGCGTTCGACATCGGTGCCGAATTCTTCCGATGGGAGTTCGCGACAGCGGTCGCTGGGCACGTACTCGGCGTACAGCCCTTCGATCAGCCGAATGTCCAGCGCGCCAAGGAAATGACCGACCAGGAACTTGACCGCTACTACGAATCAGGCAGGCCACCAAGCCGAAGGAGCGTTGGCTCACTTACCGAGCTGCTCGCGTCCGCCGAACCGGGTGACTACCTGGCCATCCAGGCATACGTCCGCGAGACCCCGGAGACCAATCAGGCGCTGCAGAAATTAAGGCGGGCCGTGCTGAAGAAGAAGCGAATCGCGACCACGGCAGGCTATGGCCCGGCTTACCTCCATTCGACGGGCCAGCTTCACAAAGCGGGTCCGGACTCCGGCATATTCCTGCAGTTGACGTCGCAAGAACGCATGGACCTGGATATACCTGATGAGCGGTACTCCTTTCGGGTCCTGCTGTCTGCTCAGGCAGCGGGAGACCTGGTAGCCCTACAGACCTCCGGTCGACGGGTGGCGAGGACGGTGGTGAACATGAGCGACATCGCGAGCCTGGACTTGCTGGCGTTCAAGGCCAACTAGACGGACCATGCGGGCCAGCCGGACGACCACTTCGTTTCGACGCTAACCCTATCTTCCGAAAGGCCGCGTGACCGATACCGTTTCTGGTCGGCCTGGTCCGATCGAACCGTCGAAGCCGTGCCCTTAATCCCGACTAGTGATTAGTTTCGATAGTCAGCGTTACCATTCCCGCTCGTGGTGAGCCCTCCGGCAGGCTCAGGACAGGCTTGTCGAACCGCCGGCGTGGTGCCCTTCGACCCGCTCAGGGTGAACGGATTATTCTAACGGCAACTTCCGACACTACGCACTAGCCGGGATCGAGGAGAGCGTATCCCGACCGAATCGCGCGGATAGTTTCTGTCGAAATCTCCAAAAGTTCGGCGGCCAGGGAGTTTACTAATGGCCTATCAGCCCATCGGAGACTACGGTGTGATCGGCAACATGAGAACGGTCGCGCTGGTCGGCATTGACGGCTCCATCGACTGGTTCTGCTGCCCCAACTTCGATTCGCCCAGCGTCTTCGCGTCGATTCTTGACGAACACCAGGGCGGTCGGTTCCGCATCGCTCCGGTCTCCCCTCAGGCGACGAAAAAGCAGTTTTACTGGCCGGAAACCAACGTGCTAGTAACGCGTTTTCTGTCGGAGGAGGGCGTGGGCGAGATTATCGACTTCATGCCTGTCGTCAACGGGGAATCAGACGGACGCACTCATATTCTCCGGCAGGTCAACGTGGTCAGAGGGTCCGTGACCTGGAGGTTGGAATGTGACCCTCGCTTCAACTACGGGCGCGACGATCACAAGGTCCGCATAAGCGACAGCGGAGCCAAATTCGATTCGCCATCCTTGAGCCTTCGGCTTTGCGCGGGCGTGCCGTTGACTCCACACGGCACCGGTGTGGCGGGAGAGTTCGCGTTGGCCGAAGGAGAGACGGCAACGTTTGGCATCGCGCGGGCCGAATCGTCAGACGACGAGTGCGTGACGCTCGATGAGTCTCTGGGCGAGGAAATGTTCCGCGACACGGTGGATTACTGGCGCGTCTGGCTTTCCCAGTGTACTTACAAAGGTCGCTGGAGGGAGCAGGTCGAGCGGTCGGCCCTCGTGCTTAAGCTGTTGACTTACGAGCCAACGGGCGCCATTGTGGCGGCGCCTACATCGAGCCTGCCCGAGGAGTTGGGAGGCGAGCGCAACTGGGACTACCGCTATACGTGGATCCGTGACGCCGCCTTTACCCTTTACGGGCTCCTGCGAATCGGCTTCACCGAGGCGGCGGGAGCGTTCATGGACTTCGTCGAGGCGCGGTGCCACGAGCTCGAGCCAGACGGATCGCTCCAGGTCATGTACGGCATCGACGGGAGGCACAAGCTCGACGAGGAAACCCTGGACCACCTGGAGGGGTATCGCGGTTCGGGTCCAGTTCGCGTCGGCAACGGCGCGTACGATCAGCTTCAGCTAGACATCTATGGCGAGCTGATGGACGCCGTGTACCTGTACAACAAATACGGACAGCCCATCTCCTACGAGTTTTGGACCCATCTACGGAAGTTGACCGACTGGGTCTGCGATCACTGGCGCCTAAAAGACGAGGGGATATGGGAGGTCAGAGGCGGGAAGAGACATTTCCTGTACTCCAAGATCATGTGCTGGGTGGCGGTGGACAGGGCGCTCAGACTCGCGGACAGACGTTCGTTTCCCGCGGACCGGCAACGCTGGCTCGGTGTCCGCGATGCGATTTACGAGGAGATCATGGAGAAGGGCTGGAACGCGGAGCTAAACTCCTTCGTTCAGTCCTACGGCGGCGACACGTTGGACGCTTCCAGCCTGATAATGCCCCTGGTGTTCCTGATGTCTCCTAGCGACCCCCGCATGCTCTCCACGCTGGACGCGATCAACCGCTCGCCCGCGAACGGCGGCCTGGTGGCTGCCTCCCTGGTCTACCGCTACAACGTCGAAACGTCCCCGGACGGACTCGCCGGCGGCGAAGGCACATTCAACATGTGCTCGTTCTGGCTGGTGGAGGCGCTGACCCGCGCGGGGTACACCGACAGGGAAAAGCTCGACGAGGCCCGACTCATGTTCGAGAAGATGCTGGGCTACGCCAACCACCTGGGCCTGTACTCCGAGGAGACGGGAAGCTCGGGCGAAGCGCTGGGGAATTTCCCCCAGGCCTTCACTCACATCTCGCTGATCAGCGCGGCGTTCAACCTGGACCGTGCGCTCGGCGCCGGGGCCTAGCCGGCGGCCACGGCATGGCGGCGCGCCGAGCACGGCCCTGTGCCAGCTACCTGTAGCCTCCAGTAACACCGGCAAATGTGTCGTCCTAGGGGAGTCCTTCCGCGGCAGAACGATGGACCCCGATAGAATCGGGGCCGGCGTCGCGCACAGATTCTTCGTTACGCTCAAGAATGACAGACTGGGCTAAGCTTGACACTGCAGGCTCACACCTCTGACTTGACTAGTCCCTTCACACCTCTGACTTGACTAGTCCATCACACCTCTGACTTGACTAGTCCGTCGTACCTCCGCAGAATGAGTGCGCCCTGTTTAGACCAGAGACTCATGCTCCACAATTGGCTGAGGTGATCGGGCACTTGGCAATAAGCGAATCGACGCCCACGGACTTCATCCGATCGATCATCGCCGAGGACATCGCGGCCGGCGCCCTTGACGGACGTATCCACACACGTTTCCCGCCGGAGCCCAACGGCTATCTGCACATCGGGCACGCCAAGGCGATCTGTCTGAATTTCGGTGTTGCGAAGGACTTCGGCGGCAGGTGCAACCTGAGGTTCGACGATACCAACCCGGCAACGGAGGAGACCGAATTCGTCGAGTCGCAGATAGCCGACATCCGGTGGCTGGGGTTCGAGTGGGATGGCGCCCCCCTCTACACGTCCGGATACTTTGAACAGATCTTCCAGCTTGCACTGCAGCTAATCCGAGACGGGAAGGCGTACGTGGACAGCCTCAGCGCCGACGAAGTCCGAGCGTACCGGGGCACGCTGGTCCAGCCAGGCCGTAACAGCCCGTATCGGGACCGCCCGGTCGACGAGAGCCTGGCGCTGTTCCAGAGCATGAGGGATGGCGAGTTCGATGACGGCCGGCACATCTTGCGGGCCAAGATCGACATGGCCTCGCCCAATATGAACATGCGCGACCCGACCCTGTACCGCATCCGGAACGTCGAGCACCACAGGACCGGCGCCGAGTGGTGTATTTATCCCATGTACGACTTCGCCCATCCGCTCTCGGACGCCATCGAATGCATCACCCACTCGCTCTGCACGCTGGAGTACGAGGACCACCGGCCCCTTTATGAATGGTTCCTGGAGGAGCTGGACCTATTCCGCTCGAGGCAGATCGAGTTCGCCCGGTTAAATATCAGCTATACGGTGCTAAGCAAGCGGCGGCTGGTGGAGCTGGTGAACAGCGGATTCGTGGCGGGCTGGGACGACCCCAGGATGCCGACGCTCGCCGGCCTCAGGAGGAGGGGCTACACTCCCGCCTCCATTCGGGATCTATGCCACCAGGTAGGCATGGTCAAGAGCAACAGCCTCACGGACGTCGCGCTCCTCGAGCACTGTGTACGGAACGATCTGAACCGGAACGCGCCACGCCGGATGGCCGTGCTCCGTCCTCTGAAGGTCGTCATCGAGAACTACCCGGAGGGCGAGGTCGACTATTTAGACGCGGTCAACAATCCGGAGGACCCCGAGGCCGGCCTCAGGCAGGTGCCCTTCTCACGGACGATATATATCGAGCGGGACGACTTCATGGAGGAGCCTCCCCGGAAGTTCTACAGGCTGGCTCCCGGTCGCGAGGTCCGGCTCAGATACGGCTACTTCATAAAGTGCGTGGACGCGGAGCGAGACGAATCGGGGCAAGTGGTTGCTCTGCGCTGCACATACGACCCGGAGACCCGAGGAGGCTCGGCGCCGGACGGTCGGAAGGTGCGAGCAACCCTGCACTGGGTCGCGGCCGACTCAGCGCTGGACGCGGAAGTGAGGCTCTACGACAATCTGTTCGCCGTGCCCAACCCAAATGACGTTCCGGACGGTGGTGATTGGCGCGACTTGTTGAACCGCGACTCTCTGGAGACCCTGACCGGCTGCAAGGTGGAGCCATCCCTCGGGGACACCGAATCGGGCGACAGGTTCCAGTTCGAGCGCCAGGGGTACTTTTGTGTGGACCCGGACTCGACCGTCGGCCATCTGGTCTTCAACCGGACGGTGGCGCTGCGCGATAGCTGGGCCAGGGCCCAAAAGGCCCAGGCGGGCTAGGGGCGCGCCGACGCCTGGCCAGGAGCGGGACAGCGGCTGCCATTCTTGGGGCGGTGGTCAGCTCACAGACGCGAAGCTGTAGCCCATGCCTCGGTGGGTGCGTATCATGGCCGAACAGCGGCTCGCGCCACCCATCTTGTGCCTCAGTCGGCGCACGCACATCTTGATGGCCGATCCGGTGGTGTATTCGCTGTGCCACACCTTTTCGGCCAGGACCCGATGGGAGACCACCCTCCCTTCGTTGCGCACCAGGTAGGTGAGGAGGCGCCACTCGGTGGGGGTCAGGCTTATCTCCTGCTCGTCGATCAGCATGCGGCGTCTGGACATGTCGATGGATATGCCTTCGCCTCTGACAATTCCACCGTCGTCTCGGAGCTCGGGCATGTGGGTCCGCCGGAGCACCGCCTTGGCGCGGGCCATCAACTCGGTCGGCGAAAAGGGTTTGGTAAGGTAGTCGTCCGCACCCATTTCCAGGGCCGCGATCTTGGTCGTCTCATCCTGGTCGGCAGATACGACTATCACCGGCAAGTCCGAAAATCTGCGGATATCCTCAAGCACCTGCGCCCCTCGAATGTCGGGCAACGCTAGGTCGAGTATGACGATGTCCGGGGCCCGGTCTCGACCAGGACGACGGCCTCCTTCCCTGACCCAGTTGAGATCACGGTGGCGTCGGGCCAGCGCATGTGAAAGCACAGGCTACTTAAACGACATCGCGGTTGCCAACCGTGTGTCGACAGACCGTTGGGCGGTCGGTCCAGGCAACGCCAACGGAGCGCCGGGGTCGGGGCGGGGCGTAAATACTGGGCACACCTGGTAGATATGGGCCGCTACAGCGCTCTTAGCAGCTTTGGCCCCAGTTCGGCGGGCTGGCTTCGCTCGACCACCAGGTCTCCGGCGCCGTGGAACGCCATGAAGTCGCGCAGCGCTCCGGCCAGCGACGCCACAAGCTCGTCGTGAGGCGGGACACCTGGCTCCAGGTAGATGTTGACGAGCCGCAACGTTCCGCTTCGCCGGTCCAGTTTCGGGTCGATGCGTCCCACGAGCCGATCACGATGCAATATCGGCATGCAGAAGTATCCCCAGCGACGGATAGCTTGAGGCTTGTACGCCTCCAGTATCTGTTCGAAGCCCCAGAATTGCATGTCGCGGCCCTTTGCCCAAAACAGGTTGTCGAAGGGGCTGAGGAAGGTGACACGGTTGGGGACGAGGGCGCCGTCGGCAGCCTGCTCCAGCCGCGGCAGATCATCCCGATGGATCGCCAGCTCCCGGACTTCGCCTGAATCGAGACGGGCGCTGACGGTCGCGAACGTACCATCCCCCATCAGGCGTTCCATGATCGGTTTGGCCTTCGTCCGTTTCAGGCCCATGTAGTCTGGGACCTGCCGGGGTTCACAGGTGCCGAGGGCCTTCATCGATCGCTCAAGGAGGTAGCTTGATGCTGCGGCTTCCGTCGGTTCGTGGAGGTCCACCCAGGTGGGCAGCACTCTTTCCGCGAGATCGTAAACCCGCTGGAACTTCACCCGGTCGGCGACCATCAGGTCCCCCCGGTTGTACAGATGCTCAAGGGCGATCTTGGCGGGTTTCCAGTCCCACCAGCTTCCGCGCCGGGAGCCATCGCGTTCAAAGTCGGCGGAGCGCACGGGCCCGCTCGAGCGGACCCGCTTGAGGACGTTCTTGACCAGAAGGCCGTTTCCGGGCTGCCTAATCCAGTTTCTTCTCCACCCGGCCCTGGCTTCTCGGTACTGCCGTGCAAGTGGGAGGCTGTAACGGTACTCCGCCAGGGGGATCAAGCACGCGGCATGGCGCCAGTATTCATACAGCCGCCGTCCTTGGGCCGAGCGCCCGCCGCCGCTGAGCAGGCCGTCCAGGTGGTCGGAATCATAGCTGCCCAGCCTGCTCCACAGGGCGAGGTACTGACTACGACGGACCATCTGAAGGGTGTCGATCTGGACCCATCCTACCTTTTCGACGACCGAGTAGACAGCCTCGGCGTCTGGCGCCTCGCTGTTGGGGGACGCCAGGCCCTGGCTGTCCAGCGCCAGGGCGCGAACGGCGGACGCCGGATAGACGGTACCAATTTTGCTGCGGCTATGCGACTGCAATTTGCTTTCACCCCGTCGCGCGATCAATCGGCGTCGACCGCCGACCGAGGGGAATTGTCGCAGCCGGGGGCCAATCGATCAAGCGATTGCCTTTGCTTTCGGGGGCGACGGTCAGCCGCATTCACTCATCTCGTTTCGGTGCTGCGCAAGTTCGGGCAATTGGGTCGCGGCGCTGGGTGCGTCTCGCGGCGTTCACGGTCGGCGAGACAATAACGTCATCAGGCGGACCACCAGGCAGTCGGGACAGGATGCGACTCGCGATGCATGCGTTCGGCTGGAAACGCTGGCCCCACGCCTGGGACCGAGGCATAACGGGCTCCGACCGGACCGAGTTCACCGTGCCTGACGGTGCCTGTGGGACGTCAAATTCCGCCACATTGGGCCAATAAATGGCGAAAAAGGGTGGTGGAATCGGTTGGGAGGCGTTATTATGGTCGGGAGGCGCATGCCTGGGCAGGCACCGTCGGACGGCTGACGTGGCCGCTCGCGGGGGTATACGAGCGAACCTAGAGAACATGATCTGTTCCGGTAGTCGCGCTCCAGGCGACAGCTCTAGCGTGTCAAGTGTTCTCGGGTTCGCGAGAGCACATCGATGTAGACACTAATCAGGAGGAGTTGATATGAGCGGCTATTGTGTGAAGTGTCGAGCGTCCAGGGAAATTCGGAACCCCCAGTCCATTACCATGAAAAATGGTAGGCCAGCGACTCAAGGGGTGTGCCCGGTTTGCGGGACCAAGATGTTCAGGATCGGCAAAGGCAGCTAAACGGCATAGATATCGGGCCGGCCCAATCGCCGGTCGCCTATCTGGCTGATTAGCGTGGCGGGTCGCGCTCGCCAGCGCCCGAGGGCTTGGGAAGCTCTGTCCTGTATTTGTGATAGCCTCAAACCATGCAGAGGTGCATGTTTGATTTATGTGGTGAATCCAGCCAGATTGATGTAGCGGTCCCGCACCCGGTTCGCTATTGCTCAGCGGCGGCCGTTGTGCGACTGAGCTAATCCCCTTGCAATTCCGCGCGAACCCTACGCCTGGGGGGCAGACTCCCTGCCCTCCAGGCGTGCGCGTGCTCGCCACGGGCGCCGTCGACCGCTCCGGAGTGGTCCCACGTTTCGATCCGCGACGTGCGGACGAATCACGATCGTGCGGAGTCCGTCGAACCGATGATGCCGCGCCCATTGTCCGCGGGCGGTGGATCAGGGCGAATGGATTCTCCCAACCTCTATTGTGACGTGACGTTAGGTACGCGTCTCTCCTTGTCGGGTACGGCCATCGACGGTGTTTTATGGCGGGGCTCGTACGCGACCATGGAGTTTGGGGCTCGCCTTGCGGCGGTCCACGGTGGCGGCCGCGGCGGAGGACATTTGACGGCCGCTGCGTCCTTGACTCCCTCTCTTCTCCGTATCCCGGTAGACACCACGCGTGCAACTGCACGGACGCCCCGCGCCGCCCGAACCGGCTCTCTACCGCGATAGCGGATCCAGACATCGGCACCGGTGGCGTCCGCCGCAGGAGCGACGAAGGCCCGCACCTATCGCGTAATCCGAGACGGAATTTGTTTTCCACACTAGCAGCCTGTCTGAGGATTGGTTAGAGGTCTGGGTGGGTCATGGCGATCAGGCCGCGACGGCTATCGGAGCTGGCTTGAGCCACTCAAGCCCTGGTCGCTTTGCCAATGGCACCCTGGTCACGATCTCGACGAAGTGGCCCTTGCGTTGGACAGCCCCCTTGACCCGTGCTTTGGTGGACAGATCGGCCCCTGAGCGGAACAGCTTCAACAGATTGTGACCAGTGCAGATCAGCGACCACTCACCGTTGACCTTCTCCAGTCCCCGCATCAGAAACTGTCGGAAGCCCCGGCCCTGTTTGATCTGTCCGAATACCGGCTCCACCGTCTCCATTCGAAGAGCGTAACGCTGACGACCACGCCTGGTCTGTAGCTTCCGTCGCATCCGATCTCTGGGAGACAGCCGACTGGGTATGCGACCGCGGGGCGCTGGGGACGGCACCCTTCCGTGTCTGGTCTGATCCGGTGCAATGAACGGCTCCACCCCCAGCGCATGTAGCTCATCAACTGCCTTTGCCGAGTAGTAGCCAGCGTCGGCGGATACTTCTCTCGGGACGACTTCGGTGTTGCGTATGGTCTCCTCCATCATAGTCACGGCCTGCTGCTTGTCCGAGGTCACATTGGTGGCTCGGGCCGCCACAATAACCTGGTTGGCGTTGTCCACCACCGCCTGACAGTTGTACGCCTGCACAAAGTCCCGACCTCCTGGAGCGGGCATAATCCGCGACTCGGCGTCGGTGAAGTTGCGCTGGGACTTGTCTTCGGGTACACCCGGATGCTCTTTACCCTCCGCCTCTGCCCGCTCAGCCGCCGCCTGCGCCTCGGCTTCCAGTGCCGCCATAGCCTCACGTATCTTCTCCAACCGTCCCTCCCGAAAGGACAACTCCTCCGGCAACTCGTCCCCACGACCGTCCTTGCCGTACCTGCGGTCCTCCTCCTCATCCGCCGCTTGAGCCCCACGCAGCAACTCCTCAACCTCCGCTGCCAACTGCTCCTCTTTCTCTTTCATCCTCCGGTAACTCATCGCCCTGTGCTTCGATGCGTTCGCCCTGACCTTGGTGCCGTCCAGCGCCACGTGACCCAGCTTGACCATCCCGGCTCGCCTGCACAACTCCAGTACCTGCACAAATAACCCAGACAACGCAGCCAGATTGTCCTTGCGAAAGTCGGAGATCGTGCGGAAGTCCGGTGTGTTATTCGCAGCCAACACCCGAAAGGCTATGTCCTCGTGGAGCCGTTGGGCGATGCGGCGTGAGGACGCCACCCCGACGCAATAGCCGTAGACCAACACCTTGACCATCATCCGCGGATTATAGGGCGGTCCACCGCGCCTTTCCCGCTCGTAACGCGCCGTGATCTCCGAGAGGTCCAGTTGGTCCACGACATCGGAAATGAAGTAGGCCAGATGACCATCTGGCAGCCACTCCTGCAGCGCAGCTGGCAACAGCAACTGCTGGTCTGGATCGTAAGGAAGGTAAGTCTTGCTCATCAACCACACCGCTGATCTGATGCTCGACCCATCATACCCGCAATACCTCACAAACGGTGTTACTCAGACAGGCTGCTAGAGGCAGCGTGATAGCGGGGAGCGCGAACTCCAGGTCAGGTCCCGCCTCCTCCTGATGCATCACTTCCAGCATCCGGTCCAGGTAGACCTCGCCCTGCAGGGGGTCACCAGCCTGGTACTCCAGCAGGAGCCGGCTGGAAAGGAGCCGCGAATCGTTCGGGGCCAACTCCAGGCCCTGATCGCTGAATGTCTTCGCGGCCTTCCAGTCGCCCTGCAGCCGGGCGAGCGTCTCGTTGGCCCAGAGGGCGGTAGTGATCTGGCTGGGTACACGCAGGCGGCCGGCCAGATTCAAACAGGCGGCCGCATGACCGACCGCGTGGGAGCTCTCTCCCAGCGAGTAGTGTGCGGTTGCCGCCCAGAATCTTGCAAGCAACTCTGCCTGAGGGTTGACCACCAGGCGCGCCAACTCCACGGTCCTGAGGCTCTTGTCGAGGCTCTCCCGGACTCGCAGATGCTCGCCGTCGAGACAGGCGGCGTAGGTCGTCGTCCTCATCTCAAGGGCGATGTCTTGCTCCAGTTTGGCGATCTCCATGGCCTTGTCGAAGGCCAGGCGTGCGCTGTCGTAGTCGCCCTTTTCGTAGTTGATGGCGTTGCCGTACCGGGAGAGCAGGCGACCCTCGAGATGGGAGCCGGAGGGCACCAGGGTCAGCGCCTGGGCCAGCATCTCCGTGGTGCGCATGTGCTCGGTGACGGGCAGGAGCTCGGCCACGTCGACGACCTGGGGGATGTCGCCGACCTGGACGCTGTAGTCGAAGTCCTTGCTCAGGCTGACCCACGCCTCCTGCATCTGGAAGGTTGCCGTGGCCCTTTGGCTCCTTCCAAGCCCAAAGAGGATTTCGGCGGTGACCTGGTCCGTCGTCGTCGGAACGGTCGATAGCGGAGCATCGGACGGCAATGTCTGGCCCGTCTTGGCCTCGAACGCCTTCTGGAAATGGCCCAGCGCCTCTTCATAGGCGTAAGTTGCCAGCGCGTGCTCGCCGGCCAGCACGCAGTAGCGGACCTGCCTTTCGTTGCCAGTCAGGGCCGCGGCCTCGCCGAAATGTCGTGCCAGCTCGGCGGCATGGGGCATGAGGTCGTCGGCGTAGAGCTGCTCCAGAGCCTCGCCGATGCTAACGTGGAGCATTGTGCGCCTGGTCTGAGTCAGATGCCCCGCGAGCGCCTGCTGAGTCAGGATGTGGGTGAACCGGTAGCGCCCGGGGTAGCCGGCCACTTCATCGATCACACCCGACACCACAGCCTGGTCCATGACGTTCAGGAGCTCGTCCACCGGCTCCAGGTCCACCAGGGGGTCGAGCTCGTAGAGGCCGAACTCGTGGCCGATCACCGACGCAATCGTCAGACACTCAGTGACCTGATCGGGGAGATGGCCCAACCGCCGATCGATGACCTCGCGCACGCCGGCCGGGACCCTGGTAAGGTCTCCCTCAGGCCGGCCCGGATCCAGCTTCCCTTCCTCAGACAGGAGACGCACCACCTCGGTAACGAAAAGAGGGTTGCCTTCCGTTTGCCGGTATACCCATGTCACCAGATCAGGCGAGGGATCAATCCCGGCGGCGACCTTGATGAGCCTACCCACGTCATCCTCGCCAAGCCCCTTCAGTCCCAGTCGCTGAAAGTGGGGCTCGCGGGTCAACCCGCCAAGCGTCTGAACCAGGGGATGCAGGGGCGACAGGCCAACGTCCCGGTACATCCCGACGAGGAGAACGGCCGCGTCGGCCAGGGCCGCGGCAAGAAACTCGAGATACATTAGCGAGGACTGGTCCGCCCACTGCAAGTCGTCCAGCAGTATCACCAGGGGGCAGTCGCGGGCGACGGCCTTGAGATAGGCCGTGATGGACTCGAATAGCCGAAAACGCGCGCACTGGGGGTTGTCAACCTTTGCAGGCTGAGGGACGTCCGGGAGAAATGTTCTGACGTCGGCCACGATCTCGGCGATTTCGGGCGCTCCGGCGCCGAGGGCCGCCCGAATATCATCGGGTTGTGAGTCTCGCATAAGGCCGCGCACTACCTGCACCCAGGGCCAGTAAGAGGGCAGCCCCTGCTCCTCGAAGCATCGGCCCCAGGCCACGTTAGCTCCCCGCATTCGGGCGTAGCCCTCGAGCTCCCGCGCCATCCGGGTCTTCCCAACCCCCGGTTCACCAACCAACATCGCCAGGTGACCGCGCCCCGAGCGGCTGTCGCCCAGCGCGGCGGCGAGCTTCGCCATCTCACGGTCCCTGCCGACCAGGGAGCCGTCGCCGCCCAGCACATGCGCGTCACCGGTCGTCGGGCGAGGGCCGGGCGTCAGGACGCCGTTGACGGACGCCTCGACGAACTCAAGGGCTTCAAGCACCTGTGACGCGGACGGGGGCCTTCCAGCCGGGTCTTTCGACAGCAGGCTGAGGATCAGCGTCTCAAGTTCTCTCGGGCACTCCTGGTTGTACCATGTCGGGGTTAGCGGGGACGTATTCAGGTGCTGGCCGACGATCGCCAGGGGGCTGTCGCCGGAGAAGGGAGGGGCGCCCGCAACCATCTCGTACAACATGGCGCCGAAAGAGTACAGGTCCGTGCGCTGGTCGAGTTCCTCGCCACGTATCTGCTCGGGAGACATGTAGAGTGGTGTGCCCACGACCACGTCAGGCGAGGTCAAGCGGCTGGCGCTCTGAGAAAGTGCCAGGCCGAAGTCCCCTACCCTGGGCTCCTGGTCCGAGGTGAGCCACACGTTGCCGGGCTTGAGGTCCCGGTGCACGATGCCCCGCGAGTGAGCGAAAACCAGACCGTTGCAGACGCCCAGGGCGATCGGCAGGACCCGTTCGAGCGCGAGACCGCCTTGGTCCGAGGTCCCTAGCAGGGATTCCACACTGCCGCCGCTCATGACCGGCATCACCATGAAGGGCAGCTCGCCGTCATGACCCAGATCGTAAATCGGCATCACGTTTGGATGCTCGCCCAGTCGGGCCATGGTCTGCGCTTCTTGAAGAATGCGCTCCCGCTCGGACTCGTCGATGCCGTCCGTCTTCAGCAGGGCCAGCGCCACGTCCCTATCGAGGAGAGAGTCGTGGACAAGGTAGACGCGCTTGGACTTGCCCTAGCCGAGGTACTTTTTGACAACATACCGTCCGTCAGAAAAGGAGCGGGGGTCCCGCAGGTCTGTTCGGGAGTGGGCAAGCGTGGCCGCGGCCGAGTTTCCAGACAGAGGCGCGGCGCAGTCGCCACAAAACCGCTCGCCAGGCTCATATGTGGCCTGGCAAGAAGGGCAGCGCGCGTCGAGGAGGCTGGCGCACTCCGAGCAGAATCTGCGGCGCGCTCTATTCTCGTGAAAACAGCTTTGGCACTTCATCTGGCGACTCGGGCTTTTTCATGATTTGGGGTAGGCGGACTCCGAAATCGACTGACTCTTTAGGGGTTAACGTTCCCGCCCGGTATAGGCGACCGGACGCCAGTAGTCCGGGCTGCTGGCGTCCGGTGAGCGCCCCACGGGTTCTCAGAAGGTCATCGGTCGTCCTCGTCTTCGCGATCCCCGTCGCCCGGCTGTCGTTGTCGACTCTCCCCTCGTCGTCCAGCTCGAAGGGACGGCAGGTGATCAAGCGGTTCGACTTGCCCCGGCACTCCCGTATGATCTCGCCGTCTAAGGAGGCCTCGAGCCTCACGCGCATCTTCTCGGATGATCGAAGTAGTCCTGTCACGACCACCTTGTCGCGTTTGCGGCGAGAGTCCGAGCCTTCTTGCAGCTCGGTCGCCGTCGTCAGTCGGACCGCCCCGCCACCCGGGCCAACGCAATCAAACTCTTCTTGAGATTCGGATACAAGCCGGACATCGGATACTCCGACTGGGTAGAGGAGCCCAATCTCGATTGGCCCGTCGATAGAGCAGGTGTCTTGCTCGGGCCAAAACACAGCGATATCGACCTGCGAGTCTTCTATCATCACAGTAGGGTCTATGCCGATCCATCTTAGACCGCCCTGGGCCACGGTAGCGGACGCAAACAGGATCATCAGAGCCGGTATCGCCGCCAACCAACGGAGCTTCCTTATGCCTGTCATGGTTCTTACCCTCGCTTCCTTATGTTCTGCATACGGGTCAACGCTTGGCTGTTTCAGGTGTACTTGCTATTGTCGGGCCTATCGACCGCCGCGTCGTCGGGATGCCCATCCAACTGGCTCCGTGGGTGCGCGGGAGGCAATACCGCACCCCCGACCGTGTTTAACGCAACCCGACTCGGCCGGGTCGAACGAGGATGTTAGGTGTTGGTACGGACGAATTCTTGGTGGCGGATACCCAGGCGAGATCGGTCCGTGCACCCAGGGGCTGCCTGCTGACGCCAGTCTCAGAGGAACTGGCGTCAGCAGGCAGTGCGGCGCCCCGAACGGGTTTAGTTCGGAGGCCTGAGGAAATAAACTGTCGCGGACCGACCATCTAGAGGGGGGAGACTACCGGGAGTACATGTGCCGGGGTGGGCGACCGGGCTGTCGCACCGTGAGCGAATTGGCGTCGGCGCCCAGAGTAGTCCGGGTGGGATTCGGAATTCCGACCGGCGAGGGCAAGTTGTAGTGAGGTGCCGTGAGAGGGGACGCGGAGAGGTGGTGGGGCCTAGTTGCCTGGGATCGCGGCAGTTCGATTTCGGCGTCGGCAGGGGTATGTCCCGCTGATCGCCCCGAGGGCCACCGGAGCCGCGCTAGCTACTCCCGGAGGCCGGCGTCGCCGCCGCTCAGCAGGGGTCGGCATACGAAGTGTCCAACGCCGAATGAGGACGTTTTGCGGCACGGTCCAGGCGCCGTGCTTAGACCGCCAGGTAGATCTTGAAAATCTGCTCGTTCGTATCGCGGCCGGCCGGTACGTGTTCGCCCTGGCTGACTTTCGAGACGAACTTTATGCTCGACAGAAGGAGCGAGAGGGGCAGCCGCTCATCGAGACCAATCCAGACGGCGAGCTCCTGCCTGGGTCCGCCCGACAGCCTGAGCACTTTGAGCTCGGGCCGCTGGCGAAGCTCATGGACAAACTGGTACATCAGCCTCAGATCGCCACCGGCCTCGACGTTCAGTCGGATATCGCCATCCACCAGCTCTTCGGCGGACCCGTTCTGCTCTCGGACTGTGACCCCGTCGCGCCATGCACGGTCCAGCGCGATCGGGCCCCCTTTAGCGGCCTTGCGCGCTCGCGAAGGGGTTTTCGGTATGTCGGCGACCGGGCTCATGTCGACCATGACGCCCGGGGCCATTTTTAAGGTGGCCGCGCCGCTGAACCTGAACACAAGCTGGACGTCGGACTGTCCCAGGCGTATGTGATCGCCGTCCTGGAGGCCGTAGTCCGAGGTGTTGATTAGTCGATCGGTCAGATAGGTGCCATTGCTGCTGGCGAGGTCTCTCAGTATGTAGCTGTCATGACTGGGGACGATCTCGGCGTGATTCCGCGACACCCATGGGTCATTGATGACGACGTCATTATCGGGAAGCCTTCCTAAGGTGAGGCCCTCGCTGGGAATGGGGACCAGGACGCCGTCGTTTGGCCCGCCGACGACCACCAGGTTAGCGCTTGGAGCCGACTCAGCCAAGTTTGCAGCGTCGGCGCCCCTAAGCTGCTGTTCCAGCGCGTCCGCGGTGGCGGAGGGGTCGCCCGGAAAGGGCTGTTTGCCGGTGAAATGGCGGGTCATGCGCGAAGCCTCCTGATACTTCGTGAGAACTGGACTGGCCAGCTGTGGCGACCGTATCGGTCGAAAAAGGCCGCCGGTATCCCAAGTAAATAGACCGTTCAGATCACCAGCCAACCCAACCGGACGGCGGTGACCACGGCGTGGGTCCGGTCGGCGGCCCTCAGCTTCGTCATGATCGACGTCAGGTGGTTCTTGACCGTACGTTCGCAGATGCCAAGCTCGGCGGCCACCAGCTTGTTGGAGAATCCCTCCGCCACGAGCGTCAGGACCTCCTGCTCGCGTCCGGTCATCGGGACCACGGCCGGCGCCTCGACATCGACGGACCACGGTCGGCCCAATGTGCCGGCGTTAGCTCCGGCGACGCCTATGCCCTCGGTTACTGAAAGGTGCAGTGCCAAGTTTGCCAAAGCCATTACGTCACCTCCTCTTTCCTATCCCAGCATCATGAGGGTCTTACCGAGACGTTTCGCGATCCTGTCTGCATTACGGGGTAGCCGGGTGCAGCGCGCCTGACCCTGGCCTGACCGGGTCCTGACAATCGGCTGACTCGCGACTGAAATTCCGGGTCGCGCCTCGATCCCGCATAGGCGTCGCACTGACGGACCCCTCACAGGGGTCGTAGATCGAATAGGCGATTGACGAGCGAATGGGTTTCTGGTTAGATGGAGGTGTGAGTGTGAGTCTTCCGCAAATACAGTAGTTTTTGAGATAATTAAAAATGGATGAGCTAGATATTCAGATCATCGCGCAACTTCAGCGCGATGGCAGAGCGACGAACGCCACGGTGGCCCGTTCGACGGAGGCCAGTGAAGAGACCATTCGCCGCCGCCGCTTCCGGCTGATCGAGCAGGGATACGTGCAGGTTGTGGCCGTCCCCGCGGCCGGTCGTTTGGGCTACAGGACCGAGGCCATCATCGGCATCCGTGCCTCCGTGGAGAGGCTCAACGAAGTAGCCGAGGCGCTGGCCAATCTGAACGAGGTTACCTGGGTGTCGATAAGCACCGGCTCTTTCGACATTCTCGCCCGGGTGATCGTACGGTCCACGGACGGGCTGAACGAGCTGATGCTCAATCGCATCTACCAGATTCACGGCATCCGTAGGGTCGACACGTTCATGGTGCTCGAAAACGTAAAACAGGAGTACGGGCTGACGTCCACGGCCCTGGCGGACCTGCCCGCGTAGTCTCGTTTCGCCACTGGTCGCTGGCTAGCCCTCGCCCCTTTCCACCAGACCGTTACATGGGAGCCGTATGATTGGGCGCCTGTCGCCCAGCAACCCCGCTATGAAATGGTACCCGGCGTACACCTCCAGGCCGAAGGGCAGGTACCCTCCGTAGCCCAGCACGGGCATCTCGAATAAGTGCGCAAAGTCCACTACCGGGACGCTGTATACCCATTTGGGAAGGGCCCAGTAGTTCCACATCTCCCAGAACCCCCCGCACACCGTTGCTCCGAGGGCCAGGGCGATAGGCAGTCGCCAGTCTCCCCGCTCTAGCCAGCCTCCAATGCTGGGGCGGCCGCGCATGTAGTTGATAGGGTCCAGCAAGATGAACACCCCGAGCCAGGTGAGCGGAAAGACATACCGCGGCCAGAGGACCAGCATGAAGATCGAGCAGGCCCCCAATGCCACCCCACCGATGCGGGTCGGAAGGGACAGACGGACCGAGGGCCAGCGCCCGAAGCGCCGGATGAAGCCGAAGGTCCCGAGGAGTTCGGCCGTCTCGAATACGGCGGGTATCACCGTCGAAAAGGACAGGCTGGCCAGCAGCGCGTATTCGATCGTCGAATACTCCTCAGCGCCGACGTAGCGCCAGTTATTAGTGGACCTGTTGATCGCTTCGAAAATCCACCAGAGGGGCGCCGAGGCGATGAACATTCCCACGAACCGTCCCGGGCTTCGTTTCAGCATTGACGTGTGGCCACGTTTCAGGACCACGGCATCGACAATGAGGATGTACCCGAACCAGAGCGGAAAGAAGGCATGCCTTCCTACCGGCTCCAGGTGCAGCCACGAGACCAGCCAGAACGCTCCGACCAGCGCCACGCCCAACATGCCGTGGCGCGCCAGGCGAATAGAGCGCGTCCTGTGTATGATGCTCGGGTACCTCATGTACGGACCGGGTCCTGCTTCCAGCGGTTGCGTCGATCTCCGACCGGACGACCGTCGAGTCCGGGGCCCATGGGCCAGGAAGGGGCTTGCGAACGCGCGCGATGCCCTGGTGGTCCGCGGGCATGATAACCCTGGACCGGTCCCGAATCAAACTCACAGAGACCCCGGGGATTGCCGTCAGGTTGGCCATTTGGTCTTTGGGCTGGCACGCTGCGGTCCGCGAGAGAATTGTCTTGAATAGGGCTGTGATGTAGAATACCGGCGAATCGGCTGCCTGCTGGAGCTGAATTCGCCGTCATGTCAGCGCGGGCAACCTTGAGCCACAGGTCCGACGCCTTCCTTGTTATAGGAGTGCACAGAATTGACCACCCGGCTGGAGACCCTCGTTACTCCCGAGATGATCGAGCAAAAGGGCAAGTTCGGCGAGAAGAATGATTCGCCGCCCGTTACCCTCTCCGATATCCGCAAGTGGGCCATAGCCGTTTACTGGCCGGACACGCCTCCCCGGCTCTACTGGGACGAAGAGTACGCCGCCGGGACCGAGTATGGGGGCGTAGTGGCGCCCCTGGACTTCAACCCCTTCGCGTGGCCTATCGACAGGAACCCTGCATCCCGCGGCCCCGCGACGCCAGAAGGGGCAGGCCCCGGCACAAGGGGGATGAACGGCGGCCAGACTGACGAGTACTTCGCGCCGATGCGTCCCGGCGACGTTATCAGCTCGTCGACCGGCCTTGTCGATTGGTTAGAGCGTACGACACGGCTGGGGCTGACCCTGTTCTCCACGACGGAGATTCGCTGGACCAACCAGAACGGGGAGGCGGTCAGAGTGAGGCGGCAGATTTCGATTCAGTACTGATAGCGGAGAGTTGCCCATGGCCTACAACGTCTATTGGGATGATGTGGAGGTCGGCCAGGAGATCGCGGAGTGGTCCCGAAAGACCGACTTCATGAACTGGAACCGCTACGCCGCCGTCAACGACGAGTTCGTCTACATCCACATGGACGACAGGGCGGGACGGGCCGCCTTGAACGAGGCGGGCGCCTTTGGGATGGGGAACCTGCGATTTGCTTACCTGCACAATATGCTGAGGGACTGGGCAGGCGACGAGGCTCGGGTCAAGAAGCTGGGGTGCCAGTACCGGGCCATCAACCAGAAGGACGAGGTGCTGACCTGCGTTGGTAAGGTTACCGGCAAGCGGATGGAAAACGGGGAACACCTGATCGACCTTGAGGTCGACGTGCTTGACGAGGAGCGTCAGTCCACAACCCCAGGCGAGGCCACTGTGGCGCTGCCCAGACGGTAGCTCCGAATAAGACTCCAGCGACGCTTCCAGCGCTCATGCACCGGACCGTGGCGCCTGTACACAGTAGTGCGACACCCCGCCGAGAGACCCGGCCGCTATCGATGAGTTGGCCAGCGCAGCCGTTCGCCGGGCACAGGGAGGCGGGTTTCCCCCGCTCGCCGTGACATGGGCAACGGATGTCTGCCAGCAGGTAGCGCTCGTCGGCATACTGGAGGCCACGCCGGTCCAAGAGTATTGGGCCGGGTGGGAAATCGGACCCTGAACAAACGTAAGCAGTAACCCTGAAGGAGGACGAAATGGCAGACGCGGTAACGGTAGCCCCCGATCATTACAAAGTTATTGAGGACAACGATCATGTCCGAATCCTGGAGTTTCGCGGCGGCGTTAGTGATAAGACCGCCATGCATTCGCACCCAGCGGTAGTTGCGGTGCCGCTGAGCGCCGCTGAGGTCCGCTTCACGCTGCCCGGCGGCCAGGCGATGGAGATGGGCCTGAACGCGGGCCAGGCGATGTATATGGACGCTGCGGACCACGCCACGGAGATTCTATCCAGCTCCGAGGCCCACGTCATACTCATCGAGCTTAAGTAGGCTCGACCCTCACTCGTCCGGATCCGGGGCCAATGCGGCCCCATCCGGTTGGTCCGGCGAGCCAGGTTCCGGGACGTCCGGCCGAGGCTGGTCCAAGCACGGCAGGCTTGCCCTGATCTTGGCGACTCGCCGGACCCGGTACACCGAGAGCTACGACGACACACCGGGCTGTCAAACAAGGGTATGACAGCCCGCCAGGGTCGCGGCTTGGATGGCCCACGCATCGCCGTCTCCGCGGTAAATCGGCGCCGTCTACTTCACCCCTTCCTTCTAGGAAACCGCGTTGTGCACAGGCCCGCCCATGAGTGCTGGCACGGGGGAGTCGTGGGTGCCAGCACTGTTGTAGGCCCCGCCACGCTACGATTGACTGTTCATAAGTCGTTAACTCTTCCATACATTGTTGACTCGCTCCAGTCATCAGATTCCGACCTTTACCTCCCAAGATAGCTTGCGATCAGATTGCCAGCGTACCAAGGCTGTAAATGTCGCTCCAATGCGCTCCTAGATTGGGAGTGGCCGTGCGATGAGCAAGATAGGTGTCTACATAGGCGGTCGACCGTCGCCGTTTGCCTCGCGACTCGCTCAACGGCTGCAGGATGAGCCCGAGGTCGAGGTCGTTGGCGGTGGTGACGACGGTCACCAGGTCGTAGCTGACGTGACACGGCTGCGCCCCGAAGTGGTGTTGCTGGAGACAGACTTGGGCGACCGGCACGTCGTCGATGCCGTCAAGAGCTTGAGCGGCGCCTGTCCCGATGTATCCGTGATCGTGGTCAGCGCTGACGAAGACGTTGACCCTCTGGAAGCGCCACTCACCCCCGCCGATCCGCGCCCCGGTTCGGATGCCGACGGCGACGATATTGTGAGCGCGGTCTTGCACGTATTATCGGGAGGTTCGGTCGACGACCCCGAGGTTTTCACTGCCTCCGCACAAGACCGGGTGGCACAGAGAATCGTTCGCTGGGATGACTCCTACCACTCGAACGTGGGAGGGCCGTCGGCGATTGGCCTGAAGAGATACAACGTCCTAATTTCGAATCGGAGGGCCTGTCCCGGGTGTTATGAGGGCAGGGTGGTGAGACGGGGACGAAGCCGGCCGAACCCAGCCTATGACTGTTCGGGATGCGGGGTCAAATTCGTGGGTGCGACCGTCGTCGGCAGGCGAGTCGGCATCGCGGAACGAGTCAGCCTAGCCAGTAGCCATTAGGCCAGTCCGTTGGCGCCGAACCCCGACCGGTCCGGATCGGGGGAAGTAGCTCGACCGACTATGCCAGGCGCGCCAGCTTCGTAAATCGGCCCCCGATCAGCCACTCGGAGACGTAGACGTTGCCGGTCGAATCGACGGCAAGGCCATGGGGGCTGTGGAACTTGCCGGGTTCCAGCGACGACGTCCTGACCGGGACGCCGGCGTCGTTCAGCTCGTTCGGCCAACCCGTGGTATCGGTCACCGCCAGGTTCTCTCCGAGGTAGCCGACCAGGTTATCCTCGGCGTCGATAACGGCCAGTCTCGCCTTCAGCTCGGCTACTACCATCGTGTCGCCGTGCATGGCGATGGCGCTGGGCGTCGTGAGGAAATCGGAGCCGAACTCGCGTTTGAACTCGCCCTCCAGGTCGTACACCACCATGCGGCCGTTGCTCCGGTCCGCGATGTATAGCTCCGGCTCCGACTTTCGCGTATCGATGTAGATTCCGTGGGGGCTGTTGAGCCGGCCGGCTGCGCCCTCCTCGCCGTTGATGCTGCCCATGTATGTGCCCGAGCGGTCGTACCGGTGGACGTAGCTCTGGCCATAGCCGTCGGCGACCCAGATGTCGCCGTTTGAGCCGTTCACCGCGACGGATGTGGGAGAGTAGACGCCTGTCTCATATATGGCCAGCTCAGGTCGCGGGATGGACTGGACGACCTCTCCCTGGAGGTCCATTTTGACGACCTGGCCCCGCGTCTCGTAGGCGTGAGCGGGCGGCCCACCGGGTGCGGTGGCAGAGGTGTACTCGTAGTCCAGGTCGGCGGCGCGCTTGCGGCCGTTGTCGGCGACCCACAGGTACTCGACGCCGTTCTCCGTTACGAGGGTCATGCCGTGGGCGTCGGCCAAGTTGGTCTCCCACGACCGCGAGAGGTTGCCCTGGGCGTCGAAGACCAGCATCGTCGAGTCGCTGGGGTGGAACGAGACCACGTCGCCCGAGGCGGTGACGACCACGTCGTGGTGGGCCCAGCCCCGAGACGCGCTGTCGGACTCGGGAACGTGCGCCCAGCCGTCTAGCCAGTCGTAGTCGGTTTTGCCGTCGCTGACGCGCATTGTTGCATCTCCTGATTTGTGCTCGTTCAAGTCTTTCTGTGTTCGTGCTTTAGTACCGCTGGGACTTCAATCCTTCCGGGCAGCTACTGTGGCATGAGTCACGGCAGGGTGCTGGTCCGATTCAGGCGGACCGACCATCCCCCTGACCTGAGCAAGCTCATGGGCAGGCCCTGGCCAGGGAGGGGGAAGAAATTGAATCTGGGGGACACCCCCAGTACCCCCGTGCCTTCACGTTGCTCAGGATAGGCGCCGGGGCTTTGCCCCTCCGCACACCGCGTCCGCCTGAGGCGGATCAGCCTGCTGGTGTGGTGTCCGAAAACTGCGCTCATGAATCGTCGTCGCGAGGAGGCAGTAGCCGACGAAGCAATCTGGAGGAGGGGGGCACCATCCCCACCCCCGACCTTATCGGGGCCACTGCCCTCCTTCGTCGCGCCTCGCAACGACCCCGACGACTCGGGGTCGCGGCGTCGGTGGTTCGACAAGCCTATCCTGAGCTAGCTGAAGGGCTCACCACGAACGGGAAAACGCCGTCCTCCGTTCGGCCTGAGCCTGTCGAAGGCCCGGCACCGGGGCTTTGCCCCTCCGCACACCCCGTCCGCCTGAGGCGGATCAGCCTGCTGGTGTGGTGTCCGAAAACTGCGCTCATGAATCGTCGTTGCGAGGAGGCGGTAGCCGACGAAGCAATCTGGAGGAGGGGGGCACCATCCCCACCCCCGATCTTATCGGGGCCACGGCCCTCCTTCGTCGCGCCTCGCAACGACGATTCAAGGGCGTATTTCAAGTCAAACGATGCTAAGGGTTCAGGATCACCTTTGTGTAGCCGTCGACGCGCTTGTCGAACTTGTCGTAGGCGTCCGGGGCGTCCTCGAGGGGCACCTCGTGCGATACTACGAAGCTGGGGCTCGCCTTCCCCGCTATGATGAGGTCCCGCAGGTACGCGTTGTATCGCTTGACGTTGCATTGGCCCGTGCCGAGCCGCAGACCCTTCTCGAACAGGCGGCCGAAGTTGATGGACAGCGCACCTCGCCTGGCGCCCTCGTCGACGCCTCCGGGGTCCGTCGGGACGTACAGCCCGGGGATGCCCAGGGCGCCGGTGGGGCTGACGACGTCGATCAGCTGGTTCAACACGATGTTCGGTACCTCGTCCTGCTCGCCGCCCGCCGCGGAAGAGCCCTCGGCCGCGGCCTGGTAGCCCACGGCGTCGATGGCCTTGTCTACCAGTCCTCCCTGAAGGTCGCTGATCTGTTCGACGGGGTTGCCGTCGTCGAAGTTTATCGGTACCGCGCCGATCCCCTTGGCCGCATCGAGGCGCTCCTGCACGTGGTCGATGGAGTACACCGTCGCCGCCCCCCGGATCACGCAGCTATACGCCGCCATCAGGCCGACGGGCCCGGCCCCGAACACCGCGACGCTCTCCCCCGGGCTCACGTTAGCCAGCTCAGCCCCGTGGTATCCCGTGGGGAAGATGTCGGCGAGCAGCGCGAAGTCGGCCTCGTGTTCGGTACCCTGTGGCAGTGGCAGGCAGTTGAAGTCGGCGTAGGGTACCTGCAGGTACTCCGCCTGGCCGCCCACCCACGGGCCCATTGAGACGTACCCGTAGGCGCCGCCAGCGAAGCCCGGGTTCACCGTGGTGCAGAAGGCGGTGAAGCCCCTCTGGCAGTTCCTGCAGAACCCGCAGGCGACGTTGAACGGCATGACGACCCGGTCGCCCGCGCTCAGGGATGTGACGGCGCCGCCGACCTCCTGGACGATGCCCATGTTCTCGTGGCCGAACACGATGCCCGGCTCGGCCGCCGTCCTGCCCTCGTACATGTGCAGGTCGGAGCCGCATATGCACGACGAGGTTATCCTGACGATCACGTCGTTCGGGTGCTTGATCCCCGGGTCGGGCACGTTGCCGACGGAGACCTGGAATGGGCGGTCGTAGATAACGGCTCTCATGGGTGTCCTCCTCAGCTAGTGTGGGGGTCTGGGGGGCATGGGCATCGGTGGCCAAGGGAGGACCTCGGTCCGGGACCCTCGGCCTTCCTGGTTGACGCCGCACTCTGATCGCGGCGGGGAACGAGGCGAATGCTACTAAGGTGCCTGGTGGTTGTCAAGAAATGTGCCTCCACCTCTTTATCCCTCGCAATGCGATGTAATTGACAAAGCAGGGAGAGGATGATACAACGGGGCCGTTCCGCGCGTGGGCCAGAGCCTTTGTCGTCGCGGAGCGTTTCGGCCGTTTCGGCGATGAGCATCAGGTAGGAGGCACAGAAATGAACAAGTTTATCGGAATGCGGTGGTTAGTCGTCGCGGCAGGAGCGGCCATGCTATTAGTGGTCGCTGCGGCCTGCGGCACGGAGATTAAAGAGGTAGAGGTCCCCGGTGAGACTGTCACCGTGATCAAAGAGGTGATCAAAGAGGTAGAGGTCCCCGGAAAGACCATAGTGGTGGAAAAAGAGGTGGTGAAAGAGGTAGAGGTCCCCGGTGAGACCGTTGTGGTGGAGAAAGAGGTCGTGAAAGAGGTCCAGGTCCCCGGTGAGACCGTGGTGGTGGAGAAAGAGGTCCTCAAAGTTGTAGAGGTGTCGGCGGGGTATGTGACCGACCCCACCACCGGCGAGGTCGTGGAAGCCCCACAGTACGGCGGAACATTCACCTACCACAATCACTCGATTGGTTCAAGTTAGATGGCTGATCCCTACCTTGCCCCGTTTGCGCACCCCCCCCCACTGGTCAAGGCGTCGCCGAAGTGCTACTCGTGGGTAACTGGGGAATAAGTAGGGACGAATTTGACTTTAAGGGCACGTTCACATGACCCTGACGGCACTGACAGGCTCCTTGGCGGAAAGCTGGGAGATTTCCACGGATGGCCGCACCATTACCTTCCACATCCGCCAGGGCGTTCACTGGCACGATAAGGCACCGATGAACGGTCGGGAGCTAACTGCTGATGATATCGAATATAACTTTCAGCGTTATTTGGGTCTGGGCAGCGGCTTCACCGAAGCCGCCGAACATCTTCGTATCGCCAAGCTAGGAATCGTATCGGTAGAGGCCACCGACAAATATACGGTTGTCTTTAAGCTGAAGGAGCCATCCGTCGGTGCGGTGAAAGTTATAGGCTTCGAAGCAAGAGGTGCTTTGATATTAGCCCCCGAGGTAATCAAGGAATACGGCGACCACTCGGATTGGAGGAACATGGTGGGCACCGGGCCCTTTATGTTTACCGAGTTGGTCGAGGGCGTCTCTGCGACTTGGGAAAAGAATCCTGACTACTGGGGCTACGACGAAAAATACCCGGAGAACCGCCTGCCCTATGTTGACAGGGTGAGGTTGCTGAAGATGGTAGAACCCGCAACATATCTGGCGGCAGTCCGCACGGGTAAGTTTGATTACGGGGGAATAGCTCCTGCTTCGCGTCTAAGTTTGGAACAGGCAGATGCTATCAGGCGGACCAACCCCGAAATCGTGTTGTGGCCGTTTGGAGTGTACTCGGCTCAGGCTTTTGGGACGAACCGAAACAAGCCGCCCTTGGACGACATCCGGGTGCGCCAGGCACTAGAGATGGCACTGGACCATAAGACCGTTAACGATACCTACTATAAGGGTCTAGGGGTTTGGAAACCTCAGGGGTTTCTAGGGACTACTCTCAAGGGGTATATGACCCCATTTGACGAGTGGCCGGAAGAGGTCAAGCAATACTATACCTATGACCCGGCGGGTGCGGAAGAGTTGCTTGAGGCGGCTGGGTATCCGCGTGGCGCCGACGGCGTCAGACTACGGTTCCCCATTCTTTTTGAGACTGGGTCGGGGAAGGATGTGGGCTATGTAGAAATTGCAATCGAATACTGGAAAGACATTGGCGTTGAAGTGACGGATATTCAGCAGGGTGACGAAGCTTTCGTCGACTCTACAATGGATACCGGGGATTGGCATTTAACCACTTTTGCCGCTGGGGTTGAGCTCAACCCTGCAGGGATATTGCAAGTTTTCACGAGGCCCCCATACGGAGCCAATGAACCGGATTATGACGCCCTGGCTAAAGGCGCCCTAGCTGCTGAGACACTTGACGAGCAAATGAGGCTGAGTAACGAGGCAGATAACTACCTTATAGAGCATCACGTTCTAATATGGGGTCCTAAAGTTCCAACCTTTGCCGCGGTCCAGCCGTGGGTCAAAGGTCATAACGGTGAAACAGGGATTGAGCAGATGTATGAACAAATGGCGATGATGGCGCGCCTCTGGATTGACCAGGAGCTGAAGAAAGCAATGGGTTATTAGGGGAGTTCACCCCTTGTGGCTTAGCTCAGGGAAAAAGGGAGCTGGGAGGCGCAGGCTTCCCGGCTCCCTTACTCATTGTCATCGTCCTTCACTTTACCTTGTTTTAGAAATAGCCGTTAGGATAATCCGTTCGCCCTGAGCTCGTCGAAGGACAGGGCGTCGGTGCCCCGACGAGTCGGGGGGGTACGGGCTCACCACGAACGGGTACGGGCTCACCACGAACGGGTGTGGATCACAACGGAGCGTAACCGTTCGCCCTGAGCTCGTCGAAGGGCAGGGCGTCGGTGGTTCGACAAGCTCACCACGAACGGGTGTGGTCCTCCCGACACGTCGGGATCGGGATCGCAAGGAAGTAATGTGAAGGAACTTGAGGAAGCCCCGGTAGAATCGGGGCTCGCAATGACAGTGGAAAGAGGGCTCGGAATGACGGGGGAAATCGCAATGAGGTGTGTCACATGAGAGCCTATATCATCAGGCGGTTATTGCTCATAATTCCCACCCTGCTTATATTGACCATCATAGTCTTTCTCTCGGTCCGCTTCATCCCGGGCGACATAATAAACGTAATGAGTAAGAGGCTAATGTTTCTTGGCATCACGGTTGACCGCGAAGCGCTTGAGCGTATGATGGGATTAGACGTGCCTGCCTACGTGCAGTATGGACGCTGGACAGGAGTGTTGCCGACCCCTGACTGGGCTACCGGTGAGTCCCACTTCAAGGGTATCCTCCAAGGAACCCTTGGCGAATCACTGATGGCTGGTTGGACGGTAGAGGAGCGGATAATAGGTAGATTGCCAGTAACCATTCAGCTTGGTGTCATGGCAATCGTAATCGGGCTCTTGATAGCCCTGCCAGTGGGCATCTACTCGGCGATTCGGCAGGATACGGCCGCCGACTACCTGGGGCGCACCGCCGCCGTCATCGGCATGGCAACGCCCAACTTCTGGCTGGCACTTATGGTTATGATATACCCGGCAATCTGGTGGGGCTGGTCGCCACCGCTGGAGCTGATTCCTTTCACGGAAGACCCACTGGGGAATCTGGGGATGTTCTTCATTCCCAGCCTGATTCTGGGGACGGCCGGTGCTGCAAGCACAATGCGGATGACGCGCACCATGATGCTGGAGGTGCTCAGGCAGGACTATATCAGGACGGCCTGGTCCAAGGGACTCAAGGAGAGGGTAGTTATTATGAGACACGCCGTCAAGAATGCCCTCATCCCGGTAGTTACCCTGGTAGGCATGGAGTTGCCTAGCCTGGTAGGCGGCGCCGTCATCATAGAGAACATATTTAACCTGCCAGGGTTAGGCCAACTGGCGGTGACTGCACTCACTGAAAGAGACTACCCAGTGGTCTCCGGAGTAAACCTGTTCTTCGCCGCCGCGGTCTTGGGGGCCAATCTAATTATCGACCTGATCTATCCTTACTTAGACCCCAGGGTCCGATACAGCTAAAGGGGGAAAACCGGGAACATGAGCGACGCCACAGGGATACCATCAGTAGAAATTGCGCCAAAGAGGCGTTCCCGGCTGGCTGAGTTCTTTGGCAGGCTGGTCAGAGAGAAACCACTGGGTACTGTCAGCGGGATTATCATATTGATATTGATTTTCGTCGCTATCTTTGCCGATGCTCTGGCTCCTTATGAATTTACTGAAATACACTTAAAAGATATGCTTCAGGGCTCATCAGCCAAGTATCTGCTGGGTACAGACCACGTGGGGCGAGATATCTTGAGCCGCCTTATCTACGGGGCTCGTCTTTCGATATTTGTCGGTCTGGCAGCGACCGCTATCAATGTTGTCGTCGCTCTCCTGATAGGCGGCACTTCAGGATTCCTTGGTGGTAAATTGGACCTGGGTTTACAGAGATTTGTCGATGCCTGGATGGCTTTCCCGGGACTGCTCCTGTTGTTAACCATAATGTCCATAGTGGGACGGGGTGCGCCACAGATAATAGTGGTCCTGGGGATAGCCGGAGGCATCGGCAGCTCAAGAGTAGTCAGAGGCGCCGTTATCGGCATTAAAGAGAATGACTACTTTCTGGCGGCAGAGGCGATTGGCTCCCCAAAATGGAGAACACTGATGCGGCATGTCCTGCCCAATATCATGCCTGTCATGATCATCATATTCAGCATCACCGTCGGGGGGGTGATTATCGGTGCGGCTTCTCTGAGCTTCCTGGGATTTGGTCTGCCTCCGGCGACTCCTGACTGGGGGGGCATGCTCAGCCGGGAAGGGCGTCAATACATGGAGGTAGCTCCACGTCTGGCTCTCTTGCCTGGTCTTTGCCTGACTATTACCGTTTATAGTCTAAACATGTTCGGCGACGCCATGCGGGACCTGCTCGACCCCAGGCTCAGGGGCGGCGAACGCTAAAATCGGGAAAGGCCAGCTAGTACTGCCCTTCGAGCCTCATCCCGACGTGTCGGGAGGACCAAACCCGTTCGTGGTGAGCCTTGCGGCAAGCTCAGGGCAGACTTTCTATGAGCGTGTCAAGCCTCCGGTCAGGCAGCTTGGTACATTGTTTGACGTGCGATATTGGCCAAGTGACGTTCTTCGTTATAGGGCGTTTGATCTCGCCACATGACAAAGATGATCTTGAGCCACTTGGCGCCGAGGGCGCGCAGGGATTGCTGATGGGTGTGGCCCTTGCGACGCTGCTGACGGTAATAGGCCGGCGCCCATGTGCTATAGCGTAAGGAAAGGAAGGCCAGCCGGTTGACGGCATGACGCAACCTCTTGTTGCAGGCAAAGCGAAAGTGCACCACGCTGCTCTTGCCACTGCGCTTGGTAACCGGTACGGCGCCTGCTTGCCCTTGAAGGTGCTGAAAGGACTCCCAGCGGCCAGGAGCGTCACCCAGCTCAGCCCACAAGCTGGGGACAGTGACGCCGCTCTTGCCACCCGGCAGGCTGCGGGCCACATCAGCCACCGGCATGGAGACGAAAAAATCCTCGATCTCCGCTTTGTACCCTCCCAGCGTCGCCCCCATCACCCGCAGTTGGGCGACCAAAGCCCGCAGCAGCCGAGATTTCGCCCGCGTCACATGGGTGGGGACAGGAATGGGAGGCTGGCTGAGCAACTCCCACGCCTGGGAAGCCCGGCTGCGAGGCCATCGATGCGCTGCAGCGAACTCTTGCCACCCTTGGGGCGTCAGCGCTTCAGGCGTCGGATACCGCTCAAGGAAGTCCAGGGCCGAGGCCGTGCTCAGGTCCTTGAACACCTTCAGGGGCCGAGGGTAATATTCCTTCAAGGTAGCCTTCAGCTGGTTGAGCAATCGAGTCTGGTCCCGAAGCAGCCGCTGGTGGTCCCGAGTCAGCAGCTTGAGCTCCTGGGCCTGGTCGGAGCTGGGCAGCAATGGACGCAAGTGAGGGTGGTCGGTGCGGAGAAACTCCGCCAGCACCCGGGCATCGAAAGGATCGCTCTTGGCCCCACTCATACGAAACCGATCGCGTGCGCGGTCCAACGCCTTGGGGTTGATCGGATAGACCACCACCCCATGGTCCAGAAGAAAGTCCACGATACGACCTTCAGGCTTCTCGATGGACGCCCACAGTTCCACTCCCTCGCTCCTTTGGGTGTACAGCCACTGGCCCAGCTCACTCAGCCCATCCTCCGTCTCCTCCACCTCTGCACTCCATACCTGTTCACCCCTCTCATCCACTACCCACAACGCATGTGCCTGATCCGCCCAGTCCACACCGATATAGTACCGTTGCATTCACGACCTCCTGTTTTAGAATGGTATACGGAGCGGACAACGGCCTGTTCGCCTTATATCGGCCTTCGGATGAGGCAACTTTCTATTGAACGTGTCCGATGCGTTGCCGACGTGGGACAGTCTGCCCTTGATCCTCCGCAGGCATCAGGCTCTTTTGGTCCTCGAGTCGGCATGCTTGCAGCGCCCCCTCTGCTCTCACACAGGAGTGCTGCCGCTCCGAGTCCATCATAAAAGGCTCTGAGCGAAGCGAAGGGGCTGACGACGTCGATCAGCTGGTTCAACACGATGTTCGGTACCTCGTCCTGCTCGCCGCCCGCCGCGGAAGAGCCCTCGGCCGCGGCCTGGTAGCCGACGGCGTCGATCGCTTTGTCGACCAGTCCGCCCTGAAGGTCGCTGATCTGCTCGACGGGGTTGCCGTCGTCGAAGTTTATCGGCACCGCGCCGATTCCCTTGGCCGCATCGAGGCGCTCCTGCACGTGGTCGATGGAGTACACCGTCGCCGCGCCCCTGATCACGCAGCTATACGCCGCCATCAGGCCGACGGGCCCCGCCCCGAACACCGCGACACTCTCCCCCGGGCTTACGTTCGCCAGCTCGGCGCCGTGGTATCCCGTTGGGAAGATGTCGGCCAGCAGCGCGAAGTCAGCCTCGTGCTCGGTGCCGGCGGGCAGTGGCAGGCAGTTGAAGTCGGCGTAGGGTACCTGCAGGTACTCCGCTTGGCCGCCCACCCACGGGCCCATGGAGACGTACCCGTAGGCGCCGCCAGCGAAGCCCGGGTTCACCGTGGTGCAGAAGGCGGTGAAGCCCCTCTGGCAGTTCCTGCAGAAGCCGCAGGCGACGTTGAACGGCATGACGACCCGGTCGCCCGCGCTCAGGGATGTGACGGCGCCGCCGACCTCCTGGACGATGCCCATGTTCTCGTGGCCGAACACGATGCCCGGCTCGGCCGCCGTCCTGCCCTCGTACATGTGCAGGTCGGAGCCGCATATGCACGACGAGGTTATCCTGACGATCACGTCGTTCGGGTGCTTGATCCCCGGGTCGGGCACGTTGCCGACGGAGACCTGGAATGGGCGGTCGTAGATAACAGCTCTCATGGGTGTCCTCCTTAGCTAGCGAAGGGCGTTGGTGGCATGGCCCCGGTGACCAAGGGAGGACCAGGTCCGGGACCCTCGGCCTTCCTGGTTGACGCCGCACTCTGATCGCGGCGGGGAACGAGGCGAATGCTACTAAGGTGCCTGGTGGTTGTCAAGAAATGTGACATCAGTCGCGATGTCTTGACAAAAATGGAGGGGGCGATGATAATTGCCGCGTCCGCGGGTGGGCCATGTCCCGCGTCGCTGTGGAACGTCCCGAATTTGTACTTTGGGAGGAACTGAAATGAACAAGTTTATCGGAATGCGGTGGTTAGTCGTCGCGGCAGGAGCGGCCATGCTATTAGTGGTCGCTGCGGCCTGCGGCACGGAGATTAAAGAGGTAGAGGTCCCCGGTGAGACTGTCACCGTGATCAAAGAGGTGATCAAAGAGGTAGAGGTCCCCGGAAAGACCATAGTGGTGGAAAAAGAGGTGGTGAAAGAGGTAGAGGTCCCCGGTGAGACCGTTGTGGTGGAAAAAGAGGTGGTGAAAACCGTCGAGGTCGAGAAAGTTATCGCGGGACCAGAACGGATCGTCATCAAAGAGGTGCCGGGGAAGAAGTATGTCACCGACCCCGTCACCGGCAGGGTGTTCACCGCGCCTGAGTACGGCGGGACATTTACCCCCGCCATAGCATCGGATGCTAACGTGATAGCCGGTGGTGACCCCTATTTAAACCTTACTGCGATGTACCTGGTCGGCCGAATCGTTAATGAGAAGCTAGGCGCGCTGGACTGGGCATTAGATAGGGACGCTTATTCTTTTCCGGGCGGCGCAATGACGCCTGTTTGGGCCCAGAGGGGGGCACTGGCGGAAAGCTGGTCGCAACCCGACGAAACAACTTATGTGGTCAATATCCGCGAGGGCGTTTACTGGCATGATAAGCCGCCGATGAACGGGCGGGAGCTGACTGCCGAGGATGTAGAATATACCTTCCGCCGTTATTTGGGTCTGTGGGAGTTCGCTGACGCCGGACCTGGCGTCTGGACGGGTGAATTCGGAAAATTGTCTTGGGAATCGATAACGGCTACCGACAAATATACGGTTGTTTTCAAGCTGAAGGAGCCAAACACGCGTGCCCTAATGCTTATCCTGGACTGG
The DNA here is from genome assembly GCA_965248005.1 of Dehalococcoidia bacterium. Classification (GTDB taxonomy): domain Bacteria; phylum Chloroflexota; class Dehalococcoidia; order Lucifugimonadales; family UBA1123; genus CBDFIE01. The sequence continues at coordinate 2,141,791 of CBDFIE010000003.1, forward strand.
TGGCATTCGTTGATACTGCCCCCCGAGGTAATCGAGCAACACGGCGACATTGGCGATTGGAGGAACCTGGTTGGCACCGGGCCCTATGAGCTGACTGACTGGGCCCAGCACAGTGCTCGTGAATACACCAAGAACCCTAACTACTGGGGTTTCGACCCAAAATGGCCGGAGAACCGCCTGCCCTATTTTGACAAGATAGAGGTCCTTATAATCCCGGAAGTTGCAACACGTCTGGCGGCACTGCGCTCGGGTAAGATCGATTACCTGGGTCAGCAGGGAACCGCTCAAATAGTTGTTGTCGACCAGGCATTGAGTCTCCAGCGGACCAACCCAGAACTCCAGTTGTGGCCGTGGTCAACACGATCGGATTCTGCTGCTGCTCTGAACCTGAGTAAGCCGCCCTTTGACGACATCCGGGTGCGCCACGCAATGCAGATGGCACTGGACCTCGAGACAATGAACGATACCTACTTTAAGGGTTTTGCAGATTGGATACCTCATGGAAATGTAGGCAGCAAATCGAAAGACTATATGACCCCATTTGAAGAGTGGAACGACGAGCTCAAGGGATACTACACCTATGACCCGGCAGGGGCCGAAGCGTTGCTCGATGAGGCCGGGTACCCACGCGGCGACGACGGCATCAGAACCAAGATCACGTTCGTGCACTCCCCACGGATGGCGGTGAGCTGGACAGAATTCATGGTTTCATACTGGAGTGATATTGGCATTGCGGTGGATATTGACACAACTTCCAAAGCAGAATTCAACGCCAGAAGGAACGCTTTAGATTATGATTTAATATGGACAGCTTCGGGCATAAACGAGGATCCAGTGTGGAATATGACTAAGTTTCGCACAGATGGCCTACCCGGCTGGACAGTCTCCGACGCTAAATTTGATGCCTGGTATGATGCCGTCGTCGCCACCACCAGCCTGGAGGAGCAGAAGAGGCTGGTTAAACAGATGGACATGCACATGATAGAGCAGCACTGGGTAATCTGGGGACCTGCGGGACCACAGTTTAACGCGTCTTGGCCGTGGTTGATGGGTTATGACGGCGAAGGCGTCTCAGGAGGAGGGACAGCTCTTCATATCTTCCAGTACCTCTGGTTTGATAGTGAGATGAAGGCAGCAATGGGTTATTAGGGGATTTTTCCCCCTTATGGCTGACCTTAGGGAAGAAGGGACCTGGGAGGCTTGAGCCTCCCAGGTCCCGTGCTCATTGAATCATGAACGGGACCTTTCTTACTGTAATCCCGGACTTGATCCGGGATCCACGAGCTCTTGGCCTAGATTCCGGGCAAGCCCGGAATGACAAATCTAACTGATCACCACTCTTCGCAAACGTCACCGTCGTGGTGGTGGTCACCACCGTAGCAAACGGGTAAAACAACCGGCTCATGTCACCCCGAGCGAAGCCGAGGAGTCTAAGGCGCTCTGCCGCCAATCGCCTTAGATTTCTCGACTCCTCCGATATAAGTATCGGAGTCCCGATGCGTCGGGACGCTCGAAATGACATTTCATACCAATTTGCCATGCCGGTTGCGACCGCCACCATGAAGGATGAAAATGCGGCGCTGCGGCAGGCCCCGCGTCGCCCGTGTCACTCTGGCTGACTCCTCGGAGAGGCCTCAGCCGAAGGGTCTGGGGCGGTGGGCCGTTTCCGGCACGGACTCGTACTGCATGAGAGCCGGGCGCGCCCCTCCCCAGATTCTTCGCCCGCGGGCTCAGAGTGACACTTTCATTCCAATGACAGCTCATTTAAGCCCGTTTGGCTGGCCGAGAATGGTCAAGCTATCCATAGCACGAGACTGAAACATCCGGGGTTTTTGCCGGACGATGTGGCTGAAATAATGAGGTGTTGCACATGAGAGCCTACATCATCAGAAGGCTACTGCTCATAATCCCCACCCTGTTCATATTGACCATCCTGGTCTTTCTCATGGTCCGCTTCATCCCGGGTGATGTATTAGACCTATTAGAAGGTACTATGGAAGTCCTGGGTCCGGGTATCGCGATGGACCGTGAAGCTGTTGAGCATGCGCTGGGATTAGACGTGCCTGTTCACGTGCAGTATGGACGCTGGATAGGAGATATTTTGCTGCACGGCACCCTTGGCAAATCACTGTTTGGCACCCATTTGACGATAGAGGAGAAGATATTGGCTGCATTGCCGGTAACCATTGAGCTTGGCGTCATGGCAATCGTAATCGGGCTAGTGATAGCGCTGCCAGTTGGCATCTACTCGGCGATTCGCCAGGATACGGCCACCGACTACGTAGGGCGCTCCGCCGCCATCATCGGCATGGCAACGCCTAACTTCTGGCTGGCAATTATGGTCATGATCTTCCCGGCAATCTGGTGGGGCTGGTCGCCACCGATGAGGTATGTTCCTTTCACGGAAGACCCGGTTGGGAACATCGGGATTCTCATCATTCCCAGTCTGATTCTGGGGACGGCCAGTGCTGCAAGCACAATGCGGCTGACGCGCACCATGATGCTGGAGGTGCTCAGGCAGGACTATATCAGGACGGCCTGGTCCAAGGGTCTCAATGAGAGGGTAGTCGTTCTGAGACACGCCCTGAAGAATGCACTCATCCCGGTAGTTACCATGATAGGCGGGCAGTTGCCTATCCTGATAGGCGGCTCCGTTATCATTGAGAACATATTTAACCTGCCGGGGCTGGGTCGTCTCATGGTGACTGCACTCAATGAGAGAGACTACCCGATGGTCTCCGGAGTAAACCTGTTTTTCGCCGCCGGAGTTATGGGGATCAATCTACTGATCGACCTGATGTATCCTTATTTGGACCCCAGGGTGCGGTATAGATAAAGGGGAGAAATCAGGCATATGAGCGACGCGATAGGGATACCGTCAGCGGTAATTGAGCCAAAGAGACGTTCGCGTCTGTTTAATTTCATTACCAGGCTGGTAAAGACAAAACCACTGGGTACTGCCAGCGGTATTGTCATATTGGTATTGGTTATTGTGGCTATCTTCGCCGATTTTCTGATGCCTTATCCATTTTCTGAAGTACACGCGAGAGACATGCTGCAGGGCTCATCAGCCCAGTATCTGCTGGGTACCGACCAGTTGGGGCGAGATATCTTGAGCCGCCTCATCTACGGGGCTCGTCTTTCGTTATATGTCGGTCTGTCGGCGACAACTATAGATGTTCTCGTCGGTATCCTGATAGGTGGCATCTCAGGATTCGTTGCTGGTAAATACGACCTGATTATGCAGAGATTTGTCGATGCCTGGATCGCTTTCCCGGGACTGCTCATATTGTTAACCGTAATGTCGATAGCTGGAAAGGGTCTAACACAGATAATACTGGTACTGGGGATAGCAGGAGGTATCGGCGGCTCTAGAATAATCAGAGGTGCCGTTATCGGCATTAAAGAGAACGACTACTTTCTGGCGGCAGAGGCGATTGGCTCCACAAAAAGGAGAACACTGATGCGGCATGTCCTGCCCAATATCATGCCTGTCATAATCATCATATACAGTATCAGTGTCGGGGGGGTGATTATGACTGAGGCTTCTCTGAGCTTCCTCGGATTCGGTCTGCCAGCCCAGATTCCTAGCTGGGGAGGTATGCTCAGCCGGGAAGGGCGTCTCTACATGGAGATGAAGCCAATGCTGGCTCTCTGGCCTGGTCTTTGCCTGACTATTGTCATTTACTGTCTAAACATGTTCGGCGACGCCATGCGGGACCTCCTCGACCCCAGGCTCAGGGGCGGCGAGCGGTGAGGGGGGGTCTTGCCCCCTCTCTTTCGCCTCAGGCGGATCCCCCAAACGGGGAGAGAATGCCAGAGTCCAGGTGAGTCGTTTTAACACGACGTAGGAAGGCATCCGCGCGCCGAGTGGGACGTTGTAAGCGTGTGCCTTCGTTCTGTGCCTCTCCTCGGTCCGAGCCGCGGCCAGCCGTATCGTAAGTCCTGTGCCCCGCTGCTATCGCTGCCACCTTCGCGCCGCCTCGTGCCTGCACCGCCAAGTACCCGAGCCGCACGTTCAATGTAAGTGTCGAACCACGACGGGGGCCACTGCGACGTTCCGACACACCGGCCTTAGCGTCCCTTCATAGGCCGAACGGGGCCAGTCCACTATGACGCGGTGAACGCAGTTCGCCATTTTGCTGTCCACCACCGGCCAGATTTGATAAGGTGTCGGGAAGACAGCAATCGGAATAACCAGCCGGGAGCGGCCACGGAGGGGAATAGGTTTATGCTCGAGCAGTTCCACGTACCGGAAGATATCGCGATACGGGTGCCCCAGGAGGATATGCGATCGACCGTTGAGGACATCTTCCGCAAGATGAGGATGCCCGACGAGGACGCGGTCCTGGCTGCCGATGTGCTGATGTACGCGGACATCCGAGGGGTCGAGTCCCATGGCGTCAGCAACATGATGCGGTCGTACGTAACGAATTTCCAGGAAGGCCGAACGAACCCGAACCCCGAGTGGACGATTGTTCGCGAGGCCGCGGCGGTCTGCACGATTGACAGCGACCGGGGCCTCGGTCTCGTCGTGGGTCCCGCGGCAATGAAGGTCGCCATAGAACGCGCCGAGGTGTATGGAATCGGCTCGGTGTCGGTCACCAACGGCGCGCACTTTGGCGCTGCCGGCTACCACGCGGTGATGGCGCTGGAGCACGATATGATCGGAATCGCGATGACCACCGGCGGTGTGTCTGTGCTGCCGACCAACGGCTCGGAGCGGCTGGTCGGGCTCAACCCGATCTCGATAGCGGCCCCAACGCGCAACGAGCCGCCCTTCATATTCGACGCGTCGATGAGCTCCGTGGCCGGCAACAAGATCACGCTGGCGCGGCGGCTCGGAGTGAACACGATGCCGGGATGGGTCGCCGAGTCCGACGGCTCGCCGATTATGGACGAACGCCCAATCCCGGACGACTTCAAGATCTTGCCGCTCGGGGGAACCCGCGAGATCGGGTCGCACAAGGGATACAGCCTGGCGGTGATGATCGAAATCTTGTCGAGCGTGCTGTCCGGCGGCGGCGGTGGGCCCCATCGCCGCGGAGGAGCGTCGCATCATTTCCTCGCCTACAAGATCGACGCGTTCACGGACGTCGACGGGTTCAAGGACGACATGGACGCCTACATGACGGCGCTGCGCGAGTCCCAGCCCGCCCCCGGCCACGACCGCGTCACCTACGCCGGGCTACCCGAGCACGAAGAGCAGATCGAGCGCCTTGAGCACGGCATCCCGTACCACCCGGAGGTCATCGAGTGGTTCCAGAGCATCACCGCCGAACTTGAGCTGCCCAGCAGGCTGGGCTAGCGGCGGTAAGCAGTCCGCGGATTGATGTCGGGACGAGTGCCTAATTTTCGAAATAGCCGTTAGGATAATCCGTTCGCCCTGAGCTCGTCGAAGGGCACGGCGTCGGTGCCCCGACGAGTCGGGGGGGATTGGTACCGCCGAATAATCCGATCAAGTGTGAAGAGAGTCGAGTCGATGAAATTCGGAGTTCAGGTAGGTTGCTATCGAACGACGTGGGACGACATCCGCACGTCGATCGAGACGCTGGAGGCAGGGAGATGGAATAGCCTGTGGTTTGCCGACCACTTCGTGCCTCCATCGCCGGGCTCTCCCGCGGGGGATCGCGAGCGGGAAGCTGGCACGGCGTTCGAAGGCTATACGCTAATCGCCGTGGCCGCCGGCATGACTCGGAAGCTGCGTCTGGGGCACCTGGTGCTGGGCAATACGTACCGTAATCCGGCGCTGCTCGCGAAGATGGCAACGACGCTCGATCAAGCCTCCAAGGGCCGCTTCGTGCTGGCGCTCGGCGCGGCCTGGTTCGCGCGCGAGCACGAAGCCTACGGCTGGGACTTCCCTTCGTTGAAGGAACGGTCGGACAGGTTCGAAGAAGCCTGCGAGCTGATCCGCAAGCTCTTTACCTCGGATGGGCCCGTCGACTACAACGGCCGGTACTATCGGCTCGACCAGGCGCCGCTTTCGCCCGGATGTTACCAAAAGCCTCATATCCCAATTCTTGTCGGCGGCACAGGGGAGCAGCGCACGATGCGTACGCTGGCAATGCACGGCGACATCATGAACATAGACGGCTGGTCGGGCCGAGGCATGTCGTTCGAGCTCTATCAGCACAAGGTAAGCGTGCTTGAGCGACACTGCGAGAAGGTCGGTCGCGACCCCTCGGAGATCAAGCACACGCTGCTGGCGCCGTTGCTAGTCACCGACGACAAGGCTGCGGCCGAGCGCTTTAACGAAGCCCGCGCTTACAGGGCAACGGACCGTACCCACGGCAGCTACGCGGGGCCGCTATTCGACCCGAAGCTCTCCGGATCTCTGGCGGGGCCGCGAGACTACATCATCGAACGTATCGGCCAGTTCGTCGATGCGGGCGTCGACGAGATCATGTTCGGCGGCATCCCGTCGGGTGACGCCGAAGCCCTCCAGCGCGTGGAAGAGGAGATCGTCGCGGCCTTCGACTAGGGGCTGCGGCCGGAGAGCCTGCCGCTAACTTGTCTCAGACCCACGACGGGAGTCGTTGTCCGGCGTGCCAATCGCTGGATGCTACGTGGGAACGGGCGCGGCCATGAGGTTCTTAGACGCAAGGACGAGGAAATAAGCGAGCGGCAGCCGCGTACGCCCTGGATGAGGCCAAGAAAAGGGCGTCGGAGACAGCCAAGAAAAAAGCAAGCTGAGGTTCGGCCGTCAGAATAATTCGTCTGTACTTCATGAGATAGGTTCTTGGTCGCTTCGCCCATGATCTGCAGATTGCGAATGACTGTGTCCTGCGTTTTGATATCAGTCACAAATGCCGCATACGTCATTCCCGCAGTGTAGGCCACAATCCGACGAGTAGCTTCTTGAATATCGCTCAGAGAGTCTGCATCCGTTCGGTCAGACATACACGATGCTATCTGCAATATCCTTGGCAACTCGGGCTATCCTGATACCCTGAATGCCGGCAGGGGTCAACACGTCGACCTTGCGGCCCAACAGGCGCTCAAGAGATTCAGCAAACCGAATAAACTTGAAGCCTATCGGACGTTCAAACTCCACGAGGACGTCAATATCGCTTGCTTCGTTGGGCTGCCCTTTGGCATACGAGCCAAAGAGACCTATCCTTTTGACGCCATACTCGGCAGCAAGGTAGGGATGGTTTTCTTGGAGTATCTCTACAATCTTTCCCCTGGTTACCATGACGACCATTTCCTTAAAGTTTAATCAGGGGGCGGCTACTCAGAAACTTCCTTCGGGGATACTTCTCGCATATCGACCCCCGCCGAAAGTATAGCCCAGCACCCCCCACAAGACAATCTTGGAGGAGAGGAATGCCCCTGCTGAAGCGGGCCATGAGGGACCGCCGCGTCTAGGCGGCTTGAGCGCTCTGTCTGAAGAAGGCCTCGGCCTCTGCGTCTCTAGGAAATACAAGCTCGACGCGAAGCTCATCGAGCGTCACCTCGCGCGCTGTCCCGAACTGGGCCTCCATGGACACGGTCTTGATCACCTGGTCTCCAATGCGAAAGTGGGCGCAGATCGCCAGGTCGGAGCCGGAACCCTCAGCGTCAACTGGGACACCCTTCATATAGGCTTCTGCGCGCTCCAGGAGCTCTTGAAGGCGCTCGTCTGGGGCTGCATTTGCCGCTGCCCTCCGCATACCACGCAGGAAGACCCACCCCACTGCCGAGAAGTTATCGATCATCCCCCGAATCGGCCCGGGTCCCAGGATCTCGTCGACCATATTGATCGGGCCGTCACCGTTCTGGGGAAAGATTCGACGGCCCGCCGCGTTCGCATCGATTAGCTCCCACCAGCGGTTGATGACGAATGCGGGATAGGGCTCGTGCGATTCGAGTAGCATCTGAATGGTGTTGGAGAAGGGCGCGCACAGATCATCCGACAGCGTCACCTCCGGATAGCTGTGCGCCAAACCCGCCGCCTCCAGCAGGGTGTTGCGCTCTCGAAGCGGGACCTCCAGCGCCTCGGCGACTTTGTGGATGACATCCTCCCTGGGCCGTGAGCGGCCGGTTTCAATAAAGGAAACGTGGCGCTGGGATACGTCGGCTCGGACGGCCAGCTCCAGTTGGCTCAGTCCCCGTTGTCGCCGCCACTGCTTCAGGTAGCGGCCGAAGGTTGTCACCTGCCCCGTGGTCGTAGTGCTCATGATTCCTTACCTCCATTCCCTATCACTGCCATCTTCCGTCCAAATATCGCTGACGGCAATTACCTTTCAGGGAATTGAACCCATTACTTATCGCGTTTATTGTAGAGCGGACTGCTGGTAATTGTCGATTTCGCATAAAGCAATTCGTCGGCAAGGTGTGACCAGCCTACGGCACCAGAAATTCAGAAGCACCTGAACGAGGTAAAAGATGTCAACGGTATCTAAAGCGGAGTCGTCAGTCCCAGGAAAAGCTTCCCCGGTTCGAAAGAACTGGGTGCTTTTTGTAGTATCGCTAACGACCTTTATGGTGTTCGTCGACGCGACGGTGGTGAATACCGCGTTACCATCGATCGCCAGGGATTTCGCGGCCACCAACTCCACGCTTCAGTGGGTGGTGAACAGCTATTCGCTGCTCGTAGCTGGGCTCCTGTTGGTAGGGGGCACCACCGGAGACCGCTTCGGCCGCCGAAGGCTCCTGGCTTTAGGGGCGGTCGTATTTGGGGGCGCAGCCATCGGCGCGGCGCTGTCGCCGAACACAACGGTGCTGATCGTAATGAGAGCGCTTCAAGGTGTCGGCGCCGCGTTCATGCTGCCTTCGACGCTGTCGATCATAACAGACGTATTCGAACGGCATGAGCGCGCCAAAGCGATTGCCGTGTGGCGGCGGTTGGCGGCATGGCCGCCGGCCTCGGGCCGGTGCTTGGCGGACTCCTGGTTGACAACCTCAGCTGGGAGGCTGTCTTCTGGCTGCATCTACCCATAGTCGCCGCGATCGTCATCGGTCTCTCGATAGTTCCCGAGTCGCGAGACTCGCGTCGTACGCCGATGGACTTTCCTGGCGCGATTCTCGGCACCGCTGGCCTTCTCGCGGTCGTCTACGGGACAATCCAGGGACCGGAGAGCGGTTGGGCTTCCACTGAGATCGTCTCTTTCTTCGTTGCCGGTGGTGCTTTACTCGCTGCCTTTGGGATGGTCGAGGCTCGCAGCACCCATCCGATGCTGCCCGTCCGCTACCTCAAGCAGCGTGACTTTGTCGGACCTGCCCTGGTGGTCACAGTATTGGTCATCGCGATGTCCGGTGTGTTTTTCTTCACAACGCAGTTCCTCCAGCTAGTACAGGGCAGAAGCGCCCTGACGGCAGGGGTCGCCATCGCACCAGTTGCCGCCACGATGATGCTGGGCGCGGGAATAGCCATGAAGGGCGGCCAGGCGTTAGGCCCCAGGGGCCTCTCGATCCTGGGTAGCCTGATCGTCATGGGCGGCATGGCGGTCCTGACATTGATCGAGGTCGAGTCATCGTACGCCGTACCGATCATCGGGATGGCGCTGTTCGGATTCGGGTTCGGCGTCGTGATGCCGACGGTAACAGACACGATAATGGCCGCGGTGCCGGTCGACGAGGCTGGAATCGGCTCGTCCATGAACGATACGAGCCGCGAGTTCGGATTCGCCCTCGGAGTGGCCATCCTGGGCTCGATCGTCACCAGCATCTACAGAAGCAACGTGACAGAAAGTCTAGGCGACCTTGCTTCGGGCGATGTAGTCGCCGGAATTGCGGCCAGCCTAGGGTCGTTGGGGCAGGTCACCAATCAGCTCACGCCCGACGTTGCCTCTGTCGTGACCACGGTTGCGAACGGGGCGTTCGTCGACGCTATGCGCATAGGAATACTCGCCGGCATCGGAATCGTGGCGCTCACGATCGTGATCGCGCTGCTGACAATGCCGCGTAAGATGCGGTCCGCGCAGGCCGAACTCGATGAGAGTTACGCTGCTGCTGACGACGGGATGCCGGCGGCCGCGGCCCACGCGCTTCAGACCGGGGACTAGGTCCGAGCCCAGCGCTCGAACGCGCGTCTGGGAGGTAAGGGCGTAGAAGGGGTCCGGGATGAATGTGTCCCGGACCCCCTTCCGCGTTCGCACGGCCACGGTCCGCTTGGAGGGTCCCGCGGCGTCTGGCTCAGCCCTTCCGAGATGGTGACGAAAAGTCGCGCGGAGAGGCTGAGACAGGCAGCCATTGCCGGGATGAGGCGTCGTGATAGGGAGCACTGGGTGTGGAAGCGAGAGCCAAAGACTGGTTGTCGGGGACGTGCGACCGGCTCAGTCGGTGAGTCGGGAGAACCGCTCCTCGAGCCGGGCAAGCTGCTGCCGCTCGGCGGGGTCTAGCTCGCTGGCGACCCAGTCGATCAGCCAACGGGGGTCGTCGGCGCCTTCGTCGATCAGCAGGCTTCTGGCCATCTGGAGCTGGCGCCTCTCGCTTATGCTGTCGCGAATGGCGGGCAGGACAAGGGCCTCTTCGGTCTCGAACTGGTCTTCCTGGACTATGCGCAGCGCCAGCACTTTTCTATGAACGTGCTGTTTGGTGCGAGTAATCACGCTCGTCTTACCGATCTCCTCGTTCAGCACGGTCAGCACCCCTTGAACGCAATCCAGCAGCTCGTCGTCAAGCGACATCAGAGGCTCTGACATCAGATCTTCGGCAGGGGCCGCGACGACCGCCGAGGAGTCTGGCGCGTCGGTCTGAGGAAGTGGACTGTTGTCGTGAGTAGGTTTGGCCAGTCCCTTTTGTGGGCTATCCGCCGAGACCGACCTGACGTGCTGACGCTTCAACTCGGTCTGCGTGAGCAGGATCGTTACCCACGAGTTAAACACCAGATTGAAGCTGTGCAGCCCGCCCAGGGCGTCGAGCTGCTCACACTCCTTCTCAGCCCGGGCAGCTGTTGCACGCAGGGCCTTATGGATCAGGTGAACCACGTCGATGGGTCGACGGAGGCCTCTCACGGCGCCTGGCATCCGGGTCTCCTCCCATCGCTCGATCGGCAGTGTGCCGATTCAAGCGCGTGAACCCTGAGGATTCGTTATTGCCTCATCAGACCAGTCCGAAAAGCATAACACACCATCGCAACTAGAGAAATCCCTGCCCAGGTCTTATTTCATCCAGCCCGCTGCACGAGTCACCGAGGGGGTTCCAACGCCGATATCATGCGAGCCAGCGTGGACGTGTCGGTTCGTTGGCAAGCTTAAGGTCGGTACTGGTCGATCCCGACCGTGGCCGGGCTGGGCCCGGTGGGCATGACCAACGTCTTGGCCCTGTCGGCACCGACGACCACGATGTAATAGCGGTCGGCGCTCTCGAGCACTGGAACAGTGGTGTTAAGCCGCTGCTCCTCGGTGAGGCCCTCGAGCCACTTCCAGTTGGCGGCCACACGCGCCTCGCCCTCCAGAGGCATGTACTGGATCATCTTGCCCAGGCTGGCGTTGGCGTTGTGATGGATGAACTCCATCGCCGATCGCTTGGAGAAACCCTGGGCACCGACAGGCCGTGCCACATCGGGAGGCAAGAAGATCAACCTCTCGGCCGTGTGCCGTTCGCCCAGGCCGCGGGTGCCGAACGTCGCGCCGTAGGCGACGGTCTTCAACAGCCCCTCAGCGGTTGTGTTCCCCTGGTCCTGCACGTCCAGCTCGCCGTCGGTGATAAACACGCTGACCGCGCTTTCGGTGGCCGCGAACCCCCTGTCCACGTGGTAGGGCTCCCAGGGGCTCATCTCTTCGTTCTCGGCTATACAGTGGACGAACTTGCGCGTGGTGCCGATAGTATCCATGTCCATCTGGTTCGGGTACCAGTATCCTATATTTCTCAAGCACAGCGAGAACGCTCGGCCGATGGTGATGTTGACCCGGTTGTCCCGTCCCGGCCCCAGCGCCGACCTTGGATTAATGCCGAGCTCCCCGGCGATGGGTCCGTTCACCACGAGCATGGGGGCGTGAGGGCTTGTCGACATCAGCAGCGACTTGCCGCCGTGGGGCCCGACTTCCGACAGGGCCTTTACGGCCGCGATGATAACGGGCATGTGCTCGGGCCTGGCGCCGGCCATGGCCGCGTTGACGGCGATCTTCTCGACGGTGGCGAGGCCGAAGCCGGGCGGCACGTCACAGACCAGATGGTCGGGCGGCAGGTTGGCGCCGGCCACGAGCTTGTCGGTCGCGTCCTGGGTGGCGGGATGTAAGGGGAAGGCGTCTCCCCAGTCCCGCAGTATGAACTCCTCGTTCATGCGCGTGACGGCGTCGTAGCGGTCGTCTCCTTCGAAGCGCTCGACCGTCGCGGCTTCCGCGGTCTTGCGGGCGTCGCCGTCGGCGGTTAGCACCTGCACCAGGTCGTCGATAGCCAGCTCCGTTTGCCTGATGCACTCATCGATGGCCAGGTTGCGGTAGATGCGTGGGACCAGAACGAACTGGAGGTCGGGCATGGCGAAGGCCCTCGCGCTGGCGATGGCGTCGCCCTCGAATCGGCCGGACACGATGGGGACCCCGGGCTTGCCCATCTTCTCGACCTCGATCATGTCGTGGACCATCCACGACGCGCACGTCCCTCAATCGGCGGTGGCGCCGATGACGACGTCGCACTCCTCGCCGGCCTGCTGCACTATGTGGGGAGGTGAGGGATAGTTGCCGCCGGTGTAGAAGTTGACCGCTACATCCTTGAACCGCTCCTGAAGCATCTCGCCGGCGCGCTTGAGGGCGACGTCCCCGCCGTGGGTCCCGCTCCACAGCAGGCCCACGGTCTTATTATCCAGGCTGGACGGTCTGGGACACGTCGACATGGCGGTTAGGACGCCTCGCTGTTTGGCGACCGGGTTGAGGACCTCTAGTAGATGCATCCGGATGACCTCCAATTCCGAATTCGGACGAGAACGAATCAATCCTATCCTATGCTTCCGCGGTGCGCCATAAGCCGTCGCGGGCTCGGCATCCTCTCCGGTGGACCAATGTGAAGGTGACGGTCGGCAAGGGGCACGGCGCGGCGAGAGCTCGTCCGATCCCGAAGATGGCCTTCTTTTAGAGCTGGGTCCGATGAAGTATGCGAAGCAGGGCTTCCTTGAACTCGTCCAGTGACGACATTCGATTCTGCAACTCCTTGGGAAGCTTTGAGTTGAAGGCGTCGCGCTCCTTCCCGCCCCGGCCCGACTGAAGGGCGTAAAGCAGTTCGTGCTCGCGCCCAAGGCTCGTGACCAGCTCCTTGAACTGGGTCTGTAGCTGCTGCGTCTGCTCGCCGACTCTGGTTTCGAGCATCCGCTTGTGCCGGCGTTCTTGGATCTGCATCGACCGTCTTTCAAGGCCCCGCTCCACTCTCATTAGCACGTCTTCCAACGAGAACGGTTTGGCCACGAAGTCGTAGACGTGGATTCCGTCGTGAAGCGCTCGAGGACATCGAACCCTGAGATTCCGGGCATGCCGATATCTAGCAACACGACGTCGAACCGGATTTTAACCGCATGCTCCTGAACGATGCCGAAGCAGATACTCAGACCGAGACCGGTGCCCTGCTTACCCGGCTTGGTCGTGAAGAAAGGATCAAATATTCGGTCCAAATTTTCCTTGGGAATGCCGGGGCCGGTGTCGGATATGGTAGCCTCCACGGTGTCTCCCACCAGCCGGGTGCACACAGAAATCGCGCGAGGCGGTTCGCTATCGGTGACCGCGTGCTGGGCGTTGACCACGAGATTAAGGAAGACCTGCGGAAGCTGGTTCGCGTCCACATTAATCGTTGGAAGTTCGGCGTGGAGATCCTGCTCGATGGTGATGTTGTTGACTCTGAACTCGTACGCGAGAAGGGTCAAGACGCTCTCGATGAGTTCGTTGATAAGGGTGGGTCGTCTCTCCGGGACGTGCTCCCGAGCGAACGAGAGGAGGTTTCGCATGATCTGGCCGGCGCGGCGAATTCGTCGTGGCCCTCGAGCAGCAGTAGCTCCGCGCGCCCCGTTGCCCCTGCCAGGGGGTTATTGACCTCATGAGCCACGCCGGAGATGAGTGTGCCGATGGCGGCCAGCTTGTCTGCCTGGACTGGCTGCCGTTGAAGTCGGTCCCGCTCAGTGATGTCATGTCGGACGGTGGCGAGTCCCAGCGATTCGCCCGTCTCCGTGTGTTTGAGGAGCGAGGAGGAACCCGGGGCAGACCCGGTGACGGTCGATGCAATCGGCGGCAGCGCCTCGGCCGCGCCCGGCCCATCGGCAGGATTTCCGCTCCAGTCTCGAAGTGGCGCAGGGTGCCTTCCCCTTCCCAGTGGCCAAATTCCTTAACGGCGGGCTGTTCCACCTCGATCCGGACTCAGTTCGAAGGGTTTTGACCGCTTCAGTGGGGGCCAGTCTGCCTTTGGCGGCGTCCCGGCTCTACGATACGTAGTAGCAGTACTGGACCCGATAATACCAGTAGTAGTAATAAAAGCAGACGAGCCAGGAGTTACCTTCCGTGAACTCTACCTCGACGTTGCGAGGTATGTTGGCTCCTCTGCCTCGCAGGCAAGCCTTGGGGTTCGCCTTTAGCCGCCCCAGCTTGGCTGGATCCAACCTGGCTTCTTCTAACGCGTCGAGGGCTTCGCTACTGGTCGCGATATCCTGCACTTTGGTCCCCAAAATCCCTCATTCGGGCGCGCTGTCGAGCGCTCCTCTCCGGACCTTGCCTAGGCATCTTGCACCCCCCCTATATTTGGGCGTCCGCTGGGCTTTCCGAGTTACCGCGTCGTGTCTTCGCTTGCCTTTCGAGAGCGTCAAGCGAATTCCCTGGGCCTGGGCGGTATTAAGCGCGGGAAAATTATCTGTCAATCTGATCCCTGGCCCGGCTCCATTACGGATCGGCGGGCCGGTGAGCCGGGGCCGGAGGGCTTACAGCCAACGCGGGCTGGCCCCACCCGCCGTCGCGGCTTCGCGAGCGCCGCGGTGAGCAAAGCCGCTCGTGTTTCGCCGCTCGCGGGCCGGTCCGGCCATATGATCGCGCTTGATTTGGGCGGCTAGCTCCATGCCGTCGGTCCAACACTCTTCGTGAAGTCCCGCTCCGGAGGTGTAGCCGCCGGTTAGGTAGAGGTTGTTGATGCCCTGGAGGTTGGCGCGCGTTTCCTGTGCCTTGATTGCGGTGAGGTCGTAGTTGTTGTCCTCGAAGACGGTGCGGGCCGGGGCGCCGTCGGGCTGGGCGAGAACGTGGGAATCGGGAATCGGAACGGGCGGGTTGACGGTCACGAAAAATTGGGGAGTTCCGAGGTCACCGCCCGTGGCGCATCGAGCGTCGTTCTGGTGGCGGTTCATGACGTAGGTCATCGTATACGGGTGGGCCGCGGCCGGGTTGCGCGGTATGACGATGTTGTAGGTCCGCCAGGCTTTAACGTACGGCGGCAGGACGCCGTAGTAGGTGTGAGCGACGATCTCGTTGGCGTGATACGTGAAGCTGGTCAGGAATCGTCTCGTTTCAGGGCTAAGGCCGTCCTTCACGCAGCGGAGCGCGTCGTTGGCTTGCAGCGCCAGGACGACTTGATCAAACCGCTCGACGTCGCCTCCAAAGCGCACGTCGACCCCGTGTTCGTCGGCGATAACAGAGGCGTCGGCGTTCAGGGCGATAGGAAACTTCGACCTGGCCGCATTGTAGAGCTTCGACATCTACTGGCCGCTGCCTTTGACAAAATACATCCGCTCGGCGACACGAGTGCCGTGCGGGTCTATGCCTTCCTGCAACGAGAGATACATCATGACAGGCCAAATGGGAAGGTTCCCCGCACCTTGCCGGTCGGCGAAGTACATGCCGTTAATTCGCGGATATAGGTAGAGCTCGACGAACTCGTAAGAGTAACGTTTCTCGGCGACGTAATCCTTGACCAGGGCAAATCTGTACTGCCGGCTGGTCAGGACCTCCCAGGCCTCCCTGTGGAATCGGGCCGTATCGCGCCTGACGATCTCCGGGGCCGCGGTCCCCCACATGCCATCGGAGGTATACGCCCGCGTGCCGTCCATGGTGAAATAACATGCCGTGTCTTCCAGCGGGCGGTACTCGACGCCAAGTCGGTCGAGGATCGTGGCCAGGTTCACGAAGGTCCGGGTGTTGAAATCGTTCACGCCGAGGTCGACCCATCGGATCTCGTCGCCGACCACGACGTCGACGGTGGTGGCTTTACCGCCAATGCGGTCATTTTTCTCGAAGACTTTGACGCCGAAGCCCTGGGCGTGCAAGTGCCAGGCCACGGACATCCCGGCCACGCCGCCGCCAATGATGGCGATCGATTTTCCGGCTGTGGCCACGAGCCAACCTCGGAACCGTGGAGTTTCCCTCGAGCCACGCGGGGGACCCAATCGCGTGAGTCGGCCGCCAGAATGAGGCGTGTCGCTTCCCATTGTGTTCGGGGTACAGCTTGAGGTTCCAGTAGTATTAGCGCCCCGTTTGGAGAGGAACCGGTGAGTCAGCCCTGGCGAGTCGAAGGGGTGGGAGGGCTGAGGAGGCTGCCCCGACTGGACCCGCACTCTCGGAGGGGGCATTCCGGCGGGAAGGGCGTTGCAACCCGAAGACGCTGGACTTCAGGTGGCTAAGAGGCGATGCTCTCTCGTAGCTCCAGGACGCGCTCGAGGGAAGACTTCATCTTCACATCCTGGAATTCGGTCGTCGCGAAGTCCAGGTGTTGCCGCGCCTCCAGCTCCTCGGCGGGATACTGATCGAACATTAGCTCGGCGAGCTGGAGCCGGGTGAGAGCCGTCTCGGGGCGGTTCCGGATTTTGCGGGTTAGCTTGGTCGCTTGAGCGTACAGGGCCCGCGCTTCGTCCGGTTTTCCGAGAAGTGCAGCGGCCCCACCGAGATGGCGAGCGATGGATGTGAGATATGAGCTATCCCCGGCGAAGCGGCTGAGGTCGGCCAGTCGGTTGGCCAGGAACCTGGCGGCTTCTTTCTCTTCAACCAGTACCGATGCTTCGAGAAGCGTCGCGAGGAACGTCGCCGGAGTTTCGTCAACCTCGGGGCCGATGTCACGCTCGTTCAGCAGATCGCTCAGCGATTCTTGCGCCTCCACGCGTCGGCCCATCTGAGCGAGACAGACCACCCTCTGGAGAGAGACCTCCCAGTCCGGCTGCACGCCGGCCATGTCGCATGCGCGGGTGAGGGCCGACATGGCTTCCTCGGAGCGACCCAGGTAGAGCAGTGGCCGGAAACTCGCCTCGTCGGAGAACTGCCGCCCGAGGACCGGGGAGCCCAGCTCCCTGGCCTTGGCGTACAGGTCAGCCCCGAACTCGAGCGCCCTTTCGAGGTGGCCGTCAAGCATGGCGACTAACGGCTCGACGCTCAAGGATGAGAGAAGCATGTCCGCATCCTGAGTACGGTTTGCTCCCTCCTTCAGCTCGCGCCATACCGCCTCGGCCTGGTCTCGTTCTCCCATCGCGAGTTGGGCATACCCGGACACGAGCAGCACAGCGCCTAGGGTGCGAGCGCTGACGCCATCGCGGGACTGGCTTGCGAACTCCTTGACCAGCCGCATTTGTTCGTCCTGGCGATGCGGCGCCTGCGGCCTGCCGAGCACTCCCAGCGCCGCCAAAAAGAGGGTTTCGGGGTTTTCGAGCTGCCTGGCCTGCTCCAGCGCTCGGCGGGCCAGGTCCCAGGACTCCTTACGCCGCTCCTCAGCGTAGCGGACGGCCGACATGGCAAAGTCGGCGTGAATCCGCTCGTTTGTGCCGGGTGACGCGTAGGCGTCAGCGCGTTCGGCCCATTGACGGTATTCCGGTGTGCCTAGCATCGTTCCGGAACCGTATCGCATCAGGCCAGTCAGGGCAAGCTGGCACGCCGCTGAGGCCAGTCTATGGTCGTCGAGCGACTCCGCCAAGGCCAATGCCTGGGGGGCGATCACCTCGAATGTGCGTCGTGGTCCGCCAGCGGGCATAAGGGCAGCCCCCAGATCGAGCAGCAGGGCGCAGCGTTTCCGTATGTCTCCCGAGTCCAACAGCTCGTGGACCTCGAGGGCATGCTCGGTCAGCCTCACCGCCTCCATGTACGCGTAGACGGCAACGGCGCCTCTGGCTGCCATCTCAGCATAGCCGAGCGCCTTCTCGAGGTCTTGTCGATCGGAGGAGTTGGCGAAGTGCTCGGCCAACTCGCCCGCATGTTCGTCCAAACGGGCAGCATGCACCTCTTCGATGGCGCTGCCGATCAGCTGATGAAGCCGAATCCGCCTTGGCGCGATATTCTCCTCGTACAGCGTCTGTCGGAAGAGGGCGTGAGTTAAGCTGAAACTGGTCACGCCGCCAACTCCGTAGTGCTTTATCACCAGCTCCCGTCGCTCCAGCTCCACGAGCGCCGCTTCACAGTCCTGCTCGACCTCGTAAAGGGTCACGTCGATCGCCCGCATTAGCGTCAGGGGGCTGGGCGTCGACGAAGTGCAGCACATGATGAGCAGCATCGCGGTCCGGGATGTTTCGTGGGGACTGGCGGAGGCGCTGCACCAGCAGACCGAGGGTAACCCCATTTTTGTGCAGGAAGTGGTGCGTTACCTGGTCGAAGAGGGCACCTTCGCCCGTGACGACAGGCAGGTCACCGGCCAGCTATCCATGTCCATACAAATACGCGAGGGCCTCCGAGACGTCATCGGCAAGCGACTGGACCGACTCAGCCCGGACTGTAACCGAGTGCTCAGAACGGCAGCGGTCATAGGCCAGAATTTCCGGCTCGACCTGTTGCAGCGCGTCGTCGAAGTCCCCGAGGAAGCGCTTTTCGACGCACTCGAGGAGGCCAAGGGCGTGGCCGTAGTCGAGGAGATGGCCGTTGTCCTCGGCGTCACCCGGCCCAGCTCCGTTGGCCCCGGGCTCGCTTAGGTGTCGGCCCTCAACAAATTGGGGTTTGTCACCGCCCTCATGACAGGGCAGTTTCCCGAAGGTGAAAAACACCTGGAGGATGCCGAGCGCCTGGCCCACTCATGCAACGACCTTCCTGGTCTTGCCGAGCTGCACATGACCTATTGCTACATATACACGTCCACTGGGGACTTCGACGGAGCGCTGGGCCACCAAAAGGAATCGCTTCAGATTGGGCAGGACCTGGACGAAGATGAGCCCAGGCTATTCGGCATGGCCCACATCGCCAACACGTTGACCTACCTGACGGGGTTCGACGAGGCGTGGGAGAAGGCGGAGGAGGCGCGCCAGAAAGCGGAGGAGCTTGGCAATCGGAAGTACATTTCCGAGGCGCTGACCTTCCCGATACCTATGTACCAAGCCTGAAAGAAGCCGGGTATGCCTTTGGGTTGGTGGGGAGGTTCGGCCGAGACAGGTGGGGTGCACCGCCGACCGCGGTGAGAAGGTTGCATGCCAGCGACATATGCACCATCTCTTGAATGGCGATCTGAAGAATAGTCCCGCGCCAGCGTCTGATGATTCCAAGCTGCTCTTCGGAAACGCCTTCCTCGACCTCCCGCTTGATTCTGAAGGAGGCGAACAGGTAGAGGCACATCACCCCGTGCTCCAGCTCGGCGGCCTCGGTGAGCAGGTATATGAGCTGGGCCCTGTTTTCGATCCTAACTGGAGCGTTCATGCGTCTCTCTCCCTCGGCCTCGGGTAGGTCGCACCCGTCGGCATCGGCGGCCCGCCGCCTCGGGGGCGTGGCGAATATGCTAGCTCCGAGTGTATCTCAGGAGGCTTTGCGCATCAATCGGGCGTAGGGCCTCTGGCGCGCAGGCTCCCGCCCACGCCGGATGACACGTATGAGCGTGACCGGTGGGCATTGCGGTAGGCGTAAACGTGAAGACGCCGGCGACCTGAGCGTCTTCAACGCCGCCGTGCTTGACAACACGGTCTATGCTAGGAGGTGGATGGAGGGCTGAAATGGCGAGCAGAATCTTCGGCGTGGTGGTCAGGCCACAAAGCTACGTCAACTTCCTGTACCTGTTCCTTGCTTTTCCCCTGGGCGTTGCCTATTTCGTGTTCCTGGTCACAGGCCTGTCGCTCGGGTTCGGGCTCCTCATCGTCTGGGCTGGTATTCCAGTGCTCGTGTTGGTCTTCCTGGGCACATGGGCACTCTGCCGGCTAGAGCGCGCTCTAGCCATCGGCCTCCTGCACGAGGATATACCCAGGGTCAGGCTCTCCGAGGCCGACGACCCCGGCGACGCAAGCACCGGAAATCTGAGCCTCGTCGAGCGCCTGCTCGTTCGAACGTGGCGGCTGCTCAAACGCCATTTGACCAACCGCCTGACCTGGACAGGAATGCTCTACCTGTTCATGAAGTTCCCCATCGGCATTGGGTCCTTCGTGATCGCGGTAACCCTCATCGCCGTTACCCTGGCGCTCTTCGGCGCACATACCTACTATTGGGTAGACGACGGGATCGACTTTGGCATATGGCAGATCGATACTCTGCCCGAAGCATTCGTACTCACCGCGATAAGCATCCCCATGTTGTTCATCTCGCTGCACCTGATGAACGGCGCGGCCTACCTCTCGGGAAAGCTGGCCAGTGTAATGCTGGGCCGGTTGAGTGCAGTCAGCCCGTAGGACCGCTGGCGCTATTCTCCGCGGCCGGTGGCCGGCTGCGTTCGGCCTGCGCGAGGCGGTTTGCGGCCCTCCAGCAGCCAGCATTCGGTCTCGCCTTTGCCTTTGACGTCCACCGTACCCCTCGAAGCGCACACAAAGTCGTCCGACAGCAGCTCCATCATGCCGCGGGTGATCTGAATCTTGCCCGGGACTCCGTTGGACTCCATACGGCTGGCGGTATTCACGGCGTCGCCCCAGATGTCGTAATGGAACTTCCGCTGCCCGACAACCCCCGCGATCACAGGGCCGGCGTTCAAGCCAATGCGGAACTGGACTTTTGCGCCCCCGGAAGCGTTGATCTCGTCAATCGACGCCATCATGTCGAGCGCCATGTCCGCCAGATCGGTTGCGTGAGAGCCGCTGGGATGCAGGACGCCCGTGGCTGCCATGTAGTTGTCGCCGATAGTACGAATCTTCTCCGCGCCACACCTGTCGGCGATAAGGTCGAACCGCGTGAAAACGCGGTTTAGCAGCTCGATCAGCTCTTCGGGCGCGAGCCTGGCCGTTAGCTGCGTGGACCCTACGATGTCCGCAAACAGGACGCTCACCGCGTCGAACCGGCGCGCGACAACGCTGCCGTTCTCCTTCAGCTCCGTGGCGATATCCGATGGCAGTACGTTAAGCAACAGGTCGTCGGACTTTTTGCGTTCGACGCCCAGCAGGCCCATGGCTGTATCTTTTTGCCTGAGGAAGTACTGGAGCACTACTATCGCCAGCGACGGCGGCGCAAGAACGTTGAGCACAAAGAACACAGTGACCACGGCTGGCGGCAGATTGTTGTGATCCCGGCCGATCGGCTCCAGAAGGCCCCCCACCACGACCACGCCGACAAAGGCCAGAAACCACAACGTGGCTTCGCGTCGATCTGTCACCAGGACGGCTCCGATCGGCGCGACCAGTGACCAGATCACTACGGCGCCGGAGTCGATGAAGCCGCCCAATACGACCATCAGGAAGAACGGCAGCAGAAGGCTCGTCAGAATTTGAATGAACCGGAAGGGCCTGAATCGATCGAATAGCCGGAAGGCGATGATGTTGAGAAGAGTTATGACAACGTATCCGAACGGGACTGCTGACGCCCACGGTTCTGAGAACGCGACACAGATAATGCCCCAGACGATGCCGCCAATGCTCATCATAACGGCCGAGGCCACCACGATCGTCTTCTGAAGACGGACATCGCTACTGTCATCGGGATTGTTGCCCAAAGCCTCGACGAACCTGACCAACCGGTTGCCGGACACTGCCTCGTTCATCGGCTGCCTCCAACTGCGAGAGTATCGAGAGCCGATATTAGCACGCTGCCCCGACGGACTGCTCGCGCCGGGCACGGTGTTATCATGCAGGCCCATCAAACGATGACATGGAGGAAGATATGGACTTAGGACTTGAGGGAAAATACGCGCTCGTGGCAGGCGGGGGCCGCGGCATCGGCAAGGCCATTGCGCTGGACCTGGCGCGCGAGGGGGTCGACGTCGCCATCGCCTCTCGCACGGTACCGCAGCTACAAGAGACCGCCAAAGAGATCGAGGGCGAGACTGGTAGACGTGTCATTCCCCTTACGGTCGATGTGACCAGCCGGGAGCAGGTCGATCGCATGGTGGCCGAAGCGGCGACACAACTTGGTGGTCTACACATACTGGTCAACAGCGCCTCGCTGCCGGGTGGGTCTCCAACCGCCACCGGGCCGATAGACTCGCTCGTCGACGAAGACCTGCTAAGCGACTTCGACGTGAAGTATGTTGGGGCGCTGCGCTGCGCCCGCGCGGCCATTCCTTACTTGAAGGAGCAGGGGTGGGGTCGCATAATCAATATCAGTGGCACGAACGCCCGCAGGGCGGGCAACCTCAGCGGAGGAGCGCGCAACACATCGCTGGTACACCTGACGAAGACCCTGGCGGTCCAATTGGGCAAGTTCGGGATCACCGTCAACTGCATCCACCCCGGCACCACCCGCACGGAGCGCACGGCCGGGGTGATGGCCGCCCGCGCCGCCGAGCTTGGCATATCCGCCGCAGAGGTCGAAGCGCAGGACTTCGCGCCTGACGCTCCCTCGGGCAACGCCATCTGCCGCATGGTGGACGCCTCTGAGATCGCCTACGTCACCACGTTTCTGGCGTCCGACAGGGCCTGGGCGATATCCGGCGAGCTGGTCGTAGCGACCGGCGGGGCTGGGACGTCGGTGTACTACTAGTGTCCAGAGTCGGAAGTTGGCGTAACAAATTGAGGGCCTTCGACTTGCTCAGGCCGAACCGAAGGTGTTGTTATCCCGTTCGTGGTGAGCTCGTCGAACCACCTACGCCGCACCCTTCGACTGGCTCAGGATCCACGGAATGGACGCCACTATTGAGCCGGCGGTGGCGCAGTAGTATAGTATCGGCGGGCTCGGTGGCGGCCCAGTCACCCTGTAGCGAGCGTCCGATCCCTCACCGAGGACAAATTTCGACGGCTCACGAAAAAAAGAGGATGGTGAAGATTTGAAGTATGACACTATAGTCATCGGTGCCGGGTCCGCCGGCGCGATCCTCGCCACCAGGTTGACCGAGGACCCGGACCGCTCGGTGCTCCTCATCGAGGCCGGCCCGGACTACCCGGAGCTGGAAGACCTTCCGGACGAGGTGCGCTTCGGGTACGCCACGGGCATCGACGTGATGACCAGCGACCACAACTGGCAGTTCACCGGCCAAGCGACGGACCAGGCCGAGATGATGGTGCCCAGGGGCAAGGTCACCGGTGGCTCCAGCGCCATCAATGGGCAGATCTTCCTTCGCGGAATGCCCGAGGACTATGACGGCTGGGCGTCGATGGGCAACGACAAATGGACCTACGAGAAGCTGCTGCCCTACTTCCGCAAGCTGGAAACCGACATGGACTACCATGACGACTTCCATGGGAGCGATGGCCCAATTATCGCGCGTCGCTTCAAGAGAGAGGAGTGGCTTCCCGCCCAGGTGGCGTTCTATGCCGCAAGCAAGGCTGCGGGCGCCCCTGATGGCGAGGACCAGAACAACCCCGACGTCACGGGCATCGGTCCCACGCCTTACAACAACCCCAACGGCGTCCGCTGGAGCACGAATCTGGGCTATTTGAGTCTTTCACGCCACCGCCTCAACCTTACGCTAAGGCCCGACTGTCTGGTGCACAGGGTCCTGTTCGACGGTGATCGGGCCGTTGGTGTCGAGGTCGAGAGCGGCGGAGAAAGGTTCGCCGTGCACGGCAACGAGATCATTTTGAGCGCCGGGGCGGTTGCATCTCCTCAGCTTCTCATGCTCTCAGGGGTCGGCCCGGCGGACCATCTCCAGGAGCTTAGGATTCCTGTCGTGAGCGACTCGCCCGGGGTTGGGCAGAACCTCAGGGACCACCCCTCGCTCTGGGTCACGTGGAAGACGAAGGAGAGCTTTCCTCTCGACGCTTACGCCCCCAGGAGCCAACTCATGCTCCGATACACCGCGACCGGCTCCGATATGCGGAACGACATGAAGATCACCATGAGCGAATTCGCAACCGAGCGCGTCGACCGGGGCGGGGACCGGATGAAGCCCCTGGGCGTCCGCATGACAGTCGTGCTCGATCTGGCCCTGGGGTCCGGCGAGCTGCGCCTCACGTCCACCGACCCGAACGTTCAGCCCTTCCTGAATTACAACTACCTGAGCGAGCCCTTCGACCGCGAGAGGATGCGTGAGGGAGTACGTCGCTGCATAGAGCTGGCGAAACACCCGGCCTTCAACGACATAATGGAAGAGCGGATCGACCTTCTGGACTCAGACCTGGAATCGGACGACGAGCTGGACGACTGGATGATGCGCGAGGTCACCACAGGCCAGCACATCTCCGGCACCTGCAAGATGGGTCCTGAGAGTGATCCTAATGCGGTGGTCGATCAGGAGGGCAGGGTTCACGGGCTTAAGGCACTGCGGGTGGTCGACGCCTCCATCATGCCGGACTGCATCCGGGCCAACACGAACGTCACGACGATGATGATCGGCGAGCGTATCGCCGATCTCATGCGCCAGGGCCCATAGCGACGTGGGCCACGGCACTTTCACCCACGTGCAGTAACACAATTTGGAGGCAGAGATGAACACGGTCGACGCGATCGCCCATATCTTGAAGAAAGAAGGCATCGAATATCTCAGCACCTTTCCTTCAACGCCGGTAATCGAGTCGGCGGCCCGGATTGGCATACGGCCGATCATCTGCCGCCAGGAGCGGGTGGGCGTCGGCATAGCGGACGGCTATAGCAGGATTAAGAACGGCCGCCCGCCGGGCGTATTCGCCATGCAGTACGGGCCGGGCGCTGAGAACGCCTACGCCGGGGTTGCCACCGCATTCTCCGACGCCGTGCCAATGCTGCTCATCCCGCTAGGCCACCCGAACGAGCGCGACGGCGTCTTCCCCCATTTCAGCTCGGTGCAGAGCTTCGCCTCGATTACAAAGTCCGTGGAGCGGCTCAAGAGCGCGGACAGTGTCGTCGAGACGTTCCGTCGAGCCTTCGCGCGCCTAAAGATGGGGCGGCCAGGCCCGGTTATGGTCGAGCTTCCGTCCGACGTTGCCTCTCAGGACGTGGACGACGCGTTACTTGACAGCTACACACCGGTCAAGCCGACGGTCTCTGGCGGGGACCCTCAGGATGTATACGAGGCCGCCAAAGCGCTGCTGGGGGCTGACCATCCCGTTATTTACGCCGGGCAGGGTGTGCTCTACGCCGACGCCTCCGCCGAGCTGGTGGAGCTGGCCGAGCTGATCGACGTGCCGGTGATGACGACGATGGCGGGCAAGGGGGCGATGCCGGAAAAGCATCCGCTGGCGCTGGGCAGCGGCTCCGGCGTTATGAGCGCCCCCGTCCACCACTTTCTTGGGAGGGCAGACGTGGTGCTCGGCATCGGGACGAGCTTTACCAGGCACGGCATGGTCATGGCGGTACCGGGGAAGAAAGTGCTTATACATGCCACCAACGACCCCATCGATATTGGCAAGAACTACTCGGTGGACCATCCGGTTATCGGCGACGCCAAGCTGGTGCTCCGTCAGTTCATCGAGGCGTGCAACGACCTGCGCCGGAGCAGTACAGACTCAACTCATGGCTCGGTGGCCGAGGAGATCGCCACGGTCAGGCAGGAGTGGCTCGACAAATGGTCGTCGAAGCTGACGTCGAACGAGGCGCCGATAACGCCCTATCGGGTCATCGGGGAGTTTATCGCCAACGTCGACCCATCAGAGGCCATCGTTACACACGATTCCGGGAGCCCAAGAGACCAGATAATGCCCTTCTACCGTTCCGGAGGCCCGCGGACCTATATTGGTTGGGGCAAGTCTCATGGACTGGGCACGGGTCTCGGCCTCATCATCGGAGCCAAGCTGGCGGACCCGGACAAGTTCTGCGTCAACTTCATGGGCGACGCGGCATTCGGGATGACGGGCCTGGACTTCGAAACGGCCGTGCGGTCCCAGATACCGACCCTTACGGTCGTGTTCAACAACTCGACGATGGCAATCGAGACAGGCAGCATGGCGACGTCCCACGGCCTGTTCGGGACGAGGAACCTGGGCGGCAACTACGCCGACATGGCCCATGCGATGGGCGGCTGGGCTGAGCGGGTCGATGACCCCGCGGAGGTCGGCCCGGCGATCCTGAGGGCCAGACGCGCCACCGAAAACGGCGAGGCGGCGCTGCTCGATTTCATCACCAGCGAGGAGCGGGAGTTCTCGCGCGCGGCTTCCTTCGCGTAGGGCTTCAAGCAAAACCCGCGTGTGTGTCATCTGGCATGTGCCAGGGTCACGCGTAGATTCTTCGCTACGCTCAAGAATGACAGATCAGGTCAAAGGTCGGGGTCAAGAATGACAGATCAGGTCACACTTGACGCTCTGAGAACCGCTACCTGGACTCGACGGGCTCCCCTTGCCTCTGCATCGCGGTCAACTCGTCCACGGGGATGTGGCAGTTGATCGTGTGGCTGGACGAGTCCGGTCCAGTGCGGGCAGGTGGCGGGGATTCGTCGCAGATCGGTCCGATTTTTCGTGGGCAGCGCCCGGCGAAGAAGCAGCCTTCGAATGCTTCGCGCAGGCTCGGCACGGCGCCTTCGAGACGGATTTGTGTCGGCTCCGCGGCTGGATCGGGGATGGGCGCGGCGGAGAGAAGCGCCTCGGTGTATGGATGCGACGGGGCGCTGAGAACTGATTCCGCCGGTCCTGTTTCTGCCACGTGCCCGGCGTAGAGCACCAGGATGTCGTCCGAGACGTATCGAACGACGCCCAGGTCATGCGAAATGAATATGTAGGAGGTGCCTTCGTCTCGCTGATGGTCCTCAAGCAGGTTAAGTACCTGCGCCTGGACGGAGACGTCGAGCGCCGAGACAGCCTCGTCGGCCACGATCAGCTCCGGGTTGCCGGCAAACGCCCCCGCCAGAGCGGCTCGCTGCTGCTCTCCGCCGCTCAACTCGTCGGGCGGCCGGTTCAGATACGAAGGATCTAGTCCAACGGCTTCTAATAGTTCCGTGGCGCGTTCTCGACTGGCCCGTCGTCCCAGGCCCGCGTATTTCCGTAGAGATCGCAGGATCGCGTGCCGGATGGGCAGTTTGGGGTTGAGGGACGACGTTGGGTTCTGGAATACCATGCTCATGGCGGCGCGCTGTTCCTCGGTCCGCTGCTCCACCCGACGCTCGAGCTGCTCTCCGTGTAGCTGCATCTCGCCCCGGTTCCGCGCGACAAGGCCGACTACCGTCCTGGCGGCAGTGGTCTTGCCTGAGCCGCTTTCGCCCACGATCCCGAGGGTCCTGCCCGAGCCAACCTCGAAATCGACGTCCACCAGCGCACGCACTGGGGTCCGCCTCCGCGGTCCGAATAGTAGATACTTCCGCCTCCACGTACCGTAGAAGCGGCGGAGCCCTTTCGCCACCAGCACGGGCTCCTGTGTCTCGTCGCCGCGGCGATCTTCGTCCCGTTGCTCCGCCTCGCCCCAGATATCCGAACGGACGTCATCACGGAAAAAACAGCGCGACTGATGGCCGTCCCCCAGTTCGAACATCGTCGGGGCCTGTGCTCGACAGGAATCCTGGACCATCGGACACCTTGAAGCAAACAAGCAGGCCTCGGCGCCGATCTCTTCAGCAGCGTAGACGCTACCCGGAATGCGACTGAGCTTGGTGACTGTGCCTTCCTCCATGGGCGGCTGCGGAACACAGTTTAGTAATCCGGTAGTGTAGGGGTGCCGGGGATTCGCGAATAACTGCTCCACTGGCGCCTGCTCAACTGTCTGGCCTGCATACATCACGGCCACCCGGTCGGCGACGCGTGCGATCACACCCAGATTGTGACTCACATAGAGGATGCCGGCATTCACGCGCTCTTTGAGGTCGACCACCAGATCGAGGATCGTGGCCTCGGTGGTAACGTCGAGGCCCGTGGTTGGCTCGTCCATAATCAAGAGGTCCGGAGAGCAGGCCAGCGCCATGGCGATCACTACCCGCTGCTGCATCCCACCGCTGAGCTGGTGTGGATAACGCCGACCGATGCGATTAGGATCGGCCAGCCCGACGCTGTCGAACAGCTCTGCGGTACGCACTTTGGCGTCCGCCATACCCATCCCGAGGTGCTCGCGCAAAACCTCTTCGATCTGAGGACCGACCCTCATGGTGGGATTCAGCGACGTGGCGGGGTCCTGGTAGACCATGGCTATACGGTTTCCCCGCAGCTTACGAAGCTCGGATGGCGGTATGGCGGTGAGGTCGGTGCCCTCGAACACGATAGAGCCATCCACTCCTGCCGTGCCCGGCAGGTAACCCATAATCGCGTAGGCGGTTGTCGACTTGCCGCATCCCGACTCACCCACCAGACCGAGGACTTCTCCCCGCCGGATCTGTAGCGACGCGTCGCGCACAGCCCTGATGGCGCCCCTGGGTGTGTAGAAGGTGACCGCCAGCGAGCTCACCTCTACCAACGTTTCGCTCTCGTGTGGCAGTGCGCTCATGGGCGATCATCCCCCTGCGGCAGCCCACGCGCCTGTCTGATGCCATCGGCAAGGAGATTGACACCCACGACAAGGGAGACCACCGCGCCCGCCGGAACCAGGGCAACCCAGGGTGCGAGAACCAAGAATCTGCGGCTCTCGGCGATCATCAGGCCCCAGTCGGGCGAGGGCGGTTGGACCCCAAGCCCAAGGAAGCCCAGCGAAGAGACCAAGAGGATCGAGTAGCTCAGTCGCACCGAGGCTTCGACCCCCAAAACTGGCACCGCGTTGGGCAGGAGTTCCTTGAAAATAATGTAGCCGGCTGACTCGCCGCGAAGACGGGCGCTTTGAACGAACTCGAGCTCCTTCAGCGATAGGGTGATGCTCCGCATAACTCGCGCAACCCGGGGCGTGAAGACGATGCCGATGGTGACCACGATCAGCAGCTGTTGCCAGATCGGTTCCAGCCACTCCATCGGTGCGTCTCTGACGCCCAGCGTGGTCAGCACCAGCAGCGCCAGCAGCAAAGAGGGGAAAGACATCAACCCGTCCATCACCCGCATCACTACTTCATCTGCCCTGCCGCCCTTGTAGCCACTGCCCATCCCCACCACGGTGCCCAGGGCTATGCCCAATGCCGCCCCCGCCACTGCCACGGTGATGAGGGAGCGTGCCCCGGACATCATCCGGCTCAGGAGGTCTCGTCCGAACTGGTCCGTGCCCAGCCAGTAGGTCGTCGTCGGTCCGGAAAGCATGTGCTCCTGCGGATAATCCGGGGGCAGATGAAACTCCGTCGGAGAGTAGGGCGCCAGCCATGGGCCGACCAGGGCCAGCGTCAGGTGGATCAGCACAATGGGCAGGCCAATCCGCCCTGCTGTCGTGGCCAGGGCCAGCCGGACAAAACTCGCAATGTTCCGCCTAGCGGGCATAGCTCCCGCACCCACGGCGCGAGTCAAACCGGGCTGGAGCTTGCCTGTAGTTCCTCGGACCGCCATCACGCCAGCCTAATCCGCGGATCCAGAGCGGCATAGCTCAGGTCCGCAAGCAGGTTGCTTACGGCATAGGTTGCGGCGATGAGCAGCGTCAGGGCCTGCAGCAAGGGAAGATCGTGAGTCTGGATAGCCGTCAGCAATATCTGTCCCAGCCCCGGATACGCGAACACGCTCTCCACTATGATGAGGCCGCCCAGCATCCACCCGAAGTTCATGGCGATGATGCTGATGGTCGGCAGCATGGCGTTGGGGAGCACGTGTCGAAAGATGACCCGACGCATCGGTAGGCCCTTGAGGATGGCGGTGCGGACGTAGTGGGTCTCCATCACCTCGATCACGTTGGCGCGCGTCATCCGCATGATGTAGGCGAACAGGACCCCCGTGAGAGTGAGCGTTGGCAACACCAGTATCTGGGGCCGTGTGATGGGATTGGTGCCCGGGAGTACGATGCTGGTCGACGGGAGGAGGTCCAGGGTCGATGCGAAGAGGATAATGAGGAGCACCCCGGTCACAAACTCCGGCAGCGAGATCCCCACCAGGCCGACTATGCTCACGATCCGGTCTTCCAGCGAGTCCCGCCGCACCCCGGCCCAGATGCCGGTCGTGACTGCAACCGGAACTGATACAAGGAAGGCGAACACAGCCAGAATGGCCGAATTCCCCAGTCTGCGCTTCACAACGTCGACAATCGGCCGTTTTTGGACGTAGGAATCGCCGAGATCCCCCCGCACCACGCCACCGACCCAGCTTACATACCGCACCGCGGCAGGGCGGTCCAGGCCCAGCTCTTCCCGCACCCTTTTCAGGTTCTGCTCAGTTGCGCCCTGCCTGAACATCATGACCGCAACATCCCCCGGCAGGATCTCCGTGATGATGAAGATGGCCAGGGAGACGACCAGCAGGGTAACCAGAATCAGGCCGATGCGCCTGACCATAAATCGAATCATAGGCTAACTACCTGTGAAGACGCTCTCGCTAAAGTCCGACATGAAATTGCACCTACCCGAGTCTTCCCTTTGCTATCCGATGCTCAGGTAGTGAGTGCGACCCCGAGCGGGGCCGAGGGCCTTGTAGTCCCGCTCGGGAAAGACTTGAGCCTCTTACTACCTATCCAGCCAGGCGTCGTTGAGAAGCATCCAGTTCAAGGGATGGGCCTCGATGCCCCGCACGTCGCTGCGCGCACCGAAGAGGATCGGCTGGAACGCAATCACGATACGCGGCACGTCGTCTATCAGGATGCGCTGAATCTCCCCGTAGGTCTCCCTCCGGTCTTCCAGGTCCGCCTGTCCCCGCGCCTTGAGAATCAGCTCATCAACGACGGGGTTGAAGTATTTCGACTCATTCCACTTGGCGTCGCTCATATACACGATGCTCAGTGCCTGGTCCGGCGGGCGCCCGTTCCAATAAAGGGTGACAAACGCCTCCTTCAGCCATATTTTGGACCAGAAGCCGTCCTCTGGCACTTGCTTAATATCTATCCGGAAGCCGGCGGGCGCCGCCCGCTCTTTCATCACCACCGCCATCTCAGGTCCCCCCAAAGATGCGGTGCTCGCGTATAGGGTGAGGTCTACGCCGTCCGGGTAGCCTGCTTGCTTCAGCAGCTCCTTCGCCGCGTCGATGTCGTAGGGCGGGGGCGCATACTGCGATGCGAAGTGCGGGTCGTTGGGCGAGATGGGGTGGTCGTATGCCACGCTTCCCCGCCCCAACAGCGCCGCCTGGAGGACAGCCTCTCTGTCCGTCGCGGCTTGAAGGGCCTTACGGACAAGCTTATTGTCGAAAGGCTCCACGCTCGTGTCCATGGCCAGGTTAATGTATGAAGGGCTGGCCGTCTGTAAGACCACGGTCTCGGGATGGGACTCGATACCGGGGGCGCTCTGGGGCTGCATCAGGTGGATGACGTCCACGTCGCCGCTCTTGAGCGCCTCGGCGCGGGTTTCAGGTTCAGGAATCAGGAGCAGTACGACCTCGTCCAGGTAGGGCCGTCCTTCATCCCAGAAGTCGTCGAAGCGCGGCATCACCGTGCGCTCGCCTGGCAGGTGCTCGGAGATCATGAAGGGCCCTGTGCCGAACTCCTCCAGGGTCAGCCGGTCGACATCCACGTCCGAAGGGACGATCCGCGCTTGATAGATAGATAAGACGTCCGGGAAGAAGGCGCTGGCGGAGGCGAGATCGAAGCGGATCTTGTAGTCATCGAGGACCTCCATGTTCTCGATGACTTCGACCGTGGTCCGCGCCGGGGAGTCCAGCTCTGGGTCTAACAGGCGGTTAAAGGTAAATACCACGTCCTCGGCTTTGAACTCCTTGCCGTGGTGGAATTTGACACCCTTGCGCAGATCGAACGTATAGGACGTAAGGTCCGCGCTGGACTCCCAGGACGTGGATAGCGTGGGCCTCAGCGAGAGGTCCGGCTGGATCATGATCAGGTTGTCGTAGACGATCTGGGTGATCTGTATGTCCGCGGTGGCCAGTAGGAAGGGTGGGTCCAGGGTCTGGGTGCTGGCGAACATGGTGAACTTCAGGCTGCCGCCGTACTTGGGCTCGCCAGGCGCCGGCGCGGCGGGTGCGGCCTCCGCGGCTGGGGCCGGGGCGGCAGGCGCGGCCGGTGCCGGTGCAGCGGGTGATTCAGGTTCCGTGGAGTCGTCGGAGCACGCTACGGAGAATATTGCCACGGCCGCGCCGGCGACGAAAAGCCAGATCAGCCTCTTTCTGAGATACTTGGTCAACATATGTTCCTACCTTTCACTGCGACTGTTGCGTCGATCGATTGGCCCGGTGGAGGGGTGTAACGCCATCAAGACCCTCACGACTGTGCTTTCGGGCTTTTGTCCGAGGTCTTCTAGGCGGTTGCCAAGTCCCATCCTGCCTCATTTCCTGGGGAATTGCCGAGGCCCCCTCCCCGTGCTTTGCAAAACCAATCCATTGGCGTCTGGCGCGGCACGGCATCGTAGAGATTGGGCGACTGCGCAAATCCAGCGAAATCTGGAGGTCTGGGTGGTGGCGATCAGCCAGGGTGCTGCGAGATGAGGTGGTCGCGCGAAGCGACGGAGGAAGGGGCTCGGGAATCGGCGGGTGCCAATTCCAATCGGCTCGGGGTCACGAGACCGACTATGACTTTGTTAACGCCTATCGTTTCGCCCGAAGGCGGCCTTTCCCGAATTGGCGATGCAGCTTACCCTCCAACACCTCACGGCCCGCTGCGGCCCTTAATCTAACGCTTTTCCGGTGATAGGTCAAGCCCGATCAAGCTTGGCGCAAGAGGAATCACGTCCGAATTGGGCGCATTATTGGGACGTCGACGGGTATGACACCTATGTTGGACCGTGGCGTCGGGAAATCTTGCTGCAATCCAGGATTTTCTCTTTGTTTGCCACGTTTGCCACTACCCGAGATAGATCCCATGATTGATGGCATGAATCCACTTCGATTCAAATCGACTCGAGTGCCTGCCTGAACCTCGCGATGGCGTCGATGTGGGCCCCGGGAGACCCGTAGCCGGCGCCCATGGTGTTGACCGATATGTGGGTCGCGCCCAGATCCTTCCAGGCTGACGCCTCCTCGGCCCACTCATCCGGACCGCCTTGACTCACGGAGATACGAGGCTCGATGCCGACCTCCGACGGGTCCCTGCCGGCCTCAACGATGTAGGAGCGCAGTCTGTCGAAGTTCTCCCGTCCCTCGGCGTCGGGGCCGAACCTCTGAGGGAACCAGCCGTCGCCGATCCTTGCCAGGCGCCTCATAACTCGGTCGGAGGTGCCGCCGAACCATATCGGAATCGGGCGCTGGACAGGCAGAGGGTTGAGTCCGGCATCCGTGATCTTGTGCCACTTCCCCTCGTAGGTCACCAGCTCGTTGGTCCACAGCCGTCGGAGAATCTCGATCTGCTCCTCGGACCTGCGGCCCCGGTCGTGAAAATTCTCGCCCAGGGCCTCGTACTCCACCGGGTTCCAGCCGATTCCAATTCCCAGCCGGAGCCTGCCTCGACTCAACACGTCCAGAGCGGCGGTCTGCTTGGCCACTAGTGCCGTCTGCCTCTGAGGCAGGATGATGATTCCCGACACGAACTCGATTCTCTGGGTGACCCCCGCGAGATAAGCGAACAGGACGAAAGGTTCGTGGAACATGTCGGTATGGCGGTAGCCAGTCCACCCTCGTCGGCTGTCCGGGTTGGCCCCCAGCACGTGGTCGTACGCCAAAAGGTGTTCGTAGCCCAGGGACTCGGCGGCCTGCGCGTAGTCTCGGATGCTGACGGGGTCAGCGCCTATTTCGGTCTGGGGAAAGACGACTCCTATTTGTATTGACTGCCCTCTGTCTTGCGCGCGTCAGGCGACGATTGCATTGGCAAGGGCCTTCTCGTCCAGCTCGACGCCGAGGCCCGGTCGGTCGCTGAGCTTTATGGCGCCGTTCTCGGGGATTATCGGGTCGACGAACAGCTCGGCGATGCGCTCGGCGGGCCCGGTGAACTCCTCCGAGAACTCGTGGGGCCTGACCGCGTTGGTCACAGTGCTATAGGCGTGAAGGCTGGCGAGAGAGTTTGCGCCGATGTTTGGACTGTGGGGCATGATGACCTTGTTGTTGGCGACGGCCATCTCATAGACCCTCATGACCTCCGACAGCCCGCCAACGGTTATGACGTCGGGCTGCAAGATGTCGGGGTTCCCAAGCATCATCAGGTCTCGGAACCGCCACGCCGAGATCTCCTGCTCTCCGGTGGAGACGGCGCAATCCAGCGCGTCGACCACCTGGCGGAGGCCGGGGAAGTCGTACTGGGGAAGAGGCTCCTCGAAGTGGGCGACGCCCATCTCCTCCAGCCGGCGGCCCTGCTCGATCGCCGTGGAAACAGAGTAGCCGCAGTTGGCGTCGAAGCCCAGGGGCACCTCGTCGGGCAGCCACTCGCGGCACTTCTGGAAGATGGCCAGATCCTTCGCGGGGTTGCTGTCCTGCCGGTAGTCGCGCCAGTCCATCCGCACCTTGAAGGCGCGGTAGCCCTTTTCGTAGCCTTCCTGGACCTCTTCGAGCATCTCCTCCGGCTCTTTGCGCCATCCGCTCCCCCTGCTCCAGTAGAGGGGGATTTCCGTCCGCGCGGCGCCTCCGAGCAGTGTGTAGATCGGCAGCCCCGCGGCTTTTCCCGTGATGTCCCAGCAGGCCACGTCGATCGGTCCGACGATCTGGGAGGGCAGGCGCGTCCCGCGCTCGCCGGTGCCCAGGGCCAGAGTCTCCCGAATCTGCCGGGGCTGGAGCGGACTCATGCCGACGATAAGGGGCTTGATCACTTCGTCCACGTAGGCCCTGAAGACACTTAGCCCCCGGGACCCTTCAGCGATGCCGACGATTCCCTCGTCGGTGTGCACCTGGACAATCAGCCGGCCCTGGGGGCCGGCAAACAGATGAAGGTCAGATGCTTCGGGAGGCCTGAGTTGGTTGACTGTGACGTCCGTGATTTTCATGTCGCTGCCTCAACTTCGGTGTTGTCGATTATCATACCCGCCAGGACCGTTCATGGCGAGTGGCGCCGGCGTATCCGGTCCCGGAGTGATGGATACGGTGGCAAAGTTCGCTCTTTCTGATACCCTTTGCGGCACACACAATTTATGGAGGCAGAGAAAATGAGACCCAACCTTCTCAGACAGAAGCTGGCAGCTGGCGAGCCAACGCTGAGCACCCACATCCATACCACATGGCCGTCGGTCGTGGAGGCCGTAGGCCACACCGGGTTGTACGATTACGTGGAGTTCGTGGCGGAATACGGGCCGTCCGACCTCCACGACCTGGACAATCTGTGTCGTGCCGCCGAGCTTTACGATATGGGGATGATGTGCAAGATCGACCAGAGCCTGATGCCCTACCTGGCCCAGCGGTCTATTGGCGCAGGGTTCGGCAGCTTGCTGTTTACGGACGTGCGCGACATCGACGAGGTGCGTGATTGCATTCGCGCGGCCCGCCCCGACCATCCCGATTACGGAGGTCTTTACGGCGTCGCCACACGGCGCAACTCGTACATGGGCTACGGCGGTTCGCCGGAGTACGTGGAGTCGATCGGGGAGACAGTGCTCGCGTTCATGATCGAGAAGAAAGGGGCGGTGGACAATCTGGAGCAGATACTCGAGGAACCGGGCGTGGAGATGACCCAGTGGGGAGGCTCGGACTATTCGGTCAGCATAGGCCGCCCTCGTGAGGCCAACCACCCGGATGTGCTAGCGGCGCAGAAGAAAACTTTCGAGACATCCATCAAGATGGGCGTGCCGACCCGCGCAGAAATTGGCTCTGCCGATGACGCGAAGAGGTACCTGGACATGGGTGTCAGGCACTTCTCGGTGGGCACCGACATTTCAATTCTCCACTCGTTCTGGAAGAGAGAGGGCGAAGGCCTGGCGAAGGCGCTTAAGGGCGAATAGACGGATGGGTCCATTCATGTCGGCTCGGAGGGCTGGCCAAGTCCTACAAGTTTCAAACATGGGGATGTCGTGGGCAGGCTAGAGGGCAAGGTCGCATTGATAACCGGCGCTGCGAGAGGTCAGGGCAGCACCGAGGCGAGGCTGTTCGCCAACGAAGCCGCCAGGGTGGTGCTCGGAGACCTTCTTGATGAGGAGGGCCGGAAGGTTGCAGCCGAGATCAACGAGAGGGGCGGAGACGCGACATACATTCATCTCGACGTAACCAGCGAGGAGGACTGGCACGCGGCTGTAAGGCATGCTGTGGCCAATTACGGAAAACTCGACATACTGGTGAACAACGCCGGCGTGACCCGCAGGCACGACGAAATGGATGTGCCGACGGACGACTGGGACCTGATGATGGAGGTCAACGCAAAAGGCGTGTTCCTGGGCACCAAATACGCGATTCCGGAGATGCAGAAGGCTGGCGGCGGGTCGATAGTCAACATCTCTTCCATTGCAGGAATTCTGGGCCGGCCGCTGGCCTCGCCGGCGTACAGCGCGTCCAAAGGGGCCGTGCGTGTATTCACCAAGTCGACAGCCGCGCGCTTCGCGGCCGACAATATCAGGTGCAATTCTATCCATCCAGGACCTATCGACACCGAGTTTCTCAGAGCGGGCACAAACCCGGTATCAGCGGAAGAGAGAGTCCGCGAGATACCGCTTGGAAGGCTCGGTCAACCGACAGACGTTGCGTACGGGGCCCTTTACCTGGCGTCGGACGAATCGTCTTTCGTGACAGGCTCCGAGCTTGTGATCGACGGGGGAATCACAGGCATCCGGCCCTGAGAACCGACCGATGACGGTCAGCGGCGGAGTGCATCGACCCATCGTGACGCAAATAACGTGGGCTGATATGAACATCGAATTCATTAGCTTGAGGATCATCCATATTGTGTCTGGAGCCTTCTGGGTGGGTTCGTCGCTGTTCATGGTCCTGTTCTTTCTCCCTCGACTACGCAGGCTCTCCTCAGACGCGCGCAATACGCTGATTGAGGAAGTTGTGAAGACCTGGAGTACGGCTAGCGGAATCGCAATGGTCTGACCATTGCGGCGGGCGTCTATCTGGCTCTCAGACTGCGCTGGGGTCATCTGGATACGTTCCTGTCCACTGGCTGGGGCTGGGCAATCCTCATCGGGTTCGTCGCAGCTATTTTTAGCATGGCGTTCGGTGGGCGCTTCGACTCAACCCTGAGACAGATCGGGTCAGGCAACGAGGGACAATTCGACGCGGCCGAGACGGACCGCCTCGTTGACAGTTTGACGGGGTCAATGAGAATCTCGACTCTCTTCGTGGTGATCGCCGTTGGGAGCATGGCCGCGGCCCGATTCGTCTAGAGCTGTGTCGCCCGCGGCCCGCGCCGTATGTTGACTGCTGATCCAAATCGGGAGCGTCGAACTAATTACCAGGGGAGGATAGGTATGACATCTGGAAAGACAAGCGGGCAGGGACAGTTCGTATTCGACCATAGGGAAGAGCTTAGCAACCTCCCTCCGGCGGCGCGTGAGTTCGAGGTGGCCCTGCACGGCGGCTTCGCGGTGGACAACCGTGAAGGCTACGGGCAGATCTACTACGGCATGCCGGGCTGCGGGATCATGCGGGTCGATGCGGACCTGCAGAAGCAGGAGATCATCGGCCTGCCCGACGAGCTAAGGCCGGTTAATTTTCATGGCGCTAAGATCAGCGACATCGGCGGCGACCGGCGACTTATAATGCCCGCCAACAACGACGAGATGGTGGTGGTTCTCACGCTCGACGGGGAGATCGACTTTACCTTGCCGCGACCCGTATTCGACGACTACCAGGCCGAAGAGGCGGGCTACAAACCCACCGACGTGGTCCTCGTGGGCGATCAGCTATACATCGCCGACGGATACGCTTCTAACTACATCACCTCCGCCGACGTCAACACGCGACAGTGGACTGGAATTTTCGGCGGCAAGACCCTGGACCCCGAAGAAGACGGCAAATTCGCGACGGCCCACGGCATCGACCTCAATCCAATCCACAGCCACCTGGACATAGCCGACCGCCCCAGCTCGCGCATCCAGGTGCACGGAGGAGACGGCGGGTTTCTCGCTTCACACAAGCTCCCAGCCGGCTCCTTTCCCTGCGGACTTAGATACTTCGAGTACCAGGGGCGCTGGCATACGGTGATCGGTTGTCTGCGAGATGACCCCGACGAGCTTCGGCCCGCGCCTATTTTCATCATCGATTCAGAGACTTACGAGGTGCTCTCCACCATTCGACCCAAAGAAGAGCTGGGGATTGAGTTGGCGGAGCATCTGCACAACGTAGTCGTTCACATTCACGAGGGCCAGCTCTACCTGGTCTGCCAGGCCTGGAACCCCGGCCACTATTTCGTGCTGCAGCAAGTTTAATCGCCTGACGGCAGCCTCGCTGTCCGCGGTCGGCACGAACCATGCCTGGGTGAGTCATTGTCCAGACGCGCTCTAGGGGGACAGGATTGCTCGGTATTTCGAGCGCCCCCGGTGCCGGCTTCTGGGTTCTCGCTCTCGCGGGCTGAACCGTTGAAGCGAATCGTGCAATCTCCCGGGAGTCGATCGCCCGGCTGCGGCGACCGTCTTCGTGGATTTCCGCGATCTGGCGGTTACCACCCAAGCGGACCACCACCCGGTCGGGATGCTCGGGTCTGTTACCCGAGAACCTGTCCCGATGGGCGGTGGTCGCGCTTCCACCAACGCGGCCGCTACGCCAGTATCGGCAGTCTCCCGACCAGCTTCGTCCTCCTCCACCATCTGCCGGGGCCCAGCTCGTGGCGCGGGTTGGCGATTGCCAGGCCGGCCAGGATTACCGCGTATACGATGTGGTCGTCCACGACCGGGTTATGCTCTGGCAGCAGCAGCGCGGAGTACATCAGCAGCAGCAAAGGCACGCCGATGGACGCGGCGACCCTCACTCCGATTCCCAGCATGAGGGGCAGACCGATCGCCAGTATCCCCAGCATGAATAGCCAATCGATTGCCGCGTTGCCGGCTATGCCGTGGTAGAAATCCACCAACGGCCCACGCGTAGCAAAATTGAGGAACCCTTCGGTGGGCGACACCCCGTCTATCCAACCCTTCCCGGCTTCGGTGGCAAACCCCAGCCCGAAGACTTTGTCGATGAAGGCCCAGAGGAACGTCCAACCCATCCCTAACCTGAGCAGACCCCAGATGTAGTCGATGCGGCTGTGGTTACGAGCGTTGGACTCGTCGATGGCCTCGTAGGCGAGGTCGGCGATGCCCGGAACTCTTGCAGCCCGCGTAGTTTCAACTTTCCTCCCGGTTAGCGTCGTCATCTCGATGCTCTCCTTTCGCTGGCAGGCCTAGCCCGCCGGCAGTATGATCTGCGCAACGGTCCAAGTCAGCGCCGAAGGGGCGTTGCTGCCAATTCGGCGCCGGCTTGGTCGCCGTCGGGTCCTGGGCGTGCGGCCCCGGCCTCGTGGGAGTGCGGATATCGTTCCTCGGTCACGGAGCTCGCCCGGGAGCGGGCCGCGGCGGCCCGTCTTCTCGTCTCGATGAGCCGCTCCACGAACGTGCCCGCGGTCCAGAGCGCTAACACTGCTACGAGCCCGTACATCAGTCCTTTCAGGAGTGCCCACTCGAGTCCGTGGAGCATCGGTGGAAGTGTCGGGTAGTCCATCGAAATCTCCCTTCTCTAGATTTATCTTGCCAGCCGGTCGAGCTAATCTGTCACGATCAGTGTGCCCACCATCCCCGCCTCTTTGTGGCCCGGGATCGTGCAGGCGAAGCTATTTCGGATCGGATTCCAGCTTCTGCCGTTTCTTTGCTGTCTTCATTCGACTCCGTTGAAGGCCCTCTCGACTTCCCCCGTTGGTGTAGTTGTGGGGTAGGCCGTGAATGAAAGAGGGACGGCCAATTGGTCGTCCCTCTAGGTCAGACTGCTACCCGATAGGGTAGGCGCTGTTGGACAGCTAGCCCGGCCGATAGTCCTGGCGGGCCGCCCATGCGATGACCTGAGCCCGGTTTCGCAGGTGAAGTTTGTCCAGTATGTTCTTCATGTGGTATTTGACGGTGTTCTCGCTAATGTAGAGCCGTTCCGCCACTTCTTTGTTCGTAAGACCGTGTGCCACCTGGTCCAGCACCTCCCGCTCCCTGGGACTCAAGGCGTCTCCGGGGCCCGTCTCGGCCGCGCCCCGGCTTCGGGACCAGAACTCTTCGAGCAGGTTTCCCGCCAGGCGTGTGGGTATCACCGCCTCGCCCCGGGCAATCGCATCCAACGCCTCGAAGAACTGTGTCGCTTCGAGGTCCTTGAGAAGGTAACCGCGCGCGCCGCTCTTGACGGCTTCGAATAGGTCGTTTTCATCGTCGGAGACCGTGAGCATAACGATCTTGACGTCGGGGTGTCGGGCGGACATCAATCGGGTTGCTTCCAGCCCGCCCATTCCGGGCATCATGATGTCCATCAGGACCACGTCAGGCTCTGCCTCGCCAACCATGTTAAGCGCCGCCAGCCCGTCGTCTGCCTCGCCGACTACCTCGTAACCTCGGGCGCGAAGCAGGCTGGCAATTCCGTCGCGGAGCAGCGGTCTGTCGTCGACCAGCATGACTCTCATAACTCGATCCGTTCGGTCTGGAAGCCAGGGTAGCGGGGGACCGTTACGCGGACGGTCGTGCCGCTACCTGGTCTACTCTCGATCTCGAATCCGCCGCCGATAGCCTCAGCCCGCTCCTGCATTGTTTGAAGTCCCAGGTGGGGCC
This sequence comes from Dehalococcoidia bacterium, assembly GCA_965248005.1. Taxonomy (GTDB): domain Bacteria; phylum Chloroflexota; class Dehalococcoidia; order Lucifugimonadales; family UBA1123; genus CBDFIE01. The sequence goes on from CBDFIE010000003.1 coordinate 2,182,357, forward strand.
AATCTCCACGTTGTATGGCCAGAGGGTTGAATCCGCTGCCGTCGTCGCGCACTTCGATCTCGAGGCGCTGGGTTCCTTGCGAGAGTTTAACCTAAATGTGGCTTGCCGATGCATGTCTCCGAGCGTTCGTGAGCGCCTCCTGCTCGATTCGGAGTACCTGTACTTCCTGCAGCGGAGTAAGATTCAAGTCTTCGGGTATGTGCCGGTCGATTCTGGTGGACGGTCCCAATTGGTGTTGATACTCCGAGATGTAAGCCTCCAGCGCGTTGGCGAAGCTGCGCTCCCCGCCCACCTGTGTCCGCAGGGCGAGAATCGCCTCCCGCACGTCGCCGTATACCTCGCGAGCGGCCAGGCTGATCTCCCTGAGCTGTTCCCGGGCCGACGAGACATCGCCTTTGGCCAGGAGGACTTCGATTGCCTGAGACTTCGTATTCACGTAGCTCAACACCTGGGCGAGCCCGTCATGCATATCCCGGGATATTCGCGTCCGCTCCGTTTCAACGGCTAGCGCCTGGACCTGCTCGTAGAGCTGGGCATTCCGAATAGCCACGGCCGCCTGATTGGAGACTGACGATCTCTTCGTCTTCCGAGGTGAAAGGCGCTCCACCGTCTTTGTCAGTCAGATAGAGGCTCCCCACGGCTCGGTCCTTGTACCAGATAGGCACCCCGAGGAAACTCGTAGGTCCGCGAAGCGATAAGCGAGCTGCCGTCGGGCAAAGGTCTACTGGGGATGATGCTGGAAAGAGACGAACCACTGCGAGCAGACAGCATCTCGGACCATCCCGAATCGGTGGGCTTTCCGCCGGGACATCCGAAGATGTAAGCACCGTGTCCAGCAGAGTCAACTGGTTGGCGGTCGTCGATCACGCTGGCCACCGGGCCGAAGGACCGCCAGTCGGGCCGTTGCCAGACCATCAAAGCACGGATGCGGGGAAGACCCCTGCCGAAGTTCACACCCGCCAGCACGTTCTCGCCCTTTGGGTCCATGTCGCGGAGCGCTCTGCCCAGCCAGCCCTCGGTGGCAACGGCCTCGGGCATGGCGGTGTGCCAGATGTCCATCGACCGTGAGGAGCTATCCCAGGTCATACTCCAGCAGAACGCGCAGCTCAGAGCGCTGAACGAAGCCAATCTACTGATTTCCGAAGAGCGGCTCGTCTCATCGAGTGAAAGGCGCTGACATCCTGAGAACGGCCCCGGCCAAGTACTCGTCAGAGGTGGAGTACGCGTCTAATGCCATAGCCAACGACCTCAAAAGCGCGGCCCAGGTCATGTTCGCAGGCCTAGGCACGCGTATCTACTACACCCGCTACGGCAGCTTCGACACCCACGCCGGGGAGCTGCGCCAGCACGATCAGCTATGGAGGAGCATGGCCGAGGCGGTGGGTGACTTCTGGGACGATGTGACCGAGCACGGGCGCGACGACGACACCGTAATCTTCATTTACTCTGAGTTCGGGCGGCGAGTCCGCGACAACGGGACAGGCACCGACCACGGCTCCGGCGGTGCGGCCTTCCTGATCGGCGACTCCGTGAAGGGCGGAATGTACGGCGACTATCCTTCGCCGAAGGAGGAAAACCTTCTGGAAGGCGACCTCCGCTTCAATAACGACTTCAGACACACCTACAGCGCCTTGCTCGAGGACTGGCTGGGACTGGACGCGCCGTCCATAGTGAATGGACAGTTCGAGCCCTTCGACCTCATCGCCAATTACTGGACGCGCCGCCGATCTCGAGCGCCGACTAGGAGGGTAAGGATGGTTAGCGAAGACCTTGCGTTGATGGCGCACCTGATTCGCCGAGCCGGCTTTGGCGCCACCCGCGAAGAACTGGAGGCATACGTTACGAAAGGATACGAGGCGACCGTGGAGGACCTGCTGCATCCACGGGACCGCGGAAACCTGCCGGACGACGTGATTCGTCGCTACCACGTGGCGGCGGACGAGGGCCTGAACAGTTCTGTCAAGTGGCTGTATCGGATGATCACCACCCGATGCCCGCTAGTGGAACTCTCCAGAGACCCTGCGATGATCTTCTGGCTGGACAATAATGACAACCACGCCGGCGCCATAAACGAGAACTACGGCAGGGAGCTGCTGGAACTTTTCTCGATGGGCATCGGCAGCTACACCGAAGAGGACGTCAAAGAGTGCGCCCGAGCCTTCACCGGCTGGACAATCGGTAACGTGGACTACATGACCGCCAAAGGCCTGAAGGACTCCTTCTCGCCTTACGGACGAATCGCGTGGCACTTCGAGTACGTGCCAGAGGACCACGACGACGGGGAGAAGACGTTCTTCGGTGAGACGGGCCGTTTCAACGGAGAGGACGTCATTGAAATAATCGCACGCCAGCCGGCGACTGCGCGGTTCATAAGCCGACGGCTTTTCCAGTTCTTCACGGCCGACGATGTGGATGATGAAGGCGAAGAGGTCGTCGAGGCCATGGCGCAGTCGTATTTCGACTCAGAATATGAGATACGCTCAGTTATGCGCACGCTGTTCAAATCACCCTACTTCAAGTCCGAAAAAGCACGGTTCGCGAGGGTCAAAGGGCCCGTGGAACTGATAGTAGGCGTGGCGCGCCTGGCGGGTAGCTACCGTGAGCCCACCCTAGCGATCGACAGCGCGGAACTAGAGGCTTCGTACATGGGCCAGAGGCTGTTGAGCCCCCCTGACGTGGCCGGATGGAATGAGGGCGAGGAGTGGCTCGATGGCGGTACTGTAATGGAGCGAGTCAACTTCGCGGCTCGAGAGCTAGCCGATGTAACCAAGCCTGGGATTCGCGCGATCATTGACCGGCTGGCCAGGGGCAATGGCGGCGTCCTGTCGCCCGAAGCTCTCGTGGAGCGGTGTCTCGACCTCGTGGGACTTCGCCGCCAATCCCGATGAGGGCGAGCCCCGTTCGAGGTCGGACCTCATCCCAACCATGCCGCCTCATCTCGACACGCCCTACCATGCGGCGTCCCAGTCGGAGCCGCTGTTCTGAGAGCCCATCTGTGTTACGCTGGACCAACAGGGTCGGCTCTACGTCACCGAGAGCAGAAGACACAGGTTCCAGGTCTACCAGCGGGCTTAACTTTGCGACCCGACGTCTCTCGTCATCGCTCGCCTGGACCGCATTGTGCTGCTTCCAGCGAGGCACCGAGGTGGGCCGCGCTGCTGAGAGATAGCGACTTTGGACCGGAGCCCGGGGATGCGGGGGTCATAGGGCGCTGATGCATGTGACGACGCCCCTACCAGGTCCAGCAGCATTCGGAATACCGAGACCCTAACCATCTGTCCCCGCGCCCGTTACACCTATTGGCCGGTCCACATTAGACGTCCGCATAGTCGGCAAGAGCGTTGTCACGGCCGCGCCAGCCGGACTGAGGGCGGATATCGAGCAATACGTGTAGATCCCATCGAGGCCTTTCGCACGGACTTGTCGGTGGTCGTTTTATAAAATCCACAGTGCCGTGGGCGGCGTAACAACATTCGAACTCAGCGTCACAGGACCGCGATGCCTCCCAGCAGAACGGTGGAGGAGCACCACGACGGGCATTATTACTCAGGCCACGGTAGGGGAAGACAGGCCAATCCGCGCGGGTGTCGTCGCCGGCTCGGCGGCGGCCGTTGTCGCGGCCCTGATCTCGCTGCCGCTGCACTCCCCCGACGATCCGCTTCTGAACAGCGGCACCGTTACGGCGGGCACGCTGTTAGCGGGGCTGGCGGCGGGCGCGCTCTGGAGGTCTCTGGCAAGATTCTCGGCGCGACCCCGGATATACGCGGTCGTTTGGACCCTTGGGTTCGTTCTGGTGGTCCTGGTGGCGGCTGGCGGCGCGACGCGGATAGAGCGTTTCTTCTCTTACATCGTGCCGCTGGCGGCGGTGGTGTTCCCGCTGGTTGGCATCCCCACCGCGTTGCTCGCCGGCCGGCCGGCCACGAACCGGTGGTGGCTGGCGGTAGGAGCGCTGGCGGTCGCCCTCGCCCTGGGATTCGGATTGGCGGGACAGGGCGACCAAAAAAGCGGTAGGCTTTCGTTGCCTCCCCGGGCAGGGCTCTCGGCCTCTGACCAGGCAGCGCAGCTAGAATTCGTCCGGAACCTGGTGGTTGCAACCGCAATGGAGGACTCATAGTGGGAGATTATCGCGTACGGTCCCGCGGGCCGCTGATCTGGACGTCGGGGTTGACGGTGCTGCTGGCATTGGCCGCTTTCGGCTGCGGTGGCTCCGCCGAACCGACTTCGGTCCCCGTCGCGAGCGATGCGGTAGTCAGGGCGACTGAGGTCCCGACGCCGACCCCGATCCCTACCCCGACCGTCATCGCAACGACGCCGTCCACGCCCGATCCAGGAACCGGTCCGACAGTGTCGCCGACGCCGGTGCCTGCATCGAGCCCTGCACCGGCCCCGATGTCGAGCCCGATACCGGCGCCTACACCTACGCCCGACCCGACGTCGACCCCAGTGACGACGCCCGACCCGACGTCGACGCCGGCGGCGACGCCGACACCCGCCTACGACGACCAACGCGAAGCCGGTGCCTACGACGGGGTTACTTTCGTCGTGGGTGAAGGCTCCGAGGCCACCTTTAGCGTCGAGGAGCAGCTTGCGCGGCTCACGCTGCCCAATGACGCGGTGATGCGGACGACGGCACTCAAGGGCGAAGTCAACCTTGACGGACGTGACTCCGTGATCCAGATCGACCTGCACCGGCTCACAAGCGACCAGGACTTCCGCGACCGGTACGTCCGCGACCGCATGTTCGGCGGCCACCGCTACGGGACGTTCACCCTCGCCAATTTTGAGGGACCGCCAGAGGCATTCGCGGATGGAGACGTCGTGACTCTCTCCGTTACCGGCCTGCTCGAGATTAGAGGCATCGAACTGCCCATAACCCTGAACATTGAGGCGAGAGACGACGGCAGCGTAATAAATATCCTTGGGCGGACGACGTTCACATGGGAAGAGTTTCAGATACCGGTCCCGCGCGCTAGATCTGTCGTTTCGGTAGAAGACGAAGTACGGGTCGAAGTCTTGCTGATAGCCAGGCCCGTGCTGGCTCCCCCGCAGTAGGGACATTGGCCAGCCGGGAAAGGGTGTAGTCCGAGTATGGTCCTCCGAGGCCGATGAAGTTACGCATGACTAATGCCGTGCTCGCTTTCGTCGTGTCATTGAGCTTTCTGAGCCTGCTGGCCATGGCGGACGCCACGGCGGTAGATTTTGCGGACGCGAAGCTGTCTGCCGGTCAGCCGGGGTTGGTGGCGCGGCCGGAGCCGGGACCGGCGCTGCCCGCGTCCACCAGTCAGATTTCGACGTCCACTGACGAGATCGCTGACGAACTCAGTCAGATGGACGTCGTTGAGGCCGCCGAGCACGTGGACAAGATGGCGGCGACAATGGCCGCGGAAGTCATGGCCGGAATGGATTACGTGAAGGCGGCGGGCATTATGGAGGAGGGGACAGCGAACAGGGCTCGTTAATCATGGCGAAGATGCCGGTGGACCATGCCGTCCAGATGATGGGGGAGATGAAAGTAGAAAGGTTTCGGATATCTGGTCGAGGATGGAGAAGTCCAAAGCCGGGGAGATCATGGAGCAAGTGCCCATCGAGACAGCGACGAAGGTAATGGAGCTGGTCTCCGAGGAGAGGCTCGTTCCCAGGCTGCCGGAGATGTCTGCCGAAAAGCTGTGGGAGTTGCCGCTGGAGCTGCTCATCGACAAGCTGCCCAGCGTGCCGATCATGCACCTGGACCCCTGGCTTAGTCCGCGGGTGCCGTCCGACCTCTCTCCAGCTGAGACCACGGCGAGCGACGAAAACGTCACCGAGTACACCCTGGCGGAGGCCCGGGAGAACCAGTGGGCCCAGATTGCCGGCAGCCCAGCGCCGATCGAGCGCGTTTGGGCACGGTTCGCGCGAGCTCTTGAGGACGTTCGCGTCAAAGTCGAGACGTTCGACCAGAAGCCCGCGGGAGTACCAGATCTGCCGCACGATCAGATCGCCAACGCATTCTTTTCCGTCTCGTTGGAAAACGTGCAGGCGTAGGACGTCACTGTCGCCGCAGCCATCGTCGCTGTGGACAATAGCTGGATTCAGGCAGGTCAGATCCACGACTGGTCGGTCCAGTTCAACCAGTTCGACGAAGACCGGTGGGTGCCGTCTCCATCCAAGCGACTCAGGGAAGACCAGGAGAGGACGTACTTCGCCGTGGTCGTGCCCGGCTTTTCGGTCCTGGCGATCACTGGAGGCCCGGGACTCGTCGAGCCCCAATTCCGCGTCTCGGACCTGACGGTCAGCCCCAGCTCGCCCCGTGCACACGAGGAGTTCACGGTCAGCGCACTGGTCACCAACATGAGCCCGCTGGCATCCGTGTACCCCGCGAAACTGTGGCTGAACCAGTCGGTGGAGGACGCCGAAAACATTGTCGTCGCGGCCGGCTCCTCGGTCCCCTTCTCGTTCACGGTCCGGAAGCCGGAAGGTAGCTACACCGTGCGCCTGGAGCGGCTGATAGACGATTTTAGCGTTGAGCCTCCCCTGTCTCCCGCTCCTGAACCACCGTCGGTAGGCGGGACCTCCCCTGGTGCCCGGGTGCTGATCGCACTGATAGGCTTGGCAATTGGCCTCATGGCGGGCGGCTACCGGCTGATCGTGCGATCGCGCTAGAGTCGCGAGCCGGGGCATCGCCGGGACCCGTCCTGATAAGGGAGGATGAGTAACACGCGGACGGGGTACAATACGCCCGAACCCCGAGAAGCGACAGGGAGGTGAGCGATGAAGTTCGGCCTGCTATACGAGACGCAGCGACCCTTCCAGGGCACCGAGATCGACTGGAATACGCTGTACAAAGAGACCCTCGATCAGTGCGAGCTGGCGGACCAGGTGGGGTTCGATCGCCTCTGGTTCGTCGAGCACCACTTCCTCACCGGATTCTCGGGCTCCCCGTGCCCTGAGGTGATGTTTGGCGCGCTGAGCCAGCGCACCAAACAGATCCGCATCGGCTTCGGCGTGTCGATTCTGCCTCACGCCCACCCGGTCCGCATCGCGGAGCGCGTGGCCATGGTGGACCAGTTGACCGACGGCCGGGTGGAGTTTGGCACGGGACGCTCGAACGCCTACGAGCAGACCGGTCTGGGCGTGGACCCGAGGGATACCCGCGCGATGTGGGAGGAGTCCATATCCATGCTCCCCCAGATATGGCAGTCCGATGAGTTCTCCTGGGAAGGGAAGTTCTGGACCGTCCCGGAGCGCCGGGTGCTTCCCAAGACCTTCCAGAAGCCTCACCCCAGGATGTATCTGGCCTGTACCCAGACCGACAGCTTCCGGTTGGCTGCGGAGAGAGGTCTCGGCGTGCTGTCCTCTGCCTCGTATGCCACCGCGGTCCTGGCGGAGCACGTGAAGACATATCGCGATAACATCAAGAACGCCAAACCCGTTGGGGCCTTCGTCACCGATCACTGGGCCAACAACGTCCACGCCTTCTGCGGCCCGGACAACCAGCAGGCGCGTGAGCTGGCGGCCAAGTCCATGAAGACGTTCTTCGGGCCGGATAAGCCTTATATCGCCGGGCGTATAGGGGCCTACGAGGAGCTACTGGAGGCCTGGGGCGGCGTGCCCGAGCACCTCAAGGCAGACTTCGGGCGCTGGCTGAGGCAATCCAGCGAGGCCCACCAGGAACAGGCGTCTCAAGCGGGCATCTCCTTGGACTCCGGCCCGGGGGCGGCCCGCGCGGCCATCGCGGAGCTGGACGCCGACACGCTGGCCGACCGCGGGGTGATCATCGCCGGCGACCCCGAAAGCTGTATCAAGGCCATCCGGATGTATGACGAGATCGGCGTGGACGAGGTGATGTTTATCATGCAGACGGAGACCATCCCGCACGATCAGGTGATGAGCTCAATCGAGATGTTCGGCAAGCACGTGTTCCCCGCCATCCGCCAGGCGGAGAGAGTCGCGTAAACGCCGGGGTGGCCGCAAGCGCGCGGATATGTCCATAGTTCGCGCACCACGATGGTTGCTCCAATTGTCTTGACCCCGCCCCTTCCTAGCCATCTCGCATTGCTGCCGAGCTATCAGTATCATTTCGCCTGTCAGCTCCGGCGCCGAATGGTGCCTAATGTCGAAAAACCGCGTGCGATTGGACGAACGTGCGAGGCGCATCGCCAAATACGAATTATGGTAACGCTGGATTACGCCACCAAGTACTCGTCCGTCTGATCAAGTTCGGAGAAGAAATCCTAAAATGCACATAGTTCTCGCGTCGGATATTGAGGCGCCATCAGACGAGCGGTGGGAATCCATCGACGACTCAATGAGAGAAAGCCTGGGTGCTCTCAAGTGGGAGCGGGCACTGACGACATTCTATGTAGTCGAGATTTCCAGTGAGGCCGACCGCGAGGGAATCAAAGATGCACTCACCGAGGTCGCTATGCAAGCAGACGAGGAGGAGGGCGTGGACGTTACCTTTGTCATCAGCCCGACCATGCGATCTGGAACTTACAACAGCTATCTCCCTTCGGACATGTGGCCAGACATCAATGCGAGAACAGGCTAGATGAGTTCACCCAGCGCACGAAGTCGCCCACCACGGAGAATTCGGGGAAAGTCCTCCCACCCGCGTTCTCCTAACCCATTTGCGCAAACTGCGGCCGTTACGATATCGGTCCTTGAAAGCGTAGACGTTAAGTTGGTCGATGCGAGCGTCCTCGCGGACTACGAGGTTTGGTCACTTGTTGCGTCGATTCTAACTTCTGCGGTAGTGGGATTCGTGGTCGCATACTTCCAGGCACCAGAACCTAACCGCGCACTTTTCCTAGCTATTGCGGTGGTGTTCGGCATCTTGTTAATCGTCGCGATCGCGACCGCCTTTTCGAAGCGAAGGAAGATGACAAAAGCGGCCGTAGCATTCGATTCGGGGTTGGAGAGCCATTGGAAGACTCGGGCAACGCGGAAGCGTAGGGAGCGCGACTAATCTGGCAAATTCCCATCGTGCGGACGCCCGGCCTTTGACCGAGCAAGGCCGAACCAGGGGAGGGTTCGGCGAGACCGAAGGGGTAAGGATTCAAGCCGCGGCTCCACATCCTCAACGAGGTGCACGATCACCTACAGCCCCAATTCAACCTCTGTTCCCTAGAACTCACCGACTAAAACTCTCTTCCAACGCGCCCACAATCCTTAAAGGCTGGCCGCCAGCCGTCGGTATCGAATGTCGCGCGGGTTCGCGCGTAATCTCAGAGGCGACGCCGCCTTCCTCGCGCCTGCGCTTGGGTTGCGTGGGAGCCAGGGTCTCCCGCTCGGAGATCGTGATTTTGATGGCGCGGCACTTCACCATCATCTCGGCCCTTCCACGGAACGGGAATCCAGCGGCGCCAAATCATTCTGCGCACCCATTCAACGACAGCACACTCCTGGGTTGCGGCCTCGGATCGAGTCCGGCAGGATTTTTCACCGCAATGACGAACGACGGCCGATTTACTCAGGATCTCTCAATCGAGCGTGTGTCCAACCAGCCAAACGCGCACTCACGACGCAAACAGACGACGTTGTGATATTGAGGGGGCCGTTGACGACGCTAGTACTTAGTTTTGATAATACCTATACGTAATGGTAGGCAGATGTTATGCTGACCGCATGCGAAGAGCAGAGACGATCATCACGTTGACAACCGGAGAGCGTGGGGAGCTGGAGACCACGGTTCGGAGCCGTACTGCTCCGTATCGAGCCGTACAGCGCGCGCGATTGGTTCTGCTGGCGGCCGATGGAACGCCCAATACAGCGATCGCCCGGGAGGTGGGTCTGACGCGGGCGCGGGTTGTGGTGTGGCGGAAGAGGTTTGCGGCGGAGCGGAGCGCAGGGCTGAACGACGGGGCCCGGCCCGGAAAGGCTCGGAAGTACACGGCCAGCACTGAGAGGCGCATCCTGGCGAAGCTGGTTGAACCGCCTCCCGAGGGATACAGCACGTGGACAGGGCGGCTGGTCGCTGAGGCATTGGGAGACGTTCCAGCCCACTATGTCTGGCAGGTGCTGAGGAAACATGGGATTCATTTGCAGCGTCGTCGAAGTTGGTGCGTGAGCACGGACCCCCAGTTCGCCCAGAAAGCGGCCGATGTGGTGGCCTTGTATCTGGACCCGCCGGAGAACGCGGTGGTGTTGAGCGTGGATGAGAAACCCGCCATCCAGGCTCTGGAGCGGGCTCAGGGCTGGCTGCGCATGCCCAACGGGCAGGCCCTCCGCGGGTTCAGCCACGAATACAAACGCCACGGAACCACCACCCTCTTCGCTGCCCTGGAGGTTGCCCGAGGGACGGTGACGGTAGGCCACTATCGCCGCCGCCGCCGGCGTGAGTTCTTGGACTTCATGAACCGTCTGGTCGCTCAGTACCCCGACCAGGAGTTGCACGTTATCCTGGATAACCTTAATACTCATAAGCCCAAGCATGACCGGTGGCTGGCTCGGCATCCCAATGTCCACTTCCATTACATCCCTACCCACGCTTCCTGGCTCAACCAAATCGAGGTCTGGTTCAGCATCCTGACGCGTCGAGCCCTGCGGGGTCTTAACGCCACCTCTGTGCGCGATGTCTGCCGTGCCATAGATGCCTTTACCCAGGCTCGCAACCAGTGCCCCGTCCCCTTCGAATGGACCAAGAACGTTGTGCACCCCGGTTCCCTTAAGCATACGTATCGTGATTTAGCTAACTAAGTACTAGGCTGGTTGTGGTGGACTCTCTAACCTCATTCGTGACCCATTCATCCATCGAGGAGACTATGACGTACTTTGAAAGCTGCAAGCTGCTTTGCGACCGGGGAGTAAGCGTGGTCAACGTGGTCAACTCCTATGCATTCACCGAGGCCGGGCTGGCCCGCGTCCGTTCGATCTCCGACGCGCACCTGCGGCTGCGTACCGAGCAGGTTGGCGACATGCTTATCGAGGTCCTCGAGGTGGCTAGGTGAGAGGCGCGGAGCTTGCCACCGGCAACATTATTTCCTTTGACGTGGAGCCGATGTTGGGCATGAGGATGTTGGGCATGAGGATCATCCCGGTGTCCAAGGTCAACGTATAGCTCTCGGCCTGCGCGGGCGTCTCGAACCGGGCCGCGTGGAATGCGCTGACGCGCTCGGCGAGGCTGCCGAGCGCCGGAAACAGGCTGGCCTGGCGGGAGATTCGTCGTCCGCTGTTCAGACACACCCCTAGCCAGCAGCGGCCGCCTCCGCCCGGACCCGCTCGAGGAGCTGCGTGAGCTCGGCCACCGAAGAGACCCGCGAGACCTCGCTTATGAATTCGGCAACCGAGGGCAGCAGCTCAAATAACTCGTTGAGCTGGTCTCCAAGAGGGCTGACCGAAGCTGGGCTCTCGGCATAACGCCCGCGGAAGGCGAGGTAGGCCTGGTTGAGTTTTCGCAGGCCGAACCCCCGAAGCCGCAGGAACCACTGCTGTTCACGCATGTACTCCTCTGCATCCTCGATCTTGCCTTCTTTCAACAGCTCCTCGACCCGAAACCGCGTCTCCCGCATGACTCGCGTGAAATCGGGAAAGCGGTCCTCTTGGGAGGCGTATCTACTGGCCGAAACGGTCAGGTCGCCTCCCATGCGCTCGAAGACCATGTCACCAAGCTCCCGGCCCGCCACGTCCGCCGCGGTCTCGTTCAGCGTAAACATCGCATCGTTTTTGCGCAGGTTCTGACCCAGCGGCCGGAAGAAGAAGTAGGCGTGTAGCCACTCGTGAGCGGCGGTCCGCAATACAGTACGCGTCGTGTACAGGTCGGAAACGATCGTGGGGTAGGTGGCGATTCCAGCCAGGTCGTCGACGAGCGCCGAGACGTCCTGCTCACTGAGTATCTGCTGCTCGATGGCGTCCCGCTCGACCCCCTTCAGATCGGAATCCAACAGTACCGAGGCAACCACTCTGAGCTCGTCGCGAGGCGAGATTACCAGCAGTGTGGGAGGCTCCTCGAATTTCAGGTCAACCGGCGGAAAAATCAGCCCGATCCGCGACTCGAACCCCAGCTCGGCCAGCAGTGAGCTTAGCTCGGCCTCCACGGCCTCCTCGGCCTCGTCGCGAATTCGACGCTTCTGCGCAGAAAGCTCGTCCAGGTAGTCCCCGGTCGGCTCCACCTGCTTGGCGGTGCTTCCCGACCCCCTGGTTGCGCTCTGCCTGGTGAGAACGCCCTCGATCCGGTCTTCCTCCTTCTGGACTTTGCGCGACAGCTGCAGGTACTCATCTATCAATAGGAGCCGCTCTTCCCGGGATGGCTTGTTTCCCGGAATTAGCTGCCACAGCGCATGAACCCACTTCCGGGGAAAGTTCGTAATCTCCCACTGGACGATCGAGAACAGGTGCTCGGAGGCGACCGCCTGGAACGGATTAAGCCTGAAGTTGTCGACTGGGACCAGGAGCACCGTAGCCAACAGCAGCACCATTACCGCTCGGCCCCGCCAACCCAGTCTCCGCCTGATTCTGTGTGTTGGTGCCTCTCGCATAGACGCTCCCGGCAACGGCTGTTCGCCCGCATACATTCTTGCATACGAGCGACGAAACAGGCCGGACTGTAGAGGCGTGCGCTCAATGCCGTGCCCAGGCGGAATGTGGTTCAGCGCCAGATACTGCGGGTTCCGGGAGAGAGTCTAAGAGCCATGTAAGGGGTGCTCGGAGCACATCCTGGCTGAAACCACGTTGCCGGGGACCGCTCGGCAAGGCGGCGGCGGATTCGGTCAGGAACGGGGACCGTGCTTTCGACGGTTGCCGCTTATTCCCCGTTGCGCCCGTTTGAAGGTGCTCGTCCCATCGGAATGCCGCGGGTCGATGGCTAGCCCGCTGTCGCCGCGGCGGTAATTGCCGTAGAGACGGCTTGGAACACCTCCCAACGCTGGACCACCTGCGCCCAAGCCAGGGCCCTGTCCGGCGTATCGACGGTCCCAGGATGAGGCGGTAAGGAACCGGGAAGAAGCGACGGCGGGCCGTCTGTTGTGGTGTCGACCAGCCGGGATTACTCCCAACCTCGACGGAATCGCCGCATAGGCCCTGCCCGAAGCGTCTGCGAGTCGGGCAACGGCCAATCAACTTAAGACAAGGGCCACCGTCCGGACCCGCCGGACGGCCCGTCTCTTACCCATCACGATACCCGCGCCACCTCGCATTCCGAGGTCTTGACACTGCTGTTGGAGTGTGCATAGAATTCCCCATCTCGGCTGGGGGCAGTCCCACGCCGTTTTAGATTGGGCAGACCCTTGTGGGAGACGCTACGAAGCGAGTGAGACTCCTGGATCCCGGTGGGCTGCCAGCCCCCGGAGGTGTTGAACGTCGGATCGAGTAATAGCGAAGCAAAGGAGCAAGTAGCAGTGAGTATGAATAGGACATGGTTGTCGATAGTATCGGTAATGTTACTGATGACGATCGTAGCGGTCGCCTGCGGCGCCGACGAAGACGATGAGGCCGCTGCGCCCGCAGCGCCCGCAGCCCCAGCGCCAGCCGCGCCCGCTGCACCGGCAGCCGCGACGGCGCCAGCTGAAATGGCTGGGCCGGAGATGGTGACCAACACGGAGGGCAAGTCGGTGGAGAAGCCACAGTATGGTGGCTCGTTTATCGGTGGCTGGACGACCGACTCGAACAGGTGCTGTGACGAGGCCTTCCCTTCATGGTCCGGAATGTACGCCATTGAAAATACGAATGAAGAGCTGCTAAGCGGAGACTGGACAAAGGGCAGCCAGGGCACCGGCGAAGCTCAGTTCCTGATTAGGGGCACCCTCTTCTTGGACATGAGCACGGGCGAGCTAGCTGACAGCTGGGAATTCGTCGATAGCTCTACCGCGAGGTTCGATATCCGTCAGGGAGTCAAATTTCACAACAAAGCGCCGACCAACGGACGAGAGCTGACCGCCGAAGATGTGGCCTTCAACATCAGCCGGATGTTTTCTGAAGAGATATTGAATCCAAACCCCTCCAGGACATTTAGCTCGTTCAAGGACCTCTACGATTCGGTGGAGATCATCGACGACGACACAGTCCAGATCAACTCCACCCCGGACAATATTGGCTCACTTTTCCAGAGTGTCAGCCAGAAGCTGCGGCACTATCCAAAGGACGCGGTAGAGTCGTTTGGCGACATGAAGGACTGGAAAAACTCTATTGGTACGGGCCCGTTCATGCTCGACGAATACGTCGAGGCCAGCGCTTTCACCTATTCCAAGAACCCCGATTACTCGGGCATGGACCCCCTGATTTCCGGTAACAAGTTGCCCTATATTGACACGCTCCAGTGGCTGATTATCCCCGACCGGTCGACGATGATCGCGTCCTTGCGGACCGGGAAGCTCGACTGGATCGAGAACATTGGCTGGGAGGAGCGCGACAGCTTAAAGGGGAGCAACCCCGAGTTGCAAGAGGGCGAGTATTTCCAGGGCGGCCGGCCAATCGGTATGTACATGATGAATGCGTCCGAACCGCCCTTCGACGACATCAGGGTGAGGCAGGCGATGGCCCTGGCCATAGACCAGGTGGCGATTAAGGATGACTTTTACGGGGGGAACGCTGTCCTGTTCAGCAGCCCTGCTGCGCCCTACGCGGAATTCTTGCCCTGGTTCCTTCCACTGGACGAGTATCCCCAGGTAGTCCAGGAGCTATATGAGCATCATCCTGACAAGGCCGAAGCGTTATTCGACGAGGCTGGGGTCACCCGTGGTTCCGACGGCGTGAGAATTCGGGCGGAGATAGTTACCCACACTGCCGGAGTAGAAATACTCTCTATCGCCATCGCAATGTGGGCTGAAGTTGGCGTCGAAGTCGAACTGGACGTCAGGGAACGCGGCGTATGGAGTGCAATGCGTGGGGACAGGAGTTGGACTTCAATGCTCGACTCCAACTTCTCCACCGTGGCGCCTTACCTGATACCGCAGTTCCGTCCAGGTCGCGCCTACAACAAGATCGATGACGAGCGTATTAATGATACCTATGCCACGTGTGCGGCCAACCTGGTGACCAACGACCCGGTTTGCCAGCAGGCGCTGAGGGAGCTGTACCCGTATATGATGGAGCAGTCCTATTACGTGGAGACACCGGCGGCGAAGCTCTGGGTGACCTGGCAGCCGTGGATCAAGGGTTACGGTGGTGAGACCACGGTGGGCACCGATGAGACCTACAATTTCCCCAAATACATTTGGAACGATCAGGCCCTGAAAGGCAAATAAATAGCCGAGCGGGCTCCAGGTAATCTTCGGGGATGTAGCAGCACGTCGCGGCGGGGCTGGGGGTATGTACCCCCAGCCCCGTCTAGATTGTGGGTAGGCCCGCAATGGAGGAATTTGGGAGGCGATGGCGTCCCCGCAGACGACCCGAGGCAGGCAAAAGGCCGCCGGCGACATCTTCGAGGATTCGACTCGACTCCATCCCTTGGCACCGAGCCCGATGACGACACGGCGGGTCGTGCCGCCCGTCGTGGACGGGGACCTAGCTAGAAAAATACGGCCCACTTTCGAGCAATTTGACGCCGTGAGTTGCCCACGAAGTGCGAAACCAGTCTCGTAGCCGCCACGAGTTGACCAGCGCGGTAAAGCTTGAAAAGGCGTAGCATGACTGCCTACTTGATCAGACGGCTAGTGCTAATCGTCCCGACCGTGATCATCGTGACGTTGATCACGTTTATCCTGGTGCGCTTCATACCCGGCAGCGCCGTGGAGATCATGGCGGCAGAGCACGAGGCAGATTCAGGCGAAGCTCTGACCGCCGAAGAGGTCGAGCGCATGCTGGGCCTGGACGAGCCGATCTACGTGCAATACGTCGAATGGATATGGGGCGCGGTCACACGTGGAGACCTCGGCGATGGTCTGTGGTCTCAATTGCCGATACTGCCGCAGATACTCGATAGGTTTCCCGTTTCGTTCGAGCTCGGCTTCCTGGCAATAATAATGTCTCTGATTATCGGCCTCCCCGTGGGCATCTTCTCGGCGGTGCGCCAGGACACTGCCGGGGACTACCTGGGACGCACCTTTGCCATAGGGATGCTGGCGTTGCCCAACTTCTGGCTGGCAACGCTGATAATGGTTTTCCCCGCGCTCTGGTGGGGGTGGTCGCCGGCCGTGCAATATATCCCGCTCAACGAGGACCCGTGGGGGAATTTCAAGCAATTTCTGATCCCCGCCTTCCTCATGGGTACGGCCTTTTCAGCGACGACCATGAGAATGACCCGTACGATGATGCTGGAGGTCCTCAGGCAGGACTACATCAGGACCGCATGGTCGAAGGGACTCAACGGGCCGGTGATCATAATCAGGCACGCTCTGAAGAATGCGCTAATCCCGGTGGTCACCGTCGCGGGGCTGCAGTTGCCGGTGCTGATTGGCGGCACGGTAATCATGGAGCAGATCTTTGTACTGCCCGGTGTGGGCCGCCTCTTGATCGAAGCAGTCCAGGGCCGGGACTACACCATGATCTCGGGCCTTAACGTGTTCCTTGCCGCCTTCGTTCTCGCGGCGAACTTGCTGGTCGACATTAGCTACGCCTATTTGGACCCGAGGATTCGATTTAGCTAGAGCGCCGCACGGTGATCACGATATTTGTTGAAGAGTCAGTAAATGGCTGAGATGACACCAGAAAGGCTAGAAGGTATCGCACGACGGCCGGGTGTGCGGTCCCTGTTCGTCGAGGTCGTGACGAGGATGGTGAAGGAGAAGCCCCTCGCTACCTTCGGCGGCATCGTGGTGATCATACTGGTGCTGACGGGTATATTTGCCGATGTACTCGCCCGGTTCGGGGAAAATGAGATCCACCTGGCAGACAGGATGGAGCTGCCTTCGTGGAAGTATCTTATGGGCACCGATAACCTGGGGCGGGACATGTTCAGCCGAATCGTCTTCGGCGCCCGCATTTCAGTGATTGTGGGTTTGAGCGCGGCAGCGATCGACACCGTCGTGGCGGCCTTCATAGGAATCGTCACAGGCTACGTGGGCCGTGCATTGGACCTGGTAGTACAGAGGTTCGTTGATGCCTGGATCGCCTTCCCGGGGCTGGTCATCATCCTGACGGTTATGGCTGTACTTGGTCCAGGAATGATGCAGATTATAGCGGTCCTCGGAGTTTCCGCCGGTATCCGCAGCTCACGTGTGGTACGAGGGGCCACAATCAGCGTCAAGGAGAACGACTACGTGCAGGCCGCGACGGCCATCGGATGCTCCACAACAAGATTGCTCGCACAGCACATTCTGCCGAACGTGATGGCCCCCATAATAATCATATTCACGATCGCCGTTGGAGGCGCGATTCTATCGGAAGCCAGTCTCAGCTTTCTGGGATTTGGCATTCCGCCCCCTGCTCCGAGCTGGGGGGGTATGCTGAGCCAGGAAGGGCGTCAGTACATGCTGCAAGCACCCTGGCTGTCGCTGTGGCCCGGCTTCGCCCTCACCATCGTTGTGTATGGAGTCAACGTGTTCGGAGACGGACTGAGGGACCTGCTTGACCCGAGGCTAAGACGTGGAGGAGGGTCCTAGTCCGGGAACCGGGAGCAGGACCTGTGCCTATCGTCGTCCGCCGGGGGTGGGAATATCAGGATCGAGGCACGCGCTTCATTCGAGATGGGTCTCTAGCCGTACCGCTGGGACCGTCATGCCGTCGCCGGGGGATACGCCATCGGGGTCGCTGACCCTGCCCGCGATCGCCGGAGGAACCGGGCCATTCAGCAGCGGGTCGTCGGTGACGCGCATCCACTCCTCCAGCCGGTTACGCATCTCGTCGAGGACGCCCGCCATCCTAGCATCGCCAGCTATATTTGAGGCTTCGTTTGGATCGAAAACCAGGTCGTATAGCTGTTCCGGGGCCATCGGACGTTCTCTCCAGCCATTCTCCATCCAGACATCCTTGCTGGGGCTATCGTCGCAATTTGGCAGGACCGGTGCCTCCCGGGATTCAAATCGGCGGATGTATTTCCAGCGTCGTGTGCGAACGGCCCGCTGCGGTTCGTACGCCGAATGGTACGTGGCCTCGGTGAAGACGGCCTCGTTTATCTCGTCCATTTCGCCACGAATCAGAGGCATCATGGACGTGCCCTGCAGCCATCCCGGGTTATCAATGCCCAGGAGGTCGCAAATCGTCGGGAAAATGTCGACGTGCGATACCAGGGCGTCGCAGACCTTGCCGCCGGTGAAGCCGCCCGGGCCGCGCATGATTAGCATGACGCCGGTACCATGATCGGTTAGGTTGCATTTCATATACGGGAACTCGATTCCGTGGTCCGTGGTGCAGATGACCAGGGTGTTGTCGGACAGCCCGTTTCTGTCGAGGGCTTCGAGCACCGTGCCGACGGACTGGTCAAAGATCCTGGCGGTAGCCTTGAATGCGGCCATGTCTCGGCGGACCTCAGGGGTATCGGGCATCGGCGCGGGCGGCAAGCTATATCGTGCGTCATCGTCGGGGCCCGGCTCGCGAAACGGCCGGTGAGTCTCCCAAAAGCCTACGGTAAGAAAGAACGGTTGAGAGGGAGGATTATCCAGAAAGTCCACGGCCTCCGACACCGTTGTATCGGCATCGCTACGCTGTCCAGTGGTCCCGACATGGTCGTAGCCGATGACGTTGGCGTCCGCCGCGATGTGCTGAACCCCGGTCAAGGCTGAGTAGTATCCGGCCTCACGAAGCGTATGGACTATATGGCGTCTGTAGTCCTTAAGCGTCCAACCGTTATGGGTTAGGCCCAGCATGCCGCTGCTATGAGGGGACTGACCGGTCAGCAGAGCAGCTCTGCTGGGAGAGCAGGTGGGGGCGGCGCAGAAGTTCTGTCGGAAGAGGACGCCCTGCTCTGCGAGACGCTGCATGCTCGGCGTCGGAACAGCATGGCCGTAGGGTTGAATATATCGCCCGGTATCGTGAGAGTGAATGTACAGTATATTCGGAGGCGGCACGATCTTAGTCCTTTCCGCGAGTCAGGTTCACAATTGGCCTGGATTGGATTATCCTATGCCGAGGCAATTCGAGGCGTTCGTGCTCAGGCGGCCACTTAGAAGGAGACAGATTGATGAATATAATCCTGGTGGTGTTCGATACGTGGCGCAAGGACTGTGCCGGCGTCTACGGCCCCACGCCCTGGGGCGAGATACACACGCCTAACTTCGAGCGCTTTGCCGAGGAGGCGCTGGTTATGACCCGGGCTTACCCGGACGCGTTACCCACTCTTCCGGCGCGGCGTGCGATGTACACCGGCCGCAGAGTGTACCCCTATCGAGACGCCGACTTCGCCCTGAAGGGCCATCACTCGGCACCGGGCTGGGGACCCATCCCAGAAGACCAGGATACTATGGCCGAGCTGCTCTCCGCATCTCAGTGGCGCACCGGCCTAATTGGGGACTGCACTCCGATGTTCCTACCCTCAGAGAACTACTGCCGGGGCTTCCAGCAGTGGACCTTCCTGCGATCGCCGCGCTCGGGCCCCCGCCTATCGCAGGCCGAGCTGGACCACTGGATCCCGGAGGAAATCCAAAATCGCGACCGGAGTAATCCGACAAAGGGCGAGCGTCGAGCCGTGTCGCTCGAGAGGAACCTCATCGGGATGCGGGATCGCACCCGCGAGGAGGACTACCCCCCCGCCAGGGTGTTCAAGGAAGCCGCAAACTGGGTCGAGCAGAACCGCGACGCCGACAAGTTCTTCCTAACGGTAGAGTCCTTCGATCCCCACGAGCCATGGATCGTGCCGGAGCACTACCGCAAGATGTACCTTGAAGACGAGGGCAGGGAGAACGTGGCCTCTTTCTACGGGGACGTCTCGAGGGTCGATCCCAAGCTCGTGGCCCGCACGCGAGCGAACTACTTCGGCGCCGTCACGATGTGCGACAGATGGTTCGGTTACTTCATGGACAGTCTGAAGGGGCAGGGAGCGCTCGACGATACGATGATTATCGTCACCTCCGACCATGGCCACGCCATCGGTGACCGGGTATGGATGGCGGAGGGAGAGCGAGCGTACATGACAGAGATAGTGGGCAAGTGGGGATACCCATCGTCGCCGACGGTATTCGACCTGCCGCTGATGGTCCGTTTCCCCGGTGGAGAGCACGGTGGGACAAGGAGCGACAATTTCGTCCAGCACCACGACATTGGCGCGGTGATACTGGATGCCGCGGGCGTGGAGCCCGAGTCTGAGCTGGACGGCATCGCCTTCCTGGAGGACGCGGTTTCCGGCGGTGCGGGAAGGCGGGACCACGCCACGTCTGCCTGGGGGTCCTCGGTAACGGTCGTGAACGACCGCTGGTGGCTGAGCATCAGGGACGACGGCTCGGGGCCAGTGCTCCACGACCTGACGGAGGTCCAGCCGTTCGAGTCGAACGTGGCGGGGGACAATCCTGACGCGGTGAAAGAGCTTTTCGGATTGGCGAAGGCGGATGCGAAAGGAGAGTTTCCAGACTGGCTTGTTCAGCTTGCCCGAGAACAACAGGACCTCCCGCGCGACGCCTACATATATGCTTAGAACGCTGATACCGACATGCTACGCACGCCGGAGGTCCACGGTCGACGCCAATGAGGGCTATCGCAGATGGCTAATGAGGGGCGAATGATGGGCCAGCGCTACTTCGGTATGCCCCCTAGGTTCGATCCCGACGACGGAACGACGGTCCTGGAGCCGGAGGGCGAGGGTTACGGCTACTGGGTCGGCGGCCACAGTGTCGTGTTCGACCCTGACGAGAAGAAGTTTTATCTGTACTACCGGGTCAGGCATCCGCTGGGCAAAGGCCGTGGCGGAAAGTGCGGCATCGCGGAGTCCAGCGACGGCGTGCAATTCACCCGCATCTGGGAGGCAACCAAAGAGCAGTTTGACGCCGAGTCGATTGAGGTTGCCTCCTTGATTCGGGACCCGGACACGGGCAGATGGCGATTGTACGTCAGCTACCAGGTCCAGGGCGGCACATGGCGCGTAGACCTTCTGGAGGCAGACTCCCCCGCGGAATTCGACGCCTGGAGTCACCGCACCGTGATGGACCCGCGGGACTACGGCGTCTCGTTCATCAAGGACCCCCGAGTGTACATCGTCGGGGGTCTCTACACCGCCTTCGTGAGCGCTCCCGCTCAAAAGAGGTGGGACGAGGACGACGCGGGCCGGCGGCATCCCCTGGGCACGGACTCCACGGCCGTCCTCACCAGTCCGGATGGCCTGTACTTCGGGAGTTTCAAGTACGTCTTCGAGTCCGGCGCCGGAGCCCCCGGCGAATGGGGTCATTTCCGTGCCCGCATTAACTCGATCATTCACCTGCCGCCCGTCTACATCGGGTTCTTCGACGGAGGGACCACGGGCTACGACAATTTCGAGGAGTGGTGCGGCGTTGCCACAAGCCACGATCTCGAGCGGTGGACCAGGGTGAGCACGAACGGACCCTGGGTCCGCGGCCCCCATGGAGCCATCAGGTACGTGGAGGCCCTCGTGGTGGATGACGCCGTGTGGTACTACTACGAGTGGACCCGGGAGGACGGCAGTCACGAGCTCCGCATGAACAAGGTGGGGCTGTAGGCGTAACGACGGAGCGGGGGTCGTCATCCCGGACAATCGCGTCCGAGACGAATGCGACCGCGACTGCTTACACCGATGGCGGCGGTCTGTGCTCGGGCCTCGTCAGTCCCGGGCTCGGAATCTAAAGGCGATCAAGCATTCTGATGGAGGCACGCTCAATTGGCCAAGCATAAGAACCTTGTCTTTATCTTCAGCGACCAGCAGCGATACGACACCATGGCCTGTTATGGAAACGACTGGATACAGACCCCTAACCTCAACGCCCTCAGCGAGGAGTCATTCATCTTCGAGAGGGCTTATGTTTCCCAACCGGTATGCACGCCGGCCCGGGCAACGATAGTCACGGGGTTATACCCGCACAACTCTTCGCCGATGAACATCATCACACTAACCGCGGAGCACAAGTCGATCGCCGAGTATCTTCCCGACGGATACACGACTGCATGGTACGGAAAGTGGCACCTGGGCAACGATCAAGTGGCCCAGCACGGGTTCGACCACTGGGTTACATATGAGGACGACTATACGGCGTTTGTAGATTTGGATGGCGAACCGCTCCACAGTGACTACCATAACTATCTGGTCGCCAAAGGGTACAAGCCGGACTCATACCGCGCGCGGAACTTGGAGCAGGTCCCGCCCGGCGTCTTGCGCGACATTCCGGATAAGTGGGAGGTGTTCAGCAACGAACAGAGGTCCACGTTCCCGGCCGAGGACAAGATGGCCCACTTTCTCGGCAGAGAGGCGGCCGAATTCATCAGGGAGCACCGCGACGAGCCCTTCGTCCTCTACGTGAGCACCTTTGAACCTCATTCCCCGTACAACGGCCCGTACAACGATCTCTACGATCCCGCGTCCCTTCCAACGGGTCCCGCCTTCTTGAAGAGGCCCGAAGGCGGTTCCCTGATAAGCCGCCTACGAGCAGATGCGCACCTACAGGTCCTCGAACATGGTCCGAGCCCCTCCCGCGACAGGCATCTCGATTCGGATTCTGACTTTAACGACATAAGCTCCGAACACGGCTGGAGGGCGCTACGAGCGCGGTATTTCGCCAACGTGACGCTTGTGGATGAGATGGTGGGGATGATAACCGACGCCCTGAAAGAGCAGGGCATTTTCGACGATACGGTAATCGCCTTCACCAGCGAGCACGGTGAGATGGTGGGCGACCACGGGTTCACGCAGAAGATGTCGATGTACGAGGAGTCCTCCAGAGTGCCGCTGATTGTCAGGGCCCCCGCCCTTACTACCGACAAGACGGTGATCGGAGGCAACGTGAGCCATGTGGACCTTGTGCCTACGCTGCTCGATCTGTTGGGCTGCGAAGTGCCTGACAGCGTTGACGGCAAGTCGGTCGCGAAAGTCATGGAGGATAAAAGTAATCTCCGCAACAACGAGGTCTTTGTAGAGTGGAACGGAATCGGGTGGGTTGATACCGGTTCCGAGGATGGCTCGATGGGCGTGATCGTTCAGGGAAAAGGAGGTCGCGGCACGCCTGAGATGGGTGCTATGTACCAGGCGCCGTGGCGGACGATCGTGGTCAACGACTGGAAACTAAATCTATGTGCCACGGACCAGTGCGAGCTGTATAACCTGAGGGAAGACCCCCACGAAATCAGCAATCTCTATGACGATCCTGACCACCAGGACGTCGTGAGATTACTGTCCACCAAGCTGAGAGCATGGCAGTTCAAGACGAGGGACTCCGCCCCGATTTAACACGCTCAGCGTCCGCTACGGCGTCTGGGCCCCTGTGGCGTTAAGCTGGATGGAGTACAGGGACGAGCTGGCGGTGATGTACAGGCGGCGCTTATCGGGGCCTCCGAATACGCAGTTCGCGGTCCGTCGCTCTGGGACCAGGACCTTGCCCAGAAGCTCGCCCGCGGGACTGTACACCTGGATGCCGTCCGCGGCGCTGGTGAACACGTTGCCCGCCGTGTCCACGCGAAAGCCGTCGGAGGCGCCCGGCCTAACGACCGCGAAGACCCGCATGTTGGTCAAGCGGTCGCCGTCGATTACGTCGAACGCGCATAGGTTGCGGGGCTCTCCGGTGTCGGCGACGTAGAGGATACTCTCGTCCGGTGAAAAGCAGATGCCATTAGGTCGGTCGAGTTCGTCGCAGACGATGCGTAGCTCGTCGGTCTCCGGATCGAATCGGAACACGTAGCACCCATCCAGCTCGCTCTCGGCCTTGTGCCCCTCGCGGTCGCTGAGAATGCCGTAGGGCGGGTCCGTGAACCAGATGGTGCCGTCGGACTTGACGACCAGGTCGTTGGGCGAGTTCAGCCTCTTGCCCTCGAATCGGTCGACCAGGGAGACGACGCTGCCGTCGGGCTCGGTGCGGCTGACGCGCCGGTTGCCGTGCTCGCAGCTCACCAGCCGGCCCTGGCGGTCCCGATAGTGGCCGTTGGTGTAGCCTGCCGGCTCTCGGAATACCGACGCCCCATCGGAGGGAGACCACCTCATCATCCTGTCGTTGGGGATGTCGCTCCAGAGTACGTAGTCGCCCTCCGTGAAGTAGACCGGACCCTCGGCCCACGCCGTGCCAGTGAAGTGTTTTTCGAGGGCGGCGCCTTCCGGCAACATCTGCTGAAAGCGATCGTCGTAGACGTCGAAGCCCTCTCTGATCTCGTCCTCGGGGGTTTGACTCGTCATAGCTGGAACTCCCGGTCTGTCGAACTGACGCAGCAAGACGCCGGCAGTTTGAAGCTGCCGAAAGCCGGCCCGGCTATGCGGTCTACGGCGTCAGAGGAGGCCCGTAACCTGGGCAGCGAGCCCTTCAGGTTCGTCGTACTCGCACTAGTACTTAGTTAGCTAAATCACGATACGTATGCTTAAGGGAACCGGGGTGCACAACGTTCTTGGTCGATTCGAAGGGGACGGGGCACTGGTTGCGAGCCTGGGTAAAGGCATCTATGGCACGGCAGACATCGCGCACAGAGGTGGCGTTAAGACCCCGCAGGGCTCGACGCGTCAGGATGCTGAACCAGACCTCGATTTGGTTGAGCCAGGAAGCGTGGGTAGGGATGTAATGGAAGTGGACATTGGGATGCCGAGCCAGCCACCGGTCATGCTTGGGCTTATGAGTATTAAGGTTATCCAGGATAACGTGCAACTCCTGGTCGGGGTACTGAGCGACCAGACGGTTCATGAAGTCCAAGAACTCACGCCGGCGGCGGCGGCGATAGTGGCCTACCGTCACCGTCCCTCGGGCAACCTCCAGGGCAGCGAAGAGGGTGGTGGTTCCGTGGCGTTTGTATTCGTGGCTGAACCCGCGGAGGGCCTGCCCGTTGGGCATGCGCAGCCAGCCCTGAGCCCGCTCCAGAGCCTGGATGGCGGGTTTCTCATCCACGCTCAACACCACCGCGTTCTCCGGCGGGTCCAGATACAAGGCCACCACATCGGCCGCTTTCTGGGCGAACTGGGGGTCCGTGCTCACGCACCAACTTCGACGACGCTGCAAATGAATCCCATGTTTCCTCAGCACCTGCCAGACATAGTGGGCTGGAACGTCTCCCAATGCCTCAGCGACCAGCCGCCCTGTCCACGTGCTGTATCCCTCGGGAGGCGGTTCATCCAGCTTCGCCAGGATGCGCCTCTCAGTGCTGGCCGTGTACTTCCGAGCCTTTCCGGGCCGGGCCCCGTCGTTCAGCCCTGCGCTCCGCTCCGCCGCAAACCTCTTCCGCCACACCACAACCCGCGCCCGCGTCAGACCCACCTCCCGGGCGATCGCTGTATTGGGCGTTCCATCGGCCGCCAGCAGAACCAATCGCGCGCGCTGTACGGCTCGATACGGAGCAGTACGGCTCCGAACCGTGGTCTCCAGCTCCCCACGCTCTCCGGTTGTCAACGTGATGATCGTCTCTGCTCTTCGCATGCGGTCAGCATAACATCTGCCTACCATTGCGTATAGGTATTATCACAACTAAGTACTAGACTCCTAGCGATTGCGCCGGGACGCTGAGAGCGGATTCTCGGCGACCCGGCGCATGTTATTCAACGTGGGCACATCGCCACGGATCAAGAGAGTTTGACCATCGTAGCATTCGCCACACCTAGCCAGGAGCGTCTGGACGGAACCCGCGTCGGGCGACATGGCGCTGCTCACCCAGGATGCCGCTGGGGCGCAGCAGGATCACCGCCACGATGAGCGCGCCTATCAAGAAGAGCCGGAAGCTGGGATCGGAAAGTATGCCGGGCAGGGACTGCGTGCCAGTCCAGATTCCCCACACCACGAACGCTCCCAGGATTGCCCCCTTGTTGTTGGCGGAGCCGCCCACCATCAGCATGGCCCAGATCACGAAGGTAGCGAGCAGCGGGTCGAAGGTTAGCGGGGAGAGAAAGCGGATGTGGTGGGCATAAAGCGCGCCGCCGATACCCATGATCATCGCGCCCATGATGAACGCCTGGAGCTTGAACTTGAATACATCCTTACCGCTGGCTTCGGCGGCCGTCTCGTCCTCGCGAATGGCCCTCAGCACCCGTCCCCAGGGAGAGTTGACCGCCTGTTGCACCGCCAGATAGAGCGCCGCCAGCGTGACGATCACTACCGCTAGATACAGGTAGTTGTAGATGTCGGGCGCTATCCAGTCGCCCAGAAACTTTGGGATTCTGTACAGCCCCTTGGAGCCGTTGGCCAGCCACTTTTCGTTCAGGAATAAGAGGCGTACCGTCTCGGCGATTCCCAGCGTGGCTATCGCCAGATAATCGTCGCGCAGCCGCAGAGCAACGTAGCCAATGACCAGCGCAAACACTCCGCAGCACAATGCTGCTGCCGCCAGTCCAAAGACGAACCAGACGTCGATGCCCAAGTCCAGATAGCTCAGACTGGACCAGTTGCCGCCGAACTTGAAGTCCTCGAACAGCGTCCGGTCCGGCGACGAGGTGGTCAACAGCGCCGATGCGTAGGCGCCCA
Organism: Dehalococcoidia bacterium; assembly: GCA_965248005.1. Lineage (GTDB taxonomy): Bacteria > Chloroflexota > Dehalococcoidia > Lucifugimonadales > UBA1123 > CBDFIE01. Next base: position 2,208,720 of record CBDFIE010000003.1, read on the forward strand.
GCGCAAAAAATCCGGCGATTCCGATGTTGAATAGCCCGGTGAACCCCCAATGAACGTTCAGCCCCAGGGAGAAGACGGAATAGATGCCCGCCATGATGGCAAAGCCCACCAGGTAATCGAGGATGCCGATTACTTCCAATTCAGCTCCGTGCTCCTCCCAAAATTCCGCGCGGCCGCACCAGCAGCACCATAATCATCAGCGCGAAGGCTGCCGCGGGTTTGTAGCTGGGGTTGAGCCATTGAGTCGAAACTTCAGACGTTACTCCGATGACGAAGGCACCCACCAGCGCGCCGTATGGGCTTCCGGTGCCTCCCAGGATTACGGCGGCGAACAGAGGGATGAGGAACTTCCAGCCCATTATGGGCAGCATGTTCGCCTGAAATACGGCCAGCAGGATGCCGGCGGTGGCGGCCAACGCCGCGCCCATTCCCCAAGTCCACCATATGACGCGCTGGGTACCGATGCCGCTGACCAGGGCTAGGTCGGGGTTGTCCGCTGTGGCGCGCATGGCCTTGCCCATTTTGCTGCGGCTCAGCACCAGATACAACGCCACCACGAGGATGACGGCCACGATGGCGATGAAGATAGCGTCCGGCGGTATCCGCACGTCCATGGGCAGGTGAAACACCTGCCGGGTCTCCCTCGGCAAGCGCTGGACATCTCCTCCCCAAATCAGCTGCACCAACCCGCGCAGCGCGATGGCTACTCCCAGCGAGGCCATTGAAACCACTACGGCGTTCATGCCCCGGTTCCGCAGCCGACGGTACACTACCACGTCCAGAGCGATCGCCGCTGCGGCGATGACCGCCGCCGCTATCGGCAAGGCAATGAGCAGAGGGTAGCCGAATGTGAATGGCCCCAGACCCTCGCCCTCAACTCCAATCTTCGGAAGCAGGCTGCCGATAATGAACAGCGCGGCGTACGCTCCCAAGGTCATATAGTCGCCGTGAGCGATGTTGGCGAAATTGAGGATGCCGTAGATCAGGGTCAAGCCGATAGCGCCTAGGGCGATGATGGCCCCGAGGAAAATGCCGTTGACCACCAGCCCCATCTTGACGAAAGGCAGGAAGCCAATGGCCAGCGCCGCCAACACTATGACGGCAGTGGTGTGCGCTGGCGTCCAGGCCGAGCCGATTTGTCGGGCGGTATCGCGCAGGGTAGTCATCTCTGGCTTTCTGAGCGCAGGTCTTGATTAGCCTCCTAGGTACAGACTGGCTACTTGCGGGTTGTCCAGCAGGTCAGGGCCGGTGTCGTCCAGCCGGTTTTCCCCCGCAACCAGAACGTAGCCTCGGTGCGACATTCGCAGCGCTTCGCGGGCGTTTTGCTCTACCAGCAGCACGGCTACGCCGCTTCGATTAATGTCCCTGATGCGCTCGAAGACCAGGCCCATCATCTCTGGAGAGAGCCCGGCGGAGGGTTCGTCCAGCAGTATCAGCGCAGGGTCCAGCATCAGCGCGCGGGCGAGGGCCAGCATCTGGCGCTGGCCACCCGACAGGGTTCCCGCCTTGCGGCCCGGCCGCATGGCAAGGTCTGGGAAGATTTCGAACATCTCGTCGATGCGTCCCCGGTAGTCGTCGCGACGGATGAAAGCGCCCATATCCAGGTTCTCCCGGATGCTCAGTGAAGGAAAGACGTTGCCGGTTTGGGGGACATAGGACAAGCCAGTGCGCACCGCCTGATCCGGTTGAATCCCAGATATGTCCTCGCCCCGGAACATGATGCTGCCCGTTCGCATCCGAATCAGACCTACAATGGCCTTCATCAAGGTGGATTTCCCGCAGCCGTTGGGGCCGATGATCGTGACGACCTCGCCCATGCCCACGGTAATGGACACACCGTGCAGTATCTCGGTCTCTCCATACCCGGCCACGACGCCGGAGGCATCAAGCAGCGTCACCGGCTGAGCCTCCCAGATATGCTTCCAGCACCTGCGGGTTTTGCCGCACCTGTCGCGGCGTTCCTTCCGCAATTACGGCACCGTTGGCCATGACGATAATCGGGTCGCACATGGTCATGACGAATCTCATGTCGTGCTCAATGATTACGAACGTGATGTCCCGCTCGACGCTGGCCAGAAGTATGTTCTGCGAGATGCTTTGAAGCAGCGTACGGTTGACTCCGGCGGCGGGTTCGTCCAATAGCACCATCTTGGGCTTGGCCATGAGGACGCGCGCTAGCTCCAGCAGCTTCTTCTGGCCGCCGGACAGATTCCCGGCGTACTCGTCGGCCAGGTGAGATAGGGTGAGCAGCTCCAAGACTTCCATCGCCTGTACCTCGATCTGGCACTCCTCACGGGCCACTTTCCGGGGCATCAACCAAGATGCCCAGATGTGTTCGCCCGTCTGTGGAGCGGGTACCAGGATAAGGTTTTCCAGCACCGTCATGCGCTTCATCTCCCTAGGGATCTGGAAGGTGCGCACAAGGCCCAGACCGAAAGTCTGGTGCATTCCCATCTTGTCGATGCGCCGGCCGTCGAAGATGACTTGCCCGCTGGTCGGAGACATCGCGCCGGAAACCAGGTTGAACAAAGTCGTCTTGCCCACCCCATTAGGGCCGATTATCCCCGTGATCGCGCCCCGCTTGATCCGCAGGGAGCAGTGGTCAACGGCCCGCACTCCGCCGAAGTCCTTCACCAGGTCGTGAACCTCAAGGATAGGCGCTGTGTTCGTCAAACTGCCTCCATACTATGGGCGGCCGGTACGGAAGTGCCGCCGGTTTCCGACATTTCCTTCTTTAGAACTCTGGTAGCTGAGAGGTGCCAATGCCTCTGCCACGATCCTTGAGCCGACGTGCCTGCAACAATGGTGACCAGTTGGAGCTTACAACTCCCTGCTGTGCCGCTCCAGCTTCAGTGCTTCTACGGTATATAATAATGGAATCGAGCGGCCAACGCATCCATAATTTTGGGGCAGACCCTGGAGCGCCAGGTCGTCTCAGCCGAACCCACTCCCGTAGTGGTTCGGGGGATCGGCACTGCCAACCGAATGAGGTGACGTCGCCGCCATTCACATGGCTATACTGGCTATAAGGGAGGTCGAGCGCTTACGCTTACAGTGTTTGAGCGGCTGCCGCCGCCTCTGAACGACAGACGCCCAATCCTTCCACCTTTGGCGTCCAGAACGGCTGCCGTGGACGCCTCCAGAACTGGTAGGTTCGACATATGGCCCTCTCTGTAAACCGTCAGCGAAAATGGGACACCTGAGAGGGATGGAAAACCCGAGAGTCTGAGAGTGGTGTGAGCTCCTGAAGCGAGGGTAAAGCACCTCATGAAAGGAGCAGACCGTGTCCCAGTCACAAGAGAGCAAGGCAGATGCTGCCCAGCAGCGGAGCGAGGAGACCAGGTCTTTCGTCCGCACGGTGAAGGCGGCAACCCGACGTAGATACACCCCCGAAGAGAAGCTCCGTGTCGTCCTGGAGGGCTTTCGCCGGGAGGTCACTGTCAATGACCTGTGCAGGCGAGAGGGGATCAAGCCCCACTCCTACTACGCGTGGACCAAAGAGTTCATGGAGGCTGGCAAGGAGAGGCTTACCCGTGAGACGGTGCGGGACGCCACGGGCCAGGAGATCCAGCAACTCAGGCGTGACAACTACGAGCTCAAGCAACTGGTGGCCGACCTGTCCCTGGAGGTCTACCGTATCAAAAAAACGGCTATCCCAGTGCCTGCCGACGACGTCGGTACCACGCATGAGCGCGTCCGAGAAGACGACGGTCCTGGCCAGGGTAGCTTCGTCCACGCTTCCAAAGCGTCAGGTACTCAAGGACCTGGGTGTCCCAAGAGCACCTACTATCGGTGGCTGACGCGCGAGCAACGGTGCCAAGGGCTTGAGAATCAACCGGGAGGCGGCCTGGCACCCTGGAACCGCCTGAGTCAACCTGAGGAGCAAGCGGTCCTGACGGTGGCACGTCGAGCGCCTGAACTGAGCTGTCGTCAACTTGCTGCCTGGATCACCGACAACCAGGGCTTCTCTGTCTCCGAGTCCACGGTCTACCGCATCCTGCGCAGGGAGGGTCTGGTCAAGTCACCCGAGATGCAGCTCAAGGCCGGCAAGGAGTACCGCCGCAAGACCACCGGTCCCAACCAGATGTGGGCAACCGACGCCTCCTACTTCAAGGTCATCGGGTGGGGCTACTACTACTTGGTGACGGTGATGGATGACTTCTCCCGCTTCATCCTGGCCCATAAGCTCCAACGCGGCATGACCTCAGACTCTTTCATCGAGGTGGTCCAGGATGCCGTGGACAAGACCGGCATGACTGAGATCCCGGTGCAAGACAGGACCAGGCTACTGAGCGACAACGGCTCTAGCTACGTCACCTCTTCCTCCAGCAACTCTTGGATCAGCCGCTGGACATGGCCTCGCACCCAATCCTCCAACTGCTCCCACTCCGACCTGCTCTCTAGGGATACTCTGAACAAGTCCGTGGATTATGGTGGCATAGTACCATGACAAGTGGAGACGAACTGACTAAGGACGGGAGCAAGAGTAGATGAACCAGCCGACATTTGCGGACCTGGAGTACGAGTGTAAGAAGCGCAAGACTCGGCGGGAGCTGTTTCTGGAGCGCATGGACGGTCTGATACCGTGGGGACAGTTGGAGAGTCGCATTCGACCATACTATCCCGAGGCTGGCCGAGGCCGGCATCCGTATGAGCTGTCGGCGATGCTTCGCATACACTGCGTGCAGCTGTTCTACAACCTGAGCGACCCTGGGATGGAAGACATGCTATACGAGGTCGAGTCGGTGAGGCGATTCGTGGGCCTGAGGCTGTCGGGCCCTCTGCCTGACGAGACGACGATCCTGAACTTCCGCCACTTGCTGGAGGAGCACGATCTTGGCGAAGGTCTGTTCAAGACCATCAACGTCCACCTGGAGACTCAGGGGCTTCGTCTTCGGGAGGGGACTATAGTGGACGCGAGCATCATCGAGGCGCCGTCGTCGACTAAGAACCGTGCCCGGGAGCGTGACCCAGAGATGCACCAGACCAAGAAGGGCAACAAGTGGAGCTTCGGTATGAAGGTGCACATCGGGGCGGACGAAGAGACAGGGGTGGTGCATAGTGTAGCTATGACATCAGCGAACGTGCATGACGTGACCGAAACTCACCGGTTACTACACGGTGGAGAGACGCGGGTGTGGGGCGATGCGGGGTATCAGGGAGTCGATAAGCGGGAGGAGAACCGAGAGTTGGATGTGGAGTGGCGCGTGGCGATGAAGCCCGGTCGGCGTCGGCAGCTAGCACCTGAAAGCGAGGAGGCGTTGGCGGAGAAGCGCAAGGCGTCGGTCAGGGCGAAGGTGGAGCATCCGTTCCTGTATGTGAAGCGTCACTTTGGCTACGCCAAGGTGCGGTATCGTGGACTGGCCAAGAACACGCAACGGCTGGCGTTGCTGCTGGGGTTTGCCAACTTGATGACAGCCGAGCGCCACTTGGCGGTGTGACGAGAGAGAAGTGCGCCCAAATCAGGTTGATAGCGGCGACACGCCCCCGGCAGAGCCCGCTTTCGAAGCCCAAACAGACCCGATTTAGGGCCGCAACAGCCTGATGAGCCATCGCAAAGAATTGAACATCTTCGAACTACCCCTGCAATCAATTCAATCCAGCATATGAAGGGTTATTCAGAGGTTCCCTAGGAAGGGCCAAGGGCGAAGATTGGAGTGAGTCTTCGCCCGAGCAAGCGCTGACAGGGGTAGGGACCAACCTCAACTTAGCCGGTGGTCCCCACACTTTCCACCCCCGAGCGTCCGGGAGACTGGCAAGTCAGCTACCGCTCTCGTCACAACGACACTGAACCTCAACTTCCTCTGGACAATTAGCCAGTTCCAGGGCGCTGCTACCACCGCCTTGACGCTCTCGCGTGCACGCTTGCAGGCGTCATGATTCATCGTGCGCCAGATTCCTGAGGCCCAGTCGAGTAGCCCCTGCCCATGTCAGGTCTACGTTGACAATCCCGGCGTCGGGTTTCAGAATACACTGTGCGACCAGCCCACGGGATGGCTAGTTGTAGTTCCCAAGGACATTGTTTACAGGCGGGAGGTAGGAACGAGTCCGCCGATGCCGCCATGGGGACGCTGATGATTGTAGTATCCGAGGAAGGTAGGCAACAAGTCCAGCCTTTGACTGTTGGAGTCGTAGGGGCGGCTGTAGGCCCACTCAGCCTGAAGTATCTTGATGAAGGCCTCGGCTTTCCCGTTAGTCTGTGGTCGGTAGGGCCGCGTACGCTTTAGGCTGATACCGTGAGTAGCAGCGACTTGCTGGAAGACTCTGGAGATGTAGCAGCGGCCGTTATCGGTGAGGAGGCGCTGGGAATGAATTCCCCGCTGGGCGAAGTGGGCCAGGACCCGTTCCAGGAAAGCGGCGGTGGTGATGCCCTTCTCGTCCGGCAAAGCTTCGGCGTAGGCGTAGCGGGAGTTGTCATCGATGGCGACATGGACATAGTCGTATCCGAGGCCTCGGCCAGGGGAAGGGCCCATGCCGGTTTGGATGAAGTAGGGCGACATACGCTTGCCGCCGCCGGGAGGGATACGAGCCAGCTTTTTGACATCCAGGTGGATCAGTTCCCCCGGATGCTTCTTCTCGTAGCGGACCACCTCTCTGGTGGTGCGGTGGAGCCAGGCCAGGCGGTGCAGGCCCAGGCGACGCAGGACGGCGTAGACGGTGGATCGGGCCAGCCCCAGAGCCCAGGCGATGCGATGGGGTCCCCAGCTCCTGGAGATGCGCAGCCTGCGGATACTGGACACCAGGGCTGGGGATACCTGCCTGGGGCTGGAATGTGGCCTGCAAGACCGGTCCTGGAGCCCGGCTGTCCCTTCCTCCCGGTAACGGCGTATCCACTTGGCAACGGTGGCCCGGGAGACGCGGAACTGTCTCGCTATCTCTGCCTGAGTCAAGCCCGCCATCACCTGGCGGACCATCTCACCGCGCGCCCATACAGTCAGTCGTGCGTTACTATGGTACATGAGGAGCCTCCTGTCGCTTATGGTTTCGATTCCCATATAGCAACGGGGAAGGCTCCTCTATCTGTCAAGCTGTAAACAATCTATCTGGGAACTACAGCTAGCTCTCAAAGCAAAGTGCCTGAGACTGGGTCAGGGAGGTCCTCGTGACTGGACTGTTGTCCGGAGTGAGGGTCTTGGACATCGGCGGCCGCATCTCGGCACCGTACTGCTCGAAGACTCTTGCGAACATGGGCGCAGAGGTAATCAAGGTCGAGCCGCCCAACGGCGACGAGGCTCGTCGGATGGGGCCTTTTCCAGGCGAAGCGCCCCATCCCGATAAGAGCGGGCTTTTTCTTGCACTTAACGCCAACAAGTATGGGGTAACCCTCGATATCACCACCTCCGACGGGTCGGAAAAGCTCCGCAGGCTGGCTAAGGCCACCGACATCATCGTCGAGAACCTTCCACTGGGTTACCTTGACCAACTGGACCTGGGATACGAAGCCCTCCGCGAAATCAACCCCGGGATAATAGTCACGTCGATCACCCCCTTCGGAAACTGGGGCCCCAACAAGACATGGAAGGCAACCGACCTGACACTTTTTCAGATGAGCGGTCACGCCCACGGCCTCCTCGGCCCGGTGGATGACCCTGACAACGACGCCCCGATCCGCGCGGGAGGACACCAATCCGAGTTCGTGGCAGGCCTCGCAGCCACAACCGCCACGTTGATGGCCCTTTACCGCAAGCGTATGACCGGCCATGGTAGCCACGTGGAGCTATCGAGCTATGAAGCAATGGTGACACAGCTTATCAGCGGTCTTGCCAACGCTGCGTTTGGCAGACCGGGCCCTGTCAGACACACACAAAAGGTGAAAGAGGCGACCATCGGAGGTATGGTTGGCGCAGTGGGCGGCGTATTGCCTTGCAACGATGGCTACGTCGCCATCTCTCCGAGGGAGGATGCGCAATGGCAGCGGTGGCTGGAAGTCATGGGAAACCCGGACTGGGGAACCGAAGAGCGCTTCGCTACACGCGAGGCAAGGCAGTCTAACTCACCCCAGTTGTGGGAACTGTTGAGCGATTGGAGCCGCCGGTACTCGAAGCACGAGATCGCGCGCTGGGGCCAGGAGAAGCGCATCCCTTGTTTCCCCGTTAACACGGTCTCGGACTTGCTTGAAGACGAGCATCTGGCGTGTCGCCACTTCTTCGTTGAATTAGATCATCCCGTCGCCGGAGCGTTCAAGTACCCAGGAGTGGCCTATCGTTTTTTCAATACGCCGTTGTCGCTGGCCGCCCGTCCGGCTCCGCTACTGGGAGAACACAACAGTCAAATCCTCGATGGGCTGGAACAGTCATGAACGGCTTGCCCCTGGAGGGGACTAGAGTTCTCGACCTTACTTGGATAATAGCCGGTCCAACGGCGACCAGGTTCCTGGCGATCATGGGGGCCGAAGTGATTAAGGTGGGAAGCGCGCGCCGCCCCGACCCCTCCACGCGCGGCGCGGGGTTCCAGGCTTACAGCCAGTCCAAGCTCCACGCCGCCCTCAACATTTCGAAACCCGAAGGACTGGAGTTGGCGAAAAGACTGGTTGCCTCTTCGGACGTAGTCGTGGAGAATTTCGCCGCGGGAGTAATCGAGCGTCTTGGCCTAGGCTACGAAACGATGTGCGCGGTCAAACCCGACATAATTATGATCTCATCATCCGGCGCCGGCCACTCGGGGCCGGACAAGGACTATGTCGCGTATGGAAGCTTGTTGCAGCACTACACAGGTTGGAACACCGTCTCCGGCTATCCTGACCGGGAGCCGATAAAAGGAGGCTTATGGGCCGACCCGTGGGTGGGCATGGAGCTGGCGATGGTCGCCGTTGCGGCACTCACCCACCGCGTGGTGACCGGACAGGGGCACTACGTCGACTACTCGATGGCGGAGGCCCTGAGCGCCACCATACCCGAGGCCGTTCTGCACTACCAGATGAATGGCGGTGTCAAGGAGCCAATGGGTAACCGAGACGAGTGGGACGCACCTCATGGCGTGTATCACTGCGAGGGCCCCGACCGGTGGGTTGCGATTGCAGTGACCAACGATGAGGAGTGGCAGGCCCTGTGTGGTGTGATCGGAAGACCCGACCTGGCCTCGGACCCAAGGTTTGCGGACGCCAGCGGACGCCGAGAGCACCAGAACGAGATCGATCCCGCCATCAGCGAGTGGACCTCTGGCCGTGAAGATTATGAAGCGGCGCGGGTGCTTCAAGAGGCGGGAATCCCCGCCGGGCCATCGTTGGATGTCTCTCGCGTATTTCATGAGCCTCAGCTGCGAGAGAGCGGCTACTTCTCCAGGCACCGAACCAGCGACGGTGAGTTCAGAGACTTGCCGGGCGTTCCCTGGCGTTTCGAGGACCAACCGGAGCCGTACATCACGGCGGCGCCGGTGCTCGGGCAGCACAACGACTACGTTTACTGTGAATTGCTGGGCTTGTCAGAGCCAGAGCTAACACAGTTGGTGGAGCAGCAGATTATCTACTAATCGCTCCGTATGCGCAAATCGAATAGTCGGTATTGAACAGCCTGGTCCGGGTTTGAAGACAGGAGTACGATCAGCTGCCGAACTCAGGTGAAATCTCTCATGCCGATAGCTGCTAGGCTCCGAGGCCAGATATAGGTCGAATTTTCCCGATACGCACTGATGCGTGGACACCTTATCAAAGAGCTGCGAGGCCAACCATGGGGATTCTTTTCGAGAAGAAAAAACGAATCGCGTACATCACAATCAATAACCCAGAGAAGGCCAATATCCTGGACCGGCAGACCTCAAACGAAATCAGCGAGGCTTGGAAAGAGGTTTGGGAGGACCGTGACGTGCGCGTCGCTATATTGACAGGCACGGGTGACCGCCACTTCTGCGCTGGTCACAACCTGGCGCCGACACCGGGTGTCACGGAAGAGGAACGGCAGCGGATTCGAGCTGAGAGCTTGTTCTGGCCTCTGGCGGGCACAGTTAACGGCGTGCGGATAGGCGCGGATGGCCGGCTGGGCGACCACTATCCGCAGATTTGGAAGCCCGTGATTGGGGCCATCAACGGTTGGTCGGCTGGAGCCGGCTTCTACATAATGCTCACTTCAACCGACATCCGGATCGCGTGCGACGAGCATGCCAGGTTCAAGTTCGCACTCCTAAGCCAGGGATGGGTCGGTGGCGGTCCCGGTGCTACCTACCTGACGCGACAGATCGCATACGCCGATGCCATGCGGATCCTGCTTACCGACGAGCCCTTTGACGCCAAAGAGGCGCTGAGGATCAATCTGATCAACGAGGTTGTACCGCACGACAATCTGATGAGCCGCGCCGAAGAGATAGCCACTCACATTGCAGGCGTACCTCCCATCGCCGTCCGCATGATGAAAGAGTACATTATCAGATTCCGCGACATTCCCGTGACAGAGGCGTGGCGCGTCCAGTCGCTTATGAACTCCCTGCTGACCCAGCTCACTACCGACGGCGACGAGGGAAGGCTGGCCTTCCTCGAAAAGCGGCCTCCCGAGTTCACGGGCGGCGTTAGGCAAAAAGGAGAGGCGTTCCCCGAGCTGAGTGATGAGGAGTGGGACCACCTCATGGATCTCCGTCGGGATATGCAAGCCTAGAGTCTGTCCGGCAGCGAAGAACGCTTCCTGCCCAAAAGCCTGGAGACGTTGTCCGTCACGACAGCCTGCCCCGGAAACTGTCTAACCGGAGATTTCCGATTGGCGCTGCCACCGTAGAGTTACTCGATATTCGGTTGTTGTCCACAAGCTGACTGGCGTTGGGTGGGGCAACATCGGGCATCTTGGAAGTATCGCATGCCCCTTCTCCTTGGCGACAACGAGGTGGATCAGCTCATGACCATGAAAGAGTGTATCGAGGTCATCGAGGACTCGTTTCGACAGGCGGGCCAACGGCAGACCTGGAACCGTCCACGGTCGCGCATACGAATGCCCAGGGGGTTCCATCACTTGATGGCGGCGGCGGTGCTCGAAAGCAAAGTATTTGGACTGAAGACCTACACCAGTTTCCGATCGGGGGTCCGGTTCCTCACCATTCTGTATGACAGCAACGCAGGGGACCTCCTCGGAATGGTCCAGGGCGGACGGATAACGCAACTTCGTACCGGCGCCGTCAGCGCGGTGGCGACCAAGTATATGGCTCGCCAAGATGCGGCTAAGGTCGGCATCGTAGGCACAGGGTTCCAGGGTCGCGCGCAGCTGGGGGGAGTTTGCGCGGTGCGAAGCGTCGCAGGCGTCAAGGCGTACGACGCCGCACCGGATGCAGCGCGAGAGTTCGCCGACGTGATGTCTCGCGAGCTACAGGTGGACATCGCCGTGGCTGAGAGCGCGGAGGAGGCCGCCGACGGGGCGGATGTCATCATTACCATGACCACCTCGCGGACGCCGGTACTACTGGGTAACTGGCTCGAGTCCGGCCTGCACATCAACGCCGCAGGCAGCAATCACTGGATCCGACAGGAAGTAGACGACGATGTCATTCGAAGGGCCGACCGCATCGTGGTCGACAGCCTCGAAGACGCCCAGGTCGAGGCCGGCGATCTGCTGTACCCGATAGAGCGCGGCCGCGTTCGCTGGAGCCAGATCCGAGAGTTGGCCGACGTCGTGGTCGGTCACGTCAAGGGGCGCGGTTCGCCAGACGAAATCTGTTCGCAACCAGCACAAATGGGACACTTTGAGACCCGAGATATCAGGTCGTGGATGGAGGTCTGGTGAGCTCCCTGAGGGTCCTGTTGTAGCGTCTACGTCGTGCGATCGTTTCGGCTTGGACCTCCTTCCTGCGCTGTAGGATCTCCTCGCGCCTTCCTCTGAGGACGTCTGAGGGGGTCACGTTGCCCAGGGCCTTGTGGTAGCGCCGGTAGTTGTAGTAGGCGACGAAGGCCGCGATAGCCGCCTCGAGGTCAGCGGGCACCTCATAGGGAACCTGGTTGACGTCCCGCTTGATGGTTTGGTGATAGCGCTCCAGCTTGCCGTTGGTCTGAGGATGGTATGGTGCTGCCAGGATATGCCTGATTCCCACCAGGTGCAGGTAGTCTCCGAAAGCTCGGGACACGTAGCCAGAGCCGTTGTCGCTCAGCAACCTGGTCCTGTCTGCCACCGGGACCTCAGTCATGCCGGTCCTGTCTACCGCATCCTGAACCACCTCGATGAAAGAGTCAGAGGTCATGTCCCGCTGGAGCTTGTGTGCCAGGATGAACCGAGAGAAGTCGTCCATCACCGTCACCAAGTAGTAGTAGCCCCACCCTATGACCTTGAAGTAGGAGGCGTCGGTTGCCCACATCTGGTTGGGACCGGTGGTCTTGCGGCGGTACTCCTTGCCGGCCTTGAGCTGCATCTCGGGTGACTTGACCAGACCCTCCCTGCGCAGGATGCGGTAGACCGTGGACTCGGAGACAGAGAAGCCCTGGTTGTCGGTGATCCAGGCAGCAAGTTGACGACAGCTCAGTTCAGGCGCTCGACGTGCCACCGTCAGGACCGCTTGCTCCTCAGGTTGACTCAGGCGGTTCCAGGGTGCCAGGCCGCCTCCCGGTTGGTTCTCAAGCCTTTGGCACCGTTGCTCGCGCGTCAGCCACCGATAGTAGGTGCTCTTGGGACACCCAGGTCCTTGAGTACCTGACGCTTTGGAAGCGTGGACGAAGCTACCCTGGCCAGGACCGTCGTCTTCTCGGACGCGCTCATGCGTGGTACCGACGTCGTCGGCAGGCACTGGGATAGCCGTTTTTTTGATACGGTAGACCTCCAGGGACAGGTCGGCCACCAGTTGCTTGAGCTCGTAGTTGTCACGCCTGAGTTGCTGGATCTCCTGGCCCGTGGCGTCCCGCACCGTCTCACGGGTAAGCCTCTCCTTGCCAGCCTCCATGAACTCTTTGGTCCACGCGTAGTAGGAGTGGGGCTTGATCCCCTCTCGCCTGCACAGGTCATTGACAGTGACCTCCCGGCGAAAGCCCTCCAGGACGACACGGAGCTTCTCTTCGGGGGTGTATCTACGTCGGGTTGCCGCCTTCACCGTGCGGACGAAAGACCTGGTCTCCTCGCTCCGCTGCTGGGCAGCATCCGCCTTGCTCTCTTGTGACTGGGACACGGTCTGCTCCTTTCATGAGGTGCTTTACCCTCGCTTCAGGAGCTCACACCACTCTCAGACTCTCGGGTTTTCTACCCCTCTCACGTGTCCCATTATCGCTGACGGTCTACAGTCTATAGGAGCATCAGGCTCTACTGCGAACTTTTGAGTTGGTGGTGGCGTTTTGAGCCCTAGGCGAGAAGTGCTCCCGCCAGTGTCATGGCCGAGGGAAAACCATATAGGTGACTGCATCCCGGGAGCTACCTTGCTCTGGGAGTGGCCCGCCCCTCTCGAAGGCAATCGGGACAGATTGCAGCAGACCCGCGGGGGTTGACCATCCAACTTAAGTTCCTGCACAGGGCTGTCATGGACACCGGCAGAGCGTGGGAGAGATATCCATTCAGCTTGAGGATCCTAATGCCAATCGTGCCTCTAGTCGTTTCGTCTCACCATTCGCAGCACCTTTCGGACGACGATTGTCACGTCGTAAGTCAGGGATCTGGGCGAACTATTAAACACCCATAGCGCCGCTATACGCGCGGCCGTAGTTAGGGCACGAGCTGTGGAATCGAGCGAGCTATGCAGCCAACGCACCGCCGTGGCTACCCCTCGTGCCATCGTTGTCGGCAGACTGTCGGCTCCCCAAAAGAACCTCGTCCAGCCCCACTTACGTTGCACCCCGGCTACTACGATGCCTCCGGTGATTGCGCCAATCGCCATACCCCCGATGGCTACGAGCGCCAGGGCCAGCGCAGAGAGTTGTGGGCCACGATCATTCGTCACCGAGGGCGTCGGCCCGGTGGTCTCTGCCGTGTGCTCGGCCGTCGACGTATCGCCGAATTCAACAAGGTCGGACCTCGTGGTCCTGTCGCGGCCGACGTCGAGGTCTGTCAGGTGGACGAGGTCACGCAGCGCTACGGGGATGGGGCCGGTGAGCTGGTTACCACCGAGGTCGAGGACTGTCAACTCGGTCAGGTCATCCCATGCTGCGGGGATGGGGCCGGTGAGCCGGTTGCCGCCGAGGTGAAGCTCGGTCAGGTCCGTCAGGTTCCCCAGCTCGGGAGGGAGCGGACCACTCAGCCCATTCGCACTCAAGCTGAGAACCGTCAGGTTGATGAGGTTGCCAAACTCGGCGGGGATGGGACCACTGAAGCGGTTGACGTTGAGATGAAGCTCGGTCAGGTCTGTCAGGTCCCCCAGCTCGGGAGGGAGCGGACCACTCAGCCCATTCGCACTCAAGCTGAGAACCGTCAGGTTGATGAGGTTGCCAAACTCGGCGGGGATGGGACCACTGAAGCGGTTGACGTTGAGATGAAGCTCGGTCAAGTCTGTCAGGTCCCCCAGCTCGGGAGGGAGCGGACCGGTGAGCGCGTTGTTGTTGAGGCTCAGGACTGTGAGGCCAGTGAGATTGGCCAGTTGGAGCGGGATGGAGCCGCTGAGCTCGTTGCCCTCGATGCTAAGGTTTGTCAGGTCGGTGAGGTTGCCCAATTGCGGAGGGATCGCACCGCTCAGTTCATTGTTGCCGAGCGTGAGGATCGTCAGGCTTGTGAGAGTGCCTAACTCCACCGGGATGGGGCCGTCGAGCAGGTTGTCGCTCAACGTCAACTCCCTCACGTCGGTCAGGCCGCCCAGTTGGTGAGGAATCGCGCCGCTCAGCCCGTTGTTGTTGAGCGTGAGGATCGTCAGGTCGGTGAGGTCGCCTAACTCCACCGGGATGGGGCCGTCGAGCTCATTGTTGCCCAGTGTGAGCTCCCTCAGGTCGGTGAGGTTGCCTAGTTGGTGAGGAATAGCGCCGCTCAGCCCGTTGTTGTTGAGCGTGAGGATCGTCAGGTCGGTGAGGTCGCCTAACTCCACCGGGATGGGGCCGTCGAGCTCATTGTTGCCCAGTGTGAGCTCCCTCAGGTCCGTGAGGTTGCCCAGTTGGTGAGGAATCGCGTCGCTCAGCCCGTTGTTGTTGAGCGTGAGGATCGTCAGGTCGGTGAGGTTGCCTAACTCCACCGGGATGGGGCCGTCGAGCATGTTGTCGCTCAACGTCAACTCCCTCAGGTCGGTGAGGTTGCCCAGTTGGTGAGGAATAGCGCCGCTCAGCCCGTTGTTGTTGAGCGTGAGGATAGTCAGGTCGGTGAGGTCGCCTAACTCCACCGGGATGGGGCCGTCGAGCTCATTGTTGCCCAGTGTGAGCTCCCTCAGGTCGGTGAGGTTGCCCAGTTGGTGAGGAATAGCGCCGCTCAGCCCGTTGTTGTTGAGCGTGAGGATAGTCAGGTCGGTGAGGTCGCCTAACTCCACCGGGATGGGGCCGTCGAGCTCATTGTTGCCCAGTGTGAGCTCCCTCAGGTCGGTGAGGTTGCCTAGTTGGTGAGGAATAGCGCCGCTCAGCCCGTTGTTGTTGAGCGTGAGGATCGTCAGATCTGCCAGGTTGCCCAGTTCGACGGGGATCTGATCGGTGAGCTCGTTGTTGCTGAGATCAAGTTGCGTGAGGCCTGTGAGGGTACCTAGTTCTGCCGGGATCGATCCGGCTAGGTCGTTTCCGTAGAGATACAGATGCGTCAGGACGCTCAATTCGCCCAACTCTCGGGGGATCGGGCCGGTGAGCTCGTTGCTGTGCAGGTTGAGGAGCGAGAGGTTGGTGAGGTTGCCGAGCTCAGGAGGAATGGAGCCAGTGAGTTCGTTGCTATGCAGGTTGAGGAGCGTCAGGTCGGTGAGGTTGCCTAGCTCTGCGGGGATGGGACCGCTCAGCTCGTTGCTGTAGAGGTAGAGTTGCGTCATGTCTATGAGGTTGCCGAGCTCAGGAGAAATGGAGCCAGTGAGCTCGTTGCTGTGCAGGTTGAGAACCGTCAGGGCAGCCAGGTCCCCCAGCTCAGTGGGGATGGGGCCGGTGAGCTCGTTGCTGTGCAGGTTGAGGAGCGAGAGGTTGGTGAGGTTGCCGAGCTCAGGAGGAATGGAGCCAGTGAGATCGTTGCCTTGAAGCTGGAGATTCGTCAGGGCGGCCAGGTCCCCCAGCTCTGCGGGGATTGGGCCGGTGAGCTCGTTGCCTTGAAGCTGGAGGTTCGTCAGGGCAGCCAGGTCCCCCAGCTCAGCGGGGATGGGACCGCTGAGTCCGTTGTTGAAGAGGTAGAGGAGCGTCAGGTCGGTGAGGTTGCCTAGCTCTGCGGGGATGGGACCGCTGAAGCGGTTGACGTTGAGATGAAGCTCGGTCAAGTCTGTCAGGTCCCCCAGCTCGGGAGGGAGCGGACCACTCAGCCCATTCGCACTCAAGCTGAGAACCGTCAGGTTGATGAGGTTGCCAAACTCGGCGGGGATGGGACCACTGAAGCGGTTGACGTTGAGATGAAGCTCGGTCAAGTCTGTCAGGTCCCCCAGCTCGGGAGGGAGCGGACCGGTGAGCGCGTTGTTGTTGAGGCTCAGGACTGTGAGGCCAGTGAGATTGGCCAGTTGGAGCGGGATGGAGCCGCTGAGCTCGTTGCCCTCGATGCTAAGGTTTGTCAGGTCGGTGAGGTTGCCCAATTGCGGAGGGATCGCACCGCTCAGTTCATTGTTGCCGAGCGTGAGGATCGTCAGGCTTGTGAGAGTACCTAACTCCATCGGGATGGGGCCGTCGAGCAGGTTGTCGCTCAACGTCAACTCCCTCACGTCGGTCAGGCCGCCCAGTTGGTGAGGAATCGCGCCGCTCAGTTCATTGTTGCCGAGCGTGAGGATCGTCAGGCTTGTGAGAGTACCTAACTCCACCGGGATGGGGCCGTCGAGCAGGTTGTCGCTCAACGTCAACTCCCTCACATCGGTCAGGCCGCCCAGTTGGTGAGGAATCGCGCCGCTCAGCCCGTTGTTGTTGAGCGTGAGGATCGTCAGGTCGGTGAGGTCGCCTAACTCCACCGGGATGGGGCCGTCGAGCTCATTGTTGCCCAGTGTGAGCTCCCTCAGGTCGGTGAGGTTGCCTAGTTGGTGAGGAATAGCGCCGCTCAGCCCGTTGTTGTTGAGCGTGAGGATCGTCAGGTCGGTGAGGTCGCCTAACTCCACCGGGATGGGGCCGTCGAGCTCATTGTTGCCCAGTGTGAGCTCCCTCAGGTCGGTGAGGAATCGCGCCGCTCAGCCCGTTGTTGTTGAGCGTGAGGATCGTCAGGTCGGTGAGGTCGCCTAACTCCACCGGATGGGGCCGTCGAGCTCATTGTTGCCCAGTGTGAGCTCCCTCAGGTCCGTGAGGTTGCCCAGTTGGTGAGGAATCGCGTCGCTCAGCCCGTTGTTGTTGAGCGTGAGGATCGTCAGGTCGGTGAGGTTGCCTAACTCCACCGGGATGGGGCCGTCGAGCATGTTGTCGCTCAACGTCAACTCCCTCAGGTCGGTGAGGTTGCCCAGTTGGTGAGGAATCGCGTCGCTCAGCCCGTTGTTGTTGAGCGTGAGGATCGTCAGATCTGCCAGGTTGCCCAGTTCGACGGGGATCTGATCGGTGAGCTCGTTGTTGCTGAGATCAAGTTGCGTGAGGCCTGTGAGGGTACCTAGTTCTGCCGGGATCGATCCGGCTAGGTCGTTTCCGTAGAGATACAGATGCGTCAGGACGCTCAATTCGCCCAACTCTCGGGGGATCGGGCCGGTGAGCTCGTTGCTGTGCAGGTTGAGGAGCGAGAGGTTGGTGAGGTTGCCGAGCTCAGGAGGAATGGAGCCAGTGAGTTCGTTGCTATGCAGGTTGAGGACCGTCAGGTTGGAGAGGTTGCCCAGCTCAGCGGGGATGGGACCGCTGAGTCCGTTGTTGAAGAGGTAGAGGAGCGTCAGGTCGGTGAGGTTGCCGAGCTCAGGAGAAATGGAGCCAGTGAGCTCGTTGCTGTGCAGGTTGAGAACCGTCAGGGCAGCCAGGTCCCCCAGCTCAGTGGGGATGGGGCCGGTGAGCTCGTTGCTGTGCAGGTTGAGGAGCGAGAGGTTGGTGAGGTTGCCGAGCTCAGGAGGAATGGAGCCAGTGAGATCGTTGCCTTGAAGCTGGAGATTCGTCAGGGCGGCCAGGTCCCCCAGCTCTGCGGGGATCGGGCCGGTGAGCTCGTTGCCTTGAAGCTGGAGGTTCGTCAGGGCAGCCAGGTCCCCCAGCTCAGTGGGGATGGAGCCAGTGAGCTCGTTGCTATGCAGGTTGAGGACCGTCAGGTTGGAGAGGTTGCCCAGCTCAGCTGGGATGGGACCGCTGAGTCCGTTGTTGAAGAGGTAGAGGAGCGTCAGGTCGGTGAGGTTGCCTAGCTCTGCGGGGATGGGACCGCTCAGCTCGTTGCTGTAGAGGTAGAGCCTTGTCACGTTGGTGAGGTTGCCGAGCTCCGCGGGGATTGGGCCGGTGAGCTCGTTGCCTTGAAGCTGGAGGTTCGTCAGGGCAGCCAGGTCCCCCAGCTCAGCGGGGATGGGACCGCTGAGTCCGTTGTTGAAGAGGTAGAGGAGCGTCAGGTCGGTGAGGTTGCCTAGCTCTGCGGGGATGGGACCGCTCAGCTCGTTGCTGTAGAGGTAGAGTTGCGTCACGTTGGTGAGGTTGCCGAGCTCCGCGGGGATTGGGCCGGTGAGCTCGTTGCCTTGAAGCTGGAGGTTCGTCAGGGCAGCCAGGTCCCCCAGCTCAGTGGGGATGGAGCCAGTGAGCTCGTTGCTATGCAGGTTGAGGACCGTCAGGTTGGAGAGGTTGCCCAGCTCAGCTGGGATGGGACCGCTGAGTCCGTTGTTGAAGAGGTAGAGGAGCGTCAGGTCGGTGAGGTTGCCTAGCTCTGCGGGGATGGGACCGCTCAGCTCGTTGCTGTAGAGGTAGAGTTGCGTCATGTCTATGAGGTTGCCGAGCTCAGGAGAAATGGAGCCAGTGAGCTCGTTGCTGTGCAGGTTGAGGACCGTCAGGGCAGCCAGGTCCCCCAGCTCAGTGGGGATGGGGCCGGTGAGCTCGTTGCTGTGCAGGTTGAGGAGCGAGAGGTTGGTGAGGTTACCGAGCTCAGGAGGAATGGAGCCAGTGAGCTCGTTGCTGTGCAGGTTGAGGACCGTCAGGTCTGTGAGATTGCCCAGCTCTGCGGGGATCGGGCCGGTGAGTTCGTTGCCGTCGAGGTAGAGGAGCTTCAAGTTGGAGAGGTCGCCAAGCACTGCCGGGATCGGGCCGGTCAGTCCATCGCTGCGAAGATTGAGCGCCACCAAGTTGGTGAGATTGCCCAACTCAGGAGGGATTGAGCCGGTAAGACTGTTGTCGGCGAGGTAAAGTTCGAGCAGCCTGGGGAGGTCGCCAAGCTCTGCGGGGATGGAGCCGGTGAGTCCGTTGTTGAAGAGGTAGAGGAGCGTTAGGTTGGCCAGGTTGCCCAACTCAGGAGGGATTGAGCCGGTAAGATTGTTGCCGTCGAGGTAGAGTTCGGTCAGGTTGGAGAGGTTGCCCAGCTCAACGCGTAGGGAGCCGCTGATCTCGTTATTGCGGAGATTGAGGATCGTCAGGTCTGTGAGATTGCCCAGCTCTACGGGGATCGAGCCGCTGAGGTCTTTCCCTCTGAGCTGGAGTTTCGCGACCCTGCCACGTGAAACGGAGACACCTTCCCAGTTAGCGATGGGCGTGTTGACGCTCCAGTCCAACACATTTTCCGGGTCGAGTGTTGCCTTGACATCAAGCAGGGTCTCGCAATTGGCGACGAGGCCTACCTCTTGGCCGGGCACGGCTATACCGTTGTCGCAGCCGTGGCTGTTGGCAAAAACGGGGTACTCTAATGTGGCAGCAGCCGCAAACAGGAAGACGATAAAGGCAGCAATCCCCAGCTTGACTGGGGTGTTGCGGGTTCTCTGACTCGCGGTGGGAACGCGATCGGCTATCACCCCAAGGCCTCGGCGTGATAGCCGTTGTTTCAAGTTTGATTTGCCCAACGATCTTCCTTTGGCGACAATCCTCACCCATTCTTCCCAGTACGGAGGCAGTGAAGCGCCAACTTCGACAGGAGAGCGCGCCACAGGGCCGCTTCAGATGCGCCCCAGCATAATTTCCCAAGATACAAGATAAATGTTGATGAATTATTAGCTAATTGTGGACCATCAGCGATAATGTGACACATCTGATTGATCTTGACATTACCCCACTATTAGTATCAGAGGCTAGTAGAGTGCAGCTGCCGCTTCAGCATACTCCTTTGGCGACCTGCCTTTCAACGAACTGTGGGGGCTGACGTCATTGTAGTCCTGTCGCCAATATGACCTCCCTGGCATGTTTCATGGACGGGACGCAATAGCAACGAAAAAATGACCTACTCTTGGGCTGTAGATTTAGGGATACTCTGAACAAGTCCGTGGATTATGGTGGCATAGTACCATGACAAGTGGAGACGAACTGACTAAGGACGGGAGCAAGAGTAGATGACCCAGCCGACATTTGCGGACCTGGAGTACGAGTGTAAGAAGCGCAAGACTCGGCGGGAGCTGTTTCTGGAGCGGATGGACGGTCTGATACCGTGGGGACAGTTGGAGAGTCGCATTCGACCATACTATCCCGAGGCTGGCCGAGGCCGGCATCCGTATGAGCTGTCGGCGATGCTTCGCATACACTGCGTGCAGCTGTTCTACAACCTGAGCGACCCTGGGATGGAAGACATGCTATACGAGGTCGAGTCGGTGAGGCGATTCGTGGGCCTGAGGCTGTCGGGCCCTCTGCCTGACGAGACGACGATCCTGAACTTCCGCCACTTGCTGGAGGAGCACGATCTTGGCGAAGGTCTGTTCAAGACCATCAACGTCCACCTGGAGACTCAGGGGCTTCGTCTTCGGGAGGGGACTATAGTGGACGCGAGCATCATCGAGGCGCCGTCGTCGACTAAGAACCGTGCCCGGGAGCGTGACCCAGAGATGCACCAGACCAAGAAGGGCAACAAGTGGAGCTTCGGTATGAAGGTGCACATCGGGGCGGACGAAGAGACAGGGGTGGTGCATAGTGTAGCTATGACATCAGCGAACGTGCATGACGTGACCGAAACTCACCGGTTACTACACGGTGGAGAGACGCGGGTGTGGGGCGATGCGGGGTATCAGGGAGTCGATAAGCGGGAGGAGAACCGAGAGTTGGATGTGGAGTGGCGCGTGGCGATGAAGCCCGGTCGGCGTCGGCAGCTAGCACCTGAAAGCGAGGAGGCGTTGGCGGAGAAGCGCAAGGCGTCGGTCAGGGCGAAGGTGGAGCATCCGTTCCTGTATGTGAAGCGTCACTTTGGCTACGCCAAGGTGCGGTATCGTGGACTGGCCAAGAACACGCAACGGCTGGCGTTGCTGCTGGGGTTTGCCAACTTGATGACAGCCGAGCGCCACTTGGCGGTGTGACGAGAGAGAAGTGCGCCCAAATCAGGTTGATAGCGGCGACACGCCCCCGGCAGAGCCCGCTTTCGAAGCCCAAACAGACCCGATTTAGGGCCGCAACAGCCTGATGGGCCATCGCAAAGAATTGAACATCTTCGAACTACCCCTGCAATCAATTCAATCCAGCATATGAAGGGTTATTCAGAGGTTCCCTAGTATCAATCGTCTGATGTGGCCATGCCGGTGTGAAGAGTTCACGCGGCGCTGCGGCTCTACTGCCACGCTTCTACCTCGCCACGCAGGGTCTCCCTGTCCGGTATGCGACGCTCCAGGCACTGTCGAGCCAGCACTCCGATCTCTAGGATCAGCCAACTCCCGTGTTTGAGGCGGTGTCTCCAGCCGAGCTATGCCTCGCCGAGAGGCTCGGTCGGCGAACAGCCTGTGCGTGTTGAGGTTGTCCATCAGCACATAGCATTGACCAGTCTCTGTATCACATGCGCCCTCCACCTTCGTGCGAGACCTCGACTCGACGCTTCCCTTCCAGGGGCGCGAACAGCATGAACAGACTGCTCACTCCATTGCGCTCGTATTCGTAGTCAGACCGCGCCGGGCGCTGTGGGACGGGGCACCGCGTCTCCTTGACTTGCTGTTTGCTCGTCTCATCCATGCACACCAGAACTTCGTTCTCATCGTACGGGCGTTGGTAGACTTCCAGCACGTCTTCCATCGCGCACACAAACTCCGCGCCTGACCGGGCGGGATGCACCAACTCGCTTCAGCCACGGCTTGAGTTCGTTTTTTTAAGCACTTGGCGAACCGTTTCGGTGCTGATGGTCTCGACTATCTCACACTCGACCAACTGGTCAGCCAAAGCTTCAGGGTCCAATGGCGCGACCCTCCGGCGGTTCCCCGCAGGCCATCGACCTGGCTTCGCGCTCGCCGTCCAGTATCTTCTCGCTTTTTGCGGTTCAACGCCGACTACCCACACAGCGCCGGCGCACCCGCTCGACAATTCACCGGATATGTCTGCGTCCTTCATTCCTCCGTCTTCCCTCGCTCGTCGCTCATCAGCAGGATGCGCGCATGCGTCTGCTTGTACGCGGCCGCCCGACCACGGGAGACGGGCCTTGAGTTCCTGTTGTTCGTCCGTTGTCAGTCTGATACGGCGATGGTAGGCGATTCCTCCTTGATTCTCGTATGCAGAGGAATATGCCCTTTCAGACCTTCATTTCAACAATGTTCGACCACTAGTATCAATCGTCGATGTGGCCTATGCCGTGTGTGAAGAGACGCCGGGCGCTGGCCTACTCCACCCACGCCTGCACCATGGACATCACCGAGAGGATAGAAGGCCGAGGCGGTGTCCCGGAGTGGCGAGAGGCGTCGGTGGCCAATAGAGTTAAGAAGGGCATCGACATGCCTATCTGCTATCCCAGGTTGGTTCAGACCGGCCTCCACCAGACCGACTTCCCGACCCTCTGCTGGTTTGAAACAGATAGGCTCAGGATGGGCGGTGTCGTGCGCCATACCCAACACACGTTTAGGAACACCGCTTTTGGTATTCCCGGGTTGCGTTGGCTATGACGCATGGGGCGCCCGCTCATCCCCGCGGAAGCCGACATACCAACACATATTTGGGAGTGGCGAAACAGGTGTCACAGCATGGACACCCATAGAAATGCCAGTATACTATCCGTATGAATCTGTGGATATATGGTGCCGGTCAAGACCGGGAGAGAAGGAAATTACCCGTACATGCACGACAAGATACGTGACCCTGGTGAGCGTTGTCCTTGCGCTGGCCCTTACGGCGGCCTCGCGGCCTGCGGCTCTGATGAGCCGTCCGAACGGCCGACTGTGACTCCCTGCGCGTGCCACAATTCGCGATGGTGTCGCTGCCAGGCCGCATCCGGATAAGGAGATGCTCTTTTGATAGACCGGCTAGCTCAGTTCCTGCGGGAGCACGGCGTGATAGGCCCCGACCGGACCGCGTCCACCCCAACGGAGACGCCGGCCTCCTCCACACGGACGCCTTCCACGCCAGTGCCCAGCCCCACTGCCACCGATGCGCCTGGAACTGCGGCTGCGACAGCGCCGCCCGCGGTCTCCGGCTCCGCCGAAACGGACCGGGAGGCGCTGGTTGCCCTCTACAACGCAACGAACGGTGAGAACTGGAGGTACAACGACAACTGGCTGAGCGACGCTCCCCTCGGCGAATGGTACGGTGTCACCACCAACGACGACGGGCGCGTTATAGCGTTGGTCCTCGACGACAACGAGTTGAGCGGGGAGATACCGGCGGAGTTGGGCAGCCTCTCCAACCTGATAGGGCTGAGCCTTAGCGCCAACGGCTTGAGCGGGGAGATACCGGCGGAGTTGGGCAGCCTCTCCAACCTGATAGGGCTGAGCCTTGGCGAGAACGAGTTGAGCGGGGAGATACCGGCGGAGTTGGGCAGCCTCTCCAACCTTGAATTGCTGAGCCTTAGCGAGAACGCCTTGAGCGGGGAGATACCGGCGGAGCTGGGCAGCCTCTCCAACCTGATAAGGCTGAGCCTCTACACCAACAACTTGAGCGGGGAGATACCGGCGGAGTTGGGCAGCCTCTCCAAGCTCCAATCGCTGTACCTCCACAGCAACGCCTTGAGCGGGGAGATACCGGCGGAGTTGGGCAGCCTCTCCAACCTGAAATGGCTGCACCTTGGCGAGCAACGCCTTGAGCGGGGAGATACCGGCGGAGCTAGGCAGCCTCTCCAACCTTGAATCGCTGCGCCTTGGCGGCAACTCCTTGAGCGGGTGCGTGCCAAGCAGCCTGGAAGACCAGTTGGACTCTCAGTCTGACCTTGGCGACCTGCCCTTCTGCTGAAGCCACGCGCCCTCAGCTGGGAGCGGCGGTATATTGTCCAGAAGGCGCCCCCGGCGTGTTGGCTATGGCGCATGGGGCGCCCGCTCATCCCCGCGGAAGCCGACATACCAACACATATTGGGGAGTGGCGAAACGGGTGTCTCAGCCACCCATAACAACTCCGCTATGTTGCCTGTGCGAATCTGTGGATATATGTTGCCGGTCAAGACCGGGAGGGAAAGAAGATGACCCGTACATGCACGACAAGATACGTGACCCTGGTGAGCGGGGAGATCCTTGCGCGGCCCTTACGGCAGCCTCGCGGCCTGCAACTCTGATGAGCCGCCGAACGGCCGACTGTGACTCCCTGCGCGTGCCACAATTCGCGATGGTGTCGCTGCCAGGCCGCATCCGGATAAGGAGATGCTCTTTTGATAGACCGGCTAGCTCAGTTCCTGCGGGAGCACGGCGTGATAGGCCCCGACCGGACCGCGTCCACCCCAACGGAGACGCCGGCCTCCCCTGCACGGACGGCTTCCACGCCAGTGCCCAGCCCCACTGCCACCGATGCGCCTGGAACTGCGGCTGCGACAGCGCCGCCCGCGGTCTCCGGCTCCGCCGAAACGGACCGGGAGGCACTGGTGGCCCTCTACAACGCAACGAACGGTGAGAACTGGAGGTACAACGACAACTGGCTGAGCGACGCTCCCCTCGGCGAATGGCACGGTGTCACCACCAACGACGACGGGCGCGTTACAGTGCTGCACCTCCCCAACTTAGGCTTGAGCGGGGAGATACCGGCGGAGTTGGGCAGCCTCTCCAACCTGAGAGCGCTGTGGCTCTGGCAGAGCTGTACCTCTACAGCAACGGCTTGAGCGGGGAGATACCGGCGGAGCTGGGCAGCCTCTCCAACCTCCAATCGCTGTGGCTCTACCACAACGGCTTGAGCGGGGAGATACCGGCGGAGCTGGGCAGCCTCTCCAACCTGGGAGAGCTGTACCTCTACAGCAACAACGACTTGAGCGGGGAGATACCGGCGGAGCTGGGCAGCCTCTCCAACCTGAAATGGCTGCGCCTCGACAACACCGAGTTGAGCGGGGAGATACCGGCGGAGTTGGGCAGCCTCTCCTACCTGATAAGGCTGGGCCTTGACGGCAACGACTTGAGCGGGGAGATACCGGCGGAGTTGGGCAGCCTCTCCTACCTGAGAGAGTTGAACCTCAACGACAACGAGTTGAGCGGGGAGATACCGGCGGAGTTGGGCAGCCTCTCCAACCTAGTATATCTGGACCTCCACAGCAACGAGTTGAGCGGGGAGATACCGGCGGAGTTGGGCAGCCTCTCCAACCTGAGAGAGCTGGATCTCCGCAGCAACTCCTTGAGCGGGTGCGTGCCAAGCAGCCTGGAAGACCAGTTGAGAATTGACGCCTTCTACCTTGGCGACCTGCCCTTCTGCGGAACCGGCCCCGACCGGACCGCGTCCACCCCAACGGAGACGCCGGCCTCCTCTGCACGGACGGCTTCCACGCCAGTGCCCAGCCCCACTGCCACCGATGCGCCTGGAACTGCGGCTGCGACAGCGCCGCCCGCGGTCTCCGGCTCCGCCGAAACGGACCGGGAGGCGCTGGTTGCCCTCTACAACGCAACGGGCGGTGAGAACTGGTTTCGAAGCGACAACTGGCTGAGCGACGCTCCCATCGGCGAATGGTACGGTGTCACCACCAACGACGACGGGCGCGTTACAGGGCTGTCCCCCGACTTCAACGGCTTGAGCGGGGAGATACCGGCGGAGCTGGGCAGCCTCTCCAACCTGATAAGGCTGGGCCTTGTCGGCAACGACTTGAGAGGGGAGATACCGGCGGAGTTGGGCAGCCTCTCCAACCTTGAATCGCTGAACCTCGAGGGCAACTCCTTGAGCGGGGAGATACCGGCGGAGCTGGGCAGCCTCTCCAACCTGACAGAGCTGGTCCTCTACAGCAACGAGTTGAGCGGGGAGATACCGGCGGAGCTGGGCAGCCTCTCCAACCTGATGAGGCTGAGCCTCGACGCCAACGACTTGAGCGGGGAGGTACCGCCGGAGTTGGGCAGCCTCTCCAACCTGAGAGAGCTGGTCCTCCACACCAACAAGTTGAGAGGGGAGATACCGGCGGAGCTGGGCAGCCTCTCCAACCTGAGAGAGCTGGATCTCCGCAGCAACTCCTTGAGAGGGGAGATACCGGCGGAGCTGGGCAGCCGCTCCAACCTCCAATCGCTGTGGCTCTCCATCAACAACTTGAGCGGGGAGATACCGGCGGAGCTGGGCAGCCTCTCCAACCTGGAATATCTGGACCTCCAGAGGAACGAGTTGAGCGGGGAGATACCGGCGGAGCTGGGCAGCCTCTCCAACCTGATAAGGCTGGGCCTTGGCGACAATTCCTTGAGCGGGGAGATACCGGCGGAGCTGGGCAGCCTCTCCAACCTGATAAGGCTGGGCCTTGGCGACAACTCCTTGAGCGGGGAGATACCGGCGGAGCTAGGCAGCCTCTCCAACCTCAGAGAGCTCGATCTCTCCACCAACAACTTGAGCGGGTGCGTGCCAAGCAGCCTGGAAGACCAGTTGAACTTTGACGACTCCGACCTTGGCGACCTGCCCTTCTGCGGAACCGGCCCCGACCGGACCGCGTCCACCCCAACGGAGACGCCGGCCTCCTCTGCACGGACGGCTTCCACGCCAGTGCCCAGCCCCACTGCCACCGATGCGCCTGGAACTGCGGCTGCGACAGCGCCGCCCGCGGTCTCCGGCTCCGCCGAAACGGACCGGGAGGCGCTGGTTGCCCTCTACAACGCAACGAACGGTGAGAACTGGTCGTACAACGGCAACTGGCTGAGCGACGCTCCCCTCGGCGAATGGTACGGCGTCACCACCAACGACGACGGGCGCGTTATAGCGTTGGTCCTCAAAGACAACGAGTTGAGCGGGGAGATACTGGCGGAGTTGGGCAGCCTCTCCCACCTGGTCAGGCTGAGCCTCTACAGCAACCAGTTGAGCGGGGAGATACCGGCGGAGCTGGGCAGCCTCTCCCACCTGGTCAGGCTGAGCCTTGTCGGCAACGAGTTGATCGGGGAGATACCGGCGGAGCTGGGCAGCCTCTCCAACCTGAGAGCGCTGGATCTCCACTACAACAGATTGAGCGGGGAGATACCGGCGGAGCTGGGCAGCCTCTCCAACCTGGTAGCGTTGGTCCTCGACGATAACGACTTGAGCGGGGAGAGACCGGTGGAGCTAGGCAGCCTCTCCAACCTGGTAGCGTTGGTCCTCGACGACAACGACTTGAGCGGGGAGATACCGGCGGAGTTGGGCAGCCTCTCCAACCTTGAATCGATACCGGTGGAGCTAGGCAGCCTCTCCAAGCGTTGGTCCTGCGCCTTGGCGGCAACTCCTTGAGCGGGTGCGTGCCAAGCAGCCTGGAAGACCAGTTGAACTTTGACGCCTCCGACCTTGGCGACCTGCCCTTCTGCGGAACCGGCCCCGACCGGACCGCGTCCACCCCAACGGAGACGCCGGCCTCCCCCACACGGACGGCTTCCACGCCAGTGCCCAGCCCCACTGCCACCGATGCGCCTGGAACTGCGGCTGCGACAGCGCCGCCCGCGGTCTCCGGCTCCGCCGAAACGGACCGGGAGGCGCTGGTTGCCCTCTACAACGCAACGAACGGTGAGAACTGGAGGTACAACGACAACTGGCTGAGCGACGCTCCCCTCGGCGAATGGCACGGTGTCACCACCAACGACGACGGGCGCGTTACAGTGCTGTACCTCCCCACCTTAGGCTTGAGCGGGGAGATACCGGCGGAGTTAGGCAGCCTCTCCAACCTGAGAGTGCTGGAGCTCAGCTTCAACAGATTGAGCGGGGAGATACCGGCGGAGCTGGGCAGCCTCTCCAACCTGAGAGAGCTGCAGGCTCGACTACAACGGCTTGAGCGGGGAGATACCGGCGGAGCTGGGCAGCCTCTCCAACCTGAGAGTGCTGGGCCTCCACGACAACGAGTTGAGCGGGGAGATACCGGCGGAGCTGGGCAGCCTCTCCAACCTGAGAGCGCTGTGGCTCTACCACAACGGCTTGAGCGGGGAGATACCGGCGGAGCTGGGCAGCCTCTCCAACCTCCAATCGCTGTGGCTCTACCACAACGGCTTGAGCGGGGAGATACCGGTGGAGCTAGGCAGCCTCTCCAACCTTGAATCGCTGCGCCTTGACGGCAACTACTTGAGCGGGTGCGTGCCAAGCAGCCTGGAAGACCAGTTGAACTTTGACGCCCCTACCTTGGCGGCCTGACGCCTTCTGCCGTTCATCGACACGGCAGAACTGGCGGGCGTTCTTGGCGAGGCTCACGCGACGGTTCACCGCGCACTGACCGGCCTGCTTACGGACAGCATCGTCGGGAGGGTGAGCCACGGCACCGCCCAACTGCCTTCGAGCCAGAGATACTACCTGACGGCCAGTGGCATCGGCCAGGCCGCAGGAGTCCTCGGCTTCGCAACGCCCTCGGATTTCGTGCGCGCCTATCCGGTTTCCAGCGAGTGGCTCACGCTGCTCATCCGCCGGATGGACGCGGTGGCTGTCATCTACCGTCTCGCCTCTTCACTCTCCCCCGGTATTGACGGGCTCCGTTCCCACGTGGAGTTCCACCGCCGGGGCCGCTTCGACGCCACCATCACCCTCCACGACGGCCGCAGTTTCGGCGTGGTGCGCCAAGGTCTGGCCCTGGGGCGCCGGTCACTATACGACCGGCTGAGGGCCATCGCCTTGTTTATGGAGAACAGGGTGGGCAATTCGGCCTTGTAGGTCTGAAGCAGGGATTCTAGCAGAGGGGGCCGGCATGTTGTATCCCGGTGCGCTATTGCCGCGCCGAACGGAGTGGGGTGCCTGGGGTAGTGGGGAACGGCCCCAGCGCCAGGTCCTTAGGCTCCGCTCAAGACGACAGAGGGCTGCGTCAGCCGCCGCTTTCCTGGAACGGGTCCTGGCCCACTTCGCCCAGCGGGGAATTCATTCCCAGCGCCTCCTCACCGATAACGGCCGGTGCTACATCTCCAGAGTCTTCCAGCAAGTCGCTGCTACTCACGGTATCAGCCTAAAGCGTACGCGGCCCTACCGACCACAGACTAACGGGAAAGCCGAGGCCTTCATCAAGATACTTCAGGCTGAGTGGGCCTACAGCCGCCCCTACGACTCCAACAGTCAAAGGCTGGACTTGTTGCCTACCTTCCTCGGATACTACAATCATCAGCGTCCCCATGGCGGCATCGGCGGACTCGTTCCTACCTCCCGCCTGTAAACAATGTCCTTGGGAACTACAACTAGCAGGCTGCTGAAGAATGAATTTTGGCAGATGACGGCAGTTGATTGAGTGGGCAGTAACGGCGTTTAGATGCGACCGGAGTCAGAATTGATTCCCCTGCGGACGATTCCGAGAGGGGTCTACGGAGCTCAGAGGCCCCGTCAAAGCATCTTGGGCGCACTCCGCCCTAGGCAGATCACACCGACTGAACGGCTCGTGTCATCTGACACGACAACAGGTTCGCCATTCGCACCAGGTTGCAGGCCGTAGCAACAAAGTGTCCGACCAGCCCGGTACACTGTGAGGGACGGCGTACCGTCCACTATGCCACCCATTAGGACTTACTAACCAACTTGTACAGGAAATAGGCCACCAGGCCGGTGAGTACCCCGGCAACGGCTCCAATGGCAAGTGAGACGAGAAATGAATAGTCGTCCTGCAGGTAATTCATCACGAGGGTGGTTACGACGGCGGTAGGTACGGCGATGACCAGACTAGTTTTCATGTCCACGGGTTTCTCACCTCATTTGGTAGGAGTCCAGCATGGTAACATACCATAACTTGCGGGTTAACAAAGAGTCACTCCTATCCATACCCGACCACCAACTCCACGTCGGTAAGCGTCATATCCGGAATGATATGCGGGTTCCGACACCGCAAAGCGACCTTGACCTTGTGCTGCCCCTTCGAGACTCGTTCAGGTTCCAGCGTGTAGGACTGCCAAAACACGCCGGACACTCTGTCGCCCGTGTATGACCTCACGTCCGTGTACTCGATGCTTGGATCACGTAGTGGGGCACCGTCCTACGCGACCTCACCTACGCCTTCCCCGCCGACTTCCCGCAGCGCCTAGCGCGGTTCAAGAAGGAGTCTGGCCTGTCGTGTTCAGAGCTGACGCGCCGCCTTGGGACCTATCGCCACACCGCATGGCGTTGGACTGAAGGTGGGGTACGGCCCAACGCGCATCACATGATGGCGCTGCTTGACTTGGCCGACGATCTGGGACTCGGCAATCTGTTCGCCGACTGAGGCGGCGCGCCGCTGGAGCCACCTGCGACCGCAGGGGTCTGAGACGTAAAAATGTGCCGCATACATGGACGTGCTAGGGCAGCCACCGTATTCCTACGATGGCTGTCCCTCTGGTATGCCGGCCTAGCGCCCCGCGCCGACTGGTTCCGCTTCCCGCTTCTACTCTAATGTGAGCGCCCACTCGAACTTCGAGAGCGTTGCGGGCTGGGGCTTGCGGCTGCGAGCCTTCGGCTTGACAGGCTAATCGGCCATTGACTCCGCCTAGGGGGACAGCAATAGCGAACCGAGGAGTTATGAATTCAGTCTTAGTAGGTCTCAAAAAGTGGACGTAAGCTTACACCGAGAGCCGTAGCCTCTGCTATCGTTGATCTCTTGGTATGAGTATCGATGCCTGCGACTGGGCATTGTGAATTCGAAGGGCAACGGCCTCCTCGGCTGGTGTGCAGCCTACCAAGAGCTTGATCTCACAATCCCGTTTAAGAACGTCCACGGTCACGATTGCTCCAGTCACCGTCATCTCATTGAGACTCCCTCGCCAGACATCTACGCCACCTCCGTCGTTGCTCCTAGTACCTTCCAGAAAACCATAATCCATCGGGTATTCAAATGACCATTGAGGATGGAGACTCCCAAACTTGCCGCCCCGAAGTGCAGCCCACTCGTGATGGGGTCGCTACTGACGACCTAAACGTCTCGTCCTCCTGCGGGTCCTTGACCCTCCAACTTACCTCCCAAGGACACGGCGCTGCTGGAGACCGGCGGAAGGAAGAAGGTGGAGGAATCACTGTCGGCGCTGATGCATCCGTTTCATTTGTGGTGGTTGTAGCGATTCCGGGCACTTCCAAGATGGTGACTACTCCCAACAACATCCACAAGGCGATCTATACGATGCCCGAGAACTGAAGCACGCCACCGTATTTCTTCCGAACCGCCCATATCCCTGCAATCAGTAGCACTGCGGCAGGCAATCCCATCAAGAGCAGTCGCAACAGCAATGTCGTCAAAGTGGCTGAACCTCGCTAAGATAGAGACATCCGGTGTCTATTTTAACACTCTGGGTTCGGCCATCTCCATATCGGCCTTTCACTATACCTAAGGGTACCGTAGACCAGAGACGTGGAAAACGTCAGGATCTAAGGACTATTGAGGTTTGTGGACGGCACCACCGTATTAGCACGGGCGGCTGGAAGGGAAGATTTCAGTGAATCGCTTGAGGAGGGCTTATTGAAGAATTATCTTGAATCAAGCACTACTCGTCTATCCGGATCGTTCACCAACTTTCTTTTGCTGTTCGCGTTAGCGTCTCTGGTGATGGCCGCCGCGCTCGCCTGTGGTGGAGGCAGTCCGTCCGGCAATCCGCTGGAGTTGATCCTGGACGATGTGAGGGGTGTGGTCGTTCTGGACTTTGAACAGATTCGTGCGGGTGGCGCGCCCGATCAGGCTGCGGACTCTCTAGAGAATGCGTGGAACACCGAACTGGACCCCCTAGGCATCTCTGTGGAAGACATAACCACGGGGGTGCTTTCCCAAAGCAAGGATGGTGACCTACTGATTCTAGGAGGCAACTTCGACTTCGGGAAGATCAGGGATGGACTGGAAGAGTACGACTACGAAGACCGGGAATACAGGGGACAGGAGCTTTGGGAGGCAGTAGGTGATCCGCTGGAGATGCAAGAAGGTGACACGGAGGCGGAAGCCGTGGCTCTCCTTGAGGGGAGGGCCTCCCTGGTCTTGGGTAGCAGCGAGGGCGTTAAGGACGTCCTGAGTGCGTTGGAACGTGGCTCAGGACTCCTGTTGGATGACGAAGAAAATGGAATCGTGCAAGTGTTGAAGGGGGCAGATAGTAGCTGGCTCATCGTGGCGTTTGACAAGTGTCTGGTTCCCGACGTTAGCGGGTGCCGAGGGGCTGGTCTGTTCTTCGGGTCAGGCGATGGCTCTGAGGTGGATGGCAGATTAGTATTTATCTTCCGAGATGAAGAGGCCGCCAATTCCGCGTTGGATGCCTTCGACGAGGGTCTGGAAGACGAGATGGCTGTGGAGATGGAATTGAAGGGAGTCTCTTTGGACGGCGAGTTTGTTATCGTCCCCCTTTCCGTGGATGAGAAGGTCTTCATCACTGGGCTTCTGGGCCTACCCCTTAAGGATTCGGACGCCACAACCAGGTAAACGTGCGTAGATCACACGCTGTCTGCGGGAGCGTGTTGCGTCAATAGAAACGGTTACCGAAGGAGGTATCGTTGCCTCAATTATGCTGTTACCAAAGTTCGTCGAGATCGGCTTGAGTTGTTGGGCGCATCAGAAAGAGTCCAGAGTCGTGAGAGGGTATTGTCGATCTGTGAGCGCAGCTTGATAGGATTGAGGCGGGTATATGTATCGGCCAGGCGTCGCCGTTCATCCTCAGGCAAGGCGCCGGAGTCCAACAGTCGCTGATATGGCGTCCTGGCCCGGTCGTAGATCTTGTGCACCTTAGCCCCATGACGGGTCTTGTGCTGTAGCTTCATGACCGGCTGGAAGAAGTTGGTGTGCCAGCGCACAAGATCATACAGACGGTTGAGGGTCTCCAGGGCCGGCCGGGAGCTGTAACGGTCGTATCCGACCAGCTGACGCACCGCCGTCCAGTTCTTCTGCTCCACGTGGGCGCTGTCGTTCTTCTTGTAGGGCCGGGCGCGAGTGAAGGTGATGCGCTTGCGTTGGCAATAGGCAACCAGATGGTGATTGATGAACTCGCTTCCGTTGTCGGAGTCCAGTCCCAACAGCTGGAAGGGCAGGCGCTGAGCGATGTGATGGATCGCGCTGCCGACGCGGTCCTGGCCCTTCCCCCATACCCCCTGACACTCCACCCACCCCGTCGCTATGTCTACGGTGCTAAGAGTGTGGAGATAAAAGCCCTTAGTGCTCTCACCACAGTGGGCCACCAGGTCCACCTCCAAGAAGCCCGGCCCCTCGTCGTTCCAGTCAGCGAAGGTGCGGATCGGAATGCTATCGCGTAACAGAGTCCCTGGCTTGGTAGTGCTAAAGCGGCGCCGGCCGTCCCTGCTACGAATAGGCCCCAGTAGCCGGTCAATGGTCGATGGGCTCATCTCCACTAGCTGGGCCTCCGCTTCCCTCGTCAGTTGTTGCTCTCCATGCCGCCGTAGCACCC
The DNA here is from genome assembly GCA_965248005.1 of Dehalococcoidia bacterium. Taxonomy (GTDB): domain Bacteria; phylum Chloroflexota; class Dehalococcoidia; order Lucifugimonadales; family UBA1123; genus CBDFIE01. Next base: position 2,242,339 of record CBDFIE010000003.1, read on the forward strand.
CGATCAGCTCGGCCACAAATGGATGTAGCCGGCGGGAACACACGCGACCGCTGGCTTCCCACAGCACCTTGAGTGCCTCCGACAACTCTAGTCCATACCGCCGTGGGCGCCCACGGCGGTATGGACCACCAGCCTTCTCCCTGCCTAGCAATCGCACTACCGCCTTGCGATGGTACCCAGTCACCCTCACCGCCTCGTCCAATATCCATCCCTTTTCTGTCTTGCCCGCTCCGACATACCGTCCTCGTATCGCTTCGATGTACTCCTGTACTCCAACTGAGGTCATCGCTGCCCCATTCGGTAACCTGATTTCTGAGGCAACGATACCCCATTCGGTAACAATAATTATGAGTCACTTCGGGGAGTTGACGATGAGCGTTGCGAACAATATAATCCTGGGCGGTTTGCGTCGCTGGATCACCTTCGACTTGCGGTAGGGAGCGCGGTGGGGTTACGCCACCACGCTCCGGCTCTACCTCTGCGGCCGTCCCGTAACCATCACCGGCGGCCACTTCTTCTGGTGCAACCAAGCGGTGGACGGGGTCCGCACCGCGCGAGAACTCATCAAGGACAGCGCCGACCACGTAAAGGTCATGGCCTCCGGGGACAGCACGACCGTAACTGACAACCGTAGGCCGTCTTACAGCGTGGAGGAACTGGGGACCCATCCTTGTTCTGTCGTGCAGGACTCCGCGGGCATGCGGGTGGGTGCTTCGTAGTACCCTGAGGATAAAGTTGGCCCATCTACAGCACCAACTGGAACCTCAGCACGAAGGTTCTTGATTTTGTCCAGTTTGGTGGGCCTTCTCAGACAGTCGGTGTACAGTCGTCTGGCGGCCTACGAGGATACCAACGACGCTGAACGGTTGGACGACGATCCGACAATGCGTGTGATCGCTGGACGGCGAGGTGGTCCCGAAAGACCGGCAGCCAGCACCAACACCATGAGCCGGTTTGAGACCGAGGTGCTTACCCAAGACGGCAATGTCGAAGGGTTGGGTCGCCTGAAACCTGAAGACTGCCAAAATGCGAAACCTCCGATCAAAGAACAGACGGGCTAGGGTGACAGATCCCCACAAGATTTCGGCTCGCATCCGAGACTCCTGCGAATCACGTTTGCACATGTTACGGTCCGCCTCACTGCATGATCTGGCGCGTACTGGGAGACTATCAGGACCCAGGCTTCGGCGATCTATCCGTCGATGGGCACTACTGGTCGCCGCTCTTGCGCTGACCTTCGCATTTGCCATTGCCTCCTGGGGCCCAGCGGAAGCACAAGCGACCTGCAACAACTCAGTTGCGGTGCCTGGCTCCAACAACTCCGGGTTGGTCGGGGACTGCAACACTCTGCTGTCCCTGATGGGCACCCTGGACCCCCCCCCGGAGTCGGCCAATCTGAACTGGAGTGTGGGCACACCGATCGGCAGTTGGAACGGCATCACGGTTGGCGGGAGTCCGCTGCGGGTGACTGGACTAGGCCTGTCATCCAAGGGCCTCACCGGCTTCATACCCACCGAACTGGGCGATCTGAGCAGCTTGAGCACCTTGAACCTGTCTGAGAACAGTCTCATCGGCTCCATCCCCTCTGACCTGGGCGATCTGACCAACCTGGGGACTTTGAACCTCTCTCGCAACCAGCTCACCGGCACCATCCCCTCCGCCCTGGGCGGTCTGAGCGAGTTGACGACTTTGAACCTGTCTGGCAACCAGCTTCACGCCTCCATCCCCTCTGACCTGGGCGATCTGAGCAGCTTGAGCACCTTGAACCTGTCTGAGAACAGTCTCACCGGCTCCATCCCCTCCGAACTGGGCGGTCTGAGCAGCTTGGAGACTTTGAACCTCTCTGGCAACCAGCTCTCCGGCGCCATCCCATCCGACCTGGGCGGTCTGAGCAGCTTGAAGACTTTGAACCTCTCTGGCAACCAGCTCACCGGCACCATCCCCTCCGACCTGGGCGGTCTGAGCAGCTTGCTCACTTTGAACCTGTCTGGCAACCAGCTCTCCGGCGCCATCCCCTCCAAGCTAGGCAACTTGAGCAACCTGACAGGATTGAATCTGTCCGGTAACGAACTGGATTGGGAGATACCCGAAGAGCTGAATCAACTGGACAAACTCAATAAAGTCTGGCTCAATGGCAACCTCGGTTTGATTGGCCCAGCCCATCTGGACTTTTCCGGCCTGTTGGAAGCGCACCTCGGGCATATGGAGACAGAGACATGGGCGGTGGCAGAGTTCTCCTCCGCAGCCACCTGGTCTGTTTCAGGAGGCACGGACATTAACGAATTTGCCATCACCAACGACGGTGTGCTGACATTCAAAACTGCCCCTGACTACGAGGTCTCGTCCGACAACGACGGAGACAATAAGTATCACGTGGAAGTGACCGCATCCGCCGGGGGATCCCAAAAGACGGCAAAGATTTATGTCTACGTTATGGATCGGGCCTTCGCCCTGTCGGTCAGTCCCGGTTCCATCGTCGAGGAGGGCCCGTTAACCCAGTTCATCGTCACGGCCACGCTGGACGGTGGAACGAATCAAGCCACAAGCACGACCGTCACGCTCTCCTTGGCCGGCAGTGCCGGCGCTGATGACTATGCAACAACGACGCCGAATAGCATCACGATTCCCGCCAACTCTGCCAGTGCGACGACCACTTTGACCCTCGACCCGACCAACGACGATATTGTGGAGGGTGACGAGGTTGTCAAAGTCGTCGGTGCATCGGGCGATAAATACGTCTCGCCGGCCTGGATCACCATTGACGACAAGGGGGACGTAGGGACGCTTTCACTATCGGGTTCTGTAACGGCGGTTTCAGAGGGCAACGACGCCTCGTTCACCGTCACCCTCTCCGACGCCATAGGCCCAGAGGTCACCGTGGGATGGTCGGTGACGCCGGACTCTGGAGACTTCAGCACGCCCTCTGGGAGCGTGACGTTCGCGGCGGGTTCGCCGGCCAACGCGACAACCACCCTGACCCTCACCGCAACAGACGATTTGCTGTCGGAGGTTTTAGAGTCGTTCACTGTCATGTCTGGGCGCCGTTACCGGCGACATCTCGGACCGGGTGTCGGTCGACCTATCGGCGTCTTCTACGGGGGCGACCATCTCAGCGAGCGACCCGATCACCGTCATGCTCACGGATGACAGCAGCGTGGACGAGGGTGACAGCAGCGTGGAAGTGGACGAGGGTGAGTCGGTGACCTACACCGTCAGCCTGTCTCCCAATGGCGTCACACCCACGGCGGACCTCACCGTCGACTACGCTACGGCTGACGGCACGGCTGGCAGTGGGGACTACGAAGGGGTGGTGTTGGGGACGCTGACCTTCACGTCGTCCGACGCCGCGGCCAAGTCCGTCACGGTGCAGACGACCGAGGACTCCATCGCAGAGGGCGAAGAGACCTTCTCCTTCGGACTCTCTAAAGTGGCTGGCGGAGGCGGTCCACCGCCCTCCCTGGACGACACATCGTCGATCACGACTACCATCATCGACGACGACGCGGAGCCGACCAGCATAACGCTGTCGGTGAGTCGTACCGAGGTGAGCGAAGGGGATGGGATGGCTACGACGACGTTGACGGCCACGCTGGAGGGTGGAACGACTCGGAACGCCACCACGACCGTCGCCCTGTCCTTGTCCGGCACAGCCACAACCACCGGGTCGGGCGCCGACTACACCGCTGTGGTCCCGTTGGAAATGACCATCCCGGCCGAGGCGGCCACCGGGACCGCCAGCCTGATCATCACGCCCACGAACGATGATATCGTTGAAGGAGAGGAGACCATCCGCGTCGAGGGGACTGTCAGCAACTTCACCGTCTCGCCGGTCGAGATCACCATCAACGACGACGACAGCGGGACGCTTTCACTATCGGGTTCTGGAACGGCGGTTTCAGAGGGCAACGACGCCTCGTTCACCGTCACCCTCTCCGACGCCATAGGCCCAGAGGTCACCGTGGGATGGTCGGTGACGCCGGACTCTGGAGACTTCAGCACGCCCTCTGGGAGCGTGACGTTCGCGGCGGGTTCGCCGGCCAACGCGACAACCACCCTGACCCTCACCGCAACAGACGATTTGCTGTCGGAGGTTTTAGAGTCGTTCACTGTCATGCTGGGCGCCGTTACCGGCGACATCTCGGACCGGGTGTCGGTCGACCTATCGGCGTCTTCTACGGGGGCGACCATCTCAGCGAGCGACCCGATCACCGTGACCCTCTCAGGGGACAGCAGCGTGGAAGAGGGTGGGTCGGCCACCTACACCGTCAGCCTTTCCCCTGCTGGGGTCACACCCACGGCGGCGCTCACCGTCGACTACGATACCAGTGGCGGCACGGCTGGCAGTGGGGACTACGAAGGGGTGTTGGGGACGCTGACGTTCACGTTTTCCGATACCGCGGCCAAGACCGTCACGGTGCAGACCACCGCGGACTCCATCGCAGAGGGCGAAGAGACCTTCTCCTTCGGACTCTCTAAAGTGGCTGGCGGAGGCGGTCCACCGCCCTCCCTGGACGACACATCGTCGATCACGACTACCATCATCGACGACGACGCGGAGCCGACCAGCATAACGCTGTCGGTGAGTCGTACCGAGGTGAGCGAAGGGGATGGGATGGCTACGACGACGTTGACGGCCACGCTGGAGGGTGGAACGACTCGGAACGCCACCACGACCGTCGCCCTGTCCTTGTCCGGCACAGCCACAACCACCGGGTCGGGCGCCGACTACACCGCTGTGGTCCCGTTGGAAATGACCATCCCGGCCGAGGCGGCCACCGGGACCGCCAGCCTGATCATCACGCCCACGAACGACGATATCGTTGAAGGAGAGGAGACCATCCGCGTCGAGGGGACTGTCAGCAACTTCACCGTCTCGCCGGTCGAGATCACCATCAACGACGGGGACGTAGGGACGCTTTCACTATCGGGTTCTGTAACGGCGGTTTCAGAGGGCAACGACGCCTCGTTCACCGTCACCCTCTCCGACGCCATAGGCCCAGAGGTCACCGTGGGATGGTCGGTGACGCCGGACTCTGGAGACTTCAGCACGCCCTCTGGGAGCGTGACGTTCGCGGCGGGTTCGCCGGCCAACGCGACAACCACCCTGACCCTCACCGCAACAGACGATTTGCTGTCGGAGGTTTTAGAGTCGTTCACTGTCATGCTGGGCGCCGTTACCGGCGACATCTCGGACCGGGTGTCGGTCGACCTATCGGCGTCTTCTACGGGGGCGACCATCTCAGCGAGCGACCCGATCACCGTGACCCTCTCAGGGGACAGCAGCGTGGAAGAGGGTGGGTCGGCCACCTACACCGTCAGCCTTTCCCCTGCTGGGGTCACACCCACGGCGGCGCTCACCGTCGACTACGATACCAGTGGCGGCACGGCTGGCAGTGGGGACTACGAAGGGGTGTTGGGGACGCTGACGTTCACGTTTTCCGATACCGCGGCCAAGACCGTCACGGTGCAGACCACCGCGGACTCCATCGCAGAGGGCGAAGAGACCTTCTCCTTCGGACTCTCTAAAGTGGCTGGCGGAGGCGGTCCACCGCCCTCCCTGGACGACACATCGTCGATCACGACTACCATCATCGACGACGACGCGGAGCCGACCAGCATAACGCTGTCGGTGAGTCGTACCGAGGTGAGCGAAGGGGATGGGATGGCTACGACGACGTTGACGGCCACGCTGGAGGGTGGAACGACTCGGAACGCCACCACGACCGTCGCCCTGTCCTTGTCCGGCACAGCCACAACCACCGGGTCGGGCGCCGACTACACCGCTGTGATCCCGTTGGAAATGACCATCCCGGCCGAGGCGGCCACCGGGACCGCCAGCCTGATCATCACGCCCACAAACGATATCGTTGAAGGAGAGGAGACCATCCGCGTCGAGGGGACTGTCAGCAACTTCACCGTCTCGCTGGCCGAGATCACCATCAACGACGACGACAGCGGGACGCTTTCACTATCGGGTTCTGTAACGGCGGTTTCAGAGGGCAACGACGCCTCGTTCACCGTCACCCTCTCCGACGCCATAGGCCCAGAGGTCACCGTGGGATGGTCGGTGACGCCGGACTCTGGAGACTTCAGCACGCCCTCTGGGAGCGTGACGTTCGCGGCGGGTTCGCCGGCCAACGCGACAACCACCCTGACCCTCACCGCAACAGACGATTTGCTGTCGGAGGTTTTAGAGTCGTTCACTGTCATGCTGGGCGCCGTTACCGGCGACATCTCGGACCGGGTGTCGGTCGACCTATCGGCGTCTTCTACGGGGGCGACCATCTCAGCGAGCGACCCGATCACCGTCATGCTCACGGATGACAGCAGCGTGGACGAGGGTGACAGCAGCGTGGAAGTGGACGAGGGTGAGTCGGTGACCTACACCGTCAGCCTGTCTCCCAATGGCGTCACACCCACGGCGGACCTCACCGTCGACTACGCTACGGTGACGGCACGGCTGGCAGTGGGGACTACGAAGGGGTGTTGGGGACGCTGACGTTCACGTTTTCCGATACCGCGGCCAAGACCGTCACGGTGCAGACCACCGCGGACTCCATCGCAGAGGGCAGCGAGACCTTCTCCTTCGAACTCTCTGACGTCTCTGGTGGAGGTGGCCCCACGCCTTCATTGGGAAGCCCTTCGTCTATCACCACCACCATCATCGACGATGATCGACGACTCACCCGACGTCCGCCGGCGAATGACGCGCCGACATTCAACGAGGGCGCCACAACTATGCGTGCTGTTTTGGAGAATTCCGAGGTGGGCACGGAAGTGGGAGAACCGGTTCTAGCCACTGACCGGGATGGTGACCGACTGGAGTACTGGTTGTGGGGAACGGACTGGGCGTCCTTCGATGTGAATTCGAGGACGGGACAGCTCAGCAGCAAGACAGCGTTGGACCGCGAGATCAAGAATGAGTACTTGGTGCTGATGAGCGTGCGGGACGGCCGAGGGCGGGTTGATGGGATTAGAGTGACGATCATCGTTGAGAACGTTGATGAGCCACCCGAGCGTCCGGCGGTGCCTGACGTCAAGGCCTGTAGCCACTCTGCTCTGGTTGTGAACTGGAGTGCGCCCGATAACCAGGGTCCGGAGATCACTAGCTACGATGTCCGATACCGTGAAGCAGGCCAGGCATTTCAAGACGCCGGATTCCACGGGACCGGGACGTCCCTGACCCTGGAGAACTTGCAATCCGAGACCACTTACGAGGTCCAGGTGAGGGCGGCCAACGCTGAAGGGACGAGTCCATGGTCGGAGTCAGGTCAGTGCGAGACGATAGCAGTGCCATCCACGCTTGCTCCGGCACCTACCACCGAGCCAACCGACAAACCGAGCCCAACGCCAGAGCCAACGGCCACGGCAGCTGCACCGGACCCGACATCCACACCCGTGCCAACGCCTGTGTTTAGGGCCAAACCAACGCCAGAGCCAACGGCTACGGCGACAGCTACAGCTGCACCGGACCCGACATCCACACCCGTGCCAACGCCTGTGTTTAGGGCCAAACCAACGTCAGAGCCTACTCTGCCTCCCTCGCCAGTGCCCACGCCGACTGCCGAACCAACACCCCCTCCTATCGGCAACCCTGTTCCAACTCGCGAAGACACACCTCCGCCAACCCCCACGACGGACGAAGGAGACGACCGATTCCCGTGGTGGGCCGTCTTGGGAGTCGTGCTTGGAGCTATCCCTGGAGCCATGGCGCTAGTTGGGATACGCCGTAAGTACGGCTGGGCCAGGTTCTTGTGGAGAGCCGACAGTCCCCCGGCGACTGTCATCAGCAAGGTGGGCATGGCCGTACGCGCGGTGGTGCGAAGTGGGGGCATAGTGATACGAATGACCAGAAGAGACAGCTAAAGGCGTGAGTGTCTAGTCGCCAGGCTAGGACAACGGCCGCGTCGTTGACCACGTCGCACAGTGTGTAGTCTGCGAACTACGCCAATCCCGCGGCGCTGCCAGCGTCGATTGACTGCAGGTTGACGGGCAGTGCCGATTCCTGCGTAGGTAAGGAAAGGCACTCGTGGACTTCGCCCAGGCCCCGGATCGTGCGGATGACCTGCAGCAGGGCCAGCAGTGCGGCGCCGAGCATTGGGCCGCAAGTGGCGCCGACGATAGTCTTGACCCAGTCGACATCGGTCAGGAGGTATCCTCAAAGGGTGTGTAAACAGTCAGGCGGTGTACCCTCTTTTTGAACAAGACGGGCTCAAGGCCCAAGAGAGGAGATACACCGCCTATGGGAAAGGGAAGCACTAGGTGTAGTTCCCAGATAGATTGTTTACAGCTTGACAGATAGAGGAGCCTTCCCCGTTGCTATATGGGAATCGAAACCATAAGCGACAGGAGGCTCCTCATGTACCATAGTAACGCACGACTGACTGTATGGGCGCGCGGTGAGATGGTCCGCCAGGTGATGGCGGGCTTGACTCAGGCAGAGATAGCGAGACAGTTCCGCGTCTCCCGGGCCACCGTTGCCAAGTGGATACGCCGTTACCGGGAGGAAGGGACAGCCGGGCTCCAGGACCGGTCTTGCAGGCCACATTCCAGCCCCAGGCAGGTATCCCCAGCCCTGGTGTCCAGTATCCGCAGGCTGCGCATCTCCAGGAGCTGGGGACCCCATCGCATCGCCTGGGCTCTGGGGCTGGCCCGATCCACCGTCTACGCCGTCCTGCGTCGCCTGGGCCTGCACCGCCTGGCCTGGCTCCACCGCACCACCAGAGAGGTGGTCCGCTACGAGAAGAAGCATCCGGGGGAACTGATCCACCTGGATGTCAAAAAGCTGGCTCGTATCCCTCCCGGCGGCGGCAAGCGTATGTCGCCCTACTTCATCCAAACCGGCATGGGCCCTTCCCCTGGCCGAGGCCTCGGATACGACTATGTCCATGTCGCCATCGATGACAACTCCCGCTACGCCTACGCCGAAGCTTTGCCGGACGAGAAGGGCATCACCACCGCCGCTTTCCTGGAACGGGTCCTGGCCCACTTCGCCCAGCGGGGAATTCATTCCCAGCGCCTCCTCACCGATAACGGCCGGTGCTACATCTCCAGAGTCTTCCAGCAAGTCGCTGCTACTCACGGTATCAGCCTAAAGCGTACGCGGCCCTACCGACCACAGACTAACGGGAAAGCCGAGGCCTTCATCAAGATACTTCAGGCTGAGTGGGCCTACAGCCGCCCCTACGACTCCAACAGTCAAAGGCTGGACTTGTTGCCTACCTTCCTCGGATACTACAATCATCAGCGTCCCCATGGCGGCATCGGCGGACTCGTTCCTACCTCCCGCCTGTAAACAATGTCCTTGGGAACTACAACTAGTGTAAACGGACATCGTCGGGCTCTTGACGAATTCATAGACCGCACTCAGCCAGGCCCGCCAGAATCATACCTGTCCAAAGACAATCGTTACTACAAGATGATCGAACGGGAGATGGCGACCGGCGAGTCGGACAAGAATATCTACCAACTGAGACGGTCATACGTCCGCGAGAAGAAACAAGGCCTGTGCCCTACATTGACGGCCAACATGGGGCTCGGGGGACACAACGTACCTTTTGTGCGCGACTCTTGGGGTATCCGTCGGCTACTCGTCAATGAAGTAGCTCGGCTTCAGGGGTTTGACACAGGAGGCTCACTTTTTCCCGATGTACCTAAGGCGGAGAAATACCGCCTCCTGGGCAATGCGGTGTGCGTCGATTTGGCTGGTCTGGTAGGAAGAGCGTGCGCGGACATTCTCAACGGAAGGGCGGCATCACTATGGAACATGGGGCCATCGGTTGGCATTTCCCACCCACCAACGGGGGCTTAGGCCACAGCTTCAACGATCCGGGCATAGCGCACTTTAGAGGCAGTCCGTACTCAAGCCTGGCGAGAGAGACGATTCAGAACTCACTTGATGCCAGGACCAGTTCCGGCCAACCGGTGGATGTCACTTTCGAGAAGATCGAACTGCTCCCAGATGAGATGGGACGCACGGAGCTGTCTGCTGCTTTCGACGCCTGTATGAGTGAAATTGATCCTGAAGATCTTGCGAGGCCAAAACTAGTTCGTGCATGGAAAGTGCTAGCGAGGGACAGAATCGCCGTTTTGCGCGTGTCTGACGGCAACATAACCGGACTCCGCGACAGGCAATGGCGCACACTGGCAAGATGCAGCGCGCGAGTTTCAAGGCGGAACTTGAGGGTGCGGGTGGCTCCCATGGAATCGGGAAATACGCACCGTTCGCCGTTTCAGCGCTGCGCACAGTGTTCTATTGGACATGCTATGAGGACGGTGGATCAAACGTTGAGCGGTTTCAAGGCAAGTGCGTCCTAATGTCGCATAAGGCAAAAGGCGAAGAAGTTCAAGGCACCGGATTCTACGGCTTGAGAGATGGCTGCCTCGATCTGAAGACGGGGATTCCAGAGCGCTTCCGGCGGCTCACAACCGAGTCGAAGCCAATACATGGTACGAGTCTAGCTATAGCAGGCTTCGAGGAACCCCAGAACTGGCGTAGGCAGATCGCCACAAGTGTCGTAGAGAACTTCTTTTATGCGATTGATCGAGGTGATCTCACCGTACTTATAGAGCCTGGAGATGTCAAGGGCGGTGTGAAAACGTACCAGCGGGGCGGAGCGAAATCGTACCACTGAACGCCACGTTGTGAAGCATCAAGGTCCGGGGGGCGTGAGAGCCAGGTTTAGGCAGTTGCCCGAGGTTGGTTGGACTTCCTGCTGTGCTTGAGTCGGTAGCTGTCCCCGTTCATCTCCAGGATGTCGACATGGTGGGTGAGGCGGTCGAGGAGAGCTCCGGTCAGCCGTTCAGAGCCGAACACCTCGGTCCACTCGACGAAGGGCAGGTTGGAGGTCACCAGGACCGATCCACGCTCGTAACGCTGGCTGAACACCTCGAAGAGCAGCTCGGCGCCAGTCTTGGACAAGGGCACGAAGCCCAGTTCGTCGATGATCAGAAGCTTGAGTCGTGCGAGCCTTCTTCTGCAGGTTGAGCAGACGCCGTTCGTCCCTGGCCTCGATCAGCTCGTGAACCAGAGCAGCGGCGGTGGTGAAGCCCACGGACAGTCCCCTCTGACACGCAGCCAGACCGAGCCCGAGGGCGATATGGGTCTTGCCGGTGCCACTGTTGCCGAGAGCGATGACGTTGTGGGGGCGCTCGATGTACTCGCATCGTGCCAGCTCCAGAACCAGAGCCTTGTTCAGGGACGGCATAGACAGGAAGTCGAAGGTGTCGAGACTCTTGGTCGTCGGGAAGCGGGCTGCTTTGATCCGACGTTCCACCATGCGATGGTGACGGTCGATCAGCTCCAACTCCGATAGTCGCAGCAGGTAGTCCGGATGGTCAGCTCCCTCACTGGCACACTGGGATGCCAGCTTGTCGTACTCCCTCAGGAACGTGGGGAGCTTGAGTTGCTTGAGGTTGTGTTCGAGCAACATCGTGGACTTGTTGGTCATGACCGGCTCCCCGCCAGGAGAGCCATGTAGTCCCTGGTCGAGGTTGTTGCAACGTTGGTCCTGGGCAGATACGGGTACAACTCCATGTCGAGTCTAGGCGGTCGACCCTCGATCCTGCACAGCACCAGGTGCTTGACAGCATCGAAGCTCACAGCCCCGAGTCGAATGGCGTCTCGTACGGCGTCGTGGACTTCTTCCGGCTGGAAGTTCTCCATCAGTCTGAGCACCTGCACGAACTCCCTCTTTCTTTCCTCGCTTGTACACGAGGTTGTGATCAGCTGTGGCGCTGAAGTCATCGCCCGCCATCGGCGGTCCTACGATCGCGACGACTTCGTCTTCGACCCTCTCCATTACCTGCCGCTCCTTGAGAAGAAGACGAGGGCATTGGATCAGGCGGCGCCGCTGGTTGGATGGGAGTTGCCCGAGGAGTTCGGAGTGTTGCGGCGGTTGCTGGAGTCTCGGATGGGCAATATCCGCGGACCAGAACGTCCCGATGACCGTAGGCCACCGGGACCGAATAGTCATTGGTCCGGTATCTGACCAGGGCCAGAGAACTGACCCTCGTCGCGTGCTTGTCGCTGGCGTCGTACGGTACGGCCGGCAGAGGCAGCAACTTCTCCAGGTCCCGCTCCAGCCGTTCTCCTATCGTCTCGTTGCGGCCGCGGAGTCGATCTTCGAACCGTCTGAGGCAGTGTTGCTCCAGATGAGCATTGAGGGCATCGAAGCTCTCGAACGATGGAATGGGCACCAGGAAGTTCCGGCGGACATAGCCGACCAGACCTTCTACTTTGCCCTTATCGTTCCCTTTGCCTGGACGGCCAAACCGGTCCTCGAACAGGTAGTGGGACTGAAGCTCGGAGAACACCCTGGTCCGCTGCCGGCGACCATCTCCCAGGATTCTGGCTACCGCGAGCGTGGTGTTGTCGTAGAGGATGCTCTGAGGCACTCCGCCCAGGAACGCGAAGGCGGAGACGTGTCCGTCGCAGAATGACTCCGTCGTCTCGGCGGGATACGCCTTCACATAGCACCCGTCGCTGTGAGGGAGGTCCAGGGCGAAGTAGTGGGCTTTGCGTTCCACTCCGCCGATGACCACCCACGCTTCGCCGTAGTCGCACTGGGCATGTCCCGGGGAATGGGACAGTGGTACGAACATCTCTCGGGTATGACGGCGGCGTTCCCGGACGTAGTCCTTGACGATTGTGTACTTGCCCGGAAACCCGTGCTCGTCCCTCAACCGCTCATAGATACGCTTGGCGGTGTGACGCTGCTTCTTCGGAACCCCCTGGTCTTCCTCGAGGATCTGGTCGATCACACCCTTATATGGATCGAGCTTCGGTCTGCAGTAGAGTCCCAGGAAGTGGTGTAACAAGAGTAGAGGGTCTGGATGAAGAGAGACCACCGCGTCATCCTTAGGGGGCAAAGACGAGCCTGAGAAAGGAGGACAACGGTGGTCAAGGAAAGGATGGACCTGCTTGAGCCAATGCGCAAGAGGGGAGTCGACGGTGACGTGGACTTTCTACGAGAGGCACTGAGAGTGCTGGTCGAGGAGATCATGGAGGCTGATGTGTCATCGAGGACCGGTGCTGGGTATGGAGAACGCAACCCTGAGCGGGTGACCCAGCGCAACGGGTACCGGTCTCGAGCATGGGACACTCGCGTAGGGACAATGGAGTTGCAGATACCCAAGCTGAGGGAGGGGAGCTACTTCCCGAGCCTATTGGAGCCACGGCGTCGCAGCGAGCGAGCTCTGCTGGCGGTGATCCAGCAGGCGTATGTGGAGGGTGTATCGACGAGGCGAGTGGATGATCTGGTCAAGGCTCTTGGGTGCGAGGGTATCTCAAAGAGCCAAGTGTCGCGTATCTGTCAGGAGCTGGACGTGGTGGTGGATGGCTTCCTGGGCCGTCCGCTGGACGGTGGACCCTACCCTTACCTGTGGCTGGATGCCCTGACCCAGAAGGTCAGGGAGGCCGGTAGGATAGTCAACGTCAGCGTGGTGGTGGCGACGGCGGTCAATGGCGAGGGCAAGCAGGAGATCATTGGGATGGACGTGGGTACCAGTGAAGACGGCGCCTTCTGGCTGGCCTTTCTGCGCTCACTGTCCGCCAGGGGTCTGAGCGGGGTGGATCTGGTGGTATCGGATGCTCATCAGGGACTAAGGGACGCTATCGCCACCGTCTTCGGCGGAGCCAGCTGGCAACGGTGCCGCACACACTTCATGACCAACCTGCTCACTCGGGTCCCTAGGCGCACTCAGCCCTGGGTGCCCACCATGGTACGCACCATCTACCAGCAGCCGTCCCCTCAGGAGGTCCACGCCCAACTCGATAGGGTGACCAATCAACTCCAGGACCGGTTCCCTCAGGTGGCCTGTCTACTGGACGAGGCTGGATCCGGTGAAAGGACCGGCGGAGTGATACAACACGGTGCTATAGTGTGGAGCCGTTACTCGTACGGGCGTACCCATATGCGAGCGGCGACATCATAGCCCAGGGCATCCTCCCCCTTCTCAGTCGTAACAGTAATTACACCTCGGTAGCGACTGGCCTCCACCACCGTGACGCTTTTATCCGGCAGGATGCTCCGCTCTACTAAAAACCGGAGCAGCTCCGTGTCCTCCTCTGGAACCCGATCGACACGGTAGGCAACTCCAGGCTGTACCTGGTCTAGGGCCATCCTTGGTACCTGAGGAGGAGTGTACCCGCTGCCAGGGATAGGCCTACCAAAGGGACACGTTGTGGGATTCCCCAGCCTCTCTCTGATCTTGACCTCCAGGTCCGTAGATATGGCGTGCTCAAGCCGGTGGGCCTCTTCATGAGCCTTATGAAGCTCCAGTCCCAGTAGGTCAACGACCATTCTCTCAGCCAAACGATGCCGCCTTACCATCCCCTCAGCCAAGACAACGCCTCGCGGGGTCAACTTCACCTCCTTCTCGGTGGTCAGCTCCACCAGTCCCTCCCTGGCCATTCTTTGCAGCATACCCAGCACCGAGGGAAGCGTGGTGCCCAAGCCCTCTCCGGCTGGGAGTGTCCTTATGTACTCTGCCAAGCTGCCCGCGGTGGCTCGCAGCCCCTCTTCTCCTAACACGTACAGCGAAAGCAGGTAATTCTCTGTTACCTGAGACAGCCGCTCTGTGGCGACCCAGCTGTGGTCCGATTTGCCTGGGGATTTGCTATGGGCCTTCGCCATGGTCTACCTCGTCCCTAAGATAGCCTCCGTAGCGGGTTCCGTCAAGAACTCGAAAAATTTGGTCATTGACAACAATATAATCGTATGATATAAGTGAAATAGTCAGGGTGTCATAACTGAAATAGTCAGGGTATCATAACTGAAATAGTCAGGGTATCATAACTGAAATAGTCAGGATGACAATCGTTGATAGAATTCTGTGCACATACGTATCCTTGAGTCTGTACGAACATCAAGAAGGAGGGGGCCAAAACAATGGTAGCGCTATATAGGTTCATACTATCCTTCAAGGTTCTTGTGGGGCTGGCCCTGCTTATGTTCTTGGGGATTGTGGCCTGCACCGACGCCGATCCAACCGCCACTATGGATCCAACTCAAACAGCTCTAGTAGTAGACGTGGACAAACCGCCGGGAAACCTCACTCTCTACGTGGGAAGAGGGGAGAGCTTGGTAGGACCCATAATAGAGCAGTTTGCTTTGCTTACTGGTATTGACGTGGAGACCAAATACGCAGGCACTTCGGAGCTAGCGGTTACCCTCCTAGAAGAGGGCGCCAGGTCCCCTGCCGATGTGTTCTTTGCTCAGGACCCTGGTGGCCTGGGTGCCGTAGAAGACATGATGGCTACCCTGCCAGAATCTATTCTCAGCCGTGTCCCAGAATGGGTGCGCTCTCCAGAGGGCAAGTGGGCAGGCATCTCAGGTCGTGCCAGGACCATCGTCTACAATTCTGATGACCTCACAGAGGCGGACTTGCCTGACGACATTTGGGACTTGGTTGATCCCAAGTGGAAGGGACGCATTGGTTGGGCGCCTACCAACGCCTCATTCCAGGCCATGGTCACCGCGATGAGAGTCCTTTGGGGCGAGAACAGGACCCGACAGTGGCTGGAGGGCATACTAACCAACGATCCCATCGGATATCCCAAGAACACTCCTCAAGTTGCTGCAGCGGCCGCTGGCGAAATAGACGTGGGGCTTGTCAACCACTACTACCTGTTCCGTTTCCTAGCAGAGGAGGGTGACGCCTTCCCAGCACGCAACTATCATCCCAGGGCTGGAGGGCCTGGCGCATTAGTTATGGTGGCCGGCGCTGGCATCATCTCCACGTCTGAGAACAAAGAGAACGCTGAGAAATTCATGGAGTTCATGCTATCCCAGGTGACCCAACAGTACTTCGCCGGTCAGACCTTCGAGTATCCCCTGGTGGAAGGCGTCAAGGCCAACCGGCTGTTGGTCCCCTTAGATGATATCAACAAACCCAGTATCCCTATGAAGGACCTGGCCGACCTCGAAGGCACAGTGAGACTGCTCCAAGAGACGGGGGTGCTTCCGTAGTTATACCGAAGGAGAGAACTCTCTAAAGTTGGATCTAGCAGATTTCAGCGGGTCAAAGGTGATGACTGGAGTTGAACAGCGGGCACGCCGCGGGCGACCGCCCGCTGTTATCTGGATACCCGCCGCTTTAGTAGGGGCAGCTATGGTCCTGCCCCTCGCATATCTTATATTACGGACCTTAGGAGCGGGGCCTGAGGTGTGGGAGTTGCTATTTCGGTCCCGCACCTTAGACATCCTGATTCGTTCCGCGCTCCTAGTCGTGGCAGTGACCACCGCCTCTGTAGCTATTGCCGTTCCTCTAGCATGGCTTACCCTACGCACAGACCTTCCATTTCGGGCCGTATGGGCCGTCACCACGGTGCTGCCCCTAGTGATTCCCAGCTACGTAGGGGGTTTTCTCATGGTCGTCGTCCTGGGGCCAAAGGGATCGCTCCAGGGATGGCTGGCTCCCCTGGGAGTTGAGCGTCTCCCAGAGATCTTTGGGTTCCCGGGGGCTACACTAACCCTGACGCTGCTCAGCTATCCGTATGTGCTGCTACCTGTCCGCGCTGCCTTGGCGCGCATGGACCCCGCCTTAGAAGAGACTTCGCGCTGTCTCGGGAAGGGCACTTTGTCCACTTTCTTTCGGGTCACTCTTCCTCTTCTTCGCCCCGCCATAGCCGCTGGTGCCCTTCTGGTAGCCCTATATACCCTCAGCGACTTCGGCGCCGTCTCCCTGTTGCACTACGAGACCTTCACATGGGCCATCTATATTCAGTATGGGTCCTTTGCACGAGACCTGGCAGCGGTCTTTTCACTGGTCTTGGTGGCTCTGGCCCTAGGCATACTGGTGCTGGAATCTCGAACCCGAGGCCGTTCACAATACTATCGTAATGGCACAGGGGTCACGCGGCCAACGCGCACCATCAGTCTCGGTCGGTGGCGTTGGCTCGCCCTGGCTTTCTGCACGGCTGTAGTCCTTGTCTCCTTGGTGACGCCGATGTCCGTACTGGGTTTCTGGGTAATACGTGGAGTGTCTGCCGGTGAACCCCTTTTGCTCTTCTGGAGCCACGCTCGAAACTCACTTTACGTTTCCGGCCTGGCTGCTTTGGTGACTGTAGTAGCGGCCCTGCCCATAGCGACCCTCGCGGTCCGCTACCCGAGCCGGGGCAGTGGGTTGTTGGAGCGCTTTAGCTACCTCGGCTTCTCTCTGCCCGGCATTGCCGTCGCACTGGCTCTGGTCTTCTTTGGAGTGCGCTACGCCACACTCCTATACCAAACCCTGGGCCTCCTCATCTTCGCCTATGTAATTCTCTTCCTGCCCACAGCCGTTGGATCTGTCAGGGCTTCACTGCTTCAGGTCAACCCTGCACTGGAGGAGGCCGCAAGAAGTCTAGGGCGGGCACCATTCTCAGTTTTCTCCAGTATCACCCTTCCCCTAGTGCGCTCTGGAATCCTGGCGGGTGCAGCCCTCGTCTTTCTATTGACCATGAAAGAGCTACCAGCTACTCTTATCCTTGGCCCCATAGGCTTTGAGACTCTGGCTACATCCATATGGGGGTCGGCTGAGGAAGCCTTCTTCGCTCGCGCTGCGGCTGAGGGCCTCCTACTAATCTTGGCATCTTCAGTCCCCATGGCTTTCCTATTACGGCGAGAAGAAAGAAGGACTCAGTGAGCCGGATAGCGGTCCGATGCACGGGTCTCTCCAAGGCCTTCGGAACGGCCAAAGCCGTAGAGGACTTGCACCTAAGCGTGGAGCAGGGACGGATCTTAGCGCTTCTCGGCCCCAGCGGATGTGGCAAGACTACCACTCTGCGACTTATCGCGGGTTTCGAAATGCCCGATGCTGGGACGGTGGAGATCGGTGCGCGGGCTGTGGCCACATCAACGACATCCCTACCGCCGGAAAAACGAAACGTAGGAATGGTGTCCCAAGAGTATGCACTGTTCCCTCATATGACGGTGATGGCCAACATCGCCTATGGGCTGTCCAGGGGGCCCCAACGAGCCGACCGCGTCAGAGAGATGATGTCGCTGGCGGGTCTTGAGGGCTTGGCGCATCGCATGCCCCATCAGCTCTCGGGAGGCCAGCAACAGCGCGTAGCTCTCGCTCGTGCATTGGCCCCTGGACCAGAGTTGATTCTCCTTGATGAGCCGTTCTCAAACCTGGATGCCGCCCTCAGGAACCAGGTAAGACAGGACACCAGGAAGATCCTCAGAGCCAGTGGATCTACCGCCGTGTTCGTTACCCATTCCAGGGAGGAGGCCCTGTTGATGGGAGATCTGATAGCGCTTATGAACCAGGGGCGGGTGGAGCAGGTGGATACGCCCAAACGCATATTCCATGCACCGACTACCCGATTCGGCGCCAGCTTCATGGGCATAGCCGACTTCTTGCCAGCGAGGATCTTCGACGGGGCGCTGTGGACAGAGCTGGGCTACACGCCTCTTCCAGACGGATTGTCCTGCGAAGAGGGTGTAGATGTGATGGTCCGCCCGGACGATGTCACCCTCCGGCCATCTGAGTCGGGCCAGGGAGTTATCATAGATCGCACATTCCAAGGGGCGTTCTATCTGTACCGAGTATCCCTGACATCTGGCAGCGTCGTCCATTGCCTCGAGCGTCACACAGAGGAGTACGAGGTGGGCACCCAAGTGAAGCTACGCCTGAATGCAGGACATCCTCCGCTCATCTTCCGGGGTGGTCGGGTCTATTTCGACGACGATAACGGCGAGCAATAGGAGCTTGTGTCAAATGTTGTGGGAACTCCCTCCCAGGCTGTTAACCGATCAGGCTCCGACAACCTCCATCCAGCGAGAAGGAAGTTTGGCTCCCCAGTGTACATCGTCAAAACTAGTACTTAGTTAGCTAAATCACGATACGTATGCTTAAGGGAACCGGGGTGCACAACGTTCTTGGTCCATTCGAAGGGGACGGGGCACTGGTTGCGAGCCTGGGTAAAGGCATCTATGGCACGGCAGACATCGCGCACAGAGGTGGCGTTAAGACCCCGCAGGGCTCGACGCGTCAGGATGCTGAACCAGACCTCGATTTGGTTGAGCCAGGAAGCGTGGGTAGGGATGTAATGGAAGTGGACATTGGGATGCCGAGCCAGCCACCGGTCATGCTTGGGCTTATGAGTATTAAGGTTATCCAGGATAACGTGCAACTCCTGGTCGGGGTACTGAGCGACCAGACGGTTCATGAAGTCCAAGAACCCACGCCGGCGCCGGCGGCGATAGTGGCCTACCGTCACCGTCCCTCGGGCAACCTCCAGGGCAGCGAAGAGGGTGGTGGTTCCGTGGCGTTTGTATTCGTGGCTGAACCCGCGGAGGGCCTGCCCGTTGGGCATGCGCAGCCAGCCCTGAGCCCGCTCCAGAGCCTGGATGGCGGGTTTCTCATCCACGCTCAACACCACCGCGTTCTCCGGCGGGTCCAGATACAAGGCCACCACATCGGCCGCTTTCTGGGCGAACTGGGGGTCCGTGCTCACGCACCAACTTCGACGACGCTGCAAATGAATCCCATGTTTCCTCAGCACCTGCCAGACATAGTGGGCTGGAACGTCTCCCAATGCCTCAGCGACCAGCCGCCCTGTCCACGTGCTGTATCCCTCGGGAGGCGGTTCAACCAGCTTCGCCAGGATGCGCCTCTCAGTGCTGGCCGTGTACTTCCGAGCCTTTCCGGGCCGGGCCCCGTCGTTCAGCCCTGCGCTCCGCTCCGCCGCAAACCTCTTCCGCCACACCACAACCCGCGCCCGCGTCAGACCCACCTCCCGGGCGATCGCTGTATTGGGCGTTCCATCGGCCGCCAGCAGAACCAATCGCGCGCGCTGTACGGCTCGATACGGAGCAGTACGGCTCCGAACCGTGGTCTCCAGCTCCCCACGCTCTCCGGTTGTCAACGTGATGATCGTCTCTGCTCTTCGCATGCGGTCAGCATAACATCTGCCTACCATTACGTATAGATATTATCAAAACTAAGTACTAGTATCGGTCGATCAACTCCAACAAGGATGTATCGAGGGCATCGGCGATTCTCAGAGCCGCCCCTATCGTGATGTTCTGCCTGCCCTGCTCCACCGTGCTCAGGTAAGTCCGGTCAAGGCCAGCTTGGGCCGCGAGCTCCTGCTGGCTCCATCCGCGTCCCTTCCTTAGCTCCTGAATGCGCCGCCCAAGTGCCTTCAGCTGGACTTCGAGGGTCAAGGGTTCTCTACTGAGGCCGAGAAGCTCCCTGGCAGCTCGAATTGCCTGCAACGGGTCCGAGGAAACCAGGTCTGCCGGAATGCTGTCACGCTCCTCTGGAGGCGGCAGCCCCTTCCCACCAAGGAACACCGCCGGTGCGTTATCGAGGGCCTTCAGCATCGCGGCAGCCCCGCTCGCAATCCGGACCCTGTCCGGGTGAGACAAGGAAAGAATGACCAGATCGGCGTTCGTCTCCTTCACCAGCTCTACCAGGTCGTCGGTAGGAGTGTTCTGACCCAGGTGTGCTACGTCCCAGCCTTCCATGTGAAACAGATTGGCGATCATGCGCGTCCCTACGGAGTGCAGCTCTCCCTCTACGGCTGTTACGATCACCGTAGCACCGATGTCATCCTTGCGCCGCCCTACGTCCCGAATATACGCGATCTGCTGAAGCGTGATGCTGGTAGCCAAGTGCTCACGAGCTATGTTCAATTCTCCTCTGAACCAGGCGTCGCCGACCTGCTCCAGTGCGGGGCCGAGCATCTCCAAGGAGATTGCCGCTAGATCGATCCCTCGATCCAAGGCATGGGTGCCCATGAGGAGTGGCGTGGTGACGCACAGTTGGTACGATCGAACAATCTGTGATCAATCCAAGCGCTTGAGTCAGCACCCGGTCAGAGACAGGAACGGCGACCCTTAATGCTCGGCAACCTGACCGATTTCGTGTCCAGTCGCCGCGGCAAGTGGGTAACGCTCGTCGCCTGGCTCATCGCCGCCGGCCTATTGATCTCGCAGCTCCCGGGACTCGGCGAGGCCAGCGAGAACGAGCAGGCGCTATTCCTACCTAGAGACGCTGAGGCGACCCGGGCGTACGAGTTTGCGCAGGAGCGTTTCCCATCGGGCGGTACACCGGTCTTGATCGTGTTTCGCGAACCGGCCGGTTTGGGGCCTACCGCGTACGCCGCCGCGGCCGAGATCACGGCCTGGCTGTCCGGCCCCGATGCGCCGGACAACGTGGCTCAGGTGCTCAGTCCCGACGCAGCCATGGGCCAGCGGTCCGGCCTGGTGTCTCCTGACGGCACCACCATGTACGTCTTCTTGGAGATCGGCGGCGAGCCGGCCGAGCAGCCCTTCGTCGACACGGTGGAGGCCATTCGCGACCGCTCAGCGTCCTTTGATCTGACCGGCGTCGAGATCGCCGTGGGAGGACCCGGCGGCCTGATCGTCGACCTGATCGGGGTGTTTTCGCAGATCGACACGCTGCTATTGCTGGTAACGGTCCTACTGGTGCTTGTGCTGTTGGTCATCATCTACCGCTCGCCAATCATGGCCGCGATCCCGCTGCTGGGCGTAGGCCTGGTCTTTCAACTCGCTGGAGCCATAGCCGCCTGGTACGCCCTTCGTTTCGAGCTTCCGATCTCCGCACAGACGACCGGGATTATGACAGTGGTGCTCTTCGGCACCGGAACCGACTACGTGCTATTCGTCTCGGCGCGCTTCCGCGAGGAACTGACCAGACATAACGACCGCCACGAGGCAATGAGGCGGACTATGCGCGGCGTCGGCGGCGCTGTGGCCTCAGCGGGAGCTACGATCCTCGTCGCCTGTGTCGCGCTCGGGCTCGCGACGCTGCGTTCCTACCAGGCGCTCGGTCCAGTCATCGCCCTTGCGGTGGCATTGATGATGTTGGCTGCGCTCACCCTTATCCCGGCGGTGTTGACGATCTTTGGAAGGCGAGCCTTCTGGCCCGTTCAGCCTCGGCATGAAACCGCAGCGAGGACGCCGGTCGACTGGCGGCGCAGCGTGTACGGTAGGGTCGGAGCGGTTGTTCTGCGCCGACCGGGCCTGACTCTTGCCGTAACGATAGTGGGCCTCGCAGTGCTCGTGGCGGGCCTGGTCCCGTTTCGCACCAACTACGATCAGCTTGAGAGCCTGCCGGGCAATGCAGAATCCGTCCGCAGCTTCGAGCTTTTGCGAGGCGGCTTTCCAGCCGGCGAGCTCTCCCCTACCCGACTCTACGTCTCTCTACCCTCGGGGGCCAACGCGCTCGATCCCGCCTCACTCGAGCAGTTGGACATCCTCACACTCGCAATCATCCGTCACCCGGCTGTCGCCGACGCCTCCGGTCCTAGCAGGCCCCTCGGCGCCGAGGGGCCCGCGGCCTCCCAGCTGCCGGCGGCAAGCGCGCGGCGGTTCATCTCTGCAGATGGCAGTGCTGGCCGCATCGACGTCGTGCTGAATACAAATCCCTTCTCCCAAGAGGCCCTCGATGCCGTGCCCGAGCTGCGCACCCTCGCCCGACAGGAAGCTTCGGCACTGGGCCTGCCCCCTGAAAGCGTACTCATTGGCGGAGACACGGCGGAGGCCTACGACACACGCACCGCAGGCAATCGAGACTCGCTGGTCGTGCTTCCGCTAATCCTTGTGGCCATCGGCGCGGTGCTGGCGCTGCTGCTGCGGTCGCTAATCGCGCCTCTCTACCTGATGGTCACGATCGCATTCACGTACTTTGCGACCCTCGGCCTCACGGTCGTGGTGTTCGTCGTCTTGGTGGGTCATGCCGGTGTAGGTCCAGCAGTCCCGTTCTTCCTGTTCGTGTTCCTGAACGCGCTGAGCGTCGACTACAACATCTATCTGATGTCGCGCATCCGCGAGGAGGCACGGGAAGCTCCGCTCACGGAGGCGACCCGTCATGCACTCGCGCGCACCGGCCCGGTTATCACCTCCGCGGGGATCATCCTGGCGGGCACGTTCTCCGCGCTGATGACCCTCCCGCTTCAGGATCTGTTGCAGCTCGGATTCGGGGTTGCAGTTGGAGTGCTGATCGATACGTTCATCACTCGCACGCTGATGGTGCCGGCACTGGTTTCCCTGCTGGGCCGATGGAACTGGTGGCCTTCCCGCATCGCCTCCTGACCACTAGGGAGCCACTGCTGCGGTTTGCACCTGGCGCGGTACAGGCAGGGTCGACCAATGCCCACGCGCGGTGAATAGGTACGGCTAAGTTACCACCGCCAGGACGCAGGCCTTGAACGACCAGGGTATAACCAACAGGGAAAGCGTTGGCACAAGGGAGGACTTCACTACCTTGCTCGCCAACGAAGCCTACACAGGGACTTCGGTATGGGGCAGAACCACTAAGGGTGACAAAGAACCTGACCCGGTACGGGTTGATGGAGCGTAGGAGGCGCTGGTAGCCAAAGAGCTATTCAACAAGGTGCAGCGGGGCCTGCGGGAACGAGCGCCGAAAGTGCAAAGACCGGCCCGTGTGGGGAGCAAGTTCCTGCTAAGCGGGCTACTGCGCTGCGGTACTTGTGGCAGGCCCTTCATCGGCCAGGGAGCCAAGAGCGGTCAGTACGGCTACTACGTCTGCGGCACCTTGCACCGGCAGGGGGCAGGGACCTGCCAGGCCAGTTACCTGAATGCTCCCAAGGTGGGAAGGTTCGTCATCGACAAGATCAAAGAGCGCATCCTCACCGACGAGACTCTCACCGAGCTGGTTACCATCGTCGCCGAGGAGATCGACGCTATGGCTGGGGAGATCGACGGAAGGCTGAAGGCCATCGAAGCAGAGCTTGCGGACATGGAGAGCAGGCTGGAGAACCTCTACGAAGCCCTGGAGACCAAGCATCTGACCCTGGAGGCTTTGTCACCCCGCATCCTGGCCCTGCGGCACCGCCAAGACCACCTCACAGGAGCAAAAGAAGAAGCAGAAAGCCAACTGGAGCAGAGAAGGGTCGATCTGCCAGACACCAAGGAGATCAAGGGGTACGTCGAGGCCTTTCGGACCTGTCTTCAGGAAGGGACGCTCCTAGAGTGCAAGGCCCTCATCCGCAACTTCGTGAAGAGCATAGAGGTGGTTGGAGGAGAGGCCACCCTCACCTACTGTGAATGGCGGAGAGATAATGTACCACCTGGGCGGTCGAGCGCTGAGGTGTGGCGTTTGAAAACTGTACCGCCTGTCGCCTTCAATCAGGAACGACAGAACCTGACTGAAGGTGGATTGGATGTACAAGGTGGGTATTTACCTCCGTGTTCGCAAGGCTTGTTTCGTCGAAGGGATGAGCGTCCGAGAGGCGGCCCGAGTGTTCGGGCTACACCGGGACACGGAGCGCAAGATGCTCGAGTACTCCGTGCCCCCAGGGTATCGACGGCAACGACCGGCTCGCAGACCGAAGCTCGATCCATATAAGGGTGTGATGGACCAGATCCTCGAGGAAGACCAGGGGGTTCCGAAGAAGCAGCGTCACACCGCCAAGCGTATCTATGAGCGGTTGAGGGACGAGCACGGGTTTCCGGGCAAGTACACAATCGTCAAGGACTACGTGCGCGAGCGGCGTCGCCGGACACGGGAGATGTACGTTCCGCTGTCCCACCCTCCGGGACATGCCCAGTGCGACTACGGCGAAGCGTGGGTGGTCATCGGCGGAGTGGAACGCAAAGCCCACTACTTCGCCCTGGACCTCCCTCACAGCGACGGGTGCTATGTGAAGGCGTATCCCGCCGAGACGACGGAGTCATTCTGCGACGGACACGTCTCCGCCTTCGCGTTCCTGGGCGGAGTGCCTCAGAGCATCCTCTACGACAACACCACGCTCGCGGTAGCCAGAATCCTGGGAGATGGTCGCCGGCAGCGGACCAGGGTGTTCTCCGAGCTTCAGTCCCACTACCTGTTCGAGGACCGGTTTGGCCGTCCAGGCAAAGGGAACGATAAGGGCAAAGTAGAAGGTCTGGTCGGCTATGTCCGCCGGAACTTCCTGGTGCCCATTCCATCGTTCGAGAGCTTCGATGCCCTCAATGCTCATCTGGAGCAACACTGCCTCAGACGGTTCGAAGATCGACTCCGCGGCCGCAACGAGACGATAGGAGAACGGCTGGAGCGGGACCTGGAGAAGTTGCTGCCTCTGCCGGCCGTACCGTACGACGCCAGCGACAAGCACGCGACGAGGGTCAGTTCTCTGGCCCTGGTCAGATACCGGACCAATGACTATTCGGTCCCGGTGGCCTACGGTCATCGGGACGTTGTGGTCCGCGGATATTGCCCATCCGAGACTCCAGCAACCGCCGCAACACTCCGAACTCCTCGGGCAACTCCCATCCAACCAGCGGCGCCGCCTGATCCAATGCCCTCGTCTTCTTCTCAAGGAGCGGCAGGTAATGGAGAGGGTCGAAGACGAAGTCGTCGCGATCGTAGGACCGCCGATGGCGGGCGATGACTTCAGCGCCACAGCTGATCACAACCTCGTGTACAAGCGAGGAAAGAAAGAGGGAGTTCGTGCAGGTGCTCAGACTGATGGAGAACTTCCAGCCGGAAGAAGTCCACGACGCCGTACGAGACGCCATTCGACTCGGGGCTGTGAGCTTCGATGCTGTCAAGCACCTGGTGCTGTGCAGGATCGAGGGTCGACCGCCTAGACTCGACATGGAGTTGTACCCGTATCTGCCCAGGACCAACGTTGCAACAACCTCGACCAGGGACTACATGGCTCTCCTGGCGGGGAGCCGGTCATGACCAACAAGTCCACGATGTTGCTCGAACACAACCTCAAGCAACTCAAGCTCCCCACGTTCCTGAGGGAGTACGACAAGCTGGCATCCCAGTGTGCCAGTGAGGGAGCTGACCATCCGGACTACCTGCTGCGACTATCGGAGTTGGAGCTGATCGACCGTCACCATCGCATGGTGGAACGTCGGATCAAAGCAGCCCGCTTCCCGACGACCAAGAGCCTCGACACCTTCGACTTCCTGTCTATGCCGTCCCTGAACAAGGCTCTGGTTCTGGAGCTGGCACGATGCGAGTACATCGAGCGCCCCCGCAACGTCATCGCTCTCGGCAACAGTGGCACCGGCAAGACCCATATCGCCCTCGGGCTCGGTCTGGCTGCGTGTCAGAGGGGACTGTCCGTGGGCTTCACCACCGCCGCTGCTCTGGTTCACGAGCTGATCGAGGCCAGGGACGAACGGCGTCTGCTCAACCTGCAGAGAAGGCTCGCACGACTCAAGCTTCTGATCATCGACGAACTGGGCTTCGTGCCCTTGTCCAAGACCGGAGCCGAGCTGCTCTTCGAGGTGTTCAGCCAGCGTTACGAGCGTGGATCGGTCCTGGTGACCTCCAACCTGCCCTTCGTCGAGTGGACCGAGGTGTTCGGCTCTGAACGGCTGACCGGAGCTCTCCTCGACCGCCTCACCCACCATGTCGACATCCTGGAGATGAACGGGGACAGCTACCGACTCAAGCACAGCAAGAAGTCCAACCAACCTCGGGCAACTGCCTAAACCTGGCTCTCAACGCCCCCCGGACCTTGATGCTTCACAACGTGGCGTTCAGTGGTACGATTTCGCTCCGCCCCGCTGGTACGTTTTCACACCGCCCTTGACACCAATCGCTGGGCAGCGACTTCTATGATGACAAGTCATGGCAACTCTATCGGATCGGCCAACTGTCCTGTACCGCCCTGACTCTTGTATCTCTCCCCCAGTCCGGCAACCTATTCGTCGTTGACGTCCTCACCTAACCAGTAGGCGATGACCCGCGACGCAAAGTTCACAGCCGACTTGCCAGCGAGTACCCTATCTCCATCCATTAGGCCCTGTTGCCATCGAGGTTCGGAAGAGGACCAGTCTAGCTGATTGACTCTCTTGCACGCCTCGCTCAGGCTCATCCTGCTACCCGTATCGTCGTCTTCGTTACGCAGGCGGACGATGGCCTGGACCCGGGCGCAGCGTGGGCGGGGGGCCACGCCCGGGCGTCCAGAGACGATCGAGGAGACGGCGGAGCTGGTCAGCGCGGAGGGGGGTCGGGGCATCGCCGTCTGCGTCGACCACACAGTCGAGTCCGAAGTGGAGCAGCTCTTCGCGCGAGTCCGCGCCGAAGCGGGCCGGCTCGACGTCCTGGTCAACGACATCTGGGGCGGGGACGCGCTGACGGAGTGGGAAAGGCCGTTCTGGGAACTCTCCATTGCCCAGGGACAGCAGATGCTAGAGCGGACGCTTCATAGCCACCTCATCACCAGCCGGCACGGCGCGCCGCTGATGATCGAGCGGGACGCCGGACTCATCGTCGAGGTCACGGACGGCGACACGCTCGGCTACCGTGGCAATTTCTTCTACGATCTGGCGAAGAACGCGGTCATCCGACTCGCCTACGCGATGTCGGCCGACCTACATGCCCACCATGTGACGGCTCTGGCGATCACCCCTGGATTCCTTCGGTCCGAGGCCGTCCTCGACACCTTCTGGGTCACCGAGGCGAATTGGCGCGATGCTATCGAACAGAACCTCTACTTCGCGGGGTAGGCCTAGCGTAACTGTTCCATCCTCCAGAGCGGGACGCCTCATCTGTATCTTGCACGGCGCTTGGCCCGCAGGTAACGCTTCGTCGTAGACTCGGCCTCCTCTCCCTCCCGCTGCTGGGGAGTGGGCGCCGTCTTCCGCGATCGCGACTGCTCTTTCTCGGACTCTGTGTTCTGCCCCACGTATTCTGAAGAGGGAGCCACCTTCGAATCTTGCTGGCTTGGGTTGCCAACCTCCAGCCTAGGCTGTGCAGCCCTGCGCTGCCTCATGCCCTCAAGCACAGGCGACGCAGCGGAAGGTTGGCGTATGACGCGGGCCCTGAACGCCCATGCCCTAGTCGCTGCAAACCAGGCCGTGACCTCAGTGAGGGACAAGTTCAGCCGGCGGAAGGCCACATCCAACGGCAGTAGGAGCACTGCCGCCATCAACAGCCACCAGGTCAACGGCACGTCCCCGTGGGCTGGCGGCAGCCCTGGGCCAAAAGATTCGGACGGGTTATTAAGTATCTGACCGTTCGTGATGGCGGCCAAGCGCTTCAGGAGGTCTGGCCTGCTCTCCAAGACCTTGTATTCGGGCGAGTAGGGTGCAACCAGACCGGTTACAGCGGAGCGAAGTCCGCCCTGCGACCCCTCCTCTACGATCTGTAAAAGGTATGAACCCTGGTCGTTCGCTGGAAACTCGGCCTCGAAACGTCCCAGCGCCGTAGCCGGCAGCGGCACCTTCATTACATCTAGCTGTGGCCCTACGATGCGCGCTGAGAGAAGTGAATTCTCTGGAACCTCTCCCTCTACCACTACGGTAGCCAATCCTGCCTTTACATCGCCTTTCACCTGGAACGTCTCCTCGTCCGGCGGCAGGGTCCAATCCACCAATGCCGCCCAGAAGGCGGGAACCCGCTCCCACGCGTTGAGGGTTGACGTCCACCTACCCTCGCTATCGCTGGTCCAGGCTATGCTGCGCCCCAGACCGTGTTGCCACTGGGCCAGCAGTGGGTCTCCCCTGGGTGATACCAGCACAACGCGGGCCGTGTTTCTTGGTAGCGTGGCCACGTATCCGCCTAGCGTGGGGAACTCTCCTCCAGTGGCCCGCAGTACCGGGCTACTCCCCGCCAATAGGGGTTTTGTCGGCTCTTCCACGATAGCGTGACGGGCAGCAAGTCGAGTCTCCTTCGTCAGGATCTGCGGGATATCCCGCGCCCGGTCAGTGAAATAGAAGCGGCCCCCTCCTTCCTCTGCTAGCCACTCGAGGAGACCTAAATCGACATCCAGCCCAACGGCGATGGTGGACAGGGTGATTTCATCCTCCTTCATGGCTGACAAGAGCCATAGATAGTTGCCAGACTGGGATATTCCGTCTGTGAGCAATACCATGTGTCTGCGAGGTGCCGGCGAATTGGCTAGTCCTTCGTAGGCTGTGCCCAGTGCAGAGTAGATATCCGTGCCTCCGTCGGCCTTCAACGTGCCGATAGAATCCTGCATTCCTTTCAGGTGAGATTCGGTTCCGATTTCGCCTATGGGCACCAGCCACCAGCTACTTGCGTCGAAGGCCACCACTCCCGCCAGGTCATATGGCTCAAGCTCCTCCAGGCTAAGGCGGGCCGCTTCCTTAGCCATTTCTACTTTGGCCACGCCGTCCGATCCCGCACCGGACATGCTGCCGGACTTGTCGATCACCAGCCCCAGCGCCACCTTGCCTTTCTCCTCGCGTTCCGGGACTTCGGAGGTGACGGGCAGTATTTCCTCCAAGGGCGTGTCCCGGTACTCGCCCATGGTGAAGCTGTGGGCGCCTCCGACCACGAGGAGGCCCTTGCCCAGGTCGCGGACGGCTGCCCGAATCACTTCCATCTTGCCTTGGCCCAAGGACTCGGCGGGAACGTCGACTAGGACAACCCCAGAGTACCCTCCCAACTCCTCCAGGGACTCGGGGAAAAGGGTAGTCGGCATCACCTCAACTTGAAGGCCTGTGGCGCCCAGGGCTTGAGAGATGTTCGTTCCTGCACCCTTCCTGTGCTCCGTTACCAGAATCGTCGGAGGTCCCTGCGCGTTGACGAAAGCGTCTGCTCGGTTGTTCTGGAAGCGGGTGTCGGCCTCGCTGTACACCGTCACACTGACGGTATGAAACCCGGGGTGGTCAATGCCCACGTCGAACGCGAATCGCGTCTCTCCGACCTCGAGGGCGACCTGCCTAGTGGCGACTACCGCCCCGTCCACCGACACTTGCAGAGAAGCGTTCGCCTCCCGTGTGCTGCCGACCGTGACCTCCACTGGCACCCGCTCCCCTGTATTGGATGAAGAGGGGGCGACTACCGAGGCAACCAGTACCTCAGGGCCTGAAGGTCCTTCTAGCGGCGCAACATCCACTTGGATACCTTGCGCCCTGAGGAAACGTGCCTGCTCCACCGCGTCGCCCAAATTCTCCTGTCCGTCAGAGATGACCACGATTCGGCGGCGGGCGTCTGCTGGCAGCAGAGCAGCAGCAAGACGGAGCCCCTCAGCAAGGTCGGTGTTATCGTCACGGACTTCGGACTGGAACTCCCCGAATCCTCCCTCCTTAGTAACGGGCCATTCCACGAGGGCGTCGCGCCCGAAAGCGACGACGCCCGCCTTGTCGTCCGACCCTCGCGCCTCCATTGCTTGCTTGACGAACTCCTCAACCTGAGTGCGCTGCTGCTGAACGCTGGCTGAGAGATCGGCCACAAATACTACGGCCTGCCGGTTGACTGTATAGCGAACGGCGGGGACTGACAGCGCCAGGACAAGGAGGGTAACGAGCAGCATTCTAAGGACCAGAATTAATTGGCTGCGCAGACCCCCCTGCCCCCGCCTAAATTGCCCCCACAGGTAGAGGACGCTGCCCAAGGCAGGCAACAGGAGCAGGAGCGCAAACGGTTGCTCGAAGCTAATACCCACGGCTATACACGTACCATTCTGCTCCTAGGATGACCAAGACGGCGAGGGCCAGCCAGGAGGCCAGCTCCCAGGGAACACGGTCCGACCCTCCTTCTCGCTCCTTCCGTGCTCCCAAGGGAGGCAACCCGGAACCACCGATAGCGGACTCCACAGGGTCAAACAGGTTGGCGACGAAATGGTCCGTCTTCCTCCCCTCTGGGGTCTCATGTATTAACTGGTACAGCCCCACTTCTTCCACAATGAAGGGCAGGGCTGGGAACGGCGGTGCAACCTGTGTCCGGCGTCCGCTGGGCGTCTCCAACCAGGCGGCATCTGATTCAGGAGGTATGGGAAGCTCTAGGGTCGCGCCGGGCCGTGCAACCAGACTCTTGCCCATTCCAGGTAACAGCCATCGGGTCAGATCCTGCGTCAGGATGGGGAAGGCTGGCTGAAGTGGCAGATCCGAGTCGTGCAGGTCAAAGGCGAAGGCGACGATGCGACGGCTGGGCTCTTCCCACGCCGCGAGCAGAGGTCCCTGATCAGATTCTAGGAGCACCCGCGCCTCTGGTAGGGGCCGTAGTGGGACAGCCTCGCGGACGTGTACGTTCGACAGGTCCACGTAGCGGAGAATCTCGTCGCCGCCGGGCCGAGTTGTCTGGACAGGTACAGGTGCCGAGGACACCCACGCGGCGCTGCCCGCTGGCGGGTCCAACACCAGGACCGCACCATCGGGGAGAGAAGTAGGGAGGAAGCCGTCGAAGACCCAAAGATCATAGCCTCTGTCCGAATAGAAGGCGTCTGGCGTAGCCCTGGTAACCTCGAGCCCAGGCTGCAGGGATAGAGCCTTTTCCAGGAAGCGGTTGCCCCTGCTGACCAGCAGAGCTCGCGCCTTGTTACCGGAGCCTCCCGTAGCCCAAGCTTGGTCATCCAACGCGAAGGTGTCTCCAGGGATAAGACGCGCGTTCAGGACCGCCGCAGATGGCAATGAGGCCCAACGCACGGTCTGGTCGCCACTTCCGGCCACCTCCAACTCCCTAACGTCGTAGAGGGAGCCGTCGGCGTATAGATGCAGCGAAGTTGCTCTCGCCTGCTGTCCGTAGTTCGCGACCCGCGCCAGCCCCTCCGTTCCTGTTTCTGTGTGTCGAATGGAGAAGGCGGCAATGGCCAGGTTGCTGTGCGAAGTGCCGACAGGCTCGTGTCGAAGGTCGAAGGGCAGTGGGCCCAGAGGCTGAAGACCGGTCACGTTGCCGTCACTCATCACCACTACTTGTGCCGGTCGTTCACCCCGGACAACCGATGCCGCCAGTGAAAGGGCGGAGGCTAAATTCGCTCCACTCGCCGCTGGCCGGGCCTCAGCAATGGCACGGCGCACCCTTCCTCTATCCTCGCTTTGGGCCACTATGACCTCCGGTACGTCGCCCATCAGTATCACCGTCGTGAGGCTTGCCTGAGGAAGCTGGTCTATTAGTCGAAGCGCCTTCTTCTGCGCCTCCCCGAAGCGAGAGGGACTAACGTCGGAAGCCTGCATGCTCGCGGAGCCGTCCAGCACCAGAATGAGGTCCCCCTGGATGCTGCTAGCACGCAGGAAGTATGGTCCGGCCAGCGCAAAGACCAAGGCGGCCAGGGCCAGAAGCTGAAGAAGTAGCAACAGATTGGGCCGAAGGCGCTGCCAGAGAATGTTGGCTTCTATGTCGCGTACTACCTGTCGCCAGAGGAAGGTACTGGAGACACTCCGCTCGCGCCCCCTCAGGCGCAACAGGTACAGGGCGACGATCGGGACGGCCAGCAGGCCGAAGAGGAGCGCGGAAGGAGCCAGAAAGCCCAACACTAAACCCTAGACCACGATCTGCGCACGTTGCAGCAGGCGCAGGACGGCGTCCTCAATAGGAAGATCACTGTGTAGCTGTACGAAAGATATGCCGTGGCCGTGGCAGAAAGAAGCCACCTCCCGCGTGTACGCACTGAGCCGATCCCTGTATGCCTTGAGGGTCCTGGGCGTAAGTGTGACTTCCAGCGACGCTCCGTCTTCATCGTCAATCATCTGCCAGTGACCGCTCATCTCCGGGGCTATCTCCTCGGGTGCAAGGATCTGGAGCACGACCACCTCCTGCCGCGTAGCCCGCAATGCCTGCAGCCCGGCTCGCCAGTCGCTGTCAGTCAGCAGGTCGCTTACTAGGATGGAGAGGCCGGGGCGTCGGCAGTAGCGCGCAGCGAAGGAACTGAGGGCTTCTCCAAGGTCGGTCCCGCCCTGGCTCTGAAGTAGCTCCAGGAAACCCCACACTCTCCAGACTTGGGCTGGATTACCTACCGCAGGTAAGAAATCCAAGAGGTCTTCCCCTAGAGCCGCGACTCTTACCTGGTCGTCCCTCACGAGAGCTACGTAGGCCAAGGCACCAGCCACCTGACGGGCCAGATCAAATTTCGGAGGTTGGCCCCATGCCATAGAGCGGGACGTGTCCAGTAGCAGCGAGACGGCTAAGTTCTCCTCGGCACGGTAGAGACGCAGGAACAAGCGCTCCAGGCGGGCGTAGGCGTTCCAATCAATGCGGCGATAGTCGTCGCCGGGTGTGTAGTTGCGGAAGTCTGAGAACTCGACCGACGCGCCAAGCAGTGGCGAGCGGCGTGGTCCTACTCTGGCCCCAGCGAGACTCTGCCGTGTTGCCAGCGCCAAGGCCTCCAGCTTGTGTAGGAAATCGGGCGTAAACAAACTCGACCCATGAACCATAGCTGTGTCCTATTCAAGCATCGCGTCCTTCACACGCCTGGAACCTTATGAGGCTCCAAGCGTCTCTAGCACCCACGCGATGACCTGGTCCGCCGCTATACCCTCGGCCTGGGCCTCGAAGTTCAGAAAGAGTCGATGGCGCAAAGCGGGATAGGCTACGGTCTCCAGATCGTCCACCGATACGTTGTACCGTCCTTCCAGCAAGGCCCGCACTTGACCCCCGATGACCAACGCCTGAAGCCCTCTAGGGCTGGCCCCGTACCTAACGTATTGCTTAACCGTGGCCGGTGCCTCTTCCCTCTCCGGATGGGTCGCCAGGACCAGGGCTACGGCGTGGTCCTGCACATATGACGCTATGGGTACTTCTCTAGCCACGTGAATCATCTCTTCCAGTGAGGGACCGTGGGCCACCGGACGGGCGTGATCGGGTTCGTACCGGATGGTGCGCCGCAGGATCTCGCCTAGGTCCTCACGGTCGGGAAAGGGCACCAGCACCTTGAAGAAGAATCTGTCGAGCTGCGCCTCTGGCAGGGTGTAGGTTCCCTCCATCTCAATCGGGTTTTGCGTCGCCAGTACGAAGAACGGTGAGGGCAGCTTGTGGGTGGTGTCACCCACGCTAACCGTGCCCTCCTGCATGGCCTCCAACAAAGCGGACTGGGTCTTGGGGGTAGCCCGGTTGATCTCGTCGGCCAGAACCAAGTTGGCATGGATGGGGCCTCTCTGGAACCGAAGGGAACGCCGCCCCTGCTCGTCTTCCGTTATGACGTTGGTGCCGACAATGTCCGCGGGCATCAGGTCGGGGGTGAACTGAATGCGGGAGAAGGACAGCGTCAGGGCCTCACTAAGGGTGCGGACCAGGAGGGTCTTGCCCAAGCCGGGTACGCCTTCAAGCAGGACGTGGCCTCCCGACAAGAGAGCGATGACGACATCCCGTACGACATGATGCTGGCCTACTATGACACGGCCAATCTCTTCCTCCAGGTGGCGTGCTGTATTGATGAAAGCGGCAACGTCCTGCTCCCCGATCGCCACCCTCTCGTCAGGTTGGTTCATGCGGGCGCTCCCAAATGTGTGCCGTCCGGGTCAAATCAGTCTTCTCAGCCACGCTGACGTCTACTGGGTTTTCTCGCCGCTCCACCCCCGCCGGTGTCATCCGGGATATCGCCGACGAAGAGCGCTCCCTCTTCCCTACTGGTTACGATTCGCGGCTCCCGTCTATCGCTCCAGCTCCGTGAAGTAGCGCCGTACCAGGTCCTTGTAGCCTTGGGGAACCGGGCTGCGTTCCATATGCTCCCGTGCCTGCTGCGCGTACTCCCCCAGGACTTCGCCAAACGGGAGGAGCCTCCCAGGGGCGATTCCCGTGCCTGGGAGGGCACGAACCTCCGTGGGAATACCTGGCCCTTGGCCCGGTACGAAAACAGTCTCCCCATCCGTGAGGAGCCTCCCGGCGTCTTCTCCTCGACGGGCCCCCGGCTGGTCGCCCGCGCCGCTTCCCCCCGTGCCGGCGCCAGACCCAATACTGGTGGCGCCTCCTGTGCCTCGACCTCCTCCCTCACCATTGCCTCCCTCACCACCCTGACCGGGCCCCGATACGGAACCCCCGCCATCGCGGCTCCCTCCCTCGGTGCCTATGCCCCCTCCCGCCTGCACCAATGCAACACCGCTGATGAACGAGCGAGCGCCCCGCAGGTCGGCCAGTGCCCCCTCAAGGACCTCCGAGGCCTTCACTGCCTCTTGGAGCGACGCCAGCCTATCTGCCAGATCGCCCAGGGTGGCTGCGGCTGTCCTTGGGTCACCGGAGGCGATGGTCCGTGAAGCCTGCCTAAGAGAGCCGGCTAGGGCCTCTTTGCCGGTGGCGGAATTGGCCGCCCGCTGGAGACTTGACGCCAACTCTTGAAGCTCGTCCTCGCTCATAGAATTCAACCGGGCCGCCAGAGCGTCCATGGCGTCGAGCAGAGCAGCTCCGTCCATCGAGTGGAGCGCCTGCCCCAGTGCCCGTGTCGTAGGTGACTTAGCCAGGATTGCTCCGACATCCCGAAGCTCTCTGCTATCGCCTATCTCCGGTTCCTGCAGCGAGCCAATCTCCTGCTCCGCATCGGAAAGGGCAGCCAAGGCGGAGGGTATGTCTTTAGTCTCTTTCAGGGCTTCTTGTAGCTTCTCCAGCGCCTCCTCCGCGGCAGCCCGCTCCTCAGCGCTCAGGGATGTGTCGGGCCCTACGACGTCTTCCTTGGTCTTCAGCAGATCCTCCTCGACCTGAGCAAGCTGCTCCTGCAAGTGCTCCTGCTGCCGGATGATGCCGTCCATAGGGTTGGGAAGGACTACCAGAAGCCCAATCAGCACGAGCCCGACCAAGATGGGTGGAAGGTGGCTCCACCCAGGCCACATGTTGATTGCCTCGCCGGGCTCCAGTGCCCCCGCAGAGGCGAGAGCGTCCTGTCGCTGCAGTGCAGCGAAGGGCGAGCCGGAGTTGCGGAGCTCCCAAGCCGTGCCCAGCCGGTCGGAGAGGCCCAGAAGGTAGTCTGCTCGTCTTGCAGTCGCCTCCCGAGACGGCCTGCCGAGGACGCCGTAAACCACCCCGGCCGTCGTCCCAGCCACAGTTGTGACGACGCCCCACAACAACACATCCGGCCACGGTACAAACCGGGCCGCAGCCAGCTGAACGACGGTGAGGACAAGCCCTCCGCCAAACCCCAGTATTGCCCATTTTAGCGCGCCCTTCAACGCTAGCCGGATCTGCCATGGCCTAATGACCGCTGACAGGCGCCCGGCTTCGCGTTCTTGATTCTTCATCGCTCTGCCTTGGCGAGATCTTGCCTTCGGAACCTCCTGAAACGAAGACTTCTGGGTCGC
This sequence comes from Dehalococcoidia bacterium, assembly GCA_965248005.1. Classification (GTDB taxonomy): domain Bacteria; phylum Chloroflexota; class Dehalococcoidia; order Lucifugimonadales; family UBA1123; genus CBDFIE01. Next base: position 2,278,230 of record CBDFIE010000003.1, read on the forward strand.
AGCAGAACTGCCGCCAGAAACAAAAACACGAGAATCAGAACGGCGTCCACGATGAGGCTGATGTGCCACAGGACCAATGCAGTCCCCGTAGCGGTATGGGATGTCCCCAGGAGCGGGGCCTCAGGAAGGAAGGGTGCGGCCGTTGCGGAAGCGAGAGCTGCCAAGGGGTTCAGCACCAGAGGGGAAATGACCATGGCGGAGACGTCGCCCGATGAAGTTGAGGCGATGCCTATGAAGATGCTAAGCATAGGGGTTCCAACGAGCATCAGAAAGGCCACGGCATAGGACAGCACCGTTGCAATCTGCCCCCGCCGAATCAACACGGAGATGAATACCCCAATGGTGCCCAGTGTTAAGGCCGAGGCCAGCGATATAACGAAGGCCAAGACGACCTGACCGGGCGACACGCCACCGAAAAGGAAGACCAGACTAAACAGCGGCAACGCCGCCAGCATCAACAGGAATACGTAAGAGAGGGAGGATAGGAGCTTCCCCAGGACAATCCACAGGGAGGACACTTGGGTACTCAACACCAGGTCAAGAGTCTGCCGGTCCCGCTCTCCAGCAATTGCCGCTCCAGTTAGGCCAGGGACGATGAAGACCACCAGAAATAGCTGGAATAGCGACAGGGTCGCGAACAGTTGAAGGCCCAGGGTCGGGGCCGTAGTTAGGCTTAAGCCCGACTGCAACTCTCGCTGCTGCCCGTACAGCATGAGGCCGGCCACGCTCGAAAGCAGCAGCAGATAAACGGTGATGACCACGGCGGCGCGGCGCCCCCGCATTCGAGTTCGGATCTCCTTGGTCAGAACGGCCAGGTTGCGTAGAATCGCGGGACTCATGGCTCGTCTCGGTCCACGGTCAGGGCCATGAACAGCTCTTCCAAGCCTTGTAAGGAGTTGAAGCTGACCACGGGTATACCGGCCTCTATAAGGGCCCCCAAGACGCCCGCCTGTCCGGCGTCATCGCCCGAAAAGGAGGCGCGCACCATACTCCGCTCGTGCAAGATCTCTACGCCGCGGACACCGGGCTGCCCACCCATGATTTCACCGGTCTCAGCCGCCCTTTCCAATGTCCGAACCTCGAGCACCCGGCTGGCTCCGAGCTGGGCGAGGATGCTCTCCACAGGACCTGACGCCATCATGCGACCCTGATGGATGATGCCCACCTCTGTGGACAGGTCTTCCAACTCCGGCAGGATGTGGGAGCTGATCAAGACCGCCTTGCCCATGCGGGAGACCTCCTTTAGCACCTCCCGCATCTCCACACGCGCACGCGGGTCCAAGCCCGACGCAGGTTCGTCCAAGAGCAACACGTCGGGGTCGTGCACCAAGCAGCGGGCCATCCCCAGCCGCTGTTTCATGCCCCGCGACAGGGTTTCCACGAAGTCGTCTCGTTTGTGTCCTAGGTCCACCAGCTCCAGCAGGTCGGCGATGATCTTGCGCCACTGGACTCTGGGGACGCCGTGGGCCTGAGCATAGAACTCCAGGTACTCCCGGACCGTCAAATCGTCGTACACGCCGAAGAAATCAGGCATGTACCCCATCTTCCCCCTAGCTCGCTCAGGATGCCGCACCACGTCCTCTCCCGCTACCCAGGCCTCGCCCTGTGTCGGCATTAGCAGCGTCGCCAGGATGCGAAGGGCCGTGGTCTTCCCTGCGCCGTTGGGTCCCAAAAACCCGTAGATGCTGCCCGTGGGCACGGAAAAGCTCACGCCGTCCAGCGCCGACAAACGACCGTAACGCTTCACCAGACCCTCAACAGTGATCGCGCCTGAGCTGCTCACGGAGCTGCCCCGTCAATGGCCACCGAGGGCCTACCGATCTGCCCGCCGCCGCCGATTAGCTTGACGCGTATGAGCCCTGTAGCTGACACGTAGTCGGCAAGTCCTTCTTCATCACTGACTTCCCCCTCGAGCGCCTGGCTAAATGTGTGTCCGTAGGGGGTTGCCAGGTAGACGGCAACGCCCTGACTGAACCGCGCAGCCGTTGGAGGGGGTGGCATTCGCCCTGAGAATGACGATTGGGTTTGGAGCGAGACCGTTTGCAGATCCAGCGGCTCCCAGCTCTCATCTTGCCAGTGGTATGCCAAAGCCTCAGCACTCTGCGCCGCTGTTGACCCACCTTGGAAAGGCACGTGGAGGGCTATGCGATTCATATCCCGAACCTCTGCGGGCACTGCAAATTGGAACGTAATGTCGCCACCACTGAAGGAGATCAGGTCGGGAGCTGCGTCCACTACCTGACCCTCGATACCTACGGCTCGACCCATGAGCACGCCATGAGGTAGAGAAAAGCGCCCCTGGAGACGAGGCGTCACCGGCTTTACGAACAAGGTTAGCGAGGGGCCGGCAGGTCTCACCCCGTTGACCGTCACTCCCATGGGACTTTCATCAGTCCAGGCCAGAAGGAGGATCTTCAAGTCTGAGGAAGGTTCCGTGTAGAGGGATTCCACGACGGAAATAGCCATCTCCTCAAGCTGCTGTCGCTGCCTCTCCTCTCTCACGTTGCCGGGCGGAGAGCCACCGGTGGACAGCAACTGCCTGCGCAGTTGCCAACTTGGCAAGCCACTAGCAAAGGCCGCCAGTGGAGTGTCCACAATGGCCGTATCGCCCGACACCAACGGACCCAGGTCTTGTAAAGCGCCGGTTGAGACTAGCCAGACCTGCTTGAGCGGGGTGGGGCTCTTATTGGTAACCGTACCCTTCAGAGAGCTCCCCTCGATGCGGAGATCGTATGATAGGGTCTCATCAATCCTCTGAACGCGGTCCGTCATGAGGCTACGCATAGTCCACATCCCCATCTTCAGCAGTTCTACCTCGCTTTCCTCCTCGCCGTTACGTACCTTGACCATCTCCCCAGAACGTCGACGGCCCGACACGTAGAGCCCTTCACCGCTGTCCCAGGTCGCGACTAGTGCGCTGCCAGGCACCTCTACGAAGTAGTCGGCTTGGCTAGGAGCCAGGACCCCCACCATACGCCGAACCCGTGCCCAGTCAGTGCCAGGTGCTTCTTGAACCAAGATAGCAGAGCTGGCCTGGACATCACTCCCTTTCGCTCGCACAGCAAGGAGGTAAGTGCTACTGGAGAACAGAATCACCAGCATAGGGATCGTGAGCCAGGTTAGCCCTGGACGGCCGAGCCTGCGGAGCACCACGTAGTTTACCGGCCCTGCAAGCAGAATGTACCCGGCGACGAGGCCCAGCAACACCTTGATGGACGGGAACTGCAGTGCGGGGAGGTTGGACATAGCGTTGTGCAGATGGTAGGTCCATTGGGAGGTCGGCATACCCTGGCTCAAGCCAGCTACTTGATCAGTGAAGAAGACTCCGGGCGGGAGCGATTGGAAAAGAAACTCCTTCCACATTTGCGGTAGCCCTGGCCAGCCGACGAGAGGCTGCGCCGCCGAATCAAATGCCAGGAAAAGGACTCCACCCTTTCCGTAGGTGCTCAGCACCGCCAGCGGCAGTTCCTGCTCCCTAGCCAAAACGCGGCCCGACACAACTTGCGTGGCGTTCACCGCGATTGGAAGTGTCGGGAGGATAGGCTCGTTGCCCAACCTCTCTAGGGCAGGGATACTGTTGAGTTCCGTGACTTCGCCGAGGACCACAGGCATGAGCCGCTCAGGAAGGCCTTTGAGATTGCCTTCAGCGTTTGAACCCCCCGTCAGGATGAGGGTGCCTCCGCCAGCGACCCAACCCTCAAGGGCCTCAAGCGTCTCATCGGGGAGTGTCTGGATCGAGACATCGCCCAGGGTGATCACGTCAAAGGAGTCCAGTACTTCTGGGCGGTGGGGAAATCTATCGGGAGCGATGGCAGCAACGACGACCTCTCGTGCCTGGCCAGGCAACTCCAGCGTCGTCAGCAGATTCCACGTCCCAGCCCGCCGTCCGACAACGCCCACGAAAAGGTCGCTCTGGCCAACGACGTTGACCGGAGGCTCCAAGCGGGCCACGACCTCTCCATTGGCGACTAGCTCAATGTCCAGCCGAGGGGTCGCGGTCATGTAGGGTACATGCAGGGTGAGGCGTTTACGGCCGTCCCTGGGAAGAACGACATCGGCGACATAGCTGCCCGAGGACATGGGATGTCCTCGGTTACCTATCACATGAATCTCTGCCGATAGGTCAGGGCCCTGATTCTCCAGGCGGACAACTACAGGAATCCAGTTGCCCACCCGAGCCTTCCCGTCAAAGCCGACTTCTACTTCAAGGCTAATCGGGGAGGTTTCCTGGGCCAGGGCTGCTGGGGGACTGTTTAATGAGAAGGTTGCAGCCAGAATCGCCAACAATGCCACGACAAGCACTGCCTGCCGCTGCATTACGACCTGTTCAAGAATCGGTCTGCCGTCGTGTCCGTTTGAGCTTGGGTCACTGTCCCTCCAGTCCGTACCCTGAGCTGCTTGGATTCTAGGCCAATCGTCCTGTGCACCGACTCCCGCCAATTGGTTAGCCTAGGGTCAGTACGCCGCCGCCGTTAGTCAAACAAGGTCCGCCAACCGAGGAAATAAAAGTGAGTCTACGATTGAAGTGTACTCTCTTCTCCTCTTCAATGACAGTGGCGTTAGGTTCAGACTTGTCGCCAGTGTAGGCAGTCCAGGTGCGTCGAGGAGTTCTCGATATCCAGGACTAACTTGGAGGACGTGTACCTCCCGCTGACTGGTGAGGGCATCCCTGATGATACGGCCGCGTGAGGGCAGCGATGTTCCCCTGGCGATGGACCTGCGGGCTACAGGCGCGATAAAGCTGCTTGGCGACATTTCCACGGTAGTTGGGTGAAGTGGACCCAATCCATTGTCAGGCGGGCACCAGTTCCGGGGTGAGGCTCACCTCAGGCTGGTGTACCTGGTTCCTTCCTTCCTCGAACACCTGGGCCGGAGTTCTGTAGTCGAGGGTCTGGTGAGGGCGCTCGCTGTTGTAGAATCTCAGGTAAGCTCCAATTCCGGCCCTGGCCTCTGCCACACTCTCGTACGCCTTCAGATACACCTCCTCGTACTTCACGCTCCTCCACAGCCGCTCCACGAACACATTGTCCATGTAGCTGCCTACTGAGTCCATGCTGATCCTCACTCCATGAGCCACCAGTACCGAGGTGAAGTTATCGGTTATCCAATCGAAACAAAAAACTCCGGTACTCCTGGGCGGTGGGATTGGGTGCAGCGGAGGGCGGCGACACCGGGACTTCCGGCTAGATGTGTTGTCAATCAGCAAAAGTGGGACACTTTGAGACCCGAGAAGGTTATTGTTATGAGGAGTGTCGGGCGAGCTCCTTGAGGGTCCTGTTATAGCGTCTTCTCCGTTCCATCGTCTGGACCTGCGCCTCCTTCCTCCGTTGTAGGATCTGCTCCCGCCTCCCGTTGAGCACGTCAGCAGGCGTGACGTTGCCCAGGGCCCTGATGCCCACCAGCCTGAGGTAGTCTCCAAAAGCTCGGGAGACGTAGCCAGAGCCGTTGTCGCTCAGGAGTCTGGTCCTGTCTTGCACCGGGATCTCAGTCATGCCGGTCTTGTCCACGGCATCCTGGACCACCTCGATGAAAGAGTCTAAGGTCATGCCGCGTTGGAGCTTATGGGCCAGGATGAAGCGGGAGAAGTCATCCATCACCGTCACCAAGTAGTAGTAGCCCCACCCTATGACCTTGAAGTAGGAGGCGTCGGTTGCCCACATCTGGTTGGGACCGGTGGTCTTGCGGCGGTACTCCTTGCCGGCCTTGAGCTGCATCTCGGGTGACTTGACCAGACCCTCCCTGCGCAGGATGCGGTAGACCGTGGACTCGGAGACAGAGAAGCCCTGGTTGTCGGTGATCCAGGCAGCAAGTTGACGACAGCTCAGTTCAGGCGCTCGACGTGCCACCGTCAGGACCGCTTGCTCCTCAGGTTGACTCAGGCGGTTCCAGGGTGCCAGGCCGCCTCCCGGTTGATTCTCAAGCCCTTGGCACCGTTGCTCGCGCGTCAGCCACCGATAGTAGGTGCTCTTGGGACACCCAGGTCCTTGAGTACCTGACGCTTTGGAAGCGTGGACGAAGCTACCCTGGCCAGGACCGTCGTCTTCTCGGACGCGCTCATGCGTTGGTACCGACGTCGTCGGCAGGCACTGGGATAGCCGTTTTTTTGATACGGTAGACCTCCAGGGACAGGTCGGCCACCAGTTGCTTGAGCTCGTAGTTGTCACGCCTGAGTTGCTGGATCTCCTGGCCCGTGGCGTCCCGCACCGTCTCACGGGTAAGCCTCTCCTTGCCAGCCTCCATGAACTCTTTGGTCCACGCGTAGTAGGAGTGGGGCTTGATCCCCTCTCGCCTGCACAGGTCATTGACAGTGACCTCCCGGCGAAAGCCCTCCAGGACGACACGGAGCTTCTCTTCGGGGGTGTATCTACGTCGGGTTGCCGCCTTCACCGTGCGGACGAAAGACCTGGTCTCCTCGCTCCGCTGCTGGGCAGCATCTGCCTTGCTCTCTTGTGACTGGGACACGGTCTGCTCCTTTCATGAGGTACTTTACCCTCGCTTCAGGAGCTCACACCACTCTCAGACTCTCGGGCTTTCCACCCCTCTCAGGTGTCCCATTTTCGCTGACCGTTTACAGTGCTGGATCGTATCGGCCGGTTATCGCCGGCGCCAAGCTGAGGGAGGGTACAACCACGATCTTGCCAAGAGAGGGAGAGCGCTCCAGGGAGTCGCCTTGTCTTCAATGCGGTTTCACCCCACTGGCAGGGGACACGAGGACGATGAAGACGGACAAGAAGGGTGCTCTACGACTGCAAACGCATCTCTTGTTGGATAGACCGGCGATTGACTGGCCTTGCAGGACCTGACTATGATGCTCCCATCTCGTTTGGGCTGCCCTTTGAGCCTCAAGACTGCCAATATGGGAAATCCCGGGTTAAGTGAATATCTTGTGATGGCCAGTCTCGAAGCCCGGTCGGGTTGCCCGGCTCCCCTCGGGCAATGTAGATCTAGCCGCACTCATGGATTTACCAAACCGCGAGATCGCTCTGGAGTTCATCGAGCGCTTTTGCGCTGGCGACGTCGATGGCCTGACTCCCTTGCTGGCGGAAGACCTACAATTCAAGGGTCCACTCTTCCGATTCGACTCCAGGGCCGCCTATCTCGACAGCCTGCGAGGCGACCTCGAGAAGACTGGTTACCAGATACTGAGCGTCACCGAAAACGAGGACAGCGTCTCCGTCTACTATGACTACGACAAGCCCGGCGGTGCCATGACCATCGCGCAGCTCTTCAAGTTCAGAGACAGGATCATAAGCGAGTTGACCCTGGTCTTCGACCCCAGCCCATTGCACGTCGAGGACCCGAGCAATCCAGCGGACTAGGAACTGTAGGGTGTCAGCGCAATTGGACACTATTGAGGCCTAGAAAACCGAAGAGGTTGGGGGTGGTAGAGGCTCCTTCAGAGGGGTAGATTAACCCTAAGTGAAAGGAGTCATTGATGACCCAGGTAGAGGATCAGGCCAGTCAAGCTGAGGAGCGAAGCCAGGAGACACGAAGCTTCGTGCGTCAGGTCCGTGCAGCGACCCGCCGTAAGTATACCCCTGAGCCCACATTTCCCAGATCAGCCGCGTGTGTGCGTCGTAATCCGGTAAGAGTGCTGCCTATTTGAGCCGCATACCTGGGCATTATGGGCAGTGTGGGTGCTAGACTGGCCGAGCTAGCGGGTCTAGTTCTGGATACCGCAATCTCGCTGGAGGCACCCAATGGGTGAAAGCTCCGACACCCCTTTGAAGCTCCAATTCGACCGCAGAGTCCGCCTGGATTTTCGTGGCGCTACCATCACCTCGGACGCCGGACTCCTGGCATGCCGCGAGCTTGATGCCGCTCTGGGGCTCACAGAGACAGCCAACGATTATATCCATGAAAGCCGCACCGGCCGCAATGTGCAACACCGCTGTTGCCCTTGCTCAGACAATCGGTGTATAGCCGTCTCGCTGGCTACGAGGACACCAACGACGCTGAACGGCTTGCCCAAGACCCGGCTATGCGTGTCATCGTCGGGTGGCAAGGTACTGATAAGCAGGCAGCCAGCACCAACACTATGAGCCGATTTGAGACTGAGGTGTTAACCGAAGAGGAGAACCTGGATGGGCTTGCGCGCCTGAATGTTGAGTGGGTGGCCAGGGCCATGGCCCAGACATCTCACCAGCGAGTTATCCTAGACATGGACAGCTCTGAAAGCCCGGTGCATGGGCAGCAAGAGGGAGTCGCCTACAACGGCCACTTCGAGTCCGTATGTTATCACCCGCTCTTCCTGTTCAACCATTTCGGAGATTGCGAAGGCGCAATGCTTCGCCCGGGCAACGTCCACAGCGCTGAGCGGTGGCGGGAGGTTCTGGAGCCAGTCGTGAAGCGATACCAGGAGAAAGGAGTCCGGCTGCTGTTCCGGGCCGATGCTGCCTTTGCCAAGCCCGAGGTGTACGAGTACCTGGAGTCAAGGGACACTGGCTACGCTATGCGGCTTCCGGCCAACGAGGTATTACAAGGAAACATCCGCCACCTACTGAAGCGGCCCGTGGGCAGGCCGCCTAAAGCCTGCCCTGAGCCTGTCGAAGGGAAGCCCGTAGTCCGGTATCACGACTTCGTTTACCAGGCCCAGAGCTGAGACATTCCCCGGCGTGTGGTCGCCAAGGTGGAGTGGCACCAGGGTGAGCTATTCCCGAGGGTCGGGTTCGTCGTCACCAACCTCAACCTACCGCCGGCAGGCGCAACCCACTTCTACAACGGGCGGGGCACGGCCGAGCAGTGGATCAAGGAAGGTGCGCCAAGAAGCGCATAGGTTGAACGTTCCAGGTGTGGAACCCGGCCAGGAGTAGGCCGGTGGCTAGGGAAGCAGGCGCGAGGGCCAGAGGCGGAATCGTGTCTGAAGCCTTCCCGACAATGTGGCGGCGGCCACCCTACCACGCCGCGCGCTGCTAGCCAGAGTGCCGTTATGGTCACGAAAGGAACTGCTGATTGAAGCGTCGCACCATGAACCACGCGCTCACGGTAGGGCGAGGGTGGAGTCATCGGAATCTCTGTCTCTTCCTTGCAGAGACAGCCTTGTTCAGGCAGGGATGCTGTACTCCCTTTGATCGGCATCCTCCGATGGCGAGCGCGGCAACGAGCCGTGCCAGGCGTACAGGCAGGACCTAAGACGGCATGAAGATGCAACCTGGTCGAACTTGGGAAGCACGTCCGGCTCTCCGGCAACGGAGTAGGCCAGCCTTCGGCCAACGCCGGACGTGTGGCAGAGCCCTCGTAGTAGTCCGAGGCCGGGAAAGCCGGCCGCATGGCGAAGGGGGGCAGTCGGATGGGAGTGTAACGAAGCGAACTACGCCGGAGGCGGGATGTATGAACCCGACGAGGATGGCGGAAAAGCCGATGTTCCCGACACACCGGTCTAACCCATCTGATGGAGAGCCGGATGCGGTGAAAGTCGCACGTCCGGTTCGGAGGGGGGGATGGCGCAAACCAGCCGGAGCAGTCCGGCCATCGGCGACGCCGTCCCTACCCAATGTAAATACGCCCTGAACTGGACGCGGCTCTCGTGTCACAGGTTCGTTGCTAACCAGGTGAGGCTGTGGCTGTTTGTGCTGGCCTACAACCTGGGCAACTTCATGAGAAGGCTGACTTTGCCAGAGTCAGTGAAACACTGGTCACTGCGAAGTGTTCAGACCAAGCTCATCAAGATGGGTGGACGTCTGATGCGGCATGCCAGGAGGTTGGTGTTTCAACTTGCCGAGGTGGCAGTGTCCCGGGAGATATTCCGGCAAGTGTTGGAGCGTATCGCCGGGCTCCATCCAGCACCAGGGTAGCGATTATCCTTGAGGTCATCAGAGGTGAAGAGAGGCAACCAAGGGCGAGGTGCGTGCCCGGGGATTGGAAGGGAGTGCAAACGTGGTGAAAGCCACCTCCGCTGCCCATCGAACGCCAGTTCACCACGCCGAGAGATGGTTTTGTGAGCTTGATTGGATGGTTGACGGCATCCGTGAGTGATACTACGATGGCTCTCGTCGAGGATGGTACCTTGCTTGGACCCAGGCAGCTTGATATGGGTAATTCCGGCCTAGAGGCGCCGCGCTTGCTTTGGTCTGAGCTGTGCCGTACGATTCTTCCTACGACATGCCCGGCTTGCGACTGAGTCGGCGTAGCGGGTCAACCGGAGGAGTGATGACATCGGGAAAATGGCTCGGCGCCGTTCTGATCATCGTCAGCGGACTGGTGCTGGCCGGCTATGGCGGGTACTTCTTTGCACAGGCGTTCTTCGATTCACCGGACGTGCCCGTGGCCATCAAGGTCGCCGTGCCGGCGATGGTTGTAGGCATCGTGATTCTGGCCGCCATCGCCATAGCAGACCGGTGGCGGAGTAGGAAGAAAGAAACCTTCACGGAGGTCGAATATTGATTGTCGTCACGACCGACGGAGTGCAAGGTAGGGCCACGACGAAGGTCCTGGGTATCGCCATGGCGAACTCGGTGCGGGCCAAGCACGTGGGGCGGGACATCATGGCCGCATTCCGCAACCTGGCGGGCGGTGAGATAGACGAGTACACAAGGCTGCTCGCGGACTCCCGCGAGATAGCGGTCCAGCGTATGGTTGAAAGAGCTGAGGCGATGGGCGCCAACGCTATCGTGGGCACGCGCTTCATCACCGCCGGCATAATGGGCGGGGCGTCGGAGATCCTGGCCTATGGCACCGCCGTGGTGGTCGAGGGCGACGATAGCTAGGTTACAGGTGACGGAGGAGCGATGATCACCAGCGACCAGAAGACGCACTTCGACGTGTTCGGTTTCCTCGTGATCCGCCAGTTTTTCTCGCCCGAAGATGTGGCCGTGATTACCCGAGAGTTCGAGGCGGCGATGCTGGAGGACCGTGACGGCAAGCCGTTCGACGGCCAGAAGCGCCAGGTCGTGACCGACTGGTTTCGAGGGCGTCCCGCTGTCGAATACCTGGCTAGTGACGAGCGCATCCACGGACCGATAGAGCAGATCCTGGGGCCCGGGTACTCCTTCAACGAAGGAAACGACGGCAACTTTTACGTCGGCGACACGGGTTGGCACGCCGACATGGGCTGGGACCCCCACATACCGGAGGGCCGGAACGACCCAAACAGAATTAACGGGCCGTGGAAGGAACACTACTTACCGAGCATCAAGGTGGCCTTCTATCTCGATCCGGTCGGCAAGGATACGGGGTGTCTGCGGGTCATCCCGGGGGCGCACTTGAGCCCGTACCACGAGAAGTTCTGGTCGCTCCACCTGGACATCCCGGCGGCTGTTTCGGGGTTCGAAATCGTGCGTCCCAAACTACTGGAGATGTGGGAGCAGGCGACAGGCGACCCGGAGAGCGGGGAGCGGTTCCTGTCGGACCCGGACGTGAACCACTTCGGAATGGCGCCCAGCGACATCCCGTGTTTCGCCATAGAGTCGGAGCCGGGCGACGCCGTCTTCTTCAGCCACCAGATGTGGCACTCGTCGTTCGGAGGGCGCGTCGGACGGCGGATGTTTACGTTGAACTTTCGGTCGGGGCCGGCCGACGACGGCGGGGATTGAGGCTTCCACCAACCTGGCCGCCATTAAGTCCCGGAAGTAAGACTCTTGTTGTCTCGCCCACCCGCCCTGATATTGAATCTGGGGCTCCGCCCTAGACCCCGCCAGAGGGGGAAACCCCCCTCAAAGTAGGTCCGTCCTTCCGATACCGGTCGGGCAACCCTTCGGCGGCCGATGGGAATCCCCGAAGCCAATAGGTCAACTCGGACTCGGTGAACAGAAGCATCGACACCCCACCTTCTGACTCGTAGCGCACCCGTTCAGTGGTGAGCAGCCCACCGAGGCTCACATGGACGCCGTCCCATTCTTCCGCCGCTGCCCCCCAGTCCGGCACCAGCCATTCCAGGTCTGGAGGCCCGTCCTTCGTCCCCTCAGCAGGATAGCGGACGCACAGTCGGTTCCAATCCTCGGGCCCGTGAACTTCAAAAACCCTCATGGAGGGGGGTATTCGAAGTCTCCAGCATTGAAACGGAGGGGACCACAAGTTTAGGTCACCGACCCGCCGGTCCCGGGCAACAAAAAGAGACGTGTCGCCCTCGATTAGGGTGGATGTGTTCTGGTATCGCCTCGATAGAGGTTTCTGGGCATATCGTTCCCAACGACCTGGCGGGGATTTCGGACGTTGCCAGTTAGCCGTGTCCGGGGCCACTTTGTCGTGGGAAATCCAGACTGAAGAGAAGATCCGCATCGTCTTGGAGGGGTTCAGGCGGGAGACTACCGTTAATGACCTGTGCCGACGGGAAGGAATCAAACCCCACTCCTACTACGCCTGGACGAAGGAGTTTATGGAAGCTGGGAAGGAGAGGTTGACTCGGGACAGTGTGCGTGATGCGACCCGGCAAGAGATAGAGCAGCTCAAGCGGGAGAACAGTGAACTGAAGCAGCTGGTGGGTGAGTTGTCCCTGGAGTTGCACCGCTTCAAAAAAAACAGCTCTGCCGCCCCTACACGACAACGGCACCGGCGCATGAGCGTAGTGGAACAATCGAAGGTCGTGGCTGAGGTGGAGCGACATGGTAGAGGGAAGAACAGGCGACTCAGGGAGCTTGGCATTTCCAGGAGCACGTATTATTGGTGGAGGTGGAGGCACCGGCAGGGTAGTTGGGAGCGTACGGAAGGAACTGAGAGGCCCTGGAATCGCCTGCGTCTAGAAGAGGAGGCAGCAGTGCTGGCGGCAGCCCGTGAGATGCCGACCTGGCGAAGCCGGCAGTTGGCGGCTTCGCTCACCGACCACCGAGGCCTATCGGTCTCCGCCTCCACAGTCTATCGTGTCGATGTCCAGCGATTATGTCCGCCTAAGTGGTCAGGGAAAATGTCCATCTAGGCCGCTGTCATACCATCGGACTGTGATACGCGGGACCTGCCCCTGGTGCGCATCATGGGCGGGCTCTTGGCTTCGGCGTACTTGCGGACCGTGTTCCTGTGGATGCCCAACTCCCTGGCGATTGCCCGAAAGGAGAGGCCCCGAAGCTTAGCCTGCTGCACGGTCTTCCACCGGACCCTCTGTCGCGGCGTGGGTTTCCTGCGTGGCGCTGCCGGAGGCTTGCGAACTCTGCCGCCGCCGTTCAATGTGGCGCTGTCGGCCTCGATGGCCTCGAGGGATGCCAAGCTCTCCTTGGGGTGGCTGCCCACGCCGTTGACCCTACGCTCAAGGCCGGGGCCATATCGGAGAGGACCATTGGAGGCACGGAGAACTCCAGGGCGCGGCGGCGCCTCCTGTGTGGGGATCGTGCGTCCCCGGTACTGCACGAGGAGCTGACCGTCCAAGCCCTCATGGACCTCCAGCTGCGCTCCGGCGTAGCTAGGCCGCTCCTTACCAGGCAGCAGCTGCAAGGTACGCCAGTTGTACTTGACGGTGTTGTCCCTGGCCACCTTGCGGCGGTGCTTGAAGCAGAGTATCTGGTCCAGGGACACCGATGACTCCATAGAGCGGTAAGCAACGCTTGAGTGCTCTGCCGGAACCCCGAACTTCTCGTTGAAGCGCGGCAGGAAGCGGTGCAGGACTTCATTGGCCTCGTCGATGGTGGTGACGCCCGCCAGGCGCAGCTCGGTCACCAGCCGGTCCTGGAATGTCCCCGCCGTCCGCTCGACCCGGCCCTTCGCCTGCGGTGACCTGGCGAATATCTGGCGTATCCCCAGCTCCTCCATGGCGCGGGCGAACTGGGTTGGCCCGGCCGGCTTCTGGCGAGGCTCTCCAGTATGCTTGAAGACCGCGTGTCGGTCGCTGTAGACGGCCAGCGGTATCCCGCATTGCCGGATCAACCCCTCCATGAGAAGGAAGTAGCCGCGGGTGTCCTCCTCCTGGCTGAACAGAGCGTCAGGCACAGTGCCGGTGGCGTCGTCCACGGCCAACAGCAGGACGAACCGGGGTCCTTGTTCCCCCAGCCACCGATGGTGGCTCCCATCTATCTGCAGCAGCATCCCTTCTTGGGCCATGCGTTTGCGCCGGACACGGTGTCTGGGCGGCCGGCGGCGGCGGGGGCTGTCCACGCCGGCGCTGACCAGGATGCGGCGCACCGTAGAGCGGCTCAGGTCGATCCCTTCCCGTTCCATCAACAACTCGGTCAGATGCGTATGGTTCGTTCCAGCGTAGCGAGTGCGGGCCAGCTGCACCACGTATGTCATCTTGGTCTCCGTCGTGGTGTTGGCCGGTCGGCGGCCACGATTCCCGTGGGCGAGTGCGGCGGCGCCCTCCTTCCTATAGGCCGCCAGAATACGCCTCATGTGGTGTTCGCTCACTCCCAGGACCTCGGCCGCCTGACATACCGGCACCTGATCTGCCAGAACGCTGTTGAGCACCTGAAGTCTCGTCTGCTCCTTCTGCGTCAATGTCACTCCTTCCATGGGATGACATTTTCGCTGACCAGTTAGCTACTGACATAATCGTAGAACAACGACACACGGACCACAGGCTTTCTGACCCCACTGGCCGCTGACGCTCCGCCGTATCCCGCCTCCACCTGGGCCAGACGCCGCTCCCACTGCCGCAGCGCCCCGGCGTGTTCGTCTTTGAGCGCTTTGATCTCGCCCTCCATAGTGGTCCGCATCTCTCCGAGGCCGCTGGTGATCTGCTGCTCCAACGCCTCCATGCGCTGATCCAGGGCTTCGATGCGCTCCTGCTGGGCCGCCATCGCCGCCTTCTCCCTGGACAGCAGCTGCGCTTCCAATGCGGTCCGCATCCACTTGGAGAGCGCTCCTTGCTCCAGACACGCCTTCACCGTCCGGGGATCGACGCCCAGCATCTCCCCCGCCCCTTTGCGCTGATGCTTCCTCACCAGGTGGTGGAGCAGCGCCATGAGCCTTAGCTCGTGCAGGTCCTCGATGCTCCTCGTTCTTTCCAACGGCCTTCCTCTCGAACTCATAACAAACCCCTCCTTCCCTGCAACGATGTCGTTTTGGCCGCTTTTCCTGCAATGAGGCCCGTTTTCACGCCTCGCAGCGGTGCCGGTCCCCACTACGGACTCTGCTGCCACCCCCTGGAACCAGCCCTTTCGACAAAGTGTTCACTGTTTCCGTCCTGTAGGGGCTGATTTACCCCTGATTTAGCTTGCTCAGGACCCCGACTTCCCTTTTTGGAACAAACTCAAATCTCTGTACACGGCTATGACATCACGGACGGCCCCCTCTTGGGAGGGTCTTATTAGGGGGTTCATGGGTGAACACCCCTATAGGGGATTACGCCCAACTTTCCGGTCCCCCACACTGAAGGAGAACGGGCGTTCGCTCACAAAGATGAACGAAAGGCCAGTGGCTTCCGGAGACATCAACAGGCTCAGCGCGGATGGGGTGAACCCCGCCTGCATCGCCGACGTCGGGACCGCTGGAAAAACGATATGGAAAACACTAAGAGCCCGGACAAGCCAAAAGGCTCCAGCAGGGGCGGCTCGGAGCTCGGGGTGGTGAGCATCGAATTCAACCCCGGACCCGATGCCCAGGACCGGCTGCGCCGCCTCTTCACCCTGTTAGTCAAGTACGCCACCAAGGACAAGCTCTCTCCCTCCGATGCGGACTCGCCCTCGGAGGATGACCCCATCGAGGACGAAGGCTGATGCGGTCCACCCACTCGCTGACGGTCATCAGCCTGGGAGGAGGCGTCCAGTCATCGGTCATGTCCTTCATGGCAAGCGGGGGCGCGTTCGGCGCTATCCTGGACTGCGCCATCTTCGCCGACACCCACTTGGAGCCTTCCACCATCTACACCCACCTGGACTGGCTGTCCAGGAATCTGAGCTTTCCCCTGTACGTCGTGGACAACGGGCGCAGCCTGCGAGAGGACGCCAAAGCCCTCACCAACCACTCCGGCAACCGGGGCTTCATCGACCTTCCCCTATACCTCAAGGGACCTGCCCGTGCAGGAGAGCGGAACGGACAGAGCGACGGCATGGGGCGGCGGCAATGCACCGAGCACTACAAGATCAGGCCAGTCCGCCGGAAGATACGGGAACTGCTGGGACTCAGCAGGGGACAGCGGGTCCCTGCGGACACGACCGTCGAGCTGTGGCTGGGCATCTCCACCGATGAAACTATCCGAATGAAAACATCCCGCGACCGGTGGATACACAATCGCTACCCACTGATCGAGGTTGGGATGTCCAGAAAAGACTGCCTGGAGTGGTGGCAGACCCGCTACGACCGGTCGCTGGAGCGCTCGGCCTGCACCGGCTGCCCCTACCAGTCCCGCCAGAGGTGGGCCGAGACGAAGCGCCGGTGGCCTAAGCTGTTCGCCGAGGTGGTGGAGATCGACTCCAACCTACGGGGCAAGCTGGCGTTCGCCAAGGAGCCCTACCTGCATCCTCGACGTATGCCCCTTGCCCAGGCCGTCAACCTAGATGAAGCAGGGCTGCGAGCTGCCCGGGACCCGGACGGGTTCGGCAACGAGTGTGAGGGTACTGCGGCGTCTGACTGGAGGTCGTCGAGGCCCACCAGATTCGGCTGGAAGCCGTCATGAACTCCATCGACATGAAGACCTTCGGACTCATGGCGGCCATCGGCAAGATTGAGTTGGACAACTTCCGGGAGCGGTCCACTATAGGCAAGCGGGGGACGGCCAAGCAGGGACGGGTGCCCACCGGCGGCCTCCCCTACGGATACCGCATCGGAGACGATGGCAGGCCCGAAGCGATTGAGGAGCAGGCGGAGGTCGTCCGCCGCATCTTCCACATGTACGTCCATGAGGGGATGGGGTCCTACTCCATTGCCGTGCGGCTGACCGACGAGGGCATCCCCACTCAGACCGGCAAGCTGCTATGGCTTAAGTCCCGCGTGCACCACATATTGGGGAATACCACCTACACGGGCTCTTGGGTCTACGGCAAGTACCGCCACGTCTCCACCGAAGACGGCATGAAGGTCTACGACCAGCCGAGGGACACCTGGATTGAGATCCCGGTCCCGCAAGTGATCGACGACGAGACCTGGGAGCGGGCGCAGGCGCTGAAGAAGCAGCGGAGCAGGAAGGCCAAGAGGAACACGAATGTGCTCTACCTGTTGCAGCACCTTCTGAAATGCGGCGAGTGCGGCCACAATTTCCATGCAAGATGCACCCGGAGCACCACCAACGTTCGCAACGGCAAGAAGTACCTGTGAATGGCGGAGAGATAATGTACCACCTGGGCGGTCGAGCGCTGAGGTGTGGCGTTTGAAAACTGTACCGCCTGTCGCCTTCAATCAGGAACGGCAGAACCTGACTGAAGGTGGATTGGATGTACAAGGTGGAGATGTACCTGCGAGTTCGCAAGGCTTGTTTCGTCGAAGGGATGAGCGCTCGAGAGGCTGCGCGGGTATACGGACTGCACCGGGACACGGTGCGCAAGATGCTCAAGTACTCGGTACCTCCAGGGTATCAACGAGACCGACCGCCTCGTCGACCGAAGCTGGACCCATACAAGGGTGTGATGGACCAGATCCTGGAGCAGGATCTGAGCTCACCGAAGAAGCAGCGTCACACCGCCAAGCGTATCTATGAGCGGTTGAGGGACGAGCACGGGTTTCCGGGCAAGTACACAATCGTCAAGGACTACGTCCGGGAACGCCGCCGTCGGACCCGAGAGATGTTCGTACCACTGTCCCATTCCCCGGGACATGCCCAGTGTGACTTTGGCGAAGCGTGGGTGGTCATCGGCGGAGTGGAACGCAAAGCCCACTACTTCGCCCTGGACCTCCCTCACAGCGACGGGTGCTATGTGAAGGCGTATCCCGCCGAGACGACGGAGTCATTCTGCGACGGACACGTCTCCGCCTTCGCGTTCCTGGGCGGAGTGCCTCAGAGCATCCTCTACGACAACACCACGCTCGCGGTAGCCAGAATCCTGGGAGATGGTCGCCGGCAGCGGACCAGGGTGTTCTCCGAGCTTCAGTCCCACTACCTGTTCGAGGACCGGTTTGGCCGTCCAGGCAAAGGGAACGATAAGGGCAAAGTAGAAGGTCTGGTCGGCTATGTCCGCCGGAACTTCCTGGTGCCCATTCCATCGTTCGAGAGCTTCGATGCCCTCAATGCTCATCTGGAGCAACACTGCCTCAGACGGTTCGAAGATCGACTCCGCGGCCGCAACGAGACGATAGGAGAACGGCTGGAGCGGGACCTGGAGAAGTTGCTGCCTCTGCCGGCCGTACCGTACGACGCCAGCGACAAGCACGCGACGAGGGTCAGTTCTCTGGCCCTGGTCAGATACCGGACCAATGACTATTCGGTCCCGGTGGCCTACGGTCATCGGGACGTTGTGGTCCGCGGATATGTACACGAGGTTGTGATCAGCTGTGGCGCTGAAGTCATCGCCCGCCATCGGCGCTCATACGAACGCGACGACTTCGTCTTCGACCCTCTCCATTACCTGCCGCTCCTTGAGAAGAAGACGAGGGCATTGGATCAGGCGGCGCCGCTTGTCGGGTGGGAGTTGCCCGAGGAGTTCGGAGTGTTGCGGCGGCTGCTGGAGTCTCGGATGGGCAAGCGAGGAAAGAGGGAGTTCGTGCAGGTGCTCAGACTGATGGAGAACTTCCAGCCGGAAGAAGTCCACGACGCCGTACGAGACGCCATTCGACTCGGGGCTGTGAGCTTCGATGCTGTCAAGCACCTGGTGCTGTGCAGGATCGAGGGTCGACCGCCTAGACTCGACATGGAGTTGTACCCGTATCTGCCCAGGACCAACGTTGCAACAACCTCGACCAGGGACTACATGGCTCTCCTGGCGGGGAGCCGGTCATGACCAACAAGTCCACGATGTTGCTCGAACACAACCTCAAGCAACTCAAGCTCCCCACGTTCCTGAGGGAGTACGACAAGCTGGCATCCCAGTGTGCCAGTGAGGGAGCTGACCATCCGGACTACCTGCTGCGACTATCGGAGTTGGAGCTGATCGACCGTCACCATCGCATGGTGGAACGTCGGATCAAAGCAGCCCGCTTCCCGACGACCAAGAGTCTCGACACCTTCGACTTCCTGTCTATGCCGTCCCTGAACAAGGCTCTGGTTCTGGAGCTGGCACGATGCGAGTACATCGAGCGCCCCCACATGCGCTTGCGGTACGTCATCGCTCTCGGCAACAGTGGCACCGGCAAGACCCATATCGCCCTCGGTCTCGGTCTGGCTGCGTGTCAGAGGGGACTGTCCGTGGGCTTCACCACGGGCGCGGTCGTGGGATCGGGTTCCAGGGTGGGTCGCTTCTTGGCTCCGTCCTGGACCATGCGCTTGCGGTAGCCATAGGGCACGCGACTGGCCACCCAGAAGCCTCTAGAAGCAGACTCACGCATCCCCCTGACAACTTCCTGCGCCAGATTCTCGCTGTAGAACTCATCCACGCTCTCGATGATGGCCTCCATGAGCTTGCCTGTGGGGGAGTCGTCGGCGTGCTCGGTGATGGAGACCACCCTGATACCCTTCCTCCGGAGCATGGCCTTGAAGGCCACGGCGTGCTCCCGCTTTCGGGTGAACCTTGAGAACTTCCAGACGAGAATCTCCTTGAAGGGAGCCTCTGGCTTGGCGGCCTCATCCAGCATCCTTCGGAACTGGGGCCGGTTGGCGGTGCGTCCGCTCTCGGCCTCGTCCACGTATTCACGCGCGACCAGGTAGCCATTCCTCTCGGCATAGTCCCGAAGCGCTCGTAGTTGGGCAGCCACCGACAGGTCCACGTCCTGGCGGTCGCTGGAGACGCTGGCGTACAGGGCCACGGGGGTGTAGTCGGTGTATGGTTTCGTGCCCATTTGTACCCCTTCCCTTAGCTCTTCTGTTTCTCACTTCCGAATCGTACTGTCTTCTTCCGCTGCGACCGTTACGAGACCGGTTGTAGTGCATTTCTTCTGGCGTTTCACCCGCTACGTCTCCTCATGCGTCTGTAGATGCCTGGCCATCTTAGGAGTCACGACACAAGGCACACGTAGGCTGCTCTTGCATTGTCGCAATTATCGGCTCATCGGTCTGGTCTCTATCAATCCCGCAGGACGTAAACCGCCCATCAGGGAACCCCCTATGAGTCACTACCGTCGGGGTAGCCCCGGTCGCGACCTCGGGAAGCGCTGCACGTTTCTGGATGGCTTCCCGAATTGAGGGCGGCAGGCAGCTAAGCCGATACTCTCTCAGGCGACGCCAAGCGAGTGCAGTCCGAACGCAGTTGTCGTGGTCCCACGCGAACAATGCAGGACCGGGTGGCCTGTCCCATGCGGGTGCGCCGATGGGTTGGAGTAGCGCCTGGCCACCGTTCCAGCTTCCCGAGTCGAAGGCAGCCTCTACTTGATCCAAGCGAGCCGCCGTCTCCGTTTCAGGCGTACGGGCCGATCCTGGTGTCGCAGTTCTATTGGTCCAGACCATGGCCCAGAAATCTGCGTCGGAGAACGAAAGAAACAGATCAAGCACATGCGAATCCGTGTCGGGAATGCGGTCCTCTGGATCGCCCATAGCGAGTTCCCCAGGAGAGCGCCATTGGCCACCCATTGTCCTAGCGGCGCACTCGATGCAGATCTCGTCGCTGGAACTCTCCCAATCCACGAGCCGGTACTGGTACTCCATCGTGTGATAGGGCCGTCCGCAGTCTGCGCAAGCTGGAACACTCCATGGCGAGGCGTTCGCCTCGTTCCGGTTCCTCCAGCAGAACGGCGAGCAGTATCCGGAAAATCCGTTGTCAAGGGCGTCCAATGTGACATAGAAGGCGGACTCCAATTCCGACTGTGAGGTAAGGGTCTGTTCATTGGGCGGGTTCGTGTTGATGACCTCTACAACGCCGACAACTTCTCCCTGCTGGGTCAGTGCAGTGACATCGGCGCGGAACTGACCGTGCCTGAACTCGGTGACGACACGAGCGACCCTTTCTGTGACTATGGGTGTTTCTAACTTACAGAACAGGCATCTGAGGGGAGGTAGGTTGAAATACTCCTGAGCGATCCTGTCCCTGATTGTGTCGTGTGATTGATTTCGATTGGTCATGCTTGTTCGGTGGCCCGACTCTAGCCGCTGTCCCCTCCGTTCAACTGACTAGAACGACTTCGGAAATTTAGCGACCTCGTGCTTGGCATGCTCCTTATTCATACTCGCGCTCTCTGAGCCTCGCATGCCTCGCTTCCCTCCTCCACTCGCGTTCCTCCATGAACAGGCGTATACCCTGTCGGAGCAGCTCACTCACGGAGAGGGCGTCCTCCTTCATCACTTGCCGCACCTGCGCCTCCATCTCCGGGGGCAGGGAGAAGGTGATGGTCTTGGATCGTCTGGGGGTGGTCACTCCTCTTGTCTCCTGTTGTAGTATATGGTCTTACTATACGCTATCATGATGCCAGCCTCAACCCTCTCAGGAACGGAGTCTTCGCGGGGTTCGGGCTCTGCAACAATTGTCACGATTCGACCTGTTGGGGGCTGACACGGTAGGTGGCGGGATGCCCTTTTGTCCCCCTATAGGAAGTTGTGGGAACGGACTGGGATCGGCGGTGGAACATGCTCCGGTGGACATCATAGGCTGTTCGTCAGTGTCCTGGGTGAGGTCGGTATCACTACGAGCCAAAGCTGAAATGCAGTGGAGAAGTGGAGTGCACAGGACCTCCTCTGACGTGGCAGTTCTGCAACAAATTGCACATGGGAGGGCCGAGGATACATGAGCGGTTGCAGGTGGGCGGACAACGGTCCCAGCAGCCATGCTGGGACACCCCCTACAGGAAGTGGTCGAAACAGCGGAGTTGCACTTATGCAACTGGGTACAACGACCTCAACTGCACGCGGTCGGTGCGGTTTAGCCCGTCTGATGACGATGCAGGCGGAGACTCTCGCCATGAGTTGCCCAGGATGCCACGTTCGGCGAGGGTTTCGACGTTGGAGGTGATGATGGGCGGCCCGTTCAGTCTGTCAGCGGCATGGAGAAAAGCGTCCTCGCTGCCGGGAGTCTCGAAGACGAAGAGCACCCCGGGCAGGAGTCCATCGTGGTCTTGCTGCGCCCAACCGCTTAGGAAGTACCGGCGGTAGGACTCCAGGCGGGCGAGGATGCGCTTAGGTGTGGTGGCCCGACGCTCGAACTCCAGCAGGTAGGGACGCCACCGGCCCCGGTACTCCAAGGTGAAGGAGGCGTCGGGGTGTATCACGTAGGTGGTCCAGTCGTAGCGGTAGCCGATGCTGGAACGAGAAGTGGGCAGCAGGTCGAAAAGGTCGTGGTCTGGGGAGCGGGCGACCTCGGCTGACAGGGCGACGGCAAAACCGGTGACACCCTCGTGGTGCCGCTGCTGAGAGGCGAGGGCGCGCAGCGCGGTCCCTGCGTAAACGTCAGGGTTCGAGAACGAGGGCTCAGCGCTCCACCGGTCGAGGGTGAGCCCGACAGCGGCCCGGTCCCTGCGGGCCAGGTAGGTAAGCCCCTCGTCGGTGAGCATGTGCAAGGGGCTGTCCGCTCGCACGAGACCGTGTTGGCTCAAGGAACGGAGCACCTGGTTGACCCGACGCAGGGCGACGCCTCCCATCAGCCCTGCAAGCTGCTCACGGGTGCACAGGGGCCAGGCGGCCAGCAGGTCGAGGGCTTCTTTGTCAGCTCGGGTCAGCTGCACCGAAAGGGCCGGCACTAGTACTTAGTTTTGATAATACCTATACGTAATGGTAGGCAGATGTTATGCTGACCGCATGCGAAGAGCAGAGACGATCATCACGTTGACAACCGGAGAGCGTGGGGAGCTGGAGACCACGGTTCGGAGCCGTACTGCTCCGTATCGAGCCGTACAGCGCGCGCGATTGGTTCTGCTGGCGGCCGATGGAACGCCCAATACAGCGATCGCCCGGGAGGTGGGTCTGACGCGGGCGCGGGTTGTGGTGTGGCGGAAGAGGTTTGCGGCGGAGCGGAGCGCAGGGCTGAACGACGGGGCCCGGCCCGGAAAGGCTCGGAAGTACACGGCCAGCACTGAGAGGCGCATCCTGGCGAAGCTGGTTGAACCGCCTCCCGAGGGATACAGCACGTGGACAGGGCGGCTGGTCGCTGAGGCATTGGGAGACGTTCCAGCCCACTATGTCTGGCAGGTGCTGAGGAAACATGGGATTCATTTGCAGCGTCGTCGAAGTTGGTGCGTGAGCACGGACCCCCAGTTCGCCCAGAAAGCGGCCGATGTGGTGGCCTTGTATCTGGACCCGCCGGAGAACGCGGTGGTGTTGAGCGTGGATGAGAAACCCGCCATCCAGGCTCTGGAGCGGGCTCAGGGCTGGCTGCGCATGCCCAACGGGCAGGCCCTCCGCGGGTTCAGCCACGAATACAAACGCCACGGAACCACCACCCTCTTCGCTGCCCTGGAGGTTGCCCGAGGGACGGTGACGGTAGGCCACTATCGCCGCCGCCGCCGGCGTGAGTTCTTGGACTTCATGAACCGTCTGGTCGCTCAGTACCCCGACCAGGAGTTGCACGTTATCCTGGATAACCTTAATACTCATAAGCCCAAGCATGACCGGTGGCTGGCTCGGCATCCCAATGTCCACTTCCATTACATCCCTACCCACGCTTCCTGGCTCAACCAAATCGAGGTCTGGTTCAGCATCCTGACGCGTCGAGCCCTGCGGGGTCTTAACGCCACCTCTGTGCGCGATGTCTGCCGTGCCATAGATGCCTTTACCCAGGCTCGCAACCAGTGCCCCGTCCCCTTCGAATGGACCAAGAACGTTGTGCACCCCGGTTCCCTTAAGCATACGTATCGTGATTTAGCTAACTAAGTACTAGCTGCTGCAACGGTTCCGGCATGGAGGCTTGAACGCCGGAGGAGTACAGGGCGCCGGGACTCGGCTTCGGGATGTCGCGGAGGAAGGAGTAGGGCGAGTCCAACAGGCTCTCCGCCCACACCAGGATGCCGGCTAGGCTGGCGTCGGGGGAGACCCGCACGGGAGGCTCGTCGCCGAGGCCGCTCCCGCACTGCTGCCAGACGACCCCCCTGTGGTCTCCGGCCAGAAGTTCCCCTTCCGTCGCCACGAATGTCCTGCCGTGCTCTGAAGGGTCGCCCAATGAGCGGACTGCCCGGCGCGTGGCCTGGTCTGCGTGGGTCAGTACGAGGGTGACAAAGGGTCTCTCGGCGTTGTGCAACCGCTCGATGCTCCTGATGCGGTAGCGGAGGTTGGAGGTGGATAGTGTCGGCCCCTGGCGCAGTAGACCGATGGAGCGGCCCCCGGACAGCGTGAGCAGCATGTCGTAGGGACCCTTGCGGTAGTGGTCCACGCGCATAGGATCGTTGTGCGGATCAGAGTCGGCGACCATGGCGGCGATGCGCTAGAGCACAGCCACGGCGTCCAGCCGCTCGGCCAACAGCCGAACCCACTGTTTCGACACCGGGTAGGCCCGCAGCATGTGCGCCTCGCCCTTGGTGGCTACTCCCCCGGCGATGACGCCCTTCTCCGTTGGGAAGTACCGGCGCAGCGGGCGAGGCCCCAACACGCTCAGATGGTGCGGCGCGGAGTTCACCAACCCCCGCTTGGCGAGCTTCTCCAGCTGCTCTCGCAGGGTGGAGGCGGGAACGCGGACCAACCGCGACAGCTCGTCCACGGTGGTCAACGGTGCCGCGCAGAGTAGCAGGAGCGCCTCCTCAAGACTCTCGCGCAGGGGACGTAGAGCGGGGTCCGGTCTCAGGCCCATCAGGTCGATGATCAGCTGCTGCCTGGCACTCTCAATCGCTCGGACGCTCCCGCCGGCAGAGTTCAGGACGGCGGAGGGCACGGCTAGCCCCATGTGGCCCCGTTCAAGGAAGCGCCAGAGTGTGTGGCGGGACACACTCCGAGGTCCTCAGCTGTCTTCGGCCGTCCATGTCGCCACACGTAGGCGCGCACGTAGTCCCGGACGGCCCGCTTGAACTCGGGACCGCCCTGCCCTCTGCCGTTCAGGGTCTCTGCTGTTTGCTGCGTTGTATTCACTAACTTGCACCCGCTTACAAGGCCCAACGTCCCATTGTGGACGGGAAATCCGATGTATGTAATGGCCTGCAAGCCCTTGTGTAGAAGGTGGTTTTGTGGTAGCGGCGAAGGGTGGTAGGGGTAGAGTAGATGCAGGCTTACGGTGGGAGCGAGGCAAGTCCCTCAAACGATTGGTGCGGAAGGCCTGTAGACGATTCGGACTCGGGTGCGGGCTTGCCTCATAGGACGCCTTATCTACGGCATGAAGTAAGTTGAACAAAGTGGGTAGCCGCGAGGATGTTCCAGCGCTAGCTAGGAAGTGAGGCAAGTGGGACAAGGACGCGGAACTGCGGCGAACGAAGCCGACGGACGGCTCAACCTGCGGGATGAGACCCGGCGGGTTGCTGTTGTCCTCCCGACTTCTATTCCCCTGCCGGGGCGGCCGCGGCAGCTCCAACGTACGTAGCAGCGAAGACCATTTCAGAGAGCCACCGGCGGAACGAATCGTTGTCGCTGAACTGTTTGAACAGCTCGGTGTGGTCTGCCAGGAGCTCGGTCATGGCGCGTTCCAGGGCCTTGTCGTGCTCGATTCGCGCGTTCTGTTGGTCGGAGTTTGCCATGGCGTTCTGGTACGCCCTGTCACCGGCAACCTTCGCGGGCAGCTCTTCGGCAATCACCTTCTCGATCTTGTCCTGGTCCTTCCACTCGATGTTGCCGAACCGGTCGTTGAACTCCCTGATGATGTTGGATAGCCGCTCCATCTCCGGTTCCGGCTTCTGCCCGCCGCCACTGGTGGATACCGGTTCGATCTCGGCGTCCCCGTCGGGAAGCTGGATGTCCCGCACCGCCTGCTTCTCCACCCGGTAGCTGTCCATGTCGATGGCTTCGAGAATCCCCTTCGACAAATCGTCCTCGATGGGCGCAGGCAGCTTTGGAACGAGGAAAGTCAAGAAGATGGAAAGCTTCTCCCACTCGGCGTTGGCGTAGGGCAGGATTGCGGCCAAGAAGCCGTAGGTTCGGAGGAACGCCTTGGCCTTACCCTTGAAGTCCACTTGGCCGTCCTCGTCCAGCTGCTCACGGTAGAGCGAGACACAGGCGTCCAGGATGGGATCAAGTTGGTCGCGGTCGGCTCCCGAAAGGTACTGCTCCACCAACTGGTCGATCTGGGCCTGCTCATACACCTGATAGCCGTCGAGCGTTGCCTTGAGGTCGTGCAGCTTGTCGGGATCGGTCTCGTCGGCAAGGACCGTCGTGCGGTAGTAGTCGGCGAAGGAGTCCTGGATAGTGTCCACGTCATTGGCGAAGTCGAGCACAAACGCGTCATGCTTCTTCGGGTGTGCCCGGTTAAGGCGCGAAAGTGTCTGCACCGCCTTGACGCCGGACAGCATCTTGTCCACGTACATGGTGTGGAGCAGCGGCTCGTCGTAGCCGGTCTGAAACTTGTCAGCGCAAACCAGGAAACGATACGGGTCCTTCTGAATCTCGTCGGCGATGAGGTTCGAGGAGAAACCGTTGAGGGAAGCCTCGGTTACCTTCGTCCCCGCGTATTCGTGCTCACCAGAGAAGGCGACGATGGCCTGGTAGGGACTCTTCCGTTCTGCCAAGTAGTCTTGGATAGCGTGGTAGTAGCGGATGGCGCGCTCAATACTCCCTGTCACCACCATGGCCCAGGCCTGGCCGCCGACCTTCTGAAGGCCGATGACCTGCTCGTGGAAGTGGTCCACCATGATCTCCGCCTTGAGGCGGATGGCATGATCGTTGCCGTATCCCCTATCCGTGACAGAGCGGGCGAGCACGACACGAGGATGGGCAGTGTCATCAGGGTCATCCTGGCCGCTGTGTGCTTAGCACAGTGGCCCTCGACGTCCTCCCTGTCCACGATCATCGTGGTCACGGGGAACAGGAGACGGGAACTGGTCGTCGCCCGGAGCATTTGAACAGTCGCAGCGCTGCTCTCTATCGCCCCGTATCCGTCGGCCTCCCAAGGATTTTGGGGGATTGCTGTCTAGTAGGGACACGCAACCACGATATATAATATGTATGTAAAAGGAGGTGCTCGCATGGGTGCGAAGTCGCATATCTCCAAGTGGGGCACGAGCCTGGCGGTCCGGATTCCCAAGCCCATCGCCGAGCAGTGGGGTGTTCAGGAAGGCTCGGCCATTGAGATTGTTCCTCGGGGCGACCAAGTCGTATTGCGGAAGAGATCCTATGACCTGGTCGGCATGCTGGCCCAGATGACCCCCGACAACCTTCATTCCGAGCAGGACTCCGGTCCGGCCCAGGGCAACGAAGAATGGTAGACCGGGAGTATGTTCCCGCAAGGGGAGACATCGTGTGGCTGAGCTTCGCGCCCCAGGCTGGGCATGAACAGACTGGCCGACGGCCTGCCCTGACCCTAAGCCCGGAAGATTACAACGAGAAGACCAGCCTGGCGCTCTTCTGTCCGATTACGTCAAGAGTCAAGGGATACCCCTTTGAAGTCCTCCTCCCCGCGACAAGCAGCATCTCGGGAGTCGTGTTGGCAGACCAGGTCAAGAGCCTGGAGTGGCGGGCGAGACGCGCCGGTTTCGAGAGCCAGGCCCCACGGCAGGTTGTCGGGGAGGCGCTGGAGAAGATCAGTGTCCTCTTGGAGTAATGGCATGAAACCGGCGAGTAGGACCTGACATGCCCGGCAATCTGTTCACGAACTACTTCCTGACCGAAGGCATAAAGGCGACCGCCGAGTGGCGGGCGTCCATATCGGACTCGACGGCATTTGCCGTATTTGGGGATGGCGTTCGTCAACGATACGATGCGCTGAGCGGCTCCGAAGGCCCCAACGAGGCCGTCACCGAGCAGGAGCTGATTCGCCCGGTCCTGGAGCTCTTGGGATGGGCCGACTATCTTCCCCAGCAGGGGACAACCCGCAACGAGGACATCCCCGACTATCTCCTCTTCACCGATGCCGCATCCAAGGAGCGCGCCGCCGGGAGAGCCAACCCTGAGGACCGATTCCGGGACGCCATAGTGGTGGTGGAGAGCAAGCGGTTCGGTCTCTCCCTCGACGCCCGCGACAGGGACACCGGACGCCAATCCAGGACGCCCCACGGTCAGATTCTGCGGTACCTCTCGATGGCTGACATCGAGTCGGAGAGCCGTATCCGGTGGGGATTCCTGACCAACGGGGGACTGTGGCGTCTCTATGACTACCGCGCCCGCCCACGCGCCACCGGCTACTTCGAGGCCCATCTCGGAGAGATGCTGGAGTCCGGCGGCGAGGACGGGCTCCACCTCTTCTACCTGCTGTTCCGCCGCGATTCCTTCACCCCGCAGCAGGGGGCCACGACCAGCTTCCTGGAAGCGGCGCTAGCCCAGGGGAGGCGGTACGAGGAGAAGGTGGCCCAGGACCTGTCCAGCGTCGTATTCGAGAGGGTCTTTCCCAAGCTGGTGCAAGCCCTGGCCGACGCCACCGGCGAAGATTTGTCACGCGTCCGTCACGCAGCCCTCATCCTTCTCTACCGGCTGCTCTTCGTACTCTACGCCGAGGACCGGGGGCTGCTTCCGGTAAACGACCCGCGATATGAAGACTACGGCTTGCGGAAGCCGGTCCGCGACCACGTGGCGCACAGGATGCAAGGCAGCGCCGTCTTCTCCGCCAGCGCCTCCAGCTACTACGATCACCTGATGACGCTGTTCCGCCAAATCGACGAGGGCGACGAGTCCATCGGCCTGCCGCCCTACAACGGCGGCCTGTTTGCGTCCGAAGCCGCTCCATTGCTCAAGACGGCCCGCCTTACGGACAAGATCGTCGGCGACACCATCTACGACCTGAGCCACACGGAGACAGAGGGCGCACGCCACTTCGTCAACTACCGGGACATGTCCGTGCAGCAACTGGGCTCCATCTACGAGAGGCTCCTGGAACGCGAGCCTGTCCGAGACGACAATGGCGGGATCGTAGTGCGGCCCAACAGCTACGCCCGCAAGGACAGCGGCAGCTTCTTCACGCCTCAAGAGCTCGTCGACCTGATCGTTGACCGGACTCTGAAGCCGCTGGCCGAAGAGCGCCTGAAGGCGTTCGAGGACAAGTCGGAGGAGTTGAGGAGCGACCACCGTGCCATCGCCGAGCGACATGCCGAGTTGCTTGCGCTGGACCCGGCCGAAGCCGTACTCGACCTGAAGGTGCTGGACCCGGCGATGGGAAGCGGTCACTTTCTGGTCACCGCCGTCGACTTCCTATCGGACTACATTGCGGAGCTAGCGGAGTACGCGCCGGCGGTGCCGGAGTGGCTGGACGGCGAGTACTCATCCCCGCTTGTGAAACGGGTGGCGGCAATTCGGCGGGACATCCTCCAGCGAGCCCAAGCGTCGGATTGGGTCATGGACGAGGCCCAGTTGACCGACCAATCCATCATCCGGCGGATGGTCCTGAAACGCTGCATCTACGGCGTGGACAAGAACCCGCTGACCGTTGAACTGGCGAAGGTGTCGCTGTGGTTGCACAGCTTCACCGTTGGCGCTCCCCTCTCCTTCCTGGACCACCACCTGCGCTGCGGCGACTCCCTGGTCGGTCTCCGCGTTCCGGAGGCCACGGCGGAGTTGAACCGGCTTGGGGGCCTGTTCGCAAGCTCCGCCATAGCTGGCGCGGAGGCCGCCACCAGTGGGATGCAGCGCATAGAGGAGATGTCCGACGCGGACGTTGCGGAGGTGCGGGAGTCGGCCGAGTTGTTCCGTGGAGTCGAGGACACGACGGCCGACCTTCGAGGCCTGCTTGACTTCCTGTGCGGCCTGCGCTGGCTGACCTCTGACATGAGGGGGAAAGCGCACGCCGCGCTCGAGACTCCTCTGGTTGAAGCTCTGGCCAGCCGGCCTAACGATGCGTACAGTCTCCTGGCGCGGGGTCCTGACGCCGTTGGGGACGAAGAGACTGGCGGCGATGACACTTCCTGGTCAGGGTTCAAGGAGTTGTGGAGCGATGCCCGGTGCATCGCGGATCGCGAAGGCTTCCTGCATTGGGAGGCGGCCTTCCCCGGCGTCTGGCAGCGGTGGCAGGAAGAACAACCGGTTGGCGGTTTCGACGCCGTCATCGGCAACCCGCCGTGGGACCGCATCAAACTCCAAGAGGTGGAGTGGTTCGCCACGCGCTCACCGGAGCTGGCTCTGGCCCCGACAGCGGCCGCACGGAAAACTGGCATTCAACAACTGCGCGACAAGGGTGCGCCTCTGGCGGGCGCATTCGACGCCGCGAAGGAACGAGCAGATAAGCTGGGCGAGTTGATTCGCGCGTCCGGGAACTATCCCCTGTTGGGGGGCGGCGACATCAACCTCTATTCGCTGTTCGTGGAGCGCGCCATGGGGTTGATCAAGCTGGACGGATTCGTCGGGCTTCTCACTCCGTCGGGCATATACGCCGACAAGACGGCGGCCGCCTTCTTCAAGTCCATTTCCACTAGCGGACGAGTGGGCGGCCTGTTCGACTTCGAGAACAGGCGACTCGGAACAGGGCTGCCGCCCTTCTTCCCCGATGTGGACTCCCGGTTCAAGTTCTGCGCCCTGATATTCGGCGGCACGGAGCGGCGGTTCGACGAGACCGAGTGCGCCTTCTTCCTCCACGACACCCGGACCATTGAGAACCCGGAGCGCTGCTTTCCACTGGCCCCGTCGGACTTCGCCCGTGTGAACCCGAACACCGGCACCGCGCCCATATTTCGCACGAGGCGGGACGCGGAAATCACCCGCCGCATGTACGAGCGGCATCCTGTGCTCGTCGATCGCTCACAGGGCGAGGAGCGCAAAGCGTGGCCCGTCCGATACCACACGATGTTCCATATGGCCAACGATTCCCACCTCTTCAGAACAGCCGCGCAGTTGGAATCCGAAGGCTTCTACCCCGTCGAGGGCAACCGCTGGCAGAAAGGCAAGGAGCTATATCTGCCTCTGTACGAGGGCAAGATGGTGCAGGCGTTTGACCACCGGGCCGCCAGCATAACAAACCGAGAAGGCAACTTATTCCGACCGGGTCAACCGGACAGGACTCTTGATGACGAACACCGTGATCCGGCCTTTTCTCCCCGCTCGCGTTACTGGGTTAGCCGGAAGGCGAGTACCTTTACAGAGACACACGGTTGGTTCTTGGCATTCAAAGACATCACGGCGTCAACCAATGTACGTACCATGATTGCCGCCGTAGTTCCGCAAGTTGGGTGTGGACACACGTTGCCGGTCCTTATCCCAGCCGGAGCCGAGTTCGATGCCGAAAGTACGGCGCAAGTGCTTGCCAATCTCAACAGCTTCGGTTTCGACTACGTTACTCGTCAGAAGGTTCAAGCAACTCACCTCACCTGGTACATCGTCGAGCAACTCCCGGTGATAGCGGCCGAGGGCTACGATCGGCGGTTCGGCGACAAGACGGCCCGCGAACTTGTCCGCGACCACGCGCTGCGGCTCACCTACACGGCCAACGACATGGCCCCATTCGCCCGTGACCTCGGCTATGACGGCCCGCCGTTCATCTGGGATGAAGAGGAACGCCGCCACCTGCGGGCGCGGCTCGACGCGCTCTACTTCCACCTCTACGGGCTATCCAGAGAGGACGCGGGCTACGTGCTCGACACCTTCCCCATAGTCCGCCGCCAGGACGAAGCCGCGTTCGGTTCCTACCGCACACGCGATCTCATTCTCGCCTACATGAACGCCCTCGCCGCGGGAGACACCGATACGGTGGTGTCGGTGTAGGACAGAATGACGAAGGCAGTATGAGATTCACTCCGCGCTTCTCCATTACGAACGCAATCGCAGCGGCCCTCACAGAGATTGAGCGCGCCCGCGGGTTCCTCGATGCTGCGAGCCTGTCGGATGAGTGGATAGACTCTATGCGCTCGCGGGCGTTCCTTCTCGAAGCGCACCATACGACCCATATCGAGGGGACTCGCCTTACGATTGAGGAGGCCGCAGACCTTCTGGCGGGCGATGATGTTCCCGGTGCGGACCCGGACGACACGCGCGAACTGCTCAACTACCGCGACGCTTTCGAGTTCGTCAGCACGTACCTGAACGATGGCGGTCCAATCACTGAGAGGCTTATCCTTGATATCCACAGGCATCTGATTTCCGGCGTCAGTGGAGGGTCAGCCGCACCGGGGCAATACCGGCGTGTCCAGAACTATGTCGTCAACTCAGCGACCGGCGAAACGATATACACTCCGCCTCCGGCGGACGACGTGCCTATCTGTTGGCAATCAGCACAAGTGGGACAGATTAGGACCCGAGAAGATTATTATTATGAAGAGCTGCGTGGGAGCTCCCTGAGGGTCTTGTTGTAGCGTCTTCGCCGTTCTAACGTCTGGACCTGCACCTCCTTTCTCCGTTGGAGGATCTGCTCCCGCCTTCCGTTGAGCATGTCTGCGGGCGTCACGTTGGCCAGCGCCTTGTGATAGCGTCGGTAGTTGTAGTAGGCCACGAAGGCGGCGATTGCTGCTTCCAGGGCAGAAGGCATCTCGTAGGGGACCTGTTTGACGTCCCGCTTGATACTCTGGTGATAGCGCTCGAGCTTGCCATTGGTCTGAGGGTGGAACGGCGCGGCCAGAATGTGCTTGATTCCCACCAGGTGCAGGTAGTCTCTGAAGCCACCGGAGACATAACCTGAGCCGTTATCGCTCAGCAGGCTGGTCCGGTCGGCCACTGGGACCTCAGTCATGCCGGTCTTGTCCACGGCCTCTTGGACCACCTCGATGAGAGAGTCGGTGGTCATGTCCCGCTGGAGCTTGTGGGCCAGTATGAAGCGGGAGTAGTCGTCCATCACGGTGACCAGGTAGTAGTAGCCCCAACCGATCACCTTGAAGTAGGAGGCGTCGGTAGCCCACATCTGGTGAGGGCCGCTGGTCTTGCGATGGTACTCTTTGCCGGCCTTGAGCTGCATCTCGGGTGACTTCACAAGACCTTCTCTGCACAGGATGCGATACACAGTGGACTCGGATACAGCGAAGGCCAGGTTGTCTGTAGACCACGCTGCCAACTGGCGGCTACTTAGCTCCGGCATCTCCCTGGCCGCTTCCAGGATCGACCGTTCCTCCTGAGGTCTAAGGCGGTTCCACGGTGGAGCGCTGGCTCCAGGTCGGTCCTCGAGACCTTGTTGATGTTGTTGTCGCATCAACCACCGATAGTAGGTGCTCTTGGGAACACCCAGGTCTCTGAGCACCCGACGCTTGGCCAGCGGTGATGCGGCTACACTGGCCAGGACCGTCGCCTTCTCAACGGCGCTCATCCGCTGGTACCGACGCCGTTCTGGGGCATTGGTATGGCCGTTTTTTTCAGACGGTAGACCTCGAGGGATAGCTCGGCTACCAGCTGCTTGAGCTCGCCGTTCTCCCGCTTGAGATCCTGGATCTCCTGCCGGGTGGCATCGCGCACCGTGTCACGGGACAGCCGCTCCCTGCCCGCCTCCATGAACTCCTTGGTCCACGAGTAGTAGGAGTGGGGCTTGATACCCTCCCGCCGGCACAGGTCGTTCACGGTGACCTCGCGGCGGAAGCCCTCCAGCACGATACGGATCTTCTCTTCCGGGGTGTATTTGCGCCGGGTAGCCGCTCTAACTCGTCGAACGAAGGACCTAGTCTGCTCCGACCGCTGATCGGCGGCCTCGGCCTTGCTGACGTCTGACTGGGACATCGCTGCTCCTTTCATGAGGTACTCTACCCTCACTTCAGGAGCTCACACCACTCTCAGACTCTCGGGTTTTCTACCCCTCTCACGTGTCCCATTATCGCTGACGGTCTACACAGTGAACTGAAGCAGCTGGTGGGTGAGTTGTCCCTGGAGTTGTCAAGTGGACCCCATCATCAGGACAGCGGTGAGGCTGAAATAAGAGAGTCTACCGCTGGGGTGTCTCGTAAACCTTCATCCGATTGTAAGGCTTGTGGATGTTCCAGTAAACACCTTTGTGGGCTCACTGCATGGAACACCTGACCCGGTGACCGATAGCCCAGGGCTTGATGGGGCCGCTCTTGGTTGTAGAAGGCCAGATAAGCCCCAATCCCCTTTCTGGCCTCAGTCCCATTTTGGTATGCCTTCAGGTACACCTCCTCGTACTTGATGCTGCGCCACAGCCGTTCCACGAAGACGTTGTCCATGCACCGGCCCCTGCCGTCCATGCTCACTTGAACGGCTTGCGCCAGCAGCATGCTGGTGAAGGCCTCGCTGGTGAACTGGCTGCCCTGGTCGGTGTTGAATATCTCCGGCGCGCCGTGGCGTCCCAGGGATTCTTCGAGCGCCTCCACGCAGAAGTCTGTGTCCATTGTGACCGATACCCGCCAGGCCAGCACCTTGCGGCTATGCCAGTCCATCACTGCGGCTAGGTACACGAACCCCCTGGCCATCGGAATGTACGTGATATCCATTGCCCACACCTGGTTGGGCCTGCTCACCTCAAGCCCGCGCAGCAGGTACGGATACACCGTATGGTCGGGCCGTCGCCGGCTGGTGTTGGGCTTGCGGTACAGCGCCTCGATGCCCATCCGCCGCATCAGTGTGGCGATGTGTCTACGCACGGAGGAGAGTCCCTCCTGGCGGAGCAGGCCTCGCATCATCCTACTGCCTGCAAACGGATACTCAAGGTGCAGCTCATCGATGCGGCGCATCAGTCCGAGACCGGCTTCGCCCACCGGCCGTGGCCGGTAGTAGATGCTCCCGCGGCTGATGCCCACTGCCTTTGCCTGGCGGGCGAGAGGCAGCTTGTGATCGCGGTCGATCATCGCCTTGCGCCCGGCAATCCCGCCTTCGTGAGCGCGGCCTCTAAAAAATCGTTCTCCAACGCAAGCTCACCGATCTTGGCGTGAAGGACCTTCATATCTACCGGCTTTTCAGCCTGCCCTGTCCCGGCGCCAAATAACTGCGCCGCCCGATCCAGCAACTGGGTCTTCCACTGCGTGATCTGGTTCGGGTGCACATCGAACTGGCTTGCCAGCTCCGAAAGTGTCCGGTCGCCGCGCACTGCGGCAAGAGCCACCTTCGCCTTGAACTCTGCCGAGTGGTTACGGCGGGGTCGTCTGCTCATCTCTCGCTCCTGTCTCCGAGAGCACTATCATGCCCTCAATCAGGCAGCGATTCCACTTATCCCCCTGTTCAGATTTCCGGAGCCACTTCTTGCCGGTTCCGGTGGACCTCCACTCGATACCGTTGAGTATGAGGGAATCTACCGCGATCTGCAGCCGAGGGGTCTTGACAGACCAGCGAGCTGACGTTGGAGGTCCTATCGCCCCGCATCCTGTCTCTGAGGCACCGCGAGGAGCAGCTGGAGGCTGCGCGAGAATATGCCGAGCGCCAGCTTGAGCAGCGCAGGGTGGAGCTGCCGACCACGGAGGAGATCAAGGAGTATGTAGCGGACTTCCGAGACTTCCTGGCGGAAGGGACTATCCCCGAGTGCAAGGCGCTCATCCGCAACTTCGTGGAGGGCATTGAGGTCAGCGGAGACGAGGCCACGGTGACGTACACCATCCCCATGCCAAACGACGGTGTGACGTCGGAATCGGCCTCGGCCTGAGGATCAAGCTCGTACTCTAACTACAGGGGCTATCGAACGTGTTCTGATCGCTGACTGCTTCGGGGTGACGAGCGTATGGCGATCTGATATACCATTCGAGAGTACTAGGGTGATGGTCCAGCCTGCATTTCCTCCGAGTCGCCAGGTGTCACTTGTCTGTCGCAGGAAGAAACGGTGAGCGTGGTGGATCTGGCAGAGTCGGCGTTCAGCAAGAGTAGCCTCGAGGGTATAGCAGTCGATTCCACGGGGTGGACGGTGTGACGATGGAGAACGCGAGATACAGAAGGAGGACTCGGGCTGCCGTGCTGTCCGTCGTATTGCTACTTGCAGCGGCTATCGTCGGTTGCGGATGCGCTGGTTTCGGAGACTCAGATGAGGCTTCAACCCCAGCTGGCATTCGCGACTTCACCGTTCCTCCAGTTCGTGCCGGATGGGTCTTGGTCTTGAGGGACGGAGATCTGCGCCTGTTGGCCGGGCATTGGGAACGGCAGGTGACCAAGACGGGCGACTATTGGACGGGAGCACTGACAAGAGACGGAAGCGTGATCGGCCTGCGGCGGACGGACGGTGGACGTTCCAAGCTCGTGCGACTGAAGATCGACGAGAGCATGATCACCCAGACTGCCGAGTTTGAAGTGAACCTGGACCTCCCTGACGGTGGGCATAGGCACGGCTATCTTGTGGCTTCCCCAGACGCCGAACATGTCCTCGTAGGCAATTTGCTCATTGGACTGAACAATGCGCGGCGCACAGAGCTGGTGCCCAGTGGTTGCTGCGACGTCTGGTCCCCGGACGGCAGCCATATTGCCTACCTCGTTCCGGGCGACGATTGGGACCCAGAGTCCCCTGCCGAAAGCCGTTTCGACCTCTGGGTGGCGGAAGTTGCGGGCGAAGCCGCTCCCCGGCGTCTCGCGACCGGCCTTATGGACTGGTTCGACATGTACGGGCGCTATGCGGAGAGCATTTCTTGGTCAATGGACGGCAAGAGGATACTTGCGCTTTCGGCCAGGGACATAGAGAGGATCGAGAAAAGAGGACCCGGGTACACTATGTATGGGCCGGTGAACAACCGACTCGTGTCGGTGGACCTGAAGACGGGCGAAGAGCTTGAGCTGGCGAACTCAATCGACCTGCATCGGCGGCTGAGGAGAGAGGCCGACACACTGGCGGAGCAAGTAGTCGTTTCGGCGGCGGCCACGCCCAGCGACGACGGGGCGGCTGCTTTCTTGGTAATGGATTATGAACGAGTCTACGGGATAGGCCTGCTGAGTGCTGACCATCGGCTGGACCAGTTGAAAGTTGAGGTCTTGCCGGGGCGGAGCGCGGTTAGGATGGGAGCGCCCGTCTGGTCTCCAAACGGAGCTCGATTGGCTTACTTTGGCTGGGATATGAGAGCTAGGATGCCCTTCATTGACATCCTCCACGTGGGAACTGGCGGGATCGACAGGGTCTGGGAGTCGACGGAGTACCGGAAGCCCGGCCACTGGGATTTGTCACCAGACGGCGAGTGGGTCTGGATTGTCGTGTCTACGTATCACGCCGACGACCCAAGAACTACGCGCGACCTAAGTATGGTGGCCAGCGTGTATCGACCAGGGCACGTCGAGTCCATACCTGGCATCATCCTCGACTGGTGCTGCACCAATCGGAAGAACTGACGCTTGCTCATCATTGCCGGAGATCGTAGTACACACACTTGAGAGGCGTCAGTTGGCCGTGTGTCCTGGCTCAAGGCAACACTATAGCCCCCGCCCATCTCCCGTAACTGCGGGTGAAGCTGTACCCACCAAACTACATAAAATCAAGAACCTTCACCTTGAGGTTCGTTCTGGATCTGTAGGCGAGGATGCCTCCGTAGACTCTCAAGCCCCCCCCGCCGTCCAAGGGGTATTGGCGTGCTCTAAGACAGCACGGGTGCCTTGTCTGGCTGTAGCGACCCGGCGAGGACAATCCCGCTACCGAACCCGAAGTGTCCCCCTTGGTCCGTGGCGTCGGGGCAGTTGCTTCTCTAGAGGTCACGTGGGACTTCAACCCGCGCTTCCGGAGTTCGGAGTTCGATCTTCCGGCGAAGTCAAGCCGTAGTGTGGTAACATCTTGTGTATCCCTTACGTAAGGCGTTACAATGATTCGGAGTTTCAAGGACCGGAGAACCGAGCAGTTCTTTAAGGGTAGGCTGGTGCGAGCCTTCCATGGCTTCGCGGATGAGGCAACGCGGCGACTCACAGTATTGGACAACGCGGCGTCCTTGCAAGATCTGGCTGCATTGCCCAGCAACAGGCTGGAGGCTCTCTACGGCGGCCGAGCGGGCCAGTGCAGCATCCGGATCAATCGCCGGTGGCGAATATGCTTCCGCTGGGAAAACGACGGACCGTACAACGTGGAAGTCGTGGACTACCACTGATGAGGAGTTTGGATATGATTCTGAGCAATGGGATGAGGCCGGTGCACCCTGGCGAGATACTGGGTGAGGAGCTTGAGGAGCTTGGGCTGTCGGCGAACGCGCTGGCCAAGGCTCTCGATGTACCCACGAATCGAGTCACGGCAATCCTGAAGGGGCAGCGCGGGATAACGGCTGACACCGCTCTACGTCTTTCCTGCTACTTCGGCACCACACCCCAACTGTGGCAGAACCTCCAGAAGGCCTTCGAGCTGCGCGTGGCGGAGATCGAATCTGGGACCCATATCAAGGCACGGGTGCGACCACGAGAGACGACCCAGGTGGGTGGCGTATGAGTCGGCGGCCGACCGATAAGAGCCTACTGCTACGGGATAGAACGCCCAATTCCTATGCACATTGATACGAGCGACCCCAGGTATCGCAATGCCGCCTCCGAGATACTGCGGCGGCATGATAACTTCGAGCCCGAGGCCAACATCACCAGCGCGGTGCGGGACTTTCTCATCCTCACCGGCCTGGCCCGCGGCGAAGAGATGGTCGAGGAGAACCCTCCCTCGGAAGCTTCCCGCCGCGCTGTTGATCTGACCGCGCTGGACACCTTCATCGAGTTCAAGCGTAGGGTTGGCACCGCCCCAGGGGGGGAACCTGATCCAGAGAACGTCAAGCAACTTGACGACTACCTAACCCAATCGGCGTCACAGGGCCGAGTCAGGATGGGTGTTCTAACCGACGGTAGGCGGTGGCTCCTGCGCTGGCCCGGAGCAGGCGAGGGTGGCGATCCCCGAGCAGCAAATTGGCCATGTTGGTTGATGCCTGGGACTGTAGACCCAGCACATACGGGACCAGCTTTTGTCCGCCCCAGCCGGTCAGGAGGCCCCAGGCCCTGTTCTGGGTGTAGAAATTGGCAGAGTGTCCAGTGCCGATGGACAGGACCCGAATCTTGCCAAGGGGCAACCCGAACTTGGACAGTGCCTCGATGACGGCGATGATGGTGGGATTGTTGGCCCACAGACCCCCGTCCGCCAATTGGTACTGGCCAACCTGTCTGGGGTCGAAGTATGTAGGAGCGGCGCACGATGCCAGAATCGCGTCTCTCAGCCGCACGTCGCCGTCTCTCAGATACGGCTCTCCGAGGTCTTCCAAATACCCGGACTTGAAAACATGCACCCCACCGGTGGATATGTCTGAACTCGTAATCATTAGCGGGGCCGGTACCTGTCCCATGGTTACTTCGGGCACGTACTCTCCGATAACCCGGTCTAGAGGGTGTGTCGAGTAGCGGCTTCGTATGATGGGGAAGAAGCTGAACCTTCTTCTTCTAAAGATGCGGTCGGCCTGACTCTCGAAGAGTTCAACCAGAGTCTGCATTGGGATGTTCATCGATAACGCGCCCGCCAAGATCGACCCAGTGCTGGTTCCCGCGATGAGGTCGAAACGCTCCCGCAGAGGAACCTCAATGCTGTCCTCCAATCTGGCGAGGACGTGCGCGGCATAGATCCCCCTTATCCCGCCGCCGTCAAGAGCCAGTATGTTAAAAGCATCGTCGCTTCGCATCGTGAGTCAGTCGTCCTCCGGGGCGTAGGAGGCTTCCGGGCGAATGCCCAGAGGGTTTCTTCCAGGTCCGCCCCCCGTGCGAGTCGCCGCTGAGTGCCCTCGTGTCCTGGCAGAATCATGCGAATGAGCATATGTGGATGGTTTACACAAACGGCCATTATACCATAAAATGTAAACCGGAAGGAGGGAGTCCCATGTACAGCGAACGTCTCAAACTCGCCAGAAAACGCAGTGGCCTGTCGCTACGGGATTTGTCGTCAACCATGGGTGGCATTGTCTCAGCCCAGGCGATCGGCAAGTACGAGCGATCGGAGATGATGCCGAGCTCAACCGTAGCCATCGCCCTGTCAGAGGCCCTGGAGGTACCCCTGAGCTACCTGCTGACCCCTTCAAGCGTCTCCCTGGAATCGGTGGAGTTCAGAAAGCTGGCATCAGCCAAGGCGCGGGAGCGAGTCGCGGTGGAGGGGGAGGTCCTCGATCACGTAGACCGCTACTTGCAGGTGGAGGAGATCCTGGGGATCGACACCACGGAACTCGTCGAGCCGGATGGAGCGCCCTATCAAATCACCACCTTGGCGGA
Source organism: Dehalococcoidia bacterium (assembly GCA_965248005.1). Lineage (GTDB taxonomy): Bacteria > Chloroflexota > Dehalococcoidia > Lucifugimonadales > UBA1123 > CBDFIE01. The sequence continues at coordinate 2,318,116 of CBDFIE010000003.1, forward strand.
TGCGGAGGGAGCAGCCATGTCAGTTCGCATCGCCTGGAATCTTGGAGGCGGTCCAATCCCGGACATAACCGAGCTGCTGGAGGAGCACGGCATCAAGGTGTTCAAGCTGAGCTTGCCCGGATCGGTGGATGGGCTCAGTTGCCGGGTGCGTCGGGTCGGCGGGGACGATGTTCGCGTTGTGGTCTGCACCACCGGGAAGTCTTTCGAACGACAGCGATTCACGATTGCTCACGAACTGGGCCACATGGTCCTAGATATCCCGTCCACGGTGCGTGAGGAAAGAGCCTGCCAGCGCTTTGCCGGTGCATTCTTGGCACCCGGGGACGATCTCGTCCGTGAAGTAGGGCGCCGCCGATTCAATTTCGGCTTCGGTGAACTCATCGAGATCAAGCATATGTTCGGCATCAGCGCCGCGGCTCTGGTCATGCGAATGCGTGACCTGGGAATCATCACCGAGGCGACGCTGCGGGACATTTTCGGTGGCATCGGAAGCAGTTGGAGAACCGAGGAGCCATGTCCTCTCAAACGGATGGAGAGTCCCACGCGTTTTCGCCGCCTGTGCTTGAGAGCCCTGGCAGAGAATGAGATTTCGGAATCCAAGGCTGCGGAATTGCTAAGACTGCGAGTCAGCGAGATCGAAGCGATCATGGCTGGTTCGGTCGCTTAGGGGAACAGATGAAGGTCCTCGTCAGCGATAGCTCCGTCCTGATTGAATTCTCGAAGCGCGATCTATTGGACAAGATGTTCGGGCTGGAGTTCCAGTTCGCGGTGCCGGACCTCCTTTTCCATGAGGAACTGATAGACCTCGGCGCGTACAGCCGTCAGGGCCTCCTCGGTTTCGGCCTAAGAGTTGAATCACTGGATGCCGATGGCGTGGAAATGGCAATGGTCTATCAGTTCGAGCGACCAGCCTTGAGTCTGGTGGATTCATTTGCTCTTGCGCTTGCTGACCGTCAAGGGTGGCACCTCCTGACGGAAGACAGGACCATGCGTAGCGTCGCCGAGTCCAAGGGCATCGCACACTTGGGCGCACTGTGGCTCGTCGACAGAATGCTGGATGCCGGAATTCTGTCCGTGTCTCAGGTCGTCGCTGCCCTTGAAGCGATGCAGGACGATCCGAGATGTCCCATTCCCAAACATGAGCTAGCTGCTCGCATCCGGCGGTTGGGTGTTTGAGTTGTGATAAGCCGATCTGATTCCGTAGGGAAAAGATCGCCCTTTGACTGCCGACGTGGGTAGGAGCGAAGTGGTCTTGGGAGATCCGAACCGTAAGCCGGTCTACGCCAGTAGGAATCGATGGAGATGTTGCTGCTGCCAATTGGCCTTATTGTAGGAGGCTACACCATTACACGACTGAGCGGGATTGACATCCCGGCAATCGTGGGGGAACTGAAGGCGGTCTTCGGGACGGTGTTTCTTGTGGTCCCGCTTCTGGGTCTCGCTGTCGCTCTCTCCACGGGCACGATAAGTCCAGATGAATTGAATGATCGCACGTCGGCATTGATTCAATCAGGGACCGTCCTGATCGCAGACCACTTGACCAGTATTGCCGTTGGAGCGGTAGCCACACCCTTTGCAGTGTTTCTCATAGCTGTGCTTGTACGCCCGATCATGGACGTATTCGATCTTTGAGTGGGACTCAGCGATAGCAAAGATGGCCTGCTCGCTAATCCGGTCGGTGGGCCGGTGGCTCGCGAATCCGACAAGGGGTTGATTGACCCCTTCCTTAAATCAAGACTTCCCAGCGAAAAGTTCGCAATTCAGTCTTACACGGCCCACCAACGTTGTCGTCTCGGAGGTGCGGGCGGTCCTTTCGGGCATACCGATGCCTACAGCCAATTATTGGTACTGAGTTGCGCGGCAACTCCGGGAGTAGAGCGCCGTTTGCCGCGTGACGGAGATGTCCCCGTGTGAGATAATTGGAAGCAAAAGTGAAAGGGAAGCTGCGCCGATGCATATGGAGGAATGTTGGCTTCAAGGACCCAAGCGGTGACGGAACCGGCGATAGAGGTGCGCGGGCTCCACAAGTCCTACGGCCAGGTAGAAGCCGTACGAGGCATAGACCTGTCCGTGTCTAAGGGCGAGGTATTCGCGCTCCTCGGCCCCAACGGGGCTGGGAAGACGACGACGGTGGAGATACTGGAGGGGCACCGGGATAGGAGCGCTGGAGACGTGTCTGTGTTGGGCTACGACCCTGGACGGAACGACCGAGCCCTCAAGCGGCGTATCGGCATCGTGCTCCAGTCAACGAGCGTAGAGCCTTACCTATCGGTAGAGGAGACAATCAACCTCTTTCGAGGATACTACCCTCACCCGCTGCCGCTGGAGCAAATCCTGGAGGCCATCGGGCTAAGGGAGCAACGCCGCACCCGCGTAAAGCGACTATCCGGTGGCCAGCAGCGCAGGCTGGACGTGGCCATCGGACTGGCGGGAGACCCTGAGTTGCTCTTCCTGGACGAGCCGACGACGGGGTTCGACCCCTCGGCACGGCGAGGAGCCTGGGAGATGATAAGGAACCTCCAGTCTCTCGGCAAGACGATATTGCTTACTACCCACTACATGGACGAGGCGGAGCATCTGGCCGACCGGGTGGCCATCATGGTGGACGGGGAGATCGTTGCCGAGGGGCCGCCGAGTGATCTGTCACAGAGGGACGGCTTCGTGACCATAGAGTTCAGAATAGACTCAGGATCTGGCGCTCTGCCCGAAGACCTAGGCGCAGAACAGACTGGCAATAGCGGCAGGTACACGATCACGACGAGCACTCCTACCCGTAGCCTCCACCAGCTCACGGGCTGGGCTGTGGAGCAGGGCATCGAGCTCCAGGAGCTTTCGGTGTCGCGCCCCTCCCTTGAGGACCTGTTCATCGAGCTCGCCAATCCTCAGGCAAAGGATGGCGAGGAGGCATGAACGGCTTCCTGCTCGCTCTCAGGCAGGTCAAGTACGAGAACACTGCCTTCTGGCGGAATCCAGTGGCGGCCTTCTTCACGATCGTCTTCCCCCTGATGTTCCTCGTGATCTTCAACCTGCTGTTCGGCAATCAAGAGACGGACTTTCCAGGCGGTACGGCCAGCACCTCCACCTTCTACGTTCCCGCCATCGTCGCCCTGGCAGTAATAGGCGCCTGCTACACCAACGTAGCGATAGGGATCTCCTTCTCCAGGGACGCGGGATTGCTCAAGCGCATCCGGGGCACGCCGCTCCCCAGCTGGGCGTTGATGTTGGGAAGGATCGGGCACGCCGTTGTTGTTGGAGTACTGCTGGTGGTCGTCGTCACGGCGGCGGGAGCACTGTTCTATGGCGTAGACGTGCCTACCAATACCATGCCGGCCTTCATCGTGACTCTTATAGTCGGGGCAGCCACCTTCTGTGCCCTTGGCTTGGCCATCGTCACGGTCATACCCAATGCGGACGCATCGCCAGCCATCGTCAACGCTTCAATACTGCCGCTGTTGTTCGTTTCCGACGTTTTCATACCGTTGGGCGACGCGCCGGGCTGGCTCACAACCTTCGCCGACATCTTTCCGGTGAGGCACTTCTCGTTGGCACTTCAGACATCCTTCAACCCCTTTGAAACGGGGATGGGCTTCCAGTGGGCCCACCTGTTAGTGATGGCTGCGTGGATGGTAGTCGGGTTGTTGGTAGCGATGCGGTTCTTTTCGTGGGAGCCGCGGCGGTAGGATGTCACGGTCGATGGCTCGCCGCCTCGCGTGGGCAGGATGCTGGGCCTGAGAAGCTCGCAGGGCCACCCACAATTCAAAGATGGTACTGTCTACCGTCAAGTCAGGCCCACCATGCAGATTCTCTGCACTGTATTTTAGCGGCTGGTCCCGTCGCTGAGCTTCCATACCATGCCCGACCGAATGACTTACCGCGATTCGGCTAATTCAGACTACACACCCCTACAGACCCAACAGACTAAATGGAGTTGGAACAGATGACGCCAGGGGAAATTGCTTCTGAGCAGTTTTATGGCTTTGTCAGAGAGGAGCGGCTCTTTTGCGCGACCCTGGCGCATCTGTTGATGCAGAGTGGGCCAAACCTCGCGAGATTCCTGAGACTGGTCAACGACAGGTCACCAAGGGGCTCAAACGCGCCGGCCGTCCAGCAAGATGAGGCAGAAATATACGTAGAGTTCACATTCCTTCGCGACTCCTGGGATTCCCTGGGGGCGGACAATGACCGTAAGCGAGAACGAATCTTCGCATTGCTATCCAGGGTGCCGGGGCTTGGGCACTATAAGAGCGAATGCTTTCCTAGCACGATCTCGGAGTTTAATGCGTTCTTCGTGGGGCCTAGTGGCGCGAGTACCGTCTCCGACATCGTGTATCCGGGTCGCTGGAGCGTCAAAACTTTGTCCGAGAGATTCGGGCACAACCCTGAGGAGTTCCGGAACTTCTGCCGGTTCAAGTGGTCATTCAACATCAAGCCCGATATGGTCGTGCTTTTGGAAGGATCCCAGCCGCTCTGCATCGAAGCCAAACTTGAGAGCAAAGAAGGGAGGTATCCCTCGAGCGCTCAAGAACGAGCGATCTTCGATACCGTGTTTGGGATTGGAAAGTGCCGCGTCGGCCAGCTAGCGCTACAGCAGTTTATGTTTGAACATATTCTCCTAAGCCCATGCAGGAGCGTCCTTATCGGTCGTACAGCTCCGGTTGTTGGCGATGTGGTTCCGCCTGTGGCGTTCCTGAGTTGGAAAGAGGTATTCCACGAGTTCGACTTGGACTCCTCCGTCCCTTTTGTTCGGAAACTCGTTGAGGAAAACCGCCATATATAGATGCCGGATCGCCTGGTGAATATAGTGCTGGGCGCATCGGGGCAGGGCTGTAGCCGTGGCCTCCATACCAAACGGCCCATCGGCATTCGTCGTTGCGAGCTCCGATCGCATCGGGGCGTGGCAACCTGGTGGGGAGGCGGATGGCCACGCCGAGGCAGGCTGAACATGGACGGGAGGCACCACCCCACCAGATTGCTTCGCTCGATAGACTCGCTCGCAACGACGACACCGGACCGCCTAACCCACCATAACCTGCTACCGTTAACCACATGAACATACCGCCCCACGTCAGACCGCTCGGCACCACACTCGCATCCTTCCTGGCCGTGCTCGTTTGGGCCATGGCCACGTTGTGGGGCGGCGGTTCCCTCGCCGCGCAGTCGCAGGACGAGCCGACGGAGCTGTTCAGGGGAAGGTCAGCCCCCTACGAGATCGTCGTGGCCATCCGCCCGGATGTGCCGCTGGTCGGGACCATACACTTCCTGGTCTCCGTGCTGGACTCTGACAGCCGGGAGACCGTCGCTGACGCCCGCGTCCTGATCGTCGCCATCGACGAGGACGGCGTCCCGATCTATCAGTCCCTCGCCGTAGACACTCCCGATACGCCGGGTCTCTACGAGGCCAACATCTCCTTCAGCGAGCCAGGCCGATTGAACATCCGAGTGGATATCGAGAATAAGCGGATGGGCGAAGGGTCCTTCAACGTGCCACTGGAGGTTAGGCCTCCCCCCGGATCGGCAGGTTCGGGTGGTGGGATCGTGTTCGCGGGTGTTATCGCCGTGCTCGTCGCCGGCACGGTCTACGTGGCATACACGGCCCGCCGGTCACGCCGTCGGGCCCAGGCTGACTATTAGTTCCTAGCGCTCCTGGTGAGGCGGACCAAACTCGTTCGTGGTGAGCTCGTCGGGCGAACAAAGCATCCTGACGACAATCTCTGACGCTTAGTACTAGTCCGTGATGGCGTCGAGCACCAGGCGGCCGTCCTCGTCGTGGTACGTCACTTCGACGACGGCGCCCGACACCATGTGCTCCCTCAGGTGACTGGGTGTGAACTCGCCGAGCGGCAGACCACCCGCTTCCAGGGTATAGTGCTCGCCAGACTCGTCTCGAATCGTCAGGGCCTCGATCTCCAGCAGCGAGCACGCATCCACATCGACTATCCGCCCACGTAACGTCTGTCCGCCGCCTGCCGCCCCCGTCGCGTCGGAATCGTCCGCGCACCCTGCCGCCAGGGCCATCAAAAGCACCATCGCCAGAGGCCACGGCGCCAGCCGCGCAACACAACGTTTAAGCAAAAAGCAGCACCAAATTCGGGTTGACTGTGATCCGTACCCTTGAGTAGTGTTGTATTCGAGCTATGTATTATTTAAGAAACATCTTATTAACCGGATTGTTGCTGGCCATCTTCGCGGCTCTGGCCGCCGCTAACACCGGCGCCAGCGCCGAGGCCCAAGTGCCCTCTGACCGGATCAACGTGCTCATCCTGGACAGAGAATCGATTCAAAGGTCTCCGGAGAACCATGGCCTCATTAACTCATTTTTGGCTCTGACCTTCAAACTGAAGGAGGGGCAGCCCTTTGTCTTCGCCCCTCTGGACGAACCCGCCGCGACGCTAGGCCCTATCGAGACCACCGCGGATGGCTTTGACGACGAGCGCACGCGGCTTGCGAACATGATGAATGACTCGACCCTGCCCACCAGGAACCTGGCAGACGCCCTGGCCGAGACCTACAACTTCCTCGGTGACCTGGGGGCCGGCAAAGAGTCCACCATCTACTTTATCACTGCCTCCAAGCCAGGAACGACTCCACCGGCGGTCCCCGACAGGCTGGGTCAGGTGGTACGCCTGCTCAGCGAGTCGAGCTGGCCCGTCAATACCGTCACCCTGCCCGGCACCTCCGATGATGTGGTAGCAGTGCTCTCGCGTCTCTCCGACCAGACAGAAGGAGACACTTTTGCCATCAGCGTTCCGGCCGGGCTATATGAGTTCGCGGACCGGACGTTGCGCACGGACGCCAGAGGGGCGCTTACCGCCCTCGGCGACACCGATCTGGACCCGAACGCGATCCTGGAGATCAACCTCGACATCGCCCCGGGAACGCGAGAAGCCAACATGCTCTTTTTCCGGGAGAGCGAATTCACTGCCTTCCGTCTCCAGAACCCTGAAGGCTATGAGGCCTCCGTCGGAGACAGGACTTCGTCCGCGCTCGACGAGCAGCCGAATGTGGTTATCTGGCAGCTCGTCGACCCTGCTCCGGGTCAATGGAGGGTCGAGGTGCGGGGCGTGGATGGGGCTTTCTTCGCCTGGGAATACTCATTCAACAAGTATGCGTTGACGCTGCTGGACTCGGGCACGGTCCCATTGGACCAGCCCTCCACGTTGACAGCGTCGGTCACCGAGGACGGTGAGCGCGTAACCCTGGAAGGGGTCAGGCTCGTCGCCAAGATCACTGCCCCCGACGGCACCTCGGTGCTGCACGACCTTAACGACGGCGGTGTCGGCGGCGACGCGACCGCCGGAGACGGCTACTTCGCCGCCACGATACCTCCGCTCGCGATGGCGGGAGCTCAAACCGTCGATCTCGAGCTATCCTGGCCGGACCTGGAGCACACAATAACGACCCGGGGCTCATTCGAGGCGCAAGCGTTCCCTTCATTGGAAATTACAGCGCTGGAAACCGAGGAACTTCGGCCCCTTGAGCGCGCCAAAGTCGCAACTGTATTCTCCCACATCGGGGGCCAGCCATTCTCGGTACTGGCAGAAGAAATCTCGGTGGAAGGCGTTACGAACTCTGGCGAACCAGGCGAGCTGGAGCTGGTGCCCCAGAGCGTCATCACCCAGGGTCGGGCCTTTATGTACGACCTGTACTACACGGCCACGGGAGAGGCCCTGACCACGATCATCGTCCGGCTAAATCTCGAGTACGCCGGCCGGCAGCATGGGTTCTCGACCGATTCGATGGTGCTATCTTCCGTGCCGCGCCCGGCGCCGCCGGTGCTGACAGCGCCCGCGCCCGCTCCCAAGCCCGTGCCGCCACCGCCGCCGCCAGCGCCCATCTTTACGCAGCCCGCGGGGGTGCCCACAGCCTTGGTGGTCACACTCTCGGTTGTCGGCGGCATGATCCTGGCGCTGGTCGCTTACCGGGTCATCTATTGGCTGACCCGCACACCGCCCTTCGGATACCTCTACAACGACCGGGGCCAGCCGTTGGTGGATTTCTCAAACCTGCGGCGTAAGTCCGTCGATGATCTTCGGTCCCGAGACAAGATTAGTGGCCGCGAGCTAGGGGTGCCTGGTCTGGAAAATGTGACCTTCGCGTTCCAAGGCGAGGATGTCTATCTGACTGGCGAGCTTGAGTCCGGCCCAGGTGCAAGGTCGGTCAGAGTCAACAACCAGCCGCTGATCGAGAAAACGCAGATTCACGACAACACCTGGATCGGCACCGCTGGGAGGCTGTATAGCTTCTTGATGAACCCGATGCGGCCGGCCGAAGCCTGATCAGTTAGACCTCTGACAATTCCAAGGGGGGCGGCCTGCGAATGCAGGCCGCCCCCCTTTTTTTGGTAACGCACTGGTTGAATTGGGCGCGCTTGGCGCAGCCTCTGTCGTCACGCCGGGGGAAAGCCTGCCCCGGATTGGAATCGGGGCCGATTTCCAGGTGCATCCGGGGGCTTTCGCCGGAATGACCGACTCGTAACTGACACGCCAGCCCGTTTATTTTGACCTCGCCTTGCCAGCTATCGGGCGGCCGGGCTACCTCTCTTCGATTCTGATCGTCTTCATGGCGTCGCCCGGCGTGGTTGCCGATCCCGGGTCCCGGACGCTAATGCCGTTCAACACGTCCATCCCTCCGACGACCTGGCCGAATACCGAATGGCACGACGCCCGAAAAGCGCTACAGTCCTTGAGCGAGCCGTCGGGCAGAAGCCCGTCAAGGTTCGTGGTTGGCACGAACGTGATGAAGAACTGGCCGCCGTTGGTCCCCTCTCCGTTCTGAAGTCCCCTGTTCGCCATGGACAGAATGCCCGGGCCACTGTGCCTCAGATCGGGATGGAACTCGTTGTCGAACTGGTAGCCTGGCCCGCCCGAGCCCGTGCCCGTGGGGTCGCCCGTCTGGGCCATAAATCCGGGGATTACCCGATGAAACGTGACGTCGTCGTAGTACCCCTGGCGCGACAAGAAGACGAAGTTGTTGACCGTCTTTGGCGCCTTTTCGGCGAACAATTCGATCTCGATCTCCCCACCCTTCTTCAGCTCGATAGTCGCCGTGTACTTCTTGCCGGGGTCTATCTCAAGGGCTGGGGGCGAGCTCCACTCCTTTGGTCCTACCTGGTTCGCGGCTGACCCTGTCTGAGGGGTGGCCGGAACGGCGGCTGGCGGGGCCGGTGCGGAGGGCCGCGGGGTGGCGACCTCGGGCTCGTCGTCGGAGCCGCACGCCGTCGCTGCGAGTAGAGCCAGGGCCAAAGCGATTATCAAAGCGTACCGGATACTCATTCGTGTCATCTGCGTTTCTGCCTCCCGAGTAGCAGTGCCGCTGTGCCATCGTGCGGGCTGCACGTGATTCCGGTCCATGGACGCGCCCATTCTACTGCCTTCGGGCGCCGTACGCCAACCGGCGAGCCACGCCGCACGCGACCTCCGCGCGCGCTTCGTGAGCCCATGCTTATGGAGAAACGAGCCGGTGCAGGGCGAGCCCTGCCTCACTCGATCGTCATCATTCGGCGCCACTGACGGTGCCTCAAAGCCGACGAGAAGTGCGGATACGTACGCCAGACATGGGTCCCGGCCACAACCCCCGACAGCACCAAGCACAGCGAGATCAGCCCGGCAGACTGGGCGGTGGCGATCGTGAGGGCGTTCAGCAGCGCGAATACGCCGGTGATCGACCAGACGGCGTGCCTGGACGCGGCGAAGACGATCGCGCCAAAGGCCATGGAGACTAGCGTGATGGCCCACAGCGACGCCAACGATATCCCCAAGACAGTGGCCGCTCCCTTGCCGCCTCGAAATCTCAGGAAAGGCGAGAAATTGTGTCCCAGAGTCGCCAGAACCGCGGCCCCATACACAACAAGGTCGTGGACGTCCAGCAGCACACCCAGGTACACGGCCAGCGCGCCCTTGCCGGCGTCCAGCGCTAGCACCAGGGCGCCCGCCCACGCCCCTAGCTGCCGAAAGGCGTTCAACGCCCCGGCGTTACCGCTGCCCGTCGTCCTGATGTCGGGGTGGCCAAAGACCCTGCCCAGAACGTATGCCGTCGGTATGGAACCCAGAAGCAACGCCGCCAACAACTTTAGGGCTACATCGGTCATCTACGAGACCAAACTAGCGCCCGGGATTCATCGGCAAACAGTGCGCCTACACCGTGGCCCAGACCGGACTGCTATAGGCCACACCCCAGCCCGGGCGGTTCCCAGGTCTCTCGGCCAGCTGGGTGACCCGGACCCAATAGATGTGCTCACCGGGCGGAGCGTCACCGTCCACGTACTCCACGCTCGCCCTGGGGGCGCCGATTGCCTCCACGTGGATTGGAGTCTCGTTTCGGTAGAACTCGACCCTGTCCAGAATCCGTGTGCCCGACACCTCCGCGGTAAGACGCGGGGCGCCCTCAACCTTGCCCTCCTCGCCCATCACCAGCACCGATCCCCCGTTGCTGCCCGTGGCGGTGAGCAGCACGCCCATTTTGACCCCGTTCGTCGCGAAGGTCCGGCGCGCCCGTAGAGCGTCCATCACGGCTTCGCGAGAGCGCTCGCCCTCTGGCAACCACAGGCCGGTAAGCGCCTGGATAAAAGGCGCGTTGCGGGAGTGGTCGCTGCTCCCGATGACGCCCACCCGGAAGCCCTTGCGCCAGAGCGATTGGACCCAGGCGGGCGACTCGCCACGCGTCTGGATGATCTCCACGACAGGCTCGTAACGGGCGGCGTAGTGGTCCTCATGGGCGCCGCCGTGGAAGTGGCGAATGGCGAGCACCTTGCCCTCGGGGACCCATTCGTCGAGCTTCGGCCAAATCTCGGAGAGGTCTTTCCCCATCGACGAGAGGCAGGCCACCCTGAGGTCGTGGCTAATCGACTGGTCGGCATAGAAGAAGTTCGTGTGTCCCTCGGGCAAAATCAGCTCAAAGCCGCCCAGGGTAATTACGCGTCCGTTTCCCGACAACGCCTCGCCCAGGTCCTCGACGCGACGCCACTCCACGTAGCTCATGAATTCCAGGTGCTCTGTGATGGCGTAGAAGTCCAGCTCCTCGACGTCGTGGGCCCACCGCCAGTGGTCGAGGGGGTCGCCGTCGACGGAGGACACGCACTTGGAGTAGGTGCTGTGGCGGTGCAAGTCCCCAAAAAGCAGGTCATAGGTCTGCCCCCCCGCGGTCAGGCGGCGGACCGGTTCGTCGAGGGCGACCGGCCTCACGGCAAGGGTCGTCGGAGCGGAAAGGGAAAGATGCAGGCCGGCGTGCTCTTCCATGGAGTCAGCGCCCAGCTCAACGCTCTCGACGATGACTCGATTGTCGCCGACGGGATTACTGCCGGGCAGGTCAGGATAGCTCTCGCCGGCATGGGCCGCAAGCACCCAGGTAGAGCTGTCCCGCCCACCCGGTACGACGCCGTAGGCCGAATCCGGGAAGCCTCTGTGGTCCGTCAGGCGGACGGGCGCGGACCAGTCGTCTCCCGTGTGTCGCACGGCACAGGTCGCCCAACCAAAATCGCGGTCTCCACGGGTTCGCAGGAACTGGCGGAAGAATACGACGAGGTCCCCATCGGGCGACAGCCGAACTCGCGGCGCCTGGGGGTTTATGAACTCCGGGTCCTGGGCCCACAGGAACGGGACCGCGGCCACCGGAAGCTGGCCAAGCTCGCCTTGGACGGGGCGTCCGGGTACCGGTTGAACTAACAGGCTGCCATCCCCTTCGACAGTCAGCACTCGCGCGTGGAGGGACTTGATATGGTTGAATCGGTAGTTGATCTGGCCCCATGGCGTCGTCCGAGACCAGACCACCCAGGCCTTCTGGGTGGACGCGGCGATGTCGGGACCGAAGTTCAGGTACCCCAGCCGTGGTTCAGGCACCGATACCTGGACGACCTGCCCCCATTCGCCCCCTGGTGGGGCGTAGCAGGCGTACACCTGGTACTCCATGCCGTCCCATCCGTCCCACGCGCACCACAAACCGCCGTCGGGACCGGACGCGATCGCCGGCGCCCAGGCCGACTGCCCCTGAGGTGAGATGGCGTCCGGTGGGCCCCACGTGCCGCGGTCGCCGCCACCGCGGGTCGCGCCAAAGATGCGGGGTAGGTCGATGCCCGGGGCGCCCCGTCCGGGCCACTGCTGCCACACGGCTCGGAGCGCGCCACCGGGGTCCGACGCTGCACGGGGGCCGAGCATGGCCGCGCCTCCCTGGGCGACCGTCTCGACCCTGCTCGCGTTTACAGTCGCCAGGAGCGCCGATCCGCCGTCATGTCGCTCAACCCAGACCCCGGCGGGCTCCGGCCGCCCCGCAACGGCGCTCAAAGACGGCCCGTCTCCGGCGTGGAGACCACGGCTCAGCTCCCGTACGTCCTGGGTCCCATCGTCGCCCAGGCGTGCCATCGAGAACCGGAATTCCGTCTGGGCTGACCGACGCCGCCATTCGTCCAGCGTCACGCCCGGTCGGAGCGGCCAGGTCCGATCGGGGGCCGTGAGGAGCTCGGGTTCTTCGTCGATACAGCTAGCCCACGCTACCCACAGGGAACCGTCGTTCCACGCCAGGTCCCCAGCCCATCCTCCGGGAAACTCGACTCGTCCGCCGAGCCATGTGCCGTACTCCCGGTGTGAAGTCGCGGGCGTCGCCATAGCGTCATCTCCGTTGCAGAATGAGCCGGTCTCAATAGTCCGCGTCAATCTCGTCTACGGGTACGTGTCCTGGCCACGGGAATCGCGAATGCATACCACCCGCGTTAGCGAGGAGCGACCATGACCGCCCGGCCCACAGGCCAACTTCGCTAGCCCGACAGGGAGTCCAGCAGCGCTCTCATCGCCAGGTAGTACCCGAATGCGCCGAAGCCGTAGACCAGGCCTTTGCTCTGAGGGGCGACCTCGGACACGCTCCCCCGGGCCATCGGGTTCGAGAGGTGGACCTCGATAACCGGATACCGCACCTCCGCGATGGCGGCAACGAGAGCCGGGTAGCCCCGGCTGTAACCCGCGGGATTGATTATCGCCGCGTCGACGTCTCCTAGATGGGCCTGGTAGATCTTGTTAATGACCTCCCCCTCCAGGTTGGAGTGGAAGGTCTCCACCTCGACCCCTAGCTCGTCGGCGTATTCCCGGATTTTCCGGTCGTAGTCGTCCATCGTATCCGGTCCCCACCGTTCGATAGCCGACTGGGTCTTCCCGCGCATGTCCATCGCCGCGCCGTGAAGAACAAGGATTTTCGTCATCCGGGGAACCTCCTAAAGCTCGAGCGCGCCCAGGCACGCCGCGACTATGCTTTGCCGGTCGATCCCGTACTCTTTATATAGCTCCGGCCTGCTGCCCGACTGGCCGAACTCAGTGACTCCCAGCGGCAGCGTCGGCGTTCTCAGCGCGCCACCGATCCACGCCAGCGAATGTGGATGGCCATCCACCACGGTGACCACCGGCGCGGAGCGCGCGTCCAGGGGTACGGAATCCGCCATGAACCGCGAAATCCCCGGTTCGGCGCTCATCGTCGCCGAGACCGACTGCTGGAAGCTCCGATACAGCGGACCCGGCCCCGTCACGTTGACCACGTTCGCGAACACGCCCTCGTCGGACAGCGCCTCGCTCGCGGCGACCGCCTCGGGTACCATCGCCCCGCTGGCCAGGATGTGGACGGCGTTGACCCCGGGCTGGTAGTCAGGGGCGCCGCTGCGATCGATCAGCCTGTACGCACCGTTCAAGACTTGCCGCCTGAGCCTGTCGCGTCCGTCTGCGCCCCCGTTTGCGGCAAGCGCCATCAGGCCCTGGTCGACCCGCTTACTGGTCAGCCTGAGGTAAGTCGAGCGGCCGCGGACCCGTAGCTGCTCCAGCGCCGCCAGCATGATCCACTCTAGCTCCTGGCCGAAGCACGGCTCGTAGAAGTCCAGGTCCGGCATCTCTATGCCGATTGAGGGCGTGATCTGTGACTGGTGCGCCCCGCCCTCGGGCGCCAGCGACACACCCGACGGGGTGCCGACCACGATGAACTTGGCGCCCGAATAGACGCCATAGACGAAGGCGTCCAGCCCTCGGCGAATGAACGGGTCGTACAGCGTGCCGATGGGGAACAGCATCTCTCCGCTGTTCTCCAGCGAAAGGCCAAGCTGTCCAAGCATCATGAACAGGTTGTTCTCGGAGATCCCCAGCTCGACGTGTCGCCCCTGGGCGTGCTCTTCCCACCGGAGCGCCCGGACGATATCCTCGTCCGGCAGGGGCTCCGCCTCCGTTCGCTGCCAGACGCCGACCTTGTTGATCCAGCCGCCCAGGTTGGTAGAGCTTGCGACGTCGGGGCTGACCGTCACGATCCGGTCCGCGACCTCCGGCGCCTCTCGGGAGATAGCGGTCAGCACGAGGCCGAATATCTGCTGGGTCGCCATGGTGCCCTGGTACGGCTGTCCGAAGTCGTCGGGGACGCGGATTTCCGGTGCGTCGTAGGTGGGCTTGCGGCCTACCCCTAGCGACTCCGCGACCTCTTCGCACAGCCTGCCCGCCGCGCTATCCGGCGGCAGCCGCGCCCATACGTCGTTCTCCTCGACTCCCAGGTCCTGCATTAGCTCCAGCATCTGCTCGCCGGACATCGTCACCGAGTGGTTCTGCGGATCGCCGATCGATGGCAGCCTCCATCCCTTCATGGTGTAGGCGAACACCACGTGGGGGCCACCTTCGCCGCTGGCGGCGGAGAATGCCTCTCGCAGCATGCCAAAATCGTGTCCGCCAAGATTGTGGAACACGTCCCGAAGCTCATCGTCGTCCCAGCGGTTGATGATACGCGCCAGGTCGTTCGGGTACCTGCTCGTGGAGGGCAGCCACTCGCGGAGGCGTGGCGTGCTCACACGCAGCAGCCTCTGGTAGAGCTCGTTTGACATCTCGTCTATCGCTGTGCGCAGAAGCTCGCCATTGGGCTCGGCGAACTTCGCCTGCAGCTTCTTGCCGTACTTGGCATCGATTACGTTCCAGCCGTTGGCGTCGAACATCTCGCGCCAGGCCCGCACTCGTATTCCGGGGATGATCCTGTCCAGACTCTGCCTGTTGAGGTCCACGACCCAGATGATGTTGGACAGGTCTTTCATGGCCGGCTCCGCGATGGCCTCCCAGACGGAACCCTCGTCCAACTCAGCGTCGCCGACGACCGAGATGTATCGGCGCTCGGGAGCGATTCCGGAGAGCGAGTGGTCCCGGACGTACTCGTCGACCAGTGCGGCAAAGTTCGGGGCCACAGGACCGAGACCGACCGAGCCGGTGGAGAAGTCCACGTCGTCCGGGTCTTTCGTGCGACTCGGATACGCCTGCAACCCGTGAAAACCCCGCATCGTCGTCAGGTACTTGGGATCGAGGTTGCCGAGCAGGTACTGGATGGCGTGGTAGACCGGCGAGGCGTGCGGCTTGAGCGAGAGCCGGTCGCCGGCACGCATGAAGTCGAAGTACAGAGAAGTCATGATCGTGGCGACCGAGGCACTGGACGACTGGTGGCCGCCCACCTTCCCGCCATCAAGGTTCGGCCGGACGTTGTTGGCGTGGTGGACAAGCTGCATGGAGAGCCATAGCACCCTGTTCTGGATCTGCTCGAGCACGTCGTCGCGTTGGGCGATTGTGTCAGGGCCAGAGCTGGCGTTGAGGGTCATGTTGACTTCTCTGACAGACTTATCGCGGGACGGCCGAGTTCCTCGTACGCTGAATCTTACCATCGCTGCGTCCCGGCCCGCCAACCCCTGGGGGTAGGTGGTGCCCCGCCTCGGGACTTCAACGTCCCGACACCTCGATTTGGCCCCGCCCCGACGCCTGCTTACCGCAGTCCGCCGATCGTCAACGGTGGACTACCGTTACGCCCCGTTAGCCGCACGCCGCCGGTACGCCGCTCTCCCGCATGTAGCGCTGACCGATGATTGCTGACCGCTGATAGCTGATCGCTGATGGCTGATAGCCCCGACCCCGACGCGTCGGGGCGGGACCAAATCGGGGAGTCGGCGGCCCCACACCCCTCGCAATCCGGTGGTGTACCAGTTACCGTTTCGTCATTCCGGCGGAAGCCGGAATCCAGGGTGTCTCACACAACAAAGTATCTGGACACCGGCTTCCGCCGGTGTGACGACAGGGGCTGACTGCCGATAGCTGACGGCTGATAGCTTCGGGCTAGCGTGGCCCACTACATCGCAATCCGGTGGTGTACCAGTTACCGTTTCGTCTTTCCGGCGGAAGCCGGAATCCAGGGTGTCTCACACAACAAAGTATCTGGACACCGGCTTCCGCCGGTGTGACGACAGGGGCTGACTGCCGATAGCTGACGGCTGATAGCTTCGGGCTAGCGTGGCCCACTACATCGCAATCCGGTGGTGTACCAGTTACCGTTTCGTCTTTCCGGCGGAAGCCGGAATCCAGGGTGTCTCACACAACAAAGTATCTGGACACCGGCTTCCGCCGGTGTGACGACAGGGGCTGACTGCCGATAGCTGACGGCTGATAGCTTCGGGCTAGCGTGGCCCACTACATCGCAAGCCGATGTCCTATTGACAAGAACCGGGGGGGCGTGATAAAAACTTACACGTCCGCGCGTGGGCCAGAGCCCTTGTCGTCGCGGAGCGTTTCGGCCGTTGCGCCGATGAGCATCAGGTAGGAGGAAGAATAATGTCTAAGTCTCTTGGAGTGCGTTGGTTAGTCGTCGCCGTATCAGCGGCCATGCTGTTGGCCCTCGCCGCGGCCTGCGGCGAAACGAAGACGGTCGAGGTCCCCGGCGAGACGGTGGTGGTGAAGGAAGAGGTAATAAAAGAGGTAATGGTCCCCGGTGAGACCGTCACCGTCACCAAAGAGGTCGTGAAGGAGGTAATGGTCCCCGGTGAGACCGTCACCGTCACCAAAGAGGTCGTGAAGGAGGTAATGGTCCCCGGCGAGACCGTGGTGGTCGAGAAGGAGGTGGTGAAAGAGGTACAGGTCCCCGGCGAGACCGTGGTGGTGGAGAAGGAGGTGGTGAAAGAGGTACAGGTCCCCGGTGAGACTGTCGTGGTGGAGAAAGAGGTCCTCAAAGTTGTAGAGGTGCGGGCGGGGTATGTGACCGACCCCACCACCGGCAAGGCGGTGACCGCGCCAGAGTATGGCGGGACATTGACCTATCCCTACAAAAATAGAACCGTTGGCACAGACCCCTTTCTTACTGGCCACCTTCCGTCGAAAGCCGGCATCGGTAGCGTGAATGAGAGGCTCGCCTGGGGGGACTGGGGAATAGCTAGGGACAAATTTGACTTTAGAACTACTTACCTCCCTGATTTTGCCGTAACAGGGAATCTGGCGGAAAGCTGGGAAACGCCCGACGATACAACCATTGTCTTCAACCTCCGCAAGGGGGTACACTGGGCCCTTGATCCAGACAGTGAGGCCAGTCAGCTAGTAAATGGTCGCGAGCTAACCGCCGATGACGTGGTCTACTCTTTTCAGCGGAATCTCGGTACGGGCGAATTCACCGAACCTTCCGTCAGGAACTTCGAGACGTCCTTACAGCCATTGGAATCGATACAGGCCGCCGGCAAATATACGGTTGTTTTTAAGCTGACGGAGCCAAAGCTCGGTGTGCTGAGGTCTATCCTCCAAGACGTGCAGATGTTCATATTACCCCGGGAGGTAATCGACAAATACGGCGACTATGAGGATTGGAGGAACGTGGTCGGCACCGGGCCAATTATCCTGAAAGAAATAGTCGAAGGCGTCTCCAAAACCCATGTCAGGAATCCTGACTACTGGGGCTACGACGAAAAATACCCGGAGAACCGCCTGCCCTATATTGACCAGCTAAGGGGACTGTTTATGGAAGAAGAGGCAACATATCTGGCGGCATTGCGCACGGGTAAGGTTGATATAATACATGGCGCCGGCGGCGGCACTGAGTTAAAAACCCTCGACGTGGTAAGGAGCCTCCAGCGGACTAACCCCGAAATCCAGGTGAGCAGCTATTTCCAGCGCTCGGATATGGTCGAGGTTATGAACGTGCGCAAGCCACCCTTTGACGACATCAGGGTTCGGCGCGCAATGCAGATGGCACTGGACCTTGAGACGATTAACGACACCTACTTTGGCGGTTTTGGAAAGACGGAACCTATGGGAGGGATTACCTCCGTCCCGGGGTTTGTCACCCCATTTGAAGAGTGGCCCGAAGAGATCAAGGGATACTATACCTATGACCCGGCAGGAGCAGAAGCGTTGCTTGATGCGGCTGGACTTCCGCGCGGCGCGGACGGCGTTCGACTCAAGGTCACCCTTGACTGGCGCGACGCCTATGATTTTGGTTATGTAGAAATAGCTACCGGATACTGGGCTGATATCGGCGTTGATGTAGAGTCCACTGTAATGGACACGCCCACTTGGGTCAGTCGTAGAGCAGATGGTACTTATGAGATGAGCTCTGGCAACCTGGCCTTTCCTGCGGACCCTGCGTTTTGGGTAAACTTTTACGGCCTGACAGAGTGTGGGGGTTGCGGGGAGTTGGTGGGCGGAATCCCTACCCCTGAGCTGACCGCCGCCTATGATGCCTTTCAGGCCGCTACCACCATTGAGGAGCAGGTGAGGGCGTTTAAGAAGTTTGACGGGGAATCCATAAAGCAGCACTATCAGGTATGGGGTCCTATTACTCCACTGTATCAGGTGAACCAGCCGTGGGTGAAAGGTTTTAATGGTGAATTCCACATAGGAAACGTTAGGGAATTTGACGTCCTCGTCCGCCTCTGGATTGACCAAGATCTGAAGCAAGCAATGGGTTATTAGGGGTTTCACCCCTTGTGGCTTGTGACCTTAGGGAAGGAAAAAGGGAGCTGGGAGGCTCAGGCTTCCCAGCTCCCTAACTTATTGAATAATGAGAGGGGCCTTTCTTACTGTCATCCCGGACTTAGTCCGGGATCCGGGATCCACGAGTTCTTCGCCTAGATTCCGGGTAATGCCCGGAATGACAAATCAAACTGATCACCACCCTTCGCAAACGTTACCGTCATTCCGGCGAAAAGCCTGCCCCGGACTGGATTCGGGGCCGGAATCCACAAAGTCTGCGAAGTCACTCATACGATGGATTTCCTCCCCAGGCCCTCGGCGGTCCTCCCGACCTGTCGGGACCGGGACGACGCTGCGGTCAAGGTTAGCCAGACCAGAAAATCGTACTGTGCAGATTAGAACCAAAGATGAAGCTGCCTTGCGTCTACATTCTTGCGAGCAAGCCCCATGGCACGCTGTACCTTGGAGTGACATCAAATCTTGTGCAGCGGACCTGGCAGCATAAGAACGACCTCGTGGAGGGATTCACGAAGCGTTACGGCGTACACACGCTCGTCTGGTTTGAGGCTCATGAATCGATGGAGAGCGCTATCGCGCGCGCGAAGGCGATCAAGGAATGGAAGCGAGTGTGGAAGGTTGAGTTGATTGAGAAGGGTAATCCAACCTGGCGGGACTTGTATGACGAGATTGCTTAAGTGGATTCCGGTTTTCACCGGAATGACGGGGGGAGAGAGGGCGACGAGATTCCCACGCCCCGATAGAATCGGGGCTCGCAATGACAAAAGAGGGGTGGCAATGACCCCACCACTCTGTCATTGCGAGGAGTCCCGATGAATCCAGATGAATCGGGACGACGAAGCAATCTGGTGGGGCAACGAGATTGCCACGGTCGCCCAAAGGCGACCTCGCAATGACAAGGAGTAGTGTGACATGAGAGCCTATATCATCAGGCGTTTATTGCTCATAATCCCCACCCTGTTTCTATTGACCGTCCTGGTCTTTCTCTCCGTCCGCTTCCTCCCGGGCGATGTAATAGACGTAATGGTGGCTGAGATGCAATACCTGGGCGATTTTGACCGTGAAGCTCTTGAGCATAAGCTGGGATTAGACGTGCCTGTCCACGTACAGTATGGACGCTGGATAGGAGTGTTGCCAACCCCTGACTTTGTTACCAAGGAGTCCCACTTTAACGGTCTCCTCCAGGGCACCCTTGGCAAATCACTGTATGGCTTATTTTCGGTAGAGGAGAAGATAATAGCTAGATTGCCAGTAACCATCGAGCTCGGTGTCATGGCAATCGTAATCGGGCTCTTGATATCCCTACCAGTCGGCATCTACTCGGCGATTCGCCAGGATACGGCCGCCGACTACGCGGGGCGCTCCGCCGCCATCATCGGCCTGGCAACGCCTAACTTCTGGCTGGGAATTATGGTCATGATATACCCGGCAATCTGGTGGGGCTGGGCGCCACCGATGGAGCTGATTCCTTTCACGGAAGACCCGCTGGGGAACCTCTGGGTGTTCCTCATTCCCAGCCTGATTCTGGGGACGGGCATGGCCGCAGCCACAATGCGGATGACGCGCACCATGATGCTGGAGGTGCTCAGGCAAGACTATATCAGGACGGCCTGGTCCAAGGGACTCAATGAGAGGGTAGTTATTATGAGACACGCCGTCAAGAATGCCCTCATCCCGGTAGTTACCCTGATCGGCCTGCAGTTGCCGATCCTGGTCGGGGGCGCCGTGATCATGGAGAACATCTTTAACCTGCCGGGGCTAGGTCGTCTCCTGCTGCGTGCACTCGAGGTCAGAGACTACCCGGTGGTCTCCGGAGTAAACCTGTTTTTCGCCACCGGGGTTATAGGGATCAATCTAATGATCGACCTGATCTATCCGTACTTAGACCCCAGGGTCCGCTACAGCTAAAGGGGGCATATGAGCGACGCCATAGGGATACCATCAGCAGAAATTGCGCCAAAGAGACGTTCCCGGCTGGCTGATTTCTTTATCAGGCTGGTCAGGGAGAAGCCGCTGGGTACTATCAGCGGGATTATCATATTGATGTTGATTTTTGTGGCGATCTTTGCCGATGTCTTGGCTCCTTATCCATATAAGGAAATGCACCTGGTAGACAGGCTTCAGGCCCCATCAGCCCGGTATCTGCTGGGTACCGACCACATAGGGCGAGACCTCTTGAGCCGCATTATCTACGGTGCTCGCATTTCGTTAGGTGTCGGTCTGGCGGCGACCGCTCTCAATGTTGTGGTGGCTGTCCTTATAGGCGGCATTTCAGGATTCCTTGGCGGTAAACTGGACCTGGGTGTGCAGAGATTTGTCGATGCCTGGATGGCGTTCCCGGGACTGCTCCTGTTGTTAACCCTAATGTCCATAGTGGGGCCGGGTATCCCACAGATAATATTGGTCCTGGGGATAGCAGGAGGCATCGGCGGCTCAAGAGTACTCCGAGGCGCCGTTATCGGCATTAAAGAGAATGATTACTTTCTGGCGGCGCGGGCAGTTGGCAGCCCCACCACCGCAACACTGATCCGCCATGTCCTGCCCAATATTATGCCTGTCGTCATCATCATACTCTCGATAACCGTAGGAGGCGTAATCCTGAGTCTGGCTTCTCTGGGCTTCCTCGGATTCGGTCTGCCAGCCTCGGATCCTGACTGGGGAGGTCTGCTCAGCCGGGAAGGGCGTAAGTACATGGAGGCGGCGCCATGGCTGGCTCTCTGGCCCGGTCTTTGCCTGACTATTACCGTTTACTGTCTAAACATGTTCGGCGACGCCATGCGGGACCTCCTCGACCCCAGGCTCAGAGGCGGCGAAGGGTAGGGGGGCGTGCCGTCAGCCGTCAGCCTTCAGCCGTCAGCCGTCAGCCGCCAGTCCCGACGCGTAGGGGCGCACCTATGTGTGCGCCCTGGCCTACGACATCCGCGTGCGATTCATGACCGCCACGTAGGGGCAACCCCCCGTGGTTGCCCGCGACCAGGGCGGGCACGGGGACCCGCCCCTACAACATCCGCGTGCGGTTCGCGCCAAGCAATATATGACCGCTTCAAACTGAATCGGTATAATATCAGCCCGAGAGGGGGGTGTCAGTTGCAGTACGACCACATCGTAATTGGCGCGGGTTCGGCTGGCGCGATCCTCGCCACACGGCTCACCGAAGACCCCGGCCGGTCGGTGCTGCTGCTCGAGGCGGGGCCCGACTATCCCGATATAGACAGCCTGCCCGAGGCGGTAAAGTACGGGTATGGCGCCAGGGTCGAACTCCCAAGCGACCACGACTGGAGGTTCAGAGCAAGAGCGACGGACGAGGCCGAGATCGACGTCCCCAGGGGCAGGGTGACGGGCGGCTCAAGCGCGATAAACGCCCAGATCTTCCTCAGAGGTATCCCGCAGGACTACGACAACTGGGCGGAGTGGGGAAACGATGAGTGGAGCTTCCAGAAGCTGGTGCCCTACTTCAACAAGATCGAGACGGACACGACTTACCAGGACGACCCGGGGGACTCCCACGGGTCCAGCGGCCCGATAATCTGCCACAGGTTTCCTCGGGACCAGTGGCTGCCGGGGACAAAGGCCTTCGTCGAGGCCTGCCTTGGCGCCGGCTTTCCGGCCTGCGAGGACGCCAACCTGCCGGGAACTATGGGTGTGGGGCCATCGCCCCTGAACAATCCGAACGGGATCAGGTGGTCCACCGCCATTGGCTACCTGGGACTCTCCCGCCATCGACTGAACCTGACGATAAGGCCGAACGTATCGGTCAAAAGAATCCTGTTCGACACGTCAGGCAAACGGCCCAGGGCCATCGGCGTTGAGGCGGTATCGGACGGCGAGACGTTCGTAGTCGAGGGCGAGGAGGTTATCCTGAGCGCGGGAGCGATCTGCTCACCTCAGATTCTCATGCTCTCGGGCGTTGGGCCCGAGGAACACTTGAAACAGCACGGCATAACTCCACTGCTCAACTCGCCGGGGGTCGGACAGAACCTGAGGGACCATCCCATACTCGCGGTGACATGGGCCACGAAGCCCGAGGTGGGCCTTGACCCGTTTGGTCCGAGCCATCAGTCGATGCTGAGATACACAGCGGATGGCTCACCCCTCGAGAACGACATGATCGTCTGGATGGCTGCCGTCACAGGAGGAAGGCCTGGCCTGGGCGGCAATCGCAGCGCGCCGATCGGCATGAGCTCTATACTGGGTCTGAACCTAGCACTCGGAAAGGGTGAGCTCAGGCTGAGATCGAGCGACCACAGAGACCAGCCCTACCTGGACTACAACTACTTCGAGGAAGCCGAGGACCGGCGGAGGCTACAGGATGGGATCCGAATGCTGGTTGGGCTGGAGGACCATCCCGCGATGTCGGCGCTGATCGAAAGAAGGCTCAGCCCTCTCGACTCGGACCTCGAATCGGACGACGCCCTCGAGGCGTGGATGAGGAGAGCTGTGTCGACCGGCCACCACGTCTCCTGCACCTGCAAGATGGGCCCGGCGTCCGACCCGATGGCGGTGGTCGATCAGCAGGGCCGCGTGCGCGGCCTCGAAGGCCTCCGCGTCGCTGACGCCTCGATCATGCCGGAATGCATCCGCGCCAACACCAACGTGACCACCATGATGATCGGCGAGCGCATCTCGGACTTCATAGCGCATGGCGCCCAGTTAGTCTGAAGCGGTGGCGACCTCACGGGAGGCGCCATCTGGTGCTCGTCCAGCCGGATCGCCTCCTTCTGGTACACCTGGACCCGATATTTCCCGAAGTCCGGCACGTACATCCAACCCGAAGATCACTACGATCCCATGGCCTTGCCGTACGGCGCGGGCCATCAGTTATCGGCATGAACATGCCATCGCCCAGGAGGCGGTTGCCATGGCGGTGGTGGTGCAGGTGATGGTAGGGTTGTACCCACGAGTTGAATCCAAGGAAGGAAGAAAACAGTGACAGAGAAAACGGGAAGACTTGCAGGCAAAGTGGCGGTTGTCACCGGCGGCAACAGTGGAATGGGAGCTGGAACGGTGGAACTATTCGTGGCCGAAGGGGCCCGGGTGGTGATCGCGGCCCGCGGTGAGGAAGCAGGACAGGCACTGGCCGATCGCCTGGGTGAGAATGCGATTTTCAAACGCACCGACGTTTCCGTCGAAGCCGATGTGCAAGCCCTGGTCGATGCCACAATGGAGAAGTGGGGGCGAGTGGATGTGTTGTTCAACAATGCCGGCATCGGGCAAGGCTTTGTCCCTCCTGAAAAATTTACTCTGGAGGATTTCAACCGAGTGATGATGACGAATCTCGGCTCCTGTTTCCTTGGTCTCAAATATGTGACCCCGATCATGAAAAAACAGGGCGGCGGCAGCATCATCAACAACGGCAGCACAGCCGGAGTGACGACCGATGGCGCCGGTCCGCTCTATTCCGCGAGCAAAGCGGGAGTCATCCATATCACCAAGGTCTGGGCCACTCAGTTGGCAGAATTCGGGGTGCGTGTCAATTGCATCTCCCCCGGTGCGATCGTCGCCCCCATTTTCTGGGGCGGCCACCATACCCAATCGGTAGAGGAAAACGAACGCCGGACCCAACGGCTGACAGAATACTTTGCAAAACAGTTACCGCTCAATCGTGCAGGTACGCCGGAAGACATTGCTTACGCCGCGTTGTATTTGGCCAGTGATGAAAGCCGTCACACCACCGGACACAATCTGATGATCGATGCGGGCATCACTGTACGGATGGCCCCGCCATCGGACTTAGACGCAGGAGCGAAAGAAAGATACGAATTCATTGCTGGGGAGTAAAACGCCAAAGAAGGATGGATGGAAAAACCTCCAGCGTATATCAGGTGTACAAGAGACTGGACGAAACGCACTAGAGGACTTTCTTGACAGGGACACTGGAACAGCGCTCCTTCGGGCGTACAGGTGAGACGGTCAGCGTCATCGGGCTGGGTGGCGCGCAGTCCACGCGGCACCCGGAAACCCGCGGCCGCCTCACTTGAAGGATCGGGGCCCGCATGGCGGAGTGTGCCCCGCCGAATCAAACGAAGGAGGGCGACCGAATGGCCGCCCTCTATGCTGCTACCTGATACTCGCGACTTAGGCTACGAGACCGTCGCCTCCGGCGCAGCCGAGTCCAGCGAGCGGACGAAACCTACCCCGGACAGAAAGTCGACGATGCGCTGCGCGTTCGCCTCGGCCGTGTTGCGCACGGTGCCCGAGTCTCCCGCCCGAAGGGCATGTTCTGGGACATCGTGCGTCAGGACTGCATTCTCAAGCTCGGCCAACGTCACCGTAGCCCTCCCTCGCTGGACAGGTCACCGCTCCGCCTCCAGAGCATCCAGGGCCTTCCGAACCGCGGGGATCACCTCAGGGATGCGCATGGTGACGGTCCTCCAGACGACCTCAAGGTCTACCCCGGAGTAGTCGTGGATCAAGACATCCCGCATGCCAGCCATGTCGCGCCATGGCACGTCGGGGAACCGGGCGCGTAGGTCGTCCTGGACGTGCTTCGCGGCCTCGCCGGTGATCTCAAGCGCGCGCACGACGGCGAAGGAGGTCTTGTCATCCTGCACGAACCTCGTGTAATCCATTCCCTCGACGAATTCTTGCGCCTTCTGCATGGCCTGTAAACCATCCCTCAAGTAGTCGAGAGGCGTACGGTTCATACAGCGACGACCTCCTCCAGAATGCGCTCCCCGATGCGGGGTTTGAGCGCTCGCCTCATGACGAGGTCTACCTTCACGCCAAGAAGTTCAGACAGGTCACGCCCTAATGCCACGAACTCGAGCAGGTCGGGAGTTTCAGCAAACTCGACCAGAAGATCAAGGTCGCTGCCTTCTGTTTCCTCTCCGCGTACGTAGGAGCCAAAGAGGCCGAGAGACTTCACCCCGTAGCGCTCGGTCAATTCAGGGAGGTGGTCGTGCAGTACGCGGGCGAATTCCCCGGCTTTGCCCTTGAGTCTGTTTGCTGCGTCTTTCATGGTCACTACCCATTCTACCACTGGCAATTGGGAACGCTGCTGCCCCCTGGGCCCGGCTTATACGAAGCGTCGGGCCCGGGTGGCGGGACGTGCCCCGGCGACACAAATACAAGGAGGGCGGCCATTCGGTCGCCCTCCTTGCTCATGGCTAAAACTCGCGACCTGAACTACGAAACCGTCGCCTGCGGCGCCGGCGAGTCCAGCGACCGCACAAAACCCACCCCGGACAGGAAGTCGATGATGCGCTGGGAGTTCTCCTCCGCAGTGTTACTCACGGTATCCAATGTCACCTCAGGATTCAGCGGGGGCTCGTAAGGGTCGTCGATGCCGGTGAACCCCGTGATCTCGCCGCGGCGGGCCTTGGCGTACATGCCCTTGGAGTCCCGCCCCTCGCAGACCTCCAGCGGCGTGTCCACGAATACCTCGACGAACCTGCCGTCACCCATGATGTTCCTCACCTTGTCCCGGGTGGCGCGGTAGGGGCTGATGGCGGCGCAAATCACCGTTCCGCCGTGCCTCACGATCTCGGAGGCGACGAATCCGATACGGTCGATGTTCGTGTCGCGGTCCTCTCGCGAGAAGCCAAGCCCTTTCGACAGATGTGTCCTGACCACGTCGCCGTCCAGCACCGTGACCTGCCGGCCCAGCTCCATCAGCATCACCGAGAGGTCCTCCGCGGTGGTCGACTTGCCCGACCCGCTGAGACCTGTGAACCAGATGCAGACCCCCTGCTTGCCCTTGGCGGGATAGGTGTCCGCCAGGATTTCGGCAACCTCTGGACGGGTGAACCATGCAGGCAGCGGATTGCCGGCGTTGAGGTACTGCTCCCTCACCTGAGTCCCGGAGATGGATGCCGTTCGGGCGCCCGGGGCCAGCTTCGAGACCTGCTCGTATCTATCCTCGTCAGGCAGGTAGACCAGCTCCTTGAATTCGACGGACTTCACGCCCACCTCGTCGCTGTGGGCCTGCACCAGCTCCTGGGCGTCGTAGGGCCCGTAGAACGGGTCGCCGTTGGAGTCCACGCCTGGACCCGCGTGGTCCCTGCCCACGATCAGGTGGTTGGCGCCGTAGTTGCGCCGGATGATCGCGTGCCACACCGCCTCGCGGGGACCGCCCATCCTCATGGCCAGCGGCAGAAGCGACAGCAGCACTCGGTCTCTGTCATAGTACCTGTCCGTCAGGGCCTTGTAGGTGCGGACCCGTGTATAGTGGTCCACGTCGCCTGGCTTGGTCAGTCCGACCACGGGATGCAGCAGCAGCGCGCCGTCGACCGACTCAGCCGCCTGCTTGGTGAGCGCCTCGTGGACCCTGTGCAGCGGATTCCGCGTCTGGAAGGCGACCACGTTTTGCCTGCCCTTGCTCGCCAGGGCGGCACGGGTCTCGGTGGGCGTATGCCTCAGCCCGCGGAAATCGGCGTGGTGGGGAAGCTGGATTACCCGGAGCCTGCCGGAAACGTTGAGGGCGCCCCAACGGTGCATCTCGGCCACCAGCGGGTGCCGCACGTCGAGGGTCCCGAGGACCGCTAGGGCCTCCCGGTCCAGCTCCCAGCGGTAGACCTCCTCGATGTCCAATACCGCGAGAAGGCTGTTCTTGGGGTCTCTCAGGGCTACGGGCTGGTCCAGACTCACCTGGGCGCCTTCGTCGACCGGAAGGGTCACCGGGACCGGAAACAGCGTCCCGCTGGCCAGCCGCATGTCTTCGAGCACGGAGAGATAGTCCCGCTCGCCCATGAAGGTCTTCAGCGGCGAGAACCCACCAACGGTCATTAGCTCCAGATCGCAGACCGCGCGTTCGGTAAGTTGGACCGACGGGAGACGGTTTGCCGACGCTCGAAGCTCCTCGGCCTCCCCTTCGTCGACCAGCAGATCGACCAGCTCGCCGCCGTAGGGCGAGATTATCCCGTTCCGCTCAGCCTGCAATGCCAACCTCGATTATCTGCTTGATTCCGGAAGAACAGTTCACTGAGACTACCGAGGCTCCCGAGCTGACACATCTGCGTCTTCGGACGCGTTTTTGATCGCTCTGGCCCACGCGGGGCTCATGTGGATGCCGCATTCCTTTGGCACACCGGACTCCCACCACCATCGGCCCGCCCTGGAGTCCTCGCCGGGCTCGACCGGGCGGGTGCACGGCGCGCATCCGATGCTGGTGTACCCCATGTCATAGAGTCGGTTATAGGGCACTTCGTTGGCCTTGATATAGTCCCAGACTGCCGCATCATCCCAATCGGCCAACGGGTTGAGCTTAACAATCCCACCGTGGGCGTCGTCGATCTCGATCTTGTCGATGCTCCGGCGGGTCTCGGTCTGACTCCGCCTTAGCCCCGTGATCCAGGCGTCGAGTTCGCCCAGTGCAGCGTCCACTGGATAGGACTTGCGAATCTCGCAGCACCTCAGCCTAAGGGACACGCTGCGGTAGAACGGGTTCGTGCCGAATCTGGTTACCAGGTCGGACAGCTCAGCCTGGTCGGGGAACTGAGTCTCGATTTCGATACCGTAGCGTTCTCGGACCTCGTCGATAAGCTCGTGGGTCTCAGGAGGCAGCCTGCCAGTGTCGACCGTGATCACCCTGAGGTCGAGGCCCAGCCGACGGCTGATATCCAGCACAACCATTCCGTCGGCCTGGAAGCTGCTGGATAGGGCTATTTTGTGCCCATAAGTGTCGACCCCCCACCGGAGCACCTGCTCAGCACTCCACGACGCGGCGTCCGGCAAGGCTTGCAGCGCGTATCTCTTGACCTTTGTTGCCGCCTCAACCATGTGAACTCCTTTGTCCCTTTTTCGCCCAACAAAAAAACCCCCGAAGGCAAGAGGCCTCGGGGGTCTGCGATTGGCTCTATGTCTATCTAGCCCGTCACACCTGCATGCCTTCGCACACAGAGGGCGCAGCCACGGCTGCATCCCCCCTCAGTGGCATACAACAACACACGCACACCCGGGCGTTAATTACATGTTTCACAATCATGACTGCCCCATCCTACACGCTCGACCCCATGATGTCAACGCTTTACGACCCCGAAGCTGTTGTGTTATGAAACATGGGTGACACTCTCGGGTAAGATGTGCTTGAGGAGGACATCTTGCTGAGAGGAGGTCACCCAACTGAAGACTAGCACCTGGTATGTCGTCGGGCAACGTTTAGCGTGGATCAAGATGCACGAGCGTGGTACGCCTGTGACGAGAGTCTGTGACCACTATGGCATCAGTCGCAAGACTTTCTACAAGTGGTATGGGCGGTACCAGGAGTCAGATAGGGACTTCCATGTCCTCAAGGACCGTTCCAGACGGCCACATAGCCATCCTCGATCTGTTCCCAGGGCGGTAGCGGAGCGCGTCGTGGCCTTACGCCGCAAGACTCGTTATGGCCCCCGGCGCCTGGCCTACTACCTGTCTCAAGAGGGCATCCGCCTCAGTGTCTACGGGGTCTACCGTGTCCTACAGCGAGCTGGCATGGTCAAGAAGCGCCGCTCGCGGCCGCGCAAGAAGCCCCAGAGCTATGCCATGGCTGTCCCTGGCCAGCGTGTCCAGATCGATGTCCAGTACCTGCCCAAAATGAACCTCAGAGACAGACCAGAGCGCCTTCAGCAGTACCTGTACTGTGCGATCGATGACTGCACTCGCCTACAGGTCCTGTGGGTCAGCTCAGAGCTCACACCCCAGGCCAGCACGCTATTCCTACGGCGTGTTCAAAGAACCTTCCCTTTCCCCCTCCAGGAGGTCCAGACCGACCATGGTACAGAGTTCACTTACATCTTCATGCCCCATGTGCAGAAGCCCCACCCCTTCGAAGAGGCTCTCGCTTCCAACGGGATACGCCATAAGCTCATCCCCGTAGCTACCCCCAAGCAAAACGGCAAAGTCGAGCGCGTCCATCGCACCCTGGACGAGGAGTGCCTCAACGCCAGAGCCTTCCGCAAGCCCAGGCCCAGGCAGTTTGCCATCAACCGATGGCTGCGATTCTACAACTCCCAGCGCCCTCATTCCTCTCTACAGTGGTGCACGCCACTCCAGAGACTACAGTCCTTCCCCGACTACCGAAGTGTTACCCATGTTTGACAACATTACATTACGACCCCGAAGCAGCGCCGACGTCCTCGTCTCGCCGCCTTGGAACCACCGAGGCCGGACGCCGATTACCGGTGTTGTAGGTCGGTGGTGATATAATTCAAGTGACGTGGGGACGCGTGGGTTCGACAGGGGGTGCTCTTGCAGGATTGCAGGCCGAGGCGCCATCACACCTCGTTAAAAGATGGCAAACAAGTAACTGGCAACAACCAGCTAGCTCTAGCCGCCTAACCAGGCGTCTACGTCCGTCGTCACCTCTCCTCGAAGGGGGCGGCAGGGCGCCATAAGTCGAGGTGCGGCCTACCCGACGCCGATGAGCGCGGCCAAAGACCTATCGGCTGGCCCCGAGCCTAGTCTCCCCGCCGGTAAGAGCGGCCCGGGGCGAGAACAAATTACCGGCTAAGCCTGTAGTATATCCTGGTCAAGGTGCTCTCTGGACGGGGAGTTCGACCCTCCCCCGTCTCCACCACGAACACGATTCGTCAGCCTCTTGCCCTCCGGGCGGAGGCTGATTTGGCTTCTCAGTGTCCCCTGCCCGATCATGTACCAGCACGATCCCTGACCCTGCCCGCATGGTCGCGATCTCGAGCAGCGGGCGAAACGCCGGCCTCGGACGAATGGCCACGATTCGCCTTTCATCGACCGTGTCGACGTAGACGGCATCGAGCATCGTCACGAGTATCCGGTGACGTTCTGCCAGGTCTGCGTGCTCCCATAGCTCGGGCAGATGCTCCAGGAGCTTCCCCGCGTCTGCGGCGACATCGGCGTCGGGCACAACAAGCGACTGGAGCTTGTCATCCAACACGCGCTTCTGGCGTCGGTATTCCGCGTCGTCGTACATGCCGTCGACGTAGGCCGTACCCAGTCTCTTCAGGCGTTGCTGCACCTGCTCTCTCTCGCGGTCAACACGCTTCACCTCGTCGGCCCCGTGAACCTGGGCGAGCACCCGGTCCAGCCATGCCTCGGGCAAGACGATAGCGGAGATGATTCGCCCCATCTGTTCGTCGGGTACTTCGCCTGGCATAGAGCCGCTCCGGCCTACGCAGTAGCCTGCACCCCTTGAACCCTTCTGTTCCCGGTAGTATCTGCGACCGTTCTTAAATGTCTGGGCCCACATGGGCATCCGGCAGTGGGCGCAGTGGATAAGCCCCTTGAGCAGGTACTCCCGCTTAGGACGTTGCTGTAGTGTCTGGCTGCGACCTGAGTTGCGTCGCATCGCGTCCTGAACAGTCTGATGCACGTCCTCGGCCACCAGGCCATCATGTGCACCCGGCAGAGTCTCTTTGCGATGGCGGATCCTCCCCATGTAGAAGGGGTTATGGAGGATATTGCGGACCGATGCGCCGGTGAACATTCTGGGACCAGCAACCAGGTTGCCATTCCCGTCAGGTAGCTTCTTGGTGTTGCGAGTCCGGAAGCCCTGGTCATTGAGCCATGAGGCCAGGGTGGCGAGGGTGACGCTGCCGCCAGCGTAACGCCGGTACAACTCCCGGACGGCAGGGCCTTCCTCAGGATGAATGTGGACGCCACCAGGATGCTCCGGCTCACACTTGAGCTTCCGTTCGCCTCCTGACTCTTGCCAGCAGGACTCGTAACCGAAGGGTATCCCGCCAGTATGCCTCCCCTCGATCGCCCTCTGGCCCAGCCCTTTGCTGACATGGGTCCCAAGTGAGTCGGAGAAGTACTGGGCGAAGCTGCCCAGCATCTGGGTGAACAACATCCCCTGAGGGGTGGAGTAGTCGATGTTCTCGGTGATGGAGACCAGCGCCACGTTATTGCTTGCCAGGGTTGCGATCGACTCCAGCATCACACGGAGGTTGCGCGCCCACCGGTCAAGGGTGTGGACGACCACGACGTCGAACTCGTTGTTAGCGGAGTCGCCGAGGAGTTGTTTGAAGACGGGTCGCTTTCTGATGGAGTCGCTGTGGGCGGACTTGCCTTCCTCACGGTAGACTTTGACCAAAGTCCAGCCCCTGGCTTTACACAGCTCTGTGAACAGGCGTTCCTGAGCATCGAGGGAGTGCCCTTCGACCTGGGAAAGGTCGCTGACTCTGATGTAGGCTACCGCCCTCTTGGTTTCAGTCTCGCTCATCGGTCTGGTTCGCCTCGAAGACTCTGGCGGCCACCGCCAGCGCTACTTCTGACAAGGTCTCCAGGAAAGTGTCGATCAAAATCCGGTCGATCTCGTTCGCAGGCTCGACGCCCTCCGGTGTGGCGACACAGTGTATACGCGCGGGTATACTTGTCAACCCGTCGAAGCGACTCATAATTATTGTTACCGAATGGGGCAGCGATGACCTCAGTTGGAGTACAGGAGTACATCGAAGCGATACGAGGACGGTATGTCGGAGCGGGCAAGACAGAAAAGGGATGGATATTGGACGAGGCGGTGAGGGTGACTGGGTACCATCGCAAGGCGGTAGTGCGATTGCTAGGCAGGGAGAAGGCTGGTGGTCCATACCGCCGTGGGCGCCCACGGCGGTATGGACTAGAGTTGTCGGAGGCACTCAAGGTGCTGTGGGAAGCCAGCGGTCGCGTGTGTTCCCGCCGGCTACATCCATTTGTGGCCGAGCTGATCGGGGTGCTACGGCGGCATGGAGAGCAACAACTGACGAGGGAAGCGGAGGCCCAGCTAGTGGAGATGAGCCCATCGACCATTGACCGGCTACTGGGGCCTATTCGTAGCAGGGACGGCCGGCGCCGCTTTAGCACTACCAAGCCAGGGACTCTGTTACGCGATAGCATTCCGATCCGCACCTTCGCTGACTGGAACGACGAGGGGCCGGGCTTCTTGGAGGTGGACCTGGTGGCCCACTGTGGTGAGAGCACTAAGGGCTTTTATCTCCACACTCTTAGCACCGTAGACATAGCGACGGGGTGGGTGGAGTGTCAGGGGGTATGGGGGAAGGGCCAGGACCGCGTCGGCAGCGCGATCCATCACATCGCTCAGCGCCTGCCCTTCCAGCTGTTGGGACTGGACTCCGACAACGGAAGCGAGTTCATCAATCACCATCTGGTTGCCTATTGCCAACGCAAGCGCATCACCTTCACTCGCGCCCGGCCCTACAAGAAGAACGACAGCGCCCACGTGGAGCAGAAGAACTGGACGGCGGTGCGTCAGCTGGTCGGATACGACCGTTACAGCTCCCGGCCGGCCCTGGAGACCCTCAACCGTCTGTATGATCTTGTGCGCTGGCACACCAACTTCTTCCAGCCGGTCATGAAGCTACAGCACAAGACCCGTCATGGGGCTAAGGTGCACAAGATCTACGACCGGGCCAGGACGCCATATCAGCGACTGTTGGACTCCGGCGCCTTGCCTGAGGATGAACGGCGACGCCTGGCCGATACATATACCCGCCTCAATCCTATCAAGCTGCGCTCACAGATCGACAATACCCTCTCACGACTCTGGACTCTTTCTGATGCGCCCAACAACTCAAGCCGATCTCGACGAACTTTGGTAACAGCATAATTGAGGCAACGATACCTCCTTCGGTAACCGTTTCTATTGACGCAACACGGCCCGGGACCGATGAGTCCTCAGGTGGGCGACGCCAGGGCGAGGACGCCGGAATCCTTCTGGCGTTCCGTCTGGAGACCTGGGCCCAGCAGCCCACGGGACCGAGTGCGCGACATAATCGCCAACTACCGTCTTCTCGTCGACTGGATCGCCACGGGCCGGCTCAAGACGAGCCCCCTTCTCACGCACCTCGCCTCCCCAGCCGACTGCCAGACCATCTACTAGGGGCTGACCTTGAACAGAGACGAGTCCCTGAACCGGCGAATGGCGACGGCCGTTGATCGGACTGGGTTCATGATCAAGCCAGAGTGCTTCTCCTCCCCGGATTCCCGAAGCTGCTCGGCGGGCAGATCATGCTGACCACTGTTATCGGTTTGGCTCCGCGATCGGATACTCTCGCTCCAGGCTTGGGTTCTCCTTCTTGCAGCTCTGCCGGAGGCTACCGCCCGGGAGGACTACATCGGTGACCTTTCCTTCTGGTCATTCTCTCCAGACGGCCATCGGCGTGACTGAAGTTCGCCTAGATATCTGATCCCCTTTTTGGACCCTCCTCGATTAGTCTTGTGTGCGGCAGTCGCCCGACCTCATTCACAGTAGTCACTGAAGGTGGCCGGACTTCGCGCTTCTCTACGCGCGGCGGGGCGACAACGTGGGCACGTACTCGCGGTGAATGTAGAGGAGGTGAGGCGGTGCTCAGCAGTGGCTCAGATCAGAGATAGGCGCACACCACCATGGGTTGATGAGTACGACAGACAGAAGTGCGATCATACTCGTCAGCCACCGCTCTGCCCGAAGTGCGGGGGTCACGCCCCGTCTGAAGCTCAGGACCCCGAGCAAGGTTCGGCTCCTATTGATCTTCGTGTCGAAGACCGGACCTTGCTCGACCGCCCCCGACCGTAGCGTTATAGTCTAGTCTTACGCGCGGAACACGCTGGCGGTGGCAGCCAGCTGGCGCACGCCAGTTATAGTCACCGACCCCGGCGGCCCCATGACAGTTTTCTGCCACGGCAATTGACGGGTTTCCGTCACGTAAATGACAGAATACGTACTTGTGTGCGAGCCTGAACGGAGAGAATATATGTCGTCGAAGGGTTAGCTTGGCCCGAACATTGCCGTAGGTTACTCGGATGAGGCCATAGTCGGCCCGGCTGAATTTCCGTCCGGAAGGGTACGCGCGACGCTACCGTGGCATTCGTCACCGCTTCCTCGGTGCGCCGGATCATGGTTAAGAGAACAGAGGTCGAGCGTGTTCCCAATCTGCGAAACGTCCGTGCGCGATAAGCTAAGTGAGTTGCTTGCAGGATCTGGGAACACCGTTGAGACGGCCGGTATTCGGCGCGAGATGCCCCTAGTATGACGTATGCAACCACTACACCCCCCCTTCGTTCCAATGTGCCACGAGACTTGACAATACTGAGAGAGAGGCTACACTGGCTCGGTTAACATGTTTGATGGAACCAGGCTCCTGACATTGAACCGACTGGTGGCGCAACAGTTGATGACGAGTGTGGTCTTTTTCGTGCCCGCGGTGCCAGGCTGTAGTGCCTACGAAGGCATTGGGTTTCATCTGGGAAATTCCGGATACGGCCGGCTAGAAATCCATTAGGTAGAGAAGATACATGACGAGTACAACCAAGCTAGGGAGTGGCGAATTCACCTATGAAGTGGTTGACAAGTGGGGGGCCCTGCCGCCGGGATACTCGTGGGAAACTGTGATGTCAGTAGCCACGGATTCCAAAGACAACGTTTACCTCTTCAACACGGGCGATCATCCCATGATCGTGCTCGATAGTGAGGGCAACTTTCTGAGGTCCTGGGGCGAGGGTGTTTTCGTATTTCCTCACTCCGTCAGCCTCGCCCCGGACGACACGGTGTACTGCGCCGACATCGGCGACCATACCGTTCGAAAGTGTACGCCGGACGGTACGGTACTGATGACCCTCGGCGTTCCCGGCAAACCCGCCGAGAAGTGGAGCGGCGAGCCTTTAAACCAACCCACCGGTACGGCGCTGGACCCCAAGACCGGCGACATCTACGTGACCGACGGCTACGGGAACGCCAGGGTGCACAAGTACTCTCCGGACGGCAAGCTGCTCTTTTCGTGGGGCGCGTCCGGCACAGACCCCGGCGAGTTCGCGTCCCCGCATAACGTCGCCACCGACAAGGACGGCTACGTCTACGTGGCGGACAGGGAGAACAATCGGATCCAAATATTCGACTCCAACGGCAGATTCGAGACCCAGTGGCACATGAAGGTCCCCAACAGCCTGTACATTACCGATGAGCAAAACATCTATGTGAACGAAGGGATCTGGCTCTCCAAGGAGCGCGACATTCCCAACTTTCCCCCAAGGATTTCCGTGCTGAACAAGAAGGGCGAGACTCTCGCCAGAATCGGCAACGGGTGGGGCGCGGGACCGGGGCAGCAGTTGATCACGCACACCCTCTGGCTGGACTCCAACTACACGATCTACATGTCCGACGCAACGAATGTAACGTCCTACGCTCCGTCCCCTTCAGGCGAAACCGTGCCCGACGACTTTCACGGCATTTATACGTATAAGCTGGTCAAGGTGAGCTAGATTGTTCGCAGGCTTCGGCATCGCCAAGGCACTCCCTGGCGCCGGGGGCGATGTCGTTGTGGCAGCTCGAAACCGGGCGAAGGCCGATGCCGCCAAACTCTACGCGAGCGCCTTCTCTCCCAAAAATGTCAAGGGCGGTGGGAAAGTGTACCGGCGGGGCAGAGCAAAACTGTACCACTGAACGCCGCAGCATGAGTATCAAAGTCTCGTGGTCCGCGTGAGCTAGGCCTAGTCCGCTGGCTGATGCTGGTTGGTTTGCCTGCTGTGCTTGACGCGGTAGCTGATCCCCGTTCATCTCCAGGATGTCGACATGGTGGGTGAGGCGGTCGAGCAGGGCTCCGGTGAGCCGTTCAGAGCCAAAGACCAAGATCCTGGGAGACGGTCTCTGTTGAGTTCTCTAAGCGTTCGTAGAAGTGTCCTTGACACCCGAGTGTCTGAATCAACCCCATCTAGGCGGCCAAAAGCAGCGGCATTCCGTGTTCACGGTGGAGTTCGACCCTCGAGCCTGTCTCAAAAGTCGGTGGCGCAACTTCACTCTGGGGAAGCGGCTAGAATGGGTAGCGACTTCCGATAAGGAGAGTGCCCATGCCGCTTCGACCGGTGAATCGGGAACAGTGTTGGCTGCTCCCGCCAGCACTCGATGACCTCCTGGCCCAGGATCACTCTGCCCGTTTCGTCGCCGCATTCGTGGATGGGCTCGATAGAGCCAGCTGGGCAGAGATGGAGATCGGCGTGGAGGGAGACCCTTTGGGTGCCCCGGCCTACCATCCGCATCTCCTGCTGAGTGTGTGGCTCTACGGGTTCATGACGGGGATTCGGTCGAGCCGGAAGCTAGAGGGGGCCTGCCGAGATCAGATCTCGTTCCTATGGCTCACTGGTTGGCAGCATCCGGACCACAACACTCTCTGGCGATTCTACCAAGCACACCGACATGCTGTTCGCAGCCTGCTGAAGCACACCGTCCTGACCGCGGTGGAAGTGGGATTGGTGGACTTGGCGGTGCAGGCAGTGGACGGCACGAAGGTGGCAGCGAACGCTGCGGGAGATAGGACTTACGATCCGGCTGGCCTGGAGCGACTGCTAGCCCAGACTGAGGCGGCCATCAGAGACTTGGAGGCCCAGAACGAAGGGGGCGACGATCTGCCTCCACCACGGCTCCCGGAGGAGCTTCATCAGGCGCAGATCCTGCGGGAACGCGTCCACTCCGCTATGGATCATCTCAGTAGGCAAGGGTTTAGGCGGGTGA
Organism: Dehalococcoidia bacterium; assembly: GCA_965248005.1. GTDB lineage: Bacteria > Chloroflexota > Dehalococcoidia > Lucifugimonadales > UBA1123 > CBDFIE01. The sequence goes on from CBDFIE010000003.1 coordinate 2,355,214, forward strand.
ACCTTACAGACCAAGACGCCCAACTGATGAAGGGCCGGCAGGGGATCATGCCTGCCTACAACGCTCAGGCTATGGTCTCGCCGCTGGACCCAACTCAAGCATCGGGAAGCGGGATGCTGATCACAGCGGCTGAGGTGTTCAGTACGGCGGCTGACTCCGCCCAGCTGGTGCCCATGCTGGTAAAGTCAGAAGAGTCGACGGGAGTGCGGGTCCCGATCACCCTGGCGGATGGAGGGTACCATACAGCGGCAAACCTGGAAGCAGGTGCTCGGCGAGGGGACGTGTTCGTGATGTCCGAACGCTATCATCCAGGGGTGCAGGGTCCCTACTTCAAGGACCGGTTCGCCTACGACGCTACTACGGACAGCTATCTGTGCCCTGAAGGCCAGCGGCTCCCCTTTCGCGGGCTACGCAGGAACAACGGCAAGATACCAGGACCCTTTCGTGTCTACCGAGCCTCGAGAACTGTGTGCCGCGCTTGTCCAGCCTACGGTGGCTGCACGAAAGACGCGCACACGGGACGTGCTTTGTGGATAGGTCCCAGCGATAGCCTACTCCGTAAGCACCGGCAGTGGATGGCGACTGAGCAAGCCCAGACCCTCTATGCTCGGCGGAAGGGACTGATCGAGCCAGCCTTTGGCATCATTAAAGAGCAGCTGCTAGGCCGGCGGTTCTTGTTACGAGGCCTGGATAACGTCAGGGCTGAGTTTACAATGCTGGCGATGGCCTTCAATCTCCGCGTCCTTTGGCGGGCCTGGGCTGCCGGACAATCCCCACGGCCACTCAACGCGAGCCCGTTACCTCTCTAGGTACTGTGTCAAGGCCCAGTACCAACACTCTGCCAGCACCCGAACTCCACCCAAGACCACAGTTGTCAGCAACGAAACGGCGCATCCGACTTCAGCGCACGCCCTTTTGAGACAGGCTCGAGGGTCGAACTATACCCTGAACACGGGCTGCCCGTGCTCTTGGCAGCCTGGGCGTGACGTCGAATCGAACCACTGGTGGTGGGCCTCCATGGACGGCACTCGAACTTGGGGAGGCCCGTCATCTTGCGCAAAGCGAGTCGCCTGGTGGCCGCTCGCTAATGGGCGCGCTTAACGCGTGGTGAAGCCAACCACGTCGACGGGCGTGGCGCGGAGGCTCGCCGTCCCATCGCCGAGCAGGCCACAGCAGTTCTCCCCCCAACACTTGACACCGCCCGACGTTGTCACGGCACAGGAATGGAGGGATCCTGACGAGACAGCAACCACCCCGCTGGTCATGCCCACCTCGCCGTCGGTGGCATTCAGGTTCGGCGAGCGGACCCAGGACCCGGTGAATATGTACCTCAGCGACGTGCTGACGCTGCCGGCCAACATAGCGGGCATCCCCGGCATATCGGTGCCATCGGGCCTGGTCGACGGCATGCCGGTGGGCCTCCAGGTGCTGGCCGGCCCGCTACAAGAGATGACCATGCTGCGGGGTCGCTTACGCCTACGAGCAGGCGACGGACTGGCACAAGCGGCGGCCGGAGCTATAGGCCGTGCCACCCGCTTTGACGGAGCAGACAATCTGCTTGTAACTTCGCTACGTGAGACCGGCCTGCTCACGCGCCGAACCCATACTGACAAAAGGGGTTTCTGAGCCAGGGCATCAACACTATTTTCCCAGGTAGACATAGATGAACCCGTCATAATCGCCCAACACCAGGTCACGTACGCCGTCATCGTTCCAATCAGCGACAGAAAAATTTGTGGTCCCGTCGCCGCTGTAAAGCTGAAGCGGCAAACCATCGGCGATGACCGGTATCTTATTTGCAAATAATGGAGAGGAATCGGTCCCGACGTTAAGGAAACTGTAGAATCCGCGGCTTTCTCTGACTAGCAGGTCCTTCGATCCGTCGCCGTTCCAGTCCAAAACGTAAGGTGCTGAGCCGTAACTTTCTCGAATGCCAAATTCGTTCGCACGGATTGTTGAGGATTCCGCGAAAGCAGGAGCATCATCGGTACCCGTGTTGAGATACAAGTTGATGTAGGCTTCCCCACTGCTACCGTCCCGCCCAATCAGTAAGTCTTTTCGACCGTCATTGTCCCAATCCACGACAAACGGATGTCGTCCATTTAGTCCTAGCCGGATGGGATCGTCGAGAACGGGAGAGGAATCGTCTCCCCGATTCAGGTATACGCGTACCCCACCTCCACCTGTCACCAGGTCCATACTGCCGTCGTTGTTCCAGTCGACGACGATCGGGTCTTGGCCCGATGCGATTGGTTCACTTCGTGCGAAGTTGTTTGCGCCGATCTGGGTTCCGGTATTCCGATACAGAGAAATCTGACCGGGATTGTACGTGCCGACGAGCAGGTCCTTTAAGCCGTCGCCGTTCCAATCGACGACAGTCGGTGAAGCGCCGATGCCTTCGACTTTGAGATCAGTGTGGAACGCCTGTACTCTGAATCCTTCGGCGAAGCTTGGATAGGCGGGGATATCAGCATTTATGTGCACCTCATCATAACCGACGCCTTCCGAATTCGTTGCGGCGACACGAATCGTGTTATCACCCGGCGTCAGCACGACCTGATTCGTGAAGGCCCCTTGAACGACGATGGCCGTGTGGGTAATGCCGTTCACTGTCACCGTCGCCCTCGTGTGATCAATCGACGAATCTCGAATAGCTCCACTCAAAGTGACTACATACGAGTCAGTTTTGCTGTTTCGCTCTGGGCTGTCGATAGAGACGGCCGGAGGACCCGAAGCCAACAGATTACCGACGTAGAGGTCTAGGTACCCGTGTCGCCCGCCCACCACCAGATCGAGGTTGCCATCGTTGTTCCAGTCCGCAACAGCCACATCTGAGTCCCAGGAGATAAATGAACCGGTACTAATCCGCACATCAAACCTTTCGGTGAATACCGGTTCTGAATCGCTGCCCGCGTTAAGATATCCGGAGAGCTGACCATAATGCCTCCCGATCAGCAGGTCTTTTTGGCCATCTCCGTTCCAATCAACGACCCATGGAGACAGCGACTCGAAATCTATATCTGTCCCATTCGCTTGAATCCGCTCACCGCCCGCGAAAACGGGGGCTGAGTCGCTACCCACGTTAGTGAACAGGTAGACGTAGCCGGGCCAATTTCCGACCAGCAAGTCCTTCTTGCCGTCGTTGTTCCAATCAATGACGAAAGGGTCCGCAAGTCCGTGCTCTGGGCCCGTCGTCGTTTCCGGTTTCCGCTCGGCCAAGTGGATGGCATTTCCGTTTGCCTCGACCCGAGTCCCTGCTTCGAAGGCAGGTTCCGAGTCAGTGCCCGTATTCAAGAACAGAGATACGTATCCCCGGGCGTCGCCGACCACAAGGTCCTTCTTACCATCGTTGTTCCAGTCCACGACGAATGGAGAGGCCCCATCCCGCCCTCCTTGGCCGACCTGGAGCGCTGTACCCCCGGCCTGTACGCTGGCCTCGGTAGGGAATAAGGGATTCGAGTCGGTGCCCGTGTTTAAGAGTAGTGAGACGTATCCCTGCCCATCGCCAACTAGCAGGTCCTTCTTGCCATCGTTGTTCCAATCAACGACCACGGGAGAAGAATAGCCCCCACCTACCTGAACGTCCTGACCATTTACCTGAACGCGCTGACCCACGGTGAACGCGGATTGATCAGCGGTCGCTATCAGCCCATCGGCGGGTGGCGTGTCCTCGAACTCCACTACAAAGCGACTGTAGAACTCGGGCACGTCGTTCCAGGGACCGTGGGCACTAATCTCGAACTGTACGAAGTCTTCGCCGGTCACGCCGGCGTTGTTAGGCTCCGAGGGGCCCCAGTTGGTGTACCTCATAGGCTCCCCGGTGACCCAGACGAAACGCCCTTCGTTGGCCTGGTCCGTCAGCCCCAACATGAACTCGCCCTCTCCGTGGGACCTGGCCAACTCGAATACGAAAGCCTCCTCTTCTTCATCGCTCAGGGTAACAAGATGACCGCCCAGGGACTCGGCGTACCGGTTCGCCTCTTCCCAACTCATCCCTTCACCGACGAACAGATAGGAATTGCCACGGAACGCGACGGCGTCTTCGGGCAAGGGCCCGGTCGTCGCGGAAACAGGCGATGTTGGCTGGGTTGCCGGTTCCTCGATGGGCTCAACCGCCACCTCTTCCGCAGCCTCCACCTCCCGGGGGACCTCGACCGGCTTGACCACCTCTTTTGCTACCTCAACCTCCACAGGGACCTCGACAGTCTCGACCATCTCTTGCTCGACGAGAACCTCTTCGGGTACCTGTTTCTCAATCACAGCTTGCGTAGGCGCCGGTGGGACCGAGGGCGCGGAGGGCGTCGTGGCCGGTGGAAGGGCGGCCGAAGGCAGCTTTGGCTCTGTCGTAGCGTCACCTCCGACGGCGCTGGCCCCGTTGGTGTCGCTCTTGCCTACGGCTGCCAGCTCGGCGGGCGGCGCCGGGGCTTCGGCAGGCCTTATCTGGGCCGGCCCCTCGGCTGGCTCTTCTACAGTCGCTGACAGGTCGGCGAGTCCGATGAACTCTCGAACATAGTCATATCCATCCAGGCGCACGCCGGCCACGGTCAACGCCACCGATACCGACAGCAGCGTGCCCAGCCATGCCCACCGGCGGCGGTTGCTCCGCCGCCACGCGGTGGCCCACGCCCGCATGAACGTGGTCGACGGCCCCCGAGGCGCCTGGGGCGTCGGCGAGGGTGCTGGAGCGGGTCGCGGCTGGGGCTGAGGGGCCGGCACTGGTGCGGGTCTGTGTCGAGCCGCCCTGGCTGGTCCTGCCAGACCTGGCACCGCGGCCCGCAGCGCCTCGGCCATCTCCGCCGTGCCCTGGTATCGGCGCCTCGGGTCCTTCTCCATGGCCCGCTCGACCACGGACTCCAGACGCCCCGGCAAGTCTCGACGAATCCCCCTCAGCCGCGGCGGGTCCTCGTCTATCTGCTGCCGGATCACCGCCAGCGGGGTGTCCCCCTTGAAGGGCAGCTCTCCCGCCAGCATCTGGTAAACAATGCAGCCCAGCGAGTAGACGTCCGACCGGGCGTCGGCCCGCTCCCCCCGCGACTGCTCCGGCGACATGTAGTGGGGCGTGCCCATCACCACGCCCGTCGCCGTCATCGTGGCCAGCGACTCGGCGCGGGCGATGCCGAAGTCGGTCACCTTGGCCAAGCCGTCGGCGCCGATCAGCACGTTCTGGGGTTTCACATCGCGGTGTACGATGCCAAGAGCGTGGGCCGCCGCCAGACCGTCGGCGATCTGGACCGCGTACCGGGCCGCGCCCTCGATCCGGAGCTGCCCCACGCTCTGGATGATCCCAGAAAGGCTCTCGGGCAGGAACTCCAGCGCCATGAAGTGTCGGTCGCCGTCGGTGCCCACCTCGAAGATTTCGACCACGTTGGGGTGGTCTATGGACGCGGCCAGCGACGCCTCGCGACGGAACCGCTCGGTGTAAGTGCGGTCACCGGACAGGGTCGGGTGCAACACCTTCAGGGCGATGATCCGACCGCCCTCGGAATCGAAGGCACGGTAGACCGTCCCCTGGGCGCCCGAGGCGATCTCTTGGAGGACCTGGTAGCGACCTATGCTCTGTTCCATGGCGCTGTCCCTGGTGGATTGGGTCTGCCACCGCTCGCCGGCGAATGCCACTTACCCCGTATGGCGCCCATTATCCACAGCCCGCCTAGCGTCCGCATGAAGGCAACCTTAAGCTAACCTGACAATTCGCTGATCTTTCCAATGGAGGCTTGTTAGGAGGCCGCCGACTTGACGTGGTGCCGGTTCGTCAGACCCGCGTGTATCTACTACGCAAGGGATGCTGGAAGTTTAGCACGAGCGCAACCACGGTCAAGCGCGTAATAGCCGCAGAACTGGCCGTTGGCGGGCGGTCAAAAAAGAGGGTCGAAATTCTAGTCGAGGGTCAGGCACGATCAAGGGTGGTTTGAAAGAGTGTCCGAAAGGAAATCGTTCTGGAGCGAAGACGCGGAGCCTTTGTCGTTGTCAAGGGAAAATGTCAGGGGTTAGCGTTGAGCGATTATGTCAGTATCCTCGGTTTCGGGCATGTAGCGTCCGTTGGCGGACGGTAAGAGCGCAGGTCGCGGCGGTCTCGTGATCACAGCTGGTGGCTTGTCGAGATCCGAGAGACGCCGGAGGGTCGACAAGCTGATGTCGAGTTCCCTAGCCGCTTGGCGCGGTGAAAGACCATCAGGTCCGATGCGACTGACCACTTCGGCGAAGCGCTCAGCAAAGCCGTCTCGCTCAGTCACTTTTGGCCGCCCAATCCGTTTGCCCAGTTTCCGTGCTCGCTCCATTCCAGCCTTGACCAGTTCTCGGTGGCGACGCTTGAGTTTGGAGTCCTCGTACCATATCGTTGACGATGAATGCTTGCCCAGAGTTGGTGTCGGGACCTGGCGTTCCCACTCAGGCACCTCCTCGAGCGCGTGGGTAATCTCCTTCGGGATCACACCGGCCTGATCCTGCAGAGTAGCTGCGAGGGCAGGCGCCTCCGAGGGTGTGAGAATCGTGCCCCGATAGGATATCAACAGGCTGCCATCCAGACGTTCCTGGACTTCGACCCTGGCCCCTGCATAGCTACGCTGATCGACACCTGGAAAAAGCTGTAATGTTCGCCCGTGGTACTGGACAGTGTTGTCCTTGGCCACTCTTCGCCGTTCCTTGTGGCAGAGAACTCCGGCTATGTTCAGACCCGCATCGGGGACCCGATAGGCGGATCCTGCCCGGGTTGCCGGCATTCCGAAGCGAACGTTAAAGCGTGGCAGGAATTTGCGCAGCACGTCGTTGGCCTCGTCCAGGGTATTAGCATCGGCCAAGCGTAACTCAGACACCAACCGATCCTGGAACGTCCCATTGGCACGCTCCACTCGCCCTTTCGCCTCCGGGCTGTGGGCGAATACCTGAGTTACGCCGAGCTCTCGCAAGGCGCGGCCCCATTGGGTGGGAGCAACGTCAAGGACACCAGACTCTTTCTCAAGCCTCTGGCCCGGAGATTGGAAGACAGAGTGGCGATCCGTATATACGCCCAGAGGGATGCCATGTCGGGTGATGATGCCATCTAACAGTTCGAAGTATCCGTGGGTGTCCTCTCGCTCTCTGAAGATTCCGTGTGGGACCGTCCCCGTGGCATCGTCCACAGCCAACAACAGCGTGAGCCAGGATCCGCGGTCCTCCAACCAGGCGTGGTAACTGCCATCGAGCTGGAGGAGCATCCCCTCCTGGGGCATCCGTTGACGCCTGTGTCGGTGGCGCGGTGGTCGCCGGTATCGCGGACTAGGCAACCCCGCGCTCAGGAGTATGCTCCTGACAGTGGAACGACTCAGCACCACACCCTCCATCTCGGACATTATCTCTGCCAGGTGGGTGTGATTGAAACCCGCGTACCGAGTGCGTGCCAGGGCGACTACCTTCCGTCGAGTCTCCGCTTCAACGGCATTGCGAGGTCGACGCCCTCTGTTTCCGTGGGCTAGCGCGGCAGCACCCTCCTTTCGATATGCCGCTAGCATCCGCCAGGTATGGCGTTCGCTCAGCCCCAGGATGGTCGCCGCTTCACGTGTCGTCAACTGTTGCGCCACCAGTCGGTTCAATACCTGTAATCGTGTCTGCTCTCGTTGGGTCAATGTCAGTCCTTTCATGACTGACATTTTCCCTTAACGCTTAGCTACTGACAGAGTCGTATAGCATCGACACCGGCCTAAAATGAGGCGTACCAGAAGGACTCCTTTACGGCATCGGTGAGTCACCGGCGTAGGCGCAAGGAGTCGGATACTCGCGGCAAGAACGCGCAGAACCACGCTAGACGAACCCTCGACTTGGCTACGCCCATCGGAAGGCAACGTTTCGTTATACCGTCGACCGGCACGACAAGCCCGTCGTCCTCCGTGAAACACCGCTGTCCAAAATCATTTCCGTGAAGATGATCGTGAGGGCGACACGGCTCAATTAAGGGAAGTGGTGATGGTCATCAGTCGCATCGTTCGTCTTCGTCACCCCGGGGTATTGCGAAACTTCATGTGGCCAGCAGATCTCCCGACCTTCGGCAGATACAACTTGATCTATGGCTGGAATGGCTCAGGGAAGACGATCATCAGCAGGCTCCTCCGCGATATTGAGGGGAGGAAGCCGCCTGAGCACGGTGAGGTCAAGTTCACCATCAACGGGACAGATGTCATCGGTGACGACTTCCCTCAAGTGGCGCTGCCTGTCCGAGTGTTCAACCGGGACTTCGTTACGGAGACTGTCTTCCCGGTTGATGGGGGCGACGTAAACCCAATCTTTGTATTGGGTGAGAAAAATGTCGAAAAGCAAAAAGAGGTTGTGCAGCTAAATACAACTCTCGCTGATGGCCAGACCACGCTAGAATCCGTCCGGCGGCGGCACCAGGATTCCGAGACAAACCTCGACAAGTATTGTATTGACCGGGCTACCGTTATCAGGGAAACGCTGAGATCATCGGGTTCTACCAATCCGTACACCAACTACGACAAGTCCGATTTCCGAGAGCACGCACTGGGTATGGTGGCCAAGGGGGATAACGAGGTCCAGCAACTCAGCGATGAAGTTCGTGGTAGATTGCTTACGCAGCACCAAGCCACTCTGAAGCCCAGGATACAGCCGATATCTTACCGGCTACCCATGTTGGCGGCACTTGCCGCATCCGTGTCGAAGGAGCTCAAGACAACGGTTGTTTCAGCAGTTGTCCAATCGCTCGTGGATGACCCCGAGCTGTCCTCCTGGGTGCATCATGGCTTGGAGCTTCACAAGGATCATCAAACCACTATGTCAAGGGCGGTGTGAAAACGTACCAGCGGGGCGGAGCAAAACTGTACCACTGAACGCCGTAGAATGGGCATCAAGGTTCGTGGGGCGTTGGAGATCAGGCTCCGTCAGATAGCTGGCGGCCAGAAATCTTCTTGCTGTGCTTGAGTCGGTAGCTGTCCCCGTTCATCTCCAGGATGTCGACATGGTGGGTGAGGCGGTCGAGGAGAGCTCCGGTCAGCCGTTCAGAGCCGAACACCTCGGTCCACTCGACGAAGGGCAGGTTGGAGGTCACCAGGACCGATCCACGCTCGTAACGCTGGCTGAACACCTCGAAGAGCAGCTCGGCGCCAGTCTTGGACAAGGGCACGAAGCCCAGTTCGTCGATGATCAGAAGCTTGAGTCGTGCGAGCCTTCTCTGCAGGTTGAGCAGACGCCGTTCGTCCCTGGCCTCGATCAGCTCGTGAACCAGAGCAGCGGCGGTGGTGAAGCCCACGGACAGTCCCCTCTGACACGCAGCCAGACCGAGACCGAGGGCGATATGGGTCTTGCCGGTGCCACTGTTGCCGAGAGCGATGACGTTGCGGGGGCGCTCGATGTACTCGCATCGTGCCAGCTCCAGAACCAGCGCCTTGTTCAGGGACGGCATAGACAGGAAGTCGAAGGTGTCGAGACTCTTGGTCGTCGGGAAGCGGGCTGCTTTGATCCGACGTTCCACCATGCGATGGTGACGGTCGATCAGCTCCAACTCCGATAGTCGCAGCAGGTAGTCCGGATGGTCAGCTCCCTCACTGGCACACTGGGATGCCAGCTTGTCGTACTCCCTCAGGAACGTGGGGAGCTTGAGTTGCTTGAGGTTGTGTTCGAGCAAGATCGTGGACTTGTTGGTCATGACCGGCTCCCCGCCAGGAGAGCCATGTAGTCCCTGGTCGAGGTTGTTGCAACGTTGGTCCTGGGCAGATACGGGTACAACTCCATGTCGAGTCTAGGCGGTCGACCCTCGATCCTGCACAGCCCCGAGTCGAATGGCGTCTCGTACGGCGTCGTGGACTTCTTCCGGCTGGAAGTTCTCCATCAGTCTGAGCACCTGCACGAACTCCCTCTTTCCTCGCTTGCCCATCCGAGACTCCAGCCGTCGCCGCAACACTCCGAACTCCTCGGGCAACTCCCATCCAACCAGCGGCGCCGCCTGATCCAATGCCCTCGTCTTCTTCTCAAGGAGCGGCAGGTAATGGAGAGGGTCGAAGACGAAGTCGTCGCGATCGTATGAGCGCCGATGGCGGGCGATGACTTCAGCGCCACAGCTGATCACAACCTCGTGTACATATCCGCGGACCACAACGTCCCGATGACCGTAGGCCACCGGGACCGAATAGTCATTGGTCCGGTATCTGACCAGGGCCAGAGAACTGACCCTCGTCGCGTGCTTGTCGCTGGCGTCGTACGGTACGGCCGGCAGAGGCAGCAACTTCTCCAGGTCCCGCTCCAGCCGTTCTCCTATCGTCTCGTTGCGGCCGCGGAGTCGATCTTCGAACCGTCTGAGGCAGTGTTGCTCCAGATGAGCATTGAGGGCATCGAAGCTCTCGAACGATGGAATGGGCGCCAGGAAGTTCCGGCGGACATAGCCGACCAGACCTTCTACTTTGCCCTTATCGTTCCCTTTGCCTGGACGGCCAAACCGGTCCTCGAACAGGTAGTGGGACTGAAGCTCGGAGAACACCCTGGTCCGCTGCCGGCGACCATCTCCCAGGATTCTGGCTACCGCGAGCGTGGTGTTGTCGTAGAGGATGCTCTGAGGCACTCCGCCCAGGAACGCGAAGGCGGAGACGTGTCCGTCGCAGAATGACTCCGTCGTCTCGGCGGGATACGCCTTCACATAGCACCCGTCGCTGTGAGGGAGGTCCAGGGCGAAGTAGTGGGCTTTGCGTTCCACTCCGCCGATGATCACCCACGCTTCGCCGTAGTCGCACTGGGCATGTCCCGGGGAATGGGACAGTGGTACGAACATCTCTCGGGTATGACGACGGCGTTCCCGGACGTAGTCCTTGACGATTGTGTACTTGCCCGGAAACCCGTGCTCGTCCCTCAACCGCTCATAGATACGCTTGGCGGTGTGACGCTGCTTCTTCGGTGAGCTCAGATCCTGCTCCAGGATCTGGTCCATCACACCCTTATATGGATCGAGCTTCGGTCTGCGAGCCGGTCGTTGCCGTCGATACCCTGGGGGCACGGAGTACTCGAGCATCTTGCGCTCCGTGTCCCGGTGTAGCCCGAACACCCGCGCAGCCTCTCGAGCGCTCATCCCTTCTACAAAGCAAGCCCTGCGAACTCGCAGGTACATCTCCACCTTGTACATCCAATCCACCTTCAGTCAGGTTCGGGCGTTCCTGATTGAAGGCGACAGGCGGTACGCTTTTCAAGCGCCACATCTCAGCTCTTGAGCCGCCCTGGCGGTACATTATCTCTCCGCCATTCACAACGGGCGGAGTCTCCGCGAGGACGTCAAGACCTTCACCAACCACTCAGGCAACCACAGCTTCTCAGACCTTCCCGTTTATCTGAAGGGACGTGACGGAGGGAGCGACGGGATGGGTCGTCGCCAATGTACCGAGCACTACAAGATAAGGCGTGCGCCAAGAAGCGCGTGGGTTGAACGTTTCGGTTTTGGAACTCGGCCAGGAGTAGGCCGGTGGCTAGGGGAGCAGGCATGGGGGCCAGAGGCGGAACCGTGTCTGAAGCCTCCCCGACAATGTGGCGACGGTGACCCTGCTAAACCGTGCGCTGCTAGCCAGAGTGTCGTTATGGTCACGAAAGGAACTGCCGACTGAAGCGTCGAATGTAGAACCACCTGCTCACGGTAGGGCGAGGGTGGAGTCATTGGAACCCCTGTCTGCCTTATACAGGGGCAGTCCTGTTAGGACAGAGATGCCGACTCCAATTTACGGCATCTCCCGATGGCGAGCGCGGCAGCGAGCCAAGCCAGGCGTAGAGGCAGGACCTAAGACGGCGCGACGACGCAACCTAGGCGAACTTGGGAAGCATGACCAGCTCTCCGGTGACGGAGTAGGCCAGCTTCGGCCAATGCCGGTCGTGTGGCAGAGCCCTCGTAGTAGTCCGAGGTCGGGAAAGCCGGCCACATGGCGAAGGGGGGCAGTCAGATGGGTGTGGAACGGAGCGAACCACGCCGGAGAAGGGATGTATGCACCCGACGACGATGGCGGAAAGCTGATGTTCCCGGCTTTGGTCTATCCCATCTGACTGAGAGCCGGATGCCTTGAAAGGGGCACGTCCGGTTCGGTGAGGGGGATGGCGCGAACCAGCCGGAGCGATCCGGTCACTGACGGCGCTGTCCCCACTCAATCGATTCAGCGGAAGATACGCGAGCTGCTGGGACTCACAAAAGGACAACGTGTTCCGTCCGGCACCGCCGTCGAGCTGTGGCTGGGCATCTCTACCGACGAGGCCATCCGCATGAAGCCCTCTCGCGATAGATGGATACAGAACCGTTACCCCCTCATCGAAGCTGGGATGTCCAGGAAGCAATGCATTGCGTGGTGGCAGGCCCGCTACGACCGGCCACTGGAGCGTTCAGCCTGCATTGGCTGCCCATACCAGTCCCGTCAGCGGTGGGTCGAGACCAAGCGCAGATGGCCCGAGCTGTTCGCTGAGGCGGTCGAGATTGACGCCAACCTCAGAGGACGGCTGGCCTTCGCCAAGGAGCCCTACCTGCATCCTCGACGGGTGCCCCTCGCGCAGGCGGTCAGCCCCGATGAGGCGGAGTTGGGAACGGACGGGCAATCGGACGGGTTCGGAAACGAGTGCGAGGGGCACTGTGACGTCTGACGGGGCGGACAGCCCGTTGACCATGCCGCGGCATTCGCGGTAAAATGCTGGGTAGAGGTTGGCCCGGCGATGCTGCAAACACCCCGGGCCGTGGCTCCACCTGTACGAAGCAGGTGATGCGATGTGATTGTACTACTCGCAGACCCGCTCCCGACAGGAGGCGGGTCTTTTTGATGTTCAAGGAGAAGGAATAAAGGAGGAAATCATGGCGAGAACCAGGACACAGAGACAGGCAAATGGACAGAGGGCGGCCATCTACGCCCGCGTATCGGACAAGAGCCAGGCTGAGGACGACAAGACTTCCCTCTCCGAGCAGACCAACGAGATGGAAGCCTACTGCGAGGCCAAGGGCATGACTATTACCGCCCGCTACCAGGAGGTGGGCAGGGGCTGGTCCAAGAAGCGCCCCGAGTTCCAGCGTATGCTGGCCGACGCCAGGAAGGGACGCTTCGACACCATCGTTTGCTGGAAGTCCGACCGCCTCAGCAGGGGCATGTACCCCGCCGCCGCCGTCATGGAGGTTGTCGAGGCCCACCAGATACGGCTGGAAGCCGTCATGGACTCCATCGACATGAAGACCTTCGGACTCATGGCGGCCATCGGCAAGATTGAGTTGGACAACTTCCGGGAGCGGTCCACTATAGGCAAGCGGGGGACGGCCAAGCAGGGACGGGTGCCCACCGGCGGCCTCCCCTACGGATACCGCATCGGAGACGATGGCAGACCCGAGGCGATTGAGGAGCAGGCGGAGGTCGTCCGCCGCATCTTCCACATGTACGTCCATGAGGGGATGGGGTCCTACTCCATTGCCGTGCGGCTGACCGAAGAGGGGGTCCCCACGCAAACCGGCAAGCTGCTGTGGCTTCAGTCCCGCGTGCATCACATCCTGTGTAATGCCACCTACACGGGCTCCTGGGTCTACGGCAAGTACCGCCACGTCTCCACTGAAGACGGTATGAAGGTCTACGACCAGCCGAAGGAGACCTGGATTGAGATCCCGGTCCCGCAAGTGATCGACGACGAGACTTGGGAGCGGGCGCAGGCGCTGAAGAAGCAGCGGAGCAGGAAGGCCAAGAGGAACACGAATGTGCTCTACCTGTTGCAGCACCTTCTGAAATGCGGCGAGTGCGGCCACAATTTCCATGCAAGATGCACCCGGAGCACCACCAACGTTCGCAACGGCAAGAAGTACCGCTACGACCTTCCCACTCCCAACCGATACTACATGTGCAACGGAATGCAGAGCATGCGCCTGCGCTGCCGAGAGCGTCTCTACATCCGGGCTGAGCGATTGGAGGAGCCGATATGGAGCGAGGTGAAGCGGGTAATCCAGAACCCCGACCTGATCGTCGCCGGTATCGACACCCTCGATTCTCCAGAGGGCGGCGGATTGGAGGAGGAGATCGCCCAAGCCGAGCGAGACCTGCGGAGCATCCAGATGGAAGAGGACCGTGCCATCAGGCTGTTCGTGTCGGGGAAGATCACCGAGGCCCAGCTCGACCATCAGCGCAAGTTCATCACCGAGCGGCTTGAGAGCGCCAGGGCGAAGCTGGACGACTACCGGGCTCAGGAGGCGAGCGGGGTTGAGAAGCGGCAGCTGATGGAGACTATCCTCGCCTGGGCGAGGAACGTCGGCCAGGGCATTGACGAGTTGACCCCCGAGCAGCGCAAGGAGATTCTCCAGATGGTTTTGGAGCAGGTCGTCATCGACAGGGACAACAACGTGGACATCACGCTGGCTATACCCATCGACGGTGATTCCCCTGAGCCTGAGTCCGTCGCAATTGCGTCTAAAGAATCTTCACGCTGAGGTTCCGGTTGGCGGTGTAGGGAGAACCAGCCAAAAGACATCAGGACAACCCCCAGGTCTCTGCCAAAGCCTCCGCCTGTTCGAGCGTAGTCCGCCGACATGGGCATATGGTTGCGCCCTCCTGGGAGCAAGCTTGGGGCGCGGCGCTTGGCTAGTATTGACTAATCTCGTATGAGTCAACTACACTATCAATATGACTAAGCGCCTTCAAGTTATCATAGAAGAAGAAGAGTACCTTGAGATTCAAGCCGTTGCCCGAAGGCAGCGGGTGACCCTAGCGGAATGGGTGCGTCAGGCGCTGCGCAAGGCGAGAGGCGACCACCCTGGTGCTGTAGAAGCCAAGCTGCGCGCCATCGCCGATGCGGCGCGGCACGAATTCCCAACCGCCGACATCGAGGTCATGCTACAGGAGATCGAAGCGGGGCAACGTCTCCCGTGATTTTCATCGACTCCAACGTGCCGATGTACTTGGTGGGAGCTCCGCATCCGAACAAGGACCGCAGCGTAGCGGTCTTGACGCAGTTGGCGCGGGACGGAGAGCATTTCGTCACCGACGTGGAGGTCTACCAGGAGATACTCCACCGCTACACGGCTATCCGGAGGCCCGACGCCATCGACGCCGCCTTCGAGAGCCTTGACGCCATTGCCGATGACGTTTTGACCTTTGGCATGTCCGAGATACGCGCTGCCAGAGCGCTGATCGGCTCTGTAGACGGCCTCTCTGCGAGGGACGCCCTGCATGTGGCCGTGATGCGAAAGGCGGGTACGAACCGTATCCTGAGCTTCGATGTTGGATTCGACAATTGCCCTGGAATCGACCGCTTTGTTTGTTGAATGACATGCCTCACCAGACTGAACCCAACGCCAATAATGCCCTGGGAGACCTGCTCCGCAGCATGTTGCCCGGCTGCCAGGTGCGCTCCGAGAATACCCAGACCTTCCCCAACCACCTGGGCCGCCATGCCGACGTACTGATTACCGCGCCTGGCCGTTCCCCGGTGGTCGTCGAAGCTGAGTACGAACCGGCCCCCGAAGCGGAAAAGGACGCCTTCGACCGATTGGGTCTCGCCGTCGAAGGCGAGCCGCGCACCATCGAGGCCGCCATCGTCCTGCGCTACCCCCAAGCCCTGGAGGAAGCCTACGACGTGCACGAGGGCGTAGCCGTGGCCCGCCTTGCCTACTTCGTCCGGCACGAAGACGGCAGCCGCTTCCCCGAATCGGGATGGCTGGACGGCACCGCCAGCGACCGGGCAGACCTTATCCGCCTGGTATCCGTGCCACAGAAGGCGGTTGAACAGGCGGCTGAGACACTTGAGCGGGGCATTGGACAAGCCGCCAATAGATTGGAAGAGATGGCGAAGCTGCGGCCGAATGTCACCCCTGTAATTGCCCGGTTGCTGGGAATGGGCGACGTTCCGCAGACCCGCCGCATGGCCTGCGCTATCATCGCAAACGCGATGGTCTTCCACCAGCGCATCGCAGGGATGCACGAGGGGGTGAAACCCCTGCATTTGGTGTGCGGTCCCGACGTAACAAACCCTCAGGGTGAGACGCTATCGGTATGGGCCGCAATCCTGAAGATAAACTACTGGCCCATCTTCGCCATCGCCAAGGACATCCTGGAGCAGATTCCTGGGAACACCGCAGCCAGCATCTTGCGGGAACTGCTGGATACTGCTCAGGGAGTTGAATCCACCGGTGTAGACAACGCCCATGACCTAACCGGGCGTATCTTCCAGCGCCTCATCGCAGACCGCAAGTATCTGGCAACCTTCCATACCCTGCCGGCGTCGGCGGCATTGCTGGCCCGGATCGCGGTGGCCAAGATGGACCGGGTGGACTCGTCCGACGCCGAGGCCATCGGCAAGCTCCGCATCGGCGATTTCGCCTACGGCACCAGCGCGTTGCTCTCGGCGGTCTACGCGCAAATCGCTTCCCGCCACGAGCGCACCGGTGGCGATGCTTCCGCGCTGCATCCTGTAATGATGGAAGAAATTCTATACGGCTGCGACGTGATGCCGTCGGCCATCCACATCACCGGCTCCACTCTCTCGGGGGTCGAGCCGTCGGTCGGTTTTGGAAACTCTCGCCTCTACACCATGCCCTACGGACGCCAGAAAGACGGAACGGTAGCCATCGGATCGCTGGAGCTATTGCAGTCGTCGCATCTTATGACCCTCTTCAACACCAGCGACCCGGCTCTCCGCACCGGCAGTGTTGGCGAGGAGACCGCCGCCCAAATCAACGTTGACATTCCCGATGCGGGCTTCGACCTGGTAATAATGAACCCGCCGTTTACCCGGAACGTCACTCGCGAAGGAGCAACTGCCGATGCAGTGGCTGCGGCCTTTGCCGCTTTCGACGCCAGTGAATCAGACCAAAGGGATATAGCTAAGCGGATGGAGGTCTTGAAGAAGGACACCTGCTACCATGGCAACGCATGCATTGCCTCCGCGTTTGCGGCCCTGGCCCACAAGAAGATGAAGCCCGGCGGCGTTCTGGCCCTGGTGCTTCCTCTGTCAGTGGCTAACGGCTTGGCATGGCAGGGCTTTCGAGAGATGATTGATAGTGGTTATACCGATATAGCGGTGCTGAGCATTGCGGCGAACGGACGAGATATGTCCTTCTCCTCGGATACTGGAATGGCGGAATGCCTGGTGGTTGCCCGCAAGCTCAAACCTGAAGAAACGTCCCAACACTGGGCGCGCTTCACGTCGCTCAGACACAGGCCCCTGGGTTTCGCTCACGCAAGCTCGCTGGCGGGCAGGCTGTTGGACGACGGCCAAGTAAGACGTCTCGAGGACGGACCCTATGGGGGCACACCCTTGACGGTAGGAGATGAGCCGGTAGGTGAGACGATAACAGCGCCACGCTGTGAGGACGGTGAGAGCTGGGGCGCAGTACGCCTTGCCGACTATTCACTGACCCAGACCGCCTATGCCCTGGTCGCAATCAAAGTTGTGGCTCCCCGTGAATGTAGAAGATCTCCCTGTCCATCAATTCGTCCCTCATCTTGCCGCCGAAGCTCTCGATGTAGCCGTGCCCCCACCGTGACCGGGGCTCGATGTACATCGTCCTGGCTCCCACGCTATCAACCCACTCACGCACAGCCCTGGCCGTAGACTCCGGTCCGTTGTCCAAGCGAATGTGGTCCGGCAATTCCCTGAGCATCATCGGCAGACCGTATGCTGCGGGCTGCCCGGATCGCCAGACACCCCAGATGTCGACGACCTCTGCGGCGATCTCCAGTTTCTCCTGACGCTCCCGGTGCTCTCTGATGCGGGAGGTGGCGTCGGATATGTCGAGTTCCGAGTTCTCGATGATGTGCCACACCCGGTCCAAGCGCCGCCGCACCTCTCGATAAGCTCCGCTTCGATGTTTTCCAGCCTCTCCCGCTGTTCAGCAGCCACCCCGTCCATCTCCTCGTCCATCAGCCTAACCAGGTCCCGGATGTTGCTTTCAGTGAGGATGTTTGCGCGAATCTGTTCGATCATCAGTGTTAGCAACCAGCAAAAGTGGGACACATTGGGAGTCGAGAGATCAGGGGCTGGCTGGAGGTCTGGTGAGCTCCCTGAGGGCCCTGTTGTAGCGTCGTCGCCGTTCGGTGGTTTGAGCCTTCACCTCCTTCCTGCGTTGTAGGATCTCTTGCCGTCTTCCCTTGAGCACGTCTGATGGTTTCACGTTGCCCAGAGCCTTGTGATAGTGCCGGTAGTTGTAGTAGCTGACGAAGGCCACGATAGCAGCCTCAAGGTCGGCGGGCAACTCATAAGGCACCTGGTTGACGTCCCGTTTGATGGTCTGGTGGTAGCGCTCCAGCTTGCCGTTGGTCTGAGGGTGGAAAGGAGTTGCTAGGATGTGCTTGATGCCAACCATCCCCAGGTAGTCTCTGAAGGCTCTGGAGACATAGCCGGGGCCGTTGTCGCTCAGCAGCCTGGTCCGGTCTGTTATCGGGATCTGGTCCATGCCGGTCCTGTCCACAGCCTCTTGGACCACCTCTATGAAGGAGTCGGATGTCATATCCCTCTGAAGCCTGTGAGCCAGGATGAAGCGGGAGTAGTCGTCCATGACGGTGACCATGTAGTAGTAGCCCCAACCAACCACCCTGAAGTATGAGGCATCGGTGGCCCACATCTGGTGAGGTCCTGTGGTCTTGCGGTGGTACTCCTTCCCCGCCGCCAACCGCATCTCAGGCCTCTTCACTAGGCCCTCCCTGCCCAGGATACGGTAGACGCTGGACTCTGACGACTGAGAAGCCCTGGTTGTCGGTGATCCACGCGGCCAGCTGACGGCAGCTCAGCTCTGGCATCTCTCTGGCTGATAACAGGACTGAGCGTTCTTCCTGAATAGTAAGACGGTTCCATGGTGGCTGATCGCCTCCTGGTCGGTCCTCAAGTCCTTGTTGGTCTTGGCGTCTGAGCCACCGGTAGTAGGTGCTCTTAGGGATGCCCAGCTCTCTGAGGACCTTTCGCTTGGGGAGGGGAGACGAGGATACTTTGGTAACTACCTCTGCCTTCTCCGGGGCGCTCATCCGCTGGTACCGGTGGCGTCCTGGGGCATGGGGATGGCCGTTTTTTTGAGACGGTACGCCTCCAGCGACAGATCGGCCACTAGCTCCTTGAGTTCCCCGTTCTCTCGCTTGAGTTGCCCTACCTCATGCTGAGTGGCGTCCCGAACCGAGTCACGGGTCAACCTCTCCTTGCCCGCCTCCATGAACTCTTTGGTCCACGAGTAGTAGGAGTGGGGCTTGATCCCCTCCCGCCGGCACAGGTCGTTGACTGTGACCTCGCGGCGGAAGCCCTCCAGAACAATTCGGATCTTCTCTTCGGAGGTGTACTTACGTCGGGCAGCCGCCTTCACTGTGCGGACGAAAGACCTGGTCTGCTCGCTTCGTTCCTCGGCGGCCTCTGCTTTGCTTACTTCTAATTGGGACACATCTGCTCCTTTCTGTGGGTAACTCTGCCCTCATTTCAGGAGCTCACACCACCCTCCGACTCTCGGGTTTTCCCACCCTTATATGTGTCCCATATATGTGTCCCATTATCGCTGACGGTCTACACGTTGAACAAAACAAAAACGGACGGCCATTGCGTGGGAGAGTAATTCAGTCCGGCATGGCCTGGCCTCGAAACGAAGGCCAGCCGGTCTGTACATGGTCACGGCTTAAGAGCGGCCACACACCAACTCATCCGTTTCGACTGGTAGGTGTATCTGCCACCCGGCTCCAGGTAGCAGTCTCGTCCGACCGAATTCTCCGTCAAGACTCCCTCTCGACCACGGTCTCATAAGCAACGAGGAGCGCGAAGACCAGGCTCACGGCGGATAGCAGCACCAACGCGTCGATCTCTCCCGATACTCCGATCAGAGCCCCCAGTACCAATGCGGCAAGGATCCTGGGCCACGCCACGGTCCGACCACATCTCGCCCGTAACGCCACTTGTGCGAGGAGGTACAGGATGAGGCCCCCGCACAGGGCGACAGCCGGAATCGTGGAGAGGACTTCGTCGGTGTGTGCAAGTGTCTTCTTGACGTCCAGACTAAAGAAGATCGCACCAATGATCATCGGTAGATGAATATACGTGTACGCGTGCTGCGCTAATCGTACCTGAGGAATGCCGCTCAGGACCCTCAGATGGCGCTCCGCGGCGAGTGCGTTCACATCGAAGTATGTCCCCACCACATTGCCACGATAATCCCGAGACCCATCATGGCCGGAATGACAACTTGGCTGCCGATCCCCAGACCAGATGCACCGATGCCGATCGAGATCACGGCTTCGCCGAGGGCGATGATGAAGATCAGTCCGTGGCGCTCCGAGAAGTGACCGGCTGAGACTCTAAACCCGGACACGTTCATAACCAAAATCCACCCATACTCGGCCACAAGTGCACCGCCCCACCAGGCTTCCAGAGGACCCACTCCGGATACTGCGCCGACCAAGATAATTGTCGGCGCGGGGATGGCTCCTCGTGCCAGACTCAGGACGGCGCGTAACAGGCCGTCGATATTTCGGGCAGCAATCACGAACAGCACCAACTGGAATATCCGTACAACTGCGTATGCCGCCGCGAATAGCACAGCGCCATCGCCGAACGCGTCAGGAACGGCGAGAGCACCCGCAAGCATTGCACCCATGACGGCAAGCATCGCCAGCCGCACTCCGCCCTCGTCGAGGTCGACAGTTGTGCCGAGCCAGGCATAAGACTGCCACGCCAGCCATAAAGCCGCAATGAGCAGAACGCCTTGTCCCAGGCCGCCCCAACTCAGCTCACTCGCGAGAAGTTGGGTGACTTGCGTGAACGCGAAGACGAAAACGAGATCGAAGAACAGCTCGAACGGCTTGACGGAGCGATCGCCTGAATCCGATTCGGATGGTTCTTGGTAGTTTTCAGACGGATGCGTCACTGCCAAATAGTCTTCTACGGTATATGATTCAGTTCGTAAACTGCCGAGACTTCGAGTAGCAGTTTACTGTACTTCCCAATATTCAGGTCCAAAGAGGTTCAGCAACGGCTATCAATACAATCGCTGACTTAAGAACTCACTTACAGTGGGCGATCCAAGTCGAACTCACAACGGTCCCAACGTATCTGTACGCCCTCTTTTCGATCAAAGATCGCCGATCTCAGGCCGCAGACGTGTTCCGAGGCATCGTGGTCGAGGAGATGCTTCATGTAGCGTTGGCTTCCAACCTCCTGGTGTCCGTCGGGGGGCATCCCCGCTTCTATGAGCGTTGGCTTCCAACCTCCTGGTGTCCGTCGGGGGGCAATGACAGGAATATCGTTCCGCGGTATCCAGGGCCGGTTCCTCACCATACGCCAGGATTCACGGTCAAACCTGGAACGATGCTCTGCAGAATTCATTAGAGACACCTGCATGGCCATCGAACAGCGCGAGGAGCCCAGTGCGCCTCCTGAGGATGACAACTTCGAAACAATCGGTCAGTTTTACATGAGCGTCGAGGCCGCGCTGAAGACTCTCAGCCAACAGCTTGGCGACCAGTTGTTTGAAGCGAACGATCCGGCCCGGCAGCTTTCAGAGGGCTACTTCCCCGAGATCTCAGACACCGGAGATCTGAAGATCGTGACCGACTTGGAATCGGCACTGGCGGCCATTCAGATCATCATCGAACAGGGGGAGGGGATTCTAGGCTCACACTATGACGATGTCAGCAAACAGGAACTCGCACACTATTACAAGTTCGAAAGCATCGTTGAAGGCGAAGCCCTTCTGGGAGACGTTTGGCCGGTCGTTAAGAACCCGCACACCTCTGATCTGTCAGGTCCCATTAGAGACCTGTCCGACCTGTTCAACGGCTGCTATTGCTACATGCTGATAGCCATGGAGGAAATCTTCTCGATATCTGACCAGGCCAGAAAACACAAGATCGTATTCAGGGGACTGTTTTCGATCATGTCGGCCGTCCTGCCTCAGCTAGCTGGAACGATGATGAGTCGACCCATTTCGGAGGGTGCTTCCGAGAATGGCGGACCAACCTTCGAATACACCGAGTTTCAGCGCGATGTGAGTATCCAGTCGCAGCTTGAGGCACTGTGTGAACGCGCCCGCAGTGGCAACACGGGCCTGGACCGCATCACCAGCATTGTGTCCGCTCTGCCTGACCTCAATCGAGTGTGAAGGTTTTCCCGTCTCATTCCACAGTCATTAGGGCCACCCTGGGCATGCCTCCCAGACTGTTAGAACCGAGGTCGAGACGAGGATATGAATGCTCGCGTCCGATTCGTAGCCAATCTCGGGTTCACCTGGTGATACACACACTGTTGGTTGAGAGGCAGGTGGAGCCGCCAACCTCGCTCCAGCCTGCCTTCTCATCTGACCGAATTCGCTGTCGAGACTCCCTCTCGACCACGGTCTCATAAGCGACGAGGAGCGCAACGACGAGGCTCACTGCGGAGAGTAAGACCAAAGCCCGGATCTCCCCCGACACTCCGATCAAAGCCCCCAGTGCCAGAGCAGCAAGGATCCTGAGCCAGGCCACGGATCCACCGCATCTCATGCGGAATGCCACCTGCCCGAGAAGGTACAGTATGAGACTCCCGCAGAGGGCGACAGCCGGAATCACGGAAAGGACTTCATCGGTGTGTGCGAGTGTCTTTTTGACGCCCAGACTAAAGAAGATTGCGCCTGTGATCATAGGCAGATGGAGGTACGAGTAGGCATCACGCGCTAACGTTAATTGGTGCACACCACTCATCGAAGTCAGTCTGCGACCCGCCGCGAGTGCATTCACATCGAAGTAAGTCCACCACATTGCCACGATGATGCCGATCCCGAGCAGGGAGGGAATCACTACTCCGGCGTCGATCGCTAGGCCAGATGCGCCGATGCCGATTGAGATCACGGCTTCGCCGAGAGCGATGATGAAGATCAGGCCGTGGCGCTCCGAGAAATGACCCGGCGAGACCCTCCACCCAGACATCCCCATCACCTGCATCGCGCCATACTCTAGTAGAAGTGCCGTCGCCCACCAGGCTTCGAGAGGACCCACTCCTGACACAGCACCGGTTAGGATGAGTATTGGCCCAACTGTGGCCGAAGGGGTCACGCGGAGAACGGCGGGTAATAAGTCGTCGATGTTTCGGGCTGCGATTCCAATCAGCACTAATCCCATAAGACGCACAAATGTGTATGCCGCCGTGAACAAGACAGCGCTGTCACCGAACGCATCAGGAACGGTGAGCGCAGCGGTTAGCATTCCACCCATCACTGAAAGTACCGCCAGCCGTACGGCTCCCTCATCGATATCAATAGTAGTACCAAGCCAAGCGTAGAACTGCCAAACCAGCCATAACGCCGCAAGAAGTAGAACGCCCTGTCCCAGGCCGCCCCAACTCAACTCACTCGCGAAGAAGTTGGGTGACTTGCGTGAACGCAACGACGAAAACGAGATCGAAGAATAGCTCGAACGGCTTGACTGAGCGATCGCCCGAATCCGAAGCGGATAGCTCGTGATAATCTTCAGAAGGCTGAGTCAATGCCAAATGTTCCTTTGTGGGTCATATGATCAGTTCGTCGACAACTCTCCCCACAACCACGACGTCTGAGCTCGAATCGGTCCGCCGGCGCCGCGATGGCCCGAGCCTCCGTGAATCCGCCCAAGGCAAGACCATGACGGATAAAGTCTCCCGCTAGGCGCTCGACACGCCGCACTACGCCAAACAAGCCGCGTGCAACCTAGTGGGGCGTCGTGGCATTGCGCTTATGTAACTACATCGAGGGCTGCAAAAAATCGCGGCGGCCAGCAAGAAGTAGACGCCCGCTCCTAGATTGGGGCAGTGTCCCTCGTGCTGAATTGCCAGGCTCGAACCTTCGTGGACAGCAGCCTCACGACGTCCTGGTAGTCGGGATGGTCGTACAGGTTGTTCATCTCGTGAGGGTCGTCGAGCAAGTTATATAGTTCGCACTGGTCGGTGGCGCACAAGTTGAGTTTCCAGTCGTTGACCACAATCGTTCGCCAGGGTGCCTGATACATGATATTGACTTCCGGCGTGCCGATTGCTGTTTGTACGACCACACCTTCAGCCCCGTCTTCAGGAGGACCAGTGCCAATCCACCCGATGCCGTTCCACTGTATATAGACCTCATTGTTCCGGAGACTACCCGCCTCTTCTAGAACCTTCGCCACTGATTTGCCATCCAGGCCTTCCGGAACGTCGCATCCCAACAGGTCAAGTAGCGTCGGCACCAGATCGACTTGGCTGACATTGCCGCCGATTACGGTTTTCCCAGCGGAGAGGGCAGGCGCTCTGATCAACAGGGGAACTCTCGCGGACTCTTCGTACATCGACATCTTGTGTACCATACCGTGGTCGCCGGTCATGTCACCGTGCTCGCTGGTGAACACGACCACAGTATCGTCGAATATGCCCTGCTGTTTCAGGCTATCCGTTATCATTCCGACCATGTCGTCGACCAACGTCACGTTGGCGAAGTACCGGGCCCTGAGCTGCTTCCATCCATACTCGGAACTTATGTCGTTATATCTAGTAACCCGTTCAACATGCCCCATATATGATTCAGAGTAACCTTCAAGAAACTGCAGATTGTTTTCGGCGATCAGTCGATTAAGCAGCGATCCGCCCTCGGGCTTCTTCAGGAATGTAGGACCGGTTGGAAGAGTTGCCGGATCGTAAAGGTCATTGTAAGGACCACTGTAGGGTGAATGGGGTTCGAATGTGCTCACGTATAAGACGAACGGTTCATCTTTGTGGTCCTCGATGAACTCCGACGCCTTTCTGCCCAGGAAATGGGCCATGCTGTCTTCAGCCGGAAGCTCTGATCTTGCGAACTGGCTGAAGACATCCCAACCGTCCGGTACGTTTCGGCCGATAGCGCTGGGCAAATAAGGCGCACCCTTCGCGAGGGTTGCATCCGGCCTGTATCCCTTCTCCACCAAGTAGTTGTGATAATCGCTCTTCGTTGGTTCACCTTCAATTCCCTCGAAGAACCTGGATATGTCGTCTTGAGTGGTTATCCAATGTTGAAACCCATGCTGGGCGTTGCCTTCATTTCCTAAATGCCATTTCCCAAACCAGGCGGTCGTGTAGTCCTCGGGGAGGTATTCGGCGATTGCCTTCTTTTCTGGAGGCAGCGGTATGCCGTTCAGTGTTGGGCCCGCGGTGTGGGGATACAGTCCCGTGACAATCGTAGCCCTTGCCGGGGTGCAAACTGGTTGAGAGACATATGCCCGCTCGAATACGAACGACTCTTCGCTGACCGAGTTGAGGTTCGGGGTCTTGATCCAGGAATTTCCATAACAGGCCATGGTGTCGTATCGCTGCTGGTCGCTGAAGATGAAGACCAGGTTCTTATGCTTCTTCAATCGCGTGTACCTCCGTTAGTGAGAGAGTGGGGACATTTGACGAACGCCACCGAGAGTTGTGCGAGGCATTCCGAACCAGCGCACGGATCTATTCAATTCGATGTGGGCTGGAAAGACGGAGACCAGGGTCATGCCATCGAGTCTCTCGGACGGGCGCCGACATTGCCATCCAGGTGTCGCAGACGTTTAACGCCCGTGAGACTTGCGACAGCCCAGGCCAGACGCGACGCATTCGCCGTCTCTGGACGGAGCCAGGCCGGTACCCATTGGCCCTGTCGCCGGTCTTGCGACGTGGCCTCGCGGCCGCCCTACTGGGTGGATATACCCAATTCGGCCTGCAGGTCCCGGAAGGTGTCCGAAGCGCTTCGGCCGGGTCTGCGCGTCCGAAGGGCTATCGGCAGGTTCTCCACCTCGGCGTAGATTTTGACCGCGATGAAGACGGGGCCCTCTTCTTCCATGATGCTGCCGATGTTCGTGACAAAGTCCTCCAGGTCGTCGAACTCATGGGTAGACGCATAGCCGGCTTCGCGGGCCATCCCCGCGTAGTTGATCTCCTGCGCGTTGGGCACCGGCTGTCCGCCTGTCGTCGCGTAGCACTCGTTATCCAGCAAGAAGTGATAGAAATTCCGAGGCTTCTTGCCGGCGACCGACGCGAGCACGCCGAGGTTCATCAGTAGCGAGCCCTCGGCGTCGAACAGCACGATCTTCTCATCGGGTAAACCGAGCGCCAACCCGAAGGCGGCCGATGTCGTCTGACCCATGGCTCCCTGCATGGAGACATCCCTGTTTTCGATGGTGCTGATGTCTCTCCAATGGCGACCGGCCCTGCCGTTGAGGGTCACAATCGCCTTTCCTCGATGCTCCTGAAAGGCCTTGAGGACAGCCTCTGATTCGATCATGGTGACCTCCAATAATGTCGCCGTCGTCTAGATTAGAGCGTCCGTTTCCACGACCGCTCTATCGGTTGAATCCGTGATATTCGTCACCTATGAGCACGGCCACGGGGCGCTTGGTGGCCCTCGCCTCTTCGAAGGCGGCCGAGATTCGAGATGCATCCTCGTCCTGCTCCACGAGATAGTAGTTGATGCCGAACGCATGCAGAAAAGGCTCCGTGTACCGCGCGGCCGAGTCGCTCACGACCCCGTGCCGCGTCCAGCCCCTGTATCCGACTACCATCACCAGCGGAAACCCGGCGTCCAGAGCCATCCCGCGTATCGAGTCTCCTGACTCCATCATGCCCGTGTTCTGGATCAGGCACACAGGGACCTTACCGGCCACGTTAAGTCCCAGAGCGGTGCTCATGCTCTCCCCCTCTCGGGATACGGGTATGACCTCCAGCGAAGGCTCTTCGCTCAGCAGCTCGTAGAGGTAGTTCGTCTCGCTGTCCGGGATCGTGACCACGTGAGTCACGCCGTTTTCCTTGAATTCCTTTATCAGCGTCTCAGGTCTGAGTATCTGTGCTTGCTGGTCAACCACGGGCGGACCCTCCTTGTGTCGTCGGAAAAATTTCTCTCGCCTCGCCAACGTCTTCGTGGGCCGCTTGCCCCTAGATGTGGCCGCGTGATTATATCAGCATCCCGCGGCTGATGGGCGGGCACGAGTCCGTCTCCTGGGCCATCGACAAGAGTCCGCGAGCCTGCACGCCGGGCCCCGCCTCGGTGAGCTTCGGCGAAATACGTTGGCCGGTCTCGCAAGGCTTCGTGGTTGACCTGGCAGGACCGCGTTGCTAAACTCGCCGAGTCCTGCGAGCCACATTGCTCCAGGTCCAGGATCGCTGAGAAGGCCAATACATACGGAGGCCCTCGATTGCCAAAATTCGTATTCCTGCCACCCCAGGATGACATCAGGCTCCAGTTCGCCGCCAGACTGGCTGACACGGTGCCCGAGTATACGGTTGTCTCGCCTGAGACCGACCAGGAGGCGCTGAACGAGATATCCGACGCCGACGCAGCCTACGGATGGGTCTCCCCAGACGCACTGAATTCTGCCCAAAGACTTCGCTGGCTTCAAAATCCCGACGCCGGCTCTTTCTACGGCTACTACTACGATGAGCTTGTAGCCCATCCAGTCGTCATCTGCAACCCTCGGGGAATCTATTTCGACCACATCGCCCACCACATCATGATGTTCGTGTTGGCCCTGTCGCGGGGCCTCCCATGGTACCTGGACGCCCAACGTAATCGGCGGTGGGATACCGATGCGCGAAAGTCCCAATACATCGATCTGATGGGGGCGACGGCGCTAATCAATGGAGTCGGAGGCATCGGCCGTGAAACCGCCAGACTGTGCCATGGATTCGGAATGGCGGTCATCGGCGTCGACCCGCGTCCGGAAGGAGACGTCGCGAATGTCGAAATGCACTTGCCGGACGAGCTCGATGAGCTGCTGCCCGGGGCCGATTTCGTCATCTCGACGGTGCCTCATACTCCACGGACCGAGGGAACGTTCAACTCCGGGCGGTTCAAGTTGATGAAGAGTAGCGCCTACTTCATTAACATTGGGCGTGGCAAAGTGTGCAAGATCGACGATCTTGCCGATGCGGTCGAGACCGGCGAGATAGCGGGATGCGGCCTCGACGTATTCGAGGAGGAGCCTCTGCCGTCGGAGCACAAGCTGTGGGGTCTGCCCAACGTCCTGATGACGCCCCACGTCGCTGTAAAAGACGCCCAAAACATATCCGAGCGCCGATTCCAGATCATCCTCGAAAACGCCAGTCGCTTCCTGGAGGGCGAGCCGCTCAGCAACGTCGTGGACAAACAAGCGTGGTATTAGGTGCGTCAGATCGGCCGTACAGTGGTCCTGAGCCGCCGCCATGCGAAGAGGGCACCTGTTATTTGGCGCATCCTCTGGCCGGTCCGCCCGCGTGTTCCAGCCCCCAAAGAACGTCGAACATTTCCCGTCAGGTAAGGAATCGAAACAGAGACCTGGCGGCTTAGATTTAGCGGGCATCGTCGGCGCCTGCAGCTAGCGCCGCAGAGCAAATACCGGGAGTCGAGAGCATGAGACGCATGATGCGATGGAAGGTGCTGGGTATTGCCCTGCTGTCCGTCGGCCTGCTTGCAATTGTAGCACTGGGAGGGGGAGGCTGGTACTACTCGGGGGTCCTGGAGGTCGGCGCGTTTATACCTGACCACGACGACCCAGTTCTAGACCTGAAGATCGTGGCCATAGGCCAGGGAGCGATAACCCTCCAGCCGGGGCCGGACAGCGAAGAGGACGGTCCCTGGACAGAGCCCGGCGTATGGGGTCTCGAGCTGGATGCCGCATATCATCGCGTGGGCGAAATCTCCAGCGTCGGCGCCGACAAGGTGGTCCGCGAATTCATCCTCCTGGGCGATCGGCCGGTCGTCGGGCAGATGGCCCGTATGGACAGCTACGGCTTCCCAAACGATCCGGAAACCGCCCATGGAATTCCCTACCAGGACGTGTCGATTTCGTCGCCCATTGGCGCCCTGCCGGCCTGGTTTATAGATGGGGACAAAGGCGCCTGGGCAATCTTCGTCCACGGCCAAGGGGCCAAGCGCCAGGAGGCGCTTCGGATGGTCCCCACGATGGTAGAAGCGGGACTCCCAAGCCTTGTCATCACCTACCGCAACGACGAGGGCGCGCCGGCCAGCGCCGACGGATATTATCGCTTTGGACAGACCGAGTGGGAGGATCTGGAAGCCGCGATCCAGTACGCGTTAGACCAGGGGGCTGATGACGTTCTGCTCGTCGGCTACAGCATGGGCGGAGCGATCATCCTGAACACAATGTACAGGTCGTCACTGGCCGGTAACGTGATCGGCATGATCCTGGATGCCCCGATGATAGACTTCAACGCAACTGTCGACCTTGGCGCCCGCCAGCGAGGCGCCCCCGGCATCCTGACCTCCCTGGGGAAGGCCATCGCCGCCATCCGCTTCGACATCGATTGGGACGCCTTCGACTACCTGAGCCGAGTCGACGAGATCGCGGTGCCGACTCTCCTGTTTCACGGGGACGCCGACACCAAGGTGCCCGTCGAGACCAGCGACGAGCTCGCCGAAAGCTCCGACCTGGTGACGTACGTGCGAGTACCAGACGCAGCACATGTCCGGTCGTGGAACACCGACGCCAGCCGGTACGAGAACGCTGTCCGAGAATTTCTCAGCGATCTGCCACGCTAAACCACCGCGGCGCCGGTCGCGGCCATCGGTCGAAGCGATGAATCTCGCCGATCGAAGAAGCGCCGGGATCGAACGGCCAGTCTACGGACTCGCTGCCACGGTGTTGCCTGAGGCGTCACATGCCAGGTTGGGGTTGTTAAGTGACCGGGCACGATAGACCTCTCCGAGACAGTTTATCGACGCGCCCTGCAGAGGCCCGTCGAAGAAGATAATGCCCATGTAAGGATCGAGCGGCGGGACGTTGACGATGTCCTTCCAGGTGGTGAAGAAGAACCATCTCTCGATGTTCTGGGCAACGCTGTTCTCGACCAGCCAGTCCGACACGGCGCTAACGTAGCCGCTCATCTTGTCCCAGTGGTAAGGCTCGACGGGCTCCACGCCACCACCCGGTAGGAACGTAAAGCCTTCATAGCCCACGTGCAAGGCAATTTCGGTGATCCAGATAGGTGTGTTGATGTACTCTGGTATCGTGCTCAGAAATCCCCGCATGCCCTCGACTTGTTGGACAGCGATATCCCAGTGCATGAATACATCACGCTTGGCCCTGTAAAACGCATGTCGCTCAGGATCGTTGTTTGGGGTATTACTCCAATCCACAGGATAGACGTCTATCGCCCACGCGTCCACCGGGGGTTTCTCTCCAAAGAGGAACTCGTATCGGTCGATGAACTCATCCAGCCACATCTTGCCGCACGGGTACCCGCTCAGAAACATGTCATCACCAAGTTCGTCCCTACCGCAACTGAAAATGGCGCCGCATCCGAGGCAAGTAAAGTCCCAATTGAGTATGCTCGTGCCTATTATTTTGGCATTGGGGTCACCAATCCTAAGCTGCGTCATGTAGTAGTGGAACACCGGCGCGAACCTGGCGCCAGTCATGTGCCCGTAGCGGTTGGCCTCACCGAAGATGTACCAGTGTGACCCCGGGGCCGACGCCGCCATGTTGCGTACTTGTGGGCGCGTGGCGAAACCAAGGGCCGCGATCTGCTCGTCCGTAAGGCTCTCTATGCTCTCTGCCTGACCGGAAGTCCACACGCCCGCCGACGTGGGAACACGTACAAAGGGAAGCTTATTCGCCCCCTGCGGTATCTGCGACGTGTCGGAATCGAACTCCAGGTACCATTTCACGCCAAGCTCTTCCAAAAAGAAGCGAGTATCGGACTTCGAGGCGCGGACCACTACTCCAAACCGGTCGTCGCCGGCCAGCGCAACCGGCGTGGCGGTCGGCGGAATCGGCGTCGCAGTTGGCGGCGGCGTCGATGTTGGCGGCGCCGCAGTAGCGGTCGGCGGCGCCGCAGTCGCCGTGGGTGGCGCTGCGGTAGCCGTGTTGGCGGCACCGACGTGGCGGTCGGCAGTGGCGTTGAAGTGGGCCCGAACACGATTGTCTGCCCCGGTGTAGGCGTAGGCGTATGGGTCGCTGTCGGCTCGGGAGTGGTCGTGGGAGCCGGGGTGGCGGTTGGCACCAGCGTCGGGGTTGGCGTGGGAGTGCTAGTTGGAGCAGGCGTGGCGGTGGGCGAAGGGGTCCGCACGGGTTCACCGGTCGCCGTTGCCAACGGCGACGGTGCTGGTATAGCTGTCGCAGTGGCAATCTGTGTAGCGGTTGGAGTTACTGTCGGCAGCGGCCTCGCCGGCGTCGGCGAGACGGTGGCCGGGACTCGTGTTTTGACCCCGGTCGCCGACGGCGATGGCGTCAGCCTGGGGGATGCAGTTGGAAGTTCGGGTGGCGGACTCTCGGTAGGGGTCGGTTCGGTGGTGGGGTCGGGCTGGGCGCGGCTCGTTGGGACCGGCGTCGGAGACTGTACCAGTGCTGGAGTGGGAGCCACGGGCGACGACGTCGGTGTCGGCGGAGCGAATCCGCGTGCAATTACCCGCTGAACGGTAACCGCGAAGATTGATAATCCCGGCGATCGCGCCTGAAAAAGAACATCGCCACCGTCAGCCCCAATTACGTCAGTGGGTAGCGTCTGCCAATCCGCCGCCAGCCGCTCCAGTGTAATGTCATCCTGATCGTATCCGTGGCTTTCGATCCATTCTCTGGGCACTCGAAACTGGAGCAACACTTCCGAGACCGATGCTTGCTCCGGAGCATCTCCGGTAATCTCCAGAAGCTGGTAGACATCCTCAGCTCCGGGAGGATCGAGCGCTGTAGAGGGCCCTTCGAGCGCGTCTACTCGAACGCGGACACTGGACTCGCCGGACTGCAATGAGACGGACACAGAACTGATGGAGATACGCGAGTCCTCAACATCGAGTACGTACCGTCCATTCTGGCTCCGGCTCAGAGTGCCGGACTCCGACGCGACGATCGAGAACCCAGTAGGCACCGTGGGACGCGGGGGGGGCTGGGGGTCCTTGGAGCATGCGACGCTGAGGAGCGCTGCCACCACCGCTATGGCTATGGCTACATCGCGCCTCACGATAGTCGTGCCGTGGTCATGATTCACACGCCACCGGGTAACTCGTGTCAACCGCCCCGAGCGCTGCCAGCGGCCCCGGCATGCACCGACCGTTGCGGCCGCGCCTCCTACGAGCAAGACCTCTCACGAGTGAAGCGGGGCTTCGGCGGATGCGCAATCCCGGGGACTCGACCTTCTGAATCCCAGGAGGTGCGGACCCATCAATACGCTGTATAAGCAAATCCCAGGCTCAGCGCAAGCGTGACTGCCGGCCAAACGTCTGCCGGCCCGCATTGGTCACCAGATTCCCACCCGAGCTTTCCCGCTCCTCCAAGTAGTTTACTCCTCATCTACCGCATCTTCCACGTGCACCTTGGGAAGGGCTAACTCGTGGGGACGGCAGAACGCTGGGTAACACCCATGCCGCGGATAAAGTGCGCAGGCTAATCTTCGTGCACGATTCGTCTAGCGGTTCAGGAGAGGGCTACGGCGCAAACGCCACAACAGCAGAACAGCCATAACTGCTGCAAGTATCATCAACCCCAAGATAGTTACGCCAGGTACGGGAGCTGCTGCTGCGGGCTCGACCAAAGCGTTCAGAAAAGCGACGATAGCATCGACCTCAGCGGAGGTGAGATTGATAGTCCCGACGGTAGCCCCTCCAGGCGAAGTATTGAACTCCCCGGTGTCGTAGAATTCGACGGCCTCTTCTAGGGTCGAGACCGAGTTGTCGTGGAAGAATGGAGCGGTGTTCTTCACCCCGAAGAGCGGGGGCGTGCTGAACTCACGGGCTCCGCCCGCCTCGGCAGGCAGGGGGCCCGTTCCGGTGGCCACCGTCGTGTTGATCGCCAGATTGACGACCCCCGTGTTGAACGACTGGTTCCCTCCCCCTAACCCCACGCCGGCTTCGCTGAGGACCGTGCCACCATGGCACTCAGAGCACTTGGCTGAGCCGAAGAAGAGGTCGCGACCTTGCTGATCCAACGAAGTGGTAACGAAGTTGTCCAGGTTGAAATCCTGTGTCGTCGGAAGAAATACCGACTCCATAAAGGCTTCCATGTCGTCCAGCTCTGCCTGGGTAGGTAGCCTGAAGTCCTGTCCGGCAACCCTCGTAATGTTGTCCGGGTCACCTCCAATATTTTTCGGGAAGTGCTGCATCACAGCGCCCGTCGTAAACTGAGGAATGGTTGCGAATTCTGCGCTGAGACCATAGGGCCCTGTGAACGACAGGTTGAGCATTGGTGGGGGCGCCCTGAAGACAGGCGCCTTGTTAAAGCCGTCGATATTCTCCAGTATCAGACCCCGCGGGCCTCTCATCAGTGTTGGATTTTTCAGCTTGGCGAGGGCCGCGTTGAACTCGGCCACGAAGAGCAGGTCGTTGCTGGGAAGGGTGGCGATGAAATCAGGGTCGATGGTCAGACTATTGTCGACCCGGTGGCAGGTGCCACAGGTCCTTCCGTTGCCATCGAAGGTCTCGTTGAAAAACAGGCTCTCCCCCTGGGAGACTGACTGGAGCAGCATGCCGGCGGCCGGGCTGGCTTCCGCAACGGAAAAGGCGAATATCGAGGGCGTCCGGCTACCGCCTGCCGCCGCAACCCCAGAAACATCGCCGCCGTCAAGCCTCATCTTCCGGTTCCATCGGTAGAACAGCTCAGTCATGCCTCCTATGACGAAGGCACTGGAGTCGTCCGGCCCAACGCGGCTGACTGCCACCAATTCAACTACAAACTCTCGCAGACGCCCAACGCCCGGCTGCCTATCCAGGCTGGCGCTACGCCCCTGTACATCCAGTTGACCCAGATTGATGATGTCGTCCCCGTCGGGGCCCGTATCCAGCGCCACGCTGTTGCCAGGGCCCTCCTTGTTGTCCACGAGCAGGACTTCGTATGCGAATCCGTCGTCGAGCATCGGAAGCCCCTCTACTTCCACCGACACTCGTCCTACCTCATAATCGATTACCGCCCTACCTTTCGCCTCTGTATACCCCTCGGAAAACCCCTTGAAGAAAGAGAGTGGAACGACGTGGTTCCGGTCCCCCCCTTGCTCTTCGTACAGGGTCGGCCAGTTGGCGAAGTTCGCCAGCCTTAACTCGTAACTCTTCGCCTCCTCCGAGGTACCCTGCCCGAATTGGGCCAGTCCGAAGCCCCAGACGAGAGTCACGACAAGCAGCGGTATCAACACCCCAATCAGGCCTGCGGTTCTCTTATTGCCCATGGCTCCTACGCTCTCTTTCCGTCCGGCGACGGGTTTCTATTAGTTCGCGCTGCCCATTTTAAACGGATTGGCTAGCCGGTGAAACCGCCACACATCGGACGTCGCTAGCAGCAACAACGCCAGCGCCAGAAGGCCCCACCCCGCAACGCCAGGCACCGAATCGATTGTGAGATTGAAGCCGGTGCTTGTGGCCCCAATGAGACCCGATGCAGAGGCCACCAGCGTGTAGCCAACTCCAGTGTTGTCTATGCTCAGGTCCGAGAAGGCTGCTACGCCGTTTACCGCGTTCTCCAAAGTCGTCCTCGAGAGGTGGCCCCCAGCCGGATTGGTCCCTATGGCAATGCTGATGCCGTCGTTGGCGGTGGTGACCGTGTTGCCCTGGGCGTCCTGTATCCCGACCTGCACCGCGGGTGAGATTGAGGTGCCTGCCAGGGAGTTGCTGGGCTGCACCGTGAACGCCAGCATCACGGGCTGACCCGCCGCGATGTTGAAGACAGAGCTTGTTGCACCGGTGAGACCGGAACCGGTGGCCACCAGTGTGTACCCAACCCCCGCCTTGTCTATGCTCAAGTCCGAGAATGTCGCTACGCCGTTCACCGCGTTCACCGGGTTTGTCCCCGAGAGGGTGCCACCACCAGCGTTGATCCCGATAACCATGGTGATGCTGTTGGTGGCATCAGCCACCTGAATGCAAAGTGAGTCCTGCACCTCGACCTGCACCGTGGGCGAGTCGCCCGCCACCGTGTTACTGGGTTGCACCTTAAAAGCCAGCTTCGACGCGGCATTAATCGAGACGCTGAACGCGGAACTGGTGGCCAGCGTTAGACCCGAGGCTGTGGCCACTAGCGTGTACCCAGCTCCCGCCTCATCTATGCTCAGGTTCGAGAAGATTGCCACGCCGCCGACCGCGTTCACCTGGGTCGTCCCCGAGAGAGTGCCCCCACTGGGATTGTTGTCGATGGCCATGTTGATGTTATCGGTGGCGACGGCGACAGTATTGCCTAGGGCGTCCTGTACCTCTACCTGCACCGCAGGCGAGATCGTGTCGTCCACCACCGTGTTGCCAGGCTGCACCTTGAAGGCCAGTTTCACGGGCGCTCCAACCGCGATGTTGAAGCGTCTATACTTAGGATCGGTGCTCGTGGCCATACCGAGCCCCGAGGCCGAGGCCACCAGTGTGTACCCAGATCCAACCTCGTCTATACTTAGGTCCGGGAAGGTTGCCACGCCGCCGACGGCGTTCACCGGAGTCGTACCCGAAAGGGTGCCTCCGCCGGGGTTGGCACCGATTGCGATGGTTATGCTGGCGTTGGATGTGGTGACGATATTGCCCAAAGCGTCCTGTACTTCGACCTGCGCCGCGGGCGAGATCGAGGTCCCCACCAACGTGTTGCTGGGCTGCACCGTAAAGGCCAGATTCGCGGCTGGGCCAGCAGTGATATTGAACTCAGCGCTCGTGGCTCCGGCTAGCCCCGAGGCAGAAGCCAAGAGTGTGTAATCAACTCCGAACTTGTCTATGCTCAGGTCCGAGAACGTCGCAACACCGCTTACCGCGTTTACCGGGATCGTCCCCGACAGGCTACCACCACCCGGGTTGGCCCCGATGGCCACGGTGATGCTGTCGTTGGCGGCGCTGACAGCATTGCCCAGCGCGTCCTGCACGTCAACACCTACTGCGGGCGCGATGGAGCCGCCGGCCACAGTGTTGCTGGGCTGCACCAAAAACGCCAGCTTCGAGGGTGTCCCAGCCGTGATCGTGAATGCAGAGCTGGCGGCCCCGGTGAGACTCGAGGCAGAGGCCACCAATGTGTAACCAACCCCAGTCTTGTCTACGCTAAGGTCCGAGAACGTCGCAACCCCGCTGGTCGCGATCACGGAGGTCGTCCCCGAGAGGGTCCCCCCACCAGGGTTGGCCCCGATGGCGATCGTGACGCTGCTGGTGCCGTTCGCGATCTTGTTGCTGAAGGAGTCCTGTACCTCGACTACCACCGTTGGTGATATGGATGCGCCAGCCACGCTATCGCTAGGCTGAGCCGTAAAGGCCAGCTTCGCCGCAGCACCGGCCGTGATGTTGAAGGGAGAGCTTGTCGCCCCGGTGAGACCCGAGGCGGACACCGCCAGTGTGTACCCAACTCCGACCTTGTCCAGGCTCAGGTCCGAGAACGTTGCCACGCCGCTGGCCGCATTCACCGGGGTCGCGGAAAGTGTCCCACCGCCAGGATCGGTCCCGATGGCTATCGTGACGCTGCTGGTGGCGTTTGCGATCTTGTTGCTGAAGTCGTCCTGTACCTCGACATTAACCGCGGGCGAAATCGAGCCGCCGGCCGCAGTGTTGCTGGGCTGTACGGTGAAGGCAAGCTTGGCGGGTGTCCCGGCCGTGATGTTGAAAGAAGAGCTGGTGGCGCCGGACAGGCCCGAGGCAGAAGCCACCAGTGTGTACCCAACTCCAACTTTGTCTATGCTGAGGTCTGCGAACGTCGCAACCCCGCTAGTCGCATTCACCGGGGTCGTCCCCGAAATCGAGCCCCCACCGGGGTCAGTCCCGATGGCTATTGCGATGCTGTTCGTTGCATCGGTGACCGTATTACCTGAAGCGTCCTGCACCTCAACTCGCACTGCTGGCGAGATCGAGCCGCCAGCCACGGTGTTGCTGGGCTGCTCCACGAACGCCAGCTTCGCGGCTGCACCGGTTGTGATGTTGAAGGAAGAGCTTGTCGCCCCAGTTAGACCAGAGGCAGAGGCCACCAGCGTGAATCCAGTCCCCGGCGTATCTATGGCCAAGTCAGCGAAAGTCGCCACCCCGGCACTCGCGTTCACCGGGGTCGTCCCTGAGAGAGTCCCGCCGCCAGGGTTGGACCCGATGGCTACTGTGACGCTACTGGTGGAATTGGCGACTTTGTTGCCGAAGTCGTCCCGTATTTCGACCTGCACCGCCGGCGAGATAGAGCCACCGGCCACGGTGTTGCTGGGCTGCACCGTGAGG
Source organism: Dehalococcoidia bacterium (assembly GCA_965248005.1). Classification (GTDB taxonomy): domain Bacteria; phylum Chloroflexota; class Dehalococcoidia; order Lucifugimonadales; family UBA1123; genus CBDFIE01. The sequence goes on from CBDFIE010000003.1 coordinate 2,392,187, forward strand.
GCCAGTTTCGCGGGTGTCCCAACCGTGATGTTGAAGGCGGAGCTGGTCGCCCCGGTTAGACCCGAGGAAGATGCGACCAGCGTGTAGTTTACTCCGAGAGCCTGTCTCAAAAGGGCGTGCGCTGAAGTCGGATGCGCCGTTTCGTTGCTGACAACTGTGGTCTTGGGTGGAGTTCGGGTGCTGGCAGAGTGTTGGTACTGGGCCTTGACACAGTACCTAGAGAGGTAACGGGCTCGCGTTGAGTGGCCGTGGGGATTGTCCGGCAGCCCAGGCCCGCCAAAGGACGCGGAGATTGAAGGCCATTGCCAGCATTGTAAACTCAGCCCTGACGTTATCCAGGCCTCGTAACAAGAACCGCCGGCCTAGCAGCTGCTCTTTAATGATGCCAAAGGCTGGCTCGATCAGTCCCTTCCGCCGAGCATAGAGGGTCTGGGCTTGCTCAGTCGCCATCCACTGCCGGTGCTTACGGAGTAGGCTATCGCTGGGACCTATCCACAAAGCACGTCCCGTGTGCGCGTCTTTCGTGCAGCCACCGTAGGCTGGACAAGCGCGGCACACAGTTCTCGAGGCTCGGTAGACACGAAAGGGTCCTGGTATCTTGCCGTTGTTCCTGCGTAGCCCGCGAAAGGGGAGCCGCTGGCCTTCAGGGCACAGATAGCTGTCCGTAGTAGCGTCGTAGGCGAACCGCTCCTTGAAGTAGGGACCCTGCACCCCTGGATGATAGCGTTCGGACATCACGAACACGTCCCCTCGCCGAGCATGTTGTGTTATGAAACATGGGTGACACTCTCGGGTAAGATGTGCTTGAGGAGGACATCTTGCTGAGAGGAGGTCACCCAACTGAAGACTAGCACCTGGTATGTCGTCGGGCAACGTTTAGCGTGGATCAAGATGCACGAGCGTGGTACGCCTGTGACGAGAGTCTGTGACCACTATGGCATCAGTCGCAAGACTTTCTACAAGTGGTATGGGCGGTACCAGGAGTCAGATAGGGACTTCCATGTCCTCAAGGACCGTTCCAGACGGCCACATAGCCATCCTCGATCTGTTCCCAGGGCGGTAGCGGAGCGCGTCGTGGCCTTACGCCGCAAGACTCGTTATGGCCCCCGGCGCCTGGCCTACTACCTGTCTCAAGAGGGCATCCGCCTCAGTGTCTACGGGGTCTACCGTGTCCTACAGCGAGCTGGCATGGTCAAGAAGCGCCGCTCGCGGCCGCGCAAGAAGCCCCAGAGCTATGCCATGGCTGTCCCTGGCCAGCGTGTCCAGATCGATGTCCAGTACCTGCCCAAAATGAACCTCAGAGACAGACCAGAGCGCCTTCAGCAGTACCTGTACTGTGCGATCGATGACTGCACTCGCCTACAGGTCCTGTGGGTCAGCTCAGAGCTCACACCCCAGGCCAGCACGCTATTCCTACGGCGTGTTCAAAGAACCTTCCCTTTCCCCCTCCAGGAGGTCCAGACCGACCATGGTACAGAGTTCACTTACATCTTCATGGCCCATGTGCAGAAGCCCCACCCCTTCGAAGAGGCTCTCGCTTCCAACGGGATACGCCATAAGCTCATCCCCGTAGCTACCCCCAAGCAAAACGGCAAAGTCGAGCGCGTCCATCGCACCCTGGACGAGGAGTGCCTCAACGCCAGAGCCTTCCGCAAGCCCAGGCCCAGGCAGTTTGCCATCAACCGATGGCTGCGATTCTACAACTCCCAGCGCCCTCATTCCTCTCTACAGTGGTGCACGCCACTCCAGAGACTACAGTCCTTCCCCGACTACCGAAGTGTTACCCATGTTTGACAACATTACATTGCCCGGCGTCGTGACGACCCCAGCACCTCGTATTGGAATAGGCCGTTGCGGTAACCCGTTCGGCCTGAGCCGGTCGAAGGGTGCCGGCTCGCACTTTATATAGGTTGCCGGATAGGCTCTTCGCGCTTCATCTACCTGATCACTCCCGATTCATCGGGACCTTTCACACGGCCATACCTGACTACCGGGTCTGGTCGTCCCGATTCATCTCGATTCATCGGGATGGCCCTCTGGCAAATCGGCTATTTGCGCAACTCGGCGAGGATGATCTTGACCCAAGGTCAACAACGCCGTCTATAACACCTCGCAATCCGATGTCTTGACAAAGAAGGGGGGATGGTACAATGAGCCCGTCCGCGCGTGGGCCAGAGCCCTTGTCGTCGCGGAGCGTCTCGGCCGTTGTGGCGATGAGCATCAGGTAGGAGGGACAGAAATGAGTAAGTTTATTGGAATGCGGTGGTTAGTCGTCGTGGTAGGAGCGGCCATGCTGCTGGTGCTCGCCGCAGCGTGCACCAAAGAGGTCGAGGTTGTCAAGGAGGTGGAGGTTATCAAGGAGGTCGAGGTTATCAAGACCGTGGAGGTGGTGAAAGAGATAGAGGTGCCGGCGATGGGCGGGAAGGAGATGGTTCGCAACGTCTGGGGTGAGGAGGTGGAGAAGCCCCAGTACGGCGGGACAATCCCGCTAGGTATAGTCGAGTGGTCGGAGAGCACTGACCCTTATAATGCTGGTGGGGGGCTGGAACACTGGGGGCGGCTCGTTTTGGGGGAGATGGGCATGACAGACTGGTCATTACCCCGTGACGAAATACCCAGCCTTACATCGAGGTATGTGGATATAACCTATATGACAGGGGAGTTGGCTGAGAGCTGGGAGCAGCCGGACCTGCTCACCAATATCTTCCACATCCGTAAGGGTGTTCACTGGCAGGATAAGCCGCCGATGAACGGTCGGGAGGTAACTGCCTATGACATTGAATTTACCTTGAATCGGATTATGGGGCTGGGTGAATTTGCCGAAGCGGGGCCAAGTCCGTTTCGGTCCGCGTTGGCCTCTATACCGGTGGAATCGGTGACGGCTACCGATAAATGGACACTGGAGGTTAAGGCATCGAGTTTCGACTTTATCACGATAGAGAAGTTGCTAGGCGCTGGGGACGGTATGGATTCTTTTGTAGTGCCCCCGGAAGTCATCAGGGAGCATGGTGACATGACGGATTGGAGGAATGTCGTCGGCACCGGTCCCTATATGCTGACTGAGTTTGTCCCTGACTCCTCCTTGACCCTCACCAGAAATCCCAACTACTGGAAGGATGACCCGATATTCCCAGACCTGGACCTCCGCCTGCCCTATGCCGACGAGATTGAAATGTTCATGATAAAAGATCAGGCGTCGCGGGCAGCGGCGCTGCGTACCGGTAAGATTGCACTGATGGGAGGGAGACACCTTTTACTGGACCAGATAAAGACGCTTGCACTGACCAACCCGCAACTGGTGACGAGAACGATAACAGGTAGTGAAGCGCTCAACCCGGCCCTGCGGTTCGAGGAGGGGGGACCCTTTAGTGACAAGAACGTGCGCATCGCCATGCAGAAGGCAATTAACCTCGAAGAGATTACCGATAGCTACTATGGGGGTGATGCCTACCGAATACCCCACGGGTATGTTACGGTGGCTGCCACAGGCCAGTACGTGCCGTATGCTGAGTGGCCTGAAGAGCTTAAATGGCAGTACGAGTATGACCCGGCGGAGGCCGAGAGGCTCCTTGATGAGGCTGGGTATCCTCGTGGTGCCGACGGCATTAGATTTGAGGCCGGTTGGGATATCGTTCCCCATTGGGGTGAGGATCTAGACCTAGCGCTGATAGCGAAAAGCTACTGGGAAAAGATTGGCGTTGATGTCCCAATTCATGAGGTTGCAGATGAGGATGTGTTTTGGAACAATCTTGTGGCGGGAAATGTTAGTAGAATAAGCCACGGCTGTTGCCGACACGCCGGCAAGCGAGCCATGCCTAATTTGGAGATATATTTTGCCGGGGAGCCGGCTCTGTTTACTGGGTTTACTGACCCCGAGTGGAACGCTTTAATGGACAGAATAGGTGAGGCTACTGACGTTGAGGAGTATAATCAGTTAGTAAGAGAGGCGGACTTGTACTTCACCAACGCGATGTGGACGGTAGCCTTGCCCGTAACTAATCTGTATGTGTTGCACCAGCCGTGGCTCAAAGGTTACCGGGGCGAAATTGGGGACGCTTTTCAGGAGTTCACTTTACCTATGATGAGCGCGTGGGTTGACCAGGAGCTGAAGAACGAGATGGGGCATTAGTGCCTGGCACTTGGGGATAAGTGAGAGCTCTAAGGTTGAGGGGGTATGTCCCCCTCAACCTTTTTTGGGTGACAGCCTTGAAGGGCTAAGAAAGCATCCCAAAAAGGCGAACGCCTCATCCCACCCGCCCCAAAAGCGTTTGTTACTGAGGGGGCGCCCCTATATGCGCCAGGACAAGGGATCTAGTCCTATACTTCCCCGTTTCGGAAAGGGCTGCGTCTCTAGACTTCCCCCTTTCGTTAAAAAGGGGGAACAGTCGAGAGCCGGGACGGTTCACGCTTAACCCGGCGCGTATGGGGCACATCCCCTCCCGACGAGTCGGGACCAGAGGGGGAGCCCTGCTCTGGACTCACTGGCGAAAATGTTGAGATAGACTGTAATTGGGACATGGCCCACCGGGAACGAGCAGAGCGGGAAATTCCGCAGGAAGGTAAGCGCCGCTAAACTGTACTACTGCCGGGGTCTGATATGCATCGCTACTTGATTAGAAGACTACTGTTAATGATAGTCACGCTTTTTATGGTTTCTATCATAGTCTTTCTAATGATACGTCTCATACCGGGTGACATAATAGACAGTATGGAGGCGGAGAGGGCGGCGTATGGTGGTGAGGGATTCGAGCTTTCCCGCGAGACGCTGGAACGCGCCTTCGGGCTGGACGTACCAATGTATGTTCAATACGGTCGCTGGATAGGGGATATCTTTCTGCACGGTAGCCTGGGTGATTCCTTGCGCAGTGGGATACCGGTCACGAAGCTGATTCTCAGTCGGATAGGGGTAACCTTTGAGCTTGGTCTTCTGGCAATCGTAATCGGGACCTTAATGGCCCTGCCCATCGGTATTTACTCGGCGATTCGGCAGGATACGGTCGTCGACTATTTAGGGCGCAGCACTGCCCTCATCGGCCTGTCACTCCCTAACTTCTGGCTGGCCACCATGGTCATGATCTTCCCAGCAATCTGGTGGGGGTGGTCGCCACCTCTGGGGCTGATTTTATTCAGGGAGGACCCACTGGGAAACCTGGGGCAGTTCATTATTCCCGGCCTGATTTTGGGGACGGCCATGGCGGCAAACACAATGCGGATGACGCGCACCATGATGCTGGAGGTGCTGAGGCAGGACTACATCAGGACTGCCAGGTCAAAGGGTCTCAAGGAGAGGGTCGTGGTCATGAGGCATGCCCTGAAGAACGCGCTGATTCCAGTGGTGACCATAGTAGGAGCGAGCTTGCCTATACTGGTCGGCGGCGCCGTAATTATGGAGAACATATTCGACCTGCCCGGGATGGGACGTCTCATGTTAGATTCGCTGGTGGAAGAGATTATACTATCGTCTCTGGAGTAAACATGGTTATCGCCACCGCGGTAGTAGCAGCGAATCTATTGGTAGATATCTCCTATGCCTATTTGGACCCCAGGGTGCGCTACAGGTAGTCGAGGGGAAAAGATGAGTCAGGTTAGAGAGACCCCCCTACTAGAAACCGAACGGAAGAAAGGCCACGCCTTACCCGATTTCTTCGTCAGGCTGGTACGGGAGAAGCCTTTGGGGGTTGTCGGTGGAGTCATAGTCTTGATAGTGCTGTTCGGCGGCACTTTCGCAGGTGTCTTGGCTCCCCATGGGATGGATGAGGTGAACGTATTAAACAGGTTTGCTCCACCATCAGCAAAGCACCTGCTGGGTGCGGACCAGGTGGGAAGAGATATCCTCAGCCGCCTTATCCACGGGGCGCGCGTCTCGATGATCGTTGGGCTGGCGGCAACTTCCATCTGTATAGCGGTCGCCGCAATAATAGGCGTCCCTTCGGGATATCTTGGCGGCAAATATGACATGGTAGTGCAGAGGTTCGTTGATGCCTGGATGGCCTTCCCGGGGCTACTCATTCTGCTAACGGTAATGTCAATGGTGGGGCGGGGTACGTTACAGATAATAGTTGTTCTAGGCATATTGTTTGGCATTCATAACTCAAGAGTAGTGAGAAGTGCCGTCATCGGCATCAAGGAAAATGACTACTTCCTGGCGGCAAAGGCAATTGGCAGCCCCACCACAAGAACGGTGATGCGGCACGTCATGCCCAATATCATGGCTCCCATAATCGTCATATTCTCGGTGAACATAGGATGGATAATCCTGGATGAGGCTTCTCTGAGCTTCCTGGGATTTGGTCTGCCTCCTGAGGACGCCAGCTGGGGGAGTATGCTCAGCCGCGAAGGGCGCCGCTACATGGAGATCAAACCAGTGCTGGCTCTTTATCCGGGTCTTTGCCTGGCTGTGGTGATTTACGGGATAAACGTGTTCGGCGACGCCGTAAGGGACCTGTTAGACCCCCGTTTAAGAGGTGGTTAGTAGCGTCGCATGGGACGCTACGGCAGGGCGAAGTCGCAAAAGGCTAGTACTTAGTTAGCTAAATCACGATACGTATGCTTAAGGGAACCGGGGTGCACAACGTTCTTGGTCCATTCGAAGGGGACGGGGCACTGGTTGCGAGCCTGGGTAAAGGCATCTATGGCACGGCAGACATCGCGCACAGAGGTGGCGTTAAGACCCCGCAGGGCTCGACGCGTCAGGATGCTGAACCAGACCTCGATTTGGTTGAGCCAGGAAGCGTGGGTAGGGATGTAATGGAAGTGGACATTGGGATGCCGAGCCAGCCACCGGTCATGCTTGGGCTTATGAGTATTAAGGTTATCCAGGATAACGTGCAACTCCTGGTCGGGGTACTGAGCGACCAGACGGTTCATGAAGTCCAAGAACTCACGCCGGCGGCGGCGGCGATAGTGGCCTACCGTCACCGTCCCTCGGGCAACCTCCAGGGCAGCGAAGAGGGTGGTGGTTCCGTGGCGTTTGTATTCGTGGCTGAACCCGCGGAGGGCCTGCCCGTTGGGCATGCGCAGCCAGCCCTGAGCCCGCTCCAGAGCCTGGATGGCGGGTTTCTCATCCACGCTCAACACCACCGCGTTCTCCGGCGGGTCCAGATACAAGGCCACCACATCGGCCGCTTTCTGGGCGAACTGGGGGTCCGTGCTCACGCACCAACTTCGACGACGCTGCAAATGAATCCCATGTTTCCTCAGCACCTGCCAGACATAGTGGGCTGGAACGTCTCCCAATGCCTCAGCGACCAGCCGCCCTGTCCACGTGCTGTATCCCTCGGGAGGCGGTTCAACCAGCTTCGCCAGGATGCGCCTCTCAGTGCTGGCCGTGTACTTCCGAGCCTTTCCGGGCCGGGCCCCGTCGTTCAGCCCTGCGCTCCGCTCCGCCGCAAACCTCTTCCGCCACACCACAACCCGCGCCCGCGTCAGACCCACCTCCCGGGCGATCGCTGTATTGGGCGTTCCATCGGCCGCCAGCAGAACCAATCGCGCGCGCTGTACGGCTCGATACGGAGCAGTACGGCTCCGAACCGTGGTCTCCAGCTCCCCACGCTCTCCGGTTGTCAACGTGATGATCGTCTCTGCTCTTCGCATGCGGTCAGCATAACATCTGCCTACCATTACGTATAGATATTATCACAACTAAGTACTAGGCTGTGCCGAAATGGGGAATTCTGAAAAACATAGGGGTAAGTCAAGATTGAGACGATAAGGCTCGGCAGAACCGGTTTAGGAGTGACCCGACTGGGCTTCGGCCTGGCAGCGATCGCAACCGGTGGACAACGCGGCAAGGACGTATCCGACTCCGGCAGAGTGCTGGAGGCGGCGCTTGACGGCGGTATCAACTTTCTCGACACGGCGGCAGGCTACGGAAACACCGAAGAGCTCATCGGGAAGACCATAGCCCATCGCCGTGATGAGTACGTCCTGGCAACCAAGTTCGGTGTCGCAAGGGGCGCATTTAGCGAGGCGACGATCGAAGAGAGCATCGACCGTAGCCTTAGGAGGATGAAGACTGACCATCTGGACATATTGCAGCTTCATTCTCCCGAACCCATTATCGACCTGTTGACACTGGACCGCGACGTAATCGTCGATGCCATGCTCAGGGCCAAGGAGGCGGGCAAGACCAGATTCCTGGGTTACAGCGGAGACAACGAGGCCGCGCAGTGGGCCGTGAACAGCGGCGTGTTCGACACCCTCCAGACAAGCTTCAACCTGGTGGACCAGCAGGCCCGCAAGGGCCTGTTCGCCGCGGCCAAGGCCAGGGACATGGGGATAATCATCAAGCGGACGTTGGCCATGGGGATGTGGGGAAAAGGCCACGGGACACCCACCTACCACCCTTCACATGTCGCCTACTTAGAGCGGGCCCAGGAGATGGGACAGGCTGGGCCGGTTTCCGGCGCTCCAGACGACCCTATCATGCTGGCAATGGGGTTTGTCTTCGCGCATCCGGAGGTGGACACGGGGCTCGTGGCCACCACCAACCTGTCGCACCTGCGGTCGAACATCGAGTTGTTCGAGAGCGGCGTATCCATCACAGTTGAAGCAGTTGATGAACTCTACCGTCGCTTCGACAAGTTCGGGTGGCCCCAAGTGACGTGAGGGTCGCGTAAATCGGCCAAGTGCCCTTCGAAGCAGGGCGAGTAGGCGAATACGCGTCGGACGGAGGCTCTCGTCGAATACCTGCGTTACGGTAAAGGAGGTCTGACACAGTTGCAGACAGCCACACCCTAAAGCTATAAACCAAGGAATCTGGGGACCCACATTTCGACGGCCCTTTTCTTAAGCAGACCGAAACAAAACCACTTGAGACGTGCTCCAAAAGCGGGGCGTGGGCTTTAGCTACGGCACAAACTTGGACATGGGGTGCTCCGGAAGGAAATCGTTTTGGCTCGAGCATACGTAGTCGCAGAAAGTACTGTGTGGGGAAGTGCCTTTGACGTCTTGAGGGGCGCGGCATATGCTTCACTGGTCACTGCCAAGAGCTGTTGCCCTACATGCTTCAGGTTAACGGTGAGAGAACGTTCAGATGATTCCGCCTGTCAGATGGAGCCAGTTTAATCAGTTTGACGAACTGAGGAGTCCGTTCATTACAGGGTCTGGCCAGAAACTTCTAAAGCTTACCTTCGACTCTGCCAGTCTCAGAGACCAGACAGACGAAAGCTCGCTGGCTATAGAGCTATTAACTGAACTGTCTCATCTTGACGAAATCGAGGCCTTGAGCAGCGAGCCGAAAAGTTGTCGTGAACTCCGTATTGGACTCCCAGACGAGGCGGCTGACATCATCCCAGTTGACGTAATTCTTGAGGGCAAACCCCAGATCAGGAGCCACGTTCAACGCATTGGTCAATGGTCTAGGATCGCCACGCGCCTAGCAGATCGAGCAGCTTGCCCCGAGGACCAAGACGAAAAGCCGTTGTACGAACTCTGATCCTAGCTAGGGCACACGTTGCGGCCGGGCAGGACATCCTAGTTACTCTATCAAGCCTCTTGCTGCAAAATCGCGAACAACAATGGGTATCCGATGCGAACCCACGGACTCCAGTGGAAACAGCCCAGATGGTAGGGCTCTTTTTACGATCTCGGGATAATTACACATTCAGAGCCGCAGCTAACTTCAGGGCGCGCAGTTCTAGGACGAGCTTCTACTGGGCTCTCACTAGGTTCAGACTGTCTAACATGTGGCGTTACCATAGCGCATGTGTATTCGCTAGTTGTAGTTCCCAAGGACATTGTTTACAGGCGGGAGGTAGGAACGAGTCCGCCGATGCCGCCATGGGGACGCTGATGATTGTAGTATCCGAGGAAGGTAGGCAACAAGTCCAGCCTTTGACTGTTGGAGTCGTAGGGGCGGCTGTAGGCCCACTCAGCCTGAAGTATCTTGATGAAGGCCTCGGCTTTCCCGTTAGTCTGTGGTCGGTAGGGCCGCGTACGCTTTAGGCTGATACCGTGAGTAGCAGCGACTTGCTGGAAGACTCTGGAGATGTAGCACCGGCCGTTATCGGTGAGGAGGCGCTGGGAATGAATTCCCCGCTGGGCGAAGTGGGCCAGGACCCGTTCCAGGAAAGCGGCGGTGGTGATGCCCTTCTCGTCCGGCAAAGCTTCGGCGTAGGCGTAGCGGGAGTTGTCATCGATGGCGACATGGACATAGTCGTATCCGAGGCCTCGGCCAGGGGAAGGGCCCATGCCGGTTTGGATGAAGTAGGGCGACATACGCTTGCCGCCGCCGGGAGGGATACGAGCCAGCTTTTTGACATCCAGGTGGATCAGTTCCCCCGGATGCTTCTTCTCGTAGCGGACCACCTCTCTGGTGGTGCGGTGGAGCCAGGCCAGGCGGTGCAGGCCCAGGCGACGCAGGACGGCGTAGACGGTGGATCGGGCCAGCCCCAGAGCCCAGGCGATGCGATGGGGTCCCCAGCTCCTGGAGATGCGCAGCCTGCGGATACTGGACACCAGGGCTGGGGATACCTGCCTGGGGCTGGAATGTGGCCTGCAAGACCGGTCCTGGAGCCCGGCTGTCCCTTCCTCCCGGTAACGGCGTATCCACTTGGCAACGGTGGCCCGGGAGACGCGGAACTGTCTCGCTATCTCTGCCTGAGTCAAGCCCGCCATCACCTGGCGGACCATCTCACCGCGCGCCCATACAGTCAGTCGTGCGTTACTATGGTACATGAGGAGCCTCCTGTCGCTTATGGTTTCGATTCCCATATAGCAACGGGGAAGGCTCCTCTATCTGTCAAGCTGTAAACAATCTATCTGGGAACTACAACTAGTTCCAGGAAAGTGGCGGTGGTGATGCCCGACGCGGTCAGCCGTTCGGACGGCCTGGTCACGCCTACCCCCGCAACAGTCATCGGTGGGAACGGAACTTGAGGCGTTGTCGGGCGGCGAGTGACAGGCCGTTGCTAATGCTTAGCGCGCTTCCAACCCTGGGACAGCGCCTCGGTCTCGGTGCAGAACCACATCTCGCCATCTGCCGGTTCGATGACCGTCGTCGAGTAGAATAACCCACTCGGGACGTGGTACTCGCGCTCGCTGGTCCGCTGGTCGATGTTGCCTTTGATCACCGGCTCGGAGGTCCCGGAGTAGTCGCACTGTCCGGAGTTGGATGAGCCTGGGGCCATGGGCAACGTGCCGCCGGTGAACTCCGAGACGGCCGCTGGGGCGGCCGTCGGAGCGTGCCCTTCGAAGTCGTGCGCCGCGGACTTCCATAGGCCGCGCCTATCTGATTTGGCGCTGTTTTCGGCCTGGGAGAAATCATCGAGTAACTCGAAGCTTGGCGGGTATTCCGCCAGTCGTGCCCACCCGCTCGTTAGCAGCTTCAGGTTCACCATCTCGCCGTCGGAGTAGACGTAACGTAGTTGGACTCCCGCGGCATCCGCCTCCACCGTGTCTTTGGACATGCGGACCCCCTTGCCTTCCACCAGGAACCGATTGAACTCCAGCGCCCCATCACGCTCCGCGCCGTCCGGCACCGCCACTCCCAGGTACCGAACGAGGATGGTCGCTCCGTCGATTTCAACTTCAATCGTCGCGCCGTCCAGCACGCGAGTTACTAACCCTGCTGTCGCGTCCTGGAGTGTGGCGCGGCCGTCGCCATCGATGTCGTTAGACGCTCCGGCCTGACCAGGGCGGTCCGAGTCCGAGCAACCTAGGGCCGCCGTCATCACACCAAGCGTAAGCAGCGTGGAGGTTACGATTGCAGCGACTTGCCTCACCTGTCCTCCGCTTGGGCCTGAGCGAGCTGGGCCTCGTAGTGGGCCCATACCCGGGAGCCTCGGACTCGCCACCCGGGGCGGCGGGCACCTTGATCGGCCAAAAATCAGTTGGTCAGCGGCTGGATGACGGTGGCAAGTATGGCGCTCTTATAAAACCCCGTCGAAGGGCCGGCGGTGAAGTTGCCAACCGCGTCGATTGTACCGACGCTCGGGTCTACGACTTCCCACCGCACCACGAGCCCTGGCAACGCGAGCCCGCTCTCGTCCATGCCGACGGCGGTGAAATGCACCGTCTTACCCTGGGAGACAGTCCCAAGCGCTGGCTGTACGCTGGCCTCGCTCAAGCTCCCGGTGATGTAAACGTCTACAGTCGCGCTACGGGAGATCCGCTCGTCGCCAAACTCCTGGGTCGCGGTCGCCTTGACCGATGACGGATAGACACCTGGCTCGGCCGATGCCTTAAAGCTGCCGTGCTGGTCTACGGTCCCTGCCCGGTCCCCAATCGTCTGCCAGGTTACCGTCACCCCATCGGTCATGCGCCCAGCCGAGTCGACGGGCCGTGCGAATAGAATCGCCCTGCCGCCGCGTCCCACGGTAATGCTCCGAGGCCGGGGGACCACGGCGCTCAGCTTCCGAGCCTCCGGTTCGCCTCGCACTACCACCGACGCATAGTCAACGGCGCGTATTGCGCCCTTTTCACCGGGGATAATCGCCTCAACCTGGACCGCTTCGGTGAACACTCCGGGAGAGTCTCCCGCTACGAACAGGCCCGTGCCTGTGACCGCTCCCGCCTCGCTGTTCGCCATGCTCCACCGCAGCGTGGTGCCGGCGGCCAGCTCCCCGAGGCCATTCAGAGCATACGCACGAAGCTGCATGTCTTCCCCGTTGTCGATGAAGAACCGCTGGGGCAGCACCTGGACCTTGTATACCTCTTCCGAGACCTGGGCATCGAAAACCGTTACGTCGAATGCTCGGGCCATTTCGGAACCGTTCCATGACGCCGTTACACTGACACTTCCCTTGAATGTGCCGGGGCGTCCATGGACCGTCAGATAGCCGATGCTGTTGACAACTCCCAGATCCGGGTCGTTCACGGTCCATTCGAAGCTTGTCCCTGGTATTAACAGCCCATTCTCGTCGTATCCGACCGCACGCAACCGGTAAAGCTGGCCCTCGAGCACCGTCGGGGTCCCCGATATCAACTCGATACTGGACAGCCGCGTGGTCTCCTGCTCCCCAACCACGGTCACGGATACCCGAGCCGTGGCATGGTGGATGTCCAGACCGTTGCCTCGTACCATGGTTACGGTCACCGCGCCGGGGTAGGTCCCCGGCGTGCGGCGCGCGGTGAATACCCCATCGCTCTTGACGCTACCGGCCCTCAAGTCCGTCATGGCGAAAACCAAATCGGCGTCCGTTGCTGGCTTGCCGTCCTCCCCGAACGCCCGCGCCGACAGTCGGACGACCTCTCCCCGATCGACCACCAGCGCCTTCGGCGACACCACGACTCGCTCGATGTCGCTCGCCTCCTCCCGTTCCGCTTCGACGATCAGAACCGAGGCGAATATTTCTTTGACCACCGCTGCCTCGGGTTCGGCCTGAGCCCCCGACGAAGATGGTCCGATAACGGCCCAGTCGGAAGAATCTTGCGAGCACCCGACGAGCATGAGGGTAAGTCCGCTAACGACGATTGCCGCAGACGCGGTAGCGCTCCGCCTCAGCCGCGAGGCCGGAGACAGTCTGTCCGACATTTTCCGTAATAGGCGCACGCTGGCCCTAATCTTCCACAAAGGCGATCCTGATGGTCTCATCGCGAAATTGAGGCAACGACATAGCTACTCGACCGTCTACCTGGAGCACGTAGGGGATCGAGCTGTCCGAGACGCGGTATCCCAAAGGCGGGACCAGCGCCACCGACGTCCTCCTCGTCTGTACGCCGGGCTGTTTCTGAACGGTAAGATGGTACACCAGCGCGCCGTCTTCGGCAGCTAAGGAGTCTGCGGGCAAGTCGTAGGCCAGGGTAATATCCCGAGCTTCGCCCGGCGGCACCACTACAAGTCCGGAAAACACCGCTTTGCCGTGGCTGGCGGAAATCTTGCCGGTATCCTGGCCCGGGGCGCCTACTCCGATCTCCACCGACACGCTCAGCTCCGGAAGGGGCAGAGCCGTTTGGCTCAGCAACCTGCTCCCGAGGGGGATGTAGGCGCGAACGAAGTTCCAGTAGCACGCATTAACCAGCTGGCTGTAGTCGGCGCCCCTGTTCAGCCACTGGGGCTCGCAAGGCGGCGAGCCAGGTCCACTGTGGTTCACATACGCCAGCGTCAGATGCGCCCTCGGTCGATTCCTTTTGCTCAGGTCAACCAGGTAGGAGACCTCCCGTTCTATGTTGCGGTCTACCTTGCTCCAGCCGACGTTGGAGTCGACAACATACAGATAGTCACCACTCGCCGGTTCGACAACACCGGCCCAACCCAGCCTTTCCACTGCGGCCTGCGCCTCGGGATCGTCGAAATGCATGACCAGGTCTCGGGACTGAAGGGTCTTGAACATGGCCGAGGCCAGCCGGACAAGCACCGGCAAGGAGACCCTGTCGGCCATCTTGTCGATCACCCCTTGAAGCACCAGGTCCATGTAGGCTCGTCCGTACGTATCGGTGCCCTGTTCCAGCACCGTGATCACGTTGTCCGCGGTTATCTGGTCTCCGCCCTCCGGAGGCACAATCCCTCCGACGGCGTCGATAAGCCCCAGCAACCCCCACTGGTTCACGGCCACGACCCCGTCCACTTCCAGTCGCTGGCCAATCTTGAACATCGCCTGAGCGCTCTGAGCCGTTACTCGAAAGTCAGGGTCCCAGGAGACGTCTCGAAGAAGCCAGACCCAGGCGTTCATGTGCTCTTCGATGCCTGGGGGAGCCACGGGGTACAGCTCCAGACGCTCCCAGTCGTCCACGCGTACCGCGTCATAGTAGGCGATCTCCCCCAGCGAGCCTTCGTGGACGGGCAGGGTCCATAGCCCGGACACAAACCCCCCGGTGCCCCTGAGCTCATCGGCCGACTGCCCTAGAAGTAGGTAACGGCGAGGCTCGACCTGACCAAGAACGCGCAACGCCACTGGCGCTATGCCGTTCAGCATCAGCAGCCCATCGCGCGCCTGGGAGACGAAGTCCAGGATTCCCGGCAAACCGGCGGACCCCAACGGAAGTATCCCATCGGACCGCAACTCTTCGAGGACCTGCTCTCCCTCCGTGAGCAACTCCACCGCCCTGGATATGTCAGCGCTGTTCTCAGGCAACGTCGCCAGCGCCCGAGACAGCACCTTCTCCGCGTCCAGCAGTCCGCCCTCTGATGCGACAAAGATATCGTGCGCGGGCCTCAGCGCCTCGAATCCCAGCACCCCGGCATCTCCGATCGCTACGAGAGCGTCCATCAGTCTGGCCAAAGACCCCAGTCGCTCCGCAAACGACCCGGATTGCGGCAATCGGGACAGCGCGTCGGCAGTCCCTTGAGAGTCTGTCTTGGCGGCGATGGCCCTCTGCTGGAACGCTGCCAGCGCCGAGAATATGGTGTCAGCGCCGTCAGCGTCGAAGCCGGCGCCACCGTCGAATCGCGAAACGATCGGCTGGGACGCCTCTGCTAACTCCAGCAGCGCCCGCGCCAAACGCGCGGCGTTTTCGCCAGCGTAAGCGCCGTAGTAGATCGTGCGCTCGGCCCCGGCCAGCTCCTCCACACGGGCGGCGATCGAGCTAACGTTCACAGCCAAAGAGTACCTTGCCCCTCGTCCCTTTGGACCCAGTCCGCTTCGACTGCCTGCAAACCCCAGCTCGATGTCGCTGAGCGGCGCTGCGAACGATTCCAAATGGTCGACGCCTTCCGACGATGCCAGCGCCAGCTGCACGTCATCGTAGGTTGAGATGAACCGGCGCGTCCAATCGAGCAAGCTGGAGGCAGCTTCGAGGTCTGCGTCGATACGGTCTACCTGGGCCTCGACTCCCCTCGATTCCACTGGCACCAGAGGCAGCCACGAGACCACAGCGCCAAGCCTTCCCATCCAACGAACGACGCGGACAGGGGTTTCCAGGCGCTGGCGCAGCAATACGACTTCGTCCGAGGCGTCCGTTAGCTTCGCGCCCTGTCCGTCCACGAGAGAGCCTTCAACCGTCGCTCGCATCACCGACAGGTCGGTCCCGGCGGCGGAAGCGAACCGCACCACGGAATACGACACAACAGCCATGACGAGCAAAAACGCCGTCGCTGAACCAACGACGAGCATGCGCCACCTGGGAGCGAGACCGGCTTCCAGGAACCGTCCCGTTCTCGACAGCGCGGAGTCACCTTTCCTCACGACCTGGTCCACTTATCGGTCCTGGGCGGCCGATTCCCGTCAGCCACCACCAGCCATTGTAGTTGGTGAGCGTTGCTGCCTGATAATCACCTCGATCATTACGCATCGAACCTGATGCAGGCAGTATTCTGCCGCATCACATATTGTGAACCGATAGTTCGCCTTCGTCCATGCCTGCCCAAGAGCGAAGGCGACGTCAGCGGCCGCTCTCCGCATCCTGACCGGCGTCGGCCAGCCTAAGTGTACGATCCGGTCTGCCACATACGTCGCCCTGTCTTCCCCATTGTCGGACTTCTGCCCGTTAAGTCAAGGCGTGCCGCGAGCGACGCTGATATAATTCCCGTGCCCATAAACTTCGGAATGCCGTGGACATCGGATGCCCGCTTTCAGGCTCAGCAAAACGGCGAGAATTCATGCCATTCCGCACCTGGCGGCGCTAAGGCACCGCGACTACCGCAACACGTGGACCGCCAACATGCTTGGTGGCGCGGCCATGTGGACTTACATGGTCGCGGTCGCCTGGCTGGTATTCAGCCGGTCCAATTCCTCGGGCTGGGTAGGCGTGATTACGTTCTTCGGAATGCTGCCCTTTTTGCTTGTGTCGCCGATTGGGGGTCTGATCGCGGACCGCTTCGATCGGCGCAACGTGGTGCTCGCCACCTTTCTCGGCACCGCTCTCACCACCGGGATAACCGCCGCACTTGTGATCAGCGGCGCCATCGAGATTTGGCACCTGCCGGCGCTGGTCTTCCTGGGCGGGGTGCTGCGCGCGGTACAGGAGCCGGCTATTCAGTCCCTTGTTCCCAATCAGGTCCCGCGCGAACACCTCCTCAACGCCATCACCCTCAGCGCCGCGACGCGGCACGGATCGAGGTTCTTCGGGCTGCTGGTTGCGGCTCCGCTGCTGGCAATCGATTTCGTAGGGGTATCGGGAGTCATCGTCCTGAGCGCCATATTCCAACTCTCCGGCGCCTATTACATGACGAGGGCGCGTACGGTGTCGACCGGCGAAATCGAGCCTGAACACAGCTTCGCTCGCAACATAACGGACGGTCTGGTCTACACTTACACGAATAAGCCGCTGGCCGTTTTCATGGTCCTCGTCGCGTTGCACTGCATCCTGGTTATGTCCTTCGAATCACTGCTGCCCGTGTTCTCGAGAGGGCGCCTCGGCGCCTTGGACGGGTCTATACTTGGATACCTGGTCATGGGTTATGGCGTCGGGTCCTTGGTGGGAACGGTCCTGATCGCGGGCGTGCGCGATGACAAGAAATCGGGCCAGTGGTTTATTTGGACAGGTGTGATTAGCGGCCTGACGCCTATGATGCTGGCGTACAGCCCAAACGTTGCCGTGGCGGTGTTGGCCGCGGCGGGCATGGGCGCGTCCCAGTCCACCTTCATGGCGTTGGCCAGCACCCACGTGCAGATCATGGTGCCCGATCGTCTGAGGGGCCGAGTTTCCAGCATTTATACTCTGCATACTGGAGGGCTCATGGCCTTCGCCAATCTTGGCTACGGGTTCCTCGCGGACGGGTTTTCTGCCCCGCCGATACTGTTTGCGACCGGCGTGCTGTTCTTCATAACCATGTCCGCCACTACGTTCGGCCAAAGAGACATTCGGCGTATTTACCGGACGGGCCAGCTTGCGGCAAAAAATGCGGAGGTGCGAGCGTAAATGACGGTCCGGACAGCGGTCGTCCCCGTCGCGGGCTACGGGACCAGATTTCTTCCGGCAACCCGCGCTATACCCAAGGTCATGATCCCGGTTCTGGACACGCCCGCCATCCACCTGTGCGTCGCGGAGGCTGCCAGAAGCGGAATTCGGCGGATCGTATTCGTCGTCTCCCGTAACCAGGAGGCGATCGCCCGCTACTTCCAGCCATACCCCGAGCTTGAGGATGCGTTATCGAGCAGGGGAGATGTGGAATCGCGGGACGTGATGTCGTCGATCTCGAACATGATCGATGCAAGCTTCGTTATGCAGGATGATCTGCGGGGTCTGGGCCACGCGGTGCTTATGGCCCGAGACGAGGTCGGCAACGAACCCTTTGTCGTGCTCCTCCCGGACGACGTTATCTGGAGCGACCGTGAGACTACCGGGGCCATGGTCGAGCTCCATCGGCATCGGGCCGCCAACATAATCGCCGTTAAACAGGTGCCGGACTCCATGGTCCCCAAGCTGGGGATTGTCAGCGCCACTCCCGTCGCAGAACGACAGCTTCGGGTAACGGGCATGGTTGAGAAGCCCGCCCTGGCCGACGCACCATCCAATCTCGCGATCATAGGCAGGTACGTCCTCGTGCCGGAGGTATTCGAGGCCCTGGAGAACGTCAAGCCCGGGGCTATCGGAGAGATACAGCTAACCGACGCTATCGCGGCGCTGATGGACGACCCCGGCGTGTACGCCTACGAGTTTCCGGGCGAGCACATAGACGTGGGCACGCCGCTTGGGTTGCTGAAGGCCTCGGTCCACGAGGCCCTACGCCGCGAGGACATTGGCTGCGAGACCGAGGACTGGCTGCGAGACGCGCTCAAGGGCGACGGCCCCTAGTATCTGCGCCAGCCTGGGACGCATTGCGGCGTTCTCCGGCCGGCCCGCCCCAACCGGCGCGTAGATGCGCTACGTCTTCGAAAGGCTCTCGTCCAGGATCTCCAGCAGGTCCCTGGCCCGTTTCGTTCCCTCGAGCCCCTTGGCGCCGATTCCCTCTTCGAACATCTGGAGGCAGAAGGGGCACGAGACGCCTACGGTCTCGGCCTCCGTCTCGATGAACTGGTCCGTGCGGAGGTGGTTCACCCGGTCGCCCCTGCTCTCCTCGATCCACATGTGCCCGCCGCCGGCGCCGCAGCAGAAACCGCGCTCGCGTCGACGCTCCATTTCCACGAGTTCGACTCCGGGAATCGCGTTGGCGATCTCCCTTGGGGCATCGTACACACCGTTGTGACGCCCCAGGTAGCACGAGTCGTGATACGCCACCGACTCTTGCACCATTGCCACGGGCTTTATCTTGCCCTCGCGGATGAGCTCCGAGACGAACTCGGCGTAGTGCATCACCTGGTAATTGCCGCCCAGGTGGGGATACTCGTTCTTGATGGTGTTGAAACAGTGGGGGCAGATCGTCACGACTTTCTTGACGTTATACCGCTCCAGGGTCTCGATGTTCTGTCGCGCGAGATTCTGGTAGAGGTACTCGTTGCCCATCCTGCGGGCGGGGTCGCCGGTGCAGGTCTCCTCGGCGCCCAGTATCGCGAAGTCGACGCCGGCCCGCTTCAGAACGGAAGCCATTGCCCTGGCGACGTTCTGGCTGCGCTGCTCCAGCGCCGGGGTACAGCCAACCCAAAAGAGCACCTCCGCATCGGGGTGCTCTGCCATCGTCTTGATGTCTAGGCCCTCCGCCCAATCGGTGCGCGAATATGTCGTTCCGCGCCACGGATGGCCTCGCTGCTCCATGCTCAGCAGGGCATTCATGGCGGTCTCGGGCATGCTGGCCTGCTCCATGACCAGGTTGCGCCGCATATCGACGATGGAGTCGATGTGCTCGACGCCGACGGGGCACTCGCTCACGCACGCGCCACAGGTCAGGCAGTCCCACAGCGCCTCCTCCTGTATCCATCGTCCGATCAGCGGTCGGTCCTCCTGAGCGTCCTGCCCATTCAGAATGCCGGGGCCGGTTTCGAGCACGTGCTCCTTGAGCGACTCCACGATATGCATGGGAGACAGCAGCTTGCCGCTTATGTTGGCCGGGCACACGTCCGAGCACCGGCCGCACACGGCGCATGAGTAGCCGTCCAGCAGCTCACGCCAGGTGAAGTTCTGGACACGGGCCGCCCCGAACACATCTGCCGTCTCCAGGTCCTCCGGCGTGGACAGAGTCCCCCTCGGCTCCAGGGAGCGTGTCAGGAAGCTGAGCGGGGCAGCGACCAGGTGCATGTGCTTGGAGAGCGGTATGTACATCGAGAAACCGAGAATTATCCCCAGGTGGAGCCACCAGGCAACGCCTTGAAGCCCGTTTGCCAGATCGCCATCCACGCCCACACCCCGGAAGGCCTCTCCGATCGCCTTGCCCACTGGGGGGAACGCGTGAGGCCCCGTGCCTCCTGCGGCGACGTAGAAGGCCTCGGATAAGAGAGTGAACACCATCAGGGAGGAGATCAGCACCAGTATGATCGCCGATTCCCTCTTCTGCGTCAGGTCGAAGGCCAGCCGGCGGGGTTTGACGCCCCATCTACGAACTGCGGCCCAGGCAAGCACCGCCAAGAATCCGACGGCCAGAACGTCGATGTAAGTCCCGAAGACTTTCACGCCCGTGGCGGTGAGAAGCTTCTCGGAAAATGGTGGCCACGCCGAGTCCGCGAAGATGAACAGCACGTAGCTGGCCGTGAACGACAAAAATCCCCAGAAGATAAAGAAATGGGCCAGCCCGGCCCGGTCCTTGAGTGAGACGCTTTGGAGCACCTTTTGCTGCCCGAATATCAGAGGGACCGCGCCCAACAATCGCTCCAAGGGACGGTCGAATCGATTGGGATTCTTACCAATGACGACCAGTCTGAAGACCCGTCGGTAGAGGATGAAGCCAGAGGCAGAAAAAGCCGCCGTCGTGAATGCGTAAACTGCTAGCCAGATCGGTATGACGCCGAACACGTCGCCCGGTGGGACCATTGCCAGCTCCTGTGTTCAACCACGGGTGTCCTGGGCAATGCGCGCAGCCCGCTGGAGTGTACCACAGAGGTCTCACTTAGGCGACAGGGAAGCGGCTCGCCAAGGGTCTCTTCTCCTGAGCAGGTCAGGAACGTCCGCCAAAACCTTGGCTGTCATTCTGAGCGAAGCGAAGAATCTAGGCTTTACGCTGACCCCGATTTTGTCGGGGTTCGTCGGCGTGCTCCTCAGAATGACATGAATCCAGGTCGCGTTCAAGGCTCCGCCGCGAAGCTCTCGTCGGACCGGCGAGAGAGGAGCGGACATGCCCGTCGGTGGGGTACTCCACCGGAAGAGCTGCGGCCCCGCTTCATCCCCTGAAGGCGAGCAGCACCGAGGCGCCGGTGAATACCCACAGCGCAATCGTCAGAATCATCGGCAGGTCCGTAATGACGACCTCTTCAGGATTCTCTCCACGGTCCAGCACCCGCACCAGATACCCATAGCGGAACAGCCCAAAGGCCACAAAGGGAATGGTCAACATCATGGTGTAGTTTTCCGGTAGGTTCGAGGCGGTTAGCGTGTAGGCGAAGTAGCTGGCCAGTGCGGAAGCCGCCGCGACGTAGATGAGCTGGTCCAACCTGCCGACACTGTAGCTTCCCAGTAGCTGACGCTGGTCAGACGCCAGATCGCCGGCCACGGCCAGTTCGCTGCGGCGCTTGGAGAGGGCGATGAACAGCGCCCCGAGCCCCGTGCAGATGTAGAGCCATATCGAGATCGGCACGTCCAGCGCCGCCGCGCCAGCCACCACCCGAAGAACGAAGCCCGCCGAGATGGCGATTACATCGACCAGGATTATGGACTTCAGCGCCCAAGAGTATGCGAGCATGGTGAAGACGTACCCCAGCACGACGCCTCCAAGCTGAAGCTCCAGAGCAAACGCCGCGCCGACCGCGGCCACGATGACGGCGCCGGCGGCAACAGCGGCAGGCCTGGTGGCCAGGGCGCCGGAAGCGATAGGGCGCAGCCTCTTACGAGGGTGCGCCCTATCGTTGTCAGCGTCGGCGATGTCATTGACGATGTAAATCGCGCCGCTCAGCGCGGAGAAGATGACGAACGCTCCCACGCTGCGTGCCAGATACTCCACCGCCCCCGCGACGTCGCTCAGTTCCCACGCCTCGTTCACGGTGAAGAACAGGGGCAGGAATACGACCAGGTTCTTGGTCCACTGCCTCGGACGCATGGTCCTGAGCAGCGCGAGGCCCGGGCCCGTTGGCGGCCCAGTGCCGGCCTTTTCACGAGATTCATCCATGTCGGGATGTTATTAGGACGCCCGAAGAAACGTCAAACGGCCCCTTCGCTCCGGCCTGTTTTTCACGCCACTAGACCACCGTATCAATGGCGGATTGGTCCGGCGAATCCCCCCCGATGCCATCGGGACAGAGGTGTCTCATCCACCAAAGTACCGGCTCCACCCTGGATCCGATCTCTGGGAGACAGCCCACCCGCTTCCGCCGGTGTGACGACGGAGGTCGCGTCTAACGCGACCATTCAAGCTAATACATTACACGCACTAGGCCGTTGTTGACAGGCATGAAATCGCTCCGGTATCATTCAACATTAGCAGTCCCGCGCATTGACTGCTAACTTCCCTCGGATTCAACAAACCTACTTGCGAGGAGGAAGCATGGCGACGAAAACCAAGGTCTCTTTTAAGCCGCTTGGCAACCGCGTGGTTATCGAGCCCCAGGAGAGCGATGAGCAGATGAGTTCGGGCGGTATCTACATTCCCGATACTGCCAAGGAGAAGCCCCAGGAGGGACTCGTGGTGGCCATCGGACCGGGCCGCCTCTCCGAGGACGGTAGCACCCGTGTGCCCATGGACGTGGCCGTGGGTGATACCGTGGTCTACTCCAAGTATTCCTGGCACCGAGTACAAGGTCGGTGATATCGAGTATCTCGTGGTCCGCGAAGACGACATTCTGTTCAAAAAGTAGCTGAGTATGCCCGCGACCGGGCTGAGGAGGAGTTCATGGCGAAACAGCTAACGTTTAGTGAAGAAGCCAGGACCGCGATGAAGCGCGGCATCGACACCATGGCCAGCACCGTGGGGGTCACCCTGGGCCCCAGGGGGCGTAACGTGGTCCTGGACAAGAAATTCGGACCGCCTCAGGTCTGCTCCGACGGCGTCACCATCGCCAAGGAGATCGAGCTGGAAGACCCCTTCGAGAACATGGGCGCCCAGCTACTTAAAGAGGCCGCCAGTAAGACCAACGACGTGGCCGGCGACGGGACCACCACCGCGACGGTGCTGGCCCAGGCCATCATTCACGAGGGTTTCAAGAACATCGCCGCCGGACGCAACCCCATGGCCCTGAAGCGAGGCATCGAGAAGGGCGTCGCCGCCATCCGGGACGCCGTCGAAGAGATGTCCACATCCGTCGAGGGCCGCACCCAGATCGCCCAGGTCGCATCGCTTTCGGCCCATGACGACGAGATGGGAAACCTGATCGCCGACGTCATGGAAAAGGTCGGCAAAGACGGTGTAATCACCGTCGAGGAGTCCAAAGGCCTGTCCTACGAGCAGGAGTTCGTCGAGGGCATGCAGATCGACCGCGGCTACGTGTCGCCCTATTTCATCAGCGACCAGGAGAGGATGGAGTCGTCTGTCGACGACCCCTATGTGCTGATCACCGACAAGAAGGTGTCGGCGGTATCGGACATCTTGCCCGCGCTGGAGAAGATCCTTCAGGTCGGCAAGAACGTGGTAATCGTCGCCGAGGACGTCGAGGGCGAGGCGCTGGCGACCCTGGTGGTCAATAAGCTACGCGGCACCCTCAACTGCCTGGCGGTTAAGGCGCCCGGCTTCGGCGACCGCCGAAAGGCGATGCTGGAGGACATGGCCACCCTCACCGGTGGCGTCGTCATCAGCGAGGAGGTCGGCCGCAAGCTGGACTCGGTGACCGTCGAGGACCTTGGCCGCGCACGGCGCGTGGTCGCCACCAAAGAGGAGACTACTTTCGTCGACGGCGCTGGCGCCGAGGACGCCATCCAGGGCCGCATCAACCAGATCAAGGCCCAGGTCGACGAGACCACCTCTGAATTCGACCGTGAGAAGCTCCAGGAGCGGCTCGCCAAGCTTTCAGGCGGCGTCGCCATCATCAAGGTCGGCGCGGCCACCGAGGTCGAACTCAAAGAGAAAAAGAACCGCGTCGAAGACGCCCTGTCGGCCACCCGAGCGGCCGTCGAGGAAGGCATCGTGCCCGGTGGCGGACTGGCGATCATTCGCGCCCGCGCCGCCCTCGACAAACTCAGCATAGCCGGCGACGAGGCCATCGGCGCTGACGTCCTTTCCAAGTCCCTCGAGTCCCCGATCAAGCTGATCTCCGAGAACACTGGCACATCCGGCGAGGTCATTCTGGCCGCCAGCCTCGAGAGCGAAGGCGATTGGGGCTACGACGCTGAGGAGGGCGAGTTCTGCCACCTCCTTGAGCGAGGCATCATGGACCCCGCCAAAGTGACCAGGGCAGCTATCGAAAACGCTGCCAGCGTCGCCGCGATGGTGCTCACCACCGAGTCGCTGATCACCGACGTGCCCGAAAAGGACATGCCGGCGGCACCGGCGATGCCTCCGATGGACTACTAGTCCGGACAGGAATCGAGAAAAAGGGCCCCGTTCTGTCGGGGCCCTTTTTAGTTAGCGGGAGTTTCTTCGAATGTCTAACATAACCTAATCTGTCATTCTTGAGCCCTTCGGCAAGGCTCAGGATAGACTCCGCGAAGAATCTATGCGTGACTCTGGCCCCGATCCAATCGGGGTTCGTCGTCCCGATGAATCGACGATGAATCGGGACTCCTCTAGAATGACACAATTGCGGGTTTTGTTAGAGGCTCTTACCCACGAGGCTTCCAGCAACGAACGCTGTCCCCGTGTCCCGCCATCCGGCCACCCTGGGTCCCGGTGCGCGACAGCCTTGACATCCCAAAACAGCGCATTGTAGCATTCTTGATGACTGGTAAAACTGAATAGTTGCGGCTCTTATCAAGAGTGGCGGAGGGATCGGCCCCTTGATGCCCGGCAACCGGTTGGAACGCAAGCCAGCGGCCCAGCACGGTGCCAATTCCGGCGAGCGAATCACGCTTGAGAGATGAGAGCAGTGTTCTTTTAGAAGGACTTCTCTCGCTCTGAGAAGTCCTTTGTATTTCAGGCAGTCCCAAGTCCTGCAAACCTACGTATCGGCGGGAGCGTAATCCGATCAACACTCGAGTTCCGGAATTCAGTCCGATAGTCTGGAACGGCGACGGCGTGAGCCTGATCGACCAGACTCGCCTGCCTCAAGAGGAGGTCTGGTTCGAGACCTCGGACTATCGCGACGTCGTCTCGGCCATACGCGATATGTTGATTCGGGGCGCCCCGGCCATCGGCATCGCCGGCGGCTACGCTCTCGCTCTGGCTGCCATGGAGCTGGCCCAAAATGCCAACGGCGATTTTTCGGACCGCCTCCGCCACGCGGCCGGGGAGATAAAGGCCGCAAGACCCACCGGAGCGAATCTCGCCTGGGCCGTCGAGAGATTGCTATCTTCCATTAGGAGCGCGCAGTCCGTTGAGGACGTAGTAGCCGACCTGGTAGCCGAGGCCGTTGAGATTCACCGGGAGGACGCCGCCGCCAACCGCGACATCGGCAGCAACGGCGCCAGGCTGATCCCATGGGGAAGCCAGGTGCTCACCCACTGTAACGCCGGCGCCCTCGCGACAGGGGGGTACGGCACGGCGCTTGGCGTCATCAGGTCCGCGTGGCAAGAGCGACGAATCACCCGAGTATTCGCCACCGAGACCCGCCCGCTCCTCCAAGGCGCCCGGCTAACCGCGTGGGAGCTGGACCAGGCGGATATCGCAGCCACGTTGATTACAGACTCCTCCGCCGGACAGCTAATGAGGCGGGGCTCCGTCCAGGCGGTCGTGGTGGGTGCAGACCGGATCGCGGCTAATGGCGACGTGGCCAACAAGATCGGGACCTACCCGCTGGCCGTGCTGGCCGGCGAGAACGGAGTGCCCTTCTACGTGGCCGCTCCGACCAGCACCCTGGACCTTACGCTAACCTCCGGAGACGAGATACCTATCGAAGAGCGCGACCAGACCGAGGTCCTGCGATGGCACGGTGAATGGACGGCCCCGGCAGGATTCGATGCCATGAATTTCGCCTTCGACGTCACTCCCAGCAGATACGTCACAGCCATAATCACGGAGCGTGGCGTGGTCAGAGCACCCTATCGCAAGAGCCTCTCCGCGCTGGGAGGCACACCCGTTGGCTGAATCCAGGATCGGCTTCATCGGCGGTTCGGGCCTGTACGATATCGAGGGCGTCGACGACGCGCGACACGTCCACGTGGACACGCCGTTTGGCGCTCCCAGCGACTCCATATTGCTTGGGAACATGGGTCCGACCGAAGTCGCCTTCTTGCCGCGCCACGGACGAGGCCATCGCTTCTCGCCGTCTGAGATTCCGGTCAGGGCCAACATTTACGCGCTCAAGTCCGTTGGAGTTCGCCGAATCGTGGCCCTGAGCGCCGTGGGTAGCATGAAAGAGGACCTGCAGCCCCTGGACGTTGTTATCCCTGACCAGATCATCGATCGCACCAATGGTCGGCCGGCGACCTTCTTCGGAGACGGCGTAGTTGGACACGTCGGCTTCGCGGACCCCTTCTGCTCCGAGCTGAGCGCGGTCGCGTTCGACGCCGCTAATTCCGAGGGCGTTAGCGCCCACCAGGGTGGAGCCTATCTGGTCATCGAAGGCCCCCAGTTCTCCACAAGGGCCGAGTCCCACATGTACCGCGCATGGGGGGCCAGCGTAATCGGCATGACGGCTTTGCCGGAGGCGAAGCTGGCCCGCGAAGCCGAACTGTGCTACGCCACGCTGGCATTCGTCACCGACTACGACGTATGGCACGGCACCGAGGATGAGGTTAGCGTCGAAATGATCGTTGGCAACCTCAAGCGTAACGCCGGTGCGGCCCAGCGTATTATTGCCAGAGTTGCCGCGGATGTCCCTCGGCGACGTGGTTGCGTGTGTGGCGCAGCACTCAAGGATGCGATAATTACGGACCCGGACGCCATCCCGGCCGCAGCCAGGGAGCGGCTCGGAATTCTATTGGAGCAATATCTTCCGAACTGAAGGGAGCGAGCAGCGATGCCAAGACAGTTACCTGGCGAGCCATATAACCGCATATCCATCGATGAGGCCGCGGAGAGGCACGGGGACGACGGAGTTGCCTTCGTGGACGTTCGACGCATGGACGAGTACGTCGACGGCCACGTCAAGAACGCCATTTTCATCACCGTCGACGACCTCCTGGCCAGGTTCGACGAGCTTCCGGAAGACAAGGACCTGCTGTTCATCTGCGCCGCCGGGGTCAGGAGCGGCCTCGCCTGCGAGATGGCGGCGGCAATGGGGGTTGACTCCGACCGCCTGTTCAACATCGAGGATGGCACCGGCCCATGGATCGAAAAAGGGTACCCGACCAGCTACGGCGCGGAGGAGTGAGTGTCGACTCCGGCCGGGAACGCTCCATGATCGGAGGCACACGATAGAAGAGGTGCGGGGAAATACGATGCTGCTTGTCGTCGGCTCCGTGGCTTACGACTCGGTCGAGACACCCGCGGGAAGCCGCGAGCGTTCTCTGGGTGGCTCAGCCACCTACTTTTCAATCGCCAGCAGCTATCTGGCGCCAGTCAGCCTGATTGGTATAGTAGGCGACGATTTTCTGCCTCAGCACGTGGCGCTTCTCAAGACCCACGGCGTCGACGTAACCGGCCTGGAACAGGTGCCGGGCGAGACATTCCATTGGTCTGGCGTCTACGGCACCGAGGAAGCGACCCAGAGGGAGACCCTCGACACTCGGCTCAACGTATTCGCCGAGTTCAGGCCCGAGCTGGATGAAAGGCACCGTGGCGCGGGATTCCTGTTCCTGGCCAACATAGACCCTGAGCTACAGCTTGAGGTCCTCGACCAGATGAACGAGCGCCCCAGGCTTGTCGGGCTGGATTCGATGAACTTCTGGATCGACGGCAAGAGGCACGAGCTGGACCGGATCGTAAAGGCGGTCGACGTGGTATTTATGGACGAGGGCGAGGCTCGGTCCTACGCCGATGAGAAAAACCTCCTTCGGGCGGCCCGCCGAATTCATGACGCCGGGCCACGGACCGTCGTGATAAAGCGGGGAGAGCACGGCGTGCTTGTCTCCAACGACGGCAACCTGTTTTCGACGCCGGCATTCGCCGTGGACAATGTCGTAGACCCAACCGGGGCTGGCGACGCCTTTGCCGGCGGGTTTATGGGTCTTCTGGCGGCAACCCGGGACCTGAGCGAGCAGGGATTAAGAAGAGCGGCCGCTCTGGGCTCGGTAATGGGGTCGTTCACGGTTGAGGACTTCAGCGCGGACCGGCTGGCATCTCTGACCCGCGAAGACATAAGCGAGCGCTTCGAGGCATTCGTTCGGCTCACCCAGTTCGAGACCTTTCAGAACGGCGAGTCTCTCCCCTGGCGGGAGTAGGCGTTACACGAGAATATCCGTCCAATCCAAGACCAGACAGGAGAACGTTCTTGACGACTAGCACCAAAGATGGACACGTCCGGAACCTATCCCTGGCCCCGGAGGGCGTCCGCAGAATCGAATGGGCGGCCCGGGAGATGCCCGTTGTGAGCGAGATCCGGGAGCGGTTCGCCCGCGAGAAGCCGCTGGACGGGCTGCGGGTGTCGGCATGTCTTCACGTGACCTCGGAAACGGCCAACCTGATGCTCGCTTTGCGGGACGGTGGCGCCCGGATCGCCCTGTGCGCCAGCAACCCCCTGAGCACCCAGGACGATGTGGCCGCAGCGCTGACCGCCGAGTACGGCGTTCCGACCTTTGCTATCAAGGGCGAAGACCGCGACACCTATTTCCAGCATCTTCAGTCCGCCCTCGATAACGGACCCAACCTGACGATGGACGATGGAGCGGACCTGGTTGCCCTCGCTCATACCGAGAGGACCGACGCCCTGGAGTCGGTGCTGGCCGGCACCGAGGAGACGACGACCGGCGTCATCCGGCTGAAGAGCCTGGCGCGAGACGGCAAGCTGCGCTACCCGATCGTGGCGGTCAACGACGCCGACACCAAGCACTTCTTCGACAATCGCTACGGCACCGGGCAGAGCACCTTGGACGGCATAACCAGGGCCACCAACGTGCTGTGGGCGGGCAAGAAGGTGGTAATCGCCGGGTACGGCTGGTGCGGCAGAGGGGTCGCTCTCAGGGCTCGCGGCATGGGCGCCCACACCATCGTCACCGAGGTTAGCCCCATTCCCGCCCTGGAGGCTGCCATGGACGGCCACCAGGTCATGTCCATGGACGAGGCAGCGCGAGTCGGCGACATTTTCATCACCCTGACCGGTGGCTTACACGCCATCGGGAGGAGCCACCTCGAGGCAATGAAGAGCGGCGCCATCGTGGCTAACAGCGGGCACTTTAACGTCGAGATCGATATCGAAGCGCTCGATGAGATGGCTGAGGGCAAACAGACCGTCCGGCCGTTTGTCGAAGAATATCTCATGGCCGACGGCAGGAAGCTCTATCTGCTGGGAGAGGGACGGCTTGTCAACCTTGCCGCGGCCGAAGGACATCCGTCCGCCGTCATGGACATGAGCTTCGCGAACCAGGCCCTGTGCTGCGAGTACCTGGCCCAGACCGCCCGCTCGCTCACACCTGACGTCCACCCGGTGCCCAGGGACATCGACCAGGAGGTCGGCAGACTCAAGCTGGCGTCTATGGGCATTGAGATCGACACTCTAACCGAAGACCAGGAACGGTATCTGGCAAGCTGGGAGGTTGGGACATAGCTTCTGACCAAACGGGTGCGGAGTCAGCTCCCTTCCGAGCGTACCCTAACTGCTTCGGCTGCGGACAGGCTAATCCGGCCGGGCTCGCCCTGAAGTTCGAGCACCAGGGCGATCGGATACGTTCCACGTTTCTTCCGGAAGTGAAGCACGAGGGCTGGCCCGGAATCGTCCACGGCGGCATTATCGCCGCGCTTCTCTACGAAATTATGGAGAACCTGCCATTTCATCAAGAAATCGTCACGATGATGCGCGGGATGGACGTGCGCTTGGCGGGCGCCCGCCAAGATCGGGCACGAGCTTCTCATAGAATCCTGGCTCGAGACCCGGTCCGGCCGCGAAATTACGGTGAAGGGCCACCTTACAGCTCCTGACGGGACCCGTACGGCCGAGGGCACGGCTTCGTTGGTGGCCTTGAGCCAGGAGCAGATCGAGCGCCTGGGCATAAGCTGAAGATGTCGGAACCATAGATCGCCATTAAGAACGATAACCAATCGCGGTGTAGCCGGGGATCAGACACCTGGGAAAACACCGCCGCAGGAGGGACAGCCATGACCAACAGTTTCACCGACTCGTCTTCGTTTCTATTCACGTCAGAGTCCGTGACCGAAGGGCACCCGGACAAGCTCTGCGATCAGATTTCTGACGCGGTGCTGGACGCGATTCTTGTCGACGACCCGATGGCCCGTGTCGCCTGTGAGACCTGCACGACCACGGGGCTCGTCCTCGTAATGGGCGAGATCACGACCGGCACTTACGTCGACATCGCCAACATAGTCCGCCGGACCCTGCGCGACGCCGGCTACGTCGATTCCGCCTACGGCTTCGACCACCAGTCTTGTGGCGTGGCAGTGTCCATCCACGGCCAGTCATCCGATATCTCAAGGGGAGTCTCCCAGTCCCTGGAGACCAGGGGTGAAGACGGCAGCAGCGAGATCGAGTCCCTGGGCGCCGGTGACCAGGGCATGATGGTCGGGTTCGCATGTAACGAGACGCCGGAGCTTATGCCTCTCCCTATCGCCCTCGCCCACCGAATCTGCCAACGGTTGGCGGAGGCCAGGAAGGAGCAGTACCTGCCATACCTCCGCCCGGACGGCAAGTCTCAAGTAACCGTAGAGTACGAGTACGGTGTGCCCAAGCGCGTGCACACGGTGGTTGTAAGCTCGCAGCACAGCCCCGAGGTGAGCCAGTCCGTCATCGAGCGAGACCTGGTAGAGGATGTGGCGAAGCAGGTAGTTCCGGCCGACCTTCTCGACCGTGACACCATATGGCACGTGAACCCGTCCGGTCGATTCGTGATAGGGGGTCCCGTCGGGGACTCCGGCCTCACCGGTCGCAAGATTCTGGTCGACACCTACGGGGGGATGGCCCGTCACGGTGGCGGCGCCTTCTCCGGCAAGGACCCGACCAAGGTAGACCGATCGGGCGCCTACGCCGCTCGCTACGTGGCGAAGAACCTCGTTGCCGCGGGCATCGCGGACCGCGTGGAGCTTCAGATATCTTACGCGATCGGCGTAGCACAGCCCATCTCCGTCTCGGCCGAGACGTTCGGTACCAACAAGGTTACCGACGACACGATCAACCGCCTGATCGACAAGCACTTCGACCTCAGGCCGGGCGCGATAATCCGCGATCTGGACCTGCGTCGGCCGATCTACAAGGCGACCGCCGCCTACGGACATTTTGGCCGCACCGACGTCGACCTGCCGTGGGAGAGGACCGACAAGGCGTCCGTCCTTAGGCGCGAGGCGTTCATCAGCGACGCGACCGCCGGGAGGTCTGCCGGGGCCTGAGCCGCGGGCGACACAGCACCAACGCATAAGCCTAAGCCGGCACCCACATTTGGGGATAGGACTAGGGCGCCTAACATAGCCAAAACTGTCATTCTTGAGCCCTTCGGCTAGGCTCAGGATAGACTCAGCGAAGAATCCACGCGCGACGCCGGCCCCGGTTCGATCGAGGCTACGTTGTCCTTCCCCAAAAGGACTCTTCTAGAATGGCACCAACAGAGAGTGGACCCTGCCAGGAGTGGACGAGGTGGCCATAAGATTCGGCACCGACGGTTGGCGGGCACTGATGTCCGAGGATTTCACCGTCGAAAACGTCCGCATCTGCGCTCAGGGCACGGCGGACCTGATCAATTCCAGCGGCCTGGACCGACGCGGGTTCGTTATCGGTTACGATACTCGACTAGGCTCCGCTGACTTCGCCCGTGCGGTGGCCGAGGTCACGACGGCCAACGGCATCCCCACTCTACTCTGCGATAGGCCCGCTCCGACGCCCGTCGTCAGCTTTAACATCGTCCGCCGCGACGCTGGCGGTGGCGCGATTATCACCGCGAGCCATAACCCCGCCGCATGGAACGGCTTCAAGTTCAAGCCGGACTATGGGGGAAGCGCGTCACCTGCGATCGTCGCCCAGCTCGAAGAGCGGATCGCTGAGGTCGAGCGTCGCGGCTCCGTGCAGCGCTTGGACCTCGAAGAGGCTGAACGTCAGGGGCTGCTCGAGTACTTCGACCCGGAGCCCGAGTACCTGGCCCACGCCGCGACGCTGATCGACATAATGGCCATTCGGAACGCCGGGCTCAACATCGTCGTCGACTCGATGCATGGCGCGGGAGCGGGCTACTTCAGCAAGCTCCTGGGAGGCGGCAACACTCGGCTCGTCGAGATTCGCGGCGATCCGGATCCCGCGTTCCCCGGGATGGCCCAGCCCGAGCCCATCGCCGCCAACCTGGCCCAGACGATCGACGAGGTGCTGGACAGTAGCGCCGACGTCGGTCTGGCCACGGACGGCGACGCCGACCGCCTCGGGGTAATAGATGAGAACGGCAGGTTCATGACCACACTGGAGGTTTTTTCGCTTCTCTGCCTTCACCTGCTAGAAAACATGCAGCAGACCGGCCCTCTGGTTCGCTCCATCACCATGTCCAGCATGATCGACCGGCTTGGCGTCCTCTACGACGTCCCGGTCTTCGACACGCCCGTCGGCTTCAAATACCTGGGACCTGTAATGATGGCCGAGGAGGCCCTCGCCGCCGGCGAGGAGAGCGGCGGTTACGCCTTTCGCGGCAACATCCCCGAGCGGGACGGCATCCTCAGCGGCCTCCTGCTGCTGGACATGATGGTGAAGACCAGCTCGGACCCGTCGGACCTCTTGGCGTCGCTCTTCGAGAAAGTCGGCCCCCACTCGTATGATCGTTGGGATGTAACATTCGATCCCTCTCAGCGCGAGGAGATTCAGGACCGTCTGCGACTGGCGAATCCTTCTAGCCTGGCCGGCAGGGCCCTGACCGAGATCGACCACCAAGACGGCTTCAGGTTTGTCCTCGAAGGCGGCTACTGGGCGCTGATCAGATTCTCGGGCACGGAGCCGCTGCTGCGAATATACGCCGAAGGCGAGTCGCCCGGCGAGGTCGTCTCCCTTCTGACCGAGGCCCGGGCCTTGGCGGGGGTCTAGCACTACCTTCCAATCGTCGGCAATACCCCCGCAATTCGTCGACTCACCGACAGAGCGCCCTTCGACGAGCTCAGGGCCAGCGGAGCACAAGTTTCTTCCGTTCGTGGTGAGCCCGTCGAACCATCGGTTTCTTCCGTTCGTGGTGAGCCCGTCGAACCATCGGTTTCTTCCGTTCGTGGTGAGCCCGTCGAACCATCCGGTTCTTCCGCTCGTGGTGAGCCTGTCGAACCATCGGGTTCTTCCGCTCGTGGTGAGCCCGTCGAACCATCGGGTTCTTCCGCTCGTGGTGAGCCCGTCGAACCATCGGGTTCTTCCGCTCGTGGTGAGGCCGGCGAACCATCGGGTTCTTCCGCTCGTGGTGAGGCCGGCGAACCATCGGGTTCTTCCGCTCGTGGTGAGGCCGGCGAACCATCGGGTTCTTCCGTTTTTTGTGAGCCTGTCGAACCATCGGGTTCTTCCGCTCGTGGTGAGGCCGGCGAACCACCCCCGCGTGTATAATCGGATGGCGCCTCAGCCCCTCTAGGAGCCACCCCATGTCATCCGATTCCACGCTTCCGATGCTGGACCGGAAGCCCCTGCTTCTACTCATGGACGGCCACGCCATGGTGCACCGTGCCTGGCACGCCATACGCGAGCCTCTCAGCGTAAGGAGCACGGGCGAAGAGGTCCGCGCCGTGTTCGGTTTCTTGAATACGTTCCTGCGCACCCTATCGGACCGCGAGCCCACTCACGTGGCGATTACTTTCGACCTCCCTGAGCCCACCTTCAGGCACCTGGAGTTCAAAGCCTATAAGGCCCACAGACCCCCGACCCCTCCCGAGCTTCGGGGCCAGTTCGCGCGGATTCGCCAGCTCATGGACGCCCTTCGAGTGCCGATCTACGAGCAGTCGGGCTTCGAGGCCGACGACGTCCTCGGTACCCTGTGCAGACAGGCGGAGCAACAGGAGATCGACACCATGGTTTTGACCGGCGATACCGACACGCTCCAGCTCGTGTCGCCTTGGGTACGGGTGCTGTTCAGCTTTGCCGTCCAGAATCGGACGCTGTACGACGAGGCTGCCGTGCGGCAGAGATACGGGGGGCTGGGGCCCGAATCCGTGGCCGACATCAAGGCCCTCCAGGGCGATTCGTCGGACAACATCCCCGGCGTGCCGGGCATCGGCGCCAAGACCGCAGTCAAGCTCCTCAACGAGTTCGGCAGCATCGACGGCATCTACGAAAACCTCGATAACGTGACCCCACCGAGGGCGCGAACTAGCCTGTCGGAAAACCGTGACATGGCCCTCCAAGCCCGCTTCCTGACCACCATCAGACGCGACGCGTCCGTGACCCTCGACTTGGATGCGGCCCGCTTCCCGAGTTTCGAGCGTGCAGACGTCGTCGGCCTTCTCCGGGAGCTGGAGTTCTACAGCATGCTGGACCGTATTCCTGGGGACGGCGACGACGAGACCGCGGTACCCGACTTCGGCGCTGAGAAGACGCCCACAAATTACGAAATAATCGATACCGACGAGGCGCTGGACAGGCTGGTCGCCGAGCTATCGACGCCCCACGGGTTCTCCTTCGACACCGAGACCGACTCCCTGGACCCGATGACCGCGCGTCTCGTTGGACTCTCCTTCTCCAACAGCCCTGGCAATGCCTGGTACGTCCCCGTCGGCCACGCCGAAGGCACGCAACTCCCGATGGCCCAGGTCCTGGAACGCCTGAGGCCGGTCCTGGAAGACCCTGCCGTGCCAAAGGTCGCGCACAACGCCAACTACGACCTGATGGTCCTGGAGGGCCACGGGATAAACCTGCAGGGGCTGGAGCTCGACACGATGCTCGCCGCTCACGCCGGGGGCAGGAGGGCAATCGGCCTCAAGCCGATGGCGCTCGAGCTGTTCAACCAAGAGATGACCCCGATCAGCGACCTCATCGGCACCGGTCGTAAGCAGATCTCCATGGACCGGGTGGACATCGGAGCAGCCGGCCAATATGCGGCTGCCGACGCAGACTTTACCGAGCGGCTTCGAGGGGAGCTGGCCACCGAGATCGACCAGCGGAATGTCCGGCGGCTACTCGAGGAGGTTGAGGTGCCCCTGGTGCGGGTGCTCGTCCGCATGCAGCGAGACGGCGTCGCCTTAAACGTCGACCTGCTCCGCGAGATGTCGACTCAGCTCTCGGAAGAGCTCGGCCAGATACAGACCGACATGTACGCCAACGTCGGCCACGAGTTCAACCTCAACTCCTCTCAGCAGCTTGCCGGAGTGCTCTTTAGCGAGCTCCATCTGCCTCCTACCAAGAAGACCAAGACGGGGTTCTCCACCGACGCCTCGTCGCTCGACGGCCTCAAAGCGTTCCTGGACAGCGGCAAGGCCGAGGGCGTCGACCCCAAGGCCTACCAGGTGCTGGACCACATCCTCGAGTACCGACAGCTATCCAAGATCAAGTCGACCTACGTGGACGCACTCCCCACGCTCGTCAATGCCAGCACCGGAAGGGTGCACACCAGCTACAACCAGACCGGATCGGCCACCGGCCGCATCTCGAGCAACGACCCCAACGTGCAGAACATCCCGGTCCGCACCGAGTTGGGCCGCAGGGTTCGCAAGGCCTTCGTCGCCGAAAGGGCGCCGCGCTGGACGCTGCTCGCGGCCGACTACTCCCAGATCGAGCTCAGGGTGCTGGCCCACTTCTCCAAGGACCCTGGGCTGATAAACGCCTTTGGCCGGGGAGAAGACATCCATAACTCGACCTCCGCCATGGTGTACGAGGTGCCGCTGGAGGAAGTTACCGCGGAGATGCGCCGGTTCGCCAAGATCCTCAACTTCGGCGTGCTATATGGTCTCACGGCCTTCGGTATCTCGCGACAGACCGATCTCTCTCCCGAACAGGGCCAGCACTTCATAAACCTCTACTTCGACAAGTACCCGAAAATACGCGACTACGTCGAGGACACCAAGGCCGTCTGCAGAGAGCGTGGTTACGTCGAGACCGTACTGGGACGCCGCAGATACCTGCCCGACATCACCTCCAGGAACGCTCACGTACGCCAGGCCGCCGAACGCGCCGCCATCAACATGCCCATCCAGGGCACCGCCGCCGACATCATCAAGATAGCCATGCTTCGGATATTTGAGCGCATGGAGGCGCTCGAGTTGCGCTCGAAGATGATCCTGCAAGTCCACGACGAGCTGATTTTCGAGGCGCCGCGGGACGAGCTGGACCAGATGCGCGAGATCGTCATGGAACTTATGCCATCGGCGCTGCCCTTGGACGTGCCGCTGGGCGTCGACCTGAAGTCGGGCGACACCTGGGGCGACCTGGAGTAGCCAGCCCTTCACCCGGGTGTTTCGAGCACCCGCTCCGAACTCACTGCCCACCAAGTTCTTTGGCTGGCCGTGCCTGAAAATGCTAGAATCGGAGTGCGCAATCGAGCGGGAGTAACTCAGTGGTAGAGTTCCTGCCTTCCAAGCAGGCTGTCACGGCCTCCCGGTTCGAATCCGGTCTCCCGCTCCGAACACTGCCCATCCGCCAATAGCTCCCCTTTCCAGCCAGAGCCTATTCAACAATCCCCACGCCTCGCAGCTAATGCTTTCGGCGCTGCCCCTGGACGGCGTGCTGAAGTCGGGCGACACCTGGGTAGGCTGGAGTAGACATGCCCCATTGTACACCACGAGGGGCGCAATTTCTTTGCCGGCCTGAAAAGCTAGAATCGGAGTGCGCAATCGAGCGGGAGGGTAGAGTTCCTGCCTTCCAAGCAGGCTGTCGCCGGTTCGAATCCGGTCTCCCGCTCCACCGCAAATTCGCCCCAATCGGCGCCCACGCCCTCCCAGCGCCCCACATCACAAGCCCGTCCAGTGCACCATTCGGCGGCCGTCCCGGAAGCCGGGGTGCCGCAGAGACGTCCAGCCACCCGGATCCGTAGGTCCGAAGACGCATGACCGAGGCCGGTGGAGGGGTGGCGTAGTCGCGGCTGAACGTGGGATAGGAACTCAGGCGACAACGGACCCTGACGCCCCGGGAAGAAGCGGCTTGGCGTCGGAAACGGCGCATTCGGGCGCCGTTGGGGGACATCCCTTTGACCGGCGAAAACCTGACCGGTCCCTCGACCGCCCGAAATAGACCGTCCAGATGCCGACTTCTAGTTCTTCAGGAACCCCACTCGTTCGTATGCGCCCTTGACAACAGGTCGAGCATCGAGCTCGAGCCAGTCCTCGAGTATCTCCGTATAGATGCTGCGGAAGTCCAGGTTGAACTTCAGGTCCCCTTCCACGAGCTGGTCCGCGGCAAGCGACGGGTACTCGCTGTACTGCCCGCCTATAACTGAGTCGCCGATGACGAACGCCACCCCACCCGAGCCATGGTCGGTGCCGTTGCCGTTGTCCCTGACCCTTCTGCCGAACTCGGAGAACGCCAGGATTATGACGTCTTCGCTCTCGTTGGCCTGGTTCATGTCCGTGTAGAAGTCGAAGATGCCGCCCGCGACGTCGATAAGCAGCCCCTCCTGCAGGGCGATCCCGTTGGTGTGGGCGTCAAAGCTCCCGTACTGGGTATAGCAGATTCGGGTGCCGATGTCAGCCTGGAGGACTTGCGCCGCACCCTTCATCGCTTTGGCGAACGGGTTTTGACCGTACTCGACGTTCGACGAGTAACCCTCGGTGACCGTGCTCAGGATCTCCGCGCCCCTGAGGGCGCTGAGTCCTGTCTCGCTGAGATAGTCCATGACAGGACCGCTGCCAATAGCGGGACTGTACATGGCCTTGAAGGCCTCCAGCGCTTCGTTTCGCTGGTCCGAGTCGCCCATGTGGGGCATCAGCCCGTAGGTGTCCAGGTCGGTCACCGATGCCACCGGAGCGCCCGGCGCGGCTAGCGCTCGCGGCAGACTGGAGCCGAAGTTGACCGCCGCGACGACGTTGTCGTGATTCGGATACATCTGGTTGATGGCGTTGCCCAGCCAGCCCTCGAGACCGACCTTCGTCGGCTCCGCCGTGTGCCAGATGTCCATGGACCGGAAGTGGGACCTGTTGGGCACCGGGTAGCCGACACCGTGGATTATCGCGACTTTGCCCTGGTCGTAGAGCTCCTTGATAGGGGCCATCGTCGGGTTCATTCCGAGACCGTCTCCGAGGGGCAGCACTCGGTCCTCCGTTATGCGGACGTGAGGCCTGTTGTCGACGTAGAGCGGATTGCTGTAGGGCACGATACAGTTGAGATAGTCGTTTCCACCCGACAGCTGGGCCACCACGAGTTTCTTTTGACCCACGGGATTACCCCCTTGGCAGGACTGCCAGTCCTACTCTCTAGATTCTCTCGAAAACCTGGAACCTGTGACGGCAGGTCTCCAGGACGTATACCCGCCCCTCGTCGTCCAACGTCACGGAGCAGGGGTCCCAGAAATACGGCTCCAGTCGAGCGGAAACTTCGCTCGGGTCGTCGGTGTCTACTTCGAAGTGCGGGACGAACGACTGACGGGCATTCTTTTCGTCCTGCTGAGCTTCAAGATACTCGGTCACCCACGGATTGATAACCGCTTCGCCCCTCTTGCTGTCGACGTACTCACCCGAAGCGTCAAATACTTGAAGCCTCTGGTTGCCCCAGTCCGCGATGTAGAGGTTGCCTTCCGGGTCGACCGCCACGTCCGCCGGCCGGTTGAACTGGCCCTCGCCATCGCCGCTTTCGCCGAAGGTCGCCAGGTGCTCCCCGTCGGGCGTCAG
This sequence comes from Dehalococcoidia bacterium, assembly GCA_965248005.1. Classification (GTDB taxonomy): domain Bacteria; phylum Chloroflexota; class Dehalococcoidia; order Lucifugimonadales; family UBA1123; genus CBDFIE01. The sequence goes on from CBDFIE010000003.1 coordinate 2,430,912, forward strand.
TTTCTGGATTCGGTCGTTTCCCCAGTCCGCAATTAGTATGTTTCCATCACGGTCCTCGGCGATACCCCAAGGGAGCCGGAATTCACCGTCGCCCGAACCGTGGGTCCCCCATTGGCCGAGGAACTTGCCGTCCGTGGAGTAAGTCTGGACCCTGTGGTTCATCGAGTCCACGACCAGCAACGTGTCTCCGCGGACTAACAGCCCGCAGGGCCTGTCGAACTCCCCCGGATCGCTTCCCTGTGTTCCCCAGGAGGCGCGGAACTCGCCATCTCTGTCGAACACCGTTATACGGTGCAGCTTCTCATCGGCCAGATAGAGATTCTCGTCTCCGTCCAACGCAAGGGCGCTGGGTTCGCGCATCTGTCCATCGCCGGCGCCGGCGCTGCCGATGGTCCCGAAGTACTCGTGCGTTCGAGACACCATCTGCACGCCGGTGGTTGGTCCGGACGCCGTACCCCGGCTGCCCACGAATATCCGCCCATCGGACCTCACGACAAAGCAGGAAGGATGCTGAAACCCTCTGCCGCCCTGGTCCGTGACGAAGCCCACGTTGGTCAGGTACCGCAGCCTAAATGCCGTTGTTGTCATTCCCAGTCCCTTGGCTTTGTAATTTTTTTGGGGGCTCTAACGTGCCCCAATCTGTGATTCTTGACCCCTTCGGCAATGTCCGACAGAGTCAGGACTCGCGACCTCGGTCGGAGCCCAGGTTAGACTCCGCGAAGAATCTAACGTAACCCAATCTGTCATTCTTGAGCCCTTCGGCAGAGCTCAGGATAGACTCCGCGGAGAATCTATGTGTGATGTCGACCCCTGATCTATCGGGGCTCCGTCGTCCTGCCCGTCTGGAACTGTACAAACGCGGTCATTGCTAGAGGCTCTAGACGGTCTGATACTCCATACTCGAGACGATTAGCTGAATTACCGCCACGGCGGCCTTGTCGAACTGCTCCGATGACTCAACGTCAGACCACGTGAGGTCCCCGTACTTTGCCGCGTAGTTCTTGAGTCCGTTGGAGGTGCCGTCCTGAACGTCCACGGGACCCAGAACGTCGAGGCAGTGGTCCACAAGCTCGTCCGAGCTCATGCCGCCGGTGCCAGCCTTCGCCTTGATGCGCTCGATCATGTCGCGTACGCCGATCTTGTTCGGGTCGTTAAGAATCCGGCTGGCGAAGTTCACCCTCTCGACGTATGCACCGGTGTTGATCCAATCCGTGCCGCCTTGCCATCCCTCCACGCTTGGAGGGTTCAGCAGCCTCTGCCCCATGTTCCCGCATGCGGCCGCGGCGTAGTAGGTGTCCTCGGAGGGAAGCTCAACTGGACCGGCGAGACGCATGGTGCCGATGACCATCTCAGCGGGGCTCTTGATTCTTGAGTAGCGTACGGGTTCGGATTTGAAGAACTCGGACTTGAAGAGCGCTTCCAGCATGGCCTTGATGCTGTGCCCTGAGTCGAAGTAGGCGGCGGTCAGGGCGTCGATGGCCTCCGGGTCGTTGGGCTGGGTGTGGGGCCACTGGGGCACCGGCGGCTCGTCGGCGACAAAGAAGTGGTACAGGTGTCGCGCAAGGTACCTTGCCGTCGCCTCGTGCTTGCAGATGATCCTTACGGCGTCTTCGCCGTTCCAGTCCCCAGTCTCGCCGAGAATCGTCTTGTCGCCGTGATCGTGGTCGTCATCGTCATAGGCGAACTGCCACGAGATGTACCCGTAGGGACGGGCTACGTTGTTGCGCATCTTGATGAGCATGTAGTCCGGGTTCACGATCCCCCAACCGGTGAACGCTCTGGCGGTCTCCTTGATGTCGTCCTCGGTGTAGTTGCCAACGCCCATCGAGAACAGCTCGAGTATCTCCCTGCCGTAATTCTCGTTGATGTTGGCCTTGTGGTTGTCCTGGTTGTCGAGCCACATGATCATCGCGGGGTCTCTGGAGAGCCGTGTCAGCAGATCATCGAGGCTACCTATTCCATGCTCGCGGAACATGTCGATCTGGTTCGTTACCGGCCTGGCCTGTATCAGCTTGGTGCTTGCCGTGGCGAACACCCGATGCCAGAACAGGCACATCTTCTCCCTGAGTGGAGTTTCGGTCATTACCATGCGGTAGACCCAGTACGGTCCTCCGCCCGTGCCTCTCCGATCCGACTGGTCCTTGTGAAATCTCCGTATCAGGTCTTCGGGCACCGCGTCGGCGTGATCGGGATTGAGAAGCTCGTCGACGACCGTGTCGTACCCCTTCACCATCGCGGCATCTAGTTCCCGGGGCGTAGCGCCGAATCCCGCCCGCCTGAGCAGATGGGCTATGAGCATGCGGTCCTGCATCGTCTGAACGCTGGTCATCGCGGTGCTCCTTGCGTTGCGTTCCATAGTCGAATGTTCCGCCTGCGTCTCAACAGACTGCCCAGGGGAACTTGAGCGGAATCTCAGTCAGGTTATCATATACCAGACACGTAAACGGGCCAAGCCGTTCTGAGGCTAGGTCGGGACGCATTTGGCGTCGGCCACCGGTCCCCCGGTGGAGGTACGATGTCGGCGGAAACTCGTACAGGGAAAGGGCATGTACCGGGAAGGCAACGTAAGAATCTGGGCCAGCATCCTCGATGACGCGACCCGTCACCAGGCCCACACGCTGGCGACGTGCCCCGTTATCCACGGCGACGTCGCCTTGATGGCCGACGCCCACCTGGGCAAAGGCGCAACAGTCGGCAGCGTGAGCCCGACGAAAGACGCCATAGTTCCCGCCGCCGTCGGTGTGGACATCGGCTGCGGAATGATCGCCGTGATCAGCGACCGGGTCAAGGGCGATCTCCCCGACGACCTCCAGCCGCTGATACCGATGTTCGGCCGCTCCGTCCCCGCCGGCGTCGGGCAGGCCCACGGCAAGGTCCAGTCGGCAGCCCGGGCCTTCTTCGACAAGGATCCTCCGCCGGTGGACCTGGACGCCATCAGGCCGGGGCTGTCCCAGAGGGCGCGGAGACAGCTTGGCTCCCTCGGCGCCGGCAACCACTTCCTGGAGGTCTGCCTGAACCAGAATGACCAGGTGTGGGTCGTAATCCACTCCGGCTCCAGGGGCGCCGGCAACCTGATCGCCACGCACCACATCGAAGTGGCAAAGAGACTGATGGCGGAACAAGGAATCAAGCTAAACGACAGAGACCTTGCGTACCTGATGGAGGACTCACACCAGGGTGAGGAGTACATCCAGGCGATGCTATGGGCACAGAGATACGCGCTGGCCAACCGGGAGATCATGATGGACGCTGCCCTGGCGGACCTGTTCGGCCTCATCGGTGGCGGCACCGAGGTCGACCGGATCAACTGCCACCACAACTTCGCCACCAAGGAGGTGCATGGAGGCGAAGAGGTCTGGATCACCAGGAAGGGCGCCATCAAGGCCGAAGACGGCGACCTGGGCATCATACCCGGGTCCATGGGCGCCGCCACGTACGTCGTAGAAGGCAAAGGCAACCCCGACTCCTACAACTCCTCCGCCCACGGCGCGGGGAGGAAGTTCAGCAGGGGCCAGGCGCGGAGGACTTTTACGACGGACTCTTTAAACCGCTGGATGAGGGGCAAGGCGTGGAACAGCAAGCACCCCAAAGCCCTGCTGGACGAGCACCCGGAGGCATACAAGGACATCGACCAGGTGATGGAGGACCAGAAAGACCTGGTTAGCGTCCTCCACACGCTTCATCAGATCGTCAACTACAAGGGGCTGTAGCGACGCGTCCGTGAAATGCCTTCGTGACTTCCCGTCGCAATGGTGCGGTAGCCGAGAACCCGCGACACCACGGTGGACCCGTCAGCGGACAACGGCCCGTCGCCCTTCCGCGGTGGTCCGAGAGTCGCCTACGCCGACGCCCTGACCCGGTACTCGAGGGCGTGAAGCAGCCTCGTGGAAGCGTGCGCTATCTCCTCGACCGCCTTGTTGAACGTCTGCTCGTTCGCCCGCGAAGGGGTCCGATATCCCGATATCTTGCGGACGAACTGCACCGCAGCCGCCTGGACCTCGTCGTCGGACAGGGGGACGCTGCCCTGTCGCAGGACCTTGATGCTTCGACACATATCGTGACCTCCGATTTGGGCTACGAGCTTTCGTCCCGGACCCGGTAGATGGTAACGCCCTCGGAAGTGAAGACCGGCTCCAGATAATCGGCCATCTCAAGGCCGAACTTTTCGAGGCCTCCACCCGGATAGTACAGGCGCTCTAACTGGCCAAGGTAGACGTAGCGGACATTGTACTTGGCGAGGAGCGAGATGGCCCGTGCGGGGTCCTGGGTCTCGTAGATGACGCTCACGTCCTGGATTCGCCGGTCGACTTCCTCCCTGTATCCCCAGCGCTGCTGCTCCTGGTGCCACTCCCAGCCCACGATGCTGGGCATGCCCGTGTAGATCGAAACTCGGCCGCCCCAGCGGTAAGTGGGAGTGTTCGCCTCCAGCACCACCGGAGAGCCTTCGACGTTCTGGCGTAGCCAGTCGATTCCTTCGAAGTCGGCAGCCAGGTCCACGTCGCCCCTCGCATCGCGGTAGGTCGTCCCCGCGACGTACGCCTCGCCGTTGAGCGTCAACCCGTTGTCAGCGCCCTCGAACCGGTCCCGCAGCCTGTCTTGGGTGCCAAGCACCGGGTACACCGACGCGCTTGCCAGCAGCGCGACGAGAACGCCGGCCCAGGCCCACCTCAACCCACGCCGTCGTCTCAAGAGTTCCCGTGATTGCGCCTGTAGCAGCCGCCACAGGAGATAGGCGGCGCTCAAAGCCATCAGCACCCACACCTGCAGATAGAACTTGAACACGCTGTTCATCCGGTCGATGTCGCCCTCGACCCGCAGGAAGTCCAGGCCGAGCACCAGGGCAAAGGCCACGACGACCAGCATCGACACAAAGCCCACGTAGGCCGAGTCCTGCTTCAAGTGGCTGACTGCGCGGTATCCGACCAGCGCCACCGCAGCCAGCGCCAGCACGGCAAAAACAATCGTTGCGCCGACGCCTGCCGACGCGAGGCCCGTAAGCACGTATGCCACTATCAGTCCCGCGCTCACGAGCGCTAGCACCAGTCCCACTCCGATCTGGGAAGAGCCAGCCGCCGCAAGCCGGTTGTCGTCAGCAGATACGGAGTCGACCACCGAGAGCGCCGCGCGGCGGATACGGCCGCGGACGGCGGCCAGGGAGCCCCAAAGGGCCCAGATATAGTAGGAGCCTATGACGAATACGAAAAACCCGCTGATGGCGAGGAACTGCCGCAAGAGTGTGGTGTTGGTCGTGGACTCCAAGCTGTTGAAGAACGTCTCGTAGCTCAAGTGGTATGGCAGGAACGCGACGTACCCGACGGCGAACACCACGCCGACCTTGAGTCCCGTCCGCCATGCCGTCGACATGGCGACTCCCCCGTGGCGAATCAGCTCGGCAAGGGCCACGGAGCCCGCTGCGATCAGCAGATACGTGGGATAGTCCCACGTGTTCAGCAGCCTGAGTGCGCCGACGGTCAATCCCAGGACCGCAAGCCGGGCCGCCTCAGAGCTTCCACCGTCGCGCTCCGTGTCCGCTCCGAACGCCCGCCGTGCCACGATCGCGGCCGAAAGGCCCAGCGCCAGGAGCGTGAAGGGCAGCGCGATAAGGTGGGCGTGAGGGTCCCCGAACAGGAACGTGAAGAAGGGAAACTCGGTGATCTCGTGGCCCGGCGGGTCCGGCGCCATCATTCGACTGCTTCGCCAGAAATCGAACTCGCCCCACGGCAGGCCCTGGACCAGGGCACGCCAGGCGCCCTCCCCCACCTGTATTGCGCCATCGAGGTTGCCGAGCACGGCCACGAAGACCAGCGCGGCCACGCCCGCCAGCACGGGCGATCCGATGCTCGCCCGGCCTTCCGGCAGCGGGGGTTGCGCCAGCCGTCGCCGCGTCCCCTCCGCCAGGTTGTACACCAGCGAGAACGCGCCCGCGGCTGTCAGCGCAAAGAACATGGGTACCGCCAGGTTGACCGCGACGGCGGGTGCAACGCCGGTGGCGTGCACCAAGGTCGCCACCAGGAACTGCCCCCAGTAGTAGTAGTTGATGAAGCCCCCGGCAAACCATGGATCGTATGGAGGCATGTACGACGAGCGCAGCACGGCGTTCAGGTAGGCGAAGTCCATGGGCTTCTCGCCCCCGCGAAACGGGTGCCACAAATCGGGGTTGACCGCGCGTATCATGAGGAAGGCCAGGAAGGCCAGTAGGAAGACTGCCTCCCCGATCGCGATTATTCTCCAGTTGCGCACCAAGAAGCTCTTAATCTCGTCGCGCCGCGACGCCAACACACCCAGCGATAGCGCCAACAGCAAGATGGCCCCGACCGACACCGACCCGCGGGAGAAGGTCATCCAGTGTAGGCTTGTCAGAAGCCACACGACCAGACCGACAAGCAGCAGGCCCAGCGCCTTGGAGAACAGCCATCCCCGGTCCGCCAGCGGCCGAAAAACCACGAACGCTATCGGAAAGGCCAGAACGGCGAACCCCTCCACGACAACCAGCCACGCCAGCACCGGCAGCCGGCTGGTCCAGCCGTCGGCATCGACGATATCCGTCCAGGTGCCACCTGCCTGCTGGGCGCTGGCGTCGTAGTCCGAGAGCATGAGCCCGCCGACGTTGGGCTCGGGCCGCTGTAACGCCACGGACCGCTCCGGGAATCCTTCAGAGGCGTCAAGTATCCGTGCCGATATCACATCGGGTTCCAGCTTCAGAGCATTCCGGAAGACGAGGACCTTTGGGTGGTCGTAAACGGAAAAACTCTCGTCGGCGAACCCCAGATTCAGGGACACCGCGCTAGCGTTAGGACTGTCCGGGGCGTCGGGCTCCGGCAGGTCGGGCCTCGCGAAGGTCTCGTCGACGAAGCCCACGCCAAATAGCTCCGGATAGGACGCGAATTGGGCCGCGAGCTCGTAGCCAAGCTCCCCCGTGAAAAGCAGCCGGTAGTACTCCAGGCTGATCGGGTAGCGATCAGGGAGCCTGGGGATCGTGCCGTACAGCCGGTTGCTGAACAGCACCAGGTAGTCGGCGTTCGCCAGCCCCGCGGATACTATGCTCAACTTGGCCGCCGTGTCGGGCTCGTAGAGCGGAAGCTCCCTGATCCGGTACCGGCCCATCGCCGGCAGGCCCTCGTCCCAGTGCTCCTTGAGGATGAGCGAGGACTCTCCAACGTTGTCGTTGATCCAGTCGGAGGCCTCCACCGCCGGATGGGTGTCGTTGTATAGGCCGAGATAGGAGACGCCGTAAAAGGCCGAACCGCCCAGGACCACGGCGAATATACCCAACACGATGGGACGCGCAAGGGTTCCAACCGACCCGCGTCCCGCCCCCTGGGCTACAGCCCACAGGCTGAAGGCCAGCTTGGCCCCGAAGAGGAGCAAGAACGGGGTGATTGGGAGCATGTACCGAAGGAATTTGACCTCGAAGGAGCCTGTGATCAAGAGATACGGAGCCACCCACGCTAGCAGAAGCGCGTCCGTGCGAGCGTCCTCCCGCCGCATTGGCAGAGTCGCAACCAGCACCGTCAATGCGATGGTGGCGGAGACGATTATCCCCGCGAAACTGTTCGACACGAGCAGCACCGACATCGGCAGCGCCCAGCCGGCCGCCAGGTAGACAAGCCCGTGGAACGGACGCAGACCGCGGATCGCCGCATACAGCATCCCGGCCCATGCCAGTATCCCGACCGGCCAACCCAGGCCCCAGGTGGCGAGCTGCCTGATCTGGTACAGATACGGTGTCGTGTCCACGTACTGGCGGGTGTAGGGGTAGTCCCGTATCCGTCTCACCATCTCGGACTGCTCAATGACGTCCCCGTAGAAGCGTCCCCAGTCCAAAAGGGTGTACGGCTGCGCGATCAGGAACGCCGCCGCCGCGGCCAGGCCCCCGATCAGCAGTCCTCGCACCGCTGTCCCACTCCTGACCATCAACAGCGCTGACCTTGCGGGGCTGCCGAGAACGGGTCCGAGGGCGAACATCAGGTGCGCGACAACGAAGGCGCCCAGAATTGGGGCCAGGCTGATCTTGGTAGCCAGACCCAGTCCGACGAACAGACCCGCCAGGGCGGAGTCTTGCGGCCTACCCTCCCTGGCGACCCGGACCAGGTACCACATCGTCAGGACCGCGAACAGCGCCAGCAGGGTGTCGGCGGCGAAGAAGTGGCTAAGCTGTATGTGGATGACGGCCAGCGCCACCAGGGCCGCCGCCAGCAGTCCCACGCGCCGCGAGTACACCGTGCTGCCGAGAGCGAAAACCGCCACGACCGTGGCTACGTCCGCTAGCGCCGATATCGTCCGGCCGGGGATGCGCAGATCGGTCAGATCGGCGCCCGGCAGCAGCCCGTACGTTAGCTGAACGCCTTTGAGCAGATAGAGGGGGAAGCTACCGTAAGGGAACCAACGCGGGTTCCAGGGGCTCTCATCGGCGTCTAGCAGCAGGTCCAGGTCGCCTAGGCCCGGTGGCGCGAGCGCATCCACCTTGCTGAGGATCGCCCGCTCGTCCGGATGGGGCGTCCAGGCGAACCCCTCGTCCCAGTTCAGGCCGTAGAGCCGCAGCGCCAGCGCGACGGCAACTACGACGAGAAGGCCGATTAGCGCGGCTTTCTTGCCCAGGTCTGCCGGCATGACGCCGCCCCCGGCGGGACTCTCCGACTCTCTTGCACCCAACATAACTCGTAGATTATAGATGCGCCGCCGCTCCAGATGCAGCCAGGCCAACTTCACTGCGCCTATATACGTCCATTTCCGGCACCAGGATTCGGCGGTCAGAATCGTTCTGAGGATACTCGCGACGAAGAATCTCTCCTCGACGGCCTAGATTCTTCACTTCGTTCAGAATGACAGCCAGGGTTCCGTTCGCATTCGTGTCATTCTGAGGAGCCCCAATCTTGGGGGCCATTCATGTCATTCTGAGGAGCCCGATTCATCGGCCCGACGAAGAATCTCTCCGCGGGGGATAGACCCTTCGCTTCGCTGGGGGTGACACGTGCAGTTCGGTTAGGGGTTCTCAAGCTCGGCAGCGGCGGGGCACTAGACGTGCGCCCGGCCAGCTCAGCCCGCGAACCGCAGCGCCTGCCCCACGATGTCCAGCCCGACCCGCTCGCTCCACGCGGCCAGTAGCTGCTGGGTCACGTTGCCGGGTCTGCCGTCCCCGATCTGCCGCTTGTCGGCGCTGGTCACCGGAAGAACGCACATGCTGGTGCTGGCGAAAAAGGCCTCGTCAGCTGTGTAAAGGTCGTAGGGCTGTAAGTCCTCCTCGACTACGGGTATCTGGAGCTGCTCCGCCAGCTCGAACACCGTGCCCCTGGATACGCCCTGAAGGATGCTCCTGTCTCCAGGCGATCGGATAGTGCCGTCCGTAACCAGTAGCACGTTGTATCCGGTCCCTTCGGTCAGATTGCCGTCCAGATCGGTGAGTATCGGCCACGCTTCGGGGTCCACGTCGGCAGCCTCCAACTCCGCCAGGTTGAAGTTCATGCGGCTGTAGTGCTTCACCTTGGGGTCCAGCGATTCCGCCGAGTAGCTGCGCGTCCGGGTGATCACGCTGGGGGCCCCACCGCTGTAATGCTTGGCGTACCGCGCGAAGGCTATCGGCCGGACCGACACGCACACCGTTGGAGGGCCGGCTTCCCGGGGCCAGCTCCCCGGCCCCCGGGTCACGAACTGCGAGACAGCGAAGTCGCCGACCTCGGACCTGAGGCTCTCGTTTCGCGCTATCGCCTCTTCGCTGATGTCCACGAACTCCTGGGAAGACAGCCCGGCGTCTATGCGCACGTACTTCAGAGACCTGTAGAGCCTGTCGACATGCTCCTTCATCCGGAAGCTCTTGCCGTTGAACGTGCGCGCCACGTCGAAGACAACGTCTCCAGCCGTGAAACCGCGGTCCCTGGGGTCGATCTTCACCTGGCTGTAAGGCACCCACTCGCCATTGAAATACGCCGTGTAGTCAGCCAAGTCATCCCCCAAACGGACCGTCTGGTTTGTCGAACGTCTCGCATTATATATCTCGAAACGGGCTATGTCAGTGGCGCTAGTCCAGGCACGATCTACGCCTATGCTATAATTTTTCGTTGGGGAGAGGTGGCCGAGCGGTTTAAGGCGCTGGTCTCGAAAACCAGTATGGGAGTCATTCCATCGTGGGTTCGAATCCCACCCTCTCCGCCGCCGCCGAAACATACCACCGCCCCAATTCAGCGTTTGCCGGGGTGGCCGATTCGGCCCGGCGACGCCCAATGCTGCGGAGAGGTGCTAGAGTGGCCGAATAGGCGCGACTGGAAATCGCGTGTCGTCTTTATAAGGCGACCGTGGGTTCGAATCCCACCCTCTCCGCCACAACCCGGCATTGCGCCGAGGGTATTTGCCAACGCCCACTCAAATATTGTCTAGTTACGGCTGTCACAAAAAATCCCTGTGCTAGAATTGGACCCACTAATGGAACCATCAGAGCTAAAATACTGGGTCGCGTTCAACAGGGTGTCGGGCGTCGGCCGCGCCAGGATGGCCCTCCTCGAGGGCCATTTCGGCTCTCTGCGCCAGGCGTGGGATGCCGGTTCCGGAGCGCTGGCCCAGGCCGGTCTCGACCAGCGCACCGCCCGCCGAGTCGCCACCCGCAAGGAGACCATCGATCCGGCGGAGGAGCTAGGCAAAGTCGAGGCGGCAGGCGTGCGAGCGATTACATGGCACGACGCAGACTACCCCGCTCGACTGGGCGAGATCTACGACAAGCCGCCCCTGATTTACGTACGCGGCGACTTGACGTCCGACGACGAGCGCTCCGTCGCGGTGGTGGGCACCCGCCGCCCGTCGGCGTACGGGAGGCAGGCCGCCTATCAGCTAACTTCCGAGTTGGCCCGAGCTGGCGTCACCATCGTCAGCGGTCTGGCCAGGGGCATCGACGCCATCGCCCACCGGGCAGCCATCGAGGCGGGTCAGCGTACGATATCCGTACTTGGCAGCGGAATAGACGTGATCTATCCCCGCGAGCACACTACCCTGGCGGGCCAGATCACCGAAAACGGCGCGATAGTCTCGGAGCACCCCATGGGCGCAAGGCCCGACGCACAGAACTTCCCCCGAAGGAACCGTATTATCAGCGGAATGACCCTGGGCACGGTGGTCATCGAGGCCCCAGAGGGCAGCGGCGCCCTGCTGACTACCAGGCACGCCATCGAGCAGGACCGGGAGGTATTCGCCGTTCCCGGCAGCATCTTCGCCCCGGCCAGCCAGGGCGTCAACCAGCTTATTCGAGACTCCGGCGCGAAGCTGGTGACCAACGCCGAAGACATCCTGTCGGAGCTTAACCTGTCGTCCGTATCCCACCAGATCGAGCTGGCAGCCTTTTTCCCTGAAGACGAGGCCGAGGTCGCGGTCCTCAAGTACGTAACTTTCGACCCCATTCACATCGACGACATAACCCGAAACTCCGCTCTAGCGGTCTCGACAGTCAGCAGCGCGCTCACTATGATGGAGCTCAAGGGCCTGATCAAACAGGTCGGCGGCATGAACTATATGAGGCTCAAAGAGACCCGCGTCGAATACGAAGCAGTGTGAGGAAAAATGGCAAAAGATCTGGTAATAGTTGAATCCCCCGCCAAGGCGCGCACGGTGCAGCGCTTTCTTGGCTCCAAGTACGTGGCCAAGGCATCCATGGGCCACGTGCGAGACCTGCCGAGGGGCGAGATAGGAATCGAGATCGATAACGGCAGCTTCGACCCAAGCTATAAGGTCCTGGCCGACAAGCGGAAGGTGGTCTCCGAGCTGTCAAAGGCGTCAAAAGAAGCGGGGACCGTTTACCTGGCCACCGACCCGGACCGCGAGGGAGAAGCCATATCCTGGCATCTGATCGAGGCGGCCAAAATCCCCAAATCCAAGATTCAACGAGTAGTCTTTCACGAGATAACCAGCGACGCCATCCGCGAGGCCTTTGACAATCCCCGCGAACTGGACGTCAACCTGATAGACGCGCAACAAGCGCGTCGGGTCCTGGACCGGATCGTCGGCTACCGCCTCAGCCCCGTGCTGTGGGGCAAAGTCCGCCGAGGCCTCTCCGCCGGCCGCGTCCAGTCGGTCGCCCTGCGCCTGGCGATCGACCGTGAGGCCGAGATCAACGCCTTCGTGCCGAGAGAGTACTGGCCCATCGAGGCCACCCTCTCCAAACGGCCACAAAACGGCCAGGAAGCCCTCTTCACAGCGAGTCTGCATGCCGTGGAGGGCACCAAGGGCCGCATCTCCGTCCCCAACGGCGATGAGGCGCGCCGGATACAGAATGACCTGGCCAACGCGGCCTACTCGGTCGAATCCGTCACCAGGCGAGAGCGACACAGCCGGCCCGCCGCGCCCTTCATAACGAGCACCCTCCAGCAGGAGGCGTGGCGCAAGCTGAGATTTACCGCCCGCCGCACGATGGTTGTGGCCCAGCAGCTATACGAAGGCGTCTCGATCGGCGACGAGGGCGCCACCGGCCTGATCACCTACATGCGCACCGACTCCACCAACGTGGCGGCCCAGGCCCTGACGGAGTCCGCCAGCTACATCAGGTCGAAATTCGGCAGCGATTACGTGCCCGCCAAGCCCCGCCTCTATACCAAGAGGGTCCGGGGCGCGCAAGAAGCCCACGAGGCCATCAGGCCGACCTCCATCATGCGATTTCCCGAGGCCACCCGAGAATACCTGAACAACGAACAGGCCAGGCTGTACGATCTCATCTGGAAGCGCATGGTCGCCAGCCAGATGAAAGACGCCCTGTTCGACTCTACCGCGGTGCGGGTCTCTGCCACCGGGACCGGCTCCGGTGCCGAGTACGAACTACGGGCCAACGGATCGGTGATGAAGTTTGCCGGGTTCCGGGCACTCTACATGGAGGACCGGGATGACGTGGCGGCCTCCGACGCCGGATCGAATGAAAGCCTGCCCCATCTCGAGAAGGGCGAGCAGCTCGACTGCCTCAAGCTGGCGTACGAACAGCGCTTCACCCAGCCGCCGCCCCGTTACACGGAGGCCTCGCTGGTCAAAGCCCTCGAAGAGCAGGGCATCGGCAGGCCCAGCACTTACGCGCCGACGTTGGCCACGCTGATGGACCGCGACTATCTCCGCAAGGAGCGCGGCCTGTTCGTCCCGACCAAGCTGGGCACGGCGGTAACCAGACTCCTCGCCCAGCACTTCCCCGACATCATGGACGTGGGCTTTACGGCCAAGATCGAAGGGGAGCTGGACGAGATCGCCGCCGGCTCGCGCAAGTGGACACCCGTCCTGAAGGAGTTCTACTCGCCCTTCGACAAGGCCGTGGAGCGCGCGATGAAAGAGGCCGAGCGCGTGCCCCGCGACCAGATAGACGAGGAGTCCGACGAGGTATGCGACCAATGCGGCAGGCTAATGGTCATCAAGTCCGGGAGGTTCGGGCGGTTCCTATCTTGCAGCGACTTCCCCGAGTGCCGAAACTCCCAGCCTCTCCTTGAGCGGGTCGGGGTCGAATGTCCCGAGTGTGGTAACGATCTCGTGCAGCGCCGTAACCGGAAGGGCAGGAGTCGCAACAAGACCTTCTACGGCTGCTCCAACTACCCTACCTGCACTTTCGCCGTCAACCAGCGCCCGCTGCCGCAGCCGTGCCCCGAGTGCTCTGGACTGCTGCTGGCCTCGGGCCGGTCGAACGCCCGGTGCACCGCCTGCGACTTCAGGGGCGCAGCGCCCGAGGAGCAGCCGGTCGAGGTGGCGGTCTAGCCATGGCGCCCGCGGACTGGGGGGAACTGCTCGCCGGGTTCCAGGAGCATCTCCGCGCCGAAAAGGGGCTCGCGCCGCTGACTGTACGCAACTACGTCACCGATCTGGAGCCTCTTCGACAGTTCATGGCAAACCAGGGGCCGGCCGATTTCCATGAGCTGGACCGCCAGGTGCTGCGAGCGTATCTGGCCTGGCTGCATGAGCTAGGATACGTCAGGCCAAGCATCGTCAGGAAGCTCAGCGTCTTGAGGACCTTCCTCCACTGGCTCCGCCGGCGCGGGGTGATCGAGCACGACCCGGTGCCGCCCAGGGGCATGATGAAGCTGGAGTCCCGTCTGCCCAGGTTCCTCACCCAGAAGGAGGCCGGCAAGCTCGTTCAGGCGCCCGACGCCTCTCAGCCGTTGGGCGCGCGAGACCGGGCACTGCTGGAGCTTATCTACGCCGGGGGCCTCCGAGTCAGCGAGACGAACTCGATCAACCTCTCCGACGTGAACCTGCAGACCCGTGAGGTCCGGGTCCTGGGAAAAGGCGCGAAGCAACGGGTCGTGCTGATGGGCCACGCGGCCAGAGACGCCGTCTCGCGCTACATCCGCGAGGTCCGCGGCAAAGTCGCGAGCCTCGAGTCGGGAGGCGCGCTGTTCGTGAACCGCTTCGGCGGCAGGCTCGGCCAACGCAGTATTCAGAAGATCGTCCGACGGTACGCCGCCCAGAGCGGGCTGGGAGTGCGGGTCCACACCCACACTCTACGGCACTCTTTCGCCACACATCTGCTGGAGGGGGGCGCCGACCTTCGGGTGGTGCAAGGCCTGCTGGGCCATTCCAGCCCGGCCACGACCCAGGTGTATACGCACGTCACGGCCCTGGAGGCTAGGAGGGCCTACATGTCGGCCCACCCCAGGGCACGTGCCAAGACAAAGGCGAGCAATCGGGAACCCGACCTCTAGCGGGCTGAACATATGGGAGGCGCGGTCCTCCTCACAGGTCGGGGGCCGCATTAGACGGGGTTTGGGGGGTGCAACCCCCAATTGCAATTTTCCGGTCCGCCATCAGGAGGCGGGAACAAGGGGGATGGTTCGCTAGATGGCTAAACACGATCACTTCCCCGGGTTAGGGCCGACATTGAGACACGGTTATCTGCGGCCAGGCACTAGAGGTCAGCGACCGACCAGCGAAGGGACGACAGCTTGAAGATTCTCGTAATAGACGGACCCAACCTGAACAACCTGGGCAGGCGCGATCCGGGACTCTACGGCGCCAAGTCCCTGGCGGATATCGAGGGACTGATTCGGGACAGGGCCGTCGAATTGGAGGCTGACGTCGATTTCTTCCAGTCCAACCACGAGGGGGCGATAATCGACCACCTTCAGTCGGCGGGCCAGGATGCTGACGGCATCGTGATCAACGCCGGCGCGCTCACCCACTACGGACTCTCCATGCGAGACGCCCTGATCGACTCCAGGCTCCCCATCGTCGAAGTCCACCTGTCCAACATCCACTCCCGAGATAAGTTCCGCCGGCGATCTGTGATAGCAGACATCGCCGTCGGCCAGATCGCCGGGCTAGGCTGGCGCGGTTACCTTTTCGCGCTGGAGTATCTCGCCAAGGAGATCGCGGACAAGACGGCCCGATGAGCGCGACCTCTCGACTGGAAGCCCTCCGCCGGCGCTTCGAGTCCGCTAGCGTCGACGGCGTTCTGATATCGTCCCCGGAGAACAGGCGGTATCTATCGGGATTCAGCGGGTCGTCCGGGTTCTTGCTGGTGACCCGGGACGAGGCGGTCCTGGCCACCGACTCTCGATACGTCGAACAGGCCGGACGACAGGCGCCGGACTTTCGTATACAAAGGGTAGCCGGCCGGATAACAGCGCTCGGAGAGCTGATCGCCGGGGTCGACGCCGGGCGGCTGGGATTTGAAAGCGACCACATGAGTGTCGCGGAACACCGGGCACTGAGCGAGTCGCTCTCGGCCGCAAATTCCGCCACCCCAGCCGAGCTGGTCGAGACCTTGGGCATAGTAGACGACCTGCGGGCGGTCAAGGAGCCGAGCGAGCTTGCGCTGATCGAGAAGGCTGTGGAGATCGCGGACAAGGCGCTGGCCGGCGTCGCGACCACGGTGGAGCCGGGCATGGCAGAGAGCTACATCGCGTGGGAGCTCGAGAAGGCCATGCGCGAGCTGGGCGCCGAGGCGATCGCCTTCGACACAATCGTGGGCGCGGGCGCCAACGGAGCGCTGCCACACCACAGGGCCGACGACACGGTAGTCAAGCCAGGGGACTCCGTCGTGATCGACATGGGGGCGACCTACGAAGGCTACCGCAGCGACCTTACCAGGACCTTCGCCATCGGCGACCCGGACGACGATTTCGACCGGGTTTACGAAACGGTGCTGGGCGCTCAGACGGCAGCCATCGAAGCCGCCCGTCCGGGAATGACAGGCGGGGAACTGGACGACGTGGCTCGCGAATTCATCGCCGAAGCCGGCTACGGTGACCACTTTGGCCACAGCCTGGGCCACGGCGTCGGCCTCGCGGTGCACGAGCGGCCCCGCGTGTCGCCCGGCTCGCAGGATGTATTGGAGGAGGGAATGGTGTTCACCATTGAGCCGGGGATCTACCTGCCCGGCTGGGGAGGCGTGCGTATCGAGGACATCGTTGTGCTCGACAAGGACCGGGCCAGGGTCTTGAGCGGCTCCAGCAAGTAACCGGCCCAACGCCCTGATCGCGCTAACCGCTTTCAAACCGATGCGCGCAGCAACATCGACCATAGGAGCGACACCCGGGAGCAACCTCATGACGATTGGGTACGGCGACCTGAGAAAAGGCATGGCCATTGAACTCGACGGCGAACCTGCCGTCGTCGTCGATTACGAGCGTACCAAAATGCAGCAACGCGCTCCAGTCATGCGGATCAGGTTCCGGAACATCCGATCAGGCCGCGTCGTCGACCGCACCTTCCAGGGTTACGACGTAAAGCTCACGCTGGCCAACGTGGACCGCCGGAGTTCCCAGTACATATACGACGACGACGGTCTCTACTACTTCATGGATAACGAGACCTTCGAGCAGTTCCCGCTGTCCGGCGACCAGGTGTCGGACGCCCTACCGTTCCTGTCGACGCAGCTTACCGTCGAGCTGGTCTTCTTCCAGGACCAGGCCATCGCCATCGACCTGCCCATCACCGTCGACCTCAAGGTCGTGGACTCGCCCCCCGGACTGAAGGGCGATACGGCCACCGGCGCCACCAAGCCCGCGACACTGGAGACCGGCCACCAGCTCCAGGTGCCGCTGTTCATCGACGAGGGCGAAAGTGTGAAGGTCGACACCAGGTCCGGGCAATACCTCTCCCGCGCATAGAATGGCGATATACACCGTCTCCCAGGTGACTTCGTACCTCAACGAGGTGCTGGCCTACGACGATGTAGTGCGCGACATGTGGGTTGAGGGTGAGCTCGCGAACGTGGCCAGGCCGGCTTCCGGCCACGCATACTTCACACTCCGCGACGGCGCAAGCTCGCTGCGGTGCGTCATGTTCCGCAACTCCCACGGCATGGAGCACCTGCTTGACGGCGCGGCGATCGTCGCCCACGGCCGCCTCGCCGTGTACCAGGTGCGAGGCGACCTGCAGCTCGTGGCGGATATCGCGCAGCCGGAAGGCGCCGGCGAGCTGCAGCTAAAGCTGGAGCAGCTCAAGCTCAAGCTGGAGCGGGAAGGCCTCTTCGAGCCTTCGCGCAAGCGGCCCGTTCCGGAGTTCCCGCGTCGGGTCGGCGTAATAACGTCTCCATCCGGCGCGGTGTGGCACGATATCCAGACCGTTATCGCACGACGCTACCCCCTGGCGGAGCTGGCCCTGGCGCCCGCGGCGGTGCAGGGCGACACTGCCGCCGCGGGGATCGTCGAAGCCTTCCAGGCGATGAACGCTGAAAACGACATCGACGTAGCTATCATTGCGCGGGGCGGCGGATCCCTGGAGGACCTCTGGCCCTTTAACGAAGAGGCGGTGGCCAGGGCGGTCTTTGCCAGCCAGGCCCCGGTGATCAGCGCGGTGGGCCACGAGACCGACTTCACGATCTGCGACCTGGTGGCGGACCTGCGAGCGCCAACGCCCTCGGCGGCCGCGGAGCTGGCGGTGCCCGACCAGGCCGATCTTGCCCTGAGAGTGCTTGCCGGGCGCCGGAGGCTGGACGACCAGGTGTCCGACATCCTCGGCAAGGCGGGCGAGTCGCTGGACCACTCCGAGCTGCGATTGGACAGGGCCAGGCCCCAGCTGGACACGCTGCGGATGAGGGTGGACGACCTGCTCCGCACCGCGGCTTACCGGATGAGCACGAGACTCCAGGTCACCTCGGAGCGACTGGAAGGCACGAGGCTCAGGCTGGACTCGCTGAGCCCATTGGATACGCTGCGGAGAGGATACGCCATAGCCCAGCTCGATAGCTCCGGCGAGGTCATCACCAACGCCGCCCAGACATCGACGGGGGACGGCGTCCGCGTGACGGTCAACGAGGGCGCATTTGCCGCCACCGTGACCGACCCCGCCCCATCGGAACGCGAATCGACCTCTTGACAACCCCCCGGTATCGCTCTTCAGAGAGCTCCCCGGCTGGCGATCGAAACCAAGGCCAATTCACCGCTTCCGTCCGATTTTCGGGGCCTGCGTTCTCGCGAACCGTGACCAGTCGCCATCGACCTTCGGCGCCCTCGTCGCTTCGGTCCGGGGAGTCGGGCGAAAGCCGGAAGAAACACGCGTTATGTTAGACTGGGCCATCGATCTCGACCGGTGAGCTAGCAACTGAGGTGAAGCATGGGCTACTACACCACCGGTACTTACCCCGTCCAATTCAGCGTTGACTACCCGGACGAACCTCTGAACAGGCTCTCGACCCTGCTCAGACCTCTTTTCATCGTCCCCATCGGCGTGTTGATATGGGCGATCAACAGTTCGGCAAGCGCGACGCTCTTCGGCCCAGTACTATTGATGATTCTGTTTCGGCAGAAATACCCCAGGTGGTGGTTTGACTGGAACCTTGCCCTGCTCCAATTTACCCTTCGCATCGAGGTGTACGCCCTGCTCATGCGGGACGAGTACCCGTCGACGGACGAGGAGCAGGCGGTGCACCTGAATATCGCCTACCCGGACGCGGAGCAGGGCTTGAACCGCTTAATGCCGCTGGTGAAGTGGTTCCTGGCTATCCCTCACTGGTTCGTGCTCATTTTCCTGTCCTTGGCCGCCGTGTTAGTGGCCATCTTCGCGTGGTTCGCCATCATCTTTACGGGCAGGTACCCGAGGGACGCCTTCGAATTCGTTGAAGGCGTTCTGCGATGGCAGAACCGCGCAGTCAGCTACGCCTTCATGCTCGTAACCGATCAGTACCCGCCTTTCCGGCTCAGGGACTGAGATTTCACCGCCGTCATGCCCGAAGGGTGGGGTGCGCCACTCAATGCGACCCTTTCGGCCCAAATCGAGCGTAACGGCGCGGAGCTTGAGACCGTAACCAATGCCAAAGAAAAAGCGGGCTGGACCCGCCCCCGAGGATGGCGACCTGGAGTCTCTCGCCTTCGAGGGAGCGCTCCAGCGCCTGGAAGAGACCGTCGCGGCGCTGGAGGCCGGGGGGCTCACCCTGGCCGAGGCGACCCGGAGGTACCAACAGGGAGTCAAGCTGGCCAGGCTGTGCAGCGAGATGCTGGCCTCGGCCGAGCTGACCATCAGCCGTATTCAGACAGCCTACGGCGAGCAGATGCGATTCCTATCGGAGTCGGCCGAGGACTCGACCGAAGAGGAAGAGTAGTGCTCAAAGCCGACTTCCACATGCATACACACTACTCGCCGGACTCCGATATGTCTCCCGAGCGTCTCGTTCGAAGGTGCGAGCAGGTCGGCCTGAACTGCATTGCCGTCACCGATCACAACACCGTCGAGGGCGCCCTGCGGGTCCGGGAAGCGGCAGAGTTCACGGTCATAATCGGCGAAGAGGTCGGTACCGCCGACGGCGAGATCACAGGACTGTTTATCACCGAGACCGTGCCACGCGGGCTGTCAGCGGTCGAGACCGCCATCCGCATCAAGGACCAGGGCGGGCTCGTCTCTTTGCCCCACCCGTTCGACCGCTTCCGCGGCGAGGTCATCAGTCCCTCCGCCCTTGAAGAAGTCCTGCCGTACACCGACATCGTTGAGGTGTTCAACTCCCGCAACAATCTCGACGCCGACAACCGGAAGGCGCACGACTTCGCCACCGCCCACGGGCTGTTGACGTCAGGGGTAAGCGACGCCCACACACCGATGGAATTGGGGCGCACATACGTGGAGATACCGGATTTCGACGGCTCGCCCGAGGGCTTCAAAGTGTCCCTGGCCCAGGGTACGATCCACGCCCGCAAGACCAGCCCGCTCATCCACGTCCTCACGACGTTGACCAAAATCAAGAAGAGGGTTTTCGGCCGCCAGCCCCGACCCGTGTAAGGTATCGTCTCAGCGGCCGTCTGGCGACGCCGACCTAGACGACCACCACGTCGTTTTCTAGCACCCCGATCCCGTCTATGGCCATCGACACCACGTCGCCCTCTCTTAGCGTTGACTCGCGCGGAGGCACGATCCCTGTCCCCGTTAGCACCGTCGCCATGTCGGGAAGCGGGTTGTGGCGCTGCACCCAATCTACCAGCTCTTCGCAGCTCCTCGTCATACGCGAAGTCGAGGTCTCTTCGCCCCAAATCTCAGCGCCGTCCCGCTCGATGCTGCAGCTTACCGTTAGCTCCCCGACCGGCCCCATGCTCTCCGTGCTAACGAAGCAGGGACCGATTGCACAGCACCGGTCGAACACCTTGGCCTGGACCAGGTACAGCAGGCTCTCGCCAATCATCGAACGGCTGCTCATGTCGTTGCCAATCGTGTAGCCGATGATCTCGCCCCTGAACAGCACAACGGCCAGCTCCGCTTCAGGCACGTTCCATTCAGAGTCCCCCCTGATCCCGACCGATTCGAAGGGGCCAACGCACCGGTCCGGGGTCGCTTTGATGAATATCTCCGGCCTGTCCGTCGGGAGTTTGCCCGGTTTGTCTCGCCCTCCGCTCCCTGCGTCGCCAGTCCTGTACGTCCCGCCGGCAGCCCAGACTTCCGAGGGCTCGAAGGGACGGTCCAAACGATAGTAACCCGCCGCCTGTCGTGAATTGTCCATGAGCTCAGCCAGATCGAATCGGTCTGCATCGCCTGAGCCAAGAATCCGGTTCGTGATATCGTCGATGCTCCCGCCCGACAACGAGGCTGCCAGCGCCAAGTCTTCGAGATCGGTCAGCTCGGGGTCCAGCGAGGTAACGTCCATCAAGCTGCCATCCAGCGGTTCCACGGCGAGCCGCGTGTCGCCGTCAGCGGAGATCAGGGAGTAGTATCGCATCGGTCCAAAGTCCTCCGGGGTAGCTCAGCAGTTCGCTTCGGCTTTGATGTTCATAGAAAACGTGACTCATGGATTGGCGCCGGTCAAGCGTCGGAAGCATAGCACGACCCCGCCAAGATCGCGCTGCCCTCTACAGAGACCAGCTGCGCCGGGTGTGTTTCGGGGTTCGATTCCAGATAGGACGAGACAATCCTATAACCGAACGTGTATCCGGTCCAGAGCGGGACACGGTCGCCGTCCCCAAATAGCATACGGCGGATTTCGGTGGTATCGGCAGCGCCGAGGCGCCGTCGAATTCGCGGCCACATCCGCCGCAATTCATCGGCGTCCAGCGCCCGGGTCCACCTGGGGTGCATGTTTGGGCAGACGCCGAGGGCGAAGGTATCGGCGATCCCTTCCGCAACCATCGCATCCAGTAGAGTCTCCGGCCGCTGGCTCTTCATGTAGACGAGCCTGCCGCCCGACACGCCCCGCGGAAAGAGGAGATTGCGCACCAGATGGGCGTACTCGTGGACAACCGTGTAGGCGAGCCAGTCCTTCCACCCCTCGACGGGCCACAGGAAAAGCATCATCGCCTGCGCCCCGAGGCTAAACCCCAACACGCCGTTCATCTGGCCGACCAACACCCGACTCTCCCCGTCTCCGGGAAAGATAAACACCCGCGCGTTAAGGTCGGGCCTCGGCAGGAGTCGGGAAGCCGAGTCAACGGCGTCCTCTACGATGCGCCGGGGCGCCGCGGCCTGAAGCTCTTCCAGAGACCTGAGCAAGCTCCCGACGTCCGGGTCGCCGAGCTGCGTTATGGCTGCTCTCTCGCCGATGTCGATCATCGACGGGTGGAGGGGCGTCAATATGCTCCGCACGTACTCCCTGAGCCTTGTTCCTATCACTACGACCGAGTCTGCGGGCTGCGATTTCACGGCCTGACGCGCGAAATGCGTCACCACGCGGTATGCTGGAATTACTGATACTGCCAACGACCACCTCTCCGATCCCACGTTCGAAATCGACGGTTTTTTTATTGACACCCTTGCGGGCCGATCGATATACTTTTGCAAACCTCAGGGGGCGAGATTAGGCTATGACGCAATTCTACGCGAACGGCCTCAAAAAGGCAGAGTGGTAGTGGCGCCGCCGCGCCGAACCCCACCCCGAACTCCCCGTCTCGCACTGTCCCCCCAACCCCTTGGCAAGCCCGCTAACCGTCCTGCCGACCTGTTCTCAGGGCCATACTTGGCCCCGATCACGGTGGCCCACCTTCCTCGCTCGTACGTCCGGACCGCGCTCCAGGTCGCCCGCTCGGCCGCGTCAACCGGCCAGCACGAAGGGCCCTCAAACTGATGACGAAGATGATATTCGTTACAGGAGGGGTCGTCAGCTCCGTGGGCAAGGGGGTGAGCGTCGCCTCGATTGGACGTATTCTCAAGAGTCGAGGCGTCACGGTCTCGCTCCTCAAACTTGACCCATACCTGAACGTCGACCCGGGAACGATGTCGCCCTACCAGCACGGCGAGGTGTTCGTGACGCGGGACGGCTCCGAAACCGACCTGGACCTGGGTCACTACGAGCGCTTCGTCGATATCGAGCTGTCGCAGCTTTCGAACATTACCGCGGGGCAGATCTACAGCGAGGTCATATCCCGCGAGCGCAGAGGCGAGTTCCTCGGGGGCACCATCCAGGCGATTCCTCACGTAACAGACGCCATCAAACGCCGCATCATGGAGCTTTCACGCGCCAGCAACGCTGAGGTAATTGTCGTGGAGGTCGGCGGCACCGTCGGCGACATCGAAGGGCTGCCCTTTCTCGAGGCCATCCGGCAGATGCGCAGGGAGTTGGGCAAAGACAGCGTGTTTTACATACACGTGACCTACCTGCCATTTATATCGTCGACGGGCGAGCTGAAGACAAAGCCGACGCAGCACAGCGTTCGAGAGCTTCGAAGCATCGGTATCCTCCCTGACGCCATCATCTGCCGCAGTGACCAGGAGGTTACCGACGACATCAAGAACAAGATATCGATCCACTGCGACGTGCCGTTCGAGGCCGTCGTTACACTGCCGACAGTCTCGAGCGTTTACGAAGTCCCGCTGATTTTGGAGGAAGAGGGCCTGGGCGATCTGGCGATCGAGACCCTCGGCCTGACGGTCCAGGGCCAGGACCTCGTCGAGTGGCGTGACCTGGTGTCGGCCATCAACAGGCCAAAGGACGTACTGCGCATCGCCGTGGTCGGCAAATACGTCGACCTGCCCGACTCCTACATTTCAGTAAAGGAAGCCCTCATTCACGCCGGACTTCACTTCGATCGCGATATCGAGGTCCAATGGATCGGCTCGGAGCAGGTCGAGGAGCAAGGCCCCGACGAGCTGCTCGAATCCGTTTCGGGCATTGTGGTCCCGGGCGGGTTCGGTCCGAGGGGGGTCGAAGGTATGATCGAGACCGTCCGCTACGCCCGCGATCATAAAGTGCCTTATCTGGGACTGTGCCTCGGGCTGCAGGTGATGGTCATAGAGATAGCCAGACATCGGCTCGGCATGTCCGGCGCCAACTCCACCGAGTTCGACCCCAACACTCAGTACCCAGTTATAGACCTGATGGAGACCCAGAAACGCGTCACCGAAATGGGCGGTACCATGAGACTGGGCCTTTACCCGTGCGAGATCGTCGGGGAGACCCGGGCCGCCAAGGCCTACGGCGAAGGCACGATCCATGAGCGCCACCGACACCGGTGGGAATTTAATAATGATTTCCGGGAGGAGTTCGAGTCCGCCGGACTCTGGCCCTCGGGCCTCTCTCCCGACGGGCGGCTGATCGAGATAATGGAACTAGAGGACCACCCTTTCATGCTGGGCACCCAGTTTCACCCCGAGTTTCTGTCGCGCCCGAATCGACCGCACCCACTGTTCCGGGAGTTCGTCGGGCTGGCCAGGAACACCTTAAGGGAGGGAGGCCAGCATCTTCTTCCCATGATGCGGACTGGCGAAAGACCGTAGCCAGGTGGTAACGGATCGGGCCTTGCGACACGCGTCCTGGGAGCCGACTCCGGGACGGGCGATACTTGCAACAATCCCGCGTGGTAGGGGTAGACTTACTCGCCTCGTCATGCTAATATCCGAATGATACCCCCTGTGCAGGATGCCCTGCATATTTCCCACTTCGCACTGTCACGCCTATCTCATTATCGGAGCTGACGCCGCAGCGGACACGTATTTGCAATCGCCTGCGCCATGCTTCCGCGCTATTGCCTCCGTACACGGAGCACTCCATCGGCTGAGAGGTCTGTCTCCCCATTGTCTCTCCCTTGGTCCGATAGTTGGGGTATCGAACGGCCCCAAGCTTTCACGCGCTGATAACTGACCGTTACCGTTCTTATCAGCCCTTCGCAAAGTTATCAATTGAGCAAACGTTCCCACCGGCGGGATAGTGCCGCCCAACAGAGGCGAACGTAATTTCAAGAAACTTCTATCACCTACACCTCTGAGAATCGGAGCTTCGCATGTACCTGTCAGACATCTTGACCAAATCCACAGAAGAGCTCGCCCGCATGGCCTCGGATCTCGGCGCCGTCGAGAACGGCGCGGCCCCCAAGCGGCAGGACCTTGTCTCGCGGGTCCTCAGGGCTTACGCCGATAAGGAAGGCCCTCTCCAGGCGGGCGGCATACTCTCGATCGTAAACGACGGGTATGGATTCCTGAGGCAAAACGGGACAGTCGCGGGCGCGGGCGACGTCTACGTGTCCCAGTCTCAGATACGGCGATTCGGTCTTCGTACGGGCGACTTCGTCATGGGCCACGTAAGGCCACCGAAGGACGGCGAGCGATACTACGGTCTCGTCCGAGTCGAACAGGTCAACGAGATCGAGCCCGATGCCACCCGCGACAGGCCAAAATTCGAAAGCCTCACACCCGTCTTTCCCGACAATGCCATTAAGCTCGAGACTACACCAAATGAGGTCTCGGCCCGCTTGATGGACCTGGTCGCCCCGATCGGCCGCGGTCAGCGCGGCCTGATCGTCTCGCCACCCAAAGCGGGCAAGACCACGATCCTGAAGCAGATCGCCAACGGAGCCGCGGCGAACGCCCCCGACATCAAGATCATGGTGGCGCTGATCGGAGAGCGACCCGAAGAGGTAACCGACATGCGCCGGTCGGTGAAGGGAGAGGTCTACAGCTCCACGTTTGATGAACCGGTGGAAGACCACTGCAAAGTGGCGGAGATGGTACTGGAGCGTTCCAAGCGGCTTGTCGAGGCGGGACAGGACGTCCTCGTTCTCTTGGACAGCATCACGCGCTTGACCAGGGCGTATAATCTGGCGGTGCCCAGCAGCGGCCGCACACTTTCGGGTGGCATGGACCCGGTGGCGCTGTATCCGCCCAAGCGTTTTTTTGGCGCTGCCCGGAACACCGAAGAGGGCGGCAGCCTGACGATGATAGCCGCCTGCCTGGTCGATACCGGTAGCCGCATGGACGAGGTCATTTACGAGGAGTTCAAGGGAACCGGCAACATGGAACTCCATCTGGACCGCAGACTGTCGGAGCGCCGCATCTACCCGGCAATCGACATCGACCGTAGCGGCACCCGCCGAGAAGAGCTTCTAATGGACGAAACCACTCTGGGCAAAGTATGGCTACTGCGGCGCATGGCGCACATGATCTCCTCTGACGAGAAGCTCTACGGCGAGAGCGCCGAGAAGCTCCTCAACCACCTTAGGAAGACCAATACCAACGAGGAGTTCCTGGCGAACCTGGGCAGAGACGTCTAGCCACCCCCCTCTCAATAACTGGTGCCCGCTGAGGCCGTGTGACCCTGTTTTGGTCTCCGTGATTCTCCCCTGGGGCTCCTACGGCCAGTCCCACGGCACATGCTCCTCCAACCTACGTCCGCTCCTCCTACTACCAAGAGCGTTCGCCACGCAACGCGGCCGCACCAACTCACGACCAACGAAGCCTGGCGTCTCACTTGGATTCAGTCCAAATGTGCGCGTGTGCCTGTTGACAAGCCAACGCATCGTCATATATAGTTGCGCTGGCTTCGCGGCTAAGGCCCAGGGAAACGGGCAAAGTGAGCGGATCGCAGAAAGGCTGTACCAGGCATAGTCCGCTTACGGTGCAGTGTGGTTGTATAAACCCACAAAGACCTTGACAAAGGTCCGCGCTTAGGTGTACAAATCTTACCGTCTGAAGCTTCCATGCGAGGTATTGATGCAGGCATCGGGCCGCATCTTCAACAGTGGACAGATTTCCTTGGATCGGTTCTCGCCGTACCCAAAGATATAGTTTTGTCTAACGTTCAGAATAAATTTGGAGACCTGAGGGGGAAGTAAGTGAAAAGCAAAGCCAAGTTCCTACCGCTAGTCCTTTTCGCGGCAGTTTTGGTGTCACTGGTGTTCATCATACCGGTCTTCTCGGCGACCGGCACGGTGAAGATCGTAGACCCGGCCGACAATGATGAGACTATTCGCTGGGCGAAACAGGGGGGGACGGTCACCCTCGAGGTCGATGATCCCGACCTGGACGTTCCGGTCAAACGGGTCCTTCTTCCACATCGACATGGTGGAGAACGCTGCCACCGTTACAGGCTCTGCAGGTTCTGTGCTCCTCACGATGAGCGCGACCAGTGGGACAGCATTCGCCACCGCGACCACAACAGAGTCACTTATAGCTCCAGGCGATACGATTCTGGTCGCTTCCAGCACAGCTGAAACGGTCAGAAAAGTTGTTAGCGTCAACATGAGTACTGGAGTGGTCACCGTCGATAAGGCGTTCACGGTGGACCCGACCGGAGACATCTTCAAGGTAAGCTCAAACGACACCGACAAGAAGTCGGCCGCCTTGTGTCCCACGTGCGCGGCGGCCCAGTTGGCCACTTCCCTGTCCGGCGACGGGACACAGTTCCTACCACTCTCCTCGCCGCGTATCCAGGACTCCGGCAGCGCGGGCTCCAAAATTGGCGACGGCACCAATCGTTTCGACGGCGGCACCAAGGACGGGATAGTTGTCGACAGTCGCGATGTCAGCCTAGTGGATGGAGTCAACAATCCAATCACGGGGATAGCCCTCGTGACTGTGTCCGACAACACTGGACTATCGACCATCACCATTGAGGGGGCCACAGGCACTCCGTTCTACGCTGTCTACTGGGGCTCCGCGGCCAACGACTCGGGCACCAACGATGATGGGGATTCTCGCGTAACCGTCACCTCCCAGGCCGACACCACCGGTATCGACGTCACGCTCGTTGAGTCCGGGCCTTCGACGGGTGTCTTCCGACTGGATATTCTTGCAACTCAATCGGAGTCCTCCGCCACCTCCAGCCCCCCGAGGCTAAAAGTTGGCACAAATGACAAGATCACTCTAAAGTACGAAGATGCAGACCCTGATGTAACCGTATCGACCAATGTCACGATAGAGACGAGCGCCGCTTCGTTCTCGAGCCTCGATCCTGCCGACGCCACAGCAGGCACGGACACCAGGCCAGAGGTTTCGGCAAATGTCATCGACACCGACTCGGGCGTAGACGAGGACACCATAAAGATTGTCTTCGGCATGGACACCGACGCCGATGGCGATATTGAGAGCATACAGGCGTTTTTCGCCGAAACCGAGGGCGACACTGTCGCGATCACTAGCGGCTTCTCGGTCAAGGTGCGCTTGCCTAGCTCGCTGGCCCCAACGGACGATGCCACCATTTACTGGTGGGTGCAGGCCACCGACGCGGCCCTTAACTTCGCCGTGTCCGACAGGCTGACCCAGCTTGACGACGAGGACGACACGTGCGAACCCGACGATTTCCCGACGACCCTGAATAACCTGATCGGGGTAGACCCGACATTAGAGGACGCCGGGACCGTCGCGGCGATCGCTAGCTGCCAGCCAAACTCCATCGTGGTCGATTTCTCCGCGCCTACAGTTGTTTCGGCCAAGACCGGCCCGTTCTTCGACACAGACGACGATGCGATCGAGACGGCCGTCACCAAGGCGAAGAACACCAGCATACAAGTCACATTCAGCGAAAGCCTGGACGGGACGACCGTGCAAGCGTTCGACTTCAACGTCGGTGGCCTCGTTCCTCTTGATGCCCTCTGGTTCTCCGACGCCAAGTCGAGTGTCTTTCTTAGTGTGGCGTCTATGGCTGCCGACGCTAGGCCGGAGGTCAAGCTCGTGGGCGAGGTCAAGGACACGGCCGGCAATCCCCAGACGATGGGAACGGTCGAAAACGCACTAGACGGCATCGCCCCGACGCTTACCGTGACCCTCACGGGTACTGGGGGGTCGCGTCCTGTCACGGACGAAACTATCACCATCACCATCGTCGCGGATGAGGATGTCTCGCTCAACAACCAGTCGGTTACAGTCAACAGGATTGTCGACGAGACCGCAACAGGTGGCGCAGCGTTCATCGGGTCGGCCTCCACGCCGCCAGCGGTCCTCAAGGCCACGAGGACGTTTGAGGCCACATTCGACCCGTCCACCGTGGGTCTGTACAACGTACTCGTCACGGCCAGTGACGCGACCACCGGCAACATCGGGGTTGCGGGCGAGACTGGCGGACCGTACGATCTCGGCGACACCGATGCCCTGCTGTTCGAGTTTGACGACGGCCTTCCAGACCCGAGCATCGGCTTTACCTCTCCCGACGATCCGGATACCTTCTTAACGATCAGCTTCGCCGGCGAAGGCACCGAGTACTCAAGCACCGACGGAGGAACGGATTTCGACACACATAACACCGTCACGATAACGGCGGCAAGTCTGGACGGCGTGGACATCACTCCGCTGGCAACGACGGACGACAAGGAGTTCCTGTACAAGGCCAGCGGTCTGACAGAAGGCGACCATACCGTCAAGGTCAGTGCCACAGACATTGCGGGCAATGAGGTGGAGGACTTCGAGGCAACTATCGAGATCACCGCAAGGGGCACGTTTGAGTTGGACTTGAGCCCGGGGTGGAACCTGGTGTCCATACCAGGCGAGCCCGCAGACTCTGACATCAACACGGTAATCCCGGCTACTCACCCGGCCAATACGGTCCTGACGTACGATGCTTCCGTGCCTGGAGGCTGGCTCACCGCGGTGCGGGGTGGAGATGGCAACTGGGCCGGCACCCTGGCGACCTTTAGCGCCAACAGGGCCTATTGGATACTGACCAACAGCTTTGAATCGATCGACGTGGATATCCCAAGGTTGGCGTCCGGCGCGGCTGTACTGCCCCCGACTATAAGCATAGTTACCGGGTGGAATTTCGTGCCCGTGCTAGACGTGACCGGCGACCTGGCTTCAGGCGCCACATCCACCACAGCGAACTACACGTCCGGCCTCGAAGTGTCCCGCGTGTGGACCTTCAGCACTGTCACCAACCGGTGGGTGGACGCCACAACCGGAAACGTGGCAATCGGCTTGGGCTACTGGCTCTACGCGACCAAGTCCGGGACCCTAATTCCGTAGCAGGTCGGGGCCCAGCAACAATCGATATCGGCTAATTAGTAGAAGACCTCCCTCCTCGTCCCGGGGAGGGGGGTCTTTTTTGAAACGGATGTCGCACATATACAACAACGTTCGAAGCATCAGACCGATCATCTCGCTAGCAGCGGCGCTGATCGTTGGGATGGCAACGCTAGGCCAGGCGGTCGCCCAGGGTCTGCCTCCGGCGCCGTTCATATATTCGGGCAGCGCAACCGCGGGAGGCGCACCTGTTCCGAATGGGTTCATCATCCACGGAGAGGTAGGCAGCTACATATCGGAGCCGGTCGCCGTGATCGATGGCCGATTCGATCTTCTCACGGTGAACCCGGGCGAGGGGGAGTCGCCTGGGTCCCAGATCACCTTCCTTCTAGGTGATGTCCGGGCCGATCAGACAGACACTTTTCAGGTCGCCGGAATCCCCCTCCTTCAGCTGGATTTCGATCTGACCTTTCCCAAACTTCCTGACCCCACTCCGACGCCCTCTCCCATTCCACCCACGGTGACGCCCACGCCTAGAGTCGCGCTGCCCGCGGCTTACGCGGGCCTACTCATCGTGGCGGGCGCCGCCGTTCCTGAGGATGCGGTGCTGACCGCGAGGATCGGAGACGCGTACGAGTCCCTACCAGCGATCGTGAATACGGCGACGGGTGCGTACCTCGGTCTGGTGCTGGACCCGGACGATTTCGAATTGCTGGGTAGGACCGTCAAGTTCTATTTGAACGGGATAGAATCGAGAACATCTACGATATACGAGGGCGGCAAGTCGGACCGCGAATTCGACCTGATATTCACCGACTTCCCGTCACCGACCCCTACTCAAGTGCCGCCAACGGCGACGCCGACGGCCACGGCCACGCCGGTGCCGCCCACTGCAACACCGGTGCCGCCTACCAGCACGCCGACGCAGACGCAGACGCCCGTGCCGCCCACCGCGACCGCCACCGCGTCTCCCGTGCCGCCGACCATCACACCGACGCCGGTGCCGCCCACTGCAACACCGGTGCCGCCTACCAGCACGCCGATGCCTACTCCCACGGCCACCGCCACCGCGGTTGCTACCGCGACCGCGCCGGCCGCAACGGGCACTATCTCGGCCCAGGAAGAAGTGAACGGTGGAGGCTGCGGTTCGACGTCAGGCGCCACGCCCGCGCTCACAGGGCTCGCAAGTATGCTGTTTATCTTTGCGCCTCTGGGCCTGGTCGCGACCCTAAGACGGCGGCGGCGTGCTCGTTGATCGAGCGACCACCCGCGCGACATGGGTTGCGCGTCCGACCCCGGTTAGATGCCATTCAGATCGAGAACTCCGGATCGTCCCAATGCGCCCGCCGCTCTGCGACCGTCTGTAGCCTTGAGTGGTACGATGTGATTGGGGGCACGGACCCAGCGGCGACGTCGTCAACCCACCCGTCGTCGAAGGGGCGCCGATGAGGACAGGCAAGTCCGCAAGGTGGATTGTCGCAGCCGCCCTAGCGCTGCTGGCTGGAATCTTCACCCTACAGGCCGTATCTGCACAGGTACGGCCGCCAACGCCCACCATCTACTCCGGCAACGCCATCGTGGCTGGCCAGCCAGCAGAGAACGGTCTGCCGGTCCACGCGCAGATACGCGACTACCGGTCCGAGCCCGTCGTCGTGGAGGACGGCAGGTTCGAGGCCCTAGTCGTGCAGCCGCCCAATGACTCGTATAACAAGGGAGTCGTCACGTTCCACATCGAGGGCATCAAGGCAGCGGAGTTCGACGTGTACATCCTTGGTGGACTGCCGCGGATAGAGTCGAGCTTCGATCTGAGCTTTCCTGCCCTGCCCCAGCCAACCCCAACGTCCACGTCGCTCCCTCCGGCGCCCACCCCGACGCCAACCGTCGCCCTACCGTCGGCCTACTCGGGCCAAATTATCATTGCAGGCGCGCCCGTGCCCCGTGACGCGGTCCTCGTCGCTCGCATCGGTGAGTACGAATCGGTGCCAGCGATTATCCGCGACGGCGCCTATTCGTCGCTGGTCTTGGACCCGCGGGATATCGAGGCACTGGGAGCTAAAGTGGAGTTCTTCATGAACGGGTTCCGGTCCAGTGTCGTCAGTAGCTATGCAAGCGGGAAGTCCATCCGCGACTTCGACCTGATTTTTGTTGGCATTCCGACGCCGACTATCACACCAACACCCACGAATACCCCACCGCCACCCACGCCAACGCCCACGCCCACGCTCACGCCGACACCGACACCGTCGCCGTCGCCGTTGCCGACCGCCACTCCCACGGCAATGCCGCCGACGGCGACACCCACGTCGACGCCTACGGCCGTGCCGCCGACCCCGACGCCGACACCCACCGCTGCGGCCACGGCCGTACCCGCCTCCGCTACGCCCACCGCGACGCCGGCGCCCCCTTCCCCCACGGCCGTGCCCCCTACCGCGACGCCGCGAGTTACGACCCTGGAGCCGCCGGCGGGAATCCCAAAGCCCCCCGAGAGTGTAGTAGATAGTGGAGCCGGTGGCGGTCTCTGCGGGTCTACGTCTGGTGTGACGACGCCTATGGCCGGCGCTGGGAACCTGCTGGCCCTGTTTGGGCCGTTGGGTTTGCTGATCGTCAGGCGTCGGGCCCGAAGGTCATAGCCTGTAAAGAGGCGTCGAAACGATAGCTCGGTGGAACGGTCGCGGCTAGGCAGTCTTTCGCAGAAGAACGACCTGTGCTTCGCGAGGGAGATTCGTCTGCGTCACATTCAGCCTGATCTGGGGCGACGCCTCCTCGACGGATAGCTCAGTCAGGAAGCGCTCGATAGGCGCAAGCGTTCCAGCCGTGCTTTCGTACCCATAGTGGATGGGAATCACGATCCGCGGGCTCAACACTCCGATGAGCTGCGGCACGTCCCCTACTTCGATGGTGCACCCTCCGCCCGCCGGGACCATCAAGATGTCGATGTTGCCAATCGCATCTAGTTGCCCGGATCCGAGCCTCTCGTTCAGGTCGCCCAAATGGCAGAGCGTTAGCCCCTCGGCCCTGATGGTGTATACAGTATTGACTCTCCGGTTTCCCTCCGAGTCCGTTACCGAAGTCCCCATCCCGGTGACGTTATACCCTTTGACTTCGTACTGACCCGGACCATTTAGCACCCTCGGCTCGCCACCGACGCTCTCAAGTCTAGAGTGGTTCGGATGGTCGTTGCTGACGGTCACAACCTCCGCCTGTTGATCGCCCATCGCGAACCCTATCGATTCCGGGTAAGGGTCGGTGATGAGCACTACGTCTCTGCTGACGATCCTTACCGAAGAGTGTCCTAGCCAGGTAATTTCCATATTTTTTCGGCCCGCCGTATTGTCAGATTTCGCCGAAGTGAGTATACCAACGCTCAGCGTGGCACGCCACCTGGCCATAAACTGACGTGACACCGCGACGCGACATTGAGGTACGGTATGTTAGACTTGAAGCTGGGCCCCGAGGGACTATTCTCGCGGGCCCGGGTAACGGTCCGGGCACGGTCAACCACCCGGATGAGCCAGACTAGCCAGGTCATTGATGCATGCTCACATCTAGGCAAGAGCTAATTCTCAACCTGATAGTCGACGACTACATCGACGTCGCGACGCCAATCGCCTCGGAGTCGCTCGCTCGCGGCCACCGGTTGGGGGTCAGCCCAGCCACGATCAGGAGCGACGTCGCCGCCCTCGAGGGGCAAGGCTACATCAACCGACCTCACCCTTCCGCCGGCAGCATCCCAGCGGACAAGGCGTACAGGCTGTACGTGGAGTCCGTTCTGGCAGACGACACCCATGACATCCCGCCGCCTGCCAGGCACGCGGTCAGCCGCCAGCTCGCCGACGTTGAGCACGACGTGGATGCCTGGGGCAACGTCGCGGCCGCGCTCCTGGCAGGCCTGGCGGGAAACATGGGCTTCGCTACCTTCCCCAAGAGCAGGGAGTCGCGCATACGGCACCTGGAGTTGGTGCCCGTTCAAGACGCCATGGCGATGCTGATCGTGGTTCTTGGGCAGGCTCGCCTGCGCAAGCAGCTTGTGCGCATGGATGACCCGGTCGAAGCATCGCAGCTCGATACTATCTCTCAGCGCCTGCGCAGTGAGATGATCGGCCTCACCCGCAGAGAGATCGAAGCAAAGCTGATGCAACTTTCGCCCACGGAAAAGAGCCTCGTCGAAGCTACCGTGCTGGTGCTAAGAGACGAAGACCTGGCCTCGGGAGACGAGAGCTACGTAGACGGCCTGCGCAACCTGGTAAGCCAGCCCGAGTTCGTCGATCACGAAAAGGTGCGGGCAATCGTCCAGGGCGTCGAAGACGGCAGCCTCGTCCAGGCCATACTTGCAGAAGAGCCCGACGGCGCCGTCATCCAGGTCATCATTGGACACGAGCACGCGGGCGACGTCCTAAGGCCCCTCAGCGTGGTCATCTGCAAGTACGGCATACCCGGCGAGGTGGCTGGGGCCGTGGGAGCGGTCGGACCCACCCGCATGGCGTATTCCAGGGCCATCTCAGGCGTAAAATTCGTCGCCTCTGTAATGAACCGCCTGGCGGAACGGGCCTACGGCAGCTAGTTCCGCCCGAAGACCGCTTTGAAGCGCCGACCCCTGTGGTCGGTGCATCTTTTTAGGAGTCCATCGTGTTCGAATCTCTTTCGGAAAAGTTGAATGGCGTATTTCAACGCCTGGGTAGCAAGG
Organism: Dehalococcoidia bacterium; assembly: GCA_965248005.1. GTDB lineage: Bacteria > Chloroflexota > Dehalococcoidia > Lucifugimonadales > UBA1123 > CBDFIE01. The sequence continues at coordinate 2,465,116 of CBDFIE010000003.1, forward strand.
GAAGGCTAACCGAGAAGGACATCGATGACGCCCTGCGCGAAATACGGATGGCGTTGCTGGAAGCTGACGTCAACTTCCGGGTGGCCAGGGAATTCGTCGCCAACATCCGCGAACGGGCGCTGACCCAGGACCTGCTCAAGAGCCTGACCCCGGGGCAGCAAGTGGTGAAGATCACCAACGAGGAGCTAACCAGCATCCTCACCGCAGGCGACAGCAGGCTGGAACAGGGCCCCAACAAGCCCACAGTTGTGCTCGTGTCAGGCCTTAACGGGTCCGGAAAGACCACCACCGCCGCCAAGCTCGGCGCTCACATGAAACAGGCCGGCCAGCGCTCCCTGCTAATTGCCGCGGACCCGCACCGCCCGGCCGCAATCGATCAGCTGGAGACTCTGGGGGCGCAAATCGGCGTCGACGTTTACGCCCGCAGGGGCGCGCAGCATCCGGCAGATGTGGCCGAAGAGGGCGTAAAACGGGCAAAGGAGCTCGCTGTCGACTGGGCGATCGTCGACACCGCTGGCAGGTTCCAGGTCGACGAGGAGCTGATGGCCGAGCTTGAGTCAATCCACCGCAAGGTGTCTCCCGACGAGACTCTCCTGGTGCTGGATGCCATGACCGGTCAGGATGCCGTACGAGTCGCCGAGGCGTTCGATGAGCGGATTGGCGTCGACGGCCTGGTAATGACCAAGCTCGACGGCGATGCCAGAGGCGGCGCAGCGCTGTCGATAGCCAAGGTCACCGGCATCCCGATCAAATTCCTCGGCACCGGGGAGCGCACGGACGCCCTGGAGCCGTTCCACCCCGACCGCCTGGCGTCAAGGATTTTAGGGATGGGCGACGTGCTCAGCCTCATCGAGAAGGCAGAGCAAAACTTCGACGAGCAACAGGCCATCGACCTGGAGCGCAAGCTCCGCCAGGCGACGTTCGACCTCGAGGACTTCGCGCAACAGCTACGGCAGCTTAAGAGCATGGGCCCCCTCTCCCAGATCATGGAGATGATTCCGGGATTCTCGTCCATAAAAAACAGGTTGCCATCCCAGGAGCTGGACGAGGGCAATTTCACTCGAGTCGAGTCGATAATCTACTCGATGACTCCAGAGGAGCGTCGGCGCCCAGGGATCATCGGCGGCAGTCGCCGTCGCCGCATCGCCAACGGCAGCGGGACTACTCCCCAGGACGTTAACCAGCTTCTCAACCAGTTCCGCCAAATGCAACGGATGATGAAGCAATTGTCATCCGGGAGGGGCCGCGATCAGCTAACGCGGATGCTCGGCGGGTAGCAGCTAGGCCGACATTCGCAAGGCTTGCAGCGCGTCCTGGTACTGGCGGAAGAATATCCTGCTGAGCCGCCTGTGGATGGGATAGCCAATGGATGGATCGAGATTCATCAGAAGCGTGAGTCCGCTGGTCTCGATGCAAGCTACCCTCATTCGCGTGAGAGCCATCACAGAGGCCGGGTAGACCTGACCCTCCAGCAAGGCAGTCCATCCTGCAACCTCGTTGGGCCCAACTAGCGCCAGCGATAACCAACCCTGGTCGAGCTTCAGTTGGGCGACGGCTTGCCCGTCGACCACCACCATGACGTGGCTGGCCGGTCCGCCTTCAGCTAGAAGCATCTCGTCGGGTCGTACCGTTCTCTCCTCTACCAGTGCGGCAACCTGCTTTAGCTGGTCGCGAGAAAAGTCCAGGAACAGCTCGCATCGTTCCAGCGCGCTCCGCGTCTCGTCCGGGATAACCCACGATCCGGCTGGCTCGAACACCGACCTCTTTCGACCACCGGCGGGTCGTCGCGATTTTCCTCGGACCAGTGAATCGGGCAGACTCTCGGAGGTCTTCTCGGAAGCGCTGGCAGGCCCTCTCGCGGGTGTATCTCTGAAGGCCATCACTCCCCCCTCCAGTTGACCTCGTAAAGCATCTGGCGACCGGAGACCCCTTTCAGCTTGTGCTCTAATACGCCGGCCAGCCTGCCATCGTCCAGCAGCTGAAGAACGTCTCCGTCATCAACCGCCAGTAACTTGGCCACTTTCCGCACGTTCTTAGTCCGCTCATCGATCATGGGGGCCTCCTCTGAATCTCCGAAGGCAAACTTTCCGAGGGTGTCACGCCCCATCGCGGCATGCGTTCTCCGATTTCAAATCGCCCTCCGGGATGTCGACGGTGGACTGTCTCCTCCACTTACACTGGGGCACACACGTAGGTTTGTTCTGAACGGCTTCATGCCCGTAATCAAGGCAGGCCCACACGTCGGACCGAGTTCGCGGTTTAGCCCTTAATCGTACTAAGACCGGTAGCTTGACGCCGCGGTCGAGCTCGAGGGCGGCCTGACGGACTCCCTGGAGCCCGCCCACGCGCCCCTGCTGCTCACCAGTCGACGACTGATTCGCTACTCCACGGGCGGGCATCGCGTCGATACCGTCAGCGTGGGCCTGGACGATGTTAACTTTGTTGAGGTGAAGAGGGCCGAGCGCAATCAGCAGTGGGTCTACGTCGGCTTGGTGTTCATCGGAGGAGGGCTGCTTCTGGCGCTTATGGCCCTGTTCTGGGTGGGAATGGTCGTCTCGCCGTTGCTGATGGCCCTCTCCCTGTCGTTGATCGGCATAGTCTTTCTCTTGACGTACGCTGGCGGAATTCGGGGACATGTTGTAGTCAGCGCAGGCGCGGAACGGATCGAGTGCAGGATGAAGACCAAAGCCATGAACGATATGGGCATCTTCCTGGAGAGGTTCTACGAGCTAAAACTTAACGGTCCCGACACCAGACCGCTGAGAAGCGTGGTCGACGTTCAGGAAGGCGGATAGAGCCGCGCCATTCCTCGCGGGTAGCGACCGGGCGGCGGCAACGTCGCGGGACGCCAGGGCGCACCCTGAAATACGTTTGGCTTTTCCCTCCGGGTGTTCATCCCGCAAGGTCGCCGCCGCGTCCCTCAGTTCCACGAGAGAACTTCCTGGCGGCGCTCGATTAACCCGGACTGTCCGTCGGTAGCAGCCGGTTCAACGCCGCGGGGAGTAACGGGCCCTCTGGCGCCAGAAGTATCGCCACGTCCAGACCCCGAAGGCTTATCAACGTAGTCTGGCGATCGCCACGCAGGATAAACGCCGACTCCGCATCCTCCAAAGCCTCCCAGTCCGACGCAGCTCCTGCCTGGACCAATTGTCGGAAGGCATCAAAAAACTCCACCGCATCCCCCTCGGCGTCCCACGTCGTCATTGCACCGAGCGCCAGAGCGCCGTTGGGTCCCTCGTAGAGCGCGAACCTATCGCCTCCCCATCCCGTAGCCGCCACGGCCGCGTTCTCCCGTTCGATCCCCGACTCTAGATACGACCTCAAGAACATCTCTCCAAACGTGTCTCGATCGATCTCCGACCAGCCGTCGCCCAGGGACGACGAGATATCGGGGAGCGTCACCGCTGCAGGTTCCTCGCGACTCTCGTACTTCTCGGGATGGATTATCTGCTCTGTCGAACGCGGCACATATTCGTAGGCCTCGTCGATCACCTCGAAATCTTCGGTCTGAAGGAACAGAGAAAAAACGAAGGACGTCCCTTCGACGTATGGAAACGCGATCGTCCGTTGGATTACTGTCGGTGCCGCCCTGAACGCCGAAAAATCCGCGTCCTGACCCGCTGCTTGCGCTGCCGCCTGTTGCTGCTCATCGAAGTGTGTTCCCCGGTAGATCAACTCCCCGACGGTGGCGTCGCCCTCGACCAGCGCCCGGAAAGCTCGTGACTGATCGGCGTTGTCCTCGATTGAGTCCCCGACGGCCCTGATGTCGAAGTGCTGTTGTTGCAAACCGTGAACAAACTCGTGGGCTACCGTTAGCTCGTCCTGCTCGCTGAAGTCCGTTTTGTCGCCGACCAGGAACAGCTCGTTCGCTTCGGTGTCGTAGAAGCCCAGAACGATGTCGGAGAATACACTTGCGAACAGCTCCAACAGGTCGACGTCCGGTTCGATTATCCCCAACGTGGTGTAGAGCTTCTGCTCGACCAGAATCTCCTCCCGGTCCTCCTCGAGATCCTGCGAGAACCGCGCCCGCAGATCTTCCTTAGTTATGAAGCTGCGCGCCACGGGTCCGCTTGCGGACAGCTCGCGCAGTATCGCCGTCTTGAGACCGATAGCGTCGAGCCTCCTCGACAAAAGCTGCTCGGGCGATGGAGATGGCGTCGCGGTCCTGGATGGGATCGCCACGGTGGGAAGTATGACCGCGCCGGGCGAGAACGTGGGCGTGGCCGTCGGCGGCTCGGGCGTCGGCGACGGGGTGGGCGTAACCGTTGACGTAGGCTCCGGCGTTGGTGTTAGCGTAGGGGTCGGAGTGGGCGAGGCGGTCGGCACCGCGATCACCGCGGAAAGCGAAGGCGCCGGAGTAAGCGTCGACTGAGGAGTGCCGGAGGACCCAGCCGGCGCCAGGGCCTCGTCATCCGAACAGGCAGCGGCCAGGAACAGCGCCGCCAGCGTCAGCAAAAGAACTCGCAGAACGGCGCCACGTGAGTAGGCCCGCCCCGGATATGCGGGCTCTTGAAAGCTATGGCCGCGTTGGACTGTAGGCACGGGGCCAGTATCGTGGTGTTAGAATGGCGTTGTCAAGCGGTGGCCTCCGCTAGACCACTATCGACTTTCGAATCATCAGGCATCTGCCGAGCCGCGCTTCAGGTTCCAGCTTGAAACGGCCAGGTTGCTGCTCTGCCGAACCCACCGACCAACTCAGTTCCGCCATGAAGATACGCGATATCCTGGACACGAAACGCACCCTCTCGTTTGAGTATTTTCCGCCGAGAGACAGGGCCAATATTCAGTCTGTCTTCGATACCATCGAGACTCTAAAACAGTACCAGCCCGATTTCATAGACATCACCTACGGAGCGGGAGGCTCCACACAGGCATTGACGGTGGAGATGGCAGTGCGGGCCACGCGTGAAACGGGCCTGAATGTGATGGCCCATGTCACCTGCTCAGCTCAGACAAGCGACGCAATACACGATGTACTCGCGCGACTCGAAAACGAAGGTATCGAGAACCTGATCGCGCTCAGAGGCGATCCTCCCGCGGACCAGAGTAGCTTCGCCCCCGTTCACGGAGGCTTCGCCCATGCCACAGACCTGATCGGCCACGTCAAGAAGCATTTTCGATTCGGCGTCGCCGCAGCTTGCTACCCGGAGTCGCATCCCGAGTCTCCCAACGTCGGTTCCGACATGAAGTTCACCAGGCTAAAATTGGACGCCGGCGCCGAGTTTCTCATCAGTCAGCTGTTTTACAACAACGAGGACTTTTACGCCTTTATGGACCGCGCAGCCAGCGTCGGCATCGACGTTCCGGTCATCCCCGGCCTCATGCCCATCGTGAGCGCGTCGCAAATACGGCGCATAACCGCCCTGTGCGGCGCATCGATTCCGCCGGACCTGAACAGACTGCTCGGCGAGCACTCCGACGACCGTGGGTACGTACGCCAGGTGGGCATCGAGCATACCACCAGGCAGGCCCAGGACCTCCTCGACAACGGGGTCCCGGGGCTACACTTCTACGTACTGAACCGCAGCTACTCGATGAAGAAAATACTCGATAACTTGCGCGACACGGGGCATCTTTCAAGCCTCTCGTAGGCGTGCGGTTCCTTGACACTGATTCTGGCCCCCTATACCATGAGCGTATGCCTCAGGCGTCGTTTTACGCCTGAGACCATCTTATTGCAAGGAAGGTAAGTCGCGTGGATATTATTATTCCGCTGCTCGCCGTCCTTGGTGGTCTGATAATTGGGGCAGGTGCCGGCTACTACGGCCGGAGGGTGATAAACAGAAAGCGCATCGGAGAAGCCAACGCAGAGGCCGCCCAACTCTTGGATGGGGCCAGAGATGAGTCCAGGGCGCTGGTCATAGAGGCCAAGGAAGAGTCCCTGAAGCTGCGCTCTGAGGGCGAGGCTGAGATCAGGGCCCAGCGGACGGAGCTAAACAGGTCCGACCAACGCTTGGCCAACCGCGAGGAGAACCTCGATCGCCGCGCTGACAATATGGAGAAGCGCGATCGCGAACTCGCCGACAAAGAGTCTCGGTCCGAACAGCTCCAGTTGGAGGTTACCCGGCTCAGAGACGAGGCGTTGGTAAAGATCGAGGAGGTTGCCCAGCTAACCTACGAAGAAGCTAAAGACCTCCTGATGCGCAAGACCGAGGACGAGATCCAGCACGACCTGGCATTGCGATACCGTGACCTGGAGGAAGAGGCCGCGGCGCGCGCCCATGAGGCCAGCTCGCGGATTCTCGCCACCTCGATTCAGAGAATGGCCGCCGACGTCGTTTCCGAGATCACCGTCACCACCGTGCCCCTTCCCAGCGACGACATGAAAGGTCGTCTAATCGGCCGCGAAGGACGCAACATACGAGCAATCGAAAAGACCATGGGCGTCGACCTGATAATCGACGATACCCCGGAAGCCGTTACCATCTCGTGCTTCGATCCCATCCGCCGAGAGGTGGCGCGCGTCGCCGTGACCAAGCTGATCGCCGACGGGCGTATTCATCCGGCCCGTATCGAGGAGATGGTTGAAAGGTCAGCTGCCGAGGTAGATGCCACCATCTGGAAGACCGGCCAAGAAGCCGTATTCGACGCCGACCTCAGGGGATTGAACCCAGAGATCGTCAAGCTAATCGGCCGGCTCAAGTATAGGTACAGCTATGGCGAAAACGTGCTTCAGCACAGCCTTGAGGTCGCCCATCTGGCTGCCATGATCGCCGCGGAGGTAGGGGCCAATATCAAGCTGGCTAAGACTGGTGGCCTACTGCACGACATCGGCAAGGCGCTCACCCACGAAGTAGAGGGTCCCCACGCCGAGATCGGCGCTGAGGTCGCTGCCAAGTTCAACGTGCCGAAATTAGTTTGCGCCTGCATCGCCGAACACCACGACGACGTGATGAGCAGCACCGAGGCCTTCATCGTCGCGGCCGCGGACGCGATCAGCGCCGCCAGGCCGGGCGCAAGGTCGGACACGGTCGAAAACTACGTTAAGCGCCTGGAAGCGCTGGAAGAGGTCGCCCGCGCCTTCGACGGCGTCGAGAGGTGCTTCGCCCTCCAGGCTGGCCGCGAAGTTCGCATAATGGTACGGCCCGACTCCGTCGACGACGTCTCCGCCTCCAAGATGGCCAGGGACATCGTCAAGAAAATCGAGGATACCCTGGTCTACCCGGGGCAGATCAAGGTCATGGTCATCCGCGAGAGCCGAGCGGTAGAGTTCGCACGATAGCACCGGTTGCCAGCCCGCGCCTCACGCAGCGACGGCAGCCGGTATCCGAGCGCCATCATTGGCCAGCGGCGCTGTGCTGCCGCAGGCGCCCGGGTCGGCGTGCGTCTCCTCCCGCCGGCCCTGCTTCGACGGGGCGGTCCCCCACTACCTGGCTGTAAGATGTTCCAAGTCGACCTCCACCTCCACACGACCTACTCAGACGGCA